>NZ_JBZWDB010000003.1:0-1174255 GCF_058681775.1 Nocardioides sp. FY1077 | reverse complement strand
GGGGGGGGGGGGGGGGGGGGGGGGGGGGGGGGGGGTGGGGGGGGGGGGGGGGCCCCCCCCCCCCCCGCGACCGTCAGCGGGTCAGGCCTCGCACTCGTCCATGGCCGGCGGCTCGGGGGTCTCCACCCCGGACTGGCCGAGGGTGGCCTCGAAGGCCTCGCCCCAGGTGCCGTCCTCCTGCGCCTCGGTGAGGGTGTCGGTGATCCACTGGCACATCTCGGGGGCGTCCTTGCTGTAGCCCACGCCGTAGCGCTCCTCGGAGAAGGGCTCGACGACGACCTTGAGGTCGTCGGGGGCCTCGGCGGCGTACCCGAGCAGGATCGCGCCGTCGGTGGTCATCGCGTCGACGGTGCCGTTGGCGACCTGGTCGACGCACTCGGAGTAGGTGTCGAAGCCGCGCGGCTGGGCGCCCTCGGCCTCGATGTTCTCCAGCGAGGTGGAGCCGGTGACCGAGCAGACCTCGGTGCCCTCCACGTCGTCGATGCTGTCGATGTCGCTGTCGGAGCGCACCAGCAGCTGCTGGCCGGTCACGTAGTAGGGGCCGGCCTGGCCCACGACCGCGCGGCGCTCGTCGGTGATGGAGTAGGAGGCGATCACCAGGTCGACCTCGCCGGCCTCGAGGAAGGGCTCGCGGTTGTCGGAGATGGTCTCCTTCCACGTGATGTCCTCGGCGGCGATGCCGAGGTCGGCGGCCAGGATCTTGCCGATCTCGGGGTCGAAGCCGACCGGCGAGTCGTCGGTGGCGCCCTTGAAGCCGATGCCCGGCTGGTCGTACTTGACGCCGATGACGACCTCGCCGTCCTCGGCGAGCTCCTTCATGCGGGTGCCGTCCTCGAACTCGTCGGCGGCGTTCTCGGCCACGTCGACGTCGGTCGAGGCGGCGTCGTCGCTGCCGGCGTCGCCGCAGGCGGCGAGGCTCCCGGTGAGCACGAGGGCCGCGGCCGCCGTGGTGATCCTGGTCAGACGCATCGTGGGTCTCCTTGGTGGGGTGGGGGGCTTCAGTGCTTGAGGATCTTGCCGAGGAAGTCCTGGGCGCGGGGGGTGCGGGGGTTGGTGAAGAACTCCTCCGGGGTGCCCTCCTCCACGATGGCGCCGTCGGACATGAACACGACCCGGTCGGCGGCGGTGCGGGCGAAGCCCATCTCGTGGGTGACCACGACCATCGTCATCCCGCGCCGCGCGAGGTCGACCATCACGTCGAGGACCTCCTTGATCATCTCCGGGTCCAGCGCCGAGGTGGGCTCGTCGAAGAGCATCACCTGGGGCTCCATCGCCAGCGCGCGGGCGATCGCGACCCGCTGCTGCTGGCCGCCGGAGAGCTGCGCGGGGTACTTGTCGGCCTGGTGGCCCACCCCCACGCGGTCGAGCAGCTCGCGCGCGAGCCGGTCGGCGTCCGCCTGCTTCATCTTGCGGACCTTCACCGGCCCGAGCGTGACGTTCTGCAGGATCGTCTTGTGGGCGAAGAGGTTGAAGCTCTGGAACACCATGCCGACCTCGGCGCGCAGGGCGGCGAGCGCCTTGCCCTCCTCCGGCAGCGGACGGCCGTCGAGGGTGATGGTGCCCTGGTCGATGGTCTCCAGCCGGTTGATCGTGCGGCACAGCGTCGACTTGCCCGACCCCGACGGCCCGATCACCACGACCACCTCCCCGCGGTGCACGGTGAGGTCGATGCCCTGCAGCACGTGCAGCGGGCCGAACCACTTGTCGACGCCGTCGAGCACGACGAGCGGCTCGCCCTGCGCGGATGGCGTCGGTGCCTGCTCCTGGACGGTCATGGCTGCGGAGACTACTCACATCCGCGCCCCCCGGACCATCGCTGCGCCGCCCCGTCGCGGGGTCGTCACCGACATGTGACCTGGCGCCGCGGTGACGGCGGCCCGCGGGTTCTGCCGGGCCGCTGCCCGCGCCGTACCCTGGGCGGGTCATGAGCAGCACTGTCGCGCACCCGCCCCGCACCTACGAGGTCCGCACCTACGGGTGCCAGATGAACGTCCACGACTCCGAGCGCCTCACCGGGCTGCTGGAGGGCGCGGGCTACGCCGCCGCGCCGCGCGGCGAGCAGGCCGACGTCGTGGTGCTCAACACCTGCGCGGTGCGGGAGAACGCCGACAACAAGCTGTACGGCAACCTCGGCCACCTCGCCTCGGTGAAGGCCGCCCGCCCGGGCATGCAGATCGCCGTCGGCGGGTGCCTGGCGCAGAAGGACCGCACGACGATCACCGACCGGGCGCCGTACGTCGACGTCGTGTTCGGCACCCACAACATCGGGGCGCTGCCGGTCCTGCTGGAGCGCGCGCGCGTGGCGGAGGAGGCGCAGGTCGAGATCCTGGAGTCGCTCGACGTCTTCCCCTCGACCCTGCCCACCAAGCGCGACTCCGCCTACGCGGCGTGGGTGTCGGTGTCGGTGGGCTGCAACAACACCTGCACGTTCTGCATCGTGCCGGCGCTGCGCGGCAAGGAGAAGGACCGTCGTCCCGGCGACGTGCTCGCCGAGATCAGGGCCCTGGTCGACGAGGGCGTCAGCGAGGTCACCCTGCTCGGGCAGAACGTCAACGCCTACGGCGTGGAGTTCGGCGACCGGCAGGCCTTCTCCAAGCTGCTGCGCGCCTGCGGGACGATCGAGGGCCTGGAGCGGGTGCGGTTCACCTCGCCCCACCCCGCGGAGTTCACCGACGACGTCATCGAGGCGATGGCGCAGACCCCCAACGTGATGCCGTCGCTGCACATGCCGCTGCAGTCGGGCTCCGACAAGGTGCTGCGCGACATGCGGCGCTCCTACCGCTCCACCAAGTTCCTCGGCATCATCGACCGCGTGCGGGCGGCCATCCCCGACGCCGCGATCACCACCGACCTCATCGTGGGCTTCCCCGGCGAGACCGAGGCCGACTTCGCCGAGACCCTGCGCGTGGTGCGCGAGGCCCGGTTCGCCAGCGCCTTCACCTTCCAGTACTCCAAGCGGCCCGGCACCCCGGCCGCCACGCTGCCCGACCAGGTGCCGCCGGAGGTCGTCAAGGAGCGCTACGGCCGCCTCGCCGAGCTGGTCAGCGCGGTCGCCTGGGCCGAGGGCCGCGCCGTCGTGGGGCGCACCGTCGAGCTGATGGTCGCCGAGGGCGAGGGCCGCAAGGACGTCGAGACGCAGCGGCTCTCGGGTCGCGCCCCCGACAACCGGCTGGTCCACTTCGCCACCCCCGGCCCCGAGCACGGCGTCGTGCGGCCCGGCGACATGGTCACCGCCGAGGTCACCTACGCCGCACCCCACCACCTCGTCGCCGACCATGTCGTCGGCGTGCGCCGCACCCGTTCCGGCGACGCCTGGCAGGCCCGGACGGCGGCCCCCGCCGCGCCGCTCGGCGTGGGCCTCGGCATGCCGGGCGTCGGCGTCCCCGCCCCGCTGCCCGCCGCCCCCGCCTGCCGCTGACCCCGGCCGCGGGTCTCGACACGCTCGCCCCGCGCTCGCCGTGCGTGGACGCGCAGCGTGCGGATGGAGACCCCCGACCCGGACGTGCAGTGCCCGACCGTCGGTCCCCGCCGCGCTCGCGGCGCCCCGCAACGGCGGGCCGTACGCGCCGACGGTCGGGCCACTGCACGTCCGACTCCGCGGCTGTGGAGAGGACAGACCGTCCCGGGGTCGGGGGCGGCACGATCAGCGGGTGGCCGTCGTCGAGGTGCTGACCCGCCTGGGCGGGGTGGCCACCCGGCGTGCCCTGGTGGTGGCCACCGGTGACCGCGCGGCGGTCGATCGTGCGCTCGCCGCCGGCGACGTGGTCGCGCTGGCGCGGGGCCGCTACGCGCCGCCCGCGGTCGACGACGCGCGCGCAGCCGCCCACCGCCTCACCGGAACGGTCTCCCACCTCAGCGCGGCGCAGCTGTGGGGCTGGCCGGTGCTGCACCCGCCGTCGCGGCCGGTGGTCACGGTGCCCCGCAACCGCAAGGTGGTGCGCCCGGCCGTGGGCGACGTGCAGGTGCACTGGGCCGACGTCGGCCCCGACGACGTGCGCGACGGCGTCACCACCCCGGAGCGGACACTGCGCGACTGCCTGCGCACGCTGCCGCTGGCCGAGGGCCTGGCGGTCGCCGACTCCGCCCTGCGCGTAGGGGTGGCACCGTCCAGCCTGGCTCGGGTGGCGCGCGACGTGCGCGGGCCCGCCTCGGCGCGGGTGCGCCGGGTGGCGGCGGAGGCCACGTCCGAGTCGACCGGGCCGTTCGAGTCGGCGCTGCGGGCGGTGGCGATCGACGTACCGGGGCTGGCCGTCCGGGCGCAGGTGTCGATCCGTGACCCGACGTTCCTCGGCCGCCCCGACCTCGTCGACGCCCGCCGCTACAACGCGCTGAGCGTGGCGGGGTGGCTCGTGCTGCGGTTCTCCTACGAGGAGGTGGTCGGCCACCCCGACCGGGTGGCCCAGGTGCTGGCGGCCGCAGTGGCCGGGCGCTCCCGGCCACTGTGCGCCGCCTGCCTGACCGGCTGAGTCGAACGTCCAGTGCTCGGCACGCCGACCACGCGCGAGGCGAGGTGGCGCGAGGCCAGGGGCCGGCCGGGCACCGCGGGCGGCACTGCACGTCCGGCTCAGCCGACCGTGCCCGGCCGTCCCGCTCAGGCGTCGGGGCGGGGCTCGTCGCTCACGTCGGCGGGTGCCGCGTCACCCGGGGGGTCGTCCGTGCCGTCGTCCGGCAGGCCGGCGAGGCCGGTCTCGCGGGTGCCGTGGCTGCCGTGCTGACCGGGGCCGGTGGGGCCCTCGCGCTCGCTGCTCACGCCCATGCCGTACTCGGGGTCCTGGGTGGGGTCGACCTGCGGGTCGTGCCGGTCGCCGCTCATACCGGGGCGTCCTCGCCGCCCTCGGCGTCGGCGCCCTCCTCCTGGCCGCCCTCCGTGCGGGTGGCCGCGGTGCTGGTGTCCTCCAGCTCCTGGGTCTCCGCGGGGACGTCCTCGGTGGCGGGGTTGGCCGACGCAGGCAGGTCGGGCACGAGGTTGGTGTGCTCGTCCTCCTCCGGCACGTCGTGGGCGTCGACGCCGCCGGGCGGGGTCTCGCCGGGCTCGGTCTCGGGCTCGGGCTGCGGGCCGAGGTCGCCGGTGATGTCGTTGTCGTTCATGCGTGCTCCTGGTGGTGGGGCGGTCAGAACCCGTGAGGGGTGTAGGGGGTGGTGGTGCCGGCGGCGATCGCGCTGAGCACGTGCCGCTCGTGCGGCACCACCGGCTGCGGCAGGTCGCCGAGGGCGGTGAGGGGGCACCACTGCAGGCCGGCGCTCTTGTCGGGCTCCACCACGCGGGGCTCACCGGTCCAGGCGCGGGCGGTGAAGAAGAAGTCGACGCGCTCGTCGATCGGCTCCCCGCCGCGGGTGCGGTGCATGGTGGTGACGAAGTGCAGGTCGAGGTCGCCGACGTCGAGCTCCTCGCGCGCCTCGCGCCGAGCGGCGTCGTACGCCGTCTCGCCGCGCTCGACGTGGCCGGCGGCGGCCGCGGCCCAGTGCTCGTCCATGAAGCCGGTGCCGCGGCGCAGCTGCAGCAGTGCCTCGGTGCCGCGGGGGCCCTCGCGGAGCAGGTACACGTAGGCGGCCGGCACCACGACGAAGCGGTCCGGCGGCCGGGGCGGGAGGGGGTGGCTCACTGGGAGGGCTGGTGCTCCTCGGAGGCCTCGGCGTTCTCCTCCTGCAGGTGCTCGGCGGCCTCGTCGGGCTCGGCGCCGTCGGTCAGCTCGCTGGCGTGCTCGCCGGGGGGCGGCTCGGTGAGGTCGTAGGCGTCGTTGCGCTCCTCGGGGACCGGCTGGCTCATCGCGGGCCGCCCGTCGGGCCGGTGGGGCCGGTCGAGCCGGGACCGCGGCCGTCGCCGCCGTCGAGCTTGGTCAGGCCGTCCTTGGCCTTCGCCACGCTCTTGGCGATCTTGTCGCTGTGCTTGCCACCGGTGCGCTTGTCGGCCGCCGCGGCGGCCTTGTCGATCCCGCCGTGGATCTTGTCGCCGTGCTTGTCGACGGCGTCGCCGACCTGTCGCCTGACCTTGTCGAGCTTGGCCTTGTCGAGAAAGCCCATCGTCGCCTCCTGGTCGGGGGCCACCGCTGCCGGCGGCTCGTGCCCGCCACACTAACGACATGACGATCGAGCCAGGGACGCCCGAGGGGGTGGAGGGTGCGCCGCTGGTGGCCGTCGTCGGCGCCACCGCCTCCGGCAAGACCGGGCTCTCCCTCGACCTCGCCGAGGCGCTGGGCGGCGAGGTGGTCAACACCGACGCCATGCAGCTCTACGTCGGCATGGACGTCGGCACCGCCAAGGTGCCGCTCGCGGAGCGCCGCGGCGTGCCCCACCACCTCCTCGACCGGCTCACGGTGCGCGAGGCGGCGTCGGTGGCGCACTTCCAGGGGTGGGCGCGCGAGGTGGTCGCCGACCTGCGGGGGCGGGGGGCCACCCCGGTGCTGGTGGGCGGCTCGGCGCTCTACACGCGGGCGGTCCTCGACCACTTCGAGTTCCCCGGCACCGACGACGCCGTGCGGGCCCGCCTCGAGGCCGAGCTCGACCGGGTCGGCCCGGCCGCCCTGCACGCCCGGCTCGCCGCGGTCGACCCCGAGGCCGCGCGGCGGATCATCGTGGAGAACGGGCGGCGCACCGTGCGGGCGCTCGAGGTGGTCGAGCTCACCGGGCGGCCCTACACCGCGTCGCTGCCGCGCCTGGAGTACCGCGACCCCGCGACCGTGCAGGTGGGCGTCGACATCGACCGGCCCACCCTCGACGCCCGCATCGCCGCGCGCGTGGAGCAGATGTTCGCCGACGGGCTGGTCGAGGAGGTGGAGCGGCTGCTCGACGTGGGCCTGGCCGAGGGGTTCACCGCCCGCAAGGCCATCGGCTACCGCGAGGTCACCGCCCACCTCGCCGGCGAGCTGTCCCTCGACGAGGCGCGGGAGCGCACGACCGCGGCCACCCGACGCTTCGCCCGGCGCCAGGACGGCTGGTTCCGCAAGGACCCCCGCGTGGTGTGGGTGGCCCACGACGACCCCGACCGGCTCGAGGTGGCGCTGGGGGCTGTCCGCGCCGTCGCGGCAGGAGCAGGATCGGCGTCATGACGCGCACCACCTACTACACCGCCACCACCCTCGACGGCTTCCTGGCCGACGAGCACGACTCCCTCGACTGGCTGCTGCGCCAGGACGTCGACGAGGACGGGCCGATGGGCCTGCGCCCCTTCATGGCCGCGGTCGGCGCCGTGGTCATGGGTGCCACCACCTACGGGTGGATCCTCGACCACCAGGCCTCCGCCGGCGAGGCCTGGCCCTACGACGTGCCGTGCTGGGTGTTCACCCACCGCCAGGCCGGCGACGACCCGTTCCCCGCGCCGCAGGGCGACGTGCGGTTCGTGGCCGGGGCCGTCGTCGACGTGTGGCCGGACGTCGCCGCCGCTGCGGGGGAGCGCGAGGTCTGGGTGGTCGGCGGCGGCGGGCTCGCCGGGCAGGTCGCGCTGGCGGGCCTCCTCGACCGCGTGGTCGTGTCGATCGCGCCGGTCACCCTGGGCGCCGGCAAGCCGCTGCTGCCGGTCGGCCTCGACCTGCGACTGGTCGACGTCGCCCGCAACCGCGCCTTCGCGTGCGCGACGTACGACGTGGTGGGCCCGCTGGCCTGAGCGCCGCCGGCCCGGACGTCGGGACCGTGGTGGCTGTCGGCGCCCTGGGGCAGGATGGGTGACCCGCAGCACACCGCACCGACCTCTCGGAGCCACCATGCGTCGTCACCGTCTGCTCGCCACCCTGGCCGCCCTGTCCTGCGCGGCGGCCACCGCGCCCGTGCTCACCGCGCCCCTGTCGACCGCCGCGGTCGTCGACCGGGAGGCCCCGCCGAAGCAGGCCACGGCCGTCGGCGTGGGGGGTGGCGTCACCTCCGTCGACCCCGACGCCACCCGCATCGGTCTCGGCGTGCTCCGCCGCGGGGGCAACGCCGTCGACGCCGCCGTGGCGACCGCCGCGGCCCTGGGCGTCACCGAGCCCTACAGCGCCGGCATCGGGGGCGGGGGCTACTTCGTGCACCTCGACGGGCGCACCGGGAAGGTGTCGACGATCGACGGTCGCGAGACCGCCCCGCTGTCGGTCCCGCGCGACGCGTTCCTCGACCCCGAGACCGGCGAGCCCTACCGGTTCACCCCCGAGCTGGTCACCAGCGGCGTCTCCGTCGGCACCCCCGGCACCCCCGCCACCTGGCAGCGCGCCCTCGACCGGTGGGGCAGCATCGGCCTCGACCGGGCGCTGGCGCCCGCGGCGCGGCTGGCCCGCAACGGGTTCGTGGTCGACGAGACGTTCGCCGGCCAGACCGACGACAACGCCGAGCGCTTCGCTGCGATCCGGCCCACCGCGCGGCTGTTCCTGCCCGGCGGGGCGGCGCCCGAGGTGGGCTCGGTGTTCCGCAACCCGGCGCTGGCCCGCACCTACGACCTGCTGCGCGAGCGCGGCCTGCGCCCGTTCTACCGCGGCGGGCTGGGTCGCGACGTCGTGGCCGCGACCCGCCGGCCGCCCGTCGTCCCCGGCACCGACCTGCCCGTGCCGCCCGGTCACCTGCAGATGCGCGACCTGCGCGCCTACCGCGCCCTCGACCGCGCGCCCACCCGGGTGACCTACCGCGGCCTCGACGTGTACGGCATGGCCGGCTCCTCCAGCGGCGGCACCACCGTGGGCGAGGCCCTCCAGGTGCTCGAGCAGGTGCCGCTCGGCGACCTCGACACCACCTCGGTGCTCCACCACTACCTCGAGGCCAGCGCGCTGGCCTTCGCCGACCGCGCCGCCTACCTCGGCGACCCCGACTTCGTCGACGTGCCGCGGCGCCGGCTGCTGTCGGAGGCCTTCGCCCGCACCCGCGCCTGCCTCGTCGACCCCGACCAGGCGGCCGCCACCCCGGTCGCTGCCGGCGACCTCGACGCCACCGCCGACGACTGCCCCGCCCCGGTCGGGGACGCCCGGGTCGCGGAGGACCACGAGAACGTCGAGACCACCCACCTCACGGTCGCCGACCGCTGGGGCTCCGTGGTCTCCTACACCCTCACCATCGAGCAGACCGGCGGCTCGGGCATCGTCGTGCCGCAGCGCGGGTTCCTGCTCAACAACGAGCTCACCGACTTCAGCCTCGAGTTCGACCGCGACGACCCCAACCGGCTCCAGCCCGGCAAGCGCCCGCGCAGCTCGATGGCCCCCACCGTCCTCACCCGCGACGGCGAGCCCGTGCTGGCCCTCGGCTCCCCGGGCGGCTCCACCATCATCACCACCGTCCTGCAGGCGATCGTCGGCTACGTCGACCGCGACCTGCCGATCACCGCGGTGATGACCGACCCCCGCGGCTCGCAGCGCAACACCGCGGCGGTCACCGCCGAGCCCGCCTTCATCGACACCTACGGCCCGGGGCTGGAGGCCCGCGGCCACGAGCTGGTGCCGGCCGGCGACGCCTTCACCTCGCAGGCCGAGATCGGTGCGCTCACCGCCATCGAGCTCGGGCCCGGCCGGCGCCTCACCGTCGTGGCCGAGCCGCAGCGACGCGGCGGCGGCGACGCCCGTGTGGTGGAGCCTGCGCCCTGAGCCCGGCAGTGGCCGACGGCGTACCGTGGGGGACGTGAGCACCCCGTCCGCACCCGCCGCGTCGACCGTGGCGGACGACTCGGTGCGGTCGGGCTGGCCGGAGGTGACGTCGGTGGCCGAGCTGGTCGACCTGCTCGGCGAGCCGCAGCCGCGGGCCCGTGACAAGGGGCGCACGGCGCTGCTCGACGTCGACCGCGACTGGCTGGCCGCCGCGCCGTTCTGCGTGATGGCGACCGCCGACGCCGACGGGCGCTGCGACGCCTCGCCCAAGGGCGACCCCGCCGGCTCGCTCGTGCACGTCGTCGACGCCACCACGATCGCGCTGGCCGAGCGGCCGGGGAACCGCCGCGCCGACGGCTACCGCAACATCCTGGTCAACCCCCACGTCGGGCTCCACTTCCTGATCCCGGGGCGTGGCGACACGCTGCGGGTCAACGGCCGGGCGCGGCTGGTCAGCGACGCGCCGTTCTTCGACGCGATGCGGGTGCGGGGCCACCGGCCCGTGCTGGCCGTGGTCGTCGACGTGGAGGAGGTCTTCTTCCACTGCGCGAAGGCGTTCCTGCGCTCGGGGCTGTGGCAGCCCGAGACCTGGGACCCCACCGGGCTGGTGCCGCGCCGCGCCGTGATCGCCCACGAGGTGGAGGCCGCCGAGGCCAGCATCGAGGAGCTCGACGCCTACTACGGGCCGTCGTACGAGGCGGGCCTCTATGGCTGAGGCCTACCCCTTCCTGAAGGGCCACGGCACGCAGAACGACTTCGTGCTCCTGCCCGACCACGACGGGACCCGTCACGGCGCGCTCGACGCGGCCCGGGTGCGCGCGCTGTGCGACCGGCGCGCCGGCATCGGCGCCGACGGCGTGCTGCGGGTCGTGCGCACCACCGCGCTGGCCGAGGCGGGAGCCCTGGACGGGGTGCCCGGGCCGAGCGGCCAGGACGCCCCGGAGTGGTTCATGGACTACCGCAACGCCGACGGCTCGGTCTCGGAGATGTGCGGCAACGGCATCCGGGTCTTCGCCCGCCACCTCGTCGAGGAGGGCCTGGCGTCGGCGTCGGCGCCGGTGCCGGTCGCCACCCGCGACGGCGTCAAGACCGTGACCCTCGACGGCGACCAGGTCACCGTCGACATGGGCCGGCCCCGGGTCCTCGGCGACACCGAGGTCGGCGTGGGCGGGCGCCGGTGGGACGCGCGGCACGTCGACATGGGCAACCCCCACGCGGTCGCGTTCCTCGACGCCGGCGACGACCTCGACCCCGCCGGGCCCGTGGGTCCGCTGCGCGAGGCGCCGAGCCACGACCCGTCGGTCTACCCGAACGGCGTCAACGTGGAGTTCGTGGTGCGCCGCGGTGCGGGCCACGTCGCGATGCGGGTGCACGAGCGCGGCTCGGGCGAGACCCGCTCCTGCGGCACCGGTGCCTGCGCGGTGGCGGTGGCCGCGGCCGTCGCCGACGGGCTGGGGCCGGGCGGGGCGACGTACCGCGTCGACCTGCCGGGCGGCACGCTCACCATCGCCTGGACCGCCGACGACCGGGTGCTGATGACCGGTCCGGCGGTGCTCGTCGCCCGCGGCACCACGGCCCTCTGAGCAGCTAAGGCGGGCCGATAGCGGGCCCGGGGCGGGCCTGAGCGGGGGGAGTACCCGCCGCTGGTCGCTGGTACTGGCCTTCCCTATGCTCGGCGCCATGGACATCACCGGAGCCAGTGCCATCGTCACCGGAGGCGCGTCGGGCATCGGCGCCGCCGCCGCCCGCCTCCTCGCTGCGAAGGGCGCGGTCGTCGTGGTCGCCGACCTGCAGCGCGAGAAGGGCGAGGCCCTCGCCGAGGAGATCGGCGGCGTCTTCGCGCAGGTCGACGTGACCGACACCGAGCAGGTCAAGGCCGCGGTGACCGCGGCCGCCGAGATCGCGCCGCTGCGTGCGGTGGTCAACTCCGCCGGCATCGGCTGGGCCCAGCGCACCATCGGCCGCGACGGGGAGTACGACTCCGCCCACGACCTCGCGGCCTACACCCGCGTCATCGCGATCAACCTGATCGGCACCTTCGACGTCACCCGCATCGCCGCCACCGCGATGAGCCGCAACGAGCCCGACGCCGACGGCTGCCGCGGCGCGATCGCCAACCTCACCAGCGTCGCGGCCTTCGACGGCCAGATCGGGCAGGCGGCGTACTCGTCGTCGAAGGGCGGCGTGGTGGGCATGACGCTGCCGGTCGCCCGCGACCTCTCGGCCTCCGGGATCCGGCTGAACACCGTGGCGCCCGGCTTGGTCGACACCCCCATCTACGGCGAGGGCGACGACGCCGAGGCGTTCAAGGCCAAGCTCGGCGAGAGCGTGCTGTTCCCGCGCCGGCTCGGCCGGCCCGACGAGCTGGCCAGCATGGTGGTGGAGACGATCACCAACTCCTACATGAACGCCGAGGTCATCCGCGTCGACGGCGGCATCCGGATGCCTCCGAAGTGACCGACCGGCCCGGCTTGCCCGGGTCCGGAAGACTGACGGGGTGGACGCCGAGCCCCGCCTGATCGAGACGACGAGCCCCCGCGACCCCGAGGGCGTCGTGGTGGTGCTGCACGGCGGCGCCAACCGACGGGGCGACGCGCGGGTCAGCCCGACGCAGCTGTCGGTGCTGCGGATGGTCCCGACCGCCCGCCGGGTCGCCCGCGAGGGCCGGCGTCGGCTGGTCGTGGCACGGCTGCTGAACAGCCACCGCGGGTGGGCCACCGAGCACACGCCGCTCGACGACCTCGGCTGGGCGCTGGCGCAGGTGCGCGAGCGGTACGGCGACCTGCCCGTCGGCCTCGTCGGCCACTCGCTCGGCGGGCGCGCCGCGCTGCTCGGCGCCGCCCAGGACGGCGTCACCTCCGTGGTGGCCCTGAACCCGTGGGTCTACCCCTCCGACGGGGTGCCGCTGCCCGGGCGTCGCGTGCTGGTCGTGCACGGCCAGGCCGACCGCATCGCCAGCCCGGCGCACTCCGAGGCCGTGGCCCGGCGCATCGCCGCCTCGACCGCGGTCGGCTACATCCGGGTGCCTGAGGGCAAGCACGCGATGCTGGCCCACGGCGGCGACTTCGACGGCTACGCCGCCCAGTTCACCGCCGCTGCGCTGCTCGGCGACGACGCCGCCCGCCTCGACCCGCCCGTCGCCGCCGTCCTCGCCGGCGAGTCCTGGGTCACCGCCTGACCCCTCGCGCCCGGCCACGCGCGGCGAGGGGGCGGACGTCATACCGATGGTGGAGTCGCATCCACGCTTCGTATGACGTCCGTCCCCTCGGGTCGACCGCTGCGGGGGCCCGGTGCTGGACGTCATACGAATGGTGGAGTCGCCTCCACGTTGCGTATGACGTCTGCCCCCTTGGGTCGACCGCTGCGGGGGCCCGGTGCTGGACGTCATACGAATGGTGGAGTCGCATCCACGTTGCGTATGACGTCCGCCCCCTCGGGTCGACCGCTGCGGGGCCCCGGTGCCGGACGTCGTACGAACGGTGCAGTCGCATCCACGGTTCGTATGACGCTCCACCCGGCCCACCCGCAGCAGGAGGGGAGGTCAGCCGGCGGCGAGGGTGAGGTCGAGGTCGGTGGCGTCGAGCACCAGGTCGGCGCGCACGGAGGCGGCCTCGACGAGCCGGGCGTTGGGCTCGTCGACGCGGTCGACCCAGACCCGCGCGGCGGCGGGGCTCTTGCCGTGCGCGACGTGCCGCGCGAGCAGGCGCTCGCGGCGCAGCGCGTCGTCGACCCGCACGTGCCACACCACGTCGAGCCGGGCCCGCACCTCGCGCCACCCGGCGGGACCGGCTGCGGGACCGGCCGCGGGACCGGCCCCGGGACCGGCCGCGGGACCGGCCCCGGGACCGGCCGCGGAGCCGGGCCCGTCGTCCAGCAGCAGGTAGTTGCCCTCGGTGACCACGAGGCCGGCGGAGCCGGGCACGGGCAGGGCGCCGGCCAGCGGCTGCTCCAGGGTGCGTTCGAACGCCGGCGCCATCACCAGCGGCTCGCGGCGTCGCACCCGGTCGAGGAGGGCGGCGTACCCGGCGGCGTCGAAGGTCTCGGGCGCGCCCTTGCGGTCCAGCAGGCCGCGGCGCACGAGCTCGACGTCGGCGAGGTGGAAGCCGTCCATCGGCACCACCACGGCACCCGCCCGGGCGGCGACCAACGCGGCGAGGGTCGACTTCCCGGCGCCGGGGGAGCCGGTCAGCCCGAGCAGCCGTCCGCCGTCGCGGCGGAGCCCGGCCACCAGGTCGGCGAGCAGGTCGACGAGCTCGGAGCCGTCGGCGGAGAGGCGCACCCGCGCATCGTGCCGCACCCGTCGAGGGCATGGCTGGACCCGTCGGGGGGATGAAAGGCGCTCGCCCCGTTGTTCTGGTGGTCCTACTCTGGAGGTATATGACCCACGCACAGGACTTCACCCTCGACGCCGAGCTCGCCGCCACCGACGGCTGGGACGACGCCACCGACCACGTCGAGCCGCGCGGCGACATCGGCACCGACCCGGAGGTCGGCGACGCTGACGGCGCCGACGACGACTTCGAGTCCGGCTACGCCGACGCAGGCGACGCGGCCGACACCGCCGACGGTGCCGACCTCGGCGAGGACCCCGAGGAGACCGGCGACCCCACCACGGGCGCCATGGACCTCGCCGAGCGCCACCAGCTGCGTCGCGTGGCGAGCCTGCGCACCGAGCTCGAGGACGTCACCGAGGTCGAGTACCGCCAGCTGCGGCTGGAGCGCGTGGTGCTCGTCGGCGTGTGGACCGACGGGTCGGTGCAGGACGCCGAGAACTCGATGGCCGAGCTGGCCCTGCTCGCCGAGACCGCCGGCTCCGAGGTGCTCGACGCGATCTACCAGCGCCGTCAGTCGCCCGACCCGGCGACGTACGTCGGGCGCGGCAAGGTGGAGGGGCTGCGCGAGATCGTCGCGGCCACCGGCGCCGACACCGTGATCTGCGACGGTGAGCTGGCCCCCAGCCAGCTGAGGAACCTCGAGGACCGGCTGAAGGTCAAGGTCGTCGACCGCACCGCGCTGATCCTCGACATCTTCGCCCAGCACGCGAAGTCGAAGGAGGGCCAGGCGCAGACCGAGCTGGCCCAGCTCAACTACATGAAGCAGCGCCTGCGCGGCTGGGGTGGCAACCTGTCGCGCCAGGCCGGTGGACGGGTGGCGGCAGGTGCCGGCATCGGTGGTCGTGGTCCCGGTGAGACCAAGATCGAGACCGACCGTCGGCGCATCAACACCAAGATCGCCAAGCTGCGCCGCGAGCTCAAGGAGATGAAGGGCACCCGCGACACCAAGCGGGCCGACCGCAAGCGCCACCAGATCCCGGCGGTCGCGATCGCGGGCTACACCAACGCCGGCAAGTCGTCGCTGCTCAACCGGCTCACCAGTGCCGGGGTGCTGGTGGAGGACTCGCTGTTCGCCACCCTCGACCCCACGACCCGGCGCACCACCACCTCCGACGGCCGGGTCTACACGATGAGCGACACGGTGGGCTTCGTGCGCCACCTGCCCCACCAGCTCGTCGAGTCCTTCCGCTCGACGCTGGAGGAGGTCGCGGACGCCGACCTGCTGCTGCACGTCGTCGACGGCTCCCACCCCGACCCCGAGGGCCAGCTGGCCGCGGTGCGCGGGGTGCTCGCCGAGATCGACGCTGGCGACGTCCCGGAGCTCGTGGTCATCAACAAGGCCGACGCCGCCGACCCGATGGCGATCGCCCGGCTGCGGGCCCGCGAGCCCCACTCCGTGGTGGTCTCCGCGCGCACCGGCGAGGGCATCGCCGAGGCGCTCGCGGTGATCGAGTCGGAGCTGCCCCACCCGGCGGTGCCGTTCACCGCGCTGCTGCCCTACGACCGGGGCGACCTGGTCAACCGGATCCACCAGGAGGGCGAGATCGACGGCATCGAGCACACCGCCGACGGCTCGCTGGTCAGCGGGCGCGCCACCGAGGCGCTCGCCGGTGAGCTGGCGCCGTACCTGGTGACCAGCAGCGTCTCCTGACGCCACCCTGACCCGGCGTCGACGACCCGGCCCCGCCACGTGCGGTGCCGGGTCGTCGCGCGTGCGGGCCCACGGGCGAGGCCCGGGCGCTGCGTGCGAGGATCCCCGCGTGCGCCACTCGCTGGCAGGTCGGGCGGAGAGCCCCCAGCAGGCCCGGATGCTCGCGCTGCTGCGCGACGACGGGCCGCTCTCGCGCGCCGAGCTGGCCGACCGCATGCAGGTCTCGCGCACGACGGTCGCCGCGGAGGTGGCCCGGCTCGCCGAGCTCGGGCTCGCCCAGCAGGTCGGGCCCGCGCGGTCGCGCGGAGGACGCCGCTCGACCCTGGTCGACCTCGACGACGGCATCCGCTTCGTCGGTGTCTCGATCGGCGCCACGGGGATGTCGGTCGGCGTCACCGACGGCCGGCTGGCGGTGCTGGCGTCCCGGTCGCTGGTCAGCGACATCACCGCCGGCCCGGAGGAGGTGCTGGCCATCGCCCTGGCCGGGGTGCGCGAGCTGCTCGCGGAGCTCGGCGTGGAGCAGGCGGCAGGGGTCGGGGTGGGCGTGCCCGGCCCCGTCGACTTCGACCGCGGGGTGTCGGTCTCACCGCCGATCATGCCCGGCTGGGACGGCTTCCCGGTGCGCGACGTGCTCGCCCGCGAGCTCGGCTGTCCGGTGGTCCTCGACAACGACGTCAACGTGCTGGCCGCCGGCGAGGCGCACGCCGGCGTCGCCCGCAACACCCGCGACTTCCTGTACGTGAAGATCGGCACGGGCATCGGCTGCGGCATCGTGACCGGGGGCCGCCTCTACCGCGGCGTCGACGGCTGCGCCGGCGACATCGGGCACATCCGGGTCGACGACTTCGGGCCCACCTGCGCCTGCGGCAACACCGGCTGCCTCGAGGCGTTCTCCGGAGGCGCGGCGCTGGCCCGTGACGCCACCGCGGTCGCCCGGGCGGGGCGCTCGCCGGTCCTGGCCGCACTGCTGGAGGAGAAGGGCCGGCTCACCGCCGCCGACGTCGGCCTGGCGGTGGCCCAGGGTGACGCCCAGGCCGTGCAGCTCATCCGCGACAGCGGACGCCGGGTCGGCCACGTGCTCGCCACGCTCGTGTCGTTCTTCAACCCCGGCCTGATCGTCATCGGCGGTGGGGTCACCAACCTGGGGCACGCCCTGCTGGCGGAGATCCGCGGCGTGACCTACCGCCGCTCGCTGCCGCTGGCCACCGGCAGCCTGCCGATCGTGGTCAGCGAGCTCGGCGACGAGGGCGGCGTCATCGGCGCGGCCCGGTTGATCAGCGAGTCGGTGTACGCCCCGGACCGCTCCCGCACGGCCTGACGCCTGTCGGCTGGCAGCGCACCTGGGGTCCGGGCGGCCTCGCCGGGGGCTCACCGAGGGCCGGCGCACCCGAATGCGGCCAACTTTGTCCACGACTGGCGAAAGTAATGACGCCGATCGGGGAAAGATTGCCGGGAAGTGCTTGCGCGGCGCATGACAGCGGCCTAGTTTGTCGTTCGCCGAACAAACGCGTGATGGCTGTCACAACGACGACCGCGGCGGGCCGACAGGGGAGGAGCCCCAGGTGCGTGCTCTCCACCCGACCGTGGCCCCCGCTGCCGACCAGCTCACGCTGCGTCGCGCCGGCCTCGGCCTGGTGCTGCGCCACCTGCGCGACCACGGCCCCCGCTCGCGGGCCCGCCTCGCGGGCGACCTCGGCCTGAACCGCTCGGCGGTCTCGAGCCTGGTGGCCGAGCTGGCCGAGCGCGGCCTGCTGCGCGACGGCGAGGTGGAGCGCGGCGGCGTCGGCCGGCCCGGCACCGCCGTCGAGCTCGACGGTCGCACGGCGTGCGGTCTCGGCGCCGAGATCAACCTGAACCACCTGGCCGCGATGGCCGTCGACCTGCGGGGCCGCGTCGTCGCCGAGCACCGGCTGCCCCTCGACGTGACCGGGCTGGCCCCCGAGGAGACGGTCGACCGTCTCGTCGAGCTCGTCCGGCGCACCGCCGCCGACGCCGACCGGGAGGTCGTCGGGCTCACCGTGGGCGTGGCCGGGCTGGTCGACAGCGCCCTCGGCGTGCTGACCCTCGGCCCCAACCTCGGTTGGCGCGACGTCCCGGTCGCGGCGATGGTGCGCGACCGTCTGGGCGCCGACCACCCCGTGCACGTGGACAACGAGGGCAACCTCGCCGCGCTCGCCGAGGTCACCCCCGGTGACGCCGAGCGGCGCGACGTCGTCGTGGTCTTCGGCGAGGTCGGCATCGGCGGCGGCATCGTGTCCGACGGCCGGCTGCTGCGCGGACGTCGCGGGTACGCCGGGGAGCTCGGCCACCTGGTCGTCCAGGCCGACGGGCGCCGGTGCGGCTGCGGCCGGACCGGCTGCTGGGAGACCGTGATCGGCCTGCGGGCCCTGCTCGACGCCGCCACCGACAGCGACGACCCGGTGCGCGACCCCGCCCTGGCGCTGGAGGGCCGGCTCGCCGAGATCAACCGCCGCGCCGACCTGGGCGACGCGCGCACCCTGGCCGCGCTCGACCGCGTCGGCGGCTGGGTCGGCATCGGCGCGGCCCTGCTCGCCAACGCGCTGAACCCCTCCGCGATCGTGCTGAGCGGCTACCTCGCCGCCGTGGGCCACCACATGCGCCCCGCCATCGAGGCCCAGCTGGCCGCCGGTGTGCTGGCCACCGACGCCGGCGGCACCCGCGTCGAGCTCTCGACCCTCGGTTCCACCGCCGCCGTGCGCGGGGGAGCCCTCGCGGCCCTCGAGGCCGTCCTCACCGACCCCACCCGGGTCGGCCGCCTGGTCCCTGCCGCTGGAGGAGCCCGCTGATGTCCACGACCACCCCCCAGGTGCCCGCGCCGGGCGCGACGCTGCTGCAGATGAGCGGCATCGTGAAGGAGTTCCCGGGCGTGCGGGCCCTCGGCGGCGTCGACCTCGACGTGCGCGCCGGCGAGGTCCACTGCCTGCTGGGGCAGAACGGCGCCGGGAAGTCCACGCTGATCAAGGTGCTGTCGGCCGCCTACCAGCCCGACGCCGGCACCATCACCTGGGACGGCGCCGAGACCCGGCTGACCACGCCGATGGCCGCCATGCGCCTGGGCATCTCGACGATCTACCAGGAGCTCGACCTGGTGCCCGGCCTCAGCGTCGCGGAGAACGTCTTCCTCGGCCACGAGATCTCCCGCGGCGGGTTCTCCCAGCGCTCCACGGCCAACCGCACCACGCGGGAGCTCCTGCAGCGCCTCGGCCACCCCGAGATCTCCGCGACGCGTGCCGTCGGCGAGCTGTCACCGGCCGCGCAGCAGATCGTCAGCATGGCCCGCGCGCTCTCCCACGACACCCGGCTGCTCGTCCTCGACGAGCCGTCGGCGGTGCTCGACCAGGGCGAGGTCGACAACCTGTTCCGCGTCATCCGCAGCCTCACCGACGAGGGCGTCGCGGTCGTCTACATCTCCCACCGCCTCGAGGAGATCCGCGAGATCGGCGACCGGATCACCGTGCTCAAGGACGGCATCACGGTCGCCACCGGCCTGGCGGTCGCCGACACCCCGACCGCCGAGCTGATCCGGCTGATGACCGGCCGCTCCATCGAGTACGTCTTCCCGCCGCGCCCCACCACGCCCACCTCCACCGACGTCGTGCTGGAGGCCCGCGGCCTCGGCCTCGCCGGTGTCTTCGCGGGCGTCGACCTCACCGTCCACGCCGGCGAGATCGTCGGGCTCACCGGGCTGGTGGGTGCCGGGCGCTCGGAGATCCTCGAGACCGTCTACGGCGCCCGCCGGGCCACCGCCGGGACCGTCAGCGTCGACGGGTCCCGGCTGCGCCGCGGCTCGGTCACCTCCGCGGTCAAGGCCGGCATCGGCCTGGCGCCGGAGGAGCGCAAGAGCCAGGGCCTGCTGCTCGACCAGGCCGTCTACCGCAACATCACCGTCTCCTCGCTGGGCCGCTTCGCGCGCGGCGGGTTCCTCGACAGCGGCGCCGAGCGGCGTCGCTCCGAGGAGCTCACCACCTCTCTCGACGTGCGCCCCACCGGTGTCACGCGGGCGGTGCGCACGCTCTCGGGGGGCAACCAGCAGAAGATCGTGCTGGCGCGCTGGCTGCTGCGCGAGTGCCGGGTGCTGCTGCTCGACGAGCCCACCCGCGGCGTCGACGTCGGCGCCCGCAGCGAGATCTACCAGCTGGTCCGCACCCTGGCCGACGCCGGCGTCGCCGTCGTCGTGGTCTCCAGCGAGGTCGAGGAGGTCCTCGGCCTGGCCGACCGTGTCCTGGTCATCCGTGAGGGCGCGGTCGTGCACGAGTCCGCCGCCGCCGACATCGACGAGTCCCGGGTCCTCGACCTGGTGATGGAAGGAAGAGTGGCATGAGCGAGAGCACCACCGACCGCACCACCGACGGGCCCGGCCACGTCGCGGTCCCGCCCTCCGAGCCGAGCAGCGACACCGCCCGCGTGGAGGTGCTGGCGCACGAGACCGCGCGCCCGAGCAGCGGGGGACTGGCGGTGCTGCGCAGCAGCGCCGGTCGCAACCTCGGCCTCGTCGTCGCCCTGGGCGCGCTGTGCCTGGTCGGCACCGCGACGGCCGGCGAGCGCTTCGCCGACCTCGACAACCTGCTGACCATCCTGCGCCTGGCCTCGGTCATCGGCGTGGTCAGCATCGGGATGACCTTCGTCATCACCGGCGGCGGCATCGACCTGTCCGTCGGCGCCATCGTCGCGCTGTCCTCGGTGTGGTGCACCACGCTGGCCACTCAGACGATGGCCAACGACGTCCACTGGATCGTCATGGTGGGCGCTGCGCTGGCCGTCGGAGCGGGCTGTGGGCTGGTCAACGGCCTGCTCGTCGCCTACGGCGGGATCGCCTCGTTCATGGTCACGCTGGCGATGCTCGCCAGTGCCCGCGGCCTGGCCGAGATCATCTCCAACCGGCGCACCCAGATCGTCGAGGTCCCCGGGTTCTCCGACTTCTTCGGCGCCGACGTCCTCGGCGTCCCGATGATCGTCATCATGTTCGCGCTCGTCGCGATCGCCGGGTGGGTGGTCCTCAACCGCACCACCTTCGGCCGCCGCACCCTCGCGGTCGGCGGCAACCCCGAGGCCGCACGCCTCGCGGGCATCCACGTGCAGCGCCACACCGTGCTGCTCTACGTCCTGCTCGGGGTCCTGTGCGGGGTGGCGGCGATCATGATCGTCTCCCGCACCAACACCGGCAGCTCCACGCACGGCACCGGGCTGGAGCTCAACGCCATCGCCGCCGTCGTCGTCGGCGGCACCCTGCTGGCCGGTGGTCGCGGCACCATCGTCGGCACCGTCTTCGGGGTCCTGCTGTTCACGACGCTGACCAACGTCTTCACCCTCAACGACCGCCCGACCTCGGAGCAGGCCCTGCTGACGGGCGCGATCATCGTGATCGCCGTGCTGCTCCAGCAGCGCCTGGCCTCGCGCAGGACCACCTAGCCGCCCGCCCGCCGGGCGACGAGCCCCAGTACCCGGCACCACCCGCTCTCGCACCACCCACCTCACCACCAGCGCACCGGCGTGAGCCGGTCGCCCACGTCCCAAGGAGCCCAGATGTCCCTGCACCGCCTCTCGCGCACCCGCCGCGCCGGCACCACCGTGATCGCCGGTCTCGCGGTCCTCGCGCTCGCCGGCTGCACCAGCAACACCGCCGAGTCGGACGACGACACCGCCTCGGGCGGCACCTCGACCGCCGAGGCCGGCTCCAACGACGAGGCCGGCGACGAGGTCGTCATCGGCTTCTCCGCCCCCGCCGCCGACCACGGCTGGATGGCCTCCATCACCGAGTCGGCCCGCAAGGCCGCCGAGTCCTACGAGGACGTCGACCTGCGCGTCGCCGAGGGCACCAACGACGTCAACCTGCAGATCAGCCAGGTCGAGACGTTCATCAACGACGGCGTCGACGCCATCGTGCTGCTGCCCTTCGACGGCGCCGCGATGACCCCGGTGGCGCTCCAGGCGATGGAGGCCGGCATCCCGGTCATCAACGTCGACCGCGAGTTCGACGACCCCAACGCCGCCCGCGTCACCGTGCTCGGCGACAACTACGGCATGGGCGTCTCGGCCGGCACCTACATCTGCGAGCAGCTGGGTGACAACCCCGACGCCGTCGTCGCCGAGATCGCCGGGATCGACTCGCTGCCGCTGACCCAGGACCGCAGCCAGGGCTTCGAGGACGCGCTCGGCGAGTGCGGGCTCGACGTCGACAACCGCGTCCCTGCCGACTTCACCGTGGAGGGCGGCGAGGAGGCCGCGTCCAACCTGCTGCAGGCCGCCCCGCAGATCGACGCCATCTGGAACCACGACGACGACCAGGGCGTCGGCGTCCTGGCCGCCATCGAGAACGCCGGCCGCGACGAGTTCTTCATGGTCGGCGGTGCCGGCTCGGCCAACGCCATGCGCTCCATCCAGGCCGGTGACGGCGTCCTGCAGGCCACCGTCATCTACCCCTCCACCCAGGGTGCCGACGGCGTGAAGCTGGCCCGCCTGCTGGTGCAGCAGAAGGCCATGACGGACCTCGTCGAGGTCGAGGTGCCCCGCGAGGTGCAGCTCTACGCGCCGGTCGTCACCAGCGACAACGTCGAGCAGTTCATCGACACGGCCTTCGAGTCCTGAGCAGGTGACCCCGGGCCGGCCCGTCGCCGGCCCGGGGTCACGAACCACGACGCGTGCCCGCCCGGCCCTCCGGGTGCCGGGCGGGCACGCCCCACCTCCAGCGACAGGAGCAGCCCCGAGATGAGCACCACGACCGGCACGATCGCCGTGGGGATGATCGGCCACGCCTTCATGGGCGCCGCCCACTCCCAGGCCTGGCGCACCGCCCCCCGCTTCTTCGACCTCCCGCTGGCCCCGACGATGAGCGTGCTCTGCGGCCGCGACGCCGAGCGCGCCGCGCAGGCCGCCGAGCGCCTCGGCTGGGCGAGCAGCTCGACCGACTGGCGCGCGGTCGTCACCTCCGACGAGGTCGACCTGGTCGACATCTGCACCCCGGGCGACACCCACGCCGAGATCGCGATCGCGGCGCTCGAGGCCGGCAAGCACGTGCTCTGCGAGAAGCCGCTGGCCAACAGCGTCGCCGAGGCCGAGGCGATGGTCGAGGCCGCCGCCCGGGCCGCCGAGCACGGCGTGCGCGCGATGGTCGGGTTCACCTACCGGCGGGTGCCGGCGATCGCCCTGGCCCGCCGCCTGGTGGCCGAGGGCCGCATCGGCGAGGTGCGCCACGTGCGGGCGCAGTACCTGCAGGACTGGATCGCCGACCCCGAGGCGCCGCTGTCCTGGCGCCTGGAGAAGGACCGTGCCGGCTCCGGTGCCCTGGGCGACATCGGCGCCCACGTCATCGACCTCACCCAGTTCATCACCGGCGACACGGTGCGGGAGGTCTCGGGCCAGCTCGAGACGTTCGTCAAGGAGCGCCCGCTGGCCGCCGAGCACGCCGGGCTGTCCGGCACCGCTTCTACCGAGCGGGGCGCGGTCACCGTCGACGACGCGGCCGCCTTCCTGGCCCGCTTCACCGGCGGCGCCCTGGGCGTCTTCGAGGCCACCCGCTTCGCGACGGGTCGGAAGAACGCCATCCGCATCGAGGTCAACGGCTCGCGCGGCAGCCTCGCCTTCGACTTCGAGGACATGAACGTCCTGCACTTCTTCGACGCCACCGAGCCCGACGACACCGCCGGCTTCCGCCGGATCCTGGTCACCGAGCCCGACCACCCGTACGTCGGCGCCTGGTGGCCCGCCGGCCACGGGCTCGGCTACGAGCACGGCTTCACCCACCAGGTCGTCGACCTGGTGCAGGCCGTCGCCGACCGCACCGACCCCACGCCGTCGTTCGCCGACGGCCTGCAGGTGCAGCGGGTGCTGGCCGCGGTCGAGACCAGCTCCGACACCCGCAGCTGGCAGCAGATCCCCGCCTGACCCGGCGGCGGGGTCCCCCGCCGCCCGCACCACGACCCCGACCCGCCCGTCCCGTCGTACGCCCCTGGAGGCCCGGACATGCCCCGACCGATCACCCTGTTCACCGGCCAGTGGGCCGACCTGCCGCTGGAGGAGGTGGCGCGCCTGGCGTCGGGCTGGGGCTACGACGGCCTCGAGCTCGCCTGCTGGGGCGACCACCTCGACCCCTGGCGGGCCGCCGAGGACGACGCCTACGTGCGCGACCGGCTCGACCTGCTCGAGCGCCACGGGCTGCAGCTGTTCGCCATCTCCAACCACCTCAAGGGCCAGGCCGTCTGCGACGACCCGATCGACGCGCGCCACCAGGCGATCCTGCCGGCGCGCATCTGGGGCGACGGCGACGCCGAGGGCGTGCGCCAGCGCGCCGCGGAGGAGATGAAGATGACCGCCCGGGCCGCCCAGCGCCTCGGCGTCGACACCGTCGTCGGCTTCACCGGCTCCTCGATCTGGAAGTACGTCGCGATGTTCCCGCCCGCGACCGAGGAGATGGTGGCCGCCGGCTACCGCGACTTCGCCGACCGGTGGAACCCGATCCTCGACGTCTTCGACGAGTGCGGCGTGCGCTTCGCCCACGAGGTGCACCCCTCGGAGATCGCCTACGACTACTGGACGACGGTCGCGGCGATGGAGGCCATCGGCCACCGCGAGGCCTTCGGCCTGAACTGGGACCCCAGCCACTTCGTGTGGCAGGACCTCGACCCGGTCGGCTTCCTGTGGGACTTCAAGGACCGGATCTACCACGTCGACTGCAAGGACGCGAAGCGGCTGACCGGCAACGGCCGCAACGGCCGGCTCGGCTCGCACCTGCCGTGGGCCGACCCCCGCCGCGGCTGGGACTTCGTCTCGACCGGGCACGGCGACGTGCCCTGGGAGCAGTGCTTCCGGATGCTCAACACCATCGGCTACACCGGCCCGATCTCCGTGGAGTGGGAGGACGCCGGCATGGACCGCCTCGTCGGTGCTCCCGAGGCGCTCGAGTTCGTGCGCCGCCTCGCCTTCGACGCCCCCGACGCCGCCTTCGACGCGGCCTTCAGCACCGACGACTGAGCCCCCCGGCTCGCCCCCGCCCCGACGGCCACCCGGCCCGGGACCAGCCCGACGAGAGGAACCCCCATGTGCTTCGGATTCGACGGTGACGCAGCGCTGCAGCGCTCGCTCGAGACGCGCGGCGCGAGCCGGCGCAGCCTGTTCCGCGGGGCGGCGGCGGCCGGCGTCGCCGGCGCTGCGGCCACCACGACCGGCCTCGTCGGGGCGGCGTCCGCGTCGGCCGCGACCGTCCCCCCGCGGGGCCGCGGCGGCGTCGTGCCCCACCGCAAGATCAGCATCCAGCTCTACACGCTGCGTGCGGCCCTCGGCGGGGAGCCCGGCTTCGACGCCGTGCTGCGCCGCCTGGCCCAGTACGGCTACGAGAAGGTCGAGCTGGCCGGCTACTACGGCCGCAGCGCCGCGGAGCTGCGCACCTTCCTCGACGAGATCGGCATCCGGGCTTCCTCCAGCCACGACGGCATCAGCCCCGACCGCGCCGCGGCCCGCGCCAAGCTCGACAACGCCGTCACCCTGGGCCAGGAGTACGTCAACGTGCCCTACCTCGCCTCCGACGACCTCGCGCAGTGGCAGCAGTGGGTCGAGCAGATGAACGTCGAGGCCCGGATGGCCCGGCGCCGCGGCCTGCGCTACGGCTACCACAACCACGCCCACGAGTTCACCACCGACCTCGGCGGCGGCACCACGCCCTGGGACGTGCTGACCGAGGGCCTCGACCCCGAGCTGGTCCACCTCGAGATCGACCTCTACTGGGTCTACACCGCCGCCGTCGAGCTCGCCCACCCCGACCCCGACCGGTTCGTCGGCAACACGATCCGCCGCGCGCCGCAGCGGGTCCGGCAGTTCCACGTCAAGGACCGGGACGGCGAGAGCGGCGACATGTGCGACCTCGGCACCGGCGTCGTCGACTTCGCGCGGATCTTCCGCCGCCACACCGTGGAGGAGTACATCGTCGAGAACGACACCCCCGACGTCACCCCGCTCACCAGCGCGGCGGTCGGCCACCTCTACCTCGACCACCTGGAGTACTGAGGGCGGGCGCGCCCCCGGAGCGGGCCTCGGGGATCAGGCCAGCCCGGCCAGGTCCTTGAGGTCGGCGAGGATGTCGTCGAAGCGGGCGGCCAGCGACAGGTGGCCCTCGTCGTCGAACAGGTGGGCGCGGGCGCCCGGCACGTGCGCGGCCAGCCACTCCCCGTGGGCGTAGGGCACCATCGCGTCCTCCCGGCCCTGCCACACCGCCACCGGCACGGTGATCGCGGCGGGGTCGAAGCCCCAGGGAGCCACCGCGGCGAGGCCGTCGTCGCGCACGCCGACGACGCCCTGGGCCGCGGCCCGGCCGAACGACGCGTGCAGCCAGCGGGTGTAGCCCTCGTCGAGCGCGGCGCGGTCGACCGGGGTGAGCAGCTCGCCCATCGACTCCGCGAGGTCGTCGACCGAGGCGTGCAGCACCGGCAGGAACTCTGCGGTGAGGTAGTCGGCGTAGGGCTGCGCGCCGGCGCGGGCGGCACCGTACTCAGCGACGTTCTCCGGGGCCATCCCGGCGGTCCAGTCGAGGCCCTCGCCCTCGTACGGCGCGACGCCGGCCAGGCTCGCCGCGGCGCGGCAGCGACCGGGCAGCCGCGCGGCGCAGCCCAGCGCCCGGGGGCCTCCGCCCGACCAGCCGAGCGTCACGAACTCACCGATCCCGAGGTGGTCGAGCACGGTGACGGAGTCGGCCACGTCGTCGACCATCCGCGGCGGGCCCTGCTCGGGGCGGCGCGGGCTCGAGCCGCCGTACCCGGCGCGGGAGAAGGTCACCATCCGCAGCCCGGCGGTGCGCGCGGCCTCGTCGACGGCGGGGTAGGGGGTGGCGGCGGACGGCGAGCCGTTGTGGAACAGCCACGGGAACCCGTCGGGGTCGCCGCCGGTGAGCACCTCGAGGGTGCGGCCGTCGGGGGCGGTGATCTCCTGCAGCGGGTCGGTGTCGGGGCTCATGGCCACGACGCTAGCCACCCCGTCCCCAGGCCCGCCTCGCCGCGGTCGGGGGTGTCGGCGCGCGCGGCTAGGGTTCTGGGGTGCCGCAGACCCCCACTCCCGCCGACAGCCCGGTGACCAGCGTGCTCTCCGCCGCGGTGGCCGCCCTCGGCGGCAGCGAGCGCGCCGGCCAGGTGGAGATGGCGCAGGCGGTCTCGCGGGCGCTGGAGAGCGAGGAGCACCTGCTGGTGCAGGCCGGCACCGGCACCGGCAAGTCGCTGGGCTACCTCGTGCCCGCGCTGGTCCACAAGGGCCGGGTCGTGGTCGCGACCGCCACCCTCGCCCTGCAGCACCAGCTCGTCGAGCGCGACCTGCCCCGCCTGGTCGAGGCGGTCAAGGACCAGCCGGGCGTCGACCCGTCGTACGCCGTGCTCAAGGGCCGCTCCAACTACGCCTGCCTCCACCGCGTGCGCGAGGGCGTGCCCGACGACCAGGGCGCGCTGGTGCAGATGCCCGAGGGCTCGATGGGCCAGAAGGTGCTCGAGCTGCGCGCCTGGGCCGAGCGGGAGGCCGAGGGCGGCGGCCACGGCGAGCGCGACGCCGCGCCGCGCCACACCGACCGGGAGTGGCGTCAGGTCAGCGTGGGCCACCGCGACTGCCTGGGCGCCACGCGCTGCCCCTTCGGCCAGGAGTGCTTCGTCGAGCTGGCCCGCGAGAAGGCGCAGCGCTCCCACCTGGTGGTCACCAACCACTCGCTGCTGGCGATCGACGCCGTCGAGGGCGTGCCGATGATCCCCGAGTACGACGCCGTGGTGATCGACGAGGCCCACGAGCTCACCGCCCGGGTGACCCAGGCCGCCACCGACGAGCTCACCGTCGGCGACGTCGAGCGCGCGGCCCGCCGTTCGCAGCGCCACGTCGACGGCTCCGAGGCCGACGACCTCGCCGACGCCGCCGGCGCACTGCGCGACGCGATGGCCGAGGCGTCGCCGGGCCGGTTCGAGACGCTGCCCGACCAGCTCTCCGACGCCCTCCAGCTGGTGCGCGACGCCGCCCGCACCTGCTTCTCGGCCTACCCGCGCGAGCAGAAGGAGGCCGGCGAGACCGGCGACGCCGGACGCGCGCAGGCCAAGGGGTCGGTGCAGGAGGTGTTCACCACCGCGGAGCGGATGGCGGCCCTGGCCGAGTCCGACGTGCTGTGGCTCAGCGAGGGCGGCACCGGCGCCCAGAGCCGCATCCCGCCGCGGCTGTGCGTGGCGCCGCTGCAGGTGTGGGGGCCGATGCGCGACAAGCTGCTGGCCGACAAGACCGTGGTCTTCACCAGCGCGACCCTGATGCTGGGCGGCGACTTCAGCAACGTCGCCACCGGCGTCGGCCTCAAGCCGTCGGAGCGCGTCGACGTCGGCACCCCCGTCGGGGGCGGCGACACGCTGCCCTGGCGCGGCATCGACGTCGGCAGCCCCTTCGACTACGGCCAGCAGGCGATCCTCTACGTCGCGCGCCACCTGCCGCCCCCCGGGCGCGACGGGCTCGGCGCCGCCCAGCTCGACGAGATCGTCGACCTCGTCGACGCCGCCAACGGGCGCACCCTCGGGCTGTTCTCCTCGCGCCGCGCCGCCGAGGCGGCCGCTGAGGTGGTGCGCGAGCGGCTGCCCCACCTCACCACCCTGGCCCAGGGCGACGCCCAGCTGCCCGAGCTGGCCAAGCAGTTCGTGGAGGACCCCCACACCTGCCTGTTCGGCACGCTCAGCCTGTGGCAGGGCCTCGACGTGCCCGGCGAGACCTGCCAGCTGGTGCTCATCGACCGCATCCCGTTCCCACGGCCCGACGACCCGCTGATGAGCGCCCGGCAGAAGGCCGCGGACAAGGCCGGCGGCAACGGCTTCATGCAGGTCGCCGCCACCCACGCCGCGCTGCTGATGGCGCAGGGCGCGGGTCGTCTCATCCGCACCACCACCGACCGCGGCGTGGTCGCGGTGCTCGACCCGCGCCTGGCCACCGCCCGCTACGGCAGCTTCCTCAAGGCCAGCCTGCCGCCGATGTGGACCACCACCGACCCCGCGGTGGTCCGCAAGGCCCTGGCGCGCCTCGCCGCCGGCTGACCCCACCGGGCCGTGCGCCGGTCGAGCAACCAGCAGCGCCGGCGACCAGCGTCGCCGAGACCTCCGCGGCCCGCACTCAGACCCGGGCGCGCCCCTCGTAGAGCCGCGAGCCCGACGCGAGCCCGAAGAACGACGCGACCGTGGGGGCGACGTCGATGGTGCGAGCGTGGGCCGAGGAGGCCTGGCGCCGCGGCACCCGGGGGTGCCCGCCGCCGACGAAGAACGGGATCGCCCGGGTGGCGGGGTGGCCGTGGTTGCCGGGGATCGGGTTCGAGGTCATCGGGTCGGGGTCGCTGAAGCGCCAGCCGGCGCGGCAGAACACCACGACGTCACCGGCCTCCGGGCCCAGCCGCAGCCACTCGGCGCGGCGGTCCCAGGCCTTCAGCACGCCCTCCACCTCGTCGGCGATCGCGCGGATGCGACGTACGGCCTCGGCTCGCTGGCCGGCGGGGCCGGTCCAGTAGACGAGGTCGGCGCCGCCGTTGTCGGCGATCACGAACTTGCCGGCCAGGAACGGGTCGGCCTCCAGCGGCGCCTGCAGCGACACCACGTCGGTCGGCGTCGACCAGTCCATCGAGTGGTCGGCGAGCACGACGACCATCGAGTGCTCCCAGCGACCCGACGACTTGAGCTCGTCGACGAACTGCCCGACGAGCGCGTCGGTGGAGGCCAGCGCCGTACGACGGGCCAGCTCCAGCGTGGTGCCGGTGAGGTCGGAGTGCCCGAACCGGTCGATGTCGCCGAGGTTCACGAACATCAGGTGGGGGTCGAACTCCTTGAGCATGTCGAGCGTGGCCTGCATGGTCGCCACGTCGGGGGCGTAGCCGGCCACGGGAATGATCGGCATCGGCTCCCAACGGTGGGTCGCCCGCTCGCCGAAGACGCCGTAGAGGTACTCCTTCGACAGCACGGTGCCGGTGGTCAGGCCGCTGCGGTTGAGCCGCTCGATCACCGTCGGCACCCGGATGTCGGAGGGCCGGTCCATGTCGCGGATGTCGCCGAGCTCGCGGTCGTAGATCGCGTTCGCGGGCACGCCGGTGCGGTCGGGCCGCTGGCCGGTCATCATCATCACGTGGTTGGGGATGGTCTCCATCACCGGCATCGACGAGGCCCGCGGGAACCGCAGGCCCGCGTCGCGCAGCGCGCGGAGGTTGGGGGTGAGGCCGCTCTCGATCTCCTCGGGACGGCACCCGTCGACGACCAGCACGTAGGCGCGCTTGCGGGTGCTGGCGGCCGCGGCGGCCGCGGAGGACGCCGCCCCGGCGAGGCTGGAGAACAGCAGGCCGGAGGCGCCGGCGGTCAGCATCGTGCGCCGTCCGGTGCGGGCCTGGGCGAGGCCGCGGGCGAAGGGCCGGTCGGCACCGGCGACGTCGGTGGTGGGGCAGGCGCCGTCGTGGCGCGTCGAGCCGCACATCAGACGTCACCCACCGGAGCGTCGACGCGCTCGACGAGGTTGCTGTTGGCCGGGGTGGCGTACGACACCGACCAGGTGATGGGGGTGTCCCGGTCGTCGCGTTCACCGATCACGAACCAGTCCATCTGCGCCCGCTTCGCCGTCACGTCGAGGACCGAGAAGCCGTGGTCGTCGAAGTTCAGGTACTTGATGTGGCGGTTGTTGGCCTTGATCGTCTCCTCCACGGCCAGCGAAGTGGTGCGCGGCGGGGTGCCGGTGATGTCGTTCAGGTTGTTCGAGGTGACCGAGGTGCACACGAACTCCACGCCGACGGAGTCGCCGACGGCGGGGTAGGTCGACGGGTCGAGCGGCAGCTCGCAGGCCCACCCGGAGTGGATGTCGCCGGTGAGGAAGACGGTGTTCTTCACCTGGTGGTCGCGCAGGTGCTGGAACACCTCGCGGCGGTCGTCGGTGTAGCCGTCCCACTGGTCGACGTTGTACGGCGCACCGTCGCTGGGCAGCAGCCCGGTGACGTCGTTGACCGGCTGCACCAGGTCGTCGGGCAGGTCGGCGAACGTGACCGGCGCGATCATCACCGGGTTGCCCACGAGCTTCCACTGCGGGCGGTGGTCGCGGCTCAGGGAGTCCTTCAGCCACTCCATCTGCTGGCGTCCGGTGATGGTGCGGTCGGGGTCGCTGACCGCGGGGTCGACCGCAGGGGTGGCGACCTGCTGGTCGCGGTAGGTGCGCAGGTCGAGCATGCTCAGCTCGAGCAGCGAGCCGAAGCGCAGCCGGCGGAACAGGCGGGCGCCGTCGCGCAGGTCGGCGGTGCCGTCCATCCGCAGCGGCATCCACTCGTCGTAGGCGCGGTGGGCGCGGGCCCGACGGCGCAGGTAGTCGCCCTCGCCGCCCTCACCGGTGCCGGGGGTGTGGTTCTCGGCGCCCTTGCGCCACTGGTCGTTGGTGACCTCGTGGTCGTCCCAGGTCACGATCCACGGGTAGCGCGCGTGGGCGGCCTGCAGGTCGGGATCGGTCTTGTACTGGGCGTGACGCTGGCGGTAGTCGGCCAGCGACACCATCTCCCGGGCCGGCACGTGCGCCCGGACGTCGACGTTGTCGTTGCCCATGCCGTACTCGCCGGGCCCGTACTCGTAGAGGTAGTCGCCGAGGTGCAGGATGGCGTGGAGGTCGTCGCGCTCCGCCAGCCCGCGGTAGGCGGCGAAGTACCCGGCCTGCAGGTTCGCGCACGACACCACGCCGAAGCGCAGGTTGCCGGGCTTGGCGAAGCGGGCCGGGGCGGTGCGGGTGCGCCCGGTGGGGCTGACCTGGTCGCCCAGGACGAAGCGGTAGTGGTACCAGGTCGCCGGCTCCAGGCCGGTGGCGTCCACCTTCACGGTGTGGTCACGGCCCGGGCCGGTGCCTACCCGCCCGCGGCGCACGATCCTGCGGAACCGGTCGTCGGTCGCGACCTCCCAGCGCACGCTCACCGACGGGCCGCGGCCCGAGCCCGGTGTCGCCGCGACGGTGGGGGTCACCCGGGTCCACAGCACCACCGCGTCGGGCGTGGGGTCGCCCGAGGCCACGCCGTGCCGGAACACCCGGCCACCCGCACGGAGCGGAGCGTCGGGCTCGGACGCCGTGGCACCGGCCGTCGTCGTGGCGGCGGGCAGGCCTACGGCGACGGCACCGGCTGCGCCCGTGGCGAGCAGCGTGCGTCGATGGGGTCGCAGGTCGACCTGGGCGTCGGCGGGCGACGAGGAGGGGCGGTCAGGGGTGGTCACGATCCATTCAACGACGCGCCGTCACCCGCGTCATGGCCGCAGGCGGGTGGCCACCAGGTGTTCACCCGGGAGCCACCGGCACGCCGTGACCAGGCGGGGGCTCAGCCCCGGACGGCGCGGCCGGCCACCGTGAAGCGCAGGTCGTCGTCTCGCGAGCGGCCCTGGCAGGAGAAGCCCGCTTCGGGGGCCACGCCGCACCGGTAGCGCCTGCTGGCGTTGACCAGGGTGACCTCGACCTGGCGCACGGCCGCAGCGGAGAAGCCGGTGTTGACCCGGCCGTCGCCGTCGGCGCCGAGCCGGAGCAGCCGCGTGGTCGGCCGACCGCTGGTCGGCACGACGGTGAGGGCGACCTCGGTGCCGCGGGCGCTCACCGGCAGGTCGAGCGTGAGCGCGAGCTTCCACCCGGTGTCGAGGCCCGCACCGGGGGTGAACCGGTGGGTGGCGCTGCTGAGGTGGTCGAGGCGCACGGTGCGGCGCCCGGTGGAGCGCTGTGTCGGCGACAGGGTGGCGCTGCGCCACAGCGGGGCGGTGGGGTAGCGCTGCGCGGAGCCCTCCTCGTAGGCCAGGCCGGGGCGTCGGTTGTCGGCGGCGAAGCGGGCGTAGGCGTCGCGCAGTGCGACATCCCGCTCGCCGAGCGCACCGGCCACGGCCTGCACCGAGTACTCGTCGGGACCGCCGACGGCGCTGTCGGCGCGCTCCCAGGCGCGGCGGACCAGCGAGGGGAGCTCGCCGGTGCTGGCGGGCAGCGCCTCGGTGAGGTGGCGGAAGAAGATCCAGTCGCCGTATACCCGCAGGTCGCTGTCACCGTCCATCGAGGCCCGCGGTCGGCCCAGCGGACCGGAGCGCAGGTAGGTGACGTTGTCGTCGACCGCGTCGTAGACCTCGTCCTCGGCCCAGGTGGCAGTGGCCTCGATGAACCACCCGTCCTCGTCGGCGTCGTAGGCGAACTGCACGGCGTGGAAGTACTCGTGGGCCGCGGTGACCTGCAGGTTCTCCAGCGGGGTGTGCGCCGGGAACTGGCCCGAGCGGAAGTCGTTGTCGAGCACGCAGTACGCAGGCACGTCAGCGGCGCGTTCCCCGGTGGGGATGGCCCGGTCGGAGGTGCAGTAGCCGTAGATGCTGTCGCCACCCACATCGACCAGGTAGACGTCCGTGAGTGGGCTCCCGCCCTTGGCGCCGTCGGGCTTCGGGGCCCGGTAGCCCGCGGCCACGTAGGTGTCGTGCACCTTCTGCAACGTGGCGAGCGTCGTGTCGACGTAGGCGGGCACGGTGCTGACGTCCTCGTCGTCTGCCACCTTGTCGGAACTGCGCTCGACCCAGTGCACGCAGACGTTCGTGCTGCACGTGGAACCGGGTTCGCCAGCGCTGGCGCTGTAACCGGAGCCAAACGGGTCGGCTGTGCCGTCACTGGGCCGCGCGAGGTAGCTGCGCGCCGTCGCGCGGTCGGTCGGCGACAGCGCGGGCAGGCTGCGGGCGAGGTCACGCAGGGCCTCGGTGGCCTCGACGTCGGGGTCGGTCGCCGGGGTCGCGTCCGGGTCGAGGAGCTCCTCGACCGTCTCCAGCGCCTCCGCGGCCTGGGCCGGGGTCACCTCGCCGGTCGCCTCACCGACTACCTCGACGGCCTCGCTCGCTGCACCGCCAGCAGGGGCGTCGACCGGGTCGGCCGCGGCCGGCACCAGCAGTCCCGCGCCCAGGGCGAGGGCGGCGAGGGGGGCGAGCAGGACGGAGGGGGTGCGACGCACGCGGGCTCCCGGGGGTGGGGGACGAGCAGGACGTCCAGCGTCTCACGCGTCACCGACAGCGCCGACTCGGCGGATCCGCACGCGACACTGGGCCCGTCGGTGGTCCGACGGGCCCGGCGCGACGCGGGTGGGGCAGCCCCGGAGCGGGACGGGGCCCGCAGCGGTGGGCCCCGGTGGAGCGGGTCAGACGCGGCGCAGGACCGCGGTGACCTTGCCCAGGATCGTGGCGTGGGTGCCGTCGATGGGCTCGAAGGAGTCGTTGTGGGGGAGCAGCCAGACCTGGCCGTCCTTGCGCTGGAAGGTCTTGACGGTGGCCTCGCCGTCGATCATCGCGGCGACGATCTCGCCGTTGTTCGCGGTCGGCTGCTGCCGGATGACGACGTAGTCGCCGTTGCAGATCGCGGCGTCGATCATCGACTCACCCGACACCTCGAGCAGGAACAGCTGACCGTCGCCGACGAGCTGCTTGGGCAGGGGGAACACGTCCTCCACCCGCTGCTCGGCCAGGATCGGGCCACCGGCGGCGATGCGGCCGACGACCGGCACGTACGTCGCCGCGGGCATCGCGTCGCCCACACCGGTCTCGTCGAAGGACGACTCCTCCGCCGCGGAGATCGAGCGGCGTGCGGCGAGCACCTCCGGCAGGAACACCTCGAGCGCACGCGGGCGGTTGGGGTCGCGCTTGAGGAAGCCCTTCTCCTCGAGCACCTTCAGCTGGTGGGCCACGCTGGAGGTGCTGGTCAGCCCCACCGCGTTGCCGATCTCGCGCATGCTCGGGGGGTAGCCCCGCTTCTCGATCGCGTCGCGAATCGTGGCCAGCACGCGCAGCTGGCGCGGGGTCAGGCCCGTCGCGTCGGGAGCACCTTCGGGGAACTCGGACACCGTGCCCCCCACCTCGTTCGTCGCCATCGTCCACCTCTCTGCTCCGGCACGGCTGGCGCCGGCCCGGTCCTCGTGCCCCGCCCGGGTGCGTGGGTCCGGGTGGAGGTCGTGCGTCGCCCGGCGGGGGCGACGTGCCTCACCCTGCCAGTCGCGCCGGGCGACTTCAAACACCTGTTCGAACGGCGTGTCGCGCCCGTCCCCGTCGCCGGCGCGGATCCGGTCGAACATCCGTTCGTCTGGACCCTTGCGCGGTGTCGAACACCTGATCTACTCTCGCTCATGTGTTCGATCGAACGTGTGGTCGACTCGGCCACTCCAGGCGGTCCGCCAGGACTGTCGGTGGCGCCCGTTAGACATCAGCGTGACCGACCGAGCCCCACCCGAGGCCGACCGCCACTTCCCCAGGAGGTCCCCATGAGCACGATGACCCTGCACCCCGTCCACGCCCCGACCGTGCGGCTGACCCGCCGCGGCCGACTGGTCGTGTTCACGCTCTCCCTGCTGGTCGTGCTCGCCGTCGGGGTCTGGCTGGCCGCCGGCTCCGTGGCCACCTCCCAGGCCCAGCCCACCGAGGTCATCACCGTCGGCACCGGTGACACCCTGTGGGACATCGCGGCCGCCACCTCCGCCGACGGCGACCTGCGTGGGGCGATCGCGGAGATCCAGACCCTGAACGACCTCGACGGCGGCCTGGTGATCGCCGGCCAGCAGCTGCGGGTCCCCACCAGCTGATCCACCCGCCGGCAGCGCCACGCGCCCGGCCACTGACCTCACCAGCCGCTTCGACCCCGGCTGGTGAGCTGGGGAAGACGAGGGGCGGGCCCATCGGGCCTGCCCCTTTCCTGTCCCCCGGGAGCGAGCAACGACCGCAGCGCTCGGTGGTTGAGGAGCGAGCGCAGCGAGCGTCTCGAAACCACCGAACCGACGACCAGGCCTCAGCGCGAGGCCCGCCGCCCACCAGGAGCAGTGGCGGGACCACCGTCCGCGTCGTCCGCGTCGTCCCCCGAGGCCGGCGACCCGCCGGACGGGGGAGCGGTGATCCCCAGCGCCCGCAACAACCGGGCGACGAGCACCAGTCCGACGAACAGGCACGCGACGGCCCCTAGCGAGGCCAGGGCGAGGAACCACCACGCGCGGACGTCGCCGTCGCGGGCGGTGGTGCCGAAGTCGATCGCGGCGTACACGAGGTAGCCCCACGCCACCACCGACAGCGTGACGGCGAGGGCGAGCAGGAGGAGTCGCGGCTGGAACGTGCGGGGCGGCTTGGCGGCTCGGCGCGAGCCTGCTCGTCTCCCCGCGCTGCTCACCGGGTCATTGTGTCCGACGTGCCCGCCCGGCGCAGCGGGACGCGCAGGTCGGAGCGGGAGATCAGGAGGCGTCGCGCCCGCCACCACCGCTCGGCCGCCCGGCGGAGCGGCCTGGACGCCCGCGACACGCCCGTGACGGACCTGTCCGGACCGCCGGGCGAGCGGTCCGCGGCGCGCTGACCTGCGGCTTTGCGGCGGCAGCGAAACGCCCGGCGCGCGACTCGCCGAACAGGTTGCGCCCTGCCCTCGACGGGCGTACGGTTCCCTACATCTAGTAGTTACACCGGTGTAGTTATCCACATCTAGTGCACAGGCCAGGGGTGGAAGCCCCACAGGTCGAAGCGTGTTCTACACAGGAAGAGCCCGGTTATCCACACCGACTGCACACCCCCACGGGGTGTCGGGTCGGTGCGGGGCCGCCAATGAGGGAGAGGAGGACCCGTCGTGCACTGCCCGTTCTGCCACCACGCCGACACCAAGGTCCTCGACTCCCGCGTGGCCGAGGACGGCGGGTCGATCCGTCGACGTCGCCAGTGCCTGGAGTGCAAGGAGCGGTTCTCCACCGTCGAGCTCATGCAGCTCGCCGTGGTGAAGCGCTCCGGTGCCACCGAGCCGTTCCACCGCGACAAGGCCGTCGCCGGCGCCCGCAAGGCCTGCAAGGGCCGTCCGGTCACCGAGCACGACCTCGCCTGCCTGGGCCAGGCCGTCGAAGACACCGTGCGCGGTCGCGGCCAGGCCGAGGTGCCGGCCCACGAGGTCGGCCTGGCCATCCTCGCGCCGCTGCGCGAGCTCGACGAGGTCGCCTACCTGCGCTTCGCGTCGGTCTACAAGGCCTTCGAGTCCGCCGAGGACTTCGAGGCCGAGATCGCCGAGCTGCGCACCCAGCGCGCCGAGCAGCTCACCGAGCTGGTCGACGGCGCGCCCACCCCTGCCCCCACCGGGTAGGGCCCACAGACCGCCCGGCAGGTGGTGGGGAAGCCACCTGCCGGGCGCACCACCTCTTCCCCGGGGCCCGCCCACGCGACCCCGTGACTGTCGGTGGTCGCCGCGACCATGGACGTCGCCCCCCGCACCACCGCAGCGCCACCCCCCGCACGCCACACACCGCGCCCCGCGCACCGCCGAACCAGGGAGACCAACCGAATGACCGAGACGATGAGCGGCGCCCAGACCGGAGCCGCGTCCGCAGGCAAGGGCCTCAGCTTCGAGCGGGTGTTCAGCACCGCCGGCGTGCACCCCTACGACGAGCTGACCTGGGAGCGCCGCGACGTCGTCCAGACCAACTGGAAGACCGGCGCGACCGTCTTCGAGCAGAAGGGTGTCGAGTTCCCCGACTTCTGGTCGGTCAACGCCTCCACCATCGTCACCACGAAGTACTTCCGCGGCGCCGTCGGCTCCGACGTGCGCGAGCAGAGCCTCAAGCAGCTCGTCGACCGGGTCGTCACGTCCTACCGCAAGGGCGGCGAGGACAACGGGTACTTCGCCAGCCCCGCCGACGCCGAGGTCTTCGAGCACGAGCTGACCTGGCTCCTGGTCCACCAGTACTTCTCGTTCAACTCCCCGGTCTGGTTCAACGTCGGCACCCCCTCGCCCCAGCAGGTCTCGGCGTGCTTCATCCTCTCCGTCGACGACTCCATGGACTCGATCCTGAACTGGTACAAGGAGGAGGGGTTCATCTTCAAGGGCGGCTCCGGCGCCGGCCTCAACCTCTCCCGCATCCGCTCCTCCAAGGAGCTGCTCTCCTCCGGCGGCACCGCCTCGGGCCCCGTGTCGTTCATGCGCGGCGCCGACGCCTCCGCCGGCACCATCAAGTCCGGTGGCGCCACCCGCCGCGCGGCGAAGATGGTCGTCCTCGACGTCGACCACCCCGACATCGAGGAGTTCGTGGCGACCAAGGCGCGCGAGGAGGACAAGATCCGCGCGCTGCGCGACGCCGGCTTCGACATGGACCTCGGCGGCGAGGACATCACCTCGGTGCAGTACCAGAACGCCAACAACTCCGTGCGGGTCTCCGACGAGTTCATGCGCGCCGTCGAGGACGGCACCGAGTTCGGCCTGCGCTCGCGCAAGGACGGCTCGGTCATCGAGACCGTGGACGCCCGCGAGCTGTGGCGCAAGATCGCCACCGCCGCGTGGGAGTGCGCCGACCCGGGCCTGCAGTACGACGACACCATCAACGACTGGCACACCAACCCCGAGACCGGCCGGATCACCGCGTCCAACCCGTGCTCGGAGTACATGTCGCTCGACAACTCCTCGTGCAACCTCGCCAGCCTCAACCTGCTGAAGTTCCTCAAGGACGACGACACCTTCGACGGCGAGCTGTTCGCGAAGGCCGTGGAGTTCATCATCACCGCGATGGACATCTCCATCTGCTTCGCCGACTTCCCGACCGAGTCGATCGGCCAGACCACCCGCGACTACCGCCAGCTCGGCATCGGCTACGCCAACCTCGGCGCGCTGCTGATGGCGATGGGCCTGGGCTACGACTCCGACGGCGGCCGGGCGATGGCCGCGACCATCACCTCGCTGATGACCGGCACCTCCTACAAGCGCTCCGCCGAGCTGGCCGGCGTCGTCGGCCCCTACGCCGGCTACGCCCGCAACGCCGACGCCCACAAGCGGGTCATGCGCAAGCACCAGGCGGCCAACGACACTGTGCGCCCGGTCCACCTCGCCGACGGCCAGGTGCACAAGCTGGCCACCGCCGCCTGGGCCCAGGTGCAGGAGCTCGGCGCGACCCACGGCTTCCGCAACGCGCAGGCCTCGGTGCTCGCGCCCACCGGCACCATCGGCTTCATGATGGACTGCGACACCACCGGCATCGAGCCCGACTTCTCGCTGGTGAAGTTCAAGAAGCTGGTCGGCGGCGGCTCCATGCAGATCGTCAACCAGACCATCCCGCGTGCCCTGCGCAAGATGGGCTACCAGCCCGAGCAGGTCGAGGCGATCGTCGCCCACATCGCCGCCGAGGGCCACGTGATCGACGCCCCCGGCCTGCGCCAGGAGCACTACGAGGTCTTCGACACCGCGATGGGCGCCCGCTCGCTCAAGCCGATGGGCCACGTGCGGATGATGGCGGCCTGCCAGCCGTTCCTCTCCGGTGCGATCTCCAAGACCGTCAACCTCCCCGAGACCGCCACGGTCGAGGAGATCGAGGACGTCTACTTCCAGTCGTGGAAGCTCGGCCTCAAGGCCACCGCGATCTACCGCGACATGTGCAAGGTCGGCCAGCCCATGTCGTCGGGCAAGGGCGAGAACAAGGGCACCGACTCCAACAAGGCCGCCGACGCCCCGACCGCGCCGGTCGAGACCAAGGTCGTCGAGAAGGTCGTCTACGCCCCCACCCGCAAGCGCCTGCCGAAGTCGCGCGTCTCGCGCACCACCTCCTTCACCGTGGGCGGTGCCGAGGGGTACATGACCTCGGGTGCCCACGACGACGGCGAGCTGGGCGAGATCTTCCTCAAGCTCGGCAAGCAGGGCTCGACCCTGGCCGGCGTGATGGATGCGTTCTCGATCGCGGTGAGCATCGGCCTGCAGTACGGCGTGCCGCTGGAGACCTACGTCTCAAAGTTCACCAACCTGCGCTTCGAGCCGGCCGGCCTCACCGACGACCCCGACGTGCGGATGAGCCAGTCGATCATGGACTACATCTTCCGCCGTCTGGCGCTGGACTACCTGCCCTACGAGGAGCGCCAGGGCATGGGTATCTACTCCGCCGACGAGCGCCAGCGCTACCTCGAGACCGGCTCCTACGAGCCCGTCGAGGAGACCGGTGGTGCCGCGGAGCTGATCGAGGACGCGCCCGTCGCCTCCGCCCCGGTCGTCGAGCCCGAGACCGACACCGTCGAGGGTGTGGTCACCCACGACACGACCGGCGCCTCGCAGCGTGAGGTCCCGGCGCAGCCGGCCAAGGAGGCCCACACCTCCGCCGAGCTGATGGAGAAGATCACCGGCACCGCGATCGACTCCCCGCTCTGCTTCACCTGCGGCACCAAGATGCGCCCCGCCGGCTCCTGCTATGTCTGCGAGGGCTGCGGCAGCACCTCCGGCTGCAGCTGACACCAGCTCCAGCGACGGGCCCGACACCTCGAGGTGTCGGGCCCGTCGTAGTTGCGGTGAACGGGTGATCGTCTCGCCGGTGAGCCAGGCGGCTCGGCTCGATCAGTGCGGTTCGTCGGCGGTGCGGGAATGGGTGAGGCTGGAGGCCCCCAGTGCGGCGAGCAGACCCACCACCACGGCCAGCACGGCGTATGTGATCTGTTCGCCGTGGAAGAACGTGGCCACGAGGTCGCTGTTCCAGGTGCCGACCGGCAGCTGAGTGGTGACCAGCGCGGCGATCATGGTGCCGACGACGGCGGTGCCGACGCTGGTGCCGACCTCCTGGGCGGTGTCGTTGAGCGCCGCGCCGATCGACGTGCGGTTGCCCGGCATCGCCTCCATTAGGGCCACGGCGCAGATGGTCATTACCGTGCGCAGGCCGACGGTCATCACGACCATGCTGACGGCGATGGCGGCGTACCCGTGGCTGACGCTCCAGGACAGCCCCGCCAGCGAGCCGGCGACGAGGCCGGCGCCGATCAGGCAGGCGTACCGGTGGCCGAGTCGGCGCGCGAGCCACTCGGAGATCGGGGTCGCAGCGATCATCGTGATGATCAGCGGCAGATTTGCGAGCCCGGCCCGCACCGGGCTCCAGCCGTAGGCGTACTGGAAGTGCAGGATCAGGCCGAACATGACGCTCGCCATGGCGATCGACGTCGCGACCTGAGCGATGGCGGCGCCACGCACGGTGCCGTGGGAGAACACGCCCAGGTCGAGCATGGGTGACGTGCTGCGGCGCTCGTGCCGGACGAACGCCGTAGCCGCGGCAACGGCGCCGACGACCGTGGCGATGGTGGCAGCGGAGAGCCAGCCGTGCTCGACGCCGCTGGTGAGGAAGTAGCACGCCAGGCCGATGGCAAGGATGCTCAGCACGGCGCCGGGTAGGTCGAGCGCGTCGTCGGTGAGGTCTTCCGGCCTGTCGGCGGGCACCCCGAACCGGACCCCGATGTAGGCGATCACGGCGATCGGGGCGTTGACCACCAGCAGCCACTCCCACCGGACGTGGGTCAGCACCGTGCCGCCCAGCAACGGACCCAGGACGAAACCGGACATGCCGACGACGATCATCACCGTCATCGCGCGCATCCGCAGCGCCTGGTCCTCGAAGAGGCGGAAGATCAGCGAGGTGGTGATCGGCGCCATGGCCGCGGCCGCGAGACCGAGGGCGGCGCGGAGTGCGATCAGCTCACTCGCTGAGCCCACCGCGACGACGCAGGCGCTGATCGCGCCGAACGCCACGAGCCCGACGAGCAGCACGCGGCGGCGGCCCAGGCGGTCGGCCACGGCCCCGGCGGTGAGGAGCAGCCCGCCGAAGGTCAGGGAGTAGGCGCCGGTCACCCACTGCAACGCCGTGGTGCCGCTCCCCAGGTCGCGGCCGATCGTGGGCAGCGCGATCGTCAGCAAGGTGTTGTCGACCATCTCGACAAAGAAGGCCAGGCACAGGGCGGCCAGGGGGATCCAGGCCGCGCGCAGGGACGCATAGGTGGGGGTGGTGGTCATCGGAGCGGTGGTGGACATGGAGGATCCTTTCATCGAACGGCGTTCGGTCATCGAACAATGTTCGAGACAATAGAACAACGTTCGATTGCGGGCAAGGTGTGATGAAATCGGGTCTATGCCACCGCCATCTGCCGACCGCGACGCGCGTCCGGGCGGCCCGCGACGACGGGCCTCCCACTCGATGGAGGCCGTGATGACCGAGGCCGTGGCGCTGCTCGACGAGGCCGGGGAGGGGGCGCTGACCTTCCGTGCGCTGGCGGCACGACTCGGGGGCGGGGTGGGCAGCATCTACTGGTACGTCTCGAGCAAGGACGAGCTGCTCGACCGGGCGGCGGACCACGTGCTGGCCGACGTGCTCGCCGACATCGCCGGGCTCACCAGGCGGGAAGACCCGATCGATGCGATCCGGGCCATCGCGGTCACCCTGTTCGACGCCGTGGCCGACCGCCCGTGGCTCGGCGCCTACTTCATGCGCGACACCGGGGTGCAGCCCAACGGGCTGGCGTTCTACGACCGGTTGGGTCAGCAGACCCTCCGCCTGGACCTGACACCGCGCGAGCGGTTCCACGCCGTATCGGCCGTCATCGGCTTCGTGGTCGGCACCGCGGCCGACATGGGGCAGCAACCCCCGCAGGAGGTGGTGGAGGGCAAGGTCGGCCGTGACGAGTACATCGCCCACTGGGCCGACGAGTGGCGCGCGCTGGACGCCGAGGCCTACCCGTTCGTCCACCACATCGCCGACGAGTTCGCGACCCACGACGACGCCGACCAGTTTCGTGCCGGACTCGACCTGATCCTGGCGGGACTGCGGCTGCAGGCGGAGGCCTGAACCCACACGCGCATGACGAGCTGACGGCTGAGTGGGCCCAGCTCAGATAGCCCACCCCGGCGCCCGGTCTCCGGTGTCCGGTCACGAATTGGTGAAGCTGGCTCCTGAAGGGAGCGTATGACACAAGCTCGGCGCCGTGCCGACCCTACGAACTGTCTTCGCCCAGCAGTCCCTCGACCACCGAGCTGACGATGAAGCGGTGGGTGAGATCAGCGATCGGCTGCTGGCGCATCTCAACACCGACGACGCGCTGCAGCTCATGCACGAGGCCAACCTGCCGGGCATGTCCAGCGCCGAAGTTCAGGCGAGCTTTCTCCCTTTCGCTGCCGAGCTGGGCTTCGCGAGCGAGGCGCAGGGCCTGTTTCGCGAGTACGAGAACCGACTGCGACCCGACTACTACCGCCCGGTGGGTGACAGCGGCATCTTGCTCGAGGTCGAACGCGGCAAGACGACGACGAACAACATGGACTTGCTCGACTTCTGGAAGTGCCATCTGTGTCGGCACGCGGACTACCTGTTCCTCATGGTGCCGCAGGCTCTGCGTCACAACCCGACGATGACGCCCAAGAAGGAGTACAACTCTGTAGTCAGGCGGTTGGACACCTTCTTCGTGCCGGGGAACGAGACCAACGTGCGAGCCGTCCACATCTTCGGCTACTGACCCTGCGCACCACTGCCGATGGTCGACAGGACTCGCGAACCGCGCGCGTGTCGGCGGGGTATGTGAGGACGACGGCCGGGGTACTGAGGTTTGCCCGCCGACCACACCGGGCATCCGGCAGCCATGTCGGAGTTCGCCGTCGTCCCCAGCGACATGAGCGCGGCGAGCCGGGCCACCGGCTCGGCCGCCGCCGACGCGCGGGGGGCCGACTGCTCGGAGGCGATGACGGCCCTGGCCGCCGCCCTGCCCGGCACCACGACGGCCACCACGGCGCCGCAGCTCGGCTCGGCGTGGGCCGACGGGGTGTCGGGCTGGGCCGACGGGGTCGACGAGCTGGCCGAGGCCATCGAGGCGCTGGCCGCCGACGCCGCGGCGGTCGACGCCGGCACCGGCGGGTTCTTCAACGGGCTGCTGCCCGGGATCGGCGGTGGCGGGTGACCAGCTGGGGCGACGTGACGCGGTGGGACTCCGCCGCGCTCGGCGGGGCCGGTGACGCGCTCAAGGCCGACCTCGACGTGCTGGAGCGCAGCAGCGACGCGGTGCGCGACGAGGCGCTGCCGGGGTCGTGGTTCGGCGCGGCCCGCATGGTCGCCGCGGTCAAGCAGTCCGCGCTGGTCAAGGAGATGGACACCCACCTCGAGGGGGCTCGGGCCTACGTCAGCGCGGTGTACGCCGCCGAGGGACGGGTGCAGGCCATCGAGCGGCTGGCCGCCGACATTGTGTCGGACGCCGCAGGCCAGCAGCTCTCGGTGAGCAGCAGCGGCACTGTCACGGACATCGCCCCGCCGCGCACGTTCGACACCCCGCGGCAGGCCGACGCGTGGACCGAGCAGCGTCAGGGCCTGGTCGAGGCGCTGGTGGCGCGCATCGAGGAGGTGCTGACGGCGGCGTACGAGGTCGACAGCGCGCTCGAGGCCGCCCGGCCCGACGACGCCTTCGAGAACGCCGGACCCCAGGGCCACGTCGACCCCATCGTGGAGCGCGAGTGGGCGGAGATGTCGGACGACGAGCGTCGCGCCGTGCTGGAGCAGATGGCGCGGGAGATCGCCGAGCAGTACGGCATCGAGGACTTCGAGGTGCGCATCGAGGACCTGGAGGACGCCGACGGCGACGGCGTCGACGACGACCCGAACACCGACGCCTACGGGTCGTGGTCGGAGGACGACAAGGTGCTGCGCCTCGACTCCAACGACCTCGACAACCCCCACCTCATCGACACCGTCGCCCACGAGGTGCGCCACGCGGCCCAGTACGAGAACATCCGCGACGCCGACCCCGGCCCGCTCGACGACTTCCTCATCGGCCTCGGCGCCAAGGACGACCCGTGGGACCCGCCGCCGGGGGTGACCCGCGAGGAGGTCGAGGAGTGGGCGGAGAACTTCGAGGGCGACAACTACGTCACCCCGGCCGAGGACTTCCAGGGGTACGAGGACCAGCCGGTCGAACGGGACGCCCGCGAGGCCGGTGAGGCCTACCTCGAGGGCCTCACCCCGGAGGAGCTCGAGCGGCTCCGGGAGGAGGCCCGGTGAGCGCCACCACCGCCTCGCCGTCGGTCGCCGAGCTCGCCACCGCCTATGCGCGCAGCCGCGACCTGGCGGACCTCGACGCCCTGCGCCGTGCCGTACGACGCAGCCGCGGCTGGACCCCCGACCTGGGCTTCCTCCCGCAGGCCCGCGCGCTGCTCGCGAGCGGCGACCACGCGGAGGTGCTCCGACTGGTCGGGGCGCACCTGCCCGGCGCCTTCCTCAGCCCCTCGACCCACGGCCTGCTGGCACTGGCCCACCAGGGCCTCGGCGACGAGCCGGCGGCCTGGCGCGAGCGGCGCACCGCCTCCCTCTCCCTCGACGCCGTGCGCGCCACCGGCGACGGCAGCGCCGAGCGGCCCTGGGCAGTGCTGCGCGTCGACGACGAGTACGACGTGCTGCGGGCCCTGGGCCTCACCTCCCGCGAGCAGCGCTACGTCGTGCGCGACGGTCGCCCCCTCGACCACCACCGCCTCACCGACGGCGGCGAGGCGTGGTTCGACGTCTCACTGCTGCGCGGGGCGTCGTGACGCCACCGACCCGAGCCGCACGGGCCGCCCGGGCCGCCGGGGTGGTGCTCGCCGCGGTGCTCGCTCTCGGCGGCTGCGGGTCGGACGCCACCGACGAGGAGCCCACCCCCGGTCCCGCGCCGAGCACGGACGGTAGCGACCCGCCGGCCGGCGAGGTGGTGCGCGTGCCCGGCGTACGGGTGGATCCCGACGGCGCGGCGCTGCGGGCCGACGGTGCCCTGCTGGCGGCCGGGTGCGGCGAGAAGGTGTGCACGTGGAGCACCGACGACGGCACGCTGCAGCCGAGCCTGGACGGCGGCGACCTGGTGACCTGGGCCCCCGACTTCCGGACCTGGGCGGTCGACGACGTCGACGGTGACCGCGCGGTGGTGCGGCTCGTCGACCTGGTGTCCGGCGACGACATAGTGTCGTTGCCCGGTCCGGAGCTGCCCGGGGCCGCTGACGCCACCGACACCGTCGGCGGCGGGTTCTCCGACCTCGCGTTCAGCCCCGAGGGCGACCTGTTGGCCGGCGCCGCCGACGACGGCACGGTGCGGCTGTGGTCGGTGCCGGACGGTGAGGAGGTCGCGGTGCTGCAGACGGCGAGCCCGTCGCCCGACGCGCTGGCGTTCTCACCCAATGGCACCCGCCTCGCCGTCGCCGGCACCGAGGCGCCGGTGGAGGTGTGGGACGTCGGGGCCGCGGAGCCCGTCGGCGTCCTGGGTGACGAGCCGCAGGGCCCGGTGGCCTATTCGCCCGACGGCGCCACCCTGGTCACCGCCACCCGCGCGGTGGACGGGGTCGCCAAGGTGCGTCGCTGGGACCCGGAGTCGCTCGACGAGCTCGACCCGCTGCCCGGCACGCGCGAGGTGTTCGCCCTCGCCGTCTCGCCCGACTCGACCCGGGTCGCGCTGGCGCTGAAGGACGGCGGCGAGGTGGTGGTCGAGCCGCTCGGCGCCGGCGGGGACGGTGACGACGGGGAGCCGCTGCGCCTGCCCGGGCACGACGACCTCGCGCGGGCCGTGCTGTGGTCGCCCGACGGCGCCGCGCTCTACACCGGCACCGCCACCCAGGGGTTCCGCGCCTGGGACGCCGAGACCGGCGCCGAGCAGCTCACGTTCGAGCTGCCGGCCGAGCCGTCGCCCTAGCCGTCCGCTCTAGCCGTCCGTCCCGTCCGGAGCCGCCCGGGCCGTGACGTCGTCGACCACGGAGGCGTCGCGCGCCGCACGCACGCACCCCGCGACCAGGCGGGGGAGGTCGGCGGGCCCGACCAGCGCGGCGAGCGCAGCGGCGGAGCGGGGCAGGCCCAGCCGCTCCGCGCCGTCGGCGGCGAGCCGGTCGACGTACGGCGCGACGTCGGGCCAGACGCCCTGCACCTCGCGCAGGAAGACCGACGCGCCGGCGGGACCGATGCCGGTGAACCGCTGCAGCGCCGCGCTGAGGTCGTCGACGCCCTCGCTGCGCGCGCGGAGCCGGCGCAGGTCGTCGCCGTACTCGTCGCGCACCCGGTCGGCCAGCGCGCCGAGCTGGGTGGAGGTGCGCTCGTCGTAGCGCCGGTAGCGGGCGCGGCCCAGCGCCCGCACGCGCTGCTGGCGGGTGGTGGCGCGGGTGCGGTCGGCCGTCGTGCACCCCGCGGCGAAGAGCTCGCGGGCGGCGGCGACGGCGATGTCGGAGCTGATCGGGGCGGAAATCAGCAGGCTCACCACCAGCAGCTGCCACAGCGGGGCCGGCGTGTCGGCCAGGTCGACCCCGGCCGCCTCGGCGTACGTCGTGCCGTGGCGCTCGAGCAGGGCCGCCACCACCTGTCGCTCGCTCATGGACGATCGGTACCCGTCGCTCAGCGCTCGACCCAGTAGGAGTCGACCACGACCCGACCGCCCGAGCCGCGCAGCACCAGACCGGCGTTGCTGCTGTGTCGGCGCGGGCCCACCAGGAGCGTGCGGACGACGGCGCGTGGCGCCTGCAGGTCGACCACCCGTCGAGCCCCGCCGTGCTCCACTCGCAGGCTCCCGCAGTCGGGGCAGGTCAGCACCCGCACGGCCCAGGTCGAGACCGCATGCCGGCCATGCGGGTTGGCCGCGCGGGCGACGGCGCCGGACCGCAGGGAGGTCGCGCTGCCGCCGGTCCACCGAGGGTCGCGCAGCGTCGGCCCGCCGCCGCGGAGGCTGCTGTCGTCGCTTGCGACGTTCGTGCAGGTCGCTGGACCGCCGGCACGGTACGACGGACCGGAGGCCGCCACCCGGACACAGGTGGTGGTCCCGGGGCGGAGACGCACCCTCGTCGACCGGGTGGCCGCGTCGAGCTCCCGGGTCGAGCTCGTCGTGGTCCCCGCCGTCACCGACGTGGTGACCTCCTGGCTCGTCACGCCGCCGGCCGGGTCGAGGTCCCACCGGTAGCGGTGGGGACCGGGCTGGGCCCAGCGGCTCGGGGCCGATGCAAAGCGGACGACGCCCCGTGTCGGCGTCGTCCACGCGTGCTCGACCGTGGTGGCGTGGCCGGCGCCGTCGACGACCGTGGCGACGAGCCGGTGGGGCCCGCCGGGCGGTGCCGGGCTGGTGCACGAACCGGTCGTGCGGGTGATCTCGACCCGCACCGCCACGTCGTCGACGGTGCAGGAGGTGGTCGAGGAGAGCAGGCCGTCGTCCTCGAACGCCACCGCGACCCGCTGCTCCCGCGCCCCCTCGCCGGGCTCGATCACCCGGGCCGTGGGCGGAGTGCGATCGACGAACCAGGTGGAGAAGCGTCCGAGGCCACGGAACACGAGGACATCGCCGTGGGCGGCCGCGGGCATCAGCGGAGGGCAGGACGTGCATCTCGACTCCACCGGCTGCGGGAGCACCATCGGGTGGCGCCACACGCCATCGGGGTCGAGGGTGTGCAGGCGGCCGCCGGCGACCTGGACGGCGTACGTCGAGCCCAGGGCCTCCAGCGCGACCTCGGTCGACACCTCCGGCGCCGAGGCGCTGGGGGTGGTCGGGACCGCCATGGGTGCGGGTGGCTCGGCGTCGTCCGAACGACCTGCCGGCACGGCGACGCTGAGGGGCATCGCGGGTCCGTCCACCGAGGTGCGGTGCATCCAGGCCGCGCGCACGGTGGCTCCGTCGGTGGCAGCGACCGCGAGGCCGTTCTCGGCGGCGGGCGGCGTGAGGTGGTCGAGCCGCACGGGCGGGGAGAAGCGCAGGCCCCGGTCGGCACTGGTGACCAGCGTGCCGGCCGACGTGGGCGTGCCGGCGGCCTGGTCGCGCACCACCACCCCCACCGCGCCGCCCTCCGCGGCGAGGGAGAGCGTCGGACGGCGGCCCGTGTCGGGGGCGCCGGCCGCAGCGAGCAGGTCGACGGGAGGCTCCCACGTGGTGCCGCGGTCGGTGCTGTGCAGCAAGGTCGCGGTGCGAGGGCCCTCGAGTGCGCCCTCGGTGACGCCGAGGTACAGGTCGTCGCCGGCGGCGGCGGCGACGACGCCCGCGTGGCTGTCGGTGCGCACGCGCGGCAGTACCGCAGGGGTCGTCGGCTCGAACGCCGTCGACTCGAGCGTGGCGACCTCGACCCGTGCCTCGACGGTCGACGCCGAGGTGGAGACCGTCTGCGCGATCGCGACGTAGTCCCCGGTGCCGCTCGAGGTGAGGGTGCTGCTGGCGGAGCGGGTCCACCGGCGGGGTGCGTGAACGAACGGCCCGGGCTCGCCGAGGCGCCTCGAGTAGAGCCCGTCGTTCGGGACGAGGTAGAAGACGCCGTTGCGGGTGACCTCGGCCGAGAGGACGAAGCTGCTGGTGGGCGGTTGCGCCCCGTCAGGCAGGTCGCGCACGTTGAGGCGTTCGACCGCCAGGTCGGCGACGAGGGCCGGGTCGGTGGCCCCCACAGGACCGGGCGCCCCGGACGTCGTGGGACGCGCCGCACCGGGCGGCGGCGCGGCGGTCGCCGCGACCGTGACGCCGGCCAGGGCCAAGGTCGCCGTCAGGGTCGTCGTCAGGGCGACGAGGGTGCTTCGCATCGTGCGTTCCTCCCGAGAAGGGTCGTGGACGCCGACCGCCGGTCGTCGGGCCGCATCCTCGCACCGCCCGCCCCCGCGACGTGGGCGTTTCCACGGCCCTGGCGGCGTCGGACAGGACTGTCGGTGGTCGTGCCTAGCGTCGGTCGCACCGGCAGACACCCGTCGACCGGACGTCGAGATCGGAGCTGCGTTGACCCCGCTGACCGCACCGTGGCGCGAGCTGCGCCGACGCCTCGGCGACCGCCTCGCCGAGATCGAGGACGACGAGGTGGTCTTCCTCGAGGTGGAGACCGAGGGCGAGGTCGACGCCGCCGCGCCCTACGTGCAGCTGAAGGGCTGGGGGGCCGGCATGGTGCGCGCGGAGGCGGTGGGCAACGCCTACCTCGACGCCCGCTTCGAGCTGTCGAGCGCCGACGAGCAGCGGCTGGTCGGCCTCGGCTGGCTCCCGCCCACCGGCCCGCCCGGCGAGGAGCTCGACGGGTCCCCCCACTTCCACCTCGACCTGCCCCGCGCGCGGGCCGACGAGCTGGCCGCGCTGTGCGTGACCACGCTGGTGGAGGTCTACGGCTGCCTCGACCCGGCGTTCCTCGAGTGCGACCTCGACCTGACCGGGCTCCAAGCCGCGGCCGGCCAGGAGCCCGACGTCGAGGTGGCGGAGCCCCTCGCGACGGTCCCCGAGGGCTCGGCCCACCTGCAGGACATGGTCGACGACGTGCTGCGCGACGTGCTCGGCACGCCCGCGCTGGACCACGACGAGGACGGCGACGTCGGCATCGGCATGGGCCTGTCCACCGTGTTCGTCCGCGTGCTCGACGAGGCACCGGTGGTGCGGCTGTTCGGCTGGCTGGCCGTCGACCTGCCCGACCACCAGGCCGCCCTGCGCGAGGTCGCCCTGCTCGCGGCGCGGTTGCCCTACCTGCAGCTGCGGGCCGTCGACGACCAGATCGAGTTCGGCCACGACCTCATCGCCCTGCCGTTCGCCCCGATGCAGCTGCGGATGCTGCTGGCCCGGATGCGCTCCGAGCTCGACGACGCCGCCCGCGACACCGTCACCCGCCTCGGCGGACGTCGGTTCCTCCAGCCGCCCAGTGAGTCCGACGAGCCGGCGCCGGGCGTCGTCGACCTCACGCTGGCCACCCCGATGACCGCGGTGGCCGAGCTGATGGTCGACGACGCGGTCGCCCCCGAGCTGCTCGCCGAGCTCTTCGGGCACGACCGCAAGCTGCTGGTGGCCCACCTGGTGGGCCTGCGCGCCGGCACGGTCGACCCCGCCGGCGTCCCGCTGCCCGAGCTCCTCCGCGCGCTGCGCAGCACGCTGCGCCTCGTGGTGTGGCGGGAGGCCCGCCGCCACGACACGGGCCTGACCCGGCCCACGCCCGCCCGCGCGCCGCGGGAGCGCCAGCTCTCGCTGCTCCCCGACGACGAGCCGGGCCTCGAGACGCTCGACCTCGACGGAGAGGTGCGCTGGGGCTGACCTGCCGCGTGGTTCGCCTCGAACGCTCAGGTCGATCCTCCGCCCGCCGATGAGGTGGGCGTCTGACGTCGACACGGAGCGGGAGCCGGCAGTGGCAGGGGAGTCAGCCGACGAGGTCGCTCGCCGGCACCGGGAGAAGATCCGGCGCCTCGAGGTGTCGGCGCAACGCTGGGAGAAGGGCGCCGCCGGGGAGCGGGCCACGGCGACCGCGCTCGCCGACCTGCCGGCGCCGTGGGCGGTGTTCCACGACATCCGGTGGCCCGGACGCCGCGCGGCCAACGTCGACCACGTGGTCGTCGGCCCCGGTGGCGTGTTCGTCATCGACAGCAAGAACTGGTCAGGGACGATCGAGGTGCGCGACGACGTCCTGCGCCAGAACGGCTACCAGCGGGAGCGCGAGGTGGCCGCGGCCGCTGACGCCGCCATCGCCGTCAGCCTGGCCACTCCTCACCTGTCCCCGCAGCACACCGTGCCGGTGCTGTGCTTCGTCCGTGACGACCGCGTCGCCGGATGGGCACGCGACGTGATGACCTGCTCCACCCCCACCCTCGTCGAGATGCTGCTGTCCCGCCCCGTCGTGCTGGGCCCCGCGCAGACCGCCGCCGTGCGCGACGCGCTCACCGCGCTGCCCCGCGCCGGAACGGCCGATGCAGGTCGAGGTGCCGACTCGGGGGCGACCGTGCGCCGCCGCACGGTGGCCGAGGACGCACCCCGACGGCCCACGCCGACCACCCGATCCGCCCGGTCGTCGGGATCGGACCGGCGGGCGGTGTCCGCCCGCAGCGGACACGGCTCGGTGGGGGCCGGGGTCAGCCGCTTCGTGCTCGCCCTGCTCCTGATCGCCGGCGGGGTGACCGCCGTGCGGGAGGTCGCCGGCAGCGTGGACACGGTCGTCCCGGTGCCGTCTCCGCGCGAGCCCACCAGCCCCGCCGAGACCGATCGACGCGACCGGCAGCGGGCCCGCCCGGCAGACGGCCCGTCTCCCGCCGGCCCGAGCGAGAGACCGCGCGACCGCACGCCGACCGGCGTCCGTCCGGGGCCGGACGCCGGCGCCGTGAGGTCGTCGGCTCCCTGAACGGCGTCGGTCGGGGGCTGCTGCTCAGCCGCGGCCGAGCGCCTCGGGCACCCGGTCGAGCAGGGAGGTGGCCAGCGCCTCGTGCGCGGCGCTGCGGGTGTCGGCAGCCGACGAGGCGACCTCGTCCTGGGTGACCACGACGCTGACCAGCAGGTCGCCGTCGGCCACGGTGTCGCTCGCGGCGTACCCCCGGCCGCGGTCGGCCGACCACGTGCCGACCCGGCGCTCGCCCCGCTCCCACCAGCCCGCCACCGGGTCGTCACGGACGACGAGCCCGCTGCCGTCACCGGCGTAGTTGGCGAAGCTGAGGTCGCCGGCGAGGTCGTAGGCCTCGTCGGGCGAAGCACCGCGGAACGTCTCCACGGTCACCGTCGCACCGATCGCGCCCTCGCCACGCGAGCCGCCGGGCGGCACCACCAGCTCACAGGTGGCGCTGTCGGCGGGCAGGTCGGGGTCGAAGGAGCTGGTCGAGCGGGCCCGCACCGCCCGTACGTCGTACGCCGCTCGCGCCAGGTCGGCGGCGGCCAGGCGCTGGCACAGGTCACCGTCGGGCACCCGCCAGGTGGGGGCGGTGTCGCCGGCGCACCCGGAGGCCGCCAGGACAAGCGCGGCCAGGCCTGCCGCGGCCGCCCGACGGGAGGTGGACCCGCCCGCTGCCCCGCCCGCTGCCCTGCGCGTCGAGCCCGGTGCGGTCATCCCCTCCACCGTACCGAGCGGCCCGGCGAGGGCCGGCGGGCCGGCGGGGAACCCCACGGGCCCCGCCGACGTCCGACCGGACGACCCCAGGAGGACAGATGTGGCGCACGGCAGTGGTGGTGGCGGCGACCCTGGCCCTGGTCGGCTGCGCCGGCCCGGGCGAGTCCGACGGCGGTCTGCGCGCCGACCCCGGGGCGGCCGGGCCCGGCGCGACGAGCTCGGCGGCCGCGCCGACGACACAGGCGCAGCGGACGCCGCTGCCGGCCCCACCCGCGGGACACCGGTGGGTGGGTGCTCGTGACGTCGTGGTCGCCGTGCCGCGGTCGTGGCCCGACGCCACCTGCTCGTCGTCGACCGGGCTGGTGGTGCGCGCCGACGTGCCCCGCGACGCCCGGTGCGAGCGCCGCGTGGTGCGGGGTGCCTCGTCGGTGCAGGTGGCGACCAGGCTGTCCGGGGCGAGCGCCACGTCCTGGTCGCTCGACCTCGGGGTGCGCTCCGACGCCGGACTGGTGCTCAGCAACGGCGGATCGTGCACCCGGGGCCGGCGCTCGTGCACCGAGACCGTGTCGCTGCGGGGCGTGGTGCTGCGGCTGCGGGTGGTCGGCCCTGAGGCACAGGCCGGCGTACGTCGCCTGCGGGACAGCCTGGCCCGCCTCCCGACGGGGTGGACCACCGTGCCGCACGTCCCGCTGGGCCTCCCGGTGGGCCGGGCCCGTGCCCGCCTGGCGCGGGCCGGGCTCGAGGGCCGGGCCCCGCAGGTGGCGTTCCCCCACTACGCCACGGGGACCGAGCCCGCAGCCGGCACGGTGGTGCCGAGGGCACCACCGTGGCCATCACCATCGGCGACGGCTGAGCCGGACGGCCCAGGCGACCGAGCGCGGTCAGGAGCGTCTCAGCCGCAGTTGTCGCACTCGCCGGTCGGCGGGATCGCCATGAAGCAGGTCGGGCAGATGTCGGGCTGCGCCTCCTCGCGATTCTTGCGGCGCTCGCGGGTGACGACCATGTCGTAGCGCGGCGACAGGGCGGCGTTGCCGCCGTCGGCGGGCAGGGTGGCGTCGGCCCAGCGGTAGCAGTCCATGCGGGCGGCGGCGGCGTGCTTCTCGCGGGCCAGCTCGTTGATGATCGGGTCGCGCTCGTCGAGGCGCAGCACCTCGTCGTAGGCGGGGCCGACGGTGCCGTGCACCGCGTGCACCACGAGCGAGGTCAGCGGCGGCTCGCCGTGCTCGCGGGCCTCGGCGGCGGTGCGGGCCAGCACGCGGCCGATCCAGTTGCTCGGGTTGCTGCGGGTGCGGACGCCGGTGGCGGCCTGCAGGCGGGCGGCGAGCTCGGTGTGGGTGATCAGGCCGTGGTAGGTGCCGGCGATCTCGGTGAGCACGGGGCGCGCGGCGGCGACCCAGACGTCCTCGCCCTCGGCGGCGGTGACCGGCTCGCTGGGCACGGCCTCGGCCTCGACGGACTCGTCGGTCTCGGTCTCGTCGGCCTCGTCGGCCTCGTCGGACTCGGACCCGAGCTCCGCGGTCTCGACGTCGGCGGTCTCGTCGGTCGCGCTCTCGTCGGTCGACCGGGGCGCGGCGTCCTGGGTCTCGAGGTCGTCCTCGAGGTCGGTGTGGCTGGGGGTCGTCGTCTCGGTGGTCATGACGTCCGAACTGGAGCTGGCACGTGTCGAGCGTGGTCGCGCGGCGCCGTGCCCCGGCTCCCTCACCTCCAACTGTACGGCGAGCACGGCGGCACCGCCGAATACGCCGACGCCCCCTGGGGTCGGGACGGCGCCCCCGCAGCGTTCACCCGGACGACGGCGCTGCTCCACCTCGGTGGTGTGGCATCGAGGCATGAGCGATCTCGGACAGCCCCTCGACCGTCGTACCGTGCTGCGCGCCGGCGCCCTGACCACCGGCGCCCTGACCACCCTCGCCACCACCGCCGGCCTGGTGGGACCGTCGCTGGCCGCGACGCCCGGCGGGCTGGTCAGCCGCCGCCTCCAGCTCACCTCGGGCGTGCAGAGCGGCGACGTGACCACCCGCAGCGCGGTGCTGTGGGCCCGCTCGAGCGGGCGCGGGCGGCTCGTCGCCCAGGTGCGCAGCGGCCGGCAGCGTCGCGTCGTGCGCGGGCCGATGGCCACCCCCACCTCCGACCACACCGCCAAGATCCTGCTCGGCGACCTCGCCCCCGGCCGCGAGCACGAGGTGGAGCTGGCCTTCGAGGACGACCGCGGTCGCCTGGGCGAGTCGAAGGTGGCGCGGTTCTCGACCCCCTCGCTCCAGCCGCGGCGCACGACGTTCGTCTGGACCGGCGACACCTGCGGCCAGGGCTGGGGCATCAACCCCGACCTCGGCGGGCTGCGGGGCTACGCCGCGATGCACGCGACCGAGCCCGACCTGTTCATCCACGCCGGCGACACCATCTACGCCGACGGGCCGATCGCCGAGAGCGTCACCGAGGCCGACGGCCAGGTGTGGCGCAACCTGGTGATCCCCGAGGTGACCAAGGTCGCCGAGACCCTCGCGGAGTTCCGCGGCCGCCACCGCTACAACCTCCTCGACGCCAACGTGCGCCGGTTCTACGCCGACACCCCCGTGGTCGCGCAGTGGGACGACCACGAGACCACCAACAACTGGTGGCCCGGCGAGGTGCTCACCGACGAGCGCTACACCCAGGAGCGACGCGTCGACGTGCTGGCCGCTCGCGGTCGCCGCGCCTGGCAGGAGTGGCAGCCCATCGCCGACCCCCGCGCCCACCGCCGCGGCGACGGGTTCGCGCCGGCCCGCATTTACCGCAAGATCTCCCGCGGCCCCCACCTCGACGTGTTCTGCCTCGACATGCGCACCTTCAAGGACCCGAACACCCCAGGCCTGGAGCAGGAGCGCACCAGCATCCTCGGCGACGAGCAGCGCGAGTGGCTGATCCGCGAGGTACGCCGGTCGCGTGCCACCTGGAAGGTCATCTCCGCCGACCTGCCGATCGGCCTGGTCGTGCCCGACGGCACCGCCCAGGAGAGCCTGGCCAACCGCGACCCGGGCGCCCCGCTGGGCAAGGAGCAGGAGATCGCCGCCGTGCTGTCGGCGTTCAAGCGCCACGGCGTGCGCGGCACCGTGTGGATCACCGCCGACGTGCACTACTGCGCGGCCCACCACTACGACCCCTCCCGCGCCGGGTTCACCGACTTCGACCCCTTCTGGGAGTTCGTCGCCGGGCCCATCGCCTCCGGCACCTTCGGGCCCAACGACCTCGACGGCACCTTCGGCCCTGAGGTGGTCTACAGCAAGGTCGCCGGCCGGCCGGGGGAGTCGCCCCGCGCGGGCAACCAGTTCTTCGGCCACGCCGACATCGCCCGCTCGGGCCTGCTCACCATGAGCCTGCGCGACCAGTCGGGCGCGGTGCTGTTCACCAAGGAGCTCGAGCCCGAGGTCGGCCCGGCCCGCTCCTAGCCGGCCACCGCACCACCTGCACGGAGCCCGGAGGGGACGTTCCCCACCGGGCTCCGTGCCGTCCTGGCCCTGTCTGGGGAGGCCTGGCCTCAGCCGATGTTGACCATCCAGCGCACGCCGAAGCGGTCGGCGAGCTGGCCGAACACGTCGCCCCACATCTGCTTCTCCAGCGCCACGTGCACCTCGCCGCCCTCGGCCAGCGCCGCGAACCAGCCGCGCAGGGTGGCGTCGTCGTCGCCGGTGAGGCTCAGGGTGGCGCGCTGGCCGTCGGTGAACGTCTCGCCCGGCGGGGTGTCGGAGCCCATCAGCACCAGCCCGTGGGCCGTGGTGAGCTGGGAGTGCATGACCTGGTCGGCCACGTCGCCCTCCGCGCCCATCTCGGCGAACGTCGTCACCTGCAGGTCACCGCCGAGCACCGACTGGTAGAAGGTCATGGCCGCGCGGGCGTCGGCCTCGAAGTGCAGGTAGGGGTTCAGCTGGACGGTCATCGCGGTCTCCTCGCTCGGGACGCCCGGCACGGTGCGGGCACCTGCTCCGACCGGCCGCGGTCACCGGACTCATCGGTGGCCGCGCGGGTCGGGCGTTTTGGTCGCGAGGCGGGGGCTCGTGGCAGCCTCGTCGGGCCCTGGGGACCCCCGGGGCTCCCAGCCCGAGCCGAGGCCCGTCACGGCGCTGGGGACACGGAGCAGCACGCAGTGACGGGCGCGGGAGACCCGAGCAGCACGCCCCACGGACGTCGTACGTCGCACCGGGGGCTGGGGGTGGAGCCGAGCAACCTCGGCCGGGCACAGGCGCTCGAACCCGACAGGACACCTTCCGCAGGCGATGCCTGAGGACCTCATGACCGACACCCGTCGGGCCGCGTCGACGCGCGCCCGCACCCTCGTCCCCTCGCTGGTGGCCGCTCTGGCCGCCAGCACCGTGCTCGGCACCGGGCTGAGCGTCGACACCGCCCGCGCCGCCGACACGACCTCCGCCAGCAGCACGACGGAGCGCACCGCCGAGCGCACCACGGAGCGGACGGCCGAGCGCCGGGTCAGCCGCGGTGAGCGCATCCTGCGCGTGGCGCGCGCCCAGGCCGGTGACGCCTACCGCTACGGCGCCGCCGGGCCCGACGCCTTCGACTGCTCGGGGCTGACCCAGTTCGTGTTCCGCAAGGCGGTGGGGGAGCAGCTGCCGCACTCCTCCAGGGCGCAGGTCAGCCGCACCAAGCGGATCGCGCCGGGCGACGCCCGCCCCGGCGACCTGGTCTTCTTCCACAACAGCGGTGGCGTCTACCACGTCGGCATCTTCGCCGGGCGCGGCCACTTGTGGCACGCGCCCAACTCCGACAGCCGGGTCGAGCGGGCCCGGATCTGGACGAACCAGCGGTTCTTCGGTCGCGTGCGCTGAGCCGCGACGCGACCTGACCGGCACTCCCGCCGGCACCCGAGAGGCCCGCGACGGCGTCCCCGCCGCGGGTCTCTCGGCGGTCTCGCAGCGGTGCTCTCTGGGGCCGCTGAGGCCGGTGTGACAGGAGTGACTCGCCTCCCGAGGCGGGCCGCGTCCCGGAGTTCGGTGAGTTCACCGCCCGGCCTCCCGGACGTCGCCGACCCCGCCTACAGTGAGCCCACACCGGCTCCTGCCGGCTCGTCGTCCCTGATCCCGGAGTCCCTCACCGTGCGCCGTTCCCCCCGCCGCCTCGTCGCCCTCGCGGCGGTGCTCGGCACTGCGTCCCTGGTCCCCGTCGTCTCCGGCTCGGCCTCCGCCGTCCCGCAGGGCAGCGCGGCAGCCTCCGGCACCACCGTGGTCGTGCGCGGCACCGACCTGCCCAGCGACGGCCCGATCGAGATCTCCTACCTCGGCTGCGAGCAGCTCTACGAGCGCACCTCCGAGGTGCCCCAGCCGTTCGTCGGCGTCGGCCCCGGTGAGGTGCCCGCCGGTGAGCGCACGCTGCGCTACGACCTGGCCGGCGGCAACGCGCTCGGCACCCTCAGCTACGCCCGCTCGATGGCCTCCACCACGGTGGCCGGGCTCAGCGTGAGCGCGGAGGCCGGTGGCTCCGGCGTCGCCTGGGTCGGCTACCAGGAGCCCGCCGACCGCGGCTCCACCACGTACTGGTTCGGTCGCGCCGAGGTGAGCGTCCCCGAGGAGACCTGGACCACCCTCGACGCCACCGCGCTCACCTACACCTGGTCGCGCTGGGACATGCGCACCCGCCAGCCGGTGCGCGGCACCACCGCCGCGCCCGCCACGGTCGCCGACATGGTGGCCGCCCGCGGCGGCGACGGTCCCGGGTTCTGGGCGCTCGGCATGGGCTGCGACGGCAACCGCTTCGCGATGGACGCGATGTCGTTCGGCGACGCCTCCGGCACCACCCTCTACGACCTCGAGGGCCTCGACACCTCCACCGCGATGGCGGCCGACCCGACCGCCGGCGGCGCCCGCCTGACCGGCGCGCTGCGCGACAGCCTCGGCGAGCGCGTCGTGCGCGGCACGCTCGTCCTCGAGGCACTCACCGACGCCGGTGACTGGCGCACCGTGCGGGTCGTCGACGCCGAGACCACCGACCCGTCCGTCGCGGTCAGCCCGCGGCGCACCACCACCTACCGCTGGCGCTTCGCCGCCCGGCCGCTGGCCGAGGGCAGCGTCTCCGAGGCGTACGTCGTCACGGTCGCCGACCCCGCGTCCCAGGGTGACGCCCGGCAGGCCGACGCCCCGCGCCAGCAGGCCGACCCGCAGCGCGAGCGCCCGCAGCAGCCGGCGCGCACCCCGGCCCGCAAGGCCGCCGAGCGCCCGGAGCCGGCCCGCGACACCACGCGCGCCGACCGCACCCCCGACCGCGACCGCACCCCGGACCGCTCGGACGAGCCGGCCAAGCAGCCCACGAAGCAGCCGACGAAGCAGCCCACGGAGCAGCCGACCGAGCAGCCGGCGACCGAGCCCACCGACGAGCCCACCCCGAAGCCCGCCGACGCGTCCGACGCCCCCACCGGGCAGCAGGACGCCGTCGCCGCGCAGTGACCAGCACCCCGGTCGGCAGGCCGGTGGACAGGTCGGCAGCGGGGCCGGTCGGAGCATGAGCGCCGCACCGGCGGGTACCGGCCCACGGTGAGTCTCGCCCCCGTCACCACCTCGTCCCCCGCCCGCCCCGCGCCGGCGTCCGCCCCCATCTCGCCGCCTCCGCGCGAGCGCAACGGCCCCGCCCAGCACCTCTCGGCGGCCGACGTCGAGCGCCTCGGGCGCGACCTCGACGCGATCCGCGAGGCGGTGCTCGCCGACCGCGGCCAGCGCGACGCCGACTACATCCGGCGCGTCATCGCCGTGCAGCGGCGCCTCGAGCTGGGCAGCCGCGTGGTGCTGCTGGCCGGCGGGCGCCACCGCGGCGCCTGGGTGCTCGGCACCGCCATGCTGGCGGCGGCCAAGGTCCTGGACAACATGGAGATCGGGCACAACGTCCTGCACGGCCAGTACGACTGGATGCGCGATCCCAAGATCCACTCGATGACCTGGGACTGGGACCACGCCTCGCCGCCCGAGCAGTGGAAGCGCGCCCACAACGAGGTGCACCACACCTTCACCAACATCCGCGGCAAGGACAACGACCTCGGCTACGGCATCCTGCGCGTCGACGAGGAGCAGGAGTGGGAGCCCCGCCACCTCGTCCAGCCGTTCTGGAACGCCCTCACCGCCTGCGTCTTCGAGTGGGGCATCGCCACCTACGACCTCGAGCTCGGTGACCACCTGCGCTCGCGTCGCGGCCTGTCACCGGAGAAGAAGAAGGAGGTGCGCCGCGCGGTGGGCAAGGTCCGCGAGCTGCTGGTCAAGGACTACCTCGTGCACCCGCTGCTCTCCGGCCGCGGCTGGCGCGCCACCCTGGCCGCCAACGCCACCGCCAACCTCACCCGCAACATCTGGTCGCACTCCATCATCATGTGCGGTCACTTCCCCGAGGGCGTGCAGACCTTCGACCAGCCCGAGCTCGACGCCCGCGAGAGCCGCGGTGAGTGGTACCTGCGCCAGATGCTCGGCTCCGCCGACATCTCGGGCTCGCCGCTGCTGCACGTGATGGCCGGCAACCTGAGCCACCAGGTCGAGCACCACCTGTTCCCCGACCTGCCCAGCAGCCGGTACGCCGAGATCGCGGTGCAGGTGCGTGCGGTGATGGAGCGCAACGGCCTCACCTACCACGTCGCGCCGCTGCCGCAGCAGGTCTACAGCGCCTGGCACAAGGTGGTGCGGCTCTCGCTGCCGCCGGGCGGCGTCGCCGAGGTGCGCGACCGCGCCCGCGCCGCCGTACGCCGCCGCCTGTCGCGGGGCGCCGTGCCGCAGCCGGCCTGAGCGCCACCGCGACCCCGGTCGCAGACGACGACACCCGCGCCGCCCGAGGGCGACGCGGGTGTCGTGCTGCTGTGCGGGTGGTGAGGGTGGAGCAGGTGTCGGGGTGGTCAGCGCGGGGCGTGGGCCACCGAGGCGGTCTCGTTGCGGATGCGGCCGATGACGAAGGCGCCGAGGGCGATCATGGTCACGGCGAGCACGAGGTGCAGCCAGTCGTCGGCGTCGTTCAGCGGCACGAAGTTGGCCTGCGAGTCGTTGTCGGTGGCCAGGCCGTAGATCCACACGACGGCGTAGACGAGGCCGCCGAGCAGGAGGTAGTAGCCGGCGGTGACGCCCTTGCGGGCCAGCGCGAGGCCGGCGACGCCGTAGGCGAGGTGGACGAGGTTGTGGAGGACCGACACCTGGAAGATGTCGAGCAGCTTGGCGTCGCTGTGGTGACCGGCGAGCATCAGGTCGTCGTAGTTCGTGGTGATGCCGGGGATGAAGCCGGCGATGCCGACGAGCAGGAAGACGACGCCGTAGATCGTGGCGAGCAGGCGGCCGAGCTTGGCGCCCTTGGTCCGCTCGGGGTCGGTGGTGGACTGGTGGTGCTGGGACATGGTGGCTCCTCGGGGAAGGGGATGGCGGAATCCGGTACCCACGGGTAGGGACGCCACGCGGGCGGTCTGCCGGGCTGGCCGCTGGGCCGACCCCGTAGCGTCGTGGGCTGTGCAGTGCCACCACTTCGACGCCGGCCGCTGTCGCTCGTGCGCCTGGATGGGCCAGGCCTACGACGACCAGGTGGCCGCCAAGCAGCGTCACGTGCGCGGGCTGCTCGCCGCCTGGCCCGACCTCGCCTGGCTGGCGCCCCACCGCAGCGCCGAGGAGGGCTTCCGCAACAAGGCCAAGATGGTCGTCGCCGGCACCGTCGAGGCCCCGACGCTGGGCATCCTCGACCCCCGCAACGGCGGCATCGACCTGCGGGACTGCGGCCTGCACGAGCCGGTGCTGGCCGCCGCCCTGCCGGTGCTGGCCGACTTCGTCACCCGCGCCGCGCTGACGCCGTACGACGTGGCGAGCCGGCGCGGCGAGCTGAAGCACCTGCTGGTCACCGCCTCGCCCGACGGCGAGCTGATGGTGCGTCTCGTGCTGCGCTCCACCGAGCCGGTGGCGCGGCTGCGCAAGCACCTGCCGGCCCTGCACGCGGCGCTGCCGCACCTCGCGGTCGCCTCGGTCAACCTGCAGCCGGAGCACAAGGCGGTGCTGGAGGGTGCCGAGGAGGTGCTGCTCACCGCGCAGGAGACGCTGACGATGCGGGTGGGTGACCTGGTCCTGCACCTGCGTCCCCAGGGCTTCTTCCAGACCAACACCGCGGTCGCCGCCGGGCTCTACGCCCAGGCCGCCGCGTGGGTGCGGCGGGAGGCGCCGGCCTCGGCGTGGGACCTGTACTGCGGCGTCGGCGGCTTCGCGCTGTCGGTGGCCGCGCCCGGACGCCGCACCACCGGGGTCGAGGTGAGCGAGGAGGCGGTGGTCGCGGCGCGGCAGAGCGCGGCCGACGCCGGCCTGGTCGGCGTCGGGTTCACCGCCGCCGACGCCACCGCCCACGCCCTGGCCCACACCGAGGAGGCGCCCGAGCTCGTGGTGGTCAACCCGCCGCGGCGCGGCGTCGGGCCCGCGCTGTGCGACTGGCTCGAGGCGGCGCCGGTGGCCCGGGTCGTCTACTCCAGCTGCAACGCCACCTCGCTGGCGCGCGACCTGGCCGCGCTGCCGTCGTACCGGCCGGTGGAGGCGCGGCTCTTCGACATGTTCCCGCAGACCACCCACCACGAGGTGATGGTGCTCCTCGAGCGCACCCGGCCGTCGCCGAGCCGCTGAGCGGGCTGGCTACAGTCGCGCCATGAGCATCGAGCACCGCCCCCTCGGACGCACCCACCGCGACGTCTCGGCCGTCGGCCTCGGCACCTGGCAGCTCGGCGCCGACTGGGGCGAGGTCAGCGAGGACGACGCCCTCGCCGTCCTGGAGGCCTCCGTCGAGGCGGGCGTGACCCTCTTCGACACCGCCGACGTGTACGGCGACGGGCGCAGCGAGCAGGTGATCGGCCGCTTCCTCGCCCAGCACGACGGGATCACCGTGGTCACCAAGATGGGCCGGCGCGCCGAGCAGGTGCCGGAGAGCTACGTGCTGCCGCACTTCCGCGAGTGGGTCGACCGCTCGCGGCGCAACCTCGGCGTCGACACCCTCGACCTCGTGCAGCTGCACTGCCCGCCCACCGCCACCGTGACCGACGACGCCACCTACGACGCCCTCGACACCCTGGTGGCCGAGGGCGCGGTCGCGGCGTACGGGCTCAGCGTGGAGACCGCCGACCAGGCCCTCGCCGCCATCGCCCGCCCCCACGTCGCGAGCGTGCAGATCATCCTCAACGCCTTCCGGCTCAAGCCGCTCGACGCCGTGCTGCCGGCCGCGGCCGCCGCCGGCGTCGGCATCCTGGCCCGGGTGCCGCTGGCCTCCGGCCTGCTGACCGGGAAGTACGACGAGACCACCACGTTCGCCGCCGACGACCACCGCACCTACAACCGCGACGGCAGCGCCTTCGACGTCGGCGAGACCTTCTCCGGCGTCGACTACGCCACCGGGGTCGAGGCCGCCCGCGAGTTCAGCGCGCTGGTCGCCGAGCACGGCCCCGACGGCGCCACCGCCGCCCAGGTCGCGCTGGCCTGGGTGTGGCAGCAGCCCGGCGTCACCTCGGTCATCCCCGGCGCCCGCAACCCCGAGCAGGCCCGCGCCAACGCCGCCGCCGGCGCGCTGCCGCCCCTCTCGCCCGCGCTGCTCGACGGCGTGCAGCGGCTCTACGACGAGCGCTTCCGCGAGGCCGTGCACCACCGCTGGTGACCCGGCCTCCTCAGGGGGTCTCGATACACCTCGTCGCCGGCGCTCCTCGGCACTCGACCACCGATGGGCTGGGGTCGTCGTCGGTCGAGCAGCGAGCGCCAGCGAGCGTTTCGAGACCCCGCGCGGGCGGTGGTCTCGATGCACCTCGTCGTTGGCGCTCCTCGGCACTCGACCACCGAGGGGCTGCGGTCGTCGTTGGTCGAGCAGCGAGCGCCAGCGAGCGTATCGAGACCCCGCGCGGACGGTGGTCTCGATAACCTCGTCGCTGGCGCTCCTCGGCACTCGACCAACGAGGGGTGCGCCTGCGGGTCAGCGGTCGACGACGACCCGCTCGTTCGGCACGCAGTGGGTCATCGTGTGGCCCTCGACGTCGCGGGGGCCGTTCTTGCCCAGCGAGGCGACCCGGGCCAGCTCGTCGGCGTCGAGCTGCTGGGTCGCCAGCGGCTCGAGGTGGCGCACGTCGTCGGCGGTGATGCCGAGGCCCTCGCCCACGCGCTGGCCGAGCTCGTCCTCGCACATGAAGAAGTGCCAGACCATGCGCTCCTGCACCTCGCGGGTGGCCTCGGAGATGTTGGTGACCAGGTTGCCCACCAGGTCGTCACGCTCCCAGTCGTGCATCAGGCGGAAGCGCTCGCCGGCCTGCTGGTAGTCGGCGGTGCGGGGCAGCTGCGCCTGGGTGAGCCGGCCGGTGAGCTCGGGGCCGACCTCCGCCGGACCGGGCCGCTCGGCCTCCTGCAGGCCGCCCATGGTGGACGGCTCGTAGTTGACGTGGGGGTTCTGCCCCTCGGCCAGGTCGACGCCGTACGACATCTGCCCGCCGCGCTGGTTGGTGGCCACCGTCGCGTTCTTGGCGCTGTTGACGGGCAGCTGCAGGTAGTTCGGGCCCACGCGGTAGCGCTGGGTGTCGCTGTAGGAGAACGTGCGCCCCACCAGCATCTTGTCGTCGGAGAACTCCAGGCCGTCGACGAGCACGCCGGTGCCGAAGGCGAGCTGCTCGTTCTCGTCGTGGAAGTCGGCGACGTTGCGGTCGAGGGTCATCGTGCCGACCAGGCGCGGCGCGAAGACCTCCTCGGGCCACACCTTGGTGTCGTCGAGGGGGTCGAAGTCGAGCTCGGGGTGCTCCTCGTCGCTCATCAGCTGCACGTAGAGGTCCCACCGGGGGTGGTCGCCGCGCTCGATGGCGTCGTACAGGTCCTTCGACGCGTGGCCGAGCTCGAGGGCCTGGATGTTGGCGGCGTCGGCCTCGGTGAGGCTCTTCACGCCCTGGTGGGGCATCCAGTGGTACTTCACCAGGTGGGAGACGCCCTCGGCGTTGACCCAGCGGTAGGTGTTGACCCCGAAGCCCTGCATGTGGCGGTAGTCCGACGGCAGGCCGCGCGGGCTGAACAGGTTGACCAGCATGTGCATCGCCTCGGGCGTCTGCGACATGAAGTCGAAGATGCGGGCCGGCTCCTGGCGGAAGGTGACCGGGTCGGGCTTGAGGGAGTGGATGACGTCGGGGAACTTGATGGCGTCGCGGATGAAGAAGACGCCGAGGTTGTTGCCGACGAGGTCCCAGTTGCCGTCCTCGGTGTAGAACTTCACCGCGAAGCCGCGGGGGTCGCGGGCGGCCTCGGAGGAGTCGCGTCCACCGATCACGGTGGAGAAGCGGATCGCCACGTCGGTGCGCTTGCCGGGCTCCTGGAAGAGGCGGGCACGGGTGTACGTCGACACCGGCTCGTCGCCGCAGCTGCCGGTGGCCTCGAAGTAGCCGTAGGCCACGGCGCCGCGGGCGTGCACGACGCGCTCGGGGATGCGCTCGCGGTCGAAGTGGCTGACCTTCTCCAGGAGGTGGTAGTTCTCCAGCGTCGCGGGGCCGCGGGCCCCGACGGTGCGGGTGTGCTGGTTGTCGGAGACCGGGTGGCCCTGGCGGGTGGTCAGGTGGCGGTCGGTCATGTGACGTCCTCTCGGTGGGGCACTACGGGGGTGGTCCACCGACCATGCCACGCCCGGGCGTCGCGCGGTGGGCCCCGCCGGGGTGGTCTCAGCAGCGGACCCCGAGTGGCCGTCGGGTCGGCTGTCGGGCCGGCTGTCGGGCCGGCTGTCGGGACCGTGTCGCGGTGGGGCGGCGCCACGTCGTACGGTCGTGCGGTGAGGCGAACGCGACGTGGCTGAGGACTACTGCGAGCTGTGCGACCTGCCGTTGAGCACCTGCGTGCACGGCATGCCCCCGCCGCCACCGGCCCCGCCGGCGCCGGTGAAGGCCCCGCCGGTGCGGCGCAGCACGGCTCCGCGGGTGCCCGGCTCGTCGCGGCCCGCCGCGGAGCCGGCCCGTCCGCGGCTGCGCACCCACCAGGACGACTTCAAGCCCTGGATCGTGCGGGTGCTGCAGGACACCGACGGCGAGCGCGACGCCGAGGCGGTGCTGCTCGAGCTCGAGCAGCGGATGGCCGACGTGCTGCTGCCCGGCGACCTGCAGGTCGGCCCGACCGGTGAGGTGCGCTGGCGCACCGCGGCGCGGTGGGCGCGCAAGGCGCTGGCCGACGACGGGCTGCTGGTGGCCCCGCGTCCCGGCGTCTGGCAGCTCACCGAGGCCGGCCGCGAGCTGCCGGCCGCCGGCCTCGGCTGATCCGCGGTGACCGGCGCCGACCGGCGATGACCGGTCGGTGGGCGCTCAGCCCACCGCCACCGCGATCTCGTCGCCCAGGCGTGCCCCGCGCTCGAGCCCGAGGTCGTCGCCCGACCAGAACATGCCCGGGTCGTAGTAGTTGGTGGGGCGCTCGTCGTCGAGCAGGCCCATCGCGGTGTACGTCGCCGCCACCACCTCCGCGCAGTAGGTGAGCTCGGCGGGGGCGGCGCGGCGCACGCGGCCCCGGGCCCAGCGACCCGCCAGCGCCACGGTGGAGGGGAACGGCGTGCCGTCGAGGCGCGCGATGGTGCGCAGCACGGCGTCCTCCATCTTCCGGGTGACCTCCGCGTCGAGCTGGCGCAGCCAGGCCCGCTGCTCGTAGCGCCCGCACCACTGCTCCACCGCGCCCTGCAGGTCGTGCAGCTGCACCCCGCGCTGGTGCTGGCCGGTCCACACGTCACGCAGGCCCTTGCCGAGCTCGGCGTGCCACATCAGCGGGGGCAGGTCGTCGAGCACCACGGCCATGCCGACGTGGTTGACCGGCGCGTTGGTCAGCACCCGGATAGCGTGGTCGGCGGTCGAGCGGCCACGGAACAGCCACAGGTCGCCGGTGCGGGTCAGGTCCACCGCCTCGTCGAGGCGCAGGGACGCGGAGGGGGACGGCATGGCAGGAGTCTGGTCGATGAGGTCGGCGAAGGTGTGGAGGCTGCTCGGGGTGGCCGGGCTGGCCGGGGTCGCCGCCACCGGCGTGGTGGTCGCGCGCGACCAGCGGCGGCGCTCCGCGCTGGGCGCCGACGAGGTGCGCGACCGGCTGCACGAGCGGCTCGCCCAGGCCGACGGCGCTGCGGTCGGCGCCGTCGCTGCGGTGGACGACGGGGCGGACGACGAGGCGGACGACGGGGCGGCGTACGGCTCCGTGCCCGACCCGGCTCTCCGCTCGGCCGTCACCCGCTGGCTCGACCTGCGCCGCGGCTCCGCCCGCCACCGGCGGGCTGTCGGCGGTCCGTCGTAGGTTCTCGGCCATGGACCTGCACGACGCCCACGCCCTCGCCGAGCAGCTGCTCGCGCGGCACGGGCCGCCCGGCTGGAGGGTGCGGCTCGACGGCGCCAAGAGCCGGGCGGGGGTGTGCCACTACGGCTCCCGCGTGATCGGCCTGAGCGCGCCGCTGACCGTGCTGCACTCCGAGGCCGAGGTCACCGACACCGTGCTCCACGAGATCGCCCACGCTCTCGCCGGTCCCCGCCACGGCCACGACGAGGTGTGGCGGCGCACCGCGCTCGCGCTCGGCTCGTCGGGGCGCCGCTGCGTGGCCGCCGACGCCCCGCGGGTGGAGCCGGCCTGGCTCGGCGTGTGCCCCGCCGGCCACACCACCGGTCGCCACCGGCGCCCGGAGCGGGTGGTGACCTGCGGGCAGTGCGCCCGCCGCTTCGACCTCGCCCACGTGCTCACCTGGACCCACCACGGCCTGCCCGCCGAGCACCACCCCAACTACGAGGCCGAGCTGGCCACCCTCCGCGCCGGCGGACGGCTGCGCCGGCTGGGCGTCGGCACCCGGGCCCGCGTCACGGTGCCCGGCGAGCACCACGGCCGCACCGGCGTGGTGGTCAAGATCGGGCGCACCAGCTACCACCTGCGCGCCGGCCGACAGGTGCTGCGCGTCCCCTTCGCGTACGTCGAGGCCGCCTGACCCGCTCGCGGCGCGGGGTCTCGATACGCTCGCTGCTCGACCAGCGGCGCGGGGCGGGTGGTGCGGTGCCGCGGGCGGTGGTAGCACTGGCGTGTGCGCTCCTCGCTGCAGGCCGACCCGGTGGGGAGCCCGTCGTGAGCGACGGGCCGCGCGAGCGGCTGCTGGCGGAGCGGGAGCGGGTGGTGCGACGGCTCCGCGACCTGGAGCAGGACCACCGCGGGGTGGTGGACGCCTCACGCGACACCAACGCCGACGACGAGCACGACCCCGAGGGCGCCACCATCGCCTTCGAGCGCTCCCAGGTCGACGCGCTGGCACGGCAGGCCCGTGCCCACCTCGAGGAGGTCGACGCCGCGCTGGGCCGCTGGGCCGACGGCACCTGGGGACGTTGTGCGCGGTGCGGGCGCGACGTACCGCCCGAGCGGCTCGAGGCGCGGCCCACGGCCCGCACCTGCGTCGGCTGCGCCTGAGCCACCGCGCTCCCGGTGATCCGCGCCACGGGTGGCCGACGCCACGGCGCCCCGGGGTTGGCTGGGCGCGTGGCGACGGCACACTGGACGGCAATGGCTGAGGACAACGAGAAGCTCGACATCGACTGGCTGCGCACGGCGGCGGGGGCCCTGGCGGCCGTCACGTCGGCGGTGCTGCTCTCCACCCTGGGCGCCGCCGGCACCCTGGTGGGCGCCGCGGTGGGGAGCATCGCCGCCACCGTCGGCACCGCCCTGTGGTCGCAGGGGCTGGCGCGCAGCCGGGCCACCGTGGCCAAGGCGCAGGAGGCGGCGCTGCAGAAGGTGGGGGTGGCCCAGGCCGAGGTGCGCCGGGCCGGACGGCGCCAGGGCGAGGACACCGCGGTCGTCGCGGCCCACCTCGACCACGCCGAGGCCCGGCTGGCCGACGCCCGCGCCGATCTCGACGAGGCGCTCGACCCCGCGGACCACGGGACCGACCCCGGCTGGCGCGAGCGCCTCGGCGCCCTGCCCTGGCGTCGGGTCGCGATCGTGGCGGGCGGGCTCTTCGTGGTCGCCGTGGTGGTGCTCTCGTTGTTCGAGCTGGCCACCGGCCGCTCGGTGTCGTCCTACACCGGCGGCAGCGACCGCGACGGCGGGACGACGATCTCGCGGCTCACCGGCGGCGACTCCGCACCCCAGGACGAGCAGCAGACGCCCTCGCAGGACCCCGGCACCGACGGGTCCGACGGGGGCGAGCCCACCGCCGAGCCGACCGACGGCTCGACCGAGCCGGCGCCCCCCGAGGCCCCGAGCAGCGACGTGCCGACCGACGAGCCCAGCGCGGAGCCCAGCGAGGAGCCGACCACCGCGCCGAGCCCCACCGCGCCGGTGCCGTCGGGCACCCCGGTCGCCCCGGCCCCGGTGGCACCCGCCGAGTAGCGCCGGCCGGCTCACGACCCGGGGGGCTCAGCGCCTCGACGGCTCAGCACGCCGACGGCTCAGAGGAGCTCACCGGGGTCGGCCGGCACGTCCACCGACTGCGCGCGCAGGGCGGCGAGCGGCACGATCTCCAGCGCCCGGGCGCTGGTGGCGGCCAGCACCACCGGCGCGGCGACGCCGTCGTGGTGGGCCTGCAGCCACCGCACGGCGACCACGCACCACCGGTCGCCCGGGTGCAGCCCCGGGAAGCCCCACTGCGGGCGCGGGGTGACCAGGTCGTTGCCCACGCCGCGCTGGTGGGCCAGGAAGTCCTCGGTCATCACGGTGCAGACCGCGTGCAGCCCGACGTCGGCCGGCCCGCAGGTGCAGGTGCCGTCGCGGTGGAAGCCGGTGACCGGGTCGGTGCCGCAGGGCTCCAGCACCCCGCCCAGCACGTTGCGCTCGGGGCTGACGTCCGGGTCCATGTCCCCACTGTGGCAGAGCGGGGGTCCGCGCGACCGGGGTCAGAGCCGGGTCATCACCCCGACCGGCTCGGGGGTGAAGCCCGGGAACACCTGGGCCACCGACGCGTCGGTGCGGGCGGTGACCACCTCGGAGAGCACCGAGCGGAAGTCGGTGGTGACGGTGAGGTCGGAGTCGGCGCTGTTCTGCAGCCCCGGCCAGCGGCCGTAGTAGCGCCCGCCCTTGACCCCGGCGCCGGCCAGGAACATGACGTTGCCCCACCCGTGGTCGAGGCCGTAGTTGGCGTTCTCGGCGGTGCGCCGACCGAACTCCGAGATGGTGAGCAGGGTGACCCGCGGCCGCACCGGTCCCAGGTCGGCGAAGAACGCCGCGATCGAGCGGGCCAGGTCGTCGGCGTTGTAGGTCATCCCGCCCCAGTCGAGGGTGCCGAGGTCGGTGTGCATGTCCCACTCGCCCTGGTCGACGGTGACCAGCGAGACGCCGACGTCGCCGCGCAGCGTGCGGGCCACCCCGGCCAGTGCCCGGCCGAGGTCGCTGTCGGGGTAGGAGGCGCGCTGGTCGGCGGCGTCGCGGGCGGGCTGCAGGTCGGCCACGGCGGCCATCGCCGAGCGGATCCCGCGGCCCATCGGTGCTGTCGAGCCCGCCCACATCGCGGAGAGCGAGCGCAGCCGGGCGTCGTCGGTGTCGTTCTGGTCGTTGCCGGCCACCACCGCGTCGGAGAGGTTGCGCAGCGACATGGTGGGCGCCTCGCCGTACAGCGAGGCCGGCGGCGCCGAGCTGCCGAAGCTGAGGCCCTGCAGCGGGGAGGTGCCCTCGAGGCCGCCGAGCAGCCGGTTCAGCCAGCCGCTGCGCTCGGCGGAGCCGGGGTCGGCGTCCTCGACGAGCTCCATGGCCTGGAAGTGCGACCGGTTGGCCACCTGCATGCCGGTGGCGTGCACGGCGGCGAGCTCGCCGGCCTGCCACATCGGCACCAGCGGGGCCAGGCGCGGGTGCAGCCCGAAGAACCCGTCCTTGGCCAGCAGCTGGGCCGCGGGCACGCCGATGCGGGGGCGGGCGGCGTAGTAGGCGGGGTCGCCGTGGGGCACGACCAGCGACATCCCGTCGGCGGCGCCGCGCATCGACAGCACCACCAGCACCGACCCGGCGGGGGCCGGGGCGACCCCGGCGGCCATCGCCGGCGCCGCGCCGTACGACACCATCGCCGAGCCGACGGCGTACGACGCGCCGGCCAGCCCCAGCCCGCGCAGGAAGCCGCGCCGCGACAGCGAGGTGGCGGTGTACTCGGGGCAGGTGCAGGGGGCGGCGGTGCGTGCCGCCGCGGAGGTCATCGTCATGGCGGTCACCGGAGGTAGTGGTTGGGGTGGTCGAGGAAGGCCGCGAGCAGGCGCGGGAAGTGCCACTTCACGAGCCGGTGGTCGGCGGTGATCTGCTCGTCGGGGGCGACGCCGGTGGCGATCGAGGCGCCCTTGAGCAGCGCCGGGGCCGACGGGCGGCCGTGGATCTCGCGCGACATGTGGTCGACCAGGTCGCGGAAGACGATGGGCAGCTCGGGCGCCCACTGCTGCGGCGTGCGGTAGGTGGTGCCGTGGTTCGGGTACCACCCGCCCGACATCGACCAGTGCATCGCCATCGAGGCCAGCGCCCGTGCGGGGTTGTCCCACGCGTCGTTGGTCAGCGGCTGGCCGTCGGGACGGGGCCAGGCGAAGGGCTTGAGCCCCACGGTCTCGGCCTGCCAGATCGTCGCGTTCGAGGCGGCCTCGCCGTCGGTGGGCGGCTGCATCGGCAGGCCCAGGGCGCGGTAGGTGGCCACGACGTCCTCGGCGGGGTCGCGCAGCTTGACCCGCTTGGCGGCGCGGAACTCCTGGGTGCGCACCAGCGCCTGCAGCACCGGCACCACCGCGGTGTCGTGGGCGAGGTAGACCGACGCCAGCCTCTCCACCAGCGCCTCGCTGGGGGAGTCGCTGACGAAGCGCAGCGCCAGCTTGCGTGCGATCCGTCGCGCGGTGCTCGGCTGGTGGGCCAGGTGGGTCAGGTACGCCGCCACGGCCGCGCGGCCGTCGGGGTCGCTGTTGGCGTGGGTGAACGAGCCGACCTGCACCGCGCCGGTCCAGTGGTCCTCGGGACGGTAGGTGGCGTTCCAGGTGCGCCACAGGTCGACGCGGTAGCCGGTCAGCAGCTTCGCCGAGGCCTTGACGTCGTCCTCGGTGTAGGCGCCGACGCCCACGGTGTGCAGCTCGAGCAGCTCGCGGCCGTGGTTCTCGTTCGGGGCGCGCTTGGTCGAGGTGGCGCCGTCGAGGAACACCAGCATCGCCGGGTGGGTGGTGGCCTCCACCAGCATCTCGTCGAAGCGGCCGAGGGCGTGGCGGCGGATCACGTCGCCGTACGGCGCGCGCCACACGGCCTGCGCGTCGCCGGTGGCCGGCACGTGCAGGTGGCCCTCCCAGAACTCCGTCATCACCTCCAGCACCTGGCGCGGCGAGGTGATCCGACGCGCCATCACCCGCCGGCCGTAGTCCCACATCACCTCCCAGGTGCCGCGCACGTCGCTGACCTGGCGGTTCCACAGGTCGGCGGGCTGGCGGTGCAGGTCGGGCCACCAGTCGGCGAGCCGGGCGTCGGCCTCGGGGTCGGCGTAGGCGGTGTCGAGCTGGTGCTGGAACCACGCCGCCCCGCCGCCGGCGGCCTTCACCTCGGCGGTGAGGCCGGGGGTGACGCCGTAGGAGAAGCGGGAGACGAGGTGGCGGGCGGCGGCGCCCAGGACGGGGGTCCTGGCGTACCTGCCGGGGGCGTAGGTGGCACTCACGAGCGGGGGGTCCCTCTCCGGGATGGAGGAGCACGGGGGTGGTGGTGCGGGCCTGGAACGGGTGGTGCGGGTCCTGCGGGTCGTGCTGGCGGATCTGGGGGATCCGGGGGTCCCCCCGGTGGGGCCGGGGGGGTGTCGAGGGGGGCGACAGGTCGATCTTCGGTGGTCGTGAGCCGTTCCCAAGGGCTCCCGGGGAAGTCGGGCCGAAGGGCTGAGAACGGTGTCGCGCCGGACCACCCCCCATGGCCCGGACGGGCCATGCGTCGACGGGCCGTTCGGGCCATCGACGCGCGGCGCCCCGGGTGCAGGTGGGCTTCCCGGTCCGCCTGCGACGGGACGAACGGGTGAATTCGTCGCGAGCCCGCGGCATGACCTGGCCGATCGTGGGTACGTTGCCCCCCGTCCCACCACCCACGTCCCGAGGGAAGCCGATGTCCGAGACCACCCCGCCCACCGACCAGCCCGGTCAGCCGCCGGTGGGCTCGGGCCCGCCGCCGCCCCCGCCGGCCCCGTCGTACGACCCCACCCCGACCGCGCCGTACGGCGCGCCGGGCCAGGCCTCCGCGCCCCCGGCGTACGAGCCCCAGGGCGGCCCGCCGTCCTACGGCGGCGGCTACGCGCCGGCGGCGTACGGCGGCGCCCCGGTCGGCTACGGCCAGGCCCCGGGCGCCGGCCCGCTGGGCAAGGTCCGCGGCACCGGCCTCGCGATCGTGCTGGCCATCGTGACCTTCGGCATCTACCCGATCTACTGGTACTACAAGGTGCACGAGGAGATGAAGCGCCACAGCGGACAGGGCATCGGCGGCGGTGTCGCGCTGATCCTGGCGCTCTTCGTGGGCGTCGTGTCGCCCTACCTGTGCTCCAGCGAGGTCGGCGGGCTCTACGAGCGCCGCGGCCAGGAGAAGCCGGTCAGCGGCATGACCGGCCTCTGGTACTTCCCCGGCATCTTCATCCTGGTCGGCCCGATCGTCTGGTTCGTCAAGACCAACGGCGCGCTGAACCGCTACTGGGAGTCGCTCGGCGCCACGAAGGCCTGAGCCCCGCCCGGCACCCTCCACGGAACACCGGGGGCGCTCCTGCGGTTGGACGACGACGTACCCGCCGTCCCCGATCAGCAGGAGCGTCCTCCCCGTGCCCAGCCCCGTGTCGAGCCCCGCGCCGAGCCCCGTCACCAGTGCCGTCGCCGGCCCCACCGACGGGCAGCCCCGGCTCTTCCGCCCGCTGACCCTGCGCGGCGTCACCGCTCGCAACCGGGTGTGGGTGGCGCCGATGTGCCAGTACTCCGCCACCGACGGGCTGCCCGACGACTGGCACCTGGTCCACCTGGGGGCGCTCGCCCGAGGCGGCGCCGGCCTGGTGATGACCGAGGCGGCGGCGGTCGTGCCCGAGGGCCGGATCACCCCGCAGGACGCCGGCATCTGGAACGACGCCCAGCGCGACGCCTGGGCCCGCATCGTCGACTTCGTGCACGCGCGCGGCGCGCTGGCCGCCGTGCAGCTGGCCCACGCCGGGCGCAAGGCGTCCTCGGCGCGGCCCTGGGACGACGCCGTCGTGGTCGACGACGCCGACGGCGGCTGGACGCCGGTCGGCCCCTCCGAGGTGGCCTACCCCGGCCTGCGCGACCCCCGCGGGCTCTCCCTCGACGAGGTCGCCGCGGTGGGCGACGCGTTCGCCGAGGCCGCCGTGCGTGCGGTGCAGGCCGGCTTCGACGTGCTCGAGCTGCACGCCGCCCACGGCTACCTGCTCCACGAGTTCCTCTCCCCGCTGTCGAACCACCGCGACGACCAGTACGGCGGCACCTTCGACAACCGGGTCCGCCTGCTGCTCGAGGTGGTCGCCAAGGTGCGCGCCGTCGTCGCCGACGACGTGCCGCTGCTGGTGCGGCTCTCCGCCACCGACTGGACCGAGGGCGGCTGGGACGTCGACCAGTCGGTGCGCCTCGCGGTGCTGCTGCGCGACGCCGGCGTCGACCTCGTCGACACCTCCTCGGGCGGCAACGCCCGTGCCTCGATCCCGGTCGGCCCGGGCTACCAGGTCGACTTCGCCGCGCGCATCCGCGCCGACGCCGGCGTGCCGGTGGGGGCGGTCGGCCTGATCACCGAGCCGGCGCAGGCCGAGCAGGTGCTCGCCGACGGCTCGGCCGACGTCGTGCTGCTCGCCCGTGAGCTGCTGCGCGACCCGAACTGGCCGCTCCGCGCCGCCCACGAGCTCGGCCTCGAGCCCGACGCCGCACCGTGGCCGGTGCAGTACGAGCGGGCCGCCGGCGGCTTCTGACCCGTTGCGGCTGCGCCGGGGCCGTGGGGCGCAACTCCCCACGGCCCGAACCGGCGACCGGCCAGCCGGCCAGGTCGGCCAGCCCGGTCAGCCGGCGAGCGCGGAGCGGTAGACCTCGACGGTGCGCTCGGCGATCGCGCCCCAGCTGAACGACGCGGTGGCGCGCTCGCGCCCGGCGCGGCCCATCTGCGCGGCGCGGTCGGGGTCGGCGACGACCTCGTTCAGCGCGGCGGCGAAGTCGGCGACGTACTGCTCGGGGTCGAGCGGGGTGCCGCTGCCGTCGTCGGACTGCTCGATCGGCACCAGCCGGCCGGTCGCGCGCTCGTCGCCGGAGTCGACGACCACCTCGGGGATGCCGCCGGTGGCGGTGGCGACGACCGCGGTCTCGCAGGCCATGGCCTCGAGGTTGACGATGCCGAGCGGCTCGTAGATCGACGGGCAGGCGAACGCCGTCGCGGCGCTGAGCAGGGCCACCACGTCGGGGCGAGGGAGCATCTCGCTGATCCACACCACACCGCTGCGGGAGGCGGCCAGGCCGGCGACGAGGGTCTCCACCTCGGCCAGGATCTCCTGGGTGTCGGGGGCGCCGGCGCACAGCACCACCTGCACCTCCGGCGGCAGCTGCGCCACCGCGCGCAGGAAGAGCGGGAGGCCCTTCTGCCGGGTGATCCGCCCGACGAACACCACCGACGGGCGGTCGGGGTCGACGCCGAGGGCCCGCACGCGGTCGGGCGCGACGACCGGTGACCACAGCGTGGTGTCGATGCCGTTGTGCACGGTGTGCACCCGGTCGGGGTCGACCGCGGGGTAGCAGCGCAGCACGTCGTCGCGCATCGCCGCCGACACCGCGATCACCGCGGCGGCCGCCTCGTACGACGTGCGCTCCACCCACGACGACAGCGCGTAGCCACCGCCGAGCTGCTCGGCCTTCCACGGCCGCAGCGGCTCGAGGGAGTGCGCCGAGACGACGTGCGGCACGTCGTGCAGCAGCCCCGCGAGGTGGCCGGCCATGTTGGCGTACCAGGTGTGGGAGTGCACCAGGTCGGTGCCGGCGCAGCCCTGGGCGACGGCGAGGTCGACGCCGAGGGTCCGCAGCGCGGGGTTGGCCGCCTCGAGGCCGGCCAGGTCGGCGTACGACGCCGTGCCGGGCTCGTCGCGCGGGGCGCCGAAGGCGTGCACCCGGGTGTCGGGGTCGCCGCCGCGTGCGCGCAGCGCGCGCACCAGCTCGGCGACGTGCACCCCCGCACCGCCGTAGACCTCGGGCGGGTACTCCTTGCTGACCACGTCGACTCGCACGCAGGTGAACCTACTCGTCCGCGCGGGAATCGGCCCGCCGCAGGCGCGGTTGTGGCACGCATGAGCGACTCCACCCCGCACGCCGGCCACCGCATCACGATCACGCCCACGCCCGGTCGCGTCGTCGTCCGGCTCGGCGACACCGTGGTGGCCGAGACCGACGCCGCGCTGAGCCTGGCCGAGGCCACCTTGCCGGTGGTGCAGTACGTGCCGCTGGCCGACGTCGCCGACGGCGTGCTGGAGCGCACGACCCGCACCACCCACTGCCCCTTCAAGGGCGACGCGTCCTACTACTCCCTGGTCGTCGACGGCGTGACCCGCGACCACGCGGTGTGGACCTACGAGCAGCCGTTCGACGACGTCGCGGCCATCGCCGGGCACGTCGCGTTCTACCCCGACGTGGTCGACGTCAGCATCGGCTGACCCGGGCCCGTGCCCCGGCCCCGGCCCCGGCGGTCCGCGCAGCGCGACCTGTCGCGCCAGGGGGTGGCGCGGGCGTCGTCGAGCACGACCTGCACCACGCGCCTCGCCTCGGTGAGGTCGTCGGCGGCGTCCGGGTCGTCCGGGTCGTCCAGTGCGTCGTGGGCGTGCCAGCAGGTGGCGACCGCCTTCCACAGCGCCCAGCCGCGCCCGCGCGCCCAGGTGTCGGCGTCGACCGCCAGGTGCTCACGCAGGGCGAGCCGGCCCTCGGCGTCGAGCAGGGTCCAGGCGACGGCGAGGTCGCAGGCGGGATCCCCCACGCCGCAGGTGCCGAAGTCGATGACGGCGCACAGGCGGCCCTGCTGGTCGAGGAGGAGGTTGCCTGCGGCCACGTCGCCGTGCAGCCACCGGGCGACCCCGTCCCAGGGCACCTCGAGGGCCGCCGCCCACACCGCCCGCGCGAGCTCGACGTCGACGACCCCGCCGGCGGCGGCGAGGGCGTCGAACGCCTGCCGGGTGGAGGGGTCGAACGTGCGCAGGCCGCCGCCGCGGAACCAGTTGTGGAGTCCCGGGCCCGGGCCGTCGGTGGGGTCGACGGCCTGCAGGGCCGCGAGGAACTCCGCGAGGTCGCCGGCGAAGCGACGGTGGTCGTCGATGCGGGCCGCGGAGGCCGGGCGGCCGTCGATCCAGCGGTAGACCGACCACGGGTGCGGGTAGCCCCTGTCGGCCCCGTACGGCCCGTCCGCGTCGTCCGCCTCGACCCTGGCCAGCGGCACCGGCACGGGCACCGGCAGCTGCGGGGCCAGCACCGGCAGCCAGCGGTGCTCCTTCTCCACGGCCAGGGCGTACGCCGCGGCGCTGGGCAGGCGCACGACCTTGTCGGCTCCGAGCCGGAAGGTGTGGTTGTCCCACCCGCCCCTGTCCACCGCCCGGACGGGCAGGTCGGCCCACCGGGGGAGCCGTCGGGCCACGAGGCGGCGGACCAGCTCGGCGTCGACGGTGGTCCGCTCCGGAACGGGGCCCAGGTCGGTCACGTCGTCGGCCCGGGGCTGCGCTCGCTCGGCACACCCCGAGGCTAGCGAACGCGGCGCCCGGGCGGTGGGGCCGGACGCGTCGCCGGGGCGACCCGCGGCGTCGGCGTACCGGGCCGCAGTTCGTCTCCGTCGCCACGCCGGCGAGGGTCTACGGTGAAGCCATGAGCGCCTCCCGCAAGAAGGTCCTGGCCATCGTGCTCGCCGGCGGGGAGGGCAAGCGGCTGATGCCGCTCACCGCCGACCGCGCCAAGCCCGCGGTGCCGTTCGGGGGCATCTACCGGCTCATCGACTTCGCCCTGTCGAACGTCGTGAACTCGGGCTACCTGCAGGTCGTGGTGCTCACGCAGTACAAGAGCCACAGCCTCGACCGGCACGTCACCCAGACCTGGCGGATGTCGACGATGCTCGGCAACTACGTCACGCCGGTGCCGGCCCAGCAGCGCGTCGGCAAGCACTGGTACCTCGGCTCGGGCGACGCGATCTACCAGTCGCTGAACCTGATCAAGGACGAGAAGCCCGACATCGTCGTGGTGGTCGGCGCCGACCACGTCTACCGCATGGACTTCTCGCAGATGGTGGCCCAGCACGTCGACAGCGGCGCCGCCTGCACCGTCGCCGCGATCCGCCAGCCCATCGCCCTGGCCGACCAGTTCGGCGTCATCGACGTGGTGCCCGACGAGCCCAGCCGCATCCGCGACTTCCTCGAGAAGCCGACCGACCCCGTCGGGCTCCCCTCGAGCCCGCACGAGGTGCTGGCCTCGATGGGCAACTACGTCTTCGACGCCGACGCGCTCGTCGAGGCCGTCACCCGCGACGCCACCACCGACGGCTCGAAGCACGACATGGGCGGCGACATCGTGCCGGCGTTCGTGCGCCGCTCGCAGGCCGGCGTCTACGACTACCAGGACAACGTCGTGCCCGGCGCCACCGACCGCGACCGCGGCTACTGGCGCGACGTCGGGACGCTCGGCTCCTACTACGCCGCCCACATGGACGTCGTGTCGCCGCTCCCGGTCTTCAACCTCTACAACTTCGACTGGCCCATCTACACCGCCTACGGCCCGCAGCCCCCGGCCAAGGTCGTGCAGGGCAGCGACGGCACCAAGGCGGTCGTCGACGAGGCCGTGCTGTCGCCGGGCGCGGTGGTCACCGGCGGCGCGGTGACGCGCTCGGTGCTGTCGCCGGCCTGCCGCGTCGACAGCGGTGCCGAGGTCACCGGCTCGGTGCTGATGAACGGCGTGCTCGTGGGCGCCGGCGCGGTCGTGCGCAACGCGATCCTCGACAAGAACGTGGTCGTGCCCCCGGGCGCCGCGATCGGTGTCGACGCCGACGCCGACCGCGCCCGCGGCTTCGTCGTCGAGGAGGGCCTCACCGTCGTCGGCAAGGACCAGACCTTCCCCGCCTGACCGCGCTGCCCCCGGTCGCCCGTGCCGGGTGGTCTCGAGACGCTCGCTGGCGCTCGCTCCTCGACCGCCGTGTCGCTCCGGGTGGTCTCGAGACGCTCGCTGGCGCTCCTCGACCACCACCGGTGGTCGAGCAGCGAGGAGCGCCAGCGACGAGCGTCGTCGAGACCCCTGACCGGTGCGCGGGGAGCCGTGGGATCCGGTGGCGTCGAGGACGGTCGACCGCCCCTGCCGCTCGTCCACCGTGCGGCCGGGGCCGGTCAGGGGACCGCTCAGGGGAGCAGGCCGGCGCGGCGGGCGGGCTCGGCGTACGCCAGCGCCAGCGAGGCGGCGGTCTCGTGGGCGTTCAGGCCGCTGGGGTTCGGCACGACCCACAGCTCGGCGCCGGCCAGCGGCTCGGGCTGACGGCCCTGCGTCGCGCGGGGCTGGTCGAAGGCGAGGCGGTAGGCGGTGACGCCGGCGACCGCGACGACCCGCGGGCGCACCCGCGCCACCAGCTCGGCGAGCCGGCGTCCGCCCTCGCGCAGCTCGTCGCGGGTGAGCTCGTCGGCGCGGGCGGTGGCGCGGGGCGCGAGGTTGGTCAGGCCGATGCCGCGCTCGCGCACGCGCGCCACGTCGTCCTCGTCGAAGCCGGCCGCCGGGTCGACCGGTTCGGTGATCACGCCGGCACGCAGCAGGGCCGGCCAGAACCGGTTGCCGGGGTGGGCGAAATGGGTCTGCGTCGCGGCGGTCCAGAGCCCGGGGTTGATGCCGACGAACAGCAGCCGCACCGGGTGGTCGGCGTCGCCGACGACGTCGGCCACCGTGGCGTCGCGGAACCCCAGCAGCTGCTCGCGGGTGTACGACGGCCGCGGCCGCGCGCGTTCCTCGCCCATCCGGCTCGCCGCTCAGCCGGCGGGGGCGTCGTAGGTGACGACCAACGCGTTGGCCACCTGCCGCAGCACGCCGTCGGAGGGGTCGTTGACCACCCGGCGCGTGCCGGAGGACGAGGCCACCATCGTGGTCGACCCGCCGCCGTCGAGGTTGAGCGCCTCGTCGGCGCCCAGCTCCATCATCAGGTCGGCCATCTCGACCATGGTCGCGCCGCGGCTGGCCTCCGAGCGGCCGTCGACGGCGAGCAGCAGCACGTCGCCGGTGTCGGTGTCGATGCCGACAGCGGTGCGGGGGTGCATCTCGCGGTCGTCGACGACCTCGACCACGCCGTCGTCGACGAGGAACTTGTTGCCGGTCATCACCATGCGGGGCCCGCCGGCCAGGCGCCACTCCGCCGCCGCGCGCGACCCCACCCGCAGCGCCCGCAGGGCCCGGGCGCCCGCGCCGCGGCCGACCAGCAGGGTGCCGTCCACGCGGTCGCCCGGGGTCAGCCGGGCGCGGTTGGCGACCACGCGGCCCCCGCGCAGGACGACCTCGCGCACGTCGTCGCGCTGGCCCTGGGTGACCTCGTACCCCGGCGAGGCGCCCCACCGCGAGGTGTAGGCGCCGATCCCGCCGGGGGCGACGAAGTGGGAGTTCAGGTTGGTCAGGCGCAGGCCCGGGCGGTCGACCACGCCGCCGCGCAGCTCGACCGGGCCGACCTGGGGGCGACCCTGGCGGTCGAGGTAGAAGGCGGAGTTCCAGCCGCCGGCCCGGGCGTGCAGCAGGACGCCGCCGGCGGCGCGGCCCACGCCGAGGGGCGCACCGGTGCGGCCGATGTCGTAGAAGTCGCCGTTGACCGCGGCCACCGCGTCGCGCCGCGCGGCCAGGGCCGGCACCGTGGCGACGTCGGCGACCTGGCCGGGTCCGGCGTAGTCGAGACTCAGCCCGGGCCGGTCGACGTCCACCACCAGCAGGTGGGCGCGCTGCGCGCCGCGCGCGTCGCTCTGGGTCCACTGCCGCAGCTGCACCCCCGGCGCCACCCGGCGCACCGCGACCGTGCTGCGCACCGCGAACCGGTCGGCGCCGGCCTGCGCCCGGGGCGCGAGCAGGCCCGCGACGCCGTCGGAGGTCTGCCGCGACCGGCCGCCACCGGCCGCGGTGCCGGGTCGCGTCGCCGGGGCGCCGTCGGGGTCCACGACCGGGACCACGTCGGCCCCGGCGAGGTCGGCGGAGGCGCCGGGGGAGGGCGCGCCGGTCGGGTCGGTGGCCAGCGTCGCGGCGCCGAGGGCGAGGGCCCCGCTCAGCGCGGCGGCGGCCAGCAGGGGGCGGGAGACGGGCACAGCAGAGAGGCTAGGCGCTCAGCGACCCTTCTGCGGCAGATGCACCACAGTTCCCTCCAGCACCACCAGTCCCGGCGTCCGGCTGCCCGTGCCGGCGAACACGTCGCTCACCGGGCTCGCGAGCAGGTACAGCCGCTTGCCGCGCGGCACCCGCACCGCCACCGACGGCAGCGCGATGCGCCGCGCCACCGAGGTGACCGGGGCAGGCTCGCGCAGCGGCAGCACGTTGTTCTGCACCAGGCGGGCGTCGGCCGGCGACGTGCCGACCGCCAGGCCGTAGAACGCCCGGTTCTCCACGCCCAGGGCGGTGACGTCGGCGGTGAGGTACGGCGTCCCGGCGAGCGTCAGCGGGCCGCGGGCGACCTCGGTGGCCACCGGCGCGCCGACCGCCTCGGGGGTGACGACCGTGCCGATCGCGCGGGTCGTGGTGGCCGCCACCGAGCCCGTGGTGAGGCAGGCGCCGCCCGGGGTGGCGAGGTGGTAGCGGCCGTAGCCGTCGAGGGTGCGCCGTCGGCCCTGCAGGGCGTGGTCGAAGAACCGGATCGTCAGGTCCCCGAAGTCGCCGCCGGCGAGCTCGCGGCTGCACGGGTCGGACGTCACCTCGATGCCCCGGGGCAGCAGGGCCGGCAGCACGTGCCCGCCGTTGTAGCCGACCACCATGCTGCGCTCGCGCGCCTGCGGGGTGAGCGCGCGGCGGAACGTGCGCAGGGCCTGCTCGAGCGGGAACAGCGAGTCGGTCGTGCCCTGGCCGAGCAGCACCGGGACGTCGAGGCGGCGGCCCTGTCGCACGTGGTGGAGCGGGCCGTTGTCGGCGAAGTCGGCGGCGAGGTCCTCCCCGCCCGGCAACGAGCCGTCGGGCCACCTGCCGGTGGCCGCACCCTCCACCAGGGCCTTGTAGACCGCCGGCGGCAGCGCGTCGCTCGGCACCGCCGCGGCGGCGAGGGCGGCGGCCCACGTGGTGCGGACGACGCCCTCGGGCGCCAGGCTCTGGCTGAGGTCGTGCCAGGTGATCTCGGGGGCGAGCGCGTCGAAGACCGGCTCCCCGCGGGTGCGCAGCTCCTCGAACGCGCCGACGAGCTGGTAGCCACCGCCGTACGACCCGCCGATCGCGCCGAGCCGCGGGTCGCCCGGGCCGTCCTGCTCCACCCAGGCCAGCCGGCTCACCATCGCCACCAGGCGGCGCACGTCGACGCCCTCCAGCGCGGGGTCCTCCACGTGGGCCTGCCCGCCTGACTCGCCCCAGCCGCGCTGGTCGAAGGAGACCACGCCGTAGCCGGCGTCGGTGAGGTCGGCGAAGGCCGCGGCGTCGGTGGTGCGGCTGCCACCCCAGCCGTGGCTGTGCACCACCATCGGCACCGGCGTGCGGCGCGAGGCGCCGGCCGGGCGGAACGACGTCCAGCAGATCGCGACCGGCTCGGTGCCGCCCGGCTCCGGGACGCTTTCGAGGCAGCCGTCGGTCACGGTCACCGCGCCGGCCCGCGGGGCCCGGTCGGCGGCCGGACCGGTGGCCGGACCGGTGGCCGGACCGGTGGCCGGACCGGTGGCCGGACCGGTGGCGGCGCCGAGGGGCGCGGTGAGCAGCGTGCCGGCCAGGCCGGCAGCGACGGCGGCGGCCAGCGCGGTGGCCGCAGGACGGCGGGGACGGCTGGTCATGAGGGCTCCCGGGGTGAGGTCGACCCCCTCTCAACTACGGGGCGTGACGATGGTCACGCTCAGCAGGGCACCCCGCCGAGCCGGGCCAGCCCCTCGCGGTCGCCGACGCCGAGGTCGGTGCGCCCGACGTTGTCGGCGTTCATCAGCTCCTGCTCGTCGTCGACGTGGTCGAGCCCCACCACGTGCCCGAGCTCGTGGGTGATGATCGCGCGCATCTGCAGGCCGCCGCCGGGCTGCAGGGCGAGGCGGTCGAAGACGTCGGTGTCGAGGGCGATCATGCCGGTGACGTAGTGCTGGCGGCCCAGCCCGGTGCTGGCCGCGCTGCCGCCGAGGCCGGCGACGTCGCCGGCCAGCCGCGGCAGCTCGCTCTCGTCCGACCAGCCCACCAGCACCGGGGCCGGTCGCCCGAGCAGGCTCCGGCGACGCTCGAAGTCGCGGTCGTCGGTCTCGCCGTCGTAGGTGAACCGGAAGCCGGTGGCCTCGGAGATGTCGTCGACCGACTCCTCCACCAGGTCCTGCCAGCCCTCCGGCGCGCCATCGGGGTTGACGACGTAGGTGATCGGGTCGCAGGGGCTCCAGCTCACCGGTTGGCGGGTGCCGCGCTGGGTGAGGGAGAAGGCGTAGGAGCCGTCGCCGTCCTCCACGTCCACCAGCCCGGCGAGGCGGTCGTTGCGCCCCAGCAGGTCGCGCACCCGGTCGCCGAACGCCCCGGGGTCGCGCAGCAGCACCAGCGTCGTGACGATCACCGCGATCATCAGCCCCGGCAGCACCGGACCGTGCTCCCGCCGCCCGCCGCGGCCCGTTGTGCGCCGGGCGGCCGAGCGCCGGGGGCGGCGCGGCTCGCGCACCGGCCGGTGGGTGGGGCCGGCGCCCAGGCCGTGGGCCTGGTCGAGACGGTCGAGCTCGCGCAGCCGCCGCTCCATCTCCCGTGCCCACCGGCGCTGCGCACGACGCTGCGAGAAGCTCACCGCGCCATTGTGCCCAGGCCACCCCACCCACGACGCGGGGTGGCCTAGGGTCGGGCCGTGCCGGCCTGGAACACCTTCGTGGAGGGTGACAACCTCGAGGTGCTCGAGCGCTTCGCGGGCCGCGGTGACGTCGTCGACCTGGCCTACGTCGACCCGCCGTACAACACCGGCAACGACTTCTCCTACCTCGACCGCCGCGGCGCGGGGCCGAGCCGCCACGACGCCTGGACGGCCTACCTGCGCCCGCGCCTGGTCGCGCTGCGCGAGCTGCTGGCACCGACCGGGGCGGTCGCGGTGAGCATCGACGACCACGAGGTGGCCCACCTGCGGCTGCTGCTCGACGAGGTGTTCGGCGAGGGGTGCTTCCTGGCGCAGGTGGTGGTCAACCTCAACCCGAAGGGTCGCCAGCTCGGCCGCGGGTTCGCCACCAGCCACGAGTACCTGCTGCTCTACGCCCGCGACGCGCGCCGCTGCGGGCTCGACGCCAGCAGCGCCGACCACGTCGACCCGCGCGACTTCCCGCTGACCGACCCCGCGAGCGGCCGGCGCTTCCGCCACCTGCCGCTGCGCAACACCAACAAGAAGTTCACCCCCGCGACGTCGCGCACGCTGCACTACCCGCTGTGGGGCGACCCCGTGGGCGGACGGGTCGCCACGACGCCGTTCGCCGGCGCGGTCGAGGTGACGCCGGTCTTCGGCGACGGCCGCCCTGCGGTGTGGCGCTGGAGCGCGCCGCTGGTCGACCAGCGCCCCGGCGACCTGGTGTGCCGCACCGTCAAGGGGGTGCTCGGCGACCGGGTCGACGTCTACCAGCGCGACTGGCTGCACGCCGGTCGCCGCAAGAAGCTGACCACGATCTGGCTCGCCGAGGAGGTGGGCTCGACCGACACCGCGGTCGCCGAGCTGAAGGACCTCGTCGGCCACACCTTCGAGTCGCCGAAGCCGACCGGCCTGCTGCGCCGGCTGCTGGCCACGATGCCTCCCGACGCGCGGGTGCTCGACCCGTTCGCCGGCAGCGGCACCACCGGCCACGCGGTGGCCCTGGCCAACCTCGAGGACGGCGGCACCCGCACCTGCCTCAGCGTCGACGTCGCCGCGCCGGTGCGGCCCGGCTCGCGCGCCCACGCCGCCGGGCTCGCGACCATGGCCGACGTCACCCGCGCCCGGCTGCGCGCCGTCGACGTCCGCCTGGGCGGTGGCCTCGAGGAGCGGGTGGTCGCCGACCTGAGGGTCGCCGGGCGGGCCGCCGACGGGGACTGAGCGCTACTCGACGCCGGCGGCCTTCTCCAACGCCGCGACCTCGTCCTCGAGGAACGTCAGCAGCCGCTGCAGGTGGGGCACGGTGCGGCGGCAGCCGGTCAGGCCGAACGCCATCTGACCGGCGTAGGAGGTGCAGGTGATGTTCAGCGCCATGCCGTTGATCGGGATCGACAGCGGGTAGATGCCGGTCATCCGGTTGCCGTTCCAGTAGTGCTGCTCGGTGGGGCCCGGCACGTTGCTGATGATGAGGTTGTACGGCGCCCGCACGATCCCCTGGAGCCGCAGCAGCGGCGGGATGATCGCCGGCGCCTGGCCCAGCGCGGTCATCGCCATCACCTGCGCCGGGGTCATCGACGACAGCGCCTGCTTGCCGTCCTCCATCGAGCTGTGGATGCTCAGCAGCCGCTCGCCGGCGTCGTCGAGGTGGGTGGCCAGCTGCACCAGCACCGCCGCGATCGCGTTGCCGCCGGCGGCCGAGGGGACGTGGGACTCCCGGGCGTTCAGGCCGACCGGCACCATCGCCACCATCGGCTGCTCGGGCAGCGCGTCGAGCTCGCGCAGGTAGGAGCGCATCGCGCCGCTGCACATCGCCAGCACGACGTCGTTGAGGGTGGTGCCGGTGGCCCGGCCGATGGCGTGCAGCCGCTCCAGCGGCCAGTCCTGCGCCGCGAAGCGCCGCGACCCGGTGATCGAGCGGTTGAACATGGTGCGGGGCGTGTGCAGCGAGACGGTGGTGGTCTCGTTGCGCACCCCGCGGGCCAGCGTCCGCACCAGCGCCGACGGCATCCCGGCGGCCTCGGCCGCCACGCCGAGGGCGGTGCGCACCAGTCGCGCCGGCAGCTCGGTGAGGTCGCGGTCGGCCCCGGTGGTCGCCAGCGCGGTGCTGCGGGGAGCGGGCCGGTCGGCCCACATGGCGGGCATGTCGCGCTCGTCGGGGTCGGTGCCGAGGGCGCTGCGCAGCAGCCGCATCGCCGCGACGCCGTCCACCAGCGCGTGGTGGGTCTTGGTGTACATCGCGACCTTGCCGTCGGCCAGGCCCTCGATGACGTGCGACTCCCACAGCGGGCGCTCGCGGGCCAGCCGCGTCGAGTGCAGCCGTCCGCACAGGTCGAACAGCTCGCGGTAGCGCCCCGGCTCCGGGAGCGCGCTGTGCCGCACGTGGTGCTCGATGTCGAAGTCGTCGTCGGGGGTCCAGACCAGCTGGCCGGCGGTGGCCAGCGAGCGGTGCGGACGCTTGAGGAACAGCGGCGACAGCTCGTCGACCGCGCGCAGCTGCTCGACGATCTCCCGCACGTGGTGGGGGCCGTCGTCGGCCGGCTCGAACAGCTGCAGGCCGCCCACGTTCATCGGCATGTGCCGGTTCTCCGCGAGGAGGAACGCCGTGGACGTGGGGTCGATCGGAGTGACCACGTGGGGCCTTTCGCTGTCGGACGCTGCAGGAGGCGGCGTCGGGACAGGATGACTCGCCGTGACCGCCGCCACAAGGAGAACGGTGAACCGGCGGTGACGTCACGGGGTGTCCGGGGGTGTCCGGCTGGTGACCGGGTGGTGTGCCCGGCCGCGCCGGCCGGCGTCGCCGAGAGGGTCGCCCCGGCGCTGCGGCAGCCACCAGTCGTCCACAGGTGGGCGTCGGCGCGGGCTGTCCCCAGGCGGGATCGCGGCGGCCCCGCGCCGGGTCGCCGCTGCCTAGCGTCGTCGTCGACACCGGGACCCACCGGTGCACGACAGCTCGGGAGACCCCATGACGCCGACCAACCCCACGACCACCGGCCCCACGACAGGCAGCGCCCGCGGCCGCGCCGCGACCGTCCGCTCCACGTCCCTGCGCCTCGCCGTCGCCACGGCCGGGCTCGCCGCGGCCGCTGCGGCCGGCTCGCTCGTCGGCGTGGCCGGCGCCCAGGCCGACGGGCCCACCCCCGGCGCCCGAGCCGCCAGCCCCGCGCCCGACACGATCGTGAAGGTCACCGGTGACGCCCGCAACGGCTTCGGCATCAAGCACCACGACGGCAGCGCCGAGTTCCCGCCGGCCCTGCGCGACGCCCTCGACGCGTGCGGCGACTTCCCCGCCCGCATCGGCCAGGCGCGCTGCCGCACCGAGGTCCGCACCTGGTACCGCGACCTCGGCGACACCAAGCAGGCCCTCAAGTGGGCCCACGCGAGCGCGGCGTGAGGCGGGCGGTGACGACCACCGGCCCGGCGACCGGGCGCCGGCGGGTGCGCCCGGCTGCGGGCCTCGCGCTGGTCGGCGTGCTCGGGCTCGGCGCCGTGCTGGCCGCCCCGGCCACCAGCAGCCCTGCGCCGAGCGCGCCGGCGCCCGACACGATCGTGGAGGTCACCGGTGACGCCGCGAACGGCTTCGAGGTGCACTTCCACGACGGCAGCGCGATCTTCCCGCCCACCGACTCCGAGGCGGCCGCGGAGTGCGGTGAGCACGACACCCGGGTCGCCCGGGTGCGCTGCCGCACGGAGGTGCGGGTCTGGTACCGCGACCTCGGCGACCTGCAGCAGGCGCTCGACTGGGCCCACCAAGGGGCCCACCACGGGGACCACCAGGGGTGAGGACCGCGCCCGCCCACGGCGGCGCCGTGGGCGGGCGCGACCCCTCGGGTTCTGGCACCATCAGGTGCCATGGAGGCTGTCGCGCTGGACGCGGTGTGGCGACGCAGTCGCACCTCGGCCCGGGCACGGGTGGCGCGGTGGCGCTCGAAGCGCTGGCAGATCCTGCAGTGCGCCGTCGCGGCCGGGGTGGCCTGGCTGATCGCCAGCGACCTCCTGGGCCACAGCAACCCCGTGTTCGCGCCCATCGCCGCCGTGGTCAGCCTCGGCACGTCCTACGGCCAGCGGCTGCGTCGGGTGGCGGAGGTGACCGCCGGGGTCGCCATCGGGGTGCTGCTCGCCGACCTGCTGATCGTGTGGCTCGGCGGCGGCGCCTGGCAGCTGGGCCTGATCGTGGCGCTCGCGATGACCGCCGCCGTGCTGCTCGACGCCGGCACGCTCTTCGTGAACCAGGCAGCGATCCAGTCCATCTTCGTGGTGGCGCTGCTGCCCGGCGCGGGTGCGTCGCTGACGCGCTGGACCGACGCGCTGATCGGGGGAGCGGTGGCCCTGGTGGCCGCCACGGTGGTGCCCGCCGCCCCGCTGCGGCGCCCGCGCGAGCAGGCCGCAGTGGTGCTGCGCAAGGTGGCGGCGCTGCTGCGCGGTGCTGCCGACACGATGGACGACGGCGACGTCGACCGGGCCTTCGCGCTGCTCGACGAGGCCCGCAGCACCGACGGCCTGCTCCGGCAGCTGCAGGCCGCCGCCGACGAGGGCATGGCGGTGGTGACCTCCTCGCCGTTCCGGGTGCGCCACCGCCCGGGCATCCGGCGGATGGCCGAGCTGGTCGGCCCGATGGACCGGGCCATGCGCAGCACGCGCGTCCTGGTGCGCCAGGCGACCGTGGCGGCCTACCACCACCGGCCGGTGCCCCCGTCCTACGCCACCGTGGCGCGCGAGCTGGCCGACGCCGTCGACCTGGTGGTCGGCGAGCTGGTGGCCGACCGCACCCCCGTGGCGGCCCAGCCCGCCCTGCTCGCCGTCGGCTGGACGACCGGGTCGGTGGAGCGCGCCGAGGAGATGACCGCCGAGGTGGTGCTGGCCCAGCTGCGCTCGGTGGTGGTCGACCTGCTGATGCTCACCGGCCTCGGCCAGCTGGAGTCCACCGACGCGCTGCCCCCGCCGCCGCGATGAGGCCGACCGCCGCGATCCGCCGTCCGGCCGGTCCGGGCGGGTGGGTCCTGCACGTCGACCTCGACGAGTTCATCGCCGCGGTCGAGCGGCTGCGCCGGCCCGAGCTGGCCGGGCGTCCGCTGGTGGTGGGAGGTCGCGGCGACCCCACGGAGCGGGGCGTCGTCGCCACCGCCTCCTACGAGGCGCGCGCCCACGGCGTCGGCTCCGGGATGCCGCTGCGGGTGGCGGCGCGCCGCCTCCCCGACGACGCGGTGTGGCTGCCGGTCGACAAGCCGGCCTACGACGAGGTCAGCGCCCGCGTCATGGACGTGCTGCGCGGGCTGCGGTGGGGAGGGCTGCCGGTGCTGGTGGAGGTGCTGGGCTGGGACGAGGCCTTCCTCGCCGCCGACCCCGCCGCCGACGCGCCGCCGGCCCCCGACGACGAGGCGGGCGCCACGGCGTACGCCGAGGAGGTGCGCGCGGCGGTGCTGGCGGCCACCGGGCTGCACTGCTCGGTGGGGGTGGGCGAGAACAAGCTGCAGGCCAAGACCGCGACCGGGTTCGGCAAGCCCCGCGGCGTCGGGGTGCTCACCGCTGCGCAGTGGTCGTCGGTGATGGGCCCGCGGCCCACCCGCGAGCTGTGGGGCGTGGGCAGCCGCACCGCGCAGAAGCTCGCCGCGCTCGACGTCCACACGATCGCCGAGCTGGGCGCCGCCGACGACGCGGCGCTCGCTGCGGTGCTCGGGCCGACGACCGGACCGTGGTACGGCCGGCTGGGCCGCGGCACCGACACCTCCGCGGTCGACCCGACGCCGTGGGTGCCGCGGGCGCACGGGCGCGAGACGACGTTCCAGGTCGACCTCGTCGACCCCGCCGAGGTGGCCCGCGAGGTGCGGGCGCTCACCGCGCGGGTGCTCGCCGACATCGAGGCGGAGGGCCGAGACGCCGTCCGCGTCGTGCTGAAGGTGCGCCTGCGCCCGTTCCAGACGGTGACCCGCAGCCGCACCCTGCCCGCGCCCACCCGCGACGAGGGCGTGCTGGCCGACGCGGCGGTCGCGCTGCTCGACCGCGTGGAGGCCGGTCGGCCCGTGCGGCTGCTGGGCGTGCGCCTCGAGATGGTGCCGCCCGAGGGCGGCTACTGACCGCTCGCCGGCACGGGTGCCGGTCCGTCGTGGGCGGCGTGGGGCGTGGGGCGTGGTGACGGGGGGCGCGGCTCAGCCGAGGTCGTCGCGCAGCTCGCGCACCACCGAGTCGACCACGGCCACCAGGTCGCCGTCGGTGGCGGCCGCGACCGCCCGCTGGCGCTGGTACGACGCGCCGTGCGCCACCACGTCGGTCACCTGGGCCAGCTCGGCGGAGCAGCCGAGCCGCTCCGCCACCGGCGCCAGCCGCTCCACGAGGTCGGCGAGGTCGTCGGTGACCGGCCGCTCGGTGCAGTGCTCGTCGAGGATGACGATGGCGTCGAGGCCGTAGCGCGCGGCGCGCCACTTGTTCTCCTGCACGTGCCACGGCGCCATCGTCGGCAGCGTCTCGCCCGCGGCCAGCCGGGTGTCGAGGTCCACGACCAGGCAGTGGGTGAGCGCCACCAGCGCCCCGAGGTCGGTGAACGTGGAGACGCCGTCGCACACCCTGCTCTCCAGCGTGCCGAGGTGGGCCGCGGGACGCACGTCCCACCGGATCTCGGAGAGGTCGTCGATCACCCCGGTCGTGAGCTGGTCCTGGGCGAAGCGCTCGAAGCCCTCCCAGGTGTCGAACTGGAACGGCAGGCCCGCCGTCGGCAGCTGCTGGAACATCAGCGCGCGGTTGGAGGCGTAGCCGGTGTCGACCCCGGCCCAGATCGGTGACGACGCCGAGAGCGCCTGCAGGTGGGGGTAGTGGTTGAGCAGCGACGACAGCACCGGCATCACCCGGGAGCGCTCGGGAAGCCCGACGTGCACGTGCACCCCCCAGATGAGCATCTGCCGGCCCCACCACTGGGTGCGGTTGATCAGCTCCTCGTAGCGGTGGCCCTCGCTGAGCTGCTGGTTGGTCCACGACGCGAACGGGTGGGTGCCGCCGCCGTAGAGGTCGACGTCGAGCTCGTCGGCCGCCGGCACCACCGCCTCCAGGGTGCGGCGCAGGTCGGCGAGCGCCTCGCCGACGGTGCCGCAGATCCCGGTCACGGCCTCCACGGTGTTGCGCAACAGCTCCTCGTGGAGGCGGTCGGGGTGGGGCAGGCCCGGCGAGGCCAGCGCGAAGAGGTCCGCGGCGCAGTTGGCGAGGTCGCGGTCGGTGCGTCCGACCAGCGCGAGCTCCCACTCCACCCCGAGCGTCGGGGTCGGCGAGCCGTGGAAGTCGATGCGCACGCCACCAGCGAACCACACGCGCGATCCGCCCCGGCCCTCCCCGTGGGTCAGCCGGGCTGCCCGACCAGGTCGAGCCAGCGCTGCGCGGCCCCGTCGTACGGCGGCGCGCCGGCCCGCACCGCGGCGTGCACCGCGGCGCACGACCGCTCCGCGTGCGCGACCACCTCGGCGGGGTAGTCGAGGGTGACCCGGTGCTCGGCGAACTCGTCCTCGTCGTCGACGTACACCTCGCCGTCGGCGCGGCGCACCACGTCGAGGTCGAGGTCGACCGCGGCGACGACCGGTCCGGCGGGCCCGGCCACCCACCGCGGCGGGGTCGTCACGTCGACATAGACGTCGCACCAGATGCCGGGGGCGTGGAACGTGGCCGCCCAGCCGGCGTCCGGGTCGGCGGGCAGCAGCGTCACCGAGTCGACGTCGGAGCGGAACTCCAGGCCCGGGCGGGCGTGGTGGGTGCCGCGCGGCACGCCGACCCAGTCACCGTGCGCGTCGCTGCCCAGGTAGGTGCCGGCCAGCTGCCAGTGGGGCCGGTCGCTCCACTTGGTCATCTCGATGCGGACGGGCGCTCCCGGACTCGGCCTCATACGGCCCATCGTGCCCCACCCGGGGGCCGGGCGGGGTCGGGCGGTTTCCCCGGCCGGCCGGGGAAACCGGCACTGGGTGGCCGAAATGTCAGCCACCCAGTGGCAGTTTCCGCCTGCCAGTCACTGCCGCACGCCCCCCGGCCCGGTGTGCCGCCCGGGCTGGAGGTCGAGGAGAAGCTCAGACGACCTGGGTCTTGGCGGGCAGGACCTTCTTCGAGACCCGCGCGATGACGTCCTGGTAGCGCGAGCCGGCGAGCTTGCCGAAGGTGTGCAGCGCGTGGGCGTCGAGCCCGACGAGCACCCGCGCCTGGTTGCGCAGGATGCCGCGCACAATGATCTCGGCGGCCCGCTCGGGGGTCATCTTCGCCAGCTTCTCGTCGAAGAACTTGGCGGTGGCGGCCTGGTCCTCCTGGGCGGAGACCCGGGAGTTGCGGGCGATCGCGGTCTTGATGCCGCCGGGGTGCACGGCGGTGACGCCGACGGGGTGGCCCGCGATCAGCATCTCCTCGCGCAGCGCCTCGGTCATCCCGCGCACGGCGTACTTCGAGGCGTTGTACATGCTCTGCCCCGGCATGGAGATCAGGCCGAAGAGCGACGACAGGTTGACGACGTGGCCGTCGCCGGAGGCGATGAGGTGGGGCAGGAACGCCTTCGTGCCGTGCACGACGCCCCAGAAGTTGATCCCGATGATCCACTCCATGTCGTCGTGCTCGAGGTCGAGGAAGTCACCGGCCAGCGCGACGCCGGCGTTGTTGACGACCACGTTGACCCGGCCGAAGTGGTCGGCGACGCTAGCGGCGTAGGCCTCCACGGCGGCGCGGTCGGCGACGTCGAGGCGGTCGGAGCGCACCTCGCGGGCCCCGGCGCCCTGGACGAGGCGCACGGTCTCGGCGAGACCGGCCCCGTCGACGTCGGAGAGGGCGAGCAGCGAGCCCTTCCCGGCGAGGTCCAGGGCCAGGGCCCGGCCGATGCCGGAGCCGGCACCGGTGATCACGACGACCTTGTCGGCGAGCGTCTTCATGCGTTCACGTCCTCACGTGTGGGGGTGTGCGGGGTCTGCGGCACGTCGGGCCCGGCCGGGTCGGTCGGGCCGGTGACGGCGTAGGCGGCGGGGTCGAAGCGGGCGAGCAGGCGCCGGAAGCCGAACGTGGAGCGCGGCCACAGCGTGGTGTTGCGCCCGTGCTCGTCGAGGTACCAGCTCGAGCACCCCCCGGTGCTCCACACCGTGCGCTCCATGCGCCGGTGGAGGCTGTCGTTCCACTCGCGGGTGGCGCGCTCGGTCGGCTCGACGGCGGCGTAGCGGTGGCGGCGCATGGTGCGGATCGCGTCGCGCACGTAGGCCACCTGCGACTCGATCATGAACACCATGCTGGAGTGCCCGAGGCCGGTGTTGGGCCCCACCATCATGAAGAGGTTGGGGAACTCCGGCACGGTCGTGCCCTTGTACGCCGCCATCCCGCTCTCGCGCCAGCGCGCGGCCAGCGTGCGACCGGTGCGGCCCGTGAGGTGCTCGGTGATCGGCAGCTCGGTGGTGTAGAAGCCGGTGGCCACGATCAGCACGTCGATCTCGCGCTCGGTGCCGTCGGCGGTGACGATGCCGCGCTCGGTGACCCGGGCGATGCGGTCGGTGACGACCTCGGTGTCGGGTCGCGCCAGCGCGGGGTAGTAGCGGTTGGAGATCAGGATGCGCTTGCAGCCGATCTGGAAGTCGGGGGTCACCGCAGCGCGCAGCGCCGGGTCGTCGATGGCCTTGGCGATGTTGGCCTCGGCCATCTTGCGCGCCGGCGCCAGCACGGCGGGCGCCAGCGTGAACGGCGGCACGTACGACTCGCGGCCCCAGTAGATCGCCGTGCGGTAGGCCTTCTGCAGGCCCGGCACGCGCCGCAGCGCGGTCTTCTCGAGACGGCCGTAGCGCCGGTCGTGGCGCGGCATCACCCAGGGCGCGGTGCGCTGGTAGACGTCGAGGTGGGCGGCCTGCTCGGCCACCTCCGGGACGATCTGGATGGCCGAGGCGCCGGTGCCGATGACCGCCACCCGCTTGCCGGTGAGGTCGGTGCGGTGGTCCCAGCGCGCGGAGTGGAACAGCTCGCCGCCGAAGCCCTCGATGCCCTCGATGTCGGGCAGGCGGGGCTCGGAGAGGCCGCCGGCGCCGACGACGAGCGTGGTCGCGAGGTAGTCGCCATCGCTGGTGCGCACGAGCCAGGCCTGCTCGGCGTCGTCCCAGGAGGCGTCGTCGACGGTGGTGTCGAACACGAAGCGGTCGAGCACGCCCGACTCGCGCGCCACCCGCCGGATGTAGGCCTGGATCTCCGGCTGCGGCGAGAACGACATCGACCAGTCGGGGTTGGGCGCGAAGGAGTAGGAGTACAGCTGGCTCGGGACGTCGCACGCCGCGCCCGGGTAGGTGTTGTCGCGCCAGGTGCCGCCGACGTCGGAGCCCTTCTCGACCACGACGAAGTCGCGCTCGCCGTCCTCGTCGAGCTTGATGGCCGCGCACAGCCCTGCGAAGCCGGCGCCGACGACGAGGTGGTCGACCCGACGGGGGGCGTCGCTGCGGTCGGAGGGGGAGGAGGTCATGGCGAGGACCGTACTGGCGCTATTGAACAAGCGTCAATAGAGTGGCCACGTGAGCAGCAGCACCAGCCCCCGCACCCGTCTCAGCCCCGACGAGCGTCGTTCGCAGCTGCTCGACCTCGGCGTGCGGCTGCTGGCCACGCGCTCGGTCGACGAGCTGAGCATCGACCTGCTCGCCGAGGAGGCCGGCATCTCGCGGGGGCTGCTGTACCACTACTTCGGGAGCAAGCACGCCTTCCACGAGGCCGTCGTGCGCCGGGCGGCCGACGACCTCGTGGAGCAGACCGCGCCGCCGCAGCAGGGCGACCCGATCGAGCGGCTGCTGCTGTCGATCACGGCCTACCTCGACTACGTGGAGGCCAACCACGAGGGCTACCTGTCGCTGGTCAGGGGCGCCGCGCGCGGCAACGACACCCTGCGCGCGGTCTACGAGGAGGCGCGCTCCGCGCTCACCGACCGGCTCTTCCGCGAGGACGCCGAGGGCCGGCTGCTGCCCGACACCCCCGCCAGCCGGCTGCTGGTGCACGGCTGGGCGGCGATGAACGAGGACCTCGTGCTGGCCTGGATCGACGACCCCGGCGAGGTCACCCGCGAGCAGCTGCTGACGATGCTGACCATGTCGCTGCCCGCCCTGGTGACCACCCTCCCCGGCTGACCTCCCCGGCCGGCGTCCCGCTACTCCACGCCGGTGGACAGGTCGTACAGGGTGACGCCGTCGACCACCTGGGCGGTGAAGGTCTCCTCGACCCACGCGCTGATCTGCGCCGAGGTGCCGGAGTCGCCGCCCATCATGGAGCCGCCGCTGATGAACCAGTGCACCTCGCCGTCGGCGACGTAGGTCTGGAACTGCGCCAGCGTGGGGCTCGGGTCGGTGCCGTTGAACCCCCCGATCGCCATGACCGGCTGCTCGGTGGAGAGCTGGTAGCCCGCGGCGGTGTTGGACCCCACCGCGGCCGCCACCCAGGTGAAGGAGTCGGCGTCGGCGACCAGCAGCGCGTCGACGGCGGCGCTGGACGTGCTGCCCTCGAGCAGCCCGCCGGGGCTCGCCGCGCCGGGCGTGGTCCCCGTGGTGCCGGGGAAGCCGCCCCCCGGCATGCCGCCGGCCGGCGGCGTACCGCCACCGGGGAAGCCGCCCGCGCCCTCCGACGTGGGCCCGGCGGTCGGGACGGAGCCGGTGTGGGGCGTGCCGGCGGTGGCCAGCGACCACGCCGTGGGCCCGGCGAGCGTGGCGACCAGCGCCGCGGCGGCCACGGCCGCGGCGGCCCGCCGCGGGAGGTGGCGCACCCCGGCCAGCAGCACCGTCGCGACGACCCCGACGACCCCGACGGCCCAGGGCAGCCACGGGTGCCAGTCGTCGGTGCGGCGCAGCAGGACGACGGCGAGCGCGGTGGTGAGCGCGGTGGTCGTGGCGAGCACCGCGGAGGCCACCAGCGAGTCGCGGTGCTGCCACACCGCCCACGCCCCGGTGCCGACGAGCGCGGCCAGGGCCGGCGCCAGTGCGACGGAGTAGTAGGCGTGGAAGATCCCGCTCATGAACGAGAAGGTGGCGGCGGTGACCACCAGCCACCCCAGCCACACCACGAGCGTGGCGCGCAGCACCCGGGCGCTGCGGGCGGGTGTCGCACCGGTCAGGCGCCCGCGGCCGGCGAGCACCAGCGCGGCCACGCCGAGCACCAGCGCGGCCGGCAGCAGCCACCCCGCCTGCCCGCCGTTCTCGCTGTCGAGCAGCCGCAGCACCCCGGTGCTGCCCCAGCCGCTGGCGCCGCCCACCGAGCCGGTCTCGTCGCCGGTCAGCCGGCCCAGGCCGTTGTAGCCCAGCGCGAGCTCGAGCACGGAGTTCTCCTGCGAGCCGCCGACGTAGGGCCGCGACGACGCCGGCACGAGCTCGACCACCGCGACCCACCAGCCGCCGGCCACCACCATCGACGCGAACGCGACCAGCAGGTGCGCCAGGCGGCGCCGCAGCGGCACGGCGGCCAGGAGGGCGTAGGCCAGCGCGAACGCCGGCAGCACCAGGAAGGCCTGCAGCATCTTGGCCAGGAACGCCAGCCCCACGAGCGCGCCGGCCAGCGCGAGCCACCGCACCGGGTGGCCGACCACCGCACCGGCCGGGCCCACGGTGGCCTCGACCGCCCGCTGCACGCCGTACGCCGCCCCGACCAGCAGCAGGACCAGCGCGGCGTCGGGGTTGTCGAAGCGGAACATCAGCACCGCCACCGGCGTCAGCGCCAGCACCGCGCCGGCCAGCAGACCGGCCCCGGCCGAGCCGGTGACGCGCCGGACCAGCGTGTGCAGCAGCGCCACCGACGCCACGCCCATCAGCGCCTGCGGCACCAGCACCGCCCACGACGACAGCCCGAAGACGCGCACCGAGAGCGCCATCGGCCACAGCGACAGCGGTGTCTTGTCGACGGTGACGGAGCCGGCGGCGTCGGAGGCGCCGAAGAAGAAGGCCGACCACGACTGCGAGCCGGCCTGCACGGCGGCGGCGTAGAAGGAGTTGCCCCAGCCCGACGCGCCGAGGTCCCAGAGGTACAGGACGGCGGTGGCGCCGAGGAGCAGGGCGAGCGCCACGCGCTCCCGGGGGAGTCTCAGGACCCCGGGAGCGGTGGCGCCCGCGTCTGGGTGCGGTCCGCCGGGCTGCGGCGGGACCGGGCGGGAGTGCTCGTGCAGGACGGAGGAGGGACGGCTCGACATGCCCGCCACGTTCCGCCCACCGGCTGGCACGGCCTCAGGTCGAGGCTGTCAGCCGACTGTGAGCCTGTAGGAGCGCTCCCACCGCCGATGGTACGACGCCGTGCCCCGGGTGCCAACGGGGCCCGGGTGCTCAGTCGCCGCGGACGACCTCGGCGAGCTGGTCGAGGCCCCACGTGAGGTCGGCGGCCTCGACCACGAGCGGCGGGGCCAGGCGGATCGTGGAGCCGTGGGTGTCCTTGGCCAGCACGCCGCGGGCCATCAGGGCCTCGCAGACGTCGCGACCGGTGCCGACGGCGGGGTCGATGTCGACCCCGGCCCACAGCCCGCGGGTGCGCACGGTGAGCACACCGTGGCCCACCATCGCGTCGAGCCGCTCGCGCATCACGACGCCGAGCTCGGCGGCGCGCTGCTGGTGCTCGCCGGTGGCCAGCATCCGCACGACCTCCAGGCCCACCGCGCAGGCCAGCGGGTTGCCGCCGAAGGTGGAGCCGTGCTGGCCCGGGCGGAGCACGCCGAGCACGTCGCGGTCGGCGACCACGGCCGAGACCGGGACGATGCCGCCGCCGAGGGCCTTGCCGAGCACGTACACGTCGGGCACGACGTCCTCGTGGTCGCAGGCGAAGGTGCGCCCGGTGCGGCCGAGGCCGGCCTGGATCTCGTCGGCGACCATCAGCACGTTCTCGCGGGTGCACACCTCGCGCAGGCCGCGCAGGAAGCCGTCGGGGGGCAGCACGACGCCGCCCTCGCCCTGGATCGGCTCGATGAGCACGGCCACGGTGTCGGCGTCGATGGCGGCCTCGACCGCGGCGAGGTCGCCGTACGGCACCAGCTGGAAGCCGGGCGCGAAGGGACCGAAGCCGTTGTGGGCGTCGGGGTCGTCGGAGAAGCCGACGATGGTGGTGGTGCGGCCGTGGAAGTTGCCGGCGGCGACGATGATCTTGGCCTGGCCGGGGGTCACGCCCTTGACCTCGTAGCCCCACTTGCGCGAGACCTTGATGGCGGTCTCGACGGCCTCGGCGCCGGTGTTCATCGGCAGCACGAGCTCCTTGCCGCACAGGTCGCCGAGCTCGGCGCAGAAGTCGGCGAACCGGTCGTGCACGAACGCCCGGCTGGTGAGGGTGAGCCGGTCGAGCTGCTCGTGGGCCGCGCGGAGCAGGCCGGGGTGGCCGTGGCCGAAGTTGAGCGCGGAGTAGCCCGAGAGCAGGTCGAGGAAGCGCGTGCCGTCGACGTCGGTCATCCAGGCGCCCTCGGCGTGCTCCACCACGACCGGCAGCGGGTGGTAGTTGTGCGCCGTACGTGCCTCGGCGCGCTGGTAGAGCCCGGTGCTGCGGGGGGTGTCGGTCAGGGATGCCGTCATGGCTCGTCTCCTCCTGGTGGCCCGCGGCGGGAGGCGGCGGGTCGGGGGCGGGTCGGGCGGGTCGTGGTGCCGGTGGTGCGGGGTGCCGGGGCGGGCACCCGGGCCAGCCCACCAGGCCAGGCGAGGCCTGGCCGAGGATTGTCAGACAATCTCAGGGTGAGGGTATCTCCCCACCGGGCGCCGCGCCGATTCCGCGCGCGGGCCCGTCGTGCCCCTGCCTGCGGGTCGTGCGTGCGGGTCCTGCGTGCGGGTCAGGAGCGGGGGAGGTGCACCTCGACGGTGGTGTCGCCGGGCCGGCTGGTCAGGTCGACCCGGCCGCCGTGGGCGGCGACGATCGCCTCCACCAGCGCGAGGCCCAGCCCGGCGCCGCCGGCGGCCTGCGCGTGACCCCGGGTGCGGGCGGTGTCGCCGCGGGCGAAGCGCTCGAAGGCGTGGTCGAGGAGCTCGGGGGCGAAGCCGGGGCCGTCGTCGTGCACCGCGAAGCCGTCGGCCAGCGCGGTCACCGTGACGGTGGAGCCGGGCGGGGTGTGCTTGCGGGCGTTGGTGAGCAGGTTGGTCACCACCTGGTGCAACCGCTGCTCGTCGCCGGGCAGCTCCACCGGCTCGTCGTGGGGCAGGTCCAGGCGCCAGTGGTGCTCGGGGGCCACCACGCGGGCGTCGGAGACGGCCTCCAGCAGCAGGCGGGTCACGTCGACCGGCGACCGGTCGAGCGGACGCCCGGCGTCGAGGCGGGCCAGCAGCAGCAGGTCCTCGACCAGCGAGGTCATCCGGGCCGACTCCTCCTCCACCTTCACCAGCGCCGTCCCGACGGCCGCGTGGTCGTCGGGACGCCGGCGCGCGAGCTCGGTGTAGCCCGCGATGGTGGCCAGCGGCGTGCGCAGCTCGTGGGAGGCGTCGGCGACGAACTGGCGCACCTGCTGCTCGCTGCGGTGGCGCGCCCCGAGCGACGACTCCACGTGGGCGAGCAGGGTGTTCAGCGCCGCCCCCACCTGGCCGACCTCGGTGCGCTCGTCGGTGAGGTGGTCCGGCACCCGCTCGGTCAGGTCGATCTCACCCTCGGCCAGCGGCAGCGCCGCCACGCTGTGGGCGGTGGCCGCCACCTCGCGCAGGGGGCGCAGCTGGCGTCGTACGACGACCAGCCCGGCCGCGCCTGCCACGAGCGCGCCGAGCAGCACCAGCACGGCCTCGGTGGTGACCAGCGTCGACACCACGCCGTCGACGTCGTCGGTGGGCAGGCCGGCGGCCACCCGGAACGTGCCCTGCTCGTTGTCCTCCACCGCCACCCAGTAGGTGCCGACGCCGGGGAGGCCGACGCGGCGCGCCTCCCCGTCGGCGGGGAGCTCGGCCAGCACGTCGAGCGCGGCCGACGACAGGGTGCGCTGGCCCGGACGGCCCTCCTCGCCGGGGGTGAGCACCGCCCCCGACCGGTCGCCCTCCGCCGCGCCGACGAGCGCGACGTAGGCGGTCAGCGTGCCGACCTGCTGGCCGCGGCCGGGGTCGCCGCGGCCTTCGTCGTCCTGGCCGTCGTCCTGGGTGTCGGTGCCGTCGCCCGGGAGCACGGGGTCGAACGGGGGAGGCGACAGCGGGCTGTCGGGGGCGAAGAGCGGGTCCTGGGTGACGAACGCCGCGCGCTGCAGGGCCGCGCGCACGTCGTCGTCCACCTGGTCGCGCAGGTAGGACCGCACCGACAGCGTGGCGATGGTGCCGATCAGCAGGGAGACCAGCAGCACCAGCGCCACCGCGGTGACGACGAGGCGGGCCGTGAGGGAGGCGGGGCGGCGCACGCGCGGGCCGCTCAGGCCGTCGGCTTGAGCACGTAGCCGGCGCCGCGCATGGTGTGGATCATCGGCGCGCGCCCGGCGTCGACCTTCTTGCGCAGGTAGGAGATGTAGAGCTCGACCACGTTGGCCTGCCCGCCGAAGTCGTAGTTCCAGACCCGGTCGAGGATCTGGGCCTTGCTCAGGACCCGGCGCGGGTTGCGCATGAGGAAGCGCAGCAGCTCGAACTCGGTGGCGGTGAGGGTGATCTCGGTGCCGGCGCGGAAGACCTCGTGGCTGTCCTCGTCGAGGCTGAGGTCGCCGACCTGCAGCACCGACGACTCGGCGGCGGCCTGCGCTCCGGCGCGGCGCATCAGCCCGCGCAGCCGGGCCACGACCTCCTCCAGCGAGAAGGGCTTGGTGACGTAGTCGTCGCCGCCGGCGGTCAGGCCGGCCACACGGTCCTCCACGGCGTCGCGGGCGGTGAGGAACACGACCGGCACGGCGGGGTCGTGGGCGCGCATCCGGCGCAGCACCTCGAGGCCGTCGAAGTCGGGCAGCATCATGTCGAGCACCACCGCGTCGGGGCGGAACTCCTTGGCCGTCGCCACCGCCTTCGTGCCGGTGTGGGCCGCGCTCACCTCGAAGCCCTCGTAGCGCAGGGCCATCGAGATCAGCTCGGCGATGTTGACCTCGTCGTCGACGACGAGGACGCGCAGCGGGGTGCCGTCGGGTCGGGTGAGCTCCATGGCACCACTGTGGCCGTGGTTCCTGTGCGACGCCTGTGTGTCTGCTGGGTGGGCGCCCATCACTCGTCGCTGCGGCACGGCCCGCCCACAGGCCCGGCACAGCCGACCGGGTCAGCGTGGCGCCATGGACTCCGACCAGACCCCCGCCCCCGCCCCCGACCCGGCGCCCTCGCCGTCGCCCTCGCCGGACGCCGCCCCGGCCGCCGAGGGGGGCGGCTGGCGACGGCGCCTGCTGGCCGCGCGCGGCGTGGTGGCCGTCGCCGCGGCCAGCCTGCTCCTCGGCGGCGCCGGCGGGGCGGCCCTCGGCCTGGCCGCCGGCTCGGGTGACGACGACGAGCGCGGGCCCGGGGGGCCGGGTGGGTTCGGCGGTCGCGGCAGCGTGCCCGGGCAGGTCGTCCAGCCCGGAACCCAGCCCGGCGTGCCGAGCGACCCCGCCGCACCCGACCTCGGCGACAACACCGACGACAGCACCGACGCCGACCCGACCTGAGCGCCTCCGACCTCAGAGGGAGCGACCGCGCCGGCCGGCGATCAGGTGCCTGCGACGGCCCCCAGGTCCTTGCGCAGGTGCACGTCGGCGTGGCCGGGCGTGGGGACGGCCTCCCAGCGGGCGATCTCGACGTACCCGTGCCGCTCGTAGAAGCCGGGGGCCTGGAAGGTGAACGAGGTGGTGAAGGCGTGGGTGCAGCCGCGGCGCACCGCCTCGGCCTCGACGTCGGCGAGCAGCCGGGCGCCCACCCCGCTGCCGCGGGCGTCCTCGCGCACCCACACCATCGCCAGACCGGCCGCGCTGCCCCAGGTCCAGCCGCTGATGCCGCCGACGAGGTCGCCGTCGTCGTCACGCACCTGGGCGGTGAGCTCGCGGGCGGGCTCGACGCCGGCGGTGGCTGCGGCGTTCACCTCGTCGAGCCGGTCGGAGAGCTGTTGGTCGAGGTCGGGATCGGCGCCGCCCACCTGGGTGGGACGGTCGTGCTGGTCGCGGGTCACGCCCGATCCTCACCCGCCGGCCCCGCGGGTGACAACGCCGTCCCTGCCGCGGCCGGTGCGGCGGGCTCACCCGGGCGCAGGCAGAATGGAGGGCACCATGTCGTCCCCCAGCCCGGCCCCACCGGAGCAGCCCGAGCAGCCCGAGCGGGCAGACCCGACCGAGCAGGTCGAGCAGGTCGAGCAGGCGGCGCAGGTCGAGCAGGGCGGTGACGCGGTGCAGCCGGCCGAGGCCGACCAGGTCGCGCTCACGATCACCTATCCGCCCGAGCTGCCGGTCACCCAGCGCCGCGACGACATCGCGGCCGCGATCCGCGACCACCAGGTCGTGATCGTGGCGGGCGAGACGGGGTCGGGCAAGACCACCCAGCTGCCCAAGATCTGCCTCGAGCTCGGCCGCGGACGGCGTACGACGCGGCGCGGGCGCGACGGCAAGCAGCACACCTCCGGCGGCCTCATCGGCCACACCCAGCCGCGGCGCATCGCGGCGCGCTCCGTGGCCGAGCGCATCGCCGACGAGCTGGGCCAGCCGCTGGGTGAGCGCTCGGTGGTGGGCTACCAGGTGCGCTTCACCGACCGCACCACCCGCGACACCCGAGTCAAGCTGATGACCGACGGCATCCTGCTCGCCGAGCTGCAGCGCGACCGGATGCTGCGCCGCTACGACACGATCATCATCGACGAGGCCCACGAGCGCAGCCTGAACATCGACTTCCTGCTCGGCTACCTGCGCCGGCTGCTGCCGAAGCGTCCCGACCTCAAGCTCGTCATCACCTCCGCGACGATCGACCCCCAGCGCTTCGCGGCCCACTTCGCCGACCGCCACGGCGAGCCCGCGCCGATCATCGAGGTGTCGGGACGCACCTACCCCGTCGAGGTGCGCTACCGCCCCCTCCTGGAGCTGCCGGAGGACGACGAGGACGGCGAGCCGATCGTGCGCGACCAGACCGAGGCCATCGTGGAGGCGTGCCGCGAGCTGGCCGCCGAGGGCCCCGGCGACGTGCTGGTCTTCCTGCCCGGCGAGCGCGAGATCCGCGACACCGCGGACGCGCTCACCGAGGCCACCCGCGGCACCCGCGGCGGCGGCACCGAGGTCGTCCCGCTCTACTCCCGCCTCTCCGCCGCCGAGCAGCACCGCGTGTTCTCCTCCCACACCGGGCGCCGCATCGTGCTGGCCACCAACGTCGCCGAGACCTCCCTGACGGTGCCCGGCATCCGCTACGTCGTCGACACCGGCGTCGCCCGGATCAGCCGCTACTCCCTGCGCACCAAGGTGCAGCGGCTGCCGGTGGAGCCGATCAGCCAGGCCTCGGCCAACCAGCGCTCCGGGCGCTGCGGGCGCGTCGCGGCCGGCGTCGCGATCCGGCTCTACTCCGAGGAGGACTACACCGGCCGCCCCGAGTTCACCGACCCCGAGATCCTGCGCACCAACCTGGCCAGCGTCATCCTGCAGATGACCAGCCTGGGCCTCGGCGACGTCGCCCGCTTCCCGTTCGTCGAGCCGCCCGACCGGCGCAACGTGCAGGCCGGCGTGCAGCTGCTGGAGGAGCTGGGCGCGCTCCCGGCCACCGGCAGCCCCGAGGCCCGCCGGCTCACCCGCCTCGGCCAGCGCCTGGCCCGCCTGCCCATCGACCCCCGCCTGGGCCGGATGATCCTGGAGGCCGACCGGCTCGGCTGCGTCCGTGAGGTCGTGGTGATCGCGGCCGCCCTCTCGCTGCAGGACCCCCGTGAGCGCCCCGCCGAGCAGCAGGCCCAGGCCGACCAGCTGCACGCCCGGTTCAAGGCCGAGTCGTCGGACTTCCTCACCTGGCTGACCCTGTGGCGCCACCTCAAGGAGCAGCAGCGCGAGCTGTCGAGCAGCGCGTTCCGCCGCATGTGCAAGCGGGAGTTCCTCAACTACCTGCGGGTGCGCGAGTGGCAGGACTTCGAGTCGCAGCTGCGCCAGGTCTGCAAGGAGATGGGCATCGACGTCGGGCACCCGGCCGACGAGCCCGACGCCGACGGCATCCACCAGGCGCTGCTGTCGGGCCTGCTCAGCCAGATCGGGCTGCTGGAGGAGCGCGAGAAGGAGGGCGGCGCCCGCACGGGCCGGCGTCCGATGCGGGAGTACCTCGGCGCGCGCGGCGCCCGGTTCGCGATCTTCCCCGGCAGCGGGCTGGCCAAGAAGCCCCCGCAGTTCGTGATGGCCGCCGAGCTGGTCGAGACCGGCCGGCTCTGGGCCCGGCAGAACGCCGCGATCGCCCCGGAGTGGGCCGAGCGCCTCGGCGGCGACCTGGTCAAGCGCACCTTCTCCGAGCCCCACTGGAGCAAGAAGCGCGCCTCGGTGATGGCCTACGAGCGCGCCACCCTGTACGGCGTGCCGCTGGTCGCCGACCGGCTGATCGCCTACGGCAGGGTCGACCCGGCGCTCTCGCGCGAGCTGTTCATCCGCCACGCCCTGGTCTACGGCGAGTGGCAGACCCGCCACCGGTTCTACGCCGAGAACCTCCGCCTGCTCGAGGAGGCCGCCGAGCTCGAGCACCGCGCGCGACGCCGCGACATCGTGGTCGACGAGCACACCCTGTTCGACTTCTACGACGCCCGCGTGGGCGCGGAGGTGGTGAGCGGGGCGCACTTCGACACGTGGTGGAAGCAGGAGCGCCGGCAGCGCCCCGACCTGCTCACCTTCGACCCCGCGATGCTCACCCACGACACGGCCGGCGAGATCAGCGAGGCCGACTACCCGGAGCAGTGGTCGAGCGGCGAGGGCCTCACCTTCCCGATCGCCTACCACTTCGAGCCGGGTGCGGCCGACGACGGCCTCACCATCGACGTGCCGGTCACCACGCTCAACCGCGTGGAGGCCGACGACTTCTCCTGGGTGGTGCCGGGCCTGCGGGAGGAGCTGGTGACCAGCCTGGTGCGCAGCCTGCCCAAGCACCTGCGCACCAGCTTCGTGCCGGCCCCCGACACCGCGCGCGACTTCCTGCGGGCGGTGCCCGCGGGGGAGGAGCCCCTGCTCGACGCCCTGGAGCGGTGGTGCCGCGCGACCACCGGGGTGGTGGTGCCCCGCGAGGCCTGGGACTGGTCGAAGGTCCCCGAGCACCTGCGACCCACCTACCGCGTGGTCGACGACGGCGGTCTCGAGCAGGCCCGCGGCAAGGACCTGGAGGCCCTGAAGGAGCCGCTGCGCCCCCGTTTCGCCCAGGCCATGGCCGAGGTGGCCCACGACTCCGGGGTCGCCCGCACCGGCGAGACCCGCTGGGTCTTCGCCACGATCGAGACGTCGTTCACGCAGACGCGGGCCGGCCACGAGGTGCGCGGCTTCCCCGGCCTCGTCGACGAGGGCGCCACCGTGGGCCTGGCGGTCGCCGGCTCCGAGGACGAGCGCGACGCCCGCCACCGTCTCGGCGTCGCCCGGCTGCTGCTGCTCGACCTCGCCCGCGCCGACCAGCGCGGCGGGCCCGTGAAGGCGGTGCTGGACTCGCTCACCAACGCCGAGAAGCTGGGGCTGGCGGGCTCGCCGTACACCTCCGTGGCCGAGCTGCTCGACGACTGCCGCGCCGCGGTGGTGCGCGCCGTGGTCGACGCCCGTCCGCCCGCGCGCACCGAGCAGGCCTACGCCGCCCTCCTCGCCGAGGCCGGACGCGACCAGGAGGCCCACCTGCGTGCCGTGCTCGGCGACGTGGTGCGGGTGCTCGAGGCGTGGCGGCGCACCGAGAAGTCGCTGTCGGGGCGCGCCGAGATGGCGCTGCTGCCCGCGCTGACCGACATGCGTGCGCAGGTCGGGCGGCTGGTGCACCGCGGGTTCGTGGCCGAGGCCGGCACCACCTGGCTGCGCCGCTACCCGACGTACCTCGCGGCGCTCGACCAGCGCCGCGCGCGCCTCGAGCAGGGGAACGTCGCCGTGGGCCGCGACCGCCAGCTGATGGACCAGGTGGCCGACCTGCAGGCGGCGTGGCTCCACCGCGTCGAGGCGCTGCCGCCGGGGCGGCCTCCCGGCGAGGCGCTGCGCCAGGTGCGCTGGCTGCTGGAGGAGTGGCGGGTCTCGCTGTGGGCCCAGCAGCTCGGCACGGCGGTGCCGGTCAGCGACCAGCGCATCCGCAAGGCCCTCGGCTGACCACGTCGGCCGGCCCCGCGGGGGTGGCGGCGTAGCCTCGGCGAGGTGACCTCACGCCCCCACCACCGGCCGATGCGCAAGGCCTCCGCCTACTTCGACGAGTTCACCGGCGGCACCGACCCGGCCCAGGTCAGCGAGGCCGCCGACCGCGCCGCCCACCTGCTGGTGCGGGGGCCGCACGGCGACGACGAGGACGCCGTGGCCGAGCGGCTGCTGCGCCTCGCCGAGACCGAGGGCATCGAGGCCATCGCCGAGGTGTGGTCGGGCTCGCCGGCCGACTCGCTCGCCGGCTGCCTGTGGCGGCTGTTCCTGCTGCGCCAGTGGGTGCACGCCGACCCGCTGGCGGTGGCGCGGGAGTTCGAGGCCGGGCGGGCGCGGGCGCAGGTGGCCCGGGTGCTCGCCGGCGTGGCCGACCCGCCCACCCCCGAGGGCTTGCAGACGATGGTCGACGAGGTGCTGCGCGGGGTCGTGGTCGGCGAGTTCGCCGACGTGCTCTTCCGCGCGGCCGCCTTCGCCCGGGTGGTCGCCACCGGTCGCGCCGCGCTGCCCGAGCGCAGCGACGCGGAGGTCTCGCGGATGCTGGTGCTCTCGGAGCAGGTGGAGGCGGCGGGCCACCTCGAGCTGGCCCACCGGCTGGGCTGAGGCCGCGCCGGAGCGACGTACGTCTCTTGAGGTGAGGGGCGGGCGCGTTAAACTGTCCGTGGAGCACGTCGCACCGCGGCAGCCCCGGGTCCCACATCAAGCCGCCACGAGCGGCCACGCGCCGTGAGGCGCTCCCGGTGCGGCGTGCTCCGCTCACTGCTCGGCCACCGGTGTCCTACGGTGGCCCGGTGAGGACCCGCCTGCGTGCCGCCCGTCGTGCCGTCTCCCGACTGGCTCCCCGCCTGGCACCCCGCCTGGCCGATCGACCGGGCCGCCGCCGTCCCCGCGTCGACTACGCCCCGCGTGCCGACGGCCGTCCCGACCCCGGTGAGGTCGTCTGGGCCTGGGTCCCCTACGAGGAGGAGGACGGGCGCGGCAAGGACCGTCCGGTGCTGGTGCTGGCCCGCACCGGTCGCGGCGCGGGTGGCGCGGCCGGTGGCGAACGGCTGCTGGCCCTGATGCTCACCAGCAAGGACCACGACCGCGACGCCGCCGACGAGGCGCGCCACGGACGGCACTGGATGGACGTCGGCACCGGCGGCTGGGACCGCGAGGGCCGGCCCAGCGAGGTGCGCCTCGACCGGCTGCTCGACCTCGACGCCGGCGCCGTGCGCCGCGAGGGCGCTGCGCTCGACCGGGCGCGGTTCGACGCGGTGGTCGCACAGGCGCGCCGTCTGCACCCGTTGGGGTGAGCGGCGCTGCGCCGCCGTGAGCAGGGCGGTAGTCGGTAGGGTGGCCCGAGTCCAGGCGCTCGGGGCCCGCCGTGGGTCGTCGGGTCGTGTCGGGAGCAGCAGGACGGGGTGTCGGTGAGCAGGTCGGGTGCAGCGAGACGGCGTACGTCGTGGGTGGTCGCCGTGGCGCTCGGGACCACCCTCAGCCTGGGGCTCGCGGCGTGCAGCGACGGTGAGCCCGGCGAGCCGGAGCCCGCGCCCTCGCCGTCGGCCCCGGCGGGCAAGGCCGAGCTGACCTTCGGTGTGTGGGGCGACCCCGAGGAGGTCGCGGCCTACCGCGAGGTCGCCCGGCAGTTCGACGCCACGTCGCAGGAGAGCACGGTCGAGGTGGAGTCGTGGCGCACCCGCGAGGACTTCGTGGCCGCCCTGCGCGACGGCGAGCCGGTGCCCGACATCTACCTCGCCGCACGCCGCGACCTGGCCTGGCTGCGCGAGCAGGGGTGGACCCGTCCCGTCGACGAGCTGCTCGACGAGCGCGACGTCGACTTCGGCGACGTCTACTCCCGCGACGCCCAGGAGGCGTTCTCCGCCGACCTCAAGCTGCAGTGCATGCCCTACGGCGTCTCGCCGATGGTGCTCTACTACAACACCGAGCTCGTCGACCTGGAGCGGATGGCGCAGCGCGGTATCTCGGTGCCGCCCGAGACGCACTCCCGCTTCACCTTCGACCAGTTCCGCGCCGCGGCGGAGTTCGCCGCCAAGCCCCGCCAGGGCACCCGCGGCGTCTACGTCGACCCGTCGCTGCGCGGCCTGTCGTCGTTCGTGTACGCCGGCGGCGGCCAGGTCTTCGACGACGCCGACGAGCCGACGTCGACGGCCTTCTCCTCCGACGAGACCCGGGAGGCCCTCGAGCCCATCCTGGAGGTGCTGCGCGACCCGCGGCTGACCCTCTCGGAGGACCAGCTCGACCGGGCGACGGGCCTGGAGTGGTTCGAGCGGGGCAAGGTCGGGATGATCGCCGGCTTCCGCGACCTGGTGCCGCGCCTGCGGGAGGTGCCGGGCCTGGAGTTCGACGTGCTGCCGATGCCCACGATCGACACCACCGCCACGATCGGCGACCTCACCGGGCTCTGCATCTCGCCCGACACCGAGAGCATCGTGGAGTCCGCCGACTTCCTCGTGCACGCCATCTCCTCACCGGAGGTCGCCGTGGTCACCCGGGCCGGTCACCTGGTGCCGGCCAACCAGCAGGTCGCGCTCTCGGAGGACTTCCTGCAGACCGACCAGGAGCCGCTGAACGCCGGCGTCTTCACCTTCAGCAACCGCTACGTCGTGCTGCCGCCGCTGCTCGACACCTGGACCGAGCTGCAGGCCGCGGTCGACCCCACGATCGAGGAGCTGGTCTCCGCGCCGGGCATCCTGCCGCTCGAGGAGCTCACCGTGCAGGTCGACGAGGAGTCGCGCACCGTGCTGGAGCAGCCCGAGGACGCCGAGTCCGACGAGGAGTGACCCTGGTCGGGGGCCTGGTCGGGGGCCAGGTCGGGGGCCAGGTCGGGCGCCGGGTCAGGCGCCGGGCTGCTCGCCCGCGGGCAGCGGCTCGTCGGCGGCCAGCACCGCGGAGGTGAGCACGGGGGTGGCCAGCGCGACCTGCCAGGGGCGGGCGCCGTGACCGGCGAGCCGCTCGGCGACGGCCGCGGCCAGCGCCTCGGGGTCGCGGGTGGCGGGCGGGTCCCAGAGCGTGCGCCGCAGGTAGTCGGGCGTCAGCACGTTCTCCACCGGCAGGTGCTGCTCCTCGGCCAGGGCGAGCATGGCCTCGCGGGCCAGCTGCAGGCGCCGGGCGGCCACGGGGTCGCGCTCGGCCCAGGCCCGCGGCACGGGCGGGCCGTCGGAGCGCGGCGAGCGCGCCGGCAGCTCGCCCTCCGGTGCCTGGGCGACGGCCTGCAGGGCGGCCAGCCAGCGCGAGGAGTAGCGCTCGGCGCCGCGGCCGTGGAAGCCCTTGGTGGCCAGCAGCGCGGCGCGGTCGGTGGGCATCGCCGCGGCCGCGGCCACGATCGCGGCGTCGGGGACGATGCGCCCCGGCGTCACGTCGCGCTGCTCGGCGATCTCGTCGCGCACCTCCCACAGCGCCTTGGCGGCACCGAGCGAACGGCGTCCGCGCACCCGGTGGAGCCCGGAGAGCCGGCGCCAGGCGTCGACGCGGGGCGTGGGGGTGAAGCCGCGCAGCGCGTCGAACTCCTGGCGGGCCCACTCGTCCTTGCCGGTCTCGACCAGCTCGGCGGCGAGGTGGTCCCGCAGCTCGAGGAGCACCTCCACGTCGAGCGCGGCGTACTCGAGCCACGGCTCGGGCAGCGGGCGCGTCGACCAGTCGACGGCGGAGTGCTCCTTCTTCATCCGGAAGCCCAGCAGCGTCTCGACCAGCGTGGCCAGGCCGACGCGGGGGTGGCCCAGGAGCCGGCCGGCGAGCTCGGTGTCGAACAGTGCGGTGGGGTGCAGGCCGAGCTCGGTGAGGCAGGGGAGGTCCTGGGTGGCGGCGTGCAGGATCCACTCGGTGCCGACCAGCGCCTCCTGCAGCGGCGCCATCGTGGAGGGACCGATGGGGTCGACGAGGAAGGTGGTCGAGCCCTCGCGCCGCAGCTGGATCAGGTAGGCCCGCCCGGAGTAGCGGTAGCCCGACGCGCGCTCGGCGTCGATGGCCACCGGGCCGGTGCCGGCCGCCAGCGACGCGCACACCTCGCGCAGGCCGGCGTCGGTGTCGACCACCGCGGGCAGGCCGTCGCGCAGGGTCAGCAGCGGCAGCGGCGGGCCCTCGGGCTCGGCGGGCTGCTCGGGCTCGGTGAGGACGACGGCCGCCTCGGTGTCGTCGGCGGGGTCGGGCGAGGTGGGGTCGGGCATCAGCGTGCGGGGCCGCGCTGCCCGCGCCGGCTCGGCATCATCGTGACGCCCTCGGGCACCGGCGGCAGGCCCGCCGCGGTGCACAGCAGCTCGCCCCAGGCCTCGACGTGCGGTGCGAGGTCGGGGGAGCCGTCCTCGCCGACGACCGGCGTCCACGACGCGCGGACCTCGATCTGGGCGGTGCGGCCGTCCTCCGACATGCCGCCGAAGCTCTCGGTGGCGACCGTGGTGACGGTGCCCGACGGGGCGACCACCGCGGCGTCGTGGGCCTCCAGGGCCTCGGCGAGCCAGGACCAGCCGACCTCGGCGAGCAGCGGGTCGGTGACCAGGTCGACGTCGATGTCGGCGCGCGCGTAGGCCACGCAGCGGAAGGTGCCCTCCCACGCGTCGTTGCCGGCCGGGTCGTGGAGCAGGATGATCCGCCCGGTGCCGACGTCGGTGTCGTCCACCGTCACGTCGGCCGACAGGGCGGAGGAGAACGGCGCGATGCGCTGCGGCGCCGGCATGGCCTCCACGAACAGCTCGGGGCGCAGCCGGGCCGCCTGCATGCTGGCGACCGCCCGGACGAACTCCGGGGGCTGCGCGTCGGCGCCCGCACCGGGGCGCGTCTCCTGGCGGACGACCATGGGCCCACAGTAGGTCGCAGCCTCTCGAACCGGTGTGCGAACACGCCGGGAGGGGTGGGACCCTTGTCTGCGTGACGACCGCCACCGGACCCGCCAGCGCCACCTCCCACGCCGTGCGAGACAGCGCCTTCCTCAAGGCGACCCGCGGCGAGGCCGTGCCCCACACCCCGGTGTGGTTCATGCGCCAGGCCGGCCGGTCGCTGCCGGAGTACCTGCGGGTGCGCGAGGGCGTCGGCATGCTCGAGGCCTGCATGGACCCCGCCCTGGTCCAGGAGATCACCCTGCAGCCGGTACGCCGCTACGGCGTCGACGCGGCCATCTTCTTCTCCGACATCGTGCTCCCGCTGAAGGCCGTCGGCGTCGACCTCGACATCGTGCCGGGCGTCGGCCCGGTGGTCGCCGCGCCGGTGCGCACCCTCGCCGACGTCGCCGCCATCCCCGACCTCACCCCCGAGCACGTCCCCTTCATCACCGAGGCGGTGCAGGGCCTGGTCGCCGAGCTGGGCGCGACCCCGCTGATCGGGTTCGCCGGCGCGCCGTTCACCGTGGCCTCCTACCTCGTGGAGGGCGGGCCGTCGAAGGAGCACGCCCGCACCAAGGCGATGATGTTCGGCGCCCCCGAGGTCTGGGACGCGCTGATGCACAAGATCGCCGGCATCGCCGCGGCGTACCTGGAGGTGCAGGTGGGTGCGGGCGCCTCCGCGGTGCAGCTGTTCGACTCGTGGGCCGGCGCGCTCACCCCGCCCGACTACGTCGAGCACGTGATGCCCCACTCCGCGCGGGTGCTGGAGCGCGCCGGGGCCCTGGGCGTGCCGCGCATCCACTTCGGGGTCGGCACCTCCGACCTGCTCGGCCTGATGGGCGAGGCCGGCGCCGACGTCGTGGGCGTCGACTGGCGCACCCCGCTCGACCGCGCCCTCGGGCGGGTCGGCGACCGGGCCGTGCAAGGCAACCTCGACCCCACGCTCGTCTTCGCCCCCACGGACGTGATGACCGCCCGCGCCGCCGAGGTGATCGAGGCCGGCCGCGCCGCCCGCGGCCACGTGTTCAACCTCGGTCACGGCGTCATCCCGTCGACCGACCCCGACCAGCTGGCCCGGCTCACCGACTTCGTGCAGTCCTACCCGCTCTGAGCCGCGCCCGCCTCGACGGCGGCGGTGGTCACCGGTCCTCGAGGTGGCGCCGGCTCGGGCCCGAGCGGGCCGACCGGGTCGGTCGGGTGCGGACCTTCACGTCGCCGGCGTCGGTCTGCTGCACCTCCACGTAGTCCTGTGCGCGGGCCAGGCCGACCAGCTTGGCGAAGCCGTAGTGCCGCGCGTCGAACGACGGGTGGGTCTTGCCCAGGTAGGCACCGACCTGCCCGAGGTGCGACCACCCGTCGTCCTGGGAGGTGGACTCCACGGCGTCGAGGAAGATCGTGCGCAGGTCGGGCAGCTCGCTGCTCTCGCCGTCGTCCTCGTTGCCGTCCGCGCTGCCCGCGGCGGCGGCAGCCGTGGCGGCGGGCTCGGCCGCCGCGAGGGGACGGCCGGCGGTCGCGGGGGGCCGCTCGGCGGTCGCGGCGGCGTCGGTCGCGGCCGGCGCGGCCTCCAGCACCTCCAGGAAGATGAACCGGTCGCAGGCGTTGACCAGCGCCGTCGGCGTGGTGCGGCGGCCCAGGCCGTAGACCGTCTTGCCCGACTCGCGCAGGCGGATGGCGAGCCGGGTGAAGTCGCTATCGCTCGACACGAGGGCGAACGCGTCGATGTTGCCGGAGTAGAGCAGGTCCATCGCGTCGATGATCAGCGCGGAGTCGGTCGAGTTCTTGCCGACGGTGTTGGCGAACTGCTGCACCGGCGAGATGGCGTGGCGGGGCAGCTGACCCTTCCAGCCGACGAGCTGTTGGGTCGTCCAGTCGCCGTAGGCCCGCTTGACCGTCGGCACGCCGTAGCGCGCCACCTCGCGCAGCACCGCGCCGGCGTGGGTGGGCGAGATGTTGTCGGCGTCGACGAGCACCGCCATGCGGGTGCTGGTGGGGTCGGGCACGGCGTCTCCTGTGGGTCGGGTGGGGATGTGCCCATCCTGCCCCGGCCCGCCGGCCACCGGGGCTCAGCCCTCCGAGGCCATCACCGGTGCCCCGCGACGGCGGCGCTGCGAGCGCACCAGCAGGGCGATCGGCACCCCGAGCACCAGGCCCACCACCGCGAACGGGAGCACGGCACCGGCCACGGTGGCCGCGCCGACGGCGAACCCGGACAGCCCGTCCCACCCGGCCCGGAGCCCGGCGAGGAAGCCGGCCTCGTCCGGCTCGTCGGCCCGCGGCGGCGCCACGTCGTCGGGGGTGCGCTCGATCGAGACGTTGATCGTGGACAGCGAGGTCTGGTCGGTGAGGTAGGCCTGCTGGCGCAGCAGGGAGTTGAGGTCGGCCTGACGACGGGTGAGCTGGCTCTCCACCGAGATCACGGCGCCGATGGTCTGCGCCCGGGCCAGCAGTGCCTCGATGCGGGCGATGCTGGCCCGCTGCACCCGGATGCGCACGCGGTTGTCGACCACCTGGGTGGTCACGTCCTCGCTGTCGGTGTTCGACACGACCAGGTCGGCGACCTCCTCGAGGTCGGTCATCGTGGCCTCGAAGTCGTCCGACGGCACCCGCAGCACGAGGCGGCTGGTGCGCAGGGCACCGGCGTCGTCGGTGCGGGTCTGCTCCTCGGCCACCTGGCCGCCCACCCGGTCGACGAGCCGCTGCACGTCGTCGGCGGCGGCGCCCACGTCGTCGGCGCGCACCTCCACGCTGCCGGTGCGGATCAGCGCGGCCTCCATCGGGGCGACCCCGGGCGCGGGGCGGGCGCGGTCGACGGCCCCCGAGCGCAGCGCCGACATCGACGAGTCCGACGCCGCGCTCTCGAGGTCGGCGTCGCCGCGGGCGGCCTCCTCCGGCGCCGACTCGGCCACGGAGCCCGCGGCGCTGTCGCTGGTCGAGTCGAGCGACTCCTCCGACGAGCCCGAGCAGGCCACGGTGCCCGAGGCGAGGGCGAGGGCGGCGAGGAGCGCCGCGGCGCGGGTCGCCGTGCGGCGACGGGTCGGGCCGAGGGCCCGCGAGGGGGTGCTGGTCATGGGGCTGTGACGTCGTCCGGCGCCGGCCGGTTCCGCCCGGCTCCGGTCCGTTCCGGTCGGCTCCGGTCGGTTCGCCCGTTCCGCATGGGGTCGTGTGCCCCACGACGCGGCCCGGCGCGTCCTCAGGCACACGACCCGTCTCGCCCTGGCTGCACCGCTGACTCCGGCTCGTCTTCGATCAGGTCGTGTGCCCCACCACGCGGCCCGGCGCGTCCTCGGACACACGACCCCGCCCCGGTGGGCCGCCCGGCGCGGCGCGGGCCAGTTCCGAAGTGTCCGGTCCGGTCCGGTTCGATCCGCTCCGGTCCGCTGGGGGTCGTGTGCCCCACGACGCGGTCCGGCGCGTCCTCGGATACACGACCCCGCCCCGGTGGGCCGCTCGGCGCGGGCCAGCTCCGAGGTGTCCGGTCCGGTCCGGTTCGATCCGCTCCGGTCCGCTGGGGGTCGTGTGCCCCACGACGCGGTCTGGGGCGTCCTCGGGCACACGACCCGTCTCGCCCTGGCTGCACCGCTGACTGCGGCTCGTCTTCGCCCGGGGTCGTGTGCCCCACGACGCGGTCCGGCGCGTCCTCAGGCACACGACCCCGCCCTGGCTCGCCTCGTCCCGCCCGGCCCCGGGGCGGTATGCGACGTAGGCTCGGACCATGCGCAGCGTGGTGGTCGGCGGAGGCGTGGCCGGCCTGGCCGCGGCCCGCGACCTGGCCGCGGCGGGCCACGACGTGGTGGTGCTCGAGGCGGCCGACCGCGTGGGCGGCAAGCTGCGCAGCGCCGAGGTGGCGGGTGCGGTGGTCGACGTCGGCGCCGAGGCGATGCTGCACCGCCGCGCCGAGGGCGTCGACCTGGCCCGGGCCGTGGGTCTGCAGGTGGAGCACCCCGCCGTGGTGAGCTCGCGCATCTGGAGCCGTGGCGCCCTGCGGGCGCTGCCGCGCTCGCTGATGGGCGTGCCGCTCGACCTCGCCGCGCTGGAGGCCTCGGGCGTGCTCTCCGCCGACGGCCTCGTCCGCGCCGCCCGGGAGCCCGGCCTGCCGCCCACCGAGCTGGCCGACGACGCCGACCTCACCGTCGGCGACCTGGTCGACGCCCGCTTCGGACCGGAGGTCACCGACCGGCTCGTCGAGCCGCTCCTCGGTGGGGTCTACTCCGGGCGCGCCCGTGCGATCTCGGCCCGCGCCGCCGTGCCGCAGCTGGTGTCGCTGGCCACCCGCGGCTCGGTGGTCTCCGGCGGGGGAGCCGTGCCGACGACGTACGCCGGGCCCGTCTTCGCCGGCATCGTCGGGGGGATGGGGTCGCTGCCCGGGGCCGTGGTGGCGGCGGGCGGCTTCTCGGTGCGCACCGGTACGACGGTGCGCGGCCTGCGCCGGGTGCCCGAGGGCCTCGAGCTGATGCTCGGGCCCACCACCGCGCCCGAGCTGCTGGTCGCCGACCTCGTGGTGCTGGCCACGCCGCCCGCCCCCACCGCGCGGCTGCTCGACGACGTGGCACCACCGGCGGCCGCCGAGCTGGCGGCGGTGGAGACGGCGTCGGTGGCGGTGGTGACGCTCGCCGTGCGCGCCGCCGACGCGCCGGGCCTCGCGGCCACCGAGACCTCGGGCTTCCTGGTGCCACCGGTGGAGGAGCGCCGCATCAAAGCGGCCACCTGGTCGTTCTCGAAGTGGGCGTGGGTGGCCGAGGCCGGACGCGGCCTCGACAGCGGGGGCGACGTGCTGCTGCTGCGCACGTCGCTGGGCCGCCACGGCGACGAGGTGGCCCTGCAGGCGGGTGACGACGAGCTGGTGGCGGCGTCGCTGGCCGACCTGCGCGACCTCGCCGGCCTCGACGCCCGCCCCCTCGACACCCACGTGCAGCGGTGGGGCGGTGGCCTGCCGCAGTACACCGTCGGCCACGTCGCCCGTGTCGCGCGGGTGCGTGCGGCGGTCGCGCAGGTGCCGGGGCTCGCGGTCTGCGGCGCGGCCTACGACGGCGTGGGCATCCCCGCCGTGGTCGGGTCGGCCCACCGCGCGGTGCGCGAGCTGCTGGCCGCGCTCCCGGCCCCCGACCGGCCGCCGGTGGCCACCGCGACCACCGCCGACGAGACGGTCACCACGTCGGCCCGACCTGGGGCGGCCCCGGGCGGCGCGGCATGATGGAGCCATGAGCGACACCCAGACGAACGCCGCCCGGCTGCGCGAGATCAACGACGCGATCCGCTACACGATGTGGTCGGTGTTCCGCCTCGACGACGTGCTGGGCGACGCCGCCGACCGCACCGCGGAGGGCGCCGAGGTGGAGCGGCTGCTCGCCGAGCTCGACGCGGCCGGCGTGGTGGTGCGCGGGGTGTACGACGTCTCCGGCCTGCGCGCCGACGCCGACGTCATGGTCTGGTGGCACGCCGCCGACTCCGAGGCCCTCCAGCAGGCCTACCACCGGCTGCGGCGCACCGCCTTCGGCCGTCGGCTCGCGCCGGTCTGGTCGCAGATGGCCCTGCACCGCCCGGCGGAGTTCAACAAGTCCCACGTGCCGGCGTTCCTCGCCGACGAGGAGCCCAAGCGCCACGTCTGCGTCTACCCGTTCGTCCGGTCCTACGAGTGGTACCTGCTGCCCGACCAGGAGCGCCGCGACATGCTCAAGGAGCACGGCATGCAGGCGCGCCCCTACCCCGACGTGCGCGCCAACACGGTGGCGTCGTTCGGGCTGGGCGACTACGAGTGGATGCTGGCCTTCGAGGCCGACGAGCTCTACCGCATCGTCGACCTGATGCGTGACCTGCGCGCCTCGGCCGCCCGCCGCCACGTGCGCGAGGAGGTGCCGTTCTACACCGGTGCTCTGGTGCCGGTGGCCGAGCTGGTGCAGCGCCTGCCCTGACCTCGACCGCCGGGTCGGCGCCGCGACCGGTGCCGGGTCGGGCGCGGTGGTCAGGCGACGACGGTGCCGGCGCCGGCGGTGAGCTCGGCGTACGCCGCGGCGATGCCGGCGGCGACGGGGCCGGGGGCGCCGGTGCCGATGGTGCGGCCGTCGACGGCGACGACGGGGGTGACCCCGCCCATCGTGCCGGTCACGAAGACCTCGTCGGCGGTGTAGAGCTCCACCAGGGAGTGCTCGGTGACCTCGGTGGGCTGGCCCAGGTCGGCGCACAGCTCGAGCACGGTCTCGCGGGTGATGCCCTCGGGGCAGGCACGGGTGGTGGGGGTGCGCACCAGCCCGCGGGCGACGTGGAAGACGTGGGTGGCGTTGGTCTCGGCCACGAACCCGGCGTCGTCGAGCATCAGCGCGTCGTCGGCGCCGGCGAGGGTGGCCTCGATCTTCGCCATGATCGAGGTCAGCAGGTTGTTGTGGTGGATCTTCGGGTCGAGGGAGTCGGCGCGGTGACGGCGCACCGACGAGGTCGCCAGCGTGATGCCGGAGTCGTCGTAGACCGGCGACTTCCACTCCGCGAGCACGATGAGCGTCGGGCCCGACTGGTTGAGCCGCGGGTCCATGCCGCTGGTGATCTTGACCCCGCGGGTCAGCGTCAGTCGCACGTGCACGTCGTCGTGCATGTCGTTGGCCGCGAGGGTGCGCCGCAGCTCCTCGACGAGCTCGTCGGCCGGCGGGATCTCGGTGAAGCCGAGGGCCTGCGCCGAGCGGCGCAGGCGGGCGAGGTGCTCGTCGAGCTTGAAGATGCGTCCGCCGTGCAGCCGCAGGCCCTCCCACACGGCGTCGCCGCCCTGCACCACGGAGTCGAACGGGCTCACCGCCGCCTCGTCGCGGTGGGTGATCCGCCCGCCCACGTTGACCATCAGGTCGCGGTTGCGGGGGTCGAAGGTCTGCAGCATCAGCTCTCCAGGGTGGGGTCGGCCGCGGGCCGCAGCCGGTGCGGGGCGAGGGCCTCGTAGTAGGGACGGCAGCGCGCGAGCAGCGGCTCGAGGTGGGCCGGCAGCGGGTCGCCGCTGCCGGGGGAGTCGGAGGCGAAGCCGGTGGAGGCCTCGACGCCGGCGTACCAGTGCGGCGCCCAGACGCCGTCGGTGTCGCGGGGCCCGGCCGGCCAGGCCAGCATCGCCTCGTCGAAGGGCAGGTCGAGCGCCGCGCACAGCAGCCCGAGAGTGCCGCGGGGGTCGCGCAGCACGTCGGCGGCGTCGACCACGGGCCCGCCGAAGCGCTCGTATAGCGCGAGCTGCTGGGGCAGGCCCAGGTCCTCGAGCGTCGGCTCCTCGCGCACCTTGGCGTAGGAGGTGAGCACCCGCTCGGGGTCGCGCACCAGGAACGCGTGGCGCAGCCCGGCGAGGGCGGCGAGATCGAGGTCGGGCAGCACGTGGTGGGTCATGTGCTTCTGGTACTGCACCGGGGTGGTCACCGCCCCGGCGGTCAGCCCGCGCGCCACGACGGCGGGGTCGGTGGGCTGGGAGGCCACCACCTCGTCGCGCCCGGGGTGGTCGAGGCCGGTGGCGGCGAGGTACGCGGCGTACAGCGGCTCGTCGACCACGGTGCAGTCGGCACGGTTCTCGAAGCTGCGCATCAGGGCCGTCGACAGGTTGCGCGGGCCCGACCACATGGCGATCCGGAGGGTCATCGCGCCCAACCTAGTGGGTGCTCGCCGCGCGATGGTGGGAGGTCAGGCCCCGGCGGGCCTCTCCTCCAGCGTGAGGCTGACGGAGTTGATGCAGTAGCGGTCACCGGTGGGGGTGCCGTAGCCGTCGGGGAAGACGTGGCCGAGGTGGGAGCCGCAGCTCGCGCAGCGCACCTCGACGCGCTTCATGCCCATCGTGGTGTCCTCGATGTACTCGATGGTGTCGCTGATCGGCTGGTAGAACGACGGCCAGCCGCACCCGGAGTGGAACTTGGTGTCGGACTCGAACAGCGTGGCCTCGCACGCCTTGCAGCGGTACACGCCCGTGGTCTCGGTGTCGTTGTACGCGCCGGTGAACGCCCGCTCGGTGCCGGCCTTGCGCAGCACGGCGTACTCGGCGGGGGACAGCTGCTCGCGCCACTCGGCGTCGGACTTCTCCACGGAGTAGGTCATGGTGGAAGCCTACGTCGGCGCGGGTCACCGACCCGTCGTCTCACCCCCGTCCACCGCGGGTTCACCCCCGCGAACCGTTGACGTACTCGGAGAACATCTGTTCACTGGGCTGATGGCAGGGACGATCCCGTGGGAGCGGGTCCGCAAGGCGGGCTCGAAGCTGACCACCCCGTTGCACCCGGACGACTACCTCTCGCTGGTCAACCCCCTCTGGAGCTCGCGCGAGCTGCGCGGGCGCGTGGAGGAGGTCGTGCCCGAGACCGAGGACGCCGCCACACTGGTGATCCGGCCCGGCTGGGGGTGGCGCTACGACCACAAGCCCGGTCAGTACGTCGGCATCGGCGTGCGGGTGGACGGCAAGTTCCAGTGGCGCTCCTACTCCGTGAGCTCGGCGCCGCTGCGCAGCCGGCGCACCATCTCGATCACCGTGCGCGCCATGCCCGAGGGGCTGCTCTCCTCGCACCTGGTGAACGGTCTCGAGCCCGGCACGATCGTGCGCCTGGCGCTGCCCGAGGGTGACTTCGTGCTGCCCGACCCGCCGCCGGCCAAGCTGCTGTTCCTGGTGGCCGGCAGCGGCGTGACCCCGGTGATGGCGATGCTGCGCACCCTCGACCGCCGCGGCACCATGCCCGACGTCGTCATGCACTACTCCTCGCCCACGGCGGAGCGGATGATCTTCCGCGACGAGCTGTCGGCGCTCGACGAGAAGCACGACGGCCTCACGCTGCACCGGCTGCACACCGACGACGACGGCATGCTCGACCTCGCCGACCTCGACCGCGTGTGCCCCGATTGGCGCGAGCGCGAGACCTGGGCCTGCGGGCCCGGTCCCATGCTCGACGCCGCCGAGGAGCACTGGGAGGCCCGCGGCGTCGAGGAGCGGCTGCACCTCGAGCGGTTCTCGCTGCAGCTCGGCGGCGACGGCGGCGAGGGCGGCACGCTCACCTTCCGCAACTCCGGCAAGTCCGTGGACGTCGACGGCGCCACGACGGTGCTCGAGGCCGGTGAGCAGGCCGGGGTCGGCATGCCGTACGGCTGCCGGATGGGCATCTGCCACACCTGCACCGTCACGCTGGTCTCCGGCACCGTCCGCGACCTGCGCAACGGCGACGAGTTCGGCCAGCCCAACGAGCCCGTGCAGACCTGCGTGACCGCCGCCGTCGGCGACTGCACCCTCGACATCTGACCCGCAGCACCACCCCCAGCACGACCACCCAGCACGACCACCCAGCAGCACCCACCGACACACGCCACAACAGGGAGACCCATGGCCATCGCGGACGTGAAGGAGTACACCCACCTCAGCGAGGAGGAGGTGGAGCAGCTCGGCCGGGAGCTCGACGCGATCCGCGCCGACGTCGAGGAGTCGCGCGGCGCGAACGACGCGGCGTACATCAACCGGATCATCCGGGTCCAGCGCGGCCTGGCCGCCGCCGGCCGGCTGACGCTGTTCGCCTCGAACCGCAAGCCGGCCTGGGCCGCCGGCGCCGCGATGCTCGGCGTGGCCAAGATCCTGGAGAACATGGAGATCGGCCACAACGTCATGCACGGCCAGTGGGACTGGATGAACGACCCGGAGATCCACTCCTCCAACTGGGAGTGGGACACCGCGCAGCCGGCCGAGCAGTGGAAGCACTCGCACAACTACATCCACCACCAGTTCACCAACGTGCTCGGCCACGACAACGACATCGGCTACGGCATCCTGCGGATGGCCCGCGAGCAGAAGTGGCACCCCGTCTACCTCGGCCAGCCGGTCTACAACGCGCTGCTCGCCGGGCTCTTCCAGTGGGGCGTGGCCCTGCACGACCTCGACCTGGAGCGCATCCGCAAGGGCGAGAAGGACCCCAAGGAGATGAAGCGGCAGCTGCGCCAGATCGGGCGCAAGGGCCGCAACCAGATCCTCAAGGACTACGTGGTCTACCCCGCGCTGGCGGGCAAGAACTGGAAGTCGACGCTGTCGGCCAACGTCAGCGCCAACCTCGCGCGCAACCTGTGGTCGTACATGATCATCTTCTGCGGCCACTTCCCCGACGGTGCGCTGCACTTCACCGAGGAGGAGCTCGAGGACGAGACCCGCGCCGAGTGGTACCTGCGCCAGATGCTGGGCTCGGCCAACTTCGGGGGCGGCGACCTGCTCCACATCATGTCGGGCAACCTGGGCTTCCAGATCGAGCACCACCTCTTCCCCGACCTGCCCAGCAACCGCTACGCCGACATCTCGGTGAAGGTGCGCGCGCTGTGCGACAAGTACGACATCCCCTACACGATCGGCCCGCTGCACCGTCAGTACGCCCAGGTGCTGCGCACGATCATGAAGCTGTCGCTGCCCAACGGGATGACCTCGAGCGACGACCCGGCCCCGCCGGAGCGCCCCGACACCGCGAACGAGCCCGCGCGCGACCGCCGTCGGCGCTCCGACGCCGAGCGCCAGCCGCGTCGTTCCGAGCTGGGTGCCTGGACCCGCAGCCCGCAGGAGAGGAGCCACGACTGATGGATCCTGCTCCTCGGGCCTTCGCCGACCTCCCGGTCGACGCCGGCCTCGGCGTCCCGGTGCCCTTCGCCTGCGGCACCTCCGACGGGTACGACGGGCGCGTCGCCGGCGCCGCGTCGGCTCGGCAGCTCGACGGACGCCGGGTGACCCAGTGCGCCCTGAGCCGGGTGTGCGGCGTCTGCGGCGCCGGCCTCGGCCGCCCGATCGCGTTCGTGGGCAGCGAGGTGGAGCAGGGGCGCAACGCGTTCCACTTCCCCCCGTCGCACGTCGAGTGCGCGCAGGGTCTCCTCACGGCGTACGACGGGGTCACCGAGCCCGTGCTGGGCCAGGACGACGTGGTGTCGTGGGTGCTGGTGACCACGGCGAGCTTCGAGTTCGTGCGGCCCGCCAAGGAGGACCTCGACCGGCGCCCGACGTTCCAGCCCAACGCGCTGCTCAGCGAGACCCACGCGAGCTGAGGTCTAGAAGCCCGTAGAGCACCACGGCGTGGGCCCGGCGTGGTCGGCCATCGCGGCGAGCACGGCCACGTCGGGCCCGGTGACCCGCCCGGCGGCGGCGAGCGTGGTCACGGTGCGGTCACCGAGGTACAGCGCACCGAGCGTCTCCACGTCGAGGCGGACGCCGGGCGCCTCCTCGGTGCGCGCCACGTCGGCGCGCCCGTCGCGGGTGGTGACCCGGAAACGGCCGGCGGCGTGGCCGAGGGCGTCGTCGATCTCCACCACCACGGTCGCGTCGGCGCGCCACGGCCGCGCCTCGAGGGCGGCCACGGGGTCGAGCACGCGGAGCCACAGGACGTCGCGCACCTCGGTGGTGGCGACGACGCGGGGGTCGGTGACGGCGGCGTCTAGCACGTCGTCGAGCGGCAGCACGGCGCGCGCCGTCGCGGTGAGGTCGATGTCGGCGAGGAAGCGCCACAGGCGCAGGTAGGCCGAGGTGGTCAGCGCCTGCAGGTCGCGCACCGCCACCACGCCGCCCTTCTCCTCCTTCACCCGGTAGCGCGCGTAGCCGTCGGGGGTGCCGGCGGCGTCGAGGTGCACGACCACCTGCGAGGCGCGGTCGGGCGTGCCGGTCTCCCAGTCGTAGGTGCCGGTCTCCGCGACCTCGTGCAGCGCGGGGCGGGCCACCTGGCCGCGGGTGGTGGCCAGCACCTGCTCCCACACCGCCCGGCAGGTCGCGAAGCCGTCGGCGAGGCCGACCACCTCGAGGCTGCCGTCGTCGTCGAGGTGGCGCAGGCCGAAGCGGGCGGTGACGTCGACGTCGACGGTGCGCCGGCGGGTGGCCACCCCGAAGCCGTAGCGGCCGTAGATGCCGCCCTCCGAGACCGTCAGCGCTGCGAGCGGCAGCCCGCGCGCGGCGGCGTCGGCGAGGTCGTCGCCCATCAGCCGACGCAGCACGCCGCGGCGGCGGTGGGTGGGCGACACGGTGACGTCGGTGATCATGTGCAGCGGCAGCTGCCGGCCGCCACCGACGTTGACCGACTGCTCCCAGCTGGTGAACGTGCCGACCGGGGCGGGGGTGCCGGCCACCACCCGGTCGCGCGGCCAGGCGGCGCGCAGCACGGCGCCGTCGGCGCGGGTGCCGGCGAGCCAGCGGGCGTACTTGTCGTCGTCGAGACCGCCCTCGTGGAAGCCGCGGCTCCAGGCGTCGGCGTAGGCCCGAAGCCGGGCCTGCTCGGCGTCGTCGGTGGCGTGCACGTCGAGGAGGTCGAAGGCGAGGTCGTCGTGCTGGGGGGAGGTCACCGCCCCAACGTACGGCGCCGCCGTCCCGCGGCTCGACCGGTTTCGTCGGGCGCTCCACTACGGTGGCGCCATGGCGAAGGCGAGCGCGGCCGAGGTGGAGGCGGGTGGTCGCGTCGTGCGCGTCTCCAGCCCCGAGCGGGTCGTCTACGAGGCCACCGACCGCACGCCCGAGGTCACCAAGCTGATGGTGGCGCAGTACGTCGCCTCCGTCGACGAGGGCCTGATGCGGGCGCTGCGAGGGCGCCCCACGGCGCTGGAGCGCTGGACGTCGGGCGTGCGACCCGGCATGCGCCTGGCCACCGGCCCGCAGGACAAGGACGCCGACGCGTTCTACCAGAAGCGGGTGCCGAAGGGCGCTCCCGACTACCTGGAGACCGCCCGCATCACGTTCCCCTCCGGGCGCACCGCCGACGAGATCTGCCCCACCGAGATCGCCGTGCCGGTGTGGTGCGCCCACATGGGCACGATCACCTTCCACCCGTGGCCGGTGCGCCGCGACCCCGCGTCCGACACCTGGCAGGACCATCCCGACGAGCTGCGCATCGACCTCGACCCGCAGCCCGGCACCACCTTCGCCGACGCCGTGCGCGTGGCCGGCGTGGCCGACGAGCTGCTGCGCGAGCTGGGCCTGGTGGGCTACCCCAAGACCTCCGGCAACCGCGGCATCCACGTCTACGTGCGCATCCGTCCCGAGTGGGACTTCGTCGACGTGCGCCACGCCGCCATCGGCTTCGGGCGAGCGCTGGAGCGCCGCGACCCGGGCGTCACCACTGCCTGGTGGAAGGAGGAGCGCGGCGAGCGGATCTTCGTCGACTACAACCAGAACTGCCGCGACCGCACCATCGCCTCGGCCTACTCCCTGCGCCCCCAGCCGGGCGCCCCGGTCTCCACGCCGCTCTCGTGGGCCGAGCTGGCCGAGCTGCGCGACCCCCGCGAGCTCAACCTGTTCACCGTGCCCGACCGGCTCGCCGACGGCGACCCGTGGGCCGGCATCGACGACACCCCCCACTCCCTGCAGCCGCTGCTCGACCTGTGGGAGGAGCTGCCCGGGGGCGAGCTGAACTACCCGCCCGACCACCCCAAGATGCCCGGCGAGCCGCCGCGGGTGCAGCCGTCGAAGAAGGTGGCCTCCCACTGGGACGACGCGGGCAACCGGGTCGACGGATGAGCCGTTGGGATCCCGCCGACGACCCGGTGCAGCGCCTCGTCGCGCCGCTGCGGCGGTGGTCGGTGCCCCTCAGCGTGGTCCTCGTGGTCTGGGGCGCAGCGGGCGCCGTGGCGGTGGTCGCCGCGGCGTCCACCGTGCAGGGGCTGGTCCTCGGCATGCTGCTGCCCCTCGGTGCGGTGGTCACCAGCACGACGCGCGTGGTGCGGGCCGCGCGGGGCCTGCCGCCCGCGCACGCCGGCCTCGACGCCCTGCCCGAGGAGGAGCGCAAGGCGGTGGCCCTCGACCTGCTGTGGCGCCAGCAGCGCACCGCGGCCGCCTCGCTCGCGGTGGTCGCGGTGCTCTACGTCGTGCTCGCGGTCCTCGACGACGACCGGGCCCGGGCGCTCGGGGTGGCCGCGGCCGTCATGGGTGCGCTCGCCGTGGCGTTCCTGCTGGTGGGCCTGCTGGCCCGGTCGTCGTCGCGACGACGGACCGACCAGGCCGCCGACCAGCCCGCCGACCGCCCGGTCGACCCGGCCCCGCAGGCGGCGCCGTGATCCTCATCGACCCGCCCAACGCCGCGGGCCACGGCCGGCTGTGGTCCCACCTCGCCAGCGACACGTCGTACGACGAGCTGCACGCCTTCGCCCGCGCCCAGGGGTTCACCGAGCGCGGCTTCGACCGCGACCACTACGACGTGCCGTCGCACTGGTACGACGCGGTCGTGGCCGCCGGCGCCACGCCGGTCAGCAGTCGCGAGCTCGTGGCGCGGCTGCGGGCCGCCGGGCTGCGCACCACCGAGAAGCGTCGGCGCGGCTGAGGCGGCCGCGCCGTCCCCCGCCGCGGGACGCGCTGGAGCCGCCGTCCCCAAGGAAGGGGACGTCGGGCGCGTGAGCGCCACGCACGGCCCGGTCGCGCCCACGATGACGGCGACAGGTGAGTGCTCGCAGACGGGCCGGGGTGGCGGAGGACGTGCGGTGTGGACACGACTCGGCAGGGCGCTCGGCGCGACCCGGTGGTCATCGGCATCACCTCCGACCACATGCTGGTCGCGGAGTCGGTGGGCGCTGCGCTCATCGGCCGCGGCCTCGACGTGCGGGTGCTGGCGTGGCCGAGCCACGTCGACCCCACCGTCGGCCCCGGACGGGTCGCCGGTCCCGGCACGGGCGACGCCGGTGAGGTGCGGGCCGGGCTGCTCCTGTGCCACCTCGAGCCGGCGGAGCGCCTCGGGGAGGTGGCCCACGTGGTCGCCTCGGTGCCCGCGCCCTGGACGGTGCTGACCCCGGCACCCCGCGGGCCACGCTGGGGCGCCCTGGTCGACGTCGGTGTCGAGAGCGTGCTGCCCGAGACCACCAGCCTCGACGAGGTCGTCACCGCGCTGCGGTGCGCCGCCGCCGGCGACCCGGTGATGTCGGCCGACGAGCGTCAGGTCCTGCGGCACTCCTGGCACGCCGTGCTGGCCGAGCAGCGGCTGCTGGTCGGGCGGATGAGGTCGCTGGGCCCACGCGAGCTCCGGGTCATCGGCCTGCTGTACGCCGGCGACTCGCTGGCGAGCATCGCCGTGCAGCTCGGCGTGTCGGAGGCGACCGTGCAGTCGCAGGTCCGCCAGGTGCTGCGCAAGCTCGACGTCAACTCCCAGCTGGCGGCGGTGGCGGCGTACTCCGCGGTGCTCGAGGAGGTCGCGGGGCCCGGGCCGGAGGGCTCACCACTTTTCAGTAAAGCCTCCGGCGTGCCCGGGGTGCCCCCGTCGGGCGACGTCAGCCTCTGACCCCACGAGCAGCGCGCGGACCCGTGTCACGGGGCCGCTCCCGGAGGTCAGGAGCCAAGGGTGAGCACAACAGTCACGGACGAGACGCTGGGCGAGATCGTGGGCGACATCGTGGGCGTGGGCGACGCCGTCGGTGACCGGGTCAGCGACGTGGTGAGCGAGATCGCCGGCGTGGGTGACGTCGTGGGCGAGGTCGTCGTCGAGGCGGTGGAGACCGCGGCGGTGGCACTGCGCGGCGGGGTCCGGGCCACCCGGGCCACCCGACGCCGGCTGGTCCGGCGTACGCCGGTGCCGTTGGGTCTCGCCGCCGCTCCCGCCTGTGGCGCCGTCGGTGCCGTCCTGGTGCAGGCGCCCGCCTGGCTGGTCGTGGCCGACCTCCTGCTGTGGGTGGCTGCCACGGCCTGGCTCGCCGGGCCGGTGCTGCGCCGCCACGCCACCGACCTGCGGGCGCTGGTGGTGCCGATGAGCGTCCCGGTGCTCGCGGTGGCGGTGGTCGGGGCGATCGACGGGTGGGAGCAGGCGCTGGTGCTGCAGACCGTCGTGACCGTGGGCCTGTCGACGCTCGTGCTCGCCGCCCTGCTGGCCCACCGGCGCCCCTGCCCCGCACCGCGGGTCGCGGTCGCCGGCGACAGCCGGGTCGTGCAGGCCCACGTCGACCGGGTGCGCAGCCGCACCGACCTGCTCGTCGTGGGTGCGCTGGTCGTGCCCGTCCCGGACGGCGACACCCTCCTCGACGTCGACTGCGGCGTCCCCCTGGTCGAGGTGGGTCCGGGGGACGCCGGCCGGGAGGCCGTCGCGGCAGCCGTCGCCCACTGGCAGGTCGGCGCCGTGGTCGTGCTGCCCGGGCTGTCAGCCCCGGCCCTCGACCGGCTCTGCTGGGCCCTCGAGGACGTCGACGTCCGGGTGGCCCTGAGCACCGGCCTCGACCCCGTCGCCCCCCACCGGCTGCGCCTGGGCCACCTCGCCGGCCTGGTCGTCGCCGACGTGCGGCCGAGCCGCCCCCCGGCCGGCGTGCGCTGGGTCAAGGCCGCCCTCGACCGTGCCGGTGCCGCGCTGCTGCTCCTCGTGCTCGCACCGCTCCTGCTGGCCCTGGTCGCCGCGGTGCGCCTGGACACCCCGGGACCGGCGGTGTTCCGCCAGGTGCGCGTCGGCAGGGGGGGACGGACCTTCACGATGTACAAGCTGCGCACCATGACGGTCGGCGCCGACCGTGAGCTGCCCGGCCCGACCGGCGACCGGGGCAACGCGGTGCTGTTCAAGCTCGCCCACGACCCCCGGGTCACCCGGACCGGCCGCGTCCTGCGCACCACCTCCCTCGACGAGCTGCCCCAGCTGGTCAACGTGCTGCGTGGCGAGATGTCGCTGGTCGGACCACGACCGGCGCTGCCCTGCGAGGTCGCGACGTACGACGAGCGGGCGCGGCGCCGGTTGTGCGTGCGCCCCGGGCTCACCGGGTCGTGGCAGGTCAGCGGTCGCTCCGACCTGGGCTGGGAGGAGTCGGTGGCGCTCGACGTCGGCTACACCGACAACATCACCCTCGGCCGCGACCTCGCGATCTGTGCGGCGACCGTGCGCGCCGTCGCCTCCCGGCGCGGGGCGTACTGATGCGCACCGCGGCGGCGCGTGTCGTCGGGGAGCGCCCGGTGCTGCTGGTGAGCACCCAGGGGGGTCACCTGGCCCAGCTGCTGGTGCTGCGCGGGTGGTGGGGGTCGCGCCAGCGGGTGTGGGTGTGCCCCGACACCCCCGACGTGCGCGACCGGCTCGCGGAGGAGCGGGTCGTCACGTCGTACTCACCGACCACCCGCGACCTGGGCAACCTGGCCCGCAACGCGCTGCTGGCCTGGCGCGTCGTGCGCCGCGAGCGTCCGGCCATCGTGGTCAGCGCCGGGGCCGGGGTCGCCGTGCCGTTCTTCGTCGTGGCCTGGCTGATGCGGGTGCCGACGGTCTTCATCGAGGTCTACGACCGCGTCGACAGCCCCACCGTCACCGGTCGGCTGTGCGGCCCCTTCACCACCCGCCGCATCGTGCAGTGGGAGGACCAGCTCGCGTTCTACCCCGACGCCCACCTGGTCGGACCGCTGCTGTGAGCGCCCTGGTCCTGGCCCTGGTCGGCACCGACCACCACCGGTTCGACCGGCTCGTCGACTGGCTCGACGCCGTCGCGGTGCACCACCCGCAGGCGCGGGTCGTGGTGCAGCACGGCACCAGCCGTCCGCCGCTGGTCGCCGAGGGGCGCCCCTACCTCGCCCACGACGACCTGGTCGACCTCGTCGACCAGGCGGCCCTCGTGGTCTGCCACGGCGGCCCCGGCACGATCATGGACGCCCGCGACGCCGGTCACGTGCCGGTCTGCGTGCCGCGCGACCCCGCGTTGGGCGAGCACGTCGACGGCCACCAGCTGCGCTTCGCGCGCCTGGTGGCCCTCGCCGGCGTCGTCCGCAGCGTCGTCGGCCCCGACGACCTGTGCGACGTGGTCGGCCGGGAGCTGGCGCACCCGGCGGCCCACGGCGCCGGCACGGCGCGGCGCGACGACGCCGCCGAGCTGGCGCGCCTGCGCCTCGTCGACGAGCTCGACGCCCTGGTGGCCTCCCACGCGCCGCGCGGACGCCGTGGGCGTCCGCGCCGCTCCTGAGCCCGCTACCCGGTTGTGGGTAGCCCTCCGCCTGCCCGACTCCCCGCCCCACGCGGCGTTGAAAGGTTCCCTGCCATGACGACCACCCGGACCCGGCGGCTCCTCGCGAGCGCGACCACCGCCCTGCTGGCCCTGCCGCTGCTCGCGGCCCTCACCCTGACGGCGCCGCCCGCAGCGGCCGCCGCGGGCGACCAGGCGCTGAGCGGCACGACGTCGCCGATGTGGCAGACCAACAACACCGTCGACGCCCTCGCGGTGTCGGGGGGCGTGGTCTACGCCGGTGGAGCGTTCACCCGGGTCCGGCCACCGGGCGCGGCGGCCGGCACCAACGAGGTCACCCGCACCTACCTCGCCGCCTTCGACGCCGGCACGGGTGCGCTGGTGGCCGGCTTCAACGTCACGTTGAACGGGCAGGTCGACGACCTGGCGATCTCCCCCGATGGCACCACGATGTACGTCGTGGGTCGCTTCACCACGGTCAACGGGGTGGCGCGCGGTCGGCTCGCCGCCATCGACCTCCCCAGCGGCCGGCTCGACACCGGCTTCACGGCCAACGCCAACGCCGGGGTCGTCGGCGTCGACGCGAGCTCCACCACGGTCTACGTCACGGGCGACTTCACCACGATCCGCGGCGCGGCCAAGCCCCACTTCGCTGCGGTGGACGCCACCACCGGCGCGTTGCGCACCGGCTTCGTCGCCGACCTCGACGCCCGCGGCTACACCGTGGAGGTCACCCCCGACGGCAGCCGGGTGCTGGTGGGGGGCAACTTCTCGACCGTCAACGGCACGACGACGGGCGCGATGGCCTCGGTCAGCCCCACCACGGGCGCGCTGCAGTCGTGGCAGGCCAACACCGACCAGCCGATCAACATCAACTGCGCGGCGCGGGTCACCGACATCATCGCGGTGGGCAGCACCGCCTACGTCACCGCCGAGGGCGACCCGCCCGGCTGCTACGAGGGCACCTACGCCGCCCGCGTCAGCGACGGGAGCCTGCTCTGGAACAGCACCTGCCTGGGCGCCTCGCTCGGGCTCGCCGTGGTCGGCGGCGTCCTCTACAAGGCCTCCCACCAGCACGACTGCGCCTTCACCCAGGGCGACGCCCGCGGCGGCTACGTCGGCGGCACCTCCCGCGACTCGTTCATCTGGTGGCGCCTGGTCGGGCAGGACGTCGACGACGGCTCGTTCGTGCACTGGTCGCCGAACACCAACGTCGGCACCGGCTCCAACCCGGTCGGCCCCCACGTGCTGGCCACCGACGGCAGGCAGCTGTTCGTCGGCGGCGACTTCACCCGGGTCGACAACGCCGGCCAGCAGGGCCTGGCCCGCTACGCGCCGGGCAACGGCGCCGCGCCGAACCGACCCGAGGCGCCGACGGTGCAGTCCAACACCGTGGGCGGGACGACGGTCATCTGGCCCGCCACCTACGACCGCGACAGCGGGACGCTGACCTACCGGCTCTACCGCGGCAACACGGTCATCCACACCGTGACCGCGGAGTCCTACCCCTGGAGCCGGCCCACCCTGCGCTACGACGACACCGGGCTCACGCCCGGCGCCTCCTACGGCTACCGCGTCGTGGTCACCGACGGCGCCCGCACCAGCGCGAGCTCGACGACGACCACCGCCACCGTCCGCACCAGTGCGCCGCCGGCGTACCGCGACCTGGTGCGCTCGATGGGCGCCGACCTCTACTGGCGCCTCGGTGACCAGGGCACGACCCTGGCCGACTCCTCGACCAGCGGTGCCCGTCCCGGGGAGAAGGTCGGGGGTGTCTCGAGCACGGCCGGCGCCCTGGCCGGCGACGGCGCCGTGGCCCTCGACGGCACGACCGGCCACCTCACCTCCCGCGACAGCCTCGACCTGAGCGCCGGCTTCACCCAGTCGGCGTGGTTCCGCAGCACCTCCACCACGGGCGGCTCCCTGCTGGCCGTCACCGACGCCAAGACCGGCGTGGGCACCTTGTCAGACCGCGCGGTCACCATGGACAACAACGGCAACGTGGTCTTCTCGGTGCACCAGCCGCCGCGCGCCGGCAGCCCCGACCCGCTCGGCCCACGCCTGAACAACGTGCGCCAGCAGGGCCTCACCTTCAACGACGGCCGCTGGCACCAGGTGGTCGCGACCTGGAGCGGCACCGTCGCCTCGCTCTACGTCGACGGCAGGCTGCTCGGCACCTACGAGGGCACCGCGGGCGGGCTCACGAACGCCTACCAGCGGGTCGGCTACACCGACCTGACCAACGAGCAGGCCGTCTTCGGGCGCAACTACTACGACCAGAAGTGGCCGCTGACCGAGCACCTGACCGGCAGCATCGACGAGGTCGCGACCTTCCCCCACGCCCTAGCGGCCGACCAGGTGAGCCGGCTGTGGGCCTCCGGTGTGGCCGGGGCGACGGCGGGACCGGCCCCCCAGGCCCCGACGGCCCGGTTCACCAGGACCACGGCGGGCCTGACCGCCTCCTTCGACGGGCGCGGCTCCACCGACGCCGACGGCACGGTCAGCGGCTGGGCCTGGGACTTCGGCCACGACGGGGCCACCGGCACCGGGTCGACGACCACCCACACGTTCCCGGCCCCCGGCACCTACCCCGTCACGCTGACCGTGACCGACGACGACGGTCTCACGGCCCGCACCACGGCCTCGGTGAGCGTGTCGACGACGCCCTCCGAGCCCACGACGACGACGGTCGTGGCGCGCGGGTCGAGCTGGCGTTGGCGCTACGAAGCCGGGGAGCCGCCGACGACCTGGCGCACGACGGACTTCGACGCGTCGGCGTGGAGCGAGGGACCGGCGTCGCTCGGCTTCGGCACCACGGTGCCGCTCGGCACCGACGTCGACACCTTCGCCACCGCGGCCGAACGGCCGCTGGCGGCGTACTTCCGCCGGTCGTTCACCGTGCCCGACGCCTCCGCCGTCACGTCGCTCGTGCTCGAGACGGTGGCCGACGACGGGGTGGTGGTCCACGTCAACGGCACCGAGGTCGGGCGCTCGAACATGCCGGCCGGGGCCGTGACCTCCAGGACGTACGCCGGACCCGCGCGAAACAGCACCACCGCAGCGGCCAGCCCGGTCCGCATCGAGGTGCCGGTGTCCCTGCTGCGCGACGGTGTCAACGTGGTCGCGGCCGAGACCCACCTCAACCACCGCTCCACCCGCGACATGGGGTTCGACCTCCTCGCCCGGCTCACGGCGACGTCGTGACCCCAGGCGGGATGCCGGGCTTCCTGGTCATCGGCGCCCAGAAGTCGGCCTCGACGTACCTGCAGGACATGGTGGCCCAGCACCCGGGGGTCGAGGTCGCGACGGGGGAGGTGCGGGTCTTCGAGGACCCCTTCCACAGCGACGCCGCGGTCGCCGCGCTGCCCGGCCTCTTCACGGGTCGACCCCACCTGCTGCGCGGGATCAAGCGGCCCGACTACCTGGCCCGCCCGGAGGTGCCGGCGCGGGTGCAGCGCCACCTCCCCGACGCCCGGCTGCTGGTGGTGCTGCGCGACCCCGTGGCGCGGGCGGTGTCCGGCTACTACCACCACGTGCGTCACGGGTTCCTCCCCCTCCTCCCGGTCGAGGAGGCCTTCACCCGCCTGCTCGACGGCGACCTCGAGGTCGAGCACCCACGGGCCTGGGAGGTGCTCGGCTACGGCCGCTACGCCGACCACCTCGAGCGGTGGCTGCAGCACGTGGACCCCGAGCGCCTGCTGGTGCTCGACCAGCGCCAGCTGGTGAGCCGCCCCCGGCAGGTCGTGCGGCACACCTTCGAGTTCCTCGGCGTCGACCCGGCGTTCGCGCCCACGGTCGAGAGGGTGGCCAACAAGGGCGTCTACCACCCCGCCCGGCTGCGGCTGCTGCGCACGAAGAACCGGGTGACGCACCGCTACAGCGCCGACGGCGGGGTGCGCGAGCCGCGCCGGGCCGGTCCGGTCGGTCGGTGGTGGAACACCGGGGTGGTCGGGCTCGACCGCGTCGTGCTGGCGCGCCTCGACACGGGCCGGCCGCCGGCGCTGCCGCCGCAGCTGCGGGCGCGGCTCGAGGAGCTGTACGCCCCCGACCAGGAGCGCCTGCGCGCGCTCGGGCTCGTCGCCGACGTCGCCGGCTCGGCAGACGTCGGCGACGTGGCGGGCCCGGTCGGCGGCGGGTGAGCCGGCTGCGCGCGGCCGGTGGCCACGGACGGCTCAGATGCCGCGACCCCGGCGGTGCAGGGCCTCCATGACCCGGTCGGGACCGACGGCGTGGGAGGCGACGGCCATCGCCAGGAGCGCCCTGGGCTCGCGGGGGTTCCGCCGCAACGCCCGACCGGCCCAGCCGACCGCGGCCCGCCGGTGGCCCATCGCAGCCTCGGCGAAGGCGATCTGGCCGTGCACGCGTGCGGAGCCGCGCGCCGAGGTCTCGAACTCCGGGTAGCGACGCAGCAGCCAGGACAGCCCGGCGGCCATGGTCTCCCAGCGGCGGAAGAAGTAGGACTGGGTGCCCCAGCGCACCACGGCGAGCGGCTCGGGGACGTTGACCACGGGGTGCGCGCGCGAGCACCGCAGCAACAGCTCGTAGTCCTCGCCGAACCCACCCGGCACCTCCTCCTCGACCAGCCCGACGTCGAGCAGACGGGAGCGGCGGGCCAAGAAGGTCGAGGGGTGCAGCTCGGTGTGGCGGTCGGCGAGCAGGTCGGCGAAGGCGATGCGGTCGCGCTCCAGCGCGCGCGGGTGCCGGCGGCCGTCGTGCTCGACGAGGATGCCGGTGGTGCACAGCACCGCACCGGGCTCGGCCTCCAGCGCCTCGACCTGGCGGGTCAGCTTGGTGGGCAGCCACCAGTCGTCGTCGTCGCAGAAGGCGACGTAGGCGCCGCCGGACCCCGTGATGCCGCAGTTGCGTGCGCCGGCCAGGCCGGCGCGCCGGTCGTTGCGCACGACCCGCACCGATCGCAGCGCGCCGGTCAGGACCAGGCGGCGGTCGGGCTCGCACTGGTCGGCGACCACCACCACCTCGACGGGGCCGTCGTAGTCCTGGGCCAGCACCGACCCGATGGCGTCGCGCACCATCTCGGGACGGTCGCGGGTGGCGATGACGACGGAGACCAGGGGGCTGCTCATGCGTGCTCCTCGAGGCGACGGGTGGGGACGGGGTCGGGGGGCTGCGGATCGGGGTCGCGCAGGCCGAGGGCGGCGGCGACCATCATCAGCGGCAGCCCGTAGGGCAGCACGCCGTAGTAGAGGAGCTCGAGGGTGCCGACGAGCAGCGCCGTGCTGCAGGCCAGGCCTGTCGGGTCGAGGCGCCGCAGGCACCCGCCGAGGGCGATCAGGAACCAGCCGACGAAGCACGCCGTGGCGACCGGGCCGTGGGCGACGAGCACCATCCAGACCTGTCCCTGGGTGCCCACCGGCACCGCGTCGGGGTCGAGGCCGTCCTGCGGCACGGCGTGGCCCAGCACGGGTGAGGAAGGCACGAGCGCCACCGCCTCGCTGTACAGGCGGGCCCGGGTGTCGGTGCTGGTGGCGGCAGCCGAGTCGCTGAGCCGGTCGTCCTGGCGCTCCTGCACCGGGAGGGCCTGGAACAGCGCCGTCGCCACGGCGACCGCCGCCAGCAGGGCCGCCACGGTGCGCCAGCGGCCGGCCAACGCCGCGCGCAGCCCGACGTAGGCGATCGCCACCGCGACCCCGAGGACCATGCCGCGGTTGAGGGTGAGCAGGGCCGGCACCGCGGAGAGCGGCAGCAGCAGGAGCAGCGCTCGGCGACGCCACCGGTCCCCGCGCAGCAGCGCGAGGTGTGCCACCACGAACGGCAGCAGGAGGGAGTACACGTTGCCCCAGTTGTTGGTGTAGAGGAACGGCGCGCTCGGGCGGGGGGCGACCTGCAGGAACGACTCCGGGTTGTACTGGGTGAGCCGGCGCACCACCATGTGGTGCACCAGGTCGTTGGCCAGCAGGCCCTGGGGGAGCACCAGGCTCATCGGGGTGTGCACCACCGTGTCGGGCAGCAGCAGGGCGAGGTAGCCACCGACGACGGTGACGACCCACCACACGGTCAGGCAGGCGCCCATGCGGCGGGCGGTGAGCCGGGTGCGGGCGTTGTGCACGTACAGGAACAGCACGGTGGAGCCGAGGTAGATCGACAGCCGGTAGGCGAAACCCACTGCGTCACCGGCGGAGACGAGCATCACGGCGGAGGCCGCCGACCACGCCAGGAAGAGCAGCCACACCCCGAAGCCCCGCGGTGCCCGGACGCCGTCGCAGCGCCCGAGGAAGGCGAGCATGACGACGGCGAAGGGCACCAGCACCACGTCGAGCACCCCGAGCGCCCACCACACCGGCAGACCCGTGAGCAGCACGGTGACCGGCCACGCCGGGAGGTCCTGCACCGCCGCCCGCCCGGGCCGCGGCACGCCGGGCGCGTCCTCGGGGGCGAGGTGGAGGGTGCTGCTCACCCCCGCACCCTGGAGGCCGGGCCTCGGCCCGGGGGCGCACCGTCGACCACATACCCCATGTGGGGGAACCGCCGCAGCGGCAGGGGAGCCGGGGGACCCCGGGCTCGGAGGATGACCGGGCCGGTGCCGCGCCGTGCCCCGCCCACGAACTGGAGCCCCGCATGCCCGTCTCCGATGCCGCCGTCGACCCCCTGGCCGCCGGCCGCTACCTCCGCGTCGTGGTGCGCCGGTGGGCCGTGGTCGTGCTGGTGACCCTGCTCGGGGCGGGCGCGGCGGTGGCCTTCCTCGCGCTGCGACCCGCCACCGCGACGGCCTCCACGCTGGTCAACCTCAACGTCATCGCCCAGGACCCGTTCGACATCGACCGCCAGCCCTCGGGGCTGATCGACGCCCAGACCGAGACCCAGACCGCGCGTTCCTCCACCGTGGTCAGCCGGGCGGCCGAGCGCCTCGACGGGCCGACGGCGGGCGAGCTGCGCGCCGGCCTCGACGCGCAGATGCTCCCCGATGCCACGGTGCTCCGGCTCTCCTACACCGCCGCCGGTGTGGACGAGGCGGTCGCCGGTGCCGACGAGATCGCGCGGCAGTTCCTCCTGTACCGCACGGCGCTGGCCGACCAGCGCGTGGAGAACGTGGAGGAAGGCCTCACCACGCGCCGCGACCTCTTGCGCGACGACCTGCAGCGCCTCGACGAGGAGCTGGCCGCGTCCCGGCCCGGCAGCCCCGAGGCGGTGCAGTCGCGCAGCGACCGCGCCCTGGTGCAGGCCGAGCTCGACGGTCTGCTGGTGCAGATGTCCGCGGTGGGCAACATCGACACGACCGGCGGGACCGTGCTGACCACGGCCGCGGACGTGGGGGCGTTCGTCAGTCCGCAGCCCTGGATGGTGCTCGCGGTGGGGCTGCTCGGAGGCTTCCTGGTCGGGCTGGTCGCCGCCTTCGTCCGCGAGGGCCTCGACCGCCGCCTCCGCGATGCCGGCGACCTGGAGGCGGCCGGCGCGCGTCCGCTGCTCGCGAGGGCGCCGGCCCGGCTCCCGGTGCCGGCCCGGGGCGTCGAGCTCGACGCCCTGTGCAGCGTGTGGGAGCGGCTCGAACGCCGGCCGCAGGCGGGGGCGCCGGTCGTCGCGGTGCTCGACCTCGGCCACCCCGGCGCGCCGTACGCCGTGGCCGCCGACCTGGCGTGCGTGCTGGCCGACCGGGGCGACCGCGGCGACGAGGTGCGGCTGGTGCTCGCCGGGTCCGGGCGGCTCGCGGTGCGTCACCTCGAGGACCAGCTGGCCCTCACGGTCGTGGGCGAGACGGACCGGTTCCTGCTGCTGCGCTCCGCCACCCACCCACGGCTGCGGGTGTCGTGGTTGCGCGACCGGCGCGACGGCGCCGAGCACCTGGCGGACCTCGAGCGGCTGCTGGTCGACGACGGGGCGTCGCCGTGGCCGCTGGTGGTGGCGGTGGCCGCCACCGCGGGGCGGTCCCTGCGGATGGCCGCGGGGCGGTCCAGCGACGCCTGCGTCCTGGTCGTGCCCGAGCGCCGGGTGCGCACCAGCGTCGTGCGCGCCGCCTGCGACGACCTGCGCGCCGTGGGTGGCGACCTGCTCGGCACGGTGCTCGTGCACGGCCGCCCTGGGCCGGCGTGGCGCCCGTCCCGCACGGACGAGCAGGCCGAGGAGCGGCCCGTGGACCGGCCCGCTGAGCGAACGGGCGGGCGGGCCCTCCTGCGCCGTCCCGTGGTGCCGCGACGCCACGACGTCCACGCCCACGCACGCGGCACGGCCCCGGACCACGCGCCCGCCCAGGCCACGGACCCGGCATGAGCCGCGCCGTGCTCGCCGACGCCAAGGACCGCTCGCCGCGGTGGCTCAAGGACACCGCGAACGTCGCCACCCGCGCCTACGGCCTGGCCACCAGCCCGCTGCGACCCGTGCCCGACTTCCTCGTCATCGGGACCAAGCGGGGCGGCACCACCTCGCTGCACCACTACCTCCTGCAGCACCCGGGAGTCCTCGGGCTCTACCCCCAGAACCGCGGCAAGAAGAGCACCGACCACCACTTCGCCGGGCCGGTGCAGCACAGCGACCGGTGGTACCGCTCGCACTTCCACACCCGGCCCTACCGACGCGCGCTGCAGGCACGCCTGGGTCACGCCCCGGTCGGTGGCGAGGCGTCGCCGTACTACGTGTGGGACCCGCGCATCGCGGGCCGCGTGCGCGCGCTGGCCCCGGAGACCCGCGCGGTGCTGCTGCTGCGCGACCCCGTGGAGCGAGCGTGGTCGCACCACCAGGAGCGGGTGGAGAACGGCGTCGAGCCGCTGTCGTTCCGTGACGCCCTCGCCGCCGAGGCCGACCGCACCGACGGCGAGCTGGAGCGGATGCGCGCGGACGCGACCTACCACAGCACCGCGCACGACTGGTACACCTACCGCGCCCGGGGGGTCTACCTCCCGCAGGTGCGCAACTGGCTGGACGCGTTCCCCTCCGAGCAGCTGCTGGTGCTGCGCAGCGAGGACATGTACGACGACGTGCAGCAGGTGGTCGGGCAGGTCTGCGGCTTCCTGGGGCTACCGCCGGTCGCCCTGGCCGAGACCCGGCCGTTCAACTCCAGCCGGCCGCGCCACGAGATGGCGCCCGACCTGCGCGAGGAGCTCACGGCGTTCTACGCGCCGCACAACGCCGCGCTGGAGTCGTTCCTCGGCAGGCCCATGCACTGGGGTGGTGACCGCCCGCGAGCCGCCGCGACCAGCACGGTGAGGGGTGCGCGGTGACCTCACCGGCACACCTCGAGCAGCGGGCCCGGTCGGCCGCGGCCTGCCTCCTGCGGCGGGCCGGCTGACGCGGCACCGGGCCGAGGACGGACCCGCCCCGACGGGTCGTCAGTCGACGTAGGCGAGGTAGGCGTGCGCCACCACGCCGTTCAGCTGGTCGGTGGCGTCGCGGATGATCCGTCCGTCGGCCCCCACCTTCCCGCCGACGGTGAACGCCGTCGTGCGCTCGGCGAACCGCACGTCGCCGATGTCGCCGTCGGCGTGGCTGGCGTAGGTGCGCACGGCCCCGTCCGGTGAGGTCTCGGTGACCGACACCAGCAGCTGGTCGCCCTGGCGGGTGCAGCGCACGTGGTACCACCAGCCGGGCCGCACGAGCTCGCGCGCGCGCACCGTGACCGTGCCGTCGGCGCCCGTGACGGTGCAGCTCGCGCGCCGCATGTCGAGCTCGGCCTTGAAGAACGCGTCGTGGCCGTGCAGGCCGCGCTGCACGAGGTTGTCACCGTTGTCGAGGAGGGTGCCGCCGGAGCGTTCGTCGAGGCGGAGCTCGGCGCCCCACGCGAAGTCGCGGCCGCGCGGGTTGAGCGGGTCGGGTCCCGCGCCCGCGGGGGTGGCGGCCAGCACGGCACGGGGATAGCGCTCGCCCTCACGCAGGTCGGGCAGGTCGATGCCGCGGCTGCGCGGGGGTGCCGCGCCGGTGTCGACGACCCGGAGGTCGCCGCCGTCCGCGGACAGCACCTCCACCCGCACGGCGGCCCACCCCAGCTGGTCGGTGACGCGCCCGCCGGTGCCGGGCTCGAGGCGCACCGCGGGGTGGGGCGGCACCTCGCCGGCCTCGGGGACGGCCGCCGGTTCGACGGGGCCGGCACCGGCGGGGCGCACGAGCTCGGCGGCGCACCCGGTCAGGCCGAGCACGCCGACGGCACCGGCCGCACCGAGGAGCAGCGCCGGCACGCCGGCCGGGCGGGTCGGCGCCGCACGCCGGCGCGGACGGCGCAGGCCCGGGTTCCTCATCGCCCCGCCCTGACGGTGGCGTGCCCGACCACGAGGCGGCGGGCGGCGCCGACGAGGTCGACCAGCTCGTGCGGGAGCACCCACGCCGCCTCCCAGTCGGTGTCGCCGAGGCGCAGCGTGCAGGCGCGCTCCGCGACGACGACCGCGGCGAGCGCGCCGACGACCGCCCGGTCGGCGGGGGACAGCCCGAACGCGGTCAGGGCGGGCGCGGCGCCGTCGAGCGCCCGCAGCAGGCCGGCGCCGTCCAGGCGCCCCCCGCGCTCACGCCCCACGGCGGCCTGCCAGTGCACGACGTCGAGCCCGGCCAGGGCGTCGGGCTCGCTGGACTCCCAGTCCCAGCACCACAGCGTGCCGTCGGCGTCGCGGGCGCAGTTCCACGGCGTCAGGTCGCCGTGCACCCGCGTCGAGACCGGCAGCCGCGTCGTCGTGGCCGCGAGCAGGCCGACCACCTCGCGGGCGGCGGCCACGATCGAGGCGGTCTCCGGCGAGGTCGGGAGCGCCTCGAGGCGGCGGCGCAGCTCCTGCAGGTGGCGCGTCTGCCCGACCGGTGCGCGGCGGTCGACCGGCAGCAGGGTGGCCAGCTCCTGGACGCTGGGCTCGGCCACCCCTGCCCGCAGCCCGCGGCACCGCGGCGGCAGCGGCGCGGTCACCACGTGCGTCCGGCCGCCCAGGTCGCCGTGGGACAGGACGTCCGGCACCCGCACGGGGCCGGTGTGCGGCCCGGCGAGCAGCGCCGCGGTCTCGCGCCGCACGCCCGCGTCGCTGGCGTCGTTCCAGGCCAGCTTGGCGAACCCGCGGGCGCCGCCCGTGGCGTCGACCAGCTGCAGCGTGGCCTTGCGGTTGGCGCCGGTGCGCACCCCGACGGAGGCGTGCAGCGGCCCTGCGGCGAGGGTGCGGGAGATGCGGGCCAGCGGAAGGTCGCGGCCCGCCCGGTCGTCGGCGACCTGCACCCACAGCCGGGGGAACGGCACCGGCACCCCGGAGCGGGCGAGGGCCCCCAGCGCCGCCCGCTGGAGGGCGACGTGACGGGGGCGCAGGCCGCGGTGGTTGAGCAGGGCGCCGGTCAGCGCCGCGCGGGAGGCGTGCGGCAGGAGCATGCTCGCGCGACCCAGCGTGGGCGCCACCAGGTAGCGCTCGGCGACGCCCCAGCCGGAGCGGACGTCCCCGGTGGTGGCGAGGTGCACGCGACCCGCGGCGACGTCGGGTCCCCACAGCTGCTCGACGAGGTGGCGCACCGGGCCCTCGGGGAGGTGGGGAACGACCACGGGCTCGTCCACGGGCTCGTCCACGGGCTCGTCCACGGGCTCGTCCACGGGCTCGGCGAGGGCGCCCGAGGACCGGGACGGGTGTGGTGCGGTCACGGTGGCCGCCTTCGTTGCGGGGGTGGTGCGTCGAGGGTGGTCACGCGGTGTCCCGCTCCGGGCCGGTCTTGCGACCACCTACCCAATTTGGGTGCCGGCCGCGGGGAGCGCGGTGTCGTCGCCCACGGCCACCGGAGGGTGGGCGCACGAGCGGGCGGAGGACGGATGACGGTGGAGGCACGGCCCGGCGGCCCGACGTGCCCCTCGACGCACGCGCCGGCGCCCCTGGCCCCGGCCACCGGGGGCCTGGGCGGTGAGCTGAGGGGGGCCGCCCGCGGGGGCGTGGTGAGCCTGGCGGGGTCGCTGGTGGGAACGGCCATGGGTTTCGTGCTCGTGGTGGTCCTCGCCCGGCAGCTGGGGGCGACCGGGTCGGGGGTGGTGCTGCAGTCCGTGGCCGTCGCGATGATCGCTCTCGGTGTCTCACGCTTCGGCATGGACACCACCGCGGTGTGGATCGTCCCGCGACTGCGGGTGGAGTCACCGGTCCTGGTGCGCAGCACCTGCCTGCTGCTGGTCGGGTGGTCGGCGGTCGCCGCTGCGGCGGTGCCTGTGCTGTGGTGGGCGCTGCGCCCCGCGCCCGGGCGGACGTCGGGCGGGCACGCCGCGCTCGTCTCGGCGGTCGACGCGGTCGTGTGGGCCGTGCCGCTCGGCGCGGTGTCGATGGTCGCGCTCGCGGCGACCCGCGGTCTGGGCAGCGTGCTCCCGCACGTCCTGGTGGGCAACGTGGCCGTGCCGGCGGCGCGGCCCCTCGGCGTCTGGCTGGTCACGGTCCTCGGCGGGTCGACGGTCGCCGCGGCGTGGGCGTGGGCCGCGCCGCTGGCTCCGGCCGCGCTCGTCGCGCTCGTGGTGCTCCACCGCCGGCTCGTCGCCCTCGAGCGCGGCACGGCCACGCCGGTGCGGTGGCGCCCCGACCCGACGGTGCACGCCCGCGTGCTGCGCTTCGCCCTGCCCCGCACCTTCTCGGCCGCCCTCGAGAGCGCGGTGGTCTGGCTGGGCGTCCTGCTGGTCGGCGTGCTGGCGGGTCCGGCGGCAGCGGGCCTGTACGGCGCTGCCACCCGGTTCGTCAGCGGCGGCACGGCGCTGCTCCAGGCGCTGCGCCTCGTCGTCGCCCCGCGCTTCAGCCACCACCTCGCGTCCGGTCGACCCGACGAGGCCCGGGGGCTCTACACGGTGACGACGAGCTGGATCCTGCTGGTGGGCGCGCCGTTCCAGGTGCTGCTCGGCGTGTTCGCACCGGCCTTCCTGGCCCTGCTCGGGCCGGACTTCGCCTCGGGCCGCACGGTGGTCGTGGTGCTGTGCGTCGGCGGCGTCGGGCTGCTGGTGGGCGGCAACGTGCAGTCGCTGCTGCTGATGGCCGGGCGCAGCGGGTGGGGGGCGATCGACAAGAGCATCGTCTTCGTGGTCAACGTGGTCGGCACCGTCGTCCTCGTGCCGTGGTGGGGGGTCGAGGGTGCGGCGGTCGCGTGGGCGGCAGGGGCCTGGCTCGACACCGTGCTCGCCCTGGTGCAGGTGCGCCGCTTCACCGGGATCACGCCGGCTCTGGGGTCGCTGCTGCGCTGCCTGCTCGCCGTGGCGTGCTGTGCGCTCGCACCGGCCCTCGCGGTCGCCGCCGTCGTCGGCACGGGCGGGGCCGGGCTCGTGGTGGCCACGGTCGTCGTGGCCCTCGCGCTGGCGGCGTACGTCGTCGCCGACCGGGAGCACCTGCACGCCGGCGAGCTGCGGGCCCTGCTGCCCGGACGCGGACGCGGACGTGGCCGCGGGCCCGGCCCCGACGCCTGAGCGCCGGGCCGGGCCCGCGGGTGGTGCCGGGGTCAGCCCCGGGTCACTCCCGGGTCACTCCCGGGTCACTTCCGGGTCACTTCCGGGTCCAGGTGTGGAGGTAGTCCACGACCATCGTGGTCTTCGACCAGTCGGTGCTGGCGTCGGGCAGGCCGCCCCAGTCGCCGCCGATCTGCATGTTGACGCGCATGTTCCACCGCTTGCCCGCCTCGTAGTAGCGGTCGAACCAGCCCGGGTCGCCCGAGGACCAGGTCATGGTGCGCACGCCGTCGACCCACATCACGATCTTCCCGGGCGTCTTCTCGACGGTGTAGGTGTGCCACGCCGTCGCGGGGGCGTCGCCGACGGCGGCGTAGCGCGTGCCCCGTGAGCTCTTCTGGTGCGCCGAGCCGTAGTCGGTGTGGATGGTCTGGTGGATCAGCGGGTCGTCCTCGTCGCGACCGTAGGTCTCGATCAGGTCGATCTCTCCACCGGAGTAGTCGGCGGGGCGGAACCACACCGGCGCGGCCCACATGCCCTGCTCCATCGGCACCTTCGCGCGGACCTCGGCGCGGAAGTAGTTCGGCAGCGAGTACTTGCTGTTGGTGTCGACGTACCCCGAGGTGTAGGCACGGCCGCCCGCGCTCTGCTTCCTGCCCTCGATGCGCAGCTCGCCCGAGGCGGTGCTGGTGTTGGCGGCGAGCAGGTAGCTGTCCTCGTTGCTGTTGTAGGTGCGGTCGCGCACGTTCCACGTGGCGCGGTCGAGGTCGTCGAAGTCCTCGACGAGGTCGACCTGCCAGCCGGCCGGCGTGCCGGGCGCCGGGTCGGCGGTGCCGGTGCCGGGGGTGGCGGGCGAGGTGACGGGCGTGGAGCCGCCCCCGCTGCCGGCCAGGCCCGCAGGCACGGGCACGCGGTGGACCGCACTCCGGGTGCCCTCGCTGCCGGCCAGGAGCGCCGTGCCCCTCCGGTCGACGGTCAGGGACTCGCCCTGGTCGCGCGCGGGGAGCTCGATGCGGACCGGGTCAGCGGCCAGGCCGCGGTAGCCCCAGGCCGCGGTGTAGGTGCCGAGGACGAAGTACGACCCGTCGCGCGAGAAGCTCGCGGAGGTCACCGCCGCCGGGGCGCTGGCGACCCGGGTGAGCCGGTTGACCCCGCTGGTCGACAGGGTGGCGGGGGCCTGGTAGATGCCGGCCCCGCTGTTGCTCTTGGTGATGACGAAGAGGCGACCGTCGCTGGGGCGCACCATGAGCGCCTCGGCGTCGTGGGACCCGTCGGGGTAGTCGAGCCGGAAGGACTGGGGGTCCAGGCTGCGGGACGTCAGCGCGCGGGGCTCGCTCACGCGGTGCACGACGACGGTGTCGCGCGAGCGGCCGTTGTCGCCGATGTCGCCGATCCACAGCTGGTGGTCCGGCCCGGAGGTCATGTCCTCCCAGTCGTGGGCGGTGGTGCCGCGCAGGTTCAGCACCGCACGGGTCGTCCCGTCGGCGCGCACGGCGAAGACGCGTGCGCTGTCGCCGCTGTCGTTGTGGGTCAGCAGCGCGGGGCGCCGGTAGGTGCTCCGCGAGAGTCCGCTGGACTCCACGATGCGCGGGTCCTGCAGCACCCGCTCGACCGAGGCGGCCACAGCGGTGCTCGTGGTGGTGCTCGTGGTCGTGCTCGTGGTGGTGGAACGGGGGGTGGTGGGCGTGCTGGGGGTGGGGGTGGCGACGGCCGGGGCGGCCATCAGTCCGAGCGCCGCGGCGACGGCCACGGTGGCTCGGACGGTCCGTCCCGGGAATCCGGGGGTCGGGGACAACATGTAGAGGATCTCCTCCTGGGGGGACCGCGCACGACGGAGGCGTGGCGCGGCGCGCCCCGAGACGGCCTCGCAGGGCCGTGCCGTGCTGCGGTCTTGAAGACGGACAGGCAGGTGCTTCTGCCGTCCCGCACGACGACGTCGTCGACGCTAACAACCCCAAATCGGGGTACGTCGCGGTTGCCGGGTGGTATTTGATCGCTCAAAGTCGCCTCAACGGCCACGTAGGCCCCAGGAACCTCACCAGCCACGTGCTGCCGTCCGGGCTGTGGCCCCGGTCACAGGGCGGCTCGGCAGTGGCGCGCGTCAGACGAGCTGGACGCCGAGCCGCTCGAGCTCGGCGTGGAGGTTGACCCGGGCGGGCCGCTCCCAGGCGGCCCGGGCGTGGGGGGTGTGGAAGAGCGTCGGCTTCTCGGCCAGGCCGGCCAGCACGCGGGCCCGGCCCTCGCGGAAGGTGTCGTCGTCGACGTGGGCGTACTCGCGGCGCACGGCGGCGACGTACTCCTCGTAGCGCCGCGGGGGAGCCGCGAGGATGGCGAGGTCGGCGTCCGACAGCGCGCAGCCGGCGGCGTCGGCGTCGTCGGGCTGGTGGGTCTCGGTGAGGCGCACCAGGCGCACCACCTCGGCGACCAGGTCGGCGGGCAGGTGGGGCGTGAGGGCGTCCTCGGCCCAGGCCGCCGAGCGCTCCTCGGCGTCGCGCTCACCGTCGTAGACCCCGTCGTGGAACCAGGCGGCCAGCACGACGGCGAGGCGGGCCGGTCCGCCGTCGGGTGCACCGGCGGCCAGCTCGTCGAGCCGGTCGAGGACCTCACCGAGGTGACGCAGGTCGTGGTAGCCGCGGGCGGGGTCGCCGTACGCCGCGAGCAGCGCGTCACGCACGTCGTCGGCCCCGGTGAGGGGCCAGCGCGAGGACAGGTCCGGATCCGGAGGTTCCATGGGCCCCATTCAACGCGCCCGCGGCCGGTCGCACCAGCACCGGGGGGTTCACCCGCACGACACCTGCCGGCCACCCGACGTCGGTGCGCGGTCGGTCGGCCGGTCGGTGCCCCGGTTGGTGTGCGGTCAGTGCGCGGCGGGCCCGGAGGCGGCGACGCGGGTCTGCTGCGGGGTCATCGCCCACCGGATGGTGCCCGTGGCGAGGGTGCCGAGCACCCGCACCACCGTGCGCTCGCTGACCGGCAGCCAGGGCAGGCGCAGCGGCAGCCGGGTCCACACCGGCATCAGCGCGATCGCAGCCGCGACCAGCACGCCGTACGGCGCCCGCGCGGCCAGCGGCAGCGGCGGCTTGAAGAGCAGGTAGCGCACCGCCTCGCGAGCGTGCGGGGTGCCGCGCAGCTCGGGGCGGAACGCGGCGAGCACCTCGCGCAGCTCGGCCTCGGTGGAGGGCGGGTCGACGACGCCGAGCTTCTCCGCGATCACCCCGACCTGCGCCACGTACTCGTCGCGGCCGGCCTGGTCGAGCGGGTGCTTGCCGTAGACCTGGTGGGTCAGCAGGAACGAGTCGACCTCGGCGACGTGCACCCACATCAGCAGGTGCGGGTCGGAGGCGGCGTACGGCGTGCCGTCGGGCATCGTGCCGACCACGCGCTGGTGGATGCGGCGCACGACGTCGACGGCGGTCTGCGCGTCGTCCGCGTGGCCGAAGGTGGTGGTGGCCAGGAAGGTGCTGGTGCGCGCCAGGCGACCCCACATGTCACCGCGGAAACCGGAGTGCTCCGAGACCGCCGTCATCGCGGCGGGGTGGAGGGTCTGCAGCAGCAGGGCGCGGATGCCGCCGACGAACATCGAGGCGTCGCTGTGCACCCGCACGATCGCGCTGTCGGGCTCGAACCACCGCGGCCCGGGCCGGGTGTGGATGCGCTCGCTCTGCTTGGCGCCGTCGGGGCCGGCGACGCGGTCGAACAGCGCCTGTCCCAGCCGGTCGCGCACCGACAGGTCGCGCAGGGTCACCATGCGTCGAGCCTACGGACGCGTCCTCGCCCGCCCTGGGCGAGCAGGGGGCCGCGACCCGCGGTGGGGCGGTGCCGCGGCGCCCGGGGTCAGGCCGACCAGGTGCGGACCCACAGCGTGTGCTCGGAGTCGGCGAGGGCCTTCAGGGCGGTCTCGGGCACCGGCTCGGAGGTGTCGGTGACGACGTACCCCTGCTCGCCGGAGGTCGCGAGGTACTGCCCGGTGACGTTGCTACCGGCCTCGGCGACGAGCTGGTTGACCTCGGCGAGGACGCCGGGCACGTTCACGTGGAGGTAGCCGAGACGGTGGCCCACCTGCAGGCGCGGGGCCGCGACCGCGGGCAGGTCGACGGAGAGCTCGGTGCGGCCCTCGAGCACGAAGCCGGCCAGCTTGGTGGCGACGAAGTGGCCGATCTCCTCCTGCGCCTCCTGCGTCGACCCGCCGACGTGGGGGGTGAGGATGACGTTGTCGAGCCCGCGCAGGGGCGACTCGAAGACGTCGCCCTGCGCCTTGGGCTCGATGGGGAACACGTCGAGCGCGGCGCCGGCGATGTGGCCCGACTGGATGTGGTCGCGCAGCGACTCGGTGTCGACCACCATGCCGCGGGCGGCGTTGATGAACAGCGAGCGCGGCTTCATCCGGGCGAACTGCTCGGGGCCGAAGAAGCCGGCGTTGCCGGGACGGCCGTCGACGTGCAGCGTCACCACGTCGGCCCGCTCGAGCAGCGCGTCGAGGCTCGGCATGCGCTGGGCGTTGCCGTGGGCGAGGCGGTCGGCGGTGTCGAAGAAGATGACCCGCATGCCCATCGACTCGGCGAGGTTGGACAGCTGGGTGCCGATGTTGCCGTAGCCGACGATGCCGAGCGTGCGCCCGCGGATCTCGTGGCTGCCCTTGGCCGACTTGTCCCACACGCCGGCGTGCATGCGGCTCGACTTCTCGTTGAGCCGGCGCGCCAGCGCGATGATCTCGCCGATCACCAGCTCGACGACGCTGCGGGTGTTGGAGAACGGCGCGTTGAAGACCGCCACGCCGCGTGCCGCCGCGGTGGCGAGGTCGACCTGGTTGGTGCCGATGCAGAAGCAGCCGACCGCCTGCAGGTCGGTCGCGGCCTCCAGCGCCCGCGCGGTGAGGTGGGTGTTCGAGCGGATGCCGAGCAGGTCGATGCCCGGCAGCGTCTCGACCAGCTCGTCCTCGGCGAGGGAGCCGGCGCGCAGCTCGACCTCGAAGCCCCGGTCCTCCAGGACCTGGACGGCGTGCGGGTGGATGTTCTCGAGCAGCAGTGCCTTCACCCCGACAAGGGTAGAGACCCCCGCCGTTCCTGCCGAACGGCCGATGAGGCGTGGACGGGCTCGCCCGGGGTGGGGGTGTCCGCGTGGTGCACGGAGGGGCACACGTGCGCCCCTCCGTGCACCAGCCGCGAGGCTCGACCCGGCGCTGCTCAGTCGCCCTTCACGTTGACGACCTGCCGCAGGGTGTGGCGCACCTCGACCAGGTCGGCGGCGTCGGCCATCACCTGGTCGATGTCCTTGTACGCCGCCGGGATATCGTCGAGGAAGGCGTCGGTGTCGCGGTACTCGATGCCGGCCATCGCCTCGCGCAGCTGCTCGCGGGTGAAGGTGCGCCGCGCCCGGTTGCGGGAGTACGCGCGACCAGCGCCGTGGGGGGCGGAGCGCAGCGCGTCCTCGTCACCGCGCCCGACCACGACGTACGACGCCGTGCCCATCGACCCCGGGATCAGGCCGGGCCGGCCGGCCTCGGCGTTGATCGCACCCTTGCGCGTCAGCCACCACGTCGCGGCCGGCGTGGTGCTCGCGCTCGGTGTAGTTGTGGTGGCAGTTGATCTCCTCCAGCCGCGCGACGTCGTCGGCCGAGCCTGCACCGACCCACTCCGCGAACTGGCGGACCACCCGGTCCATCATCTCCTCGCGGTTGAGCAGGGCGTAGTGCTGCGCCCACTGCATCTCGCGGACGTAGCGGTCGAGCTCGTCGGTGCCCTCCTCGAGCCAGGCGAGGTCGCGGTCGGGCAGGTCCAGGCCCTCACAGCGCCGGCGCGCCACCGCGATGTGGCGCTGCGCGATCTTGTTGCCGACACCGCGCGAGCCGGAGTGGAGGAACAGCCACACCCGCGACCGCTCGTCGGCGGTGACCTCGATGAAGTGGTTGCCGGAGCCGAGGGTGCCCAGCTGCAGCTCCCACCGCGCGGCGTACGCCGCGGGGTCGAACCCGGCGGCCTCGGCGAGCGCGCGCAGCTCCTCGAGCCGCCGCTCGGTGTGGGCGCGGCTGACCGAACGGTTGGCGGCGCCGGCCGAGAGCGGGACGGCCCGCTCGATGGCCTCGCGCACCGGACGGCGGTCGGCGGGCAGCTGCTCGAGGGTCCACGCCGTGCGCACGGCGATCATGCCGCAACCGATGTCGACGCCGACGGCGGCGGGCATGATCGCGCCGAGGGTCGGGATGACCGAGCCGACGGTCGCTCCCAGGCCCAGGTGGGCGTCGGGCATCAGCGCGAGGTGAGGGTGGATGAACGGCATGGTCGCCGTCCGCTCCGCCTGCGCGCGGGTGCCGTCCTCGAGGATGGACGCCCAGCTCAGCAGCGTCGGGGTGAGTCTCTCCATCGTCCTTTCCTGTCGTGCGGTCCTGTCTCGTGGTGACGGGCCGGACGGCCCGTCACCGGGGGAGACTAGGAGCCGGTTAACCCGTGGCACCCCCGGTTTCCCGTGTGCTGCGGTGGGCACGTGACTCCCACACCCGACCGCTTCCGCGCCTTGGCCCGCAGCTCGCCCTGGCGCTGGCGCACGGCGCACCTGCGCCACGAGGGCGGGCCCGGGACGCCGGTGGAGGCGTGGCTCGACCGGGGGCGTGGACAGCTCGACGTGCGGCTGCCCGCCGGCTCCGCTCACCAGGTGCGCGAGCGTCCACACGCCACGGCGCCGGCGGCTCCGCGCGCAGCCGGGACCCCTCGGCGGCGCGCGGCGCCGCGCACGTGGCGTCCGTGGGACGTGACGCCCCGGCTCGACGCCAACGGGCTCGTCGTGCAACGGCCGCCGTCGACGCGGGCGGGTGGGGCGGTCGACTACGACGACGCGATGTGGCAGTCCTACGGCTGGGTGGCGATGCTCGACCCGGTCGAGCTCGCGAGCGGGGTGGAGCTGAGCGACCTGCGCGCGGCCGAGGTCGCCGGGCGGGAGGTGTGGTGGGCCCGCGCGGTCGCCGTCGACGGCTACGACCCGAGGTGCTCCTGCTGCCCGCTGCTCTGGTCGGAGGTCAGCGACCGCCTCGAGCTCGGCGACGACGCCGACCTCCACGGCCGCGACCACCCGACCGCGCACGACGTGGCCCTCGACGTCGCCACCGGTGTGGCAGTGCGGGTGGTCCCGATCGACGGCGACCGGCGGGGTGCGCTGACGACCGACCTGCTCGCCGTCGACACGGACGCCGCGGCCCTCCCGGCCGTGCCCGACTGACCTGGTCCGCGGGTGCGCCGGATCGGTGGCCGGTCCGGTGCAACCAAACGGCGCCTGGAGGCGTCTAGCACGTGACGGACCCCACGTCCGTCCCCGGACGAATGGACGAGACCGTGCTCCTGCGCACCCCCCGACGCCGCATCCCCAGCCGCATCTCCAGCCGCCTCCCCAGCCGCCTCCCCAGCCGCCGCGCCGCCGTCGCCGCGCTGGCGATCACCACCCTCCTGCCCGCCGCTCTGGTCACCGGGCTGGCCGCCGGGCTGCCCGCCCAGGCCGCCCCCGACGAGCGCACGGGGTCCGCCGACGCCGGTCGCTGGCGCGTGGCGCCCTCGGGGGACGGCACGTGGCGCGTGTCGTGGACCTCCCCGACGCGGCTCCCGCTCGGCTCCGACCGGCCCACGCTGACCGGCGACGGGCTCGGCTTCGGTGCTCCCACGATCGGCGCCGACGGTCGCACCGTGACCGCGACGGTGCGCACCGCGCAGCGACCCGACCCCGCCGACCTCGACGTCCTGCTCTCCGGCGACCGCCTCGACGAGCCCGGCGCCGACGCCGCGCGCGCCACCGCCCCGCTCGCCACCGCCCGGGCGGTGACGGCGCCGTACACCGAGGGCTTCGCCCGGCTGGGTGCCGACCCGGGCGTGCCCGGGCCCGAGGAGGTCGTGACCAGCGACTACACCCTCGACCCGGTGCCGGTGAAGGGCCTCCCCGAGCCGGTCGAGGTCGTCGGCCACGTCGTGGAGCCCGCCGGCGACGCCACCGCACCGCGTCCGCTCGTGCTCTTCCAGCACGGACGCCACGGCGTCTGCTACGACCCCGACCGGCCGCGGGCGTGGTCCGACAGCTGGCCGTGCCGGGCGCCGTTCGAGGAGATCCCGAGCCACCTGGGCTACGACCAGACCCAGCGGCTGCTGGCCAGCCAGGGGTTCGTCACCGTCTCGATCCGGGTCAACGGCATCAACGCCCAGGACTACCGCCTCGACGACGGCGGGGCCGGCGCCCGGGCGCAGCTCATCGCCCACCACCTCGACCACTGGACCGACATCGCCGCCGCGCACGACGTCGACCTCGACCAGGTCGTGCTCGTCGGTCACAGCCGCGGCGGCGAGGGCGTCGACCGCGCCTCGATCCGGGTGCCGCTGTCCGCGCCCTACCGCATCGCCGGACAGGTGCTGATCGCCCCGACGAACTTCGGCACGCAGACCGCGCCGTACGTGCCGACCGTGACGCTGCTGCCGGCCTGCGACGGCGACGTCTACGACCTGCAGGGCCAGCGGTTCACCGACTACAGCCGCGACCTGGCCGCCGACGACACCTCGCTGAAGAGCTCGGTGATGGTGCTCGGCGCCAACCACAACTACTTCAACTCCGAGTGGACCCCCGGGGTCGCCGCGGCGCCGTCGTTCGACGACTGGTTCGGCGGGGAGCGCCGCTCCTGCGGCACCGAGGACCCGCGCCGCCTCGACGACGCCGAGCAGCGCGCCGTCGGCGCCACCTACGTCGCCGGCGCCGCCCGGCTCTTCACCGGCGAGCAGGCCTTCCTGCCGCTGTTCGACGGCTCGCGCGTCACCGTGGGCTCCGCCGGCGACGCCGAGGTGCTCAGCCACGCGCTGGGCGGTGGTCGCGACGTGCGAGCACCCGCCCAGGACGCCGGTCGGTCGCTGCCCGAGGGCGCCGACACCCGCTTCTGCCGCGGCGTCGCGGCGTACGACGGGCTGCTGGCGGCGTGCGGGCGCGACCTCCAGGGACAGGTGGCGCCGCACTGGATCCACCAGGGCGAGCGGACCCCCACACGGTCGTTCCTCGAGGTGGCCTGGGACGCCGTCGGCGAGCGGGGCGGGCTGCTGCTCGACGAGCCGCTCGACGTCGGCGCCGGCCGCCTGGAGCTGCGCACCCTGGTCGACCCGCGGGTCGGCGACGTGCAGGTCGACGTGCGGCTCACCGACGCCGACGGCGCCAGCGCCGTGCTGACCCCCGAGGGCGACGGCGTGCTGCGGGCGCTGCCGCGCGGCACCACCAAGATCTGGGGCCAGGCGCTGCTCGTGGACGCCGGCGCCGCCGAGGGCATCAACACCTCCCGCGTCACCGGCGTCGAGCTGGTCTCCCGCGACGACGCCGGCCGGGTCTGGGTGGCCGACGTCTCGGTCGCGCCGGCCGCGCCGGTGGCCGTGCCGCAGCGCCGGCTCGCCACGATCGACTTCGGCGACGTGCGCCAGCGCGAGGGGGACGGCCCCGGGGCCTCGGTGCTGGAGCTGCCCTACACGGTCACCGGTCTCCAGCGCCCCGGTCGCGTCGTGGTGGTCACCACCGGCGACACCCGGGGCTCGCGGGAGCGCCTGGTCATCGACCTGGCGCCCGGGCAGACCAGCGGCGTCGTCCCGGTGCGCTACGAGGCCGACCGCCGACGCGAGGCCCGGCGCACGATCGTGCAGCTCAGCGCCTGGGCGCTCGAGGGCCTGATGACCGACCGCTACGTCGCCCGGGGCGTCGTCGTCGACGACGACGGCCCCCGCGACTGACCGGACGGCCGCGCCCGGGCCGGGTCCGTCGGGGGGCGGATCCGGACCGGGCCGCGGTGAGCTCGCTGCTCGACCGCCGAGCCGAGCTCCGTTGGTCGAGTGCCGAACCCGCCTCGTTGGTCGAGTGCCGAGGAGCGCCAGCGACGAGGTGTATCGAGACCTCTGGCGACCGGTCTCCGTTGGTCGAGTGCCGAGGAGCGCCAGCGACGAGGTGTATCGAGACCTCTGGCGACCGAGCTCCGTTGGACGAGGTGCATCGACCTGTCAGCAGCGCGCGGTCAGCAGGTACTGCAGCTGCACGTGGTGACCCGGGCTCGCACCGTGCTCGCGGTCGAGCTCGAGCAGCGAGGTGAGCGGGGTGACGGTGACCTCGCCGAACCCGCCCGCCTCCAGCACCGCGGCGGTCGCGTCGATCGACGACGCCTCGGCCAGCGGCAGCGCGTCGCGCACCTGCGCGTCGTAGGCGCCGGTGAAGTCGGGGCTGCCGTGGGCGTCGAGCCCGTCGGGGAACCACGTGCTGTCGACCACGGCCAGCAGCCCGCCGGGGCGCAGCACCCGTCGCCAGGCCGCCACCGCGACCCGGGGCTCGCGCAGCGTCCACATCACGTAGCGCCCGGTCACCACGTCGAACGACGCGTCGGCGAAGTCGGGGGCCACCGCGTCGCCCTTCAGGATGCGCGGACCGCGGGGCATCGCGGCGGCCCGCTCCCGGGCGACGGCGAGCATGCCCTCGGCCAGGTCGGTGCCCGTCACCCGGTGGCCCAGCTCGGCGAGCAGGGTCGCGACGTACCCGCTGCCGGTGCCGACGTCCAGCACGTCGGCCGGCGCCGGGGGCAGCGCGGCCGACCACACCTGCGCCCACAGGTCGCGGTCGCGACCGGCGTGCTCGGGGCGGTGCTGCGCGGCGTCGTACGCCGGGGCGCGGCGGGTCCAGTAGTCGTCCATCCGGTCCTGCACGCTCATGCGGACCTCCTCTCGTGGGGGCCCGGATCGGCCCGGGGGCGGAACAGCAGGTGGATCTCGTCGTCGACGTCGAGGCGGCGCACCCCGATGCCGTAGACGCGCTCGAGCACGTCGGGGTCGAGCACGTGGCCGGCGGGCCCGGCGCGCACCACCCGTCCGTCGCCGAGCAGCAGGAGGTCGTCGCAGTAGCGGGCGGCCAGGTTGAGGTCGTGGAGGACCACGACCGCGGTGGTGCCGAGGTCACGCACGACCTGCAGGACCTCGTGCTGGTAGCGGACGTCGAGGTGGTTGGTGGGCTCGTCGAGCAGGAGGTGGGTGGCCTCCTGCGCGAGCGCCCGGGCGATCAACACCCGCTGGCGCTCGCCGCCCGACAGCCCGGCGAAGGCGCGCGCACCCAGGTGGGCGGCGCCGACGCGGCGCAGGCAGTCGAGGGCGACGGCGTGGTCGCGGGTGCCCGCGCGCTGGAAGGTCGCCAGGCGCGGGGTGCGCCCGAGCAGCACCATCTCGGCCACGCTCATCGTCGACTCCCCGCCGCCCTCCTGCACCACCACGGCGAGGCGTCGCGCCGCGGCCCGCGGGCCCAGCCCGGCGAGCGGCTCGCCGTCGACGTGCACCGACCCGGTGGGGGAGCGCAGTGCGCCGTGCAGCAGCCGCAGGAGCGTGGTCTTGCCGCTGCCGTTGGGTCCGACCAGCCCGAGCACCCGCCCCGGTGTCGCCTGCAGGTCGACGTCGTCCACCACGAGCCGGCCGCCGTAGGACCACGACACCGAGGTCGCGGCGATCACGGCTGCGGGCCGAGCCGGTCGACGATCGCCTCGAGCCCGTCGACGGCGAGCGGCGAGGGCGGCTCGGTGAAGTTGAACAGCTGCGTCATCACCTCGCCCTCGCGCACGGCGGTCAGCTCGTCAGCGCCCGGCAGGTCGGTGAGCGCCGCCTCCACCGCGGCCGGGTCGCCGTCGCCGTGCAGCAGCACGAGCACGTCGGGGTCGCGGCCGAGCAGCTCCTCCAGCGTCACCTCGAAGACCCGCTCGTCGACGTCGGCGAACACGTTGTCGAGCCCGGCGGCCTCGAGCTGCGGGTGGGCCATCGACCCGGTGCCGTAGGCGTACGTCGTGCCGCCCCCGACGGTGGGGTAGAGCACCGCGGCGGTGCGCCCGTCGGGCTCGCCGACACGCTCCCGCACCGCGGCGAGGCGGTCCTGCAGGTCGGCGACGGCCGCCTCGGCCTCCTCGGCACGGTCGAAGACCTCGCCGTAGAGCGCGAGCTGCGACCACACGTCGTCGAAGCCGGGCGCCGCGCCGGCGAGGTCGCACAGCGCCGGCTCCTCCAGCAGCGGGACGCCGACGGCGGCGAGCGTCTCGCGCGACAGGTTGTCGACCTCGCCGAGCACCAGGTCGGGGGCCTGCGCGAGCACCACCTCCTGCGAGACCTGCAGGTGGCCACCGGTGTCGGTCTCGTCGGTGAGCAGCGGGACCGCGTCGAGCTCGGCGAGCGTCGCGTCGTCGTAGTAGGCCTCGGGGTACTGCCCGGCGCGGGCCACCGCGCGGTCGAGCACCCCCAGCTCGTGGAGGAACGGCACGGCGGCGCTCTTGAGCAGCACGACCCGCGACGGCGGCGCGTCGAAGGCCACCTCGGCGCCGCAGTTGTCCACGACGACGGGCGCGCCGCCGAGCCCGGTCGTGCCGGAGGCGACGGCCCCGGGGTCGGCGCCGCAGCCGGTGAGCAGCAGGACGCCGGCGGCCGCGGCGGCGTACCTGGCCGGGCGGGTGGCGCGGGGAGAGCGGGCGGGGCGGGTCACGGGAGGCTCCTGGAGGGTCAGGCTGCTGCGGCGTGCAGACGGCGCACGAGCAGGAGGAGGAAGGGGGCGCCGACGACGGAGGTGACGATCCCGATGGGGACCTCCTGGGGCGCCAGCAGCGTGCGGGCGGCGACGTCGGCCCAGACGAGCAGGACCGCACCCATCAGCGCGGCCACCGGCACCACCCGGGCGTGGGTGGCGCCGACGGCGCGGCGCGCGAGGTGGGGAACGACCAGCCCGACGAAGCCGATCGCGCCGGCGGCGGCCACCACCACGGCCACGCACAGCGACACCACGACGAGCAGGAGGGTGCGCAGGCGGTCGGGGGAGGCGCCGAGCACGTGGGCGGTCTCGTCGCCGACGGCGAGCGCGTCGAGCGGACGGCCCCACGCGGTGAGCAGCAGCGTGGTCGCCACCACCACGAGGGCCACGACGGCGAGCTGGGCGTCCCAGCGCGCCAGGCCCAGCGAGCCCAGCAGCCAGAACATCACCGACCGGGCGCCCTCGGCCGAGCCGGAGGCGAACACGAGGAAGCTGGTGAGGCCCGAGAGGGCGTAGCCGACGGCCACCCCGGCCAGCAGCATCCGCACCGAGGTGATCCGCCCGGCCGAGCGGGCGACGACGAAGACCAGCAGGGACGCGGCCAGCGCCCCGGCGAACGCGCTCACCGGCAGCGCGTGCTGCCCGAGCCCGGCGGCCAGCCCGAACAGCAGCGCCGCGGCGGCGCCGCTGGAGGCGCCTGAGCTGATGCCGAGCAGGTAGGGGTCGGCGAGCAGGTTGCGCACCATGGCCTGCAGCGCGACGCCGCAGACCGACAGCCCGGCGCCCACGACCACCGCCAGCGCCACCCGCGGCAGCCGCACCTGCCACACGATCGCGTCGGAGGACGCGCTCCACGTCGCCTGTGCCGGCACGCCGACCAGGTGGTGGCCCACCACGCCGGCCACGGTGAGCGGGTCGACGGCGACCGCCCCGGCCCCGACGCCCACCAGCACCGTGGCGACCAGGACCACGACGAGGCCGGCCAGCCACCGCGTCGTACGCCGCCGTCGGGCGCGCAGACCGAGGGGGTCGCCGTCGGGCAGGGCGCCCGCGGCGACGTCCGGGGCGAGGAGCTCGGTCACCGACCCGGGCCCTTGTTGCAGATCATGCGCAACAACGTAGCAGTGGCGTTAGCGGTGCCGGAGGGCCGCCGCTGCGTTGGTCGAGCGCCGAGAAGCCGCCGCTTGGTCGGTCGAGTGCCGAGGAGCCGCCGCTTCGGTGGTCGAGTTCCGAGGAGCCGCCGCTTCGGTGGTCGAGTGCCGAGGAGCGCCAGCGACGAGGTGTATCGAGACCCCTGGCGGCCGAGAGGGGTCTCGATACGCTCGCTGGCGCTCGCTACTCGACCAACGAAGGGCCGTCGCAGAAGCTGGCTGTCGCCGACGAGAGCGGACTTCGTCGGTCGAGTGCCGAGGAGCCGCCGCTTCGGTGGTCGAGTGCCGAGGAGCGCCAGCGACGAGGTGTATCGAGACCCCTGGCGGCCGAGAGGGGTCTCGAACGCTCGCTGGCGCTCGCTGCTCGACCGACGAGGGGCTCGTGTCGAGGTCCACCGTGCCCGCACGGTGGTCTAGCCGGGGTGCCGTTCCACGCCGCGGGCGCCGCCGCTGCGGCACACTGGCGACCCCGTCACCCGGCCCCACGAGGACTCCCATGCGCCGCTCCGCCCTGCCGTCCCGCACCGCACGTCGCCGCGTCGCCGCCGTCCTGACCAGCGGGCTGCTGGCGCTGTCAGCGGCGGCCTGCGGGGGCTCGGAGGACTCGTTCGAGGGCGGTGACGCCGGCAGCAGCGAGGGCGCCGGGGCCTCCGGCAGCGACGAGGAGGTCGCGGTGCTGAGCGCGGAGCAGGCCACCGAGGCGATCCTGAGCCCCGAGAACGTCGGCAGCGGCTTCGTCGAGGCCGAGGAGGACGACGAGGAGTCCGACGCCGAGCTCGGCTGCCTCAGTGCGCTCGAGGACGTGGAGCGCGCCGACGCGCCGACCGACGAGACCCGCGACTACGAGGCCACCAACGACCTCGCGTTCCCGGCGCTCACCAGCAGCGTGTCGTCGTACCCCGGCGTCGAGGAGGCCGAGGCGACCTTCGAGGCCGTGCAGGGCGCGCTGGCCGACTGCACCGCGGTGGAGGAGACCGACGACGAGGGCACCACGGTGTCGTTGTCGGTGGAGGTCGACGACGAGACGTCGGCGGGCGGGGAGCAGCAGTTCAACCTGGTGGCGACCGGCTCGGTCGCCAGCGGCGGCTCCGAGCTGCCGTTCGGCCTGTGGGCCACCGCCTCGCGGGTCGGCAACCACGTCACGTTCGTCGGCTACACCGACTTCGACACCGCCTCGGGCGGGGACGCGATCGGGGCGTACGCCGAGGCCGCCGTCGAGCGACTGCGCGCGGTGGTCGAGGGCGAGACTCCCAGCGAGGAGCCCGTGGACGCCGGCGCGGGCGCCGGCTCCACCGCCTGACCTGCCGGCGCGACGGTGCACGCCGTCCGCGCCCGGCTCACCCGGGGGCGGGCAGCACGCAGAACTCGTTGCCGTCGGGGTCGGCGAGCACCACCCAGGCGACGTCGCCCTGGCCGATGTCGGTGTGCCGGGCGCCGAGCGCGAGCAGTCGCCCGACCTCGCCCGCCTGGTCGCTGCCGGTGGTCGGCACCAGGTCGAGGTGCCAGCGCACCTTCCCCGCCCGGGGCTCCACGGGCGGCCCGCCCCAGGTGAGCTTCGGGCCGCCGTGGGGGGAGCGGACCGCGGTCTCCCCGTCCTGGTCCCACACCAGCGGCCAGCCCAGCGCCTCGCTCCAGAAGTTGCCTACCTGCTGCGAGCCGTCGCCTGCCAGCGCGCCGACGAAGCCGCAGTCGGCCAGGAACGCGTTGCCCGCCTCGATCACGCACAGCTCGTTGCCCTCGGGGTCGGCGAGCACGACGTGCCCGTCCTCGGGGGTCTGCCCGACGTCGAGGTGTCGCGCGCCGAGGGCCAGGGCCCGCGCCACGGTCTGCTGCTGCTCCTGCGGCGACGCGCTCGTCAGGTCGGGGTGCATGCGGTTGGCCACCACCTTGGGCGCGGTGCTCGGTGCGAAGCGGAGCCGGAAGCCGGTGTCGTCGCCGGGCAGGAGGGCGGCGACCCCGGGGACGGGGTCGTCGGTGTCCTCCCAGCCGAGCAGACCGCCCCAGAAGCGCGCGAGTGCCCGGGGCTCGGCCGCGTCGACGGTGATCGCGTGCAGGTCGCAGGTCATGGCCGCTCCGGGGCTGCTCGGCGCTGGGCCTCGCACGCTAGGAGCTGACGGCGCCCACCGCAACGCGTGTGCGGCGTCGACCGCCGGCCGGTCGTCAGGGGAGCCAGACCAGGGGCTCGGCGGGCCGGACCTCCCACGGCACGTCGTCCCCGTCGGACGCCCTGACCCAGGCTTCGGCCGGGCCGTCGCGCCGCTCGACGTGCACCGTCACCGCCGTCGACCCCTCCTCGAGCCGGACGAGCGCGACGGCCAGCAGGCTGTCGCGCAGGGCGCGCACGGGCGCGAGCACCTGCGTCAGGTCGGGGTCGAGCGGGGCCTCGCCCGGTGCGAACCACGACATGCGCCACGACGGCCGACGTTGCGGTGCGCCCAGCACGGCCGACGGGCCGGCCACCGGCACGACCACCGCGAACGCCCGGGTGCGCATGCGGCGCCGCCACTCGCCGATCTCGCCCGTCGCCTCCGACCGGGCGATCCCGGCCGCCATGGCCGCGTCGTCGTCGTACCCCTCGGGATCCATGGGGCCAGTCTCGCCGTCGCCACGACACCCGGGACTGGGAGGCGGAAACTGCCACTGGGTGGCCGAAATTTCAGCCACCCAGTTCCGGTTTCCCCGGCCGGCCGGGGAAACCGCCCCGTCAGGCCGGCAGGTCCTCAGCGTCGACGATGCGGTAGGCGTACCCCTGCTCGGCGAGGAAGCGCTGCCGGTTCTGAGCGAACTCCGCGTCGACGGTGTCACGGGAGACGATCGTGTAGAAGTGCGCGGTCTTGCCCTCCGACTTGGGTCGCAGCAGCCGCCCGAGGCGCTGGGCCTCCTCCTGGCGGGAGCCGAACGACCCCGACACCTGGATGGCGACCTCGGCCGAGGGCAGGTCGATGGAGAAGTTCGCGACCTTGCTGACCACCAGGAGCCCGATCTCGCCGGTGCGGAACGCCTCGAAGAGTCGCTGGCGCTCGCGCACGGTGGTCTCGCCCTTGATCACGGGAGCGTCGAGGGCGGCGCCGAGCTCGTCGAGCTGCTCGATGTACTGCCCGATCACCAGCGTGGGCTGCCCGGGGTGCTGGGCCACCAGGTCACGCACCACGTCGACCTTGTGGTGGGTGCAGGCCGCGAGACGGTAGCGCTCCTCCGGCTCGGCGGTGGCGTAGACCAGCCGCTCGTCGGTGGGCAGCGAGACCCGCACCTCGACGCAGTCGGCGGGCGCGATCCAGCCCTGCGACTCGATGTCCTTCCACGGGGCGTCGTAGCGCTTGGGCCCGATCAGCGAGAACACGTCGCCCTCGCGGCCGTCCTCGCGCACCAGCGTCGCGGTCAGGCCGATGCGGCGGCGTGCCTGCAGGTCGGCGGTCATCCGGAAGATCGGCGCGGGCAGCAGGTGCACCTCGTCGTACACGATCAGGCCCCAGTCGCGGGCGTCGAGCAGCTCGAGGTGGGGGTAGGCGCCCTTCCGCCGCAGCGTCAGCACCTGGTACGTCGCGATCGTCACCGGGCGCACCTCCTTGACCGCGCCGGAGTACTCGCCGATCTCCTCCTCGGTGAGCGAGGTGCGTCGGATCAGCTCGTCCTTCCACTGCCGCGCCGAGACGGTGTTGGTGACCAGGATCAGCGTGGTGGCCTTGGCGTGGGCCATCGCGGCGGCGCCCACCAGCGTCTTCCCGGCGCCGCACGGGAGCACCACCACGCCGGAGCCGCCGTGCCAGAACGACTCGGCGGCGTCGCGCTGGTAGTCGCGCAGGTGCCACTCCGACTGGTCGAGCTCGATCGGGTGGGCCTCGCCGTCGACGTAGCCGGCGAAGTCCTCGGCCGGCCAGCCCAGCTTGAGCAGCGCCTGCTTGAGGTTGCCGCGCTCGGAGGCGTGCACGACCACGGTGTCGTCGTCGAGGCGGGCGCCGAGCATGCCGGAGATCTTCTTGGCGCGCAGCACCTCCTCGAGCACGGGGCGGTCGGTGCTGGCCAGCGTCAGCCCGTGCACCGGGTGCTTCTCCAGGCGCAGCCGGCCGTAGCGGGCCATCGTCTCGGCGACGTCGACGAGCAGCGAGTGCGGGACGGCGTACCGGCTGAACTCCAGCAGCGTGTCGACCACCTGCTCGGCGTCGTGGCCGGCGGCGCGCGCGTTCCACAGCCCCAGCGGGGTCAGCCGGTAGGTGTGCACGTGCTCCGGGGAGCGCTCCAGCTCGGCGAACGGCGCGATCGCCTTGCGGCAGTCCTGGGCGCGCTCGTGGTCGATCTCGAGGAGCAGGGTCTTGTCCGACTGGACGATGAGGGGGCCGTCGTTCACCTGGGAAGCCTACGCAGGTCCCGGTCGCCCGGCCCCGCCCGCCGTCGTACGGCGCCGGGCCCGGTGGGCTGCCACGTGGGCCCGCGACGCGCACCGGTCGGAGCAGTAGCGTCGGGAGTGGTTGGGGGAGGTGTCGACCCACACCCGCTCGCACCGCGGCTCCGCGCAGGTGCCGAGCCGCGACGGCCCCAGCTCGCACGCCAGGGTGGCCAGCCCGAGCAGCGACTCGCCCACCAGCTGCTCGCCCACCGAGCCGCCCCGCGAGCCCACCCGCAGTCGCGGACCGTCGTCGCCGGCGGTGATCCGCGGGGTCACCGGGTGGGCCAGCAGCAGCTCGTCGAGGCCCGCCAGCACCGCCCGGCCCTCCCCGGCAGCGGCGGCGGCGAACACCGGCAGCAGCTCGCGCTGCAGCCGGCGCACCAGCAGGCAGTCGCGCTCGCCCGCCGCCTCGCGCAGCTCGGGGCGGGTCACCAGCAGGGCGCGCAGGTCGTCGACGTGGCGCACGGAGGCGTTGACCAGGACGGCGGCGCGCTCGGCGTACCCCTCGACGTCCACGTCGCCGAGCCTACGAGCCGGCCGCCACCGGCTCGACCCGCGTGATGCGGTGCACCGCGAAGGTGCGCACGTCGTCGGCGCGGTGGTCGCGGGCGGTGAGCTGGCCGCCCTCGACGGTGAGGGGGTCGACGATGCGCTCGGTGCGGGTGCCGTGGTTGTCGACGTAGCCGATCAGCACCGACAGGCCGAGCTCGACGGCCTCGCGCAGCGCTGCCAGCGAGCCCGACGGCGTGAGCGCGCTGCCCGGCGCCTGGAGGCGGGTGGTGGCGGCACGGTCGCCGGAGCGCACCGCGGTGACCACGGCGGAGACCCGGGCGCCGTCGCGGGCCGCGCGCTGCCCGCCGGAGCGGCGTTCGCGGGGCGTGCGGGCGCGCAGCTGGTCGGGCCGGGCGACGTGCACGGTGCCGTCGGGGGCCTCCACCACCGGTGCGGCGCCCAGCTCGCGCAGGCGGGGCATCAGCAGGTCGATGGGCAGCGTGGAGACCAGCACGGTCGGCGCGAGGCGGCGCAGCTCGAGGCCGACGGCCTGCGGGTGGGCCAGGATCTCCGAGAGCGCTGCGGCGTCGTCGGCGCGCAGGAACGCCTCGGCGTGGCCCACGCGCACCGACCCGAAGGTGCGGGCGGTGTCGTCGACGAGGTAGGTCAGCGGCTGCGGCACCGGCGTGCGGGAGACCCCGTCGAGGAACTCGTGCAGCTCCACCGCGCTCCAGCCGGTGTCGAGGGCGCGGCGCACCGAGGCGGGGGTGAACCGGTAGACGGTGGCCCCGCCGCGCGACTCCACGTCGGCCACCACCTGCAGGCGCCGCGCGAGGGTCGACTCCAGCGGCCCGGGGGCCACCGCGGTGAGGTCGGCCTGGAGCAGCACGTGGTCGACCGGCTCCGGCAGCAGCGGCGCGAGCCGGGCCGCGGCGGTGTCGCCCTCGTCGTCGAGCAGCGGGCGGGCGTAGGACGCGAGCCCGCCGAGGCCGCTCACGCCGAGCGCCGAGGCCTCCTCGAGGGCCCAGGTGACCTGGTCGGTGCGGGTGCGCGGACGACGCGGACGGTGCCACGCGATCCGGGCGTGCAGCGACGGCAGGCCGGTGCCGGTGGCGAGCACCTGGCCGCGCGGCAGCCCGGCCAGCGCCTCGAGCGCCATCCGCCGGCTCTCGGTGACGTGCACGCCCGAGAGCTCCGGCGACAGCGCGTTCCACGCCTTGCCGGCGGTGTCTCGGGTGCCGACCAGGCCGGGGAGGCGGGGGCTCTCCAGCCACGCCGCAGCCAGCACCCGCCAGCGCGCGGCGGCGTCGCGGGCCACCCACGCGTCGTAGTCGTCGGTGGGCAGCCAGGCCGGTGTGCCGTCGGGCCCGGTGCCGGTGGCCAGCAGTCCGGCGGCCGCCGCGGTCTCCACGAGCAGGGCGGTGGTCGGCTCGTCGACGTGCAGCAGCGCCCCGGCCGCGCGCAGGTCGCGCACGCCGAGCCCGCCGCTGCGCAGCGCCGAGGGCGGCCGGGTGCTCCAGGCGTCGAGCAGCAGCTCGGTGCGGCGCACGGCGTCGAAGGCCGCGCCGGCCGCGGTGCGGTCGACCTGCGCCTGCTCGCGCGCGGTGGTGACGGCCTCGGGGGCCACGTCGACGGGCTCGGTGGTGGTGCGACCGCCCCGCAGGGCCAGCCCCACCTCGCCGGGCACCACCACGGTGCCGCCGCCGCGCGCCACCAGCAGCCGGCGCGACAGCAGCTCCTCGGCGGGGGTGCTGGCCTCGGCGGGCAGCACGGTGTGCCGCGCGTTGCCGGTGGTGGCCTCGCCGCCCTGCTCGACGACGTGCTGCAGCAGCGCCCGGGCCGCCGGGGAGAGCGCCGCGAGGTGTCGCTCGACGTCGGCGGGGGAGGGGGCGGGGGCGCTGCGGGTCCGCAGGCCGCTCACGCCCAGCTCGGGCCCGCCGGTGACCAGCTCCGCGACGCCGGAGAGCGGGCGGGGCCCCGAGGTCGACTCCCACACCAGCGCGAGGTCGACCAGCAGGTCGAGCGCGGCCCCGGCCCGGGTGCGGTCGGCGTGCACCAGGGTCAAGAGTTCGTCGCGTGTGGTTTGGCCTGCGACGACGAGGGCATCTAGGACGCAGAGCTCGAGCCGGGACAGCTGGTCGAGCGCACGCAGCAACGACGCCCGGGTCGCCGCCCGGGACGCGAGCTGTCCGGAGTCGTGAGGGGCGGGAGTGCCGAGATCGGGACGAGCCAGGAGCAGGCGCGACAGCCGCTCGTCCGGCCAGGCGCGCAGCTGGTCGGCCAACGATCGGTTCCCGGTCTCGGACATCCCTCCCACGTTATCCAGCCGGTCCCCATCAGGGCCCACCGGCGTGGCCCGCGGGTGGCGGAGGACGTGGTGAAGCAGGTCGAGCTGCACCACGGCGCCGCCACCGACGTCGGTCGGGTGCGCCAGGTCAACGAGGACTCCTTCCTCGCCGCGCCACCGGTGTTCGTGGTGGCCGACGGCATGGGCGGCCACGACGGCGGCGACGTCGCGAGCGCGATCGTGGTGGAGGAGTTCGCCCGCCTCGCCGACCAGGGCTACGACCCCGGCCGCGGTGCCGAGGTGGTGGCCGAGACGCTCGTGGCCTGCCAGCTGCGCATCGAGCAGTACGGCGCCCACCAGCGCCTCGGGGGCGGGCCCGCCTCCCACGCCGGCACCACCGCCGTGGTCGCCCTGCTGGTCGAGGACGCCGACGAGCCGAAGTGGCTGCTGGCCAACCTGGGCGACTCCCGCATCTACCGGTTCGTCGACGGCCGCCTCGAGCAGGTCAGCGTCGACCACAGCGTCGTGCAGGAGCTCGTCGACGCCGGCACCATCACCGCCGACGCCGCCGCGGTCCACCCCGAGCGCCACATCATCACCCGCGCGCTCGGTGGGCCCGACCGCGCCGAGGCCGACTACTTCCTGCTGCCGCTGACCGCCGTGGAGCGGCTCGTGCTCTGCTCCGACGGCGTCAGCGGGATGATCGACGACGCCCGCATCGAGGAGATCCTCGCCGGCGCGGCCGACCCGCGCGACGCCGCCGACCAGGTGGTCGCGGCGGCCGTCGCGGCCGGGGGCAAGGACAACGCCACGGCGGTGGTCGTCGATGTGGTGGGATTGGCCCACGACCACCCCTACGACTCCGAGCGCCAGCGCGTGAGCCTGGAGCAGAAGCTGGGAGCCCTCCCGTGACCGACGTCCTGCCCCCGTCCCGCCCGCGGTCCTACCGACCCGGTGAGTGGTACGCCGTCCTCGGCGCCCACCTGCTCGTGGCGCTGCCGCCCTCCGAGCGGGCGCGGGTCGCGCCGCTGTGGGAGATGGTCGACGACGGCGCCGACGTCGACGCCGTGCTCGACGCGCTGATCGCCGGTGGCCTGCGCCAGCTGCCCGGGTTCGTGCTGGTCAGCGAGGTCGGCGACACCACCCGGGCCGTGGTGCGCGGCGCGGTCACCTGCGCGCTCTCCACCGCCTCCGAGACCGTCGAGCTCGACGGCACCACCGCCAGCACGTGGGTGGAGCGCTCCCTGTCCGACGTCACCGGGGTCACCGTGCTGCTCGGCGCGCCGGCGTCGGGCGACGACCTGGTGATCGGCTCGGGGCTGGTGCGCGTCTCCCGCGTCGACGACCCGCCGATGCCCGGCGACGGCGGCGGCCTCCCGCCGGTGCCTGCCCCGCCGGTCGCCCAGCCGGTCGCCCAGCCGGTGGCGGAGCCCGTCGCCCAGCCCGTGGCCGTGGTCGACCCCGCGCCCGAGCCCGTGCCCGACCCCCTGTCGGACCCCCTGTCGGACCCCCTGCCCGAGCCCCTGCCCGTGCCCGTCCCCGTGCCGGCCCCCGACGTGCACCCGGCCCAGCAGCCCACCGACCACGACGTCGAGAGCAGCGCCGCGGAGGAGCCGGTGGCGGCCCAGGACGCCGTCGCCCCGGCCCCGGCGGGCGCCACGGCGCTCGACGACCTCCCCACCGAGCGCTTCGAGCTGGACGCCGAGCCGGCCGAGCCGGCCGAGCCCGCCGACGGCGCCGAGCTCCCCGCCCCGCCGCCCGCGCCCGACCTCCCGCCGCCGCCGCCCACCCCCGACCACGACGGGATGACCCGCGCCGGCAGCTGGGACCCCGACGAGTTCGCCCGCCCGCAGCCGGGCATCCCCGGGCAGCCGCAGGCGCCGGTGGTGACCTCCCGGCCGGTGGCCCGCCTCGTGGTCTCCAGCGGCGACACCGTCGACGTCGACCGTGTCGTGCTGGTGGGCCGGGCGCCCGAGGCGCGCCGGTTCACCTCCACCGAGCAGCCCCGCCTGGTCACCGTGCCGAGCCCCCAGCAGGAGATCAGCTCCACCCACCTCGAGGTGCGGCCCGGCTCCGGCGCCGACCACGGCAGCGCGGTGGTCACCGACCTCGGCTCCACCAACGGCACCGTGCTGGTGCAGCCGGGTCTGCCGTCGGAGTCGCTCCAGCCCGGCATCGCGGTGCAGCTCATCCCGGGTGCCCTGATCGACCTCGGCGATGGGGTGACCATCCAGGTCACCCAGCCCTGAGCGGAGCCCGCCGATGTCCCACGCCGCCCCGGTGGCGGCCCGCGCCGGCTTCCCGGCGGCCGAGCTCGACCGCCGCTTCTACGCCTTCGCCGTCGACCGGCTGGTCGGCTGGGCGCTGCTGGCCGGCGCCGGCTGGGCCGCCTGGCGGTACTTCCTCGACGACGGCGACCTGTGGCCGGGCCTCGGCGTCGTCGCCGGCTCCGTGGTGCTGCTGTGGCTCCTCACCTCCGTCGTGCTCGGCACCACCGGCACGTCGCTGGGCAAGGCGGTGGTCGGCCTGCGCGTGGTCGGCGAGGGCACCGGCGCCCCGATCGGGGTGGGCCGCGCGCTGCTGCGCCAGCTGGTGCTGGGCCTCGCCGCGCTGCCGACGTTCGGCCTCGGGGTGGCCACCCTCGCCTGGACCGCCGTCATGGACGGCACGGCCCGCCGCCGCGGCTGGCACGACCACGTGGGCCGCTCGGTCGTGGTCGACGTGCGCCCGGAGCCCGAGGTGGCCGACGACCGCGTCGAGCGACCACGCACGGTCGTCAACCTCACCGCCATGCGGCTGGTGCCCGCGGCCGCGGTGAGCCCCGTCGAGGTCGCCGCCCGACCGCCCGTGCCCACGCCCGCCCCGACGCCCGCGCCGGTGCCCGCCGCGGCACCCGCGCCGCGGCCCCCCGCCCCGCTGCCGCCCGTGCCGGCCCCCGTGCCGGCCCCTGTACCTGCCCCCGCGCCGGCCACACCGCGGGCCGAGCCGCCCACCCGCCCCGTGCCTGCGGTCGGTGCGCCCCCGCCGCCTGCCGCTGCTCGCCACGCCGCCCCGCCCGCCCCGCCCGCGGCCCGTGCCACGCCACCCACCGCGCCGCCCGCAGTGCCCCGTGCGGGTGCCCAGCGCTGGCGGGTCAGCTTCGACACCGGCGAGACGTTCGTCGTGGAGGGCCTCGCGCTGGTCGGCCGCGGCCCGCAGGCCCGGGCCGGTGAGCCGGTGGCCCACCTGGTGCCGCTGCGCTCCTCCGACATGTCGCTGTCGAAGACCCACGCCCAGTTCCAGGTGGCCCCCGACGGTGCCCTGGTGGTCATGGACCGCGGCTCCACCAACGGCTCGATGCTGGTGCGCGCCGGCATCACCCGCGACCTGTCGGCCGGCAAGCCGGTCACCCTGCTTCCCGGCGACAAGGTGCGGTTCGGCGACCGGTCGATGGACGTCGCCCGCGAGGCCTGAGCCCTCCCAGGACGACCGGTGGGGCCCTCGGGGCCGGGTGTCGACGGCGGCACCGCACCGTCACGACTCGGTAACGATGGGGTGCGCCTCTTCCGTGAGGTGGGTCACCCGGGGTCGACTGCCCCGGTCGTCCCCGGCTCCCGTCGTGACCCGACGTGACGGGCCCAGCGACTCTCGGGCGCGCTGTGCGCCACTCGGAAATCCCAGGAGGATGATCTTGCGCAGGTCCAAGCTCGCCGTCGTCGCGAGCACGTCACTGGTCGCCGCAGCCCTCGCGCTGCCGCTGACCTCGTCACCGTCCGGCGCCCAGCCGGCAGCCGCCCCGTCCCGCTCCGGCGAGAGCACCCCGGGTGACTCCCTCACCCAGCCGTGGCAGGAGAAGTTCGAGGCCGAGCGCCTCGCCGCCGTCGAGCAGCGCCTGCGCACCGGCGGTCGTGGCGAGTCGGAGAAGATCGGCGCCGACACCTACGGCCGCGTCGCGCAGAGCGGCACCGACCGCATCTTCGTGGTGCTCGCCGAGTTCGGCGACGAGCGCAGCTCCGCCTACCCCGACGGGCAGACCACCGAGGGCTTCGACCCGCCGGTCACCTACGAGGGCCCCGCCCACAACGAGATCCCGAAGCCGGACCGGTCGGAGGACAACTCGACGCTCTGGCAGCAGAACTACGGTCGCAAGCACTACAACGACATGTACTTCGAGCGGATGAAGAAGTTCTACGAGCAGCAGTCCTCGGGGGAGTACTCCTTCGAGGGTGACGTCACCGCGTGGGTGAAGGTGCCCTTCAACCAGGCCCGCTACGGACGCAACGTCTGCGGCGACGTGGTGTGCAGCAACACCTGGTTCCTCGTGCGCGACGCCCTGGCCCAGTGGACCCAGGACCGCCTCGACTCCGGGCAGAGCATGGCGCAGATCCAGGACTACCTGAAGACCTTCGACCGCCAAGACCGCTACGACTTCGACGAGGACGGCGACTTCAGCGAGCCCGACGGCTACATCGACCACTTCCAGGTCGTGCACGCCGGCGGCGACGAGGCCGACGGCGACCCGACGTACGGCGAGGACGCCATCTGGAGCCACCGCTGGTACGCCCAGGTGCAGCCCGTCGGCACCGGCCCCGCCGACGGTGCCGCGCTGGGCGGCGTCAACGTCGGCCAGGGCGGGGTCACCGACCCCCAGGGTGCGAACGTGAGCATCCCCGACAACCCCACGGGCGTCTGGGTCGGTGACTACACCATCCAGCCGGAGAACGGCGGCCTGTCGGTCTTCGCCCACGAGTTCGGCCACGACCTCGGGCTGCCCGACCTCTACGACACCTCCGGCAACAGCGGCGGCGCCTCCAACAGCACCGAGTTCTGGTCGCTGATGAGCCAGTCGCGCGGCACCCTGCCCGGCGACCCCGGCATCGGCGACCGCCCGCAGCCCTTCGGCGCCTGGGAGAAGTTCCAGCTCGGCTGGCTCGACTACGACGTCGCCCGCGCCGGCCGGTCCTCGACCCACGTGCTGCGCCCCGGTCAGTCCACCAGCGGCAGCGCCGCCAACGGCCTGATCACGCTGCTGCCCGACAAGGAGGTCGCCACCGACCTCGGCGCCCCGGCGCCCGACGGCGGCGAGCGGTACTACTACTCGACGTCCGGCAACGACCTGAACACCACGATGACGGCCCCGGTCGACGGGGGCGGCGAGCTCACCGCCACCGCCCGCTACGAGATCGAGGACGGCTGGGACTACGCCTACCTCGAGTCCTCCGACGACGGCGGCGAGACCTTCGCCCCGGTCGCCACGAACCTTGGCTACGAGGGTGAGGACCAGAGCGGCCTCGACCCCGACGACACCGGGATCTCCGGCACCACCGACGGCGCCTGGGTCGACCTGACCGCGACGCTGCCGGCCGACACCGACACCATCCGGTTCCGCTACCGCACCGACTCGGCGTTCGTGCTGTCGGGCTTCCAGGTCGACAACATCGCCGTGGACGGCGAGACCGTCGGCACCGCCGAGGAGGGCGACAGCGCCTTCACCCTCGACGGGTTCACCACCTCCACCGGCACCGAGGTCGAGAAGTTCCTGCACGCCTACCTCGTCGACAACCGCCAGTACGTCGGTCGCGACAAGCAGCTGAAGCACCTCTACAACTTCCCCGACATCGAGGACCAGCCCGACCGCGTGGAGTTCTTCCGCTACGCCCCCGGCGCCTTGATCTCGTACTGGGACACCTCCTACACCGACAACAACGTGGGTGACCACCCGGGCGCCGGCCAGGTCCTGCCGGTCGACGCCCACCCGGAGCTCGTCCACTACGCCGACGACACCCTGGCCCGCACCCGCGCCGCCACGGCCGACTCGGCGTTCGGCCTGACCCGCGTCAAGGGCCAGACCCTGCGCAACCTGGGCCAGGAGTACCGCATCCCCGGCCAGCGCGCCGTCCCTGTCTTCGACGACACCCTCGACTGGTGGTTCGACAGCGACGAGCACGGCCTGGGCCAGCACCCGGGCTTCTACCAGCCCGGCTGGTTCAGCGTCGACGTCCCGAAGACCGGCACCACCATCAAGGTGGTCAAGGTCGCGAAGAACGGCACCATGACGGTCAAGGTCGGTCGCAGCTGACCTGCCCCACCCCGTCGCACCGACGACCCCGCTGGTCCACCCGGACCGGCGGGGTTGTCGCCGTTCGGCGGGCGGACGGCGACGGCCTCAGCGGGTGAGGACCACCGGGACGCCGGCGCGGGTGCCGTTGCCGCCGCGCCACACCACGGTGCCCTCGTCGGCGAGGCCGTCGGGGTCGCGCGGGGTGAGCGTCAGGGTCCAGGTGGCCGACTCGCCGGGCGCGAGCCGCACCGCGGCCGGTGTCACCATCGCCCGGTGGTGGGCGAAGCCCCGGGCGGCCGAGGAGAAGTACAGGGCGCGGGTGCCGACGTTCGTGACGGTGCGGCGCGTCCGCGAGGCGCCGGCCTCGACGACCACCGACGGCACGTTGAGCCGGCCCGTGGCGCGGGGCGAGCCGTCGAGCCAGGTGCGGTAGTCGGCGGGGTCGACGTCGTAGGACAGGCCCGGGCGCAGCGCCCGCTCGGGGCGCACCCGACCGGCTCCGGCGCGCAACGGGCTCTCGCCGCGCACCGGCGCGGCAGAGGTGGCCAGGGCGGAGCGCACGGTGGCGGCCGACCAGTCGTGGTGGTCGAGCAGCAGGGCCGCGGTGCCGCTGGTGACGGCGGTGGCCGCGGACGTCCCGGAGGCGAAGGCCCAGCGGGTGCCGCGCGCGTCGGGCGGCACGGCCCCCAGCAGGCCGACGGCCGGGGCCACCACGTCGGGCTTGACGACCGGACCACGGGGGTCACCGGCGGCCGACCAGCGCAGGACACCGGGCGGGGTGCGGGTGGCGCCCAGGGACGTCAGGCTCACCCGGGCCCGCGGGTGGGTGCGGGCCCAGCGGCGCACGACGTCGCCGGCCGCGCGGTCGACGTGCACGGTCGGCACGGTGTGCACGTCGGTGTCGACCGACTCACGCGCCACGTTGGCCAGCACCGTGCCGACGCCGTCGGCGCGGTCGACGGCGCTGGACTTGTCGGCCCGGCCCACGCGGCCGCGGTCGCAGAGCACCACGGCGCCGGCCACCCGGGCGGCGTCGAGGCTGCCCGGCACGCACACCCGGGCCTCGTCGGGGCTCGAGCCGGGGGCCACCGCGTCGGCGCCCACGACCAGGCGCACCGGTCCGACGTCACGCGAGGACGCCATCGTGCCGCGCACCGTCGGCCCGCTGCTCGACGACGTCGCGCCCGGTGCCGCCCCGAACGCCGGGGCGGGGCCCGCACCCAGCTCGACGGCGCCGCGTCGCTCGGGGCCGGTGGTGCCACCGACGGTGGTGACCCACGGCGAGGCGTGGGCGGCGAAGCTGCGGGACGTGTTGCCGGCGGCCGCGGTCACCACCACGTCGGCCTCGGCGGCGCCTAGCAGGGCGCGCTCGAGGGTGCCGGCCGTGCCGGCCGTGGCCGCGGTGCCGGCGACCGACAGGTTGAGCACGTCGACGCCGTCGTGGGTGGCGCGGTCGACCGCGGTGACCAGGTCGGCGCTGGAGCAGCCGTCGTCGGCGGGGTCGGGGGCGCTCCAGCAGGCCTTGTAGACCGCCAGCCGGGCCTGCGGCGCGACCCCGGCGTAGGAGCCGAGCTCGTCGTCGTCGACGCGCACGGCGACCCCGGCGTTGCCGGCCGCGATGGAGGCGACCTGGGTGCCGTGGCCGTCGTCGTCGCGGGGGGAGAGGGAGGAGGAGGTGCGCAGCCGGTCGACGCCGAAGCCGTCGACGAACCAGCGGGCGCCGACCACCTTGCCGTTGCAGGCCGCCGCACCCCAGCCGGGTGCCTCGACGCAGGGGCCGCGGAAGTCGGTGGGTCGCGGGCCCAGCCCGGGAACGGAGGCGAACGCCAGGCTCTCGGGGTGGAGCCCGGAGTCGACCACCCCGATCACCACCCCCGCGCCACCGCGCTGGCGGCCCGAGGGCACCAGCCGCTCGCTGGCCCGCTCGGCGGCGAGCCGGGCGGCCCGGGCGGACCGGGCGCCGGGCTCGGGGGGCAGTGCGGCCAGTGGCAGCACGGTGTCGTGCTCCACCGAGACCACCCCGGGGCGCGCCGCCAGCCGGTCGGCCTGGGCGCGGCTGAGCTCGACGGCCACGCCGTTGAGGGCGGTGGTCCAGCGGTAGACCGGCTCCGGTGCACCCACCTCGTCGAGGTGGAGGTCCTGCTCGGAGGTCATCGCGAGCGTGAGCAGGTCGTCGGGGACGGGGGAGTCGGCGCCGGACAGGCCGGGGCCCTCGAGGGTCACCAGCCACAGCGAGGTGTGCCCCGCGGTGACGCCCGACGCCGAGCCCGGCCCGGCGACGGCCACCGACGCCGCGGGGGTGGCCACGGCCAGCGCCAGGGCAGCGGCAGCCGCGGTGCGTCGTACGACGCGGCGGCGGGCGTGGCTGCTGGTGGTCACGGGTGTCCTCCTCGGGAACCACCCATTGTGACCGACGACGCCACCCGGCGACACCGGAACCCCACAGGACGACCACAGGCACCCCCTGCCGCCCACCCCACGACGCGGGCGCCGCGAGGGTGCCGTCGTACCCTCGGGCCATGCTCGAGACCCCCGGCGCCGCACCGGTCACCACGGTCGGGCCGCCGGCGCTGGTGGTCGGCTTCGACCTCGACATGACGCTCATCGACACCGTCCCGGGCGCCCGCGCGGTGCTGCGGCTGCTGGGGGCGGAGCTCGGGGTCGACCTGCCCGTCGAGGAGATGACGCGGCGCCTCGGCCCGCCGCTCGACGTGGTGCTGGCTCCCTACCTGTCGCCCGAGCAGCTCGCCCCCGCCGGCGACCGCTTCCGCGCGCTCTACCCCGACCACGCCGTCGCGTCGGTGCCGGTGCTGGCCGGCGCCCACGACGCGCTGGCCGCGGTGCGCCGCCACGGCGGTCGGGTCGTGGTGGTCACCGGCAAGTTCCCCGCCAACGCCCAGCGCCACGTCGACCACCTCGGTCTCGACGTCGACGTCCTGGAGGGCTGGGTGTGGGGAACCGGCAAGGCCGCGGCGCTGGTCCGCGAGGGCGCGGGGGTCTACGTCGGCGACCACGTGCACGACGTGGAGGGTGCGCTGGCCGCCGGCGTGGTGAGCGTGTCGGTGCTCACCGGGGGCTGCTCCCGCGAGGAGCTGCTCGCCGCCGGCACCCACGTCGTGCTCGACGACCTCACCCAGCTGCCGGCCTGGCTCGACGAGCACGTGCTCACGACCCGCCTGACAGCGCTCGAGCAGCACCTCGCCGGCCTCGGGTCGCTGGCGGTGGCCTACAGCGGCGGCGCCGACTCCGCGTTCCTGCTCGCGGCCGCCGCGCGCGCGCTGGGGCCCGACCGCGTCCTCGCGGTCACCGGCTACTCCGACTCCCTGCCGCTGGTCGAGCGCGACCCCGCGCGCGCCCTGGCCGAGCAGCTCGGCGTGGAGGTGCTCACCCCCCGCACCCACGAGATGGAGCGCGAGGGCTACCGCGCCAACGCCGGCGACCGCTGCTTCTCCTGCAAGGCCGAGCTGCTCGACGTGGTCGTGCCGCTGGCGCGCGAGCGCGGCGTCGCGCACGTCGCCACCGGCACCAACGCCGACGACGTCGTGGCCGGCTTCCGCCCCGGCATCCGCGCCGCCGCCGAGCGGGGGGCGCTCACGCCGCTGGCCAGCGCCGGCCTCACCAAGGCGCAGGTGCGCGAGGCGTCGCGGCGGTGGGACCTGCCCACCTGGGACAAGCCGGCGGCGGCCTGCCTGTCGTCGCGGGTGGCCTACGGCGTGGAGGTCACCCCCCACCGCCTGGCCCGGGTGGAGCGCGCCGAGGCCGCCGTGCGCGCGGCGGTGGGCGGTGCGGGCCTGCCGCTGCGCGACCTGCGGGTGCGCGACCTCGGCGACCGCGCCTCGGTGGAGCTCGACGCCGCCCTGCTCCCGCTGCCCGACGTGCTGGCCGCGGCCGTGTGTGCCGAGGTGGTCGCCGCCGGCTTCCCCCGCGCCGACGTCGAGCCCCGCGGGTTCCGCTCGGGCTCGATGAACGACGCGCTGCCCGACCCCGAGCGCTGGCGGTGAGCCCGGTGGCCGGTCTGCTGGCCGGCCCGACGGGCGGCGCGACGGACGGCGCGCCGGGGCGGGGGTCGTCGTGGTGGGCGCAGGTGTGGGACGACGTCACCTCCCGCCAGCCGGTGCCCGACGCCGCGCTGGTGCTGCTCAGCGGCGCGGTGGCCGCGGTGCTGGTGCTGGCGCCGCCGACCTGGCCGCGGGTGCGGCTCGCGGTGACGGTCGTGCACGAGGCCGGCCACGCCGTGGCGGCGGTGCTGGTCGGACGACGGCTGCAGGGCATTCGGCTGCACGCCGACACCTCGGGCGTCACCCTGTCGCGGGGGCGTCCCCGCGGGCCCGGCATGGTCGCGATGCTGGCGGCGGGCTACCTCGCGCCGGCGCTGCTGGGCGTCGCGGCCGCGCTCGCGCTGGCCTCGGGCCGCAGCCTGGCCCTGCTGTGGGGCCTGGTCCTGCTGATGGCGCTGATGCTGCTGTGGGTGCGCAACCTCTACGGCGCCGCGGCGCTCGTCGTGCTCGTCGTCGCGGTGGGGCTGCTCAGCGCCACCGCGAGCCCGACGGTGCAGGCGGTGGCCGCCCACCTGATCGCGTGGACGCTGCTGCTGGCCGCGCCCCGCCCGCTGCTCGAGCTGCTGGCCGCCGGTCCCGCCCGCCGGCGGGGCTCCGACCCCGACCAGCTGGCCCGGCTCACCCGCGTGCCCGCGGTGGTCTGGGTGCTGGTGCTGCTCGCCGCCAACCTCGCGGGGCTCGTCGTCGGGGTCGCGACGCTGGCCCCCGAGCTCGCGCGCGAGCTGGCCGCCGGCGTGCCCTGAGCCGTTGGCGGGTGGCTGGGCCGCCCACCTATCCTTCCCACGACCGGTCCGACCGCGGACCGGCAGCAGCGCGCTCAGGAACGAGGGACGTCACCGTGCCCAGTGGCAAGGTCAAGTGGTACGACGCCGAGAAGGGGTTCGGCTTCCTCTCCCAGGACGGCGGCGCCGACGTCTACGTGCGCGCCGAGGCGCTGCCCGAGGGCCACGGCGCCCTCAAGGCCGGCACCCGCGTGGAGTTCGGCATCGCGCAGGGCCGCCGCGGGGAGCAGGCGCTGCAGGTGCGGGTGCTCGACGCCCCCACCTCGGTCTCGCGCAACCAGTCGCAGGCGCGGCGCAAGAAGCCCGACGAGATGGCCGGCATCGTCGAGGACCTCATCCGGCTGCTCGACGGCCTCGGCGAGGGCTACCGCCACGGCCGCCACCCCGACCCCCGCACCACCGCCCCGACGGCCAAGCTGCTGCGCGCCCTGGCCGACGAGCTCGAGCTCTAGGCCGGACGGCCCGCACCGACGTCCCCCGGCCCCGACCGGCGGGGGTCAGCGGCTCGCGCGGGCTGCCCCGCGCGAGCGGCTGAGCACGAACACCGACCACGCCGCCAGCACCGCGAAGGCCACGCCCAGGCCGAGCCGGGCGGGCTCGAGGGGCAGCGCGATGCCGAGGAACCCGCCGATCACCCATGCCAGCTGCAGCGTGGTGTCGCTGCGGGCGAACGCGCTGGCCTGCACCCGCTCCGGCACGTCGCGCTGGATGGTGGCGTCGAGGCAGAACTTGGCCAGCGACTGCGACAGCCCGGCCACCAGCCCGAGCAGCGCCAGCGGCAGCACGCCGTAGAACAGGGCGGCCACCAGCGACGCGGCGGCCCCCGCGACCAGCGCGAGCACGACCGTGACGGCGGGGTTGATCCCGCGCAGCAGCGCGGCCGCCGCGACGCCCAGGGCGTTGCCGAGCCCGGCGGCGCCGACCACCAGCCCGATGAGCACCTCGGGGGACAGGCTGCTGGCCGGGGGGTTCTCCCGCAGCAGGAACGCCATGAACATCAGCAGGAACCCCGAGAGCCACCGCGGCCCGCAGTTGGCGCGCAGGGCGAACGCCACCGCCGGCGGGATCTGGGTGCGCGGGCGTGCGGGGCGCGCCGCCGTGCCTGCGCCCGGTGCCCGGTCGCCGGGGGCCGCCAGCAGCACCAGCGTCTCCTCGCCCTGGCTGGAGTCGACGGCCTCGGGCAGCCGGATGGCGCACACCGTGGCGGCGGCGAACAGCACGAACGCGTAGCGCAGCGACCACTCCGGGCCGGCCAGGGAGGCCAGGCCGGCCAGCGGTGCGGACACGCTTGCGCCGACGATGCCGGCCATCGAGACCCGGCCGTTGGCCTTGACCAGCGTGAAGTCGCCCGGCAGCAGCCGGGGCACCGCAGCGGCGCGGGTGACGCCGTAGGCCTTCGAGGACACCAGCACGCCCAGGGCGCAGGCGAACAGCAGGGGTGACTCCCCGTCGATCGCGGTGGCCAGCGTCAGGCACAGCACCGCGCGCACCGCCATGGTCGCGCCGATCGCCCACCGCCGGCCGTGGCTGAACCGGTCGAGGAACGGCCCGATCAGCGGAGCCACGATCGCGAACGGCAGCATCGTGAGCCCGAGGAACAGCGCCACCTGGCCGCGGGCCTCGCCCGAGGGCACCTGGAAGAACAGGCTGCCGGCCAGCGAGATCGCCACGGCGGCGTCGCCGGCGGTGTTGAAGAAGTGCATCTGGATCAGCCGCGACAGTCCTGACTGGTCGGCGCCCTCGGCGTGGGAGGCGCGCACCGCCTGGCGCCCGACGTACCGCCCGGCGCGGCCGGTGCCACGGGCCACCCCGGCGACCCCGCGGGCGGTGACGCGCGCCCCGGTGCCGAGCCCGCGGCCCACCGCCCGGGCCCGCCGAGCGCTCCCGGCCGACCCGTCCCGCGACACGTCCTGGCGTGCGTCCTGGGGCATGGTCGCGGTGGGCTCGTCCCCGGGTCGGGTGCCGCGACCGGCGTGCGCGTACGGCGCCGTCGGCTCGTCGGCCCAGCCCTGCTGGCCCGGGCTCGGGTCGGGTCCGCGCGAGGTCATGGGCACATCCTGCACTGCGGCCCCGACGCCCTCCGGCGAGGCGCACGGGGGGCGGACGCGGGGGGTGCGGCACGGTGCGGTGGACCCCGACCTGACACCGTCGGCGCCACGAGGCATGATTGCCCGCCGTGAGCACCCTGCAGCGCGTGAAGCCCGACCCGGCCAGCGTCTCGGCCGTCGACGTCGCCCGCGCCGCGCTCCTCGCGGAGGTCGACGCCGCCCACGTCGGCGACCACCTCGGCCACCTGCTCGAGGGCGAGCGCGTGGTCACCCACCTCTTCGCCTGCACCCAGAAGGGCTACACCGGCTGGCGCTGGTCGGTGACGGTGGCGCGGGCCTCCCGGCAGAAGTCGGTGACCGTCGACGAGGTCGTGCTGATCCCGGGCGACGAGGCCATCGTGGCGCCCGCGTGGGTGCCCTACCGCGACCGCGTGCAGCCCGGCGACATGTCCCCGGGCGACCTGCTGCCGGTCGACGACGACGACGTGCGCCTGGTGCCGACGTTCTCCTACGGCGACGACCCGCTCGACGCCGACGACAAGGCGCAGGTGCGCCAGGTCGCCCAGGACCTCGGCCTCGGCCGGGTGCGCACCCTCTCGCCCGCGGGCCGCGAGCTCGCCGCCCAGCGCTGGTACGACGGTGACGGCGGCCCCGGCTCGCCGGTCGCGCAGGCCGCCCCCGACCACTGCCACACCTGCGGGTTCCTGGTGCGCCTGGCCGGCCCGATGGCCGAGACGTTCGGCGTCTGCGGCAACGGCGACGCCAACGACGACGGCCGCGTGGTGTCCTTCGACCACGGCTGCGGTGCGCACTCCGAGGTGCGCCTGGCCAAGAAGCACGAGCCGGTGCCGGTGCCCGAGCCGGTCTTCGACACCCTGACCCCGGTCGACGTCGAGCGCTTCTGAGGCTGGTCTCGGCGGGGTCACCGCCAGGTCACGAAACGGTCACGGCGCCGGCGTCCGGTGTCGCGGGGGCCCGTTCGGTGCCACGCAGGCCCGCCGTCCTGCGGGCCACGACGGCCACGACGCTGCCGAGGGCGGCGAGGAGCGCCAGGGTCCAGGGGACGGCGCCGCCGCCGTGGGCGTCCACGGCCGTGCCGATCAACGGCGAGGTGAGGACGGGCCCGGCCAGGCCCACGGCGAACAGGGCGGTGGTGCCGCGGCCGTCGGGCCGGTTGCGGGCGTGCCAGCTGACGACGGCCGGGAACACCGGTGCGAGCAGCAGGCCGGTCACGGCGTAGGCGGCCACCGACACGGGCGGGTGGCTGGCGGCGACGAGGGCGAGCCCCGCCGCCGGCAGGGCCACCGAGACCAGGGTGCTCGGGTGGAACCGTGCGGTGAGGGGGGCCGCCAGGATCCGCCCCAGGGTCAGGCCCGCCCAGAACAGGGCCACCGCCTGCGCCGCGCGGCCGTCGGGGAGGTCGGTCGTCGCCGCGAGGTGGGTCGTCTCCCACCCGGCCACGCCGCCCTCGAGCGTGACGTAGCCCAGCAGCAGGACGCACAGCAGCACGGCGGCCCTGGTGTCCCGCGCCGCACCGGCGCGCCCAGGTGGGGCGAGCGGGGACCCCTCGGCGTCGGGCAGGCGCAACCGGCTGCAGAGCGCTGCGAGCAGCAGGGCGCCGGCCGCGCACGCCCCGAACGGCAGCGCCAGGCTCGTGGGCCAGCGCCCCACGAGGAGCGGGGTGGCGACGGCGCTGGCGCCGAAGGCGGCGCTCACGGCCATGAGCAGGGCCGGGCCGCGGGTCCCGGCGCGTGCCAGGACGACGTTGAGCAGGAGGTCCACGACGCCGAAGCCCCATCCGGCCAGCAGCACGCAGCCCACCGTCACCGCGACGTCGCCGGCCAGCGGCACGCCCACGCACCCGGTGGCGACGGCGAGGGCTCCGGCGGTGAGCAGGACGGGTGTCCCGAGGCGCCGGCGCAGCGCCCCCGCCGTGACGACACCGGCGGTCGCGCCGGCGAAGAGGGTGGTCAGCAGCAGGCCCGCGGTCGTCGCGCTCAGGTCGTGGCGTTGCTGGAGGACCGGCAGCACCGGTCCCAGCGCGCTGCTCAGCACGCCGAGGACGAGGAAGCCCACCACCCCGACGACCGCCAGCCCCCGCGGTGAGGTCGTCCGGTGGTACGACTGCGTCGGGGCAGGTGGGACGTCGGCACCGGTGGTCCCCGCGCCGGTCGGAGAGGACCGCCACCCGGGCTGGCCGGGGGGAACCGCTGACCTGGGCACCACCGCAGTAAACGTGCATACTTCGGCATGGTCAAGCATAAATAGGCAAGGAACTGGTCTCTGTGCGCACTTTCGTGGAAGAACGGCAGCAACGGGTGCTCGACGTCCTCCGCAGGCACGGTCGGGTGGAGGTCGGCACGCTCGCGCAGGAGCTGGGCGTGTCCGAGGACACCGTCCGGCGGGACCTGCGGGCCCTGGCCACAGCGGGCCACCTGCACAAGACCCACGGCGGGGCGGTGGCCCTCGATACCGCACACCTGTCCTGGGCCGCCCGTGCCGACGTGGCCACCGAGGCCAAGCAGGCCATCGCCACCACGGCCGCGGCCCTGGTGGAGCCCGGCCAGACCGTCGTCCTGGACGCCGGGTCGACGGTCCTGGCCGTCGCGCTCGCGCTGAGCGGGTCCGTCGCGCTGCGTCCCCTGACGGTGGTGACCAACTCCCTCGACATCGCCGACGTCCTCGCCGGCGCGGCCGACGTCACCCTCCACCTCACCGGCGGGCGGTGGGACCCCCGGTCGCGCTACCTCGTGGGCCCGTCCGCCGTCGCCGGCATCGGGGGCTTCCGGGCCGACTGGGCGTTCCTGGGCACCTGCGCGCTCCACCCCGCCTCCGGGGCGACCTCGGTGGACCCGCTCGACGCCGAGGTGAAGCGAGCGATGGCCTCGATCGCGCTGCGCACGGCGGTGCTCGCCGACCACACCAAGCACGGCACCACGGCGCCCCACCTCGTGCTCGCGCCGGCGGACCTCGACGTCCTGGTCACCGACCTCGACGGGGCCGAGGAGCAGTGGCGCGACGAGCCGGTCGAGGTCCTCACCGTCCGGGCCTGAGCGGGCTGCGCCCGGCCCCGGCTCACTGCGGCGCGGCGGCGTCCCGGCTCAGCACCCACACGGCGTAGTCGTCGTCGGGCGGGCGCACGTCGTAGGTGCCGAGGCGCAGGTCGACGCGCAGGCCGGCGGCAGCGGCGTCGGCGACGAAGTCGGCGGGGTCGTAGGTGCGGCTCGTGGCGGGCCCGCCGCGCAGGTGGAAGCCGGCGAGCACCCGACCGCCGGGGGCCAGCAGGTCGCGAAGGCGGCGCAGCACGTCGCGCTCGGTGCCCTCGGCGAGGAACACCAGCACGTTGCCGACGCAGGTGACGACGTCGAAGCGCGCCGGCGCCCCGGCCGCCTCGAGGGCGGCGTCGTGCAGGCCGAGGATGTCGACCGGCAGCACGCTGAGCAGGGGGTAGGTGCGCCGCGACTGCGCGACGAGCGCGGCGTCGGGCTCGCAGCAGACCACCCGGTGCCCGCGCGCCAGCAGGGCGGCGCCGACCCGCCCCATGCCGGAGCCGGCGTCGAGCACGGCGCCGCCGCGCGGCAGCAGCGCGTCGGCGAGACGTGCCTCGCCGTCGACGTCCACGCCGGTCTCGACGAGCTCGGCGAAGCGCTCGGCGTAGCCCGCGTTGGCCTCGCCGGCCAGGGCCCAGCGGGTCGGGGGGGGAGCCTCGGGGTCGGACACGCTCACGCCTCCAGCCCGGTGGCGGCGTCCGCCCCGCGCTGCCGGCGACGCCGGCGGCAGTACTCGAGGCCGAGCAGGCCGAGGCCGAAGCCCGACAGGCAGGTCCACAGCCACCACGTGTGCCCGGTCTCCTCCAGGCGCCCGTAGAACGGCAGCAGCGCGAGGAAGGCGACCAGCCACACCACGACGCCCACCTCGACGGTGCGCACGCCGTCGACGTCCAGCGGCTCGACGTCGGCCACCACGAAGGTGCGGCCGCCGATCTCGCGCCGGCTCGGCTGGTCGTCGCGCAGCTCCACCCGGCGAGCGTAGGCCATCGCGGCCGGGCCGGCACCTGCCCGGCGTCCCACGACCGACGTCACGTTGTCGCCGGGGACCGGGGGCTGAGAGGGTGGCTCCCCGTGACCGTCGACCGCTGGTTCCAGATCTCCGCGCGTGGCTCGAGCATCGGGCGGGAGGTGCGCGGTGGCGTCGTCACCTTCATGACGATGGCCTACATCGTGGTGCTGAACCCGCTGATCCTCGGTGCGGCCGTCGACGTCAACGGCGACACCCTCGGCGGGCCCGCACCCGGCAACCTCGCCGTGATCGCGGCCGGCACCTCGCTGGTGGCGGGGGTGATGACGATCCTGATGGGCGTCGTTGCCAACTACCCGATGGCGCTGGCCACCGGGCTCGGGCTCAATGCGTTCGTGGCGTTCTCGATCGCCTCGCAGATGACCTGGGCCGACGCGATGGGCCTGGTGGTGCTGGAGGGCCTGGTCATCCTGGTGCTGGTGCTGACCGGGTTCCGCGAGGCGGTCTTCCACGCCGTGCCGGCGCAGCTCAAGGTCGCGATCTCGGTGGGCATCGGGCTCTTCATCGCGCTGATCGGTTTCGTCGACGCCGGCTTCGTGCAGCGCATCCCCGACGCCGCCGGCACCACCGTGCCGGTGCAGCTCGGCTCCACCGGGCAGCTCTCCGGCTGGCCCGTGCTCGTCTTCGCCCTCGGCCTGGTGCTCGTCGTCGCGCTGTGGGTGCGCCGGGTGCCCGGGGCGATCCTGGTGGCGATCGCGGTGACCACGGTGGTGGCCGTGCTGGTCGAGGAGCTCGGCTCCGTGGGCGGCTGGGCCCTGACCACGCCCGCGCTGCCCTCCGACCTGGTCTCCGCGCCCGACTTCGGCACCGTCGGGGAGTTCTCCCTGCTCGGGTCGTTCGAGCAGGTGAGCGTGGTGGCCGCCGTGCTGCTGGTCTTCACGCTGCTGCTCGCCGACTTCTTCGACACCATGGGCACGATGACGGCCATCGGTGCCGAGGCCGGCCTGCTCGACGAGGAGGGCAAGCCCCCGGCCACCCGCCGCATCCTGGTCGTCGACTCGCTCGCCGCGGCCGCAGGCGGCGCGGCCGGCGTCTCGTCCAACACCTCCTACATCGAGTCGGCCTCCGGCGTCGGCGAGGGTGCGCGCACCGGCCTGGCCTCGGTGGTGACCGGCGTGCTGTTCCTGCTGACCACGTTCCTGGCCCCGTTGGTCGCGGTGATCCCGTCGGAGGCGGCGGTGCCCGCGCTGGTGCTGGTCGGCTTCCTGATGATGCAGCAGGTGCGCGACATCGACTGGGACGACGTCGAGATCGCGCTGCCGGCGTTCCTGACGATCGTGCTGATGCCGTTCACCTACTCCATCAGCGTCGGCATCGGCGCGGGCTTCCTGGCTTTCGTGCTGATCAAGGTCGTGCGCGGTCGCGCCGGCGCCGTGCACCCGCTGATGTGGGTGGTCGCTGCGCTGTTCGTCGTCTACTTCGCCATCGACCCGATCACCGCCGCGCTCGCCTGACCGCGGGTTCCACCAGCCGGCTGGTAGAACCCGCACCTGTCGGCCGTCGCGTGGGCCGACAGGTGCGGGTCCGGGCCGACAGGTGCGGCAGGTCCCGCCGGGAATGATTAGCAAGGGTAAGTAGTTGGACCCGGTGTGCCCACCACCGAGAAGGTCGCCCGCACCGACGCCGGGCTCGCCTCCGAGCTGCGTCTGTCGGTGATGCGGCTGCGCCGCCGGCTCGCCGCCGAGCGCCACCCCGACAACGACCTCTCGATGACCGCGATGGCGGTGCTCGGTGCGCTCCACCGACGCGGCGACCTCACCGTCGGGGCGCTCGCCGCCCACGAGCGGGTGCAGCCGCCGAGCATGACGCGCGTGGTCACCGCGCTCGAGGAGCGCGGGCTGGTACGCCGCAGCGCCGGCGTCGACGACCGCCGCCAGGTCGTGGTGGGCCTCACCGACACCGGGCGCGACACCCTGCTCGACGACCGCCGTCGCCGCGACGAGTGGCTGGCCACCGCGCTGGGTGCGCTCGGCGCCGAGGAGCGCGACGCGCTGCGCCGGGCCGCACCGATCCTGGAGCGCCTGGCCCGCGCCGACTGACCCACGCCCGACCCCGTCCCGACCCGACACCGACCCGACCCAGCGAAGCGCCCCGAAGGAGCACCCCGGATTGAGCCCCACGTTCCGCGCCCTGAGCAACCCCAACTACCGGCTGTACCTGGTCGGCAGCGTGGTGTCGAACACCGGGACGTGGATGCAGCGGGTCGCCCAGGACTGGCTGGTGCTCAGCCTCGGCGGCGGGGGCACCGCGCTCGGCATCACCACCGGCCTGCAGTTCCTGCCGGTGCTGCTGCTCTCGCCGTACGCCGGGGTCCTCGCCGACCGCTTCCCGAAGCGGCGGCTGCTGCAGGTCACCCAGCTGACGATGGCGCTGTGCTCGCTGGCCCTGGGCGTGATCGCGGTGACCGGGGCCGCCCAGACCTGGCACGTCTACGTGCTGGCGTTCGCCTTCGGCGTCGGCTCGGCCTTCGACGGCCCGGCGCGCCAGTCGTTCGTCTCGGAGATGGTGGCGCGCGACGACCTGACCAACGCGGTGGGGCTGAACTCCGCGGCCTTCAACACCGCCCGCATCGCCGGGCCCGCGCTGGCCGGGCTGATGATCGGCGCCCTGGGCGGGGGAGCGCGGGCCACCGGCTGGGTGATCCTGGTCAACGCCGTGTCGTACCTCGCGGTGATCCGCCAGCTGCAGCGGATGGACACCGCGCTGCTGCACAGCCCCGACCTCAAGGCGCGCGAGCGGGGCGCGCTGGCCGAGGGGGTGCGCTACGTGCGCAGCCAGCCGCGCATGGTGATGATCCTGGTCCTGGTGTTCTTCGCGGGCACCTTCGGGATGAACTTCCAGATCACCTCCGCGCTGATGGCCACCGACGAGTTCGGCAAGGGCGCCAGCGAGTTCGGCGTGCTGGGCTCGGCGATGGCCGTCGGCTCGCTCACCGGGGCGCTGCTCTCCGCGCGGCGCACCCGCGTCGGGCTGCGGCTGGTGGTGGTGGCCGGCGTCGGCTTCGGCGTGGCCGAGATCGTGGCCGGGCTGCTCCCGACGTACCTGTCGTTCGCGCTCTTCGTGCCGCTGATCGGGCTGTGCACGCTCACCCTGCTCAACTCCGCCAACGCGATCATGCAGCTGGAGTCCGACCCGGCCCTGCGCGGGCGGGTGATGGCGCTCTACATGACGATCGTCATGGGCGGCACCCCGCTGGGCTCACCCGTGATCGGGTGGGTGGGGGAGCACCTCGGCCCGCGGTGGACGCTGGTGACCGGGGGAGGCCTCACGCTGCTCGGCGTCGCGCTCGCGGTGGCGCTCTACGTGCACCTCAGCGGCGGGCTCCGCAGCGTTTTGACCGGGCCAGAGGCGCCCGGTAGCCTCGGTCATCGTGTCTGGGACAACCAGGCCGTTGTGCGTGCCCAAGGGCGGACCGCGGGTCCTGACCGTCGTCCGATCGGCACGTGACCACTGTGCGGCCGGGCGACACGCCCGACCTCGGGGGTGAGCAACGAGCCGGTTGCACGCACCACCCGCACACACCGCACCACCCGCGCAGAAGACCTGCGCACGATCATCGTGCCCGGCAAGGCGCCAGGTACTGAGAGCAACACATAGAAGGGGAACCACCAGGTGCCCACGATCAACCAGCTGGTCCGCAAGGGCCGCGAGGACAAGGTGTCGAAGAACAAGACACCCGCCCTCAAGGGTTCGCCCCAGCGACGCGGTGTCTGCACCCGCGTCTACACCACCACCCCGAAGAAGCCGAACTCCGCCCTGCGCAAGGTCGCCCGCGTGCGCCTGTCCAGCGGCGTCGAGGTCACGGCCTACATCCCGGGCGTGGGCCACAACCTGCAGGAGCACTCCATCGTGCTCGTGCGCGGCGGCCGGGTGAAGGACCTCCCCGGCGTCCGCTACAAGATCATCCGCGGCTCGCTCGACACCCAGGGCGTGAAGAACCGCAAGCAGGCACGCAGCCTGTACGGGGCCAAGAAGGAGAAGAGCTGACATGCCGCGCAAGGGCCCCGCTCCGAAGCGCCCGATCGACATCGACCCCGTCTACGGGTCGCAGCTGGTCTCCCAGCTGGTGTCGAAGGTGCTCGTCGACGGCAAGAAGCAGGTCGCTCAGCGCATCGTGTACGGCGCGCTCGAGGGCTGCCGCGAGAAGACCGGCACCGACCCCGTCGTCACGCTGAAGCGTGCGATGGACAACGTGAAGCCGGCCATCGAGGTCAAGTCCCGCCGCGTCGGCGGCGCGACGTACCAGGTCCCGATCGAGGTCAAGGGCACGCGTGGCACCACGCTCGCGCTGCGCTGGCTGGTCGGCTACGCCCAGGCCCGTCGTGAGAAGACGATGTCCGAGCGACTGATGAACGAGATCCTCGACGCCTCCAACGGCCTCGGTGCCGCGGTGAAGAAGCGCGAGGACACCCACAAGATGGCCGAGTCCAACAAGGCCTTCGCGCACTACCGCTGGTGACCACGGCGGGGCCCCCTCCGGGGGTCCCGTCCGCACCTGCACCACCCACGACTCCAAGGGACGTACTGACAGTGGCTGTCGACATCACCACGGACCTCAACAAGGTCCGCAACATCGGCATCATGGCGCACATCGACGCCGGCAAGACCACCACCACCGAGCGGATCCTCTTCTACACCGGTATCTCGTACAAGATCGGTGAGGTCCACGACGGCGCTGCCACCATGGACTGGATGGAGCAGGAGCAGGAGCGCGGCATCACGATCACGTCGGCCGCGACGACCTGCTGGTGGAAGCAGCACCAGATCAACATCATCGACACCCCCGGGCACGTCGACTTCACCGCCGAGGTCGAGCGCTCGCTGCGCGTCCTCGACGGCGCCGTCGCGGTCTTCGACGGTGTCGCCGGCGTGGAGCCGCAGACCATGACGGTCTGGCGCCAGGCCAACAAATACGCCGTGCCGCGCATGTGCTTCGTCAACAAGCTCGACCGCACGGGTGCCGACTTCTTCCGCTGCGTCGACATGATGGTCGAGCGGCTCAACTCCACCCCGCTGGTGCTGCAGCTGCCCATCGGTGCGGAGTCCGACTTCCTCGGCGTCGTCGACCTGGTCGGCATGCGCGCACTGACCTGGCACGGCGAGACCACGATGGGTGAGGACTACTCCGTCGAGGAGATCCCCGCCGATCTCGCCGAGCAGGCCGCGGAGTACCGGGTCAAGCTGCTCGAGACCCTGGCCGACGCCGACGACGCGATCATGGAGAAGTACCTCGACGGCGAGGACTTCACCGTCGACGAGCTCGACGCCGCGATCCGCCGCGCCACTCTGGCCGACAAGCTCAACCCGGTCCTGTGCGGCACCGCGTTCAAGAACAAGGGCGTGCAGCCCCTGCTCGACGCCGTGGTCAAGTACCTGCCCTCGCCGCTCGACATCGACGGCATCGTGGGTCACTCGCCCAAGGACGAGGAGCTGGAGATCGTCCGCAAGCCCTCCGACGACGAGCCGTTCTCGGGCCTGGCCTACAAGATCGCCTCCGACCCGCACCTCGGCAAGCTGATCTACGTCCGGGTCTACTCCGGCAAGCTCGCGGCCGGCTCGACCGTGGTCAACTCGGTCAACGGTCGCAAGGAGCGGATCGGCAAGGTCTACCAGATGCACGCCAACAAGCGTGAGGAGATCGCGTCGGTCGGTGCCGGCCAGATCGTGGCCGTCATGGGCCTCAAGGACACCAAGACCGGGCACACCCTGTCCGACCCGCAGAACCAGGTCGTCCTCGAGTCGATGACGTTCCCGGCCCCGGTGATCGAGGTCGCGATCGAGCCCAAGACGAAGAGCGACCAGGAGAAGCTGGGCACCGCGATCCAGCGCCTCTCCGACGAGGACCCGACCTTCACGGTCAAGTCCGACGAGGAGACCGGCCAGACGATCATCGCCGGCATGGGCGAGCTCCACCTGGAGATCCTCGTCGACCGGATGAAGCGCGAGTTCCGCGTGGAGGCCACCGTCGGCAAGCCGCAGGTCGCCTACCGCGAGACCCTCCGCAAGGAGGTCAAGGGCCACAGCTACACCCACAAGAAGCAGACCGGTGGCTCGGGGCAGTTCGCGAAGGTCGTCATCTCCCTCGGCCCGAACATCAGTGCCGAGACCGGCACCGGTGCCGGCTACGAGTTCGTCAACAGCGTCTCCGGTGGCCGCGTGCCCCGCGAGTACATCCCGTCGGTCGACCAGGGCGGCCAGGACGCCATGGAGTTCGGCGTGCTGGCGGGCTACCCGATGGTCGACGTGAAGTTCACCCTCGAGGACGGCGCCTACCACGACGTCGACTCCTCCGAGCTCGCGTTCAAGATCGCCGGGAACCAGGCCTTCAAGGAGGCCGCCCGCATGGCCAAGCCGGTCCTGCTCGAGCCGATGTTCGCCGTCGAGGTGACCACCCCCGAGAGCTTCCTCGGCACGGTCATCGGTGACATCAACTCGCGGCGCGGCCAGATCCAGGCGCAGGAGGAGCGGCACGGTGACATGGTCATCAACGCCCTCGTGCCCCTGTCCGAGATGTTCGGGTACGTCGGCGACCTGAGGTCCAAGACCTCGGGCCAGGCGTCGTACTCGATGGAGTTCGACTCGTACGCCGAGGTTCCTTCGAACATCGCTGACGAGATCATCAAGAAGGTCCGTGGCGAGTGACCCTCTAGGGTTGCGCAGACACTGATCCTCGGCACCACCCCCAGAGCACGTACGAGTCAAGTACCAACAAAACCAGGAGGAGCCCACCGTGGCTAAGGCGAAGTTCGAGCGGACCAAGCCGCACGTCAACATCGGCACCATCGGTCACATCGACCACGGCAAGACGACGCTGACCGCTGCCATCACGAAGGTGCTGCACGACAAGCACCCGGACCTCAACGCCGCTTCGGCGTTCGAGGACATCGACAAGGCTCCTGAGGAGCGTCAGCGCGGCATCACGATCTCGATCGCCCACGTCGAGTACCAGACCGAGGCGCGCCACTACGCGCACGTCGACTGCCCCGGTCACGCTGACTACATCAAGAACATGATCACCGGCGCGGCCCAGATGGACGGTGCGATCCTCGTGGTTGCCGCCACCGACGGTCCGATGCCGCAGACGCGTGAGCACGTGCTGCTCGCCCGCCAGGTCGGCGTGCCCGCCCTGGTCGTGGCGCTCAACAAGTGCGACATGGTCGACGACGAGGAGCTCATCGAGCTCGTCGAGATGGAGGTGCGCGAGCTCCTCAGCGAGTACGAGTTCCCGGGCGACGACATCCCGGTCGTCCGCGTGGCCGCCTTCCCGGCGCTGCAGGGCGACGCCAAGTGGGGCGAGTCGATCGTCGAGCTCATGAACGCGGTCGACGAGGCCATCCCGACCCCCGAGCGTGAGACCGACAAGCCGTTCCTCATGCCCGTCGAGGACGTCTTCACCATCACCGGTCGCGGCACCGTCATCACCGGTCGCATCGAGCGCGGCATCGTCAAGGTGAACGAGGAGGTCGAGATCATCGGCATCCGCGAGAAGTCGCAGAAGTCGACGGTCACCGGCGTCGAGATGTTCCGCAAGCTGCTCGACGAGGGCCAGGCCGGTGAGAACGTCGGTCTGCTGCTGCGTGGCACCAAGCGCGAGGACATCGAGCGCGGCATGGTCGTCATCAAGCCGGGCACCACGACCCCGCACACCAACTTCGACGCCTCGGTCTACATCCTGTCGAAGGAGGAGGGCGGCCGTCACACGCCGTTCTTCAACAACTACCGCCCGCAGTTCTACTTCCGCACCACGGACGTGACGGGCGTCGTCACGCTGCCCGAGGGCACCGAGATGGTCATGCCGGGTGACAACACCGAGATGGCCGTCGAGCTGATCCAGCCCATCGCCATGGACGAGGGTCTGCGCTTCGCGATCCGCGAGGGCGGCCGCACCGTCGGCGCCGGCCGGGTCACCAAGATCACCAAGTGATCGCCCGGAGCCGGCCACCCCAGGGCGACCGGCTCCACTGATCCACCGCACCACCTGCGAGAGCCCCCAGCCCCCGGGCTGGGGGCTCTCGTGCGTCCGGGCGCCCCCGCCCGCCGCACCGACACCGCGAGGAGAGACATGGACGACCGGGAGACCCCGGCCCGCCCCCACCACAAGCTGCTCGACGACGGCCGGCGGGTGCGCGAGGTGCTGAGCTACTCCCGGCGCGGGCAGCGGTTCACCCCGCGTCAGGCCGCTGCGTGGGAGGCCCACCACGAGGCATGGGTCGTGCCGGACGAGGCCGTCGACGCCGCGGGCTTCGCCTGGGCCGACTGGTTCGGCCGCTCCGCGCCGATGATCGTGGAGATCGGCTCCGGCGTGGGCGAGGCCACCGCCGAGCTGGCCGCCGCGCGCCCGGCGTACGACGTGCTGGCGCTGGAGGTGTGGCGCCCCGGGGTGGCCGACACGCTGTGGCGCCTGGCCGAGACCGGGGCCGACAACGTGCGGCTGTGCGGGGTGGACGCGGTGTGGACCGTCGAGCACCGTCTCGCGCCGGCCTCGCTGGAGGAGGTGTGGACGTTCTTCCCCGACCCGTGGCGCAAGGCGCGCCACCACAAGCGGCGCCTGGTGGACGCCGACTTCGCGGCGGTCGTGGCCTCGCGGCTGCGCCCCGGCGGCACCTGGCGCCTGGCGACCGACTGGGCCCACTACGCCGAGCAGATGCGTGAGGTGCTCGACGCCGAGCCCGCGCTGGTCGGCGGCGTCGTCGAGCGGTGGGACGAGCGCCCGGTGACCCGCTTCGAGCGCAAGGGCATCGACGCCGGCCGCGCGATCACCGACCTGGCCTACCGCCGGGCCTGAGCGGGGCGAGGGTGCGCACGAGGGTTTCCCCCGTAGCGGGACGGGGGCCCGGCGGGGGAGGTTGACCCCGACGACGTCGCGTCGTCCACCGTCCGCTCTCGGGACGTGTGTCCAACGAGGGGCCGCAACCCGGTCCTGGAGGTCACCACACATGGTCAAGCACGCAGCCCTGACGACCGCGGCCCTCGCCGCGCTCGCCCTCGGTGCGGTCGGCGTCGCGGGCAGCCCCGCCGCCACCGCGATCCCCGCCGCCTCCCCGGCGTCCGCGGCCGCCGACCCGGCGCCCGCCCCGTTCCTGCGCGCCGACGACGCGATCGCCGGGCGCTACATCGTGGTGATGCGCGCCGGCGCCGACGGCGTGCGCGCCGAGGCCGACGACGCCGTCGCCGGCGACGGCGGCCGGGTCACGGAGGTCTACGACGACCTGGGGGGCTACGCGGCCCGGCTGACCCCGGAGCAGCTCGACGCCGTGCGCGCCGACCCCGACACCCAGTTCGTGCAGCAGGACGGCGTCATCACCCTGTCGGCCACGCAGTCGAACGCCACCTGGGGCCTCGACCGCATCGACCAGCGCTCGCTGCCCCGCTCGGGCACGTTCACCTACAACGCCACCGGCTCCGGCGTGCGGGCCTACGTCATCGACACCGGGATCAACCCGTCGCACAGCGAGTTCACCGGGCGCCTCGTCGCCGGCGTGACCGCGATCAACGACGGCCGCGGCACCGCCGACTGCAACGGCCACGGCACCCACGTCGCCGGAACTGTCGGCGGCACGACGTACGGCGTGGCCAAGCGGGTCAGCCTGGTGCCGGTGCGGGTGCTCGACTGCCAGGGCTCAGGCTCGAGCTCCGGCGTCATCGCCGGCATGGACTGGGTCGCCGGCCGCGGGGTGCGCCCGGCCGTCGCCAACATGAGCCTGGGCGGGCCCGCCGACGCCGCCACCGACGCCGCGATCCAGCGCATGGTCTCCGCCGGTGTCACCACCGTGGTGGCCGCGGGCAACGAGAACCAGAACGCCTGCAACGTCTCCCCGGCCCGCGCCGCTTCCGCGATCACGGTCGGGGCGACCACGAGCACCGACGCCCGGGCGTCGTACTCGAACTACGGCAGCTGCGTCGACATCTTCGCGCCCGGCTCGTCGATCACGTCGGCGTGGATCGGCAGCAGCACCGCCACCAACACCATCTCCGGCACCTCGATGGCCTCTCCGCACGTCGCCGGCGTGGCCGCGCAGTACCTCCAGCTCAACCCGTCGGCCACTCCGTCGGGCGTCACCAGCGCGCTGGTCGGCAACGCCACCACCGGCGTGGTCACCGGCGCCAACGGCTCGCCCAACCGCCTGCTCTTCACCAGCTACTGAGCCGGCCCTTCCACCCGCAGGGCCCCGGACCCCGGTCCGGGGCCCTGCTCGTTCGTCGCGCAGCGCCCTCCCCGATTCGTTGGTCGAGCTGGGCGCGCAACGCTCGTGTCGAGACCCCGCAATCCGCGGTTCCCCGGCTCGGGCCGGTGGTTGAGGAGGGAGCGCCAGCGACCGTCTCGAAACCGCCGCAGCCTGCGCTGGGCCTTTCCCAGGGCGGGCCCCAGCGGACGGTCGGGTGGTCTCGATACGCCTCGTCGCTGGCGCTCCTCGGCACTCGACCAGCGAAGCCGCGGTCGAGGAGCAAGCGCGGCGCCCGCCCCGGTTCGTTGGTCGAGCAGGGCGCGCGGCGCCCGCCCCGGGTTCGTTGGTCGAGTAGGGCGCGCAGCGCTCGTATCGAGACCCCGCGGTCCGCTGTTCCCTGTCTCGGTCCGGTCCCAGCGGACGGTCGGGTGGTCTCGATACACCTCGTCGCTGGCGCTCCTCGGCACTCGACCAGCGACGCCGCGGTCGAGGAGCGAGCGCAGCGCCCGTCTCGAAACCGCCGAAGCCTGCGCTGGGCCTTTCCCAGGGCGGGTCCCAGCGGGCGGTCGGGTGGTCTCGATACACCTCGTCGCTGGCGCTCCTCGGCACTCGACCAGCGAAGCCGCAGCCGAGGAGCCAGCGCAGCGCCCGCCCTGTTCGTTGGTCGAGCAGGGCGCGCAGCGCTCGTATCGAGACCCGCGGTCCGCTGTCCCTGCCTCGGTCCGGTCCCAGCGGACGGTCGGGTGGTCTCGATACACCTCGTCGCTGGGGCTCCTCGGCACTCGACCAGCGAGGGCGGAGGGGTCAGCGGCGGGCGGTGAGGCGGCGGCGGAGGTCGGCCTCGCGGGCCAGGCGGGCGGTGTCGCGCTCGCGGCGGGCGGCGACGACGGCCACGAGGAACGCCTCGGGCGGGGTGCCGGGCGGCGGGGGTGGGGCGACGTGGGCGGAGACCTGGTCGGCCAGGCGGGCGCCCAGCGCGGTGCGGGAGGCGGGGTCGATCTGGTCGAGGCGGCCCAGGTACTGCCTCACCGCCAGCGCCAGCGGGGTGGGCAGCGCGGTGATGTCGGCGCCGCGGGCCCAGCCGGCCAGCGGCGGCGGCATCGGCAGCGGCGCGGTGAGCCGCAGCCGCACCCGCTCACGCACGACGTACGTGCCGGCGGCGTGGTCGCCCAGCCGCTTGCCCTTGTCGCTGACCAGTGCGGAGAAGAAGGCCGGCGCCCCGGAGAACGCCCACACCTCCACCACGCCGATCAGCGCCCGCACGAACGCGTGGTGGAACGAGATGGGGCCGGCGTCGTCGCGCACGGTGCGCAGCCCCATGACGGCCTTGCCGGCCGAGCGTCCCCGGGTGAGCGTCTCCACGGTGGTCGGCACGACGACCAGCACCACCACCAGCGACACGATCAGCGCGGCGGTGGCCAGGGCCTGGTCGGTGCCGAGCGTGGCGGTGAGCAGCAGCAGCACGACCGCCACCAGCAGCGCGCCGGCCACCAGCAGGTCCACCAGGCCGGAGACCATCCGCGAGCCCAGGCCCGCGGCGGGCAGGTCGAGCGCGACGGCCTCGCCGGTGACGAGGTCGTCGGTGGTGAGGAACGCGGCGTCCTGGCCCGACATCGCGCCCAGTCTAGGGTGGCGGCGTGGACCTCGACGCCTACGTGCACGCCCACGGCGCGGAGTGGGAGCGCCTCGAGCAGCTGACGTCGCAGCGCCGTCTCGACGGCGTCGAGTCCGACGAGCTGGTGGAGCTCTACCAGCGCGTCGCCACCCACCTCTCGGTCGTGCGTGGCTCGGCCCCCGACCCCACGCTGGTGGCCCACCTCTCCTCGCTGCTCGCGCGCGCCCGCAACCGCTCGGTGGGTGCCCGCACCGGCTCGTGGCGCTCGGTGTCGTCGTTCTTCGTCGACCGGTTCCCCGCCGCGCTCTACCGGCTGCGGTGGTGGTGGCTGGGCTGCCTGGCCGCGAACGTCGTGGTGACCGCGGTGATGATGTGGTGGCTGCTGGAGCACCCGGTCGTCGAGCAGTCGCTGCTCTCCCCGGGCGAGGTCGACCAGCTCGTGCAGGAGGACTTCGAGGGCTACTACAGCGAGTACGCCGCCGGCAGCTTCGCCACCCAGGTGTGGGTCAACAACGCCTGGGTCGCCGCGCTGTGCCTGGCGCTCGGCGTGCTGGGCCTGCCGGTGGTCTACCTGCTCTTCACCAACATCGCGAACCTCGCCGTGATCGGCTCGATCATGCACCGCGCCGACCACGGCCAGCACTTCTGGGGGCTGCTGCTGCCCCACGGCCTGCTCGAGCTGACCGCGGTCTTCGTGGCCGGCGGGGTGGGGCTGCGGCTGTTCTGGTCGTGGGTGGAGCCCGGCTCGCTCACCCGCACCGGTTCCCTGGCCCACGAGGGACGCACCGCCGGCACCGTGGCGCTCGGCCTCGTGGTGGTGCTCGCGGTCTCGGGGGTCATCGAGGCGTTCGTGACGCCGTCGGGGCTGCCGACCTGGGCCCGGCTGGCCATCGGCGTGCTGGCCGAGGCGGTCTTCCTCGCCTACGTGTTCGTTCTCGGGCGGGCGGCCGTCGCGCGCGGCCACACCGGCGACGTCGACGCCGCCCTCCTCGAGGACCGCGTGGCCACCCGCGCCTGAGGTCGGCTCAGAGCAGGCCGCGGGCCTTCAGCGCGAGGTAGTGGTCGGCGAGCGCCGGGGGGAGCGCCTCGGCGTCGGCGTCGACCACGTCGACGCCCAGGGCCCGCAGCAGGTCGGCGGTGCGGGCGCGGCGGGCGAGCGCCTGCTCCGCGGCGGCCGCGTCGTACACCGCGTCGACGTCGCCGTGCCCGGCGGCCAGCGCGTCGAGGGCGGGGTCGCGCACCGAGGCCACGACCACCCGGTGGTGGCGGGTCAGCACGGGCAGCACCGGCAGCAGGCCCTCCTCCACCGCCGACGGCTCCAGCGGCGTCATCAGCACGACCAGGGCGCGCTGGCGGCCCAGCGCCGTGACCGCCCCGGCCAGCACCGACCAGTCGGCCTCGGCGATCACCGGCTCGAGGTCGGCCAGCTGCTCCTGCATCCGCCCCGCGACGTCGCGCGCCCCGGCGGCGCGCAGCCGCGCCCGCACCCGGCGGTCACCGGCCACCAGGTCGACCCGGTCGCCCGCACGCGCCGCGAGCGCGCCGAGCAGCAGGGCGGCGTCCATGGCGGAGTCGAGCCGCGGCACGTCGGCCACCCGTCCCGCCGACGTGCGCGAGGTGTCGAGCACCAGCACGACGCGACGGTCGCGCTCGGGCTGCCAGGTGCGGACGACGACGTCGCGGGTGCGGGCCGAGGCCCGCCAGTCGATGGAGCGGACGTCGTCGCCGCGCACGTACTCGCGCAGCGAGTCGAACTCGGTGCCCTGACCCCGCACCCGCACCGCCGCGCGCCCGTCGAGGTCGCGCAGGCGGGCCAGCCGCGCGGGCAGGTGGCGCCGCGAGGTGAACGGCGGCAGGGCCCGCACGGTGCCGGGCAGGGCGGCCGTGCGCTGGCGGGCCACCAGCCCCAGCGGCCCCCACGAGCGCACGGTGACGCCCAGGGCGCGCAGGTCGCCGCGCCGTCGCGGGCGCAGCGGGGTGGTCAGCAGGGTGCGCCCGCCCGGGGGGAGCCGCACGCGGTGGCGGTCGTCGTCGGCGCCGGCGGTGGGCTGCCAGGCGTCACGCACCACGGCGCGCACGGTGCGCCGGGCGGTGCTGCGCACCACCAGCACGCTCGCGGCCTCGTCGTGCAGGCGCGTGGTCGGCACCGGCCGGCGCTCGAGGTCGAGCGCACGCGGCGAGGGCGCCAGCGCGGCGTCGAGGGCCGCCACCAGGCCCACCGCGAGCACCCAGAGCCACACGGTGCCGACGCCGGGTCGCAGCACGACCGGCACGATGCCGAGCGCGAGGAGCAGCGCGAGCCGTCCGGAGATCGCCACGGGCGCCGTCAGCGCGGCACCGGCACGGAGCCGATGGCCGAGGTGAGGACCTGCCCGACGTCGACGCCCTCGAGCTCGGCCTCGGGGCGCAGGCCGAGGCGGTGCACCAGGGTCGCGTGGGCGAGCGCCTTGACGTCGTCGGGCGTGACGAAGTCGCGCCCGCTCAGCCAGGCCCAGGCGCGGGCGGCCCGCAGCAGCGCCGTCGCGCCGCGGGGGCTGACGCCCAGGCTCAGCGACGGTGACTCGCGGGTCGCCCGGGCGACGTCGACGACGTACCCGACGACCTCGGGCGAGACCTGCACGCCCGCGACGGCGGCGCGCCCGGCCGCGATGTCGGCGGGGCCGGCGACCGCGCGCACCCCGGCCCCGGCGACGTCGCGCGGGTCGAATCCGGTGGCGTGGCGACGCAGGATCTCCAGCTCGTCGTCGCGACCGGGCACCGGCAGCACCACCTTCAGCAGGAACCGGTCGAGCTGGGCCTCGGGCAGCGGGTAGGTGCCCTCGTGCTCGACGGGGTTCTGCGTCGCGGCGACCATGAACGGCACGGGCAGCGGGCGGGTCGTGCCGTCGACCGACACCTGGCCCTCCTCCATGGCCTCCAGCAGCGCCGACTGCGTCTTCGGCGGGGTGCGGTTGACCTCGTCGGCGAGCAGCAGGTGGGTGAAGACGGGTCCCTCGCGGAACACCAGCTCGCCGGCGCGGGGGTCGACGACCATGGAGCCGGTGATGTCGCCCGGCATCAGGTCGGGGGTGAACTGCACCCGCCGGGTGTCGACGGCCAACGCACCGGCCAGGGAGCGCACCAGCAGCGTCTTGGCCGTGCCGGGCACCCCCTCCATCAGCACGTGCCCGCCGCACAGCAGCGCCACCAGCAGGCCGCTGACCGCGGCGTCCTGGCCCACGACGGCCTTGGCCACCTCGGTGCGCACCGCGGCGAGGCGCTCCCGCGCCCCGTCGGTGGGGGGATCGGACCGGTCGGGCCGGTCGTCGGGCCGGTCGTCGGTTCGGGGGGTGTGGCTCACGGGCGGCGTGCCTCTCTGTCGAGCTCGGCCAGCGCACCGGCCAGGGCGATGAGGTCCCGGTCGGAGCCGGGAGGTGGGGCGTCGGGGGCGAGCAGGGCGGCGACGTCGGCGGTGCTGCGCCCGGTGTGGCGCGCCACCTCGCGCACGACGACGTCGGGCGCCGTGCCGTGGGGCAGGCGCAGCCGCTCGGCGCTGCGGGCGCGCGCGGCGGTGCGCAGGGCACCGGCGGCGTGCCCGCGGTCGCCGGCGCGGCGGTAGAGCCGGCCACGGCTGCGGGTGGTCTCGATCGCGGTGACCACCACCGGCAGCGGCTCGGTGGACAGCGGGCCGAGACGTCGCGCCCGCCAGGCGACCACCGCCACCGCCACGAGCAGGGCCAGCAGCAGGCCCGGGCGCACCCACGGCGGCAGCAGCCCCCCGAGGCCCACGCCGTCCTGGCCGACGAGGTCGTCGAGGGAGGGCACGTACCAGACCAGGCGGGGCTCCTGGCCCAGCAGCCGCAGTGCCACGGCGGCGTTGTCGGCGCGCAGCACCTGGTCGTTGGCCAGCACCTGCTCGGCGCCGAGCAGGGTCGTGCCGTCGGCGTCGGCCAGCAGCACGCCGTCGCCGGCGGGGAAGCACCCGTCGCCGGCGTACGTCGTGGCCGTGTCGACCTGCAGCCGCAGCCCGGCGTAGTCGTCGCAGGCGGCGTCGACGCCGTCGCCGGCGCCCACCGAGCCGGTGGTGGGGTCGACGCCGAGGGCCTCGAGCGCGCCGGGGCGGGCGCCGGCCACCACGAGCCGAGCGGGCGCCGCGACGTCGAGCAGCCGGTCGGCGGTGCTGCGGCCGAGGTCGTCGGGGGTGGTGACGAGCACGGTGGTGGCGGCGTCGACGCCGGCCGCCTCGAGGGCGTCGGCGTCGCGGACGACGTCCACCTGCACGCCCGCGTCGTCGAGCACCCGTGCGAGTGCCTGGGCGCCGTCGGCGTCGGGGTTGTCGGGGTCGAGGGGGGTGGTGGTGCGGGCCCCGCCGCCGAGCAGCAGCGCGACGAGCAGGGCGGCGAGCACCCCGCCCACGACGACCAGCGTCGAGGCGTGGCGGCGTGCCCAGGTGCGGCCCGACCCGGTCGGGGTCGGCCCGTCCGCGGCGGGGCGGGTGGCCGGGTCGGTGGCGGTGCTCATCGCACCCCGGCGAGGCGGTCGTGCAGCGCGACGACGTCGGCCGCCTGCTCGGCGGTGGCCGGCCGGGAGCCGTAGAGCACCCGGTCGAAGTGGCCTGCGGCGGCCCGCACCTCGCCGGCCAGCGGCGGGTGGTCGGCGGCGATCGCGTCGGCGACCTCGCGAGCGGTGGCCCCCGGGACGTCGTCGAGCAGCCCGCGTTCCACCTCGGTGAGAGTGAGTGCCCGGAAGCCCTCGACGACCGCCTCCGACCACCGCCCGTCGACCAGCGCGGCGCCGGCGCGGGCGCGCAGCTCGGCGGCGCCCACCCGCTCGTCGGTCAGCACGCCGTCGGCGGGCACGCGGCCGGCGCGGGCGGTGCGCCGCGCCCGCGACAGCAGCCACCCGAGGGCCAGCACCAGCGCGAGCCCGGCGAGCAGCGCGGCGAAGGTGGTCAGCGGGGGAGCGCCGGCCGCGGCCTGCAGGGTCTGGTCGATGCGCCGCTCGACCCAGTCGACGACCTGCTGCAGCAGGTCGCGGTCGTGGTACTCCGGGCGCACCAGCTCGCGGCGCAGCGCGGCCCGGGCGTCGTCGGGCGACGGCTCCAGCGGGGTCGCGGCCGGCCTCACCTGCACCTCGTGCACGGGCGGTGGCTCACGGCTGCCGCAGTCCCGCCCGGCTCATCAGCTCGACGTCGTAGGCCTCGCGGCGGATGCGGAGGTCGAGGTACTGCAGCGCGGTGACGCTGGTGGTGAACGGGGCGACGAACGCGGTGGACACCACGGTCGAGACCGCCTGGAGCAGCACCAGGCCGAGCACCTGGTACTCGGGCCCGGCGGCGAGCACGCCCAGCTGTCCGGCGAACGACAGCGGCAGGGTCAGCACCGAGCTGGCCGCGCTGGTCACCACCACGGTGAGCAGCGCGATGCCGAAGGTGCGCCAGAACGCACCTCGGGTGAGGCCGTACCCGCGGGCCAGGGCGGCCCGCACGGTGAGCCGCTCGATCATCAGGGCCGGTGCCGGCAGGTAGTACACGCGCACCCACACCCACGACATCACCGCCACCAGCACGATCGTGCTGAGCACGCCGTAGAGCACCACGGGCCACACCTGCGACGTCAGCGCCACCACGGGCACGTACGACGCGGCGTAGAGCCCCAGCACCACCACGGTGAGCAGGAGCAGGGTGGCGGCGAGGCCGACCAGGCGACGGCGCTGGCCGCGGGTGGCGGCCCACGCCTCGCCGAGCCCCATCCGGCGGCCCACCGCGGCGGCGAACACCACGTGCGCCACCATGCCACCCACCAGCACCAGCCCCACCTGGGCCGCGATCGCGCCCAGGACGAGGGAGCCCAGGGAACCGATCAGCCCGACCTGCTCGGCGGTGGACGCCGACGACAGGTCGGAGCCGTCGAGGCCGAGGTCGACGGTGAAGGTGAGCGCCGCCGTCACCAGCACCGGCACCACCATGGCCACCGACGCCACCAGTACGGCGGCGCCCACGGTGGCGCGGGGGTTGTGCCGGATGATGCGGAAGGCGCCGTCGTACAGGTCGCCGAGCTGGAGCGGACGCAGCGGCACCGCGCCCGGGCGGTGGACGACCGGGCCGCGGCCCGCACCCGGGTGGGCCCACGCACCGACCGGCGGTCCCGGTGACCCCGGTGACGCGCCACCCGCGGGCGGCCAGCCCGCGGGGCCAGGCGCCGGGGGCTGCCACCCCGGCGGCGGCGGGGGCTGGCCTGGGGGAGGAGGGCCCTGGTAGCCCGACATGCTGCTCCTGTCGTCGTGGCGGTCGGTGACCGGTCCGGGCCTGCCGGCGGCGGTCGCGGTCATCCTGTCAGGTGCGACCGACCGGGGCGGCGGAAGCGCCGCCCAGGACGATTTGGCCTCGCCCCGGGGATCTGCCAAGATAGTCCGGTTGCTCCGGCGGGTTGCCGGGGTGCGCCACGTCTTGACTACTGAATCGCGTCTCCACTCCCCCTGGGGGTACCGAGATCACGCCCGGCGACGGGCAGCGTTGGTGGGCGAGCCCGTGGTGGCACCGCACCAGGAGACCCGATCAGCCCGACGAACCGTCGGGCGTCACCGAGAACAGTGCGCAGGATCCCGGTCCTGTGTCGCGCCATGGGACTTCTCGTCCCGGCCCCGCGACACGCCCGACCGCGGGGGTCGGCGCCACAGGTGGCAGCAGCAGGGCGGGACCCACTCAAGCCCGAGGAATCCCGGACACGCACGCGGCAGCTGAGAAGAAGGACGGACGAGACCTATGGCGGGACAGAAGATCCGCATCAGGCTCAAGGCCTATGACCACGAGGTGATCGACACCTCGGCGCGCAAGATCGTGGACACGGTCACCCGCACGGGTGCCAAGGTCGCCGGCCCGGTGCCGCTGCCGACCGAGAAGAACGTGTACTGCGTCATCCGCTCGCCCCACAAGTACAAGGACTCCCGCGAGCACTTCGAGATGCGCACGCACAAGCGCCTCATCGACATCATCGACCCGACGCCGAAGACGGTCGACTCGCTGATGCGCCTCGACCTGCCTGCCGGTGTCGACATCGAGATCAAGCTCTGAGGTCACTGACATGACGATGGAACGCAACCAGAAGGGGCTGCTGGGCACCAAGCTCGGCATGACCCAGCTGTGGGACGAGAACAACCGCATCGTTCCCGTGACCGTGATCGCGGCGAGCACCAACGTGGTCACCCAGGTCCGCACCCCCGAGAAGGACGGCTACAACGCCGTGCAGATCGGGTTCGGCGAGATCGAGGCCCGCAAGGTCACCAAGCCGCAGGCCGGTCACTTCGACAAGACCGCGGGCACCACGCCCCGCCGTCACCTGGTCGAGATCCGCACCGCCGCGGCGGGGGAGTACACCGTGGGCCAGGAGCTCGCGGTCGACACCTTCGCTGCCGGCGAGGAGATCGACATCACCGGCACCAGCAAGGGCAAGGGCTTCGCCGGCGTCATGAAGCGTCACGGCTTCCACGGCGTCTCGGCCTCCCACGGTGCCCACCGCAACCACCGCAAGCCCGGCTCGATCGGCGCCTGCGCCACGCCGGGCCGCGTGTTCAAGGGCATGCGCATGGCCGGCCGCATGGGTAGCGACACCGTCACCACCCAGAACGTCACCGTGCACGCCGTCGACCTCGAGAAGGGCCTGATCCTGCTGAAGGGTGCCGTCCCCGGCCCCCGCGGCGGTCTGATCGTGCTCCGCTCGGCAGCCAAGAAGACGCAGGGGGCCTGACATGGCTATCAACACCGTGAAGGTCGACCTGCCCGCCGAGATCTTCGACGCGCCGGTCAACATCCCGCTGATGCACCAGGTCGTCGTGGCCCAGCAGGCCGCGGCCCGCCAGGGCACGCACTCCACCAAGACCCGTGGCGAGGTCCGCGGTGGTGGCAAGAAGCCGTACAAGCAGAAGGGCACCGGCCGCGCCCGCCAGGGCTCGACCCGCGCGCCGCAGTTCGTCGGTGGTGGCGTCGTCCACGGCCCGAAGCCGCGCAGCTACGACCAGCGCACCCCCAAGAAGATGAAGGCCGCCGCCCTGCGCGCCGCCCTCTCCGACCGGGCCCGCAACGGTCGCATCCACGTCGTGGAGAGCCTCGTCACCGGCGAGGCCCCCTCGACGAAGACCGCCCTGGCCGCACTGGCCGGGCTGTCGGAGCGCACCCGCTTCCTCGTGGTGCTCGAGCGCAACGACACCGTCACCTCGCTCTCGCTGCGCAACGCCCAGCGCGTGCACGTGGTGGCTGTCGACCAGCTCAACACCTACGACGTCCTCGCCGCTGACGACGTGGTCTTCACGAAGGGCGCCTACGACGCGCTCGTGTCCGCCAAGGAGGCTGCCAAGTGAGCACCCTGCACAAGGACCACCGCGACATCCTGCTCGCGCCGGTCGTGTCCGAGAAGAGCTACGGCCTCCTCGACGCCAACAAGTACACCTTCGTCGTGCGTCCTGACGCCAACAAGACCGAGATCAAGATCGCGGTCGAGAAGATCTTCGGCGTCAAGGTCACCTCGGTGAACACGCTGAACCGCTCGGGCAAGACGCGCCGCACGCGCAACGGCCTGGGCAAGCGCAAGGACACCAAGCGCGCGATCGTCAGCCTCGCCGAGGGCCACCGCATCGACATCTTCGGGGGTCCGGTCTCCTGACCGGGCAGCTGGATACGAGGACATAAGACATGGCTATCCGCAAGTACAAGCCGACCACGCCGGGCCGTCGTGGCTCGTCGGTCGCCGACTTCGTCGAGATCACCCGCACCACGCCGGAGAAGTCCCTGGTCGTGCCGCTGCCCAAGAAGGGCGGCCGCAACAACCAGGGTCGGATCACCACCCGGCACCAGGGCGGCGGGCACAAGCGTGCCTACCGGATCATCGACTTCCGTCGCTACGACAAGGACGGCGTGCCGGCCAAGATCGCGCACATCGAGTACGACCCGAACCGCACCGCGCGCATCGCGCTCGTGCACTACGTCGACGGCGAGAAGCGCTACATCATCGCGCCGAAGGGCCTCACGCAGGGCACGCCGATCGAGTCGGGCCCCAACGCCGACATCAAGACCGGCAACAACCTGCCGCTGCGCAACATCCCGGTCGGCTCGACCATCCACTGCGTGGAGCTGCGACCCGGCGGCGGCGCCAAGATCGCCCGCTCCGCCGGCAACAGCGCCCAGCTGGTCGCCCGTGAGGGCAGCCGCGCCACGCTGCGCATGCCCTCGGGCGAGATGCGCTTCGTCGACGTCCGCTGCCGCGCCACGATCGGCGAGGTCGGCAACGCCGAGCAGTCGAACATCAACTGGGGCAAGGCCGGTCGCATGCGCTGGAAGGGCAAGCGCCCCACGGTGCGAGGCGTCGTCATGAACCCGGTCGACCACCCCCACGGTGGTGGCGAGGGCAAGACCTCGGGTGGACGTCACCCGGTGTCCCCCTGGGGCAAGCCCGAGGGCCGCACGCGCAAGCGCAAGGCCAGCGACTCCCAGATCATCCGTCGTCGCAAGTCCGGCAAGGGTAGGAAGTAACCGACATGCCTCGCAGCCTGAAGAAGGGCCCCTTCGTCGACGGCCACCTGCAGAAGAAGGTGGACGCCGAGAACGAGAAGGGCTCGCACAACGTCATCAAGACCTGGTCGCGCCGGTCGATGATCATCCCCGACATGATCGGGCACACCATCGCCGTGCACGACGGGCGCAAGCACGTCCCGGTTTTCGTGACCGACTCGATGGTCGGCCACAAGCTGGGCGAGTTCGCCCCCACCCGCACCTACCGCGGGCACGTGAAGGAAGACCGGAAGGGCCGCCGCCGCTGACGCGGCAGGCTCTGGGAACTGGAGACAACGAGCTAATGAGCGTAACTGAGCGAGGGCGCACGAGCGCCCGCCGCGAGTCGCTGCTCGGCGACCAGCCGGGCGCCTTCGCGAGCGCACGTCACACGCGGATCACCCCGATGAAGGCCCGTCGTGTCGCGGACATGGTCCGTGGCATGCACGTCGACGAGGCCTTGGCACTGCTGCAGTTCGCGCCGCAGGCCGCCTCGGAGACCGTCTACAAGGTCCTCGAGAGCGCCGTCGCGAACGCCGTGACCACCGAGGGTCTCGTCCGCGCCGACCTGGTGGTCTCCGCTGCCCGCGTCGACGAGGGTCCGACCATGAAGCGCTGGCGCCCCCGTGCCCAGGGCCGTGCCACGCGCATCAACAAGCGCACCAGCCACATCACGCTGGTCGTCCAGCCGGCTGCTGTCGTTGCCGAGAAGAAGGGCAGGAAGGCCTGATGGGCCAGAAGATCAACCCGAACGGCTTCCGCCTGGGTATCTCCACCGACCACAAGTCGCGGTGGTACGCCGACAAGCTGTACAAGTCCTACGTCGGCGAGGACGTCGGCATCCGCAAGTTGCTCTCCAAGGGCATGGAGCGGGCCGGCATCTCGAAGGTGGAGATCGAGCGGACCCGTGACCGGGTGCGCGTCGACATCCACACCGCCCGCCCCGGCATCGTCATCGGTCGCCGCGGCGCCGAGGCCGACCGCATCCGTGGCGAGCTCGAGAAGCTCACCGGCAAGCAGGTGCAGCTGAACATCCTCGAGGTCAAGAACCCCGAGGTCGACGCCCAGCTCGTCGCCCAGGGAGTCGCCGAGCAGCTCGCCGGTCGCGTGCAGTTCCGTCGCGCCATGCGCAAGGCGATGCAGACCACGATGCGCTCGGGTGCCAAGGGCATCCGGATCCAGTGCTCGGGTCGCCTCAACGGCGCCGAGATGTCGCGCACCGAGTTCTACCGCGAGGGCCGCGTCCCGCTGCACACGCTGCGTGCCGACATCGACTACGGCTTCTACGAGGCCAAGACGACCTTCGGCCGCATCGGCGTGAAGGTCTGGATCTACAAGGGCGAGGTCGCCGGCACCCGTGCCGAGCGCCAGGCCCAGGCCGCCGCCCGCGCCGGGGTCCCCGGTCGCGGTGGCAACAACCGGCCGCAGCGCGGCGGGGAGCGCCCGAGCCGTGGCTCGCGCACCGACCGCCCGACGCGTGCCGACCGCGGCGCCGAGGCCCCCGCCACCACCACGACGACGGACGCGCCGGCCGAGACCGCCGCTCCCGTCGCCGCAGAGTCCGGATCGGAGGCCTGACCGACATGCTGATGCCCCGACGCGTCAAGCACCGCAAGCAGCACCACCCCAAGCGGACCGGTGCGGCCAAGGGTGGCACCAAGCTCGCCTTCGGCGAGTACGGCATCCAGGCCATCGAGTCGCACTACGTCACGAACCGCCAGATCGAGTCGGCGCGTATCGCGATGACTCGTCACATCAAGCGTGGCGGCAAGGTGTGGATCAACATCTACCCCGACCGCCCGCTGACCAAGAAGCCCGCCGAGACCCGCATGGGTTCGGGCAAGGGCTCCCCCGAGTGGTGGGTGGCGAACGTCAAGCCCGGCCGCGTCATGTTCGAACTGTCCGGTGTCGACGAGGTGACTGCTCGTGAGGCCATGCGCCGCGCGATGCACAAGCTGCCGATGAAGTGCCGGTTCATCTCGCGAGAGGCGGGGGAATTCTGATGGCCAACGGTGTTGCTGCCCACGAGCTCGACGAGATGACCGCGGTCGACCTCGAGTCGAAGCTGCGCGAGGCCAAGGAGGAGCTGTTCAACCTCCGTTTCCAGGCGGCCACGGGCCAGCTGGAGAGCCATGGCCGGCTCCGCACGGTCAAGAAGGACATCGCCCGGATCTACACCGTGGTGCGCGAGCGCGAGCTCGGCATCCGCACGGCCCCGGCTGACAACGAGGATGGTGCCGCATGAGCGAGCAGACTGCCGAGACCACCGAGCGCAACGCGCGCAAGGTCCGCGAGGGCCTGGTCGTGAGCGACAAGATGGACAAGACCGTCGTCGTGTCCGTCGAGGACCGCGTCAAGCACGCGCTGTACGGGAAGGTCCTGCGTCGCACGAGCAAGCTCAAGGCTCACGACGAGACCAACGAGTGCGGCATCGGCGACCGCGTCCTGCTGATGGAGACCCGGCCGCTGTCGGCGACCAAGCGCTGGCGCGTCATCCAGGTCCTCGAGAAGGCGAAGTAATCCCTCGTCCCGCAGGGCGAGGTCCAACACATAAGTTCGGCAAGGCTCCCGGCCCGCGAGGCCCGCGAGAACCAGCTCGACATCCAGGAGAAACTCAATGATCCAGCAGGAGTCGCGACTCAAGGTCGCCGACAACACCGGTGCGAAGGAAATCCTCTGCATCCGTGTCCTCGGTGGCTCGGGTCGGCGCTACGCCGGCATCGGTGACGTCATCGTGGCCACTGTCAAGGACGCGATCCCGGGCGGCAACGTCAAGAAGGGCGACGTCGTCAAGGCCGTCATCGTGCGCACCGTCAAGGAGCGTCGTCGTCCCGACGGCTCCTACATCCGCTTCGACGAGAACGCCGCGGTCATCCTCAAGAACGACGGCGAGCCGCGCGGCACGCGCATCTTCGGCCCCGTCGGCCGCGAGCTGCGCGACAAGCGCTTCATGAAGATCATCTCGCTCGCACCGGAGGTGCTGTGATGGCCCAGTCCAAGAAGTTCGGCAGCGTCAACATCAAGAAGGGCGACACCGTCAAGGTGATCGCCGGCAAGGACAAGGGCGCCCAGGGCAAGGTCATCTCGGTGCTCCGCGAGGACCAGCGGGTGATCGTCGAGGGTGTCAACCGCGTCAAGCGGCACACCAAGGTCGTTCAGGGCGACCGCTCGGGCAGCACCGGCGGCATCATCACCTCCGAGGCCCCCATCCACGTGTCCAACGTGATGCTCGTCGAGGGTGACGGGGTGACCCGCATCGGCTTCCGCCGCGACGAGGTCACCAAGCGCCGCCCCGACGGCTCGACGTACCAGGCCGAGCGCAGCGTCCGCATCTCGCGCAAGACCGGCAAGGAAATCTGATGACCGAGACCCAGACCCCCGAGGCGACGACGGCCTCCGCCGCTGTCACCCCGCGGCTCAAGACCCGCTACCGCGAGGAGATCCTCCCCGCGCTGCAGGCCGAGTTCGAGATCGCCAACGTCATGCAGGTGCCCGGCCTGACCAAGATCGTGGTCAACATGGGAGTGGGCGAGGCCGCCCGCGACTCCAAGCTGATCGAGGGCGCCGTGCGCGACCTCACCGCGATCACCGGTCAGAAGCCGCTGGTGACCAAGGCCCGCAAGTCCATCGCGCAGTTCAAGTTGCGCGAGGGCATGCCGATCGGTGCGCACACCACGCTGCGCGGCGACCGCATGTGGGAGTTCCTGGACCGGCTGCTCTCGCTGGCCCTGCCCCGCATTCGCGACTTCCGTGGGCTCTCGTCCACCCAGTTCGACGGGCGCGGCAACTACACCTTCGGTCTGACCGAGCAGGTCATGTTCCACGAGATCGACCAGGACAAGATCGACCGCTCGCGGGGCATGGACATCACCATCGTCACCACGGCCACCACCGACGACCAGGGCCGCGCGCTGCTCAAGCAGCTCGGCTTCCCGTTCAAGGAGAACTGACATGGCGAAGACCAGCCTGAGGGTCAAGGCCGCGCGCAAGCCCAAGTTCGCGGTGCAGGGCTACACCCGCTGCCAGCGCTGCGGCCGCCCGCGTGCGGTGTACCGCAAGTTCGGCCTGTGCCGCATCTGCCTGCGCGAGATGGCGCACCGCGGCGAGCTGCCCGGCGTGACCAAGTCCTCCTGGTAATCCGTTACCTCCCACACCAAAGATCGCTGCAGGTCGCGCCCAAGTGGGGCGCGAAACCACGGTGGAGAAAGGGCCGAGCCAGGCCATGACGATGACAGACCCGATCGCCGACATGCTCACGCGTGTCCGCAACGCCAACCAGGCGTACCACGACGCGGTGTCCATGCCGTACAGCAAGATCAAGCAGGGTGTCGCCGACATCCTCAAGCAGGAGGGCTACATCACCTCCTACGACGTCACCGAGCCGGGTGAGGGCGAGGTCGGCAAGACGCTGACCATCACGCTCAAGTACGGCCGCAACCGCGAGCGCTCCATCGCGGGCGTTCGCCGCATCAGCAAGCCGGGCCTGCGGGTCTACGCCAAGCACACGGGTCTTCCCAAGGTGCTGGGCGGCCTGGGCGTCGCGATCATCTCGACGAGCCAGGGTCTGCTGACCGACCGACAGGCCAACCAGAAGGGCGTGGGCGGAGAAGTCCTCGCCTACGTCTGGTGACGAGACCGAGATAGGAGAACGACAGCATGTCGCGTATTGGCAAGCTCCCCGTCGCGGTCCCGTCCGGTGTCGACGTAGCGATCGACGGCCAGCTGGTGACCGTGAAGGGCCCCAAGGGTGCGCTCTCGCACACCGTGGCCGCCCCGATCTTCGTCGAGCAGGGTGACGGCGTCCTCGACGTCAAGCGCCCCGACGACCACCGCATCAACAAGTCCCTGCACGGCCTCAGCCGCACCCTGATCAACAACATGGTGGTCGGGGTCACCGACGGTTACGAGAAGAAGCTCGAGATCGTGGGCGTGGGTTACCGCGTCCTGTCGAAGGGGCCGACCCAGCTGGAGTTCCAGCTCGGCTACTCCCACTCGATCGTCTTCGACGCTCCTGAGGGCATCACGTTCACCGTCGACGGCCCGACCCGCCTGGGTGTCCAGGGCATCGACAAGCAGCTGGTCGGCGAGACCGCCGCGAAGATCCGCAAGCTGCGCAAGCCCGAGCCCTACAAGGGCAAGGGTGTTCGTTACGCCGGCGAGCAGGTCCGCCGCAAGACCGGAAAGGCCGGTAAGTGACATGGGCATCTCGCTGTCGAACAACAAGCACACCGGCGCACGCGTCAAGTCGCGTCTGCGCCGTCAGGTCCGGGGCCGCAAGAAGATCTCCGGCACCGCCGAGCGTCCGCGCCTGGTCGTGACCCGCTCCTCCAAGCACATCACCGTCCAGGTCGTCGACGACCTGGTCGGCAAGACGCTGGCCTCGGCCTCCACCATGGAGACCGACCTGCGCGGCTACGAGGGCGACAAGACCGCCAAGGCGACCCGGGTCGGCGAGCTCGTCGCCGAGCGCGCCAAGGCTGCCGGTGTCGACGGGGTCGTCTTCGACCGCGCCGGCAACAAGTACCACGGCCGCGTCGCGGCCCTCGCGGACGGCGCCCGTTCGGGCGGCCTGACGTTCTGATCCAGACAACGCAGTGAAGAGAAGAGGAACAGTCTCATGAGCGGAGCCCAGCGCGGACAGCGCAGTGGCGAGCGCCAGTCTGGTGACCGTCGCGGTCGCGACGACCGTCGCGGTGGCCAGGCTGACAAGACCGCCTACATCGAGCGCGTCGTGGCGATCAACCGCGTCGCGAAGGTCGTGAAGGGTGGTCGTCGCTTCAGCTTCACCGCCCTCGTGGTCGTCGGTGACGGCGAAGGTCTGGTCGGGGTCGGCTACGGCAAGGCCAAGGAGGTGCCCGCGGCGATCGCCAAGGGCGTCGAGGAGGCGAAGAAGGCTTTCTTCCGCGTCCCCCGCATCCAGGGCACCATCCCGCACCCCGTCCAGGGGGAGAAGGCGGCCGGCGTGGTCATGCTGCGTCCCGCCTCGCCCGGTACCGGCGTCATCGCCGGTGGCCCGGTGCGTGCGGTGCTCGAGTGCGCCGGCATCCACGACATCCTGAGCAAGTCCCTCGGGTCGTCGAACCAGATCAACATCGTGCACGCGACCGTCGAGGCGCTGCGCATGCTCGAGCAGCCCGAGGCCGTCGCTGCACGTCGTGGCCTGCGCGTCGAGGACGTCGCCCCGGCGGCCCTGCTGCGTGCGCGCAACGAGGTCCCGGCCGGGACGTCGCAGGAGGTGCCTTCCTGATGGCACAGCTCAAGGTCCAGCAGAACCGCGGCACGGTCGGCCTCAAGGCCAACCAGCGCGAGACCCTGCGCACGCTCGGCCTGAAGCGGATCGGCGACGTCGTCGTCAAGGAGGACCGCCCTGAGATCCGCGGCATGGTCAACACGGTCCGTCACCTGGTGACGGTCGAGGAGGTCGACTGATGACGATCAAGCTGCACCACCTGCGCCCCGCCCCCGGGGCCAAGACCGCCAAGACCCGCGTGGGTCGCGGTGAGGCCTCGAAGGGCAAGACGTCGGGTCGCGGTACCAAGGGCTCGAAGGCCCGGTACCAGGTCCCGGTCGGCTTCGAGGGTGGCCAGATGCCGATCCACATGCGGCTCCCCAAGCTGAAGGGGTTCAAGAACCCGTTCAAGGTGGAGTTCCAGGTCGTCAACCTCGACCGCATCAACGAGCTCTTCCCCGAGGGTGGCGCCGTCACCGTCGACGAGCTGGTGGCCCGGGGGGCCGTCCGCAAGGGCGAGCCCGTCAAGGTCCTCGGCCAGGGCGAGGTCTCGGTCAAGGTGGAGGTGAGCGCCCACGCGTTCTCCGCCTCGGCCAAGCAGAAGATCGAGTCCGCAGGCGGCACCACCAGCCTGGTCTGATCGTTCGTCCGTGAGGGCGCGGTCGGCATCGCTTCCCAGCGTGCCGGCCGCGCCTTTGCTGTCAGCGGGACACCTGCGGGGTCGTGCCGTCGTCCCCTGTTAGGCTGCCCGAGGCTTCCATGGTCCTCCGTGGGAGCCGCTCATCGTTGTGAGAGAAGAGGATCTGCCCGTGCTAGGCGCCTTCGCCAACGCTTTCAGGACACCGGACCTGCGGCGCAAGCTGTTGTTCGTCCTCGGGATCATCGTGATCTTCCGAGCCGGGTCCCAGATCCCTGCCCCCGGCGTGGACGTCGCCAACGTGCAGCAGTGCATCGACCTCGCGCAGGACGGCGAGAACGCCGGGCTCTACAGCCTGGTCAACCTCTTCTCGGGCGGGGCACTGCTCCAGCTCACGATCTTCGCGCTCGGCATCATGCCGTACATCACCGCCAGCATCATCCTGCAGCTGCTCGTCGTGGTCATCCCGCGGCTCGAGGCGCTGAAGAAGGAGGGCCAGGCCGGTCAGACGAAGATCACGCAGTACACCCGCTACCTCACGCTCGGCCTGGCGCTGCTGCAGGCCACCGGCATCGTGGCGCTCGCCCGCTCGGGCAACCTGCTGCAGTGCGACCTGCCGCTGCTGCACGACAACGGCACGCAGACGTTCCTGGTCATGGTCATCACGATGACCGCCGGCACCGCGGTGATCATGTGGCTCGGTGAGCTGATCACCGAGCGCGGCATCGGCAACGGCATGTCGATCCTCATCTTCACCCAGGTCGTGGCCACGTTCCCGGCCGCGCTGTGGGAGGTGCAGAAGAGCCAGGGCTGGTGGGTCTTCGCCCTGGTCATCGCGATCGGGCTGGTCATCATCGCCGCGGTCATCTTCATCGAGCAGGCCCAGCGCCGCATCCCGGTGCAGTACGCCCGCCGGATGGTGGGTCGCAAGATGTTCGGCGGCAGCTCCACCTACATCCCGCTGAAGGTGAACCAGGCCGGCATCATCCCGGTCATCTTCGCCTCGTCCCTGCTCTACCTCCCCGCCATGGCGGTGCAGTTCAACCAGAACAGCACCTCTGGCTGGGTGAGCTGGATCAGCAAGTACTTCGTGACCGGTGGTCACCCGCTCTACATGGCGACCTTCTTCGCGCTCATCGTCTTCTTCACCTACTTCTACGTCTCGATCACCTTCAACCCGACCGAGGTGGCCGACAACATGAAGAAGTACGGCGGCTTCATCCCCGGGATCCGGGCGGGCAAGCCGACCGAGGACTACCTGTCCTACGTCCTGTCCCGCATCACGCTGCCCGGAGCGCTCTACCTCGGCCTGATCGCCCTCATCCCGCTGATCGCCCTCGTGCTGATCGACGCCAACCAGAACTTCCCGTTCGGTGGCACCTCGATCCTCATCATGGTGGGCGTCGCGCTGGACACGGTGAAGCAGATCGAGAGCCAGCTCCAGCAGCGCAACTACGAAGGATTCCTGCGCTGACATGCGAATGATCTTCATGGGCCCGCCCGGGGCCGGCAAGGGCACCCAGGCCAAGTTCGTCGCCGAGCACTTCGGGATCCCGGCGATCTCCACCGGCGACATCTTCCGCGCCAACGTCACCCAGGGCACGCCCCTGGGAATCGAGGCCAAGCGCTTCATGGACGCGGGCGACTACGTGCCCGACGAGGTCACCAACCTCATGGTCCGCAACCGCATCGACGAGCCCGACGCGGCGCCCGGGTTCCTCCTCGACGGCTACCCGCGCACGCTCGCGCAGGTCGAGGAGCTCGACGGGATGATCAAGTTCACCGGTCACGCGCTCGACGCCGTGGTGGTGCTGACCGTGGACGCCGACGAGCTGGTGGCCCGGCTCGTGCAGCGTGCGCTGGTGGAGGGTCGCGCCGACGACACCGAGGACGTCATCCGCCGGCGCCAGGAGCTCTACGTCGAGCAGACCGAGCCCCTGATCGGGGTCTACCGCGACCGCGGGCTGCTCATCGAGGTCGACGGCATGGGCGAGGTCACCGACGTGACCTCGCGCATCTTCACCGCCCTCGACGACCTGCCCCAGAGCTGACCTGCGCGTGGGACTGCGCGACCGCGGGCTGGAGATCAAGACCCCCGAGCAGGTCGTGGCGATGCGTCGCGCCGGGCTGCTGGTGGGGGAGACCCTCGAGGTGCTCCGCGCGGCGGTGCGCCCCGGGGTGAGCACCGCCGAGCTCGACGCCATCGCCGAGGACGCGATCCGCACCGGCGGAGGCGTCCCGTCTTTCAAGGGCTACCACGGGTTCCCGGCGTCGATCTGCGCCTCGGTCAACGACCGCGTCGTGCACGGCATCCCCGGCGCCGACGAGGTGCTCGCCCCGGGTGACGTGGTGTCGCTGGACTGCGGGGCCATCGTCGAGGGGTGGCACGGCGATGCGGCGATCACCGTCGCCGTCGGCGAGGTGCCCGACGACGTGCGCGAGCTGATGCGGGTCGCCGAGGAGTCGATGTGGCGCGGCATCGCCGCCGCGCGCCTCGGCGGGCGGGTCTCCGACATCAGCCACGCCGTGGAGAGCCACGTCCGCTCACAGGGCGACTACGGCATCCTCGAGGACTACACCGGCCACGGCATCGGCACCCGCATGCACCTGCCGCCCGACGTCCCCAACGTCGGCAGGCCCGGGCGCGGTCCGCGACTGGTGCGGGGCCTGGCCCTGGCCGTGGAGCCGATGGTGACCCTCGGCACCTCCGAGTCCGCCGTCCTCGACGACGACTGGACCGTCGTGACCACCGACGGAAGCCTGGCGGCCCACAGCGAGCACACCTTCGCCCTCACCGAGACCGGCGCGTGGGTGCTGACCGCCCTCGACGGCGGCGAGCAGGAGCTGACCAGGCTGGGAGTCCCGTTCGGCGGAGCCCGGTCCGGCAGGTAGGTTGGGCCCCTCCCACCCCTCCCGCGAAAGGTTCCCGAGTGGACGTCGCCCCCTGGCTGTGGTGGACCACGGTCCTCCTCACCACCGGCCTGCTCCTCGTCGACGTCTTCGTCATCGGACGCCGGCCCCACGAGCCCACCACCCGCGAGACCTCGCTGCACCTGGCCGGGTTCGTCGCCCTGGCCGTCGCCTTCGGCATCGGTGTGTGGGTCTTCGCGGGCGGACGCTACGGCGGCGAGTTCTTCGCCGGCTGGCTCACTGAGTACTCGCTGTCGATCGACAACCTGTTCATCTTCATCATCATCATGGCGAAGCTGAACGTGCCGCGGCAGTACCAGCAGACCGCGCTGCTGATCGGCATCGTGATCGCGCTGATCATGCGCGGGGCGTTCATCGCCGTCGGCGCTGCGGCGATCGAGAACTTCAGCTGGATCTTCTACCTGTTCGGCCTCTTCCTGATCTACACCGCGGTGAAGCTCGCCAAGGACGACGACCACGACGGCGAGGCCTACGACGAGCCGAAGATCATCGCGTTCATGCGCAAGCGCCTCCCGGTCACCGACGAGTGGGACGGCGTCAAGCTGAGCGTGAAGCAGAACGGCAAGCGCCTGCTCACGCCGATGTTCATCGTGGTCTTCTCCCTCGGCCTCACCGACCTGCTGTTCGCCCTCGACTCCATCCCGGCCATCTACGGGCTGACCTCGGAGCCGTACCTGGTGTTCACCGCCAACGTCTTCGCGCTGATGGGCCTGCGCCAGCTGTTCTTCCTCATCGGCGACCTGCTGCAGCGCCTGGTCTACCTGTCCTACGGCCTGTCGTTCCTGCTCTTCTTCATCGGCGTCAAGCTGATCCTGGAGGCGCTGCACCTCAACGAGCTGGGCTTCATCAACGGCGGCGAGCACGTCGAGTGGGCCCCCGAGATCCCGATCTGGCTCTCGCTGCTGGTCATCGTCGGCACGCTGGTCGTCACCGCGGTCGCCAGCCTTCTGAAGGACCGCTCCGACCGGCGCAAGGCCGCTCGCGTCTGAGCCGCTCCACCGCACCTGCTCCACCCACGTCGCCGCCGCCGGAACAAACCCCGGCGGCGGCGGCGTTGCGCCCACGATGACGACCTCGCTGCCGACCCTGTCCGTGCTCGACCTCGTGCCGGTGCGCACCGACCAGGGCTCCGGCGACGCGCTCGCCGCTACCGTCGAGCTGGCCCGGGCCGCCGACGAGCTGGGCTACCACCGCTACTGGGTGGCCGAGCACCACAACATGCCCGCGGTGGCCTCCACGAACCCGCCGGTGATCATGGCGGTGCTGGCCTCCGCCACGCAGCGGCTGCGGGTGGGCTCGGGCGGGGTGATGCTGCCCAACCACGCCCCGCTCGTGGTGGCCGAGCAGTTCTCGCTGCTCGAGGCGGCGTTCCCCGGTCGCATCGACCTCGGCATCGGCCGCGCCCCCGGGACCGACCCGGTCACCGGCTACGCGCTGCGCCACGGTGCGGGCGGCGTCGGCGACGACGCGGTGAGCCGGTTCCCGGAGTACGTCGACAACGTGCTGGCGATGATGGAGCCCGACGGGGTGGGCGTGGCGGTGCAGGGCCGTCAGCAGGTGCTGAAGGCGACGCCGGCGGCCACCAGCGTGCCGCAGATGTGGCTGCTCGGGTCCTCGGACTACTCCGCCCGGCTCGCCGCGGAGAAGGGCATGCCGTACGTCTTCGCCCACCACTTCTCCGGCAGCGGCACCGAGGAGGCCCTCGAGCTCTACCGCCGCACGTTCCGGCCCTCGGCGGCCCTGGAGCGCCCCCGCACGTTCCTCACCGTCAACGCCTCGGTGGCCGAGACCTCCGCGCAGGCGCGTCGTCTGGCGCTGCCGCAGCTGCAGATGATGTTGGCCCTGCGCACCGGCCAGCCCCTCGGCCCGCAGGTGCTCGTCGAGGACGCCGAGCAGGTGTCGGCCCCGCCGGCCCAGCAGGACGTGGTCGACGCGATGGCCGCGCGCTGGGTGATCGGCGACGCGGCCACGGCCCGCGCGCAGGTGGCCGACCTGGCGACGACGTACGACGTCGACGAGGTGATGGTCGTGCCGGTGGCCGGGGCGCACGCCGGCACCGGCGCGACGACGTCGCCGGCATGGGTCGAGACCCTGCGCCTGCTCGCTGCCTGATTAGGGATTCCCCGCCCGGTCGAACTAAACTGGCGTGTCGGCCCAACGTGGGTCTGTCCTGTGTTGCCTCCTGGCTGCCCACACCGTGCGTGCGACCCGCTCCCGAGCGGGTCGACGGCGGGGTCGGGTGAGGCGCTCGGGGCGGCGTTACGAGGTCCACCGCAGCCCCCCCACAGGGGACGCGGAGGTTCCCGGGCCACCCGCCACGGCTCCCGTCGTGGCGGTGCGACAACGGTAGACAACAGATTGTGGAGGACATGCCGAAGAAAGAAGGCGTGATCGAGCTCGAGGGCACCATCACGGAGGCCCTGCCCAATGCCATGTTCCGCGTCGAGCTGAGCAACGGCCACAAGGTTCTCGCCCACATCAGCGGCAAGATGCGTCAGCACTACATCCGGATCCTCCCCGAGGACCGCGTGGTGGTGGAGCTCTCGCCGTACGACCTCACCCGGGGTCGCATCGTCTACCGCTACAAGTAAGCGGTGCCGCGAGCCCCGGCTCGCCGGCCCGCGCCAAGCCGACGGCCCCCGGGCCACGAGAGGACCTCCGCGATGAAGGTCAACCCCAGCGTCAAGAAGATCTGCGACAAGTGCCAGGTGATCCGTCGCCACGGCCGCGTCATGGTCATCTGCGAGAACCCGCGCCACAAGCAGCGCCAGGGCTGAGCACCGCCCTGCGCCCCGGCGCACGCACCACCAGCAGCACCCGCACCACCACCTCAACGTGATCGCTCAACCGCCACCGCCGCGGTGAACCACCTCCGGAGCAGAGGCCGGAGCCCGGGACGACGTACGACGTCGTCACCCCACCGGGACGCGACACGACCGAAAACCCCTGTGGACCAACCGAAGGGACCGCCTGAGAATGGCACGCCTCGTTGGAGTCGACCTCCCGCGCGACAAGCGCATCGAGATCGCTCTCACCTACATCTACGGCATCGGCCGTACCCGCGCCCACCAGCTGCTCGCCGAGACCGGGGTCAGCCCCGACCTCCGCGTGCACCAGCTCGGTGACGAGGAGCTGGTCAAGCTCCGCGACGCCATCGAAGCCAACTTCAAGATCGAGGGTGACCTCCGTCGCGAGGTCCAGGCTGACATCCGTCGCAAGATCGAGATCGGCAGCTACCAGGGTCGCCGCCACCGCATGGGCCTCCCGGTCCGCGGCCAGCGCACCAAGACCAACGCGCGCACCCGCAAGGGCCCCAAGCGCACGGTTGCCGGCAAGAAGAAGGCCAAGTGAGCCGACGGCCCGCGCCGTCCCGCCTGCCCTTCCTCCCCTCCACGACCAGCTACCTCAGGAGTTAAGACATGCCTCCCAAGAGCCGCACCGCGGCCGGCGCCAAGAAGGTGCGCCGCAAGGAGAAGAAGAACATCGCTCAGGGCGAAGCCCACATCAAGAGCACGTTCAACAACACCATCGTCACCATCACCGACCCCACCGGGGCCGTGATCTCGTGGGCCTCCGCCGGCACCGTCGGCTTCAAGGGCTCGCGCAAGTCCACGCCGTACGCCGCGCAGATGGCTGCGGAGGCCGCCGGTCGCCGCGCCATGGACCACGGCATGAAGAAGATCGACGTCTTCGTCAAGGGCCCGGGCTCGGGTCGTGAGACCGCCATCCGGTCGCTGGGTGCCATCGGCCTCGAGGTCGGCACCATCCAGGACGTCACGCCCACCCCGCACAACGGCTGCCGCCCGCCCAAGCGCCGCCGCGTCTGACCCGAGACAGAAAAGGAGACTGAACCATGGCCCGTTACACCGGACCCATGACCCGGAAGTCGCGCCGTCTCGGTGTCGACCTCGTCGGTGGCGACCAGGCTTTCGAGCGTCGTCCCTACCCGCCCGGCGCCCACGGCCGCGGCCGCATCAAGGAGAGCGAGTACCTCCTCCAGCTGCGTGAGAAGCAGAAGGCCCGCTTCACGTACGGCGTGATGGAGAAGCAGTTCCTGAACTACTACAAGGAGGCCTCGCGCCGCCAGGGCAAGACGGGTGACAACCTGCTGCAGCTCTTGGAGTGCCGCCTCGACAACGTGGTCTACCGCGCCGGCTTCGCCCGCACGCGCCGCCACGCCCGCCAGCTGGTCTCGCACGGCCACTTCCTGGTGAACGGCCACAAGGTCGACATCCCGTCGTTCCAGGTGACCGCGCACGACATCATCGACGTGCGCGAGAAGTCGCTCGAGACCACGCCGTTCATCGTGGCTCGTGAGACCCACGGCGAGCGCGTCGTCCCGGCGTGGCTCCAGGCCCTGCCCGAGCGCATGCGGATCCTCGTGCACTCGGTGCCGGTCCGTGCGCAGATCGACCTCCCGGTGCAGGAACAGCTCATCGTCGAGTACTACTCGAAGAAGTGACCTCCGCGTGCTGCCCGTGGCCCCGGCCGCGGGCAGCACGCACCCGTACGACCTTCCTCGTCACACCTCGCAGTTCGGGCCCGTCATATAGCGGGTGGGCCCGGAAAGGAAAACACCAGTGCTCATCGCACAGCGCCCCACCCTCTCGGAAGAGTCCGTCGACGAGTTCCGCTCGCGCTTCGTCATCGAGCCCCTCGAGCCCGGCTTCGGCTACACGCTCGGCAACTCGCTGCGTCGCACCCTGCTCAGCTCCATCCCCGGCGCCTCGGTCACCAGCATCAAGATCGACAGCGTCCTGCACGAGTTCTCGACCATCGACGGCGTCCGCGAGGACGTCACCGAGCTGATCTTGAACCTCAAGGGCCTCGTGGTCTCCTCCGAGCACGACGAGCCGGTCACCATGTACCTGCGCAAGTCCGGTGCCGGCGACGTCACCGCCGCCGACATCGCGCCGCCCGCCGGCGTCGAGGTGCACAACCCCGACCTGAAGATCGCGACCCTGTCCGACAAGGGCAAGATCGAGATGGAGCTGGTCGTGGAGCGTGGCCGCGGCTACGTCTCGGCCGTGCTCAACAAGGGCGCCGACAACGAGATCGGCCGGATGCCGGTCGACTCGATCTACAGCCCCGTGCTGAAGGTGACCTACAAGGTCGAGGCCACCCGTGTCGAGCAGCGCACCGACTTCGACAAGCTCGTCATCGACGTCGAGACCAAGCCTTCGATCCGCCCGCGCGACGCCATCGCCTCGGCCGGCAAGACGCTGGTCGAGCTGTTCGGCCTGGCCCGTGAGCTGAACGTCGAGGCCGAGGGCATCGACATCGGCCCGTCGCCGGTCGACGAGCAGCTGGCCGCCGACCTCGCCCTCCCGGTCGAGGACCTGCAGCTGACCGTCCGGTCCTACAACTGCCTCAAGCGCGAGGGCATCCACACCGTGGGTGAGCTCATCAGCCGCTCGGAGCAGGACCTCCTCGACATCCGCAACTTCGGTGCGAAGTCGATCGACGAGGTCAAGGCCAAGCTCGTCGAGATGGGCCTGTCGCTCAAGGACAGCGCGCCCGGCTTCGACCCGCACGCCGCCCTCGCCGCCTACGGCGACGACGACGACGACGCGTTCGTCGAGGACGAGCAGTACTGATCCCCACCCGACCGGCACCCTGCCGGTCGACCTACCCGGGTACCTCGCACGGCTCGGGAGAATGAGAGAGAACCATGCCGAAGCCCAAGAAGGGCCCCCGCCTCGGCGGTAGCCCGGCCCACCAGCGCCTCATCCTGTCGAACCTGGCCACGGCCCTGTTCGAGCACGGCCGGATCACCACCACCGAGTCGCGGGCGCGCACGCTGCGCCCCTACGCGGAGAAGCTGATCACCAAGGCCAAGAAGGGCGACCTGCACAACCGCCGCGAGGTCCTCAAGACCATCCGCGACAAGGGCGTCGTGCACGTGCTGTTCACCGAGATCGCGCCGACCATGGCCGAGCGTCCCGGCGGCTACACGCGCATCACCAAGCTCGGCCCCCGCAAGGGCGACAACGCCCCCATGGCGGTCATCGAGCTCGTCACCGACGCCTACACGCCCACGGCGCCGCGCACCCAGGCGGCCCCGGCCGCCGCGGCTGCGCCCGTCGAGGCCGAGCCGGTCGAGGTCGAGGCCCCTGAGGCCGAGGTCGAGGCCGTCGAGGTCGAGGCCGTCGAGGAGGCGCCCGCCGAGGACGCCGCCGTCGACGACGCTCCTGTCGCGGAGGCCCCCGCGCCCGCCGCGGAGGAGACCGCCACCGAGGAGGCACCCGTCGAGCTCAGCGACGAGGCCTCGCCCGAGGGCAGCGTCATCGCCGAGGAGCAGGCCGAGGCGGCTGCCGCCGACGAGGCCCCTGCCGAGGCCGACACCACCGAGGACGACACCAAGGCCTGAGCCTGGTCCTCACCGCAGCACCTCGAGGCCCGTCACCCTGTCCGGGGTGGCGGGCCTCGTTGCGTGCGGGTTTCACCGGATATCCGGTGAAACCCTTGGTTGTCGACCGAGGCTTCGGCCGACAACCGAGGGTTTGGGCTGACAACCCCGGCCGGGAGCGGGTCCGGGCCGACAGGTACGCCGGGCGGGCGCGGCCGCGAGCGTCCGACGTCCGGGCGCAGCCCCAGGGGGCATGACCGCCGCGGACGGCGACCGCTCCCGGTCCGGCGGGGGCCGCGTCGAGAGGCCCGGACAGCCCTACGCAGGAGCGAGCCGCGCGAGCAGGTCGGCGGCGTCGAGGGAGCGAGGCGGGGCGCCGGTGCGGGCGAGGGCGGTGACGACCTCCTGCACCAGCGCGTTGGCCGGGGTCGGCACGCCGTGCAGGCGCCCGAGCAGCACCACCTCGCCGTTGAGGTGGTCGACCTCGACGGCGCCCGTGCCGCGGGCCAGGCTCTGCCAGGTGGAGCTGCCGGCCTCGTCCCGCCGTACCAGCGGGCGCAGCAGGTCGCCCCGGCGCTCGCGGTCGGCGGCCGCGCTGACCACCTCGACGCCCGCGGCGGCCAGCACCTGCTCGCCCTCACGGCGCACCCGCTCGACCAGCGCGTCGGCGGCGGGTGACTCAGCGCAGGCGGCGTCCACGCCGTTGCCGAGGTTCATCAGCAGCTTGCGGTGCTTCCAGGCCATCACGTCGGGGCGCACGACGCTGTCGAACCCCGCGGCGCGCAGGTCGGCCGACACCTCGTGGTCGACGTCGTCGGCGCCCAGCGGGTAGCGGCCCACGTCGAGCAGCCCCGGGCGGCCCAGCGAGTGCACCAGGACCTCGCCGGGGTCGAGGTGGCTGGCCGGCATCATCACGCACACCGCGTGCACGCGGGCGTGGCGCCGCAGCACCGTCCGCTCGTTCGAGACGCCGTTCTGCAGGCACACCACCGGCGTCGTCGCCGGGACGTGGGGGCGCAGGTCGTCGAGCGCGGCGAGGGTCTGGTGCGACTTCACCGCCAGCAGCACCACGCTGTCGTCGCGCCAGCGCACCTCGCCCGGGTGGGCCACCACCGGCACGGCGACGCGTCGCTCGTCGTGCCCCACCCACAGCCGCAGGCCGTCGCGCCGCAGCGTCTCGAGCGCGGCACCGCGGGCCACCAGCGTGACCGGACGACCCGCCTCGTGCAGGAGCGCGGCCACCACGGCACCGATCGCGCCCGCCCCGACGACGACGTGGTGCACGGCCGTCAGTCCCGGCCCGGGGTGCGCCGCAGCACCCGCGAGACGCCGAGCACGGCCAGGCCCATCACCAGCACGGCGGCGCCGACCACGGTCAGCACGGTGTTGTCCTGCGAGAGCCCGACCAGGAGCAGCACGACGCCCACCGCGGCGTCGGAGACCGACACGGCGGCCAGCGTGGTCGCGGTGCGGGCACGGCGCTCGGCGTCGGTGGGAGGAGGGCCTGCGTCGGGGGTGGTCATGTCCTCATCATGGCGCCGCCCCCCGGCCGGGGCGCGCTCACCCGGCGGGCCAGGCGCCCTCGAGCAGCCGCACCGCCTCGGGCAGCGACAGGCCCAGGCGGCGCGCCTCGGCGGCGTACGTCGCGGCGGCGGCGCGGGCGTCGGCCGAGGAGGCCGCCGACCCGGAGGCCACGAAGGTGCCGCGGCGGCCCTCGGTCACCACGACCCCGTCGGCCTCGAGCTCGCGGTAGGCGCGGGCCACGGTGCCGGCCGAGACCCCGAGGTCGGCGGCCAGGGCCCGCACGGTGGGCAGGCGGGTGCCGGCGGGCAGGTCGCCCGACGCGGCTCGGCGCGCGAGCTGGGTGCGCAGCTGCTCGAAGGGCGGGTCGGGGGCCCCGGGGTCGAGGGGCAGCACGGTCATGGCCGCACCGTAGCGCGCGGGGGACGGGCCGCGTCTGGTAGAGACGGGGCATGCAAGCACAGGTGCTGGTGGTGGGTGAGTCGCTGGTCGACGTGGTGCACCGCGCCGACGGCGAGACCGTCGAGTACGCCGGCGGGAGCGCGGCCAACGTCGCGGTGGCCCTGGCCCGGCTGGGCCGCCCGGTGCGCCTGGCCACGGCGTACGCCGACGACGCCCACGGGGCGCTGGTGCGCGCCTACCTCGACGCCGCCGGCGTCGGGCTGGCCGCCGACCCCGCCGCCGTCGACCGCACCGCCACGGCGGCCGCGACGATCGGTGCCGACGGGGCGGCGTCGTACGAGTTCGACCTGGAGTGGCGACTGCGCCCGGTCACCACCGACCCGGCGCCCACGGTGGTGCACGCCTGCTCGCTGGGCGCGGTGCTCGCCCCCGGCGCCGCCGACGTCGTCGCGCTGCTGGAGCGGCTGCGGCCCACCACCACCGTCACCTACGACGTGAACGCGCGCCCCGCCATCACCGGCACCGGGCCCGACGTGGTCGGCCAGGTGGAGCGCGTCGTGGGCCTCGCCGACCTGGTGCGCGCCAGCGACGAGGACCTCGAGGCGCTGTGGCCCGACCTCGACCTCGCCGAGGCCGTCGCCCACCTGCTGGGTCTCGGCCCCTCCGCGGTGGTGGTCACCCGCGGCGCCGACGGTGCGTCGTGGACGTCGGCCGCGGGCGAGGTGGCCGTGGCCTCGGTGCCGGTGGAGGTCGCCGACACCATCGCCGCCGGGGACACGTTCGGGGCGGCGCTGCTCGACGCGCTCGCCGAGCGCGGGCTGCTCGGCGGGCGGCTGGCCCCGGTGGACGACGACGTGGCGACCGCCGTCCTCGAGCGGGCCGCGCGCGCCGCGGCCGTCACGGTCTCCCGCCCCGGCGCCGACCCGCCCTGGCGCCACGAGCTCGGCTGACCGGCTCGTCGACCGCGTGGTGTCACCGCGGTCGACGGACGGCCGGCCGAGGCCGGGCTGGGACGTCGGACCCGCACCTGTCGGCCCGGACCCGCACCTGTCGGCCCACGCGACGGCCGACAGGTGCGGGTTTCGCCAGCCGGCTGGTGAAACCCGCCCCGAGGTCAGGTGGCGGTGAGCCACTGGTGCACCAGCGGCACCACCGAGGCGCCCTCGCCGCTGGCGGCGGCGACCCGCTTCATCGACCCCGAGCGGATGTCGCCGGCGGCGAAGACGCCGGGCACGGTGGTGGCCAGGTTGGCCGGGGGGACGCCGTCGGTCCACCACTCGCGGGGCACGTCGCGCCCGGTGAGCACGAAGCCGCGGCCGTCGCGGGCGACCTGGGGCGGCAGCCACTCGCAGTGCGGCTCGGCGCCGAGCAGCAGGAACAGCCCGCCGGCGGCCACCTCGACGCGCGAGCCGTCCTGGGTGTCCTCCAGGAGCAGCCACTGCAGCCGGCCCTCGCCGCCGCCGTCGGCGACCGCGGTGCAGGTGCGCACCGACACCCGGGGGTTGTGCTCGATCTCGCTGATCAGGTACTGCGACATGGTCTCGGCCAGGGCGGGGCGGCGTACCAGCACCGTGACCGACCGGGCGAAGCGGGAGAGGTGCACGGCCGCCTGGCCGGCGGAGTTGCCGCCACCGACGACGAAGACGTCCTGGCCCTCCATCTCGCGCGCGGCGGTGAGCGCGGCGCCGTAGTGGACCCCGCGCCCGACGAGCTGCTCCAGCGGCTCCACCCGCAGCTTGCGGTAGGCGACCCCGGTGGAGACCACGACGGAGCGGGCCCGCACGGCGCCGCCGTCGGTGCGCAGCAGGTGGGGCTCGCCGTCGTGCCCGGGCTCGAGGCTCTCCACCGACCAGCCGGTGTAGAACCGGGTGCCGAAGCGCAGCGCCTGGTTGCGGGCGCGCTGCGACAGCCGCATGCCGGAGATGCCGCGGGGGAAGCCCAGGTAGTTGCGGATCATCGAGCTGGTGCCGGCCTGGCCGCCGATCGCCTCGGCCTCCAGGACGACGGTCGACAGGCCCTCGGACGCGCCGTACACCGCCGCGGCCAGCCCTGCGGGGCCGCCACCGACCACGCACAGGTCGACGACGTCGGTCACGTCGACGTCGGCGGGGGAGCCGTACAGCGACAGCGCGACGTCGCGCACCGAGCGGGCCGCGACCACCTCGCGGCTCAGGGAGTAGACCAGCGGCAGCGCCGCGCCGGCCGGGGCCAGCTCGCGCACCTTCTGCCCCACCTCGCTGTCGGGGTGGTAGACGCGGGTGGGCATGCCCATGCGGTCGAGGTAGTCGCGGATGTCGAGGGTGAGCCGGTCCTGCTCGGCCGAGACGATCTTCACCGAGACGACCTCGGGGTCGGCGACCGTGGAGCCCCAGTCGGAGAGCAGGTCGGTGACCGCGTGGTGGAACTCCTCGTCGCGGGTGCCGCGCGGCATCAGCAGGTAGGCGTCGTACTTGCCCGTGGCCATGCCCGCGCGCAGCGGCGCGGCGTCGGGGACGAACCGCTCCCAGTGGGCGGCGATCATCCGGCGCGCGGTGGGGACGACGGCGCGCCAGCGGCTGAACGCCGCGAGCACCGGGGCGTCGGGAAGCACCGACTCGCTGACGAACAGCGCCACCGTGCCGCCGTCCTCGCGCACGCCGGCGGCGACCTCCTCGGCCTGGGCGCACGACGTGGCGGTGCGCAGGTCGTACTCGCTCTCGTAGCGGCCGAAGTGGCCGCGCAGCTCCTCGGCACGCGTCTCGGAGACCAGCACGATGACCGGCACGGTGGGGTGCTGCACGGGGACCACGGTCGCGGGGGACTCGCTCACGCGGGCAGCCTAGGCGTTCGGGGTGAACCGCTGGTGTCCCGGCGCGTGGTCGGGTGGTGCGATGGTCCTCTACGCCGACAACCCCGCCCGCCGGACCGTGCAGGTGGTCTGCGACCTCCTCGTCGTGCTGTGGGTCGTCCTCGCGATCTGGGTCGGCGCCCAGCTCACCGACGGCATCGGCGGGGTGGCCGACCAGGTGCGCTCCGTCGACACCGCGGGCACGAGCCTGGCCGACGGCCTGACCAGCGCCGGCGACACCCTCGACGGGACGCCGGTGGTGGGCGACGAGGCCGCGGCGCCGTTCGAGCGCGCTGCCGAGGCCGCCGCCGGCATCGCCCAAGCCGGCTCCGACGGCGCCGACGCCGTCGACCGGGTGGCGTTCTGGTCGGGCGTGGTGGTCGCGGTCCTGCTCGTGCTGGTGGTGCTGCCGTGGTGGCTCCCGCCGCGGCTGCGCTTCGTGGTCGCGGCCACGCTGGCCCGCCGCTACCTGCACGGCGGGGGCGACCCCGACCTGTTCGCGCTGCGCGCCCTGGCCCGCCAGCCGGTGCGGGTGCTGGCGCGGGTGCCGGACGCCGCCGCCGGCTGGCGCCGGGGTGACCCCGCCACCGTGCGGGCGCTCGCCGCGCTCGAGCTGCACGAGCTGGGCCTGCGGCTGCCCGGCGGGCCCCCTGCGGGCCCGCCCACGAGCCCGCCCACCGGCCCGCCGCCGGCGCCGCCGACCGGCCTGCCCGTGGCCCCGCCCCGGTCGCCGGGAGGACCGCCGCCCCCGGCGCCCTAGGATGACCCACCGTGCGGCTGCGGATGGACCTCTCCTACGACGGCACCGACTTCCACGGCTGGGCCCTGCAGCCGGGCCTGCGCACCGTGCAGGGTGAGGTGGAGGCGGCGCTGTCCACGGCGCTGCGCACCGGGCGGGTGCCGGTGGTCTGCGCGGGGCGCACCGACACCGGCGTGCACGCGCGCGCCCAGGTGCTGCACCTCGACGTCGACGAGGCGCTGGTGACCGGCTCGACGGGCCGCTCGCCGGAGCCGCCGCTCTCCGCGCTGGCGCGGCGGGTCAACGGCATCGTCGGCGACGACGTGCAGGTGCGGGGGCTCGTGGAGGCGCCGCCGGGGTTCGACGCCCGGTTCGGCGCGCTGTGGCGCCGCTACGCCTACCGGGTGGCCGACGACCCGGGGCTGGTCGACCCGCTGCGCCGCCGCGAGGTGCTGGCGTGGTCGCGCGAGCTCGACCTCGACGCGATGAACACCGCCGCCGAGGCGTTCCTGGGCCGCCACGACTTCGTCGCGTTCTGCCGGCGCCGTGCGGGCGCCACCACCATCCGCACGCTGATGGACCTGCGCTGGTCGCGCGACGAGGGCGGCCTGGCGGTGGCGCTGGTGCGCGCCGACGCGTTCTGCCACTCGATGGTGCGCTCGCTGGTGGGCTGCCTGCTGGCCATCGGCGACGGGCGCCAGGACGTGGGGTGGGCCGCCGACGTGCTGGGAGGCACCAGCCGCGACGGCGCCGTCAGCGTGGCCCAGCCCCACGGGCTGACCCTCGAGGAGGTCGTGTACGCCGCCGACGACGAGCTGGCCGCCCGTGCCGCGCAGACCCGCGCCAGGAGGACCTGTGACTGACCCGACCGGGCCCGACGACGAGCACTACTTCACCGCCGACCCCACCGTGGCGTTCACCCGCGCGCCCGTGGTGGCCCGCGTGTGGGGCCACGAGCTGCGCCTGCAGTCGGGCTCGGGGGTCTTCGCCCGCGGCCGGCTCGACGTCGGCACGGCGGCGCTGTTCCGCGAGACCGGGCCGCCGGACGCCGGTCGCGTGCTCGACCTCGGCTGCGGCTGGGGTGTCATCGGGCTCGCAGTGGCCCGCGTCGTGCCGGGCGCGGTGGTCACCGCCGTCGACGTCAACGAGCGCGCCCTGCTGCTGGCCCGGGAGAACGCCGCCGCCCTCGGCGTGGCCGACCGGTTCACCGCCACCACGCCCGACGGCGTGCCCGACGACGCGGCGTACGACGAGATCTGGTCGAACCCGCCCATCCGCATCGGCAAGCCGGCCCTGCACGACCTGCTGCTCACCTGGCTGCCCCGCCTCGCCCCCGACGGGCGCGCGGTGATGGTGGTCGGCAAGAACCTCGGTGCCGACTCGCTGCAGCGCTGGCTCGGCGAGCAGGGCTGGCCCACGACGCGCCTGGCCAGCAGCAAGGGCTTCCGCGTGCTGGAGAGCCGCCGCGGCTGACCCGGGCGCCTACGGGCGCCGACGGGCGCCGACGTGACGACGGGCCGCCCGCCCCGGGTGGGGTGGACGGCCCGTCGCAGGCAGGACCCGTGGGTCAGGGGGCCTCGGGGATGCCGTTCTCGGGCGGGGAGTCCTCGGCCTGGCCGGAGGAGTCCTCGGTGATCTCGGCCTCGCCGATGTCGGTGACGAGCACCGGGGTGACCGGCTCCGACTTGCCGCCCTGCAGCTCGACGATCTGCACGCCGGAGATGCCGAGGTGGCTGTCGGCGGTGTAGCGGAACGGGGCGAGCTGCGGGCCGTCGAGGCCCTCGCCGTTCTCCTCGAGCGCCTCCACGAGGCCGTCACGGGTGAGGTCCTCGCCGGCGGCGACCAGGCTCTGCACGAAGGCGTAGGCGCTGGACATGCCGTAGATGCGGTAGTTGGTCAGCTCGCCCTCCTCGCCCTGCTCGTCCCAGACCTGCTGCCACAGCTGGGTCCACGGGTCGTCCGGGTCGTCGATGCCGGGGATGTACTCCGAGGTCAGCACGCCGTCGAGCGAGCTGTCGGTGCCCTCCACCGCGCCCTCGGAGAACCGGGAGAGCAGCGAGCCGACCAGCTGGGGGTCGGAGCCGATGTTGGAGTAGAACCACTGCGGCTGGTAGCCCAGCTCGAGGGCGACCAGCTGGCTCAGCGCGGTGTACGACGGGGTGTTGAACGACAGCACCAGGTCGGCGCCGGAGGCCTGCAGGGCCGAGATCTGCGGGCCGACGTCGGTGTTGCCGGAGGTGTAGCGCTGCACCTCGACGATCTGCTCGTCGAGGTAGCGGCGCACGCCCACCTCGGCGTCCTCGCCGAGGTCGTCGTCCTGCAGGAACAGCCCGACCTTGGCGTCGGGCATGTTCTCGGCGACGTACTGGCCGATGATCTTGGCCTCGATCTCGTAGTCGGGCTGCCAGCCGAAGGTGTAGGGCCGGTTCTCCACGTCGTCGCCCCACTGCAGCGAGCCCGACGAGACGAACATGTCGGGCACGCCCTCGTCGTTGAGGAAGTCGACGACCGCGCTGTGGGTGGGCGTGCCGAGGCCGCCGACCATCGCGAAGATCTCGTCCTGCAGGACCAGCTCGTTGGTGACGGTGCTGGTGTTGGTGGGGTTGTAGCCGTCGTCCTTGACGATGTACTCGATCTGGCGCCCGTAGACGCCGCCGTTGGCGTTGACGTGGTCGAAGTACGCCGCGGCGCCGAGCGGGATCTCGCTGTAGCCCGGGGCCGCGACCCCGGTCAGCGGGAAGTGCGCGCCGATGGTGATGGAGTCGTCGGTGATGCCGACGTCCGTGGAGCCGCCCGAGCCGCCGTCGCTGCCGCCGCTCTCCTCCTCCCGGTCGCCTCCGGCGCCGCACGCTGCGAGCAGCGTGGACGCCGCGACCAGACCGGCCAACGGGCCGATGATCCTGGGTCGTCGATTCATGGTGATGGGGTTCCCTTCGAGGTGGTGGGGACGGAGGAGCGAGACGAGGACGACGCCGCAGTGGCGCCGGAGGCACCGGAGGCACCGGACGGACCGGCAGCGGGACCGGACGACGAGCCCGACGACGAGCCGGGCGGGACGGCGGTGCGGGCCCGGCGGCGGATGCGCCAGACCTGCAGCGAGCCGACGATGCCGGCCGGGGCCAGCAGCACGACGGCCATCATCACCAGGCCGTAGACCAGCGGTGCGAGCTCGGCGGCACGGATGTCGGTGAGGCCGGCACCCGACCCGAGGTCGGTGACCAGCGGCGGCAGGATGGTCAGCAGCGCCGCGCCCACGAGCGCCCCGGACAGCGAGCCGAGGCCGCCGAGCACGACCGCGGTGAGCAGCGTGAGGCTCAGGGTCAGCGTGAAACCGCTCGGGGCGGCCAGCCGCACCGACAGGGCGAGCATGGCGCCGGCGGCCCCCGCCGCGGCGGCGCTCACCACGAACGCCGAGACCCGGGCCCGGCCCAGCCGGATGCCGGCGAGCTCGGCGGAGACCTCGTCGTCGCGCACGGCGCGCCACCGGCGTCCGACCCGCCCGCGCGAGAGGTCGGCCAGCAGCACGAACGTCACGATCAGCACGAACCACGACAGCAGCGAGACCCACTGGCTGGTCGACATCTCGGTGCCGGTGAGGAAGTACTCGGCGTCGAGGGCCCACGTCGGCACGTCGGGCAGCACGACCCGCAGGCCCTGCTCACCCCCGAGGCGCTCGGCGTAGAACAGCGCGATGCCGGGCACGGCCACCGCCAGGGCCAGCGTGGCGCCGGCGAGGTAGGGGCCGTGCAGCCGCGCGGCGGCAGCGCCGACCGCGGCCCCCACCGCCAGTGTGACCAGCACGGCGGCCAGCACCACGAGCAGCAGCGGGGTGGAGGCGTCGCGGTCGGGCAGCAGCAGGGCGGTGGTGTAGGCGCCGATGGCCATCAGGGCGCCGTGGCCCAGGGAGATCTGGCCGTTGACGCCGGTGAGCACGGTGAGCCCGCCCGCGGCGATGCCGAGGTAGGCCATGGAGGAGAGCTGGATGGCGCGGTAGTCGCTGACGACCTCGAGCACCACCACCACGACCAGCAGCCCCAGCAGCGCCAGGAGCAGGTGGCGTCCGAGCACCGACTCGCGCCACCTGCGCAGCAGCGCGGGACCGGACAGCGCGCCCATCAGACCCTCCGCGCCGCGGCCTGGGAGAACAGGCCCCCGGGCCGCAGGGTGAGCACGGCCATCAGGATGACCAGCGAGGCCAGCGCCACCAGCTCGGAGCCGACGTACCCGCTGACGAAGCTGAGCGAGATGCCGAGCAGCAGCCCGCCGACCACCGCGCCGATCGGGCTCTCCAGCCCGCCGAGCACGGCCGCGACGAAGCCGTAGACGACGACCGAGTCCATGTAGCCGGGGTGCACGAGGCTGCCGCCGGCGATCAGGATGCCCGACAGCGAGCCCACCAGGGCCGCCAGCGCCCAGCCCAGGGTGAGCATGCGCCCGACCCGCACGCCGAGCAGCCGGGCGACCTCCTGGTTGTACGCCGCCGCGCGCATCCGCAGCCCGACGTCGGTGAACCGGAACAGCGCCACCAGCAGCAGCATCACCACCACCACCGCGAGGATCGTGAAGATGCCGAAGCCGGTCAGCGCGATCGTGGAGCCGCCGACCTCGAGGCCGCGGATGCCGAACGGCGCGGGGAACGAGCGGTAGCTGTTGCCGAAGACCACCGCGGCCAGCGCGTGCAGGGTGATGAACAGCCCCAGGGTGAGGATGACCGCGTTGATCTCGGGCTTGTCCTCCACCGGGCGGATCACCAGCCGCTCGACCAGGGCACCGAGCAGCAGGCCGGCGAGCAGGGCCACCACGAATCCGACCCAGTAGGAGTAGCCCTCGTCGATGAGGGTCAGGGCGATCAGCGTGGTGACCATGGCCATCGGGGCCTGGGCGAAGTTCACGATCCGGGTGGACCGGAAGATCAGCACCAGGGCCAGGGCGAACGCGGCGTACACCATGCCGAGCGTCAACCCGCCCAGGAAGGTGTTCAGCAGCTGTTGCACGGGGTTTCTCCCTCTCGTCGTGCGGGTCGCATCAGAACCCCAGGTAGGCGTGTCGGAGCTGGTCGTCGGCCGCCAGCGTGGCGGCGTCGTCGTCGGCGACGACGCGGCCCAGGTTGAGCACGACGCCGTGGTCGGCGACCGACAGCGCCGAGCGGGCGTTCTGCTCGACCAGGAGCACGCTGAGGCCCTCGGTGCGCACCAGCCCGCGCAGCAGGTCGAAGATCTGCGCCACGATCCGCGGGGCCAGGCCCAGCGACGGCTCGTCGAGCAGCAGCATGCGGGGGCCGGCCATCAGCGCCCGGCCGATGACGAGCATCTGGCGCTCACCGCCCGACAGCGTGTGGGCCAGCGCCGCGCGCCGGTCGCCGAGCACCTGGAAGAGCCCGTAGACGCGGTCGAGGTCGCCGGGCTGCACCCGTCGTCCGCGCCCGAGCCCGCCGAGGCGCAGGTTCTCCTCCACCGTGAGCTCGGTGATCACCCCGCGCCCCTCGGGCACGTGGGCCATGCCGAGCAGCGGCATCCGGTCGGCGGCCACCCGGCCCAGCGCCTTGCCGGCGAGCTCGACGGTGCCGGAGTCGGCGCGCTGCAGGCCCGAGATCGTGCGCAGCAGCGTGGTCTTGCCCGCGCCGTTGGCGCCGAGCACGGCGGTGATCTGGCCCTCGTGGGCGGTGAGGCTCACCTGCTGCAGCGCCTTGACGGGTCCGTAGCTGGTGCACAGGTCGTGGACGGCCAGCACGTCAGCGCCCGCCCGTCCGGGTCGTGGGGGCCGTCGACGACGCGGCGTCCTCGGGCAGCCGGCCCGGGGCCTCCTCGTCGCCGACCTCGTCGCCGAGGTAGGCGGCCAGCACGGCGGGGTCGTCGCGCACCTCGGCGGGGGTGCCGTGGGCGATGACCCGCCCGAAGTCGAGCACCGTGATGCGGTCGCACACCCGCATCACCAGGTCCATGTGGTGCTCGACGAGCATCACGGCCATCCGGTCGGTGAGCCGGCGCACCAGGTCGCCGAGCTCGTCCATCTCGTCCGACGACAGCCCGCTGGCCGGTTCGTCGAGCAGCAGCAGCGTGGGCTCCGCGGCCAGGGCCCGGGCCAGCGCCACCCGCTTGCGCACGGGGTAGGGCAGGCTCGGGGGGTAGCGCTCGGCGTACGCCGCGATGCCGAGCTCCTCGAGCACGGCGTGGGCCCGCTCGCGCAGCGCCCGCTCCTCGCGGGCGGCACGCGGCAGGGCCAGCAGCGAGCCGAGGAAGCCGACCCGGGCGTGCCGGTCGGCGCCGACCACGACGTTGTCGAGCACGCTCATCCGGTCGAACAGACCCAGGCCCTGCAGCGTGCGGGCCATCCCGAGGCCGGCGAGCTGGTGGGCGTGCAGGCCGTCGAGCTCGCGGCCCTCGCGCACGATTGTGCCGGTGTCGGGGGTGACGAAGCCACAGGCCACGTTGAACAAGGTGGTCTTGCCCGCGCCGTTGGGGCCGATCACGCCCAGCACCTCGCGGGGAGCCGCGACCAGGCCCACCTCAGACAGCGCGGTGATGCCGCCGAAGGTGACGGTGACGTCGCGCAGCTCCAGCGCGGCGGGGGAGGTGGCGGGCATCGCGCTCCTTCGTCGGGGCGTGCGGCACGGGACCGAGAGGGGGTCCGCCCCGTGCGTGGCGGGTGTGACGGGCACCACCTTGGTCGCAGCGCCCAAGTTGCGCATTGGTCGCCGCGCACAAAGATCCTTGGTCAGGACGCCGGGAACGGCCCTCGGGGCTGGTCAATCTTGTGCGATGAGTGCGAACGTCCTCCTGTGTCCCCCCACGGGCGACCCGGCGCCACCCCGGGACCGGTGCCGGGGTCCGCCGCGCAGCGACCTGCTGGCGCGGGCTTCTCCACCGCCTCGGCCGACGACGTGCGGGCGGCCTGGGGGCTGATCGTCGACCAGTCCGACCGCATCGCCGACAGCATCACCCTCACGCTGCTCGAGCGCGACGCGGAGGTCTACGACCGCATCGGCCCCGAGCTGCGCACCGACGTGCGCGAGAGCACCCGGGTGCACATCCGTCGTGGCCTGGAGATCCTCAGCGGATCGGTGCCGGCCGGGAGCAACGGCGCCACCGACGTGTGGCGCGAGACCGGACGACGCCGCGCGCGGCAGGGCGTGCCGCTCGAGATCGTGCTGAACGCCTACACGATGGGCGCCCGGGTGCTGTGGCAGGCGCTGGTGGAGCAGTCGTCGGCGTCCTCCGAGCACGCCCGCGTCGACGACGCCGTGCTGCTGCTGGCCGCGCGCTCGGTGTGGTCGGACCTCGACATCCAGAACGCCGTGCTCATCGACTCCTACCGGCGCGAGTCGCGGCGCATGCAGCGCCACGACCTGCAGCGCCAGCAGACGGTGCTCGACGCCCTGCTCGAGGGCCGCGGGGGCGACCCCGACTTCGCCCAGGAGGCCCTCGACCAGCTCGGCATCGGCGCCGACGACCGCCTGGCCTGCGTGGTGGCGCTGCAGGACGGCTCGCTCGACGTGACGCTGGCGCCGGCCGATGACCGCCTCGACCGGCTCGGGGTGTCCGTGCGCTGGCACGTGCGCGCCGGCGCCCACTTCGGGCTGCTGGCCGGCCCGCTGCCCGACGAGGCCGGGTTGGTGCAGGTCTTCGCGCCCCACGCGACCGGCCGCGTGGGCGTGGCCAGCTGTCCCGAGGGGATCGCGGCGTTCGCGGCGGCGTACCAGCTGGCCACCCGGGCCGCAGAGACGCTGCCGCGCGGGCTGCCGCAGGTGGTCTCGGTCTCCGAGCGGCTTCCGGAGGTGCTGCTGGCCGGCAGCCCGCAGGTGGCGCCGCTGCTGCTGCGCGAGACCCTCGGCGGGCTGCTCACCCAGCCCGAGGCGCAGGTGGCCACCCTGGTCGACACGCTGCGGGCGCTGCTGCGCCACGACGGGTCGCCCACCCACGCCGCCGAGGAGCTGTTCTGCCACCGCAACACCGTGATCTACCGGCTCAAGCAGATCGAGGCGCTCACCGGCCGCGACCTGGGCAGTCCGCGCGACAAGCTCATGCTCGAGCTCGCGCTGATGGCCTACGACCGCTGAGCCCCTGCCGGGCCCTGCTGGGCCCCGCTGGGCCCGGGGTCGGGTCAGGGGTGCAGCAGCGTGCGGAACAGCGCGAGGGTCTCGTCGAGCGCGGCCTGCGCCCCCGGGGAGTGCCGGCCCATGTCGACGAACCCGTGGATCATGCCGGGGAAGACCCGGTGCTCGACGCGTACGCCGGCGGCCTCCAGTGCCGCGGCGTAGGCGTTGCCGTCGTCGCGCAGCGGGTCGAACTCCGCGGTGACCACGACGGCCGGCGCGACGCCGGCGAGGTCGCCGTGCAGCGGGGAGAGCCGGGGGTCGGCCAGCAGCGAGGGGTCGGCGTCGCCGAGGTACTGCGCGCCGAACCAGGCCATCGTGTCGGCGTCGAGGAAGTAGCCCTCGGCGTTGTCGACCGCCGACGGGTAGGCGCCGCCCATGTCGGTGACGGGGTAGACCAGCAGCTGCGCCGCCGGCGCCCGTCCCTCCTCGCGCAGCACCTGCGCGGCCACGGCGGCCAGGTTGCCGCCCGCGGAGTCGCCCGCGACGGCGTAGCGGTCGGCGCCGCCGAGCTCGTCGAGGTGGTCGGCCACCCAGCGGGTGGCGGCGAGGGTGTCGTCGAGACCGGCGGGGAACGGGTGCTCGGGGGCCAGGCGGTAGTCGACCGAGACCACCACGGCCTCGGCGCCCACGGCGATGCAGCGGGCCAGCAGGTCGTGGGTGTCGAGGTCGCCGATGACGAACCCGCCGCCGTGCAGCAGCACGACCGTGGGCAGCGCGCCCGTCGCCTGCGGGCGGTAGACGCGGGCGGCGCGGGGGCCGTCGCCGCCGGGCACCTCGACGTCGCTGACCTCGGCCACCTCCGGCAGCACCGCGGGGTCGCGCAGGTCGACGGCGAGCGTGCGGAAGCCCCGGCGCGCCTCGTCGGCGGTGCCCTGGCTCATCGGCGGGGTGCCGGCGCTGGCCATGAACTGCAGCAGGGAGTCGAGCTGGGGGTCGAGCGGCACGGAGGTCTCCTGGGACGGGGGTGGTCGAGCTGGCGGGTGGGTGGGCTGGCCGCGGGTCGCGCGGCGGGTCAGACGAAGGCGTTGATGCCGGTCTCGGCGCGGCCGATGAGCAGCTTCTGGATCTGGCTGGTGCCCTCGTAGAGGGTCATCACGCGCGCGTCGCGCAGGTACTTGGCACCGGGGTACTCGTCGACGTACCCGGCCCCGCCGTGCACCTGGATGCAGTTGTTGGCGGCGCGCACGGCGGCCTCGGAGGCGTACAGCTTGGCCTTGCTGGCGGCAGTGCGGAACGGCTCGCCGCGGTCGATCAGGTCGGCGCAGCGCCACACCAGCAGGCGCGCGGCGTCGGCGTCGAGGGAGATGTCGGCGATCATGTCCTGCACCAGCTGGAAGCCGGCGATGGGCCGGCCGAACTGGGTGCGGTCGAGGGCGTAGGCCACCGACGTCTCCAGGCAGCCCTGCACGATGCCGACGCAGCCGGCGGCCACCGAGACGCGGCCCTTGTCGAGGGTGGTCATCGCGATCTTGAAGCCCTGGCCCTCCTCGCCGAGCATCGCGGACGCCGGCACCCGCACGTCGGCGAGGAACAGCTCGGCGGTGGCCTGGGCGCGCAGGCCGAGCTTGCCGGTGATCTCGCGCGCCTCGAAGCCGGGGGTGTCGGTCGGCACCAGGAACGCGCTGACCCCACGCGGACCGTCGCCGCCGGTGCGGGCGAAGACGAGCGCGACGTCGGCCCAGGTGCCGTTGGTGATGTAGAGCTTCTGGCCGTCGATGACCCAGTCGGTGCCGTCGCGACGGGCGCGGGTGGTGAGGTTGCCGGCGTCGGAGCCGGTGCCGGGCTCGGTGAGGCCGAAGCAGCCGAGCCGGGTGGCGGTGGCCAGGGCCGGTAGCCACTCCCGCTTCTGCTCCTCGGTGCCGAACCCGAGGATCGACTTGCCGACGAGGCCGTTGGAGACCGAGACGATGCCGCGCAGCGCCGAGTCGGCGCGGCCGAGCTCCTCCATGCCGAGCACGTAGGTGAGGTAGTCGCCGCCGAGCCCGCCGTACTCCTCGGGGATGGTCAGGCCGAAGAACCCGATCTCGGCCATCTTGGGGATGATGTCGAGGTCGACCGACTCGTCGCGGTCCCACCGCACGCGGTGCGGCACCGCCTCCTTGTCGAGGAAGGTGCGGGCGAGGTCGCGGAAGGCCTGCTGCTCGTCGGTGAGGGAGAGGTCCATGGGCTCATCCTGTCTCGTGGGTGGGTGCCGGCGGGGGTGTCTCAGCCGGCGCCGACGAGGGTGACGCCGCCGTCGAGCACCACGGTCTGCCCGGTCAGCCACGAGGCGTCGTCGGAGAGCAGGAACGCCACCGCGCCCGCGACGTCGTCAGGCACGCCGAGACGCCTGAGCGGGTACGTCGACGCCACGGCCTCCTCGCGGCCCTCGTAGAGCGCGCTCGCGAAGCGGGTCTTCACCACCGCGGGTGCCACCGCGTTGACCCGCACGTCGGGGCCGAGCTCGACGGCGAGGTCGCGGGTCAGGTGGATGAGCATGGCCTTGCTGGCGCCGTAGAGCGCGATGCCGGGGGCGGTGGCGACACCGGCCACCGAGGCGATGTTGACCACCGCGCCGCCGTGCTGGCCCATCCAGGCCCGGTGGGCCAGCTGCACCAGCCCGAGCGCCGCGACCACGTTGACGTCGACGATCTTGCGGGCGACGTCGAGGTCGAGCTCGAGCAGCGGGCCGTAGGCGGGGTTGATGCCGGTGTTGTTGACCAGCAGGTCGAGGCTGCCGTACGTCGCGACGGTGCGCTCGACCACCTCGGCGCGGTGGTCGGCGTCGCCGGCGTTGCCCGCCACCGCCATCGCGTGCTCGGGCCCGCCCAGGGCTGCCACGGCCTCCTCGAGGGCTTCCGCGCCGCGGCCCGTCACGCAGACGCGGGCGCCCTCGTGGACGAGCCGCTGCGCCACCCCGAGGCCGATGCCACGGCTGGCCCCGGTGACGATCGCGACCTTGCCCTGCAGTCCCCGCATGCGTTGCCTCCTGCGCTCCCGCGCCCACCCGGTGGCACGCGCGGCTCGACCCTGCCCGTCGTGGTGGACCTCGTCAACCGTTCGGTCCACCGGCGACGCTCGTTCCCACCCGACGGTGCCGAACTGGATGGGGGCGGGTCGCGGGGGTTTCGACACGGGCGCTGCGCGCCCTGCTCAACCAACGAGCGGATCAGTCTGCTGGGCGCCCTGCGCAAGCAGCGGACCTGGCCCCACTCGGTGGTCGAGTGCCGAGGAGCGCCAGCGACGAGGTGTATCGAGACCACGCAACGGTGCGCTGGGACTCGACAGGGGCGGGTTCCGATGCGGGTTGCGGGGGTTTCGACACGGGCGCTGCGCGCCCTGCTCAACCAACGAGGGGGGCACCATTCGCTGGACGAGGTGTGTCGAGACCTCGCAACGGTGCGCTGGTGCTCGATCGGGGCGGGTCTCGGCGTGGGTTGCGGGGGTTTCGACACGGGCGCAGCGCGCCCTGCGAAAGCAGCGGACCTGGCCCCACCCGGTGGTCGAGTGCCGAGGAGCGCCAGCGACGAGGTGTATCGAGACCACGCAACGGTGTGCTGGTGCTCGATCGGCGCGGGTTGCGGGGGTTTCGACACGGGCGCTAGCGCGCCCTGCTCGACCGGCGACCGGCCGCCCCGCCCGACCGGCGAGGGAGGTCAGGCGAGGGGGTCGAGGGCGCCGTGGTCGCCGATGCGGCCGGCGAGCTCGGCGAGGTGGTGCTGGCCGTCGCCGAGGAGCCGCTCCAGGGCGGTCAGCACGGAGACGTAGCTGCCCACGGAGTACTCCGCGGTCATGCCGATGCCGCCGTGCAGCTGGATGGCCTCCTGGCCGACGTGGCGCGAGGCCCGGCTGACCTGGAGGCCGGCGCGGGTGGCGGCGTCGTGCGCGGCGGCGGGGTCGCCGGTGGCGAGCACCATCGTGGCCCACTGGGTGAGGCTGGTGGCCAGCTCGAGGGAGACGTACATGTCGGCGGCACGGAAGTTCAGGGCCTGGAAGGTGTTCAGCGGGACGCCGAACTGCTTGCGGCTCTTGAGGTACTCGGTGGTCGTGCGCAGCGCGACCTCCATCGCCCCGATCGCCTGGTTGCACGCCATGATCCGACCGATGTCCTGCACGGTCGCGATGCTGGCGGTGAGGTCGCGGCCCGGCTCGCCCAGCGGCGTGGCGGCGGTGCCGGCCAGGACGACCTTGGCCGCGCGGCCGCCGTCGTAGGTGGAGTAGCCAGTGCGCTCGGCGGCGCCGCCCTCGACGAGGAACAGGCCGGTGCCGCCGTCGGGCAGCGCCGCGCTGACCACGAGGACGTCGGCGCGCGCGCCGTGCACGACGGGCTCCTTGACGCCGTCGAGGGTCCAGGCGCCGTCGGTGACCGACGCGGTCACGCCGGACGCCGAGGGGCTCCAGCGCGACCCGGGCTCGTCGTGGGCGAAGGCCAGCACGCTCTCGCCGGCGCTGAGCGCGCCGAGCACCTCGCCGCGCTGCTCGGCGGTGCCGCACGCCGAGACCAGCCCGCCGGCCAGCACCACGCTGGTGAGGAACGGCTCGGGAGCGATGACGCGGCCGAGCTCCTGGGCCACGATCGCGATCTCCACGGGGCCGGCGCCCACGCCGCCGTCGTCCTCGCTGAACGGGAGCCCGAGCACGCCCATCTCGGCGAGCTGCGTCCACACCTTCTCGCTGAAGCCCGGCTCGCTCTTCGTGGTCTGGCGGCGCTGCTCGAAGTCGGAGTAGGCCCGCCCGACCAGTCCGCGCACCGCGTCGCGCAGGGCGTCCTGCTCGTCGTCGTAGGTGAAGTCCATGGTGTGCCTCCTACCGGCTCAGAGGCCGAGGATCGTGCGAGAGATGATCTGGCGCTGGATCTCGTTGGAGCCGCCGTAGATGGAGGCCTTGCGCAGGTTCAGGTACGACGGGGTCGCGTGGCGCGTCCAGTCGGGCAGGTCGCTGTCGTCGCCGGCGCCGGAGGCCAGCGAGGCGGGCCCGGCGAGGTCGACGTACAGCTCGCTGACGGCCTGCTGCAGCTCGGTGCCCTTCAGCTTCAGCACCGAGCTGGCGGGGTGGGGCTCGGAGCCCTCGGAGTGCGCGACCACCCGCAGGGCGGTCAGCTCGAGGGCCAGCAGCTCGTTCTCGAGCTCGGCGATGCGCGCAGCGGTCAGCGGGTCGTGGGCCAGGTCGCCGGCGAGCTCCTTGACGCGGGCGAGGCGGCGCTTGGTGGAGCCCACCGGGGCGACCCCGACGCGCTCGTTGCCGAGCAGGTACTTGGCCATGGTCCAGCCCTGGCCGGCCTCGCCGACGAGGTTCTCGCCGGGCACGCGCACGTCGGTGAACCAGACCTCGTTGACCTCGTAGCCGCCGTCGATGAGCTCGATGGGGCGCACCTCGAGCCCGGGGGAGGTCATGTCGATGAGCAGCATCGAGATGCCCTGCTGCTTCTTCACCTCGGGGTCGGTGCGCACGAGGGTGAAGATCCAGTCGCCGTACTGGCCCAGCGTGGTCCAGGTCTTCTGGCCGTTGACCACCCAGTCGTCGCCGTCGCGCACGGCGGTGGTGCGCAGGCTGGCGAGGTCGGAGCCGGCGTCGGGCTCGGAGAACCCCTGGCTCCACCAGATGTCGAGGTTGGCGGTGGCCGGGAGGAAGCGCTCCTTCATCTCCTGGCTGCCGAACTGCGCGATGACCGGCCCGATCATCGAGGCGTTGAACGCCAGCGGCGGCGGTACGGCGGCGGCCTGCATCTCCTCGTTCCAGATGTGGCGCTGCAGCGACGACCAGCCGCGCCCGCCCCACTCCTCGGGCCAGTGCGGCACGGCGAGACCGGCCGCGTGGAGGGTCTGCTGGGCCTCCACGATCTGCTCGCGGGACAGCTCGTGCCCGGCCGCCACCGCCTCGCGGATCTCCTCGGAGACCTTGGTGGTGAAGAAGTCGCGCATCTCCGCGCGGAACTCCTGCTCCTCGGCCGTCAGCTGCAGCTCCATGTCACGCCTTCCGTCCCGGCCTGCCGGCCGTGCCTGTGGTGCCGATCTCATCATGGCGGTCCCCTGGTTGTCCCGGCCCCCCGACCCCGCGCCCGGCCCGCGACCGACGGCGCGGCAGCCCGGCCCCGGCGCCACCGGTGGTGTCGGTGCCGCGACCTAGACTGGAGCGGTCGCCACCCCCTGTCGTCCCGACCGGGGGCGATCGTGGTGCGACGACCCGTGTCCTGCCGAGGAGCCCCGTGCCTGCCACCCTCACCGTCCGCCCCACCGACGCCAGCCCGGCCGTCACCGCCCTGGCCGAGGCGGTGCTGGCCGACCCGGCGCTCTCCGGTGTCCTCGACGACGCCGCCGGCGGCGCCGTGCGGGCCCTCGACCTCACCGGTCCCGAGGCGCTGCGCCCGTTCGTGGTCGCCGGTCTGGTGGGGCGCGGCCGCACCGTGCTGGCCGTGACCGCGACCGCCCGCGAGGCCGAGGACCTGGTCACCGCGCTCGGCGACCTGGTCGACCCCGCCACGGTGGCCTACTACCCCAGCTGGGAGACGCTGCCCCACGAGCGGCTCAGCCCCCGCAGCGACACCGTCGGACGCCGCCTGGCCGTGCTGCGCCGCCTGCGCCACCCCGGCGACGACGCCTCCAACGGCCCGCTGCAGGTGGTCGTGGCGCCGGTGCGCTCGGTGCTGCAGCCGCAGGTGCGGGGCCTGGCCGACCTGGAGCCCGTCGAGCTGGTGACCGGTGCCGGTGCGGGTCTCGACGACGTCGTGCAGCGCCTCGCCGACGCCGCCTACAGCCGGGTCGACCTGGTCGAGAAGCGCGGCGAGTTCGCCGTGCGCGGTGGCATCGTCGACGTGTTCCCGCCCACCGAGGAGCACCCCCTGCGCGTGGAGTTCTGGGGCGACGACGTGGAGGAGATCCGCAGCTTCTCGGTGGCCGACCAGCGCACGCTGGAGAAGGTCGAGCGGCTGTGGGCCCCGCCGTGCCGCGAGCTGCTGCTCACCGACGAGGTGCGCGCCCGCGCCGCCGAGCTCGGCCGCACCCACCCGCAGCTGCTCGAGCTCACCGACAAGATCGCCGCCGGCATCGCCACCGAGGGCATGGAGTCGCTGGCACCCGTGCTGGTCGACGAGATGGAGCTGCTGGTCGACCTGATGCCGGTCGACACCCACGTGCTGGTGCTCGACCCCGAGCGGGCGCGGCGCCGGGCCCAGGACCTGGTCGCGACCAGCGAGGAGTTCCTCGGCGCGAGCTGGGCCGCGGCCGCCGGTGGCGGCACCGCCCCCGTCGACCTGGGCGCCGCGTCGTACCAGGACCTCGCCGAGGTGCGCCTGAGCGCGCTGGAGCAGCGCAAGCCGTGGTGGACGATGAGCCCCTTCGGCATCGCCGACGACGCCGACGCCGACGCCGCGGCCCTGAGCGGGATGAGCGCCAGCGACGTCGGGGTGCCCACCCGGGCGCTCTCGGCGCGCCCGGTCGACGCCTACCGCGGCGACGTGGAGAAGGCGATCACCGACCTCGAGGCGTGGCGCTCCGCGGGCTACCGCACGGTCGTGGTGCACACCGGTCACGGCCCGGCGACCCGCATGGTCGAGGCGCTCGGCGAGCACGACGTGCCGGCCCGCCTCGACGGCGCGCTCGGCCCCGACGTGGTGGCGGTGACCTGCGGCACCCTCACCCAGGGCTTCGTCGACGAGGCCAACCGCGTGGTGCTGCTGACCGGTGAGGACATCTCGGGGCAGAAGTCGTCGACGCGCGACATGCGCAAGATGCCCGCGCGCCGCAAGAAGCAGATCGACCCCCTCGAGCTCAAGGCCGGCGACTTCGTCGTCCACGAGCAGCACGGCGTGGGCCGCTTCGTGGAGATGAAGCAGCGCGAGGCCGGGGGAGCGGTGCGCGAGTACCTCGTGCTCGAGTACGGCGCCTCGAAGCGCGGCGGGCCCGCCGACCGGCTCTACGTGCCGGCCGACGCCCTCGACCAGGTCACCCGCTACGTCGGCGGCGAGCAGCCCAGCCTCGACCGGCTCGGCGGCGCCGACTGGGCCAAGCGCAAGGGCCGCGCGCGCCGCGCCGTGCGCGAGATCGCCGCCGAGCTGATCAAGCTGTACGCCGCCCGGCAGGCCACCAAGGGCCACGCGTTCGGCCCCGACACCCCCTGGCAGCGCGAGCTGGAGGACGCCTTCCCGTTCCAGGAGACCGCCGACCAGCTCACCACCGTCGACGAGGTCAAGGCCGACATGCGCCAGGTCGTGCCGATGGACCGCCTGGTGTGCGGCGACGTCGGCTACGGCAAGACCGAGATCGCGGTGCGCGCGGCGTTCAAGGCCGTGCAGGACGGCAAGCAGGTCGCGGTGCTTGTGCCGACCACGCTGCTGGTCACCCAGCACCTCTCGACGTTCGCGGAGCGGATGAGCGGGTTCCCGGTCGTGCTGCGGGCGCTGAGCCGCTTCCAGAGCGACAAGGAGGCCGCCGAGGTGATGGCCGGGATGACCGACGGCTCGATCGACGTCGTGGTCGGCACCCACCGCCTGCTCAACCGCGACGTGCGGTTCAAGGACCTCGGGCTGATCATCGTCGACGAGGAGCAGCGCTTCGGCGTGGAGCACAAGGAGCAGATGAAGCGGCTGCGCACCTCCGTCGACGTGCTGTCGATGTCGGCCACGCCGATTCCGCGCACGCTGGAGATGGCGATCACCGGCATCCGCGAGATGTCGACCATCACCACCCCGCCCGAGGAGCGCCACCCGGTGCTCACCTACGTGGGCGCCTACGAGGACCGGCAGGTGGTCGCGGCGGTGCGCCGCGAGCTGCTGCGCGAGGGCCAGGTGTTCTACATCCACAACCGCGTGCAGTCGATCGAGAAGGCCGCGGCCCGCCTGCGCGAGCTGGTGCCGGAGGCGCGGGTGGCCACCGCCCACGGCCAGATGGGCGAGAAGCAGCTCGAGCAGGTCATGCTCGACTTCTGGGAGAAGCGCTTCGACGTGCTGGTCTGCACGACGCTGGTGGAGTCCGGGCTCGACGTCTCCAACGCCAACACCATGATCATCGAGCGCTCCGACACCCTCGGGCTCTCCCAGCTCCACCAGCTGCGCGGGCGGGTGGGCCGCTCCCGCGAGCGGGCCTACGCCTACTTCCTCTACCCGGGCGAGAAGCCGCTGACCGAGACCGCCCACGAGCGGCTGGCGACCCTGGCCCAGCACTCCGACCTGGGCGGCGGCATGGCGATCGCGATGAAGGACCTCGAGATCCGCGGCGCCGGCAACCTGCTGGGCGGCGAGCAGTCGGGCCACATCGCCGACGTGGGCTTCGACCTCTACGTGCGCCTGGTCGGCGAGGCCGTCCACGAGTTCAAGGGCGGCGGCGAGCCCGAGCTCAACGAGGTCCGCATCGAGCTCCCCGTCGACGCCCACCTGCCCCACGACTACATCCCCAGCGAGCGGCTGCGCCTGGAGATCTACAAGCGCCTGGCCGAGGTGCGCTCCGACGAGGACGTCGACGCGATCGTCGAGGAGCTGATGGACCGGTACGGCGAGCCGCCGCAGGTCGTCACGTCGCTGCTGCTGGTGGCCCGGTTCCGGGCCCGTGCGCGCCAGGCCGGGGTCGGCGAGGTGACCACCGCCGGCAAGAACGTGCGCTTCGCCCCGGTGAGCCTGCCGGAGTCGAAGGTGGTGCGGCTGATGCGGATGTACCCCAAGTCGATCGTGAAGACCGGGGTCGACACGATCCTGGTGCCGCGGCCGCAGACCGCGGTCGTGGGGGGCAAGCCCATCGACGGCATCGCCCTGCTTCAATGGGCCCGCGGTGTGATCGACGCCATCATCGACCCGCCGCAGCAGTAGCCGACCGCACCTGCCTGGGGAGCCCCCGTGAAGCTCGTCCGTCCTGTCGCCGCACTGGCGGCCGCCGTCCTCGCCTCGGGCCTCAGCGGCTGCGGCGTCTCCGAGATCGACCTGCACCCCGGGGTGGCCGCGGAGGTCGGTGACGACGACATCTCGCTGGCCGAGGTGGACGCCGCCGCGGCCGACACCTGCGCGGTGCTGCGCTCCGACCCCGAGCAGCTCGGCGAGGGCCTCGAGGGCGCGGCGTTCCGCGACCAGGTGCTCTACAGCCTGGTGATCAGCTCGATGGCCGACCAGATCGGTGCGGAGAACGACCTCCCCGTCGACGACCTGCGCCGCCAGGCCGAGACCACCGCGCGCGACAACCTCGTCGGCGCCGGGCTCGACGCCGACCTCGTCGACGAGGCGCTGCCGGTGTTCGCCGCCGCCGACTACTTCAACGGCGTGCTCGCCGGCGTGCTGCCCACCGAGGAGGGCGCCACCGAGGAGGAGGCCCGCTCGGCGGCCACCGAGGTCGTGACGCAGTGGCAGGAGGCCAACGGCGTGGAGACCAACCCCCGCTTCGCCGCCATCGACGTCGCCGGCCAGGAGCAGGGCGGCGTGCCGCAGCTGTCCGTGGCCGTCAGCGACCTCGCCACCTCCGAGACCGAGCCCGCGGAGGCCGCGCCGGAGGCCCCGGCCGACCCGGCCAGCACGCCCACCGCAGCCCCCGCCTCCCAGCGCTGCGGCTGAGCCCGTGGTGACCCCGTGGTGACCCCGTGACGACCCCGTCGGGCCCGGTGCAGGACGGGGAGCCGGAGCCGCTGCTGGTCTTCCGCGAGGTGGTGGCTCGACTGCGCGCGGAGTGCCCGTGGAAGCGGGCGCAGACCCACCGGTCCCTGGCGCGCTACCTGCTCGAGGAGACCCACGAGACGCTGGAGGCCATCGACGGCCACGAGGCGCCGGGGGGAGGGGCGCACCTGCGCGAGGAGCTCGGCGACCTGCTGCTGCAGGTCTACCTGCACGCCGCCATCGCCGCGGAGGCCGGCGAGTTCACCGTGGACGACGTGGCCCGCGAGGTCACCGAGAAGATGGTGCGGCGCAACCCCCACGTGCTCGGGCCCGACGCCGGGACCGGGGAGCCGCAGGACGCCGCCGCCGTGAACGAGACGTGGCAGGCGGTCAAGGCCGCGGAGAAGCAGCGGGACCACGTGCTCGACGGCGTGCCGCCCACGCTGCCGGCGCTCCTGCTCGCCGACAAGGCCCTTGACCGGCTGGCGCGCGCCGGACGGCCGGTGGTCGACCTCGACCCCGACGACCTCGGCGACCGGCTGCTGGCGCTGGTGGCCGAGGCCCACGAGGCCGGGGACGACGCCGAGCAGGCGCTGCGCGACGCCGTGCGCCGGCGCGCCGACCTGCCCTCGGTCGGCTCGGTCCGCGGCGACCGGCCGTCGACCTAGAGCGGCGGGCGGCGGTCCCACCACGGTGCGGCCTGCTCCAGCTGGGCGGCCAGGCGCAGCAGCAGCGCGTCGGCGCCCAGGCGGCCGACCAGCTGCACGCCCAGCGGCAGGCCGTCGGGCGTCCAGTGCAGCGGCACGCTCATCGCGGGCCGGCCGGTGAGGTTGGCCAGCTGGGTGTAGGGCACCCAGCCGAGGTTCTCGCTGATCAGCTGCTCCACGACGGGGGTGAACCGCAGCACCCCGCCCGCCCGGGCACCCAGCAGCAGGCGCTGGAGCCGCGCGACGCGTGCGGACACCTCGAAGGCGCCGACCCGGGGCGGCGGCGTGGCGGTCGTCGGCGTGAGCAGCAGGTCGTGGTCGGCGTGGAAGGCCGCGAGGCGGCGCACGTGCTCGTGGCGACCGTCGATCGCCCGCACCAGGTCGACGGGGCTGGTGGCGCGACCCAGGGCGGCCATCACCCGGGTGTCGGGCTCGAAGGCGTCCTCGCCAGCGCCGCTGGCGGCCCGGGCCTCGGCGACCGAGGCGGCGCAGTAGACGAACCAGCTGGTGAGGAAGTCGCGGGCCAGGCGGGCGTCGTCGACCGGCATGTCGACCTCCACGACCTCGTGGCCGAGGTCGGTGAGCAGGTCGGCCGCGGCCCGCACCGCGGCGCGGGCCTCCGGGTGGGGGTCGGGGTTGATCGCGCTCTGCCACGTCATCCCGATGCGCAGGCGTCCCGGGTGACGGCCGACCTCGGCGGCGAAGCCGGCTGCGGGGAGCCCGCCGGGCAGGTACGGCGACACGTCGGTCGGGCCGGCCAGCACGTCGAGCATCGCCGCGGTGTCGCGCACGCTGCGGGAGACGACGCCGTCGGTCGCCGTGCCGCCCATCGGCTCGCCATGGGCGGGGCCGTGCGGCAGCAGGCCGCGGCTGGTCTTGAGGCCGAAGAGTCCGCAGGCCGAGGCGGGGATGCGGATCGACCCCCCGCCGTCGCTGGCCGCGGCCACCGGCACGATGCCCGCGGCCACCGCCGCGGCGCTGCCGCCCGACGAGCCGCCCGGCGTGTGGTCGAGGTGCCAGGGGTTGCGGGTGGGGCCGAACAGGCGGGGCTCGGTGATGCCCTTGGCACCGAACTCGGGGGTGTTGGTCTTGCCGAAGACGACCAGGCCGGCCTCGACCCACCGCTCCACGACGGCGGCGGTCTCGGGGGCCGGCACGTCGCGCAGCGCCCGGCTGCCGCCGCTGGTCGGCACTCCGGCGAGGTCCTGGTGGAGGTCCTTGAGCAGGAACGGCACCCCGGCGAACGGGCGGCCGCCCTCGGGCTCCGGGCCGCTGGGCCGCGGCGGCTCCACCTCGCGCACGATCGCGTTGATCCGTGGGCCGACCTCCGCCGCGCGGGCGCGCGCGGCGGCCAGCAGGTCGGCGGGGGTCGTCGCGCCCGTGCGGACGAGCTCGGCGAGGGAGGTGGCGTCGTGGTCGCGGTAGTCCAGCACCCGCCGCACCCTAGGGCCGCGGAGGGGGAGGGGCCAGGCCCGTCCCCCTCCGCGGTCGTCAGCCGGCGTCTGCCGGCGTCAGCCGACGGGGCTCAGCGGCGCACGACGCGCACGGTCACCGGCTCCGAGCGGGACCCGCCGGCGTCGACGGCACCGGGGTAGAGCGCGACCAGCCGGTGGGCGCCGGTGCCGCGCAGGCGCAGCCGCACCGCGGCGCGGCCGTCGACGAGGGTGGCGCGGCGCACCACCTCACCGCCGTCGAGGAAGCGCACCCGACCCGTGGCGGAGCGGGGGTCGAGCGTCGCGACCAGGCGGACGCCGCCGCCGGTCGGCACCGTGCGTCGCGAGGCGCGCAGGCGGGTGTCGGTGGCCAGGGCGTCGGCGAAGGCCCGGCGCAGGGCACCGAGGCGGAACAGCTGGGTCTCGCCGGTGGCGTCGTCGAGGCCGTCGTTGTCGGTGACCGCGAAGACCTGGCCGGCGGTGGTGACCCCGAGGCCCTCGAGCTTCTCCTGGGTCCATCCGTCACGGGCCTCCATCCGCGGCAGCAGGTCGACGGCCAGCCGCTTGCGCACGGGGGTCAGCTCGCCGGTGGTGCGCTTCGGCAGGTCGACGGTGTAGACGCGCTTGACCGCCGCGCCCGGACCGGCCTGCTTGTCGCGCTCGATGACGGCCAGGGTGTCGTCGTCGACCCGGGTCACCTCGGACAGGCCGATCCAGTCGCCCGGGGTGGTGGTCGCCGCGAGCGGGTAGGCGAACCAGGTCCAGGAGCCGTTGGCGACGTCGTAGCGACCGATGCGGGCGACGTCGCCCTCCAGCGGCTCGAGCTCGGCGGCCGGTGCGGTGGGGTCGACCCACAGCGGACGCTGCAGCACGACGTACACCTGCTCGGCCGAGCCGCGGCCGCTGGTGGTCACGCCCTCGAGGCCCCAGCTGCGCACGTGGTCGGCGACCTCGGCGGGGAGCGGGACGCTCTCGGTGACGACGCCGTCGGCGGTGGTGCGCACCAGGCGGTTCTCCGGGCCGGAGGTGCCCTCGGCGGCCAGCCAGAAGCCGTCGCCGCCTCGCACGCCGGGACGGGCGGCGAGGCCCTCCACGTCGATCTCCGGGGCCGAGCCGTCAGGATCGGTGACGGTCAGCACGTCGTCGATGACGGCCGGTCGGCTGCTGGTGTCGACGGAGTAGATGCGGCCGGTGGCGTACGCCGCGTCGCTGGCGGCGTAGAGCCGCTGCGGGCGGCCGGGCACGCCGGACAGCGCGCCGAGCGCGCCCCACCCGATCGGGGAGGCGTCGCCCGGCGCGCCGGGCGCCGGCACCGAGACCAGCGAGGGGAACGCCGGTCGCGCCCCACCGAGGCGGTAGACCCCGACGGTCGCGCGCACCATGGCCTCGGCGTCGTCGGTCTCCGACGACACGACGAACAGGTCGCGGCCCGGGACGGGGAGCAGGCCCTCCGGGCCGTTGGTCGTCGGCAGCACCTGGCGCAGCGCGGGGCTGGTGGGGTCGGTCATGTCGTAGACGGCGACGAAGTTGCTGCGCTCGGAGCCGACGAACGCGGTGGGCACGCCGTCGACCTCCGCGAAGGCCAGGCCCTCGGGCTCGACGCCCTTGTTGTCGGCGCGGCCCTCGTTGTGCAGGCCGTGGGCGAGGGCGATGTCCTCGAAGGAGCGACCGGCCTCCCACACGGGCTCGCCGGTGGTCACGTCGAAGACGGTCCAGCCGCGGGTGCCACCGCGCAGGTCGCCCTCGTCGGCGGTGGCGACGAGGCCCTCGCCGACCCACTGCACGGAGTCGGGCTCGCGGGGCGCGGTGACGGTGTCGGTGGGGTCGAACAGGCCGTCGTCCTCGGTGTCGACGCCCTCCACGGTGGCCTCGCCCGCGCTGAACCCCTCGACGACCTCCTGCGTGGGCAGGTCGATGACGAGCAGGCCGTTGTTCTCCTGCAGGGTCAGCACGTACTGGTTGTCGGCGTTGATGTCGCCGTACTCGGGCTCCGGGTCCTCCGGGGCGTACAGGTCGGCGAGCGCGGGAAGCGCCGAGCCGTCCTCGGCCACCAGGTCGACGGGCGTCGTCGTCCACTCCTGGGGCGAGCCGCCGAGGTCGACGACCTGCACGAAGCCGGCGGGGCGCTGGGGCAGGTCGCCCTCCTCGCTGCCGGCGGGCGCACCGTCGGGCAGGGCGTCCTCGTCGCGCTGGTTCTCCATCGCGATGCCGGCCCAGTCGCCGTCGGGGCTGACGGCGATCGAGTCGGGCTGGCCGCCCAGGTCGATCGACCGCAGCCGCTCGCGGGTGTCGAGGTCGAACAGGTCGAGGCGGCCCGACGGGGCGGTGAACTCCCCGCCGGTGGTGTCGACGACGACCATCACGACGTCGCCGACCACGGCCACCGAGGTCGGCTGGTCGTCGGCGTTGCCGAGCTCGGCCAGGTCGATCGAGCCCTCGCCCTTCGGCTGCGACGGGTCGGTGAGGTCGAGGAACCCGATCCGCTTGCCGGCGGCGTCGGTGTAGACCAGCGTGCGCCCGTCCTCGCTGACCGCCGAGATCTCGGCGACGGTCTCGTCGGCCGGGTTGACGCCGGCCGGCACGTTCTGGAAGACCGGGTAGGTCGCCACCCGGTCGAACAGGCGGGCGTCGGCACGCCCGGAGGGCTGCGGCTGCGCCGGGCCCGACCGCGACGGGGTCGGATCGTCGGCGAGCCCGGCGGCGGGCAGGGCGGGTGCCAGGAGGCACAGCGAGAAGGGGAGGGCGACGGCGGTGAGCGCCAGCCCGGGGCGTGAGGCCACGGAGGTTCCTTTCGAGCGGCTGTCAGCGCGAACTGTCGCCGCACGCGGTGGATCCTCGGTGTCCGGCCGGGGTGCAGCCGGTGAACACGACCTGGGGTCAGGGACGGGCGAGGGTGTGGCGCACCTGCAGCTCGAGGTGGCAGCGACCGTCGGCACCGCGGGTGGTCTCGAGCACCTCGGCCACCCGCTCCAGGATCCTGGGGTGGCTCTCCACGGGGCTGCGCATCCACACGTCGGTGATCCAGGTGGTCAGCGACCAGCGCCGCCAGTGCTCGACGTCGTCGAAGGCGAGGTCGTAGGTCAGGGTCTCGTGGCGGACGTCGTGCCAGCCGGTGTGCTCGAGGAACTCGGTGACCTCGGCGTCCTTGTCGACCTCGGGGGCGTCGGTCATGCTGCGCCGCCCCGTGCGGCGGGCGTGCTCCTCGAACACGTCGAGCACCTCCTGCCAGGCACGGGGCCACGGGGCGAAGGTGGTGATCCCGGCACGGCCCCCCGGCGCGAGCAGGGCGCGCCACTGCCCCAGGGCGGCCTCCGGCTCGGGCAGGAAGAACAGCAGCAAGGACGACGCGACGACGTCGTAGGAGCCGGGCTCGCCGGGCGGGTCGGTGGCGTCGCCGACCACCGCGTGCACCTGGGGCAGGCCGCGCTCGACGGCCTCCGCCGAAGTGAGCTCGACCATGCGCGCGGCGGTGTCGACGGCGTCGACGCGGCCCTGCGGCCCGACCGCCTCGGCGAGGGGGAAGGTGACGGCGCCGCGGGCGGCGCCGAGGTCGACGGCGCGCTCGCCGGGCTGCGGGGCGAGCCGGGCGACGAGGTCGCGGGCCACCAGCGCGGCGAACGGCACGTCACCGTGGTCGTAGGTGTCGGCCAGGCCCTCGAACAGGGCGGTCACCTGGCCGACCCGGGTGGAGGGGGGAGGCGAGGGGAGGTCCATGACGCGCGAGTGTGGTCGAGCCGGGCCGCCCTGCGCTTCACCCCGGGTGACGAAGCCGGTCGACGGAGCCGGCCGACGGGCCGACCGACGGAGCCGCCCGACGGGGCCGGCCGCGCAGGTCCCCTAGGCTGGCGGGGCACGGACCCCCACCCGACGTACCGCACCAGGAGCAGCCAGTGGCATCCATCGAAGCAGTCGGCGCCCGCGAGATCCTCGACTCCCGCGGCAACCCCACCGTCGAGGTCGAGGTCCTCCTCGACGACGGCACCTTCTCCCGCGCCATGGTGCCCAGCGGCGCCTCCACCGGTGCCTTCGAGGCGGTGGAGCTGCGCGACGGCGGCGAGCGCTACCTCGGCAAGGGCGTGCTGCAGGCCGTCGAGGGCGTGGTCACCCGCATCGGCCCGGCCGTCGAGGGCCTCGACGCCGACGACCAGCGCCTCGTCGACCAGGTCATGCTCGACCTCGACGCCACGCCCAACAAGGCCGAGCTCGGCGCCAACGCGATCCTCGGGGTGTCGCTGGCCGTCGCCCGCGCCGCGGCCGACTCTGCCGGGCTCCCGCTCTACCGCTACCTCGGCGGCCCCAACGCCCACCTGCTGCCGGTGCCGATGATGAACATCCTCAACGGCGGCTCCCACGCCGACTCCAACGTCGACGTGCAGGAGTTCATGGTGGCCCCCGTCGGTGCGCCCAGCTTCCGCGAGGCGCTGCGCCAGGGCGCGGAGGTCTACCACGCGCTGAAGTCGGTGCTGAAGAAGCGCGGCCTGGCCACGGGCCTGGGCGACGAGGGCGGCTTCGCGCCCGACCTCGCCTCCAACCGTGCCGCGCTCGACCTGATCGCCGAGGCCGTCGAGGTCACCGGCCTCACCCTCGGCACCGACATCGCGTTGGCCATGGACGTCGCCGCCAGCGAGTTCCACACCGACGGCGCGTACGCCTTCGAGGGCGGGTCGAAGACCTCGGCGCAGATGCTCGACTACTACACCGAGCTCTGCGCGGCCTACCCCATCGTCTCCATCGAGGACCCCCTCGACGAGGAGGACTGGGACGGCTGGAAGGCGATGACCACCGCGCTCGGCGACAAGATCCAGATCGTCGGCGACGACCTGTTCGTCACCAACGTCGAGCGCCTGCAGCGCGGCATCTCCGGCGGGCAGGCCAACGCGCTGCTGGTGAAGGTCAACCAGATCGGCTCGCTCACCGAGACCCTCGACTCCGTCGAGCTCGCCCACCGCAACGGCTTCCGCTGCATGATGAGCCACCGCTCGGGCGAGACCGAGGACACCACGATCGCCGACCTCGCCGTGGCCACCAACTGCGGCCAGATCAAGACCGGTGCCCCGGCCCGCTCCGAGCGCGTCGCGAAGTACAACCAGCTCCTGCGCATCGAGGACCAGCTCGGTGACGCGGCGCGGTACGCCGGTGTGTCGGCGTTCCCGCGCGCCCGGGCGTAAGGGACCCTGTCAGGCATGGCCGACGACCGACGCTCCCCTGCCCGGGGGTCCGCCTCCCGGCCGGGGGCCCGGGGCCGCACCGGCCCCGGGCGGCGTCCGTCGGCCCGCCCTGGCTCCACGGCCTCCACCGGCTCCACGGGGGCCGTCGGGTCGTCGGGGTCGGGCTCCACGGCCGTCGGGCCGCGCCGTCCGCGGCTGACCGGGCGGGCGGTCCTGCTCGTGCTGGTGCTCGCGGTGCTGGCGGTGTCGTACGCCTCCTCGGCGCGGGCCTACCTCCAGCAGCGCGCCCACCTCGACGACCTGCGCCAGGAGATCGCCCAGCGCCAGGGCGACATCGCCGGTCTCGAGCGGGAGAAGCGGCGCTGGGAGGACCCGGCCTACGTCGAGCAGCAGGCCCGTGAGCGGATGGGCTACGTCGCGCCGGGAGAGCGCTCCTACGTCGTGCTCGACGAGGACGGCGAGGCCCTCGAGCCGGAGGCCACGCTCACCGACCCCTCCGACGTCGCCCCGAGCGAGCCCACCGCCTGGTGGGACGACACCTGGGCCTCGGTGGAGACCGCCGGACGCCCGCCGCAGGACGTCGGCACCCCGCCCCTGACCGAGATCGACGGCGCCCGCGACGACTCGTCGGACGGCGCCCAGGAGGACCGCACGCCGTGATCGACCCCGCCGACCGGGCGGCAGTCGGGGAGCAGCTCGGCCGGGAGCCGCGCGCCATCCACGAGGTGGGCCACCGCTGCCCCTGCGGCAACCCCGACGTCGTCACCACCGAGCCGCGGCTACCCTCCGGCACCCCGTTCCCGACGACCTACTACCTCACCTGTCCCCGCGCGGCCTCCCGCATCGGCACCCTGGAGGGCTCGGGGCTGATGAAGGAGATGGAGGCGCGGCTCGGCGAGGACACCGAGCTCGCCGCGGCGTACGCCGCCGCCCACGAGCGCTACCTCGCGGCGCGTGCCGAGCTCGGTGACGTGCCCGAGATCGAGGGCATCTCGGCCGGGGGCATGCCGACCCGGGTGAAGTGCCTGCACGTGCTGGCCGGGCAGGCGCTCGCCCAGGGCCGGGGCGTCAACCCGCTGGGCGACGAGGTGCTCGACCTGCTCGGCCCGTGGTGGGAGCAGGGTCCGTGCGTCGGCCGGTAGCGGCGATCGACTGCGGCACCAACACGATCAAGCTGCTCGTCGGGGTGCTGCCCGACGTCGCCGTGCGCGAGGCGCGGGTGGTGCGCCTGGGCCAGGACGTCGACCGCGCCGGCCGGCTCGCGCCCGAGGCCGTGGCCCGCACGCTGGCCGCGGTGGAGGAGTTCGCCGAGATCATCGCCGCGCACGACGTGGCCGTCGACGACGTGCGGTTCTGCGCCACCTCCGCCACCCGCGACGCCGCCGACGCCGAGGCGTTCCGCGAGGGCGTGCGCGCGCGCCTCGGGGTGCTGCCGGAGGTGCTCAGCGGCGAGGAGGAGGCCGCGCTCGCCTTCGCCGGCGCCGTGCGGGGTCTGCGGGTGGCGCCGGCGGCCCCGGTGCTGGTGGTCGACGTGGGCGGCGGGTCCACCGAGCTGGTGCTCGGCACCACCCGTCCCGAGGCGGCGCACTCGATGGACGTCGGCTCGGTGCGGCTCCACGAGCGCCACCTGCGCTCCGACCCGCCCACCTCCGCCGAGCTGGCCGCCTGCGCCGCCGACGTCGACGCCGCCCTCGACGCCTGCCCCGTCGACCCGCGCGAGGCCCGCACCGTGGTGTGCGTGGCCGGCACCGCCACGTCGGTGGCCGCCGGCGTGCTGGGCCTCGAGGCCTACGACCGCGACGCGGTCGACCAGGCCGAGCTGCCGCTGTCCGCCGTGCACGACCTGGCCCGTCGGCTGCTGGGGATGACGGTGGCGCAGCGGCTCGCGCTGCCGTGGATGCACCCCGGGCGCGCCGACGTGATCGGCGCCGGGGCCCTGGTGCTCTCCCGCGTGCTGGCGCGCCTCGACCCCGCCCGGGTGAGCGGCGTGGTGGCCTCGGAGACCGACATCCTCGACGGCATCGCCTGGTCGCTCGCCGAGCGCGGCGGCTCCTGACAGGCCGGTCGGCACACCCGCCTGCACGTCGGTCCGCACGCCGGTCCGTACGCCGGCCGGTGGTGCCCCCGCAGGGGTGTGGCCGCCCGCGCGGCCCGGGCGCCAGGATGGGTGGTTCGCACGATCGACCCCCCACAGGAGGAGCAGACACATGAGCAAGATCTCCATGCTGGCCGCCGGAGCGATCGGCTACGTCCTCGGCGCCCGCGCGGGCCAGGGCCGCTACGAGCAGATCAAGGCCCAGGCGCAGCGCGTCGCCAGCGACCCCCGGGTGCGCTCGGCCACCGACAAGGCCACCGAGGCCGTCACCACCCAGGCCGCCTCGGCCGCCGACGTCGCCAAGGCCAAGGTCTCGGGCGTCGCCTCCAGCGCCGCCGACAAGGTGCGCAGCGACAGCACCGCGACCGACGCCGCCCCGAGCACCACCGACGCCGCGGCCGAGCCCGCCTTCCCGGCCACTCCGCCGGTGAGCCCCGCGCCGGGCACCACCACGCACACGGCGCTCTGAGCCCGACCCCGGGCCCCCAGGGCCTGCCGCACCCGGTCACCGGGGAGGTCTTCGCCTCCCCGGTGCCGCCGGGCACCGGGTGGCCCGACGACCCCGCCGCGCCGGCCACCCCGCTCGACCGCCTCGCTCGTGACGTCACCACCTGCCGGGCCTGCCCGCGGCTCGTGACCTGGCGCGAGGACGTCGCCGCCATGAAGCGCGCCGCCTTCGTCGACCAGCCCTACTGGGGCCGTCCGGTCGCCGGGTGGGGTGCCACCGACCCGGCCGTGCTGGTCGTCGGCCTCGCCCCGGCCGCGCACGGCGCCAACCGCACCGGGCGCATCTTCACCGGTGACCGCTCGGGCGACTGGCTCTTCGCCTCGCTGCACCGCGTCGGCCTGGCCCGCCTGCCCACCAGCGTGCACGCCGGCGACGGCCAGGCGCTGGTCGGCACCCGGATGGTGGCGGCGGTGCGCTGCGCCCCGCCGCAGAACCGGCCCACCCCCGCCGAGCGCGACACCTGCGCCCCGTGGCTCGACCAGGAGCTGGCGCTCGTGGGCGGCGGCGTACGGGTGGTGGTCGCGCTGGGCGCCTTCGGCTGGGACGCCGCGCTGGGCGCCGTGCGCCGCGCGGGCTGGCAGGTGCCGCGGCCCAAGCCGCGGTTCGGGCACGGCGCGGAGGCGCTGCTGCGCCGTCCGGTGGCCGACGGTGGTGCGGACGCGACGGCCGAGGTGGTGCTGCTCGGCTGCTACCACCCCAGCCAGCAGAACACCTTCACCGGCCGGCTCACCGAGGCGATGCTGGACGACGTGCTCGGCCGGGCGGCCGGGCTTGCGACAATGGGCCGGTGACCACGCCGAGCCTGCACGCCATCACCGTCCTGGGCCACGACCGCCCCGGCATCATCGCGGAGACCACCGGTCGGCTCGCCGAGCTCGGGGTCAACCTCGAGGACTCCACGATGACGCTGCTGCGCGGCCACTTCGCCATGGTGCTCGTCACCGCGGGCGCGGCGTCCACCGACGCCGTCGTCGAGGCGCTGGCCCCGCTGGGCGCCGACGGGTCGCTGACCGTGACGGTGCGCGAGCTGCCCCGCGAGGAGCCGGCCGGTGCGACCGGCAGCTCGTGGGTGCTGACCGTGCACGGCGGCGACCGCGCCGGCATCGTGTCGTCGGTCGTGGGCCGGGTCGCCGAGGCCGGCGGCAACATCACCGACCTCACCACCCGCCTGGTCGGCGACCTCTACCTGCTGGTGGCCGAGCTCGACCTGCCGGCCGGTGCCGACGTCGACGCCCTGGAGGCCGCCGTGCGCACCGCCGCCACCGCCCTGGGCGTCGGCGCCACGCTGCGTCGCGCCGAGGCCGACGACCTGTGAGCGACGGCGCGGCACCGGCCGCCGCAGGGGTCGACCCACGGGTGGCGGCGTGGAGCGAGGACGAGCTGGGGGTGGCCGGCGTCGTGCGGCCGGTGGTCACCGCTCCGGACGCCGTGCTGGCCACGGCGGGGGAGCGGGTCGATCCCGCCGACCCTGCGACCGTGCAGCTGGCCGCCGACCTGGTGGCGACCATGCGGGTCAGCCCCGGCTGCGTGGGGCTGGCCGCCCCGCAGGTGGGCGTCGGCGCGCAGGTCTTCTGCGTCGACGTCTCGGCCCACCCCAAGACCCGCGAGCACCACGGCACGTTCGTGCTGTGCAACGCCGAGGTCGTCGCCGCCAGCCGCAACGAGAAGGCACGCGAGGGCTGCATGAGCGTGCCCGACCTGACCGGCGACGTGAAGCGCGCGAGCCGGGTCACCGTGCGTGGGCAGCTGCCCGGCACCGGCGAGGACGTCGAGGTCGTGGCCACGGCGTTCGAGGCACGCGCCCTGCAGCACGAGGTCGACCACTGCGCGGGCCTGCTGTTCCTCGACCGGGCCGCCGGTGCCCATGCGATCCACGCCCGCAAGACCTACCTGTGACGCGCCTGTGACGCGCTGAGCGGTGCAGGCCCTCGCCCCCGTATCCCAACGGCAGAGGAAGCCGCCTTAAAAGCGGCGCAGTGTGGGTTCGAGTCCCACCGGGGGCACGCGGCGCCGGGGCGACGATGACTCCAGGGGCCGTCGACGGTCTGACCCTGCGAGCCGGCGCCGTGCCGGCGTACCCGTGTGGAAGAGGACCCCGATGACCCGCATGCTCTTCGTCAACCTGCCGGTCGCCGACGTGGCGGCCACCCGCGCCTTCTGGACCGGCCTGGGGTTCGCGTTCAACGACACCTACAGCAACGACGACGGCGCCTGCCTGGTGGTCAACGACCAGGCCTGCGTGATGCTGCTGCGCAGCGACTACTTCCACTCCTTCCACGCCACGACCACCCCGCCGTCGGGCGACCAGGTGCTGGTGGCGATCACCGCCGACAGCGCCGCCGCGGTCGACGAGCTGTGCGAGAAGGCGTTCGCCGCGGGCGCCGGCCGCGCGGGTGACAAGCAGGACCACCCCGGCATGCACGGCTGGTCCTTCCGCGACCTCGACGGCCACATCTGGGAGATCGCCGCGATGGAGGGCTGAGCCCCTCCCGTGGCGCGGGCCGCTCGCCGGGCTCCCTGACCGGCCTCGTCGCGCCCGACCGGCGCGATCGCGCCGGTCGAGCAGCCCGCAGCAGCAGCCGGCACCAGCCCGACGACCACACCGCGCAGACACCGGCGCAGGCTCACAGCCAGTCCTCAGGTTCTCGGGAACGAGACAGGACGTCGCGGCGTTGGACACGGTGAGGCCCGTAGAGTGGGATCCTCACCAGTGAGCCGTCAGGGAGACGGTCACACCGGCCTCCTAGGAGAGACCATGCAGAGCAACAACCCGGTGTTCCGCCGGTCGGAGGAGTTCAACCGCTCCGGCGCGAACACCTACGGCAACCAGTCCTACGCGGGTGGCTCGGCGTACCCGGGCCACGGGTCCGACCCCTCCCAGTGGGGCGTCGGCACCCCCGGCGGCCCGGCGCAGCAGGCCCCCGCCTCCACCGGCCCGATGACCATCGACTCGGTGGTGCAGAAGACGGCGATCACGCTCGGTGTCGTCATCCTCACCGCCCTCGCCACCTGGATCGCGCTCCCGGAGGTCTCCGAGACCACCGCCGACACCGCGCTCCCGGCCGTCGGTGCCGCCGCCACGATCGGTGCGCTCGGCGCCTTCGCGCTGTCGATGGTGAACTCGTTCAAGCGGGTCGTCAGCCCGGCGCTGGTGCTCGTGTTCGCCGCCTTCGAGGGCGTCGCGCTCGGTGCGCTCAGCCTGCTGTTCAACGTCATGTACCCCGGCGTCGTCCAGGGCGCGGTCATCGGCACCTTCGCCGCGTTCGCCGGCACGCTCGCGGCCTACAAGGTCCTCAACATCACCGTCACCCCGAAGTTCCGGATGATGGTCACCGCCGCCGTGCTCGGCATGGTCGGCCTGGCCGTCATGGAGCTCGTGCTGGGCATGTTCGGCGCCCAGATCGGCTTCTTCGGCGTCGGCACCGGCCTCAGCCTGGTGTTCGCGATCGTCGGCCTCGTGCTCGGTGTGTTCATGCTGATCATGGACTTCGACTTCGTCGAGCAGGGCATCGCCAACGGCCTGCCCGAGCGTGAGTCGTGGCGCGCGGCGTTCGCGATGACCGTGAGCCTGGTCTGGATCTACACCAACCTGCTGCGCATCCTGGCGTTCTTCCAGCAGGACTGACCCCCACCTGTCCGGCCCCGCTAGGTCGGTCGCGGAAAGACGAGGGCCCCCCGGAGCGATCCGGGGGGCCCTCGTTCCGTTCCTGCCGACGGCCTCAGCCCTGGGAGCCCTGGGCGGCCTCGTGGTCGGTCTCCTGTTCGGGCCCGGGCGCGCTGACCGGGTCGCCGGTGTGGTCTCCGGACACGTCGGGGGTCTCCCCGCGGGTCTCGGGACGGCGGCGGCGGTGGCGCAGCTCCACCCACAGCCCACGGACGCCGAGGCGGTTGCCGCCCACCTCGGTGCCGCCGAGCTCGGTGCCGGGGGTGTTCACGGCCTGCAGGGCCGCGGTGGTGATCGGCAGGACGCCCTCGCCGCGCATGGCCTCCAGCCCGGCCTCGCCGGCCTGCACGACCCCGAGGGCCGCCAGCGTCGAGGGCAGCAGCACCGCGGCCAGCGACCGGTAGCCGGCCACCGACGGGTGGAACTGGTCGGGACCGAACAGCAGCGCCGGGGCCGCGGCGAACTCGGGGCCGAGCACCGAGGCCAGCGACACCGTGCGCCCGCCCTCCTCGACGACGGCGATGGTCTGCCCGGCGGCCAGGCGGCGTGACCAGGCGCGCGCGACCTGCTTGAGCGGCGGGGCGATCGGCTTGAGGGTGCCGAGGTCGGGACAGGTGCCGACGACCACGGCCACCCCGGCCTCGCGCAGCCGGCGCACGCCCTCGGACAGGTGGCGCACCGACACCGCGGGGCTCACCACGTGGGTGACGTCGTTGGCGCCGATCAGGATCACCGCGACGTGCGGCTCGATGGGCAGCGCCCGGTCGATCTGGTCGTCGAGGTCGGAGGACTTGGCGCCGACGACGGCGAAGTCGCGCAGGTAGACACGTCGGTCGGCGTGTTCGGCCACGCCGGAGGCGACCAGCGCGCCCGGGGTCTCCTCCACGCGCGACACGCCGTACCCGGCGGCGCTGGAGTCGCCGAGCAGCACGACCTTGAGCGCCGGGCCGGGCCGGCCGCGGCCGTACCAGCCGGTGGGGTCGGGGGTGGGCTCCTCCATGATGGGGCCGATCGCGCGGCGCGCCAGCCGGGCCTCGGCGGTCAGGACGCCGTACAGCCCCGCACCGAGCACGGAGAGACCGCCGCCGCCGAACGCAGCGGCGGAGGCGAGCTTGCGTGCCGCTGCTGCTTTCCCCACGGCCCCGATTCTACGGAGCACAGGTGTCCAGACTTCCCCGGGGAGGGTGGAACGGCCCTACATTGGCCGGGTGCAGTACGTCGACTCCCTCCTGGACCTGATCGGCAACACCCCGCTCGTGCGGCTGGGCCGCACCCTCGACCTGCCCGGAGGCGGGGGAGAGGGGCCGGGCGACGGCCCGCTGGTGCTCGCCAAGGTGGAGTACCTCAACCCCGGCGGGTCGGTGAAGGACCGCATCGCGACGCGGATGATCGAGGCCGCGGAGGCCTCCGGCGAGCTGCAGCCCGGCGGCACGATCGTCGAGCCCACCTCGGGCAACACCGGCGTCGGGCTGGCGATGGTCGCCCAGGCCAGGGGCTACTCCTGCGTCTTCGTGTGCCCCGACAAGGTCAGCGAGGACAAGCGCAACGTCCTCAAGGCGTACGGCGCGCAGGTCGTGGTGTGCCCGACCGCGGTGGCCCCCGAGCACCCCGACTCCTACTACAACGTCTCCGACCGGCTGGCCTCCCAGCCCGGTGCGTGGAAGCCCGACCAGTACTCCAACCCGCACAACCCGCGCTCGCACTACGAGACCACCGGCCCCGAGATCTGGGAGCAGACCGAGGGCCGGATCACCCACCTCGTGTGCGGCGTCGGCACCGGCGGCACGATCAGCGGAACCGGGCGCTACCTGAAGGAGCGCAACCCCGACATCCAGGTCGTGGGTGCCGACCCGGCCGGCTCGGTCTACTCCGGCGGCACCGGTCGGCCCTACCTGGTCGAGGGGGTGGGCGAGGACTTCTGGCCCGACACCTACGACCGGGGCATCGCCGACCGCATCATCGAGGTCAGCGACGCCGACTCCTTCGCCTTCACCCGGCGCCTGGCCCGCGAGGAGGCGCTGCTGGTGGGCGGCTCCTGCGGCATGGCGGCGTACGCCGCACGACAGCTGGCCCACGAGCTGGCCGGCACGCCCGAGGGCCGCGACGCGGTGGTCGTGGTGATCCTGCCGGACTCCGGTCGCGGCTACCTCACCAAGATCTTCAACGACGAGTGGCTGGCCCGCTACGGCTTCCCGTCCGGGGGCTCCCAGGCCGCGCAGACCGTCGGCGAGGTGCTGCGGGGCAAGTCGGGGGTGCTGCCCGACCTGGTGCACACCCACCCCGCCGAGACCATCGCTCAGGCCGTCGCGATCCTGCAGGAGTACGGCGTCTCGCAGATGCCGGTCGTGCGCGCCGAGCCCCCGATCGTCGCGGCGGAGGTCGCCGGCTCGGTCTCCGACCGCGCCCTGCTCGACGCCCTGTACGCCGGGACCGCCCGGCTGGCCGACCAGGTGGAGGCGCACATGTCGGCGCCGCTGCCGACGATCGGGTCGAGCGAGGACGCCCGCGACGCCGTGCGCCTGCTCGAGTCGGCCGACGCCGTGCTCGTGCAGGAGGACGGCAAGCCGGTCGGCGTGCTGACCCGGCAGGACCTGCTGACGTTCCTGGCCAGCGCCTGACCGGCGCCTGACCGGCGCCTGACCGCCGCCTGGCTGGCGGCGACCACCACCGGACCCGCGGCGCGAGGGCCGGACGATCCCACCCCACGCCGGTGACGACACGTCACCCGGTGGGGTGAGTCTGCCGTCACACGCGTCACACCTGTGCAAATGTTACCCACGGGTCGCTGACCGCCGGCGTCCCCGGGAGGTGACGCACACGTGTGGGAGTTCATCAGGGAGCGGCAGGACCAGATCCTGTACAACGCCTTCCAGCACTTCAACCTGGTCGTGCAGGCGGTGCTGCTCGCGAGCGTCGTCGCCGTGCTGCTCGCCGTGGTGGTGGTGCGGCTCGGCTGGCTCGACGGCGTGGCCAACGCCGTCAGCGCGATCGCCCTGACCATCCCGGCCCTGGCCCTGGTCGGGCTGATGCTGGCCTTCACCGGCATCCAGCCGCTCTCGGCCTTCTTCGCCGTGGCCTTCTACGCCGTGCCCGTGGTGCTGCGCAACGCCGTCGTCGGGCTCCAGGGCGTCGAACCGGCACTGGTGGAGTCGGCGCGCGGGATGGGCATGAGCCCGCTGGGCGTGCTGTGGCGGGTGCGCCTGCCGCTGGCCTGGCCGGTCATCCACGCCGGGGTGCGCACCTCGACCCAGATGTCGATGGGCATCGCCGCGATCGCGGCGTTCATCCTCGGGCCCGGCCTCGGCACCTACATCTTCACCGGCCTCGCGCAGACCGGCGGTGCCAACGCGACCAACTACGCCCTGGTCGGCACCATCGGCATCATCCTGGTCGCGATCGTGGCCGACCTCCTGCTGCTCCTCCTGGGGCGGCTCACCATCTCGAAGGGAATCCGGGCCTGACATGAGCACCGAGACCAGCAGGAGCCCCCAGCACGCCGACGGCGGCACGACCACGATCAGCGGTGCGGAGATCCGCCTCGTCGACGTGGTCAAGCAGTACCCCGGCCAGAAGACGCCGGCCGTGGAGTCGCTGTCGCTGACCATCCCCGCCGGCGAGATCGTGATGTTCGTCGGTCCCTCGGGCTGCGGCAAGACCACGTCGCTGAAGATGATCAACCGGCTGATCGAGCCCACGTCGGGCACGATCCTCATCGACGGCGAGGACGTGCGCCAGAGCAGCGCCGACCAGCTGCGCCGCAAGGTCGGCTACGTCATCCAGGGCGGCAGCCTCTTCCCCCACATGACGGTGGAGAAGAACATCGCCGTCGTGCCCAAGCTGCTCGGCTGGGACCGCAGCCGCATCGCCGAGCGGGTGCAGGAGCTGCTCGACCTCGTCGGGCTCGACCCCGCCAAGTACCGCGACCGCTACCCGCGCGAGCTCTCCGGTGGCCAGCAGCAGCGCGTCGGCGTGGCCCGCGGCCTGGCCGCCGACCCGCCGGTGATCCTGATGGACGAGCCGTTCGGCGCCGTCGACCCGATCACCCGCCAGCGGCTCCAGGACGAGCTGCTCTCGATCCAGCGCGAGCTGCGCAAGACCATCGTCTGCGTCACCCACGACATCGACGAGGCCATCAAGCTGGGCGACCGCATCGTGATCCTGCGCGAGGGCGGCCACATCGCCCAGTACGACGCCCCGGAGGTCGTGCTCGCCTCGCCCGCCGACGACTTCGTCAGCGACTTCGTGGGCTCCGGCTCCACGCTCAAGCAGCTGAGCCTGGCCCGGGTCAACGAGGTCGAGCTGCGCCAGGTGGTGACCGCGCGGATCGGCGAGCCCACCGCCGAGGTGGTGCGCCGCGCCGGGCAGGCCGGCGAGCGCTCGGTGATCGTGCTCGACGACCGCGACCGCCCCCGCGGCTGGCCGTGGCTGCGCCAGCTCAAGGGCGACACCATCGTCGAGCCGACCGAGGACCTGGTCACCATCGACCAGCGGGCCACCCTCAACGACGCCCTCGACACCATGCTCACCAGCAGCCACGGCGGCGCCGTGGTCACCGGTGACCGCGACCGCTACGTCGGCATCGTCACCTTCGACACCGTCACCGACCACATGCGGATGCTCGAGGACAAGGCCGCCGACCAGGTGGCCGCGCAGCCGGTGGCGGGTCGATGACCGACACCCGCCCCTCGGGCGCGCAGGTCGCCGGCGCGCAGCCCCCGTCGGTCGGTGCCGGGCCCACGCCGGGCCCGGTGGCCGACCCCGAGCCCACCGTCCGCCGCGGCGGGCGTCGCCTCGACAGCGAGACACTCATCCTGCTGGTGGTCCCGCCGGTTCTGGTCGCGCTGGTCTTCGGCGCGTGGGTCGTCTGGCGCCAGACCGCCGACCTCGACTCGGTCGAGCAGAGCCAGCTGGCGTGGGCCACCGTGCGCTCCCTGCTGGTCGAGCACGTCAAGCTCACCGCGGTGGCCGGCGCCCTCGTCGTGGCGATCGCGGTACCGCTCGGCGTCGCGCTGACCCGCGGCCGGCTCCGGGCGGCCTCCCCGGTGGTCGTGGGCTTCGCCAACGCCGGTCAGGCCGCGCCCGCCGTGGGCCTGGTCGTGCTGCTCGCCCTGTGGCTCGGCTTCGGCTTCTTCACCGCCGTCGTCGCGCTGGTGGTGTACGGCCTGCTGCCGGTGCTGCGCAACACCATCGTCGGCCTCCAGGGGGTCGACCCGACCCTGGTCGAGGCCGGTCGAGGCATCGGCATGACCTCACGCTCGGTGCTGCTGCGCATCGAGCTGCCGCTGGCGCTGCCGGTGATCATGTCGGGGGTGCGCACCGCGCTGGTGCTCATCGTCGGCACCGCGGCGCTCGCGACGTTCATCAACGCCGGCGGGCTCGGCGCGATGATCGTCTCCGGCACCAACCTGTTCCGCACCTCGCTGATCGTCTCCGGTGCCCTGCTCGTCGCCCTGCTCGCCCTCCTCGTGGAGTGGCTGGGCCGGGTCCTCGAGTTCGTCGCCCGACCGAAGGGGGTCTGAGGTGTCCCGCACCCGAACCCGTCCGACCCGTCGTCCCGCCCGCCTGCTCGCCGCGGGCCTCGCCGTCGCCGCGCTCGCCGTGCCCGCCGGCTGCGGTCTCGGCACCGCCGGTGGCTACGTGCCCGACGCCACGCTCGACGGACCGCTGGCCGACGTGTCGCTGGAGGGCACCGAGATCGCGGTGGGCTCGAAGAACTTCACCGAGAACATCCTGCTCGGCAAGATCACGCTGATCCTGTTCAAGGCCGCCGGGGCCGAGGTCACCGACCTCACCAACATCCCGGGCAGCAACTCCGCGCGCCAGGCGCAGATCCAGGGCGACATCGACGTCATGTGGGAGTACACCGGCACCGGCTGGATCAGCTACCTGGGCCAGGACAAGCCCGTGAAGGGCACCGAGGAGCAGTACGAGGCGGTGCGCGAGCTCGACCTGGAGGAGAACGGCCTGGTGTGGCTGCCGCCGACCCCGGCCAACAACACCTACGGGTTCGCGATGAACCCCGAGACCGCCGAGCGGCTGGGCATCACCAAGCTCTCCGAGATCCAGGACGTCCCGGTCGAGGACCGCACGTTCTGCGTCGAGTCGGAGTTCGAGAACCGGCCCGACGGGCTGCCGGGCATGCTCAAGACCTACGACGTCCCGCGCGGCGAGGCCCAGGGCACCCCCGACGACAACATCGGGCTCTACCAGACCGGCGCCATCTACGAGGCGACGTCGGAGGGCGACTGCAGCTTCGGCGAGGTGTTCACCACCGACGGGCGCATCCTGGCCCTCGACCTCACCGTGCTCGAGGACGACCGGTCGTATTTCCCGAACTACAACATCTCGCTGGTCGCGGGGGAGCAGCTGCTGAAGGACCACCCGGAGGTGGCCGAGCTGGTCGAGCCGGTGGCCGAGGCGCTCACCGACGAGGTCCTGCTCGAGCTCAACGCGCAGGTCGACGTGGAGGGTCGCGAGGCCGCCGACGTGGCCGAGGAGTGGCTGCGCGAGGAGGGCTTCGTCGCCTAGCCGACGTCCGGCAGCTCCATGAGCAGCAGCGGGGGCTCCCCGGCCGGCAGCCAGGCCGGCCGGGTGGCGCCCACCTCGCGCCAGCCACGGCGCCGGTAGACCGCGAGCGCCCTCGCGTGCGCGGGGGCGACGTCGAGCACGGGCCGGTCGCCGGCGGCGCGGATCGCGTCGACGGCGGTGTCGAGCAGCAGCCCGCCGGTGCCGCGTCCCTGCTCGGAGACGTCGGCGAAGAGCACCGCCACCATGGCCGCGGGCCGGTCGACCGCGCCGAAGGCCGCCGCCAGGTCGTCGGGCACCTCGGTGACCGCGACGTGGCCCACGACCACCCCGTCGCGCTCGGCCACCCAGGCCGTGCGCTCACCGGCGCGCACGACGAACCGCTCCACGGGGAACGGCAGCGGCCAGCGCATCGGGTAGCGCGAGGTCGGCTGCTGGGCGGCGAGCACCTCGGCCAGGCGCGGCAGGTCGGCGGCGTCGCGGGGACGCAGGCTCACGGCGGTCACCGGCCCATCCTGCCCGGCGCCCGCCCGCTAGCCTCCGTGCGGTGCCCACCCCACCCCCGGCCGAGGTGCTCGACCTGTTCGCCGTGCCCGACGCCGTCGAGCCGCTGCCGGGCGGGCGCTCCCGGGTCGTCGCGGGCGACCTGGTGCTGGCGCCGGGCCGCGACCCCGAGGTGCAGGCATGGCTGAGCCCGCTGGTGGCGCGCCTCGCCGTACGCCTCGACGAGCGTCCCGACCGGGAGCCCCACGACCTGCGCCTGGCCGTGCCGGTGCCGGCCCGCGACGGGTCGTGGGTGGTCGACGGCTGGGCCGCTTGCCGCTGGGAGCCGGGCAGCGCTGTCGTCACCCACCCGGCGCTCACGCTGGCCGCGGGCCGGCTGCTGCACGCACGGCTGGCCGCGGAGGTCGCGCAGGCGCCCCCGGCGGTGACCGGGCGCGGGGGCCGCTGGGCCGCCGCGGAGCGCCTGGTGCACGGTCCGCGGGCGGCGCTCGACGCCGCCGTCGGGACCCTCGCGCCCGCACGCCGTGACCTGCTCGCCCGCGCCGCCGCCCTCCTCGACGGGTCCGCGCCGGGCGCCGACCAGCTGGTGCACGTCGACCTCGCCGGCAGCGTGCTTGTCGACCCCGCGGGTGCGCCGGTGGTGCTCGACGTCGTGCCGGCCTGGCGGGCGCCGCGCTGGGCCGAGGCCGTGGCCGAGGTCGACCTCGCCGCGTGGCCCGGCGGCGACCGACGTCGCCTCGCGCGCCGTATCGACGGGGCGGACGGCCAGGCGCTGCTGCGGGCCGCGCTGCTGCGGGCGATCGGGTCGCGTCGTGGTGACGAGGTGGGTCCGGCCGAGTGGGACGACGTGCTCGCCGACGTGCTCGCGGTGACGGATGAGCGGGGTCAGGGCCCGGGCGTGCCGTCGACGTAGACCCAGCGCCCGGCCCGCCGGGTGAAGCGGCTGCGCTCGTGCTGCGTGCCGGCGCGTCCGCCCCGCTCGTGGTGGGCCACGAACTCCACCCAGTCGTCGCCGTGGCCGACCACGTCGAGGCGCGTCCACCGGGTGGCGGGGTCGGGGGTGACGTCGTCGGGGCGCGTGCGGGGGTGCCAGGTGCGGAAGAGGTAGTCGGCGTCGCCCACCGCGAAGGCGGAGTAGCGCGCCCGCATCAGCTCCAGCGCGGTCGCGGCGCGCTCCGCCCCGCGGTGCAGGCGGCCGCAGCAGGCGTCGTACGGCGTGCCGCTGCCGCAGGGGCACGGCGAGCGCAGCGGGGCCGGGCTCATCCGGCGTCCGTGCGGGCGAGCACCCGCCAGAGGGCGTGGGGTCCGGGCAGGCCCTTGAGCTCCGCCTCGCCCGCCGCGACGAGGCGCACGGCGGCGTCGTCGTCGAGGGCGGCCCGCACGGCGCCGCTGGCCAGCACCTCCCCGCCCTCGGCGGTGTCGGCGATGCGGGCGGCCAGCGCGACGTTGCGGCCGAAGTAGTCGCCGTCGCGGGCCACGACCACGCCGGTGTGCACCCCGATGCGCACCCGCACCGGCGCCACCAGGCGCAGCCGTGGGTCGAGCGAGCGCCCCAGCTCGCGCTGCACGCGCACCGCGGCCCGGCAGGCCGCCTCGGGGTCGCGGAAGGCGACCATGAAGCCGTCGCCGGCGGTCTTGACGACCTGGCCCCGGTAGCGCGCGACCTGGTCGCGCAGCACGGTGTCGTGGGCGGCGAGCACGCGCACCCAGGTGGCGTCGCCGAGGCGCTCGTTGAGCCGCGTGGAGCCCTCGATGTCGGAGAAGAACAGCGTGACCCGGCCCTCGGCGTCGGCCATGCTGGCGATGCTCTGCCGCTGCTCGGTGGCCCAGGTCGTCAGGTCCTCCAACGACGACTGGAGCAGCCCGGCGACGCCCTGCTCGCGCAGCCGGGTGGTCGTGCGGACGACGCGGCGCACGGCGCGCTCGGCGGGGCTGGCGGCCGGCCGGGGGCGCAGGGCGGCCGCGAGGTCGGCCTCGAGCACCGCCACCCGGGCACGGGCGTCGTCCCTCGCGCGGCGGGCCCGGGCCAGGAGCACGGCGAGCACGCCGACCGCGACCGCGAGGGCCCCGACGAGGATCACCAGGGCCGTGGTCACCCGGGCAGGCTAGCGGCCCCGACCGGTTGCGGCTCGTCAGTAGCGTGGCGACGTGACGTCTGCACCCACCTCCACCACCGTCGGCGAGCTCCGGGCCTCGGGCCACGAGCACCGCACCCTGCGCGCCGAGATCCGCGACAACCTCCTCGCAGCCCTCCGCGAGGGCCGCGACCCGTGGCCGGGCCTGCACGGCTTCGAGTCGACCGTGATCCCCCAGCTCGAGCGGGCGCTGATCGCCGGCCACGACATCGTCCTGCTCGGCGAGCGGGGCCAGGGCAAGACCCGCCTGCTGCGCACCATGGTGGGCCTGCTCGACGAGTGGACACCGGTCATCGCTGGCTCCGAGCTCGGCGAGCACCCCTTCGAGCCGATCACCGTGGGCTCGCGGCGCCGGGCCGCCGAGCTCGGCGACGACCTGCCCATCGCCTGGCGCCACCGCGACGAGCGGTACGCCGAGAAGCTGGCCACCCCCGACACCAGCGTCGCCGACCTGATCGGCGACGTCGACCCGATGAAGGTCGCCGAGGGCCGCTCGCTGGGCGACCCCGAGACCATCCACTTCGGGCTCATCCCGCGCAGCCACCGCGGCATCGTGGCCATCAACGAGCTGCCCGACCTCGCCGAGCGCATCCAGGTCGCGATGCTCAACGTGATGGAGGAGCGCGACATCCAGATCCGCGGCTACGTGCTGCGCCTGCCGCTCGACACCCTCGTCGTGGCCAGCGCCAACCCCGAGGACTACACCAACCGCGGGCGCATCATCACCCCGCTCAAGGACCGCTTCGGCGCCGAGATCCGCACCCACTACCCGACCGAGCTGGTCGACGAGGTGGCGGTGATCCGCCAGGAGGCCGAGCTGGTGGCCGAGGTGCCCGACCACCTGGTCGAGATCCTGGCCCGTTTCACCCGCCACCTGCGCGGCTCCACCTCGGTGGACCAGCGCTCCGGCGTCTCGGCCCGCTTCGCCATCGCCGGCGCCGAGACCATCGCCGCCGCGGCCATCCACCGCGCGGTGTCGCAGGGCGAGGACGACGCCGTCGCCCGCCCGGTCGACCTGGAGACCGCCGTCGACGTGCTCGGCGGCAAGATCGAGTTCGAGTCGGGCGAGGAGGGCCGCGAGGACGAGGTCCTCACCCACCTGCTGCGCACCGCCACCGCCGAGACCGTGCGGGCGCACTTCCGCGGTCTCGACCTCACCGTGCTCGTCGACGCCCTCGAGCGCGGCGTGATGGTGACCACCGGCGAGCAGGTCACCGCGCGCGACTTCCTCACCGGCCTGCCGTCGCTGGGGGAGTCGGAGCTCTACGACGACATCTGCGCCCGGCTCGACGCCACCACCGACGGCCAGCGGGCCGGCGCGATCGAGCTGGCCCTCGAGGGGCTCTACCTCGCCCGCAAGGTGAGCAAGGAGTCCGGCGGCGGGGAGACCGTCTATGGCTGACCGGTGGACCCAGCGGCGGGCGTCGCGCTACGCCCGCTACGACGGCGGCCCCGACCCGCTCGCGCCGCCCGTCGACCTCGCCGAGGCCCTCGACGCCATCGGCGAGGACGTGATGGCCGGTTACTCCCCGGAGCGCGCGATGCGCGAGTTCCTGCGCCGCGGCGGGCAGGACCAGCAGGGTCTCGACGACCTCGCGCGCCAGGTGGCGGAGAAGCGCCGCGACCTGCTCTCGCGCCACTCCCTCGACGGCACCATGCAGGAGGTGCGCGAGCTGCTCGACCGCGCCGTGCTCGCCGAGCGCGGCCAGCTGGCCCGCGACGTCACGATGGACGACGCCGACCGCGCGTTCCGCGAGATGCAGCTGGAGAACCTGCCGCCCAGCCCGGCCGCCGCGGTGAGCGAGCTGGCGTCGTACGACTGGCAGTCGCGCGAGGCGCGGGAGGCCTACGAGTCGATCAAGGACCTGCTCGGGCGCGAGCTGCTCGACCAGCGCTTCGCCGGCATGAAGCAGGCCCTGGAGAACGCCACCGACGACGACCGGGCGGCGGTGGCCCGGATGCTGGCCGACCTCAACGAGCTGCTCGACAAGCACCGCCGCGGGGTCGACACCGACGAGGACTTCGCCGAGTTCATGGCCGACCACGGCGAGTTCTTCCCCGAGGGCCCGCGCGACGTCGACGAGCTGCTCGACTCCCTGGCCCAGCGCGCGGCCGCCGCCCAGCGGATGCGCAACTCAATGACCCAGGAGCAGCGCGACGAGCTCGACGCGCTGGCCGCGCAGGCGTTCGGCTCGCCCGAGCTCACCGAGCAGCTCGCCCAGCTCGACGGCGCGCTGCAGGCGCTGCGACCCGGCGAGGACTGGGGCGGCTCGGAGCAGCTCGACGGCCAGGAGGGCCTCGGCCTCGGCGACGGGACCGGTGCGTTCCAGGACCTCGCCGACCTCGACGCGCTGGCCGAGCAGCTCGCGCAGTCCTACGGCGGCGCCCGGATGGACGACCTCGACCTCGACCTGCTGGCCAAGCAGCTCGGGGACGCCGCCGCGGTCGACGCCCGCACGCTCACCGAGCTCGAGCGCGCGCTGCGCGACTCCGGCACCCTGCAGCGCGGCTCCGACGGCCAGCTGAAGCTCACCCCCAAGGCGATGCGGCAGCTCGGCAAGGCGCTGCTGCGCGACGTCGCAGCGCGGATGTCGGGGCGCCAGGGCCAGCGCGACATGGACCGCGCCGGTGCCTCCGGCGAGCGCTCCGGCGCCACCCGCGAGTGGGCCTTCGGCGACACCGAGCCGTGGGACGTGACCCGCACGGTCACCAACGCCGTGCTGCGCACCGTGGCCGAGGGCGGGTCGACGGCCGACGGGGTGCGGCTGAGCATCGACGACGTGGAGGTGCAGGAGACCGAGGCCCGCACCCAGGCGGCGGTGGCGCTGCTGGTCGACACGTCGTTCTCGATGGCGATGGACGGGCGGTGGGTGCCGATGAAGCGCACCGCGCTGGCGCTGCACACGCTGATCCGCAGCCGCTTCCGCGGCGACCACCTGCAGCTCATCGGCTTCGGGCGCAGCGCGCGGGTGATGGACATCGAGGAGCTCACCGCGCTCGACGCGATGTGGGACAAGGGCACCAACCTGCACCACGCGCTGCTGCTGGCCAACCGGCACTTCCGCAAGCACCCCAACGCCCAGCCGGTGCTGCTGATCGTCACCGACGGCGAGCCGACCTCCCACCTCGAGGCCGACGGCGAGGTGTTCTTCAGCTACCCGCCGCACCCGCTGACGGTGGCGCACGCCGTGCGTGAGCTCGACGGGTCGCTGCGCCTGGGCGCGCAGACCACGTTCTTCCGCCTCGGCGAGGACCCCGGCCTGGCCCACTTCATCGACCAGATGGCGCGCCGAGTCGGCGGACGGGTGGTGGCCCCCGAGCTCGACGACCTCGGCGCTGCCGTGGTCGGCTCCTACCTCGGTGACCGCCGCGGCGACCGGGGCGCCGGCGGGTCGGGCGGGTCCGGCGGCTACGGCGGGCTGTTCGGCGGCGGCCGCGGGTCGTGGGTGGGCGACTAGGCCGCACCCCCCCTCGCGCCGCCACTGCGAGGCCCGTACCCAGTTGGTGCACGGGCGCGTCGACGTAAGCCGCACGCCGGCGCAGTCGGGAGGCTCGTCGGGCAGCTCGAGCTCGTCGGTGTGCAGGTCGCGCACCCGCACGTGGCGGGCCAGCACGTAGCCGCCACCGCCGACCTCGCAGTCGCAGCCACCACCGAGGTCGGCGAGACGGCGCTCCAGGCTCGAGGCGGTGGGCGAGCGCAGCTCGCGGAACAGCGCCGCCCAGCGCCGGGTGTGGTCGCAGCCGCGCTCGTCGACCATGCGCGCCACGAAGCACACCACGCACTCGCCGCGGCGGGTGTGGGTCGGCAGGTCGGGCGCGGGGTCGGGCGCGGGGTCGGGCGCGGTCACGGGGTCTCCCGGGGACGGTGCGGTGGCAGGGGGCCAGTCCTACCCGGCGCCACCGACACCGGTCCCCGTGCCGTCGACCACCCCGTCGAGCACCGCGGCCAGCTCCTCGACGCCGTCGAGCAGACGCGGCCCGGGCCGGGCCCAGTGGGCGTCGGCGTCCACGGCGTGCACCACCACCCCGTCGGGCAGCAGGCCGGCGTCGACGAGCAGGTCGGCCTGGGCCTGGGCCCCGGCGCGGTCGTAGCCGCACGGGGCCACCACCACGACGTCCGGGCGGGCCGCGCGGACGTCGTCCCAGGTCGTGCGGACCGACACCTGGCCGGCGGCGCCCAGCACCGGGTCGCCGCCGGCGAGCGCCACCATCTCGGGGATCCAGTGCCCGGGGGCGTACGGCGGGTCGGTCCACTCCAGCACCACCACCCGCGGACGCCGCCCGGCGGGCCGTAGCGCCGCCCGGTCGGCGAGGCCGGCGAGGCGGGCGCGCAGCCGGGCGGTGAGCTCGGCGGCCTCCGCGGGCCGGCCGGTGGCCCGCCCCAGCTGCTCGACGGTGGCCACCACGTCGGCCAGCGTGCGGGGGTCGAGGGTGACCACGTCGGCGCGGCAGCCGAGGTGGTCGAGGGCCGCGCCGACGCTGGCGACGTCGACGGCGCAGACGGCGCAGAGGTCCTGGGTGACCACGAGGTCGGGGTCGAGGTCGGCCAGCGCGCCCGCGTCGAGGCGGTAGAGGTCCTCGCCGCGGGCGGCCGCGGCGGCGACGTGGGCGTCGATCCCGGCGGGGTCGAGGCCCTCCGGCAGCGCCGTCGACGACACGACCCGGCGGCTGCGGGCCTCGGCGGGGTGGTCGCACTCGAAGGTGACGCCGACGACCTGCTCGCCGGCGCCCAGGGCGAAGAGGATCTCGGTGGCCGACGGCAGCAGCGACACCACCCGGCGCGGGGCGCTCACGCCAGCGCCCCGGCCACCACGGCGGCGGCCTGCGCGACCAGCCGGTCGTCGTGCTCGGCCGCGGGGTCGTCGCTGCGGGTCATCACGACCACGACCAGGGGCGCGCGACCTGGCGGGGTGACCACGGCGACGTCGTTGCGGGTGGCGTGGTCGGCGCCGCCGCCGGACTTGTCGGCCACCTGCCAGTCCTGCGGCACCCCGGCGCGCACGAGCGTGTCGCCGGTGGCGTTGCCCGACATCCAGCGCAGCAGCAGCCGCCGGTCGGCGGGCGCGAGGGCGTCGTCGACGGCGTACGCCTGCAGGGTGGCGGCCATCGCCCGGGGCGTGGTGGTGTCGCGGCTGCGGCCGGGGCTGAACGTGTTGAGCGCCGGCTCGCGGCGGCGCGGGTCGGTCACCTCGTCGCCGACCTCGCGCAGCGCCCGGCGCAGCCCGGCGGGCCCACCGACCGCGTCGAGCACCAGGTTGGCCGCGGTGTTGTCGCTCTCGCGCAGTGCCGCCTCGGCGGCCCGGCGCAGGCTGATGTCCCGCCCGACGTGCTGCTCGGTGACGGGGGAGTGGTCGACGAGGTCGGCGGCGTCCACCGCCACCTCCTCCTCCAGCGCGGCGTCGTCGTTCTGGTCCAGGAGCACCGCCACCGCCAGCGCCTTGATCGTGGAGGCGAAGGCGAACCGCTCGTCGGCGCGGTGGGCCAGGGTCTCGCCGGTGGCGGTGTCGACGGCCAGCACGCCGACCCGGGAGTCCCAGCGGCGCTCCAACGCCTCGATCGCGGCCAGCGCCTCCTGGTCGGCGGCAGGCGCGGCCGTCGGGCTCCCGGCGTCCGGCGACGGGGTCGACGGGCTGGACGCCGACGGGGTCGACGAGGGGGCCGGGTCCTGGCCGCACGCGGCCAGCGCGGCGGTCAGGACGCCGGACAGCAGGGCGGCCGGGACGACGCGGAGCAGGGGGGCGGGGCGGGGGGTCCTCACGCCCACTGCCTATCAGGCGGGCCCTACGATCGCGGGGATGGAGGACCCGACCGCGCTGGTGTACCTGCTGCTCGGGCTGGCGGCCCTCGCGGCGGGTTTCGTCGACGCGGTGGTGGGCGGGGGCGGGCTGATCCAGCTGCCGGCGCTGCTGCTGGGGCTGCCGGGCGCCTCGCCGGTGCAGGTCCTGGCCACCAACAAGCTCGGCTCGGTCTGCGGCACCACCGTCAGCTCGATCACGTACTTCCGTCGGGTGCGCCCCGACCCCCGCACCTTCCTGCCGCTGATGCTGCTGGCGTTCGTGGGCTCGGCGGGCGGCGCCGCGCTGGCCTCGCAGGTGCCGCGGGAGGCGTTCGAGCCGATCGTGCTGGTGGCGCTCGTGCTGGTGGGCGGCTACGTCGTGCTGCGTCCGCGCCTGGGCGAGGTCACCGCGCTGCGGTTCGCGGGCCACCACCACACGCTGGCGGCGATGGGCATCGGGCTGGTCGTCGGGTTCTACGACGGCGTGCTCGGGCCCGGCACCGGCAGCTTCTTCGTCTTCGGCCTCGTCGGGGTGCTCGGCTACGCGTTCCTCGACGCCTCGGCCAAGGCGCGGATGGCGAACTGGGCCACCAACGTCGCTGCGCTGTGCGTGTTCGTGCCGCAGGGCGCGGTGCTGTGGGAGGTGGGGCTGCTGATGGGTGCCTGCAACCTCGTGGGCGGCTACGTCGGAGCCCGCACGGCGGTGTCGCGCGGCACCGGGTTCGTGCGGGTGTTCTTCATCGTGGTGGTCTCGGCGTTCGTCGTGCGCCTCGGTGGCGGGCTCGTGGGCCTGTGGTGAGCACGGGCTACCTGACGCTCACCGGCGCGGTGGTGGCCGAGACCGAGGTGCGGCGCTCCCGGTTCCGCTGCGTGGTGGCCCGCGTCGGCGATGAGGCCGAGGCACGGGCGCTGGTCGATGCCGCCCGCCGCGACCACCCCGACGCCGGGCACCACTGCTCGGCGTGGGTCGTGGGTGGGCCGCCGCAGCCGCTGGAGCGCTCCTCCGACGACGGTGAGCCGGGCGGCACGGCCGGGGCGCCGATGCTGGAGGTGCTGCGGGGTGCCGGGCTGGGCGACGTCGCCGCGGTGGTGACCCGCTGGTTCGGCGGCACCCTGCTGGGCGCCGGCGGGCTGGTGCGGGCGTACGGCGACGCGGTGCGCGCCGCCCTCGCCGAGGCCGACGTCGTACGACGGGCGCTCCTGCACGAGCTGGAGGTCGAGGTGCCGCACGCCGACGCCGGGCGGGTGGAGGGCGAGCTGCGGGCCCGTGGGGCGGTCGTGCTCGACACGCGGTGGGCCGAGGCGGTGGTGCTGCGCCTGGGGGTGGCGCCGGCCGACGAGGCCCGCCTGCACGCGACGCTGGCCGAGCTGAGCGGGGGCGCGCTGACGGCCGTGGTGACCGGCGAGCGGTGGGTCGACGTCGGGCCTAGGCTCGCCCCATGAGCATCCCCGTGGACACCACCGACCTGGCGGCCGCGCTCGGCGACTTCGGCGCCGGCTACCTGCTCACCGTCTCGACGCGTGCCGGGGTGAAGGCGGTGACCGTCGAGCCCGAGCTGGTCGACGGTGTGCTGCTGGTGCGCGCCCCGGGCGGCGGCACGCTGACCAACGTCACGGCGTCCGCCTCGGTCACCGTGCTCTACCCACCGCTCCAGGCGCGGGGCTACACGCTGCTCGTGGACGGTGCGGCCGAGGTCACCGGCGACGACGTGCGCGTGGTGCCGACCGGGGCGGTGCTGCACCGTCCCGCCGAGCACGCCGACGGGCCGCCCGCGCCGGCGGTGGCCGCGGCAGCGGTGCCGGCCGACGGCTCGGCGTGCGGCCACGACTGCGCCCCGGTCGCATGAGCACCGCCACCCACCCCGGCTGGCTGAGCGTCTTCCTCGACCTCGCGGGCGGCGACTTCGAGCGCGGCGTGCAGTTCTGGGCGGCGGTCTCGGGCTCCCGGGTGTCCTCGCCGCGGGGGGAGGACGAGGAGTTCGCGACGCTGGTGCCGCGCGACGGTGCCGACCACCTGCGGGTGCAGCGGCGCCGCGAGGGCGGCAGCACCCTCCACCTCGACCTGCACGTGCCCGACATCGCCGCGGCCGCGACGGCCGCCGCCGACCTCGGCGCGCAGGTCGCCCACCGCAGCCACCACGGCTACGTCGTGCTCGCCTCGCCCGGCGGCTTCACGTTCTGCTTCGTGGGCCATCCCGGGGGCGTACCGACGCGACCGGTCGCCTGGCCCGGCGGCCACCGCTCGCTGGTCGACCAGATCTGCCTCGACGTGCCGCCGCGGCTGTGGGACGCCGAGACGGCGTTCTGGTCGGCGCTCACCGGCTGGGAGCTGGCGGACCGCTCCGACACCTCGGGCTTCGCGAACCTGGTGCGCCCCGCCGACCAGACCGTGCGCGTGCTGCTGCAGCGCCTCGCCGACGACGCCCCCGAGGTGGGGGCACACCTCGACGTCGCCACCGACGACCGGCCCGCCGAGGTGCGCCGCCACGTCGCCCTCGGGGCCACGGTCGTGCACGAGGGCGAGGAGTGGACGGTGCTGCGCGACCCCGCCGGGTCGGCGTACTGCGTCACGGTGCGGGCGCCGCGTGACTGAGCCGCGACCCGTCGACCCGGCGGTCCGGCCGGCCACCGACGACGACTGGCCGCGCATCTGGCCGTTCTTCGACGAGACCGTGCGGGCGGGGGAGACCTACGCCTTCCCCGACGACCTGACGCTCGAGACGGGCCGCGGCTGGTGGATGACCGGGCCGCCAGGGGCCACCGTCGTGCTCGAGGAGGACGGCGAGGTGCTGGGCAGCGCCAAGATGGGCCCGAACCGGCCCGGCCGGGGCGCGCACGTCGGCACGGCGTCGTTCATGGTGTCGCCCGCCGCGCGCGGCCGCGGCGTCGGACGCCGCCTCGGCGAGCACGTCGTCGCGTGGCACCGCGAGCAGGGCTACCGCGCCATCCAGTTCAACGCCGTCGTCGAGACCAACACCGTGGCCGTCGCGCTCTGGCGCTCGCTGGGCTTCGTCATCGTCGGCACGGTCCCCGACGCCTTCGACTCCCGCACCCACGGCCTGGTCGGGCTGCACGTCATGCACCTGGCCCTCTGAGGGGCTTTCGCCTTCAAGCGGCCTCGGTGGTCGAGTGCCGAGGACCGCCAGGGCCAGCTCCGGGGATTTCGACACGGGCGCTAGCGCGCCCTGCTCGATCAACGAACCGTCGCCCGCCTCGGTGGTCGAGTGCCGAGGAGCGCCAGCGACGAGGTGTATCGAGACCACACAACTGTCCGCTGGGACTCCACAGCGGCAGATTCCAGCGCCGGGCTGCGGGGGTTTCGACACGGGCGCCAGCGCGCCCTGCTCAACCGACGGGAGAGCCGGCGCTGCGCGCCCTCCCCAACCAACGGAGGGGACCGGGCCGGACGGGCGCGCTCTCGGTGGTCGAGTGCCGAGGAGCGCCAGCGACGAGGTGTATCGAGACCGCCGCAAGCAACCGTCCGCCGGGACTGGCGCAGGGCACGTTCCAGCGCATGCTGCGGGGGTTTCGACACGGGCGCTAGCGCGCCCTGCCGACCACCGAACGACAGAGGTGTCGGTCAGGTGAGGTGGGTGGTGCCGGTCGGGTCGACGGCGTACCGGTGCCCGTGAGGACTCGTCCATTCATACGTCGACGCGGCGGTGCGGGTGTAGGTCCAGCCGTCGTGGGTCTTGGCCCGGTGGTGGCGTCTGCACAGGCACGCCGAGTTGGCAGTGGACGTCTGGCCGGGTGGGCCGCCGTCGGACAGTGCCCGGTAGGGGGTGATGTGGTCGACGTCGGATGACCGGGCTGGGCGGGTGCAGTGGGGGAAGCGGCAGGTGCCGTCGCGCTGCACGACCTGCTCGCGGAGTCGGTCGGGGACCTCGTAGGCGTCGGTGTGCAGCTGCTCGGCGAGGTCGAGGACCGGGCGGACGGTCACTACGGTGGCGCTGGTGGCGCACCAGGTCTTGACCTGGTCGGCGGTCACGAAGCTGCGGGTCCTCTCGACCCGGGCCAGGTGCAGGTCGGAGTCGTCGTCAAGGGCGGCCGCACTGAGGTGGACGTGCAGCACGACCTGCCGGGCGGGGCGTCGGCGTGGCGTGGGCTCGGCCTCGGTGTCGTCGCGGGTCAGGTCGAGGGCGGTCTGGGCGCGGGCGATCTCCCCGACCGCCATCGCGCGGCGGGCGTCGAGGGACTCCTGACATCCCAGGTCGGCCAGCTGCGCGGCGCAGTTCGTCACGGCGGCGTCCAGGTCGAGGGCGTCGGCGAGGTCGAGCTCGCCCTGCACGTGCATGGTGCCGAACACCGACACCTGCGAGGTGTCGATGTCGAAGCAACGGTCGTCGGCCGCCTTCGCGGCCCGCACCCGAGCCTGGTCGGGGTCGTGACGGACGATCGCCTCGTCGACCAACCGGTCCAGCGCCCGGAACCCGATCTTCGAGGCCACCGGTGCGACGTGACGGTCCACGAACGCCGCCGCGTCCGGGCTCAGCGCGAGCGTCTGATCGGCCACCTTTCGGGCCCGCCACACCTGCACGTCACCCGCGGTCACCCGCGACCACAGGCGGGGCAGACGGTGGGCGATCTCCAGGGCGTGGCCGATGTACCGCATCCCGGCATCGCTGCTCATCCCCCAAGACGGCGGCGAGCTCCACCACCGCGAACTCCGAGACCAGCGGCGCTCCGTCTCCGGCGACCGCCAGCTGGCGGTCGGTGCCCGGCACGGTCGCTGCGTCCTCGAGCACGTCGTCGTACGGCTGCAGCTCGTTGGCTGCCGCCCACTTCACCGTTGCCACCAGCTGCGCCGCCTCGGCGGCATCTGCCGCTTCCCGGTGCGCGCACACCTCGGTCAGGAGCACGTCGGTCGACGCGTCCTGACGGCGAAAGAGGGGGCTGGGCATGCCCTCATTCTACTCGAACAAGTGTTCGAGTGCAGTGGTTCTCCACCGGTCGATCGCCCTGGTTGCGGGGTCTCGATACACCTCGTCGCTGGCGTGGTTCCTGAGGAGCGAGCGCAGCGAGCGTCTCGAAGGGCTCCTCGGCACTCGACCAGCGAGGGGCCTAGGGGTCTCGATACACCTCGTCGCTGGCGTGGTTCCTGAGGAGCGAGCGCAGCGAGCGTCTCGAAGGGCTCCTCGGCACTCGACCAGCGAGGGCCGCGGGGGTCTCGATACACCTCGTCGCTGGCGCTCCTCGGCACTCGACCAGCGAGGGCCGCGGGGGTCTCGATACACCTCGTCGCTGGCGCTCCTCGGCACTCGACCAGCGAGGGGCCTGGGGGTCTCGATACCCCTCGTCGCTGGCGTGGTTCCTGAGGAGCGAGCGCAGCGAGCGTCTCGAAGGGCTCCTCGGCACTCGACTAGCGAGGGGCGCGGTGGTCTCGGTACGCCTCGTCGCTGGCGCTCCTCGGCACTCGACCAGCGAAGGGTCGGGCGGATCCTCGCGAGGCTGCGGGGTTTCGACACGGGCGCTGCGCGCCCTGCCGACCGACGAACCGTGCCCTGATCGACCGGCGAGGACCGCGCGGCTCTAGCCGGTCGGGGAGGGAGAGGGGCGGGGGGCGGCGAGCTCGCCGGTGAGGGAGGACGCCAGGAGGACGAAGCCGGCGGTGACGCCGGTCCAGGCGGGCGCGTGGGGGAGGCCGGCGAGCACGGCGACGGCGCCGGCCAGCCCGACGACCACCAGCGCGGCGGCCAACCGGGCGAAGAGCGGGGCGGCGAAGGCGCGGGCGAAGGGCCAGAAGTGCAGACCCACGACGACCACCACCCACGGCAGCACGAGGCGGGGCCGGTCGAGGACGGCGAGCAGTCGGGCCCCGACGACGATCGCGACCACCATGAGGGTCACGCACCAGCCGTAGGTGCGCACGGCCGCGCGCGACGGCGGTGGCACGTCGGCGGAGGGCCGCAGGCCGGCGACGAGGGTCGCCACGACGAGCGCGACGGCCGCCACCCGCAGGACGAGCGAGCCGGGCAGGTCGCCGGCGTTCACGACGACGAACGTCGCCCCTCCGACGGCTCCGACCAGGCTCCCGAGCGTGCGTCGCTGCATGCCTGCAGCCAACCAGACGCGGACGTGCGGGGTCAGGTCCCCTCGGCGAAGCCGGGCAGCGACTCGGTGAGGATCTCGCGGAACGGCACCTCGGCCTCGAGCTGGCTGAGGATGCCGATGGCGCCCAGCCAGGTGCGGTGGATCAGCAGGTAGGAGGGGGGCAGGTTGATCTTGATCGCCACCGTGAACGACGGGTCGCGGGGGTTGTTGATGCGCTGGAACTGCTGCTGCATCCACGCCCGGGTGAACCGGAACCGCTCGACCTCGGTGGGCTCCACGAACGGCGAGAGGTAGTCGAGCAGCTGCTGCGGGTCGAGGGTGACCTTGTCGCGCACGAAGCCCTCGGTGCGCAGCCCGGCCATCAGGGCGTCGGCGTCGCCGGTGGCCGCCACCCGCATCAGCCGGCCGGTGGCCGCGGGCAGCCGACCCTCGGGCAGGCGGGCCACGGCGCCGAAGTCGAGCACGCCCATGCCGCCGGGCTCGCCGTCGGCGTGGGGCAGGACGCGGAAGTTGCCGGGGTGCGGGTCGGCGTGGAGCATGCCGGTGCGGGCGGGGCCGGCGACCAGGAAGCGCACGAACAGCTCGCCGTAGTGGTCGCGCTCGGCCTGCGTGCCCTCCGCGATGACCTTGGCCAGCGACGAGGTCGACTCCATCCACTCGGTGACCAGGCTGGTCTCGCCCGCGGCGACGACGTCGGGCACGACGATGTCGGGGTCGTCGCGGAAGGCGGCGGCGAAGCGGCGCTGCGCCTCGGCCTCGAGGTGGTAGTCGAGCTCCTCCTCGGTGCGGGCCTGCATCTCCTCGATCAGCGGCTTCACGTCGAGCCCGGGCACCATCGGCCCGATCGTGCGGGCCAGGCGGGACAGCTGGCGCAGGTCGGAGCGCAGCGCGTCGCCGGCACCGGGGTACTGCACCTTCACCGCGACGTCGCGCCCGTCGTGCCAGCGGCCCTTGTGCACCTGGCCGATGGACGCCGCCGCGGTCGGGCCGCCGTCGAGCCACACCAGCTGCTCGCGCCAGGTCGGGCCGAGGTCGCGGGCCAGGGTGTCGCGCACGGTCTGGGTCGGCATCGGGGGAGCGGAGTCCTGCAGCTTGGTGAGCTCGGCACGGTAGGGCCCGGCCATCTCCTCGGGCAGCGCGGCCTCCAGCACCGACAGCGCCTGGCCGAACTTCATCGCCCCGCCCTTGAGCTCCCCCAACGTGCGGAACACCTGCTCGGCGGTCTTCTGCTGGATGTCGTTCATCACCGACTCGGCCGGCCGGCCGCCCATCCGCTTGCCGAAGCCCAGCGCGCTGCGCCCGGCGTACCCCAGCGGGAGCGCGGCGAGGCGGGCGGTGCGGGCTGCTGCCTTGCGCGGGAGGTCGGCCATGGGCCCATCCTCCCCGACGCACCCAACGCGAGGCCCGGTACGGCACCGCCCGCCCGCCCGCCCGCCCGCCCGCCGCCCGCCCGGCCGGGTGGGGGGAGGGCGTGCCGGGTCCGGCGCGGGGTACCGATCCGGAGATGACCACCGACGCCGCCCAGCACGACCTCGCCTGCCCCGACTGCGCCGACGGGCTGGGCGCCTCGACCGCGGTCGAGCACGGCAGCTGGCGCCACCGCATCCGCGCCAACCCGGCGCTGCACCAGGCGTGGCGGGTGGGGGTCTTCGTCGTCGGGCTGCTCTGCGTGGCCCTGGGCGTCGCGCTGTCGGTGCTGCCCGGGCCGCTCACCATCCCGCCGGTCCTGCTGGGGCTGTGGGTGTGGTCCTCGGAGTTCAGCTGGGCGCAGCGGTTCTTCGACACCTTCAAGGAGAAGGCCCGGGCGACCTGGGCCCACGCCCGGCGCCACCCGGTGAGCTCGACGGTCATCACCGTCGGCGGGCTGGTCCTCGCCGGCGTCGCGATCTGGGCGGCGCAGCACTACCAGGTCGCCGAGCGGGTCAAGGACCAGGTCGGGCTCTGAGCCCGGGACCTTCGACCCTGGACGGGACGGCCCCGCACCCGCTGTGATCGGGGGGTCGACGGGGGCCAGGTGTGTGGTCGCCGCCCCCCACGGCCCGGCCACCTGATCTCCCCGGTCTGCCAGGGTCCCCGTCGGCCTGACGTAGCACGACGGGCCCGACGAGGGGAGCGCGGTCATGATCCGCCCAGGTGCGGCCCGCCGCGACCCGGCGCTCGCCCGGTTGCTGGTGCTGGCGATCCACCCGGCCACGTCCCCCGACGGGGTCGCCGGGCTGCTCGCGCGCACGCCGACCGCCCACCTCGAGCGGCTGCTCGGGCTCGCGCTGCCGCCGGCCGCCACCAGCGGCTACGCGAGCAGCGTGCACGAGGTACGGCGGATGGCCGTCGACGAGCTGGCCCGGCGGGCCGGCTCGGCCCGCTGAGCGGCCCGCCCGGCGGGGTCAGCCGGCGGGGTCAGCCGACGGGGGTGAACCAGCCCAGGCGGTGGGCGATGCCGACCGCGGAGAGCTGCGACGACACCCCGAGCTTGGCCAGGATCGACTTCACCTGGGTGCGCACGGTGGCCTCCGAGACCACCGACTCCCGGGCGATGTCGCGCACCAGGGCGCCGCGCATGAGTCCCTGGAGGACCTCCTGCTCGCGGTTGGTCAGCGTCTCGAGGCGCCGACGCAGGTCGTCGTGGTCCTCGTGGCGCTCGTGCCAGAGCCGCAGCAGCTCCTCGCGCTCGTCGACCTGCAGCACGGGGAGCCCCTGGTGCAACCGGCGCACCACCGACAGCAGCTCGTTGAGGGGGCGGGTCCGCGAGACGACCTGGCGGGCGCCGAGGCGCAGGCACTCCCCCCACCGGGCCCGATCGGTCGACGACGTCACCACGACCACGCTGGTGCCGCCGGCCGCGACGGAGCGCACCACGCGCGCGGCGCTGCCGAGCGGGCCGGCGTCGAGACCGACCAGGACCAGCCGCGGCTGCTGGCGGGCCAGGACCGCCGTCATCTGTCCCGGCGCCCGCGCCACGTCGTCGAGGCGGGTGCGGCGGGCGTCGTACCCCTCGACGCCGAGGGCGAGCTCGAGGGACTCGGCGAAGAGGACGTGGTTCTCGACGATGAGCACGCGGTAACCGCTGCGCGCCAGTACCTGCACGGACATGAGACCCCCCGGGGTTCGACCCCGGTGACCGGGCCGTTCCCCAGGTACCGCGAGCTGATCGGAGCCTAGGAAGCAGAACAGCGGGCTCACAGGGTCATAGGTCCCGACCGCCCCGACCGCCCCGACCGCCCCGACCGCCCCGAACGCCCCGAACGCACCAGCCGTCCCTCCCGCCGCGCCGCCTCACAGGGGCACGTGCCAGTGCACGACGACGCCGGAGCCCTCGTCGGGGCGGGAGACGTCCATGCCGCCACCGCGGCGGCGGCCCCGCTCGGCCAGGTTCGCCAGGCCGCTGGTGGTGGTGCGGGCGACGGGCCGGTCGTTCCCCGGCGCGGGCCGGCCGTCGTCGGCCACCTCGACGTGCAGGTGGCCGTCGCGCACGACCAGCGCGACGTGCGCGGTCCGGGCCCGGCCGTGCCGCGCCGCGTTCGACAGGGCCTCGCGGACCACCGCCACGGCGTCGTCGCACAGGCTGGCCTCCCGCACCTGCTCGATCGGCCCGCTGGTGGTCGTGGTCGGCGGCGTGGCGAACCCGGTGGCCGAGGCCACCACCTCGGTGATCCGGTCCCGCAGCGAGGTGGTGCTCCCGGCGTGACCCAGCGACAGCACGCTGCGTCTGATCTGGGCGCTCGCCTCGTCCACCTCCGTCGCGATCTCGCTCACCCGCTCCGCGACCGGGCCCGGTCCCAGGCGCAGCGCCACCTCCTCCAGGCCCATCCCCACCGCGAAGAGGCGTTGGACGACGTGGTCGTGGAGGTCGCGCGCGATGCGGCGGCGGTCCTCCACGACACCCAGGTGCTCCCGGGCCTCCCGGGCCGCCGACTGCGCCCGCAGCACCCCGAGCTGGGCGGCGTACGCCTCGGCCATCACCCGGTCCCGCCGACGGAAGCCGCCCTCGCCGCGACCCCGCACCATCATCAGCACCCCGCCCGTGTCGCGCCGCTCGACGACGAAGGGGATGGCGACGGCGTGGCCGAGGTCCGCGATGCCCAGGTAGCCGAACGGCTCGCCCTCGTGCATCGCCTCGGAGATCACGGTGTCACCGGTGGTGACCGCGCGCCCGGCCAGCGTGCCCGCGACGGGCACCACCAGCCCCACCGTCTCCCGGGCGGCCAGCCCGGTGGCGTGGGTGAAGCGCAGCGCGCCGCCGCCGGGCTCGAGCACGGCGGTGCCGACGACGACCGCGTCGGCCAGGTCCAGGGCGGTGGCGAGCAGCGGCGTGACCTCGTCGGTGTCGTGCAGGGCGACGTCCCGCGCGGTGTGGGTCAGCACCGACGACCAGCGCTCCCGGTAGGCGAGGTCGTCGTAGAGCACGGCGTTGGTCATCGCGATGCCGGCGGTCACCGCGAGCGCGGACATCAGCTCCTCGTCGTCGGCGTCGAACGCCGCACCGCGCCGGGCGGTGACGCAGAGCGTGGCGCGGTGCTGCCCCCTGACGTGCACCGGCACCAGCACCTGCTCACCCACGGGACGGTGCAGCGCGTCGTCGCCGCACGAGCAGTGGTCGGCCACCAGGGCGACCACGTCCTGCGGGGGCTGCCACGAGCGGGTGGCGGCGACGAGGCGGCGCAGGTCGGCGGTGCGCGTGGTCGCGCCGGTGGAGCCGGTGACGCAGGCGTCGACGGCGTGGTGCACCACGCTGAGCAGCTCGTCGTCCTCGTCCCACAGCACCAGGGCGACGTGGGAGGCGTCGACGAGACCGGCGGTGAACGTGCAGACACTGGCCTGCACGGTGGGCAGGTCGAGGGTGCGGACCAGGCCGTGGTGGGCCCTCAGGAGGGACTGGAGACGGTCGCGCGCGCCCCGCAGCTCGCCGGCCCGCTCCACCAGCTGGGCCAGCAGCGAGTCGAAACCAAGGTGCGGCACCTCTGCCGCCTCGAAGCTCTCCATGACCTCCCCTGGCGGAGTAGTCTCGCCGAAAGTCAAGGAGTTGTCTCGGGACCTTGGTCCCTGGCCCCGCGAAGACAGGCCGTGGACCATGCGGGCGGGGCAGCGTGCCCCGTCTCGGATGATGCCTGGGGGAGAGCACCGTGACGACGACGATTTTCCTGCTCGACGACCACGAGCTGGTGCGGCGGGGGCTGCACGAGCTGCTGGAGCACGTGGAGGACTACCACGTGGTCGGCGAGGCCGACACCGCCGTGGCCGCGATGGCGCAGATCCCGGCGCTGCGTCCCGACATCGCCGTGCTCGACTCGCGGCTGCCCGACGGCACGGGGGTCGAGGTGTGCCGCCGCGTGCACGCCCTCGACCCGAGCATCGCCTGCCTGATGCTGACGTCGTACGACGACGAGGAGGCGCTGTTCTCCGCGGTGCTCGCCGGGGCGGCCGGCTACGTGCTGAAGCAGGCCAACGGTCGCGAGCTGCTCGAGGCGGTGCGGGTCCTGGCCGAGGGCGGCTCGCTGATCGACCCCGAGCTCGTCGAGCGGGTGCGCACCCGGGCGCCGGTCCCGCGGGACGTCCCTCCCGAGCTGGCCTCGTTGACCGCGCAGGAGCGCCGCATCCTCGACCTGATCGCCGAGGGCCTCACCAACCGCCAGATCGGCGACCGCATGTTCCTGGCGGAGAAGACCGTGAAGAACTACGTGTCGAACGTGCTGGCCAAGCTGGGCCTGGAACGTCGCTCGCAGGCCGCCGTGCTGGCCAGCCGGCTGGCCTCCGACCGGCACGCCGAGCACGGCCAGTGGGCAGGGTCGCCGTACCTGTGAGCGTCGCGCGTGCGGGCGCTACGGCAGCGCGGGCTCCGCGACGGGAGCGGCACCGGACGCCTCCGTGACGTGGTGGCGCCCGATCGGCAGCATCAGCGGCCGCCCGGACACGGGGTCGACGACCACCCGCGAGCGCAGGCCGAAGAGCGCCTCGACGGTCTCCTCGGTGAGCACCTCGTGGGGGGTGCCGGCGACGTGGAGGCGCCCGGCGGCCAGCGCGACCAGGTGGTCGGCGTAGCGCGCGGCGAGGTTGAGGTCGTGCAGCACCATCACGATGGTCGTGCCGCGGGTGCGGTTGAGGTCGGTGAGCAGGTCGAGCACCTCCACCTGGTGGCTGACGTCGAGGAACGTCGTCGGCTCGTCGAGCAGCAGGACGTCGGTCTGCTGGGCCAGTGCCATCGCGATCCACACCCGCTGGCGCTGCCCGCCCGACAGCTCGTCGACGGGGCGCTCGGCGAGCTCGAGGGTGTCGGTGGCCTCGAGCGCGTCGGCCACGGCGGCGTCGTCGGCCGCGCTCCAGCGCGCGAGCAGGCGCTGGTGGGGGTTGCGCCCGCGCCCGACGAGGTCGCCGACGGTGATGCCCTCGGGCGCGGTGGGCGACTGGGGGAGCAGGCCGAGCGTGCGGGCCAGCTCCTTGGCGGGCAGCCGGTGCACCTGGCGGCCGTCGAGCAGCACCTGGCCGCCGCGCGGGCGCAGCAGCCGCGACATCGAGCGCAGCAGGGTCGACTTGCCGCACGCGTTGGCCCCGACGATGGCGGTGACCCGGCCCGGGGGCACGACCAGGTCGAGCGAGGCGATGACGGTGCGCTCGCCGTAGCCGAGCTCGAGGTCCTCGACGGTGAGGGAGTGGCGGGTGGTCACAGGGAGCCTCCGGCGCGGTGGGTGCGGACGATGAGGTAGACGAGGTAGGGCGCCCCGAGGACGCCGGTCACGACGCCGACGGGGTAGCGGTGCGCGAAGGCGTACTGGCCGGCGAGGTCGGCGACCAGCACCAGCAGGGCGCCGACCAGCGCGGAGGGCACCAGCAGCGAGGCGCCCGGTCCGACGACCCGGGCCGCGATCGGGCCGGCCAGGAACGCCACGAACGCGATCGGTCCGGCGGCCGCCGTGGCGAAGGCGACCAGCCCCACGGCGGCCACGATCGCCACCAGGCGGGTGCGCTCCACCCGCACCCCGAGCGCCGAGGCGGCGTCGTCGCCGAGCTGCAGCATCTCCAGGTCGCCCGCCCGCGCCAGCAGGACCGGGGCGAGGGCGGCGAGCGCGAGCACCGTCGGCACGACGTCGCCCCACCCGGCGCTGTTGAGGCTGCCGGTCAGCCAGCGGGTGGCCTCCTGGAGGTCCCACTCCGCGGCGCCGCTGAGGACGTAGGCGGTGACGCTCTCCAGCATCGCCGCGACCCCGATGCCGATCAGCACCAGGCGCGTGCCGGCCACGCCGTCGCGGAACGACAGCACGTAGATCAGCACCGCGACCCCGAGGCCGACGGTGATGGCCAGCGCCGAGACCGCCGCCCCCGACAGCCCGAGGGTGACGATCGCGAACGCCGCCGCTGCGCTCGACCCGGCGCTGATGCCGATGATGTCGGGGCTGGCCAGCGGGTTGCGCAGCATGGTCTGGAAGGTGACCCCGCCCATCCCGAAGCACAGCCCCACGAGGAGCGCGAGCACGGCGCGTGGCAGGCGCAGCCGGCCGACGGTGAACGACGCCCCGGGCACGTCCTGGCCCGCCACGACCGCGAGCACGTCGCCCGGCGGGTACCAGGTGCGTCCCACCATCAGGCTCAGCAGGAACGTCGCGACGACCAGCACCGCCAGCACCGCCACGACCGCGCGCCGCCGCGCGGCTCGGCGCACCCGCCCGCGGGCGGTGCGCTCGACGGCCGAGGCGACAGGGGCGGCGGCAGCCGGGGTGGCTGGGGTGGTCGGGGCGCTCACAGGGCACGCACCTTCTGGCGGCGCACGACGTGGATGAAGAACGGGGCGCCCACCAGGGCGGTGACGATGCCGACGTCGATCTCGCCGGGCCGGGCGACCACGCGGCCGACCACGTCGGCGGCGGTCAGCAGCGCGGCGCCGCCGAAGGCGGAGAACGGCAGCAGCCAGCGGTGGTCGACGCCCACCAGCAGGCGGCACAGGTGGGGAACGACGAGGCCTACGAAGCCGATCGGACCGGCCACCGCGGTGGCCGCGCCGCACAGCAGCACCGCGCCGGCGGCGGCGGCGCCCCGGGTCAGGGCGACGTGCTGGCCGAGCCCGGCGGCGACGTCGTCACCGAGGGCCAGCGAGTTCAGCCCGCGGGCGGAGGCGAGGCACACCAGCAGCCCGACGAGGAGGAACGGCGCGACCAGGCCGGTGGTGGCGTACGTCGCCCCGCCCACCCCGCCGACCAGCCACGACCGCACCCCGCCGGCGATGTCGTTGCGCGGGAGCACCACGGCGGTGATGAACGACGTGAGCGCCGCCGAGGTGGCGGTGCCGGCGAGCGCGAGCTTGAGCGGGGTGGCCCCGCCGCGGCCCAGCGAGCCCACGGTGTAGACGAACACCGCGGCCACGGCGGCACCGAGCACGGCCGACCAGACGTACGCGGCGGGGTCGGTCATGCCCAGGAAGGCGATGCCGGCGACGACGGCCAGCGACGCGCCGGTGTTGACGCCGAGGATGCCGGGGTCGGCCAGCGGGTTGCGCGTCACGCCCTGCATGACCGCGCCGGCGAGGCCGAGGGCGGCGCCGACGGCCACCGCGAGCAGGGTGCGCGGCACGCGCTTGGTGACCGCCGCCTCCTCGAGGGTCTCGCTCGACCCGCCCAGGGCCGCGACGACGTCCGCCCAGGCGACGTCGCGCGAGCCGACGGCCACCGACAGCGCGGTGAGCGCCACGAGCGCGACGACGGCCGCGAGCAGCCAGAGGGCGCGCAGCCGCCTCGGTCGCCGCGTGGAGGCGGCGACCGAGGCGGGGAACGGGGGAGCGGTGACCACCTAGGCGCCGGCGGCCTCGGCCAGCATGTCCACGTAGTCCTCGAGCACGAAGGAGATCGAGAGCGGCGTGGGGTTGGCGGCGGTGCCGAGCGGGGTGTCGGGCAGCAGCACGATCGCCTCGTTCTCCACCGCCGGCATCTTGGAGAGCAGCGGGTCGGACTCGAGGGCGTCGACGAGCTCCTGGTCGCCGTAGGTCACGATCACGTCGACGTCGTCGAGCTGGTCGATCTGCTCGGCGCTGAGGGTGCCCGAGAACTGGTCGGTCTCGGCCGAGGCCTCGGCGATGCTGTCGGGCGTGGTCAGGCCGAGGTCCTCGAAGAACCGGGCCCGGGTGTCGTGGCTGGTGTAGTAGCTGACCTCGCTGAGGTCGGTGGTGTCGACGTGGGTCAGGAACATCGCCGACGTGCCCTCGAGCGCGGGCTGCTGCTCCACGGTCTCGGCGATCTGCGTCTCGAGGTCGGCCACGAGCGCGTCGCCCTCCTCGGCCATGCCCATCGCCTCGCTGCTGAGGCGGATCATGTCGCGCCACTGCGTCGACCAGGGCGCCTCGGGGTAGGCCACGACGGGGGCGATCTCGCTGAGGGTGTCGTAGTCCTCCTGCGTCAGCCCGGAGTAGGAGGCCAGGATGACGTCGGGGGCGGTGTCGGCCACGGCCTCGAAGTCGATGCCGTCGGTCTCGTCGAAGAGCACCGGCGTCTCGGCGCCGAGCTCCTCCAGCTTCTCGCTGACCCACGGCAGCAGGCCGTCGCCGTCGTCGTCGCCGAAGTTGGCCGCGGCCATCCCGACCGGCACGACGCCGAGGGCCAGCGGCACCTCGTGGTTGGCCCAGTTGACGGTGGCGACGCGCTCGGGGTCCTCCTCGATCGTGGTGGTGCCGAGCGCGTGCTCGATGGTGACGGGGAACTGGGTCGAGGTCGAGGTGCTCGACGACGGGTCGGCGGCCTCGGCGGAGTCGGTGCCGTCCGACGAGCCGCAGCCGGCGAGGACGAGGGTGGCGGCTCCTAGGGAGCCGACCAGGAGGCGCAGGGAACGCACGGTGGTCCTTTCGAACAGGGCGGGCGCCGCGGTGCGGCACCCCGTGGGGAGGCGGCTCGCGACACTGCGACCCGCCCGGCGAAGGTGAGGCTAACCTAACTTCGTCCGGTCCGTGCGCACGGGTCGACCGGCGGTCGCCTGGTCGGCACCTGGCCGGCACCTGGCCGGTCACCCGACCGGCCGCCGCGGGTCAGCGGTCGCCGGCTCCCGACGGGTCGAGCCGGGCGGTCTCGCGGGCGCGACGCCAGGGCAGCGAACCCTCGAGCTCGACCTCGAGGGAGAAGCTGAGGAAGGTCCGCACCAGCACGATCAGCCCGAGGGTGGCCGCGCTGGTCAGCGTCGGGTCCACGGTGATGGTCATGACGATGTCGGCGATGATCAGGAACTCCAGGCCCAGCAGGATGGCGCGACCGACGTTGCGGCGCGCTTCCTCGTAGGCACGCGCCCAGCCCACCGCACGGAACGACGCCGCGGCGCGCAGGAACGCCGCCAGCGACCCGACGGCGAGGATCACCACCCCGCCGACCTCGAAGCCGCGCACCACCAGTTCCATCAGCTCGTCGAAGCCCAGGTCGTCCATCCGCCCAGCCTCCCTCTCGTCGCCGGTCCCGCGGCTGAGGCGCTCCGGGGACGTCGGCCGACCGCCCGCGGGGTGAGCGCCCGGCGCATGCCTGCGAGCGCCGAGGCCATGGCCGCGTTGGTCGCGTCGGACTGGGATGGACCCGTGACCACCACCGCGCTGACCACCACGCCGACCACCACGCTGGCCACCACGGCGGGCGCCGCGGTCCTGGTCGCCGCCGTGCTCGCGACCGCGATGGTCGCCGGGCTGCTGCTCGCCTTCGCCCACACGGTGGTGCCGGGGCTCGCGACCCTCGGCGACGCCGAGCTGCTCACCGCGTTCGCCCGCGTGGACGCCGCCGTCGCCAACCCGTGGTTCAGGCTGACCTTCCTGGGCAGCCCCGCGCTGAGCGCGGTCGCGCTGCTCCTGCACGCGTCGGCGCGCAGCCCGGCGGTGCCGTGGCTGGTGGTCGCGCTGGTGCTGGTGGCGGCGACGGTGGTCGTCACCGTCGCGGTCCACCTGCCGCTGAACGCCGCGGTGCAGGACGCCGTGGCGGCCGACGCCACGCTCCCCGACGCCGCCGACCTGCGGGCGCGGTTCGAGGAGCGCTGGGTGCGCTGGAACGTCGTGCGCACCGTCACCTCGTCGGGGTCGCTCGTCGCCCTGTCGTGGGCCCTCGTCGTCACCGGCCGCCCGGCCGGCTGACCCACCACCCCACCGCCCGACCCGACCACCGATCCGCCCACCGAGAACCACGAGAGAGATCAGGGAGACACCATGGACCTCACCGTCTTCGGCGCCACCGGCACCATCGGCCGGCTCGTCGTCGAGCAGGCGCTGGCCGCCGGCCACGACGTCACGGCCTTCACCCGCGACGCCGCCCGCGTCGCCGCCACGCACGACCGGTTGCACGTCGTCGAGGGCGACGTCACCGACCCGGCCGCCTGCCTGCCCGTCGTGAGGGACGCCGACGCGGTCGTGGTCGCGCTCGGCGCCGGACGGCGGGGCGAGGTGCGCGAGGCCGGCACCCGCGCCGTCGTCACCGCGATGGAGCAGGCCGGGGGCGGGCGGCTGGTCTGCCAGTCCACGCTCGGTGTGGGCTCGAGCCGGCCGAACCTCGACCTGTGGTGGCGCTACGTGATGTTCGGGGCGCTGCTGCGTCCGGCGTACGCCGACCACGTGCGGCAGGAGCAGGTCGTGAAGGACAGCGCCCTGGAGTGGACCGTCGTGCGGCCCTCGGCGTTCGTCGACCGCAGCCCGGGGCCCGTGCGCCACGGCTTCGGCGGCTCGGAGAGCGGCCTGCGGCTGAAGATCGGCCGGCCCGACGTCGCCGCCTTCCTCCTCGCCCAGGCCACCGACCGCACCTACCTGCGTCGCGCGGTGTCGGTGTCGGCGTGAGCGGCTCCCCGGCCGTCGGTGCGGCTAGCGTGACCCGCGTGGACGTGCTGGAGGCCCTGCTCGACGGCCCGCGGGCGCGCGGCGCGTTCCTCCTCCGGGCCCTGCTCGACCCCCCGTGGTCCCTGCGGGTGGAGGACGAGGCGCCGCTGACCGTCCTCGCGGTGCTGCGCGGCGAGGCCTGGGTCTGCTCCGACGGTCGGACGCCGGTGCGGATGGGACCGGGGCAGGTGGCTGTCGTGCGCGGGCCCGGCCACTACACCGTCGCCGACGACCCGGGCACGCCGCCGACCGTGACGATCTCCCCGGGCGGGCGCTGCACCCGCGCGGAGGACGGTCGGGCGCTCTGGGACGAGTGGTCGCTCGGGATCCGCACGTGGGGGCACACCGACGGCGGCTGCGTGCTGCTGGTCGGGACGTACGAGGGGGAGGGCGAGGCAGGCCGGCCCCTGCTCGCGGCGCTCCCGGACGTGGTCCTGCTGGGCCGCGAGGAGGCGGCGACCCCGCTGCTCGACCTGCTGGCCGAGCAGGTGCAGGTCGAGGCTCCCGGGCAGCGGGCGCTGCTCGACCGGCTGCTCGACGTGCTGCTCATCTCGACGCTGCGCACGTGGTTCGCCGGGCGGCAGGACGCCGCCCCCGGGTGGTTCCGCGCGCAGCACGACCCCGCCGTCGGACCGGCCCTGTCGCTGCTCCACCAGGAGGTCGCCCACCCCTGGACCGTCGAGGAGCTCGCCGCCCGGGTGGGCGTGTCCCGAGCGGCGCTCGGGCGCCGCTTCACCGCGCTCCTCGGGGAGCCGCCCATGGGCTACCTCGCCGGCTGGCGGCTGGCCCTCGCCGCCGACCTGCTGGTCTCCACCGACGCCACGGTCGCCGCCGTCGCCCGCCAGGTCGGCTACGGCACGCCGTTCTCCTTCAGCGCGGCGTTCAAGCGCGTGCACGGCGCCAGCCCGCAGCAGTACCGCCTCGGCCGGGCCACCTAAGAGGTTGCTCACGCGGGCCTCACGGTGGCCTCACGTGCGGCCGACAGCATCTGGTCATGAGCCCGGAACGGCCGGGCTCGGACAGAAGGGAAAGTCAGATGCAGTCAGGGATCTTCGCCTCGCTCCAGCCGGCAACGATGGCCCGCGAGGACGACACCCGGTCCGGGTGCCGCCGCTTCAAGTCCCGTCGCCGTCGCCGCCTGTGCCGTCGCCGCAACCGCACGCGCACCAACTGATCGTGCCCTCCTCGCCCGACCGGACGGACGGCCCCCTCGTCGGGGCCGTCCGTCCCGGCGCGTCGACCCCCGCCCCGCCCTCCTCGGCGTGGCGGCGGGTCGTCGCCTCCCTCAGGCCCGGCGCCGACGACGCCCGGCTGGTCGACGACGCGCCGGGGATGACCCTGCGCGAGGTGTTCACCTACTTCTGGCCCGTCCTGCGGCCCCAGCGTTGGTGGCTCGCGCTGGGCCTCCTCCTGCTCGCGGTGACGTCGCTGATCGGCATCGCCGAGGTGCTGCTGTTCCAGCGCCTGGTCGACGACGTGCTCGTCCCCGCCACGTTCGAGCCGCTGCTGTGGATCGCCCTGGCCTACGTCGGTCTCAACCTGGCGAGCGCGGTCATCTCCGGCGGCGACGACATCCTGTCGACCTGGGTCTCCCAGCGCTTCCTGCTCACCGTCCGCACCGACACCTTCCGCCACCTCCTGCGGCTGCCCCTGCACACCCACGAGCGGCGTCGCCTCGGCGACGTGCTGTCCCGCCTCACCGCCGACATCGGCTCGGTGGAACGGTTCATGATCGGCCAGCTCACCTCGGGCATCGCCGCCCTGGTCCAGCTGGTCTTCCTCGTCGGCGCGCTCTTCTGGCTGCAGTGGGAGCTGGCGCTGGCCTCCCTGGTCGTCGTGCCCGTGTTCTGGTGGGTGGCGCAGGCCTTCGCCCGCTTCGTGAAGGACGTCTCGCGCGAGCGGGCCCGCCGGGGCGGCTCGCTGGCCTCGGTCGCCGAGGAGGCGATCGCCACCGGAGCGCTGGTGCAGGCCTACAACCGCGAGGACGAGGCCATCGCCGCGTTCCACCGGCAGAACCGCGGGATCGCCGACGCCCAGATGGCCGCCAGCCGGGTCAGGTCGGTGTTCATGCCCGTCGTCGACCTCGCCGAGCTGGTCGGGATCCTGCTGGTCATCACGCTCGGCACGTGGGCCCTGGCCACCGACCGGCTGACCCTGGGCGGGCTGCTGGCCTTCCTCACCCTGATGAGCCAGTGCTACCGACCGGTCCGCGAGCTCAGCGACCTGCTCCCCAGCATGTTCGCGGCGACCGCCGGCATCGAGCGCGTCGTCGAGCTGCTGGAGGAGCCGCCGGTGGCGGAGCGACCGGGAGCCGTCGACCTCACCGACGCCCGGGGCGTCCTGCGCCTCGACGAGGTCACCGTGCGCTACCCCGGCGCCCCGCGCGACGCCCTCCACCAGGTCTCGCTGACCGCGCACCCCGGGGAGGTCGTGGCGGTGCTCGGCGCGAGCGGCGCCGGCAAGTCCACCCTCGCCCGCCTGCTCACCCGCCAGGTGGAGCCGACCGGCGGATCGGTGTGGATCGACGGGCACGAGGTGCGCGACGTCACGATCCGCTCGGTGCGTGACGCGGTCTGCGTGGTCCTGCAGGAGACGATGCTGCTGGACGCCTCGGTGCACGACAACATCGCCTACGCCCGCCCCGACGCCTCCCGGGAGGACGTCGAGCGCGCGGCCCGTGCCGCGGACGCCGACACCTTCGTCGAGGCGCTGCCCGACGGGTACGACACCCGCATCGGCCAGCGCGGTCGCTCGCTGTCGGGCGGTCAGCGCCAGCGCCTCTCCCTGGCGCGCGCGCTGCTCCGCGGCAGCCCGGTCCTGGTCCTCGACGAGCCGACCACCGGGCTCGACCCGACGACCGCCCGCCGCATCCTGGCGCCCCTGCGCGAGGCCGCGCGCGAGCGCACCGTCGTGCTGATCACCCACGACCCCGTGGCCGTGGAGTTCGCCGACCGCGTCGTGCACCTCGTCGACGGCGAGGTCCAGACCCCGGCCGAGCACCCGGGCCCAGCAGTCACCGCACCACCCGCACTCGTCGGAGGGACGTCATGACCTTCTTCACCACCGCCACGAGGCGGGAGGACGCCGTCGCCCGGGTGGCCCCCGGCGAGGAGCTCCTGCCGGGCTACGACGTCGTCGCCCTGATGCGCCGGGGCAACCGCCTCGACACCTACGACGTCGTCAGCACCGAGCGGGACTGCCGCTGCGTCGTCAAGGTGCTGCGCCCGGACCGCGAGGACGAGGAGGAGTGCCGGTCGGCGCTGCTCCGGGAGGGGGCGCTGCTGCGCGACCTCAGCCACCCGCACCTGGTGCGGGCCTACGACGTGGTGACCGCACCTCGGACCGCGGTGGTGCTGGAGACGCTGACCGGGGACACCCTGGGCGCCGTCATCGAGCGTGGGCCGCTGGACCCCCGGGACACCGCGGTGCTCGGCCTGCAGCTCGTCTCGGTGCTCGGCTACCTGCACCGCCGCGGGTGGCTGCACCTCGACGTGAAGCCGTCCAACGTCGTCGTGCAGTCGGGTCGGGCGGTCCTGATCGACCTCAGCCTGGTGTCGCCGCCGGGCGACGGCCGTCCGCACGCGGGCACCGACGGGTACCTCGCCCCCGAGCAGGCCGCCGGCACCGGGCTCAGCGCCCTCAGCGACGTCTACGGGCTCGGCGTCACGCTCGGTGAGGCGCTCACCGGTGAGCTCGCCCACGGCCAGGAGGGCAGGTGGCGTGCCGGTCACGCCCCGCGGGCGACCGCGCGGCCGTTCCGGCGCCGGCTCGCGCACGTGCCCACACCGGTCGCGGACCTCGTGGAGGCCTGCGTCCACCCCGACCCGGCCCACCGGCCGTCGCTCGACGACGTCCGGTCGACCCTCACCCAGGCACTCTCGACCACCCCAGGAGGAACGTCGTGAGCGCCACGACCTCCGGCGCCGCCCCACGTCGGCGCCTCGCCCTCGTCGTCGCCACGGTGCTCGCCGTCGCGGTCGCCGCCACCGCGTGGTGGCGCCTCGGCGCCGACGACGACGCAGGCAGCGCCGCCGAGCCGGCGCCCGCCACTGCGGCCGCCTGCGGCCCGGTCGTGCGGGAGCCGACCCGGGGCGCCGGGGCCCACGTGGGCGACGCGGAGTACGACGCGGCCCCGCCGTCGTTCGGCGACCACGCCGGGCGGTGGGAGGTGCGTGCCGCCACCTTCTACGACGTCACCACCCGCCCCGACGTCGACGTGCTGGTCCACAACCTCGAGCACGGCTACAACATCCTCTGGTACGACCAGAGCGTCGTCGACGACGCCGACGCCCTCGACCGGCTGCGTCTCCTCGCCGACCGCTACGCGACCCTGGGCAGGGCGCCCGACCCGAGCAAGGCCTTCATCGCCGCGCCGTGGACCGCCGAGGACGGCGACCCGTTCCCCGACGGCATGCACTACGCGCTCACGCACTGGTACGCCGATCCCACCGACCGCACGGCCTCGCGCGCCGACGAGGAGGGCGTGACGCAGTACTGCTCCGACGTGTCGTCGGAGACGGTGGAGGCCTGGATGACCCGGTACCCCCTGCGCGACGCACCCGAGGGGTATCCCGACCTGATGTGAGGGATGACGGGCCCCGCGGGGGAGACGCAGCGTGTGCACGTCCCCCGCGGGTGGTGCGCCTGCGGCCGCTCGTCCCTCGTGGTGACGCATCACCCCATGTGATGTAACGGCCGACGCACGGGAGGTGTGTGAACCCAGGGTCTGCCCCGTTGCGCGTCCGTTGCCGAGTGTGGCAGCACGCGGGCCTGGTGGGAAGGCGGGGTGCGTCGGCGAGACGGCGGCCTCGTCGGGTGCCCACGGCACGCGTGCGACCCGGCACCCCGGCCGCGGGTCCGGACCTGTGCCTCGAACGCCTGCTCGCCCGGGTCGGGTGCGGGGCCGCTGCGGCCCACCGCGCCGCAGCCATCGTCCAGGCAGCCGCCCTGGAGGGGCGGCCGAGGTGGCCGCGCTGCACCTGCGGTCCCTGGCGGCAGCCGAGGTGGCCGCCGGCGAGGTAGAGATCCGTCTCGTCCGCGCCGCGAACGCCGACGGCCTGCGCCAGCCCAGGAGGACGTCCACGCGGCTGCGCCCCGTGTCGGAGGACGTGCGCCCGGTGGCTGCCCACTCGCCCGGGTGGGTACTCATGCACCCCGACATGGACTAGACTGTGAACGCAGTTCGTGTCCGTGAATCAGTGAGGGGTAGTGGCATGTGGGACGAGCCCGTGTCCGACCCGTTCGCCGTCGGACCCGTGAAGTCGGCGGCGCGGGCGCTCGAGCTGCTCGACGAGATCGCGGCCCGTGGCGGCGGGACCCTGACCCAGCTCGCCGAACGCCTGTCGGTGCCGCGCAGCAGCCTGCACGCCCTGCTGCGGACGATGGTCTCGCGCGACTGGCTCAGCGCCCCCGGGGGCAGGTACGACCTCGGGGTGCGCGCGTTCGTGGTGGGCCAGTCCTTCCAGGACCAGGACTGGGCGCTGCTGCGCTCGCTGCCCCACCTGGAGGAGGCCCTCGCGGCGACCCGGGAGCTGGTGCAGCTGTCCAGGCTGGACGGAGACCGGGTGGTCGTCGTGGCCGAGCGGCGACCGACCCCGGCGGCGAGCTGGTCGTCGGCGGTGGGGCGACAGCTCCCCGCCGCGGGGACCTCGCCCGGCCTGGCGATGCTGGCCGAGGACCCGCCGGCGCGCTGGGAGGCCCTGGCGGCCAGGCTGGCCGCCGACCCGGCCGCCTCTGTCGACCGCGAGGCGCTGCTGCGCGAGCTCGCCGAGACCGCGGCGCGCGGCTTCGCCGTCCGCGACGAGCTCACGGTCCCGCTGTCGCGCCGCCTGAGCGTCGCGCTGTCGTGGCCCGGGTCGCCGCGCAGCGCCCTCAGCGTGGTGGTCCCGCTCGGCGCCCTGACCGCCGCGCGCGAGGAGCTCGTGGTCGAGACCCTGCTCGGCATCAGGGCCGACGTCGCGGCCTCGGTGCCGCCGCGACGGCGCCGGCCGTGACGACGGGGACGACGGGGACCTGGCTGCCGACGCCTCCCCCCGACGCCTGCACCTTCGACGCGGTGGCGCTCGGCGAGGTGATGCTGCGCCTCGACCCGGAGCACGGCCGCATCCGCTCCGCCCGCCGGTTCGACGTCGGTGAGGGCGGCGGGGAGTACAACGTCGCACGGGGCCTCAGCCGGGTGTTCGGTCACCGCACCGCCGTGGTGACCGCCCTCGTGGACGACGAGGTCGGTCGCCTGGTCGAGTCGCTGGTGCAGGCCGGCGGGGTGGCCACGTCGCAGGTCCACTGGGTGGCGGCCGGCCGGGTCGCGCCCACGGTGCGCAACGGCCTGAACTTCACCGAGCGCGGTGCGGGCGTCCGGGCGCCCGTCGGCGTCTCCGACCGGGGTCGCTCCGCGGCCTCGCAGCTGCGCCCCGACGACCTCGACCTCGACCACCTGTTCGGCGGTCTCGGCGTGCGCTGGCTGCACACCGGAGGCGTGTTCGCAGGACTGTCGGAGGACGCCCGTCGCACGGTGGTGGCGTGCCTGGCCGCCGCGCGGCGACACGGGACCGTCGTGTCGTACGACCCCAACTACCGCCCGAGCCTGTGGCGCTCGCGGGGCGGGCTGGCGGCGGCCAACGCACTGACGGCGCAGGTGCTGCCCCACGTCGACGTGCTGTTCGGGGCCGAGGAGCACCTCGCCTCCTCGGCGGGCCTGGCGCACCGGCCCGGCGAGCCCTTCGAGGAGCAGGCGCTCCGCGTGGCCGAGGCCTTCCCCGGCCTGGCCGTCGTCGCGGCGACGCACCGGGAGGTGCGCTCGGCGTCGGTCCACGACTTCGGCGCCGTGGCCTGGTCGCGGCGCGAGGGCGTGCAACGGGTGGCGCCGGTGCGCGACCTGGAGGTCCTCGACCGCGTCGGGAGCGGCGACTCCTTCGCGTCGGGGTTCGTGCACGGGCTGCTGACCGACACCGGGCTGCGCCGTGCCGTCGAGCTCGGCGTCGCGCACGCCGCCCTGTCGATGACGACCCCGGGAGACACCTCGATGGCCACCCTCGCCGAGGTGACGGCACTCGCCGGCCGGGTGGCCGGGCCGGGACCCGGCCGGGTCCGGGCTGGCGCCTAGGGGATCGCGAGCCAGTCGACGGAGGCCAGGACCTCGTCCATGAGCGCCTGCTGGAAGGCCCTGTCGTCCTCGACCCCGTTGTCGTAGCCGAACGAGATCGCGACCCTGTGGGTGCCCAGGCGGGTCTTCACCACCGCGACGTAGGTGTCGGTGAGGATGCCACCGAACGGACCGCGCACGTGGGCCATCTCGACCCCGTCGACCGTCACCGGGTCGAGCACCTTGAGCGGCCGCCCCCCGGGCACCTCGGCGGCCGACCTCTCGATCTCTGCGAACGTGCCGCCCGAGGTCGCGGCGGGCGAGGTGATCAGCACCGAGTTGCCCTGGATGCCGCTGCCGCCGTTCGCGGCGACGTCGAAGATGGTGAAGCTGCGCACTTTCCGCCACCCCTCGGGCACCCGCAGCCGGAGCTGGTCGCTGACCAGCAGCGGCCCCGTGGCGGCCTGGACCGTCGGCGTGTCGGCCGGCTCGGCCGGCTCGGACGGCGCGTCCGTCGCCTCGGTCGGCGCCTGGGTCGGCGCGTCGTCGGCCGGTGCCGTGGCGGGTGGGTCGGGCGAGGGCGAGGCCGCCGTCGGTGCCGATGAGGCCCGGTCGGAGAAGGCGCGGCCGTCGCCCGCGCAGCCGACCGCGACGACGCCGAGCAGGACGAGGCCGCTGACCCCGGGGAGGGCACGCGAGGTGGGTCGAGAGGGCATGGGCGGCGTCCGTTCGGTGCGGGCGAGGTCGTCGCGGCCAGTCAAGCACCCGGACGCCCCGCAGGGCTCCCCGCGCGGAGGCCGACGGGCGGGGCTGCGAGGATTCCCGTCGCCGGTCCTGGGCGGTGGCCGCAGGCCGTTCCAGCACCTCCAGTGCAGGTCGAGAGGACGGACCCAGCCATGACGAGCGTCGAGGACGACCACTTCGTGCGCGTGCGCGGGGCCTCCGAGCACAACCTGCGCAGCGTGGACGTCGACCTGCCGCGCGACGCCGTCGTCGTCTTCACCGGGGTGTCGGGGTCGGGGAAGTCGTCGCTGGCGTTCGGCACGATCTACGCCGAGGCGCAGCGGCGCTACTTCGAGTCGGTGGCTCCCTACGCGCGACGCCTGCTGCAACAGGTGGAGACGCCGCACGTGCGGGAGATCAGCGGGCTCCCGCCCGCGGTGGCGCTGCGGCAGCGGCGCGGCGCGGCGAGCACCCGGTCGACGGTGGGCACCCTCACGACGCTGTCCAACCTGCTGCGCATGCTGTTCTCCCGCGCGGGGGTGTTCCCCGACGGGGCCGAGCGGCTCCCGGCGGAGGCCTTCTCGCCCAACACGGTGGCCGGCGCGTGCCCGGTGTGCCACGGGCTGGGCGTGTCGCACGACGTGGCCGAGGACCTCCTGGTGCCCGACCCCTCGCTGAGCATCCGGGAGGGCGCGATCGCGGCGTGGCCCGGCGCGTGGCAGGGCCACAACCTGCGCCGCATCGTCGCCAAGCTGGGGATCGACGTCGACGCGCCCTGGCGGGAGCTCGCCCCCCGCGACCGCGAGTGGCTGCTGTTCACCGAGGAGCAGCCCGCGGTGCTGATCGAGCCCCGCGACAAGGACGGCGGCGGGGGCCGCGACTACATGGGCGTCTTCCGCAGCGCCCGCAGCCACGTGCAGCGCGCCCTCTCGGGGACGGGCAGCCAGGCCAACCGCGACAAGCTGGCGCGCTTCGTGCGCGCCACCGCGTGCGTGACGTGCGGCGGCAGCGGACTGCGGGCGGAGGCGCTCCTGGTCACCGTCGCCGGGAGGTCCATCGCCGAGCTGAACGCCATGCCCCTCCGGGACCTGGTGGAGCTGCTGCGCCCGGGCGTCACCGACGACCAGGACGACGCGGCGTCGCGGCTGAGCTCCGACCTGGTGGAGCGCATCGAGGTGCTGGTCGACCTGGGCCTCGGCTACCCCGCCCTCGGCCGCAGCTCCACCACGCTGTCGGCGGGTGAGGCCCAGCGCCTGCGCATCGCCACCCAGCTCCGTGCCGGTCTCTTCGGTGTCGCCTACGTGCTCGACGAGCCCTCCGCGGGCCTGCACCCCGCCGACGCCGAGCCCCTGCTCGCGGTGCTGGAGCAGCTCCGCTCGGGCGGCAACTCGGTGCTGGTCGTGGAGCACGACCTCGACGTCATCCGCCGGGCCGACTGGGTGGTCGACATCGGGCCCGGAGCGGGGGAGGCCGGTGGCCGGGTGCTCTACAGCGGACCGACCGCCGGCCTCGCGGACGTCGCGGAGTCACCGACCAGTGCCCACGTGTTCGGGCGGGCGCCCCGCGAGCAGCGGCCGCTGCGGTCGCCGACCGGGTGGCTGCAGCTGACCGGCGTGACCCGGCACAACCTCGTCGACGTCGACGTCGACGTCCCCACCGGGGTGCTGACCGCGGTCACCGGGGTGTCGGGGTCGGGCAAGTCGACGCTGGTCACGCAGGTCCTCGCCGGGGTGGTGCAGCGCCGCCTCGGCCACCCGCCCGCACCGGCCGGTGCGGCCGACCCGGACGAGGAGGGGACGCCGCTGGGTGACCACCAGGTCGCGGGCGCGACCGGTCTCGAGGTGGTCGACCGCCTCGTCGTCGTCGACCAGCGACCCATCGGCCGCACGCCCCGCTCCTCGGTGGCGACGTACGTCGGTCTGCTCGACCACGTGCGACGGGTCTTCGCCTCGACCCCGGAGGCCGTGGCCCGCGGGTACGACGCCGGGCGGTTCTCCCCGAACGTCGCCGGGGGCCGCTGCGAGGCGTGCCTGGGCGAGGGCGTGCAGACCGTGGAGCTGATGTTCCTGCCCGGCACCACCGCGCCGTGCCCGGTCTGCCGCGGCGCGCGGTACAACGCGGAGACCCTCGAGGTGCGGTTCCGGGGCCGCACGATCGCCGAGGTCCTGGCGATGTCGGTGGACGAGGCCGCGGTGCTGCTGGCGGACCTGCCGCCGGCCGAGCGCCGGCTGCGCGCGCTCCAGGAGGTCGGCCTCGGCTACCTGCACCTCGGGCAGTCGGCGATGGAGCTGAGCGGGGGAGAGGCGCAGCGGGTCAAGCTCGCCACCGAGCTGCAGCGGGCGCCCCGCGGCCACGGGCTCTACCTCCTCGACGAGCCCACAACGGGGCTGCACGCCGCCGACACCGCGGTGCTGATGCGCCAGCTGCACCGGCTGGTGGACACCGGCAACACCGTCGTCCTGGTCGAGCACGACCTCGACGTGGTCGGCTCCGCCGACTGGCTGGTCGACCTGGGTCCCGGCGGGGGCGACGCCGGCGGTCGGGTGGTCGCCACCGGCACGCCGCACGACGTCACCGCGGCGGGCACCGGCGTCACCGCCCGCCACCTCGCCCGCCGCGCACGCACCTGAGCCGTGCCGGGCCCGGGCGCCCGGGGCGCTCGGAGACGACCCGCGCGCAGCGGGCGGCCGCCATCCCGTCAACCGGCCAGGAGCGGACCCGTGTCCGGAGCCGCGGTGATCACCGGCCCGGGGCGTCAGCGTCCGACGGCGACGGGGAGTCCTCGGGTTGGTCCTTGAGGAACAGGTACCAGTAGGAGGTCGCCACGAAGACCACGGCGCCCACGAGGTTGCCAGCACCAGCGAGGAGCCAGTTCCGGACCACGTCGTCCCAGCCGATGCCCGGGACGCCGTGGAACATCGCCGCGGGGAGGAAGAACATGTTGGCGACCACGTGGTCGAAACCCATCGCCACGAACGCCATGACCGGGAAGAAGATGGCGAGGATCTTGCCCGAGACCGAGGTCGCGGCCAGCGACATCCACACGGCGAGGCAGACGAGCCAGTTGCAGCCGACCCCGCGGAGGAACGTCTCCCACGCGGTGTGACCTGTGGCCTTGTCCCGGGCGATCGACGCGAGCCGGTCGTAGGTCATGGCCGCAGTGGTTCCCTCGTCTGCGTCGGGACCGCCGATCACCCCGGTCTGGACAGCGAGGAAGAAGGCGACGAACACGGCGCCCACCAGGTTGCCCAGGAGCACCAGCAGCAGGCTGCGGGCGGCGGCGCCCACCTCGATCTTGCCGTGCATGGCGCTGAGCGGAACCAGCATCATGTTGCCGGTGGCCAGGTCCGATCCTGCGATCAGGACGAGGACCAGGCCCAGGGTGAACGCCGCTCCGGTGACCAGGGTCGGCAGCGTTCCCCAGATTTCGGGGTCGAGACCGGAGGAGGTCGTGATGGCGACCAGACCGCCGAAGGCGATGTAGGCGCCGGCCAGGAACGAGCTGAGGAGGACACGGTCCCAGGTGCGACCCGCCTTCTTCGTTCCGGCCGAGACTGCTGCCTCTGCCATCTGTCTCGGCTCTCGAGCGCTCATGGTGACCTCCTGGGTCGTCGGCCTGCGGGGTACCCGACAACAGCGTCCGTGAACACCGTCCACGAACACCGGGTTGTCCGCTGTCTCGCCGCAGGTCGCACCGGGTGAGGGGGTTCCGGTGGTCGCGGGCGCGTGGGGGGTGGCCCGGTGGGTACCGAGCGGCGACGAGAGGTGTGTTCATGAGCCGTACGGGACCGCAGCACGACATCGACGAGTCCGAGCTGTCGGTGAGCCCACCCAAGGACCACGCAGCGGGCCCGACCGCGGTGGCGGTCAGCATGAAGCGCGCTGTCGAGGGCATGGGGGTGCGCCGCACGGCGCAGACGCTCCTCAAGCTCAACCAGGCGGACGGGTTCGACTGCCAGGGTTGCGCGTGGCCGGATCCCGCGCCCGAGCACCGACACACCGCGGAGTTCTGCGAGAACGGTGTCAAGGCGGTCACCGACGAGGTGGTCCAGCGCCAGGCGGGCCGCGAGTTCTTCGCCGCGCACCCGATCGAGGAGCTCCACGGCCGCACCGACTACTGGCTGGGGCAGCAGGGTCGCATCACCGAGCCGATGGTGCTGCGCGCCGGCGGCACGCACTACGAGCCCATCTCCTGGGACGACGCGTTCGCGCTCATCGCGAAGCACCTCAACGGCCTCGACTCGCCGGACGAGGCCGTGTTCTACACCTCGGGCAAGGTCTCCAACGAGGCGGCGTTCGTGTTCCAGCTCTTCGTGCGTGCCTTCGGCACCAACAACCTGCCCGACTGCTCCAACATGTGCCACGAGTCGACCTCCGTCGGGCTCGCGGAGGTGATCGGCATCGGGAAGGCCTCGGTCACCCTCGACGACGTGCACGGGGCCGAGCTGATCGTCATCGCTGGACAGAACCCGGGCACCAACCACCCCCGGATGCTCAGCGCGCTCGAGATCGCCAAGAGCAACGGCGCCAAGATCATCGACATCAACCCGCTCAAGGAGGCGGGCCTGGTCCGGTTCAAGAACCCCCAGCACGCCAAGGGCATGATCGGTCACGGGACCGCGATGGCCGACCTCCACCTGCCGGTGCGCATCAACGGCGACCTGGCCCTGTTCCAGGCCATCGCGTCGCTGCTGCTCGAGTGGGGTGCCCTGGACCACGACTTCATCGAGCAGCACACCTACGGGTTCGAGGACTACGCCCAGCATCTGCGCGCCCTCGACTGGGACGTCGTGCTCGCCTCGACAGGGTTGTCACGCGCCCAGATCGAGGACGCAGCCCGGATGGTCGCGGCCTCGCGCAAGACGGTCTACTGCTGGGCGATGGGGGTCGTCCAGCACCAGAACGGGGTCGCGAACGTCAAGGAGATCTCCAACCTCGCGTTCCTCCAGGGCAACATCGGCAAGCCCGGCGCCGGGCTGTTCCCCGTGCGCGGCCACTCCAACGTGCAGGGCGACCGCACCATGGGGATCTGGGAGCGACCACCCGTCTACTTCCTCGACGCGCTGCGCGACGAGTTCGGCTTCGAGCCGCCCCGCGAGCACGGCTACGACTCCGTGGCCGCGGTGAAGGCGTTCCGCGACGGGCGGGCGAAGGTGTTCTTCGGGCTGGGCGGCAACTTCGTGGCGGCCATGTCGGACACGACGGTGACGGAGGACGCCTTGCGGAAGGCAGACCTCACCGTGCAGGTCTCGACCAAACCGAACCGGTCCCACGTCGTGCACGGCGGCGAGGCCCTGATCCTGCCGCCGCTGGGCCGCAGCGAGAAGGACCTGACCGGTGGACGCCCGCAGCGCGTCACCGTCGAGGACTCGGTCTGCGCGGTCCACGCCTCGCAGGGCCCGCTGGAGCCGGCGTCGGACCAGCTCCGCTCCGAGGTCGACATCGTCTGCACGATGGCGCTGGCCACCCTGGGCGACCGCCACGACATCTCGTGGGAGGACTTCCGTCGCGACTACGGCCAGATCCGCCGGCGGATCGGCCGCGTGGTGCCCGGCTGCGCCGGCTACGAGGAGAAGATCGACCAACCGGGCGGGTTCGTCCTCCCGCACCCACCGCGTGACACCCGCACCTTCCAGACCGACCACGACCGCGCCGTCTTCACGGTCAGCCCGACCGAGGTCCTGCACGTGCCCGAGGGCCGGCTGCTGCTGCAGACGATGCGCTCCCACGACCAGTTCAACACCGTGATCTACGGCCTCGACGACCGCTACCGCGGGATCAAGGACGGTCGGCAGGTGGTGCTCGTGAACCCGCGCGACATCGAGGCCCAGGGGCTTCGCGACGGCCAGCACGTCGACATCGTCAGCGAGTGGGAAGACGGCTCGACCCGCCGGGTGAGCCGGTTCCGCATCGTCTCCTACGACACACCCCGGGGCTGCGCCGCGGCGTACTACCCCGAGACCAATGCGCTGGTCTCGCTGGACGCCAAGGCGATCGGCAGCAACCAGCCGGCGTACAAGTCGATCCTGGTGCGACTGGAGCCCTCGGTCCCCGACGAGCCCGCGAGGGGGCGGCCCGAGGGCGTCACCACGGACGAGTCGCCGGACGCCGGCGAGGAACCCAAGCGCTACGTGGAGCCGACCCAGCTGAGCTGACGGGGCCGTCGGTCCTGCACGGACGCCCTCGTCGGTCCGGGGGAGCAGTGGTGGTGGGTCCCAGCCGTCGCTGCCGCGAGGGAGCGGCCCCTCAGGCTCGCAGTCGAGCCTTGATGTCGGTCTTGAGGACCTTGCCGACCTTGGACCGCGGCAGGTCCTCCCAGACCTCGACCTGCTTGGGGGACTTGACGCTGCCGATGCGCGCCTTGACGAAGGCCGTCAGCTCCTCCGGGTCGATGACGGCCCCGCCCCGTGCCTGCACGACCGCGACGACCCGCTCGCCCCACGTGTCGTCGGGCAGCCCCACGACGGCGCAGTCCTGCACGTCGGGGTGGGCCATCACGGCCTGCTCGACCTCGGTCGAGTAGACGTTGAACCCGCCGGTGATGACCATGTCCTTCGCCCGGTCGACGATGAACAGGTAGCCGTCGGTGTCGAGGTAGCCGATGTCGCCGGTGTGGTGCCAGCCGTGCGCCGAGGCCTCCGCGGTCGCGGCGGGGTCGTCCAGGTAGCCCGCCATCACCAGCGACGAGCGGACGACGATCTCGCCCCGCTCGCCGGTCGGCAGCAGGCTCCCGTCCTCGGCCATGACGGAGACCGTCACCAGCGGAGCCGGTCGCCCCGCTGACGACAGCCGTTCGAGGGCGATGCTCCCGTCGGCGCGGAAGTGCTCGCGGGGGGAGAGCGTCGAGATCATCATCGGCGCCTCGGTCTGGCCGAAGAGCTGCGCCATCACCGGCCCGATGCGGGTGAGCGCCTCCGCCAACCGGACCGCGGACATCGGTGCGGCGCCGTACCAGAGGCACTGCAACGAGGTGAGGTCGGTGCTCGCGAGCCGGTCGTGGGCGAGCACCATGTAGATCAGCGTCGGCGGCAGGAACGTGTGGGTGACGCGGTGGCGCTCGACGTGGTCGAGGAAGCCGCCCACGTCGGGGGTGCGCATCACCACGATCTCGCCACCTCGAGCCAGCACGGGGAAGCAGAGCACGCCGGCGGCGTGCGTCAGCGGCGCGAGCGCGAGGTAGACGGGCCGCCCCTCCCACGGGTAGCTCATCAACGTGATGGCGCTCATCGTCTCGAGGTTGCGCCGGGTGAGGACGACCCCCTTCGGCCGCCCCGTGGTGCCGCCGGTGCCGACCACCATCGCCACGTCGTCGACAGGGACCGGGTCCGGCCCGGGCGCGCCGCCGGCGAGGAACTCCACCCACCCCAGGGCGAAGTCGACGGCACCGTCGAGGCACACCAGGGTCGTCAGCGCGGGGAGGTCGCGGCGGATCGCGTCGACCAGGGGGGCGAACGCCGCCTGGAAGACCAGGGTGGTGCAGCCGAGGAGCGCGAGCAGGTCACGGTTCTCGGCCGCCTCGTTGCGAGGGTTGACCGGGCACCACACCGCACCGGCGCGGCTGATGCCGAGGACGGTGGTGAACGCCACCGGGTCGTTGGCGGAGAGCACGGCGACCCGGTCGCCCGGCGCGACCCCCCGGGCGACGAGGGCCGCCGAGATGCGGGAGCTCAGCTCCCGCACCTCGGCGTAGGAGCTCGAGACGCCGTCGGTGGTGAGGCAGGGTGCGTCCGGCCCGGTCGACCAGCCCTTGTCGAGGTAGTCGACGAGCCGCACCGGGTCAGCCCTCGACCGTGAGGACGGGCTCGGAGACCAGGCCGAACGCGCGCATGACGCCGAGCAGCTCGCGGTGGCCGAACGCCTGGCACCCCGAGGCGAAGCCGACCCGCCGCGGCGGTTGCTGCAGCAGGGAGTAGGCGGCGTACGCCTGGAGCAGGCCCGTCTGCTTGTAGTTCTGGTTGCCGTGGATCACGCAGTGAGCGCGGCCGAGCGGTCCCGAGGCGTGCACCGAGTCAAGCGACTTGTTCAGGCGGGGGTTCTCGCGTGGCGGCATGGTGTTCATGACCTGGGCGGCGGTGGCCGCGAGCGCGGCGTACTTCTCGTCGGGGCCCATGTCCTTCGTGGCCTCGACAGCGGCCGCCACGATCTGCGGCACGCCGAGCATCAGCGCGCGGTTGAAGACGCCGCCCAGCGCCTTCACGTTGGCGACCCGGGGGTCGCGGCGGTACCAGACCGGGTGGGACGTGCCACCCCACGGCAGCGCCAGGCCGAGCTCGTGCTGGCCCGGGATCACCAGCTGGGTGTGACCGCCCTCGGGGTCGAACGGGACGTAGGCGTTCTGCTCGAGGTAGTGCGCCCCGGACAGGGCTGCGTTGAAGAGGATCGTCTGCGTCGAGGCGATCGTCGGGCTGCCGCCCCAGAACACCGCGATGTCGAGGGTGTCGAGGCCGGGCTTCTCGAGGGCGACCTCGGCGGCGATCTCACCGGTGGTGTACATCTGCGCGACCCCGGGCGCGAGGAGGAGCCCGGCGGCGGCGAAGCGCGCGCCGTACTGCTCGTCGCAGGTGATCAACCAGTCCTGCTCGCCGGTGGTGTCGGTGTAGTGGGCGCCGACGGCCAGGCACGCCTCGACCACCTCCGGCCCCCACTTGCTGAACGGCCCGACCGTGTTGAGCACGACCTGCGCACCGGTGAACAGCTCGGTGAGCGCGTCGACGTCGTGGCCGACCTCGACGACCTCGTAGTCGGCGGTCTCGATGCCGGCGACGCTCGTCTCCATGGACGCCGTGAGCCTGCCGGCGTCGCGGCCGGCGGCGGTGAAGGGGACGCCGTACTCGCGCAGGTACTCGCAGATGAGGCGGCCTGTGTACCCGGAGGCGCCGTAGACGACGACGGGCTTGGTGGAGGTCGGCATGCTCACATCCCCATTCCGCCGTCGACCGACAGGCCGGTGCCGGTGACGAAGCGGGCGGCGTCGGAGGCCAGGAAGACCACGGCGTCGGCCATGTCGTCCACCGCTCCGAGCCGGCCGAGCGGGGTCTGCTCGATCACCGCGCCGACGGCGGCGTCGGGCGACTCGAACAGGCCGAGCGCGGCCATGTCGACCGCGAGGCCGGTGCCCATGGCCGTGGGGACGAGCCCGGGGTAGACGCAGTTGACGCGGACGCCGTAGCCGAGCTTGCCGGCCTCCATGGCCGCCACCCGGGTCAGCCGGTCGACGGCCGACTTGGTGGCGGAGTAGATCGGGATGCCCGGGAAGGCGATGGTCGCGGCGACCGAGGAGATGTTGACGATGCTGCCACCGTTGCCGGCCGCGCCGCCGGGGCGCATGGTGCGCAGGCCGTGCTTGATGCCGAGCGCGGTGCCGAGGACGTTGACGTCGAGCATGGCGCGGATGTCGGCGGGCTCGACGTCGGCCATCAGGCTGCTGATCTCGACGCCGGCGTTGTTGACCAGCACGTCGAGGCGGCCGGTGCGCTCGACAGCGGCACCGACCGCGGCCTCCCACGAGGCCTCGTCGGTGACGTCGAGGTGGACGGCGGAGTGGGCCTCGCCGAGCGCCCCGGCGACCGTGCCGGCCAGCTCGTCCTGCAGGTCGGCGATCACGACGGTGGCTCCGGCGGCGGCCAGCGCCTGCGCCATCCCCTCGCCGAGGCCTTGGGCTCCGCCCGTCACCAGGGCGGTGCGTCCGGTCAGGTCGTGCACGGTCATGGAGGGCTCCTGGGGGTGGTCGATGTGGACTGGGTCACAACGTAGCCCCCGTGTCTGGACGACTGTCAAGACTTTCCTTGTCGCCTGTCCAGAGATCTCCCGGCCTGTGTCACCATGACGGCATGCCCGACACCAGGGAGGAGCGGCGCGCTCCCGCCGACAAGCACGACGCCCGCCGCAACCAGCTCGCGGAGTCGGCCCTGCAGACCCTCGGCGAGCTCGGCTACGCCAGGGCGAGCCTTCGCGAGATCGCCAACAACTCCGAGTTCAGCCATGGCGTCGTCCACTACTACTTCCGCGACAAGCTCGAGCTGATCGTCTACTGCGTGCGCTACTACAAGGCCCGGTGCGTGACCCGCTACGACGCCGTCGTCGACGACTCCACCACCCCCGACGGCCTGCTCCACGCGTTCGCCGCCACGCTCGTCGAGACCCTGTGCGACGAGGCCCCCATGCACCGCCTCTGGTACGACCTGCGCACCCAGAGCATGTTCGAGGACGGGCTGCGCGACGCGGTCACCCTCATCGACGCGACGCTCCAGGACATGATCTGGCGGGTCGTCACCCGGTACTCCGAGCTCGCCGGCAGGCCCGTCGTCCTCACTCCGGCGGCGGCGTACGGCGTGCTCGACGGGGTGTTCCAGCAGGCCCTGCTGGCCCACCAGGCCGCCGACCCGACCGCAGCCGCCCGGGTGCTGGCGGACCTGGACGCCGAGGTCCACACCCTGGTGCCGTTGATGCTCGCGCAGCTCAGCCCCGGGGGGAGTGGATCGACTCGGGGCTGATGGTGACGACGAGGCGCTGTCCGGAACCGCCGAAGCCGGGGTAGGGCCGGCCGAGGTAGCGGCGGGACAGCGTGTCGATGTGGGTGTCGGCGCCGTCGGTGGTGGTGGCGGTGACCCGGCCCCGCACGGACCAGTAGCGGGCCGGCGCGTCGGGGTCGGCGACGGCGACGGCGACGCGCGGGTCGCGGGCGATGTTGCGCGCCTTCTGGTGGGTGGTGACGGTGTTGACGACGAGGTGGTGGCCGTCGGTGTCGACCCAGGTCTCGGTCAGCTGGGGCGAGCCGTCGGGCATCAGCGTGGTCACGAAGCAGAGGGCCCGGCCGCGCGCCAGCTCGACCAGGTCAGGGGGGAGAGCGATCACAAGTGCTCCTCGGTCGGGGGTGTGACGTACAGGTGGTCGATGGTGTGCTCGTCGGGGAGCGGCTCGCGGTGCTCGGCGGTGCGCACGCCGGCGAGGGCGGTGGTGAGGGCGCGGCGCCACAGGTCGTCGTCGCTGCCGCGCGTGGCGTCCATGACCGCGCCGACCATGAGGTGGATCAGGGCGAAGTCCTTGGCGGTGGTGGTCGCGGGCAGCCGGCCCTCGCGCTGGGACCGCTCGACGAGCGCGGAGACCAGGGGCGTGATCCGGGTCCGGGCGCGTTCGACGAGGTGCGCCGCCTGGCCGCCACCGCGCAGCAGCTCGCCGAGGCCGCGGTTCTCGGCCTCGAGCTCGAACTGGCGGGTCATGAACCAGGTGAGCGCCGCCGAGGCGTCGGACTGGGCGCACGCGTCCTCGGCCAGCGCGACGACGGTGTCGACGTGTGCGGCGAAGAGGGCGTCGAGCAGGTCGTCGCGGTCGGGGAAGCGCCGGTAGACGGTGCCCATGCCCATGCCGGCCGCCCGGGCGATCTGCTCGTAGGTCACCCCGAGCCCGTCGCGCGCCATCAGCTCGTGGGCGCTCTCGAGGAGGTGGCGGCGGTTGCGCTCGGCGTCGCGGCGCAGGGGGCGTTCGGTCACCGGGGCAACCTAGCAACCGGAAGACGCGCTCTCAAGTTGAACGATGCTTCCATTTCTGCCTAGGGTCGAGGCATGCTCCCCTCACCCACGTCGCCCGACGTCGTGCGCTACCCGATCCACGTCCCCGCGGACGAGCTGGACGACCTCGCCCGGCGCCTGCAGGACACCCGGTGGCCCAGCCCCGAGACCGCGCAGGACCAGGGCCCGGCACTGGAGCACCTGCGCGACCTGTGCGCCTACTGGGCCGACGGCTACGACTGGCGGCGCTGCGAGCGGTTCATCAACGACACCGGGTCGTTCCAGACCTCCCTCGACGGCATCGACGTGCACTTCCTGCACGTCCGCTCGGCCGAGGCCGGGGCGATGCCCCTGCTGCTGTGCCACGGGTGGCCGGGGTCGGTCCTGGAGTTCGCCCACCTCGTCGGGCCCCTCACCGATCCGGTGGCGCACGGCGGGCGCGCCGAGGACGCCTTCGACGTGGTGATCCCGTCGATGCCCGGCTTCGGCTTCTCCGGCCAGCCGACCTCGGTCGGCTGGGGCCCGCAGCGCATCGCAGCAGCCTGGATCGAGCTGATGGGGCGGCTGGGCTACGAGCGGTGGGTCGCCCAGGGCGGTGACTGGGGGTCCGCCGTCGTCGAGGCCATCAGCCGGCAGGCGCCCGCCGGGTTCGCCGGGATGCACGTCAACCTGCCCATGGTCTTCCCGACGCCGGAGGAGGCGGCTGACGCGACGCCCGAGGAGCAGCAGATGATGGCCCGGGCACAGCACTACCAGACCGCCCTGGCCGGCTACGCCGGCGAGATGGCGACGCGACCCCAGACCATCGGCTACTCCCTGGCCGACTCGCCGGTCGGGCTCGCCGCATGGATCTCGACGCTCTTCCAGGACGTCTCGGGCACCGAGGTCGACCGTGACGACGTCCTCGACGACGTGATGCTCTACTGGCTCCCCAACGCCGGCGCCTCCTCGGCGCGGCTGTACTGGGAAGCCGCCCGCGAGACGCAGCAGCCCCCGGTCCCGAACCCCACGCCGGCCGGCTTCAGCATCTTCCCCGGCGAGGCGGTCCAGGCCTCACGGCGGTGGATCGAGCGGCGCTACCCGAACGTCCTGCACTACCGACAGCTCGACCGCGGCGGTCACTTCGCCGCACTCGAGCAGCCCGAGCTCCTCACGGCGGAGATCCGGACCACGTTCCGCACGCTGCGGCTCGCCGACCCCGCCGAGGGCGAGAGCCCCGAGGGGTGAGTGGTCCGAGCGGCCTCGGGCAGTGACGGGGGGCCACGGCGTCGAGCGCATCGCGTCGAGGTCCGCAGCCCTGGCGGCTCGACGCGCCGCATGGTCTGATGAGGCACCCGAGCCCCAGGAGCACCCGTGAACGCCTTCACCGCTGTCGTCGTCGTTCTCGCCGTTGCTGTCGCGGTCTACGTCGTCGTCGACCTGGTCCGCTCGCGGCGCCTGAAGCGGTCGCTCGCCGCCGGCGGCAACGACACCGGGCTCGGGGTCTCTGCCAGCGAGCGGGCGGGCGCCCGGGCGTCCCGTGCCGCGCACGCCGGGCACCTCAGCAGGGCCAAGCACCACCCCGCCACGATGGAGAGCGGTTCCGCCTCGCCCTTCTAGGCTCGAGGGTGGCCGGCGGCAGCCGTCGTCGCGGCCGGCCCGAGAGGCCCTGGCCACGTGCTCGGGGCATCGCCCACAGCAGCTCCCCGCCCTCGACGACGAGAGCCGGGGCGCCGTCCGTGCAGGTCAGACGGCGGCGGGGAACGCCGCGCCGCTGCTGGCGGGGCAGCGGTCGCCGTAGGTTCTCCGCCAGGTGCTGCTGGTGGTCCTCGGCCGAGCAGACCTGCGACGGCCAACGGGGACTGGTGGAACCGGTCATGCTGCGCGGCGCAACGGGACGTGCGTCCGCAGGAACGTGATCTGGTCAGCGATGACGCGCTCGAAGTCGCCGCCGGTGTAGATGTCGAAGTGTCCGGCGTCGTAGCGGCGGACCTCTCCCTTGGGTGCCTTGGCGGCGTGCCGCAGGGTGGCCGGTGCGGGTGCGACGGCGTCGCGGTCGCAGACGCAGAACAGCGCGGGCTTGGTGAGGTCCCTGGCTCGGCGCCCAGGTCTGGCGAGGGGCACTGCCAGGCCGATGCGGGCCGGGACCCGAGACCTGTACTCGGCCTCGGTGAGGCCAGACGCCTCGAGCAGCTCGAGAACCCCTGCGGACACGTCGTCGGCGCTCATCAAGCCGACGTCGCCCGGGCGGGCGGCGACCGGCACCCGGACGGGTCCGCGTCCGGCCGCGGCAGCGAGAAGGTCGTGGATCGCTGCGCCGGTCAGGCGAGCAGCCGCTCTCAGCGGAATCCGTCTCAGCGAGGCGAAGCCGTCGGTGAAGGGGCACTGCGCGATCGACGCCGCGATGGAGGGGTCGTCGGCGGCCGTGACGATGGCGTGGCCGCCACCGAACGACGTGCCCCAGGCCACGACGGATTGCGGGTCCACCTCGGGCAGGGTGCGCACGAACGCCACCGCTGACCGCCAGTCCTCGCGCTGACGGCGAATGCTCAGGAGCTCCCTCGGCTCGCCGCTGCTCTCACCGAAGTGGCGGTAGTCGAAGACCAGGCAGGCGTACCCCTCGGCTCGGAACTGCTCGGCGAACGCGGCCAGACGCATCTCCTTGATGGCCCCCAGGCCGTGACCCATCACGAGCACAGGGGCCGGCGTGGCTTCCGTCGCGTTCTCGGGCAGGTACAGCCAGGCGTGGCACAGGTCCTCACCGGAGGGGAAGAACAGTGCTCGACGGTCACTCACGGCGGCCTCCTCTTGATTGACGTGCAAGAGATGTTGGCACCGCTCTTGAATGGGTGTCAAGATGAGGTGTGCCACGCAACCGCCACGACCAGACCAAGCAGGCCAAGCGCGACGAGATCCTCGCCGCCGCCAGCTCGTTGTTCCTCTCCGCGGGCTACGACGGGGCCTCGATGGGCAAAATCGCCGCTGCTGCGGGCCTGACGCCGAACACCCTGTACTGGTACTTCGGTGACAAGGACGAGCTGTTCGTCGCCGTCGCCGACCTGTACCTGGACCTGCTCCTGCAGCAGCATGGCAAGGTCGTCGGGCAACCCCTGACGACGCAGCTCGTGTGGCTCGTCGACCACTTGAGGCCCGTGCGACACCTGGTCGCCACGGTGCACGCCCGCGTGGCACGGTCGCCGCGGATCGCGGAGTGGCACTCCGACTTCCACCAGAAGGTCGAGGACCTCTTCGAGGCGCAGCTGACCCTCGGGCTCTCGGGGCCTCGACGCGACGCCGAGGCCGCGGTCGTGACCTTCGCCATCGAGGGAGCCGTCACCCACGACCTCGACGCGGTGGCGACCGCGGACCTGTGCCACTCCCTGGTGCAGCGCCTCGAGGGGCTCCAGCAGGCCCCCGGGTGATCGTCAGGCGGTGGCCGGGAACGCTGCGCCGGTGCTGGGGTGGCAGTGGTAGCCGCAGGGGCTCCTCGCCAGGTAGTGCTGGCACCTCTCGACGTGGTGGCTGAGCGTCAGCTGTCCGTCGCAGCTCGCGCTGGTGCTGCCCAGGACGCGAGCAGGTGAAGTCGTTCGGCGGACGGGGAGCCGGGTTCAGCGGTGTAGATGAAGAGCACCAGCCCGGGTCCGGCGGTGACGGCCAGCTCCTCGTAGGCAAGCGTGAGCTCGCCGACCACGGGGTGGCGGAAACGCTTGGTGCCCGTGCCGTGGCTGCGGACGTTGTGGTCGGCCCAGAGCCGGCGGAAGGTCTCGCTGTGGGTGGACAGCTCACCGACCAGGTCCTGGAGCCCGCGATCGTGGGGGTCACGGCCGGCATCGGTGCGCATGATGCCCACGCACATCTCGGCGAACAGGTCCCAGTCGGGGTAGAAGTCTCGGGATGCGGGGTCGAGGAACTGGAACCTCGCCAGGTTCGGCAGCCGCCCGCCGTCGCCGATCACCGGCGAGTAGAAGGCACGGCCGAGGCTGTTGGTGGCGAGGATGTCCTGGTGGGGGTCCCGGACGAGGGCGACGCCGTCCTTGATGGCCTCGAGCGTCCAGTGCAGGCTGGGTCGTGAGGCGGCCCTGCTCGGCGCACGGCGGCGTGAGCGGCCCGATGTGGGGATGCCGCTCAACTTCGTGCAGCACATCGCGACGATCCCCGACACACACGGGCGGGCAGCCGTGGTGCTGCCCGACAACGTGCTCTTCGAGGGCGGCGCCGGCGAGGTGCTGCGCAAGCGGCTGCTGAAAGAGTTCGACCTGCACACGATGCTGCGGCTCCCGACTGGCACCTTCTACGCCCAGGGCGTCAAGGCCAACGTGCTCTTCTTCGACCGCAAGCCCGCATCAGCCGACGGCCGGCCGTGGACCGAGAAGCTCTGGGTTTACGACCTGCGCACCAACAAGCACTTCACGCTCAAGCAGAACCCCCTGCGACGGGCCCACCTCGACGACTTCGTGACGTCGTACGCTGTTGGGAGGCTGCGGTCGGAGCGCGAGGAGTCGGAGCGGTTCAAGGCGTTCGCCTACGACGAGCTCGTCGCCCGCGACAAGACCAACCTCGACATCATCTGGCTGCGCGACGAGTCCCTTGAGGACACGGACAACCTCCCGGCCCCCGAGGTGATCGCCCGCGAGATCGTCGAGGACCTCACCGCCGCCGTCGCGGAGTTCGAGGTGGTCGCCGCGGCGCTCGAGCTCGCGGCGGATAAGCGGGAGACAAGTAACGCCAACCACGCGCCGAGGAGCACCTAGATTCCGAACGCCCCGGGCGGGTCGGTCTCTAGACTGCAACCATCACTAACTGCCGACCATTAGGAGCAAAATGAAGAAGTTCGCTGTGGTTGTCGGTATCGATGCCTATTCCGAGAGGCCCCTCCAGTATTGCGCAGCGGATGCTGAGGCGATCTCTAATGTACTGCAGATGCCCGAGTACGCTTTTGACGTTGTTACCATTCTGGACGCCGACGCGACGCGGAGTCAGGTGATTGCCGCGCTTCGCGAGGCGGCGGAGTATGGTCCCGATCAATTTCTCTTCTATTTTTCTGGCCATGGTGCCGTGACGAACTTCGGTGGATACTTGGTCTGCTCAGATTCCACTCAAGATAACGAAGGCATTGAACTGTCTGTCCTCGCTCAATACTTAGAAACAATATCTCGTGCGTCGAAGCAGGTCATCTCGATCTTGGATTGTTGTCACGCCGGTGCGGCATTTCCGTGGAGTACGGGATTTATGAACGGTGCGGATGTGGAATTCGGCCTATCTGCAGTCACTGACTCGAGAGTCATTCTTGCCGCCTGCCGCGCCAACGAGTTGGCGCGCGAGCGGGAATTTATGGGCCACGGGATATTTACTCGCTTCCTACTTGAGGGCCTCACCTCGGGGGCCGTTGATTTTAGCGGGAATGTCACCATTGGTTCGTTATACGAGTACGTAGCGCCGAGAGTGGAAGCAGAAGTCCTCGAACAGCGAACCATCCTGCGCGGCGACGTTGGCGGGAGGGTCGTGATCGGGACGGGCTTCCCGCCGCGGTTCGGCGCACCCCTTACCGACGCAGTCCAAACTCAAGTAGTAGGCGAAGGGAATCAACTACTGGCCGAGTATGGCCGCCTAGTTGCATCTGCCCAGCACCGCTGGCGCGAGTCCGGCCATCGCGAGGCGGCACAGCAGATGACGACCATCGCCCGTTGGTTCGAAACGCAGTTGCGTTCCAAGCCGGAGTTGAAGAACTCGGTTGAATTCAAGAATGCCGTGGCGCAGGTCCAGAGCAGAATCTCACAACTCGGAAGCGTCGATCAGCAAACGATCGTCGCTAGAGGTGTCCTCAAGCAGAAGTTGGGATCTGGGGGATTCGGCACAGTATGGAGGGTAGATGACGAAGGCGGGAACAAGGTCGCCTTAAAGCTGTTCCATCCAGCTGACTTTAGTGAATCGGACAAGCTGGACCTCTTCTCTCGAGGGTATCGAGCGATGGCGAAACTGGATCATCCGCGAGTTGTGAGCGTTTACGAATACACCACCGCGCCCATTGGGTTCTACATGGACTTCATCGATGGGCCGAACTTTCGTCAGGTCGCGGAACTGGTATCAGACCCTGGCGATCTTTTGCGACTGCTTATGCTCGCAGGTGAAACCATTCAGCACGCGCACGGCCGAGGGGTTGTGCACCGCGACATTAAACCTGAAAACATCTTGCTCTCTTACGACGCAGAAAATGATCGGTGGTTACCTCATCTAACTGACTTTGACCTAGCCTGGTTCTCAACGGCTACATCGGTAACACAAAAGTCGTTCGGGAATCTCTATTACGCGGCGCCTGAACAGTTGGCCAAACCCCATTCCAATGCAGCGCGAGCGAAGGCCGTCGATATCTATGCCTTTGGGCAGTTGGCATTCTTTGCCTTCACGGGCTCAAATCCGACCCCGTTCTCACTCGACTCGAACGTTGGAGTCCTCCGTGAAAGGATCAGTTCGTGGATCTCGGCCGACGCGGCACAAGAAGTGGTCTCCTGGTACTGCGCATGTGTGAGTGATGACCCAGATGGGCGTCCGGCGGAGTTCGCCGACCTTATTCCAGGCCTTGCTCGCGCGGAGGTGGCGATCCGATCTGTCGATACGGACGCCGTCCTGGATGCGGACACCTTCGTCAGAGAAATCGCGTTTGGCCTCAGCGGCTTTGGGGCCGTTGACGTGGCCCAAGGGCAAAGCATTTGCAGCCTTAGTGGTCGGACTCAAATGGAGTTCCACCTGGCAGCTGGCGGGAGCCTGGGAGGTGTCGCGCTCAGCAACCTAGAGGTTGTGCTCTGGCTGGACTCTCTCGAGATTGAGGGTCAGTCGACGGATCGGGCGCAGGCCCTCCTGCTGCGGCGAGTCAACTTGGTGATCGATTCACAGCCAAACGTCGTAAGGAGGAGCAAACGCGGACTGGGCTCCTTTGCCGTCGAACTTACATTCACCGGACTCGGTCGCACCCACGATGATGTGCTGGCTGTTCGAGACACGTTGAGCCGTGTCATCGACGCGATCGAGCGATAGCTGGCGACCGCGCTGCGCTGATGAACACGAGGCCACCGCTAAATCACAGGGTGGGCACAGAAGCAGGGCGCGGCGTTCCGCGAAGAGCGCCCCGAAGATCAAAGCCGGGCCCGCGGATCACGTCGGCAAGGCGCCCGTTCTGCTCACGGGTGAGCTCGGCGATCCGGGCGACGCGTCGGGATCGTCGGCTGGCTCGACCTGGGTGCGGAACTCGTGGGGACGTTCGAGGGCGAAGCTCGCGCGCGCGGCGACGGCGAGGAACAAGCGCTCTTCGGGGTCGCCCTCGGCGGGGTGGGCCGTATCCATGTTGGCGCTGCTCTCCTCCAGCGGTTACATGCGTGTGGTCTGCCGAGCGTAAACGGTCTTCGCGGATTTCAGCGCGCCGGAAGGTGCAGACCACGTCTCTCAAGAAGACCGACTGGTCGCTCCGAGTTTCCCTACACGATGGGCTGCCGCTGGACTCACGGGACCCCGAGTCCCGCGATCTCGTCCAGCAGGTCGTCAAGAGCGCCGTGACGCACCACGATCACGACCACGGAGTCGGCATCGTTGGGCAAACCGAGGCGAGGGACCGAGACGGCGACGCGCTCTACCTCCTCCACCACGAGCTCGCCGGCGTCGTCAAGCATGGCGAGCACTAGGGGTGAGGTCGTCACAACGACGGGGATAGTGGCGCCGGAGGCTCGCCTGACGCCCTCGGGTGCGGTGGTCTCGGTGTAGTCGTCGGGCCGGTTCGCCACCGTGGCGAGAGCGGCGCTCACGGCCTGCTGCACGCCCTCGTAGGCAAGGTCCTTGTTCTCGCCCTTTCCTGACCGCTTCTGTGTCACCGAGTAGGCCGAGGTCATGGTCTGCTCGAGCGCCTCGAGCCCGCTCTCGATGGACAGACAGCCCAGACACTCGTCGTCGAAGCAGTCCCAAGGCGTGTAGGGCCCGTTTCCGGCTGTCGTCCGCGCGAAGCAGACCCAGGGGGCGGTTGTGTCCTTGCACTCCAGTACGACGTGGGCGATGTGCAGGTGTTCCTCGTCCACGGCTAGCGGGAAGAACGCCGCCACGTCACCCTCCCGCTCCTTCCCGGTCATGGGGTCGGAGTACGGGTAGCCCTGGAACACGAGCGGTGTGAAAGCGCGGACCTGGCGGGCCACCTGCATCTCGAGGACGTACCCACCACCCTCGAGCCACGCCCGAACGTCTTTGAGTAGGTCGTCGCCCATGCCTTCGCCTAGGTCGTGGGGAACTTGACGCCGGTGTTGGCGTGGCAGCGATATCCATTTTCGTTTTTTGCTAGGTACTGCTGGTGCTGGTCCTCGGCGTAGTAGTACGTCGGCACCTCGCGGATCTCGGTGGTGATCGTGCCGAGGCCGCGGCGGGCCAGCTCGTCGCCGTAGACCTTGGTCAGGTCGCGGGCGACCTGCTCCTGCTCGGGGGTGGTCCAGTAGATCGCCGAGCGGTACTGGGTGCCGACGTCGTTGCCCTGACGCATGCCCTGCGTCGGGTCGTGCACCTCGAAGAAGCGCTTCACCAGGTCGGCGTAGGAGACGACCGCGGGGTCGAAGACCACGCGGACGGCCTCGGTGTGGTTGGTGCGGCCCGAGCAGACCTCCTCGTAGGAGGGGTTCGGGGTGTCGCCGCCGGCGTACCCGACGGAGGTCGACCACACGCCGGGGGTCTTCCAGTAGAGCTCCTCGGCGCCCCAGAAGCAGCCGAGGCCGAAGACGGCGACCTCGTGGCCCTCGGGGGCCTGGTCGGTGCGCACGGGCGTGTCGAGGACGACGTGGCGCTCGGCGAGTCGGAAGGGGCTCTCGCTGCGACCGGGCAGGGTCTGCTCGGGAGCGATCAGGTCGGTCTGCTTGCGGGTGAAGAACACGGGTGACCTCCTCGGTCTTGCGGCTGGCACCAGTCTCCAACACCGGTGGTGGGGCAGACGTTCCCGACCACCCGGGTCGCCTCGGTCGAGGCCCCGGAGGCGTTAGCCTCACGGGGTGAGCGAGCAGCAGGGCACGAGCAAGGCGGGCTTCGAAACCCGCGCCATCCACGCCGGCTACGAGCCCGACGCGGCCACCGGGGCGGTGATCCCGCCGATCTACGCCACCTCCACCTACAAGCAGGACGGCGTCGGCGGGCTGCGCGGCGGCTACGAGTACTCCCGCTCGGCCAACCCCACCCGCACCGCCCTCGAGGGCAACCTCGCGTCGCTCGAGGAGGGCGAGCGGGGCTTCGCCTTCGCCTCCGGGCTGGCTGCGGAGGACACGCTGGTGCGCGCGCTGTGCCGTCCCGGCGACCACGTGGTCATCCCCGACGACGCCTACGGCGGCACCTACCGCCTCTTCGACAAGGTCGAGCAGGTCTGGGGCCTGGCCCACAGCCCGGCGCCGGTCTCCGACGTGGACGCCGTGCGCGCGGCGGTGCGCCCGGGGAAGACCAGGCTGGTGTGGGTCGAGACCCCCACCAACCCGCTGCTCAACGTCGGCGACATCGAGGCGCTCGCCGCAGTGGCTCACGACGCCGGCGCGCTGCTGGTGGTCGACAACACCTTCGCCTCGCCCTACCTGCAGCAGCCGCTGACCCTCGGCGCCGACGTCGTGGTGCACTCCACGACCAAGTACTGCGGGGGGCACTCCGACGTCGTCGGCGGCGCGCTGGTGGTGCGCGACCTCGAGGTCGCCGAGCAGGTGGTGTTCCACCAGAACGCGATGGGCGCGGTGGCCGGGCCGTTCGACGCGTGGCTGACCCTGCGCGGCCTGCGCACCCTCGCGCTGCGCATGGAGCGCCACTGCGACAACGCCGAGCGCGTGGTCGACTTCCTCCTCGACCACCCCCGCGTCGAGCAGGTGATCTATCCCGGCCTGCCGTCCCACCCCGGCCACGAGGTGGCCTCGCGCCAGATGAAGCGGTACGGCGGCATGGTGTCGTTCCGCGTCTCGGGCGGGGAGGCCGCGGCGCTGGCCGTCTGCGAGCGCACCGACGTGTTCACCCTCGGGGAGTCCCTCGGCGGCGTGGAGTCGCTGATCGAGCACCCCGGCCGGATGACCCACGCCAGCGTGGCCGGCACCGACCTCGAGGTGCCCGGCGACCTGGTGCGCCTCAGCGTCGGGATCGAGACCGCCGACGACCTGGTGGCCGACCTCGAGCGGGCCCTCGGCTGACCCGACCCGCCCGGCCCGCTCCACCCCTGGCGGCGGAGCCGGTCGGGTCGCCGACGGCTAGCCTGAGCCGGTGACCGAGGGCGACGACACGGCGGGGTCCTCGGGCCGACCATCGACCGGGGCGACCGGGGCCACCCCGGCGACCCCCGGGTGGGCCGCCCAGGGCGGCGCTCCTCGCACCGACACCGCGCAGGCGGGGGAGACGGCCGAGGTCGCCGAGTCGCGCCGCCGCCTGGCCCGGCGGGCCCGGGCCGACGCCGAGCGGGTGGAGGGCATCGCCCAGCGCCTGGCCCAGCAGTGGACCGCCATCCGTGACGAGCGGGAGCGGCGGCTGTCGCCGCCGCCGGTCGCCACCGGCGGCAGCAACTTCTCCCGCGCGCAGGTGCCGTGGGGTGTCGACCTCGCTGCCGCGTGGGGGTGGCGCTTCCTGGTGATCGTCGCGGCCGGTGCCGTGATCGTCTGGACCGTCGGCTTCTTCTCCGTGGTGGTGCTGCCGCTGGCGGTGGCGCTGCTGATCAGCGCCCTGGTGATGCCGCTGGTCTCGCTGCTGCAGCGGGTCGGCCTGGCCCGAGGACCGGCCTCGCTGGTCGTGGTGGTCGGCACGATCGCGGCGGTGACGGCGCTGCTCACCTTCGCCACCCAGCAGGTCGCCAACGGCGCCAACGACCTGGCCGAGCAGACCGTGAAGGGTCTCGAGGAGATCCGCACGTGGCTCAAGGACGGGCCGCTGAACGCCAGCGACACCCAGATCAACGACTACCTCGACCAGACGCAGCAGTCGATCACCGACCAGACCGACAGCGGTGCGCTGACCCGCCGCCTCACCGAGGTCGGCACCGCGGTGACCCACGTGTTCGCGGGGTTCTTCATCGTCCTGTTCTCCACCTACTTCTTCCTCGCCGACGGCGAGCGGATCTGGTCGTGGGTCGTGCGGCTGACCCCGCGGGCCGCCCGCGGCCACGTCGACGGCTCGGGCCGCGTCGCCTGGATCTCGCTCACGCAGTTCGTGCGGGCCACGGTGGTGGTGGCGGCGGTCGACGCGCTCGGCATCGCGCTGGGCGCCGCGGTGCTGGGGGTGCCGTTCGTCTTCGCGATCGGTGTCCTGGTCTTCCTCGGCTCGTTCGTGCCCCTGATCGGGGCCACCCTCGCCGGCAGCGTCGCGGTGCTGGTCGCGCTGGTCGACCAGGGGCCGGTCACCGCGCTGCTGATGCTCGCGGTGATCGTGGTGGTGCAGCAGGTGGAGGGCCAGGTGCTGCAGCCGTTCCTCATGGGCCGCTGGGTGTCGATCCACCCCCTCGGCATCATCGTCGCGATCGCCGCCGGCGTGCTCGTGGCCGGCATCGCGGGCGCCCTGGTGGCGGTGCCGCTGGCCGCCGCGGTCAACGCGGTGGTGCAGCACCTCGCGGCCGGCACCCGGGTGGGGGAGGATCCGGTGGACGCCCTGTCCGAGGACTACGACGAGCTGGGCGACCCCGTCTACCCCCCCGAGGAACCCGAGGACCGATGATCGACCCCACCCCCGACGTGCCCGCGGTCGCGACGGTGACCCTCGACGACGTGGTCGCCGCCCGGGAGGTGATCGACGGACTGGCCATCCGCACCCCCATGGAGGAGTCGCGCTGGCTGTCCGCGATCGTCGGCGGCCGGGTGGGCCTGAAGTGCGAGAACCTGCAGCGCACCGGTTCGTTCAAGGCGCGCGGCGCGTTCGTGCGGATCAGCCGTCTCGACCCCGAGGAGCGCGCCCGCGGGGTGGTGGCGGCTTCGGCCGGCAACCACGCCCAGGGCGTGGCGCTGGCCGCGCAGCAGCTCGGCATCGCCGCCACCGTGTTCATGCCCGAGGGAGCCCCGATCCCCAAGGAGCGGGCCACCCGGGCCTACGGCGCCGACGTGGTCTTCGCCGGCCGCTACCTCGAGGACGCGCTGGTCGCCGCCCAGGACTTCAGCCGGCGCACCGGTGCGGTGATGATCCACCCCTTCGACCACGTCGACGTCGTCGCCGGCCAGGGCACGGTCGGCCTCGAGGTGCTCGAGCAGATGCCCGAGGTGCGCACCGTGGTGGTGCCGACGGGGGGCGGCGGGCTGCTCGCGGGCATCGCGCTCGCGGTCAAGGCCGCGCGGCCCGACGTCCGGGTGGTGGGGGTGCAGGCCAAGGACGCCGCCGCCTACCCCTGCTCGCTGCGCAGCGGGCGCCCGGTGCCGTTGACGTCGATGAAGACGATGGCCGACGGCATCGCGGTGGGACGTCCGGGCGACATCACGTTCGCGGCGGTGCGCGAGCACGTCGACGAGGTCGTCACCGTCACCGAGGACCTGATGGCGCGGGCGCTGCTCGCCCTCGTCGAGCGGGCCAAGATGATCGTCGAGCCGGCCGGGGCCGCCGCGGTCGCCGCGATGATGGCCGAGCCGGACCTGTTCGAGACCCCGGCGGTGGCCGTGCTGTCGGGCGGCAACGTCGACCCGCTGCTGCTCGGCAAGATCATCCGCCACGGCATGGCGGCAGCCGGGCGCTACCTCAACCTGCAGGTCACCATCCCCGACGTCCCCGGTGGCCTCGCGCAGCTGCTCACCGAGGTGGGCGCCACGGGCGCCAACGTGCTCGAGGTGGTGCACGAGCGGATGCTGCCGTCGCTGGGCATGGACGAGGTCACCGTGCAGCTGCAGCTCGAGACCCGCGGGCCCGAGCAGTCCACGGCCGTCGTGGCCCGCCTGCGCGAGCGCGGGTACGTCGTCCGCTGACGACTGACGGCTGACGGAAGGAGCGGGGTCGACCCGGGGCCGGGTCAGCCGGTGAAGGGCACCGCGTCGACGATGACGACCTTGAGCTCCTTGCCGTTGGGCGCGACGTAGGAGACCGTGTCGCCCTTCGCGTGGCCGGTGATGGCCGAGCCCAGCGGCGACTGCGGGGAGTAGACGGTGAGGCCGCTGTCGGCGTCCTCCATCTCGCGCGCGCCGAGGAGGAAGGTCTCGGCCTCGTCGTCGTCGTCGCCGACGAACTTGTAGGTGACCTTCATGCCGGGCTCGACGATGCCGGTGTCGGCCGGCGTCTCGCCGACCTCGGCACGGCGCAGCATGTCCTCGAGCTGGCGGATGCGGCCCTCGATGCGGCCCTGCTCCTCGCGGGCGGCGTGGTAGCCGCCGTTCTCCTTGAGGTCGCCCTCGTCGCGGGCGGCGGCGATGCGCTCGATCACGTCGTGGCGCACGGGGCCCTTCAGGTCGTCGAGCTCGGCCTGCAGCTTGTCGAAGGCCTGCTGGGTGAGCCAGATCGTGCCCTGCTCGGTCGACTGCGTCATGGGTACTCCTGCGGGTGAGCCGCCGCGGTGTCGCGGGCGGCTCGTCGGGTGCTGGGTGGGCGGGCCGTCCTCCGGGCGGTCGACGGAGGACCCCGGACGTCGTTCGTGGGCCTCCTGCTGGACGGCCCCGCGGACGGTCAGAAGGGACAGTTTACCCACAGCAGCGCTGTGACGCAGGTCAGCGCGCACACCCGAGGGGTGGCGGCGCGTCAGCGGGGTGGGTCAGCGGGGGTGGGTCAGCGGGGGCGGGGCTGGCCCTCGGCGGTGCAGCCGACCTTCTCCACGGTGGTGGCCAGGCGCTCGGTGCGGATGCTCAGGTCGAAGGTGCCGGAGCCGGCGGGGCTGAAGGCCAGTTCGCCGACGGTGGTGTGGTCCTCGGCGAACGCGCGCAGCAGGCAGTCGGCGTCGGTGACGTCGTCGCGCAGCTGCACGACCACGGTGGCGTCGGTGGTGTGCTGGTCGACGGTGTCGAAGGTGACCAGCTCGGAGGTCACCGGCGGGTCGGCGTGGGCGACCGTCGTCCAGGTCAGCCAACCGCCGAACACGAGGGCCACGGCGGCGACCAGGGCGACCAGCGCCCGACGACGCCAAGGCGCCGGGGCGCCGTACCGGTCGGCGAGGAGGTCGGTGGAGGTCACCCCTCCAGGGTGACACGCGGCCCCACCTAGACTCGAACCATGTCGCCGATCCACGCCGACGGGCCCCGCTCCGGGTTCCGGCTGATGCACGTCCACGCCCACCCCGACGACGAGTCGAGCAAGGGCGCCGCCTCCACCGCCCGCTACGTCGCGGAGGGCGCCGACGTGCACGTCGTCACCTGCACCGGGGGCGAGCGCGGGTCGATCCTCAACGCGAAGATGGACCGGCCCGAGATCCTCGACAACATCACCGAGGTGCGCCGCCAGGAGATGGAGCGCGCCCGCGACATCCTCGGCGTCACCCAGCACTGGCTGGGCTACGTCGACTCCGGCTGGCCCGAGGGCGACCCCAAGCCGCCGCTGCCCGAGGGCTGCTTCGCGCTGGTGCCGCTCGAGGAGTCCACCGAGCGGCTGGTGCGGCTGATCCGCGAGGTGCGCCCGCACGTGCTGACGACGTACGACGAGCGCGGCGGCTACCCCCACCCCGACCACGTGCGCTGCCACGAGGTGTCGGTGGCGGCCTTCGAGGCGGCCGGCGACCCCGAGCGCTACCCCGACGCGGGACCGGCCTGGCAGGTCGACAAGCTCTACTACCACCACTCGTTCAACCGCGAGCGCATGCAGCGCCTGCACGACGCGACCGTCGAGCTCGGCCTGGAGTCACCGTGGGGCGAGCGGCTCAAGGAGTGGGAGCCGGAGCCGGAGTGGGACGCCCGGGTCACCACCAAGGTGCCGTGCGGGGACTTCTTCGGGGTGCGCGACCAGGCCCTGCTCGCGCACGCCACGCAGATCGACCCCGACGGGCACTGGTTCAGCATCCCGCGCGAGGTGCAGCAGCGGGTGTGGCCCACCGAGGACTTCGAGCTGGTGACCAGCCACGTGGCCTCGAGCACGCCGGAGGACGACCTGTTCGCGGGCGTCGAGCCCGACGTCAGGGGCGCCTGAGAGGATGGGGACCATGACCACGCTGTCGGCCCACCCCCTCGTCGCCCTGCTCGTGCGCGCCGTCGACGAGGTGCCCGAGCCCGAGGACGTGAAGGCCGGCTGGTTGGCCTTCGGCCTCTTCGGCGCCCTGATGGCGTTCGTGATCTTCTTGTTCTTCAGCCTGGTCAAGCGGCTGCGCAACGTGGAGAACGCGCGCCGCACCGGGGTGTACGGCGACGTGCCCGAGGACCAGCAGCCCGCCGACGAGCAGGCCGCTGACGAGTCGGCCACCACCGGGCAGCCGGGCACCGGCGCGGTCGACGACGGCCGCGGCGAGGCCCCGCGCCCCTGAGGCGTCGGTCCGTCCCGCTGTCGCGCGGGGCGGGTCAGCCCTGCTCGGCGACCTTGGCGCGCACGTCGTCCATGTCGAGGCCGCGCACGGCGTCGATGACCTGGTCGAGCGCCGGCGCGGGCAGCGCGCCGGGCTGCGCGAAGACCAGGATGCCCTCGCGGAACGCCATCAGCGTCGGGATCGACTGGATGCCGGCGGAGGCCGCGAGCTCCTGCTGCTCCTCGGTGTTGATCGACCCGAAGGTGATGTCGGGGTTGGCCTCCGAGGCGGCCTCGTAGGTAGGGGCGAACTGCTTGCACGGCCCGCACCAGCTGGCCCAGAAGTCGACGAGCACGATGTCGTCGTCCTGGACGTGGGTGGCGAAGTTGTCTCCGGTCAGCTCGATGGTGGCCATGGCTCCACCGTACGACGCCCCCACACACGACGGCCCGACGCCCGCTGCCCGGCCGCTGCCTAGCATGGGGTGATGGATGCCGCCCGGGTGCAGCTCGACACCCTGGACCTGCCGGCTGCCGTGCTCACCGGCCCCGGCGGCCCGCTGGTCGCCCCCGACGGCTCGCCCGTCCACCACGAGCGCGACCTGCTGCCGCGCGCCCCCGACGGAGGGCCGGTGCAGCTGCCCGTCACGGGCTGGCGCGCCGTCACCGGCCCCGCGGGCTCCGGGCTGCCGGACGAGACGCGGCACGGGGTGGTGCGGGCCGCGCCGGTCGAGGCGGGCGCCCTCGCCACGACGTACGGCGGGGCGGCCGGCGACGGCACGGTGTGGCTGGTCGCGCTGCTGCGGCCCGCCCGGGGGCGCTGGCGGCGGGGCTGGCGCGCCGACGTCGACGGGCCCCACGCCGTGCGCCCGGCGCAGCCGCAGCGTCGTGCCGGGCTGCGCCTGGCGTGGGTGGGGGCCCCGCTGCTGGTGGCCACCCCCGGCCAGCTCGCGCGGCTGGAGGTGCGGGTGTGGCGCCCGGGCTCCGACCGGCTCGACTGGGACCCGGAGGACAGCCGGCACGTCGTCGCCTGGGTGCTGGACGCGTCCACCGGCGAGCGGCTGCCCTACCAGCCGCACCAGGCCTTCGGCGGCTACGGGCGCGACGTGCCGCCCGACGCCCCCGCCGCCCACCTGCCCGTGCAGTGGGCCACCCACGACCTGCGCCGCCTCCCGCCGGGTCGCTACGGCGTCGCCGCCACCCTCGTCGGGCTGAACCTCGTCGCCGCCGACGCCCGCCTGGAGCTCGTGCCCGGCTGAGCCGCGGGCACCTCCCGCTGGTCGAGCAGCGAGCGCGTCGAGACCGTCGGCCCTCAGACGGTGCGGCCGCGGGGGCGGCCGGGGTCGGCGACCGCCGGGTCGGGATCGCCGGCGCGCACCGCCTCGAGCTGCGCGCACACCGCGGTGCCGTAGAAGAACGCGATGGCGCTCAGCAGCGACCACAGCAGCAGCGCCACGATGCCGGCGAGCGGGCCGTAGGTGCTGCCGAACGACGCGCTGAGGTTGACGTACGTCGCCAGCCCGGCGGTGGCCACCATGCTGAGCGCCACGGCCACCACGCCGCCCAGGGCGAGCCAGCTCAGGCTGGGCTGCCGACGGCGCGGGGCGTGGTCGAGCAGCACCGCGATGGCCAGCACCGAGAGCCCCACGCCCAGGGGCCAGCGCGCGACCGCGAAGACCTGGCGGGCCCCCGACGACCAGCCGTAGTGCTCGGTCATCGCCGCCGAGAATGCTCCGCCCGCGACCAGCAGCAGGAAGCCGAGTCCCACCGGCACGGCCAGCAGGGCGGTGAGCACGGCGGCGCGGCCGTACTTCGCGGGCGCCGGGCGGTCGCGGCGGATGCCGTAGATGCGGTTGGCGCCGCGCTCGACCTGCGCCATCGCGGTGGTCATCGAGGCCAGCGACAGCAGCAGGCCCAGGCCCAGCGCCACCTCGCCGGCCTCCTCGCTGGACTCGGAGCCCGACACGGCGCCCGAGAGCGCGTCGCCGGAGCCGCTGCCGGGCGAGATGCCGTCGACGGTGGCCGCCACGACCGCACCGACCCGTGCCTCGTCGACGTCGGCGGCCAGGCCGGTCAGCGCGAGCAGGAACGGGACGACGGCGAGGCAGGCCTGCAGCGCCAGGGCGCGGCTGTTGGTGAACCCGTCGCCGTAGCGGAACCGGACGAACGCCTCCAGCACGACGCGACGCAGGCCGTGTCGACGGGCGAGGTGCCAGGCGTCCTCGGCGTCGAGCTCGTCGCCGTCGAGCTCGACGGTCACCGGCACGAGGCGGGCGGTGGTCACGGCTTGCCGCCCTTGCCCTTCCCGCCCTGCGGGTTCCCGCCGCGCTCGTCCGCCTTGCCCTTGGCCTTGCCCTTGCCGTTGCCCGACTCGTCCTCGTCGGGCTCGTCCTCGTCCGGTTCCGCTTCGTCGGGCTCGTCCTCGCCTTCGGGGTCGGTGGGGGCGGGGGAGGAGGGCGCCGGGGACGACGGGGCTGGGGACGTCTCCGACGAGGGGTCGGCGGGTTCCGCGGGGTCGGACGGCTCCGACGACTCGGACGGCTCCGACGGCTCCGACGGCTCCGCAAAGCCCTCCAGGGCCTGCTCCACCGCGTCGGCGGCGTCGAGCACCTCCTGCTCGTCGGCGCTGCTGATGTCACCGTCGTCGGCGGCCCGTGCGGCCGCGGAGCGCAGGTCGTCGAGCGCGCTCCGCGCGGCCTCCGCGTCACCGCTGACCACGGCGTCGTCGACGGCTCCCAGCGCCGTGCCGAGGTCGTCCTGCTCGCTGCCGCACCCGGTGGTCACCGCGCCCACGACCAGCGCCGTGGCGCTCGCCGCCACCGCGCGGCGCCAGCGCCCGGCCCGCCGGGCGGTCACCGGCCGGCCCCGTCGACGGCGTCGTGCAGGTCCTGCAGCGGGCGCTGCAGCCCGGCCGGCACGCCGTCGGGCGGCGGGTCGCTCTCGGGTCGTCCACCGCCCGAGGAGCTGCCGGCCACCACCGCCGCGAGGACCAGCAGCAGCACGAGCGCCGCCAGCGCGCCGGCGAGGCCGCGCTGGTGCGGCTCGAGGCCGCGCAGCCGGGCCACCGGGCCCGGCGACCGGGGGGCGGCGGGCGGGGACGCCGGCGGCGGCCCGAGCGGCGCCACCGGGGCGGTGAGCACGGCGGTCGCCCCGGCGGCGTCGGCCGGAGCGGCGGTGGGCGGGCCGGTGGTGGGCCCTCGGCGCAGGCCCCGCAGCCGGGCGGCCGCCCGCGCCGCGGGAGGCCGGCGTGCGGGGTCGAGGTCGGTCATCGCGGTCAGCAGGTCCGCCCATCCCGGCGGCAGCGTGGTGGGCACCTCGGGCGGGCGGTGCAGCCGCGCCATCGCCGACTCGGTGGGGCTGCCCCCGTAGGCCCGCTGCGAGGTGAGGGCCTCCAGCAGGACCAGGCCCAGCGACCACACGTCGACGGCGGTGGTGAGCTCGTCGGCGCGCACCTGCTCGGGGGCGATGTACGCGGCGGTGCCGATGGCCATCCCGGTCTGGGTGTGGTGCACGGTGTCGCCGATGAGCCGGGCGATGCCGAAGTCGGCCAGCTTCACGCGCCCGTCGGTGGCGAGCAGCACGTTGCCGGGCTTGACGTCGCGGTGCACCACGCCGCGGTCGTGGGCGTAGGCGAGGGCCTCGGCCACCTCGGCACCGATGCGGGCGACCTCGGGTGCGGGCGCCGGGCCCTCGGCGAGCAGCGCGCCGAGGGTGCGTCCGTCCACCAGCTCCATCACGAGGAACGGGTGCTCGTCGTCGACGCCGGCGTCGAGCACGGTCACCAGGCCGCGGTGCGACAACCCGGCCAGGGTGCGTGCCTCGGAGGTGAACCGGGCCCGGTCGGCGGCCTCCTCGGCGGTGCTGCGCAGCAGCTTCACCGCCACCTCGCGCGACAGCACCGTGTCGAGGGCACGGTGCACGTCGGCCATCCCGCCGCGTCCGATGACGGTCCCGAGCTCGTAGCGTCCGGCGACCGTGGTGCCGCTGCTCACGCGTTCTCCTAGGGGTGACGGGGGCGGGGAGCCCGGGCGCCGACGCTACCGGGTCGTCGGGCCGTGACGCGGGTGTGCCCCCGACGACCGGGGTCGTCGGGGGCACACCCGGTGGGTGACGCGTCGGCTCAGCCGGGGGGCACCGGGGCGCCGTTGAGCAGGAACAGCCCGCCGGGGGGCTGGTTGAACGCGTCGGGACCGGTGGGAGCGGTGTTGCCCGAGACCTCGACCCCGGTCACCGTCATGGTGCCGGTGGCGCTGTTCCACAGCCCACCGCCCTCGTTGGCGGCGCTGTTGCCGGTGACCGAGCCGCCGAGCCAGGTCACGGTGCCGGCGCCGGTGACGTGCAGGCCGCCGCCGTTGCCGGGGGCCGCGCCCGTGCTGTTGCCGGTCATGTCGACCTGGAGGAGCGTGAGGCGGCCTGCGCTGGTCTCGAGACCGCCGCCGGCCCGGGGGGCGTCGTTGCCGTCGAGGGTGGTGTCGGTGAGGCTGACCGTGCCGGCCACGTCGAGGACGCCGCCGCCGGAGCCGGCCGCCCCGGTGGCGCGGTTGCGCTCGAGCGTCGAGCCGGAGACGGTCAGGCGTCCTCCGTCGTTGTAGATGCCGCCGCCGCCCTGGTCGGCGCCGGCCCCGGCCGCGCTGTTGGCGCGCAGCAGGGTGTCGGTGACGGTCAGCTCGCCCTCGGCGCTGTTCCACAGCCCGCCGCCCTCCGAGGCGGCGGCGTTCTCGGTCACCTCGCTGCCGGTGACCTCCACCGTGCCGGCGCCGGTCAGGTGGAGCCCGCCGCCATTGCCGGGCACCGAGCCGGTGCTGTTGAGGCGCAGCACGGCGTCCTGCACGGTCGTCGTGCCCGCGTTGGCCTCGATGCCACCGCCGGCGCGCCGGGCGATGTTGCCGACCAGGCGGCTGGTCTCGACGGTGAGCGTCCCGAGGTCGTTGAGCATGCCGCCGCCCGACCCCGCGGCGCCGGTGGCGGTGTTGTCCCGCACGAGCGAACCGGTGACGGTGACCTCGCCGCCGTCGTTGTAGACGCCGCCGCCGCCCTGGTCGGCGGCCGCCCCGGCCGCGGTGTTGCCACTGACCTCCGAGTCGGCCACCAGCAGGGTGCCCTCGGCCGAGGCCCACAGGCCACCGCCCTCGGCGGCCGCGCTGTTGTCGACCACCTGGCTCTCGCGCACCTCCACGGTGCCGGCGCCGGTGAGGTGGAGCCCACCGCCGTTGCCGGGGGCCGCTCCGGTGCTGTTGTCGCCGAGCAGCGACTCGGTCACCATGGTGGTGCCTGCGTTGGCCTCGATGCCGCCGCCGGCGCGGGGAGCGGTGTTGCCCACGACGAGGGTGTCGGTGACCGTGGCCGTGCCGAGGTCGTTGAGGATGCCGCCGCCGGAGCCGGCGGCGCCGGTGGCGCGGTTCTGCCGCAGCTCCGACCCGGTCACGGTGAGGTCGCCGCCGTCGTTGTGCACGGCGCCGCCGCCCTGGTCGGCGGCAGCGCCGGCCGCGGCGTTCGCCACCAGCAGGGTGCGCTCGACCACGAGGGTCCCCTCGGCGGAGCCCCAGAGCCCGCCGCCCTCGGCCGCGGCGCGGTTGCGGGCCACCCGGCTGCCCACGACGGTGACGGTGCCGGCGCCGGTGAGGTGCACCGCGCCGCCGTTGCCGGGCACGGCGCCGGCGTCGTTGCGGCTCAGGGTGGAGTCGCGCACCGTGGTGCTGCCGGCGAGGGCCTCGACGGCACCGCCGGCCCGCTCCGCGGAGTTGTCGACCAGCGTGGAGCGCACGACCCGCAGCGTGCCGCCGTCGTTGAAGACGGCCCCGCCGGAGGCGCCGTCGCCGGTCACCGTGCTGTCGCGCACGGTGGTGCCCTGCAGCACCAGCCTGCCGGCCGAGGAGATCGCCCCGCCGCTGGCGCCGGCGCGCGGGGCGCCGCCGGCCAGCGTCGTGCGCTGCACGGTGAGCCGTGCGCCGTCGCGGACGTCGAGCACCCGGTCGACGCCGCGGGCGTCGACGGTGTGGCCGCGTCCGACGAGCACCAGGTCGTCGGTCACGTCGAGGTCGCCGCGCAGCGGGCCGCCGGTGACCGGGCGCGAGGACGAGAAGCGCACGTCGTCGGCCAGGGCCACCCGCTGGGCGCCGTCCACCCGGTTGGCGCGCTTCACGGCGCGGCGCAGCGCGCTCTCGGTGCGCACCACCACCACGTCGGCGGCCCGCGCCGACGGCGCAGCGGCGGTGGCCACGGTGGCGGTGGTGGTTGCGGGGCCGGTGGGCGCAGCGGCGGCACTGGAGCCGAGCGGCGCCACGGCCAGGGTGGCCAGCGCCAGCGCGCCCACGGCGCCGCCGCTGAGGAGCCGGACCCGTCGGGTCCTCGGGGTGGTCCTGGCTGTGGTCCTGGCTGTGGTCATGGGCGTCCTCCGGTGGGTGGCCGGCGGGCCGGCCGTGGGTCGCCGGTCGCCCGGCGTGCTGGCGGCGAGCGCGCCGCCGTCCGTGGACGGCGCGCCCGCCGCACACTCAACGACGCGCTGTGGCGGGGGTCACGGCGGTCGTGCCCGGGTCGGTGCAGGAGGGGGGACGTCCTCAGAGGTGGCGGATCACCTTGGCGGGGTTGCCCACGGCCAGCACGCCGGCGGGCAGGTCACGGGTGACGACCGAGCCCGCCCCGACGACGGTGTCGGCGCCGATGGTGACCCCGGGGCACACGATGGTGCCGCCGCCGAGCCACACGTTGTCGCCGATGGTGATCGGGCGGGCGCCCTCCCACTTCGCACGTCGCGGCTCGGCCTCGACGGGGTGGGTGGGGGTGAGCAGCTGCACGTTCGGCCCGATCTGCACGTCGTCGCCGATCACCACCTCGGCGACGTCGAGGCACACCAGCCCGAAGTTGACGAACGTGCGGGCCCCGATGCGGGTGCGGTAGCCGTAGTCGACCTGCAGGGGCGGGCGGACGTCGGTGCCGGGGCCGACCGCGCCGAGGAGCTCGCGCAGCAGCTCGAGGCGCTCGACCTCCTGCGACGGGGTCAGCTGGTTGATCCGGTGGGCCAGGTCGCGCGCGGCCAGGCTCTCGCGGGCGAGGTCGGGGTCGTCGGCGATGTACGGGTCACCGGCGAGCATGCGCTCGCGCATCGAGCGGTTGTCGGGGAACGCCGGGTCGGGGAGGTCGTCGGGCATGCCCCGATGCTTCCACGGCGGGGCGGCCGGCGGGCTCAGCGCAGGGCGTACGTCGCCATCGAGACCGCGACGTAGTGGCTGGCGAACGCCAGCACGGTGAAGGCGTGGAACACCTCGTGGAAGCCGAACCAGCGCGGCGACGGGTTCGGGTACTTGAAGCCGTAGACGGCACCGCCGAGGGTGTAGAGCACACCGCCGACCGCGACGAGCACCAGCACCGCGACCGCGGTGGTCGTGCCGAGCAGCGTGGTGGCGCCGTCGATGAAGCCGGGGATGAAGAACACCGCGGCCCAGCCCATCGCGATGTAGATCGGGGTGTAGAGCCAGCGGGGGGCGTCGGTCCAGAAGACGCGGAAGGCCACCCCGAGCAGCGCGGTCGTCCAGATCGTCGTCAGCAGCACCACCCGCTGCGTGCCCTCGAGGAGCATCAGCGACAGCGGCGTGTAGGACCCGGCGATGAGGATGAAGATGTTGGAGTGGTCGAAGCGCCGCAGGAACGCCCACACCGACGGTGACCACGTGCCGGTGTGGTAGATCGCCGAGACCGTGAAGAGCAGCAGCGCGGAGCCGGTGAAGACGGCCGAGCCGATGCGGGTGGCGTCGGTGGGCGAGAGCGCCACCAGCACGATGCCGGCGGCCAGCGTGAGCGGGGCGGTGGCCAGGTGGAGCCAGCCGCGCAGCTTCGGCTTGATCTCCGCGAGCGTGTCGCTGAGGGACTCCTGGACGGAGTCGAGGCCTGAGCGCACCGCACGAGGGATGTGCTGGGTCATGGCGTGACCTTATCCGGCTCCACCGCCCCGGTCCGACCCGTGCGGTGGACGTCACCCGACCGTGGCGCGCTGGTCACACGACGCGCCCCGGATCGCTACCCTGGGGCAGTGGCGGCGGACTGGAAGCGCGGACTGCGGCGCGTGCTGTACCCCGCCTACGAGGCGCGGGTGCTGCGGCGCCTCCCCGACAGCGTGCCCCACCACGTCGGCGTCCTGCTCGACGGCAACCGGCGCTGGGCCCGCGCCGTGGGGCGCGACACCGCCCACGGCCACCGCGCCGGCGCCGCCAACATCGAGCCGCTCCTCGGCTGGTGCGACGAGGTCGGCATCGGCGTGGTCACCCTGTGGCTGCTGTCCACCGACAACCTCGAGCGGCCCGCCGCCGAGCTCGACCCGCTGCTGGAGATCATCGAGGAGGCCGTGGCCTCCCTGGCCGACCAGGGCAAGTGGCGCCTGCACCCGGTGGGGGCGCTCGACCTGCTGCCCGCGGCCACCGCGGCCCGGCTGAAGGCCGCCCAGGACGCGACCCGCGACGTCGACGGCATGCTGGTCAACATCGCGGTGGGGTACGGCGGTCGACGCGAGATCGCCGACGCGGTGCGCTCGCTGCTGCTCGAGCACGCCGAGAAGGGCACCTCGCTCACCGAGCTGGCCCAGGTGCTCGACGTGGACCACATCTCCGAGCACCTCTACACCAAGGGCCAGCCCGACCCCGACCTGGTGATCCGCACCAGCGGGGAGCAGCGGCTCGGCGGGTTCCTGCTGTGGCAGAGCGCGAAGTCGGAGTTCTACTTCTGCGAGGCCTACTGGCCCGACTTCCGCCGCGTCGACTTCCTGCGCGCGATCCGCGCCTACGCCCTGCGCGAGCGGCGCCACGGCGCCTGAGCCGCGCACGTGACGTTCACGTGAACGCCACGGCGTGTTGCCTGGATCAGCGGGTGGCGAGGTCTACTTTCGCAGCATCGGCGAGTGGGGAAGCCCGCCGTACCTGGAGGCCCGATCGTGAGCACTCACGACTGCACCGCACGCGGCTCCGCGCCGTGCGTGGACGGAGGCGGGCACTCCCGTCTTCGGGCTCCCTCCCGGTCCATCCACGTGTGACGAGGACCGGCGCGGGAGTGCGCGCACCGGGCCATGAGGGGTGTCCCGTGCCGACCCAGGCCCAGAAGACGCAGTCCCAGCAGTCGCAGCAGTCGTCCCGCCCCGCCCGCGCCGCGAACCGGCGTACCGAGCCCGCGCCGGGGGTGCGCACCTACGTGCTCGACACCAGCGTGCTGCTCGCCGACCCCGGCGCGATGCGTCGCTTCGCCGAGCACGAGGTGGTGCTGCCGGTGGTGGTGATCACCGAGCTCGAGGGGAAGCGGCACCACCCCGAGCTGGGGTACTTCGCCCGCACGGCCCTGCGCGAGCTCGACGAGCTGCGCATCGTCAACGGCCGCCTCGACGAGCCCGTGGGGGTGGGCGACGAGGGCGGCACGGTGCGGGTGGAGCTCAACCACACCGACCCCGGCGCGCTGCCGTCGGGCTTCCGCCTCGGCGACAACGACACCCGCATCCTCGCCGTCGCCTACAACCTGTCGCAGGAGGGCGCCGACGTCACCCTGGTCTCCAAGGACCTGCCGCTGCGGATCAAGGCCTCCGCCGTCGGTCTCGACGCCCAGGAGTATCGCGCCGAGGCCATCAGCGACTCCGACACCGGCTACTCCGGGATGACCGAGCTCGAGGTGGCCGCGGCCGACCTCGACGAGCTGTACGACGACGGCGTGCTCGACCTCGACGCCGCCCGCGACCTGCCCTGCCACCAGGGGCTGGTGCTGCTCTCCGAGCGCGGCACCGCGCTGGGCCGGGTGGGACCCGACAAGCAGGTGCACCTCGTGCGCGGCGACCGGGAGGCGTTCGGCGTGCACGGGCGCTCCGCCGAGCAGCGCGTGGCGCTCGAGATGCTGCTCGACCCCGAGGTCGGCATCGTCTCCCTCGGCGGGCGCGCCGGCACCGGCAAGTCGGCGATGGCGCTGTGCGCGGGGCTCGAGGCCGTGCTCGAGCGCGGGCAGCACAAGAAGGTCGTGGTGTTCCGTCCGCTGTTCGCGGTGGGCGGCCAGGAGCTCGGCTACCTGCCGGGCTCGGAGTCGGAGAAGATGTCGCCCTGGGGCCAGGCGGTCTTCGACACCCTGGGCGCGATGACCTCCCGCGAGGTCATCGACGAGATCCTCGAGCGGGGCATGCTCGAGGTGCTCCCGCTCACCCACATCCGCGGCCGCTCGCTGCACGACGCCTTCGTCATCGTCGACGAGGCGCAGTCGCTCGAGCGCAACGTGCTGCTCACCGTGCTCTCCCGCATCGGAGCCAACTCCAAGGTCGTGCTCACCCACGACGTCGCCCAGCGCGACAACCTGCGGGTCGGGCGGCACGACGGTGTCGTGGCGGTCATCGAGAAGCTCAAGGGCCACCCGCTCTTCGCCCACGTGACCCTCACCCGCTCCGAGCGCTCGCCGATCGCCGCGCTGGTCACCGAGATGCTGGAGAACGTCTCGCTCTGAGGGGTCGGCGCAGCCGGCGGTCCCGCAGCTGCGCCGGTCAGGGCCCCGGTGGCGGGTGCGGGTCGCCTCCGGGGCCTGGTGGGCTGTCCAACTGGCGCAATCGCGTTGGTCTCAGCGCCCGTCTCGAGGCCCTGTCGCCAGGTCAGCTGGAGCGGAGAGTTGCGTGCGGCCGATTGACGGCAGTGGCGCGTCTGGTGGAGGAGACCGCTCTCGCCCGTCCGTCGCGAGACTCGTCGTCGACCTGCCTCAGCCGTCGGAACCGCAGGCCCCGGCCTCGCGGTCGTCGGCGTGGATGGGATCGAGCCAGCCGCCAGTGGCTTGTTCCAGCAAGTCGTGCAGCAGGGTCCGCTGCTGAGGGCTCAGGGCTCCCAGCAGGTGGTTCTCTGCGCTCCACAGTCGGTCCTGCGCGTCGAGCAGGGTCGTCCGCCCACTCTCGGACAGCTCCACGATGTGGCGACGTCTGTCGGCAGGGTCCCTCCTGCGGACGATGAGCTCGCGCTCCTCCAGCTCGTTCAGCAGCCCCACGACGTTGCTCGGATCCAAGTTCAGCGTCGTCGCCAGGGCCTGTTGACCGGTGGGTCCCTGCTCTCGCAGCACCCGCAGCGCTCCGACGTGGCGCGCCTTGAGCCCGGTCGGCACCAGGAGCGCCTCGGCAGCCCTCGTGCCCACGCGCGCCAAGTGGTTGATCAACGGGAGGCAGTGGGCGTCGGGAACGGTGTGCACCCACTCATGATAGTTGCCGCACAGTCATTGGTAAGTACCAATGATTTGTGCATACACTACGTTGGACCACACCAACCGTTGGTTCACACCACGTGTTCGTCGTCCCGCGCTCGTGGCGGTGACGCGAACACCTTCACCACCTGAGATCAGGAGCAGAACGTGTCGTTGTACCGACTGGACGCCAGCGTGCGAGTCGAGGGCTCGCACAGCCGCGAGATCGCCGACGTAGCCGAACGGGAGTGGCGCAGGAGCAACCGGGAGGGCAGGTCACCCACCGCCACGTGGGCGTGGATCCGGTTCCGGCGACCTCGTGGGCGCTGGGCGTCGAAGCCAGCATGCTGCCGCCGGATCGCCACAGCGCCGCCCACGACGAAGCGCAGGCCCTCGCAGCAACGCTCACCGACGAGCTCGCCGCGGCCGAGGCCTACCTCTTCGCCGTCCCGCTCTACAACTTCGGCATCTCCCAGCACTTCAAGACCTGGGTGGACATGGTCATCATCGATCCGCGGATGCGGCCGGGGGTGCGACCGGTCACCGCCGGCAAGCCCGCCGTCCTGGTCACGGTCCGTGGAGGCGCCTACGGCGCTGGAACGCCCCGCGAGGGCTGGGACCACGCCACCGGGTGGATGCGGCGCATCCTCGCCGATGTCTGGCAGATGCGGCTCGAGGTCGTCGAGGCGGAACTGACCCTCGCTGACGTCAAGGCCGAACTCGAACAGTTCCGCCCTCTCGCAGCCCAGCTGCGTGCGGACGCCGAAGACCAGGCCCACCGCCACGCCCGGATGCTCACTGCTCCCGTCGAGGCGACGGCGTGAGCGCCGCGCCGTCGCCGGGTGCGTGGGTCTTGGACCCGGCGGGAACCCGCATCGGGTTCGAGGCCAAGCTCGTACCGGGCCTCAAGGCCAGGGGGCAGTTCCAGCGCTTCGACTCGAGGATCACGGTCGAGCCCACGCTGCGGCAGTCCTCCATCAGCGTGGAGATCGACACGGCCAGCCTGACCTCCGGTATCAAGAAGCGCGACGAGCACCTCAAGGCCGACAACGTGCTGGCCGCCGCGAGACACCCGCACATCCGGTTCGTCAGCACCTCGATGGAGGCGAACGCCGACGGCGTCCTCGTCACCGGCGATCTCACCGTCCGCGACGTCACCGAGAGCGTCACCTTCCAGGCGGTCCACGAAGCGCATCCGACCCGGCCCGTCTACCACGCGGAGCTGCGGGTCGATCCCCAGCGCTTCGGCACCAGCCGGCCCGGCACCACGAAGCCGGTCACCGTCGTGTTGCACGCCGTTCTGCGACCGGTCCAGGCGGCGGTCACGCCAGTCGAGCGAGAGAGGCGAGCGGCGAGCCACCAAGAGGGGTGACTGAGCCGGGTCGCCCCCGAGTGCGGCAATGAGCCGCAGGCGCGGCGCCGCTCGTGCTGTGTCAGGCCGTGGGCGAGGCAGCGGCGGGACACGGGACGCTGGTGGTGCGCGCGTGACGCGTGTGACGGGAGGTGACCGGTCTCTCCACCGACGGCGGGCGGGGCGGTTTGCGCGGGTCCCGGGCGTCATGCATGGTGGACGGCGTCCGCCTCGCTCCGGGGCCCCTCGGCCCGTCCGGGCCACCGCCCCGCAGCAGCGCGTACCACCAGCACCACCCGCAGCACCACCGTGTCGTCTACCCGTGAGCCCACCGCCTTGTCGAAGCACGTGAAGCACGTCCCGAAGCACCGCGCTCCCGCCGCGCCGTCCCGCGTGGGCCAGGTGCCCCGTCAGGCCCTGCGCAGCACCGTCGTGCTCTCGTCCCTCGCCGTCACCGCCACCGGCGTCACCGTCGCCGGCGGCGTCGTGGGCAGCAGCGCCACGACGTCGGCGAGCGACAGCGTCGCCGCCCGGGCGCTGACCCCGGCCGCCGGTGACCAGGTGGCCCCCGGGACCGACGCCGCAGCCGGCACCGGCACCGACGACGGCAGCGCCACCACGGCCGACGAGCTCGCCGCCGGGCTCGCCGACCGGGAGACGGTGTCGCGCTCCGCCGACCGCCGCACGGCCGCGGTGCCGGCGAAGGAGGCGGCGCTGTCGGCCGAGGAGGGCCCCGCGCTCACCCGCTCCGAGGACATCGCCGACCTCGACCCGCGCACCATCGCCCAGTCGCTGATGGGCGACTTCGGGTTCTCCGCCGACCAGTTCGGCTGCCTCGACTCGCTGTGGACCCGCGAGTCGGGCTGGACCGTCGACGCCGACAACCCGACGTCGTCGGCGTACGGCATCCCGCAGGCGCTGCCCGGCGAGAAGATGGCCTCGGCCGGTGCCGACTGGGCCACCAACCCGGCGACCCAGATCCGCTGGGGCCTGGGCTACATCGACGAGGTGTACGGCAGCCCGTGCGGCGCCTGGGCCCACAGTGAGAGCGTCGGCTGGTACTGAGCCTGCGTCCGAGGCCGGCCCCCGGGCCCGGCGTGGACGGGGTCAGCGGCGGGGTGCGTGCTCCTCGACGCGGATGCCGCGGTCCTGCGCGAGCAGCGGTGCCAGCAGCGTCAGCTGGTCGGGGCTGATCGTGGCGCCCCGCAACCCGTCGAGGCCGTGCAGCTCGTCGAGGTCGGCGCCGCGCAGGTCGACGTCGGTGAGGGTGGCGTGCTGCAGGTCGAGCCGGCCGACCCGGGTGCCGCGCAGCGCGACCCGCGTGGCGGTGGCCTGCCCCAGGTCGAGCTCGCCGACGACGCAGTCGGTGAGCACCACGTCGACGAGCTCGGCGCCGCGCAGGTTGACGTAGTCGAGCTTGCAGCCGCTCACGTGCACGCGGTGCCACGACGTCTCGTAGGCCTCCACCGAGCCCAGGCGCGCACCCGTCACCTCGACGTCGCGCCACACCCCGCGGGTGGCTCGCACCACCGGCACGTGCAGGCGCTCGAGCACCGTGTCGCGCAGCCGTGTGGAGCGCAGGTCGGCCTCGTCGGCCGTCACGCCGGCGAGCACGCACTCCTGCAGCGACGCCCCGTCCAGCGCGAGCGCGGCCACGGCGACGTCGTCGAACGACAGCCCGTCGAGGTCGGCGCCGCCCGCGAGCAGGCCGGGCTCGCCGGGGGTGAGATCGCCGGGGTGCACAGCGTCGAGGCGCGGCGGGCGGGTGGCTGAGGCTGGGGACCGGGGCACGGGGCTCCTCGACGGGCGGTGGCGTGGCGTGGTGGCGGCGGCGGGCGGTGGTGCGGCCCAGTGTGGTCCACCGCGCCGACACCGCGGCCGCGGGCGGCGAACGGGTCACCGGGGGGTCGCCCGTGGGTCGTACACTGCGCTGCGGTCCGGCGCCCCTGCGCCGTCCAGGTGGCCTGAGGAGGTGTCGAGCATGGCGGTCGTCGACAACGCCGTCTACGTCGAGGGATGCCGGCACGCGGAGCCGCCGTCGCTCGAGGTGACCTACGAGATGCTGCGCGAGCAGCGCGGCATGGGGTGGATCGGGCTCTACCGCCCGAGCCCCGAGGAGATGCGGTCGGTCGCCGCGGAGTTCGGGATCCACGACCTCGCCGTGGAGGACACCGTCGCCGCCCACCAGCGGCCCAAGCTCGAGCGCTACGACGACGTCCTGTTCGCTGTGCTGCGTCCCGCGCGCTACGTCGAGGCCGAGGAGCGCGTCGAGTTCGGTGAGCTGCACGTGTTCACCGGGCCCGACTTCATCGTCACGGTGCGCCACGCGGAGTCGCCGAACCTGGGCCGGGTGCGCCAGCGCATGGAGGCCGACCCCGACCTGCTGCGGCTCGGGCCGGAGGCGGTGCTCTACGCGATCGTCGACGAGGTGGTCGACGAGTACCAGCCGGTCGTGGCCGGCCTGGAGAACGACATCGACGAGATCGAGGACCAGGTCTTCGCGGGCGACCCCGAGGTGTCGCGGCGCATCTACGAGCTGTCGCGCGAGGTCATCGAGTTCCAGCGGGCGACCAAGCCGCTGCTCAAGATGGTGGCCGACCTCAGCAACGGCTTCGCGAAGTACCACGTCGACGAGGAGCTGCAGCGCTACCTGCGCGACGTGCAGGACCACACCATCCAGATCGTGGAGCGCGTCGACGGCTTCCGTGCGCTGCTGCAGAGCATCCTCACCGTCAACGCCACCCTCGTGGGGCAGCGGCAGAACGAGGAGACCCAGCGGCTCACCGAGACCAGCCTGCAGCAGAACGAGGAGGTCAAGAAGATCTCGTCGTGGGCGGCCATCCTGTTCGCCCCGACGCTCGTCGGCACGGTCTACGGCATGAACTTCGAGACCATGCCCGAGCTGGGGTGGCGGTACGGCTACCCCCTGGCGATCGGCCTGATGGGGCTGATGGGCGTCCTGCTCTTCCTGGTCTTCCGGCGCCGCGGCTGGCTCTGACGACCGCCGGCCGACACCCCCACCGACACCGGCGCCGGTGCGCGGGGCGGCACCGCTAGCGTGACCCGGGCCGCAGGCGCGGTCGACAGGCTCGGACCAGGGGAGGGCGCGCGTGGAACGCATCTGGCGCGGCGCGCTGCACCCGGCACGCGTCGTGCCGCTGGCGTTCGCCGCTGCGGTCGTGGTCGGGACCGTGCTGCTCTCGCTGCCGATCGCGACGCCGGGGCCCGAGCGACCGCCGGTGCTGACCGCGGCCTTCACCTCCGTCTCGGCGGTGTGCGTGACCGGCCTGACGACCGTGGACACCGCCACCTACTGGTCGCCGTTCGGCCAGGCGGTGATCATGGCGCTCATCCAGGTCGGCGGCTTCGGCATCATGACGCTGGCGACCCTGCTGGGCATGCTGGTGGGCGGTCGGCTCCGGCTGCGCTCGTCCCTGGTGGCCCAGGCCGAGACCCACACCCTCAACATCGGCGACGTGCGCCACGTGGTGCAGCGGGTCGCGGTGACCGTGCTGCTGTTCGAGGCGGCCTTCGCCGCGGTGCTGACCGTGCGGTTCCGTGCGGCGTACGACGACAGCTGGGGCCAGGCGCTGTGGCACGGCGCGTTCCACTCCGTCTCGGCCTTCAACAACGCCGGGTTCGCGCTCTACAGCGACAACCTCATCGGCTTCGTCGACGACGCGTGGATCATCGTGCCGATCTGTGTGGCCGTCGTGGTGGGCGGCATCGGCTTCCCGGTGCTGTTCGAGCTGAGGCGGCAGTGGCGCCGTCCTGGCCGCTGGTCGGTGCACACCCGCCTCACCGTGCACGGCTCGGCCCTGCTCCTCGTGGTCGGCACGGTCGCCTTCCTGGCGCTGGAGTGGCGCAACTCCGGCACCATCGGGCCGCTGGACACCGGCGGGAAGCTCGTCGGCGGACTGGCCGGCGGGGTGGTGCCTCGCACGGCCGGCTTCAACAGCATCGACTACGGGCAGATCACCCCCGAGACGCTCGCGGTGACCAACGTGCTGATGTTCATCGGCGGCGGTTCGGCCGGCACCGCCGGTGGCATCAAGGTGACGACGTTCTTCCTGCTCGCGTTCGTGATCTGGTCGGAGGTCCGCGGCGAGCGCGACACCAACATCGCCCACCGACGCATCAGCGGCCAGACGCTGCGCCAGGCGCTCACGGTGGCGCTGCTGGCCGTCGCGGCCATCAGCACCGGCACGATGGTCATCCTGCTCGCCACCGACCACTCCCTCGACGTCGTGCTCTTCGAGTCCATCTCCGCCTTCGCCACGGTCGGGCTCTCGACCGGCATCACGCCCGGCCTCCCGCCGGTCGCGGAGGTCACCCTCATGCTGCTCATGTACGTCGGGCGCGTCGGCACCATCGCCGTCGCCACGGCCCTGGCCTACAAGGCCCGCCACCGGCACTACCACCTCCCGGAGGAGCGTCCCATTGTCGGCTAGGAGCAGGAAGAACGGCACCGTCTCGGTCGTCGTCATCGGGCTGGGGCGCTTCGGCACCGCGGTGGCCGAGTCGCTGGTGGCCATGGGCCAGGAGGTGCTGGCCATCGACGAGGACCTCGCGCTCGTGGAGCGCTGGGCCGACGACCTGACGCACGTCGTCCAGGCCGACACCACCGACGACGAGGCGCTGCGCCAGATCGGCGTCGGCGACTTCGACCGCGCCGTGGTGGCGATCGGCTCCGACATCGAGGCCAGCGTGCTGACGGTGCTCGCCCTGGCCGAGGCGGGAGTGCCTGACATCTGGGCCAAGGCGATCACCCACAAGCACGGCAAGATCCTCGAGCGGGTGGGCGCCCACCACGTCGTCTACCCGGAGCACTCCATGGGAGAGCGGGTGGCCCACCTGCTGACCGGCCGGATGATCGACTACATCGAGCTGGACGACCGGTTCTCCGTGGCCCGCGCCCTCGCCCCGCAGGAGACCTGGGGCCGCACGCTGGCCGAGTCGGCGCCGCGCAGCCGTCACGGCGTGACGGTGGTCGGCACGAAGCGCCGCGGCCAGGACGTCGTCCACGCCACGCCGGAGACCCTCGTGGAGCGCCACGACGAGCTCATCGTGTCGGGACCGACCGACCGGGTCGAGCGCTTCTGCAACCTCGCCTGAGGCGGCCGGTCGAGCCCGGTCGACCGGGGCGTGCTGGTGGTTTCGAGACGCTCGCTGGCGCTCGCTCCTCAACCACCGAGGGTCCGCTCGCTGGCGCTCGCTCCCGACCACCGGGGGTGCGTTCGCTGGCGCTCGCTCCCCGACCACCGGGGGTCCGCTCGCCGGCGCTCGCTCCTCAGCCGGCTGAGCGGCCCGGGGTGCCGGGCACCGGGAGGCGCGCCAGCAGGTCGCCGACGGGGCCGGAGGGGCGGCGGGGCTTGACGTAGCCGCGGTCGGCGGCGACGAGCTGGGCCAGCCACTCGTCGAGGCGCCGGGTGCGCTCGGGGCCCAGCGGGGTCGGCACGTGCGAGACCTGGGGGCGCTCCACCAGCAGCTGCAGGCCCGACAGGGTCTCCACGTCGTCGGCGACCCAGGAGTCGTAGAGGGTGCGCAGGTGCGCGGCCCGCACCTCCTCGGAGATCCCCGGGGCGGCGGCGAGGGTGGCGACCGCGACCCCCACGGTGGTGCGCATGACGCGGTGGATGCTCGAGACGCCGTTCTCGGCGTGGGCGAGCCACTTGCGCACGAACTCCTCGCCCGACCACGACTCGTAGTGCAGCAGCCACGAGCCCGGCAGCGGCGTCGCGGGCAGCTCGGCGCCGTCGGCTCCGCGCACCACGTGGATGGCAGGGGAGACGGTGACGTCGGGGCGCCACCCGACCTTGCCCTTCACGTGCCCGCGGAAGTACGACGCGTTGCGCGGCTTGCGCACGACACCCAGGGCCTTGAGCAGCAGCAGGGTGTCGTCGTCGAGCAGCCGCTTGAAGAGGGTGACCTCGCCGTCCCAGTGGTAGCGGCTCACCGCCTCCAGCGGCGGGACGGCGACCACCGGCTCGTGCCCCGGCACCGCCGCGAGCGCGGCGCGGTCGACGACCAGCGCCTCGTCGCCGTCGATGTGGAAGAGCCAGGACGCCCAGTCGAACGGCGCCAGCGCGACGTTGGCCAGCATCGCGTTGGTGAGCTGGCGGCCGTTGAGGTTCTGCGGCCGGCGCCCCTGCCAGTAGCCGCTGTCGGTGGGCACCACCGTCACGTGGGGGTGGGTGCCCAGCCAGTCGAGGACCTCGGGCGCGGCGCCCTCGGTGAACACGACGAGGTGGTCGATGCCCCCGGCGAGGTTGCGCTCCACGAACGCCTGGACGTTGTCCAGACGGTCCTTGATCGTGCTGACGGCCACGACGAGCCCGTCGTCTGCGTGCGGCACCTGGCTGCTCCCTGTCGGTCCTGTGGTCGGCCGTCGATCGGCCCGTGGTCGGCCTGTGGCGGCCGTCCGTGCACTAGACGCGTCGAGCGCCGGTTTGGTTGCGCCGGCAGGGAGACCGTCTCAGGGGTGGGTCATCGACTCCACGTCGAGGGCCTCGTCGAGCTGGGCCTCGGTGAGGTCGCCGCGCTCGAGGTAGCCCAGCGCGACCACGGTCTCGCGGATGGTCGCCCCGTCGGCGAGCGCCTGCTTGGCGATCTTCGCGGCGGCCTCGTAGCCGACGTACTTGTTGAGCGGGGTGACCACCGACGGCGAGGACTCGGCGTAGGCGCGCATCCGGTCGGCGTTGGCGGTGATGCCGTCCACGCAGCGCTGGGCCAGCAGCGTCGACGACGTCGCGAGCAGGCGCACCGACTCCAGCAGGTTGCGCGCGATGACGGGCATCGCGACGTTGAGCTCGAAGCTGCCGCTGGCACCGGCCACGGTGACCGTGGTGTCGTTGCCCACGACCTGGGCGCACACCATGAGCGTGGCCTCGGGCAGCACCGGGTTGACCTTGCCGGGCATGATGCTCGATCCCGGCTGCAGGTCGGGCAGGTGGATCTCGGCGAGACCGGTGGTCGGGCCCGAGGACATCCAGCGCAGGTCGTTGCAGATCTTGGTCAGGCCGACGGCGTAGGTGCGCAGCACGCCCGACAGCTCGACCAGCGAGTCGCGGGTGCCCTGGGCCTCGAAGTGGTTGCGCGCCTCGGTGAAGGGCTGGCCGGTCTGCTCGCCGAGCAGCGCGATCGCGCGCTGCGGGAAGCCCGCCGGGGTGTTGATGCCGGTGCCGACGGCGGTGCCGCCCAGCGGGAGCTCGCGCACCCGCGGCAGCACCGACTCGAGGCGCTCGGCGGCGTAGCGCACGGTGGCGGCGTAGCCACCCATCTCTTGGCCGAGCATCACCGGGGTGGCGTCCATCAGGTGGGTGCGCCCCGACTTCACCAGGCCGGCGAACTCCTCGGCCTTCGCCTCGAACGACGTGGCGAGCACGTCGAGGGCCGGCAGCAGGTCCTGGGTGACGGCGAGCGCCGCGGCCACGTGGATGGCGGTGGGGAAGGTGTCGTTGCTCGACTGGCTGGCGTTGACGTGGTCGTTGGGGTGCACCTCGACGCCGGCGCGGGCGCTCAGCGAGGCGATCACCTCGTTGGCGTTCATGTTCGAGCTGGTGCCCGACCCGGTCTGGAACACGTCGATCGGGAACGCGTCGAGGTGGTCGCCGGCGGCCACCTCGTCGGCGGCGGCGGCGATCGCACGGCCCCGCTCCTCGGGGAGGATGCCGAGCTCGGCGTTGGCCCGGGCCGCGGCGGCCTTGACCTGGCCGATGGCGGCGACGAGCCGGGGCTCGATCGGGGTGCCGCTGATCGGGAAGTTCTCCACCGCACGCTGGGTCTGGGCGCGCCACAGCGCGTCGCGCGGCACCTCCACCTCACCCATGCTGTCGTGCTCGATACGGACGGCGGCCTGCTCGCTGCTGGGGTCGGTCACGGCAGCGAGGGTACCCGTGCGACGTACAGCCAGTACTGCACGTCCCGCTCCTGGAGCCGGACGTCGTGCGCGCGGGCCTCCACGGGTCCGACGACCTCGCTGAGCACCGCCTCCAGCTCGGGCGCGGCGTCGGCCGACCACACCACGAGCGCACCACCGGGACGCAGCACCGCGCGGGCCCGCCGCAGCGCCGGCTCGCGGTAGAGCCCCGCGTTGGCCTCGTGGACGAGGTGACCGGGGCCGTTGTCCACGTCGAGCAGCACCAGGTCGTACGACGCCGGGCGGGCCTCGGCCAGCGCGACCGCGACGTCGGCGACCACCACCTGCACCCGGGCGTCGGCCATCAGCGACGGACCGTGCGGCACGGTGCCGTCGCGCATCCAGTCGACCAGCGCCTGCTCGATCTCCACGACCGCGCACCGCTCCACCCGGGGGTCGGCGAGCACCTCGTGCATCGTGTAGCCCAGGCCCAGGCCGCCGACGACGACCGCACGGGGGTCGTCGACCAGGGCCAGCGCCGCGCGGGCCAGCTCGCGCTCGGTCTGCACCTCGAGGGTGTCCATCACGAACACCCCGTTGGCGCGCAGCTCCAGCACGGTGGGCGCTCCGGCGGTGCGCCGCTCGCGAAGCACCAGCTCGCCGCGCTCGGTCTCGGCTCGGGCCACCTCGACGGTGGTGGTCTCGGGGTCCACCCGCCCATCATCACCCCGCCGTCGCCCGGGCCGCCGCCGGGGCGCGTCACGGCCCGAGCGGTGGGTACCGGTGGGTGACCGGGCCGCACCGGCAGGCCCGGTGACGGGCGCGTCCAGGCCCACCAGCGGGGTGACCTGCGCGGGCGGCGCGGTCGGTACGTTCGCAACGGACGGACCCACCGGCCACCCGAGGAGGATCGATGAGCGACCACCAGAAGATCGACAAGGCCGACTCGCAGCTGCACGCCACCCACGACCCCGAGCGCGTGGGCGAGAAGGACAACGCGCACGAGAAGCCCGGCCCGGGCGACCAGGAGGGCGGCCAGGTCACGGAGGTCGGCCGGCTCGAGGGCTCCGACACCCCGATCATGCCCGACCAGGCGGTCTCCGGCGGCCCGGACGTCGAGAGCGGCCAGGCCGACGTCGGCCCCGCGGGGCCGAACGCCAACCCCAACGCCGGCGCCCGCAACACCTGAGCCGCGCGCACCACGACGCCCCCCGAGCCACCGGCCCGGGGGGCGTCGCCGCGAGCGGACCGCGGAGGCCGATCGCGCAGGCCGATCGCGCAGGCCGATCGCGCAGGCCGACCGCGTCGGCGACCCCGCCGCCGACCGTGCGTGCGTAGGCTGGCCGACGTGGACCCAGCGAGCCGCGACCCGGGCGCCCCCCTCGACCCCGCGCGCCTGCGGATCTCCGACGCCGACCGTCACCAGGTCGCCGAGATCCTGCGCCAGGCGGCCGGCGAGGGCCGGCTCGACCTGCAGGAGCTCGACGAGCGGCTCGACGCCACCTGGGCGGCCAAGGTGTACGCCGACCTGGTGCCGATCGTGGTCGACCTGCCCGGCCAGGCCCCGGGAGCGGCCGTCCCGCCGCTGCCACGACCCGGCGGGCCCGCCCCGAGCCCGGCCGTGGCCCCCGGACCGCAGGGACGTCTCGGCCACCCCGGCCACCTGTCCGGCTCGCACCTCGCGCCGTACGGCGCCCTGCCGCAGCCGATGAGCAGCACCGCCGTGCTCAGCGGCTGCGACCGCCGCGGCGAGTGGGTGGTCGGCGCCACCCACACCGCCTTCAGCCTGATGGGCGGGGTGGTGCTCGACCTGCGCGAGGCCCGCTTCACCCACCGCGAGGTCGTGATCAACGCCAACGCCGTCATGGGCTCGGTCGACGTGGTCGTCAACGCGTGGACCCACGTCGTCGTCGAGGGCCACGGAGTGATGGGCGCCTTCGAGGAGGCCCGCGCCAAGGTGGCACCCGAGCTCGGCCCGGACTCCCCGGTGGTGCGGCTGCGCGGGGTGGCCCTGATGGGCGCTGTCAGCGTCGTGCGCCGGGCGATGCCGGGGGAGCAGCGACGGCGCCTGCCCGGGTGGGGTCGCTGAGGTCCGCCGACCCGTTGTGGGTCGTCCACTAGGGTGCGCCAGGTCACTTCACGACGGATCGTCCGGCACGTACCTGCCGGTGGAGGGAGCAGGTCGACATGGCCTCGGTGACGTTCGAGAAGGCACAACGCTGGTACCCCGGCACGGAGGTGCCGGCCGTGCCCGGCATCGACCTGGAGGTCCGCGACGGCGAGCTGATGGTCCTGGTCGGGCCGTCGGGGTGCGGGAAGTCCACGACGCTGCGCATGCTCGCGGGCCTGGAGGAGGTGAACTCCGGGCGCATCCTCATCGGTGACCGCGACATCACCGCCGTGGCACCGAAGGACCGCGACATCGCGATGGTGTTCCAGAACTACGCGCTCTACCCCCACATGACCGTGGCCGAGAACATGGGCTTCGCCCTCAAGATGGCCAAGGTGCCGGCCGCCGAGCGCGAGCAGCGGGTCAAGGAGGCCGCCGCCGTCCTGGGCCTCGAGGACTACCTCGAGCGCAAGCCCAAGGCCCTCTCGGGCGGGCAGCGCCAGCGGGTGGCGATGGGGCGCGCGATCGTGCGCCAGCCGCAGGTGTTCTGCATGGACGAGCCGCTGTCCAACCTCGACGCCAAGATGCGGGTGCAGACCCGCACCGACATCGCCCGGCTGCAGGCCGACCTCGGGGTCACCACCGTGTACGTCACCCACGACCAGGTCGAGGCGATGACCATGGGCGACCGGGTCGCGGTGATGAAGGACGGCGACATCCAGCAGGTCGACACCCCGTTGGCGCTCTACGACCGGCCGGTCAACCTGTTCGTGGCGGGCTTCATCGGCTCCCCGCAGATGAACCTGCTCGAGGCCACCGCGGTTCGCGGCGCCGCCCAGGTCGGGGAGCACGTCGTGCCGGTCGACCCGACCGCCGCGCAGGTGATGAGCGGCGAGGTCACGGTGGGGGTGCGGCCCGAGTCGTGGCGCCTGGTGGGCCCGGGCGAGGGCGGCCTGCCCGTGCGCGTCACCGTGGTGGAGGAGCTGGGCGCCGACGCGTTCGTCTACGGCACCAGCGGGGTCGAGGGCGCGCCCAACAACATCATCGTGCGGGTCGCCGGTCGCGACCACGCGCGCAAGGGCGACACGATCCACGTGACCACCGACCCGCGGCACGTCCACGTCTTCGACACCGCCACCGGGGAGCGGCTCTCCGCCTGAGCCCACGACGTACGACGAGACCGGCGCGTCCCCGCGGGGGACGCGCCGGTCTCGTGTCGTGCAGGGAGCGCCGGGTCAGCCGGGGGTCGGCTCCAGGGCCCGGGCCGGCACCTCGCCGGCGCGGTCGTGGTCGATGGTGAGGTTCTCGCCGGTCTGCGGGTCGAAGAGGTGCATCTTGGAGGTGTCGACCCAGATCTCGGCCTCGTCGCCCTCCTTGATCCGGCTGGTGCCGTCGAGGCTGACCACCAGCTGGGTGCGCAGCGACTCGCCGTCGAGGTCGCGCTCGAGCTGCTGCAGCTGGGACTGCACCTCCGGCGGGGCCTCGAACGGGATGTAGGCGTAGGCCTCGTTGCCGAGCCACTCCACGACGTCGACGGTGGCGTGGAAGGTGGAGCCGCGCCGCGAGGAGTCCACGACCGAGGCGTCCTCGAACGCCTCGGGGCGGATGCCGGCGATGAGCAGGCCCTTGCCGGCCACCCGCTCGGCGCGCTCCGGGGAGATCTGCACCGTGCCGAACGGCAGGCTCACCGACGTCCCGTCGACCTCGGCGGGCAGGAAGTTCATCGGCGGGGAGCCGATGAACCCGGCCACGAACAGGTTGCCGGGGTTGCCGTAGAGCTCGCGCGGCGTGGCCAGCTGCTGCAGGATGCCGCGCTTGAGCACCGCGACGCGGTCGCCCAGCGTCATCGCCTCGGTCTGGTCGTGGGTGACGTAGACCGTGGTGATGCCGAGCTTCTTCTGCAGCCGGGCGATCTCGCTGCGCATCTGCCCGCGCAGCTTGGCGTCGAGGTTGGACAGCGGCTCGTCGAAGAGGAACGCGTCGGCCTCGCGCACGATCGCACGACCCATCGCGACCCGCTGGCGCTGGCCGCCCGAGAGGTTGGCCGGCTTGCGGTCGAGGTGCTCGTCGAGCTCCAGGGTGGCGGAGGCCTCGCGGACCTTGCGGTCGACCTCGGCGTCCTTCTCTCCGGCCAGGCGCAGCGGGAACGCGATGTTCTCGTACACCGACAGGTGGGGGTAGAGCGCGTAGTTCTGGAACACCATCGCCAGGTTGCGCTCGCGCGGGGCGAGGTCGTTGACCCGCTTCTCGCCGATCACCATGTCGCCGGAGGTGATGTCCTCCAGGCCCACGATCATCCGCAGCAGCGTCGACTTCCCGCAGCCGGAAGGGCCCACGAGGATCACGAACTCGCCGTCGGCGACGTCGATGGAGATGTCGTTCACCGCCGGGAAGCCGTCGCCGTACTTCTTGACGATGTTCTTCATCTGGATGGAAGCCACGACGAGGTCACCCCTTCACTGCGCCGGACGTCAGCCCGGACACGATCTTGCGCTGGAAAATCAGGACGATGAGCACGATCGGGATCGTCGCCACGACGGCTCCCGCGGCCAGCAGCGAGGCCGGCCGGTTGAACGGGTCGGCGCCGACGAAGAACGACAGCGCCGCCGGGATGGGTCGCGCGGCCTCCGTGGAGGTCAGCGAGATGCCGAACACGAAGTCGTTCCAGGCGAAGAAGAACGTGAGGATCGCGGCGGTGAAGACCCCGGGCGCTGCCAGCGGCACGATCACCTTGCGGAAGGCCTGCCACGAGGTGGCGCCGTCGACCTGCGCGGCCTGCTCCATCTCCCACGGGATCTCGCGGAAGAACGCCGAGAGCGTCCAGATCGCCAGCGGCAGCGTGAACGACATGTAGGGGATGATCAGCCCCGGCCAGGTGTCGTAGAGGCCGAAGGTGCGCCACATGTCGAACAGCGGGCCGACCAGCGAGACCACCGGGAACATCGCGATGGCCAGGGCGACGGTGAGCACGAACTTCTTGCCCTTGAACTCCAGGCGCGCGATGGCGTACGCCGCCAGCGTCGCGATGATCACCGAGAGCGCCGTGGCGATCAGGCTGATGCCGAGGGAGTTCAGGATGGCCCGCCGGAACTGGTCGTTCTCCAGGACGTCGACGTAGTTCTGCCAGCCCGCGCGGTCGCCGGCGTCCGGGATGAACCCGGGGTTGCGGCCGTTGGTGATCGCGTCCTGCGACTTGAACGACAGCGAGATGATCCACGCCACCGGGAGCAGGCACCACACCAGGATCAGGACGCACCCGACCGCCGTGCCGATCTTCTGCTTGAGGTCCATCATCACTCCTGTCGTGCCTGGGCGAGGTCGACCTTGAAGATCTTGACGATCACGTAGGCGACCAGGATGACCGAGAGGAACAGCAGCACCGAGAGCGCTGATCCGATGCCGAGCGCGAACTGCTCGACCACCTGCCGGTAGGTCAGGAACGACACCGACTCGGTGCCGACGGCGCCTGCGGTCATCACGAAGATGTTGTCGAAGATGCGGTAGGCGTCGAGGGCGCGGAACAGCACCGCCACCATGATCGCCGCGCGCATGTTGGGCAGGATCACCTTCCACAGCCGCTGCCACCAGGTGGCACCGTCGACCTTCGCGGCCTCCACCATGTCGTCGCTGACCTGGGCCAGGCCCGCGAGCAGCAGCAGCGACATGAACGGCGTGGTCTTCCAGATCTCCGAGACCATGATGGCGACCAGCGCCGGCGTGGTGCTCTCGAACCAGTTGAAGGTGTCGTCGATGAACGGCAGCCACCCGTTGACGAAGCCGGTCTGCAGGTTGAAGGCGAACTGCCAGGCGAAGCCCGAGACCACGGTGATGATGCCGTAGGGGATGAGGATCGAGGTGCGGATGACGCCGCGCGCGAAGATCACGCGGTGCATGACCATCGCGAACACGAAGCCGATCACCAGCTCGACGGCCACGGTGACCACCATGATCAGCACCGTGATGGCGGTGTCGCGCCAGAACAGGCTGTCGCTCAGCGCCGTGACGTAGTTCTGCAGGCCCACGAACTCGCGGTCCTCGGGAGCGGCGAGCGAGTAGTTGAACAGCGACAGGTACAGCGCGCGCAGCATCGGGAACGCCGTGACCAGCAGCATGATCGCGATCGCCGGGGCGACCAGCTTCATGCCGAGCCGGTTCTCCGCCTTGAGCCGGTCGCTGTCGGGGGCGGCACCCTTCTTCGTGCCGCCCTTCTTGCCCGTGGTCGGGGGGGCCACCGCGGTGCTCACAGCAGCGCCCTTCCCTGCAGGACGTCCTCGATGAACGTCGCGGACTCCTCGGGCGTGGACTCCGGGTCGACCGAGGCGGGGGAGTGCCACACGCTCTGGATCGCCGCGGAGATCTTGGAGTAGTAGGCGCTCTTGGGCCGGGGGCCGCCGCTGTCCACGCTGTCCTGCCACAGGGCGAGCAGGTCGGCGGGGTAGGCCTCCTTGAGCTCGGCGGCGTCGTACGCCGACGCGCGCGAGGGCATCAGGCCCTCGGTGACGGCCAGCTCGACCTGCGCCTCCGGGGTGGTCACGCAGCCGGCGGCCTCGAGCGCCCACTCGGGGTGCTCGCTGTAGGCGCCGACGCCGATGTCGATGCCGCCGATCGGGGGCTTGGACTCCTCGCCCTCCACCGTGGCCGGGTAGCGCGCCCAGCCGAGGTCCTCGAACTGCTCCTTGGTGATGCCGCCCTCGGCGTCGACCAGGCCCTCGTAGTTCTTGTAGGTGAACGTCCAGTTGGTCATGAACTCACCGGCTCCCTCCTCGGGGTACATCAGGCCGAGGGCCGTGCCCTCGTTGGAGGTCGTGAAGTCGAGCTGGCGGGCCTCGGAGTCGGCCAGCTTCTCGATGACGGCCGCGGCCTCGGCCCCGGCCTCGGAGCCGATCTCGACCTTCGCGTCGATGCCGGCCTCGGTGTCGGTGACGATGGCACCCCCCGCGCCCTGGATGAGGGCGTTGAGCCACACCACGTAGCCCTCGTACTTGTTGGCCTGCACGCCCACGGTCCCGCCGTTCTCGGACGCGGCGTCGATGACCTGGTCCCACGTCACCGGCTGCTCCATGTCGAGCCCGGCGGCCTCGGCCAGCGACTTGCGGTACCAGAGCACCTGGGTGTTGGCCCACTGCGGGAAGGCGAACACGCCGTCCTCCCAGGTGACGGTGTCGGCGGCACCGGCCAGCACGTCGTCGTCGATCGCCTGCGCCGCGACGTCCTCCGGCAGCTCCTCGAGCCAGCCGGCGTTGGCGAACTCGGCCACGTAGACGGGGTCGAGGCTCATCAGGTCGGTGGAGGTGTCGCCGGAGGCCAGCCGGCGGGCCAGCTGGGTGCGCTGGTCGGTGGCGCTGGCGGGCAGCAGCTGGATGTCGATGTCGTACTCGTCGGTGCTGCACTGCTCGGCCAGCGCGGTGAGCGTGGTCTGGCCGTCAGGGTTGATGTACCAGTTCAGCGTGGGCTTGCCCGACTCGCCGCAGGCGGCGAGCAGGCCCCCGGACAGCGCCAGCACCGCAGCGACGGCGGTGCCGCGGCGCACCCTGCGGCGCAGGTGCGCGCTCCCTCGCGAGGGGCGGCCCGCCCGGTCGGGCGGGGCCTCCTCGCGGTCGGTCGGTGGTGCAGCGGACTGTGACATGCGGCCCTCCCGGTCCCGTGAGTGGAGTAAACGTCTAGTCCTCCGGGAGGCGTTTGTCCATCCGACCCACCGTCAGGGGTGAGACGGACGTCACGCATGGGCTCAGTCGCGGGCCGCGCCCGGGACGGCGCCGGACGCGGCGCGGTCGGCGGTGCGGCGGATCGCGCCGACGAAGGTGTCGTGGAGCTCGACGGGCATGTCGTGGCCCATCCCGTCGACGAGCAGCAGCTCGGCGCGGGGGATCGCCCGGGCGGTGGTGCGTCCGCCCGACACGTGGACCATCTTGTCGGCCAGGCCGTGCACCACCGTGGCCGGCACCGTGAGCGAGTGCAGCGCGGTGGCCCGGTCGGGCTGGGTGAGGATCGCCATCATCTGGCGCAGCACGCCGGTGGCGCTGACCCCGCGGTCGTAGGTCTCCTCGGCCCGGGCGCGCCGGTCCTCCTCGGCGGCGGGGTAGGCCGGGGAGCCGATCAGCGCCCACATGCGCTCGCTGGAGGCCACGTAGGCCTCCCGGCCCGCGCCGCTGCGGGCGAGCAGGGCCGGCAGCAGGGAGGGGTGCTGCCAGCCCACGGTGCGCTTGCCGGTGGTCGACATGATGCTGACCAGCGAGCGCACCCGGCGGGGTTGGGCGATGGCGGCGGTCTGCACGACCATCCCGCCCATCGACACCCCGGCCAGGTGGGCCGAGGCCAGGCCGAGGTGGTCCATCAGGGCGAAGGCGTCGTCGGCGAGGTCGGTCATCGTGTACGGCCCGCGCCCGCCGCCCCCGGCGAACGCCCGCAGCAGCGCGGTGCGCCCGACCCGCCCCGGCATCCTGCTGGAGCGGCCGGTGTCGCGGTTGTCGTAGCGCACGACGTAGAAGCCGGCGCGGGCCAGGTCGCGGCACAGGTCGGCGTCCCACCAGGTCATCGGGCCACCGAGGCCCATCACGAGCACCAGCGGCTCGTCGTCGGGGTCGCCGAAGGTCTGGTAGCACAGCTCGAGGTCGGGCCTGACCGGGGCGAAGAGCTCCTCCGACATCACCACGGCGTCCCCCGACCCGGGGGCGGAGGGGCCGGTGGACGGCGTACGAGAGGCCATGCCTCCAGTGAACTACACGGGCCATGGTGTCGCGCCAACTGGACCCCTAGGGGTGAGTGGGCTCACATCCGGGCCCGCCGACCCGTACCGTCAGCCCATGCACACGTCGGACGGCCCCCTCGACCCGCTCGGGTCGTTCCTGCTGCCCGACGGCTTCCAGCGCCCGCCGATCGTGGCAGCGCTGCGCGAGACCCGGCTGGTCGGGGAGACCGGGCGGTACGCCGTGCGCTCGGTGGCGGCTCGCCGCGAGCGGCTCGGTCGGCCCTACGCCACCCGCGCCGGCGGCCGCGACGCCGACCCCGTGCTGCTGGTGCCCGGGTTCCTCGCCGGCGACTACACGCTGCGGTGGCTGCGCGACACCCTGCGCCACGAGGGGTTCCGCACCTACCGCTCGCTGATCAGCGTCAACCGCGGCTGCACCCGCGCCGCGGCCGACCGCCTCGAGGCCCGCCTGGAGTCCATCGCGATCCGCCGCGAGAGCCGGGTGCAGATCGTGGGCCACAGCCTGGGCGGCATGCTCGCGCGTGGCCTCGCCGTACGGCGCCCCGACCTGGTCTCCGGCATCGTCACCCTCGGCAGCCCGGTGCTCGCCCCCGGCGCCCACCACCGCGCCCTCAGCGCCGGGGTGGAGACGCTGGTGCGGCTCAACCGGGCCGGCGTGCCCGGCGTGATGGCCGAGGAGTGCGTCGCCGGGGCCTGCGCCCGCGCCAGCTTCGAGGAGAGCCGCAGCCCGGTGCCGCACGGTGTCGGGTTCACCGCCGTCTGGTCGCGCCACGACGGCGTCGTCGACTGGCGCGCCTGCATCGACCCCGAGGCCGTCAGCGTCGAGGTCGGCGCCTCCCACCTCGGCATGGCCGTCGACCCCCGCGTCGCCCGCGAGGTCGTCACCGCCCTGCGCCGCCACCGTCGCCGCGGCGCCGGTGCGCTCGAGGCCGTCGACATCGCCTGAGCGGGGCTGTCGGCTGGCAGTGGTCTCGAGACGCTCGCTGGCGCTCGCTCCTCGACCGACGAAACGGCGCCTCGGTGCCCGTCCGGCGGGACCGGGCCTCGTTGGTCGAGTGCCGAGGAGCGCCAGCGACGAGGCGTGTCGAGACCCGTCGAGAGGGGTCTCGATACGCTCGCTGGCGCTCGCTACTCGACCAACGAAACGGCGCCTCGGTGCGCGACCAACGAAACGGCGCCTCGGTGCTCGAGTGGCGGGACCGGGCCTCGTTGGTCGAGTGCCGAGGAGCGCCAGCGACGAGGTGTATCGAGACCCCGTGCGGCGGGACCGGGCCTCGTTGGTCGAGTGCCGAGGAGCGCCAGCGACGAGGTGTATCGAGACCCTCGTGCGGCGGGACTCAGCCGGTGAAGTCGATGGAGCTGAAGGCGCTGAGCTTCTGCAGGCGGTGCTCGGCGGTGATCTTGCGGACGGTTCCGCTGCGCGAGCGCATCACCAGCGACTCGGTGGTGCAGCCACCGGCGCGGTAGCGCACGCCGCGCATCAGGTCGCCGTCGGTGATGCCGGTGGCGACGAAGAAGCAGTCGTCGCCGGTGACCAGGTCGTCGGTGGACAGCACGCGGTCGAGGTCGTGGCCGGCGTCGACGGCGCGCTGTCGCTCGTCGTCGTCGGTGGGCCACAGCCGGCCCTGGATGACGCCGCCCATGCACTTCAGGGCGGTGGCGGCGATGATGCCCTCGGGCGTGCCGCCGATGCCGAGCAGCAGGTCGATGCCGCTGTCGGGCCGGGCCGCGGAGATGGCGCCGGCGACGTCGCCGTCGACGATGAACTTGATCCGGGCACCGGTGGCGCGGATCTCCTCGGCGAGGCCGGCGTGGCGGGGGCGGTCGAGCAGCACGACGGTGACGTCGGAGGGGTTCACGCCCTTGGCCTTCGCGACCTGGTGGATGTTCTCCGCGACGGGGTTGCGGATGTCCACGACGTCGGCGGCCTCGGGGCCGGTGATCAGCTTCTCCATGTAGAACACCGCGGACGGGTCGTACATCGAGCCGCGCGGCGACACCGCGAGCACCGCGACGGCGTCGCTCATGCCCTTGGCGGTCAGGGTGGTGCCGTCGATGGGGTCGACGGCGACGTCGCACTCGGGACCGGTGCCGTCACCGACGAGCTCGCCGTTGTAGAGCATCGGGGCGTTGTCCTTCTCGCCCTCGCCGATGACGACGGTGCCGTTCATACCGATCGTCGAGATCATCACCCGCATCGCGTTGACCGCCACGCCGTCGGCGCCGTTCTTGTCGCCGCGGCCCACCCAGCGGCCGGCGGCCATCGCGGCGGCCTCCGTGACGCGCACCAGCTCGAGGGCGAGGTTGCGGTCGGGCGACATGGGGGCGACCCGGAGGGCGTCGGGCTCGGCGGCGTTCAGCGGGGGGTGGGTCATGGCCGCATGCTAGCGGCCCGCGGGTACCGGCTGACCGACGTCTCCTTCACCGTCAGCCACACGGCGGTGCCGGGTGCGAGCCCGAGCTCGACCGCGGACTCCGGGGTGACGTCGGCGATCAGCTCCTGGCCACCGGCGCTGCGGGCGAGCACCCGTACGGCGTCGCCGTGCGGCACCACGCTCGCGACGTCGGCGCGCCACCGGTTGCGCGCCGAGCCCTCGGGCGGGCGCAGTGACACCGTGACGGCGCTCGGCGCGAACGACCGGTTGACCTCGCCGTCGGCCACGACGTTGAGGCCCACCAGCCGCGCGACGTGGTCGGTGAGCGGGCGGGCGGCGACGTCGCGCGGGGTGCCGGTCTGGGCGACCCGGCCCTCGTCGAGCACCACGACCTCGTCGGCGAGGGTGAGCGCGTCGAGGGCGTGGTGGGTCACCAGCAGCGCGACACCGGGGAAGTCCGCGAGGTGGCGGGCCAGCTCGATGCGCAGGGCCGTGGCGACGCCGACGTCGAGCCCGGCGAACGGCTCGTCGAGCAGGAGCAGGTCGGGTGCGGGCGCGAGGGCCCGCGCGATCGCCACCCGCTGGGCCTGCCCGCCGGAGAGCCGACCCGGACGCCGGTCGCCGAGCGCTCCGACGCCGAGCCGGTCGAGCCACTGCTGTGCCTGCGCGCGGGCGTCGCGGCGGGTGGCGCCCCGCGTGCGCAGCCCGAAGGCCACGTTGTCGCGGGCGCTGAGGTGGGGGAACAGCGACTGGTCCTGGAAGACCAGGCCGACCCGGCGGTGGCGCACGGCCAGGGGCGGGTCGGTCCAGCTGCGACCGCCCACCTCGACGTCGCCGTGCATCCCCACGGTGCCGGCCAGGGCCCCCAGCAGCGTGGACTTGCCGGCCCCGTTGGGCCCGATGACCGCCACGACCCGGCCGGGGGCGGCGTGCAACGAGGCCTGGAGACGCCCGGGCACCCGGACGTCGGCCACGAGGCCCGGGGGAGGGGACCCGGTCATGCTGGTCCCGCTGGTCCCGTCGTTCGCCGTGGTCACGGGGTCGTCAACCACCTGTCGCGGAGGCCGGCCAGCACCGCCACCGACGCCACCAGCAGGATCATGCTGAGCGTGCGGGCCACGGCGGGGTCGGCCTGCAGCTGGGTGTAGATCAGCGACGGCATGGTCTGGGTGGTGCCGGGGAAGTTGCCGGCGAAGGTGATGGTGGCGCCGAACTCGCCCAGCGAACGCGCCCAGGCCAGCACCGACCCCGCCACCACGCCGGGCAGCGCCAGGGGCAGGGTGACCCGGCTGAAGGTCGCCCAGCGGGTGGCGCCGAGGCTCGCGGCGACCACGTCGTAGCGCTCTCCGGCGGTGCGCAGGGCACCCTCCACGCTCAGCACGTAGAACGGCAGCGCCACGAAGGTGTGGGCCAGCACCACGGCGGCGGTCGTGTACGGCACGGTGACCCCGGTGAGCTCGCGCAGGGGCGAGCCCACGACGCCGTTGCGGCCCAGCGCGGTCACCAGCGCGACGCCGGCCACCACCGGCGGCAGCACGAGGGGCACCGCCACGGCGGCCCGCAGGACGGAGCGCCCGGGGAGGTCGACGCGTGCGAGCAGCCACGCCAGCGGGGTGCCGAGCAGCAGGCAGAGCAGCACCGCGGCGCCGGAGGTCAGCGCGGTGATGCGCAGCGCGTCGCGCACGGCCTGCGAGCGCACCTCGTCGAGGAACCCTCCCCACGGGGTGTCCAGCACCAGCGTGACCAGCGGGACGACGAGGAAGGCCGCGGCCACCACCGCCGGCACCACCAGCACCAGCGGGGGCCGGCCCAGGTGGGGCCGGGGGGTGGGCGGCCGGCGTCGCCGGGTCGCTCGGCTGCTGGTCCCGGTGCTCCCTGTGCTGCTCCCTGTGCTGCTCACGGTGTCCCGAAACCGGCGTCCCGGAGCACCTGTCGGCCCTGGGCGGAGAGCACCAGGTCGACGAACTCCTGCGCCAGCGCGGGGTCGGCGGCCTGGTCGAGCGGCGCGACGGGGTAGGCGGTGACCTGCTCCGCGGCCCCCGGCACGTCGAACGTCTCGACCCGGTCGCCGGCCGAGACCGCGTCGCTGGCGTAGACGAACCCGGCGTCGGCCTCGTCGGCGGTGACCTTCGCCAGCACCGACTTCACGTCCACCTCGAGGCTGGCGGGCTGGCTGGTGACCTCCTCGGCCTCGGCGACGGCGGCCCAGATGCTCCCGCAGGGGGCGGTCTCCACGCACACGACGTAGGTGGCGTCGCCGTCGGCGACGTCGGCGAAGCCGGTGAGGCCGGCCGGGTTGCCGGCCGGGACCGCCATCACCAGGGTGTTGGTGGCGAACACCTCCGGCTCGGCGGCGAGGACGTCGGCGGCGGTGTCGATCGTGGTGGTGTCGGCGGTGGCCAGCACGTCGGCCGGCGCGCCCTCCACCGCCTGCGCGGCCAGCGTCGCGGAGGAGTCGAAGGCCAGCGACACCTCGACGCCGGGGTGGGCCGACTCGAACTCCGCGGCCAGCTCGGTGAAGGTCTCGGTGAGCGAGGCCGCGGCGAGCACGGTGAGGGTGGCGCCGCCGCCCCCGCCGCCGTCGCTCTCGGCGTTCCCACCGCAGGCCGCGAGCGGCGTCAGCAGGGCCAGCACGGCCAGTGCGCTGGTGGCGCGTCGGGAGGGCCGGCGGCTCACGACGGACGCTCCACCACGACGTTGGTCGACTTGACCGAGGCGATGGCGCGGGCCCCGCGGGCCAGGCCGAGCTCGTCGGCGGCCTCGGCGCTCATCAGCGACACCACGCGGTAGGGGCCGCAGACCAGGTCGACCTGGGCCATCACGGTGTCCTTGACGACGCGGGTGACGATGCCCTCGAGCCGGTTGCGGGCGCTCACCGACGACGCCCGGGTCTGCTGCCGGTCGGGCTCGTCGAGGAGGGTCTCGGCGAGCGCGGCCAGGTCGGCGCCCGCGATGACGGTGCGACCCTCGGGGCGGCTCGCGGCCACCCGGCCGGAGTCGACCCAGCGACGCAGGGTGTCGTCGCTGACACCGAGCAGCCCGGCGGCCTCGGAGATGCGGTAGTCGGTCACGATGCCATCATGCCGCACCTGCGGTCGTCCCACGCGTTCGAAGCCGCACCTGCGGCGCGAACGGTCGTCCCGGGGCTCACCTCAGGAACCGGAGTGGCTCCTCGAGGGCCGGGTGGGCGCCCGCTCGTCCGCGCGCTGTGCTGGTCGTGGTGCGGGCTGGTCGTGGTGCTGGGCTGATCGGGGTGCTCGGGCCGTCTGGGAGCATGGGTGCGTGAGCGACGACGCCGGCAGCAGCCCCGCAGGACCCCCGGCTCCGTCCGGCACCCCCGGCCGCTACCAGCGCACCACCGGCGGGCTCGTCGGCTCGATGGTGGTGCTGGTGGCCGCAGTGGTCGCGGTGGTGCTGTTCCGCGGGACGTTCCGCGAGACCCCGGAGTTCGAGCCCAACGACATCGACTACCTCGCCGAGGTCGTCCGCCCTGCGCAGGACGCCGACCTCGACCTCGTCTACCCCGCCGAGGTGCCGGCCGGCTGGCGCGTCAACGACGTGAGCTTCGAGGCGGGGGAGAACCCGACGTTCGGCGTCGACCTGCTCACCGGCGACGGCGACTTCGCCGGGTTCCTCGAGGAGGAGGAGGACGTCGACGACCTGGTCGAGGTGCTCGTCGACGAGAACGCCGTGGAGGGCGAGCCGTACCGCGCCGAGGGGTCGCCGATCGCCGAGGAGTGGCAGAGCTTCACCGACGAGGGCGGCGACACCGCGTACGCCGCGGTCGTCGGCCGCGGTGACGCGGAGCGCACCGTCGTCGTCTACGGCTCGGCCACGCCCGAGGAGCTGCAGACCCTGCTCGGCTCCCTCACCGACGCGCCCCTGCCGGGCTGACCCCCGGCCCCGCTCACCTCCGGCCCGCTGGTCCCGATCCGCTGAGCCCCGGCCCGTCGGACCCGTCGGGCCCAGGGCGCCGATCGCGGGGTCAGGGACTGTCGGCGCCGCGCTCGGCGTCGACGACGGCGTCGAGGCGGGTGCGGGCGCCGTCTAGCCAGCGCTGGCAGACCCCGGCGAGGTGCTCGCCGCGCTCCCAGAGCGCCAACGACTCCTCCAGCGTGGTGCCGCCGGCCTCGAGGCGTCGCACCACCTCCACCAGCTCCTCGCGCGCCTCCTCGTAGCTCGGGCCGTCCGCGGCGGTGTCGGCAGTGTCAGCGGAGGCGGCGGCGGAGGGGTCGGCGGCGTCAGGCATCGGTGGGCTCCTCGAGGCGGGTGGTGCGGGTGGTGGTGGCGTGCACGCGGCCGTCGGCGACCCGCACCGACACCTCGGCCCCGGCGGCGACGGCGTCGACGGAGGTGACGACGTGCCCGTCGGCGTCCTGCAGGACGGCGTAGCCCCGGCGCAGGGTCTCGAGCGGGGAGAGCGCCCGGGCGCGGGCGCGCTGGTGGGCGACGTCGTCGGCGGCGCGGTCGAGGCGGTGGCCCACGCTGCGCCGGCCGCGCTCGCGCAGCGCGGCGAGCTCACGCGAGCGGTCGTCGATGAGGTTGCGCGGGTCGGCGAGGGCGGGGCGTGAGCGCAGCGTGGCGAGGCCGGCCGCCTCGCGGCGCAGCCAGGCGTCGAGGGTGGAGCGCACCCGGTCGCGCGCCCAGGTGACCCCGCGGGTCTCCTCGGCCACGTCGGGCACGACGAGCCCGGCGGCGTCGGTGGGGGTGGAGGCGCGCACGTCGGCGACCAGGTCGAGCAGCGGGGAGTCGGGCTCGTGGCCGATCGCGGAGACCACGGGGGTGCGCATGCGGTGCACCGCCCGCAGCAGCGACTCGTCGGAGAACGGCAGCAGGTCCTCGACGGCGCCCCCGCCGCGGGCGACCACGACGACGTCGACCTCGGGGTGGCGCTCGAGGCGCTCCAGGGCCTCCAGGACCTCCGGCACGCAGCGCGGGCCCTGCATGGCGGCGTACGCGGTCTCGACGACCACCGCCGGCCAGCGGCGCCGCGCGTTGTCGACGACGTCGCGCTCGGCGGCGGAGCCGGGGGCGGTGACCAGCCCGACGCGCGCCGGCAGGAAGGCCAGCGAGCGCTTCAGCTCGGGGGCGAACAGGCCCTCGGCGGCCAGCAGCTGGCGGCGGCGCTCGAGGCGGGCGAGCAGCTCGCCGAGGCCGACCATGCGGATCTCGCGGGCGTAGAGCGACATGGTGCCGCGGTTGGCGTAGTAGGACGGCTTCGCGTGCACGACGACGCTGGCGCCCTCGACCAGCGGCGGGTTCAGGCTGTCGAAGAGGGTGCGCGAGCAGGTCACGGTGACGGAGAGGTCGGCCACGGCGTCGCGCAGCGTCAGGAAGACCGTCTGCACCCCCGGGCGGCGGTTGACCTGGGCGATCTGCCCCTCCACCCACACCGCGCCCAGCCGGTCGATCCACCCCGCGATCGCGTTGGCGACCTGGCGCACCGGTGCCGGTGACTGCGCGGAGGTCTCCAGGGCCATGGCGCAGACCCTAGGCGACCGCGGGGACAGCCTCCGGCGCCCACCTAGGATGGAGCCATGAGCACCGACATGGGCATGCCCCCGATCTTGTCGCCCGATGAGGCCGAGAAGGCCGTGCTCCTCGCCGCGCCCCGCGGCTACTGCGCCGGGGTCGACCGCGCGGTGGTCACCGTGGAGCAGTCGCTGGACCTGTACGGGTCGCCGGTCTACGTGCGCAAGCAGATCGTGCACAACAAGCACGTGGTGGCCGACCTGGAGGCCCGGGGCGCGATCTTCGTCGAGGAGCTCGCTGAGGTGCCCGAGGGCGCCACGGTGGTGTTCTCCGCGCACGGCGTGTCGCCCGAGGTGCACCGCCAGGCCGCCGAGCGCGGCCTGAAGAGCATCGACGCCACCTGCCCGCTGGTCACCAAGGTGCACCACGAGGCGCGGCGCTTCGCCGACGACGACTACGACATCCTGCTGATCGGCCACGAGGGCCACGAGGAGGTCGAGGGCACCGCCGGAGAGGCCCCCGAGCACATCCAGCTGGTGCAGAGCCCGGCCGACGTCCCCGGCATCGTCGTGCGCGACCCCTCGCGGGTGGCGTGGCTGTCGCAGACCACGCTCTCGGTCGACGAGACCCTGGAGACCGTGGCCGCCATCCGGCAGCGCTTCCCGGAGCTGCTCGACCCGCCGAGCGACGACATCTGCTACGCCACGCAGAACCGCCAGCTGGCGGTGAAGGAGATCTCCGCCGGCACCGACCTGGTGATCGTCGTGGGCTCCGGCAACTCCTCGAACTCCGTGCGGCTGGTGGAGGTGGCGCTCGAGGCGGGCGCGCGCGACGCCCACCGCGTCGACGACGCCTCCGAGATCGACGAGGCCTGGCTCGACGGCGTGCGGACCGTCAGCGTCACCTCGGGCGCCAGCGTCCCGGAGTCGCTGGTGGAGGGCGTGCTGGCCTACCTCGGCCAGCGCGGCTACCCCGACGCCCGCGCGGTGCACACCGCGGAGGAGTCGCTGATCTTCTCGCTGCCCGTCGAGCTGCGCCGCGACCTCAAGGCCGCTCGGGCCCGCTGAGCGCCACGGCGTCGGTGGCGGTCGTGCGCCGGGGCCACACCACGACGCGGTAGGCCCAGACGTCGAGCCCGCTCACCACGGCGAGCGCGAGCAGCTTGGCCAGCACGGCCAGGTCGCCGTCGCTGCCGGGCACCCCCAGGGCGGCGAGCCCCGCGAGCACGGCGAGGACCACCACCGGCTGCACCAGCAGCAGCACGACGCCGGTGGTGGCGGCGAACCGCACGGCGTCGCGCAGCGTGAGCCGCTCGGCGGCGAAGGTGACCAGCCCGTTCAGCACGAAGCTGCAGGTCATCCCGGCCGCCGTCGACACCAGCGAGGCCACGACCACCCCGAGCCGCTCGTGGAGGAGCCAGAAGAGCCCGACGTCCACGGCGGTGTTGACCACGCCGACGCCGGCGAACCGCACCAGCCGGCTCAGGACCCGCTCCCGTGCCGTCGCAGGTCGCCCCGGTCGCCCCGGTCGCCCAGGTCGCCAGTCCCGCCGGGGCCGCCGGGGCCGGGGGTCCCGGCTCCCGGAAGGCTGCGGACGCCGGCGTGGGCGCCGCGGGCGGTGAGCGCCACCGCGTAGAGCGGGCGCCCCTGCACCTCGGTGTAGGTGCGACCGACGTAGCCGCCGATCACGCCCATCATCACCAGCTGTAGCCCGGCCAGCAGGAACATGCCGACACCGAGGAACGCCCACCCCGGCACCGACTCCTCGGGGCGCAGCAGCCGGACGCCGGCGACGTACCCGGCGAGCACGACGCTGAGCGCCGACAGCGCGAAGCCGAGCCGGGTGATCATCCGCAGCGGCGCGGTGGAGAACCCGAGGATGCCGCTGGCGGCGAACGACAGCATGCGGCGCAGCGGGTAGCCGCTGGTGCCGGCGTACCGCTCGTCGCGGTCGAAGAGCACCGCCTCCTGGCGGAAGCCGACGTGGGCCACGATGCCGCGCAGGAAACGGTCGTGCTCGCGGTAGCGACCCACCTCGGCCACCACGCGGCGGTCCATCAGCCGGAAGTCGCCGACGTCGCGGGGGATCTCGATGGAGGCCAGCCGGTCGAGCACCCGGTAGAACGCCCAGGCGGTGGCGCGCTTGAACGTCGTGTCGCGGCGGGTCCGGCGCTGGGCGTAGACGACGTCGGCGCCGTCCTCCCACAGCTTCAGCATCTCCAGGCTCACCCGTGGCGGGTCCTGCAGGTCGGTGTCCATCACCACCACCGCGTCGGCGTCGCCGGCGGCGTCGAGGCCGGCGGTGACCGCCGCCTGGTGGCCCACGTTGCGCGACAGGTCGACCACGCCGACCCGGGGGTCGCGGCGGCGCAGGGCGAGCAGCCGGGCCAGCGAGTCGTCGCGGCTGCCGTCGTTGACGTACAGCATCTCGACGTCGAGGTCGGGGCGGGCGGCGACCGCCTCGGTCAGCGCCGCGTGGAAGGCGTCGACCACCTCGGCCTCGTCGTGCACGGGCAGCACGTAGGTGACGCGGCGCCGGGCGGGCGGCGCCGAGACCGGTGCCGGCAGGGTGCGGGTCGTGGCGGGGGCGTCCATGGCCGGGTCCTCTCCTCGGGGTGGGCCACCAGTGCAGCGACGCCGCCGAGGAGGGACCTGTGAGGACGCCCGGAGCCGGCCGTGAGGGCGGGGCCGTCGGGAGGGCTAGGGTCGGGGGGTGGCGAGGTACGTGGACGTGCACCCGGACAACCCGCAGCCGCGGCTGGTGGCACAGGTGGTGGAGGCGTTGCGGGACGACGCCCTGATCGCCTATCCCACCGACTCCGGCTACGCGCTCGGCTCCCGGCTGGGCAACCGTGACGGCCGCGACCGCATCCTGCGCATCCGCGGGCTCGACGAGCGCCACCACTTCACGCTGGTGTGCCGCGACTTCTCCCAGCTGGGCCAGATGGTGCACGTCGACAACGCGGCGTTCCGGGCCATCCGGGCAGCGACGCCGGGTCCCTACACGTTCATCCTGCCGGGCACGCCCGAGGTGCCGCGGCGGCTGCTGCACCCGCGCAAGAAGACCGTGGGCGTCCGCATCCCCGACCACGTGGTGGTGCAGGCGCTGCTCGAGGAGCTGGGCGAGCCGCTGCTGAGCAGCTCGCTGATCCTGCCCGGCGAGACCGAGCCGCGCACGATGGGCTGGGACGTGAAGGAGGAGCTCGACCACCAGGTCGACCTCGTGATCGAGGCGGGGGAGACCCCGGCGGAGCCGACCACGGTGGTGGACTGGTCGGAGGGCACCCCCGAGGTCATCCGACGTGGTGCCGGCGACCCCGACCGCTTCGGCTGAGCGCGGCCTCGAGCGCGGTGCCCACCGCGGGCGGCAGCGGCTGACCGGTGCGGCGCACCCGGTCACGCGCGGCCAGGCACAGCAGGCACAGGGCGTAGCCGAGCACCAGCGCCAGGGCGTGGTGGGAGAGCCCGGTGACCACGGCCTGCACGACGCCGTCGTCGGGGTGGGCGATGGCGGCCGGACGGCTGGCGCCCAGCAGCACGAACACCCCCACCATGAGCAGCGGGGGCAGGACGCCGACGGTGAAGAAGTCGCTGGGACGCACCAGCAGCGCCGCCGCGAGGCTCGCGCCGACGAAGGCGAGGTCGAAGAGCCAGCCGGCGTCCCCGCGCAGCAGCAGCTCGAGGCTGAGCGCGCTCAGCGTGACCGCCAGGCCCAGCGCCACGACCTCGTGGCCGGGGGCACGGCCTTCCTCCCACAGGGTGCGCGACGTCATCGCCAGATCACCTCACCGGTCGGTGGCCGGCCGAGCCGGCCGGTCACCAGGCCACGCTAGGGCGCTCGTCGGGCTCCTCGGGCGCGGCGCGCCGGTCGACGGCCCGCAGCTCGACGGGGCGCGGCGCGGGCAGGGGGTCGTCGGTGACCGCGAGGTCGGAGAACCGGCGGGCCGCGACGAGCACCCGCGACTCCAGCGAGCCCACCGCGGAGTTGTAGTGGCCCACCGCGGCGTTGAGGGAGCGCCCGACGTGGTCGAGGTGGCCCCCGAGGGTGGCGATGCGGGCGTGCAGCTCGCGCCCGAGGCGGTGGACCTCGGCGGCCTGCTCGGCCAGCACCTCGTGGGTCCAGCCGTGGGCGACGGTGCGCAGCAGGGCGATCAGGGTGGTGGGCGTCGCCAGCACGACCTGCCGCTCCGCGGCGTGCTCGATCAGGGTGGGGTCGGTCTCCAGCGCGGCGGCCAGGAACGACTCGGCCGGGACGAACAGCACCACGAACTCCGGGCTCTCGGGCAGCGCGCGCCAGTAGGCCTTCGACGACAGCGCGGCGACGTGGCTGCGCAGCTGGGCGACGTGACGGCGCAGGTGGACCTGCTGCTCGGCGACGTCGTCGGTGGAGGTCGCGTCGAGGTAGGCGTCGAGCGGCACCTTGGCGTCGACGACGACGTGGCGTCCACCGGCCAGGTTGACCACCAGGTCGGGGCGTCGGGCGCCGTCGTCGAGACGCACCTGCTCGGCGAAGTCGCAGCGGTCGACCAGGCCGGCCAGCTCGACGGCGCGGCGCAGGTGGAGCTCGCCCCAGCGCCCGCGCACCTGGGGCTTGCGCAGCGCGGTGGACAGCGACTGGGTCTCGCGGCGCAGCACGTCGGTGGAGTGGCGCACGTCGTCGACCTGCTGGCGCAGCTGGCCCTGCCAGGTCGCGCGCTGGTGCTCGAGGTCGGCGAGCTGGTCGCCGAGGCGGTCGAGGCCCTGCATCACCTCGGCCTGCTCCACCAGCCGCTGGCCCAGCGCCGCGACGTGGTCGGGCCGCGACCGGGCCCACAGCACGCCCAGCGCCACGCCGAGGGCCAGGCCCACCAGCAGCACCCCGCAGGTCAGCAGCATCTCCATGCCCCGCAGTGTGGCCGGGGCCACCGACAGCGGTGCGGGGCGCCGCGGGTTTCACCAGCCGGCTGGTGAAACCCGCACCTGTCGGCCGTCGCGCGGGCCGACAGGTGCGGGTGCGGGCCGACAGGTGTGACGGGTGGGGCCGCCGGTACGACGGTCCATCGGCCGGCCGCCGGTGCGCCGGGGGGAGGGGTCAGTCGGCGAGGTCGACGACCACGGGGGCGTGGTCGGAGGCCCCGGTGCCGGCGCGCTCGTCGCGGTCGACGAACGCGCCGGTGGTGCGCGCGGCCAGCGAGGGGGAGCCGAGCACGAAGTCGATCTTCAGGCCGCGGTCGCGCTCGAAGCGCTGGCGGTAGTAGTCCCAGTAGGTGTAGCCGGGGGCGTGCTCGCGGGTGACCTCGGCGTACCCGTCGTCGAGCAGGGCCTGGAAGGCGGCCCGCTCGCGGGGGGTCACGTGGGTGGAGCGGCGGAACTGCTCGATGTCGAAGACGTCGGTGTCGAGCGGGGCGATGTTCCAGTCGCCGACCAGGGCGGTGTCGCCGTCGAGCCAGGAGCCGGCGGCCTCGCGCAACCGGTCCATCCACGCCAGCTTGTAGACGTAGTGGGGGTCGTCGGGCTTGCGGCCGTTCGGCACGTACAGCGACCAGATCCGCACGCCGCCGCAGACCGCGCCGATCGCGCGGGCCTCCTCGACCTCCGGGTCGCCGAAGCCGGGCATGCCCGGGAAGCCGACCTTCACGTCGTCGAGGCCCACCCGGCTCACCAGTGCGACGCCGTTCCACTGGCTGTAGCCGGCCGCGGCCACCTCGTAGCCCAGCGACTGCAGGCCCATCAGGGGCAGCTGCTCCTGCTTGGCCTTGGTCTCCTGCAGCGCCAGCACGTCGACGTCGTGGCGCTGCAGGAACGCCTCGACGCGGTCGATGCGGGAGCGGAGGGAGTTGACGTTCCAGGTGGCGATGCGCACGGTCCCGACCCTAGGCGGTGGCCGGGTCAGGAGGCGATCGGGGCGAGGCCGGCCAGCAGCCGGTCGACGTCGTCGTCGCTGCTGTAGGCCGCCAGCCCCACCCGCACACCGCCGGCGTCGCCGAGGCCGAGGCGCCGCGACGGCTCCACGGCGTAGAAGCTGCCGGCGGGGGCGTTCACGCCGAGCGCGGCGAGGTGGGCGTGCACCTGCGGGCCGGGGGTGCCGGCCACGGTGAACAGCACCGTGGGCGTACGACGCGCCGGCGCGCCGTGCACCGTCACGCCGGGCAGCGCGGCCAGCCCGGCGAGCAGCCGCGCCAGCAGCCGCTCCTCGTGGGCCTCCACCGCCGCCATCGACGCCAGCACCCGCTCGCGCCGCGACGCGCCCGCGGGCTGCGGGTCGGCCAGCCCGGCCACGTAGTCGACCGCGGCGGTGACGCCGGCGAGCAGCTCGTAGGGCAGCGTGCCGAGCTCGAAGCGCTCGGGCACCGCGTCGGTCGACGGCAGCAGCTTGTCGGGGTGCAGGTCCTCGAGCAGCGACGGCGCCGCGGCGAGCACGCCGAGGTGGGGCCCGAAGAACTTGTACGGCGAGCACGCCACCAGGTCGGCGCCCAGCGCCGCGACGTCGAGGGGTGCGTGGGGCGCGAGGTGCACGGCGTCGACGTACGACAGGGCGCCGGCGACGCGCGCGGTGCGGGTGGCGGCCGCGACGTCGGGGCGGGTGCCGATCAGGTTGGCCGCGGCGGTGAGCGCGAGCAGGCGGGTGCGCGGGCCGACCACGGTGGCGGCGTCGTCGAGCTCGCCGGTGACGGGGTCGATGTCGAGCCAGCGCACCGTCGCGCCGGCCCGCTCGGCGGCGATCACCCAGGGGCGCACGTTGGCGTCGTGGTCGAGCCGGGTCACCACGATCTCGTCGCCGGGACCCCAGCCGCGGGCGAGGGTGCGCGCGACGTCGAGGGTGAGCTGGGTCATCGAGCGGCCGAACACCACCCCGCGGGGGTCGGCGCCGAGCAGGTCGCCCATCGCCGCGCGGGCGTCGACCACCACGGCGTCGGTGCGCCGCTCGGTGTCGGTGGTGGACCCGCGCTGCCCGAGGCCGGCGGTCATCGCCGCGGCCACGGCCTGCGCGACGACGGCCGGCACCTGCGAGCCGCCGGGGCCGTCGAAGTGCGCCAGCCCGCGCTCCAGCGCCGGGAAGTCGTCGCGGATCGGGCGCAGGACGGGTGCGTCAGCCATGCCCCGAACCTACGCAGCCCGTCCCGCCGCCGTGCGCCGGGCTCAGACGAACGCGCTCTCGCCGGTGATGGCGCGGCCCACGATGAGCGTGTTGATCTCGCGGGTGCCCTCGTAGGAGTAGATGGCCTCGGCGTCGGCGACGAAGCGGCCGACGTGGTGCTCGAGCAGGATGCCGTTGCCGCCGAGCACCTCGCGGGCCCAGCCGACCGTCTCGCGCATCCGCACCGTGCTGTGCACCTTGCACAGCGAGGCGTGCTCGTCGCGCAGCAGTCCCGCGACCTGCAGCTGGGAGGCGCGGGCGTTCATCGCGGTGGAGGCGGTGACGTTGGACAGCATCCGCACCAGCAGGTCCTGCACGAGCTGGAACGACGCGATCGGCCGGCCGAACTGCTCGCGCGACTTGGTGTACTGCAGCGCGTGCTCGTAGGCGCCGCGGGCGCAGCCGGTGGCCTGCCAGGCCACCCCCATGCGGGTCACCCGCAGCACCTGGGAGGTGTCGTGGAACGAGCGCGCCCCCTGCAGCCGGTTCTCCTCCGGAACCCGCACGTCGTGCAGGTGCACCTCGGCGTTCTGCACCACGCGCAGGGCGATCTTGTCGCGCTGCAGGTCGAAGGTCATCCCGTCGGTGTCCTTCTCGACCACGAAGCCCTTGACCTGCCCGTCGTCCTCGTCGCGGGCCCAGACGATGACGAGGTCGGCGAAGGAGGCGTTGCCGATCCACTTCTTCTCGCCGTTGAGCACCCACGCGTCGCCGTCGCGGCGCGCGGTGGTGGCCAGGCCCTGGGAGATCGCGGAGCCCACCTCGGGCTCGGTGAGCCCGAAGGCGCCGACCAGCTCGAGGCGCGCCATCGCCGGCAGCCACCGCTCCTGCTGCTCCGGGGAGCCGCACAGCGCGATGGAGCCCATCGCCAGGCCGCCGTGCACGCCCATGAAGGTGCCGATCGAGGGGTCGACGCGGCTCAGCTCCATCGCCACCATGCCGTCCACCAGGGCTCCGCGCCCGGGGCAGCCCGGGCCGTCGTAGGCCAGCCCGGCGATGCCGAGCTCGGCGATGCCGTCGCGCAGGTGGTGGGGGAACTCCCCGCGCGTCCAGTGCTCGTTGATCACCGGCTCGACCTCGCGGTTCATGAACGCCCGCACCCGTCCGAGCAGCTCGCGGTCGGCGTCCTCGAGCAGCAGCTCGAAGCCGAGGAAGTCGGAGAACGGCGAGTCGGTGAGCTCGGCGCCGGCCAGTCCGGTGGTGGCGGGGTCGCCGCTGAGGTCGCTCATGTCAGGACCCTCCCAGGTCGTCGGTGGTGGGGGCCGGCGCGGGCCGGTCGGGCCCGTCGAGCCCGTCGAGGAACCGGTCGACCAGCGGGGCCAGCACGTCGGCCTCGGTGAGGATGCCGAGGTGGCCGCCGGCGTAGACGTGCAGCCGGGCGTGGGGTGCCAGCCGAACGATCACCCGGGCGTTGACCAGCGGGATGATCGGGTCGTCGTCGCCGGCCAGCACCAGCACCGGCTGGCGCAGGAACGGCAGCCCCGGCAGGCTCGACCACCCCGCGCCGGCGAGCAGCTGCAGGTAGTAGCCGCGCTTGGGCCCGCTGCGGGTCGCGGCGTGCAGCAGCGCCGCGGCGCGGGCGGGGTCGGTGCGCATCGTGCCGCCGTAGAGGTCGCCGGCGACCCGCGCGGCGTACGCCGGGTCGCGGTGGCGCCGGGGGGTGAGCATGCGGCCCAGCACCCGCGGGTGGGCCGGCACCATCAGCGAGCCGGTGCCGGTGGCGGCCAGCACCACCCGGCGCACCCGCCGCGGCGACTGGAACGCCAGCTGCTGGGCCACGCCGCCGCCCCACGACAGCCCGAGCACGTCGTACGTCGGGTGGCCGAGCCGCGTCATCAGCGCGCCGAGCCACGAGGCGAGGCCCGGCATCGTGTACGGCACCGGCGGGGCGGGGGAGCCGCCCACGCCCGGCACGTCGAAGCGCACCACGCCGCGGCGGGGGTCGAGGTGGTCGACCAGCGGTTGCAGGGCCTCCAGGCTGGCGCCGATGCCGTTGCACAGCAGCAACGGCGGGGCGCCGGTCAGCGCACCGGTGCCGGGGCGCTCGGAGATCCGCACCGGCAGCCGGCGCACGACGACCTGGCGCACGCGGTCGGGCGCGGGGCGGGCCTGGGCGGGGGCCATCGCGGCACTCACCGGTCGTGCACGTAGTCGCCGGGGGCCGCGCCGAGCGGCTCGTAGCGCGCCGAGCCCATCCGTCGGGGCCGGCCGCGCTCGGGGCCGGTGCGCTCGGCCAGCCAGGCGGTGTAGTCGTCCCACCACGAGCCGCGCACCTCGGTGGCGGCGCCGAGCCAGGCGGCGGGATCGGCGGGGGTGGAGCCGGCGGTGCGGAAGCGTGCCTTCTCGTTGCCGGGCGGGTTGACCATCGCCGCGATGTGGCCGCTGGTCGACAGCACGAAGCGGGTGTCGCCCCCGAGCAGCTGGGTCGTGCGGTAGCAGGACTCCCACGGGCACAGGTGGTCGGCGATGCCGGCCACGGCGTAGGAGTCGACGTCGACCGCCGACAGGTCGACGGGGGTGCCGAGCATCGTGGCGGCGCCGGGCTCGGTGAGGGCGTTGCGGATCGCGAGGTCCATGAAGTCGCGGTGCATGCCGGCGCTCATCCGCACGGGGTCGGCGTTCCAGTAGAGGATGTCGAAGGCCTTGGGTGCCCGGCCCATCAGGTAGTTGTTGACCCAGTAGTTCCAGATCAGGTCGTTGGGGCGCAGCCACGCGAAGATCTCGGCGAGCGCGGCGCCGTCGAGGTAGCCCTTCTCCCGCGAGGCGCGGGTCGAGGCGGCGGCGCCCTTGTGCGAGAGCAGGGCGCTGGGCAGCCCGGCGTCGTGCTGGTCGAGCACCGTCACGGCGAGGCTGAACGCCGCGACCCGGTCGAGCTGGTCCTGGGCGGCGAGGTGGGCGACCACCATGGCGGCGAGCATGCCGCCCGAGCAGATGCCGAGCAGCGCGACGCTGTCCTGGCGGGAGATCGCCTGCGCGGCGGTCATCGCCTCGATGATGGCCTGGCCGTAGGTGTCGAGGCCCCAGTCGGCGTGGCGGGCGTCGGGGTTGCGCCAGGAGATGCAGTAGACCTGCTGGCCGGCGCGCACGAGGTGCTCGACGAGGCTGCGGTCGGGGGCGAGGTCGATGACGTAGTACTTGTTGATCGTCGGCGGCACGATCAGCAGCGGCACCGCGCGCACCTTCGGCGTCTGCGGGGTGTACTGAACCAGCTCGAACAGCTCGGTGCGCAGCACGACCTCGCCGGGGGTGACCGCGAGGTCGGTTCCGACCTCGAAGGCGTCGGCCTCCACCATCGACGGCACCCGCGGAGCGGTGGCGAAGTCGCGGGCGAAGCGGCGGGCGCCGGCCACCAGGTTGCCGCCGCCGGTGTCGACGACGCGCTTGAGCACCATCGGGTTCAGCAGCGGGTTGTTCGTGGGGGCCGCGGCCTCCACCAGGTTGTCGACGAGGAAGCCCACGCGCTGGGCGTCGCCGTGGCCCAGGCCGGCGTCGGCCACCAGGGCGCGCACCGCCTCGCCGGTGGCGAGGTAGCCCTGCAGGGTGCGCTTGAAGAAGGGGTTGCGGCTCCACGCCTCCTCCGCGAAGCGCCGGTCCTTCGGCGACGGGGCGACCTCCGAGCGGCCCACCTGCACCCGTCCGAGCTCGACGGCGAGCCCGGCCGCCCGACGCCCGACCCGGGCGGGGTGGCGGGCCAGCCCGGCGGCGAACCGGACGCCTGACACGCCCGGCAGCAGCCGCCGCAGCGGGCCGCGGGCGGCGTCGGCCAGCAGCAGGTCGAGCGGGGCCGACAGCTCCGCGTCGCCCGGTTCGTCGGCGGCCCCGGCGGCGCGGATGCGCTGGTCGGCCTCGAGGGCGGGACGGGCGGCGGTGTCGGTCATGGTGCCTCCGGACGGCGTCGGCACGGGCCGGCGTCCGCCGTGCCCCTGTCTTCCCTGTGCTGGTGCTGCTCGGCCAGTGTGACCCGCACCACCTCGACCGGGCCACCACCCTCCCGGATGTGCGTTGGAGGACAGCACGCGGACCGGGGCCGCTGGACCCGTCGGGGTGTGCGTGCGGCACAGGCGCCGACGTACGTTCGAGAGGACATCCGATCTCGAGGAGGACCCGTGAGCGACACCGACACCGACCAGGAGCAGCGCGTCATCGAGCTGCTGAAGGACTCCAAGGTCGCGATGCTGACCTACGTGGACCCGAGCGGGAAGCTGCTGAGCAAGCCCATGTCGACCCAGGACGTCGACACCGACGGCACGCTGGTCTTCATCGCCGAGCGCGACTCCGACAAGGTGCAGGCGCTGGTGGCCGACCCGCGCGTCAACATCTCCTACAGCGGCCACGGCACCTGGGTCTCGGTGGCCGGCCGCGCCGTCGTCGTGAACGACGAGACCCGCCTCGCCGAGCTGTGGGACAGCTTCACCGACTCCTGGCTCGACGGCGGGCCCGAGGACCCGAACAACATCCTCATCGAGGTGGAGCCGGACTCGGCGGAGTACTGGGACGCACCCGGCGGCAGCAAGATCATCTCGCTGACCAACCTGGTGAAGGCCAAGGTCACCGGCAGCCGCATCGACGGCGACAACGAGCAGGTCGAGCTCTGAGCGCTGGGTGAGCAGCGGGCCGCCGCCACGTCGGCGGCGGCCCCGGCGCGATTCGGGCGCGGCCCTGCGGCGCCCGTAGAGTCACCGCCCGTGGCTCTCACCATCGGCATCGTCGGTCTCCCCAACGCGGGCAAGTCCACCCTCTTCAACGCCCTCACCAAGAACGACGTGCTCGCGGCGAACTACCCGTTCGCCACGATCGAGCCGAACGTCGGCGTGGTGGGCGTGCCAGACGAGCGGCTGCCGCGGCTGGCCGAGGTCTTCGAGTCGGCCAAGGTGCTCCCCGCCACCGTGGAGTTCGTCGACATCGCCGGCATCGTGCGCGGCGCCTCCGAGGGCGAGGGCCTGGGCAACAAGTTCCTCGCCCACATCCGCGAGTCGGCCGCGATCTGCCAGGTCACCCGGGTCTTCCGCGACGAGGACGTCACCCACGTCGACGGCGAGGTGAACCCCGGCAACGACATCTCCACCATCCAGACCGAGCTGGTGCTCGCCGACATGCAGACGGTGGAGAAGGCGATCCCGCGCCTGGAGAAGGAGGCGCGCGGCAACAAGGCCGTCGTCGCGACCCTCGAGGCCGCCCGGGAGGCGCTCACCCACCTCGAGGCCGGCACCCCGATCATCGCGACCTCCGTGGACCGCTCGCTGGTGCGCGAGCTGTCGCTGCTCACGGCCAAGCCGTTCATCTACGTCTTCAACTGCGACGCCGACGAGCTCGCCGACGACGAGCTCAAGGACCGCATGCGCGCCCTGGTGGCCCCCAGCGAGGCGATCTTCCTCGACGCGAAGTTCGAGTCGGAGCTCGTCGAGCTCGGCGACGACGACGAGGCCCGCGCGATGCTCGCCGAGACGGGCGTCGACGAGCCCGGCCTCGACGTGCTCGCCCGCGTCGGCTTCGAGACCCTCGGCCTGCAGACCTACCTCACCGCGGGTCCCAAGGAGTCGCGCGCCTGGACCATCCCCCGGGGCGCCACCGCCCCCGAGGCCGCGGGCGTCATCCACACCGACTTCCAGCGCGGCTTCATCAAGGCCGAGATCGTCTCCTTCGACGACCTGATGGCGGCCGGCTCCATGCAGAAGGCCAAGGAGGCCGGCAAAGTGCGCATGGAGGGCAAGGACTACGTCATGGCCGACGGCGACGTGGTGGAGTTCCGCTTCAACGTGTGAGCCGAGGCCCTACGGAGCATGTTTCCGCAGGTCAGGGCGGGTCTACCCGCCCAGCGCGTTCGAGCGGTTCGTCAGCCGTTCGTCAGCAGCCGCCGACGCCGCCTCGGTGAACAGAGCGGCGGCAGCGGTGCGCGTCCGGTCCTCTGCTGTCGGCCACAGGTGCGAGTACGTGTCCAGGGTCGTCGTCGCCTTGGCGTGACCCAGCGCCCGCTGAACGGTCACCACGTCGCACCCGGCGGCGATCAGACCCGAGGCGTAGAAGTGCCGGAGGTCGTGGAGCGTGAAGCCGTCGACCCCGGCCCGCTTGCAGGTTTGCCGCCAGCGGTGCCCCACGGTGTTCTGGTGAGGGGGCACGTCTGGCACGGCACCCCGGAACAGCCACGGCGACGGCGGGCGGGCAGCGACGTGCGCGGCCAGCAACTCGACCACCTGCTCAGGTAGGTGCACCACGCGCTCGGAGCCGTACTTCGGGGGTCGCACGTCGAGCACGCCGCCGGTCTGCCGCTGGATCTGCCGCGACACTGTGAGCGAGCGGCGCAGCCAGTCGACGTCCTCGGCCCGGACCGCGGCGGCCTCACCCAGCCGGAGCCCGGCGAACGCGCACAGGGCGAGGAAGGGCCGGAACTCGTCGTCGGCGGCGTCGAGCAGTGCCCCCACGTCGGCGGGGGAGGGGATGCTCATGGCGGCCTCCCGCTTGCGCGCTCGTGGCAGTCGCACGCCTGCGCTCGGGTCCGCGGCGAGCACCCCGTCTGCCACGGCGCCCTTCAGCACCGAGCGGACGTTGTTGTACCTCGTGCGAACCGTGCCGGGAGCCAGACCCCGGTCGTCCTCGTGCTTGACCCAGTGCTCGACGTGCGAGCGGCGCAGCGTGCGCAGCGGGACATGCCCGAACGGCACCGACCGGACCGCCAGGTCCATCGCCGCGCGGGTGCCCGGTGCCCACACCTGCCGGGTCGACCAGTCGGCGTAGAACGCCGCAAAGGTGACCCGCCCGAGTGCGGGTGCGACGAAGGTTCCACCTGCGAGCGCGGCTGTCTGCTCGTCCAGCCAAGCCTGTGCGTCGACCTTCCGGCGGGCCGTCCTGGTGATCTGCTTGCCGTTGGGGACCGCTCGGAACTGGGCCTGCCACCGACCGTCGGGGAGTTTCCTGACGCTGCTCACCGTGCCGCCTCCTTGGCCCAGCGCCATGCTGTCTGCTTCGGGACGCCCAGCCGCTCGGCGGCGTACGTCGCGCCCTGTCCGTCGATGGCGTGGCCGATGCGCTCGAGATGTGCGGCCCATGCGCGGGTCCGCTCGTTCGCGCGCTGCCCGACGAGCTCAGCAGGCGGCTCCAGCCCCCAGGGCGCCTCCCAGGCGGCCGGGCGTTTGAGAGACCTGAGCCGCTCTTGCACCGCCTCACGACTCAGGGCTTCCACGCGTACGCGGCGCAGGTGCTCCCCGGTGACTGGCGCGCCGGGGCTGCTGACCCGGACCGACTCGCACAGGAAACGCCGCTGATCGTCCTGCCAGGTCAGGACCGCCTCGACCTTGTAGGCAACCCCCCCGCCCTTCAGTCCCACCATCTGCGTCTCTTGGGCCTCGACCCGGGCGGGGGCTGTCACCCCTGGCGCGATGGTCACTCGCTTCTCGTTCATGTCAGTCAGTCTCGCGTTGCCGTTACGTTTCGTCAAGGCGTCTCGGTGGTGGTGTACGGTCGTGAATGATCGAGACGGTATGACGGATCGTCTCGCCATCCATTCCGACGGGAGCCGGACGATGACCAATGACCTGCTGTTGATGGAGGAGGTCGCCGAGATGACGAGGGTGCCGCTCTGCACCCTCCGGTTCTGGCGGCAACGCGGCGACGGGCCCCGCTCGTTCAAGGTCGGCCGACGCGTGATGTACGACCGGGCCGAGGTCGAGCAGTGGCTCAACGAGCAGCGGCAGAGCACCGCCGCTGTCGACCGGTGACCGTCCTCGGCGGCCAACCGTGCGATGCCGCCCCAAGCCGAGAGCGGTGAGCCGCCATGACCTGGACCAAACTGACCGACGCGTTCACCGATGACTGCGCCGAAATCCCGCTCACCGACGCCGCCGCGCGCCTGCACGTCGAGGGGCTCGTCTGGGTCATGAGACGTGAAACGGGCGGCCTCATCCGAGGTCATGAGTTGCGCCGGGCGACGGCTGTGAGCGACGTCGACGCCGCTCTGTCGGAACTGCTCGACGCGGGCTGGTGGAAGTCCGCCGCCGACGGGTGGCAGGTCGTCAAGCACCTAGACCACCAGCGCACGCCCGAGCAGATCGCCGCAGATCGACGGGCTGGGACAGCGCGGAAGCAGCGCAGCCGGAAGGCGCGAGAAGTGGTCACGGCAGGAGTCACGCCGTGACTCACGCCGGGAGTCACGGCAGGAGTCACGCCGGGAGTCACGCCGGGAGTCACAGCGACCAGACCAGACCAGACCAGACCAGACCAGTACTTGGGGTTGCGTCTGTCTCCGCCGTTTTCAGCACTCTCTGGTTGCTAGTCCCGTTCCTCGCGAGTTTCGAGGCAGGCGGGCGTTACGTAACGCGCGCGAGCCGTCCCGCCCCCCGAGCAGACCAAGGGAGAGGCCACGACGTCGTTCGCCTCTGTAAGGGCCTGCGCGCGACGCAATGCGACAGCGAGGACCTGGCCGAAGTCGAGCACGTCCGATGACCGCCTCACGTCCACGCCGCCGCCGCCAAGGCCGCCGCGACCGGCGCCGACCCCAGCGCCGTGACTGCCCCGTCACCGGCTGCGACCTCGTCAGCATGGTTGCGGCCGGTTGGTGTCGACTCCACAACCCGAGCGCTCGACGCGCCTGCCCCGTCCCCGGGTGCGACCGTGTCAGCGAACGCGTCAACCGCCTGTGCTGCACCCACGGAACCAGGTGGGTTCGCGCCGGGCGCCCCGACCTCGCGACCTGGGACGGCGGCGGCCCGGTCGGCCCACCCAGAGGGGGCCGCTACCCAGCACCGCCACCCGAACCTGCCCGCCTGCTGCCCCTCGTCCGCAAACCGCCGCCCGAGTTGCGCGACTACTGGCAGCGACGCCTCACCGGCACCGTGCGCTGCCGCGCCTGTCGACAGCGCATCACCCCCACCCAGCCGTGGCGGCTGCTGTGGGTCGTCACAGCCGACACCTGGTCCAGCCCCGTCCACGCCCGGTGCGTCCGTGCAGCCTGCGAGACGCCCGAGGACCCCCCGCCAGCCGTTCGAGGATCGGCTGTGCCGCACGAACAGACCCGCCCCGGTGTCGACATGCCGGGCACCACCCCTCGCCGATCTGCTGTCACCGCTGCCCTGACACCGAACGCACGCACAGCCGACCGAGCAACCAACCCACCACCGACACCCCCCAACCAGCGAGAGGCAGTCTGATGCCGACACGAGGCGCCAAGCGGTGCAGCCGCGGACACAAGTGGCAACCCACCCTGACCGTGACCCGCTGCCCGACCTGCTCGGCCCGATACGAGGCGCGAGTCGCACGCACAGCCAAGACCGCCAAGGAACGCGGCTACACCGGCGAACACCAGACCGTGTTCAGGCCCGGCGTCCTCGCCCGCGACCCGTGGTGCGTCATCTGCGCCACCGAAGGCAAGCGCGTCGCCGCCACCGTCGCCGACCACTGGCCGATCAGCCGCCGCGACCTCGTCGCACAAGGGGCCGACCCCAACGACCCAGCAGCCGGACGCGGGCTCTGCGCGTCGTGCCACGGCAGAGCAACCGCACGCCGAGAAGGCTGGGCCCAACCCGGCCGACGACTCACCGAGGACGAGAAGTGACCACACACACGGCGTCACCAACCACCGAGCGCGGTGTCGACGGCACCCGCCACCGTGCGACAAGGGGTAGATGGGGGGACTGGGTAGCGGTTGGACCCCCGCCCCGTCTTCCACATAGCGAACAGACGCCCGCACCCGGCGTCACGTTTTGGTGTTTCGCAGCCCGCGGATGCTCACCAGCGACGCCGTACGGGTCGCTGCGCAGCGCGCGGGGGTGTCTGACATGACGGACGCGGACCCGGCTGGCGGCGTGCTGGCTGCGATGGCGCGTGACGTGTGCGGCGACCTCGCCGGGCTCGATGACGACGAGTTGTATTCGTTCGCGAGGTTCGCTGAGTGGGGCGTGGCCGGGGCGACGGCTCTCGGCCTTCCGCGGCTGGTTGTCACCTGGGAGCGGCTGGTGTCGCTGGCTGGGGAGGAGTCTCGTCGCCGGGCACGGGACTGGGGCGCGTTGGGGCGCGACTACGTCTCCGGCGTCGAGGCCGGGTGGGGTGACGCGGCAACGCTGGGCGGCGTCACACAGCCGCCGCCTGCTGACGAGCCGGAGCCGCCTGCGGCGTTCGACCCGCGACCCGACTTCGAGTCCCCGCCGTGCCCACGCGGCTGCTCGTGCCCCGAGCACGACGACCCCCGCCCATGAATTGCCGGGCGCTGTCGGCGAGTCGGTGTAGCGTCCTTGGCAACGGCTGACCGCCGCAGGTCCGGAGCCCCGGTAGGGCCCGGCCACGGCGTCAGAGGTGGAGACCTCCAGCCGGAAGTCCCCTCGGGCAGAGGGGCGAGGCGATCCCGTTCGCCAACCGGGCCCCGGCAGGGCCTCGGAAGCCGACATGAGGCACGGGCTGGCTGTTGACGCTGCGACACAGAGCGCCGCCGCCACTCCCTTCTGGTGCGTTCGACGCGTCTCGCGTCCGCACCGTCGACCGAGCCGACAGGTGACCCCCATGACGTACTCCATCGGTGGCGACGAAGCCGCCCACGCCAACACAGCCGCGCGGCACCTCCAGGCCGCCCGCGCGATCAACGACCAGTTCGAGGGCAAGACGATGCCCGCCGACGCCGCCCGCCAGATCGAGCAGCACCTGGATGCGTCTCGGCAGGCGTCGCTCCAGGCCCAGACCATCCGGGAGGAGAAGCGCGCCGCTGAGCCCGTCTACCGCCACGACATGCTGGGCGGCGACTCCGTCGCTGGGCCCGTAACGAGCAAGGGCTGGACCGGCGGCGGGTACAGCGCGCCCAGCGCCGACGACGCTGGGCTTCCCCGCGCCACCAAGGGCTTCCTGGGGTGGGTCCGCGACGGCCAGGTGCCGATCGAGCAGAAGGCCGACCTGGTGGAGAACGCCACTGGCCTGAACCTGATCCCGGCCGACTACGCGGGCACCATCCTGAAGGAACTGCCCCGCGCGGGCGTGATCCGGAGCCTCGCGTTCGTGCGCCCCACCACCAAGGCCCAGGTGGACGTCGGCAACGTCGTCATCAACACCGCGGGCTGGGGCCGTCTGGAGACCGGGACCGCCCTGACCGACGGGCTCGCGGCCACCCCGGCGGGCAAGGACTCCATCTTCGTGCACGACCTGAACGCGCTCGTGAAGTTGGGTCGTGACGAACTGGAGGACTCCGACGAGAACCTGGCCGAGATCATCCGCCAGGCGCTCGTGCTGAAGTTCGCGGAACTGGAGGACGACGCCTTCGCGAACGGCACCGGCACCGGCCAGCCGTTCGGGATCACCCACAACGTGACCCAGTCGGTCACGGCGGCTGCCAACGCGACCGTGGTCGGCGACGACCTGGTGAAGGTCACCTACGCCGTGCCCTCCTGGGCGCGTCGCAACGCCACGTTCCTGCTGCACTCGTCGGCCCAGCAGGCGATCGAACTGCTGAAGGACACCGAGGGCAACTACCTGTTCCGCCGCGACGCATCCAAGGGGGCGGCCGACACCCTGCTCGGCTACCCGGCCTACACCGTCGATGGCCTCCCCGCCATGACGGCGACCGGCACCGCGACGGACCCCTCGGTGGTGTTCGGCGACGTGCGCGCCGGGTACATGGTGGCCGACCGGCGGCGGGTGACGGTGCAGCGCTTGGAGGAGCGTTACGCAGACGAAGGGAAGTTGGGTCTGCTGGTGTGCCACAGGGTCGGTGGAGATGTGATCCGCCCCAAGGCCCTCGCCACTCTGCGGCTGTGAAGCCGGTGGTCACGATGCAGCGGGCAACGGTTGCCTGCTCCTGGAAGGACGCCGCGGAGTCGGGTGACGCGGGCACGCTCGTGGGCTACGCCTCGACGTTCGGCAACGTCGACCTGGGCGGCGACGTCATCGTGCCGGGGGCGTTCGCCGCGTCGGTCGAGGGCGTGAGGGCTAACGGCATCCCGCTGCTGGCCGATCACATGGCGACGACGTCGTCCGTGCTGGGCACGATCTTCGACGCCGCGGAGGACAGCCGGGGGCTGGTGATCCATGCCAGGTTCGCCTCCACGACGGCTGCGCAGGACGTGCGGCGGCTGCTGGTCGAGGGGCACCTGTCGAAGTTGTCGATCGGCTACGAGGCGGTGGCCTACCGGTTCGAGGACCGTGACGGGCGGCAGGTGCGCGTCCTGGAGGAGGTCAAGTTGTGGGAGACCTCGGTCGTGGTGTTCCCGATGAACCCGGAGGCGGTCGTCACTGGCGCGAAGGCGCTGGCGGCGTCGTCGCGTGGGCAGTTGGCGCTCCGCTTGCGGCTCGCTGAGGCCGAGGTCGCCATGCTGCTGCGCCACTGAGCCGGGTGCCGGGCGGTCCTCATGGGGTGAGCCAGCCGCCGGGCACCCACCGCGGGTGACGCCACTGCCGGAAGCGTCTCCCGCTCACCGCGAGGCCCCCGGCGTCGGTTCGGGTTCTTCCCCTCCCGCCGACGCTGGGGGCCTCGCTCGTGCGCTCACGCCGGGCGACTGGACGCGCTGTTGCCGCGACAATGGGGCGATAGTCCTGGCCGGAGATTCGTCGTCAACCGCATGCGATTGCACGCCACTGTTCGAGGCAGCGCCATCCTGCTGAGTCGGCTCAGGCGGGTGGGCGCCCGAGCCAGTCTTCTTTGCCTGTCTGCTCTCGGCGCGGGTTGTCTTGCGCGCGGCGCGGGCCGCCCGCGCTTTTTCAGCCTGATCGGGTAATGCGGCCGGTGGTCCAAACGACAGAATGTCAAGGAAAGATTGCGGCGCAGCAGTGTTGCTATACCCGAGAACAATCAACCTATCGGTGACCACCAGGACGACCGCGAGCAGTGGGACCACAATGAGGGCGGACGCGACTTTGGAGTATTGATAGGTCGTTGCCACAATCAACGGAACACCAGTGCCCCCGATCGCGAGCATCCCTAAGAAGGTTACGGAGCCGACAGCAACACGGCGAACGAACTCGGCGTGCCGTTCGTGACGAACCGGGCCATGTTCCTTCACGAACGCGTGGCGCGCATCGAGGCGTTGGCTCCAACCGACATAGAAGGCGAACCAGTTCCAGCCCGCCGTGAGCGTGAAGGCGATTGGCGCTATCACATCCTCCACGACGAAGTAGTTTGAATCCCTTCTCGAAACGTTGAAAACGATCAAGCCGGATGCGGCGACCATTGCAGTGATGATGAGAAGGCGTACAACGTCACTCCCAAGGAGCGCGGGGAAGCGATTCAGGCTGCTGAGTCGGACGATCTTTTCGTTGACGTCCTCTGTTAGAAGAGTTGCAACCCCTTCAGAAGGGTTCGCACTCAACAGGGTCTGCAAGTCCGCTATGTCCTTGCGTAGCCGTCGCGCTGACAACAGGCTCGCCGTGACTGCTGACGTCACCAGCGCGACCAACAACGGTGCGACGTAGGGCAGAACGATTCCCAACCATCCCGACATGTCGCTCAGTATCGGGGACGAACGCACCCCGTGTCCGACGCACCAGCCACAACGTGCGGAGCGCATCTCTAGTTCGACCGGGGCTTCAACAGCGGCCGCATGAAGCACCAGTCACGCGGTGCGCCGCAAGAAGAAGTAGCGGCGTTGAGGGCCTGGGGGGAGCGGCGTCCGGTTCGTCAGCCGTTCGTCAGCCGTTCGTCAGCAGAGCCACCGACGCCCATCAACACCCACCAGATGCCACTAACTGTTTCCGCAGGTCAGGTCGCGTGTCGACACCCCGGACCCCGTGATGGCGCGACCCGCTCATACGTTCCGCTTCAACGTCTGACCGGTGGTTCCAGGGCCACCCGCCACAAGGCACGTGGGCCGGAGCCGACACCCCAGCCGACCGGGCCCGTGGTCTGGGCTGGCCCTGGTTCACGTCGCGGGGAGCGAGAACCGCTGCCGGTAGGACGTGGGTGTGGTCCCGAAAGCTGCGACGAAGTTCTGCCTGAACGTCACGGCGCTGCTGAAGCCACAGGTGGTGGCAATGCGGGTGACGGGCCAGGTCGTGGTCTCGAGGAGGCTCCGGGCCTCGTCCAGCCGCCGGGCCAGGACCCAGCGTGCGGGCGTGGTTCCCACGGATTCCGCGAACCGGCGGGTGAAGTTGCGCCTGCTCATCTGGGCGTGGGCCGCGAGGTCGGCGACGGTGAGTGGTCGGTCGAGCCGAGCCAGTGCCCAGTCCATGGTGGGGCCCAGGTGCCCCACGCCGCCGGGCCGAGACATCGGGCGGTCGACGTACTGGGCCTGGTCGCCATCGCGGTGAGGTGCGACCACGAGACTGCGCGCGACCGCCGCGGCGGCGGCGGAGCCGAGGTGGGAACGGACGATGTGCAGGCAGGCATCGAGCGCGGATGCCGTGCCGGCTGAGGTGAGGACGTCGCCGTGGTCGACGTAGAGCGCGGCGGGATGGACGTTCACCGCGGGGCGCCGGCGTGCGAGCTCCTCGGCCGCACCCCAGTGGGTGACGACCTCACGGCCGTCGAGCAGGCCGCTGTCGACGACGGGGAACGCTCCTAGGCACAGGCCCGCGATGCGGCTCCCTCGTGCCTGTGCCGCCCGGATCCTGCTGGTCAGCGCCTCGCCGCTGGCGGGCAGGTCGGTCGGCCAGGACGGCAGCACCACCAGGTCGGCGTCGTCGAGCGCGCCGGGACCGGCGACGTCCTCCACCCGTGGGCCTTCGACGGTCCGGATGCCGCGGCCGTCCTGGGTCCACACCACCGGGTCCCAGCCTGTGGCCAGGCCCTGCCGGCCGACCTCGCCGAAGACCAACAGGGGGGCAGCGAGGTGGAACATGGTGATGTCGTCGAACGCGTACACGGCAATCCGCACAGTTGGCCCGATCCCATCGAAAGAGGTCGTTCGTGCCACTCACGGTAGCCCGTCGGGTCGACCCAGAGTGGGTTCCACGAGTTCCTCACCCCCACAGGAGAAGCCATGACCGCCCCCCACCGCGCACTCATCGTCGTCGACGTCCAGCAGGAGTACTTCAACGGGATCCTCCAGATCCAGGCCCCGTCGCGCGAGAAGACGCTCCGCAACGTCCTGGCCGCCGTCGAGGTCGCACAGCAGCAGGACCTGCCCGTCGTCGTCGTCCAGCACGAGCTGCCGCAGGGCGCACCGGTCTTCGCCCTGGACAGCGAGAGCTGGTCGCTCCACCCCGAGCTCGAGCAGCGCCTGAGCCCCGCGTGGAAGCGGGTGACCAAGTCCAAGGGCAGCGTGTTCGCCGGCACCGATGTCGCCCAGTGGCTGGCCGAGCAGAACGTCGACACCATCACCATCGCCGGCTACATGACCAACAACTGCGACATCGCCACGGCCGTGGGTGCCGAGGAGCTCGGGCTCGCGGCCGAGATCCTGTCCGACGCCACCGGCGCCATCCACCTGGCGAACGACGCCGGCAAGGTGTCCGCGGAGCAGCTGCACGAGACGCTCCTCGTGCTCCTGCACTCGAACTTCGCCGCCGTCGCCAGCACCGAGGCATGGGCAGCAGCCGTCACCGCCGGTGAAGCCCTGCCCAAGAGCGACCTGGGCACCTCCGCCACGCAGGGCCGCGCCGCTTTCGGCGACTGACCCGTCCTCCCGCGCACCTGCACGCCGGGCACCGAGCGTCGAACGACGACACCGTCGAGGCCCACCACTGGGCTCTTGAGGGCGTCGACATCGACCACCTGCTCGCCCACGCGCAGACTGCGGTGCCCGCGGGGTCGGTGCCGCTCAGGGGCTCACCGGGCATGCGCGAGCTGCTCCAGCACGGCTCGTACCGGGGGCCAGCGGTCGCGTCCTGCCCGCGTGACGGCGTAGGCGCGGAGCGCGACCGGGTGCTGGTCGAGCGGGAGCACGGTGACCCCAGAGTGGCCGGTGCGGTCGTGGGGGAGCAGGGCGACCCCACGGCCGGCGGCGACGAGCTCGTCGACCAGGTCGAGGGAGTCGACCCGGTGGCCGATGCGCGGGGTGAAGCCCGACAGGGAGGCGAGGGTGCGCAGGGCGTCCTCGTCGGCGGTGCCGCGGGAGTTCACGATCCAGGGCCGGTCGGCGTGCGCGCCGAGGTCGTGCCGCGTCTCGCCCGCCGGGACACCCAGGCCCCAGGCCGTCTCCCACAGCCGGGTGGCGCGGTGCTCGGCCCACCACGAGGCAGGGGCGAGGTTGTAGTCGTAGGTCAGGGCCAGGTCGACCTGGTCGCGCCCGAGCAGGTCGAACGCCTCGAGGGGTTCGTGCTCGCGGATGTGCACCTCGAGGCGCGGGTGCGTGTGCGCGAGGCTGTCGATCGCGGGCAGCAAGGTGCGGCGTACGGCGGTCGCGAACCCGGCGACCCGGACGACGCCGGCGGGTTCCGCGGTCGGGTCGAGGTCGAGGCGTGCGGTGTCGACGGCGGTCAGGATGGTCACGGCGTGCTCGGCGAGCCGGGCGCCGGCCGGGGTGAGGCGCACGCGTCGCCCGTCGGGCTCGACCAGGGGCACGCCGAGGTCGCGGGCGAGGGCGGCGATCCCCGCCGAGACCGTCGAGGTGGTGGTGCCGAGCTCGGCGGCCACCTCGTGCATGGAGCCGCGCCGCGAGAGCTCGGACAGCATGCGCAGGCGGCGGGCGTCCATCCCTGCATCGTCCTTGATCGGCGAACGGTTTGTCCATCGATGTCACGTGGACGCAGACGGTGCTCGTGGGGTTCCGTAGCGGCCATGACCACCTCTCCGCCCCGTGGGGGCGCTCCGATGGCCGTGGCGGCCATGCTCTGCGTCCAGCTGGGGCTGGCCGCCTCGATCGGTCTCATCGACGAGGTCGGCGCAGGCGGGGCGGCGTGGCTGCGGCTGTTCTGGGCCGGGGTCGTCCTCGTGGTGGTCGTGCGTCCGCGACCGTCTGCGTTCGACCCCGCGACGGTGCGCGCCGCGGTGGCGCTGGGGGTGGTGACCGGCGGCGTGACCATGCTGTTCATGGCGGCGGTGGAGCGCCTGCCGCTCGGCACGGCGGCCGCCCTGGAGTTCCTCGGTCCGCTGGGGGTCGCCGTGGCGCGCAGCCGCGCAGCGGGCCGGGTGTGGGCGCTGGTGGCGGCCGGCGGGGTGGTGTGCCTGACGCAGCCGTGGGCGGGTGCGGTGGACCCGCTCGGTGTGGCGTTCGCCCTGGCGGCGGCCCTGTGCTGGGCCGCGTACATCCTGCTCACGCAGAGGGTCGGTGACTCCGCCAGCGGCATCACCGGGCTGGCCATCTCGATGCCGGTGGCGGCACTGGTCGCCACGGTCGTCGCGGGCCCCGGCGTGTTCCCACGGCTGACGCCGGAGCTGATGCTCGTGGGTCTCGGCCTGGCCGTGCTGCTGCCGGTGGTGCCGTTCATGCTGGAGATGGTGGCGCTGCGCCGCCTCAGTGCCGGGGCGTTCGGCACGCTGATGGCGCTCGAGCCGGCGTTCGCGCTCGTCATCGGCTTCGTCGCGCTCCACCAGGCGCCGAACGGGCTGGCCGTCGCCGGCGTCGGCCTCGTGGTGGCCGCCGGCATGGGGGCCGAGCGCAGCGGTGCCCGCACGATCCCCACGGGTGTCCCGCCGCGGCCGGACCCCGTGGCGACGCTGACCTGACGGCAGGGGCTCGCCCGCCTCGAGTGCCCCAGGGCGTCGACGTGGTGGTGGCCGAGCGTCAGTGCGCGGCGTCGGCGTGGTCACCGTGCCCGATCGCGGCGTGGCCGCACGGCCGGGCCGCCGGTCCGGTCCGGTCCGGCAACGTACCTACCAATGGTAGGTTGTCCGGGTGAACGCGAGCACCCACACCCTGCTGGTCGTCGCCCACCCCGACAGCGACTCGCTCACCCACCAGGTCGCCGCCCGGGTCGCGCGGTCCCTCGCCTCGTGGGGCACCGTGGAGGTCGCAGACCTCCACGGTGAGGGCTTCGACCCGCGCTTCTCGCTGGAGGACCGTCGCCACTACCAGGGAGCGGCCACAGGTGTGCCGTCCGACGTCGCCGCGGAGCAGGCCCGGATCGATCGGGCCACCGACCTGGTGCTGGTCTTCCCGGTCTACTGGTGGTCGATGCCCGCCATGCTCAAGGGCTGGGTCGACCGCGTGTTCCTCGACGGCTGGGCCTTCGACACCGCCCCCGAGGCAGGGCTGGTGGGGAAGCTGGGCCACCTCACGGTCCACCTCCTCCCGGTGGCCGCGAGCGACCGGGGCCTGTACGACCGCCACGGCTACGAGCGGTCGCTGCGCAACCAGGTCGAGCACGGGCTCGTCGAGTTCTGCGGTGGCGTCGTGGGATCCACCACGTTCCTCCACGACTCCGAGGACGCGTCCCCGCAGGTGCGGGCCTCGGAGGTCGACCGGGCCGTGGGTGCGATCGGCGCCTGGTACGCCGAGCGGGTCGGGTCGGGCTCCCGCAGTGCCCGGCCGAGCCCTGTGCGATGACGCCGGCTACCCGCCGGCGGATGACGAAGGACGACCGTCGCGAGCAGCTGATCGCGGTCGCCCGGACCCTCGTCGCCGCTGACGGCGCGGACGGCTTGACCCTGGGCCGCCTCGCCGTGCAGGCCGGCGTCTCGAAGCCGGTCGTCTACGACCACTTCGGCTCGCGGTCGGGCCTCCTGCTGGCGCTGTACGAGGACTTCGACCGCCGTCAGACGACGCGGCTGCTCGAGGCGCTCGAGGAGACCCCCTCGACCCTGGCCGAGCAGATCGAGACGATCGCGGAGTGCCACGTCGCGTGCGTGCTCGACCACGGGACCGAGCTCGGGAGGGTCGCGGCCGCCCTGTCGGGATCGCCCGACCTCGCAGCGGTCAGGCGCACCTCCGAGGCCGAGTACCTCTCGATCTGCCGGCGTGCGATCGGCTCGTGCGAGCCTGACGCGGTCCTGACCGAGGCGGCGGCGTTCGCCTTCCTCGGCGCGGCGGAGTCGTTGTGCGACGCCGCGGTGAACGGCTCGACGGATCCGGAGACCGCGACGGCGACACTCGTCACGCTGCTGTCGGCGCTGCTGTCGTCCCACGGTCGGCACACCACCACCTGACGGCACGGTGCGCACCGTCCTCCCGTGCGGCGAGGGGGCCGTGGCCGCGCCAGGCGCCCGGACCCCTGCGGCTTCCGTGCGGGCGGAGTAGTTTTCCAGGGTCACGACACCCAGGAGGATCAGATGGACACGCGCGTTCTCGGTCAGGGCCTCGAGGTCTCCGCGATCGGTCTCGGCTGCATGGGGATGAGCCACGGCTTCGGCCCCGCCAGCGACACCGACGAGATGGTCGGCGTCATCCGCGCCGCCCACGACCTCGGTGTCACGTTCTTCGACACCGCCGAGGTGTACGGCCCCTTCGTCAACGAGCAGCTGGTGGGCCGCGCGCTCGCGCCGGTGCGCGACGAGGTGGTCATCGCCACCAAGTTCGGCTTCTCCTACGACGAGGACGGCACGCAGGACGGCGGGCTCGACAGCAGCCCCGCCCACATCCGGGCCGCCGTCGACGGCTCCCTGCGGCGGCTCGGGGTCGACCACATCGACCTCTGCTACCAGCACCGCGTCGACCCCGACGTCCCGATCGAGGACGTCGCCGGCACCGTCAAGGAGCTGATCGAGGCCGGCAAGGTGCGTCACTTCGGCCTGTCGGAGGCCGGCGCCGCGACCATCCGGCGCGCCCACGCCGTGCAGCCGGTGACGGCCCTGCAGAGCGAGTACTCCCTGTGGTGGCGCGACCTGGAGTCCGAGATCATCCCCACCCTCGACGAGCTCGGCATCGGGCTGGTGCCGTTCAGCCCCCTCGGTCGCGGCTTCCTCACCGGCGCGATCACCGCGGGCACGGCCTTCGACAGCACCGACATCCGCACCCGGCTGCCCCGGTTCAGCCCCGAGGCCATGGCCGCCAACCAGGCGGTCGTCGTCCTGCTCACCCGGATCGCCGCCGAGAAGGACGCCACCCCCGGCCAGGTCGCCCTCGCCTGGCTGCTGGCGCAGAAGCCCTGGATCGCCCCCATCCCCGGCACCCGCCGCACGACCCGGGTGCAGGAGAACATCGGCGGCGCCGACGTCGACCTCACCGGCGACGACCTGACCGCCATCGAGACCGCCATCGCCGCCGTCGACGTGCAGGGCGACCGCTACCCCGAGGCGATGCAGAAGATGATCGACCGCTGAGCGGAGGGCCCGACCCGAGCCGGACGTGCAGTGCCGGGCCCGGTGCCGTCGCCGGTGCCGTCGCCGCGGCCGCCGAGCTGCGAGGGGTGCGCACCGTCCCGGCGCCCGGCCGCGTCACTGCACGTCCGACTCCGGTGCCCGCCCCCCGGGACGTGCCGAACGCGGTCGGCGCGGGGCCTCAGGGATGCATCCGGGCGCCCTTCAGCACCTTGTCGACCGCGTTGCGCGGGCCGTGGACCCCGAGGCCGACGGGGTCGAGGTCGGCGCTGCCGACGGCGGCGACCGCCGCCCGGTTGGCCTCGTCGTGGCCGGTGGCGAACAGCGCGGAGGTGAAGACCGAGACCCGGAGTCCGCGGCGCAGGCACCGCTCGTGGACCTCGCGCAGCACGGCGGTGTCGCCCTCCATCACCACCACGGGCTGACCGAACATCGGCAGGTAGCCCGCGCCGTCGGCGTCGACGTAGGGCTCCCCGACGAGACCCGGGTAGGTCGCGGCGACGCCGCTGGCGAGGAACGCGGTGACGTTCAGGCGCTGCCAGGTCTCGAGGTCGTCGCGGAGCAGGAGGGCGATCTTGGTGTCGAAGCGGACGGTCATGCGCCCAGCCTCGCCGCGCCGTCCCGTGCCGGTCTTGTACGTTCCTGACGTGGGGCCCGAGCACTCCGTGCGCGCGTGGCGGCCGGCGGTCGCCGGCGTCGCCGAGGTGCTGCACGCGCGCTTCACCGACCACGCCTACCCGCTGCACACCCACGACACCTGGACCCTGCTGCTCGTCGACACCGGGGCGGTGCGCTTCGACCTCGACCGCCACGAGCACGGCGCGCTCGGTGACCGGGTCACCCTGCTGCCGCCCGGGGTGCCCCACGACGGGCGGGCCGTGACGACGGCCGGGTTCCGCAAGCGGGTGGTCTACCTCGACGCCGACGTCCTCGACGTACGGCGGGTGGGCGCCGCGGTCGACCACCCCGGGTGGGTCGACGGGGCGCTGCGGGCCGAGGTCGGCCGGCTGCACGCCGCGCTCGACGACCCGGCGGAGACGCTCGAGGCCGAGGACCGGCTCGCCGCGGTCGCCGACCGGCTCGGGGTCCTGCTCGGCGGCCCCCGGCCGCCGCGCCGCGTGGACGCCGGCACCGCGGCCCGCCTGCGCGACCTGCTCGACGCCAGCACCGTCGAGGGGCTCACCCTGGCCGACGCCGGGCGCGTGCTGGGCGCGAGCCCGACGCACCTCGTGCGCTCGTTCACCGCGACCTTCGGCATCCCGCCGCACCGCTACCTCACCGGCCGGCGCCTCGACCGCGCGCGCCGGCTGCTGCTGGCCGGCGAGTCACCGGCGAGCGTGGCCGTCGCCGTCGGCTTCCACGACCAGCCCCACCTGAACCGCCACTTCCGCCGGCTCCTCGGCACCACCCCCGCGGCCTACGCCGGCAGCGCCGCGCGACGACCGACGCCGTCACGGTCCAGTGGAGACCGCTCGGGCGTCGCGCTGCGCGGCACGGACCGCCACGCGGCCGACCGGTCCCACATCCCCGGCGCGCCTCACGAACCGGCGCACGGCGCCCTGGTCGCCCGGTCGCACCGTCAGCTCCACGGCCCCCCGACCGGACACGACGGCGCTCCTCAGGCCGAACCGTCGGTCGACTCGTCGGGCGACCACCTCGCGGGCCGCAGTGACCTCGGGGTCGGCGTCGTGCCGGTCGCGGATCAGGAGCAGCCCACCTGACGTCACCTGCACGAGGTCGACGCCCCCGGCGTCGCGGTAGCGGTCGGCCCACCCTGCGACCCCGGCGAACCCCGTCGGTGCCAGCGTCAGCTCCACCGACGTGCCCACCGGGTACACCTCGCGTCGGTACTCCAGGACGTCGTCGGCGCGCTGCGCGCGGACCAGGTCCTGCGCCGCGGGCTCGGTGACGTGGACCCCCTCGCCCGATGCCAGGGTGGCCTCCTTGCCCTGCAGGACCACCTCGACCCCGTCGACGTCGCCGTCGTCGATCGCACCGGCGTAGGCGTCGAAGACCGCGAGGACGTCCTCGGCGGTCGCCGCGCCGTCCATCACCACGGTGACGTGCCGGGCCACGTCGGCGAACGGGATGTCGTCGTCGGCGGCGTCCGCCTCGACGACCCGGACCCGGACCACGCCGGGCTCGTCCGACCCGGTCGCCTCCAGGTCCTGCGGCGAGGCCGCGCAGGCCGTCAGCAGCAGCAGCGCGGCGAGGAGCCCGAGCGGGATCTGCGCCGCGCGGCGCAGGACCGGTACCGGGCTCTGGCTCACGAGCGACATCCTGCCGGACGGGCGCCGCCCCGGTACGGCAGCGCGACCGCCCGGTCAGCCGCTGCCGACGACCACGACGGCGTGGAGCCCGGCGTCACCGTGAGTGAGGACGCCGAGCTGCGAGAGGCGGCGAGGCGCACTGTCCCAGCGGGTTGCCTGTGACAGGTACGCCGCCGCTCTGGGCTCGACGACGGAGGCCCGTGCCACCGGTGGGTGGCACGGGCCTCTGCCTCGTGCGGAGTCAGGCGGTCAGCGCCTGGCGCGCACGTTCACGACCACGCGACGGGTGGGGCTGGCCGCGACCACGTCGCTACCGGTGTAGCGCACCGCCACCACGTGCCGGCCGGCGCGGAGCACCGGCAGGACCACGCTGCGACGACCGGCCTGTGCGCCCAGGCGCAGCAGCGTTCGGCCCTTCTCGGCGACGACGAGGTCACCGCGCACGGGCACGCCGGCCGAGAGGGTGGCGACGAGGCGGGCCCGCCGACCGGCGTCGACGCGGGTCGAGCCCGGCGTGACGGTGAGCCGCGAGACGGCCTTGAGGACCTCCAGGCGCACGGTGTCCGACGACGGGGCGTGCGTGTCGTCGCCCGGGTAGCTGATCGTCAGGTCGTGCGTGCCGGGGCGCAGTGCGGTGCCGGGCAGCGAGACGACCGCGCCGCCGTCGACGAGCTCGGCGGTGCCCAGCGTCGTGCCGGCGCGGGTGACGGTGACGACACCGGCGGGCGGGCCGTCCTGGGCGGCGACCCGGACGGTCACCCGCCGGGCGCTGCCGTAGTGACCGGTGCGGTCGGCGACGGCGGCCGTGGACGTGGTCGCCAGGGCGGCGCCGGCCACGGTGAAGGTGCCGGTCACGGGCTCGCTGAGCCGGTCGCCGAAGCCCTGGGTGACGGCGTACTGCTTCTCCCCAGGGGCGCCGTCGAGGTCGGCCACGAGGCGCCAGGTGCCGTCGTCGGCGACGGTCGTGCTGGAGACGAGGTCGCCGGTGACGGCGACGGTCGCGCGCGGCGTGCCGGAGCCCGAGAGGACGACCACGTCGGTGCCGGACGGCACGGTGGCCGCGGGGCGCCGGGTCACGTCGAGGCTGTCGACCGACGGGCGCGCGGTGAGCCACTCGGCCGGACCGGTGGGACGCTCCATGATGCGTGTCTCGCCGACACAGCCGTGCCAGCCGTTGCGGGCGGCGTCGTCCACCCAGTCGGCGCCGATGATCCACGGCATGCCGGCGTTGGCGGAGGCACCGCCGGTGCCGGTGGCGTTGCGGAGCACGGGGGCGCCGTCGACGTACATGGTGGTGGTGCCGGCGGTCGGGTCGTTGACGACCGCGACGTGCTGCCACTGGTCGACCATGATCTCGCCGGACCAGGCGGTGCGGTCGCCGACGCTGGTGGTCGCGGGCACCTCGGTGAACTGGAACTCACGCAGGTTGGAGATGCCCAGCGCGGTGGGGGAGGCCGTGTAGTCCCAACGCGTCACCGGCATGCCGGGGAGCTCGGAGCGGTTGCCGGTGCGGACCACGGCCTTGCTCCACTGGTTGGCCTCGGCGGTCCAGTCGGCGTCCATCTTCACGAACGTCTCGATGGTGTAGCCGTTCGGGAACGTGGCCTCGGTGACCGGGGTGCCACTGGTGGACTGCAGGTAGCTGAAGCGGCCGGTGCGGGCGTCGCTGCCGGTGAAGCAGACGGCGCCCGGGTCGGCGGAGTAGGGGTTGACGTCGTCGGTGACGACCACGTCGCCCACCTCGGCCGTCGGGGAGCCGGAGGCGCCGAGGCCCACGCGGTGCAGGTCGCTGTCGCCGGCCAGGTCGCGGAAGACCTGGCCCGGCCGCACGACGCCGGGGGCGACGTCGCCGAAGCGCCAGTGCGCGAGGGTGCCGGGCGCCTCGACGTAGTCGTCCTCCGAGCCCGCCTGCACGAGGTCGTTGCCGTCGGGGGCCACGAAGCCGTCGAGCAGGATGTCGCGCGCCGCCTTGGTGAGGGAGGGCTGGTCGGCCGGTCCGGCCTGGAAGCCCTCGAAGCGCTCGGAGAAGTCCATGGGCACCTGGTAGGCCTGGTGCGGGGCCTCCAGGAGCGCCTGGTCGTAGGCCGTCAGCTTGTCCTGCGGCTTGGCCACGACCCACGGCGAGCCGGTCTGCATGGTGATGGTCTCGTTGGTCAGGTCGAGCTCGACCAGGCCGAGGTAGCCGTTGCCGCCCTCGTAGGCCATCTGGTGGTCGATCAGGACCTGGGTGACCTGGTGGCCCGCGTCGTTGACCCGGGTCAGGTGCGTCGAGCCGTGGTAGTGCCCGTTGAAGGTGAGGAAGACCTGGTCGGAGGTCTTGATCAGCTGGTCCCAGACGCGCTCGCCGTAGGCGGACTCCTTCGGCGTGACGGCGTCGGCAGCGATGTTGACGAGATCGTGGGAGGTGAGGATCGTCGGCAGGTCCTGCTCGGCGATGACGCCCTTGGCCCAGGCCAGGGTCGCGTCGGAGGCGCGCCAGGGCAGCGCCATCGAGAGGAACTCCTGGCCCTGCGCCTCGAAGACGTGCCACTGGCTCATCCCGGTCGCGTCGGTGCCGCCGTAGGTCGGCTGCGCCGCGGCGCGGGCCGGGCCGAACCACTTCAGGAACGGCTCGGCGGCGAGGTCGTACTCCGTGTCGTCGAGGTCGTCGTTGCTGTTGAGGACGTCGTGGTTGCCGGCGAGGATCGAGTACGGCGTGTCGGTGTCGTCGAGGACCTTCATCGCGCGGTCGGCGGCGACCCACTCGCGCTCGACGCCGGCGCGGTCGACGACGTCGCCGACGTGGGTGACGAACGGGATGTTGAGCTCGTCGGCGTGCTCGGCGAGCCAGGCGGTCTGGACCTCGAACGGGTCCTTGCCGTAGCGCGGGACGAACTGGTCGCTGGAGTAGCGCGAGTAGAACTGCGTGTCGGGCAGCACGGCCAGGGTGAACCGCGAGGCGGGCGCGGCGTCGTCGTCGTCGACGACGACGCTGGTCGGACCGGCGTCGACGGGCTGCGGCGCCGTCGGGTTCGCGACGGCGGGTGAGGTGCCAGGCCCTACGACGACCGCCGCGAGACCGAGAGCGAGGCCCAGCGCGAGGCCGAGGTGACCGCGGTGGTGCGGTCGGGGGTGCTTCGTGTCCACTGCACTCCTTGGTGAGGAACGAGACGAGGTCGACCAGCCGGTCGGCCGGTCGCGAGCCACCCTCACGAGCCCGACGGAACGAGCTGTGTGTGGACGGTGTCTGCAGCCCGAACAGCGGATGGCCCGGGACGCCACCGCCCGGGGCGGGAGCACGGCCGCCGCGGTGCGCGCGGCTGCCGCAGTCGGATGACCGGCCGAGAGGCGATGCGCCGCCGGTGCCGGCGGCGTAGTCCGTCCGGGCCATCTTCGTCCTGGGGCCTCCCGCGTCGTGCGTCGAGGTGTGAGACTTCCACCGGACACGCAGCGGGGCAGGCCGAGGGATCTCGATCTTCCGTGCGTCGGCGACACCATCACGTGGGGTGAGGGATCACCACGAGGGATGAGTCGCGACAGGCGTACCCACCGTGGGGGACCGACCGCCGACAGGCGGAGGTCCCCCACGGTCGTCCCTGCCGCCGCCACCCGGGCTGACGGGCGCGACCGGCGCCGGAGCGGCGTACGGCGCGAGCCGCGGTCGGCTCAGTCGCGGGCGGTGTCGGCGACGACCCGGCCGTCCTCGAGCCGCACCACCCGATCGGCGCGGTCGATGACGACGGGGTCGTGGCTGACGCAGACGACGCAGGTGCCGCGGGCCACCTCGCGGTCCACGGCCTCGCAGATGTGCGCCGCGCTGAGGGTGTCGAGCCCGGTGGTGGGCTCGTCGATCAGCAGCAGGTCGGCGCCGCGGGCCAGGCCCTGGGCGAGCAGCGCGCGCTGCCGCTCGCCGCCCGACAGCGTGGCGAACGACCGTCGCGCCAGTGGGGTCAGCCCGAGCAGGTCCATCGCGTCGTCCACCCGGCGCCGGCCGTCGCGGCCCACGCGGCGCCACAGGCCCGCCTCGCCCCACGCGCCGATCGTCACCACGTCGCGGACGGTCACCGGCAGGCGCTCGGGCACGGCGGCGCGCTGCGGCACGAACGCCGCCGACCGGGCGGCGACGCGGACCCGGCCGGACGTGGGCGGGCGCACCCCGGCGAGCACCTCGACCAGCGTCGACTTGCCGGCCCCGTTCGGTCCGGTGAGCACGGTGAGGCGCGCTGAGGAGACCGCGAGGTCCACCTCGCGCAGCGCGTCGTGACCCCCGAGCTGCACCCGGACCCGCTCGAGGACGGCTGCCGGGCGAGGGAGCCCCGGTGCGGGCCCCGTGGCGGTCGTGGGCGTCGACACGAGCGTGGTGGGAGGCGCCGCCGTGGGCGTGCCGGGGGAGGAGATCACGGGACCACCCTAGACCGCGATCGAGTTTGATAATCAATCTCAAGTGCCCTAGCGTCCCCGCCATGACCCCGCTGACCGAGCCCTTCGCCCTGGAGTTCTTCCAGCGAGCCGTCGTGGGCGGCGCGCTGGTGGCCGTGCTGTGCGGCGTCGTCGGCACCTGGGTGGTGGTGCGCGGGATGGCCTTCCTCGGCGAGGCGCTGGCCCACGGGATGCTGCCCGGCGTCGCCTTCGCCACCATCGCGGGGCTGCCCGTGCTGCTGGGCGCCGCGGCGAGCGCGGCGGTGATGAGCATCGCCCTGGGGGTCCTGCAGCGCCGCGGCCGGCTGTCGTACGACACCAGCATCGGCCTGCTCTTCGTCGGCATGCTCGCGCTCGGTGTCATCGTGATCTCGCACTCCGGCAGCTTCGCCACCGACGCCACCGCGATCCTGTTCGGCGACATCCTCGCCGTCTCCGACACCGACGTCGTGCTGCTGGCGGTCGCCACCACGGCCGGTCTGCTGCTGGCGGCCCTGGCCCACCGGGCGCTGGTCGCGCTCGCCCTCGACGCCCGGGTGGCCGCCGTCCTCGGGCTGCGCCCCGCGCTGGCCCAAGCGCTCCTGGTCGGGCTCGTGACGCTCGCGGTCGTGGTGTCGTACCAGGCCGTCGGCTCGCTGCTCGTCGTCGGGCTGCTGCTCGCCCCGGCCGTCGCCGCCTCGCAGTGGACCCGCCGCATCCCGACCACGATGGCGCTGGCCGCGATCCTCGGCGTGCTCGCCGTGGTGGTCGGGCTCCTCGTGTCGTGGTTCGCCGCGACCGCCGCCGGCTCCTCGATCGCCATGGTCGCGATCGGCCTGGCCGCCCTGTCCTGGGCGCTGCGCGCCGCGACCGGCACCCTGCGCGCCGCGCTGCGCACCCCCGCCCCCGTCCCCGCCTGAGCTGGAGAACCCGTGTCACACCGTCCCCTCACCCTGGCCGCCCTCGGCCTGCTCGCCCCCCTCGTCGTCGCCTGCGGCGCCGACGAGCCCACCTCGATCGACAGCTCGGCCGCGTCGTCGGCCGGTGACGAGCACGGTGACGACCACGGCGACGTCGACGGCGCCGCCGAGCTCGACGAGCCCGCCGTCGGGCTCACCACCGTCGACGCCGCCGGCGTGGTGCGCCACCTCGACCTGCTCGACGAGAGCGTGAGCGAGCTGAGCGACCTCGGCAGCGCCACGGGGGTGCACACCGACGGCCGCTACGCCTTCGTCGACACCGCCGGCGGCGTCGAGGTGGTCGACAGCGGGGTGTGGACCTGGGACCACGTCGACCACTTCCACTACTACCGCAGCGAGCCGCGCGACCTCGGCCTGGTCGAGGGCGAGGGCCCGTCGACGGTGGCGACCACCAACTCCTCCACCAGCGGCGGCACCGGCGTGTTCTTCCCCGACTCGGGCGAGGCCGTGCTGCTCGACACCGCGGCGCTGGCCGACGGCGAGCTGACCGAGCGCTTCCGGGTGGAGGTCGAGCCCCACGACGGGATGCTGGTGCCCGTCGGCGAGCACGTCCTGCTCACCGAGCCGGGCGGCTCCGGCGTCCCCGAGCGCGTCGTGGCCCTCGACGACGCCGGCGAGCCGCTGCCGGGGGAGGCATGGGACTGCCGCGACGCCGCCGGCACCACCACGACCCGCGTCGGCACCGTGATCGGCTGCGCCGACGGCGCCCTGCTGGCCACCGGCGTCGGCGACGACCTGCAGGTCGAGCGGGTCGCCTACCCCCGCGGCACGACCGCGCCGCCGGCGACGGGGTTCGGGGCTCGCGACAGCCGTCCCACCGTGGCCGCGCTCGCCGGCGAGGACCGCGTGTGGCTGCTGGACACCCGGGAGGAGTCGTGGCGGCTGATCGACTCCCCGGTGCCCCTGGTGCAGGTGGTGGCGGTCGACGACGACGACGAGCACGTGCTGGGCGTGACCACGGACGGCCGGGTGGCCGTGCTCGACGGTGAGTCGGGCGAGCTGCTGTCCACCTCCCGGCCGCTGGTCGCGGAGACGCTGCGCAGCGGCACCGGCGTCCCGACGCTGGTCGCCGACCAGCAGCGGGCCTACCTGGGTGCGCCCGCCGAGCGGCGGCTCCACGAGATCGACTTCGCCGACGGCGCCCGGGTCGCCCGGACCTTCCGGACCCCGACCGAGCCGCTCTTCGTCGCCGGGACCGGCCGATGAGGGCCCGCACGGCGTACGGCGTGGTCGCCGGCCTGCTGCTCGCGGGCGGCGCCCTGAGCGGGTGCGGCGCGGCCGCCGACGACCGACCCCTCGTCGTGGTGTCGACCAACATCCTCGGCGACGTCGTCGAGGAGGTGGCCGGCGACGAGGTGGAGGTGCTCACCCTGATGCGGCCGAACGCCGACCCGCACTCCTTCGAGATCTCGGCGCAGGAGGCCGCCCGCGTGCGCTCCGCCGACCTCGTGGTCTCCAACGGCCTCGGCCTCGAGGAGGGCCTGCAGCAGCACCTCGACGCGGCCGCCTCCGACGGTGTGCCCGCCTTCGTCGCCGGCGACGCCGTCGAGGTGCTCGACCACGCCGAGGGCGACGCCGCGGGCACCCCCGACCCCCACTTCTGGACCGACCCCGCCCGCATGGTCGACGTCGTGGCCGGCCTCGAGGAGGCGCTGGTCGAGGTCGACGGGGTCGACGCCGCCGCGGTCCGCACGCAGGCCGCGGCGTACGTGGAGCAGGTGCGCGCGGTCGACGCCGAGATGGCCGACGCCTTCGCCGCGATCCCCGAGGAGCAGCGCGCCCTGGTCACCAACCACCACGTGTTCGGCTACCTCGCGCAGCGCTACGACTTCGAGGTGGTGGGCGCGGTGATCCCCGGCGGCACCACCCTGGCGGCCCCGAGCGCCTCCGACCTCGCCGACCTCGTCGAGGCGGTCGAGGAGACCGGAGTGCAGGCGATCTTCGCGGAGTCGTCGTCGCCCGACCGGCTCGTGCAGGCGCTGGCCGACGAGGCGGGCGTCGACGTCGACGTGGTCGCGCTCTACACCGAGTCGCTCACCGAGCCCGGCGGCGGAGCCGAGGACTACCTGACCATGATGCGCGTCAACGCCGAGCGCATCGCCGAGGGGCTCCGATGACGGAGCCCCGCACCATCCCGCACGACACCACCCAGGAAGAGGACGTACGACGATGCGCACACCCCTGATCCGACGAGGTGCCCTGGCGGCCCTCTCCACCACCGTGCTGGCCCTGTCGGCCTGCTCCGGCGGCGGCTCCACCAGCGCCTCCGACGCCGACGGCTCGGCCGGCCCCGAGACCTCCGACAGCTCAGCCGGCGCCGCCTCCGCGGCGGCGCCCGCCGGGCCCCGGGTCGCGGTCACCTACGAGGGCGGCGTCCTGGTCCTCGACGGCGAGACGATGGAGGTCGTCGAGGACATGGACACCGAGGCCTACACCCGCCTCAACCCCGCGGGCGACGAGCGGCACGTGATGCTGACCGTGGCCGACGGGTTCCAGCTGCTCGACACCGGCGCCGGCACCGACGACGGCGCCGCCGAGCTCACCGACACCGTCTTCGAGGCCGAGCTGCCCGGGCACGTGGTGACCCACGCCGGCCGCACCGTCCTCTACGCCGACGGCACCAGCGACACCACCGTGGTGGAGACCGCCGACCTCGCCGCGAGCGAGGAGCCCGAGGCCGAGGCCGAGACCATCCCCGGCACCGAGGCCCACCACGGCGTCTCGATCGTGCTCGAGGACGGCACCCTGCTGACCACGGTCGGCGACGTGGAGACGCGGACCGGCGCGGTGGCCACCGACGCCTCCGGCGAGGTCGTCGCCGAGAACGACCAGTGCCCCGGCATCCACGGCGAGGGCACGGCCGCCGACGAGGCCGTCGTCTTCGGCTGCGAGGACGGCGCGCTGCTCTACGTCGACGGCGAGTTCGAGAAGATCGAGGCCCCCGACCAGCCCTACGGCCGGATGGGCAACGCCTACGTCAGCGAGACCAGCTCGCTGGTCGTGGGTGACTACAACACCGACCCCGACGCCGAGGGGTACCTGCTCGAGGCGCTCACGGTGATCGACACCGAGGCCGGCGACCTCGACGTCGTGGAGCTGCCCGAGGGCGTGGAGTACACCTACCGCGACGTGGCCCGGGGCCCGGACGACCAGGCCTACGTGCTCGCCACTGACGGCTCCCTGCACGTCCTCGACCCCGAGACCCGGGAGCTCACCGACTCCTTCCCGGTCGTGGAGGCCTGGGAGGGACCCACGGAGTGGCAGGACCCGCACCCGACCCTGAAGATCAGCGGCGACGTGGCCTACGTGACCGACCCCGCCGCCCAGGCCGTGCACGCCGTCGACCTCACCACCGGCGAGGTGACCGCCACGGCCGAGCTGGACGTCGACCCCAACGAGCTCGCGGTCGCCGCCGGCTGAGTCCGTCCGTCCGCTCGCCGCACGCCCCGTCCGACGTGTGGCCGAAGGGGTGGGAAATCGAGCGGCGGTCGGTCCTACGGTCCAGGTGAGGCACCTTCCTGCCCCATTGACGGGGGCAGGAAGGTGCCTCGTGCCGATTCGGGTGATCCCCGCAGTGCCATGGGCCCAGGTCGCCCGATCGACGTCTCCGAGGCTATCGGTCACCCGGGGCCGGGCGACTCCACCCTCACGGGCGGGGCGCCTGGCGCGTTCACCCCATCGGCCGATCCGGGCGCCATCGGGCCTGGCTACGATCGGCCGCATGTCTCCCCTCGGCGATCGGCCGCTGCGCGTTGCCGCAGTCAGTGACCAGCCCCTCGTGCGAGCGGGTCTGGAGTCCTTCCTCGCCGCCGCCGACCGCGTCACCCTGGTCGAGGCGGACGCCGCCGAGCTCGACGTCATCGTCTACGACGCTCACCAGCTGCGGGCGTCGTCGGAGTCGACCGTGCACGACCTGCTCGAGCGGTGCACGGCGATCGTGGTCGTCGCCCACGAGCAGGACGTCCGCCTCACCGCGCGTGCGCTCGCCGAGGGCGCAGTGTCGACCCTCGCGCTCGCCGCGACCGACGAGTCCCTCATCGACGCCGTGCTGGGTGCGCCTGGCCGCAGCACCGAGCGCGGCGCCGACGCGGAGGCGGCGCCGGCGCGCTACGAGCGCCTGTCGAACCGCGAGCAGGAGGTCGTCATCGCCATCGGCGACGGCCTGAGCAACGACGAGATCGCCCGCGAGCTCTACCTGAGCATCAACAGCGTGAAGACCTACATCCGCTCGGCCTACCGCAAGATGGGCGTGCAGAGCCGCTCGCAGGCCGTCGCCTGGGTGATCACCCGCAACCCGCACGCCCCGACGCCCGCCCAGGACGAGCAGCCGCGCCCGGCGGAGGAGCCGGCGGTCTCCTCGCCGCAGCACCCTTGGTGAGGGGCGCCGGTCCGCGCTGACCCGGTGCGCGGGCCCGATCGAGGGCGTCAGTCGTCGGGTCCTGACGGGTCCACGAGGAGGCCCAGGACCGCCCCGACGAAGCCCACGGCGACGCTGTACTTCACGGCCTCGGCCGCCGCCGACGCGAGGTCGTCACCCCAGCACAGGCTCGCGACGAACACGCCGACACCCACGACGAGGACGTACCGGGCCCAGCCGCGCCACGTCGCCCACCCCATGTGCCGACGCTAGCGGCTCGGCGGCGTGGCCGGGCCCGTCGTGGCCTCGGTACGTCGGGCCCGCCGGGCCCGCGCCACCTGGAGAGCGCAGAGCGCACCCGCGGCGCACACCACCGGGAAGGCGATCGCGACGGGCAGGTACACCGCCCGCGTGCTGGTCGTCAGGGCGACGACCTGGACCAGGAACAGGGCGACGCCCAGGACGACCACGACGACGAGCCGCCGCTGCCAGGTCTGCTCGGCGTGCTCGGACGTGCTCACGGCTTCCCCCTCCGCACCCGGCGGTCGGGTGGTCACCGCAGCCTAGGAGACCCGAGGCCCCGGGAGGGGCTGGCTATGGTGCCGGGCGTGACGCGACTGGTCCTGATGTGCGGCCTGGCGGGCTCGGGCAAGACGACGTACGCGCGCGGCCTCGAGGCCCGCGGCTGGGTGCGCTTCTCCATCGACCGCGACGCCTGGGAGCTGGGCCTCACCGACGCCGCCGCGATCCCCGTCGAGGTGGCCGCCGAGATCCGCGCGCGGCAGCGCGACGAGATCGTCCTGGCGCTCGGGTCGGGCGACGACGTCGTGGTCGACTACTCCTTCTGGTCGAGGGCGCAGCGCGACGACTACCGCGCCCTGGGCCGCTCGCTCGGGGCGAGCGTCGAGGTGGTCCACCTCGACACCCCGCTCGAGGTCGTCCGGCGCCGGCTCGCCGCGCGTCGCGGCGCGCACCCTGACGACTTCGTGGTCGGCGCCGACCTGCTCGACCAGTACGTCGCCGGGTTCGAGGCGCCTGGCGCCGACGAGCCCGTCGTCCGCGTGGTGTCGACGGCCTGAGCGTGGCCACCGGCTGCCCCGGTCGTCGTCACGCGGAGGAGTCGGCCGAGCCGGTCGAGCCGGTCGAGCCGGCTGGGGGCGGTGCGTGCCGGCCCGCCCTCGCCTCGGCCACGAGCGCGTCGATCCTGGGGCGCGGGTCGGTCCCGGGTGGGAGGTGCTCCTGGTGCACCACGTGGGGCGTGAGGTCGTTCCACGTGCTGACGGAGCCGAGCCGGACGACCGCGACCGTCCAACCGCTGCGGCGCGCGGTCCACCGTCGCAGACCCCGGGCGAGGAGGAGGAGCGGAACGAGGACGAGCGGGTCCACGGCAGCCAGCCCCGCCCGCGGGAGGAGCTCGGCGGGCCGCCGCACCGCTCGCACGTAGTAGGTCCACCCGGCGAGCTCCACCCGCTGGTCGTGGGGGCGCAGCTCGACGTCGTACAGGTCGTCCCTGCGCCGCACGTCGTCGACCGCCACGGGTCGAGTGTGGCCCACGCCGCGGTCGGCGGGTCTCGGTGCGCCTCGTCCGACGCAGGTGCGGGCCAGGGCGTCGCAACGGGGGGGGGGTGCGCCACCACCGGCGGCCCGGGACCGTGACGAGGCGTTCGGGGTGGGCTGCCGCGTCACGGCGCACCGCAGGACGTCGGTGGGCGGTCCTAGCGTGACGTCATGACCACACCTACTGCTGCGCAGATGCCCTGGCGGGTCCCGCTGGCCGGCTCCGAGGTCGACCACCTCGTCGGCTCCCTCGACCGGTTGCGCGCCACGTTCCGCTGGAAGGCCGAGGGGCTCGACGCCGCCGGCCTCGCCGTGCGGGTCGGCGCGTCCACGATGACGATCGGGGGGCTGCTCAAGCACCTCGCGCTCGTCGAGGACGACGTGTTCTCCGAGCGGCTGTCCGGCGAGCCGCTGGGGGAGGTGTGGGACGCCTACTTCTCCCAGATGACCGCACCTCCGGCCGAGGACTGGTCGTTCGCCTCGGCGGTCGACGAGGCGCCCGAGGTGCTCTACGGGCTCTACGACGGCGCCGTGGCGCGCTCGCGGGCCCGACTGGCCGCGGCGCTGGGTCGCGGCGGCCTCGACCAGGAGGTGGCGATGGCCGACGACGACGGCACCCACGCCAGCCTGCGGCGGCTGCTGTGCGACCTGGTGGAGGAGTACGGGCGCCACACCGGCCACGCCGACCTGCTGCGCGAGGCCGTCGACGGCCGGGTGGGCGAGGACCCGCCGCCGTACTGGGTCCACGTCGCCCCGTAGTTGCCGGACCAGCAAAGATGTTTGCCATCGCGCACTCGGGCGCCGCACCCTGGTGGTGACCGGTCAGGGAGGCCGGCCACGACGAAGGGGACGCACGATGGACGAGCTCGAGGACAGGTACGACGTGGTGGTGGTCGGCGGTGGGGCGGCCGGCCTGAGCGGGGCGATGGTGCTCGGACGGATGCGCCGCTCGGTGCTCGTCGTCGACGCGGGCCAGCCGCGCAACGCCCCCGCCGCCGGGGTGCACGGCCTGCTGGGCCACGACGGCCGACCGCCCGGCGAGCTGCTCGCCACCGGCCGCGCCGAGGTGCGCTCGTACGGCGGGCACGTCGTGCAGGGCGAGGCGGTGGGCGCCGAGCGCGACGCCGACGGCTTCACCGTCTCGCTGGCCGACGGGCGCGCCGTGCGGGCGGCCAAGCTGCTGGTCACCACCGGGCTGGTCGACGGGCTGCCCGACGTGGCGGGCCTGCGCGAGCGGTGGGGGCATGACGTGCTGCACTGCCCGTTCTGCCACGGCTGGGAGGTGCGCGACCAGGTGGTCGGCGTGCTCGCGACCAGCCCGATGGCCAGCCACCAGGCGCTGCTGTTCCGCCAGCTCACCGACCGCGTGGTCCTGCTCGCCCACACCCACGCGCCCGACGCCGCCCAGCTCGAGCAGCTCACCGCCCGCGGCGTGCAGGTGGTGCGGGGTGCGGTGGCCGCGGTGGAGGTCGAGGACGACCGCCTCAGCGGCGTCCGCCTCGACGACGGCACGACGGTGGCCCTCGACGCCGTGGTCGTCGGCGCGCGGATGGTGGCCCGCAGTGCGGTGCTGGCCTCGCTCGGCGTGCCCGTGGTGCAGCACCCCACCGGCATGGGGGAGCACGTCGCGGTCGACGCCACCGGGCGCACCGGCGTGGCCGGCGTGTGGGCGGCGGGCAACGTCGCCGACCTGATGGCCCAGGTGGGTGCGGCGGCCGCCGCGGGCGCCTTCGCCGCCGCGCAGATCGTCGCGGAGCTCGGCACCGAGGACACCGAGCGGGCGGTGGAGGCGCTGCGGGCCGGTTAGCGCCGGCGGCGCGGGGAAGGGTGCACCCCGACGGGTGACGGCACGCGCGCCGGGGATGTGGTGGGATCGGGGGCTGGACACCGGAACGGCACGCCGTGCCGGCACCCGATCGCGGGGCCGCACCGCCGCCGACACCCGACGAAGGAGCCAGATGACGCCGGACCTCATCGCAGGCCGCTACCGCGTCGTGCGCGAGATCGGCCGTGGCGGCATGGGCGCGGTCTGGCTGTGCCGCGACGAGACCCTGCACCGCGACGTCGCCGTCAAGCAGGTCGGGCTGCTCCCCGGCGAGCCGGCCGACCTCGCCCGCGCCCTGCGCGAGGCCCGTTCGTCGGCGGCGCTGAACCACCGCAACGTGGTGTCGGTCTTCGACGCGGTCGAGGAGGACCAGCACGTCTGGCTGGTCATGGAGCACGTGCCCTCGCGCAACCTCTCCCAGGTGCTCGAGCAGGACGGCCCACTGGCCCCGCAGCAGGCGGCCCGGCTGGGCGCGCAGGTGGCCGACGGCATCGCCGCCGCCCACCACCGCGGCACCACGCACCGCGACGTGAAGCCCGGCAACGTGCTGGTCACCGACGACGGTGACGCCAAGATCTCCGACTTCGGCATCTCCCGCAGCCTCGGCGACGCCCAGCTCACCAGCACCGGCCTGGTGATGGGCACCCCGGCGTACTTCGCGCCCGAGCTCGCCCGCGGGCAGGAGCCCGGTCCGGCCTCCGACGTGTGGGCGCTCGGCGCCACCCTGTACGCCGCGGTGGAGGGTCGGCGCGCCTACCCCGACGAGGGCAACGCGCTGGCGGTGCTGGCCCGCATCGCCGACGGACCACCCCCGCCCACGCAGCAGGCCGGCCCCCTCGGGCCGGTGATCGAGCGGATGATGGACCCCGACCCGTCGCGCCGCGGCTCGATGGCCGAGGCCGCGACCGCCCTGCACGCCGTGGCGGCCGGCCGGCCGCCGTACGCCGACGCCGACGCGACCCGCGCCTTCGCGGCGCCTGCACCCACCCGCGTCGCGCCCGCCGCTGCGGTCGGTGCGGCCGGCGTCGGCGCGGCCGCGCACCACGAGCCCGACCCGGAGCCGCGCTCCGAGCCCGACCCGGGACCCGACACCGCACCCGCCGGCGCGGCGCCGGTCGATCCGCAGCCGGAGCGGCGGCGTCGTACGCCGCTGCTGGTCGTGGCCGCGCTGCTGCTGCTGCTCGCGGTGGCCGGCGGCGGCTACGCGCTCCTGGCCGGCGACGACGACCCCGCCGAGACCGAGCAGGCCTCGACGCCGCAGCAGGAGGCCCCGGCGTCCCGGCGCCCCTCGCGCACGCCGTCGGCGACCCCGACCCCGACCCCCACGCCGACGCCCACCCCCACGCCGACACCCACGCCCACTCCCACGCCGACCCCCTCCGCGACGCCGGAGGAGGAGACCGAGGAGGTCGCGCAGCCGGCGGGCAGCGCCGCGGACTTCGTGGAGGGCTACTACGCGGGCCTGCCCACCGACACCGCAGCCGGCTGGGCGGCCCTGTCGCCGCAGCTGCAGGCCGAGGTGGGCGGCCTCGGCGACTACGAGGCCTTCTGGGCGACCATCGACGAGGTCACCGCCGTCGAGACCAGCGGCTCGGGTGACTCCGTGCAGGTCTCGTTGGTCTACGAGACCGACGGCAGCGAGCAGAGCGAGGTGCGTCAGCTCGACCTGGCGCCGGAGGGCGACGGCTGGCTCATCGTCGGCGACCAGGTCGTCGGCTGACCGGTCGTCCCGTCTCGCCGGACGCGGAGTCGCGCGATCCGAGCCGGCCCTCGCCCGCGTGGCAGGCGCTGCTCGAGTGGCGCAGTTGCGCGGTTCGAGCACCGCGCCCGATGACGAGTGGGCCGCGCACCGTGGCGGGCGCGGTGAGCAGTGCGACCGTGCCGCCCGCGCCTCACCAGGCGTCGCCGGGCCGGTCGTGGCAGGTGATCGCGGCGGTGAGGTCGAGCGGCCGACCGTCCACGGGCAGCACCATCAGCCCGTCGTCGTCCTCGGCGCTGCGTTCGCGGGTGCCGTCGCGCACGACGTACGACGGGCCGCGCCAGCGCACCCAGCCCAGCCGCTCGTAGAACCCGTGGCTGCCCGTCGACAGCACGCCCAGGTCGTGGCGCTCGACCAGCGCGGCCTGCAGCAGGCGCATCACCACCGAGCCCAGCCCCCGGCCCTGGAGGTGGGGCCGCACGGCCACCGCCTCCACGTAGCCGGCGTCCCAGGGTCGGTCGCCGACCACGACCGTGCGCGGCACGACGCTGGCGTGGGCGGCGAGCACGCCGTCGACCCGGGCCAGCGCGTGCACCCCGCCCAGGGCGTGCGCGGCGTCGGTGTCGGCGAAGCCGTCGACGAACGCGTCGTCCCAGAGCCGGCGCAGCGCGGCCAGGTCGGCCGGCGTGAGGTCCGCGGTGGCGACCAAGGTGGTGGCGGGGTCGACGGGCACGGCGGGCTCCTGCGACCTGCGGCTCAGATGCCGAGCGAGCGGCCGATGATCTCCTTCTGGATCTCGGTCGTGCCGCCGTAGATGGTCTGGATGCGGCTGTCGACGAAGGCCTTCGCGATGGGGTACTCCATCATGTAGCCGTAGCCGCCGTGCAGCTGCACGCCGCGGTCGACGACCTTGGTCTGCAGCTCGGTGGTCCACCACTTCGCCATCGACGCCAGGCTGGTGTCGACCTGCCCGGCGTTCAGCCGGGTGATGCAGTCGTTGACGAAGACCCGGGCGATGTGCACCTCGGTGGCCATCTCGGCGAGCACGAAGCGGGTGTTCTGGAACTTCCCGATCGGGCGGCCGAAGGCCTCACGCTCCTTGGCGTACGACAGGCACAGCTCGAGAACGTGCTCGCAGGCGGCGACCGCGATGGCGGCGATCGAGATCCGCTCCTGGGGCAGGTTGACCATCAGGTGGACGAAGCCCTGGCCCTCCTCGCCGAGCAGGTTCTCCTTCGGCACCACCACGTTGTCGAAGAACAGCTCGGCGGTGTCCTGCGCCTTGAGGCCGACCTTGTCGAGGTTGCGGCCGCGCTCGAAGCCGGCCATCCCGCGCTCGACCACGAGCAGGCTGATGCCCTGGTGGCCGGCGTCGGGGTCGGTGCGGGCCACGACGACCACCAGGTCGCTCATGATGCCGTTGGAGATGAACGTCTTCGACCCGTTCAGCACGTAGTGGTCGCCCTTGTCGATCGCCGAGGTGGTGATGCCCTGCAGGTCGGACCCGGCGCCGGGCTCGGTCATCGCGATCGCCGAGATCAGCTCGCCGGAGACCAGGCCGGGCAGCCAGCGCTGCTTCTGCTCGGGCGTGCCGAGGGAGGAGATGTAGGGGACGATGATGTCGGTGTGCACGGGGAAGCCGAGCCCGCTGGCGCCCACCTTGCTGATCTCCTCGACGACCACCGCGTTGTAGCGGAAGTCCTTGGCGCCCATGCCGCCGTACTCCTCGTCGACGTCGAAGCACAGCAGCCCCGCGTCGCCCGCCCGGCGCCACACCTCGCGGCTCACCTGGCCGTCCTTCTCCCACTGCTCGTGGTGCGGCACGACCTCCTTCTGCAGGAAGGCGCGCACGGTGCGGCGGAAGTCCTCGTGCTCGGTCTCGTAGATCGATGCGGTGGTGCTCATGCGACGGCCTCTCGGGTCGGGGCGGCGGGCTGCACGGCCTACTGTGACAGCGGTACTGTCACAGTTCAAGGGGGACGTCGACGCGGCGGCGCCCGAGCGCCGCGTCCGCCCACGCGGCCCCTCCGGCGCCCCTAGACTCCGGGCCATGCCCCTGACCGCCGGACCCGCTCCGGTCGCGTGGAACGCCCTCGCCGAGACCGCCGGCAACCTGTTCGCCACCCACACCTGGGCGTCCTGCTGGTGGGACGAGTACGGCGACGGCGCCACGCCCCACGTGATCCACGACGACCCCGACGACCCCACCGTCGTGCTGCCGATGCTCCTCACCGGCCGGCTGCTGCGTCAGGTGCGGTTCATCGGCCACGGCCCGGCCGACCAGCTCGGGCCGGTGTGCGCCCCCGCCGACCGGCCCCGCGCCCTGGCGATGCTGCGCGAGGCCCTGGAGAAGGACCTGCGCGGCGACGTCGTGCTGCTCCAGGACATGGCCGCCGACCAGCCGTGGTGGCAGCCGCTCGGCGGCCAGCAGGTCAGCCACGAGGTGACGCCGGTCTGCGACTTCACGCAGTTCGCCACCTGGGCCGACTTCGTGTCGAGCCTGAGCCGCAACCAGCGTCGCGCGGTGGGCCGCAAGCCGCGCAAGCTGGCCGAGACCTACGACGTGTGCCACCGCCTCGCAGACGCCGCCACCCTCGAGGACGACCTGGAGACGTTCTTCCGCCTCCACGGCGACCGGTGGGGCGGCGTCAGCCCCCTGCTCGAGGACCGGCAGCGCCGCTTCGTGGCGGCCTTCGCCCGCGCGGCGCTCGCCGAGGGCTGGCTTCGGCTGCACGTGCTCGAGATCGACGGCAAGGCCGTGGCCACCGGGCTGCTGTTCCGCTTCGCGGGCGCGGAGTACTGCTACCAGTTCGGCCGCGACCGCAGCCACGACGCCGACTCCGTGGGCCACGTGCTGCTGGTGCAGGCCATGGAGCAGGCGTACGCCGACGGCGTGCGCGAGTTCCGCTTCCTGCGCGGAGACGAGGACTACAAGTTCCGGCTGGCCACCTCCACGCCCGAGATCGAGACGATCGCGATGCCCCGCACCCTGCGCGGGCGGGCCGCCGCGCGGGCCGCGGTCGCCCGCCGCCGCCGTGAGCTGGCCGGCGAGTCGGCCGGGCCAGCGGCGAGTGCCGCGGCCGAGGCCTAGCCCGCCACGACCTCGAGCATGCCCGCCGCCGACGGCAGGTCGAGGGTGGTCGGGCCGCGCCCGATGCTGAGCCGCCCCACGCGGCGGGCGAAGAACGCCAGCCGCAGCGGCTCGGCGAGGCGCGCGGCCAGCGCCTCGGAGCCGGTGGCGGCGACCAGGCAGGCCTCCTGTGAGCCGCGGGCCTGCGCGAACAGCGGCTCGGCGGGCCAGGCGGCGGCGAAGGCCGTCCGCACCCGCTCGGGCGACCAGCGGCGCAGGCCCACGCCGTGCTCGAGCAGGGCGACCGCGGCGTGCAGCGCGTCGTGGCCCGGCACGCCGGTGGGCACGGCGGTGTCCCAGTCGACGACGCCGGCCAGCGCGCCGGTGCGGCCGTGGCCGTCGGGGCGCACCAGCCAGTTCTGCGCCGACAGGTCGTGGTGCTGCAGGCTGTGGTGCTCGAGCGCGGCCAGGTCGCGGCAGGCCGCCTCGACGAGCCGGGCGGTGCGCCCGCTCAGGGCGTGGGGCACGGCGCGGGCCGCGTCCTCCACCAGCCGCGTGGGGGCGCCGGGGGCCCTGGTCGCGGCGGCCAGGCGCTGCAGCCCCGCGCCGAGGTCGTCGTAGGCGCCGGCGTACGCCGCCGACCACCCCGCTCGCCCGGGTGCACGCACCCACAGCGGTCGCCCGGCCAGTCCCTCCTGGGCCTCCAGGCCACCGAGCAGGCCGAGCGCGTGGGGGCCGAGGCCGACCGCGGCCACCCGGGCCAGCGCTCCTGCCTCCGCCTGCGCGGCGGGCGGACCGGACGGCGGGCTCTTCAGCACCAGCAGCGGGTCGGGGCCGTCACCGAGCACGAACACGAAGCGCCGCTCGCCGCGGCGCACCTCGAGCGCGCCCAGCCGGTCGGCGTTCCTGGCGGCCAGCCGCGGCGCCTGCTCGACCAGGCGGGGCCATGCCGCGGCGACCTCGGCGAGCAGCGCGTCGAGGTCGGCCGACCCCCGGGTGGGCAGCCGGCGCAGGGCCGCGGCCGGCCCGCGGACGGGCAGGCCCCGCCTGCCCACCGCGGCGGCCAGGGGAGCGGCGCGGCGCCGCGCGGGCATCCCGTGGTTGAGCGCGTGGGACAGCTGGTCGCCCAGGTAGCGGGCCGGCCACGGCGAGTCGACGCCGACCAGCGCCGGGCGGGGGTGGCGCAGCGCGACGTAGCGCTGGGTCACCCGGCGCCCCGGCGCCGCAGGAGGCCGGTGATGACCGCCTGCTGGTCGGGGGCGAGGCGACGGGTCACCAGTAGCCAGGCCGCCAGGTAGACCGGACCGCCGATCAGCAGCTCGACCACGACGTTCAGGTCGAGCAGCGCCAGCAGGCCGGCGAGCACGGCGCTGGCGAGGGCCGCCGAGGCCAGCGGCACCACCAGGCGGGGCCGGTCCTGCAGGCGGCGCAGCACCACCGCGATCACGGCGGTCTGCACGACGTAGGCGATGCTCGTGGCGATGGCGGCGCCGGTGCCGCTGTAGAGCGGGATGAGCACGACGTTCAGGCCGGTGTTGACCACCAGCGCGGTCACCGACGACAGCACCAGCACCCGTGCGCGCTCCAGCGCCATCAGCATCGAGCTGCCGAAGAACGCGATGGCGAAGAACAGCGGGGCAGGGGCGAGGCAGGCCAGCACCGGTGCCGCACTGTCGCCGTACCGCTCGCCGAACAGCAGCGCCAGCACCTCCTGGCCCTCGAGCACGCAGACCACCGCGAACGGCAGGTAGACGAAGCCGGCGACGGCCACCGCGCGCTCCATGCCGTTGCGCTGGCGCAGGGTCGACGACGTCGCGCTGAGCACCGGCAGGATCGCCTGGTTGATGGCGTAGGTGACGAAGAGGACGGTCTCCAGCAGCCGGTAGGCCACCGAGTAGACCGCCACGGCCTCCTCGTCCTCGAAGTAGGCCAGCAGCACGGCGTCGAGGCGGAACAGCAGCATCAGCACCATGCCCGACAGGCCCACCAGGAAGGTGCCCGACGCCGCGGAGACCAGGTCGGCACGGGTCAGCTCCCGCACCCGCACGCCGAGACCGAGGCGACGCACGGCGTAGACGTGGGCGCCCCAGCCCACCACGGTGCCGACCAGGAAGCCGGCCGCGACGCCGACGGGCCCGGCGCCCAGGGCCAGGGCGCCGATGATCACCCCGGCAGTGACCAGGCGCTGCACGACCAGGGCGAGCGACACCTCCGCGGCCGTCTGGCGCACCGCGGCCGCGCCGCGGGCGGTGTGGCTCCACAGCTCGGGGAAGCCGGCCAGCAGCATCAGGGCCAGCACCAGCCAGGCCTCGGTGGTGCCGTGGCCCAGCAGCGCCAGGCCCGCCGCCACCAGGAACACCACGGCCCCCAGCGCCGACTTCTCCAGCTGGGTGGCGGCGTAGAGCCGGGGGAGCGTGCCGGCCTCGGCGCTGCCGCGGCGGATCAGCCCGGAGTCGAAGCCCCACGCCGCCACCGAGCTCAGCAGCAGCATCAGGGTGAGGGCGAAGGAGACCGCACCGAAGTCGGAGGTGGTCAGCGAGCGCGCCGCCGCGACGGTCCACCCGAGGGTGGCCACCTTGCCGAGCACCTCGGCCACCGCGCGCACCGCGGTGTTGCGGGCGGTGCGGTGGGTGATGTCGCCGACGGGCGCCTGGTCGGTGCTCATCGGCGTGCCGCCCGCGCGTCACGCAGGCGCCCGAGGGTGCCGCGTGCGCAGCCGGTGGCCTTCGCGACGTCCTTGACCGCCAGCGCCGCCGGCACCAGTGCCACCGCCGCGGGGCTCGCGTGCTCGGCGCGGGCGCGGGCCAGCGGCAGCGCGAGGTAGCCGAGGCCGCCCAGCAGCAGACCGGCGCGGGTGCCGCGCCCGCCGCAGGCAGCCAGCACGGGGGCCGCGACGTACGCCGCCCCGCGCACGACGTCGCGGCTGACCAGGGGCCAGGAGCCGGCGCGCGCGCCCCACTCGCCGTACTTGCGGTACATGGTGGCGGTCTCGCGCACGCTTCCCGACTGCTCCCAGGTCACGCAGGCGTCGAGGGCCAGCACGCTGCGCCCCCCGGAGGCCAGCACGGCCTCGCCGAACACGGCGTCCTCGGAGGAGTAGAGCGCCTCGTCGAACCCCCCGGCGCGGCGCCACGCCTCCACGCGGCAGGCCATCGACCGGCCGTCGAGGCGGCGGGCGTCGAAGCGCCGTCCGAGCACCCGCCCGGCCACCCGCACCAGCGGGGTGCGCCGGCGCGCCTCGGCGACGGAGGGGAACAGGGCCAGCCGGTTGGCGTCGCGCCACGGGTCGCCGCCGTCGACCTCGTAGACGCCGACCACCAGGTCGACGCGCTGGGCGTCGGGTTGGGCGCCGGGCTCGGAGGACGGCTCGGAGGACGGCTCGGCGAAGGGCGCCCGCAGGGCGTCCAGCCACCCGGGACCGGGGGTGACGCCCGCGTCGGTGCACGCGACGACCGCGTGGGCGGCGCTGGCGAAGCCCAGGTTGCGCGCCGCGGAGAGGTTGACCCCCGGCCCGGGCAGCACCCGGATGCGCGGCTCGCGGGCGGCCCAGGCGGCGAGCTCCTCGCTGGTGCCGTCGGTGGAGTGGTCGTCGACGAGGAGGTACTCGTCGTCGGGGCGCAGCTGGGCGAGCACCGCGGTGACCACGCCGTCGACGTGGCCGGCCTCGTCCTTGAAGCAGGTCAGCACGCTCAGCGGCGCGTCCGCGACCAGCCCGGCGCCGGGGCGCCCGCCGGTGTCGGCGAGCAGGGCGAGGGTGCGCGCGGTGCAGGCGTCGGCGTCGGGGTGGGCCGCGATCGTGCGCGCGGCGCCCTCGCGGGCACGGCGGCGGGTGCCGGGGTCGGCGAGGCGCCCCAGCCCACGCGCCACGTCGGCGGGGTCGAGCGGGTCGACCACCGTGCCGGCGTCGAGCGCCATCCGCTCCACCTCGGGGTTGCCCCGCCCGCCCAGGAGCGGCACCCCGGCGGTCAGCGCCTCCAGCGCCACCAGCGAGTACCCCTCGCGGCCGAAGCCGCCCTCGGCGCGGGTGAGCACCGCGACGGCGTCGGCGGCCGCCAGCAGCCGGCCCGCGCCGTCCACCTCGGCGACGAGGTGCACCCGGTCGGCCACGCCGAGGTCGGCGGCCAGCGTGCGCAGGCGCTCCCGCTCGGCGGGCTCGGAGGGGTCGTCGGGCCCCACGACGAGCAGGTCCCAGCCGGCCGCGGCGTCGTCGGCGAGCGCGCGCACGGCGGTGTCCACGCCCTTGTAGGCCACCAGGCGCGTCAGCATCGCCACGACCGGGCGCGCGTCGTCGAGCACGACGCCGTGGGCCGACCACGCGGCGCGCGCCTCGAGGCGGGTGACCGCGGCCGCGGCCGGCCGCGGCGGCGGCACCAGCACGGCGTCGTCGCGCCCGGTGGCGGCGGCGACCGCGCCCGAGGTGGCCAGCACGACGTCGGCGAGCCGGCCCAGCGGGCGCGCCAGCGTGGCGTCGAAGGAGAAGTCGTGCTTGGCCCACACCACGGGCAGGCCCACCGCGCGGGCCGCCGGCACCACCGCGGTGGCGGCCTTCACGCCGTTGGCCAGCACGACGTCGGCGCGCGTCGTGCGCAGCCGGGCGACGAGGTCGGCGCCGCGGCGGGCCAGGGCCCGCGCGTCGGTGCCGGTGGGGAGCACGGTCACCGGGACGCCGCGCGCCGTCAGCTCCTCGCGCAGCGGGCCGTCCTGCAGCAGCCACACCTCGGCCTCGAGGCGCGCGCGGCCGCCGTCGAGCAGGCCCAGCAGCCACCGCTCGGAGCCGCCCAGCGTGCCGTACGCCGACACGACGAGCAGGCGCAGCGGGGCCGTGCGCCCCGCGGCAGCGGCTGGGGCTGGGGTTGCGGGATCGGCTGAGGTGGTGGCGTCGGTGCGGGCGGTGGTCACGGCTGGTCCTCCGAGGGGCGCTGGTGCGGGCGGGCCGGCGGCAGGAGGGGGGTCAGCGCGGGTCGGGGCGGGAGCGAGGGGTGGGTGACCACGGCGGGCGCGGCGGCGAGGTCGAGCGCGGGGGCGCGGTGCAGCGGCGCGGCCGGCGGCGCGTCGCGGTCGAGGGCGAAGCGGTGCCACGCGGCGAGCAGGCCGACGACCAGGAACACGGTGGTGACGACGGTGGCGTTGCGCAGGGGGTAGTCGACCAGGCCGTGGGCGCACACCGCGACCAGCGCGCCGGTGAGCGCGGCCGGCATCGCGGCGTCGCGCGGCTCGGGGCCGCGGGCCAGCAGGAGGCGCGCGCGCAGGCCGGTGACCGCGAGCCCGGCCATCAGCGCCAGCAGCGCGAGCAGGCCCGGCACGCCGTACTCGGTGGCGGCGGCGAGCCACAGGTTGTGGGCGTGGTCGGCGTCGAGCGGCACGCCGCTGCCGCCCTGCAGCGCCGCGGCGTACGGGTAGCCGCCGGGGCCCTGACCGGTGACCGGGCGCTCGGCGACCTGGCGCAGGGCCTCGGCGTAGATGGCGTCGCGCTGGTCGTAGGGGTTGTCGCTGGCGTTGACCACGCTGTCGAGCCGCGCCACCAGCGCCTCGGCGATGCCGGCGCCGGCCAGCTGCAGCACCACCAGGACGCCGAGCGCGGCGGCCACCAGCGCTCCCAGCGGCCGGCGTGCCTGCGGGCTCAGCACCGCCAACGCGACCAGCCCGACGACGGCGCCGATCCAGGCGCCGCGGGAGAGCGACTGGGCCAGCGCGGCGGCGAGCAGCCCACCGGCGACCAGGCACAGCAGGCGCAGCCGGCGGTCGGTGGTGGTGGTGCCGAGCCCCACCGCCACGACGAGCAGGACCGCGGCGAACAGGCCCAGCTCGTTGGGCTGGGAGAACACGCCCTGGGCGCGGCCGGTGACCACCGCGCCGCCGTAGAAGGTGGTGGAGGGCCCCGAGCTCACCAGCGCCCAGAGCCCGGCGGCGCCACCCCCGACCAGTGCGGCGGCGGTGGCGGTGAGCAGGCGTCGGCGGGTGGTGAGCGCGGTGGTGGCGGCGACCACCAGCAGCACGAGCAGCAGCAGCTGCACGTCGAGGCGGAAGGCGACGTCGGCGCCGCGGGCCAGCGGGGTGGACAGCGCCGCGCTCAGCAGCAGGGCGACCAGCGGGAGCCCCACCGCGGGCGGGGGCAGGCGCACCGAGCGGGTGAGCAGGGCGTGGCCGAGGGTGACCAGCACGGCGAACGCCACCGCGAGCTGCACCACCTCCACCGGACCCACCGGGCGCGGGCCGAGGGGCAGGCACAGCCCGAGCGCGGTGACCACCACCTCGGGGCGCCGCGGCACGGCGACCGCCACGACCAGCGCCACGACCAGGGCGACGGCGGCGGGCAGGCCGAGGGTGGTGCCGACGCGCGCGAGCAGCAGCCCGCCGGCGCACCCCGCCGCGACCAGCACCACGGCGGCGACCAGGGCTCCTGCGCGGGGCGCCGTCCGCGAGGCGGTCGGCGCCGGCAGGAGCGTGGTCACCCCGGCCGTCCCGGCCGACGGGTCGAGACCGCCCGGACCACGCGTCGCACCAGCGGGGCGTGGGACAGCACGCGCCACACGAGCCGGTAGTGCGGCATCAGCTTGACGCGGAACGAGCGCAGGGTGTCGGTGGCGTTGACGTCGACCCGCGAGATCGCCAGCGGGCCGGCGTCGTCGAAGACCGAGAAGGCGTCGGGGAAGCCGGCCCGCGCCACGGCGGCGCGGGCGGCGGCGTCGTGGGCGCCGAAGGGGTAGGCGAAGCCCCGCACGTCGGTGCCGAGGAAGTCGGTGAGCTGCTCGCGCGCGCGCGTGGTCTGGCGCTCCAGCTCGTCGGCGGGCAGGTCGCGAAGGTCGCGGTGGTCGAGGCCGTGCAGCCCGACCTCGATGCCCATCGCCGGCAGCGCGCGCAGGCGCTCGGGCTCCAGCAGCGGCGCCTCCGGCGGGTCGGGCAGCCAGGCGGCGGTGCGGCCCACCAGGCCGGCGGGCACGAACAGCACCGCCGGCACGCCGAGACGGTGGAGCACGGGCGCGGCGAGGTCGGCGACGGAGACGAAGCCGTCGTCGATGGTCACCAGGAAGGTGCGGTGGCCGTCGCGTCGTCCGGCCCGCACCGCGCGGTAGCCGTCGAGGTCGAGCGGGCGCCAGCCGTGGTCGAGCAGGTGGCGCACCTGCTGATCGAGGTGGGCGACCTCCACGAACAGGTTCTCCGGGTCGTCGTCGAGCGGCGCGGTGCAGAAGCCGTGGTACATCAGCACCACCGGGTCGCGACGCAGCGTCCACCGCGGACGACGGGAGCCGGCGGGCGGGGCGACCAGCTCAGCCATCGGCGTGGCTGACGGAGGCGACGGTGCGCATCGACTCCACGACCCCCCGCGGGGCGCGGTTGAGCACGACGCCGCGCACGGGCACGCCGTGGCGCGCCAACCGGCGCGCGGCCCGACGGACCTGCGGCACCGGGGCGCCGAGCGGGACGACGAGCAGGACCGACCCGGCGTGCAGCGACACCACGTCGGCGCCCTGGCTGCCCACGGGCGGGGCGTCGACGATGACGCGCTCCCACTGGCCGGCGGCCTGCTTGAGCACCTCGCCGAGACGACGCTCGGTGAGCGCGTCGGAGCCGATCTTGCGGCGGGTGCCGACGACCGGCACCCGGCCCTCGCGCTCGACGGCCGCGTCGAGCTCGGCGCGCCCGGCGAGCACGTCGTCGAGGCCGACGTCGTGGGGGATGCCCAGGTGCTTGCTCAGGCCCGTGGCCTCGAGGTCGGCGTCGACGAGCAGCACGGCCTCGCCGGCGTCGGAGGCGGAGCGGGCCAGCAGGAAGGAGATGGTGGTGCCGCCGGCGCCGAGCTCGCTGCCCAGCACGCACACCGGGCCGGAGGGGGCGCTGCGCTCGCTGGCGAGCAGCCCGGTGCGCAGGGCACGCGCCGCGCGCAGCACCTCGTCGTCGCCGACGTCCTTGCGCCGCAGCAGGCCCGGCTGCGGGAAGCGGCGCATGCCGGCCACGACGACCGCGCCGGTGGCGGCCTCGGCGTCGCCGCCGGTGCGGATGCGCGGGCGCACCAGCTCCAGGGCGCACGCCGCGGCGAGGGCCAGCACGAGGCTGAGCAGGACCAGCACGGCCTCGAGCACGCGCTTGTCGGCGGTCAGCGGCAGGGCCTGCACGACGGCGGGCGACAGCACGGAGACATCGGTGGTGCCGTCGTCGGCGCCGAGCACCTGCGCCTGGGCGGCGACGGCGTCGGCGATGGTGGTGGCCTCGGTGTCGGTCCCGGCGTCGGCGACGATGCGCAGGTTGGCGGAGTCGAGGCTCGCCTCGACCGAGACGGCGTCCTCGAGGTCGGTGACGGGGATGCCGGTGTCGTCGGAGACGCCGCGCAGGCCGGTGGGCGAGGCGAGGAGCACGGCGTAGCGGTTGACCGTGAGCTGGATGAGGTCGGGGTTGGCGTACTCCACTGAGCTCGGGGTGACCCCCACGACGCTCACGGCCTGGGCCGGCACGGGCTGCCGCTCGACCCACCAGATGCTGGCCACGCAGGCCGGCACCAGCACCAGCAACATCCACGGCCAGCGCCAGCGCAGGGCGCGACGTACGATCTCGATCATCTCTCAGGTCCTCTCCGGGCCGGCACAGAGCACCTCCCCCCGGAGGAATCCTCGCACGTCCATTTGCCCTGCGAAGGAGTTCGTCAACCCTCCACGCCGCGGATTGCCGGGGAGACGAGGGTCACGCCCGGGACAGGGTGGACGGTCCGGTCGACCGGGGCGACGGCGGTCGGCCCGGCCGGCGCAGGTGACGCGCGACTGTCGGTGGGTGGTCCTATGGTGCCTTATGAAGCCACCTCTTCATAAGGACTCATCATGACCGTCGTGCCCGCCCCTCCCGGCCCGCCCAGCCCCTACACGCCCGGTGCGGCGCCGATGGTGCTCGCCGGCCGCCGCCAGCAGCTCGAGACCGCCCGCGCCGACCTCGCGGTGATGGCGGCGTACGGCCGCTTCCACGGGCGGGTGCGTGTCGACATCGGCTCGCGGGGGGTCGGCAAGACCTCCCTGCTGAAGGCCGTGGCCGAGGCGGCCGACGAGGTGGGGGCCGTCACCGCCTGGGTCACTGCCCGCGCCGACGAGAGCCTGGTGGCCTCCCTCGTGCACGCGCTGACCCGCGGGCTCGACGCGATCGGGGTGGAGGTCGGCGCCCGCCCGGGGCTGCGGCAGCGGCTGCGCACGCTGAGCCTCGAGCTGGGCGCCGGGCCGGCCAAGGCCGGGGTGGAGATCGACGTCGAGCCCGACGCCGGTCCCGCGGTGGGCGCGGCCGCCTCCGCGCTCCTCGGCGAGCTGGTCGTCGAGGCGGCCGCCGCGGCGCGCGAGCGCGGCTCGGCCGGGCTCTGCCTGCTCGTCGACGAGATCCAGGCCGCGCCGCGGGCCGACCTGCGCACGCTGGCCTACGCCTGGCAGGAGCTGCAGAACGCCCGTACGGAGCCCGCCGCGGTGATGTTCGCCGCCGGGCTGCCCAACGCCCCCGACGTGCTCACCGCGGCGGTCACCTTCTCCGAGCGGTTCGCCTTCCGCACCCTCCAGCGCCTCGACGACGCCGACGCCACCGAGGCGCTGCTGGTGCCGGCCGCCACCCACGACGTCACCTGGTCCGACGACCTGCTGGCCGCGGTGGTCGAGCAGGCCCAGGGCTACCCCTACTTCCTGCAGCTCTACGGCGACGCCGTGTGGCGCACCACCCGGCCCCCGGTCGGCGGACGGCTCGAGGCGGCGGCGCTGCCGCAGGCCCGGCGGCTGGTGGCCGAGGAGCTGGCCACGATGTTCCGCGCCCGCTGGGCCAAGGCGTCCCCGGGGGAGCGCCGGCTGCTGGCCGCGATGGCGGTCGACGGCGACGAGCCGGTGCGGCGCCAGGTGATCGCCGAGCGCATGCAGGTGAGCAGCAACGACCTGTCGGTGCCGCGGCGCAGCCTGCTCGACAAGGGCCTGGTGGAGGTCGCCGAGCGCGGCTCGCTGCAGTTCACCGTGCCCGGGTTCGGTGCGTTCGTGCGGGCCGAGGCCGGAGAGGCGCGCTGACCCGACCTCCCGGTCCCGCGGGCCCCGGGTGCCGTTCCGGGGCGCCCGCCTAGGATCGGCGCATGAGCGACCCCGGCCCGCGCCGGCCCCGGCTGCGTCCCGGCATTCGGCTCGTCGACGCCGTGATGCGCGCCAGCCCGTCGTTCTCCGTGGCCCGGATGGACGCCGAGCGGCTGGCGCGGGTGCAGGCGCTGCGCATCCCCGACCGCGGCCCGGCCGGGCTCGTGCTGGGCCGGCGGCAGCGCGGCGTGCGCGTCACGACCACGACCTACGACGCCCCGCACGGCGCGGTGCCGCTGCGCCTCTACACCCCCGCGGCCCCGTCGCCCACCGGACGGCGACCACTGGTGCTGGTGTTCCACGGGGGAGGGTTCGTGCTGGGCAGCGCTCGCCAGGGCGACTGGGCCTCCAGCGTCGTGTGCCGCGACCTCGACGCCGTGGTCGTCTCCGTCGACTACCGGCTGGCCCCGACCCACCGGTTCCCGGCCGCGCTCGACGACTGCCTCGGCGCCCTCGACTGGGCCGTGGCCCACGCCGCCGACCTCGGGGCCGACCCCGACCGGGTCGGCGTGATGGGCGACTCCGCCGGGGGCAACCTGGCCGCGGTGGTGTCGATCGCCGCGCGCGAGCGCGGCGGCCCGACGGTGCGCCACCAGGCGCTGCTCTACCCCGCCACCGACCTCACCGAGGCCCTGCGCGACCACCCGTCCTACCAGCGCAACGGCCACGGCGTGGTGGTGAGCCCGGAGGACCTCGAGGTGTTCCTCGGCCACTACCTGCCCGCCCCCGGTGACCCCGGGGCGCCCGACCCCGCCGACTGGCGGCTCTCCCCGCTGCGCGCCGCCGACCTGTCGGGGCTCCCGCCCGCGGTGGTGGTGGTGGCCGGCCTCGACCCGCTGCACGACTCCGGCGTGCGCTACGCCGAGGCCCTCGAGGCCGCCGGCACGCCCGCACAGGTCGTCGACTTCCCCGACATGCCCCACGGGTTCCTGGCCTTCCCCTACCTCAGCCGCGCCGCCCGCCCGGCGATGGCCGCCGTGGTCGCGGCGCAGCGCGAGGCGCTCGTCGGCTGACTGCTTTCGGTGGAATATACCCCCTGGGGGTATGTGTTGACCTGGTCGACCGCACCGCGACGAGAGGCCGACCGATGCCCGAGGCACCCCGCCACCCCGTGACCCACCACGCCCACGACCACGGCGCTCAGCACGGCCAGCACGGCCAGGCCGATCACGCCGGTCACGCCACCAGGTCGATGGCGCTCAGCGCCACGCTGCACTGCCTCACCGGCTGCGCCATCGGCGAGATCACCGGTCTCCTGGTCGGCACCGCACTCGGGCTGGCCGCCGGCTGGACCATCGCGCTGGCGGTGGCCCTGGCGTTCCTCTTCGGCTACGCCCTGTCCACCCTCCCGCTGCTGCGGGCCGGCCTCGGCGTCGGGACCGCGCTGCGCGTCGTCCTCGCCGCCGACACGCTGTCGATCGCGACCATGGAGGTCGTCGACAACGCCGTGATGGCGCTCGTGCCGGGGGCGATGGACGCCGGGCTCGTCAACAGCACGTTCTGGCTGGCGATGACGCTGGCGCTGGGCGTCGCGTTCCTCGCGGCCTACCCCGTCAACCGACGCCTGCTGGCGCGCGGGCGGGGCCACGCGCTGACCCACGGCTACCACGGGGCGACCCCGACCGGCGCTCGCCGGTTCGTGCCGTCGCTGCCGACCCCGGTGCTCGTCGCCGCGGTCGTGGCGTTCCTGCTCGGTGGCCTGGTGGTCTCGGTGGCCGCCGAGACCGGCAGCGCGGGGGCCCACGCCTCCGGCGTCCCCGGTGCGGCCGTGGCCCCGGCGGGCGACCGGGCGGACGTGCCCGTCCCTAGGCTGGGGGCGTGAGCCGACGCGACGAGCTGGTGGAGCAGGTCACCGACCACGTGCTCGTGCACGGCCTCACCGGGCTGACCCTGCGGCCCGTCGCCGCGGCGATCGGCACCAGCGACCGGATGCTGATCTACCACTTCGGCAGCCGGGACGGCCTGGTCTCGGCCGTGATCGCCTGCCTCACCGAGCGCGCCATCGCGGCCGTGGAGGCGCTGCCGCCGGCGCGCACGGTGCGCTCGGGCGTCAACGCGCTGTGGGAGGCCTACCAGGCCGAGCCGCTCCACGGCTGTCTCACCGCCTACTGCCAGGCCGCCGCGACCGGCCTGATCGGCGAGGAGCCCTACCTCAGCGAGGCCCGCGCCACCAACGAGCGCTGGTCGGCGGCGCTGCGGACGTACGTCGTGCGCTGCGGCGCCCCGCCGCGCCGGGTGCGCCGCGTGGTCACCCTCGTGGAGGCCTCGCTGTCGGGCTTCCACCTCGACCTCGCCACCGACCGGCCCGAGTGGCTGGCCGCCGGCGTCGACGACCTCGCCCGCGCCGCCCAGCAGCTCGCCGGGCCGCGCGAGCGCCGCACGCCCTGAGGGCGGGCCGAGGTCAGGCGCAGGTCGGGCTCAGGCGCGGCCGGTGGCGCCGAAGCGGGCCAGCACGACCTGCTCCACGACCTGGGCCAGGGTGTAGAGCAGCAGCGAGACCAGGGTGACCACCACGACCAGCGACCAGACCAGCGTGTTCTGCGCGCGGCCCAGCGCCGAGACCACGGCGTAGCCGACGCCCTCACCGCTGCCGCCCAGCCACTCCGCCACCAGGGCGCCGGTGATCGCACCCGGCACCGAGATCCGCACCGCCGCGAAGAAGGCGGGCATCGCCGAGGGCAGGTCGACCTTGCGCAGCGCGGTGACCCGCGAGCCGCCGTACACGCTCACCACGTCGCGCACCTGCGAGGACGTGGAGCGCAGGCCGAACACGATGGTGACCAGGGCCGGGAACAGCACCACGATGCCGGCGATGACCGCCGTCGTGGCCACACCGGTGCCGAGCACGAGCCGGATCACCGGCGCCATCGCGATCAGCGGTACCGAGCGCAGCAGCATGGCCACCGGCATGATCGTGCTCTCCGCAGGCTTCGACACCACGATGGCGCTGGCCAGCACGAGGGCGGCGCTCATGCCTGCGACGAAGCCGATCGCGGCGTCGACCAGGGTCGTGCCGACCAGGCCACGCACCTCGGCGCGGTGGGCCGCGGCGTCGGTCTCGGTGACCAGGTACTCCCAGACCGCGGCGGGGTCCTTGCCGACGTACTCGTTGACGTCGAGCAGCGACAGGAACGCCACCCACACCAGCAGCACCAGCCCGAGCGTGATCGCGGCGTTCAGCAGCGAGCGGCCGACGCCGAGCGCGACGTACCTCATGACGGGCTCCTCACGACGGGGCCCCGGTCGACCAGGGCGTGACGAACCGGGCGAGCAGGCTGAAGAACAGGTAGCCGAGGCCGGCGACCACCCCGGAGACCAGCATCAGCCCCCAGGCCCGCTCGTCGTCGAGGTTCTGCGCGGCGTTGATCAGCGCCGGGGCGATGCCGCGGTCGACACCGCCGATGTACTCCCCGAGCACGGCGCCGAGGAAGGCGGCCGGGGCCGCGACCTGCAGCGCGGACAGGACGGCGGGCAGCGCCGAGACCAGCTGCACCCGCCGCAGCTGCTGCAGCCGGCCGCCGCCGTAGACCGCGACCACGTCGAGGCTGGCCGGGTCGGCGGAGCGGAACCCGAGCACTGCGCCGACCAGGGTGGTGAAGAAGCAGGAGACCGCGGCGAGCACGACCGCGGTGGGTGACGGCTCGCCGGGCGCCTCGGCGCCGCCGAGGACGACGTAGAGGATGGGGGTGATCGCCACCAGCGGGATGCAGTAGCTGATCACCGCCACCTGCGTGACGACCCGCTCCAGCCGGGGCGCCAGCAGCACCACCGAGGCCATCAGCAGCGCCAGGGCGTTGCCGTAGACGAAGCCGCGCACGGCCTCCTCGAGCGTGGAGGTGACGTTGGCGCGGTAGAACCCGAGACCGTCGTCGACCAGGCCGGTGGCGACGCCCCACGGGCTCGGCACCAGCTTGTCGGCGAAGACGGTGGCCTGCAGCACCCACCACAGCGCGACCAGGCCCACCAGCCCGAGGGTGCCGGCGAGGACCGAGCGCAGCCGCTCGCCGGGCGTCGTCGCGGCCACCTCAGCGGTCCCCGGGGGCGCCGAACAGCAGCTCGGAGGCCCGGTCGTGCAGGGCGTGGAACTCCGGGGTGCGCATCATCTCCGGGAGCCGCGGGCGGGGCAGGTCGATGTCGATCACCTCGACGACGCGACCCGGGCGGGGGCTCATCACCGCCACCTGGTCGGAGAGGAAGACCGCCTCGGAGATGCCGTGGGTGACCATCAGCGTGGTGGCGGGCTTCTCGGTCCAGATCCGCAGCAGCTCGACGTTGAGCCGCTGGCGCGTCATGTCGTCGAGCGCGCCGAACGGCTCGTCGAGCAGCAGCACCGACGGCTTGACCACCAGCGACCGGGCGATCGACACGCGCTGGCGCATCCCGCCCGAGAGCTGCGCGGGCTTGGCCTTCTCGAAGCCGGTGAGGCCGACCAGGTCGACCAGCTCGGCCACCAGCGCGTCGTCGACCCGCTGGCCCGACACCTCGAACGGCAGCCGGATGTTACCGACCACCGAGCGCCACGGCAGGAGCGCGGAGTCCTGGAAGGCGATGCCGAGCTCGTGGTCGCGGCGCAGCTCCAGCGGGGTGCGCCCCTCCACGAGCGCGGTGCCGCTGGTGGGGGTCTCCAGGCCGGCCAGGATGCGCAGCACCGTCGACTTGCCGCACCCCGACGGGCCGAGCAGCGACAGGAAGCTCCCCTTGGTGGTCATCAGCGTGGTGTCGTCGAGGGCGGTGACCCGCGAGCGCCCCAGGCCGAAGCTCTTGGTGAGGTGCTCGATGCGGACGCCGGAGCCGGTGCCGCCCGTGCCGCCGCCGGCCGGGGTGCCGGTGGTGGACGGGGTGGCCGCGGTCGCTGGCGGGCCCGTGGGGGCCGCGGTGTCGGGGGAGCTCACTCGGTGAGCTCCGGCTCCTCGGCGAGCAGCTCCTCGAGCAGTGACAGGTCGAACAGGTCCTCGGCGGCGACGTCGATGCCGGCGGCCTCGAGGGTCTCCAGGTTCTGCGACACCATGTCGTCGCTGATGGTGAACAGGCCGTCGGCGTCGGTGTCGTCGGTGTTGATCAGGGTCTCGCACTGGATGGTGTTCTGCTCGACCTCCTTGGCCATGTCGAGGTCGAGGTCGGTGCCGTACTCCTCCACCGCCAGGCGGGCGCCCTCCTCCAGGTCGGCGCAGGCGTCGGTCCAGCCCTGGATCTCGGCCTTGAGGAACGCCTTGACCACCTCGGGGCGCTCGGCGATGGTCTGGTCGGTGGCGATGACGCTCTCGGCGACGAAGGGCAGGCCGTTGTCGGCGAAGAGCAGGTTGGTCACCTCGTTGCCCTCCGACTCCACGATGATCGACTCGTTGGTGACGTAGGCCAGGAAGCCGTCGACCTCGCCGTTGACCAGCGGCGCCGGGTCGTACTCGACCGGCACCTTCTCCACCTCGCCCGGGTCGATGCCGTTGGCGGCGAGCAGGGCGTCGAAGAGCGTCTCGTTACCGCCGGCCTGCACCCCGATGCGCTTGCCGATCAGGTCCTCCGGGGTCTTGATGTCGCCGCCGTCGGCCAACGACAGGATCGTGAACGGGTTCTTCTGGTACGTCGTGCCGACGATCTTCAGCGGTGCCTCCTCCTCCGCGACGACCTGGGCGGTGGTGACGGCGTTGGAGAGCCCGAAGTCGGCCTCGCCGGAGAGCACCAGCGACTCGGTGGCGCCGGGGCCGGCGTTGAGGGTGACCTCGCCGAACCCGGCGTCGGCGTAGTAGCCCTTCGAGTCGGCCATGAACTCCCCGGCGAACTCGGCGTTCTTGATCCACGACAGCTGCACGGTCAGGTCGGCGCCACCGGCATCGGCGCTGGCGCCGCCGCTGTCGCCCTCGCCCCCGGAGGCCGTCTCCTCCCCGTCGTCGGAGCCGCAGGCGGCCAGCGACAGCACGCCGGCGGCGAGCAGCGCCGCGAGGCGGGTGCTGCGTCGGCGTCCGGCGGCGGTGGGGGAGCCGAACGGGGTGCGGTGGGTCGTGGGCTTCATGGGTGGCTCCTAGGTGAGGCGCGGCGGGTCGTGGGCCCGCGCGGGTCCGGGTGTCCGAGACAGCACGGACGCTAGGAGCGCCGCGTTGCGGCTCGTCGTGGGCTGCGTTTCACCGGCGTTACGTTCGTTTCAGCCCAGGGGCCGCCTCAGTAGCGGGTGCGGTCCACCTTGTCGAGCCACGCGTCGAACGGTGCGGACGCGCCGGTGACCGCCGCCCCCTCGACCGGGGTGGGCCAGGTGGCGCGGTCGCGGGCGAAGAGCTCGTAGAACTCCCGGTCGTCGAAGCCGCCGCGGGCGGCGTCGTGGCGGTCGGCGGCGTAGACCACCCGGTCGACGCGCGACCACAGCGCGGTCGCCACGCACAGCGGGCACGGCTCGCAGGAGGAGTAGAGGGTGCAGCCGGCGAGCGCGAAGTCGCCCAGCTCGCGGCAGGCGGCTCGCACGGCGACGACCTCGGCGTGGGCCGTGGGGTCGAGGTCGCGGGTCACCCGGTTCTGCCCGCGTGAGACGAGCGCGCCGTCGCGCACCACCACCGCACCGAACGGCCCGCCGCCGTCGGCGACGTTGGCCACCGCGAGGTCCACCGCGGCGGCGAGCCACGCGGCGTCGGCCACCCGGGCGGCCGGGTCCAGGGGCGGGTCGCGGGGCGCGTCAAGGGGCGTGGCGCGGGCGTCGTGGGTCATCGGGTCTCCTCGGGGGACGGGGCGGGGTCGGCGAGCAGGCGCCACACGCGGTCGCGGCTCATCGGCAGCTCGCGCGGACGGCGTCCGGTGGCGTCGCGCACGGCGTTGGCCACCGCGGGGGCGACCGGGTTGTAGGGGGCCTCGCTCATCGACTTCGCGCCGTGCGGGCCCAGCACGTCGTGGGTGTCGGCGAGCAGCACCCGCGTCGGTGGCACGTCGGCCGGCTGCGGCACGCGGTAGTCGCGCAGCGAGCGGGTGGTCACCACGCCGTCGACGACCACCACCTCCTCGTGCAGCGCGGTGCCGAGGGCCTGGGCCACGCCGCCCTCCACCTGCCCGCGCAGCTGCTCGGGGTTGAGGACCACCCCGGCGTCGGCGGCGTGCACCGAGGCCAGCACCCGCACCTCGCCGGTGGCCGGGAGCACCGCCACCCGCACGCCGTGCACGTTGAACGCGACCGAGCGAGGGGTGCCGTGGTGCTCCCCGCGTCCGACGACCGGGACGGCCACGGGGCCGACGAGCGGCCCGCCGGCGGGGTCGGCGGGGTCGCGGGGGAGCCGCCGGGCGAGGTCGCGGGCGGCCTCGAGCACGGCACCACCGGCCACCACGGAGCCGGTGGAGCCGTAGGCGCCGGTGTCGTGGGCGGCGGCGTCGGTGTCGGAGGAGTTCAGCCGCACCCGCGAGGGGTCGACGCCCAGCTCCGCGGCCACCAGCTGCACGTGCACGGTGGCCGAGCCGTTGCCGAACTCCGCGGAGCCCACCCCCACCTCGAGGTCCCCGTCGGTGCGCAGCGTGACGGTGGCGCTGGCGTGGTGACCACGGGGCGGGATGGTGGCGATCATCGCGGCGGCCAGGCCGTCGCCGACCAGCCACTGCGGTCCGGGCGCGGGGGTGTCGTCGTCGACCAGCGCCTTCTCGACCAGGTCGAGGCACTGGTCGAGGCCGTTGCTGCCGTGCAGCAGGTCGGTGTCGGCGGGGCCGTTGACCACGAACGGGTCGCCGGGCAGCACGGCGTTGCGGCGGCGCACCTCGGCCGCGCTGATGCCCACCTCGCGGGCGAGCTCGTCGAGGGCCTGCTCGATGCCGAACATCACCTGCCCCAGCCCGTAGCCGCGGAACGCCCCCGAGGGCACCTGGTGGGTGTAGACGGCCTCGGCGTCCACCCGCTTGTTGGCGCAGCGGTACAGCGCCACCGACTCGTGGCAGCCGTGGAACAGCACCCCGGCGGCGTGGTTGCCGTAGGCGCCGGTGTCGCTGAGCACGTCGACGGCCATGGCGGTCAGCACGCCGCGGGCGTCGGCCCCGAGCTCGACCGAGACCCGCATCGGGTGGCGCCCGGGCACCAGGGTGAACTGCTGCTCGCGGGTGAGCTCCAGCTGCACGGGGGCCGGCGTGCCCTGCTCGGCCAGGCGGAGCACGGCGAGCGCCAGGACGTCCTCGACCAGCATCTCCTGCTTGCCGCCGAAGCCGCCGCCGACGCGGGCCGCCACGACCCGGACCCGGTCGGGGTCGAGGGCCAGCACGTGCGCCAGCTCGTCGCGCACCAGGAACGGCACCTGCGTCGAGGCGCGCACGACCAGCCGCCCGCCCTGGTCGAGCGGGCCGTCGAGCCAGGCCCGGGCGCCGTGGGTCTCCAGCGCGACGTGGTTGACGCGGGCGGTGCGCCAGGTGCCGGAGACCCGGTGGGCGGCGCCCGCCAGGCCGGCGGCCACGTCGCCCACCTCCCCGTGGCTCTGGGCGGCGACGTTGCGGGCGGGCTCGGAGATGCGCGAGCGCGCCGCCGACTTCTCGCCGTGCACCAGGGGCGCGCCCGGGCGCCGGGCCTCCTCGGGGTCGAGCACGGCGGGCAGCACGTCGTACTCGACCTCCACCAGCGCGCAGGCCGCCTCGGCCACCGCCACCGAGTCGGCCACGACCGCGGCGACGCGCTGCCCGTGGAAGCGCACGACGTCGTCGAGCAGCCGGGTGTCGTCGGGGTCGTCGAGGCGGCTGTGGTGGCGGGCGCTGGAGTAGAGGACGTCCGGGGCGTCGTGGTGGGTCAGCACCAGCCGCACGCCGGGCAGGGCCCGCGCCGCCGCGGTGTCGACGCGGGTGATCCGGGCGTGTGCGTGGGGGCTTGTCACCAGCCGCATGTGCAGCGTGTCGGCGTCGGGGAGATCGAGGGTGAAGCCGACCCGGCCGGTGACCACGTCACGACCGGCCGGTGCGCCCACCGAGCAGCCGATGCCGCAGGCACCGGCGCAGCCGTCGCCCGAGGCCGTCGTGCCCGGTGCGGGGTCCTGCGTCGTCGCCGCACCCGCGGGCGCGGGGGGCACGACGTTGGCCCGACCGGCCAGGGCGTCGCGGATGGAGCGGTAGCCGGTGCACCGGCACAGGTTGCCCTTGAACGCCCGGTCGACGTCGACGGGCCGCTCGGGGGTGTCGACGCGACCGTCGGGGCCGGCCAGCGCGGTGGCGGTCACCACCCAGCCGGCGGTGCAGAAGCCGCACTGGAACCCCTGGGCCTCCAGGAACCGCTGCTGCACCGCGGAGGGGCGTTCGGGGGTGCCGAGGCCGGCGAGGGTGGTGACCTCCCGCCCGGCGACGCGGGCGGCCGGGGTGAGGCAGGAGTGCCGCGCGGCCCCGTCGACCAGCACGGTGCAGGCGCCGCAGTCGCCCGTGTCGCAGCCCTTCTTCACGTCGAGGTGACCGGTCTCGCGCAGCCAGGTGCGCAGGCACTGGCCGGCCGCGGGCTCGGCCTCGACGGGGTGGCCGTTGACCCTGGTCGGGCCGCTCACGGCAGGCCCGCCAGCTCGTCGAGCACCTCGCGCGCCAGGCTGCGGGTGACCGCGGCCCGCCAGTCGGGGGCGCCGTGCGGGTCGTCGTACCACGCCACGTCGCCGGCGAGCAGGACGTCGGCGGCGCGAGCGAGGGCACCGACGTCGGCGGCGCGCAGCACGAGCGGGCGCGGGGTCGACGCGGTCACCGCGAGCAGCGCCGACCCGTCGGGGTCGCGCCGGCCCGTGACGACCGCCGCGGAGCGGCCCATCGGCGTCAGCGAGGCGCGGCGGGCCGCCGTGGTGGCGCCCAGCGCGCGGGCGGGCAGATCGATCGCGCGGAGCACCTCGCCGGGCAGCAGGTCGGTGGTGCCCACCCCCTGCACGAAGGTCTCGACCGGCACGCGGCGCTCGCCGCCCCCGGGCGTCCAGACGACCGCGGCGCCGTCGAGGGTCGCCGCGAGGGAGATCATGGCGCCCGCCGGCAGCGCCAGGCACATGTTGCCGCCGACCGTGGCGACCTCCTGCACCTTGAACGACATCAGCAGGGCGTCGGCGCACCACCGCGCCAGCGTCGCACCGTCGGTCGTCGGGCCCGTGGTCACCGGCACCCGGGCGGCGGCCACCGCCACCGGGCAGGTCGCAGCGAGGCGCAGGCTCCCGTCGGGCAGCGGTTGGACGTCGGGCCAGCCCAGGGTGGTCAGGTCGACCAGCCCGCCCAGGTGGGGCTGGGGCGCGGAGAAGAGCCAGGTGCCGCCGGCGACCACGGCCTCCCCGTGGCGCAGGCGCAGGTCGTCACGGGTGCGCGCGGCGCGGAACGTCTCGACGGTGGTGAGGTCCATGTCAGCGCTCCACCTCGCCGAGGCGCTCGTAGCGCCGGGTGATGCCGGAGACCCGCTCGCCCGCCTCGGCGCCGAGGGCGTCGAGCACGCCGTCGGCGACGACCGCGACCAGGCTCATCGCCGCGGCGTAGGAGTCGAAGGCCAGCACGCCCGCGACGGGGCACTCCAGCCACACGTCGACGCGGCGGGCGTGCTCGACGCAGGTCGGGTCGCCGACGAGCACGACGCGGGCGCCGGTGGCGGCCGCCTCGGTGAGGAACGCGCCGAACCCGGCCGGGCGGCGGCGGAAGCCGAGCACCACGACGACGTCGCCGGCGGCGAGGTCGGCGAGCTCCTCCCCGACCACCTGCCCGGGCAGCGGCGCGAGTCGCACGTCGCCGCGCACGTGCGCGAGCTGCTGGCGCAGGTGCAGGGCCACCGGGTGGCTGTTGCGCCAGCCGACGACCGTCACGCGGCGGGCCCTGGCGAGCAGCGTCACCACCTCCGGCACGCGGGGGTGGGCGACGACCCGGCGCACGGCGTCGGCGTCGGCCTCGGCGTGGCCGGGCAGGTCGGCGCCGCCGCGCTCGCGCCGCGGCTCGCCGGCCACGCGGGCGGAGCGCAGCTGCTCGCGCACCTCGTCGAAGTCCGTGTAGCCCAGGCTGCGGAACAGCCGGCTCATCGTGGCCTTGGAGACCCCGGCCAGCGCGGCCAGCTCGGCGGCGCGGTAGGTCGCGAGGTCGTCGAGGTGCTCCAGGAGCGTGGCGGCGGCGCGGCGCTCCTGGGGGGAGAGGTCGACCTGGTGGGCGGCGATCCGGTCCTCGATGCGCAGCGAAGTCATCGGCGGGCCTCCACAGCGGGCTGGGCAGCGGGCTCCACGGCGGGCCGGACGGTGCGGGCGATCGCGAGCACGGCCGCCTCGAGCGCGTCGATGCCGGCGGCGACGTCGTCCTCGCGCACGTCCTCGGCGGGGTGGTGGCTGATGCCGTCGTGGCAGCGCAGGAACAGCATGCCGACGTCGGTGACCCCGGCCACCGCCATCGCGTCGTGGCCCGCGCGGCTCCAGACCCCCAGCGGCCGGTCGCCGGCGTACGGCGTGGCCGAGTCGACGATGCCGGTCACCACGGCCTCCTGCAGCCACGGGGCGCACGGCGTGGCCGCGGCGCGGTGGGTCTCGGTGACCTCCAGGAGCAAGCCGCGCGCCGCGCAGATCCGGCTCACCTCGGCGTGCAGGACGTCCCACATCGCGTCGCGCTGCGCGTCGGTGGCGGCGCGCAGGTCGAGGGTCAGGTCGACCCGCCCCGGCACGACGTTGACGGCGCCGGGTGAGACCTCCAGGCGACCGACGGTGGCAATGCAGCCGTGGTCGTCGCCGGTGGCCCGGGCCAGGCGCTCGATGGCGGTGACGGCCTCGCTGGCCCCGACCAGGGCGTCGCGGCGACGGGCGTACGGCGTGCCGCCCGCGTGGCGGGCCTCGCCGACGACGGTGAGCGCGAACCGGCGCGCCCCGGCGATCGTCGTGACGTAGCCCAGCGCCTCCCCGCGCGCCTCGAGGAGCGGACCCTGCTCGATGTGGGCCTCCAGGTAGCCGACGAGGTCCTCGGGGCGCCGCGCGGCCTCGTGCACCCGGGCGGGGTCGAGGCCGAACGCGTGGAACGCCTCGCACAGGCTCACGCCGTCGCGGTCGCGCAGGCCCCACCAGGCGTCGTCCCAGGCGCCGGCCAGCGCGCTGGAGCCGAGCAGGGCGGTGCCGAAGCGGGCGCCCTCCTCGTCGCCGAATCCGACGACCTCGAGCGCGAACGGGAGCGGGGCGAGAGCGCCGGCGGCGACCCGGCCCGCGAGCCGCTCGGCGACCGCGACGGCCATCACCACGCCGAGCATCCCGTCGTAGGAGCCCGCGTCGGGCACGGTGTCGAGGTGGGAGCCGAGCAGCAGGGCGGGCAGGCCGGGCGAGGCCCCCTCGCGGCGTCCGCACACGTTGCCGGCGGCGTCGGTGCGGGGGCGCAGGCCGGCGCGCCGCATCCAGCCGGCCACCAGCGCGTTGGCGGCGGCGTGCTGCGGGGTGAGGTGGGTGCGCTCGAGGCCGGTGGGGCTCGCGGTGCAGGTCGCGAGCTCGGCGCAGCGGGCCAGGGCCTCCGCGGCCGAGCCCGGGGCGGCGGGCGTCGGCGGCGGTACGACGGGCGGCGTGGGGCTCATGCCGCCACCACGGCGTCGGCGTAGACCTCGCGGGCGGCGCCCACCCCGCCGCCCGCCGTCACCGCGGCACCGCCGGCACGCAGCACCTGCTCCAGGCAGGCCAGCGTGGTGAGCACGGCGTCGGTGCGGGCGTTGTGGCCCATGGTGCCGATGCGCCAGACCAGGCCGTGCAGGGGGCCGAACGACGTGCCGATCTCGATGCCGAAGTCGGTGAGCATGGCGGCGCGCGCGCCGTCGGCGTCGATGCCGTCGGGCACGTGCACGGCCACGACGTTGCTCATCTTGTGGGCGACGTCGCCGAAGACGCGCAGGCCCAGGCCGCGCACCCCGGCGAGCATCGCGCCGCCGTGCAGGCGGTGGCGGGCGACGGCGGCGGGCAGGCCCTCCTCCACCAGCAGCCGGGCGCACTCGCGGGCGCCGTAGAGCATGGTGGTGGCCTCGGTGTGGTGGTTGAGCCGGCGCGGGCCCCAGTAGTCCATGATCTGGGCGAGGTCGAGGTAGTTCGACGCGATGCGGGAGCGGGGGCCGTCGCGCTCGTCGGGGTCGCGCAGGCCCGCCTCGACGTGGCGGCGGGCGTCGATCACCTCGACGGCGCGCGGTCCGATCGTCACCGGGGCGCTGCCCGACGGGCCCCCGAGGCACTTCTGCAGGCCGGCGGTGGCCAGGTCGACGCCCCACCCGTCGGTCTCGAACGGGTTGCCGCCCAGGCTCGCGGTGGCGTCGACGTAGAGCAGCGCACCGTAGCGGCGACACACCTCGCCGAGGTCCTCGATCGGCTGCAGCATGGTGGTGGAGGTGTCGCCCTGCACCACCGCGACCACGGCCGGGCGCACCCGTGCCACCGCCTCCTCCACCTGCTCGGCGCGCAGCACCTCGCCCCACGGCACCTCGACGGTGTGCACCTCGGCGCGGCACCGCGCGGCCACCTCGGTCAGCAGGTGGCCGAAGCGGCCGAAGACCGGCACCAGCACGCGGTCACCCGGCTCGAGCAGGCTCACCAGTGCGGCCTCGATGCCGGCACGCGAGGTGCCGTCGACCAGCAGCGTGTGCTCGTTGGCGGTGGCGAAGACCGTGCGGTAGAGCGCGGAGGTCTCGCTCATGCAGTCGGTCATCGCCGGGTCGTACTGACCCACGAGCTGCGCCGACATCGCCCGGAGCACGCGGGGGTCGGCGGTGATCGGCCCCGGACCCATGAGCAGGCGCGGCGGCGGGTCGATCGGGGCGTACGTCATGTGCTGCACGCTAAGAAACGACCGTTTCGCCGGTGTTTCCGGCGAGGACGACCTGGGTTGCGGCGTCGGCCACGAGGAGGCGTCACGGACGCCGCAGCTGCCGGCCCCAGGAGGGGTCGGGCGCGGCCCGGTCGACCAGGCGGCCCCGCACGACGGTGTGGGTGACGCTGCCGGCCAGCCGCAGGCCGTCGTAGGCGGAGACGGGGTTGCGGTGGGCCAGGGTGCGGGCGTCGACGACCAGGTCGCGGGCGGTGTCGTAGACCGCGAGGTCGGCGTCGGCGCCCGGCGCGAGGCGGCCCTTCGCGGGCATCCCCACCAGGTCGGCGGTGCTGCGCGACATCCAGCGCGACACCGCCGCCAGCGGCACGCCCCGGCGGCGGGCCTCGTCGGCCACCGCGGCGAAGCCCACCTGCAGCCCGGAGATGCCGCCCCACGCCTGCTGCAGGTCGCCCCCGCCGCGCTGCTTCTCCTCCGCGGTGGCCGGGGAGTGGTCGCTCACGACGCAGTCGACCACCCCGGAGACCAGCGCGTCCCACAGCGCGTCGCGGTTGCCCTCGTCGCGGATGGGCGGGCAGCACTTGTACTGCGGTGCGGCGTCGGGGATGCCCTCGGCGGCGAGGCACAGGTAGTGCGGGCAGGTCTCCACGGTGACCGGCAGCCCCTCGGCGCGCGCGTCGGCCAGCAGGTCGAGGGCCCGCGCGCTGGACAGGTGGAGCACGTGCACCCGGCAGCCGGTCTCCCGCGCGCCACGCACGACCTGCGCCACCGCGGCGACCTCGGCGGAGTCGGGCCGGCTGAGCAGGAAGTCGGCGTACGCCCGGCTGGGTCGCTGCGGTGCGGCGTCGAGGACGGCGGCGTCCTCGGCGTGCACCACGACGAGTCCGCCCGGGCCGCCCAGACCTCCCGGGCCGCCCAGGCCGGCGACCCGGGTCAGCGCGGCGAGGAACCCCGCGGGGTCGAGCGGCGGGAACTCCTCGACGCCGGAGGGGGACAGGAAGCACTTGAACCCGAGCACCCCGGCCTCCCACAGCGGGGCGAGGTCGTCGAGGTTGCCCGGCACGGCACCGCCCCAGAAGCCGACGTCGACCGCGAGCTGGCCGCGCGCCGCCTGTTGCTTGGCGTGCAGGCCGGCCAGCGTCGTCGTCGGGGGCAGCGAGTTCAGCGGCATGTCCACCAGCGTGGTCACCCCGCCCAGCGCCGCGGCGCGGGTGGCGGTGGTGAAGCCCTCCCACTCCGTGCGGCCCGGCTCGTTGACGTGCACGTGGGTGTCCACGACGCCCGGCACGACGTACGCCGTGTCCGGCACCCGCAGCACCTCGCCGCCGACCGCCAGGTCGGGCGGGCCCACCGCGACCACCACGCCGTCGCGGAGCACGACGGTGGCGGGGACGAGCTCGTCGCCCACCAGCACGTGCCGTCCGCTGACGGCCGCCAGCGGCGTGGCCACCCCTGTCATCGGCGGGGCGTCACACGAAGCCGGGCACGCCGGCCCAGGCGGCCGGTGCCTGCGGGGCGCCCTCGCGGTGCACCGCCGCCTCGATGAGGCCGTAGGGCCGGTCGGCGGCGACGAAGACCTCGCCGGGGTTGTCCAGGCCGAACGGCGCGAGGTCGACGAGGAAGTGGTGCTTGTTGGGGCACGACAGCCGCATCTCGCCCACGACGTCGTGGGTCTCGAGCGCCGCGCGTGCCACGGCGAACACCGTCTGCTGCAGGGCCAGGGAGTGAGTGGTGGCGAAGGTCTCGAGCAGCGTCGAGCGCACGCTCGCCCACGCCGAGTCGAAGTCGGCCGCCGACCAGCCGGCGGTGGTGGCGTAGCGCCACCACGCGGTGACGCTGGTGGCCAGCACGCGGTCGTCGGTCTCGGCCAGCGTCGTGTAGCGGTCGCGTGGGAACCCGTGGAACTCCGAGCCCGTCGACTTCAGCACGGTGAGGTCGCGCAGGCCCGACACGACGTGCACCTCGTCGCCCGCGAGCTGCACCACGCAGGTGCGGGTCTCGCCGCCGGCGCGAGCGAAGGCGTGGTCGTGGCCGCGGCCGTCGGCGACGATGCGCTCCCAGGTGTGCTGCTCGGCGGCGAAGCGGCCGCCCTCGACCCACGCGAAGTCGTCGACGAAGTGGCGGCCCAGCCGGGTCAGGAACGTCTCGGGGGCGCCGATGCCGTGCTCGCGGGCGTAGGCGTAGACGGTGTTCTTCTGGGTGTCGGTGGCCACCACGCGGCTGTTGTCGCCGTCGGTGTGGCAGGCGGTGAAGTCGCCGCGCAGCTGGGTGGTGACGGTGAGGTCCTCGATCTCGTGGCGCGCGGTGTCACGGGTGACCCGCACGAGGCGGCACTCCGCCTTCCCGTACTGGTTGGCGCCCAGCACGACGTCGCCCTCGGCCACGGTCAGCTCCCTCGGTAGGTGGTGTAGGCGAACGGGCTCAGCAGCAGCGCCACGTGGTGGTGCGGTGCCGCCGCGTCGACGGTGACCGACACCTCGACGGCCGGGAAGAACGTCTCGCGTCCGGCAGCGGCGAACCACGGCCCGGTGGCGAAGGACAGCGCGTGGGTGCCGCGGGCGACCGGCGTGGCGAGCCGGAGCCGGCCGTCGTGGTCGGTGACGCCCTGCTCGACCACGCCGCCGTCGGGACCGGTCAGCGTCACGGGCACGCCGGCGGCCGGGAGGCCGAGCGCCGCGTCGAGCACGTGGGTGGACAGGGTGGTCACGTCAGGCAGCTCCTCAGGCGCAGCAGGGTGATCTCGCGCAGCTGCTCGAGCGCCACCGCGGTCTCGGTGGCGGGGTCGTGGTCGAGGCGGCGCTGCAGCAGCGCGAGCAGCTCCTCGCCGGAGCGGCCCGCTGCGCGCACCAGGTAGATGCGTCCGAAGCGCGCCTCGTAGGCGGCGTTGGCGACACGCAGTCGCTCGGCGGTGCCGGATCCGGTGCCGACGCCGGCCTGCTCAGCCCGGCTGTGGGCCGCGGCCGCGCCGTCGCCGGCAGGGCGCTCGCCGATGCGCGGGTGGCCGCGCAGCGCCGCGTCGAGCTCCGCCTCGCCCCAGGAGTCGGCCAGCGCGCCCCCGGCCGCGACGACCGCCGCGACGTCGTCGTACGGCCGACCGGCGACCAGCGCCTCGGCCCAGCCGTCGAGGGCGACGCACGGACGCAGGGCCGCGGTCGCCGCCTCGGCGGGGGCGTCGTGGAACTCGCTCAGCAGCACACGGGCGACGCTAGGAGACCCATGTTTCGGGGGCCGGGACGTTCGTTTCAGGTCGGTTACGTTCGGGGGAGCACAGGCGCGGCTCAGCCGGCGAGGGCGACCGCGAGCGACAGCAGGTCGCGGTCTCGGCCGGGCCCGGCGACGAGGCAGACGCCGCACGGCAGGCCCTCGGCGGTGGTGAGCGGCAGCGAGACCGCGGGCAGTCCGCCCAGCCCGGCGACGCAGGTGAGGGTGAGGGTGGCCTCCCGCACGGGTCCCGGGTCGGTCTGGGGGAGCGGGGCCACCGAGGAGGCGGACGGCATCACCAGGACCCGGTCGCCCACGAGCTCGCGCACCCGGGCGCGGGCGGCGGTGACCACCGTCCGCGCGGCCTCCGCCTCGTCACGGGTCACGGCGGAGGCGGCCTCGAAGCGGGCGCGGACGTCGGGGCCGAGGGTGTCCAGGCGCCCGGCGAGCCACGAGCCGCGCACCTGCCACGCCTCCCACGCCTGCCACGTGGAGAACGCGCGGCGCCAGGTCGGCAGGTCGCCCAGCGGCCAGCTCTCCCGCACGACCAGTCCCTGCCCACCCACCCACCGCTCGACGGCGGCCGCGACGTCGGGCTCGGCGAGCCGCAGCAGCTCGGGCACCACGACGAGGTCGCCCGACCCGCCGGGGGAGTCGGGCAGCAGCACCTCGCCGACGAGGGCGAGCAGGTCGGGAGTGCGGGTGAGCCAGCCCACGGCGTCGAAGCTGGGGGCCAGCGCGAGCACGCCGTGGGTGGACACCGCAGCGTGCGTCGTCCGGATGCCGTAGAGCCCCTGGTAGGCCGCCGGCACCCGCACCGAGCCGCCGGTGTCGGTGCCGAGGCCGATGGTGGCGTGCCCGAGCGACACCGCGCTCGCCGAGCCCGACGACGACCCGCCCGGCAGGCGGTACGGCGCGCGCGGGTTGGGCGGGGCACCGAAGTGGTGGTTGGTGCCGGCCAGGGAGTAGGCGAACTCGTCGGTGCGGGTGATCCCGCGCACCGCGGCGCCGGCCTCGACGAGCGCCCCCACGACACGGGCGTCGCCGCGCTCCACGGGCGCTGCGGCCTCCCACGCGGGGTTGCCCGCGCCGATCGGGTGCCCGGCGACGGCGTACAGGTCCTTCACCGCGAGGGTCTCGCCGCTGAGCGGACCGGCGGGGCCGCCGGGCACCAGCGGGTCGCCGACGACCCGCCAGGTGCGGGTGTCGAGGGCGGGCGGCGGTGCCGAGACGTGGGCGGCGGTGACCACCCAGCCGTCGGGGGTGCGCGCCCACAGCTGGGTCTGCTGGCCGCGCCCGCCGTGGTCGGCCTCGGTGACGGCGACGACCAGGGCGTGGTCGGGGTCGGTCACCTGCACGTGGGTCTGCACCAGGCGCCGTGGGGCCGCGCCGCCGCGGGTGGCACTGAAGGCGCTGATCCGGTCGTGGCCGACGAGCAGGCCGTCGGCGTCGCCGCGCAGGGTGGTGGCGCCGGGGGCGAAGAGGCGGTCGAGGGCGGCCACGTCGTCGGCCATCAGCGCCTGCTCGTAGCTGCGGAAGGCCTGCACGAGCCCGTCCGGCACGGGCAGGGCGGGGCCGACGGGGCCGGGGTGGGCGTCGTTCACGCGCCGATCATCTCCCGAGGTCGCGGTCGAGGTGCGCGAAGTCGGCCTTGCGGATGCGGGCGTGCACGCCCTTCACCACGTCGACGACCTGCGAGATGTCGAAGTCGGTGGCCGCGGAGAGGTAGGCGTAGGCCATCCGCGGGTCCATGCCCCACCGCGCACCGAGCAGCGCGATCGCCGCGCGCACGCAGTTCTGCACGGCGACGTCGAGGTCGGGGTCCATGCCGGTCGGCACGAGGTGGTCGGTGGTCTCGGCGAGCGGGCCCACCAGGTCGCCGAAGCGGGCCACGGCCTCCTCGCGGGCGACGACGTCGAGGCGCACCGTGGCGCGCAGGGAGGCTTCCAGCGCGGTGAGGCCCACCTCCCCGTCGCCCTGCGCGAAGTGGGGGTCGCCGACGTAGGCGAGCGCGCCGTCGACCTGCACGGGCAGGTAGAGCGTCGAGCCCACGGTGAGCAGCGCGATGTCGACGTTGCCGCCGTGGGGGCCCGGCGGGACCGAGTGGGGCCGCTCGTCGCCGTCGACGGCCACCCCGACGATGCCGAGGAAGGGCGCCAGCGGCAGTCGTGCCACCTCCGCACCGCCCGGCGCCAGCGGGAGCGCCGCGTGGGTGCCGGCGTCCTCGACCCGGGCGAACACGCTGAACGGGCCGGCGTCGAGCGGGTACTCCCCGGCCAGCGCGCCGCGGCCGTGGCGGTTCGAGATCACGCCGTACGGCACCCGCGGCAGCATCTCCACCATCGTCACCGCGAGCAGGTCGCCCCGGCGCGCCCCGGCCACCTCGACCGGCCGGTTGACCACGTGGGGGCCGTCGGTGCCGAAGGTGCGCTGGTACGACGACGCCGCCAGCGCCCGCGCGTCGTCGAGCACCTCCACGTCGTGCGGGGCGAAGAACGCGTCCGGGTCGCGGCCCTGGTCCTCGAGGATCCCCTCGTGGCTGATCGTGTCGACGGTGACCTCGGTGCCCGGCTCCACCCGCAGCGCCGGCCGGTCGCTCCCGCACGGCAGCCGGCCCCAGAGCACCTCGTCGACCCCGGTGGGCACGGGCACCCCGCGCACGGGTCCGACGCCGGGCTGCAGCACGGCGTGGGTCTCGACGCTGGTGGGTGAGGCGGAGGTCGGCGGCATGCGCGGAGCGTAGGGAACGCGTGTTTCGGGCGTGTTGACCGACGACGGCCCCGCCTCCCGGGGGAGACGGGGCCGTGGTGCCGTGCCGGGGTCGGCTACTTCAGGACGTCGGAGCCGTGCTCGTCGTCGTCGATCCAGTCCTGCCCGTCGTCCCACAGCTCCTCGCCGTCGGCGGACTTCTTCGCGTCCTTGCGTCCGCGCCCGGCGCCACCGGCCACGGCGCCGGTGCGGGCCCCGGACCCGCGGGCCCCTGCGCCGGAGCCGGTGCCCTTGCCGCCGCGGGACGCGCCGGAGCCGCGTCCGCCGGCCGCACCGCCGCCCGCCGAGCGCACCGGGGAGCCTGCGGTGCCCGCGGCGCCGCCGCGGGTGAGCGCGCCGGCGGCACCGGCGCGCCCGGAGGCGCCGATGGAGGCCGCCGAGCTGGTGGCGTTGCCCGCGAGGGAGCCGGTGAGGCCGCTGAGGGCCCCGCTGCGGATGCCGCCGACGATCGCTCCGCCGCCGATCGCGGCAGCCGCGGCACCGCCGATCACGCCACCGGGCACGCCGCCCGGCACCGCGCCGGTCACGCCGCCGGAGCCGCCGGGGCCGCCCACGGCGGCGGCGTCACCGGTGTCGCCCCAGCCGGGGGCGCCGGGGTCGACCGGTGCTGCGGGGTCGGGGAACCCGGGCACGACCGGGGTGACGGGGGTGCTCGGGTCGACGGGGGTCGGCGGGAGCGTGGTGGGCGGCTGGCCGATCGGCGTCGTCGGGGTGGGCGTCGTGGTGGTGGGAGGCGTCGTCGTGGTGGTGGGCGGGTGGTCGACGGGGTCGACGCGGGTGCCGCGGTCGGGCCCGTCCGGGGTCCCGCTCGCCGGGGACGTCGGGCCGGAGCCCGGGTAGCCGCCACCGGACCCACCACCGGACCCACCACCGTCGCCGCCACCGCCGCCGGTGCCGGGGAGCGGCTCGGGGTCGGGCATCTTGTGGATGTCCTTGAACACCTGGATGGGGGGCTCGTAGTCGGACTCCATGGCGTCGGCGACCTCGCGGGCCCGCTTCTCCCGCGCCTGCTCGCGCATCGCCGCCTGGTTGTTCGTCTCGCCGGCGTCCGCCTTCACCTTGTCGTTCTGGGCCTGCGTCTTCTCCGGGTCGGGCGTGAACGTGGCGGTCGGGAGCGACGGCAGCTCGGTGTCGATGCGGTCCCGGTCGCTCTTGGCCTTGGTCGCGGCCTCCTCGGCCATCTGCAGGGCGAGCTTGCCGCGCAGGGCCTCGCCGCCACGGGTGCCCATGCGCTCGGCCGACGTGCTGAGCGCCGTGAACATCGCCTGGCCGGTCCTCCCGTTCAGCTTGGCGCCGTTGCTGGCGGCTTCACTGAGGTGCACCGACACCTGCGAGAGCGCCGTGGAGACCTTCTCCCAGGCGCTCTGGCCGTTCTTGATGGCGTCGATGCTCGCTCCGTCGACGGCGTGGTCGAGACGGTTGCGCTCCGGTCCCTTCATCGGTCCTCCATGTTGCGGTTGATCTCGGTGACCGCCGCCATGCTGCTCTGGATGAGGGCGAGGTCCTCGGCGGAGTGCTGGTCGGCGACGTTCGCGCCCTCACGGAAGGCCTTCACGGCGTCGATGTACAAGGTCATCGCCTGCCGCAGCTCCACCATGCTCTCGCGCAGGTAGTCCCGCGCCTTGTCCGCGTGGGTGCTCAGCTCGCCGCCCTTGGGCAGCGAGCCGAACGACGCACCGGCGGTCCAGTCGAGGTCGGTGCTGCTGAGGCTCGACTCCCCGGTCGTGAGCTCGTCGAGGATCCCCTCGAGCACGCCGTAGTCGATGACCAGTTCCTGCAGGGAGTCGAGAAGACCACCGAGGGGGAGGCTGTCGCCCATGGAGATCCGTCCTTCCGGACCACGCCGTGTGCGCGGGCCAGGTCGTCGTACGTCGAGGTGCGGCGCCCGAGGTGCCGGGCGTGCGGGCCCCTCCTTCCCCGGCTGGCGGAGTTCCTAACGTGGGCAGGGAGGAATTCACCTCCACCCCGCGACCCGCCACCTGCTGACCCCCTCGGTGCTCCTGCTCCGGCTCGTGCCGGGCGGCTGCGGTCCGGCGGAGCCCGACCCGGCAGACCCCGCCAGCGATCGCCGTCGAGGCCACCGGCTGAGCCGACCTCGACGGGCCGGGCATGGCACGCTGTGGCCATGACGACCGCGCCTCGGACCCGGCACGTCCTGCTGTCAGCCCTCTGCACGGTGCTGGCGGTGAGCCTGACCGCCTGCGGCTCCGGCGAGCCGACACCGCCTCCCGCGGAGGACTCGTCGCCCGCGTCGCCCGCCACCGGCGACCCGTCGCCGACGGAGCCCACCGGCGGCGCCTCGGCGTCGACGGGCGAGCCGTCCGGGACGGGAGCGCCGAGCACCGGGGCCACGGACGGGGTCGAGCCGGCGACCGGCCCGACGGCGCAGGTCACGGGGTTGCGCATCGCCACGCCCGAGGGCGCGAAGGTCGACGCGGCGGGTGACAGCCTGGCCTTCGTCGAGCTGCCCCAGGACGGCCAGGGCGGCATCACGATCGGGCAGGTGCCGTCGTACGGCAGCACCCTGCGCGAGCAGGCGCAGATCCAGGTCGACTCCTCGCCCTACCCGACGCCGCCCACGATCGAGCCCCCGGTCGAGCTCGTGGGTCAGCGCTGGTGGCACATCGCCGGCCCGGCCGGCCTGGGCGCCCGCCACGACACCTTCGGCACGACCACCGGCGACACGCAGGTCTACATCGCCTTCGAGTTCGACGAGGGCACCACGGCGGCGTTCGCGGAGGACCGCATCGCCTCGGTGATGGCGAGCGCCGAGCTCACCGGCTGACCTGCTCCGACCGGTCGCTCACCCGAGGGTCAGGACGACGGCGAGCAGCAGCGAGACCGCGACGACGCCTGCGGCCAGCACCCAGCCCAGGGTGAACGCCGGCAGCGGCTCCCCACGGCGCATCGCGCGCTCCACCCGGGCCCAGCGCCGCAGCGCCAGGGCGGTGGTCAGCCCGCCGAGGAGCACCAGCGCCAGCACCAGCACGACGCGCACCGAGCGCTGCTCCGGCACCCCGAGCGACGACAGCGCCACCCCGCCGGCCAGCAGCGCCAGCGACGTGCGCACCCACGCCAGGAACGTGCGCTCGTTGGCCAGCACGTAGCGCGGGTCGGGCTCCTCGCCGGTGCCGTACACCCAGGTCGGTCGCCGGGCCGTCGACGACGGGGCGGCCGACGACGGGGCGGCCGACGACGGGGCGGGCGGGGGAGGGGCGTCGTCGGGCACGTGCTCATCGTGCCAGCCCGGCCCGGTAGCGTCCGGCCCGTGACCGCCGCGACCTCCGAGTTCGACCTGCAGACCGCCGTGACCCCCCGGGGCGAGGGTCGCTACGCCCTCGACCTGGCCGGCGGGTGGCGGGTCGGCGGCGGGCTCAACGGCGGCTACCAGCTGGCGTGCGTCGGCACCGCCGTGCGCGCCGAGATGGCCGCGCGCGGCAAGCCCGACCCGCTGGTCATCAGCGCCTACTACCTCTCCGCCGCGGTGGCCGGCCCGGCCGAGGCGAGCGTGCGGGTGCTGCGCGACGGCGGACGGGTGGCCACCGTCGCCGCCGACCTGGCCCAGGACGGCGTCACCCGGCTCACCACGCTGGCGACGTACGGCGACCTCGACCGCCACGTCGACGACGTGCGCACCACCGCCGTCGAGCCCGAGCTGCCGCCGCTCGAGGAGTGCCGGCGCAACACCGACGCGCCGCCCGAGGTGCGGGCGATGGCGCCGCTGATGGAGCGCTTCGACATGCGGTTCGCGCCGCAGAGCGCCGGCTGGGTGGTCGGTCAGCCGAGCGGGCGCGGCGAGATCGCCGCGTGGTTCCGGCTGCCCGACGACCGCGAGCCCGACCCGCTGTCGCTGCTGCTCGTCGTCGACGCGCTGCCGCCGGTCACCTTCGACCTCGGGCTGATGGGCTGGGCGCCCACCCTCGAGCTCACCGCCCACGTGCGGGCCAAGCCCGCGCCGGGCTGGCTCAAGGTGCGCCACGCCACCCGCAACCTCGCCGGCGGCATGTTCGAGGAGGACTGCGAGGTCTGGGACTCCGCCGGGCGGCTGGTCGCCCAGGCCCGCCAGCTCGCCATGGTGCCCCGCCCCGCCTGACCCCGCCGCGGCGGTCGCGAGACGCTCACGGCGCTCGCTACTCGACCGGCAGGTGGGGACCGGTGCCGGATCGTCGGTGGTCGAGTGCCGAGGAGCGCCAGCGACGAGGTGTATCGAGACCGCTGCCGCGACGGGTCTCGCTGCCCGACCGGCGGGTGGGGACCCGTGCTGGGCCTTCGGTGGTCGAGTGCCGAGGAGCGCCAGCGACGAGGTGTATCGAGACCTCCGCCGCGACGGGTCTCGATACGCTCGCTGGCGCTCGCTACTCGACCAACGAAGCTGCGGAGCGCTCGCTGCTCGACCAACGAAGCTGGGGCGTGCTCGCTACTCGAGCGACGAAGCTGGGGCGTGCTCGCTACTCGATCAGCCAGGCAGGGACCCGTGCTGGGTCTTCGGTGGTCGAGTGCCGAGGAGCGCCAGCGACGAGGTGTATCGAGACCTCTGCCGCGACGCCTAGGGCCGCAGGGCGGTGACCCAGCGGCGCCGGGGGTGCTCGGTGGCGGTCCAGAGCCGGTCGCGGGCGGGGCTGGTGCCGGGCCAGACGGTGAGGTCCTCGGGACCCATCGGGGCGGCCCAGCGTCGCCGGCGCCAGGGGGTGTCGCCGTCGGGGGAGTCGCCGGTGACCACGGATCCCGGCGTCCAGGGGCCGTGGGAGGTGCTGAGGTGCCAGCGCCCGCGCGACAGCACGGCGCCCTGCATGCCGGGCACCCCGGTGTCGTGCACCGACAGCGGGCGCGCGAGGCCGTCGTCGCCGACCCGCGGCGACCCGTCGGGCTCGAGGGCGAAGCGCACCAGGCGGCGGGTCTGCCCGCCGCGTCCGTACTCCCCGGCCACCAGGGTGGTCCCGGCGCCCGCGGCCGGGCCGGCCGCGGAGAGGAAGGAGTAGCGCAGTGGCGTGGTGCCCTCGCCCGAGCCGGCCGCGTGACCACGGCGCACCGGCAGCACCCACCGGTGGCCGAAGGTGTCGTCGCGGCGCGCCTGCGGCACCTCCACCACGTCGTCGACCCGGGCGCTCCAGAACCCCTTGGCGGTGGCTGCGACGTGGAGCCAGTCGCCCACCCAGGCGATGCCGCCGGCGTGCACGGCCAGCGGCTTCCACGACCCGTCGGCCTGCGCGCGCACGAGCAGCACGTGGTCGTAGCGCCGGCGGTCGAGGTCGAGCACGCTGACCCGCGAGCCGGCGTGGTCCTTGGCGTACCAGCTCACCAGCAGCAGGCGCTGGCCCGTCGCCGGTGCGGGCTCGCCCAACCGGGCGTCGGCCGACGAGGTGACGCCCTGGGGCCACCAGCGCGGGTCGCGCCGGTCGGCGGCCTCCCAGGTCACGGCCTCGCGGGCGGCCAGGCCGGGGGCGAGCCGGCGCCGCAGGCGGTGTCCCGCCGTGGGCAGGGCGTCGACCAGACCGGCCAGGCCGACGGCAGGGCCGTACGACGCGGCGAGGGCGGCGACGGCGGGGCCCGCGTCGCGGCCGGGGGTGAGCCAGAGGTCGGGGGCGGGGTCGGTCACAGGTCCTCCGGGGGGCGGTGGGCGGTCTCGTCGGGCGGGGCGGGACGGGGTGTCGCGCGGCGAGCGCGCGCGGAGCCGGCGGAGCGGGTGGCGACGGCGACGCCGACGACGGTGACGACCAGGCCGAGCAGCTCGCGCACGTCGAGGGTGTCGCCGAAGGCCAGCCAGGCCATCACCGCGGTGACCGGCGGCATCAGGAAGAAGACGCTGGCCGAGGCGCCGGCACCCCCGCGGCGCACCACCGCGCCGAGGAGGAGCAGCCCGACGATCGAGTTCACCACCGCGAGGTAGACCACGACCAGCACGGCCCGCCCGGGGTCGTGCACCGGCGTGGTGCCCTCGACGAGCAGGCCGAGGAGCACCAGCGGCACGGCGCAGACGCCGAACTGCACCACGGCCGCCCAGACCGGGTCGATCGCGCCCGCGGCGGTGCCCGCCGTCCAGCGCTGGCCGAGGGTGCCGAGGCACAGGCTGAGGGTGCTGAGCACGGCGAGCGCGACCCCGAGCGGACCGCCGGCCTCGCCGACGTCGGGGCCCAGGATCACCAGCACCCCGGCCACGCCGACCAGCAGGCCCACCACCTGCACCCGCCCGACCGGCTCGTGCAGCAGCACGCCCGCGAGCACCACGGTCAGCACCGGCGAGAGCGAGTGCATCAGCGCGCCGAGCGTGGCGCCGAGGCCGACGTCGAAGGCGAGGTACATCAGCACGAACTGCAGGCCGTTCATCGTCAGCCCGACCGCGGCCAGGCGCCACAGCGCGCCGGGCGGCAGGCGCAGCGGCCCGCGACGCCAGCGCGCCCAGGCGGCGAGCAGCGCGGTGGCGAGCACGAACCGGATGCCGAGCAGGCTGATCGGCTCGACCGCGGCCACCCCGAGCGGGCCGGCGATGTAGCCCGAGGACCACACCAGCACGAACGCGGCCGCCGGGAGCACGGGCACGGCTCGTGCCGGCTCCCCGTCGGTGCCGGCCGACGCTCGGCCGGCGGACCGCCCGGGCCGGGTCGCGCGACCTGCGCCCCGGGACACCATGGCCCCCAGCCTGCCCGACCCGCCCCTGCCGACCACGACCCAGGTCACCGCCTAGGCTCCGGGCGTGGACCAGGACCCGGGACGACGGCTGGTGGTGGGTGCCGCGCTCGTGCGCGGCGGTCGGGTCCTCGCGGCCCGTCGTACGGCGCCGCCCGCCGCCGCGGGCCGCTGGGAGCTGCCCGGCGGCAAGGTCGAGCCGGGGGAGACCCCCGCCGACGCGCTGGAGCGCGAGGTGGCCGAGGAGCTCGGCTGCGAGGTGGAGGTGGTGGCCTGGCTCGGCGGCAGCGTGCCGGTGGGCGACGCCCTCGCGCTGCGGGTGGCGACCGCCCGCGTCGTGCGCGGCGAGCCGGAGGCGCGCGAGCACGACCGGCTGGTGTGGGTGGGCCCCGACGAGCTCGCCGACCTCGACTGGCTCGAGCCCGACCGGCCGTTCCTGCCCGAGCTGACCCACGTCCTGCGGGCCGCCGACACCCGCCGGGCCCGGGTGGTGCTGTTCACCGACGACGACGCCCGCGCGGTCGAGCGCCGGCTGCGCGCCGACGGCTACGACGCCGAGGTGGTGCGCGAGCGGCTGGCCGGCGAGGACGACGACGAGGACCAGCCCTGGGCCGTGCTCAGCGACGCCCCCGCGTTCGTCCTCGACGTGCTGGCCGACGAGCACGACGGCTGGTTCGACGACGAGCCGGCCGCCGCGCCGCCGTCGTCCCCGGCCGCGCAGACCCCGGCTGCCGGTGCCGCCGCGCCCCTGCCGCTGCCCGACCGGCCGCGGCGGATCAAACGGCCGCGCTGAGGTGTTGGGGCAGCGACCGCCCGCTGTCCGACCTCGTCCCTAGGATCACGCCATGACCGCCACCCCCGCCGGCCACCGCCTGCTGCTCGTCCACGCCCATCCCGACGACGAGTCCATCGGCCAGGGCGCCACGATGGCCAAGTACGTCGCCGAGGGCCGCCAGGTCACGCTGGTGACCTGCACGGCCGGTGAGATGGGCGAGATCCTGGTGCCCGAGCTCGAGCACCTCGCCGCCGACAAGGACGACCGGCTCGGCGAGCACCGCCGTGGCGAGATCGCCGACGCGCTCGCCGCGCTGGGCGTCACCGACCACCGCTGGCTCGGCGGCTTCCAGCACTACCGCGACTCGGGCATGAAGTGGCACGAGGACGGCTACGCGATCGCTGCCGACGACGTCCACGACAACGCCTTCGCCAACGCCGACCTCACCGCCGCCGCGACGCTCCTGGTCGAGGTCCTGCGCGAGGTGCGCCCGCAGGTCCTGGTCACCTACGACGAGTTCGGCGGCTACGGCCACCCCGACCACATCCAGGCCCACCGCGTCGCGATGTACGCCGCGCAGCTGGCCGCGGTCCCGTCCTACCGCCGTGACCTCGGGGAGGCCTGGGACGTGGAGAAGATCTACTGGGGCGCCATGTCGGAGAGCCGGATGCGCGCCGGGCTCCGGTCGCTGCGCGACGCGGGCGACACCACCAGCTTCGAGGGCATGGACCCCGACGGGCCGCTGCCGCACTTCGTCACCCCCGACGCCGATCTCTCCTGCGCCGTCGACGCCCAGGACCACGTGGAGAAGAAGATGGCGGCGCTGACGGCCTACCCGACCCAGATCACCACCGACGGGCCGTTCTTCGCGCTGTCCAACAACGTCGGCAGCGCCGCGTGGGGCCTGGAGTTCTACCGCCTGGTGAAGGGCCGGCTCGGCCCCGTGGGCGACGACGGCCTCGAGACCGACCTGTTCGCCGGCGTCACCACCGACGGCTGAGCGCGGCCGAGGTGGGTGCGGCGCGGGCGGACGGGGTGCCGGTGACGGGGCCGGTGACGGGGGTGGTGGCCGGCCCGCTGACGGGGCTCGTGCTGCTCCTGCTCGGTGCGCTCACCGGCCTCGCCACGGTGGCGGTGCACGCGCTGTGGTGGGGGCTGCTGCTCGCCGTCCCGGCCGTCGTCGCGACGCTGCTGGCCCTGCCGCGCCGCTGGTGGGGTCGCCCCGCGTGGGCGCTGGGCTGGGCGGCACTGGTCGGCTACGCCCTGCAGACCCAGGCCGACGGCAGCTACGTCGTCGCCCAGGACCGGTGGGGCTACCTGCTGCTGGCCTGCGGCCTGGGCGTGCTGGTCGTGCTGGTCGCCGACGTCACGACGCTGCTGCTGCGGGGGCGGCCCGGTCCCGCTCCCGACGGCGTCGAGGCGGCCAGCGCGCCCGCCCGTCCCTAGGATGGCCCGGTGAACCCGCGAGACGACGCCGAGCCGCCCCGCCCCGACCGCGACGGCAACGGCGGCAAGGTGGCCGCGCTCGTCGTGGTCGTGCTGGCCGCGCTCGCGGGTGGTGGCTACGCCGCGCTGGCGCTCGCGGCGGGTGACAACGTGCCGCGCGGCACCACCGTGGCCGGCGTCGACATCGGCGGACGCAGCCAGGACGACGCGGTGGCCGCCCTCGAGAGCGGCCTCGCCGAGCGCGAGGACGGCTGGCTGCGCGTGGGCGTCGACGGCGGCGAGCCGCTGCGGGTGAGCCCCGCCGACGCCGGGCTGTCGGTCGACCACCAGACGTCGGTCGAGGCGGCGGGCGGCGAGGCCACCTGGGACCCGCGCCGGCTGTGGGACTACTACACCGGTGGCGACGACCTCGACGCCGTCGTCGAGGTCGACGACGAGGCCCTCGACTCCCTGGTGGAGCGCCTCGACGCCCGCGCCGGCAGCGACCCCGTCGACGGCGAGGTGGCCTTCGGCCCCCGCGGCGTCAGCACCGTCGCGCCCCGCCCGGGCGCCACCCTCGACGCCGACGACGCGCGGGAGGCGCTCGTGGCGGCGTACCTCGAGCAGGGCGACGCGCGCACCGTCGACCTCGCCTCGACGCCGGTGCGCCCCGACATCGACGCCCGCGACGTGCAGCGCGCCCTCGACGACTTCGCCAACCCCGCGGTGAGCGCCTCGGTGCTGCTGCGCTTCGACGGCACCCCGGTGCGCCTGCAGCCGGCCGACTTCCGGGGCGCCCTGTCGATGGAGCCCGAGGACGGCGAGCTGGTGCCGCGCGTCGACGCCCGGCGCCTCGGCGAGCTGGTGGGCGGCGCCACCGGCAGCCAGGAGCCGGTCGACGCCACGGTGGAGCTCGTCGACGGCCGGCCCCGCGTGGTGCCGGGCCGACCGGGCCTCGGCTTCGAGCCCGAGGCCGTCGCCGACCAGCTGCTCAAGGTGCTGGCGCTGCCCGACGGCGCGCGCGAGATCGACGTGGACGGCACGGTCGTGCAGCCCGACGTCACCACCCGCGACGCGCGCCGCCTCGGCATCCGCGAGCAGGTGTCGACGTTCACGACGTACTTCCCCTACGCGGAGTACCGCAACGTCAACATCGGCCGGGCCGCGGAGATCGTCGACGGCACCGTGCTGGTGCCCGACGAGGTGTTCTCCCTCAACGGCATCGTCGGCGAGCGCACGGTCGAGAACGGCTTCACCACCGGCACCATCATCAGCGACGGGGTGTTCGTCGAGGACCTCGGCGGCGGGGTCTCCCAGATGGCCACCACCACCTTCAACGCCGCGTTCTTCGCCGGCCTCGAGGACGTCGAGCACAAGGCCCACTCGGTCTACATCGACCGTTACCCCGTCGGTCGCGAGGCCACCGTGGCCTGGGGCTCGGTGGACCTGCAGTTCCGCAACGACACGCCCCACGGCGTGCTCGTCGACACCCAGTTCACCCCCAGCACCCCGTCGTCGCAGGGTGAGCTCACGGTCTCGATGTGGTCCACCGACTACTGGGACATCACCACCCGCACCAGCGAGCGCTACGCCTACACCGCCCCCGGCACCCAGGTGCTGAGCACCGAGAACTGCCTGCCGAACACCGGCTACTCCGGCTTCTCGGTCGACGTGTGGCGCTACTTCCGCCGCGCAGGGGAGCAGGAGCAGGTGCGGGAGGAGAAGATCCACACCGACTACATCCCCAGCGACACCATCATCTGCCGTCCCCCGAGGTGAGGCCCGACGGCGCCACCAGGTAGCGCGCGTGGTGGTGCACGGCCAGGGCGAGGGAGTCGTAGAACGCCCGGGCCGGCGCGTTGTCCACCTCCACGTGCAGCCACACCGTGGTGGCACCGCGCTCGGCGCCCCACTCGAGCAGCTCGTCGACCAGGGCCCCGGCGAGGCCGCGGCGGCGGTGGTCGGGGCCCACCCGCATGCCGTGCAGCCCGAGCCAGTCACCGTCGAGCACGCCGTGGGCCTCGCCCAGCCGGTCACCGGGGGAGCCGACGACCGCGGTGGCCCGCTCGTCGTCGTGCGTCACCAGCGCGGCGGTCGCGGTCGGGTCGTCCTGGAGCCCCGCCCCGAGGCGCACGCCGCGGCGCCGGCGGCGTACGGCGGCGAGCGAGCCCAGGCGGTGCTCCACCGCACCGGTGGGCAGCGGCGACCACCCCAGGGCGCGCAGGCCCGTCTCGACGTCGCCGTCGGTCTCGACCTGGGCGAGGACGTCACGGCCGCGCGAGGCGTAGAAGTCGACCACCGCGGCCGCGGCCTCGGCGAGGGGGAGGCCGGGGTCGCCCATCGCCAGGCACGAGCCGGCGCGGCGGTGGCGGCGCCCGGCGGGGTGCGGGTCGTGGCGCAGCACCCACTCACCGAGCGGGTGGCGCTCGGTGTCGGGGAACGTCGTGAGGGTGCGGCCCTCCGCGGCGCGCGCCGAGACCCGGTGGCGCACCGAGGGGCGCGGCGGCACCGGCTTGCCCGACACCAGGTCGCGCAGCTCGACGACCACCGGCGGGCCGTCCTCGGGCTGCACGGTGCAGGTGGTGGCGGTCCAGGCCGTGCAGGTGCCGAGGACGTCGGTGAGGGCTGGCCCCCCGGTGGGCCCGGAGCGCCCGCGCAGCACCCGGCGCACCACGACGCGGGTGCCGACGACGTGGGGGCCCAGACGGTGGGCTGCGGGGTCGTCGGACACGCCGGGATACTAGGCTGTCGGAGTCAACCACCCCCAGGCCCCCGGCCTGGACCTGCAGTCCCAGGAGGATCCTGATGACCTACGTCATCGCCCAGCCGTGCGTCGACGTCAAGGACCGCGCGTGTGTGGACGAGTGCCCCGTCGACTGCATCTACGAGGGCAAGCGGATGCTCTACATCCACCCCGACGAGTGCGTCGACTGCGGCGCGTGCGAGCCGGTCTGCCCGGTCGAGGCGATCTTCTACGAGGACGACACCCCGGAGGAGTGGAAGGACTACTACGACGCCAACGTGAAGTTCTTCGACGACCTGGGCTCGCCCGGCGGCGCCGCGAAGATGGGTGTGATCGACCTCGACCACCCGTACGTGGCCGCCCTCCCGCCGCAGAACCAGGAATCCTGAGCCCCGCCGCCGGGTCCGGCGCGCGGGGCACCGTCTCCGCCCGCCTGCCCGACTTCCCGTGGGACGCGCTCACCACCCACGCGGCGCGGGCGCGCGCCCACCCCGGCGGTGTCGTCGACCTGTCGATCGGCACGCCGGTGGACCCCACGCCCGACGTCGTGCGCCGCGCCCTCGCCGAGGCGTCCGACTCCCCGGGCTACCCCACGACGATCGGCCTCGAGCGCACCCGCCAGGCCGCCCTCGACTGGATGGCGCGCCGTCACGGCGTGACCGGGCTGGGCCTGCACCAGGTGCTGCCGGCGATCGGCTCGAAGGAGCTGATCGGCGCGATGCCGACGCACCTCGGTCTCGGTGCGGGCGACCTGGTCGTCCACCCCGAGCTGGCCTACCCCACCTACGAGGTGGGCGCCGCGCTCGCGGGTGCCCGGGCGGTGGCCACCGACTCGCTGACCTCGCTGGGCCCCGAGGTGCCGGCGCTGCTGTGGCTGAACTCGCCGGCCAACCCCTCGGGCCGGGTGCTCCCGCCCGAGCACCTGCGCAAGGTCGTGGCGTGGTGCCGCGAGCGCGGCACGCTGCTCGTCTCCGACGAGTGCTACCTCGAGTGCGCCTGGGACGCCCGCCCCGTCTCGGTGCTCCACCCCGACGTCTGCGGGGGCTCCACCGAGGGCCTGCTCGCGGTGCACTCGCTCTCGAAGCGCTCCAACCTGGCCGGCTACCGTGCGGCGTTCGTCGCCGGTGACGCAGCGGTGGTCGCCGAGCTGCTCGCGGTGCGCAAGAACCTCGGGCTGATGGTGCCCGGCCCGGTGCAGGCCGCGATGGCCGCCGCCCTCGACGACGACGCCCACGTCGTCGCCCAGCACGCCGTGTACGCCGCCCGGCGCGCCCGGCTGCGCGAGGCCCTGCAGGTGGCGGGCTTCCGCATCGACCACTCCGAGGCGTCGCTCTACCTGTGGGCGACCCGCGACGAGGACTGCTGGACCACCGTCTCCTGGCTGGCCGAGCGCGGCGTGCTCGTCGCGCCCGGCGCCTTCTACGGCGCAGCCGGCTCCCGCCACGTGCGGGTCGCCTTCACCGCCACCGACGAGCGGGTCGACGCCGCCGTGGAGCGCCTGACCGCCCGCTGACCCGCCCGCCGCAGCCCGCCGCGGCACGCCGGCAGCACGCCGGCGGGCGGTGTCGGCGTCCGAGGTCAGGCCCGGGCGAGGCCGCGCAGCATGTGCTCCATCACCGCCAGGTGCTCGACCTGCGGGCTGAACAGGACGATCTCGGCGTCGTCCTCCACCCGCACGGTGTGGCCTGCGGGCCAGTGGAAGACCTCGCCGCCGCGGCAGGTCTCGCTGGTGCCGTCGCGGTAGCTGACCACCACGGTGCCGGAGACCAGGTGGCCCCAGTGGGGGGAGTGGCAGGAGTCGCCCTCGAGGCCCTGCAGCAGCGGGGCGATGTCGGTGCCGGCGCCCAGGCTGAAGTACTCCGCGCCCAGCGTTCCGCTGGCCTCGCCGAAGTCGGGGAGCTGACGGGCGACGGCGCCCGGGACGTCGATCTTGACGGGGATGTCGTGCAGGGGCAGGTGCATGGCGGGTCCTTCCGCAGGGGTTGCTGTCACCCTCTCGGCGTGACAATCGGTGTCACACTGCGACAGTGAGCGGTCTCCACGCCGCACGGGCGGCTCTCGAGCGCGGTGACTGGCCCTGCGCGCTCGAGGAGCTCGCGCGGGCACCGGCGGCGGCCGCGACCGCGGCCGGTCTGGAGGTGCGGGCGCAGGCGGCGTACGCCACGGGCGACCTCGAGGGCGCGGTCGGGGCGTGGGAGGACCGGTTCGCGCTGGCCGAGGCGACGGGGGACCGCACCGACGCGGCGTGGGCCGCGGCGATGATCGCGATGTACCTGATGATGGACACCGGGCTGATGGCGCCGGTGCGCGGCTGGCTGCGGCGCTCCGAGCGGCTGCTGGAGGCCCCGGTCGGCGACGACCTCGCCGAGGCGCCGGCGCACGCGCTGGTGGCGCTCACCCGCTGCTACGAGCGGTTCATGTGCGGCGACGCCGAGGGCTCGCGTCGGCACGCAGAGCGGGCCGTCGAGCTCGGCGGCCGCCTCGGCGTCGTGCCCGCCGTCGTCATCGGCCGCACGGCCCTGGCGCGGCTGCGCATCGCCGACGGGGAGGTGGAGGAGGGGCTGGCGCTGCTCGACGACGTCGCGGTGGAGCTGATGAACGGCGACGTCGACCCCCTGACGACCGGGATGATGTACTGCGAGCTCGTCTGCGCCGCGCAGTGGCTGGGGCGCCACGACCGGGCTCGCGAGTGGACCGACGTGATGGAGGCCTGGGGCCGCGGCAACGCCGTCGGCGGCATCCACGGCCGCTGCCGCGTGCACCGCGCCGAGATCCTGCGGGTCACCGGCCCGTGCGACCGCGCCGAGGAGGAGGCGCTGGCCGCGTGCGCCGACCTGCGCCCCTGGATGCGGCGCGAGTTCGGCTGGCCGCTGGCCGAGCTCGGCAACGTCCGCCTGCGCAAGGGCGACCTGGTGGGCGCCGAGGAGGCGTACCTCGAGGCCCACCGGCACGCGTGGTGCCCCTACCCGGGGCTCGCGCTGGTGCGCCTGGCCCAGGGCGACGTCGACACCGCGGCCGCCCTGGTCGCGGAGGCGATCGCGCACCCCGTCGAGATGCCGTCGAAGGAGCGTCCGCCCTTCACCGCCCTGCGCACGGCGCCGATGCTGGAGGCCCAGGCCGAGATCGCCGCCGCGGCCGGTGACGCGGTGACGGCGCGCCGGGCCGCCGACGCCCTGGCCGTGGTCGCTCGCGCCTACCCCGGTCCGGGGCTGCGCGCCGGTGCGCGCCTCGCCGAGGCGCGGGCCGCCCTGCTGGAGGGCGGTGCCGGGGGGCCGGGCACCGCGGTCGAGGCCGCCGACGAGGCGGTGGCGGCCTGGACCGAGATGGGGGCGCCCTACGAGAGCGCCTGCGCGCGGGTGGTGCTCGGCCACGCCCACGTGGCCTCCGGGCACCCCGACCGCGCCCGACTGGAGTGGCGGGCGGCCCACGCCGCGCTGGCGGCGTACGGCGCGGTGCTCCGGGCCGCCGAGGTGGCGCGGCTGCTCGGGACGCCGACGCGGCCTGCGGGCCCTGCGCCGACACGGGCGCTCACCGCGTCGTTCGCCCGGCGCGGGGCGACCCGCCTGGTCGGGCTCGCCGGAGGCGAGGTCACCGTGCCCGACCTGGTCGGACTGCGCTACGTCGAGCGGCTGCTGGGCGACCCCGGGCGCGAGCTGCACGTGCTCGACCTGGTGGGGGTCGAGCACCACGCGCTGCCCGGCGCCCGTCCCCGAGCCGCCGCGGACGACCTCGGGCCGGCCGGGGGTGGAGCGCGGGTCGGCCGCGGGCCCGACGCGGGCCTGGCGGTGATCGACGAGCAGGCCCGCGCGGCGTACGCCCGGCGCCTGCGCGAGGTGGAGGAGGACATCGAGGACGCGACCCGCGACGGCGACCTCGGACGGGTGGCGCTGGCCCAGCGCGACCGCGACTACCTGGTCGCCGAGCTGGCCTCCGCGGTGGGGCTCGGCGGCCGCGCGCGCACCACCGGGAGCAGCACCGAGCGGGCCCGCACCAGCGTCGCCCGCTCGGTGCGCTACGCCCTGCGCCGCCTCACCGAGCAGCAACCCGAGCTCGGGGCCCACCTCGACCGCACCGTGCGCACCGGCACCTACTGCTGCTACCGGCCCGACCCGCCCACGCCGGTGCGGTGGGTGCTGCGCGACCCCGGCTGAGCCGCGCCCGCCGACCGACCGCTGGCCGCCGCCTGCGGTCGGTCGGCGGTCAGTCGGCGGTCAGTCGGCGACGTCGACGTGCACGTGGTCGCGGTGCTCGAGCACCGCCGCGGTCTCGGGGGCGACGCCGGAGGTGTCGACGGAGTAGTCGCGCCAGCCCTCGTCGGAGCGGCGTGCGGTCCAGATCGTGTCGTCGAAGATGACGGTGGTGACATCGAGGCGCTCGGCGTGGGCCACCAGGTACTGCGCGACCGCCCAGCCGCGGGTGCGGCTCGCCGGCGACACGGGTCGGAAGAACACGTCGACGGCGCGGCCGTCGTAGTGGGCCGAGCCCTCCATGTGGCCGCTGGACACCCCGCCGGGGGCGTAGCCGCCCAGCGACTGGCGCCCGAAGACCGACACCACGTCGCGGCGCACGGCGTCGGCGCGGGCGGTGAGGCCGACGTCGAGGAGCGCGTCGGGCTCCTCCTCGACGTCGTCGTCGACCTCGCAGGTGAACGCGGCCGGGGAGCTGCCGGTGAGCGCGGAGGCGACGACGCGGGCGTCGGCCTCGTGGTCGGCGTAGGCGTCGGGGTAGGCCGAGCGCTGCACCGCCTGCGCGGCCACGGTGACCTCCATCGACTCGTAGCCCTCGACCTCGACGAGCTCGTCGTAGAAGGCGTTGGTCGCGTAGGTGGGGTCCTGCACCTGCGCCGCGGTTCCCCAGCCCTGCGACGGGCGCTGCTGGAACAGCCCGCGCGAGTCGCGGTCGCCACCGTCGAGGTTGACGATCTTCGACTCCTGGTAGGCGGTCGCGATGGCGATCGACGCCGCCCGCGCCGGCAGCCCCCGGCGTACGGCGGTCGCCACGATGAGCGAGGCGTTCTCGGCCTGCTCGGCGGTGAGCTCGACGCTGCGGCCGTCGACCTCGACCACGCAGCCGCGCCCGTCGAGGGCCGGCGCCACCTCGCGGTAGACGCCGTACCCGACGGCCCCCGCGACCCCCAGCGCCGCCACGGTGACCGCCGTGGTCAGCACGGTGGTCTTCATGTCGCCAGTCTGGTCGACCCGCCCAAGAGCACCCTGAGAGCCGGGGTGGGCTGGGTCGCGGGGCGGGCCGTTTCCCCGCTCGAGCGGGGACACTGCCTCATGGTGGCCGAAATTTCAGCCACCCAGAGGCAGTTTCCCCGGCCGGCCGGGGAAATCGCCCGGCGGCCGGCCCCGGCGACCGGGCGAGGGGGACTCAGTTGGCGTGCAGGTCGGCGTTGAGGGCGATGCCGGAGCCGGTGCGGGGGAGCGCCTCGACGGCGCCGGTGACGGAGTTGCGGCGGAACAGCACGTTGCTGGCGCCCGAGAGCTCGACGGCCTTGGCGACCCGGGGCTCGCCCTCGCCGAGGACGGTGAGCTTGGTGCCAGCGGTGACGTAGCAGCCGGCCTCGACCACGCAGTCGTCACCGAGCGAGATGCCGATGCCGGCGTTGGCGCCGAGCAGGCAGCGCTCGCCCAGCGAGATCACCTGGCTGCCGCCGCCGGACAGGGTGCCCATGATGGAGGCGCCACCACCGATGTCGGAGCCGTCGCCGACCACGACGCCGGCGGAGATGCGGCCCTCCACCATGCTGGCGCCGAGCGTGCCGGCGTTGAAGTTCACGAAGCCCTCGTGCATGACGGTGGTGCCCTCGGCGAGATGGGCGCCGAGGCGCACGCGGTCGGCGTCGGCGATGCGCACGCCGCTCGGCACGACGTAGTCGACCAGCCGCGGGAACTTGTCGACGCCGTGCACCGTGACGTGCTGGCCGTGGGTCTTCAGCCGGGCGCGGGTGAGCTCGAAGCCCTCCACCGCGCACGGGCCGGCGGAGGTCCACACCACGTTGGTCAGCAGCCCGAAGACCCCCTGCATCGAGATGTCGTGGGGGCGCACCAGCCGCGAGGACAGCAGGTGGAGGCGCAGCCACACGTCCTCGGTGGACGTCGGGGCGGCCTGCAGGTCGTCGACCTCCACGAGCCGCAGCTCGCGGCGCACGCCGCGGGCGTGGTCGCTGCCGACGAGGTCGGACAGCTCCGAGGGGGCCTCGGCGCCGTCGGGGGCCGCGCCCAGCGCGGGGGAGGGGAACCACACGTCGAGCACGGTGCCGGTGGTGGTGACGGTGGCCAGGCCGTGGGCCCAGGCACGGGTCGGGGCAGCGGGAGCAGTGGTCACGGCCTCCACCCTAGGGCGGGCCGGCCCAGGCCCCCGCCGGGCGGGTCCGGGGTGGTCGGGTGGTGGTCGGGTGGTGGGCCCACGAGGGCTGACCCGGAGGCCCGGGCCGTCCTATGCTCGCGGCGTGGAGCTGACCTTCGCCGGCGAGGTGTGGTCGTGGCGCGGGCCGGCGCCGTACGTCTTCGTGAGCGTGCCCCCCGACGACTGCGCGGTGGTCGCCGACGTCGGCGCCGCGGTCACCTACGGCTGGGGGATGGTGCCGGTGACCGTGCGCCTCGGCACCACCACCTGGACGACGTCGCTGTGGCCCAAGGACGGCGGGTACGTCGTGCCGCTGAAGGTCGCCGCACGCCGCGCCGAGGGCGTCGAGGTGGGCGACGTCGTGGAGGTCGCGCTCACCGTCGGGCCCTGACCCGCCGGCGCGCGGGCCCTCCCCCCTGGCCGGCACCGCAGGTGACCGGGAGGTCGCGAAGTGGTTGCGGTTGCGCCGTACGGGGTCCAGGTGCCGGCGGCGCGGGTTAGCGTCCGAGCACCCGGGGGCGTGGTCCCCGCCGTCGAAGGGACCCCCTCGTGCCGCCCCGTGCCTCCCGCACCACCACCAGTTCCACGCTCAGCACCGCCCGCCGAGCCGGCGTGGTCACCGCCGTCGCCCTCGCGACCGGCGCGGTGACCGCCGGTCTCCTCGCGGCCCCCGCGAGCGCGGCCGCCGCCCGCCCCGACCTCACCGTGGTCAGCCTGGTCGCCCTGCCCGCCAGCGTCAGCGAGGGCCAGGCGGTCGACACCTCGGTGCGGGTGCGCAACGTGGGCAGCCGCCCCACCGACGGCAGCGTCCGGGTCTACCTCAGCACCGACGACGAGGCCCGCCCCGGCGAGCACCTCCTCGGACGTGCCCCGCTGCGCCTGGCCAAGCGCACCGGCAAGCGGATCCCGGTCTCCGGCGCCGTGCCCGACGGGGTCACCGCCGGCACCTACCACGTGGTGGCCTGCGTGAAGCGCCGCGGCCTGAGCGGGGCGCAGCGCTGCGAGGTGGCCCGCCGCACCACCGACGTGGTCGCCTACGCCCCGGGCGCGCGCACCGTGGGCGACCCGCTGTTCCCGCAGGTCGGCAACGGCGGCTACGACGCTGAGCACTACGACGTCGAGCTCTCGTTCACCCCCGGTGACGGCACCCCGCAGGGCCAGGCGTTCCTCGACGGCACCACCACCACGATGACGGCCACCGCCACCCAGGGCCTCTCCGAGCTCAGTCTCGACTTCCAGCGCTTCGACGTCGCCGAGGTGCTGGTCGACGGCGAGCCCGCGCAGTTCTCCTACGCCGACACCGAGACCCTGGGCGACCCCGCGGCCGTCACCCAGCTCACCAAGCTCGTCGTCGTGCCCGCCACGCCGCTGCCCGCGGGGGAGGAGTTCACCGTGGCGGTGTCCTACACCGGCACCCCGCAGAAGGTCGTCGACGTCGACGAGTCGTTCGAGGGCTGGATCCCGGCGTGCTACACCCCGGCCACCACCGGCACCGCGACCTGCGACGGGGCGTTCGTCGTCAACGAGCCCAACGGCGCGCAGAGCTGGTTCCCCGTCAACAACCACCCCGCCGACAAAGCGTCGTTCGACACCACGATCACCGTGCCCGCCGGCAAGGTGGCCATCGGCATCGGTGAGCAGACCGCGCCCGTGGCCACCAACCCCGACGGCACCGTCACGTGGAGCTGGAGCGAGGACAGCCCGACGGCGCCCTACCTCACCACGGCCACGGTGGGTGACTTCCGGGTCTCGGAGGGCACGGTGCGCGAGCAGGTCGCGATGCGCGACCTGCCGTTCTTCAACGCCGTCGACCTCACCGCGACCCCCGCGCAGAGCCTGGCGATCGACACCTCCCTGCGTCGCACGCAGGGGATGGTGAACTGGCTGGCCGGCGAGTTCGGCTCCTACCCCCTCGACTCCACCGGCGCGGTCGTCGACCGCACCACCGGCGTCGGCTACGCCCTCGAGGTGCAGTCGAAGCCGCACTACGCCACCTTGAACGTCGGCGTCGGCACCCACCTCCACGAGCTCGCGCACCAGTGGTTCGGCAACAACGTCACCCTGCAGACGTGGAGCGACATCTGGTTCAACGAGGGCTGGGCGCAGTGGGCCACCTGGGCCTGGACCTACGAGGAGAACGGCGGCACCACCAGCCCGGCGCAGCAGTTCCAGACGCGCTACGACAACCCCGCCACCGACTGGAGCATCGCCCCGGCCGCGCTCGACGGCGACCCGGAGAACCTGTTCGCCAACTTCCCCACCTACGTGCGCGGCGGCATGACCATCGAGGGCTACCGCCAGATCGTGGGCGACCGTGCGTTCCGCGAGTTCGCCCGCGACCTGCAGGTCGACTTCGCCGCCGACAACATCTCGACGCGCGAGTTCATCGCCTACGCCACCGAGCGCAGCGGCTTCACCGGCGAGCGGCTGGCGCTGCTCGAGACGTACTTCGAGCAGTGGCTCTACGGCACCGTCAAGCCCACGGTGGTGCCGTCCAGCTTCACCCGCTGACCCACCTCGTCCCGGCACCCCTCGCCGCACCGGCGGCGGGGGGTGCCGGTCGGCGCACCCACCTGGCTGGCCCGGCACCCCCGCTGCTGGCTACGCTGGGGCCACAGGCGTTCGAGCCGTCATCAGCGGCGAGCCTCCGGAAGAACGGGCCCCGGCACCACGGGCCTCACTAGACCCGGACGGGTAGGCCCGTCACAGCCGTGATCGAGCGGTTCGCGCCCCGCACCACCGGGGGAGCGGGCAAGCGAGGTGGTACCGCGGTCCCCGGCAGGGAGTCGTCCTCGTGGCCGGCCCACGACCCGACGTCCCGCAGGAGCGCTCCGATGACCTATCCCCAGGTCTCCACCACCGGCCACCAGGCCGTCCCCTCCGCCCCGCGCTTCCCCGAGATCGAGGAGCGTGTGCTGGCCTACTGGGCCGCCGACGGGACGTTCCAGGCCAGCATCGACCAGCGCGAGGCCGGGCCCGACGGGTCGGGTGAGTTCGTGTTCTACGACGGTCCGCCGTTCGCCAACGGCCTGCCGCACTACGGCCACCTGCTCACCGGCTACGTCAAGGACCTGGTGCCGCGCTACCAGACGATGCGCGGCAAGCGCGTCGAGCGGCGCTTCGGCTGGGACACCCACGGCCTGCCCGCCGAGCTCGAGGCCATGCGCCTCAACGGCATCAAGACCACAGACGAGATCGTCGAGATGGGCATCGACGCCTTCAACGAGGCGTGTCGCGCCTCGGTGATGACCTACACCGGCGAGTGGCGCGACTACGTCACCCGCCAGGCACGGTGGGTCGACTTCGACAACGACTACCGCACGATGAACCCCGACTACATGGAGTCGGTGATCTGGGCCTTCAAGAGCCTGCACGACAAGGGCCTGGTCTACGAGGGCTTCCGCGTGCTGCCCTACTGCTGGAACGACGAGACGCCGCTGTCGAACCACGAGCTGCGGATGGACGACGACGTCTACCAGAACCGTCAGGACCCCGCCGTCACCGTCGGCTACCCGCTGCACGGGCGCGGCCCCGACGACGAGCTCGCGGGCGTGAAGGTGCTGATCTGGACCACCACGCCGTGGACCCTGCCGTCCAACCTCGCGGTGATGGTCGGCTCCGACATCGACTACGTCGTCGTCGAGGCGCCCGTGCCCGGCACCGACCGGACCGCCCGCTACCTGCTCGCCGAGGCGCGGCTGCCGGCTTACGCCCGCGAGCTGGGCGAGGACCCCGAGGTCGTGGGTCGCTACCGGGGCGCCGACCTCGTCGGCCTCACCTACGACCCGCCGTTCTCCTACTACGCCGGGCACACCAACGCCTTCCGCGTGGTCGCCGCCGACGACGCCGTCACCACCACCGACGGCACCGGCGTGGTGCACACCGCCGGCGCCTTCGGTGAGGTCGACAAGGAGGTCACCGACCGCGAGGGCATCGAGGCGGTGATGCCGGTGGGCAAGGACGGGCGGTTCACCGCACCGGTCACGGAGTACGCCGGCATGCAGGTCTTCGACGCCAACCCGCACGTCATCGACCACCTCCGGGCCGCGACCCGCGGCGACGGGGAGCCCACCGGCGCCGTCACCCCCGGCACGGTGCTGCTGCGCCGCGAGACCTACGACCACTCCTACCCGCACTGCTGGCGCTGCCGCGAGCCCCTCATCTACAAGGGCGTCTCGTCGTGGTTCGTCGAGGTCACCGCGGTCAAGGACCGGATGCTCGAGCTCAACCAGCAGATCCGCTGGGTGCCCGAGCACATCCAGGACGGCCAGTTCGGCAGGTGGCTGGAGAACGCCCGCGACTGGTCGATCACCCGCAACCGCTTCTGGGGCTCCCCGGTGCCGGTGTGGAAGAGCGACGACCCGGCCTACCCCCGCACCGACGTCTACGGCTCGTTCGCCGAGATCGAGCGCGACTTCGGCCGGCTGCCGCTGGGCCGGGACGGCGAGCCCGACCTGCACCGGCCCTACGTCGACGACCTCACCCGCCCCAACCCCGACGACCCGCGCCCGGAGGGCGAGCGCTCGACGATGCGGCGCGTCACCGACGTGCTCGACGTGTGGTTCGACTCGGGCTCGATGAGCTACGCCCAGGTGCACTACCCGTTCGAGAACGCCGACTGGTTCGACGGCACCGCCGCGACCAAGGGGCACTTCCCGGGCGACTTCATCGTGGAGTACATCGGCCAGACCCGCGGCTGGTTCTACACGCTGCACGTGCTGGCCACCGCGCTGTTCGACAAGCCGGCGTTCTCCGCGTGCGTCAGCCACGGCATCGTGCTCGGCTCCGACGGCAACAAGATGAGCAAGTCGCTGCGCAACTACCCCGACGTGCGCGAGGTCTTCGACCGCGACGGCGCCGACGCGATGCGCTGGTTCCTCATGTCGAGCCCGATCCTGCGCGGCGGCAACCTGGTCGTCACCGAGCAGGGCATCCGCGACTCCGTGCGCCAGGTGATGATGCCGCTGTGGAACAGCTGGTACTTCTTCCAGCTCTACGCCAACGCCGCCGGCGACGGCGGCCACGCCGCCGTGCGCTCGACCACGTCGAGCGACCCCCTCGACCGCTACCTGCTGGCCAAGACCCGGCAGTACGTCGAGCAGATGACCGCCGCGCTCGACGAGTACGCCGTCGCCGAGGCCTGCGACATCACCCGGTCGTTCCTCGACGTGCTCACCAACTGGTACATCCGCCGCTCGCGCGAGCGCTTCTGGGACGCCTCCGCCGAGGCCTTCGACACCCTGTGGACGGTGCTCGAGGTCGTCTGCCGGGTCACCGCGCCGCTGCTGCCGCTGACCACGGAGGAGGTGTGGCGCGGGCTGACCGGTGAGCGCTCGGTGCACCTGACCGACTGGCCCGACGCCGACGAGCTGCCGGCCGACGACGCCCTGGTCACGGCGATGGACCAGGTGCGGGAGATCTGCTCGGCCACCTCCGCGCTGCGCAAGGCCGGCCAGCTGCGCAACCGGCTGCCGCTGGCCGGGCTCACCGTCGTCGTCGCCGACCCCGACGCGCTGGCCGGCTTCGGGACCATCGTCGCCGACGAGGTGAACGTCAAGGACCTGCGGCTGCTGGCCGTCGACGCGCCCGAGGCGGCCTCCTACGGCGTGTCGCAGAAGCTCACCGTCAACGCCCGGGCCGCCGGGCCGCGGCTGGGCCGTGAGGTGCAGGTGGCGATCAAGGGCTCGAAGTCGGGCGACTGGTCGGTGGCCGACGACGGCACCGTCACCGCGGGCGGGCTGGCGCTCGTGGAGGGCGAGTACACCCTGGAGACCGTGGCCGGCGCGGCCGACGACACCACCGCCGTGGGGCTGCTGCCGGGCGGTGGCTTCGTGGTGCTCGACACCGCGGTCACCGCCGAGCTGGCGGCCGAGGGCCTCGCCCGCGACCTCGTGCGCGCGGTGCAGCAGGCCCGCCGCGACGCCGGCCTGGAGGTCTCCGACCGCATCGCGCTGCAGGTCGCGGGTGGCGAGGCCGTGCGCGCCGCCGCGCGCACCCACGCCGACCTGGTCACCGGGGAGACCCTGGCGACCTCGCTGGAGGTCGTGGCCAGCCTCGACGACAGCCTCGACGGCGCCGCCGCGGTCACCGTCGGCGAGGGCGAGAAGGCGCAGGTGCGGGTCACCCGGGCCTGAGGACGGGGCGCCACCCTGGTGACGACCGTCGGCGGGTCGTGCCAGGGTGGCGCCATGCCGATGGCCACGTGGAAGGACCTGTGCGTCGACGCCGTCGACGTCGCCGCCCAGTCGCGCTTCTGGGCGGGGGTGAGCGGCCTGCACGAGGCCGGCGGCCTCACCCACCGGCACCTGGTCGGCCCGACCCCGCGCCACACCGTGTGGGTCAACGCCGTCGACCGGCCCCACACGGTGAAGAACCGGCTCCACCTCGACGTCGACACCGCCTCCGTCGACGACCTGGTGGCCCTCGGCGCGCGGGTGCTGCTGCCCGCCGAGGAGAGCGGCTTCGGGTGGACCGTGATGGCCGACCCCGAGGGGAACGAGTTCTGTGCCTTCGTGCGCACGCCCGACGCGCTCCCGGCGTACCGGCTGCACGGGGTCGTGGTCGACTGCGCCGACCCGGTCGCCCAGGCGGCCTGGTGGGGCGAGGTGCTCGGCGCGGAGCCGGTGACCCAGTACGAGGACCAGCCGACCCTGGAGCGGGTGGCCGTCGACGAGCGGATGACGCTCGACTTCGCGCCCGTCCCCGAGCCGCGCACCGTCCCGAACCGGGTGCACTGGGACGTCGAGGGACGCGTCGACGAGCTGCTCGACCACGGGGCCACCCGACTGTGGGACACCGAGGGGTGGACCGTGCTGGCCGATCCCGAGGGCAACGAGTTCTGCGTCTTCGCCCCCGCCTGAGGCCGGGCTCAGTCGGCCATCTCGACGCGCATCAGCGCGATGCGGTCGAGGAGCTGCTCGAGCGCCTCCTCGAACTCGTGCGCGGCGTGGTCCTGGGCCAGCTCGGGCTTCAGCCGGGCCACCGTCGGGTGGTCGTGCAGCGCCACGACGTCCTCGGCGCCGTCGTCGAGGACGTCCAGGGGGCCGAGGTCGGCGCCGTGGGTCGCCACCTCGAGCAGCAGGTTGCCCAGCAGGAAGCTGGTGAACGCGCGGTAGGCGGCGACCGCGGCGTCGTCGCTGAAGCCCTCGGAGACCAGCCCGGCCAGGAACGACTCGACCCAGTCGAGGCTGCGCAGCGGCGGGCGCAGCCAGGGTGCCTCGGGCGGGCGCGACGCGACCAGGGGGAAGGCCTTCGGGTGGGACAGCGCGACGCGACGCACCCCGTGGGCCAGGCGCTGCAGGAAGTCCTGCCAGCCGTCGGTGGGGCTGTCCAGCACCTCGTCGTCGGCGTACATGCTGCTGATGAGGGAGTCGACGATGGCGTCCAGGAGGTCCTCCTTCCCGGGGACGTAGCGGTAGAGGGACATGGCCTCGACGCCGAGGCGCTTGCCGAGGCGGCGCATCGACAGCCCGGCCGGCCCGATCTCGTCGAGCAGCATCAGGGCCTCGCCCACGATGCGGCCGCGGTCGAGGCGCACCCTCGCGGACGGCGGCTCCTCGCCGGCGACGAGTGCCGCATCGGCGTCGGGGAGCACCGGCTCGGTGGGGGCGGTCATCGGGACTCCTGGGGAGGGGGGACCTCCACCGTAACCAGGTACCCGCGCGCACCGGTGCCCGGGCCGCTGAGAGCGGCCCGGGCACCGGGCCCGACGCCGGGGTGGCGCTCGGGTTCCACCGGGTCGCTCAGCGACCCAGGCCGACGCGGTCCACGCGGCGGTGGAAGCCCATGCCGGCGATGCCGCCGAGCACGGCGCCGACCAGGCTGGCCACCGCGACACCGACGAGCACGACCACGGCCTGCACCGTCAGGTCGCCGGCGTCGACCGGGATGCGCGGGAAGGCGTTGACCTCGCCGAGCACGTCGTACTGCGAGCCGGCCACGGCACCGAGCACCGCCACGACGACCGCGACGACGACGGCCCAGGCCCACACCGCGATGCCCTGCTTGGCGCCGTCGAAGCGGGCCATCCGGCCGGCGACGTAGCCGCCGCACAGGTAGGCCAGGAACACGACGACCAGCACCAGCACGACGCCGCCCCAGCCGATCTCCTCCGAGCTCAGGCCACCGGCGCCGACGCTGTTGGCCACCTCGGAGGCGCTCGAGACGAGGCCGACCCCGGCGCCCAGCGCGGCGACGAGCGCCGTCAGCAGGACGGCCACGCCGGTGGCGGTGAGCCAGCCGAAGAAGGCGACGAACGGCTTGACGCCGCCGAAGCGCTCCTTCTCGCGCTCGAGCACGTCCTTGCGGGTGCGGGTGGTGTGGTCCTGGTGGTCCTGGTGGTCCTGGTGGTCCTGGTGGTCCTGGTGGTCCTGGTGGGCGTGGTCGTCGCGGTGGTCGCGGTCGTCCGTGCCCGAGGGGTGAGGTGTGCTCATGGTCAGCCTGCTTTCGTCGGATCCGTCCTGGTTGGGCGGAAGCGCAACGGTGAGGGCGACTTACGCTGTAAGTCAAGTCGGCGCGACGAGCTGGGCGCGACGCCCCGGGCGACGTCCCGGCCGCAGCGCCGCGGCGGCTGGTTGACTGACCGCATGCCGACCACCCCCTCCCTCGACCTGGGTGCCGACGTCGTCACCCTCACCCGGCAGCTGTGCGACATCGAGTCGGTGAGCCGCGGCGAGCAGGCCATCGCCGACGCGGTGGAGACCGCCCTGTCGGGCCTGGCCCACCTCAGCGTCGTGCGGCGCGGCAACACCGTGGTGGCGCGCACCGACCTCGGACGCGCCGAGCGCGTGGTGATCGCCGGCCACCTCGACACGGTCCCGGTCAACGACAACTTCCCCAGCCGCCTCGACGCGGACGCCGGACTGCTCCACGGGCTCGGCACCTGCGACATGAAGGGCGGCGACGCGGTGATCCTGCGGCTCGCGGCCACCGTGACGGCGCCGGTGCGCGACGTCACCTACATCCTCTACGAGGCCGAGGAGATCGACGCCCGCTTCAACGGCCTCGAGCTGCTCGGCGCCTCCGACCCCGACCTGATGGCTGGCGACTTCGCGATCCTGATGGAGCCGTCGAACGCCTCGGTGGAGGCGGGCTGCCAGGGCACCCTGCGCGTCGACGTGCGCACCACCGGGGCCCGGGCGCACTCCGCGCGCAGCTGGCGCGGCGTCAACGCGATCCACGCCGCCGGCGAGGTGCTGGCCCGGTTGACCGCCTACGAGCCGCGGCGCCCGGTGATCGACGGGCTGGAGTACCACGAGGGGCTCAACGCCGTCGCGGTGCGTGGCGGCGTGGCCGGCAACGTCGTGCCCGACGAGTGCGTGGTCGAGGTCAACCACCGCTTCGCCCCCGACCGCTCCGAGGCCGAGGCCGAGGCGCACGTGCGCGAGGTGTTCGCCGGCTTCGACGTCACCCTCACCGACACCGCGCCGGGCGCCCTGCCGGGGCTCGACCGCCCCGCCGCGCGAGCGTTCGTGGCGGCGGTCGGCGGCGTCGTCGCCCCGAAGTTCGGCTGGACCGACGTGGCCCGCTTCTCCGCCCTCGGCGTGCCGGCGGTCAACTTCGGGCCCGGCGACCCGCTGCTGGCCCACACGCAGGAGGAGCACGTGCCGGTCGCCGACGTCGTGCGCTGCGAGCAGCAGCTGGCGACGTGGCTGCAGGGGGGAGCGCAGTGAGGTACAAGTTCAAGGGACCGGTGGTGCAGCGGCGCGACCAGGTCGACGGCACCACCACCGACCAGCGGCTGCTCGACTCCGGCGGGTCCGCGGACTGGGTGCACACCGACCCGTGGCGGGTGCTGCGCATCCAGGCGGAGTTCGTGGAGGGCTTCGGCGCGCTCGCCGAGCTCGGGCCCACCGTCGCGGTCTTCGGCTCGGCGCGCACCCCGGCCGAGCACCCGTCGTACGCCCTCGGCGAGGAGCTCGGACGCCGGCTCGTGGCGGCCGGCTTCGCCGTGATGACCGGCGGCGGGCCCGGTGCCATGGAGGCCGCCAACAAGGGTGCGAGCGGTGCCGGCGGGGTCAGCGTGGGCCTCGGCATCGAGCTGCCCTTCGAGTCGGGCCTCAACGACTGGGTCGACGTCGGGGTCAACTTCCGCTACTTCTTCGCCCGCAAGACCATGTTCGTCAAGTACGCCCAGGGCTTCGTGGTGCTGCCCGGTGGGCTCGGCACCCTGGACGAGCTCTTCGAGGCGCTCACGCTGGTGCAGACCCGCAAGGTCACGCAGTTCCCGATCGTGCTCCTCGGCGTCGACTACTGGTCGGGACTGCTCGGCTGGCTGCGCGACACCGTGCTGGCCGACGGCAAGATCTCCCAGGCCGACCTCGACATGATGGTGCTCACCGACGACCTCGACGAGGCTGTCGAGCTCATGGTGCGCGCCCGCCAGGAGCCGGCGCCGTGATGTGGTTCCTCGCCGTGCTGACGGTGCTGCTGCTCGGTGGGGTGGCGCTGGTCGCGGCCGGCCGGGGCGCCCCGCTCGCCCCCGAGCACGGCGACCGCCCCGACGTCGACGTGCCGACCGGCCGCGCCCTCACCGGCGCCGACCTGCGCGCTGCGCGCTTCCCCCTGGCGTTCCGCGGCTACCGCATGGGCGACGTCGACGCGCTCCTCGACCGGCTGGCCCGAGAGCTCGAGCAGCGCCCCGCCGCCGGTGCCCCGCCGTACGACGGGCGGGGTGACGGGCGGGGTGGCGTCGGTGGCGACGGGCGTGGTGGCGCGGCGCAGCCGTAGGGCACACTCACCCGCGTGTCGACCGAGGTCCTCGTCCACGTCCTGACCGCCCTCGCGGCGGTGGTCGTCGTGCTGACCCGGCTGCGCCTGGGCAGCACCGGGGGCGGCGGACGCCACGAGGTCCCCGCCCGGCTGCTGCTCGTGCACACCGTGGCCGGGCTGCTGGCGGTGGTCGTCTGGACGCTGTTCCTGGTGGCCGGCGCCGACACCGCCGCCGGCGGCGCGCTGGTGGGCGTGGTGGCGCTGGGCCTGTGGTGGGTGGTCGCGCTCGCGGGTCTGCTGGTCCTCGCGCGGTGGCTGCCCAGCAGGGGCCGGCACGCCGGGGAGGTCCGCCGCGACGCCTGGTCGCGCGGCCCGTGGCTCTCCGTGCTGGCCCACCTCGGCCTGGCGGCCGGTGTCGCGGTGTTCACCTGGGCCTACCTCACCGCGGCCGTCTGAGGCCTCGCGCGCGCCGTCCGGTGGGTGCTGCTGACGCCCGCTCACGTCATGGGGGATAATGGTCTGGCGAGACCGGGCCGCACCCGCGGCGTCGGCGAGCACACGTGAGATCACGACATATGTGGGGAAGAGGTGCCGGATGGCGGCCATGAAGCCACGGACGGGCGACGGTCCGCTGGAGGTCACCAAGGAAGGACGCGGCATCGTCATGCGCGTCCCGCTCGAGGGTGGTGGCCGACTGGTGGTCGAGCTCAATGCCGAGGAGGCCGGGAATCTCGGCGACGCCCTCAAGGACGTCGTCGGCTGACCGGCTGATGCCCCCCACGACGGCTCCGACATCCGGGCCCACCCTCCCCGACCAGGTCACCCCGCCGACCTTCGTGCTCAGCGACCTCTCACCGCTCGGGGTCGCCGACGCCGAGGTCGTCGCGCTGCCGGTCCTGCAGGCCGACGAGCCCGCTGGAACCGACACCGACGACGGCCCCCGGCTGCTGCTGGGGCCTGGCGCCGACGAGGTCGCCGAGGCGCTCGGCGTCGACCTGGTCGCCCTGCTGGAGGCCGAGAAGGCCACCGGCAAGGCGGGGGAGGTGGTCCGGCTGCCGGTGCCGCTGGGGGGGCCCGACCACGACGAGCTGCGCCTGCTGCTGCTCGTCGGCACGGGGCGCCAGACGCCCACCGACCTGCGCCGTGCCGGTGCCGCGCTGGCCCGGGCCACCAAGGGCCGCTCGGGGGTCGCCACGTCGGTGCCGACGGTCTGCGGGCCCGAGGGGCTCGAGGCGTTCGTCGTCGGCCTGGTGCTGGCGTCGTTCGTCTTCCACTGGAAGTCCGAGCCGCCGGCCTCCGGGCCGGTCGAGCGCGTCGTGCTGACCGGCCTGCCCGACTCCGAGGCGCCCGTGCTCGCGCGTGCCCTAGCCGTGGGCCGCGCCGGCTGGCGGGCGCGGATGCTCGCCACCGTTCCCTCGAACCTGAAGAACCCCGCCTGGCTGGCCGAGCAGGCGCAGGCCGTGGCCGCCGAGGCGGGTCTCGACGTCCGCGTCTGGGACGAGCACCAGCTCGCCGCCGAGGGCTTCGGCGGCATCGTCGGCGTCGGGCAGGCCTCGGCCACCCCGCCCCGGCTGGTGCGCCTCGACTACACCCCGCGCGGTGCCGGGCGCCGGACGCCGACCGTCGTGCTGGTCGGCAAGGGCATCACGTTCGACACCGGCGGGCTGTCCATCAAGCCCGGCGAGGCGATGACCACGATGAAGCGCGACATGACCGGCGGTGCCGTCGTCATCGCCACGATGGCCGAGCTGGCCGCGGTCGGCTGCCCGGTGAAGGTGGTCGGCCTCGTCGCCGCCGCCGAGAACGCCGTCTCCGGCAACGCGATCCGCCCCGGCGACGTCGTGCGCCACTGGGGCGGACGCACCTCCGAGGTCACCAACACCGACGCCGAGGGGCGCCTGGTGATGGCCGACGCCCTGGCGTACGCCGCCAGCGAGGTCGGCCCGGCCGCGATGGTCGACGTCGCCACCCTCACCGGCGCGATCAAGGTGGCCCTGGGGCAGCGCACCGGCGGCTACTTCGCCAACGACGAGGGCCTCGCCACCGCGGTGGCCGGGGCCGCCGAGCGCGCCGGCGAGCCGTTCTGGCGCTTCCCGCTCGCCGAGGTCTACGAGGAGAAGATCGCCTCGAAGGTGGCCGACGCCGACAACGCCGGCGGCGGGCCCGGCGCGATCACCGCGGCGCTGTTCCTGCAGCACTTCGTGGGCGACGTGCCGTGGGCACACCTCGACATCGCCTCGGCCGGCGACGCGCCCTCCGACGTCCACGAGTGGACCGCCGGCCCCACCGGCTTCGGTGCCCGCACCCTGCTGGCGTGGCTCGGCAGCGACGACCCGCTCTCAGGCATCGGCGCCGGCGCCGGCGCGGCGCGGTGAGCCGGCGGTGAGCGTCGGCCACCTGGGGCTCACCGTGCGCTGGTCGCTGGCCGACGCACCTCCCGGTGCCGAGGCGGAGCTCGCCGACTTCGTCGCCGACACCAGCCACGCCCGGTTCACCGGCATGGACGGCCTGCGCTGGAAGACCTGGCGGATGCGCTCGGGGGAGTGGTTCGAGGGCACTTACGTCTTCGCCACCGACGAGGCCCGTGCGGCCTTCCAGGAGACCTTCGCCGCCACCGCCGACGTCTCGCCCGGCAGCCGGATGATCGGCAGTGCCCCGACGGTGGTCGAGTCGTGGGCCGTCGTGGCGGTCGCCGAGGGCTGGGACGGCTTCGACGCCCGCCCGCGCTACTGACCGTCGTCCCTTCCCACCGACTCGACCGCTCGGTCGCCTCCGCGGCGGGCGGGGTGGAGCGTCATGCGGATGGTGGGGTCGCACCCACGTTTCGTATGACGTCCGGGCCGTGGGACGGGGCTGGCCGGCGGGCGGGGTGGTGCGTCATGCGGATGGTGGGGTCGCACCCACGTTTCGTATGACGTCCGGGCCGTGGGACGGGGCTGGCCGGCGGGCGGGGTGGTGCGTCATGCGGATGGTGGGGTCGCACCCACGTTTCGTATGACGTCCGGGCCCGCGGGGCGGCCGAGACCCGTGCAGGACTGGCGAGGGCCGGGGTCAGACCGAGTCGGGGTCCCAGACCTTCTTGGCGCACAGCAGCCCGTCGCCCACGGGCAGCAGCACCGACAGCAGGCCCTCGTGGGCGGCGACCTCCTTGCCGAGCTCGCGGATCGCGACGGTCTCGGGGTCGCGCCGGGCGGGGTCGGCGACGCGGTCGTGCCACAGGGCGTTGTCGAAGCAGACAACGCCGCCGGGGCGCAGCAGCCGCATGGCCTCGGCGAGGTAGGCGGAGTACTCCGATTTGTCGCCGTCGCAGAACACCAGGTCGTAGTGGCCGTCGGTCAGCCGGGGGAGGACGTCGAGCGCGGAGCCGGAGATGGTGCGCGCGCGCTGGCTGGGGATGCCGGCCTCGGTGAAGCCCTGGCGGGCCAGGCGCTGGTGCTCGGCCTCGACGTCGACGGTGGTGAGCACCCCGTCGGAGCGCATGCCGCGCAGCAGCCACAGGCCGGAGACGCCGGTGCCGGTGCCGATCTCGACGACGGCGCGGGCGTCGAGCACCGAGGCGAGGAACCGCAGCGCGGCGCCGCCACCGGGGCTGATCGCCACGACGCCGACCTCGTCGGCCCGCGCGCGGGCCGCGGCGACCACGTCGTCCTCGACGACGTGGTGCTCGGCGTGGGACCAGCTCGCGGCGGTGATCGGCGTGGTGATGGCGGCCTCCTGGGGGCGGGTGCGTCGGGTGGCGCGTGGGGGCCCAACCTATCGCCTGCCGGCGCCGTCGTACGCCAGGCGGGAACGCCGCACAGCGACCAGACGTTGTGACCGGTGACAGCGGCGACGGTGCCGGGCCCGAGGGTCAGGGGCGGTCTCACAGGGTTTCCTCAGCCGGGAGCCCTAGGGTGCAGGAGAGGACGACATGCGGCGCAGGTCGAAGGAGACCACGGTGGAGCCAGGCACAGGTGACGGGCCGCTCGAGCCCGACGCCGTCCCGACCTGGGACGAGGTCGTGGAGCGCCACTCCGACCGCGTCTACCGCCTCGCCTACCGCCTGACCGGCAACCGCCACGACGCCGAGGACCTCACGCAGGAGGTGTTCGTGCGCGTGTTCCGCTCCCTCGACGGCTACACCCCAGGCACCTTCGAGGGCTGGCTGCACCGCATCACCACCAACCTGTTCCTCGACCAGGCCCGCCGCAAGCAGCGCATCCGCTTCGACGCCCTCTCCGACGAGCGCGCCGACCGGATCACCAGCAGCAGCCCCGCCCCCGAGGTCGCGTACGCCGACCGGCACTTCGACGACGACATCGAGCGGGCGCTGGCCACCCTGCCGCCCGACTTCCGTGCCGCCGTCGTGCTCTGCGACGTGGAGGGCCTCTCCTACGAGGAGATCGCCGGCATCCTCGACGCCAAGCTCGGGACCGTGCGGTCCCGCATCCACCGCGGGCGCGCCATGCTGCGCACCGCCCTGTCCCACCGGGCCCCCGCGGCCGGTCGCGTGCGCTACTCCGGGCCGGCCGGCGACGCCGTCGCGGTCCCGCGCCTCGCCGGTGGGGCGTCGTGGTGATCGGCCACCTCGGCTCCCGCGTCAGCGCGCTCCTCGACGGCCAGCTGCCCCCCGAGGAGGAGGAGCGGGCCTGGGCCCACGTGCACGGCTGCCACGCCTGCCGCGACCTCGTCGAGCACGAGGGGTGGGTGAAGACCCGGCTCTCCGGCCTCGGTGAGGCCTCCGCCCGCTCGGCCCCCACCACGCTGAAGTGCTCCCTGCGCGGCGGCCCCGACCAGCCGGCGGTGCCCGCCGCCACCTGGGCCACCGCACCGGCCGGACGCGCCCGGCGTACGTCGGGCGCCGTGGCCATCGGCGGCGGGGCCGTCGGCGCGGCCGTGCTCGGCGTGCTGGCGCTCGGCGCCGTGCCGAGCGGCCCGGTCGACCGGCAGCCGCCGACCACCTCGATCACCACCCCGTCGGGCTCGCCCACCCCGGTGCGCACGCAGCCGTCGGGCCGTCCCGGCGCCCTGCTCGGCGTCGCACCCGCCCTCGGGCCGGTGACGGGCCCGGTGATGGGGTTCTCCGCCGCCTCGGCGATGGCCGTGCGCGAGCGCTGAGCAACCGCCGGACCACCGCCGGACCACCGCCGGACCACCGCCGGACCACCTCGGACCACCGCCGGCCCACCCCTGTGGGCCTGCCTTGATTGCGGGCCGCCCGGCATGATGTGCAGGTGGACGACGAGCGCCGGACCGGACCTGCCGACAGCGAGCCGACGGCGCCGCTGCCCTCGACGGGCCCCGGGGACACCGGGACCGGCCCGGGGGCGTCCTGGCCGGCTCCCCAGCAGCAGCCCGCGCCCTACCGCGAGCCGTGGGGCGGCTACCCCGCGCCCGCCGGCGCCACCCAGCCGTACGGCGCCCAGCCCGGCCAGCCCCACCAGCCCGGCCAGCCGCTGCACCCCGGTGAGCCGGGCTCGCGCCAGAAGGCGCCCAAGGGCCGGGTGAGCGGCTGGGTGTGGCCCGTGGTCGCGGCCGTGGCGCTCGTGGTCGGCGTGCTCGGCGGGGTCGCCGGCAGCGTGGGCTACGAGAACCTGCGCGACGACGAGTCCGGCAGCGGCACCGTCGCCAGCGGCCTCGAGGGCGTCGACACCGTCTCGGAGGCCCCGTTGACCGAGGCCGACGCCGGCACGGTGGCCGCCGTCGCCGACCAGCTGCTGCCCAGCACCGTGCAGATCGTGGCGGAGTTCGAGGGCACCGCCGGCGGGGCGACCGGCTCGGGCTTCGTGCTCGACCGGCAGGGCCACATCGTCACCAACAACCACGTCGTGGCCGGTGCCGCCGAGGACGACGGCCCGATCGAGATCGTCGACGAGGAGGGCAACCGCTACGACGCCACGGTGGTCGGGCGCAGCCCCGTCTACGACCTCGCGGTGCTCTACAGCGAGGACGCCACCGACCTCGAGCCGGCCTCGCTGGGCGCGTCGGGCAAGCTGCGGGTGGGCGAGACCGTGGTGGCCTTCGGGTCCCCGCTGGGCCTGAGCTCCACCGTCACCGCCGGCATCGTCTCGGCCCTCCAGCGCCCGGTGACCACCGGACAGTCCGAGGACGTCTCCTCCTACATCAACGCCGTGCAGACCGACGCCGCGATCAACCCGGGCAACTCCGGGGGCCCGCTGGTCAACATGCTGGGCCAGGTCGTCGGCGTGAACTCCGCCATCGCCACCACCGGCGGCGGGCTGGGCGGGGAGTCGGGCAACATCGGCGTCGGGTTCGCCATCCCGGTGGAGCAGGTGCGCGTCACCGCCGACCAGATCCTGCGCACCGGCGAGGCGAGCTACCCGGTGATCGGTGCCGAGGTCGACGTCGCCGCGGACGACGGCCGGGGCGCCACGCTGAGCCGCATCGTCGAGGAGTCCGCCGCTGCCGAGGCAGGCCTGGTGAAGGGCGACCTGGTCACCGCCGTCGACGGCGACCGCGTCACCGACGGCATCTCGCTGATCGTCAACATCCGCTCCCACCAGCCGGGCGAGACCATCGACTTCCTCGTCACCCGCGGTGGCGAGGAGCGCACGGTGTCGATCACGCTGCGCGCCGAGGTCGGCTGACGGCGTAGGCCACGCCGCGCGCTCAGGCCTCGGGGCCCTCGCGGTCGAGGGAGGCCTCGACGTAGGGGTGCTCGTCGACGAACGTGCGGGTCTCGGCGTACATGCGCTCGATGAACTTCTCGAGCTCGGCCGCCTCCACGCGCCACTGCCCGCGCCCGCCGATCTTGATCGCCACCAGGTCGCCGCGTCGCACCAGGGCGTAGACCTGGGCGCTCGAGGTGTTGAGCACCTCGGCGACGTCGGCCAGCGTGAGGAACCGCGGGGTCGGCATGGGCCCATCGTCGCACCCCCTCCCCGACGCAGCCACGACCGGTGGCGGGGGGCTGTGGAGAGCGCAGGCGTGGAACGCCGCGCGAGGGGCATGATGGCGCCGTGGCCAGGACTCGGGACCCGCTGTCACCGCCCCCCGCCGCGCGCGCGGCCCCACCGGGGTGGAAGGACCCGCGCCTGTGGGTCGGCGTGGTGATCGTGGCGGCCTCCGTCGTGCTGGGTGCGCGGCTGCTGGCCGCCGCCGACGACACCGTCGCGGTCTGGGCCGCCGCCGGCGACCTGGGTCCGGGCCAGCCCGTGGAGGCCGACGACCTGGTGGCGCGCCAGGTGCGCTTCGCCGACACCGACGACCTCGGGCGCTACTACACCGCCGACGACGAGCTGCCCGCCGACCTCGCCCTCACCCGCGGCGTCGGTTCCGGTGAGCTGCTGCCACGCGCCGCGGTGGGCCCCGCCGACGCCGCCGACGTGCTGGTGGTGCCGGTCGCGGTCGACCCCGAGCGGGTGCCGAGCGCCATCGCCCGCGGTGCGGTGGTCGACCTGCAGCTGGTCGACCCCGCCGGCGCCGACCCCGGCGCAGGCGGCGCACGCCGCGGCGGTCTCGAGCCGCTCGCCGAGCTCACCGTCGTCGACGTCGCCGCCGACTCCGGCGGGTTCGCCGCCTCGGGTCGGCAGCGGCTCGACGTCGCGATGACTCCCGAGCAGGCCGAGCGCTGGTTCGCGCTGGTCGCCGCCGTGGGCGACCCCGTCGTCACCGTCCTGGTGCACGGCTGAGCCCGTGGGCACCCTCGACACCCCGACGGTGGTCCTGGTCGCGGCGGCCGGGGCCACCTGGGAGTCCCCGGCCCTGACCCGTCTCAACGCCCGCCCGGGGGTGGTGGTGCTCAAGCGCTGCGTCGACGTCGACGACCTGCTCGCCTCGGCGTCGGCCGGCCAGGCCGACGTCGCCGTCCTCGGGCTCGACGCACCGGGCCTCGACCTCGCCGCGGTCGACCACCTGCGCCGTCACGGCGTGCGGCCGGTGGCGGTGGTGCCGGCGGCGGTGCCCCCGGAGACGGCGCGGCTGCGGGCCTCGCGGGTCGGCGTCGTCACGCTGGTGCCCGAGACCCGCCTCGAGTCGCTGCCCGACGCCGTCACCACCCCGGAGGAGTCGCCGCCCCCGACCCGCCCGGCCGGCACGCCCCCGCCGTCGGGGTCCCTGAGGTCGCCGGAGGCGCTCGCGACGGCGCCACCGGGCTCGCTGGACGACGGCGCCGAGCCGCCCCGGCCGACCGGTCCGGCCGAGCCGCCGGGCCCGCCCGGACGCGTCGTCGCGGTGTGGGGACCCGGGGGCGCCCCGGGCCGCACCACCGTCGCCGCCGGCCTCGCCGCCGTCCTGGCCCGCCGTCGGCTCTCCACCGTGCTCGTCGACGCCGACCCCTACGGCGGCGCCGTCGCGCAGCAGCTCGGGGTGCTCGACGAGGTCTCCGGCCTGCTCGCCGCCGCGCGGCTGGCGTCGTCGGGTGTGCTGCAGGAGCGGTTCACCAGCGTGCAGCGCGCTCTCGGCGACCACCTGTCGGTCGTCACCGGCCTGCCCCGCGCCGAGCGGTGGGTCGAGGTGCGCGCCGGCGCGCTGGAGCACCTGCTCGAGGTCGGCCGCGAGCGGGCGCAGGTCGTCGTCGACACCGGCTTCAGCCTCGAGGAGGACCTCGCCGCCGAGGCCGCCGGCCGCCCCGGGCGCAACCACCTCACGCTCGCCGCCCTCGACGTCGCCGACGAGGTGGTGGTCGTCGGCACCGCCGACCCGGTGGGGCTCTCGCGGCTCGCCCGGGGCCTGGTCGACCTGCACGAGCGGCGCGCGGGCGCGGCGGTGCACGTCGTGGTCAACCGGATGCGCCCCACGCTCGGCTGGAGCGAGAAGGACGTCGCCGGCATGGTCACCGGGTTCGGTCGGGTGGGCGGGCTGCACTTCCTGCCCGACGACCGCGCCGGCGTCGACCGGGCGGTCGTGGCGGGCCGCACCTTGGCCGAGAGCGGCGACACGCCGCTGGTGCGGGCGCTGGGCTCCCTGGCCGATGCGCTGGTGCCGCTGCCCGGGGCGGCCCCGGGCCGCCGGGGTCGACGGGGCCACCGCCGGGAGCAGCGCCGCGGCGCCGTCGCGCGCTGAGTCGTCGCCTCGCTCCGCCGCGCGCCGCGGGTGGGAGCATGGGCGCGTGGACGTCGCCCGCTCGCTGCCTCTCTTCCTGCTCGCCGCCCTCGCCGAGATCGGCGGCGCGTGGCTGGTGTGGCAGGGCGTGCGCGAGCAGCGCGGGGTGCTGTGGGTGCTCGGCGGGCTGCTGGCCCTCGGCGCCTACGGCTTCGTCGCCACGCTGCAGCCCGACCCCAGCTTCGGGCGGGTGCTGGCGGCGTACGGCGGGGTGTTCGTGGCGGGGTCGCTGGCGTGGGGCATGGCGCTCGACGGGTTCCGCCCCGACCGGTGGGACCTCACCGGAGCCGGGCTGTGCCTGGTGGGCGTCGCGGTGATCATGTACGCCCCGCGCGACGCCTGAGCGGGCCCGGTCCCCGGCCCGGGTGGGACGACCTGCGGCTCAGCCGGCGAAGAGCAGGTAGAGCCCGCCGACGGTGAACGCCACCATCGCCACCAGCAGCGGCAGCTGCCCGGTGAGCTGGTGGCGCGCCGGCAGCAGCCGCACGGCACGGTCGTGGGCGGCCACGACGCCGAGCACGTGCCCGGCCACCACGGCGGCCACCTTGGTGACCGCGAGGAAGGTCGGGTGGTAGGAGAGCCAGTAGTTGACCTCGTAGCCCGCGGTCCCGAGGAGGTCGGAGCCGTTGCTGCGGGGGTCGCTGGCCTGGCGCAGCGTCTCCTGGCCGTACTCGACGAAGTACGAGAGGTAGTGGGCCACGATGTAGCCCACGATGATCGGCACGATGGAGTGCGCGAACAGCGTCGGCAGGTGTCGGCGGGCCCGGACCGCAGCGGCCAGGCGTCCCTCACGACCTTCGACGACGGCCCTGCTCGCGTCAGGGGTGTCGTGGACGCCGGTGGCCATGGTGGCCGCGGCGAAGACCAGGCCCACGCCGCCGCAGAACACCAGCAGCGCCACGTTGTTCGCGACGTCGGGCGCCCACGACCGCGTGCTGATCCAGGAGGTGTCCTGGAGGAAGGAGACCCACCGCAGGGAGTCCTTGAAGGAGTCGAAGGCGGTGCTGCCGAAGAGGATCGCGACCACCGCCACCAGGCCCGGACGGGCCTCCACGGAGTCGAGGTTGGCCAGCGGGCTGCGCACCAGCAGGACGCCGTCGCGGCGGCCCCACACCGACAGCTTGGCGACCAGCGAGGAGTAGACCTCGAACGGGTCGCCGCGCTCGTACCAGGTGTTGCCGAACAGCGCGCCGCCGAGCAGCATCGCGGCGACGTACACCGCCGCCCACAGCCGCACCGGGCCGAGCTCGGTGGAGTAGGGGTAGACCAGCTCGAGCCACACGAAGGCGAACAGGCCGAGTGCCGCCGGCCAGTAGCCGAGCCGCTCGGGGTAGCGGAACACGCCGACGTCGGGGTCGCCGCCGGAGATCTTGGCGAAGGCGAGGTTGACGGTGCGCACGGGGCTGACGGCCTTCCACACCGGACCGAGCAGCACCGAGGCCGGGACCAGCCCGACCCAGAGCCAGACGTAGAAGATGCCGAAGAAGGGGTTGAGCACCAGGTCGCGGCCGAGCACGGCGGCGAAGGCCGCCCACGCGAAGACCGCCAAGCCGGCCACCCGCAGCGCGACCCGCCAGGCGGTGGAGTCGACCACCCGCGCCAGCAGCGCGGGGGCGGGGCGCCCACTGGTCGCGGCGTCGTAGCGCGGGGTGCGCCACGCGACGGCCAGGACGGTGAAGGAGACGGTGAGCGCGGCGACGGCGCCGGCGATCGCCAGCTCCGGCGAGATCGGGAGGTCCTTGGCGCCGCCGATGCCGTGGGCCTCGACGACGCGCTCGTCGGAGAGGTGGGTGCCGAGGACGACGCCGAGCCCGGGCAGGGCCGGCACGCTCAGGAGACCTCGAGCTGGACGACGACCTGGCCGAGGTCGTGCGACTCGACCTCGACGACGCCGGGCTGGTCGAAGGTGACCTGCAGCTCGGTGGTGCCGGTGTCGTAGGCCAGCTCCTGCTCCGGCGTCGAGTGCACGTGCAGCTCGCCGGGCGCGTCGGCGGTGATCGCGAACGTCACCGGCTCACCGACCGGCACCTGCAGGCGCTCGGCGCGCGGGCTGACGGAGTCGCCCTCGAAGGTGATCGCGACGACCGTGCCGTCGCTGGTCCCGCTCTCGCCGCTGCCGCCCTCGGGTGCCGCGCCCACCGAGCCGTCGGCGCTGGCCGAGGCCTCCGCCGAGGAGGTGTTGGCCTCCACGTCCTGCAGGTCGCCGGCGGTCTCGGCGTCGCCGCACCCACTGGCGAGGAGCAGGACGCAGACGAGGGTGGCGGACGAGGCCAGGAGGCGCATGGGGACGGGGTTCCTTCGGTGGGGGAGAGAGGGGGCCGACGGCTCGTGGTCGGCGACCCGGACCTGTCCGGGCCTCTGACAGAATCGCACGACTGACCAAGGTCGCCCCGCCCGGGGCCGACCCCTCGACGTCGCCCCGACGGCGTCACCACCTGCACCGGGAGGCACCGATGAGCGAGCGTCTGCGGTCGCGCGACCTGGCCTTCCTGGCCGGGGAGACCCTGACGACCCCGCGGCACAACGCCACGGTCGAGATCTTCGACCCGGCCGGTTCCGACCTCGACCACGACCGCCTCGTCGAGCTGATCTCCGACCGCATCTCGTTCGTGCCGCGCTACCGCCAGCGGGTGCAGAGCGTGCCCGGGCACCTGGCCAACCCGGTATGGGTCGACGACGACCGCTTCGACCTCGGCTACCACGTACGGCGCTCCGCCCTGCCCCGGCCCGGCAGCGCGGCGCAGCTGCAGGAGCTGGTGGCGCGCATCGTGGCCCGCCCGCTCGACCGGAGCCGGCCCCTCTGGGAGGTCTACTTCGTGGAGGGTCTCGCGGAGGGGCGGGTGGCGCTGCTGTACAAGTCGCACCAGGTGCTCGTCGACGGCATCGACACCGTCGACCTCGCGCAGGTGCTCCTCGACACCACCCCCGAGCCCAAGCTGCTGGGCGGCGACGACTGGGCCGCCGCGGGCCGCCCCTCGGCGCCGGTGCTGCTGGCTGAGGCGGTCGGTGACACCCTGCGCAGCCGCAGCACCGTAGTCGACACCCTGCGCAGCAGCTCGACGACCGCCGGGCGCACCGCCGCCGGCGTCCTCGACCGGGCCGGTCGCGTGGTGGGCGGGCTCACGGGGCGCCGCGCCGAGACCGAGACGCCGATCAACGGACGGCGCTCGCAGCAGCGCCGCGTGGTCTCGGTGTCGACCCGCCTGGCCGACTACCGCCGCGTGCGCGACGTGCACGGCGGCACGGTCAACGACGTGATCCTGGCGACCATCGCCGGGGGTCTGCGGGCCTGGCTGATGACCCGCGACCAGTCGCTGGCCGGGCTGAAGGAGATCCGGGCGGTGGTGCCGGTCTCGGTGATCGACCACGAGCTCGAAGCCACCTCGCTGGGCAGCCAGATCGCCCCCCACCTGGTGTCGCTGCCGGTGGGCGAGGCCAGCCCGGTGGTGCGGCTGCACCAGCTCAGCTACTCCTTCCTCTCCCACCAGGAGACCGGCCGGGGGGTGGCGGCCAACCGCCTCGCCGGCATCGCGGGCTTCGCGCCGTCGACCTTCCACGCCATCGGCACCCGCGTCGCCGACGCCGAGACCAGCCGGGGCGCCCAGCTGAGCATCACCAACGTGCCGGGCCCGCAGTCGCCGCTCTACGCCGCAGGCGCGCGCATGGTGGAGACCTACCCCGTGCCGCCCCTGCCGCCGGGCCACACGCTGGCGTTCGGCGTGACGTCGTACGACGGTGGGGTGTTCCACGGGATCACCGCCGACCGCGACAAGGTGCCCGACGCCGAGCTGCTCGGCCAGTGCGTCCGCGAGGCCCTCGACGAGCTGCTGGACACCGTCACCGGCACCCGCCCGCGGGTGCCGCGCGGGCGCCGCGGGGGCGGGTCGACGTGAGCGCGGCGGTGCGGGCGTACGTGCCGCTCACCTCGGCCGGGCTGGCCGCGCTGGTGGCTGACGGCCGGCTCGACGGGCCGCTGCGCGCCCACGCCGTCACCGACGCCCTGCGTGCGGCGTGGCCCGAGGGCGATGAGGAGGGTTGGGAGTACGCCGCGCTGATGGCCGCCGCCGCCACCTCCCGCGCGCTCGCCGTGCCGGGCGACCGGCCGCGGCGCTACGTGCTGGCCGTCGACGTGCCGTCGGTGACGCCGCTGGTCGCTCCGGTGCCGGCGGGCTCGCCGGGGTCGGCGGCGGCGGCGGTCGACGCCGAGGACCCGACGCTCGTCGACGTCGCCGCCGACGTGCCGTGGCGCCGTGTCGCCGCCGCCCACGTCGACCCCGTCGACGACGCACCCGAGGACGACGACCTGGCGTGGTTCGCCACCCAGGAGATCCGCCACCTGCTCGACCCCGCCTGACGGCGGCCCGCACCGCCTCGGGTCGGGGGCAGGGGCCCGGTCTCGTTAGAGTCGCCCGCATGGACGCGATCACCTTCCCCCCGGCCCCCGTCAACGAGCCCAACCTGACCTACGCCCCCGGGTCGGCGGAGCGCGAGGCGCTGCAGGCCGAGATCGCCCGCCAGGAGGCCGAGCAGCGCGACCTGCCGGCCCACATCGGTGGGGAGACCCGGATGGGCGGGGGTGCCGAGATCCGCGTGGTGCAGCCCCACGACCACCAGCACGTGCTGGGCGTGACCCGCGGGTCGACCCGCGCCGACGCCGAGGCCGCCGTGGCCGCGGCCGCCGACGCCGCGCCGGGGTGGCGGGGCATGCCGATCGACGAGCGCTGCGCGATCCTGCTGAAGGCCGCCGACCTGCTGGCCGGCCCGTGGCGCCAGCGTCTCAACGCCGCCACCGTGCTGGGGCAGTCGAAGACGGCGTTCCAGGCCGAGATCGACGCGGCGTGCGAGCTCATCGACTTCTGGCGCTTCAACGTGCACTACGCCAAGCAGATCCTCACCGACCAGCCGATCGCGAACAGCCCCGGCGTGTGGAACCGCACCGACCACCGCCCGCTCGAGGGCTTCGTCTACGCGATCACGCCGTTCAACTTCACCGCGATCGCCGGCAACCTGCCCACCGCGCCCGCGCTGATGGGCAACACCGTGCTGTGGAAGCCCTCGCCGACCCAGCAGCTCGCGGCGTCGCTGACGATGGAGCTGCTCGAGGAGGCCGGCATGCCGCCCGGCGTCATCAACATGCTGCCCGGCGACGGGCTGGAGGTCTCCGAGGTGGCGCTGGCCCACCGCGACCTCGCCGGCATCCACTTCACCGGCTCGACCCCGACCTTCCAGCACCTGTGGCGCACCGTCGGGGAGAACATCTCGGGCTACCGCGCCTACCCGCGCATCGTGGGGGAGACCGGCGGCAAGGACTTCATCGTCGCCCACCCCTCCGCCGACCCCGCCGTCGTGCTGACCGCGATGATCCGCGGCGCGTTCGAGTTCCAGGGCCAGAAGTGCTCGGCGGCCTCGCGCGCCTACGTCGCCCGCTCGGTGTGGGAGACGATCAAGGACGAGCTGGTGGCCGAGGTCGAGGCGATCAGCGTGGGCGACCCCACCGACCTCTCCCACTTCATGGGTGCGGTCATCGACGACCGCGCCTTCGCCAAGCACCGCGCGGCGATCGAGCGGGCGCAGGCCACCGACGGGCTCGACGTGGTCGCCGGCGGCCAGACCGACGACAGCACCGGCTGGTTCGTGCGGCCCACCGTGGTGGTGGGCGGCGACCCCACCGACGAGATGTTCTCCACCGAGTACTTCGGGCCGATCCTCACCGTCCACGTGTACGACGACGCCGACTTCGAGGCCGTCGTGCGCCAGATGGAGTCGTTCGCGCCGTACGCCCTGACCGGCGCGATCATCGCGCAGGACCGCCGCGCGGTGGCCTGGGCGCGTGAGGAGCTGCGGTTCGCCGCCGGCAACTTCTACGTCAACGACAAGCCCACCGGGGCCGTCGTCGGCCAGCAGCCCTTCGGCGGTGGCCGCGCGAGTGGCACCAACGACAAGGCCGGTGCCGCGGTCAACCTGCAGCGCTGGACCTCCCCCCGCTCGATCAAGGAGACCTTCGTCCCGCCGACGGACTACCGCTACCCGTACATGGGGTAGGGCAAGGTGGGCCCGCGGAACGAGGGCCCACCTCAGGCCTTCCCGGTCGAGCGAGCGTGGCGACCGAGGAACGAGGTCGCCACGGCGCGTCGAGACCGCCGCGGGGCAGGCACTCGCCGGGCCCGGGGCGGCGGGGCGCGCCAGACGCTCGCTCCTCGACCGCCGCAGGACGTGTCGAGGCCCTCGCTCCTCGACCACTGACAGACGACGAGGCCCCGCCGGGTGACCGGCGGGGCCTCGTCGTGCGTCGGGGTCAGGCCCCGAGCGCGGGGTAGTCGGTGTAGCCCTCGGCGCCGCCGCCGTAGAAGGTGTCGGAGTCGGGCTCGTTGAGCTCGGCACCGCGCTGCCAGCGGGTCGGCAGGTCGGGGTTGGCGATGAAGAGCCGGCCCACGGCCACGGCGTCGGCGAGGTCCTCGTCGATCACGGCCTGTGCGGAGTCCTGGGTGGTCACCGCGGCGAACCCGTCGTTGGCGATGACGACGCCGCCGAACTCCTTGCGCAGCGACTGCACGAGGGGCAGACGCGGGTCGGCGAGCACCGACAGGTAGGCCAGGCCGAGCGGGGCGACCTGCTGCAGCAGCGTCGTGTAGGTGGCCTCGACGTCGGCCGGGTCCTCCTCGGTGGCGCCCTGGATGTTGTGGGCCGGGGAGATGCGCATGCCGACGCGGTCGGCGCCGATGGCGTCGACGACGGCCTTCGTGACCTCCACCGCGAAGCGGGCACGGTTCTCCGGCGACCCGCCGTACTGGTCGTCGCGCTGGTTGCTGCCCGGGGCCAGGAACTGGTGGATGAGGTAGCCGTTGGCGGCGTGGATCTCGACGCCGTCGAGCCCGGCCTCCACCGCGTTGCGGGCGGCGGTGACGAACTCCTCCACCGCGCCGGCCACCTCGTCGGTGGCCAGTGCACGCGGCACGGGGTGGGGCTGCGGGCCCGAGGCGGTGATCATGTCGCCCGGCGCGGCGAGGGCGCTCGGGGCGATGATCTCCTGGCCACCGGTGTTGTCGGGGTGGCTGATCCGGCCCGCGTGCATCAGCTGGGCCACGATGCGTCCGCCGTTCTCGTGCACGGCGTCGGCGACCCGGCGCCAGCCGGCGAGCTGCTCGGGGGAGTGGAAGCCCGGGGTGTCGAGGTAGCCCTGGCCGCGGGCGCTGGGCTGCGAGCCCTCGGTGATGACGAGGCCGGCGCCGGCGCGCTGCGCGTAGTACTGCACCTGCAGGTCACCGGGCACGGTGCCCTTGGCGCGGTTGCGGGTCAGCGGGGCCATCACGAGGCGGTTGGGCAGCTCCCAGGACTTCACGGTGAGGGTGTCGAAGAGGTCGGTCACGGGGGTCAGCTCCTGCGTCGGGGATCGATGTGCCCCGGCACAACCGGCGGCGCCCCCCGGCCCATTCCGCGCTCACCCGCCCAGGTGAGAATGGGCGCGTGGCCATCGACCCCCCGCTCCTGGTGCTGCTGCACCTCGGCGCGCTGCACCCGGTGGAGCAGGCGCTGACCGTGGCCCTGGCCTTCGGGCCGTTCATCGTCCTCGGGGTCGTCGTCGCGCTGCGGCGCCGCGCCGACCGGGCCGAGCGGGCCGAGGCCGGTGCGGTCGCGGCTGCTGACAGGGAGCCGCCGGTGCCGGGGCCCGCCCGCGACGACCGGCCCCTCGACGACCCCTGACGGGGCTCAGCGCGGCGAGCGGGCCAGGTACTGCCGGCCGACCGTGTTCTCGGCCTTGAGCGCGCGGAGCAGCAGGTCGGCGATGAGGCCCTCGATCTTGCCGCCCACGAGCGGGATGCCGACCTTGACCTCGAGGTCGACGGTCTCGGTGGTGGTGCCGCCCGACTCGCGCAGGGTCGCGGCACCCTTCATGTCACCGGGCTTGCCGGGGATCGTGACGTGGATGGCGCCGCGGTCGAGGGTGCTCCACGACTCGCGCTGCACGATGTTGATCTCCTCCCCGACGAACTTGGTGGCGAACGACGGGAGGCCCCGCGTGGCCTGCGCCTGGTCGATGACGACCTCCATCCCGTCCTCGGGACGCGTGCCCTTGCGGGTCACGGTGACCGTGCGCCGCAGCACCTTCTGGTGGTCGCAGACCTCCTCGCGGAACGCCGGGTCGGCCAGCATGGCGGCGACCTCGGTCATCGGGGCGTCGTAGGTCAGCTCGTGCTTGAGTCGCTTGGTCACTTCTCACCTCTCGGCGGCCCCGGCGCGTGCCGGCCCGCGCGTGTGCCGGATCCGTCGGGCGCCATCATGCCCGGGCCGCCCCAGCGGGCCGCCCCGTGCCCAGGGCGCAGGACGGGGCGGCCGCTCCTCACGACTGCGGCACGTGCGGGCCGGGGGCGTCCTCCTGGCCGTCGCCGGTCTCGACGTGCAGGGCGTCGGCGTCGTCGAACGAGATCGGGTCGGGCACACCGGCGGTGATGCGGGTGCCGTCGGAGCGGGTGCCGCCGAGCTGCGGGCGCTCGCCGAGGGTGCCGTCGAGGCGCTCGCCGTGCCCGTCGAGCGGCACCACGAGCGGGGTGCCGGCGCTGACGACGTACGGGTGACCGGCCACCACGACCTCCACCTCGGCGGGGTCGCCCGCGCCGTCGCCGGCCTCGTCGAGGGCGAAGCAGATGGCGCTCGCGGTGAGCTCGACCCGCACGCGGGTGCCGCGCCAGGTCACCGGGAAGCGCAGCGTGGACCACGCGTCGGGCAGGCGCGGGTCGAAGGACAGCCGCGGTCCGCGGTCACGCATGCCGGCGAAGCCGAACACCAGCGCGCTCCACACCCCGCCCGTGGAGGCGACGTGCAGGCCGTCGACGGTGTTGCCGTGCAGGTTGCACAGGTCGACGAACAGCGACTGCAGGAAGTACTGGTAGGCCACCTCGTGGTAGCCGACCTCGGCGGCCATCACCGACTGCACCACCGCCGAGAGCGTGGAGTCGCCGGTGGTGATCGGGTCGTAGTACTCGAAGTCGGCGCGCTTCTGCTCCGCGGTGAACCGGTCGCCCTGCAGGAACAGCGCCAGCACGACGTCGGCCTGCTTGAGCACCTGGAACCGGTAGATCACCAGCGGGTGGTAGTGCAGCAGCAGCGGGCGCAGCTCACGCGGGGTGCGGGAGAGGTCCCACACCTCGCGGTCGAGGAAGAAGTCGTCCTGCGGGTGGATGCCGAGACCCTCGTCGAACGGGATCGTCATGCCGGCCGCGCAGCGGCGCCACTCCTCGACCTCGGCGTCGGCGAGGTGCAGGCGGTGCACGAGGCGCCGGTGCTCGTCGGGGTGCTCCTCGCGCAGCAGCTCGACGGCGGCGACGGCCTGCTCGAGGTTGTGGCGGGCCATCACGTTGGTGAACAGGTTGTTGTTGACCACCGTCGTGTACTCGTCGGGCCCGGTCACGCCGTGGATGTGGAACGACGGGGTCCCGTTGCTGCGCCAGAAGCCGAGGTCGACCCACATGCGCGAGGTCTCGACGAGCACGTCGATGCCGTCGCGCACGAGGAAGCCGACGTCGCCGGTGGCGTGCACGTACTGGGTGAGGGCGTAGGCGATGTCGGCGTCGATGTGCACCTGCGCGGTGCCGGCGGCGTAGTAGGCCGAGGCCTCCTCGCCGTTGATGGTGCGCCACGGGAACAGCGCCCCGCTGTGGGCCATCTCGCGGGCGCGGTGGCGCGCGGCGGGCAGCATCCGGGTGCGGAAGTGCATCAGGTTCCGCGCGAGGTGGGGCTGGGTGTAGGTGAGGAACGGCGCGACGTAGATCTCGGAGTCCCAGAAGTAGTGGCCCTCGTAGCCCGAGCCGGTCACCCCCTTCGCCGGCACGCCCTGCTGGTCGGCGCGGGCGCTGGCCTGGGCCAGCGAGAAGAGGTTGAAGCGGATGCCCTGCTGCACCGCCGCGACCTCCTCGCCGCTCGAGCCGTCACGGGGCCCGTCGGCGGCGACCGCGGGACCGGAGGCCTCCACCTCGACGTCGGCGGCGGCCCAGAACCGGTCGAACCAGGCGCGCTGCTCGGCCTGGTAGTGCGCCACGCCGTGGGCGGCCCCGCGGTCGAGGGTGCGGTCGCAGCGGTCGGCCAGCTCGCGCACGGGCACCCCGCGGGAGGTGTGGTAGGCCACCATCTTCTCCAGGCGCACCGTGTGGCCCTCGCGGGCCTCGACGCGCACCACCATCTTCGTCAGGTCCTCGTCGCTGCGCAGGATGACCTCGTGGTCGTCCTCGGTCTCGAGGCGGTGGTCGGCGCCGACGGCGATGGTCATCGCCGAGTTGGCGCACATGTAGCCGAGCATCATCCGCTCCGGCGTCGCGCAGTGCAGCCGGGGGAGCAGCACCCGGTCGGCGAACGCCGCGGCCTTGCGCGGGTCGACGCCGCCGCCCATCGCGTGGGCCGCGACGTGGTACTCGTCCTCGCCGTCCTGGCGGTTGAGCACCTGCGAGGAGATGACGATCGGTGCGTCGCCCTCGAGCATCGTGACCTCGAACGTCATCACGGCGAGGTGGCGCTGGGTCATCGACACCATGCGGCTGGAGTCGACCTTGACCCGCTTGCCCGACGGGGTGCGCCACACCAGGCTGCGGCGCAGCACGCCGTCGCGGAAGTCCAGCGAGCGCTCGTAGTGCTCGAGGTCGGCGGTGCCGATGCTGAGCGGCTCGTCGTCGACGTACAGCTTCATCAGCTTCGCGTCGGGCACGTTGACGATGGTCTGGCCGGTGCGGGCGAAGCCGAAGGCGGCCTCCGCGTGCCGGATCGGCCAGGTCTCGTGGAAGCCGTTGACGAAGGTGCCGTGGGCGTAGGCGTCGCGGCCCTCCGACGGGTTGCCGCGCATGCCGAGGTAGCCGTTGGCCACGGTGAACAGCGTCTCGGTGACCCCGAGGTCGTCGGGGTCGTAGGAGCGCTCGACCAGGCGCCACGGGTCGACCGGGAACCGGTTGCGGTCCATCGGGTCGGCCGCGACGGGGCTGCCGTGGCTCACGGGACCAGCTCCGCGAGGTCGCCGACGACCAACGTGGCGCCGGCGTCGCGCAGCACCTGCGCGCCCGCGCCGCGGTCGACGCCCACGACGAGGCCGAAGGCACCGGCGGCGCCCGCGCGGACGCCGGAGACGGCGTCCTCGAGCACCACCGAGGTGGCCGGCACGGCGTCGAGGGCGTGGGCGGCGTGCACGAAGGTGTCGGGGGCGGGCTTGCCGGGCAGGCCGAGCTCGGTGGCCACGGCCCCGGAGACCACGGTCTCGAAGCGGTCGAGCAGGCCGGCGGCCTCGAGCACGGCCGGGGCGTTGGCCGACGACGACACCACGGCCAGGCGGACGCCGAGGTCGCGCAGGTGGTCGAGCAGGGCCACCGAGCCGGGGTAGGCCACCACGCCGTCGCGGGCGAGCACGGCGTTGAAGGCGTCGTTCTTGCGGTTGCCCAGGCCCCGCACGGTGTCCGGGGTGCCGACTGCCCCCGGGTCGGCGTCGTCGCCCTCGGGCAGGTCGATGCCGCGGGCGGCGAGGAAGTCGCGCACGCCGTCGAAGCGGGGCTTGCCGTCGACGTGGGCGAAGTAGTCGGCGTCGGTGTAGGGCGCGTGGTCGCCGGGCCCGTCGTGCTGGGCGAGGAAGGCGTTGAACATCTCCGCCCAGGCGCGCATGTGGACCTCGGCGGTCGGCGTGATCACGCCGTCGAGGTCGAAGAGGACGGCGGCGTGGTCGCGCCAGGTCACGGGTCCGGTCACCGGAGAAGGGTAGGGCCCGGGTGTGTCGCGAACGTGAAACGTCGCCGTGGCGCACCCCGAGCGGTCTCGGCGGCGCGGACGACGAGCAGCGCCGTCCGCGCCCGGACGTAGGCTGGCGGGCATGGACGACCAGCCCCGCCCCGACCTGAAGCCCCGCTCGCGCGACGTCACCGACGGCCTCGAGAAGGCGGCCTCCCGCGGGATGCTCCGCGCGGTGGGCATGGGCGACGCCGACTGGGAGAAGCCCCAGATCGGCGTGGCGTCGAGCTGGAACGAGATCACCCCCTGCAACCTCTCGCTCGACCGGCTGGCGAAGGCCGTGAAGAACGGCGTGCACGCCGCCGGCGGCTTCCCGCTCGAGTTCGGCACCATCTCGGTCTCCGACGGCATCTCGATGGGCCACGAGGGCATGCACTTCTCGCTGGTCAGCCGCGAGGTCATCGCCGACTCCGTCGAGGTCGTGATGAGCGCCGAGCGCCTCGACGGCTCGGTGCTGCTCGCCGGCTGCGACAAGTCGCTGCCGGGCATGCTGATGGCCGCGGCCCGCCTCGACCTCGCCTCGGTGTTCCTCTACGCCGGGTCCACCATGCCGGGCAACGTCGACGGCAAGGACGTCACGATCATCGACGCCTTCGAGGCCGTCGGTGCGTGCCTGGCCGGCAAGATCACCCGCGACGAGGTCGACCGCATCGAGCGGGCCATCTGCCCCGGTGAGGGCGCCTGCGGCGGCATGTACACCGCCAACACGATGGCCGCCGTCGGCGAGGCCCTCGGCATGTCGCTGCCGGGCTCGGCCGCGCCGCCCGCCGTCGACCGCCGCCGCGACGGGTTCGCCCACCGCTCCGGCGAGGCCGTCGTGGAGATGCTGCGCCGCGGCATCACCGCACGCCAGGTGATGACCATGGAGGCCTTCGAGAACGCCATCACCGTGGTCATGGCGCTCGGCGGCTCCACCAACGCGGTGCTGCACCTGCTCGCGATCGCCCGCGAGGCCGACGTGCCGCTGACCATCGACGACTTCAACCGCATCGGCGACAAGGTGCCGCACCTCGCCGACCTCAAGCCGTTCGGTCGCTACGTGATGACCGACGTCGACAAGATCGGCGGGATCCCCGTGGTGATGAAGGCCCTGCTCGACGCGGGCCTGCTGCACGGCGACTGCCTCACCGTCACCGGGCGCACGATGGCGGAGAACCTCGCCGAGATCGCCCCGCCCGCCCTCGACGGCGAGGTCATCCGCACCCTCGACCGCCCCATCCACGCCACCGGCGGCCTCACCGTGCTGAAGGGGTCGCTGGCCCCCGAGGGCGCCGTGGTGAAGTCGGCCGGGTTCGACGCGTCGGTCTTCACCGGCACCGCCCGGGTCTTCGACGGCGAGCGCGCCGCCATGGACGCCCTCACCGAGGGCGCCATCGGCGCCGGCGACGTGGTCGTCATCCGCTACGAGGGTCCCAAGGGCGGCCCGGGCATGCGCGAGATGCTCGCCATCACCGGCGCGATCAAGGGCGCCGGGCTCGGCAAGGACGTGCTGCTGCTCACCGACGGCCGGTTCTCCGGCGGCACCACCGGGCTGTGCGTGGGCCACGTCGCCCCGGAGGCCGTCGACGGCGGTCCGATCGCGTTCGTGCGCGACGGCGACCAGATCACCCTCGACGTGCTCAACCGCACCCTCGAGGTCGAGCAGGGCGACGACTGGGAGGCGCGCAAGGAGGGCTGGGCGCCCCACCCGCCGAAGTACACCCGCGGGGTGCTCGGCAAGTACGCCCGCACCGTCACCTCCGCCGCCCACGGCGCCGTCACGAGCTGAGTCGGGGTGGGGCTCGTCGTCCGCGCTGGTCTCCTCCGGGCTTCCGGTGGGCGGACGACCGCCGGAACCCCGGCGGGTCCCGTGGTGCTGACCCGCCTGTGCCGATCCTGACCCCCGTGCCTCCTGCGGACCCCGCCGCGACCACCGTGGCGCGCCAGCTGGTGGCCGTGGGCCCGCACGCCGGCGCCCACCGGGTCGCCGTGCGGGTGGGCGTCTCGGTGCTGGTCCCGCTGCTGGTGCTGCTCGCGCTCGACCGTCTCGACTGGTCGCTCTACGCCACCTTCGGCGCGTTCGCCTCGATCTACGGGCGCACCCGCACCGGGCTGTCGCGCGCCCGGATGCAGGCCGTGCTGGCCACGGCGCTGGTGGGTGCGGTGGCGCTCGGCGTCGTGGTCGCGACCTCTCCGCAGCGGGCCTGGCTCGCCGTGCCGGTGGCCGCCGTCGTCGCGGCGCTGGCCACCGCCGCCTCCGACCGGCAGGACTGGCACCCGCCCGGCGCGCTGTTCCTGGTGTTCGCCTTCGGTGCGTGCTCCTCGGTGCCGGCCGGGGTCGACGACCTGCCTGTGGCCGTCGTGGTCGCCGCGGGCGCGGCGGTGTTCGCGCTGCTGGTGGGCTCGCTGGGTTCGCTGGCCTCCCTGGGGTCGCGCGGCCGGGCGGCCCGCGGCCGGGTCGGGGCGGGTGGCGCGAGCGCCCTGCGGGTCGCGCCCCACGACGTGCGCCGGCACGCCGCGCGGGCCGGGCTCGGCGTGCTGCTGGCCGGGCTGCTCGCCACCTCCGTCGGGGCGGGCCACCCCTACTGGGCGATGGTGTCGGCGGTGGTGCCGCTGGCCGCGCGCGACCCTCGGGCGCAGGTCGTGCGGGGGCTGCACCGCGTGCTCGGCACGGCCGTGGGCCTCGTGGTGGCCGCGGCGCTGCTCGGGGCGGGCCCGCAGGGGCTGGTGCTGGTGGTGGTCGTCGTGGCGCTGCAGGTGGCCGCGGAGCTGCTGGTGGGGCGCAACTACGCGCTGGCGCTGGTGGCGATCACGCCGCTGGCGCTGCTGATGGTGCACCTCACCAGCCCCGCCCCGGTCGTCACCCTGCTGCTCGACCGTGGCGTCGAGACCCTGCTCGGAGTGGGCGTCGGGCTGGTCGTGGGGTGGGCGCTGCGCCGGCGTCCGGTGTCGCCGCGTTGAGCCGCAGGGCGCCTCAGAAGTAGTCGCGCACGTGGGTCGGGCGCCCGCCGAGGAGCGCGTCGAGCAGCGTGTCGTGGTCGGCCGGCCCGGTGAGGTGGTCGAGCATCCGCAGGTTGGCGCACGACTGCGCACCGGCGTACGCCAGGGCCAGGCCCTGCGGCGTGAACGTCGGTACGCCGGCACGCGCGGCCACGGGCTCGCAGCGGGCCGGGCCGTCGCCGACGACCAGCCGGTAGCAGCCGTCGGTGGCACCGCCGCGGTCGCCGCCGACCGCGAGCACCACCTCGGTGGGCGAGAGCCCCGGCAGCGAGGGACGCCGGGCGGCGAGGGCAGCGGGCACGTCGAGCAGGCGCAGCATGTAGGGGTGGTGCTCGGCGGGGTCGGGGTGCCACGTCGACATCGGCAGCACGAGCCGGGCCGGGTCGGCGCCCGAGGTGCGCAGCCGCACCACGGGCGCCACCGACGTGGAGGTGCCCAGCACCGCCCACAGCGCACGGTGGGGCGTCGGCGCGCAGCCCGACGAGGTCGTGCACCTCCAGCACGCCCCCGGGCCCGTAGCCGCCGTGGCGCTCCCACGTGGCGAAGCCGACCACCTCGCCGGCGGCGTCGACCGCCACCGTCGTGGTCGCGGCCACCGCCTGCTCGGCCCACGCGTGGTGGATGGGGCCGGTGCGGGTCAGCGGCCCGTCCTGGGCGCGGGCCCAGGTGGCGTAGGCGTGGCGCAGCGAGTCCGCGTCGGCGGGCCCGGCGCGCCGGGTCGTCACCTCGCGCGGCGCCCGCACGCGCGCCAGGTCGGCGGTCGGGAGCTGCACCCGGTCGAAGGCCCCGACGACCTCCCAGCCCAGCGACCGGTAGATGCCCGGGGCGGTCGGGTAGAGGGTGGAGAGCACGTCGCCGCGGTCGCGCGCCTCGGCCAGCAGCGGCTCCAGCACCCGCCCCAGCAGTCCGCCGCCGCGGTGCTCGGCGGCCACCGCCACGCCCGCGATGCCGCACGTCGCCACCTCCTGCCCGCCGTACCAGGACCGCAGCTCGAGGGCCACGGCCTTGGCCACCAGGCGGCCGTCGTCGAAGGCGCCCCACGAGTGGCGGCCCGGCCGCTCCTCGACGGGCCTGGGGGGCGGGGGAGTGCCGGGCGCGGCGGCGCCGAACGCCTCCCGGCCCAGGGCCGAGACGGCGTCGTGGTCGTCGAGGTCGAGGCGGCGTACGTGCACGACCCGAACCTAGGCCACCCCGGCTGGCTACCCTCGCCGGGTGAACGACCTCGACCCCACCGCCCGCGACGCCGCCGACCCGCTCGCCGCCCACCGCGACCGCTTCGTCGGCGCCGCCGGCCCGCTGGTCTACCTCGACGGCAACTCCCTGGGCCGCCCCCTCGCTGTCACCGCGGGACGGCTCGCGGGCTTCGTGGAGCACGAGTGGGGCGGCCGGCTGATCCGCGGCTGGGACGAGGACTGGTTCGACCTGCCGCTGCGCGTCGGCGACGACATCGGCCGGGTCTGCCTGGGCGCGGCGCCGGGGCAGACCACCATCGGCGACTCCACCACGGTGCTGCTCTACAAGGCGATGCGGGCCGCGGTGGCCCTGCGGCCCGGGCGCAGCGAGGTCGTCGTCGACCGCGACAACTTCCCCACCGACCGCTACCTCGCCGAGGGCGTGGCCCGCGAGTGCGGCCTGAGGCTGCGCTGGGTCGAGGTCGACACGGCCCTCGGCGTCACCGAGGAGCTGCTGGCGCCCGCGCTCGGCCCCGAGACGGCCCTGGTGGTGCTCAGCCACGTCGCCTACCGCTCGGCCTACCTCGCCGACGGAGCAGCGCTGACCCGGATGGTCCACGACGCCGGGGCGCTGGTGCTGTGGGACCTCAGCCACTCGGTGGGTTCGGTGCCGGTCGAGCTCGACGCCTGGGACGCCGACCTCGCGGTCGGCTGCACCTACAAGTACCTCAACGGCGGGCCCGGCGCGCCGGCGTTCGTCTACGTCGCCGCCCGGCTGCTCGACGAGCTGGAGCAGCCGGTGCAGGGGTGGATGGGCGCCGCCGACCCGTTCCTCATGGGGCCGCAGTACCGCCCCGCCGCGGGCATCCGGCGGATGCTGTCGGGCACCCCGCCGGTGGTCGGGATCCAGCCGCTGCGCGACATGCTCGAGCTGCTCGACCGGGTCGGCACGGCCGCCGCCCGGGACAAGTCGGTCGGCCTCACGACGTACGCCCTCGAGCTGGCCGACGAGCTGTTGGCCCCCCTCGGCGTCACGGCCGCCACGCCGCGCGACCCCGCCCTGCGCGGGGGCCACGTCACGCTGCTGCACGAGCGGATGCGCGAGGTCACCGCCGAGCTCTGGCGCCGCGACGTGATCCCCGACTACCGCGACCCCGGCGGCCTGCGGCTCGGGCTCTCGCCGCTGTCGACGTCGTACGCCGAGGTCGCGGCCGGCATGGCGTCGGTGCGCGAGGTGCTCACCGACCTGACAGCCTGAGGCCATGCGCTTCCCCCGCCCCCTCGTCCCCGGCGACACCATCGGCGTCACCGCCTCCTCCAGCGGTGTCGGCCCGCACCACCGCGCGCGGCTCGACGTCGCCGTCGACGTGCTGCGCCGGCGCGGGTACGACGTGCGCCTCGGTGAGTGCCTGCTCGGCGACCAGGTGACCTCCGCGTCGCGCCAGCGGCGCGCCACCGAGCTGGTCGCGATGCTCACCGACCCCGACGTCGCCGCGGTGGTGCCGCCCTGGGGCGGCGAGCTGGCCATCGACCTGCTCGGCGAGCTCGACTGGGTGGCGCTCGCCGACGCCGAGCCCACCTGGCTGGTCGGCTGGAGCGACCTGTCCACGCTGCTGGTGCCGCTGACCACCCGGCTGGGCTGGGCCACCCTCCACGGCGGCAACCTGATGGACACCCCGTACGCCGCCCCCGACGGCCTGCGGCACTGGCTCGACCTCGCCGCGGCCACCGGCCCCGTCACGCAGACCAGCCCCGGACGCCACCGCGCCGTCGGCCGCGACGACTGGGAGGCCGACCCCGGGGTGGACGCGATGACTCTCGACACCGCCGGCGACTGGTCGTTGCTCGGCGGGGGCGAGGCGTCGTTCTCCGGCCGGCTCGTCGGCGGCTGCCTGGAGGTGCTGGGCCCGCTGGCCGGCACCCCGATGGCCGACGTGCGCGCGTTCGGCGAGCAGCACGCCGAAGACGGCCTGGTGGTCTACGTCGAGGCCGCGGAGCACGGCGCGTACGACGTCTGCCGCATCCTGCACGGCCTTCGCCTCGCCGGCTGGTTCGAGGAGGCCACCGGCGTGCTCGTCGGGCGCACCGCCGCCCCCGACGCGCCCGACATGAGCCAGCGCGAGGCCGTCGCCGACGCCCTCGGCTCCCTCGAGCTGCCCGTCGTCCTCGACGTCGAGGTCGGCCACGTGCAGCCGCAGCTGCCGCTGGTCAACGGGGCCCTCGCCGACGTCGACACCGGTCCCCGCACGATCACCCAGACCTTCGCCTGACCTGCGGTGCGCGCTCGGGGCTCGGCCGGGCGCTCGGGCGGTCGGGGTGGGACGTCATGCGAAGGGTGGGTGCGACTCCACGGTTCGCACGACGCTCGGGCGGCGCAGGGAGCTGCCGCCCGCGGGTCAGTGGACCTGGTCGCGCCAGTCGGCCGGCACCCGACCGGAGGGCCCGGGGGCCGGCTGGTCGTCGGGGCGGGACGTGGGCGGGGCAAGAGGGACGCCGACGACGCCGACCTCGCGCTCGTAGTCCCAGAACCAGTCCTCGCCGGGCTCGAAGCTCGCCACCACCGGGTGGCCGCTGTCGCGGTGGTGGGCCGTGGCGTGCTGGGCGGGGGAGGAGTCGCAGCACCCGACGTGGCCGCACTGCGTGCAGCGGCGCAGGTGCACCCACCAGCCGCCGAGCTCGGTGCACTCCGCGCAGCCGGGTCCGCTCGGCGGGGCGGTCGGGTCGATGCCTGTCGTCATGGCGCCCATCCTGCCCGTCGGTCGCCGGCGCCGCGAGCCCGGCGGCGAGGTCCGCGCCGTCCACAGGTCGTGCCGAGGGGGTGACCCCGCTGTCGGTGGCCGCGGCGAGACTGCCGGTCGTGCCGCTCCTCCCCGCCCCGCCCTCGGTCGCCGACGGCGACACCCGCGACGACGTCGTCGCCTGGGTGTCCCGCCACCTCGGCGACCTCGCGCTCGAGGGACCCGACGGCGTGCGTCCCGGCGCGCTGCGCGGTGGTCAGTCGGCCGCCGACGCCGCGCTGGCCACCCTCGACGTCACCGGCTACGCCTCCTCCCGCAGCACGGTGCTGCCGGCCGCGCGCCAGGGCGCGACGCGGATGTCGCCGTACGTGCGTCACGGGCTGCTGCCGCTGCCCCAGGTGTGGGCGGCGGTGGCCGACGCGCCGGGCCGCGACCGGCACAAGTACCGCGACGAGCTGCTGTGGCAGGAGTACGCGCGCCACCTCTACGCCCGGGTCGGCTCCGACCTGGGGCGCTCGCTGCGCCGCGAGCAGCCGGCCCCCGCCCAGCCGTGGGACGACGAGCCGTGGCCACGGCGGATGGCCTGCATGGACCACGTGGTCGGTGCGCTCCACGACGACGGCTGGCTGGTGAACCAGACCCGGATGTGGCTGGCCTCGCAGTGGGGGGTGCGGGCCGGCGCCCCGTGGCGCGCGGGGGAGGACGAGATGTTCACCCACCTGCTCGACGGCTCGCGCGCGGCCAACCGGCTCGGCTGGCAATGGACCGTCGGCACCGGCAGCGGCAAGCCCTACGGCTTCAGCCGCTGGCAGGTGGAGAAGCGGGCGCCGCAGCTGTGCCGCTCGTGCCCCCTGGCCACGGCCTGCCCGGTGCAGGACTGGCCCGACAGCACCCCCGGCGGTCCCGTCGACGGCCCCGACCTCGCCCGTGCGGCGATCCCCGCCGGGCCCGAGCGGGTGGAGGGCGCGGGGGGCGAGCAGGTGTGGCTCACCGCCGAGTCGCTGGGCGTGGACGACCCCGCCCTGGCCGCCGTCGAGGACCGACCGGCGGTGTTCGTCTTCGACGAGCCGCTGCTGCGGCGCCTGCGGCTCTCGGGCAAGCGGCTGGTCTTCCTCGCCGAGACGCTGGGCGAGCTGGCGGCGCTGCGGCCCCTCGAGGTGCGTCGCGGCGCGGTGGTCGACGAGCTCGCCGGCCGACGCCTCGCCACCACCCACGCCCCGGTGCCGGGATGGACGCGGCGCGCCGCCGTCCTCGAGCCGGTGGAGGTGCACCCGTGGCCCTGGCTGGTGCGCCCGCGGCCGGCGCCCGTGCGCTCGTTCTCGGCCTGGCGCAGCGGTGTCGGGGCCTGAGAGGGTGGGCGCCGTGGACCAGCGCCTCAGCTTCGTCACCCTGGCCGTCCGCGACGTCGCCGCGAGCCGTCGCTTCTACCTCGACGGGCTCGGCTGGCGCGCCGCCGTCGACGTCGAGGGCGAGGTGGTGATGCTCAGCGTGGGCGAGCGGGTGGTGCTGTCGCTGTGGGACCGCGCGGCCTTCGAGGCGGAGGTCGGCCCGCTGGCCGACGGGCCGGGCCTGGCGCCGTTCACCCTCGCCCACAACGTCGCCACCCCCGAGGAGGTCGACGCGGTGCTCGCCGCCGCCCGGGCCGCCGGCGCCGATCCGGTCCACGACGCCCGCGAGCGGGAGTGGGGCGGCGTCACGGGGTACTTCGCCGATCCCGACGGCCACCGCTGGGAGGTCGCCTGGAACCCCGGGCCGATCGGGCGGTCGGTGCTGCCGTGAGGATCGATCCCGACGACCGGGTGGTCCTCGACGGCCACGCCGTGGCGGCCGCCGGTCTCGACGACTGGCGCTACGTGCTCGGGAGGCTGCACGCCCGGTTCGGCACCGGCGACTTCGCCACCGGCGTGCGCCTGGTGACCGCGGTGGGCGCCGCCGCCGACGCCGCCGACCACCACCCCGACGTCAACCTGCGCCACCCCCACGTCGACGTCGTGCTGCTCAGCCACGACGTCGGCGGGCTGACCCACCGTGACCTGCGCCTGGCCGCCACGATCTCCGGGCTCGCCCGCGAGGTGGGCGCCCCGGCGGTCCCGGCGCAGGTGCAGGCCGTCGAGTGGGCGCTGGACACCCCCGACCCCGCCCGGCTCAAGCCGTTCTGGGCCGCGGTGCTGGCCCACGACCCCGGCGCCGGCGACGACGACGAGGTGCTCGACGGCGACGGCCGCACCGCCCTGTGGTTCCAGGTCGGCCCGCCCACCGACACCCCGCCGCAGCGGTTCCACCTCGACGTCACCGTCGCGCCCGAGGAGGCCGAGCCGCGGGTGGCCGCCGCGCTGGCCGCAGGCGGCACCCTGGTGACCGACGCCCACGCGCCGGCGTTCTGGGTGCTCGCCGACGCCGAGGGCAACAAGGCGTGCGTCTGCACCTGGCAGGGGCGGGACGCCGGGCCCGACGCCGATCCCGACACCCTGTGACCGGCCACGATGTGGGACGAGCGTCCCGCATGGTGGGACGGGGTGCGACGCTGTGGTGACGCGACGAGGGCCGCGGGCTACCGTGGTCGCATGCGCCAGGACCTCCTTGTACGCACGCGACGCGTGGGCTGAGACCGCCACCACCGGTCGAGCCGACGCGTCACCCCTCGTTGCCCACGGGCCGGGGGGCTTTTTTGTGCCCCGCGTCCTGGCGACACCCCGCCGGCGCCGCGGGGGCACGGCGAGCAGGGATCACGGCAGCACCCGGGCCCCACGGGGCCACGACACACGAGCAAGGGAATGGTCATGAGCGAGCAGGTGACGGGCGCGCAGAGCCTGGTGAGGTCGCTGGAGGCGGCGGGGGTCACCGACGTGTTCGGCATCCCCGGCGGCGCGATCCTCCCGGCGTACGACCCGCTGATGGACTCCTCGATCCGCCACATCCTGGTCCGCCACGAGCAGGGTGCGGGCCACGCGGCCCAGGGGTACGCCGCGGCGACCGGTCGGGTGGGGGTGTGCATGGCCACCTCCGGTCCGGGCGCCACCAACCTGGTGACACCGATCGCCGACGCCCACATGGACTCGGTGCCGATGGTCGCGATCACCGGCCAGGTCGGCGCCGCGATGATCGGCACCGACGCCTTCCAGGAGGCCGACATCCGCGGCATCACGATGCCGATCACCAAGCACAACTTCCTGGTGACCGACCCCGCCGAGATCCCGCAGAAGGTGGCCGAGGCGTTCCACATCGCCTCCACCGGCCGCCCGGGCCCGGTGCTGGTCGACATCGCCAAGTCGGCGCTGCAGGCGATGACCGACTACCGCTGGCCCACCGAGCTGCACCTGCCCGGCTACCGCCCGGTGACCAAGCCGCACGCCAAGCAGATCCGCGAGGCTGCGCGGTTGGTGCTGGAGGCGCGCCGTCCGGTGCTCTACGTCGGCGGCGGCGTCATCCGCTCCGGCGCCCACCGCGAGCTGCGGGTGCTCGCCGAGCTCACCGGCATGCCGGTGGTGACCACGTTGATGGCCCGCGGGGCGTTCCCCGACAGCCACCCGCAGCACCTCGGCATGCCCGGCATGCACGGCACGGTGGCGGCGGTGGCGGGGCTGCAGAAGTCCGACCTGATCATCAGCCTCGGCGCCCGCTTCGACGACCGCGTCACGGGCAACCTCGACTCCTTCGCGCCCGGCGCCAAGGTCGTGCACGCCGACATCGACCCCGCCGAGATCGGCAAGAACCGCCACGCCGACGTCCCGATCGTCGGTGACTGCCGCGAGGTGATCAGCGACCTGGTGGTGGCGCTGACCGCCGAGAGCGACGCCGGCACCACCGGCGACTACGAGCAGTGGGTGCAGTTCCTCGCCGGGGTGAAGAAGAAGTACGCCCTGGGCTACGACCTGCCCGCCGACGGCAGCCTGTCGCCGCAGTACGTCATCGAGCGGCTCGGCAAGATCGCCGGGCCCGAGGCGATCTACACCTCCGGCGTCGGCCAGCACCAGATGTGGGCCGCGCAGTTCATCGGCTACGAGCACCCCGGCACCTGGCTCAACTCCGGTGGCCTCGGCACCATGGGCTACTCCGTGCCGGCCGCCATGGGCGCCAAGGTGGGCATGCCCGACACCACCGTGTGGTCCATCGACGGCGACGGCTGCTTCCAGATGACCAACCAGGAGCTGGCCACCTGCGCGATCGAGGGCATCCCGATCAAGGTGGCCGTCATCAACAACGAGTCGCTCGGCATGGTGCGCCAGTGGCAGACGCTCTTCTACAACGAGCGCTACTCCAACACCAACCTGCAGCGCCACGGCGGCCCGGTGCGGATCCCCGACTTCGTCAAGCTCGCCGACGCCTACGGCTGCGTGGGCCTGGCCTGCGAGACCCCCGACGACGTCGACGCCACCATCGAGAAGGCGATGGCGATCAACGACGTGCCGGTCGTCGTCGACTTCCGGGTGCACCGCGACGCCATGGTCTGGCCGATGGTCGCCGCCGGCACCAGCAACGACGAGATCAAGTACGCGCGGGACCTCGCGCCCGACTTCGACGAGGACGACCTGTGAGCGCGCACGCCGACTCCCGCAGCACCCTCTCGGTGCTGGTCGAGAACAAGCCCGGTGTCCTGGCCCGCATCGCGGGACTGTTCAGCCGGCGCGGGTTCAACATCGACAGCCTCGCGGTGGGCCCCACCGAGCACCCCGAGATCTCGCGGATGACCATCGTGGTCGACGTCGAGCGCTCCCCTCTCGAGCAGGTGACCAAGCAGCTCAACAAGCTGGTCGAGGTCATCAAGATCGTCGAGCTCGACCGGGACGCCTCGGTGACCCGCGAGCTCGTGCTGGTCAAGGTCGCGGCCACCGCCGAGACCCGCGGCCAGGTCCTCGACACGGTGCAGCTGTTCCGCGCCAAGGTCATCGACGTCGCCCCCGACGCCGTGACCATCCAGATCACCGGCAACGCCGGGAAGATCGCCGACTTCCTGCGCGTGCTCGAGCCCTTCGGGGTCCGCGAGCTCGTGCAGTCGGGCATGGTCGCCATCGGTCGCGGCTCCCGGTCCATCTCCGAGCGCAGCCAGCGCCCGGTGGCGGTGCCGGCGCCGCCCGCCGCGGTCTGACCGCGCCCCACGACGTACCCCACCCATGGAAGACAACCGAAGGAGAAGCCCCCGTGGCTGAGATGTTCTACGACGACGACGCCGACCTGTCCCTGATCCAGGGCAAGAACGTGGCGGTCATCGGCTACGGCAGCCAGGGCCACGCCCACGCGCTGTCGCTGCGCGACTCCGGCGTCGACGTGCGCATCGGCCTGCAGCCGGGCTCGAAGAGCCGCGCGAAGGCCGAGGCCGAGGGCCTGCGCGTGCTCACCCCCGCCGAGGCCGCGGAGGAGGCCGACGTCATCGTCGTGCTCGCCCCCGACCAGCACCAGCGCACGCTCTACTCCGAGGAGATCGCCCCGGCGCTCACCGAGGGCGACACCCTGGTCTTCGGCCACGGGTTCAACATCCGCTTCGGCTACATCACCCCGCCCGAGGGCGTCGACGTGATCATGGTGGCCCCCAAGGGCCCCGGCCACCTCGTGCGCCGCGAGTACGTCGACGGTCGCGGCGTGCCCGTGCTCGTCGCCGTGGAGAAGGACTCCTCCGGCACCGCCTGGGACCTCGCGCTGGCCTACGCCAAGGCCATCGGTGGCCTGCGCGCCGGCGGGATCAGGACGACGTTCACCGAGGAGACCGAGACCGACCTGTTCGGCGAGCAGGCCGTGCTCTGCGGCGGCGCCTCCCAGCTGGTGCAGTACGGCTTCGAGGTGCTCACCGAGGCCGGCTACCAGCCCGAGGTCGCCTACTTCGAGTGCCTGCACGAGCTCAAGCTCATCGTCGACCTCATGTACGAGGGCGGCATCGCCAAGCAGCGCTGGTCGGTGTCCGACACCGCCGAGTTCGGCGACTACGTCTCCGGCCCGCGCGTGATCACCCCCCAGGTGAAGGCCAACATGGTCGAGGTGCTCGACGACATCAAGAACGGCGCCTTCGCCGAGCGGTTCATCACCGACATGGACAACGGCTCGCCGGAGTTCACGAAGTTCCGCGAGCAGGGCGAGGCCCACCCGATCGAGAAGACCGGCCGTGAGCTGCGCAAGCTGATGTCGTGGGTCAAGAGCCACGACTCCGACTACGTCGAGGGCACCTCCGCCCGCTGATGCGTCGAGGCCGGTGGCGACCCGCAGCGTCGATCGCGCTGCGGGTCGTCGCCGTGGTCCTCCTCGTGCTCACCCTGGTCGGCGGCTACCGACGTATCCGCGACGGCGCCTACCTCACGCTGAGCGCCACCCTCATCGGGATCGGCATCTCGGGCTGGCTCTGGAAGCAGGGCGCTGCGCTGGGGCGTGGGTCCGACCACGCCCCCGACCACCCGCCGCCTGCCGGTCTCGACGGCGCCTGAGACCGCAGGAATGCCGGGGGAGGGCCGCTGGTTGGGATGGGCATGCAGATCGAGATCTGGTCGGACGTCGTGTGCCCGTGGTGCTACGTCGGCAAGCGCCGGCTGGAGGCCGCGCTGGCGGACTTCGAGCACCGTGACGACGTGGAGGTCGTCTACCGCTCCTTCGAGCTCGACCCGTCGGCACCCCACCACGGTCACGAGGGCACGCTGCCGCAGCTGGCCCGCAAGTACGGGCGCAGCGAGGACGAGATGCGGGAGATGGTCGGCTCGCTGATCGAGACCGCCGCCGGTGACGGCCTCGACCTGCGGCTGTTCGACACCGTGCACACCAACACCGTCGACGCCCACCGCCTCCTCCACCACGCGCTGGCCACCGGTGGCCCCGCCCAGCAGCGCGAGCTCAAGGAGCAGCTGCTCGCGGCGTACTTCACCCGCGCCGAGGACGTCGGCGACCACGACGTCCTGGTCGCGGCGGCGGTCACCGCCGGGCTCGACGAGCAGGGCGCCCGCGCCGTGCTGGCCTCCGACGCCCACGCCGACGCCGTGGCGGCCGACGTCGCCCAGGCGCGGGCGTACGGCGCCACCGGCGTGCCGTTCTTCGTCGTCGACTCCCGCTACGGCGTCTCGGGCGCCCAGCCCGCCGAGGTGTTCGCCCAGGTGCTCCGCACCGCGTGGACCGAGGCCCACCCGCCGCCGCTCCAGGTCGTGGGTGGCGCGGACGCCGAGGCGTGCGGCCCCGACGGCTGCGCGATCTGACTCTCCGCCACCTCGACGGCACGCCCGGGGGCGACGTTTGAAGATTGGTTAGGCTTACCTGACCTGTCTGACGTACGCTCCGGGTGTGCTGGGCAACTTCCTGATCGGGCTGCGCGAGGGCCTCGAGGCCGCGCTCGTCGTGAGCATCCTCGTGGCCTACCTCGTGAAGTCGGAGCGACGCCACCTGCTGCCCCGCATCTGGCTCGGCGTGGCCCTCGCCGTACTGGTCTGCGTGGCCGTCACCGTCGGTCTCGGCCTCCAGGAGCGTGCGCTCACCTTCGAGACCCAGGAGCTCATCGGCGGCTCGCTGTCGATCGTCGCAGCCGCCTTCGTCACCTGGATGATCTTCTGGATGTCGACCGCCGCCCGGTCGATGGGCTCGATGCTGCGCGGCAAGGTGGACGCCGCCGCCGAGGGCAGCGCGTGGGGCCTGGTGCTGGTGGCCGTGCTCGCCGTGGGCCGCGAGGGCCTCGAGACGTCGCTCATCCTGTGGACCAACACGCGCCAGGCCACCGGCGACCAGCCCGGCGAGCAGACGGCCACGCCCATCCTCGCCGCGCTGCTCGGCATCGCGGTGGCCGTCGTGCTCGGCTACCTGCTCTACCGCGGCGCGATCTCGATCGACCTGACCAAGTTCTTCACCTGGACCGGCGTGCTGCTGATCTTCGTCGCCGCCGGCGTGCTGGCCTACGGCGTGCACGACCTCCAGGAGGCCGGCCTGCTGCCGGGGCTCAACGCGATCGCGTTCGACGTCTCCTCCACCATCCCGGCCAGCTCTTGGTACGGCACCGTGCTCAAGGGCGTCTTCAACTTCTCCCCGCGCACCACCTGGCTCGAGGCTGCGGCGTGGGTGCTGTACGTCGTGCCGGTGCTCACCCTCTTCGTGCGCCGCGTGCGGCGCCCCTCCGCGCCGGCGTCGCGCCCGGCCGTCACCACCCCCGCCTGACCTGCCCGACCCGCCCGACCTGCCTCACCGACCCCGTCCCGGCCGCCGCGCGGCCGGACCCCGATAGGACGTCCCACGATGCGCTCGACCCCGACCCTCCTGCTGGCCGCCCTGGCGCTGGCCACCCCGGCCCTCGCGGCGTGCACCGAGAGCACCGCCACCTCGGGCGGCGAGGAGGGCGACGCCCGCACCGTCTCGGTGTCCTCGTCGGCCGACGCCTGCGAGGTGTCCACCGGCGAGGTGCCGGCCGGCACGGTCACCTTCAACGTCACCAACGACGGCTCCGAGACGACCGAGTTCTACCTGCTGGCCGACGACGGCCTGCAGATCGTGGCCGAGGTGGAGAACATCGGACCGTCGGTGACCCGCCAGCTCGTCGTGAACGCCGCCGCCGGCGACTACGTCACCGCCTGCAAGCCCGGCATGGTCGGGGAGGGGATCCGCTCCGACTTCACCGTGGCCCCCTCCGACGAGGAGGTCGCCGTCTCCGGCGACGAGCAGCAGCTCATCGACACCGCGGAGACCAACTACGCCGCCTACGTCTCCGACCAGTCCGACCAGCTGCTGGTGAAGACCCGGGCGTTCGTGGAGGCCTACGAGGGTGGCGACGACGACGCCGCGCGCACCCTCTACCCCGACGCACGCACCCACTGGGAGCGCATCGAGACCGTCGCCGAGTCGTTCGGCGACCTCGACCCCAAGATGGACGCCCGCGAGGCCGACCTCACCCCCGGCCAGAAGTGGACCGGCTGGCACCTGCTCGAGAAGGACCTCTGGCCCGAGCGCGCCGAGGACTACACCGCCCTGAGCGACGCCGAGCGCACGACGTACGCCCAGGACCTGCTCGACAACACGGTGACCCTCGACGGGCGGATCCAGGAGCTGGAGTTCAGCGTCGACCAGATCGCCAACGGCTCGCGCGGCCTGCTCGAGGAGGTCGCCACCGGCAAGGTCACCGGCGAGGAGGAGTACTGGTCGCGCACCGACCTGTGGGACTTCCAGGCCAACGTCGACGGCGCCCGCGTCGGCTGGGAGGGCGTGCGCCCGATCGTGGAGGAGAAGGACCCGCTGCTCACCGAGCAGCTCGACACCCGCTTCGAGGAGCTGCAGGTCCTGCTCGACGAGCAGCGCCGCGGCGACGGCTTCGTCTTCTACGACGAGCTCAGCGAGCAGGAGGTGCGCGACCTCGCCAACGCGGTCAACGCCCTCTCCGAGCCCCTGTCGCGGTTGACCGCCGCCGTACTGTCCTGAGGATGACCAGCCCCAGGATCTCGCGCCGCGGCCTGCTCGGCGGCGGCGCGGCCGCCGCCGGCGTGGCCGGTGCCTTCGTGGCCGGCCGCGCGACCGAGGCCGAGGCCGCCCCCGCCGGCGGTGCGGAGCTGACCTACCCCTTCCGCGGCACCCACCAGGCCGGCATCGTCACCCCGGCACAGGACCGGCTGCACTTCGCGGCGTTCGACGTGCTCACCGACTCCCGCGACGAGCTGGTGGCCCTGCTGACGGCGTGGACGCAGGCCGCGGAGCGGATGACCGGCGGGGGACCGGCCGGGCCGGTGGGTCCGGTGGAGGGGGCCACCAACCTGCCGCCCGACGACACCGGCGAGGCCATCGGCCTGGCGCCCGGCGGGTTGACCATCACCTTCGGCTTCGGGCCGGGGCTGTTCCGCGACGCCGAGGGCCGCGACCGCTTCGGCCTCGCCGACCGGCGCCCCGCGGCGCTCGAGGACCTGCCCCACTTCCCGGGCGACCAGCTCGAGCCCACCCGCAGCGGCGGCGACCTGTGCGTGCAGGCCTGCGCCCAGGACCCCCAGGTCGCGGTGCACGCCGTCCGCAACCTGGTGCGTATGGGATTCGGCACCGTCGGGGTGCGCTGGTCGCAGCTCGGCTTCGGGCGGACGTCGAGCACGTCGACCACCCAGGACACCGCACGCAACCTTTTCGGCTTCAAGGACGGCACCGCCAACGTCAAGGCCGAGGAGGCCACCGCGCTCGACGACCACGTGTGGGTCGGCGCCGACGACGACACCGATGCCGCATGGCTCGCCGGCGGGTCCTACCTGGTGGCGCGACGCATCAACATGGTCATCGAGACCTGGGACCGCCAGCCGCTGGGCGACCAGGAGGCGTTCGTCGGGCGCACCAAGGGCACCGGCGCGCCGCTGTCGGGCGGCGACGAGCTCACCCCGCCCGACTTCGCCATGCCGGGCAGCAACGGCACCACGATCATCGCCCCCGACGCGCACGTGCGGCTGGTGCACCCCGACCAGAACGGCGGCGCGCGGATGCTGCGTCGCGGCTACAACTTCGTGGACGGCACCAACGCCATCGGCGGGCTCGACGCCGGGCTGTTCTTCGTGGCGTTCGTGCGCGACCCCGCCCGCCAGTTCATCCCGGTCCAGACCCGGATGGCGCAGTCGGACGCGCTGATGGAGTACCTGAAGACCACCGGCTCGGCGCTCTTCGCCGTGCCGCCGGGCGCCGGCCCCGGCGAGCACGTCGGCCAGGCGCTGTTCGCCTGACCTCGAGGGGCGCCTCCCGGTGCGCCGCCTCCTGGTGCGCCGCCTCCCGGGCGTCCTCCGGCGGGTGAGGCGCGTGCGGCGGCGTCCTGGCACGGTGGGGTGGGTGCAGACCTTCCTGCCCGTCCCCGAGTTCACGGCGTCGGTGCGCTCCCTCGACGTGAAGCGTCTCGGCAAGCAGCGGGTGGAGTGCCTCCAGGTGGTGCGCGGTCTCACGGTCCCGGGCTACGGGTGGCGCCGCCACCCCGCGGTGCGGATGTGGCGCGGCCACCTCGAGGCGCTGGGGTGCTACACCCAGGAGTGCTGTGCGCACTGGGTGGCGCTGGGCCACGCCGACACGGTGGCCGCGACCGTGGCCACCGAGCTGTCCGCGGCCGGCGTGACCCGGGTGCGGACCCAGGACGAGCTGGCCGCCGCCGGCGTCCTCCCGGCCTGGCTGGGCGACCCCGCACTGCACCTGAGCCACCGCTCGGCGCTGGTGCGCAAGGACCCCGGCCACTACAGCCCGCAGTTCCCCGGCACCCCCGACGACCTGCCGTACGTCTGGCCGGTCGGCCCCGAGGACCCGCCCGAGACCCAGCCCGACGACCAGCCCGGTGCACACCTGTAGCCCCGGTGGGGTGACCGTGGCTACAGTCACGAGGTGACCCGTCATCGCCCCCTCGGGGCCCTCCTGGCCGCTGCGGCCCTCCTGCTCGCGACCGTGCCCGGTGCGGCGGCCGCCGCCGAGCCGGAGCCGGGGCCGCGGCTCACGTCGTTCCCGGCGGCGCTGCTGGTCAGCAATGCCGACCCCGATCTCGACCCGCCCGGCGCCAACGACTGGTCGTGCCGCCCGAGCGCAGCCCACCCCCGGCCGGTGGTGCTCGTGCACGGCACCTTCGAGAACCGCTACGACAACTGGGCCCAGATGGCCCCCGACCTCGCCGCTGCGGGCTACTGCGTGTTCGCCCTCGACTACGGCGACCGCGCCGGCACGCCGTACCGCGGGCTCTCCGACATCGCCGCCTCCGCCGGGCAGCTCGCGCGCTACGTCGATCGCGTGCTGCGCGCCACCGGCGCCGAGGAGGTCGACCTCGTGGGCCACTCGCAGGGCGGGATGATGCCGCGCTACTACCTGCGCTTCCTCGACGGTGCACCGAAGGTCAAGCGGCTGGTGGCGCTGTCGCCCAGCAACTACGGCACCACGTTCTTCGGGGTGCTGCCGCTGATCGCCGCGCTGCCGGGCGGCGAGGAGGCGACCGGCATGTTCGCCCGCTCCGTGCCCCAGCAGCGGGAGGGCTCGAGGTTCCTGCAGCGGCTCAACCGCGGCGGCGACACCGTGCCGGGGGTGCGCTACACGATCATCCAGACCCGCTTCGACGACGTGGTCACCCCCTTCACCAACGCGTTCCTGCGCGACGACGGCGTGCGCAACATCCTGCTGCAGCGGCGCTGCGCGCTCGACCAGAGCGACCACCTGAGCATCAGCTACTCGCCCAACGTCGTGCGGCTCGTGCTGAACCGGCTCGACCCGTCGACGGCCAGCCCGCTGTGCGTCTACGCGCCGCCGCTGCTGCGTCCCTCCGCGTCCTGACCGGCCTCGTCCAGGGCTGACGGGGTCAGGTCGACCACCCGGTCGACGCCGACGTCGGTGAGGAACACCGGGTCGTGGCTGGCCACCAGCAGCGCCCCGGCGTACGACGCGAGGGCCGAGACCAGCGCGTCGTAGGAGGCCAGGTCGAGGTTGTTGGTCGGCTCGTCGAGCAGCAGCAGCTGCGGCGCCGGGTCGGCCAGCAGCAGCGCGGCCAGCGTCGCGCGGAAGCGCTCGCCCCCGGAGAGCCGACCCACGAGGCGGTCGCCGGCGGCGCCGCGGAACAGGAACCGGGCCAGCCGCGCCCGCACCTCGTGGGGGTCGGCGTCGGGCGCGCGCGCGGCGACCCCGTCGACGACGGAGGCGTCGTCGTCGAGCAGGTCGAGGCGCTGGGGCAGCAGGGCGGTCGGCACGTGGGTGGCCACCGCGCCCGACGCCGGCGCCAGCAGGCCCGCCACGGTGTGCAGCAGCGTGGTCTTGCCGGAGCCGTTGGGCCCCACCACCGCGACCCGGTCGGGCCCGCTGACGTCGAGGTCGACCGGCGCGCCGGTGCGCAGCACCAGGTCGTGGGTCGTCAGCACGCGGCGACCGCGCGGCACCAGCGTGCCCGGCAGGTCGACGCGGATGCGGCCGTCCTCGCGCACCTGCTGCTCAGCGGCGTCGAGCCGCTCCCGGGCCGTGGCCAGCCGGTCGTCGTGCACCTTCCGGTAGCCCGCGGCCGAGCGCTCCGAGCGGTTCTGCTTGTAGTCGATCGCCGCCTTGCCCAGGCCGCCCGCGCTGGCCGCCCGCGCCCCCTGGCGTCGACGCTGGGCCAGCACCCGCTCGGCCTCCACCCGGTCGGCGCGCTGACGGCGTACGTCGGCCCGCGCCGCGGTCACCGCCTGCTCGGCCGCCTCCTGCTCCACGGCCACCTGCGCGGCGTACGCCGACCAGCCGCCGCCGTACCAGCGCACCGCGCCGTCCCGCAGGTCGCCGACGCGCTCGACGTGCTCCAGCAGCGAGCGGTCGTGGCTGACGAGCAGCAGCGTGCGGGGCCAGCCGGCCACCACCTCCTCGAGACGGCGGCGGGCCGCGGCGTCGAGGTTGTTCGTGGGCTCGTCGAGCAGCAGGACGTCGGGACGGCGCAGCAGCAGCCGGGCCAGCCCGAGCCGCACCACCTCGCCGCCGGACAGCTCGCCGAGGCGGCGGCGCACGACGTCGGCGGGCAGGCCGAGCCGCTCGAGCTCGGCGGTGGCGCGCTCCGCGACGTCCCAGTCGTCGCCGACCACCTCGAGGAGCTCGGCGGTGCGGTCGGGGTCGGCGCCGGCGTCGAGCGCGGCGATCGCGCGCAGTGCCGGTCCGATGCCGAGGAAGTCGGCGACCGGCTGCGCGACGTCGCCGGTGAGGTCCTGCGGCAGGTGGCCGACCTCGCCGGCGACGGCGACGTGGCCGCTGGTGGGCGTCAGCTCGCCCGCGACCAGGCGCAGCAGGGTGGACTTGCCCGACCCGTTAACGCCGACCAGCGCCGAGCGGCCGGGCGGCACCACGAGGTCGAGGCCGCCGGCGCCGCCGAGGGCCGGGGTGCCGTCGGGCCAGGTGTGGACCACGGAGGACAGGGTGATGGCGGGATGCGGCACGAGGGGCTCCTGAGGGTGCGGCGAGTCGCGCTGGGAGCAGGGCTCACCAGCGCGGGGACGTGGGCCTCAGAGGAGCAACCGGACCGCCTGGGGGAGGGGACGTGACCGGTCCACCGTAGGCGGGGGTGGGGCGCCGGCGCCACGGGTTTCCGCCCTGGCCCTCCGGTGGTCAAGCAGCGAGCACCCCGGCTTTCGTTGGTCGAGCAACGAGCGCCAGCGAGCGTGTCGAGACCTCTGTCGCCGCCGAGGGGTCTCGATACACCTCGTCGCTGGCGCTCCTCGGCACTCGACCGACGAGTGGTGGCCGTTCGGCGGTCGGGCAGGGAGCCCCCCGACGTTCGTCGGTCGAGCAGAGAGCGCCCCGACCTTCGTTGGTCGAGTAGCGAGCGCCAGCGAGCGTATCGAGACCCCCCGCCCGCCCGGGGGTCTCGATACACCTCGTCGCTGGCGCTCCTCGGCACTCGACCGACGAGTGGTGGCCGTTGGTCGGTCGAGCAGCGAGCACCCCGGCTTTTCGTCGGTCGAGCAGCGAGCGTCGGCGAGCGTGTCGAGACCCCTCTCGCTCGCACGGGGGTCCCGAGGCACCTCGTCGCTGGGGCTCCTCGGCACTCGACCGACGACACCGGGTCCGGTGGTCGATCAGCGAGCACTCGACGTCAGGCGACGGTGACGCGGTCGCGGACGAGGGGGCGGCGGGAGGTGCCGCGGCGGGTGACGACGTCCCAGGCCGCGGCGAGGCGGGTGACGGCCTCCTCGAGCTCGGCCGGGGGGCGGCTCCACGGCAGCCGGACGAAGCGGTCGAGCCCGCCGTCGGCGGCGAAGACCGGACCGGGGGCGACGAGGACGCCGTGGCGCTCGGCCTCGTGGGCCAGGGCGGTGGCCAGGGGCGCGGGCAGCTCGCACCACAGCGCCAGCCCGCCGCCGGGCAGCCGGAAGCGCCAGTCGGGCAGCAGCCGGCGCACGGCGTCGGCGAGCGCGGCGCGCTGCTCGCGCAGCCGCGCGAGGTGCTCCGGCAGCACGGGTCCGGCGGCCAGCAGCCGCGCCAGCACCAGCTGCTCCATGACGGGCGCGCCGAGGTCGAGCGACATCCGGGCGCGGGTGAGCTCGTCGACCCGCGCGTGGGGTGCACGGATCCACCCCAGCCGCAGGCCGCCCCAGAAGGCCTTGCTGGCGCTGCCGAGCGTGAGGGTGTCGGGGGCGTGGGCCGCGAACGGGCGGGGCGCCGGCTGCCCGTCGAGGGCGAGGGCCTGATGGGCCTCGTCGACGACCGCGGTGGTGCCGGCGGCGGCGAGCAGCGCGGCGTACCGCTCGCGCTGGTCGTCGTCCATGACCAGGCCCGTGGGGTTCTGGAAGTCCGGCACGAGGTAGGCCAGGTGGGGTCGTGCCTGGCGCAGCGTGGCGGCGACGACGTCGAGGTCCCAGCCGTCGGGGTCGACGGGGCAGGCCACCAGCCGGGCCCTGGCGTTGCGGATGGCCCGGGTCGCGTTGGGGTAGACCGGCGACTCCACCAGCACGCGCCTCCCCGGGCCCGCGAAGGCCTGGGCCACCACCGCCGCCGCCGACAGCGCGCCCGCGGTGACCAGCACCTGTGCGGGGTCGGTGGGCAGCCCGCGGGCGTCGTACGACGCGGCGATGGCGGCCTGCAGCACCGGGAGGCCGGCCGGGAAGTACCCGTGGCCCCCGAGGTGGGCCGGCAGGTCGCCGGCGGCCTCGGCGAAGGCCGCGGCCAGTCCCGGCGGAGCGCTGGCCGCGGCGCAGTTGAGGTCGAGGGCGTCGGCGTCGTCGGGGCCCGGCATCAGGGCCTGGTCGTGGGCGCGGGCGGGCCCGCCGGGCAGCCGGGCGAAGGTGCCCGCGCCCTGGCGGGCCTCGGCGTACCCGCTCTCGCGCAGCGCGGAGTAGGCGCGGGTGACGGTGGTGCGGGAGACCCCGAGGGTGTCGGTGAGGTCGCGCTCGCTCGGCAGCCGGGTGCCGTAGCCGATGCGGCCGTCGCCGATGAGCAGCACCAGCGCGTCGGCCAGGCCGACGTAGGCGGGACTGCGGTCGAAGGTGCCGACCAGCGCGGCGACGCGGGAGGCGGGGACCGTGGGCGGCATGCAGGCCACTGTCCCACGATTGGCTATTGGGAGGAAGGCCAATCGGGGCGCATGCTGGACCGGTGAGCAACCCCGCGCGGTCCCGCCCCCGTCCGCCGCGACCCGCGCTGGCCGACCTCGGCCCCGTGGCGCAGCTGCGCGCCGGTCGGCTCGGGCGCCGGTTGCTGCAGCTCGCCGTCGGCCTCGTGCTGTACGGCGCGTCGCTGGGCCTGATGATCCGCGGCGACCTCGGCCTCGCGCCGTGGGACGTGCTGCACTCCGGCCTGGCCGACCTGGTGCCGCTCAGCATCGGCCAGGTCATCATCGTGGTCAGCTTCCTGCTGCTGCTGGCCTGGATCCCGCTGCGCGAGGTGCCCGGCATCGCCACGGTGGCGAACGCGGTGGTGGTGGGGCTGGCCGCCGACGCCACCGTCGCGCTGCTCGAGCCGCCGTCGGCCTGGGCGCCGCGGGTGGCCCTGATGCTCGGCGGGGTGCTGCTCTGCGGCTTCGCCACCGCGCTCTACATCGGCGCCCAGCTGGGCCGCGGCCCGCGGGACGGGCTGATGACCGGGCTGCACCGGCGCACGGGGCTCTCGCTGCGGCTGGTGCGCACGCTGCTGGAGGTGTCGGTCGTGGTGGCGGGCCTGCTGCTGGGTGGCGTGCTCGGCGTCGGCACCGTGGTGTTCGCGCTGGCCATCGGGCCACTGGCCCAGGCCATGCTGCCCGCGCTCACCGTGGACCTGTCGGACCGTCCCGGTCGCCGGGCCTGACCGTCGGCGCGCGCGGCGTACGGCGGCTCAGCGCCGGGTGGCGATCAGCGTGGAGGCGTCGGGGGCGACCATGACCTCCACGGTGGTGAAGCGGTCGTCGCTGAGCCACTCCTCGCGCAGGGTGTCGACGCGGCCGTGGGTGATCGGCGGCCACGACTCGCACGGCGTGAAGTCGTCGAGCACCACGATGCCGCCGGCCTCGACGAGGTCGGCGATCGCGTCGACGCCCACCTGGGTGGGCTCGCCGGAGTCGAGGAACAGCAGCGAGAAGGGCCCCTTGTCGAGCAGCGTCGACCAGTCGGCGGCCAGCACCTCCACCTGGGGGTCGTCGACGAAGATCTCCGCCGCGGCGCCGGCGAGGCGGGGGTCGAGCTCGGCGGTGACGATGCGGGCACGGTCGGCGCGCACGCCGGAGCGCAGCCAGGCCGTGCCGACGCCGCACCCGGTGCCGAACTCCGCCATCACCCCGGCCCGCGTCGCGGCCAGGGTCGCCAGCAGCCGCCCGGTCTCGTTGCGGCAGAACGACACGTAGCCGGCCCGGCGCGACACCGCGAACGCGCGAGCCACGACGTCGGGCAGGTCGGGTGGGGCGCTCATGCTGTGAGTCTCCCACCGTGGGACGGGCGTCTCGGATGGCGGACGGTTTTCGGAATGCGGTGGCCGGTGTCCGGAATGCGGGGCTACCGTGGTCGCACCATGCGGAGCATCCTCGTACTCATCGAGCGCCGCGGCGAGGCCTTGCAGTAACCCTGCAGCGAGAGGCCACCTCGTCGCGGTGGTCGTCGTACGTGGTCTCTCGGCACACCCGGATCGACCCGTCCCGGCTGCCGGTTCCGTGCACCACGCGCGATCCGCCCCTGCATGGTCCCTCCTCGTGCGATCCACGAGCCCGCCCGCCGTCTGCGGGGGCTCGTCGGCCCGGGTGTGCCGCGAGTCGCGCGGCCCCACTGCCCACGGGCAGCACCCCACGGCCGGCATCCCGCCGGCCGCCCACCGACCCACCGAGGAGCACCCGATGTACGACATGTACCCCGACTGGGGACCTGCCCGCCACGACCCCGAGAACCCGTCGTCGCGCGAGGCGCTCCAGCGCTCGTTCGACCTGCGGGACGCGCGCGGGGAGCACCCCGAGGACAACTAGCCTCGCGGCCATGAGCCACCCCGACGCCACGCCCCCGACGTCCCCCGCCAGCGGAACCGGCGCCGGCTCCGAGACCGGCACCGTGCGCCTCGCCGTCATCGGTGGCGACGGGATCGGCCCCGAGGTGACCCGCGAGGCGCTGAAGGTGCTGGAGGTGGCCGCGCCCGACGGCGTGCGCATCGAGCAGACCGCCTACGACCTGGGCGCCGAGCGCTACCTCGCGACCGGCGAGGTGCTGCCCGACACCGTTCTCGGCGAGATCCGCCAGCACGACGCCATCCTGCTCGGCGCGGTGGGCGGCAGGCCCAACGACCCGGCACTGCCCCCGGGCCTGCTGGAGCGCGGGCTGCTGCTGCGGCTGCGCTTCGAGCTCGACCACTACGTCAACCTGCGCCCGTCGCGGATCCTCCCCGGCGTCACCTCGCCCCTGGCCCACCCCGGCGAGGTCGACTTCGTGGTCGTGCGCGAGGGCACCGAGGGCCCCTACACCGGCAACGGCGGCGCGCTGCGCGTCGGCACGCCGGCGGAGGTGGCCACCGAGGTCTCCGTCAACACCGCGTACGGCGTGGAGCGGGTCGTGCGCGACGCCTTCGCCCGCGCGCAGCGGCGTCCGCGCAGGAAGCTGACCCTGGTGCACAAGACCAACGTGCTGGTGCACGCCGGCGCCGTGTGGTGGCGGCTCACCCAGCAGGTCGCCCGGGAGTTCCCCGACGTCACCGTCGACTACATGCACGTCGACGCCGCGATGATCTTCCTGACCACCGACCCCTCGCGCTTCGACGTCATCGTCACCGACAACCTCTTCGGCGACATCGTCACCGACCTCGCCGCCGCCATCACCGGGGGCATCGGGCTCGCCGCGTCGGGCAACGTCAACCCCGACCGCACCACGCCCAGCATGTTCGAGCCCGTGCACGGCTCGGCCCCCGACATCGCGGGCCAGCAGAAGGCCGACCCGACCGCGGCGATCCTCTCGGTCGCGCTGCTGCTCGACCACCTCGGCCACTCCGGGGCCGCCGCGGTGGTGGAGGCCGCCGTCGTCGCCGACCTCGCCGACCGCACGGTCTCGCGGCCCACCGCCGCCGTGGGCGACGCGATCGCCGCCCGCATCGCCGGCTGAGCCGCCCCGACGGCCGGCGCCGACCTCCCGCCGGGCGCGGCCGGGGGCCGGCAGGGCCACCCGACCTGCCCCACCGACCCGCCAGCGGAGGCGACTACCGTGAGCCCCATGCAGATCAGCACCACCCGGTCCACCGCCCCCGTCGACGACGCCCGCCTGGCCGAGATCCTCGCCGACCCGGGCTTCGGCAACCACTTCACCGACCACATGCTCACCGTGGAGTGGACGCCCGAGCGCGGCTGGCACGACGCCCGCATCGAGCCCTACGCGCCGCTCAGCGTCGACCCGGCGTCGGCGGTGCTGCACTACGCGCAGGAGACCTTCGAGGGCATGAAGGCCTACCGCCACGGCGACGGGTCGATCTGGACCTTCCGGCCCGAGGAGAACGCGAAGCGGATGGCGCGCTCGAGCCAGCGGCTCGCGCTCCCGGTGCTCGACCCCGCCGACTTCGTGCAGGCCGTCGACGCCCTCGTCGAGGTCGACCAGCGGTGGGTGCCCGACACCACCACCCCCGGGGCGGGGGAGAAGAGTCTCTACCTGCGGCCGTTCATGTTCGCCTCCGAGGTCTTCCTCGGCGTCCGGCCCGCCCAGCACGTCACGTTCATGGTCATCGCCAGCCCCGCCGGCTCGTACTTCAAGGGCGGGGTCAAGCCGGTCAGCCTGTGGCTCACCGAGGAGTACACCCGCGCCGGGCGCGGCGGCATGGGCGCGGCCAAGACCGGCGGCAACTACGCCAGCTCCCTGGTCGCCCAGCAGGAGGCGATCGCCCACGGCTGCGACCAGGTCGTGTTCCTCGACGCGCAGGAGGGTCGCTACGTCGAGGAGCTCGGCGGGATGAACCTCTACTTCGTGCACCGCGACGGCACCGTGGTGACCCCCGAGACCGGCACGATCCTCGAGGGCATCACCCGGGCGAGCATCATCGACCTCGCCGGCGCGATGGGCCACCGCGTCGTGGAGCGGAAGTTCTCCATCGACGAGTGGCGCGACGGTGTGACCAGCGGCGAGATCACCGAGGTCTTCGCCTGCGGCACCGCCGCCGTGGTCACCCCCGTCGGTGCCCTGAAGTGGGACGGCGGCGAGGTGCCGTGCGCCGCCGAGGCCGGCCCGGTCACCACCGCGGTTCGCGCCGCGCTGGTGGACGTCCAGCTCGGCCGGGCCGACGACGCGTTCGGCTGGATGCACCGCATCGTCTGACCGGGGCTCGGGTCCGGCTGCTCGGGCCGCGACGGACTGCACCCTCGCCCGACCTGAGGTTAGGCTACCCTCAGTCGACCGCGCGCCCGGCGCGGCGCCGGGTGAGGAGGGACGTCATCGCCTCCGTGCTGCGCACCCCGCCACCGTCCGGGTCCCCGGGCGACCCAGGGCTCCCCGGGACGCCCGGGACGCCCGCGACGCGCTCGTCGTTGACCGCGTCCGCCGCGCGCCGCGGTGGTCTCCGCGGCACGGCGGTGGTGGTCGGGCTGCTGGTGGTCATCGTGCTGGTCGCCCTGACCAGCCTCATGTGGGGTGCGCGTGACGTCGCCCCGGGGGCGGTGTGGCGCGCGCTGGTCGACCCGGTGGCCGGCGACAACGACCACCTCGTGGTGCGCGACCTGAGGGTGCCGCGCACGCTGCTCGGCCTCGCCGGCGGCGCCGCCCTCGGTGCGGCCGGCGCCCTGATGCAGGGCGTCACCCGCAACCCCATCGCCGACCCCGGCCTCCTCGGCATCAACGCGGGCGCGTCCCTGGCCGTGATCGGCGCGATCGCCGGCCTCGGCGTCAGCTCCGTCGCGGGCTACCTCTGGTTCGCCTTCGCCGGGGCCGCGGTCGCCGCCGTCGTCGTGTACGGCGCCGCGTCCCTGGGCTGGGAGGGCGTCACGCCGGTCAAGCTCGCGCTGGTGGGCGCGGCGTTCACCGCCACCGCCACCTCGGTGATCACCGTCGTGCTGCTCACCGACCAGCGCACCCTCGACGAGTACCGCTTCTGGCAGGTCGGCTCGCTGGCCAACCGCCCCCTCGACGCGCTCACCACCGTGCTGCCGTTCGTGCTGGTCGGCCTCGCCCTGGCCCTGGCCGCCGGCCGGGTGCTGAACGCCCTGGCCCTCGGCGACGACGTCGCCCGCGGGCTCGGCCAGGACGTCACCCGCGGGCGCCTGCTGGTCGTGGTGGCGGTGGTGCTGCTGTGCGGCTCCGCGGTGTCGCTGGTGGGCCCCATCGCGTTCGTCGGCCTCGTCGTGCCCCACCTCGCACGGGCGATGGTCGGCCCCGACTACCGCTGGATCGTCCTGCTCTCGGCGCTGCTGGGCCCGGTCGTGCTGCTGGTCGCCGACGTCGTCGGGCGCCTCGTCGCGCGCCCCGGCGAGATCGAGGCCGGGCTCGTGGTGGCCGTCATCGGCGCCCCGGTGCTGATCGCGCTGGTGCGCCGCTCCCGGACGGTCGCGGCGTGAGCGCCCCCGTCGCCGAGCCCGGCCACCCGCCCGGCCACCCGTCCGGCCACGCCGCACGCCAGGAGGTCGCGGCGCGCGGCCTGCTGGCCACCCGCCGGCGCCGCCTGGCCCGTCGTACGGCGGTGACCGTGGTGCTGGCGGCGCTCGCGGTGGTGCTGTCGGCGCTGTCGCTCATGCTCGGCGACTTCCGCCTCGGGGTCGGCCAGGTGGTCGGTGCGCTGCTGGGCGACACCGACGACGGCGCCGCCCGCTTCGTGGTGGTCGACCTGCGCGCGCCGCGGCTCGCGCTCGGCGTGCTGGTGGGCGTGGCCTTCGGCCTGGCCGGCGCGCTGTTCCAGTCGGTGCTGCGCAACCCGCTGGCCAGCCCCGACATCATCGGGATCTCGCAGGGTGCCAGCGCCGGTGCGGTGCTGGCGCTGCTGCTCGGCGGGGCCAGCGGCACCGTGCTGTCCCTCTCGGCCCTCGCCGGGGGTGCCCTGGTCGGCCTCCTGCTCTACGCGGTCGCCTGGCGGGGCGGGATGACCGGCCAGCGCTTCGTGCTGGCCGGCATCGGCACGGCCTACGTGTGCAGCAGCATCGTGGGCTACCTGCTGACCCGCAGCGACGTGCAGGAGGCCCAGGCCGCGCTGCTGTGGATGACCGGCAGCCTCGGGCAGGCCGACTGGGGGCTGGTGACCTCGCTCGGCACCGCCCTGGTCGTGCTGGTGCCCGTGGTGGCGCTGGTCGCCCGCGGCCTCGACCTGCTGCTGCTCGGCGACGAGCAGGCCGGGGGCCTCGGCGTGCGCCCGGAGCCCATGCGGGCCGCGGTCGTGGCGCTCGGTGTCGCGTTGGCCTGCGTGGCGACCGCCGCCGCCGGACCCGTGGCCTTCGTGGCCTTCACCGCCGCGCCCGTGGCCCGACGGCTGCTGGGCGACGGCACCCTCGCGCTGCTGCAGTCGGCGCTGGTCGGGGTCGTCCTGGTCGTCGGCGCCGACGTGGTGGCCCAGCACCTGCTGCCGGCCGACCTGTCCGTGCCCGTGGGTGTCGTGACCGGCGCCGTCGGCGGGCCCTACCTCATCTGGCTGATGGCCAGCGGCCGACGACGTACGACGTGAGCCCCCGGACCAGGAGAGACCCCATGACCACGCTCCACGACGGACCCTCGACGGACGGCGCCCCCGGCCGGTCCACGGCCGGGCACGACGGGGCGGGGCACGACGGGGCGGGGCCGTCCCGCGCGCCGGTCACCCTCGCCGCACGCGGCCTGCGGCTGGCCTACGACCAGCGCACGGTCGTCCACGACGTCGACCTCGTGGTGCCGGCCGGTGCCGTCACCGCCATCGTCGGGGCCAACGGCTGCGGCAAGTCGACGCTGCTGCGCGGGCTCGGGCGCATCCTGAAGCCCGCCGCCGGCACCGTCGAGCTCGGCGGGCGCGACCTCGCCCGGATGCGCCCCCGTGACGTCGCCGCCGTGCTGGGCCTGCTGCCGCAGCAGCCGCTGGCCCCCGAGGGCATCACGGTGGCCGACCTCGTCGCTCGCGGCCGCCACCCCCACCAGGGAGCGTTCCGCCGGTGGAGCGCCACCGACGCCGACGCCGTCGCGGAGGCCCTCGCGCTCACCGACACCCACGAGCTGGCCGGACGTCGGGTCGAGGAGCTCTCGGGCGGGCAGCGCCAGCGGGTGTGGGTCGCGATGATGCTGGCCCAGGACCCGCGCATCATGCTGCTCGACGAGCCCACGACGTACCTCGACATCGCCCACCAGGTCGACGTCCTCGACCTGCTGCGCGAGCTCAACGAGGCCCGCGGCACCACCGTGGTGATGGTGCTCCACGAGCTCAACCTCGCCGCCCGCTACGCCGACCACCTGGTGGTGATGTGCGAGGGCCGGCTGCTGCGCGAGGGCCGCCCCGCCGACGTCCTCGACGCGGCCTGCGTGCAGGAGGCGTTCGGCCTCACGGCGCAGGTGGTGCCCGACCCGGTCACCGGCTCGCCCATGGTGGTGCCGCTCGGGCGCCATGCCGCGCGCCCGGGCGGTCCGGCCGTCCCGCCGTCCCGCCCGACGTCCTGACGGACCGGGGTCCGCAGCCCAGTCGAGGTGTAGTAAGGTGAGCCTTACCTAAGCCAACTGACCGGGCTCGGCCGGTCCCTGCACCTCGAGGAGTGGACGTGACGTCCCTTCGTCCCCACCGGACCCGCGCGGCACGCCGCCTGGCCCTGCCCATCGGCGCGCTGCTGCTCGCCCTGCCCCTCGCCGCCTGCGGCACCGAGGAGAGCGGCTCCGCCGACGAGGGCGCCGCACCGAGCGAGGAGACCTTCGAGCCGGTCACCATCGAGCACGCCTTCGGCGAGACCGAGATCGACGCCGAGCCGCAGCGCGTCGTCACCTGGGGCTGGGGCAGCGGCGACGCCGCGCTCGCCCTCGGGGTGGTGCCGGTGGCGATGCCGGAGTACTCCTACGGCGCCGACGACTCCGGCCGGATGCCCTGGCAGACCGAGGCGCTCGAGGAGCTCGGCGGCGAGGAGCCCACGCTGCTCAGCGAGACCGCCGAGCCGCCGTTCGAGGAGATCGCGGCGGCCGCGCCCGACCTGATCCTGGCCAACTACTCCGGCATCACCGAGGCCGACTACGAGAAGCTGTCGAAGATCGCCGACACCGTGGCCTACCCCGACGAGCCGTGGGCCACGCCGTGGCGCGACGTGATCACCACCGTCGGCGAGGCGCTGGGCAAGAGCGACGAGGCCGACCAGGTGCTCGAGGAGATCGACGCCGAGGTCGCCGCCGCGGCCGAGGAGCACCCCGAGTTCGAGGGCACCACCATCGCAGCCGTCGCCGTCGACCCCAGCGCGTTCTACGTCTACCGCGGCGCCGACCCGCGCGTGCAGTTCCTCGAGGACCTCGGCTTCACGCTGGCCCCCAGCGTCGGCGAGCTCGACACCGAGGAGTCGACGTTCTACTACACGCTCAGCACCGAGGAGGTCGACAAGCTGACCTCCGACGTCCTGCTGTCCTACGTGCCGAACGAGGAGCGCGCCGCCGAGATCGAGGAGGACGCCGCCGTGCAGGCCATGTCGCAGTACCAGGACGGCACCGTGGCCAACGTCGTCGGCGAGTCCTACGTCTCGTCGGTGTCGCCCCCCACCGCGCTCTCGCTGACCTGGGGACTCGACGAGTTCGTCGAGTCGCTGGTGCCGGCGGTCGAGGCCGCTGCCTCCGCCCGCTGACCTGTTCCTCGGGGGTCGTGCGTCATGCGGATGGTGGAGTCGCATCCACGGTTCGCATGACGCCCGGTCCGGGCCTCGGGTGGTGGTCGGGGCGCGCGGTCGCGCGTCATGCGGATGGTGGAGTCGCATCAACGGTTCGCATGACGTCCGGTCCGGGCCTCGGGTGGTGGTCGGGGCGCGCGGTCGTGCGTCATACGAATGGTGGAGTCGCATCCACGGTTCGTATGACGTAACCCCCGCGCCCCGCACAGCAACCACCCGCAGCAGCCACACCACGGCAGCCGCGGTCGCAGCCCCCGCCACGACGGGCGCCGCGGCCGCGGCTGCCGCCGTCCGGGGCGTCGGCGGCGGTACATTCGTCGCGTGACGACCTTCTCCCAGGGCCGGTCCGGCGAGCACGCCGCGGTCGCGCGCCCGCCCGGCGCCCCTGCGGTCGTCACCGTCGGCCCCTACACGCTGCTCACCAAGATCGGCGAGGGCGGCATGGGCGTGGTCCACCTCGCGCGCGGTCCGCGCGGCGAGCGGGTGGCGCTGAAGGTGATGCGTCCCCACATCGTCGGCGACGACGAGGCCCGCGCCCGGCTGGCCCGCGAGGTGGCGTCGCTGTCGCGGGTGCGCAGCCGCTGGGTCGCCGAGATCAAGGACGCCGACCCGTGGGCGGTGGTGCCCTACGTCGCCACCCGCTACGTGCCGGGCCTCTCGCTGCACGACCACGTGGTGGAGGAGGGTCCCATCGAGGGTGCCGACCTCACGTGGTTCGCCGCCTGCCTGGCCGAGGGCCTGGCCTCGGTGCACGCCGTGGGCGTGCTCCACCGCGACGTGAAGCCCTCGAACGTGCTGATGGAGGGCCGCACGCCCATCCTCATCGACTTCGGGCTGGCCCGTGTGGCCGACGACCCCAAGCTCACCCACACCGGCTGGCTGCTCGGCACGCCGGGCTACCTCGCCCCCGAGATCCTGTACGGCGACGACGCCACCAGCGCGGCCGACGTGCACAGCTGGGCCGCCACCGTCGCGTACGCCGGCCTCGGCCGCGCGCCGTTCGGCCGCGGACCGTCGATGGCGATCATGGACCGGGTGCGCCGCGGCGAGCACGACCTCACCGGCCTCACCGGCGACCTCGCCGGCGTGGTGGCCGCCGCCCTCGACCCCGACCCGGCGCGCCGGCCCACCCTCGAGCAGCTGCTGGCGTGGCTGCGTCCGCAGACCACCCGACCCGGTGCCGCCGCCGCGGTCGCGCCGCCGGTCGCGGTCGCCGACGACCCGTTCACCCTGCCGCTGGCCCTCGCCGCCGACGTCGTCGCCCCCACCACCCGCCTCGGCGACCCCGGTGGCCCGGGCGACCCCGGCGACCGCGCCGACCCGCCCACCCGTCGCTACGAGCAGGTGCCGCCGACGCGGGTGCTGCCCGACCCGCCTGCCACCGACCACGGGACCCACCAGGGCCGTCAGGACCACCAGGACCACCAGGACCACCAGGACCACCCCCGGGAGACCCGCCCCTACGACGACGGCCCCCACGGCGCCCACCCGTACGTTCCCGACCCCTACGGCCAGCAGCACGGCCAGCAGCACGGCCAGCAGCACGGCCAGCAGCTCGGCGAGCAGCCGGGCGAGGCCGGGCCGTGGGGCCCGTGGGCGGAGTCGTGGGGCGAGCCCGTCGAGGTGGCACCGGTGCCGGTGGCCGAGCGGCTGCGTCGAGGTGTGCTGCTCGCCGCCGGGGTGCTCGCCGTCGGCGCCGCCACCGCCGCGCTGCCCTGGGGTGCGCTCGCCGTCCTGCTGCTCCTCGTCGTGCTGCTGCGCGGTGCCTCCCTGGCCGGCAGCGTGGCCGCCGACCGGCGGCGCCTGCGCGGGCGTCGCTGGCACGACGGGCCACGCCTGCTGGTCGGCGCCCCCTGGCACCTCGTGCGCTCGCTGCCCGGCACCGCCGTGCTGGTGCTGTGGAGCGTGGGGCTGGCGGTCGCCGTCGGCCTGCTCTGCTACGCGGTGGCCGCCGGCCACGCGGTGACCCTGTTCGTCGGCGGCGCCGTGCTGGCCGGTTCGCTGTGGGGCGGCCCCGGCGGCTCCCGGGTGCGGGGACCGCTCGCCCGCGTCGTGCACCCCGCCTCCCGCGCGCTCGGCACCTGGCTGGCCGCGCTCGCGGTGGTCGGGGCGGTGGGTGGCCTCGCCGCCGTCGCCGTGGCCGACCGCGGCACCACCTGGACGCCCGACGACGGTCAGCCGCTGGCCGACGTCCGGCTGCCGTCCTGGATGCCCTGACCGACAGACCCCGGTCCGCCCGACCTGCCCCGACCCGTCAGCGGTACGACGGCGGCGCGTCGGCCGGCGCGGTGCCCCACGCCGGTCGCCCGTCGGTCGTGCCGACCGCGACCCGCCGGGGCCGTGACCCGGGGCCCAGGCCGAGCCACGACCGCGTGGTGTCGACCCCGTCGACGGTGAGCGAGGCGACGTGGGAGCCGCTCCCGCGGCGCACGACAGTGGTGGCGGGGCCGGCGGAGGGGCGCACGACCACCCGGTCGAAGGCCGGAACGCTCACCCCGACGTCGGCGGTGCCGGGGGTGAGCGGGTACAGCCCGAGAGAGGCCCAGACGTACCACGCCGACAGCGAGCCCAGGTCGTCGTTGCCCGGCAGGCCCTGCGGGCCGGTGCTCCACAGCTCGTGGCGGGCGCGGGCGACGACGTCGGCGGTGCGGTCGGGGCGCCCGAGCCACAGGTAGGCCCAGGGGGAGGCGAAGCCCGGCTGGTTGCCGAGCCAGGCGTGCGGGCCGCCCGCGCCCTGGTTGAGCCCGATGAACAGGTCGTCGAGGCGGGCCACCAGGGTGTCGGGGGCGCCGACCACCGGCAGGTCGACCAGGGCGTCGAGGAGGCCGCCCATGTCGTGCGGCACCGACCAGGCGTGCTGGAGCGCGTTGCCCTCCTGGAACCCCCGGCAGCACGCCGCCGGGTCGAAGCCCGCTCCGGGGAACGCCCCGGCGCCGTCGCGCGGCAGCAGCAGGCCGCGGTCGGGGTCGAGCAGGGCCCGCCACGAGCCGCTGCGCCGCAGCAGCCGGGCGGCGTCGTCGGGGCGCCCGGCCGCCGCCGCGAGCCGGGAGACCGCGAAGTCGTCGACGGCGTACTCCAGCGTCATCGAGGCGCCGTGGGGCTGCGGCACGCCGCGGTCGGGGACGGTGTCGGGCACGTAGCCCAGCGCGAGGTAGTCGGCCAGCTGGGGGCGCCCGGGTCCGGGCTCGTCGGCCTGGCGCAGCAGCCGGTCGGCCACGGCGCGCACGTCGAGGTCACGGGCGCCGAAGGCGTGGGCGGCCGCGGCCACCGGGGCCGCGGAGTCGCCGTTCATCACCTGGGTGTCGACGCCTCCCAGTGCCCACCGCGGCAGCCAGCCCGCCTGGCGGCCGGTGGCCAGCAGGGAGCGCACCACGTCGGAGGCGACGTCGGGTCGTAGCCAGGCCAGCAGCGGCACCTGCGTGCGGTAGACGTCCCAGCCGGCGATGGCGGTGAGCTGGCGGTGCCCGACGGGTGCGCGATGCACCTCGCCGTCGGCGCCCGGGTAGCGCCGGTCGACGTCGCTGGCCGTGCTGGGGTGGAGCAGCGCGTGGTAGAGCGCGGTGTCGAGGACCCGGCGCTCGGCGGGCGAGCCGCCGGTCGCCACGACCCGCGACAGCTCGCGGTCCCACACGTCGTCCGCCTCCTGCCGCAGGCCGGCCCAGGACCAGCCGGGGCGCTCGCGCTCGAGGTTGCGCCGGGCACCGGCCGGGTCGGTGAACGACACCGCCACCTGCACCCGCGCGGTGCGGTCGCGCCCGGTCGGCGGCACGACCCACGCGCCGCCCGGCCACCGGCCGCGGTCGACGACCGGTGCGTCGAGGCGGAGCAGCACGTGCACGTCGTACGTCGTGGGCGAGCCGCAGAAGCCCCCGCTCCTTACGGAGACCGCGACCTCCCGTCGGCTCGGGAAGGTGACCCGGCTGCGGTCGACGCCGGCCAGGCTGCGGTCGGCCCCGACCAGCAGGCGCGGCGTCGCGCCGGCGGGGTAGCGCAGCGTCATCAGCCCGGAGCGGTCGTCGGCGGCCAGCCGGGCGTCGACACCGTTGCCGAGGGCGGCGGTGTACCAGCCCGGGCCCGCCGCCTCGCCGTCGTCGGGCAGCGCGACGGTCGCGGCGCCCGGCCGCTGCGGCAGGTCACCGACCCACGGCAGCACCGGGACGTCGCCGAGCGTCGGGCAGCCCGCGCCGGAGAGGTGGGTGGGGGAGAAGCCGCGCAGCAGGTCGTCGTCGGCGGCGTAGCCGGAGGCCGTCGCCGACGCAGTGCCGTCGACGGCGTCGTCGGTGGTGTCGGGACCCAGCTGGAGCATGCCGAAGGGCCGGGCCGCGGCCGGTGTCGTGCCGCCGCTGCGCCACGGTGGGGGACCGCCGGTGCCGGTGAACACGTCGACGTCGGTGCCGGCCTGCGCGGGCGCGGCGCCCACCAGGCCCCCGGCCAGCACGGCCAGCACGGCGAGGGCCGCCACCAGGGCGCGCGGGACGCCGGCGGGGCGATCGCGCGGCACGGGTCGGGTCACCGGGCCACGGTAGGCCCCGCGGGGCCGGCGGCGGGCCGGATCGCGAGACGGGCCGGGCGGCGGCCGGCGGGGCGTGCCACGATGACCGGCATGTCGCAGCACCGCACCATCGTCATCGCCTAGCGCGTCCGGTCACCCCGGACGCGCCCACCTCTCGTGACCCGGGAGGTTTTTTTGTGCCCGCACCACCCGACCGACCCGAGGGACGGACCGAACCGATGGACCTGCACGGCGCCTTCCACGTCTACGACACGACCCTGCGCGACGGCGCCCAGCAGGAGGGGCTCACCCTCTCCGTCGCCGACAAGCTGACGATCGCGGGGCTGCTCGACCAGCTCGGCGTCGGCTACATCGAGGGCGGTTGGCCGGGGGCCAACCCCAAGGACACCGAGTTCTTCCGCCGCGCCCGCACCGAGCTCGACCTGCGGCACGCCCGGCTCGCGGCGTTCGGCTCGACCCGGCGTCCGGGCGGGCGCGCCGCCGACGACCCTGGCACCGCCGCGCTGCGCGACAGCGGCGCCCCGACGGTCACCCTCGTCGCGAAGGCCCACTCGCGCCACGTCGAGCTGGCGCTGCGCACGACGCCGACGGAGAACCTCGCCATGGTGCGCGACACCGTCTCCCACCTGCGCGCGGAGGGCCAGCAGGTCTTCGTCGACGCCGAGCACTTCTTCGACGGCCACCGCCTCGACCGGGCCTACGCCCTCGAGGTGCTGCGCACCGCGGCCGAGGCCGGCGCCGAGCTGGTGGCGCTGTGCGACACCAACGGCGGCATGCTGCCGCCCTGGGTCGCGGAGGCCGTGCACGACGTGGTCGAGGCCACCGGCGTGCGCGTCGGCATCCACGCCCACAACGACACCGGCTGCGCGGTGGCCAGCTCGCTGGCCGCCGTGGAGGCCGGCGCCACGCACGTGCAGGGCTGCCTCAACGGCTACGGCGAGCGCACCGGCAACGCCGACCTGGTCAGCGTGGTGGCCAACCTCGAGCTGAAGACCGGACGCCGGCTGCTGCCCGACGGTGCGCTGCGCGACGCCACCCGCATCGCCCACGCCGTCGCCGAGGTCACCAACGTGCCGCCGGCCTCGCGCCAGCCGTACGTCGGCACGTCGGCCTTCGCCCACAAGGCCGGCCTGCACGCCAGCGCGATCAAGGTCGACCCCGACCTCTACCAGCACCTCGACCCCGCCCAGGTCGGCAACGACATGCGGTTGCTGGTCTCCGACATGGCCGGGCGCGCCTCCATCGAGCTGAAGGGCCGCGAGCTCGGCTTCGACCTGTCGGGGGAGACCCGCCGCGGCCTGGTCGGCCACATCACCGACCGGGTGAAGGTGCTCGAGGCGCGCGGCTACACCTTCGAGGCGGCCGACGCGTCGTTCGAGCTGCTGCTGGCCGAGGAGGTCGAGGGCCGGCGCCCGTCGTACGTCGACGTCGAGTCGTGGCGCGTGATCACCGAGACCCGCGCCGACGGCGAGGCGCTCTCGGAGGCCACCGTGAAGCTGCGCGCCGCCGACGTGCGCTACGTCGTCACCGGGGAGGGCAACGGCCCGGTCAACGCCCTCGACCAGGCGCTGCGCACCGCGATCGGCCAGGCCTACCCGGCGGTGGCACGCTTCGAGCTGATCGACTACAAGGTGCGCATCCTCGACCAGGGTCACGGCACCGACGCGACCACCCGGGTGCTCATCGAGACCACCGACGGCGAGTCGTCGTGGGTGACCGTCGGGGTCGGCGCCAACGTGGTCGAGGCGTCGTGGGAGGCGCTGCTCGACGGCGTCACGTACGGCCTGCGCCGCCACGCCGGCGACGCCGGCTGACGGGGCCCCGCCCGGCGGGTGCGGGTCAGCGGTGGACGGCGACGACGCGCTCGACCAGGTCCACCCAGCCGGCGTGCACCCGGTCGACGGACAAGCCCTCCACGTGCACCTGCTGCTGCAGCACCGGCACCTCGAGCGGGGCGATCAGCGCGGTCGCCAGCACCGGGACGTCACCGGTGACCTGCAGCTCGACGAGCAGGTGGCGCACGTGCAGCGCGACGAACGAGTACGCCGCGTACGACCGCGACCCCGCCCGCCCGGCCGCGGCGATCAGGTCGGCGTGCAGCAGCGTGGTCTCCAGCCGGGAGCGGCCGAAGGCGAGCAGTCGCTCGAGCGGCGGCGCCCCCGGGCCCAGCGGCGGCGGGCCGGAGATGACGGAGGCCTGCCAGGCCTTCTCGGAGTGGTCGAGCAGCGCGGCCATCAGGCCCTCGCGGCTCTCGAAGCGGCGGAACACCGTGCCCTTGCCCACGCCGGCCTCGGCGGCGACCGCCTCCATCGTGAGCCGCTCCAGGCTGCACCGCTCGACCAGCCGCTCGGCGGCCTGGAGCAGCGCCACGCGGTTGCGCGCGGCGTCGGCCCGCTCGGCCGGCGGGTCGCCGAGCAGGGGGAGGAGGCGGCGCTCGGTCATGGTGCTCCCACCCTAGGCGGGGCCCCCGCGCACGAACCCCCACCCGAGCAGGGGGAATAGAACCGGACCACGGTCCGTTTGTGCCCACGAACCGTTCGTCGTCACCGTCCCGAACCCGTGGAGGAACCCCATGTCCCAGCCCGTCACCGTCGCCGTCCTCGTCGGCAGCCTGCGCGCCGACTCGCTCAACCGCAAGGTCGCCGAGGTGCTGCGCGACCAGGCCCCCGAGGGCGTCGTCCTCGACCTCGTCGACGGCCTCGCCGACCTCCCGTTCTACAACGAGGACCTCGACGACGGCCAGGCCCCCGCCGCGGCCGTCGCCCTGCGCGAGCGCATCGCCGGCGCCGACCGCGTGCTGGCCGTGACCCCGGAGTACAACGGCACCATGCCGGCCGTGCTGAACAACGCCATCGACTGGCTCTCGCGGCCCTACGGCGCCGGCGCCATCGTGGGCAAGCCCTTCGGCGTCATCGGCGTGACCCCCACGCCGTACGGCGGCAAGTGGGCCCACGGCGACACCGCCCGCTCGGCCGGCATCGCCGGGGCCACCGTCGTCGAGGAGGTCGCCGTGTCGCAGTCGGCGCTCGAGGTCGACGTGCTGACCGACACCGAGGTCCTCGGCCGGCTGCAGGCCGCCGTCGAGGCCCTGGCGGCCCACCAGCCGCAGACCACCGCGGCCTGAGCCTCCGGCTCCCCGCGCGTCCGCGCCCCGTCCCCTGCCGGGGGCGGGGCGTCGTCGTGTCCGCCGGCCCGGTCGCGCGGGTACGGTCGGGGGGTGAGCGAGCCCCGGGAGCCGTACCGTCCGCCGGTGCCGTACGCGCCGTACGGTCCGGTCCACCCGCCGCCGCCACCCCTGCCGCCCGCGCCGCGACGGCCGAGCCACCCGCTCGACGTGGTGGTGACCGTCGTGCAGCTGGTACTGCTCTCGGTGGTGGCGTTGCTGGCGACGTTCGGCGGCCTGGTCGTCCTGGGCGAGGCCGACGCGTGCGCCGGCGCCACGGAGTGCCACGACGGACTGGTCGCGGCGGGGACGATCCTCGCCGTCGCCGCGCCCGGCACCTGCCTGGTCATCGCCGCTGCGTGGGCGGTCGTGCGGATGGTGCAGCGCCGCCTGGCGTTCTGGGTGCCGCCGCTCGCCGTGCTCGCCTGGGTCGGCCTCGTCGCGGTCGCGGTCGGCCTCGTGCGCTCCGCCGCCGGTCGCTGACCCTCTCCTTCCTGCCTCCTCCCCGGCTCGGGGACGCGGGGACGCGGAGCAGCGTCATCCGCATGGTGGAGTCGCCTCCACGATCTGCATGACGTCCCGCCCCGCCCGCCGCGCGTCCGGCAGGTCCGCGCGACGAGGCCCGCGACCCGCGGTCGGGGCGGCGCGGCGAGCCGCTAGCGTCGAGGCATGGTCGACCTCAGCGACGTCCACGAGCTCACCGCCCTCGAGCAGGGCGACCTGGTGCGCCGGGGCGAGGTGACCCCCGCCGAGCTGACCGAGCACTACCTCGACCGCGTCGCGCGCCTCGACGACGTGGGCGCGTTCGTCACCGTGACCGCCGAGCGGGCCCTCGAGCAGGCCAGGGCGATGGGCCGCGTCGCGCCGGGCGAGACGGGTCCGGACGGGTCGACGTCACGGTTGTGGGGCGTGCCGACCGCGCTGAAGGACCTGACGCTGACCGCCGGGGTGCGCACGACCTTCGGCTCGGCGGCGTACCACGACTTCGTGCCCGACGCCTCCGACGCTGCGGCGCTGGCCGTCGAGGGTGCGGGCATGGTGAGCCTGGGCAAGACCGCCACGCCGGAGTTCGGCTCGCCCTGCTACACCGAGCCCGAGGGGCGGCCCCCGGCCGTGACTCCCTGGGACCGCACCCGGATGGCCGGCGGCTCCTCGGGCGGCGCGGCGGCAGCGGTGGCCGCGGGGCTCGTGCCGGTGGCGCAGGGCTCCGACGGCGGCGGGTCGATCCGCATCCCGGCCTCCTGCTGCGGCCTGGTGGGGCTGAAGCCGTCACGGGGCCGGGTCAGCGGCTTCCCGGCGTACGGCGACCCGGTGGGGCTGGCCACCGGCGGTCCGCTGGCCCGCACGGTGCGCGACGCCGCGGCGATGCTCGACGTGCTGGCCGGACGGCTGGTGGGCGACCCGTCGTGGGCCGCTCCGCCCACGACCACCTTCCTCGACGCCTGTGACCGCGACCCGGGGCGGCTGCGGGTGGCCCGCTTCGTCGCGCCGGTGATCGCCGACGTGCCCGTCGACCCCTCCAGCGTCACCGCGTGGGAGGACGCCTCGGCGCTGCTGGAGTCACTGGGTCACGAGGTGGTCGACGTCGCGGTGCCGCTCCCGCCGGAGTCGGTGGCGGTGTTCGAGACGTGCTGGGCGGTGCTCACGGCGCTGTCGAGCGCCCCCGCCGGGCGCGAGCACCTGCTGCGCCCGCTCACCCGCTGGCTCGCCGAGCGCGGCCACGCGGTGTCGGGGCCCGAGTTTGGCCTGGCGATCGCGGGCGTGCGCCAGCACGCCGCCAACGCGCTGGCCGCGCTCGCGCCGTACGACGTGGTGCTGACGCCGACGCTGGCCGCCCCACCACTGCCGGTGGGCGCGATCCGCGACGACGCCGACCCCGCGGCCGACTTCGCCGCCCAGAAGGCCTTCACCCCCTGGACGTCGGCGTGGAACGTCACCGGCATGCCCGCGGTGTCGCTGCCGCTGCACCACAGCGACGGGCTGCCGATCGGGGTGATGCTGGCCGGGCGTCCGGCCGAGGACGAGCTGCTGCTCGGCGTGGCCGCGCAGGTGGAGGCCGCCGCGCCGTGGCACGACCGGCGCCCGCCCGGCTGGTGAGCCCTCGGCCGGTCAGCGGCCGGTGAGCGGGCTCAGACAGCCCGCTCGTCGACGCCCCACTGCTCGCGGAACTCCTCGGGGCTGAGCTCGGCCAGCTGCTCGCGCAGGTGGTGGAGGGTGTGGCTGGCGACCTCGGGGTTGTCGGCGTCGATGGCCAGCACGCGCCGCCCGGAGTGGATCTCGTGCACCTCCACGGTGCCGGCCGAGGAGCAGTCGAGCGTGCCGCCGCTCATCGCGAACCACACGTCGATCGTCACCACGCACCACCGCTGGAGCCGCGGGCGGCTGTCGGCGGCCAGGCCGACGGCGTACACCTCGTCGGCGGTCTCCGGGTCGAGCGTCAGCATCGTCAGATCCTACGACCGTCCGGGAAGCGCCGGCTCGTCCTCGACCTGGTCGTCGCCCAGCCCTCGCGCGGCCAGCGCGTCGCCGGTCTCGTGGGCGCGGGCGACGACGCGCACGACGAACGGCGTCAGGTAGGCGCGGGGGTGGCGGCCCAGGCCACGGGCGCGGGCGGCGTCGCGGGTCTCGAGCGCGAGGGCGACGGTGCCGGGCAGGGCGCCGATGGCCAGGCTGACGGTCAGCGCGACCCGGTCGGGCGACACCCCGACACGGCGCAGCGGACCCAGCCAGCGCACGATCGCGTCGAGCATCGCGTTGACCGGGGTGGTGGCGCTGACCACCACGGCGGCCAGCGCCAGGGTCAGCAGGTCGACCAGCGTCTCGACCGCCTTGTCGCGTCCGATGAACACCCACTGCAGGACGCCGACCACCACAGCGATCAGCAGCACCCCGCGCGCCGCGCGGGCCAGCAGCCCCACCCGCACCCGTGCCAGGGCGGCGAGCCCGAGCGCGACGGCGAGGAAGCCGAACGACGCCGGCATGCTCCGCACCAGCACGATCGTCAGGCTGAGCGCGGCCAGGCCGAGCAGCTTGGCGCCGACCGGAGCGCGGTGCAGCAGGGAGCGGCCCGGCTGGTAGACCGCGACGAGCACCGACGTGCTCACCGGCGTGCGTCCACGGAGGCGACGTAGTCGGCGACCCCGGCCGCGGCGGGCCCGTCGTGGCGCACCCGGCCGTCCTCCACCACGACCACGCGGTCGCAGCGCGCGGCGAGCTCGAGGTCGTGGGTGACCAGCACCAGCTGCTGGGGCAGCCCGAGCAGCAGGTCGCCCACGCGCCGGGTGTGGGCGAGGTCGAGCAGGGTGGTCGGCTCGTCGGCCACCAGCACCGCCGGCTCGGTGGCCAGGACGCCGGCCAGCGCCAGCAGCTGTTTCTGCCCGCCGGAAAGCGCGTGCACCGACACGTGGGCGTGGTCGGCCAGGCCGTGGCGGGCCAGCACGGCCAGCGCCCGCTCCCGGCGTCGCCCGGCGTCGCGCTCCAGGCGGCGCAGCGAGAGCTCGACGTCCTCCACGCAGGTCGGCATCACCAGCTGGGCCGCGGGGTCGGTGAAGCAGAACCCCACGCGGCGGCGTACGGCGGCGGCGTCGCGGGCCACGTCGAGGCCGTCGACGACCACCCGGCCCGAGGACGGGGTGACCAGTCCGTTCAGCAGCCGCGCCAGCGTCGACTTGCCGGAGCCGTTGGCGCCCACCACCGCGACCCGCTGCTCGGTGAGCCGCAGCGTCGTGGGGTGCAGCACGACGCGCTCGCCGTCGGGCACCTCCACGGTGACCGCAGCGGCGTCGAGCTCGAGGACGGCCACCCGGGGTCAGCGGCGGTGCAGCAGGTGCGGGAAGGCGCGGTGCACCTCGGCGGCCACCAGCGCCACCAGCGCGGTCTTCAGCACGTCGCCGGCCCAGTAGAGGGCGTCGATCTTCGCGGCGTCCAGCAGGGAGAGGTCGAGGACGAGCGCGAGCCCGGCGATGCCCATCGTGTGGATCACCAGCACGCTCGCGGTCAGCGAGCAGCCGAACACCACGAGCGCGCGGGTCTTGCCGCGCCGCCCGGCGACGTGCTTCACCAGCAGACCGGCCACCAGCGCGGCCAGGGGGAACGACCAGAGGTAGCCCGCGGAGGCGCCGGTGAAGACGCCGAGGCCGGAGGCGTGCTGGGCGAAGACGGGCAGGCCGACGGCGCCGAGCACCAGGTAGAGCGCCACCGCGAGGAAGCCGCGCACCGGGCCGAGCAGGCAGCCGGCCAGCATCACGCCGAAGGTCTGCAGCGTGATCGGCACCCCTGCGCCGCCCACCGGGATGCCGCCGACGTAGGCGCAGGCCGAGACGAGCGCGGCGAACGCCGCCACCAGGGCGAGGTCGGTGGTGGTCATCCGGCGCGAGCCGGCGGACGCCGAGGACGCCGAGGACGCCGAGGACGCTGCGGTGGCGGCGGTCGGGTGGGAGCTGCTCATGGGGGTCCTCCGGTGGTGCGGCGCTCGCACGATGGCCAGCTGAACGGCGTTCAGGTTAGGGTCCGTGCAGTGGCCGGGTCAACGCCGACCGCCGGCCCGAGGAGTGACATGCGCTACCACCGCAGCGACGTCGTCGCGCGCGCCCTCGACGTGCTCGACACCTACGGCCTTGCCGACCTCACCATGCGTCGCCTCGGCGCCGAGCTCGGCGTGCAGCCCAGCGCGCTCTACCACCATGTCGCCAACAAGCAGGCCCTGCTCGCCGCCGTCGCCGAGGAGCTGCTGGCCCGCGGTGCGCGTCCCGAGCCCGCCGGGGCCTGGGACGAGCGGGTCGCGGCGACCTGTGCCGAGCTGCGCGAGGCGATGCTGGCCTACCGCGACGGCGCCGAGCTGGTCGCCACCGTGCACGCCTTCGGCCTCGGTGCCGCCGCGCCCGGACGCCGGCTGCGCGCCGCCCTCGCGGAGAGCGGCCTCGACCCGGCCGTGGTCGGCACCGCCGCGCGCACGCTGCTGCACTACGTCTTCGGCCACACCCTCGACGAGCAGACCCACCTGCAGGCCGGCAGCGCCGGCGCCATCGACGACCAGCCCCGCGAGGCCTCCGACTTCGCGCTGGGCCTGGCCCTGGTCGTCGACGGCATCCGGCTGCGCGCGCAGGCCCGGGCGACACCGGGGGCGTGACGGCAGGTCCTAGGGTGGCGCGCATGGCTGCGACGACGGAGTACTACGCCGAGATCCTCGACGAGGCCGGGATGGACACCGAGGCCACGTTCGTCGTGGTCACCGGCGCGAGCGTGGAGCAGGTCGCCGGCGTCCTCGGCGTCGACCTGGGCCGGCAGGTCGACCCCGACGACGTCTGGGGCGACGAGCACTCGGCGTACGCGCTGGTCGAGGTGGCGGGCGGGGTGCTGGCCGGTGAGCCCACGGGGTACGCCGACCCCGGCGTCGACGTCCTGCGCCGGCTCTCGGCCGACGGGCGCCGCGCGGCCGTCGCGAGGTCGAACGTGCAGGCCCACGACCGCTTCGGCTGCGCCCGCGACGGCGAGCTGGTCTTCGACGACGACGAGTACGCCTTCATCACCGACCGGTCGCGTGTGCCCGACGAGCTGCGGCCGCTGCTCGACGAGGCGTGGGTCGACCCCGACGGCGCCGACGACGGCGACGAGGCCGACCCGCTGCCGGTGGCCCTGGCCATGGCGGAGCTGGTGACCGGCATCGAGGTCACCGCCGACGACCTCGACCGGCTGCAGCGGGCGCCGCGGTTCTGGGTGGCCTCGCTGACGTACGGCGACGACACCCGCACCGGCTCCTGACCCGGGCCGCGGCCGGCGCCAGGTTCGGGGTCAGCCGGCGATCGCGTCGAGCTCGGCGACGTCGTCGGTCGACAGGGCCAGGCCGGCGCCCGCGACGTTCTCGCGCAGGTGGGCCACCGACGACGTGCCCGGGATGAGCAGGATGTTGGGGCTGCGCTGCAGCAACCACGCCAGCGCCACCGCCATCGGGGTGGCACCGAGGCGCTCGGCCACGGCGTCGAGGGCCTGCGACTGCAACGGGGAGAAGCCGCCGAGCGGGAAGTACGGCACGTAGGCGATGCCCTGCGCGGCCAGGGAGTCGACGAGATCGTCGTCGGCGCGGTGGGCGAGGTTGTAGCGGTTCTGCACGCACACCACGGGCGCGATGGCCTGTGCCTCGGCGACCTGGGCGGCGTCGACGGTGCTCAGCCCGAGGTGGCGCACGAGGCCCTCCTGCTGCAGCGCGGCCATCGCCTCGAACGGCTCGGCGATCGAGCCGGGCTCGGGGGCGTCGAGGCCGCCGAGGCGCAGGTTGACGACGTCGATCGCGTCGAGGCGCAGGTGCTCGAGGTTGTCCAGCACCGCGCGGCGCAGCTGCTCGGGGGAGCGGGCCGGCGGCCAGCCGCCCTGGGCGTCGCGCAGGTTGCCGACCTTGGTGACCAGGTGCAGCTGCTGCGGGTAGGGGTGCAGGGCCTCCCGGATGATCTCGTTCGTGACGTGGGGGCCGTAGAAGTCGCTGGTGTCGATGTGGGTGATGCCGAGCTCGACGACCTCCCGCAGGACGGCCACGGCGGCCTCGCGGTCGGCGGGCGGGCCCCACACGTGGGGGCCGGCGAGCTGCATGGCGCCGTAGCCGACCCGGGTGAGCTCGAGATCGCCGACGGGGTAGGTGCCGCCGGGCAGGCCGCTGGTCGGGGCGCTGCTGGTCGGGGTGATGCTGGTCGGGGTGGTGCTGGACATGGTGGGTCCTCTCGGAGGTGCTGGTGGGACCAGCCTTCCCCGGCCGGCGGGGCGCAGGGAGAGTGCATCGCTCCCCGGGAGCCGCGCGGCCCGGCTGCGCCGGTCGAGCCCGGGGCGTCCGCCGTCCTGATCGCCGCGACCCGCCCGGCCGCGCCTCGACCCGACGTACCCGACGCGGCGTGGGCGCGGCCCCTACCCGGGTCGTCGAGCACCCACGATCCGCCCCCGTGCCGGAGGGTTGTCGACCCGAACCCTTGGTTGTCGACCGAGGCTTCGGCTGACAACCGAGGGTTTCACCGGATATCCGGTGAAACCCGCGAACCGGCGCCGACGGCCGACCTGTCGGCCCAGACCCGCACCTGTCGGCCCACGTGACGGCCGACAGGTGCGGGTTTCGCCAGCCGGCTGGTGAAACCCGCGACCCCGCCCCGCCGGACCGGGGGTCAGCCGAGCGGCCACCACCGCAGCCGCCGGGTGCCGCCCTGCTCCCACCACGCGAGGTCGACCCGCTCGGCGCGCACGACCACGGGCAGCACCCCCGCCAGCTCGGCGGCCACCGACCGCTCGTCGACCCCCGGCGCCGCGACGTCGAGGGTGAGGTGCGGCACCGGGTCGTGCCGCCCGGCGTACGGCGGGCACTGCGGGAACGCCCGGGCCAGGGCCGCGGTCAGCGCCCGGAACCCGTCGTCGGGCTCGGGCGGGAGGTGCAGGGTGCCGTCGGGGAAGCGCGCCACCCGGGCCAGCACCACCTCGAACGCCGGCACCGACGCCACCACCTCGCCCACCCGGCGCGCCACCTCGTCGTCGACCACGGGCAGGAACGGCCCGAGCGCGGTGACGTGGGCGTGGGTGAACCCCGGGTCGGCCGACAGGTACGTCGCGTCCTGCCCGGTCGTGCGCGCGCGCACGAACGCCTCGAGCGCCGGCACCGGCACCTGCAGCACGCTGTGTCCGGGCCAGGGCCCCGCCCCGGCCGGCTCAGTGCTCGTCACGCAGGTACCACGCCACCCACGTCGCCGGGAACACCGCGGCCGAGAGCACGACCACCGGCCACGACCCGCCCCGGCGGCGCGCGCCGAGGCCGGTGGTGGCGGCCAGGCCGAGGCAGGACGCCGCCATCACGACGACGACGGTGACCAGGACGACTGTGGGTGACTCCACCCCCGCAGTATCGCCCCCGGCTCAGCGCTGCCGGTAGGTGTGCAGCGGGTTGTCCAGCTCGCCGGCGTACAGCAGCGACGACGCCTGGTCGGTGAGGTCGACCATCTGCCGGGTGTCGCGCAGCTGCAGCCGGTTGAGGCAGGAGTGCCGGAAGGTCGGCCGGTGCAGGTCGTAGGCCGTGACGGCCTCGGCGAGCCAGGGGTGGTCGTCGGCGTGCTGGTCGACGCAGCGCGACACCTCGGCCCAGAACACCGTCTCGTCCACCACCCCGTCGAGGTGCAGCACGGCCGCGAGGTGGCGCAGGAAGCCGTCGAGCACGTCGGTGTGCAGGGCCAGCGCCTTGACGTCGGGCTCCACGTCGGCGCGCACCCGCTCCACGTCGGCGGGCAGCGGCCGGTCGGGGCTCATCACCGCGACTTCCTCGCCGACGTCCTTCATCAGCGCCCGCACCGGCACGTGGTCGCGCAGCACGAGCACCAGGTTCTCGCCGTGGGGCATGAACGCCAGGTCGTGGGCCAGCAGGCAGTGCACGACCGGGCGCAGGTAGGCGTGCAGGTAGCTGCGCAGCCACTCCCGGGCGTCCAGCGGGGAGGCGGAGACCATCGCGGTGACCAGCGCCCGGCCCTGGGCGTCGCGGTGGAGCAACGAGGCCATCGTCGCCAGCCGCTCGCCCTCGCCCAGGCGCGGCACGGGGCTCTCGCGCCACAGCGCGGCCAGCATCTTGCGGTACGGCGTCGACGCGGCCGGCCCGGTCAGCCGGTGGAAGGCGTCGCCGGTGTAGCCCACGGCCGCCCGCTCGCGCAGCACCGTGAAGCCGCAGCCGGCCAGCGTCGGGTCGGCGTGCACCAGGTCGGCCACCCAGTCGTTGATCGCCGGGGTCGCCGCCATGTACGCCGGCGACAGCCCGCGCACGAACCCCATGTTCTGGATCGCCAGGGCGGTCTTCACGTAGCTCCGCTCCGGGCGTGCGGTGTTGAAGAACGTGCGGATCGACTGCTGCGCCCGCATCGTGTCGGGTCCCTCGCCGAGGTGCACCAGGTCACGGCGGGCGACGTCGGGGGCGAAGGTGACCGCCACCTGGTGGCGCCACTGCCAGGGGTGCAGCGGCAGGTAGGTGTAGTCGTCGGGGTCGAGGCCGAGGTCGAGCAGGTGGGTCGCGAACCGGTCGCGCACGTCGTCGTCCAGCTCGCCGGCCCACAGGGCCTCCTCGGTGAGCCCGGCGCCCAGCGCGAGGTGGGTGGCGCTGCGCCGCGCGGCCAGCCACACCAGTCGCACGTCGCGGCCGGCCTCCGGGGCGTACGCCGCGTGGTCGTCGAGGTCGAAGCCGATGCGCCCGTTGTTGGCCAGGAAGCCCGGGTGGCCCTCGGTCATCGCGGCCTCCAGCTCCTGGTAGTCGGCGTCGAGGAGCTCGTCGACGCCGGCGGCGTGGTGCTCGAGCTTCCAGGCGGCGCCGGCGAGGGTGGCGGCCAGCTCCTCCAGGTAGGTCGCGAGCAGGGCGTCGGGCACGCCGAGCAGCGGCGCCAGCTCCACGACGAGCTCCTGCACGTCGAGGGGACGCGGCTCGCCGTCCACACGACGCTCGATGCTGGGCGCGTGCACGGCCCAGTGGTCGAGGGCCAGGCGCCGGGCCCGGAAGCGGTAGGCGGCCCGGCCGTCGGGGGTGGTCAGCACCCACGCCGGGGCGCTCCCGTGGTCGGCGTCGGGGTCGGGGCGGGGCGCGACGAGGCGCTCGTGGGCCAGCTCGGCGAGCGCCTTGGCCACCAGGTGGCGCTGGGCGGCGGCGAGGCGGCACGGCGTGAGGTGGGCCACCGGGTCGACCACGGGGTCGGGGGCGTCGGGCGAGGGACGGGTGGGCGCGAGGGTCATCGGACGGTCTCCGGTCGGGCGAGGGCGAGTGGCGAGGCCGGCCAGGCCTCACGGGGGCAGAAGGACAGAGCGGCGGTCTTGCCGGGCAGCGCGACGTGGCGGGCGACGGTGAAGCCGGCCTCGGCGTTCAGGACGGCGATCGGCTCGTTGCGGGCGTCGGGCTCCACCACGACGCGGCGCACGGCGGGGTCGGCGAAGCAGTGCTCCAGCACGGCGCGGAACACGACTCGGGTGAGGCCGCGCCGCGGCGGTCCCGCGGGCGGGGCGACCAGCACGTGCATGCCGAGGTCGCCGGGGCGCAGGTCGGGCAGGTCGCGCAGGTGGGGGTCGTGGGCGGGGTCGTAGGTCTCGGCGAGGAACGTGGGCTCGTCGTCGACACGCCCCAGCCAGGCGTGGTGGGTGGGGGAGGAGCCGATCGCGGCGTAGGCCCGCGCCACCTCCTCGACGTCCGCCTCGCCCATCTGCCAGTACGCCGAGCGCGGGTGGGTCACCCAGGCGTGCAGCAGAGCGGTCGTGGTGGCGTCCGGCACCAGCGGCTCCAGCACGGCCCTCACCGCGTCGCCCCGGCCCGGGACGAGGGCGCCCGGGACGAGGGCACCTGGGACGAGGGCACCTGGGACGACGCAGGCGCCCGGGGCGGGCGGCGCAGGTGGTCGGGCACGCCGAAGCTCTGCACCGCCACCCGCTTCTCCAGCGGGTAGACCTCGCGGCCGGTGACCGCGGCGAGGATCACCGAGCTGCGGTGGGCCCCCATCCCGAGGTCGGGGGCGACGAAGCCGTGGGTGTGCTCCTCGCCGTTCTGCACGAACACCTCGCGGCCGGTGTGGTCGACGGCGTAGGAGGCGTCGGCGAGGTAGCGGCCCTGGTCGTCGAGGCGCAGCCGGTGGCGCACGGGGTCGAGGAACGACGGCACCGCTGCGGCGTACCCGGTGGCGAGCACGAGGCCCTCGGTGCGCACCGCGAAGTCCTCGCCGGTCTCGTCGTGGTGGAGGTCGAGGTCGTAGGCGGCGCCGTCCCACCGCGCGCCGGTCAGGCTGGTGTTGCTCACCAGCGTGGTGCGCGGCCCCGCGCCCTGCACCCGCAGCCGGTAGTGCAGGTCGGAGATCTCGTCGACCAGGTCGCTGCTGATGCCCTTGTAGAGCGAGCGCTGCTCGCGCAGCAGGCGCTCCCGGGTCGCGGCCGGGAGGCCCTGGAAGTAGGTCGTGTACTCCGGAGAGGTCAGCTCGAGGGTGAGCTTGGTGTACTCCATCGGGAAGAAGCGGGGGCTGCGGGTCAGCCAGGTCAGCTCGTAGCCGTGGTGGGGCGACTCCGCCAGCAGGTCGCGGTAGACCTCCGCCGCGCTCTGCCCACTGCCGACCACGGTGATCGAGCCCAGCGCCTGGAGCTCGCTCCTGCGGGCCAGGTAGTCGGCGGTGTGCAGGGCGGGGCCACCGGCCCGCGTCACGCAGTCGGGCACCTGCGGGCTGGTGCCGACACCCAGCACGAGCCGACGTCCGAGGAACGTCTCCCCGGTGCCGGTGCGCACGACGTACGTCGAGGCGCCGTCGGCGTCGGTGGTGTGCTCCACCGACGTCACCGCCCGCCCGAAGCGCACCGAGGGGAGCCGCTCCGCGGCCCAGCGGCAGTAGTCGTCGTACTCGCGGCGCAGGGGGTAGAACGACTCGCGCACGTAGAACGGGTAGAGGTGGCCGCTCTGCTTGAGGTAGCTCAGGAACGACCAGCGCGAGGTCGGGTCGGCCATCGTGACCAGGTCGGCCAGGAACGGCACCTGCAGGGTGGCGTCGTCGAGCAGCATGCCGGGGTGCCAGGCCAGCTCGTCGCGGGCCTCGAGGAACACCGCGTCGAGGTCGTCGATCGGGTCGGCCAGGCAGGCCAGGCCCAGGTTGAACGGGCCGAGGCCGATGCCGACGAGGTCGTGCACGTGGGGGGTCGTGGTGCTCACGCGGCCACCTCCGCGTGCAGCTCCTCGCCCAGCGCGACGCAGTGCGCCACCACGGCGAGCAGGTCGTCGACGGCGGCCATCGGGTTGAGCAGGGTCAGCTTGAGCCAGCGGCGCCCGTCGACACGCGTGGCGGCGACCATGCCGAGGCCCCGCTCGTAGAGGGCGGCGCGCACCAGCGGCACCAGCCGGTCGGCGACGTCGTCCGCGGCGCCGGTGGCGGGCGGGCGGTAGCGGAACAGGACGGTGCTCAGCTCGGGCACGGCGGCCAGCTCGACTCGGGGGTCGGCGGCCAGGTGGAGGGCCACCTCGCGGGCCAGGTCGGTGACGGCGTCGACGTACCCGCCGATCAGGTCGGGGCCCATCACGCGCAGGGTGAGCCACAGCTTGAGCGCGTCGAAGCGGCGGGTGGTCTGCAGGCTCTTGTCGACCTGGTGGGGGCTCGCGGCGCCGGCGGGGTCGCGAGGGTTGAGGTAGTCGGCGTGCCACGCGACGTGGGTGAGGTGGCGCGCGTCGCGCACCAGCACCGCGCTGGAGGAGACCGGCTGGAACCACGTCTTGTGGTAGTCGACGGTCACCGAGTCGGCCCGCTCGATGCCGGCGAGGCGCCCGCGCTGGGTGGGGGAGACCAGCAGGCCGCCGCCGTACGCCGCGTCGACGTGCAGCCACGTGTCGTGGGCCCCGGCGAGGTCGGCCACCCGGTCGAGCGGGTCGATCGCACCGAGGTCGGTGGTGCCGGCCGTGGCGACCACGGCCATCGTGGTGGCGCCCGTCGCCGTCACGTCGTCGAGGGCCGCCGCCAGCGCGCCGGGGTCGAGCCGCCGGCGGGCGTCGACGCCGACGCCGATCACCGCGTCGGCGGGCAGGCCGAGCAGCCGCGCCGACTTCTGCACGCTGAAGTGCGCGTCGACCGAGGCCAGCACCCGCAGGTCGCCCAGGGCGGCCCCGGCGGCCAGGGCGCGGTCGCGGGCCAGGTGGAGGGCCTGCAGGTTCGACTGCGACCCGCCGCTGGTGAAGACCCCGTCGGCCCCCTCGCCCCAGCCGAGGCGGCCCGCCGTCCAGGCGACGAGGTGGCGCTCCACGAAGGTGCCGGCGACGCTCTGGTCGAAGGTGTCGAGGCTGGCGTTGACCCCCGAGACGAACACCTCCGCCAGCAGCGCCGGGATCACCACCGGGCAGTTGAGGTGGGCGGCGTACGCCGGCTCGTGGAACCACACGGTGTCGTCGAGCCAGAGCCGGCTCATCTCGTGCAGGGCCGCGGCGGCGTCGCCGAGCGGGGCGTCGAGGTCGACGTCGAGCACCGGCTTGGCGGCCCGCTCCGGCGTCACGCCCGTGGCGGGGCCGCCGACGCGGCCCAGCGCCTCGGCGAGGTGGTCGACCCCGAGCCGCATGGTCGCGACGTAGGAGTCCGCGTGGTCGGGGTGGAAGAGGTGGGCGAGGGCGGGAGGGGAGGGGGGCACCGCGAGTCCTTCCGAGATCAGGTCAGGTAAGGCTCACCTTACTTAGGCTCACCTAAGTCGGCGCAAGGGGTCCGTCCGACGACCCGGCGGGGGCCTTGCCGCGCCCGCCCGGGTGCGGCAGCGTGCGGGCATGGCACTGCGCACGAAGGCCCACTGGCTCGGGGTGGTCCTCGACTGCCCGTCGGCTCCCGACCTGGCGTCGTTCTACGAGCGCCTGCTCGGCTGGACGCTGTTCGACGTCGGCGACGACTGGTGCACCCTCGCCCCGTCACGCGACGCCGGCTACAACCTCGGCTTCCAGACCGAGCCGCACTACCGGCGCCCCGTGTGGCCGGGCGAGGCCGGGCAGCAGCTGATGATGCTCCACCTCGACCTGGAGGTCGACGACCTCGCCGAGGCGACGGCGTACGCCGTGTCCTGCGGGGCCGAGGTCGCGGCCCACCAGCCGCAGGACGACGTGCGGGTGCTGCTCGACCCCGCCGGCCACCCGTTCTGCCTCTACGTCGACCGCTGAGCCGTCTCCCCCCTGCGCCGGGGGGTCAGGCAAGGGCCCTCAGGCGCGCGACCTCGGCCAGCAGACGCGCGCGCAGGACGCCGCCGCGCTCCGCGAAGACGCGCTGCGCCGCGACGTACTCCTGCTTGCCCTCGGGTGTCTCGACCGCGACCGGCGACCACGGCTCGCCGGTGCGGTCCATCACCACGCCGCTCAGGTCGTACGGCGCCGCCCGCATGTCGAGCACCCGGATGTCCCAGGCCAGCTCGAAGCAGTCGGCGACGAGGTCGGAGCAGATCATCGGCGTCAGCCGGAAGGCGTGCTTGTAGAGGTCCATCCCGCCGTGGAGGCAGCCGGGCTGCTCGTGCTCGGCACGGTCGGCCGCGGTGGGCGCGAGCGTGTTCAGCGGCACGGCCGTGGGTGTGAAGAAGCGGAACGCGTCGAAGTGGCTGCACACGATGCGGTGCGACTCCACGACGGCGTCGGTGCCGGCCCGGCCCAGGCGCAGCGGCCGGTCGTGGCGGGTCTCGTCGGCGCCGTGCACCATCGCCCACTCGTGCAGCCCGAAGCAGCCGAAGGACGCCGGCCGCGCCGCGGTGGCGCGCAGCAGCCGGTGCAGCGCCTCCAGCAGCGGGCGCTGGGTGGCGACGTACGCCGCCGGGACCGTCGGCGGGTCGCCGGCGTACCCCTTGAGCGGGGAGTAGCCGCCAGCGGCGCCCTCGAGGGCGACTCCTGCCCCGGGGTGCCAGCGGCGCAGCTGGCCGGGGCGCTGGGAGTAGTAGGTGAACAGGAAGTCGTGCACCGGGTGGGTGGCGCCGGCCGCGCGGCGCGCCAGGTGGGGTGCGGTGAGCCGGTCGACGCGGGCGGCGTGGGCCGCGGCCCGCTGCTCCCACTCCGCACGCCCCAGCACGACGACCGGTGCCGTCACCGGTGCCGCCGCCTGCTGCTCGACCCGTCCCTGCACCGGCCCAGCCTAGGACCGGGTGGCTGGACCGCAGGAGACGTGGGCGAGGTGTAGCGCACGCCCGGCCGGGTAGAGGGCCACTCGACGGTCGTGCCACGGGGCGGCGACCCGCACCGACGGGGTGGTCATGGGAGACGTGCTGCAGATCGAGTGGGGCCAGCTCGACATGCTCTTCGAGGACATGGAGAAGGTGAAGGGCTACATCGGCGACCTCGACACCTACTTCGCCGACCACGTCTGCAACCCCGCCGGGTTCGACTTCAAGCCGTTCGCCCTCGAGCCGCTGGCCGACGCGATGACCACGATGCGCGGGTACTTCGGCGAGGTGAGGGGGGTCTTCGACGAGCGCTACGACGGCCTGGTGCACGCCACCGCGCTGACGGCGCAGAAGTTCGACGACCTCGACGGCCAGGTGTCCTACGACTTCAGCGCCCTGCTCGGCGGGGGGCAGCCGGCGCCGCGCGGGGGAGGCGGGCAGGGCCCGGGGCTGGAGGTCCGGGGCATCGCCCTGTCCGACCCCAACGACGACCTGACCGCGCCCGAGGAGGGAAAGCAGAAGTTCCCGGGCGAGCACGACGCGCCGTTCATGGCGGTGGCCGGCGGGTGGGACTCCGCGCGCGACACGATCAACGAGTGCATCCGCTGGTGCCGCGACCACGGCATCGACATCTTCCCCGAGCTGCCGGACAAGAGCCTCGAGCACTACATCGTGTTCCCGCTCACCGGCGACTACTACGCCATCCAGCAGAACGCCACCGCCTGCCGCAGCTTCGCGACGGGCCTGCGCACCTTCGGCGCGAACTTCACCCAGCTCGCCGCCAAGGCCCAGCTGGCGATGAAGGGCCAGGCCGGCCTGGCCCTGACCGGGCACATCGCGCTCTACAACGCGGTCATGATGGCGGTCGGCGGCGTCATCGACGGGCTCGCCGTCGTCTTCGACGAGCTCGCCGCGATGAGCGAGAAGCTCGCCACCAAGGTCGAGAAGGTCATCCGGGTCCTGGGCCAGAAGCTGCTCAAGCTGATGAAGTTCCTGCTCAAGCGCATCAACGCCGCCGTCGGCATCTTCGTGACCCTCAAGGAGCTCGCCGAGAAGGGCACCGAGTTCTTCACCGACCTCGTCGACGACGTGACCACCGTGGTCAACCTCGTGGAGATGGCCTTCAACCTCGCCGACGAGGTGAAGGCGTGGGCCGAGGAGCAGGCCGACCGCATCGCCACCGCGCAGCAGGTCGTCGCCATCGCCGAGAAGCTCCCCCATGCCCGCGCCAGCATGGACATCAGCGACCTGATGGCCTTCGACCCCGCAGCCGTCGAGAAGTCGCTGAGCGACCTCGAGGCCGACTACGGCGACCCCGGTGGCGAGGCGTTCGACGACCTGAACTCCGCCGTCGACGACGCCGTCGAGGAGGCCGACGCGCCCCCCGCTGCCCCGCCGCCCAACGACGACTGCTCGCCGGTCGACCCGTTCCCCACCACCGACATGTTCGGCAACCCCGTCGAGCCGGAGCCGCCCGGCCACCTGCTGATGGCGCCCCCGGACGACGGCCCGCGGCTCGCACCCGCTCCCGAGGCGCCCACGCCGACCGAGCGCGACACGCCGGCCGGCCGCTGACGTGGAGCTCTACGACGCCTCGGCGCAGCCTGCCGCGGGCCGCCCGGACGACCTGATGGCCCGGCTGCTGCGCGACGGCAGCGAGGCGCGCCTGCTGGCCGCCCTCGACGAGATCGACGTGTTCGTCGACGGCCTCCTCGAGGAGGAGGCGGGACAGCCGCTCGACCCGTCGCTGGCGCAGCTGCTCGAGCAGGTCTGCGGCGCAGACGACGCCCCGGCCCACTTCCGCCGCATCCACGACCGGGTGGCGCAGGGACGCACGACCTGGGACCGGTTCTGGGCGCGACCCACCGACGAGTACCGCGGGTTCGAGGTCGTGCAGGCCGCCATCGCGGCGACCGTGCGCGACGCCCGCACCGGGCTCGCCGCCCTCCCGCTCGGAGACCGGCGTGGCTGAGCCGGCACCGACGTCCCGCACCGTCAGCACCCCCGCGGGGCGATCGGCCAGGCGGCTGACCGCAGGGGCGGTCGTCGCGCTCGCCCTCGTCGCCGGCGGCTGCGCGGGCTCCTCGGACGACGCCGACCCCGCTCCGTCCGGCGAGGCGACCGGGTCGACCGAGTCGTCGGCCCCGTCGTCGACCCCGTCGTCCAGCGCCCCGCCCACGGGGTCGCCCACCCCGTCGACGTCCGCCTCGGGGGGTGCGAGCGCCGAGCCCGCCGTCGACGGCCCCTGCGGTGCCCTCGACCCCGCCGCGCTGGGCGAGGTGCTCGGGGCGCCCCTGGAGGTGCCGACCACCTACGGCGAGGCCGGCGCCACCGAGGGCTGCCAGGTGCTGTCGACCGAGGGGGCGGCCACCGTGTCGGTCGACCTGGTGACCGACCACGGGTCGCTGGAGCAGGACCTCGACCTCGCCCGGCTGGCAGGCGGCGAGCGGCCGCAGCGGCTCACCGTGGCCGGCGGTGAGGCGCTGCTGGTCTCGGGGGACGGCTCCGGGGTGCGCTACACCGGACTGGTCACCCACGTCGGGCCGCGGCTGCTGCTGGTCTCGACGCTGTCGTCGCAGGACGGCCTGTCGGGCGGCGACGTGCGCGCGGTCACCGAGGCCGCGGCGGTGGCGGTGGCCGAGGCGCTGTGACCGCACGCCGGCCGCCCGCGCCCGGTCGCTAGGGTCGGGGCGTGCGCATCGCGAGATTCACCACCGGCGAGGACCCCCTGTACGGCGTCGTGACGGGCGGGGTCGACGAGCTCGGCCAGCCCGACGAGGACAGCGTGGTGGTGGCCCTCGCGGGCGACCCGCTGTACGTCGGCGTCAAGCTGCTCGACCAGGAGCACCGGCTCGCCGACGTGCGCCTGCTCGCGCCGGTGCTGCCCCGCAGCAAGGTGGTCGGCATCGGGCGCAACTACGCCGCCCACGCCGCCGAGCTCGGCAACGACGTACCGGCCGAGCCGCTGATGTTCCTCAAGCCCAACACCAGCGTGGTCGGCCCCGGCGACCCGATCTACTACCCGCGCCAGACCTCCGAGCTGCACTACGAGGGCGAGCTGGCCGTGGTGATCGGGCGGATCTGCCGCGACGTGCCGGCCGAGCAGGCCACCGACGTCATCCACGGCTACACCGTCGCCAACGACGTGACCGCCCGCGACCTGCAGCGCTCCGACGTGCAGTTCACCCGGGCCAAGGGTTTCGACTCCTTCTGCCCGCTGGGCCCGTGGATCGAGACCGACCTCGACCCGCAGCAGTTCAAGGACGGTGTGCGCATCCAGACCTTCCTCAACGGCGACGTCGTGCAGGACGGCAGCACCGCCGACATGATCGTCGACGTCCCGGCGCTGGTGGCCCACGTGTCGAGCGTGATGACGCTGCTGCCCGGCGACGTGATCCTCACCGGCACCCCGGAGGGTGTCGGTCCGATGGAGGTGGGCGACGAGGTGGAGATCGCCATCGCCGGCCTCGGCACCCTCACGAACAAGGTGGCGACCCGCTGATGAGCACCCCGATCCGCGTCCGGATGGCCCCGTCCCCGACCGGCTCCCCGCACGTCGGCCTGGTCCGCACCGCGCTGTTCAACTACGCCTTCGCCCGGCACGCCGCGCTGAAGGGCGAGCAGGCCACCTTCGTGCTGCGCATCGAGGACACCGACAAGGAGCGCTCCACCGAGGAGTCCTACCGCGCCATCCTCGACCTGTTCCGCTGGATCGGCCTGGAGTGGGACGAGGGCGTCGAGGTGGGCGGCCCCTACGGCCCCTACCGCCAGTCGGAGCGCGGCGACCTCTACCGCGACGTGCTGGCCCGGCTCGCGGCGTCGTCGTACACCTACGACTGCTTCTGCACCACCGAGGAGGTCGACGCCCGGCGCAAGGCCAGCGGCTCCAAGGTGATGGGCTACGACGGCTTCTGCCGCGAGCTCAGCGCCGAGCAGCGCGCGGCCTTCGAGGCCGACGGACGCCGTCCGCTGGTGCGCTTCCGGATGCCTGACGGCTCCGTCACCTGGCACGACCTGGTGCGCGGTGACGTGACGTTCGAGTCGGCCCACGTGCCCGACTTCGCGCTGTGCCGGGCCAACGGCGACCCGCTCTACACCCTCACCGCGCCGGTCGACGACGCCACCATGCACATCACCCACGTGCTGCGCGGGGAGGACCTGCTGTCCTCGACCCCGCGCCAGGTCGCGCTCTTCGAGGCGCTGAAGGCGATCGGCGTCGCCGAGACCACACCCGCCTACGGCCACCTGCCCTACGTGATGGGGGAGGGCAACAAGAAGCTGTCGAAGCGCGACCCGCAGGCGCACGCCCTGGCCTACCGCGACCAGGGCTTCCTGCCCGAGGGGCTGCTGAACTACCTGGCCCTGCTCGGCTGGGCGATCGCTGCCGACCGCGACGTGTTCAGCCTCGAGGAGATGGTGGCGGCCTTCGACATCGGCGACGTCAACCCCAACCCCGCGCGCTTCGACCTGAAGAAGGCCGACGCGATCAACGGCTCCCACATGCGGCTGCTCTCGACCGACGAGATCACCCACCGGGCGCTGCCGTTCCTGCAGGACGCCGGCGTCGTGGGCGACCCTGTCCCCGACGCCGACGCCCGGCTGCTGGAGCTGGCGATGCCGCTGGTCGCCGAGCGCATCAACAAGCTCACCGAGGCCGTCGACATGCTCGGCTTCCTCTTCGTCGACGACGACGCCTTCACCCGCGACCCCGCCGACGTCGCCAAGCTGGTCGACACCGACGACGGCCGTGCGGTGGTGCAGGCCGCCCACGACGCGCTGGCCGAGCTGCCGCAGTGGTCGACCGCCGCCATCCAGGACGCGCTGCAGGCGCGGCTCGTCGACGGCCTGGGCCTCAAGCCCCGCGTCGCCTTCGGGCCCGTGCGGGTGGCGGTCACCGGACGCCGGGTGTCGCCGCCGCTGTTCGAGAGCCTCGAGCTGCTCGGCCGCGAGCGCGGCCTGGCCCGCCTGCGCGGCGCGCTGAGCTGACCGGTGGGCCTGAGCGGCCCGCACCCCCACGACCCGAGGAGCAGCAGATGACCCAGGTCGGTCCGCCCGACGGCGCGACGTCCGCCGCGCCCGCCCGCGAGGGGCTGGCCTACGACCAGCTGCTGCGCGGGGGCCGGCCGGGGTGGTGGCGCCCCGTGCTCGGCGTCGTGGCGTTGGTGGCCCTGATCCTCGTGGGGCAGGTCGTCGTGGTCGCGGTGCTCAGCGTCTACCTGCTGCTGCAGGGCACGGACGCCGGCGACGCGGCGGCGCGGCTCTCGGGCGAGGGGGAGGTCACCCCGATCTTCCTCGTGGTGGTCAACCTCGGGTGGGGCCTGGCGATCCCCGCGACGTGGCTGGTGCTGTACGCCGTCCACCGGCTGCGGCCGGGCTGGCTGGCCTCGGTGCGTCCCCGGCTGCGCTGGCGGTGGTTCGCCACCTGCCTGGGGCTGGCCCTGCTCGCCCTGGTGGCCACCGTGCTGGTCTCCGCGCTGCTCCCCGCGCAGGGCGGCAACGGCGAGGTCGGCACCGAGCTGAACCCGCTGACCCGCACCACCGTCGACTTCCTGCTCGTCGTCGTCCTGCTGACCCCGCTGCAGGCGGCGGGGGAGGAGTACGTGTTCCGCGGCTACCTCGCCCAGGTGTGCGGCGGGCTGGTGCGCCAGCGGTGGGTGGCGGTGGTGGTGCCGGCGCTGCTGTTCGCGCTGGCCCACGGCCTGGGCCAGGACCCGCCGGTCTTCGCCGACCGCTTCGCCTTCGGTCTGGTCGCCGGCACGCTCGTCGTGCTGACCGGCGGGCTGGAGGCCGGCATCGCGATGCACGTGCTGAACAACTTCTTCGCCTTCGGCCTGGCGCTGGCCTTCGGCGACATGACCTCGGCGCTCGAGCCCACCGGCGGCAGCTGGTGGAGCCTGCCGGTCACGCTCACCCAGTCGCTGGTGTTCCTCGGTCTGACCCTGCTGGTGGCCCGGCGCCAGGGGGTGCAGCGCACCGCGCGACCCCTCGACTTGGTGGCCCCCCGAGGCCCCGTGTAATGTCTCCCCCGGCCCGGAAACGGGCCGGACGGCCACGAGGAGCGTGCTCCTCTTGACCTGCAGTGGGATATGGTGTAATTGGCAACACGACTGATTCTGGTTCAGTTATTCTAGGTTCGAGTCCTAGTATCCCAGCGGACTTCCGGCCAGACCGGGGTGTGAGAGCCCCGATTTGAGCGGCACGAGAGCCTCGGCTAGCGTGGCGCAGGAAGTCAGGAGAGGCCGTGAGGCCGATCCACTGTGAGGCCCCCGTTGTGTAGCGGCCTAGCACGCCGCCCTCTCACGGCGGTAGCGCCGGTTCGAATCCGGTCGGGGGTACGACAGCACCGCAGCAGGGCCCGGCTCCTCGGAGTCGGGCCCTGCTGCATTTCGCGTCCACCCGGGGTGCCCGTGGGCGCCCGGGTGGCCGGACGCCCACGGGCGGGCTCAGGTGTCCCGCTGGCTGCGTTGCCTCAGGCGCACAGGCCGGCCGCGGCGGCCTCGTCGGCGTCCGCCGCGCTGCCGCCGCCCTTGCCGCCGGAGCCGCCGGAGCCGCCGTTGGGGGTGCCGACGGGATCGGCGGCGGAGATGGCGTCACCGTTGAACTTTCGGCCCAGCGACTCGTCCATGCTGATGCGCTCCCAGAGGTCGTCGGCCTCCTCGGTCCACACCAGTCGGTTGGGGTCGGGCTCGTAGGCCTCGAACGGCACGCTGATGAAGCGGATCTTGCTCAGCCCGGTGTCCTGGAACTGCATCGCCAGGTCGGCGAGGTCCTTGAGGCTGTCGAGCTGGTCGTCGATCTCGATCGACGACGTGACCGCCTTGACGAAGCCGTAGACCCGGTCGGGGCGGCTGAGCGTGCCGGCCGAGATGACCTTGTTGACCAGGGAGGCGATGAAGGCCTGCTGGCGCTTCATCCGGCCGATGTCGCCGGTCTGCGACAGCACGGTGCGCTCGCGCACGTAGTTGAGGGCCTGCTGGCCCTCGAGCTTCTGCGTGCCGGCGTCGAAGTAGATGTCGTGCTCGGGGTCGTCGACGTCGCGGGGGATGCAGACCTCGACCCCGTCGACCGCGTCGACCATGTCCTTGAAGCCGTTGAAGTCGAGCACGACGAAGTGGTCGATGTAGATGCCGGTCAGCTTCTCCACGGTCTGCACGGTGCACAGCGGCCCGCCGACGGAGAACGCGGTGTTGAACATCGCCGCCCGCTCGCCCGGCACCTGCTCGCCGTCGACGTTGCACACGGGCCGGTCGACGATGGCGTCGCGCGGCAGGCTCACGCCGTACGCCTCCTGCCGGTCGGCGGAGACGTGCACCAGGATCGTGGTGTCGGCGCGCTGCCCCTCGCCGGTCAGGCCGTCGATGTTGTTGCCCTCGCCGTCGCGGGAGTCGGAGCCCAGCACCAGGATGTTGAGGGGCTCGGTGGGGGCGGTGGTGCGGGTCTTCTTCTTCTCCACGACGTGGGCGATCTCGCGGCCCTCGGCGATGTTGCCGTCGAGGCGCCCGTAGGCGACGGTGACCGTCGCGCCGGTGATCACGGCCAGGCACAGCTGGGTGGCCAGCACCACCTTCAGCACGGTGTGGCGGTGGCGCGTGGGCCGCGAGCGGCGCCCGCGGCGTGCGCCGGTGGGGGTGGGCTCGGTGCCGGCCGTGGCGTGCTCCGCGGGGGGAGTGTCGTCGTTCACGGCTCCATGGTCGCAGGCGGGGCGTAGCGGGCGTGGTCGTCGTGTCCGATTCCCGCCGGTGGGGTGACCCTGCGTCGGCCATCATGGACCGGTGCCCGCCCCCGCCGCCCTCGCCGCGCTCGACCCCGACGCCTGCTACGGCGCGGTGAAGTCGCGCGACCGCCGCTTCGACGGCCTCTTCTGGACCGCGGTCAGCAGCACGGGCATCTACTGCCGGCCCTCGTGCCCGGCCCGTACGCCGGCGCGGCGCAACGTGTCGTTCCACCCCAGCGCGGCCTCCGCGCAGGCCGCCGGCTACCGCGCCTGCAAGCGCTGCCTGCCCGACGCCGTGCCCGGCAGCCCCGACTGGGACGTCGCCGCCACCGCCGCGGGCCGCGCGATGCGCCTGATCAGCGACGGTGTCGTCGACCGCGACGGCGTGGAGGGCCTGGCCTCCCGGCTGGGCTACACCCCGCGCCACCTCACCCGGCTGCTCACCCACGAGCTGGGCGCCGGCCCGCTGGCGCTGGCCCGTGCCCGCCGCGCACAGACCGCACGGGTCCTGATCGAGACCACCGACCTCGGCTTCGCCGACGTGGCGTTCGCGGCCGGCTTCGCCAGCGTGCGCCAGTTCAACGACACCGTGCGCGAGGTGTACGCCGCCTCGCCCACCGAGCTGCGCGGGCGCCGTCCGGCCGGGGGCCGCGGCGTGGAGCGGGCGGACAGCGCCGTGCTGGACGGGGGACCGGGCGCCCTGGCCACGATCACCCTGCGGCTGGCGGTGCGCACGCCGTTCGCGGGGGCGTCGTTGCTGGCGTTCCTGGCCTACCACCTCGTCCCGGGCGTGGAGGTGGCCGGACCGGGCTGGTACGCCCGCACCCTCGACCTGCCCCACGGCCACGGCACCCTGCGTCTCGACATCGCCCCCGACGGTCGGGAGACACCGGCAGCGGCAGTGAACGGCGGCGACCCCCAGGCCGGCACCGCCTTCGTCACCACGACGCTCGCGCTCTCCGACCTGCGCGACACCACCGCGGCCCTCGAGCGGGCGCGGCGGCTGGTCGACGCCGACTGCGACCCCGTGCCGGTGGCCGCCCACCTCGGCGCCGACGACGTGCTCGGCCCGCTGGTGCGGGCCACGCCGGGGCTGCGGGTGCCGGGCCAGGTGGACGGCGACGAGACCGCGATCCGCACCGTGGTGGGCCAGCAGGTCAGCGTGACCGGGGCGCGCACGGTCACCGGGCGGATCGTGGCCGAGCACGGTCGTCGCGTGGCGACGACGACGCCGGGACTGACCCACCTCTTCCCCTCGGCCGCGGTGCTGGCCGGGGTCGACCCCGCCGGGCTGCCGATGCCCCGGGCGCGGGGGCGCGCCCTCGTGGGTCTCGCCGAGGCGCTCGCCTCGGGCGGGGTGGCCCTCGACCGGGGCACCGACCGCCGCCAGGTGCGCGAGGCCATGCTCGCGCTGCCCGGCATCGGCCCGTGGACCGCCGACTACGTCGCGATGCGCGCCCTCGGCGACCCCGACGTCTTCCTGCCCACCGACATCGGGGTGCGCAACGCGCTGCGCGGGCTCGGGCACGACCCGGTCGCGGTGGTGGCCGCCTCGGGGCGCTGGCGTCCGTGGCGCTCGTACGCCCTGATGCACCTGTGGGACACCCTGATGCCGCCCGTCGCACCGCCGACCCAGCCGCCGACCCAGCCGCCGACCCAGCCGTCGACCTTCGAGGAGAGCTGATGCACACCGAGACAGACAGCCCCGTCGGGCCCCTGCGCGTCGTCGAGCAGGACGGCGCGCTGACCGCGATCGACTTCGCCCCGTGGACCGACCTCGCCGCGCGGCCCGTCGGTGAGCGCGACGACGACCACCCGGTGCTCGCCGAGGCGGTGCGCCAGCTCGCGGCGTACTTCGCGCGCGAGCTGAAGGACTTCGCGCTGCCGCTGGCGCCGCGGGGCAGCGACTTCCAGCAGCGGGTGTGGCAGCAGCTGCGCGGCATCGGGTACGGCGAGACGGCGTCGTACGGCCAGGTCGCGCTGCGGCTCGGCATGACCGGCGCGGCGTCGCGGGCCGTGGGCCTGGCCAACGGCCGCAACCCGATCCCGATCGTCATCCCCTGCCACCGGGTCATCGGCGCCAACGGCACCCTCACCGGCTACGCCGGCGGCCTCGAGCGCAAGCAGCTGCTCCTCGGTCTCGAGCAGGACGGGTTGTTCTGACCGCGGCGGGTTTCACCGGACATCCGGTGGAACCCGTGGTTGTCGGCCCACGCTTCGGCCGACGACCAAGGGTTTGCCCCGACAACCCCGACTTCTGCCCCTCGGGTCCGGGTGCCGGGTGCCGGGTGCCGGGTGCCGGGTGTGCCCCACGAGGCCCCACGAGCCCCACCTGTCGGCCCGGACCCGCACCTGTCGGCCCGTGCGACGGCCGACAGGTGCGGGTTTCACCAGCCGGCTGGTGAAACCCGCCAGACCCTCAGGCCGACTCGGCAGCCGCGCGGCGCAGCGACTCGGAGAGCCGCTCGGCCGCGGCGAGGACGGCGGGGGCGTGCATCCGCCCGGGCTGGCGCGAGAGGCGCTCGAGGGGTCCCGAGACCGACACCGCGGCGATGATCTTGCCGCTGGGGGAGCGCACGGGGGCCGAGACCGAGGCCACGCCGGCCTCGCGCTCGCCGACCGACTGCGCCCACCCGCGGCGACGGATGCCGGAGAGGGCGGCGGCGGAGAAGGCGGCGTGCTGCAGCCCGCGGTGCATCCGCTCGGGGTCCTCCCACGCCAGCAGCACCTGGGCGGCGGAACCGGCGCGCATGGTGAGCTGGGAGCCGACCGGGATGGTGTCGCGCAGGCCGGAGGGGCGCTCGGCGGCGGCGACGCAGACGCGGTGCTCGCCCTGGCGGCGCCACAGCTGCGCCGACTCCCCGGTGATGTCGCGCAGCCGGGCCAGCACAGGTCCGGCGGTGGCCAGCAGCCGGTCCTCACCGGCGGCGGCGGAGAGCTCGGCCAGGCGCGGGCCCAGCACGAAGCGCCCTTGCATGTCGCGGGCCACCAGCCGGTGGTGCTCGAGCGCGACGGCGAGGCGGTGGGCGGTGGGGCGGGCCAGGCCGGTGGCCGTGACCAGCCCGGCCAGCGTCGCGGGCCCGGCCTCGAGGGCGGTGAGCACGATGGCGGCCTTGTCGAGCACGCCCACTCCGCTGGTGTCCATATGCCAATACTCGTGTCTCAGATCATGGGATGCAAGCGTTGTGACCGGGACAACACCCCTCGGAGCGAGACGCGGACGTCGTCGCGCGAGGCCGCGTGGATCGCCAGGGCTGTCCCGAGGAGCGAGATCGGCATCTCAGGTAGTGGGACGGAGGCCGTAGGCTGGCGGGGCACACCAGCACCGCTGCACACGTCACGAGGGAGTGAGCCATGGGCACCGCCCGCACCGCCCGGACCTTGGCCGAGAAGGTCTGGGACGAGCACGTCGTCCGCTCGAGCGACGGGGAGCCCGACCTCCTCTTCATCGACCTCCACCTCATCCACGAGGTGACCTCCCCGCAGGCGTTCGACGGCCTGCGGCTCGCGGGCCGGGGCGTGCGCCGTCCCGACCTCACGCTGGCCACCGAGGACCACAACGTGCCCACGCTGGACTGGGACAAGCCCATCGCCGACCCGGTCTCGCGCACCCAGGTGGAGACGCTGCGCCGCAACGCCCAGGAGTTCGGCGTGCGGCTGCACCCCCTCGGCGACGTCGAGCAGGGCATCGTGCACGTGGTCGGTCCCCAGCTCGGGCTGACCCAGCCCGGCATGACGATCGTCTGCGGCGACAGCCACACCAGCACCCACGGCGCCTTCGGTGCGATCGCCTTCGGCATCGGCACCTCCGAGGTCGAGCACGTGCTGGCCACCCAGACGCTGATGCAGGCCCGGCCCAGGACGATGGCCGTCACCGTCAACGGCAGCCTGCCGCCCGGCGTCACCGCCAAGGACATGGTGCTGACCCTCATCGCCCACACCGGCACCGGCGGCGGCCAGGGCTACATCGTGGAGTACCGCGGCCAGGCCGTGGAGGAGCTCTCCATGGAGGGCCGGATGACGGTGTGCAACATGAGCATCGAGTGGGGTGCGAAGGCCGGCCTGATCGCCCCCGACCAGACCACCTTCGACTACATCGAGGGCCGCCCCGAGGCACCGCAGGGCGCCGACTGGGACACCGCCGTCGCGCACTGGCGCACCCTGGTCAGCGACCCCGACGCGGAGTACGACGCCGAGATCGTCCTGGACGCCTCCACGATGACGCCGTTCGTCACCTGGGGCACCAACCCGGGCCAGGGCGTGCCGCTGGGCGCGGCCGTGCCCGACCCGGGCAGCTACGACGACGCCTCCGACCGGGTGGCCGCCGAGAAGGCGCTGCAGTACATGGGCCTCGAGGCCGGCACCCCCATGCGCGAGGTCAAGGTCGACACCGTCTTCGTCGGCTCCTGCACCAACGGCCGCATCGAGGACCTGCGCCTGGCCGCCGAGGTGATCAAGGGCCGCACCGTCGACCCCGACACCCGCCTGCTGGTGGTGCCGGGCTCGGTGCGGGTGCGGCTGCAGGCCGAGGCCGAGGGCCTCGACGTGGTGTTCAAGGACGCCGGCGCCGAGTGGCGCGGCGCGGGGTGCTCGATGTGCCTGGGCATGAACCCCGACACCCTCGCCCCCGGGGAGCGCAGTGCCTCGACGTCCAACCGCAACTTCGAGGGGCGCCAGGGCAAGGGTGGGCGCACCCACCTGGTCTCGGTGCCGGTGGCCGCGGCCACCGCCGTGCGCGGCACGCTGTCCTCGCCGTCCGACCTCGAGCCCGTGGGGAGCCACTGACATGGAGAAGTTCTCGCGCCACACCGGCGTCGGCGTGCCGCTGCGCCGCAGCAACGTCGACACCGACCAGATCATCCCGGCGGTCTACCTCAAGCGCGTCACCCGCGACGGATTCGAGGACGGGCTGTTCAGCGCCTGGCGGGGCGACCCCGACTTCGTGCTGAACAAGGAGGCGTACGCCGCCGGCTCGGTGCTGGTCGCCGGCCCCGACTTCGGCACCGGCTCCTCGCGCGAGCACGCGGTGTGGGCGCTGCAGAACTACGGGTTCAAGGCCGTGGTCTCGCCGCGCTTCGCCGACATCTTCCGCAGCAACTCCGGCAAGGCGGGCCTGCTCGCGGCACAGGTCGACGAGAAGGTCGTGCAGCGGCTCTGGGACCTCCTGGAGCGCGAGCCCGGCGCCACGGTCACCGTCGACCTCGAGTCGCGCACCGTGCGCGCGGGCGAGGGCCCCGACGCGGTCGAGGACTCCTTCGACATCGACGACTACACCCGCTGGCGGCTGCTCGAGGGTCTCGACGACATCGGCATCACCCTCGGCCACGCCGACGACATCACCGCCTTCGAGGCCGCCCGGCCCACGTGGAAGCCCGCCACCATCCACTCCTGAGCCGGCGCTCCGGCGCGCCGGAGCGCCACCGCAGGGGCTCGGAACCACTCACCCCGACGAGCGAGCCGTCGGGGCAGGTGGTGACGAACCATGGGGGACGCACCGTCTCCTACCGGAAGGGTCCGACGTGACCACGATCCCCAGCAACGGCATCACCCTCGAGTACACCGACACCGGCGGCACCGGCCGCCCCGTCGTCCTCATCCACGGCTGGCCCCTGAGCGGGGCGTCGTGGTCGGCGCAGGTGCCTGCGCTCACCGAGGCGGGCTACCGCGTCGTGACCTACGACCGGCGCGGCTTCGGGGCCTCCGACAAGCCCGAGACGGGCTACGACTACGACACCTTCGCCGCCGACCTGGCCGGCTTCCTGCAGGGCCTCGACCTGCGTGACGTGACCCTCGTCGGCTTCTCCATGGGCGGCGGCGAGGTGGCCCGCTACCTCGGCACCCACGGCGCCGAGCGCGTGCACTCGGTGGTGTTCGCCGCGGCGGTGCCGCCGTACTTGCTCGCCACCGACGACAACCCCGACGGGGGTCTGCCCGAGGAGTCCGTGCAGGGCATGGAGCAGGGCGCCGCTGCCGACCGCGAGGCGTTCCTCGACGGCTTCACCACCGACTTCTTCTCCGTCGACGGCGAGCTCAAGGTGACCGAGGCGCAGCGTCAGGAGGCGCTGGCGCTGGCCGCCCACGCCGGTGACACCGCGCTGGTCGGCTGCATCGGCGCCTTCGCCCGCACCGACTTCCGCGCCGACCTCGCCGCCGTCACCGTGCCCGCCCTGGTGATCCACGGCGCGGGCGACGCCACCGTGCCGTTCGAGATCTCCGGCAAGCGCACCGCCGAGGCCGTGGCCGGCGCCGAGCTGGTCGTCGTGCAGGACGCCCCCCACGGGCTCAACGTGAGCCACGCCGAGGAGTTCAACCGCTCGCTGCTGGACTTCCTCACCCGCTGAGCGGCCCGGTGGGGTGGGCAGTTTCCCCGGCCGGCCGGGGAAACCGCCTCTTGGTGGCCGACATTTCAGCCACCAGGAGACAGTTTTCGCCTCCAGGTCCGGCCGCCGGTGCTCAGGTGACCAGGCCGAGCGCGGCGGCGACCGAGCGGGTGGCCGGGCCGACGCCGAGAGCCAGCGCGACGCGCAGGTCGTCAAGGTCGTCGACGTCGCGGCGCAGGGTGACCAGCTCGCCCGGCACCTCCCGGGCGCCGGCGGCCAGGTGGGCGGCGCGCGACCCGACGCCGTACGCCGGGTCGAACCGCTCGTGCGGCGCGCTGTAGAGGGTCGTGCCGACCGCCTCCGTGTCGGGCACGAACGCGGCGCCGTCGACGCGCGCACCCGTCGGGTCCGCGGCCCCGAGCCCCCTCAGCCCCCTCAGCCCCGCCAGCGTCTCCAGAGCCGCGTCGAGGTCGCGCGGGTCGAGGGCCGGGAGGTCGGCGCACAGCGCCACCGGCACCAGCGCGGGCCAGCGCCGCTGCGCCTCGGCGGCGGTGAGCCGCAGCGTGACGTTCAGGTCGCTGGTGGTGCCGTCGGGGATCGTCGTGCAGCCGGCCCGCGCCAGGTCGTCGGCCAGCACCACGTCGTCGGTGGCCACCAGCACCTGCGCCACCCCGTGGGCGGTCAGGCACGCGCGAGCGGTGTCGAGGGCGAACGCCGTGGCCAGCCGCCGGCGCGCGTCGTCGCCGAGCCCCACCAGCCGCGTCTTCCCGACGGCGGGGGGCTTCACGGGCAGCAGCACGACGTGCGCGGGTGGGCCGGTCATCGCCCCGATCCTCCCAAGCCACGGCCCGCGTCGGCACGCCGGGCGGCGCGCGCCGACGAGTAGCCTGCGCGGGTGCCCGTCGTCCTGCAGCCGCGCCACCGGGGCGACGTCCCCGCGGTCGCGCCGCCGGGGCGCGTGGCGCAGGCGCCCGGTGGGCGCCCCCGCGTCGTACGGTTCGACCAGCGCACGGCCGGCGCCCCCCGCGACGGCGACACCGACCGGAAGGACACCGCATGAGCCAGCCCACGGGCCGCCCGACCGGCAAGGGCAAGGTGGCGGTGCTCGGCGCCGGGTCGTGGGGCACGTCGTTCTCCATGGTGCTGGCCGACGCCGGCAACGAGGTCACGATGTGGGCGCGCCGCGAGGAGGTCGCGGAGGCGATCAACGAGACGCGGGAGAACGCCGACTACCTCCCCGGCGTCGAGCTGCCGGGCGCGATCACCGCCACCCACGACGTGGAGAAGGCGCTGCACGGCGCCGACGTGGTCGTGCTGGCCACGCCGTCGCAGACGCTGCGCGACAACCTCACCGCCTGGGCGCCGTTCGTGGAGCCCGGCGCCGTCATGGTGTCGCTGATGAAGGGCGTCGAGCTCGGCACGCTCGCGCGGATGAGCGAGGTGATCGCCGACGTCACCGGCGCCGGCCCCGAGCGCATCGCGGTGGTCAGCGGGCCCAACCTCGCCAAGGAGATCGCCCGCCGCGAGCCGGCCGCCTCCGTGGTGGCCTGCGCCGACGAGGACGTCGCCCGCATGCTGCAGGACCGCTGCCACTCGCCGGCGTTCCGGCCCTACACCTCCGTCGACGTCGTGGGCTGCGAGCTGGGCGGCGCCTACAAGAACGTCATCGGCCTCGCCGTCGGGATGGCGGTCGGGCTCGGCTTCGGCGACAACACCACCGCCTCGCTGATCACCCGCGGCCTCGCCGAGACCGCCCGCCTGGGCAGCAGCCTCGGCGCCAACCCGCTGACGCTGATGGGGCTGGCCGGGCTGGGCGACCTGGTCGCCACCTGCTCCTCCCCGCTCTCGCGCAACCGCACCTTCGGCGAGAAGCTGGGTCGCGGCATGAGCACCGAGGAGATCTACGCCTCCAGCCGCCAGGTGGCGGAGGGCGCGAAGTCGTGCTCGTCGCTGCGGGCGCTGGCCGAGCGCAGCGGCGTCGACGCCCCCATCGCGATGGCCGTCGACGAGGTCGTCGGCGGGCGGCTCACCACCTCCGACATGATGTCGTCCTTCATCGCCCGCGACACCAAGGCCGAGACCGACTGAGCCGCTCAGTCGTCGCCGAAGCCCGCAGCGGCGTACGACGAGCGCAGGAACCCGAGCAGCAGGGCGTCGGGGTCGGGCGCCTCGCGCACGAGGTGGTAGGGCAGCACGAGCTCGCCGAGCGCCTCGACGTAGGCCGCGCCCTCCGGCGCGACCGCCGCGGTGCGGAAGCCGGGCGGCTCGGGGTAGGTGTAGGAGTAGAAGCTGCCCTCGGGGCTCCCACCAGGCCAGAACCCGGCGCTGGAGACCTCCTGGTCGTAGGCCTCCCACATCACCCGGTCCGGGCAGTTCGGCACCCCGCCGGGGTGGCGGGGCGCGGGTCGACCGGAGAAGCGGGTGACGGCGAGGTCGAAGGCGCCCCAGAAGAAGTGCACCGGGCTGGCCTTGCCGCGGAACTCGCCGCGGAACGTCGTCAGCACGCGGTGGGCGTGCACCAGCGACTGCCAGAACAGGTGCGCGGCCTCCGGGTCGTACGACGCGTGGTGGTGGTCGTCGGCGAACGGCGTGTCGTCCTCCACCTCGACCGGACGGGGGCCGATCGGCACGTGCAGGCCGAGCTCGGCCAGCCGGCCGCGGACCTCGGCGTGGAAGTCCGCGACCGACCGGGGGGCGAGCTCGACGGTGCGCCGTCGCCCGTCGGTGGTGTCGATCAGCAGGCGGTGGTCGGTGAAGTCGAGCTGCACCTCGAGCCCGCGCCCGTCGACCGGCACCAGCGACGTGGTGAGGCCGGTCGCGTTGACGTAGAGCGGCACGTGCCACCAGTGGTTCTCCGCCGGCGAGAGCGCCAGCCGCAGCTTGCCGACGACCTGCGCCCAGCGGTGCAGCGTGTCGCGGGTGTCGGTCCAGTCGTCGACGAGCAGGCGCGGCCAGCGGCCCCCGGCGGTGTCCACGAGGCTCAGGCCCCCTGGGCCGACGAGGCCGCCGCCGGGTGCGTCACGGCCGCGAGGGCCGTGCGGACGACGTCGGCGACCCGCTCGGGGTGCGCGAGCATCACCAGGTGGGAGGAGTCGACCTCGACCGTCGTCATGCCGGCCCGCTGGTAGCCGAACCGTTCGACGTCGGGGTTGATCGTGCGGTCGGCGGAGGCCACCACGCCCCAGGCGGGCTTCGTGCGCCACGCCGCGACGGGGGCCGGCTCGCCGAACGCCGCGCCGGCGAGCGGACGCTGCGAGACGGCGAGCACGGCGGCGAGGTCGGGGTCGAGGTCGGCGGCGAAGACGGCCGGGAACTGCGCGACGTCCACCGACACGTCGGTCCCGGGCTCGCCGCCGGCCTGGGGGAAGGGCGTGTAGACCAAGGCCTGCGCCAGCGGTGAGTCGGGGAAGCGGCCCTGCAGCTCACCGAGGCTCTCGCCCTCCTCGAGGGCGTAGCCGGCGAGGTAGACCAGGCCGACGACGTTGTCGGCGGCACCGGCCACGGTGATGACCGCGCCACCGTAGGAGTGACCGACCAGCAGCACCGGGCCCTCGACCTGCGAGACGACGGAGGCGACGTACTCGGCGTCACCGGTGAGGCTGCGGTTGGGCACGGCCGGCACGCGCACGGCCAGCCCGTCGGCGAGCAGCAGCGGCACCAGGGCCGCGAAGCTGGAGGCGTCGGCGAACGCGCCGTGCACGAGGACGACGGTCGGGGTGGTGGACATCGGGGCTCCTGGGTCCGGGGCGGTGGACGCGGTCGAGGTCACTGGTCGTGGAGCGCGGCGCGGAGGAAGTCGCCACCCTGGGCGGTCGCGGCCTTGGCTGCGTGGGTCTCGGCCAGGGCGTTGACCATCACGAAGTCGTGGATGGTGCCCTGGTAGCGCACCGCGGTGACGGGCACGCCGGCCGCGCGCAGCTTGGCGGCGTACGCCTCGCCCTCGTCGCGCAGGACGTCGGCCTCGGCCACGACCACCAGGGCCTGCGGCAGCCCGGCGAGCTGCTCCAGGCTGGCGCGCAGGGGGGAGGCGGTGATCTGGGCGCGGTCGGCGGGGTCGGTCGTGTACTGGTCCCAGAACCACTGCATCGCGTCGCGGCGCAGCCAGTGGCCGGTGGCGAACTGGTGGTAGGAGCCGGTGTCGAACGAGGCGTCGGTGACGGGGTAGTAGAGCAGCTGTGCCGCGAGGCGGGGGCCACCGCGCTCCTTGGCCATCAGGGTGATCGCCGCGCTCATGTTGCCGCCGACGGAGTCGCCGGCCACCGCGATGCGGCCCGGGTCGAGGTCGTGCTCGGCGCCGTGCTCGCCCACCCACTCCAGGGCGGCGTAGACCTCCTCGATCGCGGTCGGGTACGGCGCCTCCGGGGAGAGGCTGTAGCTGGTGAAGACGGTGGCGGCCTCGGCGCGTACGGTGAGCTCGCGCACGAGGCGGTCGTGGGTGTGGGCGTCGCCGAAGACCCAGCCGGCGCCGTGGGTGAACAGCACCACCGGCAGCGGCCCCACCGACCCGGCGGGGCGGTAGACGGTCACCGACACCTGACCGGTCGGGCCGCCGGCGATCGTGAGGGTCTCGGTGTCGACCGCCGGAGCGGGCACGTCGCCGTCCTGCACGGAGTCGACGGTCTTGCGGCCCTCCTCCACGGAGAGGTCGAAGAGGTACGGCGGGTCGGCGGTGGCCTCGACGAAGGCCTGGGCGGCGGGTTCGAGGACGGGCTTGATCTCGGTCATGCCCGGAGCCTGACGGTCGGTGCGGGCGCAGGCATCCGTCACCTGACGTAGGTGACGGCGCCCGCGCGGGACTCAGCGGTCCTGCTCGTCGGTAGGCACGTCGCGCAGCTGGGCCCGCGAGACCACGCCGAGCTTGGGGAAGGCGCGGTAGAGGTGCGTCGACACCGTGCGGGGCGAGAGGAAGAGCTGCTGCCCGATCTCCCGGTTGGACATCCCCGTGGCGGCCAGACGCACGATCTGGCGCTCCTGGGCGGTCAGCGGGTCGCCGGTGGGCCCGGAGTCGGGGCGGGTGGTCCCGGCCGCCCTCAGCTCGACGGCCGCGGCGTCGCGCCAGGCCCGGGCACCGAGCCGGCCGAAGGTCTCGTGGGCGGTCGCCAGGTGGCCGCGCGCCTGCGCCGGACGCCGGCGACGGCGCAGCCAGGTGCCGTAGTCGAGGCGGGCCTGGGCCAGCTCGAACGGCCACCGCTCGGCTCCGGGGTGGGTGGTGGCGAGCTCGAAGCAGGCCTCGGCCTCGCCGTCGTCGGCGAGCAGCCCGAGCGCGCGCTGCACGACGACGGCGTGGCGCGGGTTGCCGGTGCCGTCGAGGTGGGACCGGGCCCGTTCCACCACCCGGGCGACCGCGTGCTGCTCCCCGGCGCGGACCGCCACCGACGCGAGGTCGCCCAGGGTGCGGTAGGCGACGTGGGGGTGCCCCGGCTCCCCGTCGCGGTCGAAGAGGGAGCGGGCGTGGCGGTAGGAGCTCTCGACGTCGCCGCCGGCCAGGGCTGCCCGAGCCAGCGTGGCACGCAGGTTGGCCTCGAGCGCTGCGCACTCACCGAGGTCGAGGGAGCGCAGCACGGCCTCCGCCTGGCTCCGGGCGGCGTGCGGGTCGCCGGTGACGGCGGTGGTGCGGGCGAGCAGCTCGCGCCCGACGAGACGGTAGAACGGCAGGTGGTGGGCCTCGGCGAGGTCCACCAGCGTGCGGGCGGTCCCGGCGGCGTCGGCGAACGCGCCCACGTCGAACTGCACCTGGCCCTGCGCGGCCAGCGTCTGGGGCAGCTGGCCGGGGCCGAAGCCGCGTCGCATGAGGGAGGCCGCCTTCTCCAGCCGGCGGGCGGCGACGTCGGGCTCGTCGAGCAGCCAGGCGGTCGCGCCCAGCAGCATCTCCTGGGCCGCCACGGCCCCGGGGGGCAGCCCGGGGTCGAGGGGCCCGGCGTCGCGCACCAGCGCGACCACGGCGTCGGGACGGGACTGCGGTGACAGCGCGGTCTCCACCCAGGCGCGCACGGCCCGGGTGACCTCCGCGAACGGGCCCTGGGTGGGCGGGGCCTCGCGGACGTAGCGGTCGTACCAGTCGCGCAGGCGGTCGGCACCGCGCCCGGTCTGGTAGCTGAGGGAGGCGAGCGTGCTGAGCGAGGCCCAGCCGTCGTCGACGTCGGTCGCGAGCAGCTCGGGCAGGGCGCCCTCGAGGGTGTCCAGGGCGGCGGACTGGCGCATCGACTGGGCCAGCGCGTAGCCGACCTGGTGCGCCGCACGCGCGCGCACCGCAGGGTCGTCGCTGTCGCGACGCACGCGCTCCGACAAGGTGAGCAGCCGGGCCAGGTGTCCGGTGCCGGCGGTGTGGGCCAGCGCCTCCAGCATGCGGGCGTCGCGGTCGGCCCGGAGGGGGCTGAGGTCCGCCGCGCGGACCATCGCGCGGGCGGCCTCGGCGTGCGCGCCCCGGTCGCGCGCCGACCGCGCCGCGGCCTCCAGCTCGGCGGCCATCGGCTCGTCGGGTCCGAGGGTGGCCGCGGCCCGGTGCCAGGTGCGCCGCTCGGGGTCGTCGGTGTGGGCCTCGGCGAGCCGCCGGTGCGCGGCGAGCCGCTCGGCGGTCGAGGCTGCGTCGTACACCGCCGAGCGTGCCAACGGGTGACGGAACCTGACCCGGCCGTCCACCACCGTGACCAGCCCGACGGCCTCGGCGGGCCCGAGCGCGGGGGCCACCGGGTCGGGGCCCACCGCGCGGGCGAGGACGCGCAGGTCGCTCCCGCCGGCCGCGGCCAGGAGGAGGACGGTGCGGGTGGACGCCGGCAGCAGCGGCAGCTCGGCGGCGAACGCCGCCTCGACGTGCGGCGGCACCGCGGGCAGGCTCCCGGGGACGGCGGTCGCCCCGTGGCCGACGGCGCGGGCGAGCTCGCGCAGCGCCAGGGGATTGCCCTCCGAGCGCTGCAGCACGGCCGACCGGGTCACCGGGTCGAGCCGCACGCCGACGCCGTCGAGCAGGGCACCGGCGCCGTCGAGGTCGAGCGGGCGCAGCACCACCGTCGCGGGGTCGTCGAGACCGGTCGCCCCGGCCGTCGGACGGCTCGCGACCAGGCACGACACCGCGGTGCCCGTGAGCCGGTTGGCCACGAACGACAGCACCGACCACGAGCTCGCATCGAGCCACTGCTGGTCGTCGACGACGAGCAGCAGCGGCCGGTCGGTCGCGGCGTCGAGCAGCCACCGCCGCAGCGCCAGCCGCAGGACCAGGGCGGGGGAGGACGCCGCCGCGGCGGCGGCCCCACCTGCCGGTGCGGGGTCACCGGCTCCCACCACGAGCGCGGTGAGCTCAGCGGCCCTCTCCCGCAGCGCCGTGTCGTCGTGCACGTCCCGGGCGGCGAGCAGGTCGACGAGCCCGGCCCAGGGCAGGGCTCGTTCGGCCACCCGCCCGCGCAGCGCGAGCACGCGCCACCCGGCACCGACCGCGAGGTCGCCCACCGCGGCCAGCACGGTCGACTTCCCGGCGCCCGGGTCGCCGGTGACGCACACCGTGCGCGCCCCTGTGGACAGCAGCGACCAGGTGCGGTCGACCTCGTGCCTGCGCTCCGCCGCGTGCTCCGCCACGGTGGCATCCTCCCGCAGCCGGGAGGTCGGTCCGCACCTGCGGGTGGGGGCCGGTCAGCCGAGCGAGTCGAGGGCCTGGGCCAGGTCGGCCCACAGGTCCTCGACGTCCTCGATGCCCACCGAGAGCCGCACCAGCGCGTCGGGGATGGTGACGGGCTCCGACTTCCAGCGACGACGCCGCTCGAAGGTCGACTCCACCCCGCCGAGGCTGGTCGTGTAGACCCACAGCGACGTCTGGTGCACGAGCAGGTCGGCGGCCAGCGCGCCGCCGGCCAGCACGATCGAGACGATGCCGCCGAAGCCGGGGTAGCGCACCTCGGCCACCGCGGGGTGCTCGTCGAGGCGGGCCGCGAGCGTGGTGGCGTTGGCCTGGGCCCGCTCGACGCGCAGGTGGAGGGTGCGCAGGCCGCGGGTGGCGAGGTAGGCCTCCAGGGTGCCGGGCACCGCCCCGAGCAGGTCGCGGCGACCCTTCAGCACGCCGAAGAGCTCGTCGTCGGCGGTGACCACGGCGCCCATCAGCAGGTCGCTGTGCCCACCGAGGTACTTGGTGGCCGAGTGCACCACCAGGTCGGCGCCCAGCCCCAGCGGCTGCTGCAGCAGGGGGGTGGCGAAGGTGTTGTCGACCACGACGTACGCCCCGGCCGCGTGCGCGGCAGCCGCGATGGTCTCGATGTCGGCGATCTCGAGCGCGGGGTTGGTCGGCGACTCCAGCCACACCAGCGCGGCGTCGTCGCAGGCCGCGACGCAGGCCGCGGTGTCGACCACGTCGACCAGGTCGGTGGTGATGCGTCCCCGCGCCTCGAGGTCGGCCAGCTGCAGGATCGTGCCGTTGTAGGAGTTGCGCGGGGCGACGACCTTGGCGCCGTGACCCACCAGGTCCAGCACGGTGGCCACCGCCGCGAGCCCCGAGGAGAAGCTGAGCGCGCGGCCGCCCTCGAGCGCGCCGAGGGCCTCCTCGAAGGCCAGCCAGGTGGGGTTGCCCCAGCGCCCGTACTCCCGCTCGCCACCGGCCACGAACGTCGAGGCCAGGGTGATCGGGGTGTTCAGCGGCTGGTCGGCCTCGTGGGGCGGGCGCCCGGCGTGGACGGCCACGGTGGAGGGGCGCAGCGGAGCGGGCTCGCGGGGGTCGGCCATGCCCCACACACTAAGGTGAGCGGCCATGACCTCGATGCCCGGGACGGCCGCCGGAGTGGCCCCGTGATCGCCCTGACGCTGGCCCGGATCGCCGACGTGGTCGGGGGCGAGGTGGTCGGCGAGACCACCCCGGTCACGGTCAGCGGACCCGTCGTCCTCGACGGTCGGCAGGCCGGGCCGGGGAGCCTGTTCGTGGCGTTCGTCGGCGAGCGCGTCGACGGCCACGAGCACGCCGCACAGGCCGGGGAGGCCGGCGCCGTCGCGGTGCTCGGCAGCCGCCCCACGGCGCTGCCGACCGTGGTGGTCGCCGACACGCAGGCGGCCCTGCAGCGGCTCGCGGCCCACGTCGTCGCCGAGGTGCGCCGCGCCGGGCGGCTCACCGTCGTCGGCATCACCGGCTCGCAGGGCAAGACCTCCACCAAGGACCTGCTCGGCGCCGTCCTGGGCCACGCCGCGCCCACGGTGGCCACCGCCGGGTCGTTCAACAACGAGCTGGGCATGCCGCTCACGGCGCTGCGGGTCGACGACGACACGCGCTACCTCGTGCTCGAGCTCGGCGCCCGCGGCCGCGGCCATATCGCTGAGCTCACCGCGCTGGTGCAGCCCGACGTCGCGGTGGTGCTCAACGTCGGCCAGGCGCACCTGGGGGAGTTCGGCTCCCGCGAGGCGATCGCGGAGGCCAAGGGCGAGCTCGTGGAGGCGCTGCCCGACACCGGCACCGCCGTGCTCAACGCCGGCGACGAGCGGGTGGCCGCGATGGCGCGCCTCACCGCGGGAGCGGTCGTCACCTTCGACGAGGGTGGCGCCGACGGCGCCGACGTCCGGGTCGAGGACCTGCGCCTCGACCGGCTGGGTCGTCCCTCCTTCGTGCTCGCCACCCCGCAGGGCTCCGAGCCGGTCTCCCTGCGCCTGGTCGGTGCCCACCAGGCGCTGAACGCCGCCGCGGCGGCCGCGGCCGCGCTGGCCGTCGGGCTGACGCCGGCCCAGGTCGCCGAGGCGCTGAGCGGCGTCACCACGCTGTCGCAGTGGCGCATGGAGCTGCACGAGCGCGCCGACGGCGTCGTCGTGCTCAACGACTCCTACAACGCCAACCCCGAGTCGATGCGCGCCGCCCTCGACGCGCTGGCCGCCATCGGCGCCGACGCCGGGGTGCGCCGCACGGTCGCCGTGCTCGGCGAGATGCGCGAGCTGGGGGAGACCGGGCCCGAGGAGCACCGCGGCGTCGGGGCGTACGCCGTCGGCCTCGGCATCGACCGCGTGGTGGTGGTCGGTGAGCCCGCCCGGGGCATCCTCGACGGCGCCGGGCCGCGCGGCGTCCACGTCGCCGACAACGCCGCGGCCGTGGCCTGGCTGCAGGACTCCCTCGGGGAGGGTGACGCAGTGCTCCTCAAGGCCTCGCGCGGGGCGCGCCTCGACGAGGTGGCCGCCGCCCTTCAGTAGGGTCGCGGACCATGACCGAGACCCCTCCCCGCAAGGTCCGGGTGGCCCTCGTCTTCGGCGGCCGCTCCGGCGAGCACGCCATCTCCGCGGCCACCGCCGGCGGCGTGATGAAGGCGATCGACCGTGACAAGTACGACGTGCTGCCGGTCGGGATCACCCGCGAGGGGCAGTGGGTGCTGGCCTCGGGCGAGGCCTCCCACTGGGAGCTGCGCGCCGGTCGCCTGCCCGAGGTCACCCGCGACTCCGGCCGCGAGCTGGCCGGCCTCGGCGAGGCCGGCCCGGTCGACGTGGTGTTCCCGCTGCTGCACGGGCCCTACGGCGAGGACGGCACGATCCAGGGCCTGCTCGAGCTCGCCGGGGTCCGCTACGTCGGCGCCGGGGTGCTGGCCTCGGCGGTCGGCATGGACAAGCACTACATGAAGGTCGTCTTCGCCGGCCACGGCCTGCCGGTGGGTCCCTACGTCGTCGTCACCCCGCGCGAGTGGGAGCGGGACCAGGCGGGGGTGGTGGAGCGAGTGCAGTCGCGGCTGTCGTTCCCCGTGTTCGTGAAGCCGGCGCGCGCCGGCTCGTCGCTCGGCGTCACCCGCGTCGACGACCTGACGGGTCTGGTCGACGCCGTCGAGCAGGCCCGCGTGCACGACCCGAAGGTTTTGGTCGAGCAGGGCCTCGTGGGCCGGGAGATCGAGTGCGCCGTGCTGGGCGGGCGCGACGGCGGTCCGCCGCGGGCCTCGGTGCCCGGCGAGATCGTCGTCGACCACCACGCCGCCGACTTCTACGACTTCGAGGCCAAGTACCTCTCCGGGGAGCAGGCCCGCACCGAGGCGCCGGCCGACCTGCCCGACGACGTGGCGGCGCGGGTGCGCGAGGTGGCGGTGCAGGCGTTCGAGGCGATCGGCGCCGAGGGCCTCTCGCGAGTGGACGTGTTCGTGGCCCCCGACGGCGAGGTGGTGGTCAACGAGATCAACACGATGCCCGGGTTCACCCCCATCTCGATGTACTCGAAGATGTGGGAGGCCAGCGGCCTGCCCTACACCGAGCTCGTCGACGAGCTCATCCAGCTCGCGCTGGAGCGCCCCACCGGCCTGCGCTGAGGCGCGGTCAGCGGGCGAGGACGCCGAGCAGCAGGTCGCGGGCGACCTCGCCCAGCGAGGTGTCGCTGTGCGTGCAGGCGTAGGGCATCACCGAGGTCTCGGTCATGCCCGGGGTGATCGCGGTCTCCAGCACGACGAACGACCCGTCGGGCTCGACGATGAAGTCGGAGCGCGACACGTCGGCGAGGCCGAGCACCCGGTGGGCCTCCACGGCGGTGCGGCCGACCTCGGCGAGCTGGGCGTCGGAGAGGGGCGGGCGCGACAGCGAGACGTACTCCGCGGTGTAGCGGGCGCTGAAGTCGAACTCGTGGCCCTTCTCGTACTCCACCCACACCGGGGTCAGCGCCGTCGGGCCGTCGGGCCGCTCGACGCACACCACGCTGACGTCGATGCCGTCGTGGAAGCGCTCGATCAGCGCGTCCTCGCAGTAGGCGTAGCTGCTGACCAGCGCGGAGGGCAGCGCCCCCATGCCGTCGACGCCGGTGACCCCGAGGGCGCTGCCGCAGCGGGTGGGCTTGACCACCACGCGCGTGCCGAGGCGGCCCATCACGTGCTCCATCAGCGCGTTGGCGCCGACGTCGCGGAAGGTCTGCGCCGACAGCCCCACGCTCTCGGGCACCGGGATGCCGGCGCGGCGCAGCAGCTCGCGTGCGGTGCCCTTGTCCCACGCGACGCGGCAGGCGTTGCTGGAGGAGCCGACGTAGGGCAGGTCGATCAGCTCGAGCAGCGTCTGGATCTCGCCGTCCTCGCCGAAGTGCCCGTGCAGCGCCGGGAACGCCGCCACCACCCGGTCACGCTCCAGGGCGTGCAGCAGGGCGCGGTCGGAGTCGTAGGCCTGGGCGTCGATGCCCAGGGAGCGCAGCTCGCGCACCAGGTTGCGCCCCGAGGCCAGCGACACGTCGCGCTCGTGGCTGAGGCCGCCGGCGATGACGGCGACGGGTCCCGGGAAGTCCTCGCTCATGGCAGGAGCGTCCCACACGGCGCCGACGTCCCCCGACGGGTGTCACCGGGGGCCGTGCGGGGCCGGACGCGACGACGCCCCGGGGCCGCAGCGGCTCCGGGGCGTGCCGGGGGCGTCGTGGGGACGCCGGGTGGCCTCAGATGTGGACGACGGGGCAGGTCAGCGTGCGCGTGATGCCGTCGAGGGTCTGCACCTTCGCCACCACCAGCTTGCCGAGCTCGTCGACGTTGCGGGCCTCGGCGCGCACGATGACGTCGTAGGGGCCGGTGACGTCCTCGGCGAGGGTGACGCCCTTGACCTGGGCGATGGCCGAGGCCACCTCGGCGGCCTTGCCGACGTCGGTCTGGATCAGGATGTACGCCTGGACGACCATGGTGGTTCTCCCTCTTCAGCGACGCTGCTGGACGGTTGCCCTGCGGGCGCAGGTGCTCGGCGGTCAACCTACCCGCACCCGCTCCCGCCTCGGTAGCCGCGTCGCTGACCGCCCGCGACCGCCCCCGACCGCCCGCAGGGCCCCGGTCTGCTGGGATGGGGGCATGTCGACCCCGCCGCAGCACCCGACGTCCCCGCCGCCCGCGACGGGGCTCGCGCCGGGGACCACGCTGGCCGACGCCGGCGAGTTCGCGCTGATCGACGCGATCGTGTCGCGATTCCCCCAGGGGGAGCACGTGCTGATCGGCCCGGGCGACGACGCCGCCGTGCTGCGGGTGCGCACCGGCCACGTCGTGGTCTCCACCGACCTGATGGTCGAGGGCCGCCACTTCCGCCGCGACTGGGCCGGCGGGGCCGACGTCGGCCACCGCGCCGCGGCGCAGAACATCTCCGACGTCAACGCGATGGGCGGGCGCGCCACCTCGCTGACCGTGGGCCTGGCCGCGCCCCCCGACCTCGAGGTCGCCTGGGTGCTCGACCTCGCCCAGGGCCTGGCCGACGAGTGCGCGCTGGTGGGGGCCAGCATCGTCGGCGGCGACGTCACCCGCGCCGACCAGGTCGTGCTCGCCGTCACCGTGCTCGGCGTGTGCACCACCGCGCCGGTGCTGCGCTCGGGCGCCCGCCCCGGTGACGTGCTGGCCCTGGCCGGGCGCCAGGGCTGGGCGGCCGGCGGCCTGGCGGTCCTCGGCCGCGGGTTCCGCTCGCCGCGGGTGCTCGTCGAGGCCTACCGCCGCCCGCAGCCGCCGTACGACGCCGGGCCGGCGGCCGCCGAGGCCGGCGCCACCGCGATGGTCGACGTCTCCGACGGGCTGCTGGCCGAGGCCGGCCACCTCGCCGCGGCCTCCGGGGTGGCCGTCGACGTGCACCGCGCGGCGCTGCTGCTGCCCGAGCCCCTGGAGGCGGTGGGCGCGGCGCTCGGCGCCGACCCGATGTCGTTCGTGCTCGGCGGCGGCGACGACCACGCGCTGCTGGCCACCTTCCCGCCCGACGCGGCGCTGCCGCCGGGCTGGACGGTGGTGGGCGCGGTCGCCGACGGCAGCGGGGTCACCGTCGACGGCGCGACGTACGACGGGCCCACGGGGTGGACGCACTTCTGAGCGGTGGCCCGGGAACGCCGAAGGGCCGCCACCTCGCGGTGACGGCCCCGTCCGCGCGGTGCGCGGGTCAGGCTCTGGTGGGGCGCTCGGCCCCTCCTCGCACGCCCAGGGTCAGCGGGTGACCTTGCCGGCCTTGAGGCAGCCGGTGCAGACGTTGAGGCGCTTCGGGGTGCCGTTCACCTTGGCGCGGACGCGCTGGATGTTCGGGTCGAAGCGACGCTTCGTGATCTTGCGGGACCACGGGCGGTTGTTGCCGAAGCCAGGCTTCTTGGCGCAGATGTCGCAGACGGCAGCCACCGTGTACTCCTGTTGATCGATTGCTGGGTGAGGCTCGAACGAACGCTCGAGGGGCCCGGTCGAGCGGGCAACCGAAGTAGCGTATCCGACGTCCGGGGCGCCGGACGAATCGCGCTGCAGCACCGTCGTCCACACCGCCCGGCCCCGCCGCGGCGAGGCCACGACGGCCCCGTCGGGGCGCCACCACCGTACGACGTCACGCGGTCAAGGGTGGTGCGTCGGCGGGTTGCTCTAGCCTGGGCCGGTCGGTCCCCACGACCGCCCGCCGGCCCCGGCGCCCTCGCTCCGCGGACCGGCCGGCCCGTCCCGTCCGCCGCCCGGCGGCCCGAGCCCGAGGTGTCGAGTGGAAGTCCCCGCCAGCGGCCACGTCCGGCTCGACGTCCTGCTGCGCTTCGTCGACGTCGCCGTCGATGCGCTGGGTGCCGCCCGCGAGGAGGTCGACGCGCTCAACGTCTACCCCGTGCCCGACGGCGACACCGGCACCAACATGCACCTCACCGTCTCCGCCGCGCGCGACGCCGTGCGCCAGGCGATCGGCGCCGACGGGCCCGCTGCCGGCGCCGCCGACGGGCCGGCCGCCGTGGGGCGGGCGCTGGCGGCGCTGAGCCGGGGCGCGCTGCTCGGCGCCCGGGGCAACTCCGGGGTCATCCTGAGCGAGATGCTGCGCGCGGTGGCCGTGCGGCTCGCGGAGGCGACCCCCGGCGAGACCAACGCCCGCGTGGTCGCCGACGCGCTGCGCCGCGCGGCCGACGCCGGGTGGGCGGCGGTCGGCGAGCCGGTCGAGGGCACCATGCTCAGCGTGGCGCGAGCCGCGGCCGACGCGGCGCTCGACCGCGCCGACCAGCCGGGTGCCCGGGCCCGCGACGTGTTCGCCGTCGCGGCCGCCGCCGCGCGCACCGCGCTGGCCGCCACCCCCGACCAGCTCGCCGTGCTGCGCGACGCCGGGGTCGTCGACGCGGGCGGACGTGGTCTCAGCGTCGTGCTCGACGCCGCCGAGACGGTGCTGACCGGACGCCGGCCGGCGCCGGTCACCTCCCGCTGGGGCCGGCGCTCGATCCCGGTGCCGAAGCGCGCGGCCGACCCCGGGCTGCACGCCGACGGCCCGTCGTACGAGGTGATGTACCTGCTGGAGGCCGAGGCGCCCGCGGTGGCCGTGCTGCGCACCCGGCTCGCCGCGCTCGGCGACTCCCTCGTCGTGGTCGGCGAGGCCCCGCTGTGGAACGTGCACGTGCACGTCGACGACGTGGGCGCCGCCGTGGAGGCCGGCATCGAGGCCGGCCGCCCCCACCGCATCCGGGTCACCCACTTCGCCGAGCAGGCCGCCACCCGGGCCCAGGGCGACCCCGGCGACGGCCTCGGTGCCGGCGGCGCCGGTCCCCGCACCGGACGCCGGGTGGTCGCGGTGTCGGCGGGGCCGGGGCTCACCCGGCTCTTCGAGGAGGCCGGCGCGGTGGTGGTGCCCGGCGGCCCCGGCCGACGTCCCTCGACCGGTGAGCTGCTCGCCGCCGTCACCGGCTGCGGGGCCGACGAGGTGGTCGTGCTGCCCAACGACGGCGCCTCGGTGCGGGTGGCCGAGGTGGCCGCGGCGACCGCCGCCCAGGACCTCGGGCTGCGGGTGGCCGTCGTCCCCACCGTCGCGCAGGTGGAGGGCCTCGCCGCGCTCGCCGTGCACGAGCCCGGACGCGGCTTCGACCGCGACGTGCGCGAGATGACCGCCACCGCCCGGCACGTGCGCCAGGGCGCGGTGACCGTCGCGGCGCGCCAGGCCCTGACGATGGCCGGGCCCTGCGAGCCCGGTGACGCGCTCGGGGTCGTCGCGGGCGACTTCGTGGTGGTGGGCCACGACCTGCTCGACGTGGCCACCGAGGTGCTGGGGCGCCTCCTGGGCAGTGGTGGCGACCTGGTCACCGTGGTCGGCGGGGCCGACGACGCCGGGGGCGACCTCGCGGCCCGCGCCGCGGCCTGGCTCGGTGAGCACCACCCCACGGTCGACGTGGTGGTCTACGACGGCGGGCAGGAGCGCTACCCGCTGCTGGTGTCGGTCGAGTGACGGGGGAGGCGCGCCGGTGATCGCGGCGGACACACCGGTCGAGTCGGTGCTCGGCGAGGGCGGGCGCGGCAAGCGCGACGCCATCGTGGTGCGGCTCGGCCTGCGCACCGTGGGCGACCTCGTGCGCCACTACCCGCGGCGCTACCTGCGCACCGCCGAGCTCACCCACGTCGAGGACGTCGTCGTCGGCCAGATGCTGGTGGTGGTGGGGCGCATCGTCGCGAGCCGCACGGTCACCTACCAGGACAAGCGCCGCGGCGGCACGGCCCACCGCGTCGAGGTGACCCTGGAGACCGATGGCCCCGCGCTCAAGATGACCTTCTTCGCCAAGCACGCCCGCATCGCGGCGTGGCACGCCTCCCGCCTGCCGGTCGGGCGCCGCGGCGTGTTCCAGGGCAAGATCGGCCGGTTCCGCGACACCTGGCAGCTGACCAACCCGCAGATGGTGCTCTTCGGCGAGGCCGACGAGGACCGGGCGACGCTGTCCCTGGAGACGCTGCGCGACCTCTACCCGCTCTACCCCTCCACCAAGGGCGTCGACTCCTGGGACCTGCAGCGCTCCATCTCGTTCGCGCTGACCGTGCTCGACGAGCTCCCCGACCTGCTGCCCGACGACGTGCGCGAGGCCCACGACGTGCTCGACCTGGCCACCGCGCTGAGCTGGGTGCACCTGCCGGCCGACTGGTCCCAGGTCACCCGCGCCCAGCACCGCTTCCGCTTCGAGGAGGCCCTGGTCACCCAGCTCGTGCTCGGCCGCCGTCGCCGGGCCCTGCGCGCCCTCGGGGCCCAGGCGCGCACCGGCGGCGGCGGGCTGCTGGGCGCCTTCGACGCGCGGCTGCCCTTCACGCTGACCGCGGGCCAGCAGGAGGTCGGCGCCGAGATCGAGGCCGACCTCGCCCGGCCCCACCCGATGAACCGGCTGCTCCAGGGCGAGGTGGGCTCCGGCAAGACGCTGGTCGCGCTGCGCGCGATGCTGCGCGTCGTCGACTCCGGCGGGCAGGCCGCGCTGCTGGCGCCGACGGAGGTGCTGGCCCAGCAGCACCACCGCTCGATGACCGCGCTGCTCGGCGACCTCGCGGCCGGCGGCATGCTGGGCGGCGCCAGCGAGGCCACCGGCGTGGAGCTGCTGACCGGGTCCATGACCAAGGCGCAGCGCACGGCCCCGCTCTCGCGGCTGGCCAGCGGCGAGTCCGGCATCGTGGTCGGCACCCACGCGCTGCTCCAGGACACCGTGCAGCTGGCCGACCTCGGGCTGGTGGTGGTCGACGAGCAGCACCGCTTCGGCGTCGAGCAGCGCGCCGCGCTCACCGACAAGGCCGGTAGCCCGCCGCACGTGCTGGTGATGACCGCGACGCCCATCCCGCGCACGGTGGCGATGACGGTGTTCGGTGACCTCGAGGTCTCCACCCTCACCGAGCTGCCCGCCGGCCGGGCGCCCATCCAGACCACCGTGGTCCCGCTGGCCGACGCCCCCCACTGGGTCGACCGCGTGTGGGAGCGCGTGCGCGAGGAGGCGGAGACCGGCAACCAGGTGTACGTCGTGTGCCCGCGCATCTCCGGCGACGTGCTCGAGCAGGGCGACCGCGACGCCGTCGACGTCGACGCGGAGGGCCACGACCTCCCGGCGCCGTCCTCGCTGAGCGCCGTCGAGGAGGTCGTCGAGCGGCTGCGCACCGGACCGCTGGCGGGGCTCACCCTCGCCGCGCTGCACGGCCGGCTCCCCGCCGAGGAGAAGGACCGCACCATGCGGTCCTTCGCCGACGGAGAGGTGGACGTGCTGGTCTCCACCACGGTCATCGAGGTCGGCGTCGACGTCGCCGGCGCCACCGTGATGGTGCTGCTCGACGCCGACCGCTTCGGGGTCTCCCAGCTCCACCAGCTGCGGGGCCGGGTCGGTCGCGGCGGGCTGGCGGGCCTGTGCCTGCTGGTCACCGCCGCCGAGGCCGGCACCCCCGCCCGGCAGCGCCTCGAGGCGGTGGCAGCCACCGCCGACGGCTTCGAGCTCAGCCGGGTCGACCTGGAGACCCGCCGCGAGGGCGACGTGCTCGGCAAGTCGCAGTCGGGGTTCCGCTCCGGCCTCGAGAGCCTGCGGGTGCTGCGCGACGAGGACACCATCGTCGCCGCGCGCGCCGCCGCCGAGGACCTGCTCGACCGCGACCCCGAGCTGGCGGGCGCGCCGCTGCTCGCCGCGGCGGTCGTCGACCTCGAGCGCTCCGTGCAGGCCGACTGGATGGAGAAGTCGTGAGCCTCCCCGTGTCCTCGCCTCCCCGGGGACGTCGGCGGTGACCCGCATCATCGGCGGCGCGGCCGGCGGTCGACGCCTGGAGACCCCCCGCGGCTCCAGCACCCGCCCCACCAGCGACCGCGTGCGCGAGGCCCTGTTCTCCCTCATGGAGTCGTGGTCGGGCTCGCTGCACGGCCTGCGCTTCCTCGACCTCTACGCCGGCTCCGGCGCGGTCGGGCTCGAGGCGTGGTCGCGCGGGGCCGGCGTCGTGACGCTGGTGGAGTCCGACCGCCGCACCGCCGGGGTGGTGCAGGCCAACGCCCGCGCCATCGGCTTCCCCCGCGCCGACGTCGTGACGGCGTCGGTCTCGACGGTGCTGGCGCGCCCGGCGGTGGCGCCGTACGACCTGGTCTTCGCCGACCCGCCCTACCCGCTGGCCGCCGCGTCGGTGGACGCCGACCTCGCCGCGCTGGTGCGCAACGGCTGGCTGGTGCCGGAGGCGCTCGTGGTGGTGGAGCGCTCCTCGCGCACCCCGGCCCCGACGTGGCCCGCCGGGTTCACCGACGTCCGGCGGCGCACGTACGGTGAGACCTCGCTGTGGTCGGCGGTGGCCGGCGACGCCGCGCCGGAGTCCGACCCGGCCCCCGATCCCGATCCCGCCCAGCCCCAGGAGTGACGTGCCCCGAGCGGTCTGCCCCGGTTCCTTCGACCCGGTGACCCACGGCCACCTCGACGTGATCGGCCGCGCGGCAGCGCTGTTCGACGAGGTCGTCGTCGCGGTCGGCGTCAACGCCTCCAAGCACCGGATGTTCTCCGCCGAGGAGCGCCTCGACATGCTCCGCGAGACCTGTGCGCGCTGGGGCAACGTGCGGATCGCCGGCTTCACCGGCCTGCTCACGACGTTCTGCGCCGAGCACGACGCCCAGGTGGTGGTCAAGGGGCTGCGCGGGGCCGGTGACTTCGACTACGAGCTGCAGATGGCGCAGATGAACTCCTCGCTGACCGGCGTGGAGACCGTGCTGCTGCCCACCACCCCGGCGTACTCGTTCGTCGCCTCGAGCCTGGTCAAGGAGGTCGCCACGCTCGGTGGCGACGTCTCGGGGCTGCTGCCCGCCTCCGTGCACGCCCGGCTCCTGGCCCGGGTCGTGGAGCGGGCGGCGGCGCGCGACGCGGCCCAGCAGGGGTCGGCATGAGGTCGGCGGGCGCGTTTTGCCCGGTCAGGTGCCGGACGGTTACGATTCTCGACGATCTGTTGTGCCCGGAACCGGAAGTGACACCCTGACCAGCCTGGACCCGAGAGCGCCGCTCGTGCTCGACACCCGCGAGCTCGGCCGCCGCCCGGGGTCCCAACGTCAGGTGACGCGCTCGGTCCCGGCCCCGGCAGATCTCGGCATCGAAGTCCTCCATGTCCCCGAGGGTGCGCCGGTCGACCTCGACCTGCGCCTCGAGGCGGTCATGGAGGGGGTCCTGGTGACGGGCGGGGCGCGAGCCCGGCTCGAGGGCGAGTGCGCACGGTGCCTGGAACCGATCTCCGACGAGATCGAGGTGACGTTCCAGGAGCTGTACGTCTACGAGCAGCACCAGACGCCCCACGACGAGGACGACGAGGTCAGCCGGCTCGAGGACGACCTGGTCGACCTCGAGCCCCAGCTGCGGGACGCGGTGGTGCTCGCACTACCGTTCCAGCCGCTGTGCCAGGACGACTGTCCCGGGCTGTGCGTCGAGTGCGGTGCCCGGCTGATCGACGAGCCGGAGCACACCCACGACGCGCCGATCGACCCCCGCTGGGCCGGCCTGGCCGCGCTCACGCAGGACGAGGACCCCCGGGTCTGACCCGGCCAGCACGACCCGCACCACCTGCACCACCCACCCGAACTGCACGACCGGGGCGCCCGTCTGGGTGCTCCACAGCGAGCCGGACCTGCCGGCCCTGGTAGAGGAGAAGAACTGTGGCTGTCCCGAAGCGGAAGATGTCGCGCAGCAACACGCGCCACCGTCGCTCGGCCTGGAAGGCCGTCGCCCCCACGCTGGTGACCTGCGCCAACCCCGCCTGCGGTGCCAAGCACCTGCCCCACCGTGCCTGCAGCACGTGCGGTCAGTACGGCGCCCGGGCCGACCGTCGTCAGGTCCTCTGACCGGTCGACGACCCTGAACTACAACGAGCTGCGCGAGGCGCTCGGGAACCCTGAGCTGGATCCCGAGCTCCTCGAGCGTGCCCTCACGCACCGCTCGTACGCCTACGAGAACGGTGGCCTGCCCACCAACGAGCGCCTGGAGTTCCTCGGCGACTCGGTGCTGGGCGTCGTGGTCACCGAGCAGCTCTACGTCACCCACCCCGACCTCTCGGAGGGGCGGCTGGCGAAGCTGCGTGCGGCCGTGGTCAACGCCCGCGCACTGGCCGAGGTGGCCCGCGTCATCGGCCTGGGCGAGCACGTCAAGCTCGGCCGCGGCGAGGAGTCGACCGGCGGGCGCGACAAGGCCTCGATCCTCTCCGACACCGTCGAGGCCGTGATCGGGGCCGTGCACATGTCGCCCGGCGGATTCGCCACCTCCGCCCAGGTCGTGCACCGGCTCTTCGACCCCCTCATCGAGGCCGCCTCCGCGATGGGCGCCGGGCTGGACTGGAAGACCTCCCTGCAGGAGCTGGCCGCCGAGCACAGCCTCGGGGTGCCGGAGTACGTCATCCAGGACGCCGGGCCCGACCACCAGAAGACGTTCCGTGCCCAGGTGCGCGTCGGCGACGGGCTGCACGGCGACGGCGAGGGCCGGTCGAAGAAGGAGGCCGAGCAGGCCGCCGCCGAGACGGCGTACGGCGAGATCGCCGCCGAGCTCGGTCTCAACGACCCGGCGGCCGACGCCGCCGCCGCGGCCGTCTCGGTCGAGCCGCCCGCACGCGAGCACGACCCCGGCGCCTGACCTCGTGCCGGAGCTGCCCGAGGTCGAGGTCGTCCGCGCCGGCCTCGAGCGCCACGTCGTCGGGGCCCGCATCACCGCCGTCGACGTCCTGCACCCGCGCCCGGTGCGGCGGCACGTCGCCGGCCCGGCCGGCTTCGCCGACGACCTCACGGGTCGGCGCATCGTCGGCGCCCGGCGCCGCGGCAAGTACCTGTGGCTGCCCCTCGACGACGACGTCGCGGGCGACGCGCTGCTCGCCCACCTCGGCATGAGCGGGCAGATGCTGGTGCAGCCCGCCGACGCGCCGCCTGAGCGCCACCTGCGGGTGCGGCTCCACCTCGACCTGGGCGGCACCGGTGGCGGGACCGAGCTGCGGTTCGTCGACCAGCGGATGTTCGGCGGGCTGTCGATCTCCGCGGCGGGAGCCACGCTGCCACCCGAGATCGCCCACATCGCCCGCGACCCGCTCGACCCGCTCTTCGACGACGACGCGTTCGTGCGCGCCGTGCGCCGGCGCAGCTCGGCGGTGAAGCGGCTGCTGCTGGCCCAGGACCTGGTCTCCGGTGTCGGCAACATCTACGCCGACGAGGCCCTGTGGCGCACCCGCCTGCACGGCGAGCGGCCCGGCGAGCGGCTCACCCGCACCCAGGTGGTGGAGCTGCTCGCCCACGTGCGGGAGGTGATGACCGACGCGCTGGCCCAGGGCGGCACGTCGTTCGACGCGCTCTACGTCAACGTCAACGGCCAGTCGGGGTACTTCGACCGCTCCCTGCACGCCTACGGCCAGGAGGGTCGGCCCTGCGCCCGCTGCGGTGCGCTGATCCGTCGGGTGGCGTTCATGAACCGCTCGTCGTTCTTCTGCCCGGTCTGCCAGCCGCCCCCGCGCCGCCGCCGCACCCCCGCCGTCGGCTGAGCCGGGATCGGCCGTGGGCGGCCTGTTGCGGGTCTCGATACACCTCGTCGCTGGCGCTCCTCGGCACTCGACCAACGAGGGGCAAGGGTCGCCGGGCAAGGCCCGGCGTACGGCGTCACTGTCGTTGGTCGAGCAGGGCGCGCAGCGCCCGTACCGAGACCCGTTGCCCGCGCTGGGTGGGGTCTCGATACACCTCGTCGCTGGCGCTCCTCGGCACTCGACCAACGAAGGCGAGAGCTCGCCGGGCGAGGCCCGGCGTACGGCGTCACTGTCGTTGGTCGAGTAGGGCGCGCAGCGCCCGTATCGAGACCCTGGTCGCCCGCGCTGGGTGGGGCCGGGTCTCGATACACCTCGTCGCTGGCGCTCCTCGGCACTCGACCATCGAGAAAGGGGCTCGTCGGTCGAGTAGGGCGCGCAGCGCCCGTATCGAGACCCTGGTCGCCCGCGCTGGGTGGGGCCGGGTCTCGATACACCTCGTCGCTGGCGCTCCTCGGCACTCGACGACCGAGAAAGGGGCTCGTTGGTCGAGTAGGGCGCGCAGCGCCCGTATCGAGACCCCCGCCGCTCGCGCTAGGGCTGGCCGTGGGCGGCTTCCTGCGGGTGACTGCGGGGTCTCGACACACCTCGTCGCTGGCGCTCCTCGGCACTCGACCAACGAGGGGGGCTGGCGCTCCTCGGCACTCGACCACCGAGGTGAGAGGCGCAGTCCGTGCACGACGACCGCCCACAGGCCGTACGCCGTCGGATTGACCCCGACGGGCCCGGGTGGGACTCTTGAAGACGGCCCGCTCGTCGGGTCGCGCCGCGGCACGTCGTGCGGGGCGCACCACCCGGAACGGAAGGCAAGGCCCATGGCCAAGGCACTGATCGGCCACCTCGGTCACGACCTGCGCGACCCCCGCACCCTCGCCGACAACGCCCGCCTGCGGGCCCGCGTCGCCGAGCTCGAGCGCCTGGTCGTCCGGCTCTCGGAGGAGAACGACCGGCTGGTCGCCGCCCGCGCCGCCGAGCTGCTCGACACCGCGCCCCTGCAGGAGATGCAGCCCGCCTGAGCACCGCCGCACCCGACCCTCGCAGGGCCGGGTGGCACCGCTCGGCCTGCCCGCTGCTGCTCGCGACCTGCCCCGCCCCGTGACCCGCCCCACCGGCCGCCTGGTCGAGACGCTCGTGCCGGCCCGCCTGGGCCGCGGCTACCGCTGGGTGCTCGCGTCGTCGTGGACCAGCAACGTCGGCGACGGCATCGCCCTCGCCGCCGGTCCGCTGCTGGTGGCCTCGATGACCGACGCCGCGGCGCTCGTCGCGCTGGCCGCCCTGCTGCAGTGGCTGCCCCCTCTGCTGCTCGGCCTGTACGCCGGCGCGCTGACCGACCGCGTCGACCGGCGTCGGCTGGTGATCCTCGTCGACGTCCTGCGGTGCGGGGTGCTCGCGCTGCTCGCGGTGGCGATCACCACCGACACCGCGTCGGTCGCGCTGGTGCTGCTGGCGCTGTTCCTGCTCGGCACCGCCGAGGTGTTCGCCGACAACGCCTCCGGCACGCTCGTGCCGATGCTGGTGCACCGCGACGACCTGGCGCTGGCCAACGCCCGGCTGCAGACGGGCTTCATCACCGTCAACCAGCTGGCCGGCCCACCGCTGGGCGCGGCGCTCTTCGCCGCGGGCACGGTCTGGCCCGTGGTGGCCCAGGCGGTGCTGGTGCTGCTCGGGGCGCTGCTGCTGAGCCGCCTGGTGCTGCCCCACCGGGCCGACCCCGAGGTCGGCGCCACCCGGCTGCGCGCCGACATCGCCGAGGGGTTCCGCTGGGTGCGCCACCACGCCGCCGTGCGCACGCTGGTGCTGACCATCCTGATCTTCAACGTCACCTTCGGGGCCGCCTGGTCGGTGCTGGTGCTCTACGCCACCGAGCGTCTCGGCCTGGGCCCGGTCGGCTTCGGCCTGGTCACCACGGTGAGCGCCGTGGGCGGCCTGGTCGGCACGCTCTCGTACGGCTGGATCACCCGGCGGGTGAGCCTGGGCGACCTGATGCGCATCGGCCTCGTGGTCGAGACCCTGACCCACCTCGCGCTCGCCCTGACCACCGACCCGCGGGTGGCGCTGCCGGTGTTCTTCGTCTTCGGTGCCCACGCGTTCGTGTGGGGCACCACCTCGGTGACCGTGCGCCAGCGGGCCGTGCCGAGCCGGCTGCAGGGCCGGGTCGGCTCGGTCAACCTGGTGGGCGTCTACGGCGGCCTGGTGGTCGGGGCCGGCATCGGCGGGCTCCTCGCCCAGGCCTACGGCGTCACCGCGCCGTTCTGGTTCGCCTTCGTCGGCTCGGCGGTCTTCGTGGTGCTGATCTGGGGCCAGCTCAGCCACATCGCCCACGCCGACGAGCAGCCGGCACCGGCCTGACGCCACCCCCACGGGGGTCGTCGCCTCGCGCGCGTGCTCCTACCGTCGGTGCATGGCCCCCTCCTCCCACAGCACCCCCGGCGCGCCGGACGCCCCCCACGGCACGGACGCCGGCCGCACCGGCCCCGCCGAGGCGGTCCCGGCGGCGTCGCCCCGTGTGCCCGGTGACGTGCTGGCCCACAGTCGGCGCCCGTCGACCAGCGCCCTCGCGCTGTTCCGCCTGCGCACCAGCGGCACCCTCACCCGCGGCCTGCTCGCCGGCGCGGTCGGCAGCACCCTGCTCGGCGCGGCCGCCCACGCCGACGCGCTGCTCACCGGCACGCCGGCGGCCGACGCACCCGGACGGGCCGTCGCGGCCCTGCTGCGGCGCGCGGGACGCACGCCGTCGACCGACCCGGCCCGCGTGGCGGCGTACGGGCAGCTCGGTGGCGTCGGCGCCGGCCTCGGGGTCGGCGTGCTCGCCAGCGTGACGCGCTCCCGCGGGCTGTCGCTGCCCGCCCCCGTGGGCGTGGTGGCCGCGGGGGCCGCCGTGATGGCCGCGACCGACCTGCCGCTGCGCCACGACCTCGACGGCCCCGCCGGGTGGGGCGCCGCCGGCTGGCGTCGCGACCTGGTGCCGCACCTCGCCTACGGCCTCGGCGTGCGCTGGAGCCTCGACACGCTGCCGCCCACCGCCGCGGAGGCCGACCGCGCCACCGACCCCGCGCGCTGGCCGGTGACCCTCGGGCTGCTCGGTCGCAGCCTGGCGATCGGCGTCGCGGCGGGCAGCCGCTCCTCTATGGGGGCGGCCGCGGCCGTCCTGGGCACCGACGGCACCGTGCGTCGCCTGGCCGCCGGCGCCGCGGTGACCGGTGAGCTGGTCGGCGACAAGCTGCCCCTGGCCCCCAGCCGGCTGCGGCCGGGCCCGGCCCTGGGTCGGGCCGCGTCGGGTGGTCTCGGCGGCTCCGCGCTGGCCCGTCGCGCAGGCGCGTCGCCGGTGCTGCCCGCGCTCGTGGGAGCGGTCGGCGCGGTGGGCGGCACCGTCGCCGGCGCGATGTGGCGAGAGGTCGCCGAGCAGCACGGCTGGACCTGGCAGGCCGCGCTCGCCGAGGACGCCTTCGCGCTCGGCCTCACCGCGGCTGCGGTGCGCGGCGTGCGCGGCTGACGCCGGTCGCGCGGCTCGGCGGGTGACCCGGGTCACCGTCGGTCGCCGCCGGTAGTCTGTCGCGCGCCGACCCCCGCACGTGCCGCGCCCGGGGCGGGGCCGGTCGCGACCAGGGAGGAGCCCGCGGTGCACCTGAAGAGCCTGACCCTGCGCGGGTTCAAGTCCTTCGCCTCCTCCACGACCCTCCAGCTCGAGCCCGGCATCACCTGCATCGTCGGACCCAACGGCTCGGGGAAGTCCAACGTCGTCGACGCGCTGGCCTGGGTGATGGGCGAGCAGGGCGCCAAGTCGCTGCGCGGCGGCAAGATGGAGGACGTCATCTTCGCCGGCACCTCCGGGCGCCCGCCGCTGGGCCGCGCCGAGGTCGTGCTCACCATCGACAACACCGACGGCGCGCTGCCCATCGAGTACGCCGAGGTGACGATCAGTCGCACCATGTTCCGCTCGGGCGGCTCCGAGTACGCCATCAACGGCTCGTCGTGCCGCCTGCTCGACGTGCAGGAGCTGCTCAGCGACTCCGGCATCGGTCGCGAGATGCACGTCATCGTCGGCCAGGGCCAGCTCGACACCATCCTGCACGCCACGCCCGAGGACCGGCGGGGCTTCATCGAGGAGGCGGCGGGGGTCCTCAAGCACCGCAAGCGCAAGGAGAAGGCGCTGCGCAAGCTCGACTCCACCGAGGGCAACCTCACCCGCCTCACCGACCTGCTCAGCGAGATCCGCCGCCAGCTGAAGCCGCTGGGGCGCCAGGCCGAGGTGGCCCGGCGCGCCGCCACGGTGCAGGCCGACGTGCGCGACGCGCGGGCCCGCCTGCTCGCCGACGACCTGGTCACCGCCCGCACCGCGCTCGAGCAGGACCTCGCCGACGAGTCGGTGCTGCTGGCGCGTCGCGAGGAGGTGGAGACCGCGCTGGCCGCCGCCCGCGAGGCCGAGGCGGCCCTCGAGGCGGCGCTGCGCGACGACCTGCCGGCGCTGGCCCGGGCGCAGGAGACCTGGTTCGCCCTGTCGGGGCTGCGCGAGCGGCTGCGCGGCACCCAGTCGCTGGCCGCCGAGCGGGTGCGCAACGCGGCGAGCGCCTCCGAGCCCGACCGTCCGGGTCGCGACCCCGACGAGCTGGAGCAGCAGGCCGCCGGGGCGCGCGAGCAGGAGGACCGGAACGCCGCCGAGGTCGACACGCTGCGTGCGGCGCTCGCCGACGCCGTCACTGCCCGCGCGCAGGCCGAGGACGCCGCGGCCGCCGAGGACCGGCGGGTGGCCGCCCTGCAGCGCGCGGCGGCCGACCGGCGCGAGGGGCTGGCACGCCTGCACGGCCAGGTCGGGGCGCTGCGCTCGCGTGCGGCGGCCGCCGACGACGAGGTGGGCCGGCTGGAGGCCGCGCGGGAGGCCGCGGTCGCCCGCGCCGAGCGGGCCCAGCGCGACTTCACCGCCCTGGAGACGAGGGTCGCCGGCCTCGACGCCGGCGAGGAGGGCCTCGACGCCGAGCACGAGGACGCCGTCGCCGCGCTCGACGACGTGGACGAGCGGCTGGCCACGGCCCGCGCCGAGGCCCAGCAGGCCGACCGCGACCGCTCGGCCCTGGCCGCGCGCAAGGACGCGCTCGAGATGGGCCTGACCCGCAAGGACGGCGCCGGCGCGCTGCTGGCCGCCTCCGACGACGTGGCCGGGCTGCTCGGCTCGGTGGCGGCGCTGCTCGCCGTGCGCCAGGGCCTGGAGGCCGCGGTGGCCGCGGCGCTCGGCGCCGCCGCCGACGCCGTGGTCGTCGCCGGGCCCGACGCGGCGCTCGACGCCATCGGCCACCTCAAGGGCCACGCACTGGGCCGGGCCGGGCTGCTCATCGCCGGCGCCCCGTCGTCCGGGGTGCCCGAGGGCGACTGGCCGACGCTGCCGCCGGGCGCCACCTGGGCCGTCGACGCGGTGGAGTGCCGCGACGAGCTGCGCCCGGCGCTCACCCGGCTGCTCCACCAGGTCGCCGTGGTCGACGACCTCCACGCCGGGCGGGCGCTGGTGGCGCAGGAGCCCGAGGTGACCGCGGTGACCCGCGAGGGCGACGTGCTGGGCGTGCACGCCGCGGCGGGCGGCTCCACCGACCAGCCCAGCCTGATCGAGGTGCAGGCCGCCGTCGACGACGCCACGGCCCAGCTCGCCGAGGCCGTCGCGGCGGGGGAGCGGCTCGGCTTCGAGCTCTCCGGCCTCGAGGCCGAGCGGCTCGCGGCCCACCAGCGCGTCGACGTCGCGCTCGCGCGGCTGCACGAGTCGGACGCCACCCTCGCCGCGGTCGCCGAGGAGCTCGGTCAGCACGGCAGCCAGGCGCGCGCCGCGCGCGGCGAGGCCGACCGGCTGGCCCAGGCCATCGCGCAGGCCGGCGTGGCCCGTGAGCGCGACCTGGCCGGCCTGGCCGACCTCGAGGAGCGGCTGGCGGGCGCCGAGCAGGCGCCGGAGGAGGAGCCCGACACCGGCGAGCGCGAGCGCCTCGCCGACGCCGCCCGCGCGGCCCGGCAGGCCGAGACCGACGCCCGGCTCGCCCTGCGCACCGGTGAGGAGCGGGCCCGAGCCCTGCACGGCCGCGCCGACTCGCTGCTGCGCGCCGCCGAGCAGGAGCGCCGCGCCCGCGCCGCGGCCGCGGAGCGACGCCGCCGGCTGGCCCGCGAGGGCCGGGCGGCCCGGGCCGTCGGCGAGGGCGCGACCCACGTGCTGGCGCGCCTGGAGGTGTCGGTGACCGCTGCCGCGGCGGCGCGCACGGAGGTGGAGCAGCAGCGCAGCGGCCGCGAGCAGGAGCTGCTGGCCACCCGGACGAGCCTGCGCGACCTCACCCGCCGCCACGACGAGCTGGTCGGCACCGCCCACCGCGACGAGCTGGCCCGCGCCCAGCAGCGGATGCGCATCGAGCAGGTCGAGCAGCGCGCGGTCGACGAGCTCGGCCTCGAGCCCGACGCGCTGGTGGCCGACTACGGCCCCGACCAGCCGGTGCCGGTGGCGCCGTCCCCCGAGGGAGCCGACGGGGCCGACGGGGCCCCTGAGCCGGTGCCGTTCGTGCGCGAGGAGCAGCAGAAGCGGTTGCGGTCGGCCGAGCGGGCCCTGGCCCAGCTGGGCCGGGTCAACCCGTTGGCCCTGGAGGAGTTCACCGCGATGGAGGAGCGCCACCAGTTCCTCTCCGAGCAGCTCGAGGACCTGCGCAAGACCCGCAAGGACCTCCTCGACATCGTCAAGGACGTCGACCTCCGCGTGGAGCAGGTCTTCACCGAGGCCTACGCCGACGTCGAGAAGGCCTTCGACGCCACCTTCGAGCGGCTGTTCCCCGGCGGGGAGGGGCGCCTGGTGCTGACCGACCCCGACGACATGCTGACCACCGGCATCGAGGTGGAGGCCCGCCCGCCCGGCAAGAAGGTCAAGCGGCTCTCGCTGCTCTCGGGCGGCGAGCGCTCGCTGGTGGCCGTGGCCTTCCTGGTGGCGCTGTTCAAGGCGCGGCCCTCACCGTTCTACATCCTCGACGAGGTCGAGGCCGCCCTCGACGACACCAACCTCGGGCGGCTGCTGCAGATCTACGAGGAGCTGCGCGAGAGCTCGCAGCTGCTCGTGATCACCCACCAGAAGCGCACCATGGAGGTCGGTGACGCCCTCTACGGCGTGACGATGCGCGGCGACGGCGTCTCGACGGTGATCAGCCAGCGGCTGCGCGACACCGAGCCCCGCGAGCGCCGCGACCCCGACGACCGACCCGCCCACAGCCTGGAGAACGCGTGACCGCCGCACCCGCCAAGACCGCCGACACCGCCGCAGCGGCGCGCCCCGTCCGGCCGACCCGCGCCGACTACGTCGTGTGGCGCACCATCACCACCCGGTGGCGCGACGACGACGCCTACGGCCACCTCAACAACGCCACCTACTACGAGATGTTCGACACCGCGGTCAACGCCCACCTCTACGAGCAGACCGGCGTCGACATCCGGCGGCTGCCGCAGATCGGGGTGGTCGCGGAGACCTCGTGCCGCTACTTCCGCGAGATCGGGTTCCCGGCCCCCGTCGAGGCGGGCCTGGTGGTCGACCGCATCGGCACCTCCTCGGTCGTCTACCGCATCGGCCTGTTCCAGGGCGACTCCGAGGAGGCCGCGGCGGAGGGCCGCTTCGTGCACGTGTACGTCGACGACACCGACCCCGCCCGCCCGGTGACCCCGATGCCCGACGTGATCCGCGTCGCAGTGCAGCCGTGCCTGCGCGAGGTGGGCGCAGGCTGAACCGGGCGCGTGCGACCGTGGTGACGTCGGGGCGGTCCATCGCCCCGCTCATCGTCTCGGGAGGTCCGTGTGCTCGCCATCGTCGTCGCCATGCTCGTCATCGTCGTGCTCGCGGGGCTGGTGATCTTCTACGTCGCGTTCCCGCACCGCGGGCAGACCCCGCCGCAGGGCGAGTGGCTCGGTGACGCGATGACCCGTGCCGTCGCGCGGATGCCCACCCTCGAGCACGACGCCCGCGCGGGGCACGACGCCCGCGCCGAGCAGGAGCGTCTCGTCGACGGCGACCTCGCCGACCAGGACAGTCCCCACCGCGCCGCCTGACCCGTCTCCGCGCCGACCCGGCGCGCCACCGCGGCCGTGCCTGCGCGCGTGCGGGGAGCCGCGGGGGCTCTGGTTGGATTGAGCCATGGAGCTCATCGCAGGCTTGATCCTGGTCATCGCCCTGGTCGGCGTCGCCCTCGTGGTGACGGTGACCGGGCTGGTGGTCACCCGGCGGCGCAAGCCGGCGCCGCTGCCCGACACCCACACCGACGTGCTGGGGGCGCCCCCGGCCGAGGACGGTGCCCCACCGGTCGAGCTGAGCTCGCCGCCGGCCACCATCGAGCCGGGGGTGCCGCTCGAGCCCGAGCTGGTGCTCGACCGCCCCGAGAGCACCGCCTCCCGGCTGCAGCGCCTGCGCGCCCGCCTCGCGGGCTCCCAGGGCACCCTGGGCCGCGGCCTGCTCGCACTGCTGTCGCGTGACCGGCTCGACGAGGACACCTGGGAGTCCATCGAGGACACCCTGCTCACCGCCGACATCGGCGTCGGTCCGACCCAGGAGCTGGTCGACCGGCTGCGCACCCGGATGCGGGTCGACGGCACCGACGCGGGCTCGGCCCGCGAGGTGCTGCGCGAAGAGCTCGTGACACTGGTCGACCCGACCATGGACCGTCGTCTGCGCGTCAGCGGCGACGACGGCCGCCCCGGGGTCGTGCTCGTGGTGGGCGTCAACGGCGCCGGCAAGACCACGACCGTCGGCAAGATCGCCCGCATCCTGGTGGCCGAGGACCGGCGCGTGCTGCTGGGCGCCGCCGACACGTTCCGCGCCGCCGCCGTCGAGCAGCTCGCCACCTGGGGGGAGCGGGTCGGCGTCGAGGTCGTGCGCGGCCCCGAGGGCACCGACCCCGCCAGCGTGGCGTTCGAGGCCGTGAAGCAGGGCACCGCCGAGGGCGTCGACACCGTCATCGTCGACACCGCCGGGCGGCTGCAGAACAAGGCCGGCCTGATGGACGAGCTGGGCAAGGTCAAGCGGGTCATCGAGAAGCAGGCGCCGGTCACCGAGGTGCTGCTCGTGCTCGACGCCACGACCGGGCAGAACGGGATGGTCCAGGCCCGCGTCTTCAGCGAGGTCGTCGACGTCACCGGCATCGTGCTGACCAAGCTCGACGGCTCGGCCAAGGGCGGCATCGTGGTGGCGGTGCAGCGCGAGCTCGGCGTGCCGGTCAAGCTCGTCGGCCTGGGGGAGGGCCCCGACGACCTGGCGCCCTTCGACTCCGGGGCGTTCGTCGACGCGCTGCTGGGCTGAGCCCGCGCGGCGCCCGCGCCGCAGGACACACACGAGGGGCCGGTGCGACCGCACCGGCCCCTCGTGCGCGTGCGTCACGGTGAAGTTACACAGCGGTGGAGTCGTTTACACCGGTGAAACAACGCCCACGGCGGGAGGAAACCTGGCGCCACGAGTCTCTGCTGCATCAGCCGTTGGGCCCCGACACCGCCGTCGCGGACGACCCAGCGGCACCCGTGCAACTCCTGGAGGTTCTGTGGACGGCTATTACGCCTTCATGCTGGTCGCGACGGCGCTCGTGCTGATGATGACGGTGCCGGCGCTGGCGATGTTCTACGGCGGCATGTCGCGGTCGAAGTCGGTGCTCAACATGATGATGATGTCGTACATCGCGGTCGCGATCGTCGGCATCCTGTACGTCGCGGTCGGCTGGTCGATGGGCTGGAGCGGTGACGGCACCTTCTTCGCCGACCCGTTCGAGATGCTGTGGCTCGACGGCGTGACCACCGACGCCTACGTCGGCGTGATGTTCCAGATGACGTTCGCGATCATCACCGTCGCGCTGATCAGCGGTGCGGTCGAGGGCCGGATGAAGTTCGCCGCCTGGGTGGCGTTCGTGCCGCTCTGGGCGCTGTTCGTCTACTTCCCGCTGGCCCACATGGTGTTCAGCTGCACCGACGCCTCGCTGATCTGCGGCCGCATCGGCGCGCAGGACTACGCCGGCGGCACCGCGGTGCACATCAACGCCGGTGTCGCGGCCCTGGTGCTCGTGCTCCTGCTGGGCAAGCGCGTCAGCTGGCCCCGCGACAAGATGCGCCCGCACAACCTGACCCTCACCATGCTGGGCGCCGGTCTGCTGTGGTTCGGCTGGTACGGCTTCAACGTCGGCTCGATCGTCTTCGCCGGTGAGGAGGGCGAGGCGTTCACGGAGCGGTTCATCTCCGAGACCGGCCGCACCTTCGCCAACACCACCCTCGCCACGATGGCCGCGATCCTCGGCTGGCTCGTCGTCGAGCGGGTGCTGCACAAGAAGGCCACCTCGCTGGGCGCCGCGTCCGGCATCGTCGCGGGCCTCGTCGCGATCACCCCGGCCGCCGGTGCGGTCGACATCGAGGGCGCGGTCGCCATCGGCGCCATCGCCGGCGCCGTGTGCGCCTGGGCGGTCGGCCTGAAGTTCACGCTGCGCTACGACGACTCCCTCGACGTCGTCGGCGTCCACCTCGTCGGCGGGATCGTCGGCACCGTGCTGATCGGCTTCTTCTCCACCAGCGACGGCGCCGGCGGCATCGACGGCCTGCTGTACGGCGGCGGCGCGGAGTCGCTGGTCGACCAGGTGCTGGGTGTGCTCGTCGCGGTCGCCTGGTCCGGTGTGCTGACCGCGATCATCGCGCTGGCCATCAAGCTCACCATCGGGCTGCGTCTCGACGAGGAGGACGAGGTCGGCGGCATCGACCTGGCCGAGCACGGCGAGAGCGCCTACGACCTGCACACCGGCGTGGGTGGTGGCGTGCAGTCCGGCATCGTCGCCGGTGCCACGACCGGCCCCAACAAGGGAGTGAAGGCATGAAGCTCGTCACCGCGGTGATCAAGCCGCACAAGTGGGAGGACGTGCGCGAGGCCCTCGAGACCTTCGGCGTCACCGGCATGACCGTGAGCGAGGTCAGCGGCTACGGCCGGCAGAAGGGCCACACCGAGGTCTACCGCGGCGCGGAGTACGACATCGCGCTGGTCCCGAAGATCCGCATCGAGATCGTGGTCGAGGACGGTGACGCCGAGGACGTCGTCGGCATCGTCGTGAAGACCGCGCAGACCGGGCGCATCGGCGACGGCAAGGTGTGGCTCAGCCCCGTCGAGAGCGTGGTGCGGGTGCGCACCGGCGATCGGGACGCGGCTGCGCTGTGACCCAACGGACGGGCCCGGTCCTCCTCACGCAGGAGGGCCGGGCCCGTCCCGTTCCCGCGGCGTCGGCCCGGCGCGCGCCACACCCGGCCGCGGCCGGGGTCCGGCATGATCGGGGCCACGTCCCCGGCGGGGTCGGCGTCCCGCCCCCTCGCCGCACCACCCCCGGCACGATCCGGACGCCCCTCGGCGGGGCGTCCCGCACACCCACCAGGAGAGATCGATGAAGCTGGTCACCGCGGTCATCAAGCCGCACAAGTGGGAGGACGTCCGCGTCGCCCTCGAGGCCGTCGGGGTCACCGGCATGACGGTCAGCGAGGTCAGCGGCTACGGCCGGCAGAAGGGGCACACCGAGGTCTACCGCGGCGCGGAGTACGACGTCGCGCTGGTGCCGAAGATCCGCCTCGAGATCGTGGTCAACGACGCCGACGTCACCACCGTCGTCGACACGATCCTCAGCGGTGCCGCGTCGGGCCGCATCGGCGACGGCAAGGTGTGGGTCTCCCCGGTCGAGTCGGTGGTGCGCGTGCGCACCGGCGACAGGGACGACGCAGCGCTCTGACGGTGCCCCGCCCGGTCGCAGCACCCCTGCCCGTCCACCTGCCCGTCCTCCCGGGCGCCACTGCACCTGGCGGTCGCCGGTGAGCGCCGAGGACCGCGCGCGCCGCACCGCGCAGGCCGACGAGCTGTGCACGGGCGCGTACGCCGCCGCCGGCGGGGGAGAGGTCGGTACGGCGCTGGTGGCCGTGGGCGGCTACGGCCGCGGCGAGCTCGCGCCCCACTCCGACCTCGACGTCGTGCTGGTCTCCGACGACGGGGTCGACCCCGGTGAGGTGGCCCACCGCGTCTGGTACCCGCTGTGGGACTCCGGGACCACCATCGACCACTCGGTGCGCACGCTCTCGCAGATGCTCGCCGCGGCCGACGCCGACCTGCGCGTGGCGCTCGGCCTGGTCGACATCCGCCACCTCGCCGGAGACCCCAACCTGACGCTGCGCCTGCGCACCACGATGCTGGCGCACTGGCGCCGGCGCGCGCGGGAGCGCCTGCCCGCCCTCCACGACCTGGTGCGTGCCCGCCACGAGCGGGTCGGGGAGCTCGCGCACCTCTCGGTGCCCGACCTCAAGGAGGCCGAGGGCGGCCTGCGCGACGCCACGGTGCTCAAGGCGCTCGTCGCCACCTGGCTGGTCGACGTGCCGCACGTCGCGCTCGAGCAGGGCCGGCAGTCGCTGCTCGACGTGCGCGACCTGGTGCAGGACGTCGCCGGGCGCTCCACCGACCGGGTCGCCCCCGAGATGTGGAGCGACCTCGCCACCGGCCTCGACCTGCCCGACGCCCGCGACGCGCAGGTGCACGTGCGCGAGATCGGGCGCCGGCTGACCCACCTGTCGCGCCTGACCTGGCGCCGCGTCGACGACGTGCTGGCCCGGCCGGTGGCCGCGCGCCCACGGCGTCCGGTGCTGACCCCGATCGGGCCGGGCGTCGCGCTGTCCGGGCGCGAGGTGGTGCTCGACGCGCGGGCCCGCCCGGCCGACGACCCCGTGCTGCTGCTGCGCGCGGCGGCGGCCGCCGCCGAGCTCGACGTCGTGCTCGCCCCGCCCACGGCCGCGCGCCTGGCGCGGGAGTGCCCGCCGCTGCCCGACCCGTGGCCGGCCGAGGCCCGCCAACAGCTGGTGCGGCTGCTGGCCGCGGGGCGCGGGCTGCTGCCGGTGTGGGAGACCCTCGAGGAGACGGGGGCGCTGGGCCGGCTGCTCCCCGAGTGGGAGCGCATCCGGCTGCTGCCCCACGCCTCGGCCATCCACCGCTTCACCGTCGACCGCCACGTCGTGGAGACCTGCATCGAGGCCTCGGCGCTGATCCGCACCGTGGCGCGACCCGACGTCCTGATGGTGGCCGCGCTCCTGCACGACATCGGCAAGGGGAGCCTGACCGAGCACAGCGTGGCCGGCGAGCCGCTGGCGCGGCGCATCGCCACCCGCATGGGCTTCGCCCCCGACGTCGTCGACCTCGTCGCGACGCTGGTGCGCTGGCACCTGCTGCTGGCCGAGACCGCCACCACCCGCGACCCCGACGACCCCGCCACCGTCGACCGGGTCGCCAGCCGGGTGACGTCGGTGGAGGCGCTCGACCTGCTCACCGCCCTCACCGAGGCCGACGCCAAGGCCGCCTCGGCGCCGGCCTGGTCGACGTGGCGCGCCGGGCTCGTGCGCGACCTCGCCCGGCGCGTCCGCACGGCGCTCGACACCGGGCGCAGCCTCCCCGTGGTCGAGACCGACGACGTCGAGATCCCCGACGAGGTGCGTCGCGGCGGGGTTTCGGTGGTGGTCGAGGAGGTGCCGGGCGGGTCGCGGGTGGTCGTGGTGGCCCCCGACCGGGTCGGGCTGCTCGCCGACTTCGCGGCTGTGCTCGCGCTGCAGCGCCTCCCGGTGCGTGCCGCGCGCGCGTGGGCCCAGGAGTCCTACGGCGTCGCGGTGTGGGAGGTCGGCGAGTCGGGCCTGAGCGGGGCGGTGCTGCTGGAGAAGTACGAGGCGATCGTCGAGGGCCGCGTCGACCCCGCCGCGCGCCTGCGCCCGCCCGCCTCGGCGACCCTGGCACCGACCGTCGAGGTGCGCGCCGACGCGTCGGCGTCCGCGACCGTGCTCGAGGTGCGCACCGCCGACCGGCCCGGCGTGGTGCACCTGGTGTGCTCGGCGCTGGCCCGCCTCGACGTCGCCGTGCGCTCGGCCCACGTCGACACCCTCGGCCCGCAGGCCGTCGACGTCTTCTACCTGCAGGAGGCCGGGGCCGGTCGGCTGGCCGACACCCGCGCCGCCGAGGCCGCCCACGCGGTCAGGGCGACCCTGTCGGGAGGCGCGGGTTAGGCTCGACGCCGACTGCACGCCCGTTCGACAGCCGAGGACCTCCTTGTTCGCCACACTCTCCGACCGCCTCGCCGACACCTTCAAGAACCTGCGGGGCAAGGGCCGGCTCTCCGAGGCCGACATCGACGCCACCGCGCGCGAGATCCGCATCGCGCTGCTCGAGGCCGACGTCGCGCTGCCGGTGGTGAAGGAGTTCGTCGCCGCGGTCAAGGACCGCGCCCGCAGCGAGGAGGTCAGCGGTGCGCTGAACCCCGCGCAGCAGATCGTCAAGATCGTCAACGAGGAGCTCGTGACGATCCTCGGCGGGGAGACCCGCCGGCTGCGCTACGCCAAGAGCGGCCCGACGGTCATCATGCTGGCGGGCCTCCAGGGCGCCGGGAAGACGACGCTGGCGGCCAAGCTCGCGCTGTGGCTGAAGGAGCAGGGCAAGACCCCGATGCTCGCGGCCTGCGACCTGCAGCGGCCCAACGCCGTCAAGCAGCTGCAGGTCAACGGTGAGCGCGTCGGCGTCCCGGTCTTCGCCCCCGAGCCCGGCAACGGCGTCGGCGACCCCGTCGGCGTGGCCCGCGCCTCGATCGAGGAGGCGCGCCGCAAGCTCCACGACGTGGTCATCGTCGACACCGCTGGACGTCTCGGCGTCGACGCCGAGCTGATGCAGCAGGCCGCCGACATCCGTGACGCGGTGCGCCCCGACGAGGTGCTCTTCGTCGTCGACGCGATGATCGGCCAGGACGCCGTGGTCACCGCCCAGGCGTTCCTCCAGGGCGTCGGCTACGACGGCGTGGTGCTGACCAAGCTCGACGGCGACGCCCGCGGCGGTGCGGCGCTGTCGATCGCCTCGATCACCGGCAAGCCGGTCATGTTCGCCTCGAACGGCGAGAAGCTCACCGACTTCGACCTGTTCCACCCCGACCGCATGGCCTCGCGCATCCTCGACATGGGCGACGTGATGACGCTCATCGAGCAGGCGGAGAAGACCTTCGACGCCGAGCAGGCGATGAAGGCCGCCGAGAAGCTCTCGGGGCGCGGCGGGCAGTTCACCCTCGACGACTTCCTGCAGCAGATGCAGCAGGTGCGCAAGCTCGGCTCGATGTCGAAGATCATGGGCATGCTCCCGGGCATGGGCCAGTTCCGCGAGCAGCTGGAGAACTTCGACGAGCGGGAGATCGACCGCATCGAGGCCGTCATCCGCTCGATGACGCCCGCCGAGCGCGACAACCCCAAGATGATCGACGGCTCGCGCCGCGCCCGCATCGCCAAGGGCTCGGGACGTCAGGTCTCCGACGTCAACCAGCTCGTCGACCGGTTCTTCGAGGCGCGCAAGATGATGGAGCAGATGGCCCGCGGCGGCGGGATGCCGGGCATGCCCGGGATGCCCGGCATGGCGGGGGTGGGCGGGCCCAAGCGCGGCAAGGCCAAGGCCCAGCCGAAGAAGGGCAAGGGCGCCAAGCGCTCCGGCAACCCCGCCAAGGCCGCGCAGGAGGCGGCGGCCGCCAAGGAGAAGTCGGCCGCGGTCAACCCGTTCGCGACCCCCGACGAGGTCGACTACGAGCAGGCCGCCGCCGCCCTCGACCTGCCCCAGGACTTCTCCAAGTTCTTGAAGTGAGCCGCCCAGCGCCGTGCGAGCCCGCGAGCACGGGGCGCCAGGCGGCCAGGTCGAGCAAGCCCCGCGGCGCCGAGCCTGCGAGGCGCCGCGACGGGCGGGTCGAGACCCAGTTGCGTGGAGCGGTCGAGCTCGCGAGGGCGCGGCGTCGGGCGGCCGGGTCGAGCCGCGACGGGCGGGTCGAGACCCAGCTGCGTGGAGCGGTCGAGCCGGCGAGCGCGGAGCACCGAGCGACGCGGGCGAGCGCGGCGGCGAGCCGGTGACCACCGTGCTGGTCGTCGACGGCGCCAACGTCGTGGGCTCGCGTCCCGACGGCTGGTGGAAGGACCGCGCCGGGGCGGCCCGGCGCCTCCACGAGCGGCTGCTGGTGGCCGACACGACGTACGACGCGATCGTGCTGGTGCTGGAGGGCGGGGCCAAGGGCGGGGTCAAGGCGGGACGCGACGGCCACGTGCAGACCGTCCACGCGCCCCGCGACGGCGACACCACGATCATCGAGCAGACCCGGGTGGCCCGCGAGCGCGGCGACCAGGTGGTGCTGATCAGCGCCGACCACGTGCTGCGCGGGCGCTGCGAGGGCCTCGGTGCGCGGGCGATGAGCCCGTCGTGGCTGCTCGACCAGCTCGGCTGAGCGGGAGCACCCCCCGGTGCCGCTCAGCCGGCGGCGACGCGGCTGAGCGCGAGGGCGACGGCGCCCAGCACCTCCGCGCGGTCGCCGAGCTCGCCGGAGCGCACCTGCACCGCCGCGGCGGCGTCGGGCTGGGTGTAGCGGTCGAGGGCGTCGCGGATGCCCTGCACCAGCGACGGGCAGGTGCCGAGCGACCCGCCGAGCACCACCGCGCCGGGGTTCAGGCTGTTGCACAGGTCGGCCAGGGCGCGCCCGACGGTGCGCCCGGCGTCGCTGAGCACCCGACGTACGCCGGGGTCGCCGGCGAGGTCGAGCTCGCGCAGCCGGCCGGTGGTGAGCGGCTCGTCGTACGCCGGTCGCAGCAGGTCGAGCAGGCGGGGCGCGGCCACCAGGGTCTCCAGGCAGCCGCGGTTGCCGCAGCGGCAGACACGACCGTCCTCGCCGACCTGCACGTGGCCGATCTCGCCGGCGATGCCGGTGGCGCCGCGGTGCAGCCGGCCGCCGAGCACGATGCCGGCCCCCACCCCGCTGGCGAGCTTGACGTAGACGGTGTCGGGGCTGTCGCGGGCCGCGCCGCGGGCGCGCTCGGCGAGGGCGCCGAGGTTCGCGTCGTTGTCGGCGTGCACCGCCACCCCGAGCCGTCGCTCGAGCTCCTGGCCGGGCGCCAGCCCGTGCCAGCCGGGCATGATGCCGGTGCTGATGCGGGCGGAGCGGCGGTCGAGCGGCGCCGGCACGCACAGCCCCACGGCCTGCACGTGGTCGCGGCCCAGGCCCAGCTCGCGCAGCAGCGCGCGCAGCATGTCGGCCACCTCGTCGAGCACCTGCGCCCCGTCGAGGTCGACGTCGGCCGGGGTGAGCCGCTCGCCGAGCACGGCACCGGTGCGGTCGGCCACCGCCACCCGCACGTGGGCGTGCCCGACGTCGACGCCGGCCACGCCGCCGCTGGGCGTGCTGAGCTCGAGCAGGGTGGGCGGCCGGCCGCTGCCGCCCTTGTGGGGGCGGCCCCGTGCCGGGGCCTCGACCACGTGGCCGGAGGCGACCAGGGCGGCCACCAGGCTCGAGACGGTGCTGCGCGACAGTCCGGAGGCGCGGGTGAGGTCGGCCCGGCTCAGCGGCCCCTCGGCGGCGAGCAGGCCGGTGACGACGCGGGCGTTGGCCGCCCGCAGCCGTTCCAGGGAGCCGTGGGAGCCCTGGGTGCCCGGGGGTGCCGGCGAGGTCATGCTCCGACTCTAGGGGCGTTCGTCCGGAAGTCGGACGAAAAAGTCCGGTTAACGGGATGTTTACGCATTGACCGTGGCAAAACGCGGTTCCTACGTTGACGGGACGCGCACCGCGCGTCCGGACGCCCCCGCGCCCGGCCCTTGATCGGGCAAGGAGCCCCCATGTCCCTCCGACCCACCCCCACCCGACGGCGCCGCCGCTCGGTCGCGACCGGGCTCACCGCCTTGGCCGTGGGCGCCCTCGGCGTCACCCTGCTCGCCCCTCCCGGGTCCTCCGCCCCGGCCGCAGCCGCCCCCGCGGTCGGCGCCCTGGCCCGGGCCGACGAGGTGCTGCCCTACCAGGACGCCTCGCTGCCCACCTCCGAGCGCGTGGCCGACCTGATCGACCGGATGACGCTGGCCGAGAAGGTCGGCCAGATGACCCAGGCCGAGCGTGCCGACATCGACGCCGACCCCTCGCTGATCGCCACCTACGGCCTCGGCAGCGTGCTGTCGGGCGGCGGGTCGGTGCCGGCGACCAACACGCCCGAGGCCTGGGCCGACATGGTCGACCGCTACCAGGAGGCCGCCCTCGGCACCCGCCTCGGCATCCCGCTCCTCTACGGCGTCGACGCCGTGCACGGCCACGGCAACCTGCTCGGCGCCACCGTGTTCCCCCACAACATCGGGCTCGGGGCCACCCGTGACCCCGCCCTGGTGCGCCGCATCGGCCACCTCACCGCCATCGAGACCCGTGCCTCGGGTCCGCAGTGGAACTTCGCGCCCTGCGTCTGCGTCGTGCGCGACGATCGCTGGGGCCGCACCTACGAGTCCTTCGGCGAGGACCCCGCCCTGGTGACGTCGATGGCCACCGCCATCGACGGCCTGCAGGGCCGGCCCGGCGAGCTCGACGAGCCCGACCGGGTGCTGGCCACCGCCAAGCACTTCGCCGGCGACGGCCTCACCGACTGGGACACCGGTGAGGGCGACTACACCCTCGACCAGGGCATCAGCCGGGTCTCCCGCGAGGAGTTCGCCGAGCTGGCCCTGGCGCCGTACCCCGCCACGGTGCGCAGGCACGACGTCGGCTCGGTCATGCCGTCGTTCTCCAGCGTCGACTGGACCGACGACGGGCTCGGCGACCCGGTGAAGATGCACGCCAGCAAGGAGCTCGTCACCGGCTACCTCAAGCGCGAGCTCGGCTTCGACGGCTTCGTGATCTCAGACTGGCAGGCCATCCGCCAGATCCCGGGCGACTACGCCACCCAGGTCGTGACGTCGGTCAACGCGGGTGTCGACATGTTCATGGAGCCCTACTCCGGCAGCGCGACCGGCTTCCGCGAGTTCACGGCCACGCTGGCGACCGCCGTCGAGGAGGGCCGGGTCACCCGGGCCCGTCTCGACGACGCCGTGGCCCGCATCCTCACCGCGAAGTTCGAGCTCGGCCTGTTCGAGGACCCGATGACCGACCGCTCGCTCATCGACACCGTCGGCAGCCCGGCGCACCGGGCCGTCGCCCGGCGCGCGGTCGCCAAGTCGCAGGTGCTGCTGCGCAACCGCCGCCAGACCCTGCCGCTGGCCCCGGCCGGCGACGTCTACGTCGCGGGCAGCAACGCCGACAACATCGGCAACCAGGCCGGCGGCTGGACGCTCACCTGGCAGGGCGGCTCCACCAACGTCCTGCCCGGCGACACGGTCCTCGACGGGATCCAGGAGGCCAGCGACGGCCGGGTGACGTACAGCGAGACCGCCGAGACGCGGGTGCCGAAGCGGGCCCACGGCATCGTGGTGGTCGGCGAGACGCCGTACGCCGAGGGCTTCGGCGACGTGGGTGGCCCCGAGTGGGGCTACGACCCGGGCGACGCGGGCGTGCTGCGCCCCGAGCAGACCATGGAGCTCAACGACGCCGACCGTGAGGCGGTGCGCACCGTCTGCGCCGCGGCAAGGAGCTGCACCGTGCTGGTCGTCTCCGGGCGCCCGCTGGTCCTGCCGCCCGCGCTGCTGCGCTCCACCGACGCCGTCGTGGCGTCGTGGCTGCCCGGCAGCGAGGGGGCCGGCGTGGCCGACGTGCTCTACGGCGAGCGGGCCTTCACCGGCACCCTGCCCGTCACCTGGCCGCGCAGCGTGGCCCAGGAGCCGATCAACGTCGGCGACGAGGACTACGACCCGCTGTACGCGTTCGGCCACGGGCTGACCACCCGCCGCTGAGCACCCACCGTTGCACCACGGCTGTGCCCCGGACGCGCGGTAGCGTCCGGGGCATGGCCGTCCCCGGTGCCGCCCCCGCCCCCGCCCCCGTCCAGCGCTTCCACGGGCCCGTGCTGCCCGACGGCGAGGTGCGCGACCTCCACGTCGTCGACGGCAAGGTCACCTACGAGCCGCAGCGGGGCGCGGAGACCGTGGCCTCGGGGTGGCTGCTGCCCGGGCTCGTCGACGCGCACAACCACCTCGGTATGGAGGACCACGGTGCCGTCGACGAGGCCGAGGTCGAGCGTCAGGCCCTCGCCGACCGCGACGCCGGCGCCCTGCTGCTGCGCGACTGCGGCTCGCCCGCCGACACCCGGTGGGTGCACGGGCGCGACGACCTGCCCCGCCTGGTGCGCGCCGGACGCCACGTCGCGCGCACCCGCCGCTACATCCGCCACTACGCCCACGAGGTCGAGCCGGCCGACCTCGTCGCCACCGTGGCCGGGGAGGCCCGCGCCGGCGACGGCTGGGTCAAGCTGGTCGGCGACTGGATCTCCCGCGACGCCGGCGACCTCGCGCCCTCCTTCGACGCCGACGACTTCGCCGCGGCGATCGCCGCCGCCCACGCCGAGGGCGCCCGGGTCACCGCCCACTGCTTCGGCCGCGAGGTCCTCGACGGCCTGCTCGACGCCGGCATCGACTGCCTCGAGCACGGCACCGGCCTCACCACCGACCATCTCGACCGGATGGTCGCCCAGGGCGTGGCGCTGGTGCCGACGGTGATGCAGACCGCGAAGTTCCCCGAGTTCGCCGACGCCGGGCGCGAGCGGTTCCCGGCGTACGCCGCGACCATGGAGGACCTGTTCGCCCACCGGCGGGCGACCCTGCTGGCGGCCCACGAGGCCGGGGTCGAGCTGTACGTCGGCAGCGACGGCGGGGGAGCCGAGCGGCACGGCCACCTGGCCGGCGAGGTCATGGCGATGGTCGACCTGGGCCTGCCGCCGGCGGACGTGGTGGCCGCGGCCTCCTGGCGCGCCCGCGCCTGGCTGGGCCACCCCGCCGGGCTCGAGGAGGGCGCGCCGGCCGACTTCCTGGTGCTCGACCGCGACCCGCTGCTCGACCCCTCCGTGCTCTGGGGGCCGTCGCGCGTGGTGCTGCGCGGGCGGGTCGTGGCCTGAGGCACGCGGCGCCCAGGGCGTGCCCACCGGGCGATTTAGCCTGCCCGCCGCTCTCTGGCATCATTACCGGTCGAGTCCTGCGCGTCCGGCCCCTCTCACTGGTCGCGCAGTGCCCTCGAGGTGCCCACCCCGGTGTTTCCCCACCTGGTGCGCGGGTCCTCACCCACCCCGATAAACGAGGAGACACCACAGACGTGGCCGTCAAGATCCGCTTGAAGCGCCTGGGCAAGATCCGGGTGCCGCAGTACCGCATCGTCGTCGTCGACTCGCGCAAGAAGCGCGACGGTCGAGTGATCGAGGAGATCGGCAAGTACCACCCCAAGGAGGAGCCGTCCTACATCGACGTCGTCTCCGACCGGGCGCAGTACTGGCTGGGTGTCGGCGCGCAGCCGACCGAGGCCGTCGAGGCCATCCTCAAGATCACCGGTGACTGGCAGACCCACCACGGTCTCCCCGGCACCGAGGGCACCCTGCGCACCGCCGAGGCCAAGCGCGCCAAGCTCGACATCTTCAACGAGGCCCTCGCCGACGCCCAGCGCAGCGGCTCGTCCGACGCGACGACCAAGAAGACCTCGAAGAAGGCCGAGCCGGCCGCCGCCGAGAAGCCTGCTGAGAAGCCGGCCGAGGCCGCTGCCGAGACCCCGGCCGAGGTCCCTGCCGACGAGACCCCCGAGGTCGCGACCGAGCAGGCCGAGACCGCCGAGACCGCGGCGGTCGACGCCGAGGCCCCGAAGACCGAGGCCTGAGCGTCGTGCTGGCCGAGGCGCTCGAGCACCTCGTCCGCGGCGTCGTCGACAACCCCGACGACGTCTCGGTCCGCGACAAGCAGCTGCGTCGTGGCTCGACCCTCGAGGTCCGGGTGCACCCCGACGACCTCGGCAAGGTCATCGGCCGCGGCGGACGCACCGCGTCGGCGTTCCGCACCGTCGTGGCCGGCCTCGCCGGTCGCGAGGGCGCGCGGGTCGACTTCGTGGACGTCGACCGCCGCCGCTGAGCCTGCGCCCACCGGCCGCTTCGGACGGGTGTCGCCCTGCGGGGCGGCACCCGTCCGGCATTTCCCCCGCTCCCTGGAAGGACCACCGTGGCCCCCACCCCGCCCCGCATGCCCGACGGCACCCCCGACGGCACCCTCGAGCTGGTCGTGGGGCGCGTCGGCAAGCCCCACGGCCTGCGCGGCGAGGTGACCATCGACGTGCGCACCGACGAGCCGGAGCGGCGCTACGCCGACGGCGCGGTGCTGCGCGCGGAGCCCCCGCGCGACGCGGTGTCCGCGCACCGCGCGCTCACCGTCGAGCGCACCCGGTGGCACCAGGGCGTGCTGCTGGTGACGTTCGCCGAGCTCGGCGACCGCACGGCGGCCGAGGCGGCGCGCGGGCTCGTGCTGCACGCCTCGGTGCCGGCCGACGCGGTGCCCGACGACCCCGACGAGTACTACGACCACCAGCTGGTCGGCCTCGACGTCCACGACCTCGACGGCGCCCACCTCGGCACGGTCTCCGCGCTCGTGCACGGTGGCGCCCAGGACCTGCTGACCGTGCGCACCCCGGGTGGGCGCGAGGCGCTGGTGCCGTTCGTCAAGGCGCTGGTGCCGCAGGTCGACCTCGACGCGCGCCGCGTCGTCGTGGCCGACCGTCCCGGCCTGGTGACCCCGCTGCCCGAGGACGCGTGAGCGCGTGCGGCTCGACTACCTGACGATCTTCCCCGACTACCTCGCGCCGCTGTCGCTCTCGCTGCCGGGCCGGGCGGTCGAGAAGGGCCTGCTCGAGCTGCACGTGCACGACCTGCGCCGCTGGACCCACGACCGCCACCGCACCGTCGACGACACGCCGTACGGCGGCGGCGCCGGCATGGTGATGAAGCCCGAGCCGTGGGGCGAGGCGCTCGACGAGGTGGCACCGCCCGAGGCCACCGTGGTGGTGCCGACCCCCTCGGGCGAGCCGCTGACCCAGGCCCTGGCCCGCGAGCTGGCCACCCGGCCCCACCTGGTCTTCGCCTGCGGGCGCTACGAGGGCATCGACCAGCGGGTCGTCGACCACGCCGCCACCCGCGGCGAGGTGCGGGAGGTGTCGATCGGCGACTACGTGCTCAACGGCGGCGAGGTGGCTGCGCTGGCCGTCACCGAGGCGGTGGTGCGCCTGCTGCCGGGCTTCATGGGCAACGCCGCCTCGCTGGTGGAGGAGTCGCACGAGGACGGCCTGCTGGAGTACCCCGTCTACACCAAGCCGGCCTCCTGGCGCGGCCTCGACGTGCCGCCGGTGCTGCTCAGCGGCGACCACGGCGCCGTCGCGGCCTGGCGCCACGAGCAGGCGGTCGCCCGCACGGCGCAGCGCCGCCCGGACCTGCTCCACCCCAGCGCCGTGGTGGGGGAGTGGGTGGTCGAGCGCGCCACCCGCGCCGACGCCGCGGAGGTGCTGACCCTCCAGCTGGCCTGCTGGGTGCGCGAGGCGGTGGTCAACGACGACCTGACCATCCCCCCGCTGCACGAGGACCTCGACGACGTCGTCGCCTCCATCGCCTCGTGGGACACCTACGTCGTGCGCTCGGCCGGGCGCCTGGTCGGGTCGGTGCGCGGGCGCCTCGACGGCACCGCCTGGGACGTCGGGCGGCTCATGGTGGCCCCCGACCTGCGCGGTCGCGGGCTCGGGCGGCTGCTGCTCGAGCACGCCCAGCGCGTCGCCCCGCCGGCGGCCACGTCGTACCGGCTGCTGACGGGGGCGCGCAGCACCGCCAACCTGCGGATGTACAAGAAGGCCGGGTTCTCGGTGCGCGAGGTGCTCGACGGCCCGTCGGGGCCGGCGGTGCTCACCAAGCGTCGCCGTGGCTGATTCACGACCACCGCGCGCGCTGTGGCAGAATCGGCGACCGGCCAGCCGGCCAAATCAGGACCACCCCGAGGCGCTGCTCGCAGCCGCCGGCAGGGGGGTCTGCGTCAGGCACCTGCCACAGGGGGAGCACGACGCCGCCGGCCACACCTGCTGCGCCGCACCCGATGAAGGCACCACCTTCCAGCACCGCGGCTGACCTGTGGCACCCGCGAGGAGAACACCATGACCAACGTGATCGCCGAGCTCGGCAACGCGCTCAAGCGTGACGACGTCCCGGCCTTCCGCGCCGGTGACACCATCAAGGTCCACGTGAAGGTCGTCGAGGGCAACCGCGCCCGCGTCCAGATCTTCCAAGGCGTGGTCATCCGCGTCCAGGGCTCCGGCATCGGCCGCACCTTCACGGTGCGCAAGGTGTCGTTCGGCGTCGGCGTCGAGCGCACCTTCCCGCTGAACTCCCCGATCTTCGAGCAGATCGAGATCGTGACCCGCGGCGACGTGCGTCGCGCGAAGCTGTACTACCTGCGCAACCTGCGCGGCAAGAAGGCCAAGATCAAGGAGCGTCGCGAGGTCTGAGTCGTTCCGCTCCGGCGGCGACCCACGCTTTCTAGACTCACGCGCGTGACACCCCACGACCGCGACCCCGCCACTGGCGCCACCGGCGGCTCGACCTCCACGGACGAGCCCCCGGCGCCGGCCGCGGCGTCGCGGTCGTGGCGTCAGCGGGGGCGCGAGCTCCCGTTCGGCGTCGAGACGCTGGTGCTGCTCGTGCTGGCCGTCGTGCTGGCGGTGCTGGTGAAGTCCTACCTGCTGCAGGCCTTCTACATCCCCTCGGAGTCGATGGAGCCGGGCCTGGTCGAGGACGACCGCATCGTGGTGCAGAAGGTCTCCTACTGGGGCGACGCGGGCCCCGAGCGCGGCGACGTCGTGGTGTTCGAGGACCCGGGCGGCTGGCTCGGCGACGAGGAGGTCCGCGAGCCCGGCAACGTGCTGACCCGGGCGATGGCCGGCATCGGGCTCTACCCCGAGGGCGGCCACCTCGTGAAGCGCGTCATCGGCGTCGCGGGCGACGTCGTCACCTGCTGCGACGCCCAGGGCCGGATCAGCGTCAACGGCACGCCGCTCGACGAGGACTCCTTCGTGCTCGACGAGAAGAACATCAAGTGCCGCGGCCCGATGCTGGGCGACTGCGACTGGGAGGCCGGTCCGGTGCCCGAGGGCACCCTGTTCGTCATGGGCGACAACCGCGGCCACTCCGCGGACTCCAGCTTCCAGATGTGCGCGGAGGGCGACACCGCCTGCGTGCCCGGCGACGAGTTCGTGCCGGTGGACGACGTCGTCGGCAAGGTCCTCGCCGTCATCTGGCCGCTGGGCAACGCCGGCACCCCCGATCGTCCCGCCGTGTTCGCGGACGTGCCCGACCCCCGGTAGGTCGCGATGAGCCTGCTGCCCCGTGGCGCGACGGTGCGCCGCGACGCCGGCCTCTACGGCTACGAGCGCGCCCTGCGCCGCCACGGCATCGAGACCGTCGCCGGTGTCGACGAGGCCGGTCGCGGCGCCTGCGCCGGCCCGCTGGTGGCGGGCGCCTGCATCCTGCCCGCCGGCCGGGCGGGGGTGGTGCCGGGCCTCGCCGACTCCAAGCTGCTCACCGAGCGCGCCCGCGAGCGCTGCTACGAGCAGGTGGTGCGCCGCGCCCTGGCGTGGTCGGTCGTGGTGGTCTCCCACGAGGAGTGCGACCGCCTCGGCATGCACGTCGCCAACATCGAGGCGCTGCGTCGCGCGGTCGCGCTGCTCGACACCGCCCCCGACTACGTGCTCACCGACGGCTTCCCCGTCGACGGGCTCGGGGCGCCCGGTCTCGCGGTGTGGAAGGGCGACCGGGTGGCGGCCTGCATCGCCGCGGCCTCGGTGCTGGCCAAGGTGACCCGCGACCGCATCATGACCGACCTGCACGACGAGTGGCCCGTCTACGACTTCGCCACCCACAAGGGCTACATCACCGACACCCACACCGCGGCGCTCACCGCCCACGGGCCCTCGCCGGTGCACCGCATGCGGTTCGTCAACGTACGCCGCGCCGCGGGCCTCGAGCCGCCGCCGGGCAGCGGCGCCGAGACCGGCTGAGCCGCACTTGGCAGCCGGCCCGGCCGGCTCACCGCGGCGGCTCAGCGCGGCTGGCTCAGAGGGGCTGGCTCAGAGCGGCTGGGGGAGCCCGAACTCGGTGCGCACGCCCGAGGAGAACAGCACGGAGTCGGGCGGCGTGCCGGCCACTCCGGGCAGCCCGGCCGCGGTCACCAGCTCGTCGTCGAGCGCGGTGACCCGGGCCCGGCGCAGCGGCCACGGCCCGTGGGTGTTCGGCACCCACCAGGTGCGCCCGGCGACGCGGGTGTGCAGCCCGAAGCGGGCGGTGAGGAAGAGCTCGAGCGCGCCCGGCTCGGCGACCGGGTCGCCCACCTCGACCTCCACCAGGCTGCGCGGGCGCCCCGGGGCGCGCCGTACGCTCTCGTAGCGCATCTGGCGCCCGGTCGGGTCCGGCGGCAGCGAGGCGGGGGTGGCCCGCATCCGCGCCCACCGGTAGGGCACGCCGAAGGAGGCGTTGGCGCCCAGCACCACGGCCAGCCGCTGGGCCTCCAGCGAGCAGAACACCACGCCGCGGCGTCCGCGGTCGTCGGTGGAGTAGAGGCGCACGTTGGTCTCGAGGAACGAGCCGAACCACGGCGCCGTGCTGCGCGGCCCGAACCCGGCGTCGACCATGCGGAACGGGATCAGCCCCACCCAGGCGCTGCCGTCGTGCACGTCGGGCCGCACGCCCGACGGCAGCAGCGGCGCCACCCGTGCGGGGTCGACCCGCCAGTGCACGAAGGTCAGGTCGCGCCACCACTGGTTCATCACCGACCGGCCCGGCAGGGGCGGGCCCTGTGCCCGGATCACGCCGGGAGGAACGGCGTCGCGGGTGTCGCTCACCCCTCTACGATGCCAGGCAGCAGGCGCCCGGAGCCCACCCCTGCGGCTCGTTCCCGGGCCCGGCCCCACCACCAGGCCCGCCACGACCAGGACGCCACGACCAGGCCCCCCACGACCAGGCCCCGCCCACACCAGGAGAGTGCATGAGCGCCGAGGATCTCGAGAAGTACGAGGCCGAGATGGAGCTCACGATGTACCGCGAGTACCGCGACGTCGTCGGCATCTTCAAGTACGTCGTCGAGACCGACCGCCGCTTCTACCTGTGCAACCAGGTCGACGTGAAGGCCCGCACCGAGGCCGGCGACGTGTTCTTCGAGGTCTCCATGAGCGACGCCTGGGTGTGGGACATGTACCGCCCGGCCCGCTTCGCCAAGAACGTCAAGGTGCTGACCTTCAAGGACGTGAACGTCGAGGAGCTCAACCCTTCGGACATGGATCTCCCCGAGAAGTAGCCCGTTCGGGCCACCCGGTCCGCGTGCGTCCTCGCCGAGGGGCGGGAGCTCGTAGCGTGCGCGTGAGGCGTCGGCGAGGCCGGTGCCCCCCGGCGTGACCCGTGGTCGACCGGCCACGTCGTCACCCCACGCCGGGACCGACACGGCGGGAGGACGCAGCGATGGGTGGGATCCGCCGCCGCACGCAGCGCGGCGCGGCAGCCGTCGAGGCCGCGCTCGTCATCTCGTTCCTGCTCGTGCCGCTCGCGCTGGGCGTGATCCAGTGGGGCGAGTACTTCTGGCGCGCCCAGAAGGTCGACACGATCTCGCCCGCCGTCCCGACCGGCGGCGTCGCCGGCTCCTACAGCTGCCAGGGCCTGAAGGACGCGGTGGCCGGCACCGTGGTCGGGGTCGTGGCCGACCTCACCCGCGACACCGAGCTGGTCGGCCTCGAGGAGGTCACCGTGACCGTCGTCGAGGTCCTGCCCGACGTCGGGGTGACGGTGGCGATCCACATCGAGTCGGCTGCGGTGACCGGGCTGTCGTCGCTGCTGCCCCTGCCCTCGGGCGGCGCGCTGGTCACCGACTTCACCCAGCGCCTCACCGACGTCACCATCACCGACGCGGTGTGCCGGTGAACGTCGTCCCGGACCGGCTGCGCCGGCCCCACCGCCCTGGCCGCTCGCGTCGGTCGCCCGACGAGCACGGCGCGATCGCCGTGATGACCGCCATCGTCAGCCTCGCGCTGCTCGTGGTGGCGGGCCTCGCGGTCGACATCGGCAAGACCTGGGCCGTGCGCGGCCAGCTGCAGGTGCAGGCCGACCGCGCGGCGACGTACGCCGCCCAGTTCCTCCCCGCCGACTCCGCGGCGCAGCGGACCACGGTCGCCAAGGCGGTCGCCTACTACGTCGCCTGCCACGAGGTGGGGGGCCAGCGCCAGCTCGACGCCACCATCCCGGCGTGCCCCACCGACCCCGAGTCGGCGACGTTGAACGCGTACGCCGCCAGCCTGCTGAGCACCGGCCAGGTCACCTTCCCGCTGCGCAACCAGGTCAAGGTGCTCACCCCCCGGGCGCGGATCGACTTCGGCTTCGGCCGTGCGGCGGGGTTCGACGGCTCGACCCAGCAGAAGCAGGCCGCGGCCAAGGTGACCTCGCCCGGGCTGCTGTCACCCATGGCGCTCTCGCTCGACTGCCTGCTGAACACGGGGAGCACCCTCCTCGGCGGTGCGGCCCTGCCGTTCGGCTACATCTCGACGACCCACCAGGGCGGGGGCTCCACGTCGGTCACCACCACCTGGCCCACCACGCTGGCCTACCAGGCCGACCCGCAGATGAACGGTGTCGTGCCGGGCCGGGTGACCCAGCAGCTGCTCGGCACGCCACCGACCATCCAGGTCAGCGGCAGCAGGTGGCCGGAGCTCGCGGCGAACCAGCGCTACGTGGTGATCTTCGCCCAGGGCGGTGATCTGCTGCGTCGACAGTTCGAGGCGGCCGGCACCCTGACCCTCGACGCCGGGAGGAACCCCCGCCGGCTCGGCTACGTCGCCGTCCAGCTGCCGCCGGGCGCGCAGGCGATCACGGGGGAGTGGCAGATCAAGGTCGCCGTCGAGACGACGGGGGCGGCCGGCGCCACCCGGGTGTACTCCTCCGACACCTCCACGATCGAGGTCGACCCGCTGGTGACCTCGGGCACCACCTCGTGCGGACGGCTGCTCAAGAGCCCCCGGGCGGGCACGCAGGCCAACGTGAACTTCACCCTCAACCTGCAGGAGGGCATCGACCACCTGATCGCGCAGTACCCCGGCCTGCTCTCCGCGGGGACCACCCTCGACAGCCTGCGCTCCCTGGTGAACCTGACCGAGTGCGGCCCGGGGTCGGTGAAGGACACGAACGGCGTGCAGCCCCCGTCGGTGCCGTCCTGCGTGGTCACCAACATGAGCAACGCCTACGAGGCCGGCTTCACCGAGGGCATGATCGGCGCCAACGGCCGGCTGACCTGCACCACCGCGCGGCCGTGCCGACCCGACCGGCAGTTCGCCCTCAACGGGCGGACGGTCAACGACGACCGGTTCACCGACTACGTCGAGAACACCTCGCTGCTCACCTCCGCGACGTTCTTCAACGTCGACAGCTACCTGCAGACGGGCGTGCCCGTCGTGACGCCCACCAGCAACCTCGACCGCAGCATCTACGGCTCGCACCGCTTCATGTGGGTCGCCGTGATCTCCACCGCCGGGGCGACGTCCGCGGTGCAGGCGGGGGACTACCCGGTGCTGACGTTCCGCCCCATCTTCATCACCCAGTCCACGGCCCTGGACGGCACGCTCCCGCTGCTCGACGAGGCGGGGCTCTCGCTGCTCAGCGGCGGCCTGCTCGGTGCGCTGGGGCTGGTCGACGCGTCGATGACGGCGTTGCTGCAGCCGGGCCTCAGCGACCGTCAGGGCCTGCTGATGGACTCCTCCGGCAAGCTGAGCGCCGTCCGGTTCATGACCATCAGCCCCGACGCGCTCCCGGCCGTGCCGGCCGACTACGCCGGCCCGGAGTCGGAGTACCTGGGGGTCGGGCCGCGCATCGTCAGGCTGGTCCAGTGAGGCGGCGCGACGAGCGGGGGTCGGTGGTCGTCGAGTTCGCCCTGGTCGTGCCGCTCGTGCTGGCGCTGGTGTTCGGGATCATCCAGTACGGCTACCAGTTCTGGGCGATGGAGACGGCTGCCGCGACCGCGCGGGAGGCGGCCCGCCGGCTGGTGGTCGGCACCGACCCCGGCTGCACCCGCACCGAGGCGGTGGCGCGCGTCGCCGGGGTGGACACCGGGCCGGGGGACCCGACGGTGACGTGGGTCTACGAGAGCACCACCGGTGGTCCGGCCACGCTCGAGCGCGGGGCGCTGGTGACGGTGACCGTCCGGCTGCAGAGCCTCGACCTGGGGCTGCTCCCGGTGCCGAACGACGGGGTGGTGGTGGAGACCGCGGTCAACCGGGTGGAGAACGTGCCGGTCGACGCCCTGGACTGCGACCTGCCCTGACCTGCCCTGCCCTGCCCTGACCGGCCCCGGCCGGCTGTGACCGGCCCTGACCGGCCGGCGACCACGCCGGCCCACGAGCCGTCCACAGAACGGGTGCGAGAGCCCCGCGTCCACAGCCGCTGACCGCTCGCCCGCCGCTGTCGACCACCGCGGCCAGGATCTCCGCAGGAGGTCGCACCCATGACGACAGCAGCGAGCAAGCAGGCCCTGGGGGCCTACGGCGAGACCGTCGCCGAGCGCCACCTGGTGGCGCGCGGCATGACGGTGCTCGACCGCAACTGGCGGTGCCCGCAGGGCGAGGTCGACCTCGTCCTGCGCGACGGCGACGTCCTGGTGGTGTGCGAGGTGAAGACCCGCAGCAGCCTGGCCTGCGGCACGCCCCACGAGGCCGTCACCGACGCCAAGCTCGACCGGCTCCGCCGGCTGGCCGACGCCTGGCAGGACGAGCGCGGCACCCGCGTGCCCGAGGTGCGCATCGACCTGGTGGCGGTGCTGCGCCCGCGGCGCGGGCCCGCGGTCGTCGACCACGTGCGGGGCCTGGCCTGATGGCCACCGCCACGGCCCGGTCGGTGTCGCTCCACGGTGCACTCGGCCACCTCATCGACGTGCAGGCCGACGTGTCGCCCGGCCAGGTCGGCACCACGCTGGTCGGGCGGCCCGACGCCGCGCTGAACGAGGCCAAGGACCGCGTGCGGATGGCGGTGGTCAACGGCGGGTTCGACTGGCCCGCGACCAAGCGCATCACCATCCTGCTCTCGCCGGCCGACCTGATGAAGCGCGGCACCCACTTCGACCTCGCCATCGCGGTGTCGGTGCTGGCCGCCTCCGGCACCGTGCCGCCCGCAGCGCTGGAGGGGGTCGCGATGATCGGGGAGCTCACGCTCGACGGCCACCTGCGCTCGGTGGCCGGCGTGCTGCCGATGGTGCTGGCCGCGTCCGAGCGGGGCGTGCACTGCGTGTTCGTCCCCGAGCCGCACGCCCACGAGGCGTCGATGGTGCCGGGCATGAGCGTGCTCGGGGTGCGGTCGCTGGCCCAGGTGGTCGCCGAGCTGCGCGGTGAGGAGGTGCCGTGGGCGCCGCCGGTCGCGGCCATCTCGGGCAGCCGGCTGCTGACCTGGCGCGGCGACAGCCGCCACGAGGAGGGCGACCTCGCCGACCTGATGGGGCTGGCCGACGCCCGCTTCGCCGTCGAGGTGGCCGCGGCCGGGGGCCACCACCTGATGCTCGAGGGGCCGAAGGGGGCGGGCAAGACCACGCTCGCCGAGCGCATCCCGACGATCCTGCCCGACCTCGGCCCGGCGGAGTCCCTCGAGCTGACCGCCATCCACTCGCTGGCCGGGGTGCTCGAGCCGGGCGACCCGATGATCGTGCGCCCGCCGTACTCCGCGCCCCACCACGACGCCAGCAAGGCCAGCCTGATCGGCGGCGGGTCCGGGTCGGTGCGCCCCGGCGAGCTCAGCCGCACCCACCTCGGGGTGCTGTTCCTCGACGAGTTCCCGCTGTTCCGCAGCGACGTCATCGACGCCCTGCGCCAGCCGCTCGAGAGCGGCAACGTCACCGTGGCCCGGCGCGAGGAGTCGGTGACCCTGCCGGCGCGCGCCATGGTCGTGCTGGCGTGCAACCCGTGCCCGTGTGGCGAGTACACCGCGTCGGCGTCCTCGCGGTGCGGCTGCACCGAGCGCCGGCGGCGCGACTACCGCGCCCGCATCACCGGCCCGATCGCCGACCGCATCGACATCACCCGTCACGTCGAGCCGCTCGCGCCGCACGACCAGGCCGACCCGCTCGCCGTCGTCGAGTCGTCGGCGCAGGTGCGACGTCGCGTGGCTCGGGCCCGCGAGCGGCAGGCGGCGCGCTACGCCGACCGCAGCTGGCGCCTCAACGCCCACACCCCGGGGCCGCAGCTGCGCGACGAGTGGCCGCTCACCTCCGACGGCAAGCGGCTCCTCGAGCGCGAGATCTACTCCGGCAAGGTCACCGGCCGCGGCGCGGTGCGGGTGCACCGGATGGCCTGGACGCTCGTCGACCTCGCCGAGACCGACGACGTCGGACCGCCCGGTGAGGCAGAGGTCGCGACGGCCCTGCGGCTGCGGCGCGGCGACCCGCTGCTCGGCGCCACCCTGCTGCGGAGGGCCGGGTGAGCGCGGAGGGGGTGCACGGGGAGGGGGTGCACGGGGAGGGAACGAGCGGGGAGGGAACCAGCGAGGAGGGGGTGGGTGCGGGCCGGGCACCCGACGACGAGCGGCTGGCCCGCGCGGCACTGAGCCGCCTGGCCGAGCCGGGTGACGAGCGGATGAACGCCCTGGTGGTCGAGCTGGGCCCCTGCGCCGTGCGTCGTGCCCTCACCGCCGACCACGACCTCCACGGCCTGCTGGGTGACCTCGGCGCCCGCCTGGCCGCGCTCGACCCCGAGCGCGAGCTGGAGCAGGCCGAGCGCCGGGGGGTGCGCTTCGTGGTGCCCGGCGACGACGAGTGGCCCAGCGGTCTCGACGAGCTCCACGGCGTGCCGTCGCTGCACCGCCGCGGCGGCACCCCGCTGGGGCTGTGGGTGCGAGGTGCGCTGCGCCTCGACGCCGTCGTGGGCTCGGTGGCCGTCGTGGGCTCGCGCTCGGCCACCACCTACGGCGAGACCGTGGCCCGCGACCTCGCCGCCCGGGTCGGCCTCGCTGGCACCACGGTCGTCTCGGGCGCCGCGTTCGGCATCGACCAGGCCGCCCACCGCGGCGCCCTGGCGCTCGGGTCGCCGACCGTCGCGGTGATGGCCTGCGGCGCCGACCGGGTCTACCCGGCCGCTCACGCCACCCTGCTGCAGCACGTCGCGGCCACGGGGGCGATCGTGTCGGAGACCGCGCCGGGCCTGCCGCCGACCCGCATCCGGTTCCTCAGCCGCAACCGGCTGATCGCGGCGATGACCCGGGGCACCGTGGTCGTCGAGGCGGCCGCGCGCAGCGGGGCGCTGAACACCGCCAACTGGGCGGGCCGGCTCAACCGCGCCGTCATGGGGGTGCCCGGCCCGGTGACCAGCGCGCCCTCGCAGGGCGTGCACCAGCTGCTGCGCAGCGGTGCCGCCACCCTGGTCACCTCCGGCGACGACGTCCTCGAGCTGGTGGGGGCGAGCGGGGAGCACCTCGCCCCGGAGCCGCGCGGCCCGGAGCGTCCGCGCGACCGGCTGACCTCGCGTCAGCAGCAGGTGCTCGACGCGGTGCCGGTGGCCCGTCCCGCCGAGGCCGACTCGGTGGCCCACACCGCCGGCATGGGTCTGCTGGAGGTGCGCTCCACGCTCGGGGTGCTGGAGGGCGCCGGGCTGGTGGTGCGCTGCGAGGAGGGGTGGCGGCTCGCCGTCCTCGCTCACGCCTGAGCCGGGGGAGGCGTCCTACCCTCGGCCCATGACCACGGGACCGGCCACCGGCGACGCGCCGGCCCCCGGCGGCGGCGTCGAGCAGGCCGAGGGCGCTGAGGAGGCAGACCTGCTCCCGGAGGCGATGGCCCGGCTCCTGGGCGACTACGAGCGCCATCTCGTCTCCGAGCGCGACCTGAGCCCCCACAGCGTGCGCGCCTACACCGCCGACGTCGCGGGGCTCCTCGAGCACGCCCGACGCCTGGGCCACCACGACGTCACCACCCTCGACCTGCGCGCGCTGCGCAGCTGGCTTGCCAAGCAGCAGAGCACGGGCCTCTCCCGCACCACCCTGGCCCGCCGCGCGACCGCTGCCCGGGTGTTCACCGCCTGGCTCACCCGCACCGGGCGCGTCCCCACCGACGTCGGTGCCAGCCTCGCCAGCCCTCGTGCCCACCGGACCCTGCCCGCCGTGCTGCGCGCCGACGAGGCCGAGCGCCTCATCCGCAGCGCCGCCGACCTCGCCGACGACGGGAGCGCCGTGGGCCAGCGCGACGTCGCGATGCTCGAGGTGCTCTACGCCACCGGCGCGCGGGTCGGTGAGCTCGTCGGGCTCGACGTCGACGACGTCGACCGCGAGCGCAACGTCCTGCGGGTGCTCGGCAAGGGCCGCAAGGAGCGGATGGTGCCCTTCGGCCGGCCTGCGGCCGACGCGCTCGACCGGTGGGTGCGCCACGGCCGGCCGCTGCTCGCCGTCGACGGCTCCGGGCCCGCCCTGTTCCTCGGTGCCCGCGGGCGGCGCATCGACCAGCGGGCCGTGCGCACGCTGGTGCACCGCCGCATCGCCGACGTACCGGGGGCGCCCGACATCGGCCCCCACGGACTGCGCCACACCGCCGCCACCCACCTGCTCGAGGGGGGCGCCGACCTGCGCTCCGTGCAGGAGCTGCTGGGCCACGCCAGCCTGGCGACCACGCAGCTCTACACGCACGTCACCACCGACCGGCTGCGCGCCGCCTACCGGCAGGCCCACCCGCGGGCCTGATCCCGGCCCGTCGCCGGCCCGGTCACCCGAGCCTGGCCGCCCACGGCAGCCACCCCAGCAGCGCCCACCCCGGCAGCAGCGCGGCCGTGGTCGGCGCGCCGGCGGGGGCGTCGGCGGGGGTGTCGCGCCACAGCGGGAGCAGCCGCACCGGGCCGGCCCCCACCAGCCGCAGCGGGTCGAGGTAGGTGTCGGGGTCGGCGATCCACCCCCAGTGCAGGCAGGTGCCGGGCGCGCAGTGCGACGCCGCGGCCTGCAGGGTGCCGATCACCGCCCCCTCGACCACGGGCGCGCCGCGCCGTGCGGTGGCCGTCACCGGCTCGTACGTCGTGCGGGTGGCCCCGTGGTCGACGACCACGACCCCACGGCCGGCGATGGTGCCGGCGAACGAGACCGTGCCGGCCAGCGCGGCGTGCACGGCCTGGCCGGGCCGGCCACGCAGGTCGGCGCCGCGGTGGCCCGGGGCGTACGGCGTCGGCGGTGGCTCGAACCCGCGCACCACCTCCGGCGCCGGCCGCAGGGGCCAGGTGCCGACGGGGTCGTCGGCGGCCGCGGCGGCCGCAGCGACGTGGACGACCCCGGGCGGGGCGAGCACGACCAGCAGCGCCAGCAGGGCGACGCGGCGGGCGACCCGGCGGGCGACCCGGCGGGCGGGCGGCAGGGCGGCGGCGGGGGACAGGGGGGTCATCGGGCCAGCCTGGGCCGGCTCGGGCGCGGCACGGGCCGACCCGGTGGCGGGGTGTGGACGAGGGGGCCCGAGGCGGGGCTGGGCACGGCTCGTGGGTCGTCGTCACACGATTGGTCGCGCACCGCCGGACTCGCGTAGGCTGTGGGGTGCGACCGGTGCGTCAACGCGCGCCGATCGACTTCGCACGCCGGCAGACCGCGTCGGTCGTCCCCCTCCGGGACGGCTGGTCCACCGTGGGCGACGACCCTCGGTCCCCCTGGGAGCGGCCGCTGAGCGATCAGTGGCGGTGAGCAGGTCGGGGCGGGTCGCGCGCTGGCGTCAGGGCGACCGACACCCGTCGGGAGCAATCGAACCGAAACCGACCGGCTGCAGCGCCGGTGCGTCCTGGCCCACCCGCGGGTGGACTGGAAGGACGCACGTACGGCGCCGCGCCACCCAGGAGAAGAGAACCACCATGGCAGTCGTCACCATGCGCCAGCTCCTCGAGAGCGGCGTCCACTTCGGGCACCAGACCCGTCGCTGGAACCCCAAGATGAAGCGCTTCATCATGACCGAGCGCAACGGCATCTACATCATCGACCTGCAGCAGTCGCTGGCCTACATCGACCGCTCCTACGCCTTCATCAAGGAGACCGTCGCCAAGGGCGGTGTCGTGATGTTCGTGGGCACCAAGAAGCAGGCCCAGGAGGCGATCGCCGAGCAGGCGACCCGCGTCGGGATGCCCTACGTCAACCAGCGCTGGCTGGGCGGCATGCTCACCAACTTCCAGACCGTGCACCAGCGGATCAACCGCCTCAAGGAGCTCGACGAGGTCGACTTCGACGACGTCGCCGGCAGCAGCCGCACCAAGAAGGAGCTGCTGCAGATGCGTCGCGAGCGCGACAAGCTGAACAAGTCGCTCGGCGGCATCCGTGAGATGACCCGCACGCCCTCCGCGGTGTGGATCGTCGACACGAACAAGGAGCACCTCGCCGTCGAGGAGGCCCGCAAGCTGCACATCCCGATCATCGGCATCCTCGACTCCAACTGCGACCCCGACGTCGTCGACTTCCCGATCCCGGGCAACGACGACGCCATCCGCGCGGTCGGCCTGCTGACCCGCGTGATCGCCGACGCCGTCGCCGAGGGCCTGATCGCCCGCTCGGGTGCCAAGACCGGCACCGAGAGCGGCAGCGGCACCACCGACGAGCCCCTGGCCGAGTGGGAGCGCGAGCTGCTCGGTGGCGAGGCCGAGAAGGCCGCGGAGGCCGCGACCTCCACCGACACCGGCGCCGCGGCGTCCGAGGCCACCGGTGCGTCGTCCGAGGGTGCGCAGGCCGCCGAGGTCGCTGCTGCTCCGGCCGAGCCCGCCGCCGAGACCGCTGCGGAGCCCACGACCGAGGCTGCTGCCCCGGCCGAGCCCGCTGCCGAGACGGCCGCGGAGCCCGCGACCGAGACGGCCGACGAGCCCGCTGCCGAGACGGTGGCCGCGCCGGCCACCGACGAGGCCACGGCCTGATCCACCCCGTGTCGTGACCGCCGTCCGCGAGCAACCGCTCGCGGACGGCGGCACGTCCGGCGTCCGCCACTCACCACCGAACCGAGGGACCAACCACATGGCGAACATCACCGCCGCCGACGTCAAGAAGCTCCGCGAGCTCAGCGGCGCCGGCATGATGGACTGCAAGAAGGCCCTGACCGAGGCCGACGGCGACTTCGACAAGGCCGTCGAGATCCTCCGGATCAAGGGTGGCAAGAAGATGGCCGAGCGCGCTGCCGAGCGCGAGGCCTCCGCCGGCCTGGTCGCCACCTCCGGTGGTGCGCTGGTCGAGCTGCGCTGCGAGACCGACTTCGTCGCCAAGGGCGACGCGTTCGTCTCCACGGCCCAGCGCATCGCCGACGCCGCGGACGCGGCGAAGGCCGGGGACGCCGAGACCCTCAAGGCCGTCGAGCTCGACGGCAAGACCGTCGGCGAGGTCGTCGACGACCTCGCCGTCTCCATCGGCGAGAAGATCGAGCTGGGCCAGGTCGCCTACTTCGACGGCGACGTCGTGGTCTACATGCACAAGCGCGCCGCCGACCTGCCCCCCGCCGTGGGCGTGCTCGTCGAGTACGTCGGTGACGAGGCGGCGGCGAAGGGTGCGGCCATGCAGGCAGCGGCCATGCGCCCGAAGTACCTCACCCGCGACGAGGTGCCGGCCGACGTCGTCGCCAAGGAGCGGGAGATCGCCGAGGCCACCTCCCGCGAGGAGGGCAAGCCCGAGCAGGCGATCGCCAAGATCACCGAGGGCCGGCTCAACGGTTTCTTCAAGGAGCAGGTGCTCCTCGAGCAGCCCTCGGTCACCGAGAGCAAGAAGAACGTGAAGGGCGTGCTCGACGAGTCCGGCACCACCCTGAAGCGCTTCGCCCGCTTCGAGATCGGCGCCTGAGCCCCGGCTCGAGCAGGTCCCGCAGCACCAGCACGGCCAGCACCACCAGCACGACCCGGACCGGGTCGGCGAGCCACCGCTCGCCGGCCCGGTCCTGTCGGTTCCACCCGTGCCCGTGCCCGCGCCCGAGCCCGTGCCCGCGGCGTGGCGCCGGCCACGCCGAGCGTCGTCCGGCCTCCGTCAGGTCGGCGCCGGCCACCTCGATCGGTTAGGTTGCTGCCTGGGCCGGCGGCGCCCGCGCGGCCCCGTCGAGGGCCGGGCGGACCCCGTGCGCTCCAGCCGCACCGACCAGGACGGCGACGACCACGAGGGAGAACCACGGTGACCGGCTACGAGAGAGTCCTCCTGAAGCTGTCGGGCGAGGTGTTCGGCGGCGGCCGGGTCGGCATCGACCCCGACGTCGTGCAGGGCATCGCCAAGGAGATCGCCGCGGCGGCCGGGGCCGGCGTGCAGATCGCGGTGGTGACCGGCGGCGGCAACTTCTTCCGCGGCGCCGAGCTGCAGCAGCGCGGCATGGACCGCGTGCGCGCCGACTACATGGGCATGCTCGGCATCGTGATGAACTGCCTGGCGCTGCAGGACTTCCTGGAGAAGCTGGGTGTCGAGACGCGCGTGCAGACCGCCATCACGATGGGCCAGGTCGCCGAGCCGTACGTCCCGCGCCGCGCGATCCGCCACATGGAGAAGGGCCGCGTCGTGATCTTCGGCGCCGGCATGGGCATGCCGTTCTTCAGCACCGACACCGTGGCGGTGCAGCGGGCGCTGGAGAGCCGCTGCGACGTGGTGCTGGTGGCCAAGAACGGCGTCGACGGCGTCTACTCCGCCGACCCCCACCTCGACCCCACCGCCACCAAGTACGACGAGCTCACCTACGACGAGGCCATCGCCCAGGGCCTGCGCATCATGGACCAGACGGCGTTCGCCCTGTGCGGGGAGAACAAGCTGCCGATGATCGTGTTCGGCATGGAGCCGGAGGGCAACATCCTGCGCGTCGTGCAGGGTGAGAAGATCGGTACGCGGGTGAGCGCGGGCTGAGTCCCGCCCGCCCCGCCCGCAGCAGACCGCGACGAACAGGAGCCACCGGTGATCAACGACATCCTCAACGAGGCCGACACGAAGATGGACAAGTCGGTGGAGTCGACGCGTGAGGAGTTCGCGGCGATCCGTGCCGGCCGGGCCAACCCCAGCATGTTCAGCAAGATCACGGTCGACTACTACGGCTCGCCCACGCCGCTGCAGCAGCTGGCGTCGTTCACCGCCCCCGAGGCGCGGATCATCCTGATCCAGCCCTACGACATGGGTGCGATGACCAACGTCGAGCGGGCCATCCGCGACTCCGACCTCGGCGTGAACCCCTCGAACGACGGCAAGGTGCTGCGCTGTGTCTTCCCCGAGCTCACCGAGGAGCGCCGCAAGGAGTACATCAAGGTGGCCCGCGGCAAGGCCGAGGACGGCCGCGTCGCCGTGCGCAACCTGCGCCGCACCGCCAAGCAGCAGCTCGAGCGCCTCGAGAAGGACGGCGACGTCGGCAAGGACGACGTCACCGGTGCGGAGAAGAAGCTCGACGGCGCCACCAAGAAGCACACCGACGCCATAGACGAGATGCTCAAGAACAAGGAAGCCGAGCTGCTGGAGGTCTGAGGACCCCCCTCGACCTCACCCGACCCATGACCGACACCACCGCCGACACCACCGGACCCGTCCCGCCCAGGGACCACGGCCGGGCCGGGCGCGACCTCCCGGCCGCCATCACCTCGGCACTCGTGCTGCTCGCGGCGATCGCCCTGTCGCTGCTGTTCTACAAGGCGGCGTTCATGGTGATCGTGGTCGCCGCGGTGGTGGTCGCGATCTGGGAGCTGCACCGCGGGTTCACCGCCAAGGGCATCGACCTGCCGGAGCAGCCGCTGATGGTGGGCGGCGCCACGATGGTGGTGGTCGCCTACTTCTTCGGCGCCTCCGCGCTGGTCACCGCCACGGCCGTCGCTGCGCTGGTGATCATGCTGTGGCTGCTGCGCCGCGGCATCGACGGCTACGTCATGAACTCCACCGCGGCCGTCTTCTGCCTGGTCTACGTCCCGTTCCTCGGCTCGTTCGTGGCCCTGCTCCTGGCCGAGGGCGGCTCCAGCGGTGCCGGCCTCGACAACGACGGCGTGCTCGCCGTCATCGTGTTCATCCTGGTCACCATCGCCTCCGACACCGGCGGATACATCGGCGGCGTGCTGTTCGGCCGCCACCCGATGGCGCCGGTGATCTCGCCCAAGAAGTCGTGGGAGGGCTTCGCCGGATCGGCCGTGGCCACGGTCGCCGGCGGCACGGCGCTCGTGGTGTGGCTGCTCGACGGCGACTGGTGGGTCGGTGTCGCGCTCGGCCTGATCACCGTGGTGATGGCCACCCTCGGTGACCTGTGCGAGTCGGTGATCAAGCGCGACCTCGGCATCAAGGACATGAGCCAGGTCGTCCCCGGCCACGGTGGTCTGATGGACCGACTCGACTCGCTGCTGGCCACCGCCGCCCCGATCTGGCTGCTGCTCCACTACGCCGTCTTCTGAGCCTCGCCACGGGTGCGGGACGAACGCGCCGCGCGCCGTCGCAGCCTGTCGGGGAATCCGGCGAGGGCCGGGGTGACATATTGAGCCCATGGACACCCAGGGCCGGCCCGTGACGGGCGGCACCGACGCAGGCGCCACGACAGCGGCGCCGCTGCACGACACCGGCGACGGAGGCGACACCGGCGCCGGGTCGGCGACGACCGCGACGACCCCGGCGGCCGGCGGAGGATCGACCAGCACCCGGGCCCGCCGCCGCGACCACCCGACGTTCACCGCCCTGGCGGGGTTCTTCACCGGCCTGCTGTTCTTCATCCTGGTGCCGGGCGTGTACGGCGCCGTGCTGAGCGCGATGTTCGCCTACGACACCGCGGAGCGGCTGTTCCCCTACGTGCTGATCGCGCTGGCCGTGCCGCTGGTGCTGGTCGCGGTGCCGCGCACGCGCCGGTTCGGGCGCTACATGCTGATCGGCATCCTCACCACCGCCGTGGTCGTGCTCGGCGTGGCCGGGGCGGTCCTCTGGTACCTGGTCCGCGTCCGCGGCTGAGCCCCGGCTCAGGCGTCCTCGTCGACCACCCAGTGCAGGGTGCGCTCGACCGCGCGGTCCCAGGCGGCGCGACCGCGCCGGCGTGCGGTCTCGCTCATCGACGGCTCCCACAGCGCGGCGCGGCGCCAGTTGCCGCGCAGCACCTCGAGGTCGGGCCAGAAGCCGACCGCCAGGCCGGCGGCGTACGCCGCGCCCAGCGAGACCGACTCCGCCACCAGCGGCCGCTCCACCGGCACCGCGAGCACGTCGGCGACGGTCTGCATGAGCAGGTGGTTGGCGGTCATCCCGCCGTCGACCTTCAGCCGGGTCAGCGCCAGGCCGGTGTCGGCGTCCATCGCCTCGACCACCTCGCTGGTCTGCCAGGCGGTGGCCTCCAGCACCGCACGGGCGAGGTGGGAGCGGGTGACGTACGACGTCAGCCCCACCACCACCCCGCGCGCGTCGGGCTGCCAGCGGGGCGCGAACAGCCCGGCGAACGCCGGCACGATGTAGCAGCCGCCGGTGTCCTCCACGCGCCGCGCGAGGGTCTCGATCTCGGGGGCCGACGAGATCATCTCCAGGGAGTCGCGGAACCACTGCACGAGCGCCCCGGCGACCGCGATGGAGCCCTCGCTGGCGTAGACCGGCGGCCGGTCCTCCAGCGCGTAGGCCACCGTCGAGATCAGCCCGTGCGTCGACGTCGGCACCGTGGTGCCGGTGTTGAGCAGCAGGAACGCGCCGGTGCCGTAGGTGCACTTCGCCTCGCCCTCGTCGAAGCACGCCTGCCCGAACAGCGCGGCCTGCTGGTCGCCGAACGCCCCGCCGATGGCCACGCCGGGCAGCCCGACGGCGCAGGTGCCGTAGACCTGGGCGTTGGGTCGGATCTCCGGCATCAGCGGCTCGGGGATGTCGAGGGCGGCCAGCAGCCGGGGGTCCCAGGCGAGGGTGCGGATGTCCATCAGCATCGTGCGGCTGGCGTTGGTCACGTCGGTGACGTGCACGCCGCCGTCGGGACCGCCGGTGAGGTTCCAGATCAGCCAGCTCTCGATCGTGCCGAACGCCAGCTCGCCGGCCCGGGCGCGGCGCTGCAGGTCCGGCACGTGGTCGAGCAGCCAGCGCAGCCGAGGCGCCGCGAAGTAGCCGGCCGGGGTCAGCCCGCACACCTCCCGGAAGAGCTCCGCCGAGGGGGAGCGCTGCATCTGGGCCACCAGGTCGGCGGTGCGGGTGTCCTGCCAGGTGATCGCGGGGGCCACCGGCCGCCCGGTGGCCCGGTCCCACACCACGGTGGTCTCGCGCTGGTTGGCGATGCCGACCGAGGCGATGTCGGCCGGGGTGAGGCCGGCCAGGTCCAGCGCCTCGGGCAGCACCCGCAGCGTGTTGGTCCAGATCTCGGCGGCGTCGTGCTCGGCCCAGCCCGGCTGAGGGAAGTGCTGGTGGTGCTCGTGCTGGGCGACCGAGACCATCCGCCCGGCGTGGTCGAAGACCAGGCAGCGCGTCGAGGTCGTGCCCTGGTCGATGGCGGCGACGTAGCGGGCGGTCACAGGCGCTCCTGGAGGGTGGCGGAGACGGCGGTGGCGGCGCCGAGCACCTGGCTTACCAGGTCGTCGTGGGCCAGGCCGGACGGCGACAGCAGCCGCTCGCGCGGTCCGGTGACCCCGAGCGCGCCGACGCCGACGCCCAGCTGGTGGCGCAGGGGTGCGGCCAGCGTGGCCACCCCGGGCCGGTGGGTGCCGTCGAGCACCGCCCACCCCCGCCGCTGCACCTGCTGCACGAGGCGGGTCAGGGCCACCCGGGCGGTCGGGGTCGCCGAGGTGTACGGCGTGAGCTCCAGCTCTCGCAGGTGGGCGGCGTTGGGCGCGAACGCGAGCAGCACCTGCCCCAGCGCGGTGGCGTGCAGCGGCTGCAGCTCGCCCACGCGCAGGCGCTGGGGCGAGCCGTCGGGACGGAACACGTGGTGCACCAGCTCGACATTCTGCCCGCTGAGCACCCCGAGCTCGACCTCGAGGCCGGTGCGGGCGGCCAGCCCGTCGGCCCAGTTCACCGCCCGGGAGCGCAGCAGGTGGGGGTCGAGGGTGTCGCCCAGACGGGCCAGGCCGCTGCCCAGGGCGTACCGCCCGGTGTCGGGCTCCTGGGTGACGAAGCCGACGGAGACCAGCGTGCGCACGATGCCGTGCACCGTGGGCTTCGGCAGGTCCAGCATCCGCGCGAGCTCGCCCAGGGCCACCGGCTCCGGCACCGCCCCCAGCAGGTGCAGCACCGCAGCGGCGCGCTGGATCGACTGGATGGGCCCGGGCACCCGCGGAGTGTAAGCCGGATCACCGGTTCGCGTTCGACCATGTCGACCGCACGTTCGCCATCGTCGAACGACGCGGCTGGGCGGGACGCTCGCCGGACGGCAGCCTGTGACGGGCGCCACCCCAGGCGCCGTTCTCGGAGGGAGATCCACATGTCCAGTCGCAAGCACCCGATGGTCGGGGAGCTGTGTGCGGAGTTCGCCGGCACCGCGATCCTGATCCTCATCGGCACCGGCGTGGTGGCCCAGGTCGCCACGAACACCGACGGCGCGCTCGGCGACCACGACTCCATCGCCTGGGCCTGGGGCATCGCCGTCACCCTCGGCATCTACGTCGCCGCCCGCCTCTCGGGGGCCCACCTCAACCCTGCGGTCACCATCGCGCTGGCGGCCTTCAAGGGCTTCGAGTGGCGCAAGGTGCTGCCGTACTCGCTGGCCCAGCTCGCCGGCGCCTTCGTCGCCGCGCTCATCGTGCGGGTCACCTACGCCGACCTGATCTCCGCCGTCGACCCCGAGCACACCATCGCCACCCAGGGCATCTTCTCCACGCTGCCCGGCAACGGCGGACCCGGCGTCAGCATCCCCACGGCGTTCCTCGACCAGGTGGTCGGCACCGCGATCCTCGTGTTCGTGATCTTCGCCCTCACGACCGCGTGGAACAACCCGCCGATGGCCAACCTCGGCCCGGTCGTCGTGGGCCTGCTGGTCGTCGCGATCGGCATGTCGTTCGGCGCCAACGCCGGCTACGCGATCAACCCCGCGCGCGACCTGGGTCCCCGCCTGGCCTCCCTGATCACCGGGTACGGCGGAGCGCTGAACGACCAGAACGGCGACCTCTACTTCTGGCTGCCGATCGTCGCGCCGATCATCGGCGGCCTGGTCGGCGGCGGGCTCTTCAAGCTGCTCATCGAGAACCACCTGACCCCCGAGGACAGCGACGAGGCCGTGGCCGAGCCGCTCCCCAACGCCTGACCGCACCGCCCCCGCCACACCGCACGCGCCAGCACCCCCACCGAACCCAGGAGGACCCCCATGGCCGAGTACGTCGGAGCCGTCGACCAGGGCACCACCAGCACCCGCTTCATGATCTTCGACCACGGCGGCAACGAGATCGCCCGCCACCAGCTCGAGCACGAGCAGATCCTCCCGCAGGCCGGGTGGGTCGAGCACGACCCGGTGGAGATCTGGGAGCGCACCAGCTCGGTGCTGCAGACCGGCCTCGCCAAGGCCAAGCTCACCGCCGACGACCTGTGTGCGCTCGGCATCACCAACCAGCGCGAGACCACCGTGGTGTGGGACAGGCACACGGGCCGGCCCTACTACAACGCGATCGTCTGGCAGGACACCCGCACCGACCGCATCGCCAGCAAGCTCGAGCGGGACGGCCACGGCGACCTGATCCGCCAGCGCGCCGGCCTGCCGCCCGCGACGTACTTCTCCGGCGGCAAGATCCAGTGGATCCTGGAGAACGTCGACGGCGTGCGCGAGGCCGCCGAGCGGGGTGACGCCCTCTTCGGCAACACCGACTCGTGGCTGGTGTGGAACCTCACCGGCGGCACCGACGGCGGCGTGCACGTCACCGAGCCCACCAACGCCAGCCGCACCATGCTGATGGACCTGGAGACCCTCCAGTGGGACGACGAGCTGCTGGCCCTCTTCGACATCCCCCGCGCGATGCTGCCCGAGATCCGGTCGTCCTCCGAGCCCGGCGGCTACGGCACGACCCGCGCCACCGGCCCGCTGCGCGGCGAGGTGCCGCTGACCGGCATCCTCGGCGACCAGCAGGCCGCCACGGTGGGCCAGGTGTGCTTCGCGCCGGGGGAGGCGAAGAACACCTACGGCACCGGCAACTTCATGCTGCTCAACACCGGCACCGAGCTGGTGCGCTCGAACTCCGGGCTGCTGACCACCGTCTGCTACAAGTTCGGCGACCAGGACACCGTCTACGCGCTCGAGGGCTCGATCGCGGTGACCGGCTCGGCCGTGCAGTGGCTGCGCGACCAGCTCGGGATCATCTCGGGCGCCGCGCAGAGCGAGTCGCTGGCCCGTCAGGTCGACGACAACGGCGGCGTGGTGTTCGTCCCGGCGTTCTCCGGCCTGTTCGCCCCCTACTGGCGCTCGGACGCCCGTGGGGCCATCGTCGGGCTGTCGCGGTTCAACACCAACGCCCACCTGGCGCGGGCCACGCTGGAGTCGATCTGCTACCAGTCGCGCGACGTCGCGGAGGCCATGGAGAAGGACTCCGGGGTGACCCTGGAGGTGCTCAAGGTCGACGGCGGCGTCACCGCCAACGAGCTGTGCATGCAGATCCAGGCCGACATCCTCGGCGTGGAGGTCAGCCGCCCCGTCGTGGCCGAGACCACCGCCCTCGGCGCGGCGTACGCCGCCGGCCTGGCGGTCGGCTTCTGGAGCAACACCGACGAGCTGCGGGAGAACTGGAACGAGGCGAAGCGATGGTCGCCACAGTGGGATGAGGAGCGCCGGTCGACCGGTTATGCCCAGTGGAAGAAGGCCGTCGAGCGCACGCTGGACTGGGTCGACGTCGAGTGAGCGGCGCCCCGGCCGGCCCGCACGACCCCCGCCACCGCCCGCGCCACCGTCCCGCCCGAGAGGATCACCCCCGATGAGGTCCGTCGCCCTGTCACCCGAGCTCCGCGAGCAGTCCCTGCAGGCCATGGCGGCCGAGGAGCTCGACGTCCTGGTCATCGGTGGGGGCGTGGTGGGCGCCGGCAGCGCCCTCGACGCCGCCACCCGCGGCCTCAAGGTGGGGCTGGTGGAGGCGCGCGACTTCGCCTCCGGCACCTCCAGCCGCTCCAGCAAGCTGGTGCACGGCGGCCTGCGCTACCTGGAGATGCTCGACTTCCGCCTGGTCGCGGAGGCACTGAAGGAGCGTGGGCTGCTGCTGCAGGAGCTCGCCCCCCACCTGGTGAAGCCGGTGGCGTTCCTCTACCCGCTGCAGCACCGCGGGTGGGAGCGTTTCTACGCCGGCTCCGGCGTCGCGCTGTACGACGCGATGAGCCGGGTCTCCGGCCGCGCCGGGGTGCCGCTGCACCAGCACCTCACCCGCCGCGGCGCCCGCAAGCTGGCTCCGTCGCTGCGCAAGGACGCGCTGGTCGGGGCGCTGAAGTACTACGACGCGCAGGTCGACGACGCCCGCCACACCATGTTCATCGCCCGCACCGCCGCGGCGTACGGCGCGCACGTCGCCTCCCGCGCCCGCGTGGTCGAGCTGGTGCGCGAGGGCGAGCGGGTGACCGGTGCGGTGGTGCGCGACCTCGAGGCCGGCACCACCGTCACGATCCGCGCCAAGCAGGTGCTCAACGCCACCGGCGTGTGGACCGACGAGACGCAGTCGCTGGGCGGCCAGCGCGGCCAGTTCCGCGTGCGGGCCAGCAAGGGCATCCACCTGGTGGTGCCCAAGGACCGCATCCGCTCCGACGTCGGGCTGATCCTGCGCACCGAGAAGTCGGTGCTGTTCGTCATCCCGTGGGGCCGGCACTGGATCATCGGCACCACCGACACCGACTGGGCCCTCGACAAGGCCCACCCGGCGGCCAGCCGGGCCGACATCGAGTACCTGCTCGACCACGTCAACGCCGTGCTCGAGACGCCGCTCACCCACGCCGACGTGGAAGGGGTCTACGCCGGGCTGCGCCCGCTGCTCGAGGGGGAGTCGGAGGCCACCTCGAAGCTGTCCCGCGAGCACGCCGTGGGCCACCCCGCGCCCGGCCTGGTGGTGGTGGCGGGCGGCAAGTACACGACCTACCGGATCATGGCGCAGGACGCCGTGGACGAGGCGGTCTTCGGGCTGTCGTCGCAGTTCGACCGGGTGGTGGGCCCGTCGGTCACCGACAAGGTGCCGCTGCTCGGGGCGGAGGGCTACCAGGCGCTGGTCAACTCCCGCCACGTGCTCGCCGAGGCCTCCGGGCTGCACGAGGTGTGGATCGAGCACCTGCTGGGACGCTACGGCTCGCTGGTGCACGAGCTGCTCGACCTGGTGCGTGACGACCCCTCGCTGGGCCGGCCGCTGGCCGGGGCTCCGGACTACCTGCGGGTCGAGGCGCTGTACGCCGCCAGCCACGAGGGCGCCCGTCACCTCGACGACGTGCTGACCCGGCGCATCCGGCTCTCCATCGAGAGCTTCGACCGCGGGGTCGGCGCGGCCGAGGAGGTCGCCGACCTCGTCGGCGGCGTGCTCGGCTGGAGCGAGGAGCAGCGCGCGGTCGAGATCGACCACTACCGCAAGCGGGTCGAGGCCGAGCGCGAGAGCCAGCAGATGCCCGACGACGCCACCGCCGACGCCGCCCGCCTCGGTGCGGCCGACGTGGTGCCGCTGAGCTGACGACGTCCCGCGGCCCGCAGGTTCGTCGTCTCGGGCCGCGGGTGGGAGAATCGGTGGCCTGATGTCCCAGACCCCCGCCCCTGACTCCTCCGCCGTCCCGCCCAGCGACCCGTCGGCCGCCCCTTCGGCTGCTCCGGTGTCGCCAGTGAGCGCCGGCGCGCCGGAGGGTGCGCTGTCGCTTCCGCTGGTCTTCGACGAGCCGCGGGGCCGCAAGAAGCCGCCGCGCCACCTCGCCGACCTCGACGCCGCGGGGCGCAAGGCGCTGCTGGAGGAGCACGGCCTGCCGGGCTTCCGCGCCAAGCAGCTGTCCACCCACTACTTCGCCCGGCTCGTCGACGACCCGGAGCAGATGACCGACCTGCCGGCCGGGCAGCGCGCCGAGCTCGTCTCCACGCTGCTGCCCGACCTGATGACGCCGCTGCGCACCCTGGAGGCCGACAAGGGCACCACGCGCAAGACGCTGTGGAAGCTGTTCGACGGGGCCCTCGTGGAGTCGGTGCTGATGCGCTACCCCGACCGCGCCACGGTGTGCGTCTCCAGCCAGGCCGGCTGCGGCATGGCCTGCCCGTTCTGTGCCACCGGCCAGGGCGGCCTGCAGCGCAACATGAGCACCGCCGAGATCGTCGAGCAGGTCGTGGCCGCGGCCCGGTCGATGACCCGCGGCGAGGTGGCCGGCGGCCCCGGTCGCGTCTCCAACGTCGTCTTCATGGGCATGGGCGAGCCGCTGGCCAACTACAAGGCCGTGATCGGTGCCGTGCGACGGCTGGTCGACCCCACCCCCGACGGCCTCGGCATGTCGGCGCGCGGCGTGACCGTCTCCACGGTCGGGCTGGTGCCCCGCATGCGCCAGCTCACCACCGAGGGCATCCCGGTGACCCTCGCGCTGAGCCTGCACGCGCCCGACGACGAGCTGCGCAACGAGCTGGTGCCGATCAACACCCGCTGGTCGGTGGCCGAGACGGTCGAGGCGGCGTGGGACTACGCCCGCCAGACCAAGCGCCGGGTGTCCATCGAGTACGCCATGATGCGCGGCATCAACGACCAGGCGTGGCGCGCCGACCTGCTCGGCGACGTGCTGGGCTCCTACGGCGACTGGGGCTGGGTGCACGTGAACCTGATCCCGCTGAACCCGACCCCCGGCTCGAAGTGGACCGCCTCCGACCCCGCCGACGAGCGTGAGTTCGTGCGCCGCCTGGAGGCGAAGGGCATCCCCACCACCGTCCGCGACACCCGCGGCCGTGAGATCGACGGCGCCTGCGGCCAGCTGGCCGCGGCCGAGTAGCCACCGCCGTGCCGCTGACCGACGCGGAGGTCGCCGCCGCCTCGGCGGCGTGGGTCTGGGTGCCGGCCAACGCCCGCCGCATCGCCGGCGAGGGGTGGCTGCTGGTGCGCTTCCCCGACTGGTTCGAGCACCCCCTCGAGCTGGTGTCGGTCACGGCGCGCCACGACGTCGCGGCGACCCTCGACGAGGCGCTCGCCGCCGCCCGGGCCGAGGCGGTGCCCGGGGTGGTGGAGCAGGTGGTCTGCTGGGTGAGGCTCGACGCCCCCGGCCGGCTCACCGACCTGCTCCTCGAGCGCGGGGGGGCGCTCGACGAGACGCTCGACGTCCTCGCCCTCGACCTGTCGCCCACCGGCGCGCCGCCCGACCTGGGCGCCGAGCCGGCGCCCGGCCTCGAGCTGCGCTGGGCCGTCGACGAGGCCACCGCGCGCGACTCCTTCGCCGTGGGCGCCGAGGTGTTCGGCGGGCACGTGCCGCCCGACGACGAGGTCGCGGCCTACGCCGCGCTCGCGGTCACCGACCTGCGCGACGGCGACGGCGGCGCCGTGGTCGCCTACCGCGACGGCCGCCCGGTCGGCAGCGGCGGCCTCAGCCTGGTCGACGGCGTCGCCCGCCTGTGGGGCGGCGCGGTGGTGGCCGACCAGCGCGGCCGCGGCGTCTACCGCACCCTGCTCGCCGAGCGCCTCGCCTACGCCCTGGCCCACGGCGCCACGATGGCGCTGGTCAAGGGCCGGGTCGAGACCTCCGGACCGATCCTGCGCCGCGCCGGCTTCGCCGCCCACGGCCAGGAGCGCTCCTACGCCGTCCCCCTCACCGGCTGACGAACCGACCACGTCGTCGGTCGGGTGACGACGAGCTCCGGTGGTGGGTCTCGACACGGGCGCGGCGCGCCCTGCTCGACCGACGAAGGACCGAGGTCTCGTTGGTCGAGTGCCGAGGAGCCCTTCGAGACGCTCGCTGCGCTCGCTCCTCAGGAACCACGCCAGCGACGAGGTGTATCGAGACCTCCGCAGCCGGCGCTGGTACGTCGTCCGGCAGGGGTCTCGACACGGCGCTGCGCGCCCTCGACCGACGAACAGCTGGCGCGTCGAAGGGGGAGGGGGCCGAGGGTCAGCGGCGGGGGTCGGCGACGACGAGCTCGACGTTGCGGGCGTCGGGCGGGCCGCGACGGTCGCCGGGGCGGGTGTGCCAGTCGTTGACCGACAGCTCGCGGGCGAGCCCGGCGAGGGCGAGCACGTCGTCGAGGCGGGCGGCGTGGTCGGTCCGTGCGTCGGTGAGCCCGTGGTCGAGGTGTCCGTGGTGGTCGAGCAGCGTGCAGAGCAGCGACAGGGTGCCGTCGCGGTTGTCGGCCACCTCCACGACGCGCGACTGCTGGGGCCAGTCGACGTGGGAGGCGGTGGTGACCTCCCACAGCCCGCCGCCGTCCGGTCGGCGGTGGGCCCGGACGGCGTGGGTGTGGGTGTGCCCGTCGAGCCAGGCCACCACGCACGGGTGGGCGAGCAGCAGGGCGAGCAGGGCGTCGCCCAGCACCCGCGGACCCTCGCCGGCCACGACGCGGTCGTTGTCGAGCGAGGTGGAGTCGTGGTGGCCGGCGACCACGACCACCCGGTCGCCGGCGGCGTCGAGCGCGTCGAGCTCGCGGGCCAGCCACGCGGCCTGGGCGCGGTCGAGCGACCCGCTGCTCCCGCCGGCGGGGTCGACGGTGTCGAGCACCAGGAACGTGAGCGGCCCCGCGTCGTGGCGGTACCACGCGGTGCCCTCGGCCCGGTTGCGCGCGGTGAACCCGTGCCCCACGGGGGTGCCGGTGGTGGTGAAGTGCTCCGCCACGAGCTCGGCGCGTCCGAGCGGACGGCGGGCGGGGTCGGGTGTCACCTGGCGGGTGCCGGGTGCGGCGAGCAGCCGGCCGGCCAGGTCGCCGAGGTCGCCGCGATCGAGGGCGTCCAGCACGTCGGGAGGTCCGACGTCGTCGGGCGGGGTGACCACCTTGAAGCCGCCGGTGGCCAGGGTCTCCACCAGCGACGAGGTGGTCGGCAGGTTGCCCTGCACGAGCGCGTCGTGGTTGCCGAACGCCGTGATCCACGGCAGGCCGAGGCCGGTGGCCGCGACCGGTCGCCGGGCCGCGTCGAGCAGGCCCGGCACGACGGGGAAGCCGAGGTCGGCGCGGGGACGGTCGTCGTCGAGGCCGGCGGGCGTGCCGTCGGGGTGCCAGTACGCCGGGTCGTACGTCGACGCGTCGGCGTCGGCCACCCCCTCCCAGCGGCCGGGGTCGCCGGAGTCGGGCACGACCTCGCCACCGTCGAGCAGGTCGATGCCCCAGCGCACCTCGTCGAGCTGGGCGTTGTCGGCGTTGTCGCCGGTCTGCACCGCCAGCGCGAGCGGGGCGCCGGTCACCGGGCCGCGCCCCAGCGCCACCACGGCCCGCACCATCGCCTCGCCCACCTGCACGGTCAGCGGCTCCTGGGGTCGGTACGCCGCGGCGAACACCCCCGGCGGGGCGGCGGCGTCGGGGGGCGCGTCCTCGAAGCGGTCGGTCCACTCCACCCGCAGCGGCGACTGCGCGTCGAGCAGGTGCAGGTCGCTGAGGTGCACGAACGCCAGCAGCGCCCGCCGGCGTCCTGCTCGGCCCGGCCGGGGCCGGGCGCCGAGGTCGGTGCGCAGCACGTGGGGCTCGCCGGGGCCCACCACGACCCCGCGGTAGCCACCGGCACCGGGCGGGCCCGGCAGCAGCACCCCGTCGAGGGTGGTGGCGGGCTGCGGGGCGCCCGGCGTACCGGGGCCCGGGCCGGCGCCGGGGCCCGCACCCTCGGGGCCGCCCCAGCGCCACCACGCCGCGCCGCCGGCCCCGGCCACCGCCGCGCCGGCCAGCGAGGTGCGCAGGACGACGCGTCGGGAGGTGGCCATGGGTGACCACGACACCACACCCGCGGCGCCGGCGGGCCCGGTCGGCCCGGTCGGCCCGGTCGGACCCGGGAAACCGGGACCGGGCGGGGCCAGATGGGCACGCACGGTTCACGTGTCGGCCACCACGGGCTGGGCGGGCGTTGCTCCCGCGTCCTTAGCGTCACCCCCATGTCGACGCTCGTCAGGCTGCGCCCGACCACCCCCGCCCCCACCGAGAAGCTCCGCGTCCTCGTGGTCGCCGAGTCGTTCCTCCCCCAGGTCAACGGCGTCACCAACTCGGTGCGTCGCGTCCTGGAGCACCTCGAGGCCGAGGGCCACGAGGCCGAGCTGGTGGCCCCCACCGGCCCGGCGTCGTACGCCGGCTTCCCGATCACCCTCGCCCGCGGGGCGAGCCTGCCGTTCTACCCCGACTTCCGCATCGGCCTGGAGACCCGCCGCCGGCTGCGTGCGGTGATGCTGCGCTTCGACCCCGACGTCGTCCACGTCGCCTCGCCGGCCACGCTGGGCCACCAGGCGGTGCGCGCCGCCGAGGAGCTCGGCATCCCGGTCGTGGCGATCTACCAGACCGACCTGGTCGGCTTCGCCGAGCGCTACGGCATCGCCGGCGGCACCCGCGCGATGGCCCGGCTCACCCGCCGCATCCACAGCCGCGTCGACCGCACGCTGGCGCCGTCCACGGCCAGCCTGCGCCAGCTGCGCGACCTCGCCGTGCCGGCCACCGCCTTGTGGCCGCGCGGGGTCGACCTCGAGGCGTTCCACCCGCGGTGGCGCTCCGGCGACCTGCACCGCGAGCTGGCCCCCGACGGCCGCCTCGTCGTCGGCTACGTCGGCCGGCTGGCCCCCGAGAAGGAGCTCGAGCTGCTCGCCGGCCTCGACGCCGACCCCCGCTACCAGCTGGTGCTGGTGGGCGGCGGCCCCGAGGAGCCGCGGCTGCGCGAGCTGCTGCCCGGCGCCCGCTTCCTCGGCGTGCTGCACGGCGACGAGCTGAGCCGCGTCTACGCCACCCTCGACGTGTTCGTGCACACCGGGCGCCACGAGACCTACTGCCAGTCGGCCCAGGAGGCCCTGGCCGCCGGCGTCCCGGTGGTCGCGCCGCGCTCGGGCGGCCCGATCGACGTGGTCACCGACGTGGTGAGCGGCTTCCTCTACGTGCCGGGCGACGCCGACGACCTGGCGGCGTACGTCGACCGCCTCACCGACGCCGCGCTGCGCCAGCAGATGGGTCGCGACGCGCGCACCAGCGTGGAGGGCCGCTCGTGGGCGGCCGTCAACGCCGCCCTCGTCGAGCACTACCGCGACGTGGTCGCGGCCCGGCGCGGGCTCAGCCCGAGCCTGGCCGGCTGAGCACCACCGCGGCGGCCTCCTCCACGGTGTCGACCAGCGCCACCGGCATGTCCCGGCCGCGGGCCAGCGACTCCAGCAGCGGCCAGGCCGGCACCGCGCGGGTCCAGTGGTCGACCCCGACCAGCACCATCGGGGCCACCGACGACGCGTCGGCGTAGTAGTTCTCGCAGGCGTCCTGGAACACCTCCTGCACGGTGCCGGCGGCCCCGGGCAGGAAGACGATGCCGGCGTCGCACACCTCGAGCAGCACCGCCTCCCGGGTGGCGTTGCGCACGTACTTCGCGATGGCGGTGGCCAGCACGTTGGGCGGCTCGTGGCCGTAGTGCCACGTCGGGATCCCGAGGGTGTCCACGGGGTCGGGCAGGTCGGTCACGGCGCGGGCGGCGTCGGCCCACGCCTGCACCGAGGGGCGGTAGGAGGCCACGGCGGCCACGGACGCCAGCGCCGCCTCCAGGTCGGCGACCGGCCGGCGGGCCAGCCGCGCCCCGAGGTTGGCCGCCTCCATCGCGCCCGGGCCGCCACCGGTGGCGACGGTCAGCGAGGCGCCGAGCAGGTGGCCGAGCCGGGCGGCGGCGGCGTACCCGGGCTGGCCGCGCTCGAGGGCGTGCCCGCCCATCACGCCGACCAGGCGCCGGTCGTGCACCCACGAGGCGAGCGCGTCGTCGACGGCGTGGTCGTGCAGCGCCACGGCCAGCGACGCCTCCGGGCCGCCGTCCTGCTGCGACCAGGCGTAGGCGCGGGCGTCGAGGGAGTCCTCGTAGCGCGGGGTGTCGTAGAGCTCGGCGGCGGCGTAGAGCCCGGAGCGGTAGACGTCGAGGGGCACGTCGCCCATCGTCGGCAGCACCAGCGCGCCGGCGGCGGCGAGCCGCTCGGCGTCGCCGGGGGTGAAGGTGCAGCCCAGGAACAGCGCCCCGCCGACGCGGCTGCCGGCCAGGCGCTCTCCGTGTCGGGTGAGGTCGAGCGACCGCACCCGCCAGCCGGCCAGCGAGGCCGCGCCGGCGTCGAGGCGGTGGTCGAGGTCGTCGAGCGTGGCGACGTCGACGGTGCGCCCGAGGTGGCGTCTCATCGCGCACCGCCCCCGGCGACGGCCCCCGCAGCCACGGTGCGCACGCCGTAGCGCTCGGTGTGCACGACGTCGGCGAGCGGGGAGCGGTGGCGCCAGCCGGCCGCCTCCAGGTCGGGCACGTCGGGCAGCGCCGAGACGTGGCCCAGGCACAGCCACGCCACCGGCCGCACGTGCGCGGGCAGGCCCACCAGGTCGGCGAGCACCTCCTCGCGGTAGAAGCTCACCCACCCCACGCCCAGGCCCTCCGCGGTGGCGGCGAGCCACAGGTTCTCGATGGCCAGGCACACCGAGTAGAGCCCCGTGTCGGCGATCGTGTGGCGCCCCAGCACCGCGGGCCCGCCCCGGTGCGGGTCGTGGCCGACCACCACCCCGAGCCCGGCGTCGACGATCCCCTCGACCGTGATCCGGGCGAAGGTCTCCGCGCGCTCGCCGGTCAGGGTGGCGGCGAAGCGCTCCCGCTCCTCGGCCACGTGGTCGCGGAAGGCCGACAGCGTGGCCGGGTCGCGCACCAGCACGAAGTCCCACGGCTGCGACATGCCCACGCTGGGGGCGCAGTGCGCGGCCGAGAGCACCCGGGTCAGCACGTCGTCGGCCACGGGCGCGCCGGTGAACTCGCGGCGGGTGTCACGGCGGCGCCGTACGGCGTCGTAGAGCAGCACGGCCGGGCTCCTCGGGTCGGCGGGGGGAGGACCCGGCCACGCTACTGCCACGACGCGGGCCTCAGAACGCGTGGGCCAGCAGGTCGGCGAAGAGCGCGTGCTCGTCCACCTCCAGCCCCTTGCTGGTGAACCACCGGCACATGTTGGTGCAGTCGCGCTGCAGGTAGTCCATGCCCTGCAGGTTGCCGACCAGGTCGACGACCTGCGGCAGGTCGATGACCACGAGCCGCTCACCGGCGGCGAGCGTGTTGTACGGCGACAGGTCGCCGTGCACCATGCCGGCCTGCACCATCGTGGCCATGGTGTCGCGCAGCTGCTCCCAGTACGACGCCAGCAGCGCCGGCGACGGGCGCAGCTGCGCCAGCCGCGGCGCGGTCTGCGGCCCCTCGGGCCCGTCGACGTGCACCCACTCCATCAGGATCTCGGTGCCGTCGAGCTGCACGGGGTAGGGGACCGGCAGGCCCAGCCCCCACCAGCGGCGCAGCGCGTCCCACTCCGCGCCGGCCCACTCACCGGCGGCGACCCGGCGTCCGTAGGTGCTGCCGCGCTTCAGCGCCCGCTCGTCGCGGCTGCGGCGGGTGGTGCGGCCCTCGGTGTAGGTGGTGGCGCGGTAGAAGGTGCGGTGCTCGCTGCTGCGGTAGCGCTTGGCGGCCATCACCACGCCGGTGCCGGGCGCGGCGGGGTCCTCCCGCTCGACGAGGAAGACGTCGGCCTCCTTGCCGGTCTTCAGGACGCCGAGGTCGGTGTCCACCGCCCCGTGGGAGGTCACCACCCAGTCGGGACGGGGCTCGGGCCCGCGGCACAGCGGGTCGACGTCCCACCACGTGCTCCAGCGCTGGGAGTCGTCGTCGGGGTCGTCGTAGGCGTGGAAGTCGAAGCGGAACGCCGGGTGGACGGCGTCGGTGTCGGGCCCGGTGGCGTGGCCGGTGTCAGGCCCGGGGTCGGGGACGTGCGGGTCGGGCGGGTGCTGCTCGGTGTCGGACGACATCGCTGGTGGGTGCTCCATCGGGGAGAGGGGGACGGGCTGCGGGCAGGCCGAGGACGGTCGTGGCCATGTCGTCGCTCCTCTCGTCGGTGGACGCCAGCGGCGCCCGTGCCCGACCACTCTCGTGGCCGGGCGGCGGGCGCCGCAACGGGTTTTCGCGGGTCTCGGCTCAGCAGACCGAGTCGGTCGGCCGGGGGTTGCCGAGGCCGAACAGCGGCCGGAGCCTCAGGCCCACCACGGTGCCGGCCAGGGCCGTCAGCCCCCACAGCCAGCCGTGCAGGCTGAACGAGGCGATGCCGCCGAAGTAGGCGCCGATGTTGCAGCCGTAGGCGATGCGCGCGCCGTAGCCCATCACGATGCCGCCGAGCACGGCGCCGAGGGCGAGGCGGGCGGGGATGCGGCGGTGCAGCACCCACGAGCCCGCGGCGGCCGACGCGATCATGGCGCCCAGCACGATGCCGAGGTCCATCACCGAGGTCTTCTCGGCCAGCACCCCGGCCTGGTACTTCGCCAGGTTGGCCGGGTCGGTCCAGTACGACCAGCCCAGCACGTCGACGCCGACGACGTCGAGCACCTTCGAGCCCCACAGGGAGAAGGCGAAGGTGATGCCCCAGGCGCCGCCGGAGACCAGCAGCGTCAGGGCGTTCAGCCCGGCCAGCAGCAGCGCGCCGACCCACAGCGGCCAGGAGCCGCGCACGGCGCGGGCGACGCCGTGGGCCACGGGCGGGCGGTCGATCGCCGGCACGGAGCGTCCGCGGGCGACGCGTCGGGTGAGCGCCACGACGCCGGCCATCGCGACCAGCGAGACCACCAGCGCGCCGGCGTACCCGGCTCGGGTGTCGGCCAGCGACACGGGGGCGAACGAGGGCAGGTCGGTCCAGAAGGTGAACGTGCGGGCGGCGAGCACCGACCCGACCACGAAGCCGAGCAGGGTCAGCAGGATGGCGCTCTGGCCGGAGCCGACCGCGAACAGGGTGCCCGAGGCGCACGCCCCGCCCACCTGCATGCCGACGCCGAAGAGGAACGAGCCGACGAACAGGCCGAACCCGATGGGCGCGAGGCTCGGCGTGGGCGCGGCGCCGCCGAAGGAGACGCCGGTCGCCAGGATCGGGGCGAACAGGGTGCACGCCACGGCCAGCATCAGCATGTGGGCGCGCAGGGCCTGGCCCTGGCGCACCGCCACCAGCTGGCGCCACGCCGAGGTGAAGCCGAAGCGGGAGTGGAACAGCACGAAGCCCAGCGAGAGCCCGATCGCGAACAGGATCGTGGGCGTCTGGCCGGAGCGGGCGAAGATCACCGCGCCGAGCGCCGCCGCGGCCAGCAGGCCGCCCAGCACGATGCCGGCCTGCGGGGCGGGTGCCTCCGCGGTGGCCGGAGCGGCAGCGGTGGTGGTCGAGGTCGGTGCCGCGGCGGGCACGTCCTCGCGCGGGCGGGGACCGCCGCCGGGGCGGGGGAGGACCGACATGGGTGGGGGTTTCCTTTCGTCGGGCGGGACCCCGGGTCAACCGCCCTCCCGGGGGCTGCTGTTCCCGGGGCGCGGCCGCTCCCGACGTGGCCCCGCCCACGCCCGGGGCGCGGTGCCCGGTGCGGTGCGGTGCGGTGCGCGGTGGGACGAGGTCAGCCCAGCAGGGGCGCGATGGCCCGGGCGAGCAGCGAGGGACGGCGGGTGAGCCGCTCCTCGGCGTCGGCCCAGGTGGTGGCGGCGAGGCCGGCGTTGATGCCGAGCCACCGCAGCGGCTCCGGCTCCCAGGCGGGGGAGCGGTGCCCGACCCACGGCAGCGTCGTGAGGTCGGTGTCGCGGCCCAGCACGAGGTCGCGCAGCGTGCGTCCGGCCAGGTTGGTGGTGCTCAGGCCGTCGCCGACGTACCCGCCGGCCCAGGCCAGGCCGGTGGCGCGGTCGAGCCCCACCGACGCGCTCCAGTCGCGCGGCACGCCGAGCGCGCCGCCCCAGGCGTGGGTGACGGTGTAGCCCCGCAGCACCGGGAACAGCTCGAGCAGCGCGGCCCAGAGCCCTGCGTGCACCTGCCGGTCGGCGTCGAAGGAGGGGTGGGTGCGCGAGCCGAGGTGGTACGGCGCGCCGCGGCCGCCGAAGGCCAGCCGGTCGTCGGCCGTGCGCTGGCCGTAGACGATGAGGTGGCGGTGGTCGCTGAACGTCTCGCGGCGGGCCAGCCCGATCTCCTCCCACACCTGCGCCGGCAGCGGCTCGGTGGCGATCATCAGCGAGTAGACCGGCGCCACGGCCCGACGCAGGCCCGGCAGGTGGGCGGTGTAGCCCTCGGTGGCGCGCACCACCACGTCGGCGCGCACGGTGCCGTGGGCGGTGACGGCCCGCGCCGGCTCGATGCGGGTCACCCGGGTGCCCTCGTGCACGCGGACGCCGGCCCGCTCCACCGAGCGCGCCAGCCCCCGCACCAGCCGCGCGGGGTGCAGCGCCGCGCAGTCGGGGGTGTACGTCGCCCCGAGCACGTCGGTCGCCCCGAGCAGGGCGCGCGCCTCACCGGCGTCGAGCAGCCGCAGGTCGTCCTCGTCGCGCCCCCAGGCGCGTGCCTCGGCCACCTCGTGGCGGGCCCGCGCCAGCTGGGGGGCCGTGCGCGCCACCACCACGGTGCCGCCGTGCGCGACTCGGGCGTCGACGCCGGCCTCGCGGGCGGCCCGCAGCACCTCGCCGACGGTGTCGCGCATCGCGCGGTGCTGGCGCAGGGCGTCCCCACGCGTCGAGCGGGCCGCGAGCGTGGGCAGCGTGGCGGGGAACAGCGCCGAGCACCAGCCGCCGTTGCGCCCCGACGCGCCGTACCCGCACACCTCGGCCTCCAGCACGACCACGCGCAGGGTGGGGTCGGCCTCGGCGAGGTAGTGCGCCGTCCAGAGCCCGGTCAGCCCCCCGCCGACCACCACCACGTCGGCGTCGGTGTCACCGGGCAGCGGCGCGCGCGGCGTCCAGTCGTCGTCGGCCGTGGCGTGCCAGAGCGACAGCCCGGCGTACGCCTCGTGGCCGCCGGTGCCGGTGCCGCCCCCGGTGCTCAGCGCACGCCCCACGAGTAGGTCTGCTTGCGCAGCTCGAGGTACATGAAGGTCTCCGTGGCCACGACGCCGGGCACGGTGCGGATGCGGGTGGAGAGCAGCTCGAGCAGGTGCTCGTCGGACTCGCAGACGGCCTCGACGAGCAGGTCGTAGGACCCGGCGGTGATCACGACGTAGTCGACCTCGGGCATCTCCGCCAGGGCGTCGGCCACCGGCTCGAGCGGCCCGGTGGCCTTGATGCCGACCATCGCCTGGCGCGGGAATCCGAGCTGGAGCGGGTCGGTGACGGCGACGACCTGGATGACCCCGCTCTCGGTGAGGCGCTGCACACGCTGGCGCACGGCGGCCTCGGAGAGGCCCACCACCTTGCCGATCGCGGCGTAGGAGCGGCGGCCGTCCTGCTGCAGCTGCTCGATGATGGCCTTGGAGACGTCGTCGAGGTGGGGCACGGCCCGACCGGGCTTGCGGTTCATGCCCCGCAAGGTACCCCCCGAGCCGTCCGCATGCGTGGACTCGGCCCGGCCAAACGCACGATTTCGTTGCGAGAAGGTTTCGGCTCGACCGGATCGCTTGTCGCCGAGCGGTGTGCGTGGCACCATCCGATGACCTGCCCGTGCCGGACCGTCCAGACAGGAGCGTCATGGCCTCGCCCCGTCCCCGCCCCACCGGGCTGTTCTCCCGCCGCACGCTGCTGCGCGGCGGCGGGGCCCTCGCCGTGGGCGGTGCCAGCGTGGCGGCGCTCAAGCTGCCGGTCTTCGAGGTGGCCGGTGCGGCCCAGGACCCGATGACCTGCCGGGCGCGGGACGTCTCGGCCGACGAGGCCCGCCTGGTGATCTCGAACTGGCCGCAGTACATCGACCCGCGCGGCAACAAGAACGGCACCTACCAGCTGTTCACCGAGCGCACCGGCATCGCCGTGGACTACACCGACGACGTCAACGACAACGCCGAGTTCTACGCGAAGGTGCGCAACCAGCTCGGCACCTGCGAGCCGATCGACCGCGACATGATCATGCTGACCGACTGGATGGCCGCCCGGATGATCGGGCTGGGCTGGGTCCAGCCGCTCGACCGTGACCGCGTGCCGAACCTGCACGCCAACCTCATCGAGCCGCTGCGCGGCCTGCAGTGGGACCCCGACCTCGAGTACCACGCGCCGTGGCAGACCGGCCTGACCGGCATCGCCTACGACGCCAGCCGCACCGACCCCGTCGAGAGCTTCGCCGAGCTCATCTCCCGCCCCGACCTCAAGGGCCGCATCAGCCTGCTCACCGAGATGCGCGACACGATGGCGTTCATGCTCAAGGTCACCGGGTCGGACCCGGAGGACTTCGACGACGACGCCTGGGCCGACGCGATCGACCGGCTGCGCCAGGTGGTCTCCGACGGGCACGTGCGGGCCTTCACCGGCAACGAGTACGTGCAGGACCTCGCCGCCGGCAACGTCGTGGCCTGTGAGGCGTGGTCGGGCGACGTCATCCAGCTGCAGTTCGACAACCCCGACATCAAGTTCGTCACGCCGGAGGAGGGGCTGGCGCTGTGGAGCGACAACATGATCGTGCCGAACCTCGCCACCCACACCGCCAACGCCGAGGCCTGGATCGACTACTACTACGAGCCGGCGGTGGCCGCGAAGCTCGCCTCGTGGGTCAACTACATCTGCCCGGTGCAGGGCGCGCAGGAGGAGATGGAGGCGATCGACCCCAGCCTGGTCGACAACCAGCTGATCTTCCCCAGCGAGGACTCCCTCGCCGCCACCTTCGGCTTCATGCCGCTCGACGACCAGCAGACCGCGCAGTACGAAGGGGAGTGGGCCGATGTCACAGGTGGTTGACGGGACCGGGACGACGGCCGGCGCGACCGGCACCCCTGGCGTGGCCGGCGCTGCTGGCGCCGCGGACGGCGCGGCGTACGACGGGCTGCGGCTGCGGGCGGTGACCAAGCGCTTCGCGACCTTCACCGCCGTCGACGCGCTCGACCTCGACGTGCCGGCCGGCTCGTTCTTCGCGCTGCTGGGGCCCTCGGGCTGCGGCAAGACCACCACGCTGCGGATGGTCGCCGGGCTGGAGACGCCCACCAGCGGCACGATCTCGCTGGGCGAGGACGACATCACCTGGGCCAAGCCCTACCGGCGTCCGGTCAACACCGTCTTCCAGAGCTATGCGCTCTTCCCGCACCTCGACATCTTCGAGAACGTCGCCTTCGGCCTGCGCCGCCGTGGCGGCGGCGACGTGAAGACCCGGGTCGCGGAGATGCTGGACCTCGTCGAGCTCGGCTCGCAGGCACGCAAGAAGCCGGCGCAGCTCTCCGGCGGCCAGCAGCAGCGGGTGGCCCTGGCCCGGGCCCTGATCAACCAGCCGAAGGTGCTGCTGCTCGACGAGCCGCTGGGCGCCCTCGACCTGAAGCTGCGCCGGGGCATGCAGATCGAGCTCAAGCGCATCCAGACCGAGGTGGGGCTCACCTTCGTCCACGTCACCCACGACCAGGAGGAGGCCATGACGATGGCCGACACCGTGGCCGTGATGAACGCCGGCGTCATCGAGCAGATGGGCGCCCCGGCCGAGCTGTACGAGAACCCGCGCTCGACGTTCGTGGCGAACTTCCTCGGCCAGTCCAACCTCGTCGCCGGCCGGGTGATCGCGCGCGCCGCCGACGTCACCACCGTCGACATGCACGGCATCACCGTGTCGGTGCCGTCCACCCGCACCCACACCACCGGTGACGCCGGCTGGATCGGCATCCGGCCCGAGAAGGTGCTGATCGGCGAGGAGGGCGCCGAGCTGGACGCCCCGGGCAACACGATCCCGGGCGGCGTCGTCACCGACGTCAGCTTCAACGGCGTCAGCACGCAGTACCTCGTGCGGATGCCGTGGGGCCAGGAGCTCCAGGTGTTCGCGCAGAACACCGGGCGCCAGCGGATGTTCGCCACCGGCGAGCGCGTCGAGCTGTCGTGGCGTCCCGAGTACGCCTTCCTCCTCGACGCCGCCCAGGACGCCACCGCCGGCGCGCAGCGGGACGGGCGCTGATGGCCAGCGCCGCGGGCGTGCAGCCGCCGCCGACGTCGACCCGCGCCGACGACGGCGACGCCGGCGGCGAGGAGCCCCTCGACCCCGGCAGCCCGACCGGTCGCCGTCGCGGCCTGACCGGCTACCTCCTGCTCGCCCCGGCCGTGGTGTGGCTAGCACTGTTCTTCGTGGTGCCGTTCTACTCGCTGGCCGCCACCAGCCTGTACGACCCCAGCGGCTCCGACTTCCGCGGCTACGAGATGACCTACGAGGTCGGCAACTACGTCGACGCGCTGGGGGAGTACTGGCAGCCGCTGCTGCGTGCGCTGATGTACGGCGCCGCCGCCACCCTGATCTGCCTCGTGCTGGGCTACGTGCTGGCCTACGCGATCGCGTTCAAGGCGGGGCGGTGGAAGAACCTGCTGCTGGTGCTGGTGATCGCGCCGTTCTTCACCAGCTTCCTGCTGCGCACCCTGTCGTGGAAGCTGATCCTGGCCGACGACGGGTTCGTCGTCGACGCGCTGCAGACGGTGCACCTGCTCGGTGACGACGGCCGGCTGCTGGCCACGCCGGTGGCGGTGGTGGCCGGGCTCGCCTACAACTTCCTGCCGTTCATGGTGCTGCCGCTCTACGCCAGCATCGACAAGATCGACCACCGCCTGATCGAGGCCTCCGCCGACCTCTACGCCCGGCCCTTCGTCGGCTTCTGGCGCGTCACCTGGCCGCTGTCGCTGCCCGGTGTCGTGTCCGGGACGCTGCTCACCTTCATCCCGGCGTCGGGTGACTACATCAACGCCCAGCTGCTCGGGAGCCCCAACCAGCGGGTCATCGGCAGCGTCATCCAGGGCCAGTTCACCGACGCCGGCGACTACCCCTCGGCGGCGGCGCTGTCGATGGTGCTGATGGTGCTGATCGTCGTCCTGGTCCTGATCTACGTGCGCCGCGCCGGCACCGAGGAGCTGCTGTGAACTCCGCGTCCGCTGGCCGCTGGCTGCGCGAGCACCTCGTGCTCCTGCTGGGCCTGCTCGTGCTGCTCTACACGTTCGTGCCGATCGCGGTCGTCGTGCTGATGAGCTTCAACGAGGGCACCCGCAACGTCTACGCCTTCCAGTCCTTCACCCTCGACAACTGGGCCAACCCGTGCGAGGACGCCTCGATGTGCGAGTCGCTGTGGGTGAGCATCCGCATCGGGGTGCTGGCCACCCTCGGCGCCACCCTGCTCGGCACGCTCGCGGCGTTCGCGCTGGTGCGCCACGACTTCCGCGGCCGCTCGGCGTCCAACCTGCTGATCTTCCTGCCGATGGCCGCCCCCGAGATCGTGCTGGGCTCGTCGCTGCTGGCGCTGTTCGTGGCGTCGGGCTTCTCCGGGCAGCTGGGCTTCTGGACGATCCTCATCGCCCACGTGCTGTTCTGCCTGTCGTTCGTCGTGGTGACGGTGCGCTCGCGCCTGGCCGGCATGGACGACTCCCTCGAGCAGGCCGCCATGGACCTCTACGCCACGCCCTGGCAGACCTTCTGGCGCGTCACGTTCCCGCTGGTCTTCCCCGGCATCCTCGGCGCGGCGCTGCTCAGCTTCTCGCTGTCCTTCGACGACTTCATCATCACCAACCTCAACGCCGGCACCGAGCTCACCTTCCCCATGTACGTCTGGGGCGCCAGCCAGCGCGGGGTGCCGATGCAGGTCAACGTCGTCGGCACCGTCATGTTCGCTCTCTCGGTGGCCATCGTCGTCGCCGCCGAGCTCGCCAGCCGCCGCCGCTCCCGCGCCCTCACCTGACCCGGCCCCCCGTTCGGTGGTCGTCAGGGCGCGCAGCGCCCGTCCCTTTCGTTGGTCGGCAGGGCGCGCAGCGCCCGTGTCGAGGCCCCCGCAGCCTGCGCTGGTAATCGCTCTGGGTCGCGTCCCAGCGGACGGTCGCGTGGTCTCGATACACCTCGTCGCTGGCGCTCCTCGGCACTCGACCAACGAGGCGGGGCTCGTTGGTCGGCAGGGCGCGCAGCGCCCGTGTCGCAACCTCCGCAGCCCGCGCTGGAACCTGCCCCGGCACACCTCGCCGTCGACCACCGAGGCGCGCGTGCGGGCACGGCGTCAGATGTGCGTCCAGGCCTTCTCGAGCACGGTGCGCAGGATCTGCTCCATCTCGTCGAAGTGCTCCTGGGTGCAGATCAGCGGGGGAGCGAGCTGGATGACGGGGTCGCCGCGGTCGTCGGCGCGGCAGTAGAGGCCCTCGGCGTACAGCGTCTTGGAGAGGAAGCCGTAGAGCAGCCGCTCGCTCTCCTCGTCGTCGAACGACTCCTTGGTGTCGCGGTCCTTGACCAGCTCGATGCCGTAGAAGTACCCGTCGCCGCGGACGTCGCCGACGATCGGGAGGTCCTTCAGCTTCTCCAGCGTGGCGCGGAAGCCGCCCTCGTTGGCCCGCACGTGCTCGAGCACCTTCTCGTTCTCGAAGGCGTCGAGGTTGGCCAGCGCCACGGCGCAGGAGACGGGGTGGCCGCCGAAGGTGTAGCCGTGGGCGAACCACTCGGAGCCGTGCAGGAACGGCTCCATCAGCCGGTCCGAGGCGATCATCGCGCCGAGCGGGGCGTAGCCCGAGGTGAGGCCCTTGGCGCAGGTGATGATGTCGGGCTGGTAGTCGTAGCGCTCGGCGCCGAACATGTGTCCGAGGCGGCCGAAGGCGCAGATGACCTCGTCGGAGACCAGCAGGACGTCGTACTGGTCGCAGATCTCCCGCACCCGCTGGAAGTAGCCGGGCGGCGGCGGGAAGCACCCGCCGGCGTTCTGCACGGGCTCCAGGAAGACCGCCGCGACGCTGTCGGGACCCTCGTTCTCGATCGCCACCGCGATCTGGTCGGCGGCCCACCGGCCGAACGCCTCGACGTCGTCGCCGCTGGGACCGAGGGCGTGGGCGGGCGCGCGGTAGGCGTTGGTGTTCGGCACCCGGAACGTCGAGGGCACCAGCGGCTCGAACTGCTGCTTGAGCGCCGGCAGCCCGGTGATCGACAGCGCCCCCTGGGTGGTGCCGTGGTAGGCGATGGTGCGGCTGATCACCTTGTGCTTCATCGGGCGGCCGGTGAGCTTGTAGTAGTTCTTCGCCAGCTTCCACGCGCTCTCCACGGCCTCCCCGCCGCCGCTGGTGAAGAAGACCCGGTTGAGGTCACCGGGGGCGTACGCCGCCACCCGCTCGGCCAGCCGCACCGCGCTCGGGTGGGCGTAGGACCACAGCGGGTGGAACGCCAGCTCCGCGGCCTGCGCGGCGCCGGCCTGCGCGAGGTCGGTGCGGCCGTGGCCGAGCTGGCTGACGAACAGCCCGGCGAGGCCGTCGAGGTAGCGGCGGCCCTTGGCGTCGTAGATGTAGGCGCCCTCGCCGCGCACGATCATCGGCACGTCGGCCGACGCGTAGGAGCCGTGGCGGGTGAAGTGCATCCACAGGTGGTCCTTGGCGGCCTGCTGCAGGTGGTCGTAGTCGGGGAGCATGTCGCCATGATGCGGCTGCGACAGGCGCTCGTGCAAGCGGAATCGGTGGTGTTCAGCGCGAAACGACACCGAATCCGTCGTCCCGAGACGCTCCGCAGCGACCCCGCGGGGTCTGCTTCACTGCAGCCATGACCGTCACCGCCTTCGTCCGGGGCCAGCTCTTCGACGGCCACCACCACCGCGGCGACGTCGGCGCGGTCGTCGTGCGCGACGGCGTGGTGGTGCAGGTCGGGGGCGCGGCGCCCCGCGGGGCGCAGGTGGTCGACCTCGCCGGCGGGCTGCTCGCCCCGGGGTTCGTCGACGCCCACGTGCACGCCGTGCAGGGCGGCCTGGAGCGGGTGCGCTGCGACCTGTCCGCGCTGCGCACGCGGGAGGAGTACCTCGACGCCGTCGGCGCGTACGCCGCCGCGCACCCCGACCTGCCCTGGGTGCTCGGCGGCGGCTGGGCCATGGCGGCCTTCCCCGGCGGCACGCCGAGCGCCGCCGACCTCGACGCGGTCGTGCCCGACCGGCCCGTGCTGCTGCCCAACCGCGACCACCACGGCGCCTGGGTCAACTCCGCGGCCCTGCGGCTGGCCGGCGTCGACGCGCACACCCCTGACCCGCCCCACGGGCGCTTCGAGCGCGACGCCCGGGGCCGGCCGACCGGCACCCTCCACGAGGCGGCGATGGGCGTGGTCACCCGCCACCTGCCGCCGGTCTCGGAGGCGGAGTACGACGCCGCGCTGCTGGCCGGCCAGGCCTACCTGCACTCGGTCGGGGTGACCGGCTGGCAGGACGCCATCATCGGGGCGTACGCCGGCATGGACGACCCGGGCCCGACGTACCTGCGCGCGGCCCGCCGCGGCGACCTCACCGCCCACGTCGTCGGCGCGCTGTGGTGGGACCGCGAGCGCGGCCTGGAGCAGCTGCCCGAGCTCGTGGCGCGCCGCGAGGCCTACAGCCACGGCCGGTTCCGCGCCACCAGCGTGAAGGTGATGCAGGACGGCGTGGCCGAGAACGGCTCGGCCGCGCTGACCGCGCCGTACCTCGACCGCTGCGGCCACGCCACCGTCAACAGCGGGCACTCCTTCGTCGACCCCCGCGCGTTGGTGTCGTACGTCGCCGCACTGGCGGCCGCCGACTTCCAGGTGCACGTGCACGGCATCGGCGACCGGGGAGTGCGCGAGGCCCTCGACGCCTTCGCCGCCCTCGACGACGACCTGCGCCGCCGCGGGCGCCACCACGTGGCCCACCTGCAGCTGGTGCACCCCGACGACGTCGCCCGCTTCGGCGAGCTCGGCGTGGCCGCCAACGTGCAGGCGCTGTGGGCCTGCCTCGACGAGCAGATGCTCGAGCTGACGCTGCCGTTCATCGGCCCTGAGCGGGCGCGGTGGCAGTACCCCTTCGGGGACCTCCACCGCAGCGGCGCACGGCTGGTGGCCGGCAGTGACTGGCCGGTCTCCACGCCCGACCCCCTCCAAGCGATCCACGTCGCGGTCAACCGGTGGGCGCGCGGCGAGGCCGGGCGCGGGGGCAACGAGCAGTTCCTGCCCGAGCAGGCCCTCGACCTGACCACCGCCATGGCGGCGTACACCTCGGGCAGCGCGTGGGTGAACCACCGTGACGACGTCGGGGCCGGCACCGTCGCGGTGGGCGCCGTGGCCGACCTCGTGGTGCTCGACCGCGACCCGTTCCTGGGACCGCCGCAGGAGGTGGGGGAGGCGCGCGTGGTGTCGACCTGGGTCGACGGGACGTGCGTCTTCGTGGCCTGAGGCGCCTGAAACGATTGATCCCGCACCGAAACGCCCGTCGGCCTACAGATTCCGTCGATCGGTGTCTAGGGTGTGGCCATGGCCGACCAGACCTTCAGCAACGTCGTCAACGGTGAGCTCGTCGCGGCGGTGAGCGGGGCGACGTACGACGTCGAGGACCCCTCCACCGGCGAGGTGTACGCCGCCGCCCCGCTCTCCGGCGCCGAGGACGTCGAGCGCGCGTACGCCGCCGCCGACCGCGCGTTCGAGACGTGGGGCGAGACCACCCCGCAGGAGCGGATGACCGCCCTGCTCGGCATCGCCGGCGCCCTGGAGGCCCGCAGCGACGAGTTCGTGCGGGTGGAGTCGCAGGACACCGGCAAGCCGCTCGGGCTCACCGCCACCGAGGAGCTGCCGATCGGCGTCGACCACTTCCGCTTCTTCGCCGGCGCCGCGCGGATGCTCGAGGGCCGCTCGGCGGGGGAGTACCTCGCCGACCACACCTCGTGGATCCGGCGCGAGCCGATCGGGGTCATCGGGCAGGTGACCCCGTGGAACTACCCGCTGATGATGATGATCTGGAAGATCGCCCCGGCGCTGGCCGCGGGCAACACCGTCGTCCTCAAGCCCAGCGACACCACGCCCGCCACCTCCGTGCTGCTCGCCGAGCTGGCGCAGGAGTTCCTGCCGCCGGGCGTGCTGAACGTCGTGTGCGGCGACCGCGACACCGGTCGCCGGCTCATCGAGCACCCCACCCCACAGATGGTGTCGATCACCGGCTCCGTCCGCGCCGGCATGGAGGTCGCCGGGGCCGCGGCCGCCGACCTGAAGAAGGTGCACCTCGAGCTCGGCGGCAAGGCACCCGTGGTGGTCTTCGACGACGCCGACGTGGCCAGGGCCGCGGCCGCGATCGCCGAGGCCGGCTACTTCAACGCCGGGCAGGACTGCACCGCCGCCACCCGCGTGCTGGTGGCGCCCGGCGTGCACGACGAGTTCGTCGCCGCGCTCGCCGAGGCCGCTCGCGGCACCCGCACCGGCCCGCCCGACGACGAGGACGTGCTCTACGGCGCGCTCAACAACGCCGACCAGCTCGCCCGCGTGTCCGGGATGGTCGACCGCCTGCCCGACCACGCCGCGCTGCAGACCGGCGGGGCGCGCCAGGGGGAGCGCGGCTACTTCTACGAGCCCACCGTGGTCTCGGGGCTGCGCCAGGACGACGAGCAGGTGCAGACCGAGATCTTCGGCCCGGTCATCACGGTGCAGCGCTTCACCGACGAGGCCGAGGCGCTGCGCTGGGCCAACGGCACGCAGTACGGGCTCTCGTCGTCGGTGTGGACCGCCGACCACGGCCGGGCGATGCGCATGTCGAAGCGCCTCGACTTCGGCGTGGTGTGGATCAACACCCACATCCCGTTCGTCTCCGAGATGCCCCACGGCGGGTTCAAGCACTCCGGCTACGGCAAGGACCTCTCGGCCTACAGCCTCGAGGACTACACGCGCATCAAGCACGTGATGAGCCACATCGGTGAGTAGGCCCATGCGCATCCTGCTCGTCGGCGCGGGGGGCGTGGGCTCGGCGTTCGCCGCCATCGCCGCGCGCCGCGACTTCTTCGAGGCCGTCGTGGTCGCCGACCACGACGAGTCCCGCGCGGTGGCGGCCGCCGCCGGCGACGACCGCTACTCCGCCACCCGCGTCGACGCCTCCGACGCCGCCTCGGTGACGGCGCTGTGTCGCGAGCACCGGATCACCCACGTGATGAACGCCGTCGACCCGGTCTTCGACATGCCGGTCTTCGAGGGCGCGTACGCCGCGGGCGCCGACTACCTCGACATGGCGATGTCGCTGTCGCGGCCCCACCCCGAGGCGCCGTACGAGAAGTGCGGGGTCAAGCTCGGTGACGAGCAGTTCGCGGTGGCCGGCGAGTGGGAGGCCGCGGGCCGGCTGGCGCTGGTCGGCATGGGGGTGGAGCCGGGGCTCTCCGACGTGTTCGCCCGCTACGCCGCCGACCACCTGTTCAGCGAGATCGAGGAGCTCGGGACCCGCGACGGCGCCAACCTGGTGGTCACCGACGACGACGGCAACGAGGTCTTCGCGCCGTCGTTCTCCATGTGGACCACCATCGAGGAGTGCCTGAACCCCCCGGTGGTCTGGCGCGACGGGCAGTGGTCGACCACCGCGCCGTTCAGCGAGCCGGAGGTCTTCGACTTCCCCGAGGGCATCGGGCCGGTGGAGTGCGTCAACGTCGAGCACGAGGAGGTGCTCCTCATGCCGCGCTGGATCGACTGCCAGCGGGCGACGTTCAAGTACGGCCTCGGCGAGGAGCTCATCGGCCTGCTGAAGTCGCTGCACACCCTGGGCCTCGACCGCACCGAGCCCGTCAGCGTGAAGGGCGTGCTGGTCAGCCCTCGCGACGTCGTCGCCGCGGTGCTGCCCGACCCCGCCACCGTCGGTCCCCGCATGCGCGGCAAGACCTGCGCGGGGCTGTGGGTCACCGGCCGTGGCAAGGACGGCGCGCCGCGCTCGACGTACCTCTACCACGTGGTCGACAACGCGTGGACGATGCAGGAGTACGGCCACCAGTGCGTTGTGTGGCAGACCGCGGTCAACCCCGTCGTCGCGCTCGAGCTGCTGGCCACCGGCGTGTGGCAGGGGGTGGGCGTGCTGGGCCCGGAGGCCTTCGACGCCGTACCCTTCCTCGACCTGCTCACGGCCTACGGCAGCCCGTGGGGGACCAAGGAGATGGACTCGTGACCGACACCCAGCAGCACCGCCCGACCAGCAGCACCAGCCCGGCCGGCCCGACCAGTGCAGGGCTCCCGCAGGAGCGCCGGCTGGTGACCGCGATCCCGGGCCCGGCCTCTCTCGAGCGACTCGAGCGCAAGAAGGCCTACGTCGCCGACGGGGTCGGCACGACCCTGCCGGTCTTCGTGGTCGCCGCCGGTGGCGGCGTGGTGGTCGACGTCGACGGCAACTCCCTGATCGACCTCGGCTCGGGCATCGCGGTCACCACCGTCGGCAACGCCGCGCCCGCGGTGGTCCGCAACGTCACCGAGCAGGTGCAGGCCTTCACCCACACCTGCTTCATGGTCACCCCCTACGACGGGTACGTCGACGTCGCGCAGGCCCTCGCCGAGCTCACGCCCGGCGCCCACGCGAAGAAGTCGGCGCTGTTCAACTCGGGCGCCGAGGCGGTGGAGAACGCGGTGAAGATCGCCCGCGCCGCGACCGGCAAGGACGCGGTGGTGGTCTTCGACCACGCCTACCACGGCCGCACCAACCTCACGATGGCGATGACCGCCAAGAACATGCCCTACAAGCACGGCTTCGGCCCGTTCGCCGGCGAGGTCTACCGCGCGCCGATGTCCTACCCCTTCCGCGACGGGCTCTCCGGCGAGGACGCCGCCGCCCGGGCGATCGACGTCATCGAGAAGCAGGTCGGCGCCGCCAACCTGGCCTGCGTCGTGATCGAGCCGGTGCAGGGCGAGGGCGGGTTCGTCGTCCCGGCGGCCGGCTTCCTGCCCGCGCTGTCTGCGTGGTGCACCGCCAACGACGTGGTGCTGGTGGCCGACGAGATCCAGTCGGGCTTCTGCCGCACCGGCGACTGGTTCGCCAGCGACCACGAGGGCGTCGTGCCCGACCTGGTCACCACCGCCAAGGGCATCGCCGGCGGCCTGCCGCTGGCCGCGGTGACCGGCCGCGCCGAGCTGATGGACGCCGTGCACGCCGGCGGCCTCGGCGGCACGTACGGCGGCAACCCGCTGGCCTGCGCGGCCGCCCTCGGCGCGCTCGAGGAGATGCGCGAGCACGACCTCGTCGGCCGCGCCCGCGCGGTGGGGGCCCTCATGCAGGAGCGGCTCACCGCGCTGGCCGCCGAGCACGCCGTGGTCGCCGACATCCGGGGCCGCGGCGCGATGATGGCGATCGAGCTGTGCGAGCCCGGCACCACCACCCCCGACGCCGCGCGCACCGCCGCGGTCGCCTCGTGGTGCCACCGCAACGGCGTCGTGGTGCTGACCTGCGGCACGTGGGGCAACGTGTTCCGGTTCCTGCCGCCGCTGTCGATCTCCGACGAGCTGCTCCAGGAGGCCTTCGACGTCGTCGCCGAGGCGTTCGCCGCCACGGCCTGAGCGGCCCCGGCCGGTGCGGGGGGCGGGGGCTGCGACACTGACCGGCGTGAAGCGCCGCGACATCGTCATCCTCGGGTCGACCGGGTCCATCGGCACCCAGGCGGTCGACCTCGTGCGCGCCCACCCCGACCGGTTCCGCGTGGTCGGGCTGACCGCCGGCGGCTCGCAGCCCGAGCTGTTCGCCCAGCAGGTCGCCGAGCTCGCGCCGGCGTACAGCGGCCTGGGCGAGGCCGCCTCGGTGGAGGCGGCGGGCATGCCGGCCGACGTCGTGCTCAACGGCATCACCGGCGCGGTGGGGCTGCGCCCGACGCTGGCCGCGCTCGACGCCGGCACGACCCTGGCGCTGGCCAACAAGGAGTCGCTGGTGATGGCCGGGCCGCTGGTGCTCGAGCGGGCCGCGCCGGGCCAGGTGGTGCCGGTCGACTCCGAGCACTCCGCGATCGCGCAGTGCCTGCGCGGGGGAGCGGCCCACGAGGTGCGCAAGCTGGTGCTCACCGCCAGCGGCGGCCCGTTCCGCGGCCGCAGCCGGGCCGAGCTGGCCGAGGTGACCCCCGAGCAGGCGCTCGACCACCCCACCTGGTCGATGGGCCCGGTCATCACGATCAACTCCGCCACCCTGGTCAACAAGGGGCTGGAGGTGATCGAGGCCCACCTGCTGTTCGGCGTCCCCCTCGAGCGCATCGAGGTGGTGGTGCACCCCACGAGCGTCGTGCACTCGATGGTGGAGTTCACCGACGGCTCGACGCTGGTGCAGGCGAGCCCGCCGACGATGGCCATCCCGATCGCGCTGGGGCTGGCCTGGCCCGACCGGGTGCCCGACACCGCCCCGGCCGTCGACTGGACCACCGCGCAGACCTGGCGCTTCGACCCCCTCGACGACGACGCCTTCCCCGCGGTGTCGGTGGCCCGGGAGGCCGCCGCGCTCGGCCTGACCGCGCCGGCGGTCTACAACGCCGTCAACGAGGAGTGCGTGGAGGCGTTCCGCCGGGGTCGGCTCGGGTTCACCCGCATCGTCGACGTCGTGGCCGAGGTGCTGCGGCGCCACGACGTAGGCTCGGGCCACCAGCTCACCCTCGACGACGTGCTCGCGGCCGACACCTGGGCCCGCGAGACCGCTCGCTCCGCGATCGAAGGACGCCGATGACGACCGCCCTGCTCTACATCCTCGGCGTGGTGGTGTTCTTCGTGGCCATCCTGGCCTCGATCGGCCTGCACGAGCTCGGCCACATGATCCCCGCGAAGAAGTTCGGCGGGAAGGTCACCCAGTACTTCATCGGCTTCGGGCCCACCGTGTGGAGCAGGCAGGTCGGCGAGACCGAGTACGGCGTCAAGGCCATCCCGCTCGGCGGCTACGTGAAGATCGTCGGCATGCTGCCGCCCGGCGCGGCGCAGCTGGCCGACGAGGTCACCCACGACGCCGACGGCACGACCGTCACACGGGTGCGCAAGTCCAACACCGGCATGTTCACCCAGCTCATCTCCGACGCGCGAGCCGCCGAGTGGGAGCTGGTACGCCCCGAGGACGACGCGCGGCTGTTCTACAAGATGGCCTGGTGGAAGAAGGTCGTGGTGATGGCCGGCGGCCCCACGGTCAACATCCTCATCGCGTTCGGCCTGTTCTGGGCGATCTTCTCCACCTACGGCCAGCAGAGCGTCGAGCCGCAGGCCGGCGCCCCGGTCATCGAGACGGTCGCCGCCTGCGTCGTGCCCTACGCCGACGGCGAGCGCGCGTGCACCCCCGCCGATCCCGCCAGCCCCGCCGCCGAGGCCGGGCTGCGCCCCGGTGACGTCGTCACCTCCTTCAACGGCACCGCCGTCACCAGCTGGGACCAGCTGCGCGAGCTGATCCGCGACAACGCCGACGGCGACGCCGTGATCGGCTACCAGCGCGACGGCGAGCAGCTGAGCGGCACCACCAGCACCACCGTCGAGGCGCGGCCCACCTCCGCCACCGACACCGCCCTGCGCCAGGTCGGCTTCCTCGGGGTCACCCCGGCCGTCGAGGTGGTCACCACCACCGGCGGGCCGATCTACACCCTGCGCGAGATGGGCGGGATGTTCGTCGACACCGTGCAGGCCCTCGTCACGCTGCCGGTCAAGGTCTGGGACGTCGGCCAGGCCATCGTCGGGCTCGAGGACCGCGCCGACGACAGCCCCGTGAGCATCGTCGGCGGCGGCCGCATCGCCGGCGAGGTCAGCTCGGCCGAGGAGATCCCCAGCACCGACAAGGTGGTCTTCGTGGCCTCCCTGGTGGCCGGGTTCAACTTCTTCATCGGCGTCTTCAACTTCATCCCGCTGCTCCCGCTCGACGGCGGCCACATCGCCAGCGCGCTCTGGGAGGCCGTGCGCCGCGGCGTGGCCCGCCTGCGCCGCCGTCCCGACCCCGGGTACGTCGACGCCGCCAAGCTGCTCCCCGTCGCCTACGTCGTGGCCATGGCGATGCTGGTGATGGGCGTGGTGCTGATCGTCGGCGACCTCGTCGCGCCCGTCGACACCCCCTTCTGACCCGCCGCGCCCTCGGTCGCGGGCGGGGCCGGGGCTTGCGTCATACGAACGGTGGGGTCGCATCCACGATTCGTATGACGTCCGGCTGCGGGCTGGCGCGGCCTGCGGGGTGCGTCATACGGACGGTGGGGTCGCACCCACGATTCGTATGACGTCCGGCCCCCACCCGGTCGTGGGCCGCAGCGAGGACCACGAGCACCGCACGCCCGGCGGTCCAGCGCGGTCGTCCACAACGGGTCCGCGCCGAGCCGCGGCGAGCCGGCCGAGCCGGTGATCCTCGGCCCATGGCCAGACCGCTGCGCGACGACTCGCCCCCCGCCCGCCGGGTGCGCGCGCTGGGCGCCGTGCAGCACGGCGTCGTGTCGCGGCGACAGCTGTACGACGCCGGCGTCACGCGCTGGCAGGTCAGCGGCGAGCTGCGGGCCCGCCGGTGGCAACGGGTAGGCGACCAGTCGGTGTGCCTGCACAACGCCGAGCTGTCCTTCGACGCCCTGATGTGGGCGGCCGTCCTCCAGGGCGGACCGCGGGCGATGCTCGACGGGTCGGCGGCCTTGGTCGCGGCGGGGCTCGAGCGCTTCGAGGTGGGTCGGATCCGGGTGACGGTGCCGCGAGGGGCGCGGGTGCGCCGCACCCGCCGGTTCGACGTCCGCCAGACGCGCCGGTGGGAGGCCGACGACGTGGCGCCGGGCGTGGGCCCGCGGCGTACCCGTGCCGACGTCGCGGCGGTCCGCGCCGTGCTGTGGGCCCGCAGCGAGCGCCAGGCCGTGCACCTCGTCACCGCCGCCGTGCAGCAAGGCCTGGTGACACCGGCCGCGCTCGCGGAGCAGGCCCTGCGGGTACGCCGCGACCCACGCCGGCTGCTGCTCCACGAGCTCGTCAACGAGCTGCTCGACGGCGCACGGTCGCTCGGCGAGGTCGACGTGGCCCGCGAGCTGAGGCGCCGGGGACTGCCCGCTCCGCAGCGGCAGGTGCTGCGGCGTGACGCCCGGGGCCGCTACTACCTCGACCTCCACTGGCCCGAGTGGCACCTCGTCGTCGAGGTCGACGGCATCCACCACACCTGGGCCGATGCCGTGGTGACCGATGCACTGCGGCAGAACTCCCTGGCGCTCGCGGGCGACGTCGTCCTGCGACTCCCGCTGCTCGGCCTGCGACTGCGCCCCGACGAGTTCTTCGGCCAGGTGCGCACCGCGCTCGAGCAGGCCGGCTGGGGCCGCGACGCGGCCTGACCCACCCGCGGAGGCTGCGATCGCGGGCCCAGGGGCAGACGTCATACGAAACGTGGCGTCGCCTCCACGATTCGCATGACGCACCCGCGGTGGCCCCGGCAGCGACCGGACATGGGGGACGTCATACGAACCGTGGGGTCGCATCCACGATTCGCATGACGCACACCCCCGCCACCGACCCACCACCACCACCACCACCACGACCACCACCACCACCAGGCCGACGACGCCCGGCGCCGCGGGGTGGGGGCGCGGGGGGCCGCAGTAGCCTGGGGCCATGACCGAGATCAACCTGGGCATGCCCGCGGCGCCGCCGCCCGTGCTCGCGCCGCGCCGCCAGACCCGCCAGATCAAGGTGGGCTCGGTGGGGGTCGGCAGCCAGTCGCCGGTCTCGGTGCAGTCGATGACGACGACGCTCACCTCCGACGTCAACTCCACGCTCCAGCAGATCGCCGAGCTCACCGCCACGGGCTGCGACATCGTGCGGGTGGCGTGCCCGAGCCAGGACGACGCCGACGCGCTGGCCGAGATCGCGCAGCACTCGCAGATCCCGGTGATCGCCGACATCCACTTCCAGCCCAAGTACGTCTACGCCGCGATCGACGCCGGCTGCGCGGCGGTGCGGGTGAACCCCGGCAACATCCGCAAGTTCGACGACCAGGTCAAGGAGATCGCCCGGGCCGCCAAGGACCGCGGCACCTCCATCCGCATCGGCGTCAACGCCGGCAGCCTCGACAAGCGGATCATGGACAAGTACGGCAAGGCCACGCCCGAGGCGCTGGTCGAGTCGGCCGTCTGGGAGGCCGGCCTCTTCGAGGAGCACGACTTCCACGACTTCAAGATCTCGGTGAAGCACAACGACCCCGTGATCATGGTGCGCGCCTACGAGCTGCTCGCCCAGGCCGGCGACTGGCCGCTGCACCTCGGCGTCACCGAGGCCGGCCCCGCCTTCCAGGGCACCATCAAGTCGGCCACGGCGTTCGGTGCGCTGCTCAGCCAGGGCATCGGCGACACCATCCGGGTGTCGCTGTCGGCGCCGCCGGTCGAGGAGGTCAAGGTCGGCATCCAGATCCTGCAGTCGCTGAACCTGCGCCCCCGCAAGCTCGAGATCGTGTCGTGCCCCAGCTGCGGGCGGGCCCAGGTCGACGTCTACAAGCTCGCCGAGGAGGTCACCGCGGGCCTCGAGGGCATGGAGGTGCCGCTGCGCGTCGCGGTGATGGGCTGCGTCGTCAACGGCCCGGGCGAGGCCCGCGAGGCCGACCTCGGGGTGGCCTCCGGCAACGGCAAGGGCCAGATCTTCGTGCGCGGCGAGGTCGTCAAGACCGTGCCGGAGGCCCAGATCGTGGAGACCCTGATCGAGGAGGCCATGCGCATCGCCGAGGGCATGGAGGCCGTCGACGGCGCCTCCGCCGAGGTCAGCGTCAGCTGACCTGCCCGCCGGGGAAGTGCCCGGTGCGGATGCGGCCCCGCAGGCGGCCGGCGTCCCCTACGGTGTCGCCATGACGTGGAGCGGGCTCGGGGCCGTGGTCGGGTCGAGCGGCGGGCGCACCCCCGACCCCGACCGGCCGCCTGCGTGGTGCGCCACCACCGACGTCTCGGGCCAGGTGAGCGAGTGCACCCTGGTCGACGGGAAGTGGCAGTCGACGTACGTCGACCAGGTGGGTCAGCCCGGCTCCGGCGTCGGTGGCGCTGTCGCGCTGCTGCTCGTGCTGGGGATCGTCGCGGCGGTCGTCGGTGCGATGTGGCGGATGTCGGTGGCGCGCCGGATGGCGCGCGAGGCCGGCCTCGACGAGCGCGACGCGGCGATGATGACCCTGGTCAGCCAGGACGGCCTCGACGCCACCTACCTCGCCGCGAGCCTGCGCCGCCCCGGCGCGGAGCCCTCCGGCGCCGCGGCCCCACCGCCGCCGGACGTCGGCGTGCCCGGACCCGCCGAGCGGCTGCGCCGCCTCGCCGACCTGCGTGACCAGGGGCTGATCACCGACCAGGAGCACGACGAGCGCCGCCGCGCCGTCCTCGACTCCCTGTGACCCCCACCCCGGCAGCGCTGCGGCGCCGGCCGCGGTGGCCGTAGGCTCGGCGCGTGCTGACCACCCGCCACGGCGTGCGCCCCCTGGGGCCTGCCGACCTGCCCGACTTCCTCGGGCTCGTCGAGCGCGACCCGGTGGTCAACGTGTTCGCCGACTACCGCGCTCGCACGACCAACCTGGAGCCGCGCTGGCTGGGCGGCGAGGTGTGGGGCCGCTTCAGCGACGGCGACCTGGTCGCGGCGTGCCACGTGGGCGCCAACCTGGTGCCGATCAGCGCCACGGTCGACGACGCCCGGGCCTTCGCCGAGCGGGCGATGGCCCGCGGGCGCAGCGTCTCGACCGTCGTGGGCCCGCACGACGCCGTCGAGGCCTTCTGGCAGGAGGTCGCCTCGGCGTGGGGCCGCCCGCGGGAGGCCCGCTGGCGCCAGCCCCACCTCGAGCTGGCCCGCGCCCCCGACGTCGCACCCGACCCCCTGGTGCGCCGCACCACCCGCGACGACCTCGCCGAGCTCTACCCCGCGTGCGTGGCGATGTACACCGAAGAGGTGGGGGTCTCGCCCGAGCAGGGCGGGGGAGCCGACCTCTACCGCGCCCGGGTCACCCAGCTGGTCAGCCGCGGCTGGTCGTTCGCCCGGTTCGACGACGCCGGCAGGCTGGTGTTCAAGGCCGAGGTGGCCTGCGCCTCGCCGCACGCCGCGCAGGTGCAGGGCGTGTGGGTGGCCCCGGAGCGCCGCGGCGAGGGCCTCGCGGTCAGCGGCATGGCGGCGGTCTCCGAGCTCGTGCGCGCCGAGGTGGCCCCCACGGTGTCGCTGTACGTCAACGAGTGGAACGACGCGGCACGCCGTGCGTACGCCCGGGTCGGCTTCGAGGAGACCGCCCGGTTCTCCACCGTCATGTACTGACCCGGCCGGGCAGACGGGTCGGCGCCCGGTCCGGGGACGAGAGTCCGCACCGGGCGGTCCACCGACTAGCCTCGGCGCGTGCCCACCACCGCCGCGCCGCTGCCCCTGACCGCCAGGCTCCTCGCCGGGGCGTTCGTGACCAGCGGAGTCGTGCACCTGGTGCGTCCCGCGACGTTCGCGCCGCTGATGCCGTCGTGGGTGCCGGCCCACCGCGAGGTCATCGCCGCCAGCGGCGTCGCCGAGCTGGTCTGCGCCGCCGGCCTGGCCCACCCCGCCACCCGCCCGGCCGCCGGCTGGGCCAGCGCGGCCCTGCTGGTCGCGGTGTTCCCGGGCAACGTGAAGATGGCGCAGGACGCCCGTCGTTCGCGCAGCACCGCCCTGCGCCTCGGCACGCTCGCGCGGCTGCCCCTGCAGGCCGAGCTCGTGCGCGTCGCGCTGAAGGTGGCCCGCGGGCGCTGACCCGCCCACGGGCGGTAACGGGTTCGTCGCGCCGGTGGGCCCACCCCTACGCTGGCGCCCATGATCCTGCGGATGTCGAGCCTGTTCGTGCGCACCCTGCGGGACGACCCCGCCGACGCGGAGGTGCCGAGCCACCGGCTGCTGGTGCGGGCGGGCTACATCCGCCGCGCCGCCCCCGGCATCTACAGCTGGCTGCCGCTGGGCCTGCGCGTGCTGCGCAGGGTCGAGGCCGTGGTGCGCGAGGAGATGGACGCCATCGGCGCCCAGGAGCTCAGCTTCCCGGCGCTGCTGCCCCGCGAGCCCTACGAGGCGACCGGCCGCTGGACCGAGTACGGCGACGGCATCTTCCGCCTCAAGGACCGCAAGGGCGCCGACTACCTGCTCGGCCCCACCCACGAGGAGATGTTCACCCTCGTGGTGAAGGACCTGTACTCCTCCTACAAGGACCTGCCGCTCTCGATCTACCAGGTGCAGACCAAGTACCGCGACGAGGCGCGCCCCCGGGCGGGCCTGCTGCGCGGGCGCGAGTTCACCATGAAGGACTCCTACTCCTTCGACGTCGACGACGCCGGCCTCGAGGTGAGCTACCAGGCCCACCGCGACGCCTACGTCCGCATGTTCGACCGGCTCGGCTTCGACTACGTCGTGGTCAAGGCGACGTCGGGTGCCATGGGCGGCTCGCGCTCGGAGGAGTTCCTGGCCAAGGCCGAGGTCGGCGAGGACACCTACGTGCGGTGCACGACCTGCGACTACGCCGCCAACGTGGAGGCCGTGCAGGTGCGCGCGCCGCTGCCCGTGGCCTACGACGACGCCCCGGCCGCCCACGCCGAGGAGACCCCCGGCACCCCCACCATCGACACCCTGGTCGCCCACCTCGACCAGGCCCACCCCCGCGCCGACCGGGCGTGGCACGCCGCCGACACCCTGAAGAACGTGCTGGTCGTGCTCAAGCACCCCGACGGCACCCGCGAGCCGCTGGCCATCGGCCTGCCCGGTGACCGCGAGGTCGACCAGAAGCGCCTGGAGGGCCAGCTCGAGCCGATCGAGGTCGAGCCGTTCGGCGAGGCGGAGTTCGCCGCCCACCCCGAGCTGGTCAAGGGCTACCTCGGCCCCGGCGTCCTCGGCGAGGAGGGCGTGTCCGGCATCCGCTACCTCGTCGACCCCCGCGTGGTGGAGGGCACCCGCTGGGTCACCGGCGCCGACGTCGACGGCCGGCACGTGCTCGACCTGGTCGCCGGGCGCGACTTCACCCCCGACGGCACCATCGAGGCCGCGGAGGTGCGCGACGGCGACGCCTGCCCCGTGTGCGACGACGGCGTCCTGGAGACCGCCCGCGGCATCGAGATGGCCCACATCTTCGCGCTGGGGCGCAAGTACGCCGAGGCCCTCGGCCTGCAGGTGCTCGACGAGAACGGCAAGCTGGTCACCGTCACCATGGGGTCCTACGGCGTCGGTGTCACCCGCGCGGTGGCCGCGATCGCCGAGGGCACCCTCGACGGGTCGGGGCTGTGCTGGCCGCGCGAGGTGGCCCCTGCCGACGTCCACGTCGTGGCCGCGGGCAAGGACGAGGCCGTGCTGGCCGCTGCCGACCGCATCGCCACGGAGCTGTCGTCCCACGGGCTCGACGTGCTCCACGACGACCGCACCGGCAAGGTGAGCCCCGGGGTGAAGTTCAAGGACGCCGAGCTCATCGGCGTGCCGACCATCGTGGTCGTCGGGCGCAGCCTGGGCGAGACCGGCACCGTCGAGGTGCGCGACCGCGCCAGCGGCGCCCGCGAGGACGTCGCCGCCGAGCAGGTGGTCGACCACCTCGTCCGCCTCGTGCGGGCCTGAGGCCCTCCGTGGCGGTCGACGCCGTCGTCTTCGACTGGGGCGGCACGCTCACCCGCTGGCACGACGTGGACTTCCACGCCGAGTCGCTGGCCCTGGCGCAGGCCGTGACCGGCTCCGAGCACCCGGTGGAGGTGCACGCCGAGCGGCTGCACCGCGCCGGCGCGAACGTGTGGGGGCGCAGCCGCGACCTCCAGCGCAGCTCCACCGTGGCCGACCTGTTCACCGAGGCCGGCCTCGAGCACGACCCGGACATGCTGGCGGCCTACCGCGAGTTCTGGGAGCCCCACACGCAGACCGACCCCGCGGTGGGGCCGCTGTGGACCGCGCTGCGCGAGGCCGGCGTCCGGGTCGGCGTGCTGTCCAACACCATCTGGCCGCGGGCCTGGCACCGCGGGTTCTTCGCCCGCGACGGCGTGCTCGACCTGGTCGACGGCGACGTGTACTCGTGCGAGATCGCCTGGACCAAGCCGTCGCCCCACGCCTTCCGCGCGGCGCTCGACGCCGTGGGCGTCGACGACCCGGCGCGTGCGGTGTACGTCGGCGACCGGCTCTTCGACGACGTGTGGGGCGCCCAGCAGGCCGGGATGCGGGCCGTGCACGTGCCGCACAGCACCATCCCGGTCGACCAGGTCGGCCACACCGAGGGCGTGCCCGACGCGGTCGCCCACGACCTCGCCGACGTCCTCGGCATCGTCGCCGCCTGGTCCTGAGGCCCGCCCAGGCCCGACCCGGGGGCGGGTGCTGCGACTTCGTGCATTGCACGAAGCTGGGCCACCGCCGCCGGCGACGGGCCGCCGCGGCTGGTGCACGATCCGATGACTCGGCCGCGACCCCCCGCCGGCCCGGCACGGACGGACACCCCCACCCATGGGCATCTCGCACCACCTGCGGCTCGCCGCCGCCACGCTCGGCCCCGGCGCGCTGCTCGCCACCACCCTGGCCGTCGGCCTCGCCTCGCCGGCCCAGGCGATGACGGTCGGCGACGTCGCCCGCGAGTGCGTGGTCGCCGACACCCACGCCCACGACGAGGCGGCCGCCGCCCGCGGCGGGCGGCACGTGCGTGACCACCGCGCCATCGACTCCCTGGAGCAGGAGCGCATCGAGGCCGACTTCCGGCGTCGTCTCGACCGCGCCCTCGAGCAGGAGCGGGCCGGGACCCGCGCGTCGACCACCGTGCCGGTCCACGTCCACGTGATGCGCGACGCGAACGGCGGCGGCGACGTCACCGACAGCCAGGTGCAGCAGCAGGTCGCGGTGATGAACGCCAGCTTCTCCGGCGCCAAGGCGCCCGAGGCCGCCGACACCGGCTTCCGGTTCACCCTCGCCGGCATCGACCGCTACAGCAACACCAGCTGGCACCAGGACAAGCAGAGCGCGACCTACCGCCGGCAGACCCGCCAGGGCGGCGCGAACGCGCTGAACATCTGGCTGGTCGACTTCGACTACCTCGGCGTCGCGACCTTCCCGTGGGACCACCGCCGCAGCCCCGGCGTCGACGGCATCCGCGTGCAGTACTCCTCGCTGCCGGGCGGGTCGGCGACGAACTACGACCTCGGCGAGACCGCCACCCACGAGGCCGGGCACTGGCTCGGGCTCTACCACACGTTCCAGGGCGGCTGCACGGCCACCAACGACGAGGTGGGCGACACCCCGGCCCAGTCGAGCAGCACCACCGGCTGCCCCGAGGGCCGAGACTCCTGCTCCCTGCCGGGCCTCGACCCCGTGCACAACTTCATGGACTACAGCTACGACGCCTGCTACACGATGTTCTCCGGCGGCCAGGCCACCCGGGCACAGCAGATGTGGACCGCGTACCGCGGCTGAGCGCCCCCGCACGACGGCCCGCACGACGGCCCGCCCCGGCGACCGGGGCGGGCCGTCGCACGTCCGGTCGGACCCCGCACCACGCGTGCTCAGTTGCAGGTTCCTGCAATGCACACAACTGAGGATCCCGGCTGCTCGCGCCCCTCGCCGGCACCGTTGCATGATCTTGCACGGAAGAGGCGGGCCCCACACCCGGCTCCGACACCGGCCAGTCCCCGGCCTACGGCCCGTGGACTCGCGGCATCGAGGGGGATCTCGGGACCTCCTCGGTGACACGAGCCCACGGGCCGCCGTCACGTCCGGCCCGTGCAGGCCCGGTCGCCGGTGGTCGACCGGCGGCCTCAGGCGTCGGGCACGCCGAGCAGCCGCTCCGGCTCCCCGCCGAGGTCGAGCAGCAGCAGGCCGGTGGCCTGCAGGGCCTCGACCGCCCACCGCCGCTGCGCGCCGGTCGTGCTGCCCACCAGCCAGGCGTACGTCGCGGCGCACGACGACTCGACCCGGCGCGCGGTGGCCGCCACCTCGCCGGGAGCGCCTGGCCCGTCGGTGTCGCCGGGAGGGCCGGGCAGGTCGTAGGCGGTGGCGGTGCCGACCGGGTCGGCGCCCGCGGCGAGCACGGCGGCGGTGAGGTCGTCGCGCCGGTCGCGGTGGGTGGACAGGGCGGTCTGCAGCAGGGCGAGCAGGCCGGGGGTGGCGGCCGCCGAGGTGCGGGCACCGAGGACGCCGATCACGTGGAGGGCGGCGTGCTCGGCGGCCAGCGCGGTCTGCAGCGCCTCCACCGGCGAGACGACCGCGCCGTCGAGGCGGGCCGACGGCAGCCGCGGCGCCGTCACCGGTCGGCGTCCCGGCCGCGTGGGCCGCTGTCGGGCGGGGCGACCGGCAGCGCTGCGAGGTGCTGCCCGGTCGAGGCCGACATCGCGGCCAGGACCCGGGCCAGCTCGCCGCTGCGAGCGGCCACCGACCAGGTGGCCAGGCGCCGCCCGAGACGCTCCTCGCCGGTGCGCACGGCGGCCCACGCCGCCGCCGGGGCGGACGGGGCGGATGCTCCGGGCGCCCCGCGCCGGTCGTCGCTGTCCCCGCCGTCGCCACCCGCGTCGTCGAGCAGGCGCAGGTGCGCGGCGTGCAGCCCGGCCAGCGGGCGCAGGCCGGTCTCCAGGCCGGCGTGGCGACGACCCGCCGCGGTCACCAGCGCGGCGGCGGCGGCGAGGTCAGCGCGGGCCCGGCGGGCGAGGGCGACGTCGTCGTCGGGTGCGGGTCCTGCGGGCCCGGCGGGCACGACCAGACCGGGAGCACCGGGGCCCCGGCTCCCGTCGGCGCCGCACGCGGCGAGGCCCGGGACGGCCACCACGACCGTGCCCACGAGGGCGGCACGACGGGTCGCGGTGGGGCCGGCGGGCGAGGATGAAAGAGGCTGGCCGGGCACCGCACGACCCTAGCGCGGGCGGGCCGCCGGGATGGTCGGGCCGGGTGCGCGGGGGGCTATCGTGTGCAGACCGGCGCGCGGGGTGACCCGCGCCCGCCACGAGCACCGACAACAGAACAGGGAGGCTGCGTCACCGTGAGCAGCGCAGGACAGGACAGCAGCCGGATCGAGGCCGAGCTCTCGGGCCCGCTCGCCGCGCTCGGGCTCGACGTGGAGGCCGTCGAGGTCACCCCCGCGGGCAAGCGCCGCGTGCTGCGGGTGGCCGTAGACCAGGACGGCGGGGTCACCCTCGACACCGTCGCCGAGGCCACCCGTGAGGTCAACCGGGTGCTCGACGGCTCCGAGGTGATGGGGGAGCACCCCTACACCCTCGAGGTCACGTCCCGCGGCGTCGACCGCCCGCTCACGCTCCCGCGCCACTGGCGCCGCAACACCGACCGCCTGGTCAAGGTGACCCTGGTCGACGGCGCCACGATGACCGGGCGCATCACCGACACCGGCGAGGAGACCGCCACCCTCGACGTCGCCGGTGCGCAGACCCTGGTGACCTACGCCGACGTCGCGAAGGCGCTCGTGCAGGTCGAGTTCAACCGGCGGGCCACGCCCGCCGACGACACCGACGACCTCGACGACACCGACGACACCGACGACCTCGGCGACGACGCGGGCACCGAGCGCGGGGAGGACTCCTGATGGACATCGACATGAGCATCCTGCGGATGCTGGAGCGCGAGAAGGAGATCTCCTTCGCCGTGCTGGTGGAGGCCATCGAGCAGGCCCTGCTCACGGCGTACCTGCGCTCGCCCGGCGCCAGCGAGCGCGCCCGGGTGGAGCTGGACCGCAAGAGCGGCCACGTCACGGTGATGGCCACCGAGGTCGACGCCGAGGGCAACGTGGTCGGCGAGTACGAGGACACCCCCGACGGGTTCGGGCGGATCGCCGCGACCACGGCGAAGCAGATCATGCTGCAGCGGCTGCGCGACGCCGAGGACGACGTCCGCTTCGGTGAGTTCGCCGGCAAGGAGGGCGACATCGTCTCGGGCGTGGTGCAGCAGGGCCGCAACCCCGACGACGTGCTGGTCGACCTCGGCAAGCTCGAGGCGCTGCTGCCCGTCGGCGAGCGGGTGCCCGGCGAGGACTACCGCCACGGCACGCGCATCAAGTGCCTGGTGGTCTCGGTGCGCAAGGGCATGCGCGGCCCCCAGGTCACGCTGTCGCGCTCCCACCCCAACCTGGTCAAGAAGCTGTTCGCCCTCGAGGTGCCCGAGATCGCCAACGGGCAGGTGGAGATCGCCGCGCTCGCCCGCGAGGCCGGTCACCGCACCAAGATGGCGGTGCACTCCACCGCGCCGGGGATCAACCCGAAGGGCGCCTGCATCGGTCCGATGGGCCAGCGGGTGCGCAACGTGATGGCCGAGCTGCAGGGCGAGAAGATCGACATCGTCGACTGGGTCGAGGACCCCGCGCGGCTCGTCGCCAGCGCGCTGTCGCCGGCGCGGGTGACCTCGGTCGAGATCGTCGACCGCGAGGCGCGCTCGGCGCGGGTCGTGGTGCCGGACTTCCAGCTCTCGCTCGCGATCGGCAAGGAGGGGCAGAACGCCCGCCTGGCCGCCCGGCTCACCGGCTGGCGCATCGACATCCGCTCCGACGAGCCCGACCCCGAGCGCGACGACGCCTGACAGACACCCGACCGCGCCCGACCGGGCCGCCCGGCGTGCCCCGGGTCGGCGTGCCGGGTCACCGGTTCGGAATCCTCGGGCGTGTCGGGCTAGGATCGGGGCAGTGGCCCGCCGAGATCGCCAGCACCCCTCCCCGGACGACGTCCCCCTCGTGGGACCCGTGCGGACGTGTGTCGGTTGTCGGGCGCGGGCCACGAAGAGCGAGCTGTTGCGGGTCACCGCCGGCTCGGACGCGTCAGGCCGCCCGGCCGTCGTGCCCGATCCGGCCGGCACCGCACCGGGGCGGGGTGCACACGTGCACCCCACCACCGGGTGCTACGACCTCGCGGTGCGACGCAAGGCGTTCGGACGGGCCCTCCGGCTCTCCGCGGGCCTGGGCAGCGCAGCGGTGGGGGAATGGGTGGCAGCGCGCGAGGACCACGATCGTGACCGATCGACCAGAAGATCCACCGAGGGATCGAACGACCAGGACTGGAGCAGCAGCTCATGAGCACTCGATGAGTACTTCCCGATGAGTTTGCACCACCACTAACGCTCCTCGAAGACACCCGGACCGGGTCGAGGGGCCAGAAGGAGAATTGTGGCCAAGACCCGCGTTCACGAGCTCGCCAAGGAGTTCGGTGTCGAGAGCAAGTTCGTTCTCGAGAAGTTCAAGGAGATGGGTGAGTTCGTCAAGTCGGCGAGCTCGACCGTCGAGCTGCCGGCGGAGATGCGCTTCCGCAAGGAGGTCGGCTCCCAGCTGAAGGCCGCCCCGGCGCCTGCCGCTCCGGCGCCCAGCGCCCCCACGCCGGCCGCCCCGCCGGCCCCCGCCGCGGCTGCGCCGTCGGCGCCCGTCACCCCGCAGACGCCCGCCGCCACGTCGGCACCCGCCGCCCCGGCGGCTCCGGCCCCGTCGGCGCCGTCCGGTCCCCGTCCGGGCCCGAAGCCCGCGCCGCGCAAGCAGCCGTCCGCGCCCGCCGAGCCGGCTGCCCCCGAGGCGCCGGCCGCCGTCGAGCAGCCGGCAGCTCCCGCCGCCCCCGAGCAGCCCGCCGCCCCGGCCGCCCCCGAGGCGCCGGCCGCCCGCGCCGCGAGCCCCGCTCCCGGTGCCCCCAAGGCGCCCTCGCCCCGTCCCGTGGGCCGCCCCGGCGCCCCGCGTCCGGGCAACAACCCGTTCGCGCCCAGCCAGGGCATGGGCCGTCGCCCCGCCCCGGCCCCCGGCGGCGACCGTGGCCCGGCCGCTCCCGGCGGCACCGGTGCACCTGCCGGCCCCGGCGCCGGAGCCGGCGACACCCGTCCGCCGCGGCCCCCGGCCGCGCGTGACGGCGGCGCCCCGGGTCGCCCGGGCATGCCCCGCCCCAACCCGGCGATGATGCCCAAGTCCCCGGCCGCCTTCGGTGGCGGCCCCGGCGGTCGCGGCCCCGGCGGTCCCGGTGGTCCCGGTCGTCCGGGTGCCCCCGGTCGCGGCGGTCCGGGCGGTGCCCCGGGTCGTCCCGGCGCCCCCGGTCGCGGTGGTCCCGGTGGTCCCGGCGGCGCTCCCGGGCGCCCCGGCGGCTTCGGCCCCTCCGGCGGCGGTCGCCCCGGCGGTCAGCGTCCCGGCCAGCGCGGCCAGACCCAGGGTGCCTTCGGTCGCCCCGGTGGTCCGTCGCGCCGTGGTCGCAAGTCGAAGCGGGCGCGTCGTCAGGAGTTCGAGGCCATGCAGGCCCCGACGATCGGCGGCATCCGCGTCCGCAAGGGCGACGGCGAGACCGTCAAGCTGCCGCGCGGCGCCTCGCTGACCGACTTCGCCGAGCGCATCGGCGTCGACGTGTCGTCGCTGGTGCAGATGCTGTTCAGCCTGGGCGAGATGGTCACCGCGACCGAGTCGGTCAACGACGAGACCTTCGAGCTGCTCGGCGAGGAGCTCAACTACGTCGTCGAGGTCGTCTCCCCCGAGGACGAGGACCGTGCGCTGCTGGAGTCCTTCGACCTCGAGTTCGGTGAGGACGAGGGCGACGAGACCGACCTGGTCGTCCGTCCGCCGGTCGTGACCGTCATGGGTCACGTCGACCACGGAAAGACCAAGCTGCTCGACGCGCTGCGCAGCGCCAACGTGGTGGCGAAGGAGGCCGGTGGCATCACGCAGCACATCGGTGCCTACCAGGTCGCCGCCGACGTCGACGGCACCGAGCGTCGCATCACCTTCATCGACACCCCCGGTCACGAGGCGTTCACCGCCATGCGTGCCCGTGGTGCCCAGGCCACCGACATCGCGATCCTCGTGGTCGCGGCCGACGACGGCGTGATGCCCCAGACGGTCGAGGCGCTGAACCACGCCAAGGCCGCCGGGGTGCCGATCGTGGTGGCGGTCAACAAGATCGACAAGCCCGACGCCGACCCGACGAAGGTCCGCGGTCAGCTGACCGAGTACGGCCTGGTGCCCGAGGAGTACGGCGGCGACGCGATGTTCGTCGACGTCTCGGCGAAGTCCGAGCTCAACCTCGACAAGCTGCTCGAGGCCGTCATCCTCACCGCCGACGCCTCGCTCGACCTGCGCGCCAACCCCGAGCAGGACGCCCAGGGCCTCGTCGTCGAGGCCCACCTCGACCGCGGTCGCGGCCCCGTCGCCACGGTGCTGGTGCAGCGCGGCACGCTGCGCGTGGGCGACTCGATCGTGGCGGGCGCGGGCTACGGCCGCGTGCGCGCCATGCTCGACGAGCACGGTGCGAACATCACCGAGGCCTACCCGTCGCGCCCCGCGATGGTGCTCGGCCTGACCGCCGTCCCCGGCGCCGGTCAGACCTTCATCGTCGTCGAGGACGACCGGATGGCCCGTCAGATCGCCGAGAAGCGCGAGTCGCGCGAGCGGGCGGCCATGCAGGCCAAGCGCCGCGTGCGTCGCACCCTCGAGGACTTCATGGCCTCCATGGAGAAGGGTGCGAGCCAGGAGCTCAACCTGATCCTGAAGGGCGACGTGTCCGGCTCGGTCGAGGCCCTCGAGGACGCCCTGTCGAACATCGACGTGGGCGAGGAGGTCAACCTGCGCGTCATCGACCGCGGTGTCGGTGCGATCACCGAGACCAACGTCGACCTGGCCGCCGCCTCCGACGCGATCATCATCGGGTTCAACGTCCGCCCGCAGGGCAAGGCGACCGAGATGGCCGACAAGGAGGGCGTGGAGATCCGGTACTACTCGGTGATCTACCAGGCCATCGAGGAGATCGAGGCGGCCCTCAAGGGCATGCTCAAGCCGGTCTACGAGGAGTCGGTGCTCGGCCAGGCGGAGATCCGCGCGATCTTCCGCTCGTCCAAGATCGGCAACATCGCGGGCTGCATGGTCACCAGCGGCCTGATCCGTCGCAACGCCAAGGTCCGGGTGCTGCGCGACAGCAAGGTGATCGCCGACAACCTCGACCTGTCCTCGCTGAAGCGGGAGAAGGACGACGCGTCCGAGGTCCGCGAGGGCTTCGAGTGCGGTCTGGTGCTGCGCAACTTCCAGGACGTCAAGGAAGGCGACATCGTGGAGGCCTTCGAGATGCGCGAGATCCCGCGCGCCTGATCCACCACCGAGCCGGCGCGGGGACCCCACCAGGTCTCCGCGCCGGCTCTTTTTCCCGGGCCGGTGCGCCGGCCCGCCGTGCGAGAGAGTGAGAGACATGAGCAGCCCCCGCGTGCGCAAGATCGCCGACCGGATCCAGGTCATCGTCGCCGAGATGCTCGAGCGCCGGATCAAGGACCCGCGCCTCGGGTTCGTCACCGTCACCGACGTCCGGCTCACCGGCGACAGCCAGCAGGCCACCGTCTTCTACACCGTGCTCGGCGGCGAGGAGGAGCGCACCGCCACCGCGGCCGCCCTCGAGTCGGCCAAGGGCGTCCTGCGCTCCGAGGTCGCCAAGCAGCTCGGCATGCGGATCAGCCCCACGCTGACCTTCGTCCACGACGCGCTGCCCGAGGAGGCCCGCGCCCTCGAGGAGGTGCTGGCCCGCGCCAAGGCGCTGGACGAGGCCGTGGCGGCTGCGCGCGGTGCGGCGTACGCCGGCGAGGAGGACCCGTACAAGAAGCCCCGTGAGGCCGACGCGGACCTCGACGACGAGGCCGACGACGCCGGTCCCGCCTCGGACGACGACCTCCGGTGACCACGGCTGCCGGCCTGGTCGTGGTCGACAAGGCCGGCGCCATGACCTCCCACGACGTCGTGGCGCGGGTGCGCCGGGTGATGGGCACCCGCAAGGTCGGCCACGCCGGCACCCTCGACCCGATGGCCACCGGCGTGCTGGTGCTCGGCGTCAACCGCGCGACCCGGCTGCTGGGGCACCTCATGCTCACCGAGAAGGCCTACGCCGCCACCGTGCGGCTCGGGGTGGCCACGACCACCGACGACGCGGAGGGCGAGGTGGTCTCCACCACCGACGCCTCCGGGCTCGACCCGGAGGCCGTGCGCGCCGAGCTGACCCGCCACGTCGGTGAGCTGCAGCAGGTGCCGACGGCGGTCTCCGCGGTCAAGGTGGACGGCAAGCGCGCCTACCAGCGCGTGCGCGACGGCGAGGAGGTCGTCCTCGCCGCCCGGGCGGTCACCGTGCACGAGCTGGTCGTGCACGACGTGCGCCCCCTCGGGGCGGTGGTCGACGTCGACGTCAGCCTGCGCTGCTCCAGCGGCACCTACGTGCGTGCCATCGCCCGCGACGCCGGCGCCGCGCTCGGCGTGGGGGGTCACCTCACCGCGCTGCGACGCACCGCGGTGGGGCCCTACGACCTCGCCGTCGCCCACGACCTCGACTCCCTGGCCGAGCAGGGCGAGCAGGCGCTGCTGCCGGTGGCCGACGCCGCGCGAGCGGCGTTCGTCTCCCTCGACCTCGACGACGTCGCGGCCGCCGACGTCCGGGTGGGGCGACGCCTCGACCTCGCGCTGGGCGGCCTGACGGCGCTGTTCGCCCCCGACGGGGAGTTCCTGGCGCTCTACGAGCCCCGCGACGGCGTCGCCCGGGCCGTCGCGGTCTTCGTCTGAGCCCGCACCGGCGCCGGACGACCCCGCCCCGGGTCGGCGGTGCGCGCCAGTAGGGTTCGTCCCGTGCAGATCTGGCGCTCCCTCGACGACGTCCCGGCCGACCTCGGCCGCACCGTGGCGGTGGTCGGCAACTTCGACGGCGTGCACCTCGGCCACCGGCGCGTGCTCGCCCGGGCCCGAGCGCTGGCCGACGGCGCCCCCGTCGTGGCGGTCACCTTCGACCCCCACCCGATGGCGGTGCTGCGCCCCGAGCACGCTCCGACGGCGCTGAGCACCATGGAGGCACGCGCCGCGCTCCTGGCCGAGGCCGGCGCCGACGCCGTGCTGGCGGTGCCCTTCGACCGCAGTGTCGCCGCCTGGACCCCTGACGAGTTCGTCGTCCGTGTGCTCGTCGAGGCGCTGCGCGCGCGGGTCGTGGTCGTCGGCGCCAACTTCCGCTTCGGCCACAAGGCCGCCGGTGACGTGTCGACCCTCGTCGAGGCCGGGCTCGCGCACGACTTCACCGCCGAGGGCATCCCCCTCGACGGCGGCCCGATGGTGTGGTCGTCGACGTACGTGCGCACCTGCCTGGCCGCCGGCGACGTCGCGGGGGCCGCGGAGGCCCTGGGTCGGCCCTACGCCGTGCGCGGGGTGGTGGTGCAGGGCGACCAGCGCGGCCGCGAGCTGGGCTACCCCACCGCCAACGTGCCGATCGACCTCGCGGTCGCCGCCCCCGCCGACGGCGTCTACGCCGGGTGGCTGCGCCGGCTCGACGGGCTCGAGGGGCCGGACGGCGAGCCGCACCCCGCCGCGATCAGCATCGGCACCAACCCGACCTTCGCCGGCACCCGCGAGCGCCGCGTGGAGAGCTACGTGCTCGACCGCACCGACCTCGAGCTGTACGGCGTGGAGGTGGAGGTCTCGTTCGTCGACCGGCTGCGCGGGATGGTCGCGTTCGCCGGCGTCGACGAGCTGCTGGTGCAGATGGCCGACGACGTCGACCGCGCCCGAGAGGTGCTGCTCGGCCCGTGACGACCTCGCACCCCACCACCCCGGACCGCGCGCTCGCCGCCGCCGAGGGGTGGTTCGCCCAGAACGGGCTCACCTACTTCGTGCCCGAGGAGCGGCGCCGCGCACGCGACGCGATGCGGCCCCGTCGCTTCCTGCTGCCGGCCGTGCTCACCGTGCTGCTCGCCCTCGCCGGCGGGGTGGCGCTGGCCTGGCTGTCCGACCAGGTGACCGCGGCCCCGGCGCTCCTGCTGACGGTCGCCGTCCTCGGCGCGGCGGCGTACGCGCTCACCGCGCTGCGGGCCGGGCCCATCGTGCGGTGGGCGCTCGGGCGCGCGTTCGGCAGCCTGCGCACCCTGCTGCCGATGATGACCCGCGCGCTGCCGCTGCTGCTGCTGTTCGTCACGTTCCTGTTCATCAACGCCGAGGCGTGGGAGCTGGCCGCGAGCCTGTCGACCGGCACCCTGTGGCTGGTCGTGCTGCTGTTCGCGCTGCTGGCGCAGGCCTTCCTGCTGGTGCGGCTGCCCGAGGAGGTCGACCGCACCGACGACGACGTCGACGACGCGTTCCTGCAGCGTGCCTGCGACGGCACCCCGCTGGAGCAGGAGTGCCGGAGGCTGGTGGCCGACCCCGCGGCCGACCCGGCGGCGTACGCCACGGTCACCGGCCTCGAGCGGTGGAACCTGGTCCTGGTGCTGGTGATCATCCAGGCCGTGCAGGTGCTGCTGCTGGCCGCCGGCGTGCTGGTGTTCTTCCTGGTCTTCGGGGGCCTGGTGATGGACCTCGACGTACAGGCCGGCTGGACCGGCAAGGAGAAGGACGCCATCGGCAGCCTGCCGCAGGTGTCGGTGCCGCTGTTCCAGGTGTCGCTGTTCCTCGCGGCGTTCTCGAACCTCTACCTCACGGTCTCCACCGTCACCGACGAGACCTTCCGCGAGCAGTTCTTCGGCAGCGTGCTGCGCGAGATGGAGCGCGCCGTCGGCGTGCGGGCGGTCTACCTCGCGCTGCGCGCCCGCGGCTCCGGCAGCACCACCGCCCTCCGCGCGCCGTAGCCGTCGTCGCGTCGGGGGAGCCTCCACGGACGCACGCGGGCCCGGTGCGCAGCAACTGCGCACCGGGCCCGGTGAGTGGTCAGCGCGTGCTGTGGTCTCGACACACTGGTCGCGACCTCGTTCCTCGGTCGCGCAGCTCGCTCGACCACCAGCAGCGCGCCCGCTCGCGTGTGCGGTCTCGACACGCTGGTCGCGACCTCGTTCCTCGGTCGCGCAGCTCGCTCGACCACCGACAGCGCGCCCGCTGGCGCGTGCGCGCTAGGCGTCGAGGTCCTTCTCGACGAGCGCCGCGATGACGTCGACGTCGGCCTGGGAGTCGCCGGAGACGGTGACGGTGTCGCCCTTGCCGGCGCCCAGGGTCATGATCAGCAGCGCCGAGCTGGCGTCGACGGGCTCGTCGCCCTCGACGGCGAGCAGCACCTCGGAGTCGAGCTCGCCGGCCGCCTCCGAGATGATCGCGGCGGGGCGGGCGTGCAGGCCGACGGCGGAGCCGACGGTGACGGTCTTGCTGGGCATGGTGCTCCTTCGGTGGTGGTGGACCTGACCGGGAGGTCAGGCGACGGGCTGGACGGCGGGGGTCTTGGCGGTCGACTTCAGCAGGATCACTGCCGCCGCGCCGACGAGGACACCGGCGAGCAGTGCGACCAGGAACCCCAGCACGCCGTCGACGGCGAACAGCACGAAGATGCCGCCGTGGGGCGCGCGGACGCTGACGTCGAGGGCCTGCGAGAGGCCACCGGTCACGGCGCTGCCGAGCATGATCGCGGGGATCACCCGCAGCGGGTCGGCTGCGGCGAACGGGATGGCGCCCTCGGTGATGAAGGACGCGCCGAGCAGCCAGCCGGCCTTGCCGTTCTCGCGCTCGGGCTGGTTGAACAGCTTCGGCCGGACGACGGTCGCCAGCGCCAGGGCGATCGGCGGGACCATGCCGGCGAGCATGACGGCGGCCATGATCTTCAGCTCGGGGGCGTCGCTGGCCAGCGAGGCGCCGCCGACGCCGGCTGCGGCGAACGAGTAGGCGACCTTGTTCAGGGGGCCGCCCATGTCGAAGGCCATCATCAGGCCGAGCACCACGCCGAGCAGGATCGCGTAGCTGCCGCTCATCGAGCTCAGCCCGTCGTTGAGCTGGTCCATGAGCCAGCCGATCGGGCGGCCCAGCACGACGAGCATGAGCATGCCGGCGATGATCGAGGTGAGCAGCGGGATGACCAGGACCGGCATGAGACCGCGGGCCCAGGTGGGCACCTTCCAGCCGGCGATCCAGTGGGCGATCAGGCCGGCGAGGACGCCGCCGACGATGGCGCCGAGGAACCCGGTGGCGGGCAGGCCCACCCCGTCGCCGTCGGCGACGGCGAAGATGTTGGCGGCCAGGCCGCCGACGATGAAGCCGGGGGCGATGCCCGGACGGTCGGCGATCGCGTAGGCGATGTAGCCGGCCAACGCCGGGATGAAGAACATGAAGGCGGTCTTGCCGATGATGAAGAAGAGCGCCCCGAGGTAGGCCATCAGGCCGGAGCCGAACAACGCGTGGTCGAGGCCCAGCGCCGCGGGGTCGGGGAGGTCGAACAGGGTGTTGTCGACCGCGATCTCGCCGTACGGGCCGACGATCTCGTAGCCGCCGAACAGGAACGACAGCGCGATCAGCAACCCGCCGGCCGCGACGAACGGGATCATGTACGACACCCCGGTCATCAGCACCCGCCGCGTGCGCCCGCCCCAGCTCTCGCCGGCACCGGCGCCGGAAGCGGCACCGCCGCCCGAGCCGGAGCCCGCCTCGGAGCCCTCGACGCGCGCGGCCGACGGGTCGTCGGCCTGGCGCAGCGCCTCCGCGATCATCACGTCGGCCTCCTCGATGGGGCGCTTGACGCCCGAGGAGACCAGCGGCTTGCCGGCGAAGCGGCTGCGGTCGCGCACGCCCACGTCGACGGCGAAGATCACGGCCTCCGCCTGGCGGATGACCTCGGGGGCCAGCGGCGTCGCGCCGGCCGAGCCCTGGGTCTCCACGGCCAGCTCCACCCCGGCGCGCGCCGCAGCGGCCTCCAGGGCCTCCGCGGCCATGTAGGTGTGGGCGATGCCGGTGGGGCACGCCGTCACGGCCACCAGACGCCGGGTGGCGGTCGCGGGGGCCGCAGCGGCTCCGCCGGTACCGGTCGTGCCGGTGCCCGACGTCCCGGTGCCCGACGTGCCGGTGCCGGCCGTGCCGGACGGCTCGGGCGAGTGGTCGGGGCCGACCTCGACCTGTCCCCGCGAGGCGGCGACGGCGGCCTGGGTGGCGGGAGGTGCCTTGGTGGGGGAGCCGGCGGCGCTCGACGTGCCGAGCACGTCGTTGACCAGCTCGACGACCTCCTCAGCGCTCTCGGCGGCGCGCAGGGAGTCGGTGAAGGCGGGCTTGACCAGCGCGCGCGCCAGCTTGGTGAGCAGCTGCAGGTGGGTGGCCTCCCCGCCCGCGGGGGCGCTGATGAGGAACGCCAGGTCGGCGGCCCCGTCCTTGGCGCCGAACTCCACCGGCGGCGAGAGCCGGGCGAAGGCCAGGGTGGCCTCGGGCACGCCGGTGGTGCGGCAGTGCGGGATGGCGATGCCGCCGGGCAGACCGGTCGGCGAGGTGGCCTCGCGGGCGAGGGCGTCCTCGACGAGCTGGTCGACGTCGGTGGCACGGCCGGCCTCGCCGACGGTCGCAGCGAGCGCCCGGATCACGTCGAGCTTCTCCGAGCCGAGGTCCGCGTCGAGGCGGACCAGGGCGGGAGTGATGAGGTCAGACACGTTCACCCTCCTGGGTGTCGAGCAGGTCGCTGACCGTGACCAGGTCCGGACGGACCTGGGCGGGCAACGGGATGGTGGTGCCGGGGAGTCCGGCGGCTGCGCTGCCGTAGGCGACGGCGAGCGCGAGTCGGTGGGGTGGTGCGAGCCGGCGCAGGTCGCCGAGCAGGTAGCCGAAGAGGCTGGAGTCGCCCGCGCCGACCGTGGAGACCACGGTGGTGGGCGGGGGAGCGGCGTGCCAGGCGCCGTCGGCGGTGACCAGCACGGCGCCGTTGCCCCCGAGGGTGGCCAGCACGGCGTGGACGCCGCGGTCGAGCAGCGTGCGGGCGGCGTCGGCCGCCGCGCGCGGGTCGGCCTCGAGCGCGTCGGCGTCGCCCCCGGTGAAGGAGGCCAGCTCCTCGCCGTTCGGCTTCATCAGGTACGGCGCAGCCTCCGGCAGGCGCTCCACGAGCGCGCGCAGCGGGGCGTCGCTGGTGTCGACCGCGACGCGGGCGGGGGTGTCGCGAAGGGCGGTGACGACGTCGGCGTACCAGCCCACGGGCGCTGCCGGCGGCAGGGAGCCGGCCAGCACGATCCAGTCGGCCGACCCGGCTCGTCGGCGCAGCGCCTCCAGCAGCGAGCCGAGCAGCTCGGGGGTGGCGTCGGGGCCGGGGCTGTTGAGCTTGGTGGTGGTGCCGTCGGGCTCGGAGATGGTGACGTTGACCCGGGGGCTGCCGGCGCCGGGCACCGGGCGGCAGTCGATGCCGGCGGCCAGCAGCTCCAGCACGAACGGGTCGTCGGAGGGAGCGGGCAGCACCGCGATCGACGGCACGCCGGCGGAGACCGAGGCGCGGGAGATGTTGACGCCCTTGCCGCCGGCCTGCGAGATCACCGAGGCCGCGCGCTGCACGGCGCCGCGCTCGAGCGGGCCGGCGAGGGTGACGGTGCGGTCGTGGCTGGGGTTGGGGGTGAGGGTGACGATCATGCGATGACGACCTCCACGTCGTGCTCCTTGAGCTCCACCACGGCGTCGGGGTCGATGCCGTCGTCGGTCACGAGCAGGTCGACCTCGTCGAGGCCGGCGAAGCGCACCAGCGCCTCCTGTCCCACCTTGGCAGCATCGGCCAGCACGACGACCTGACGCGCCGCAGCGACCATGGCGCGCTTGGTGGCGGCCTCGTCGTGGTCGGGGGTGCTCAGCCCGTGACCGGTGGAGATGCCGTTGGTGCCGACGAAGGCGACGTCGGCACGCACCCGGTCGAGCGCGGCGACGGTGTCGGCGCCCACCGCGGCCTGGGTGGTGGTGCGCACCCGCCCGGGCAGCAGGTGGAGCTCGATGTGGGGCACCGTGGCCAGCCGTGCGGCGATCGGCACCGAGTGGGTCAGCACGATCAGCTGGTGGTCGCGCGGCAGCAGGCTGGCGAGGCGGGCGGTGGTCGTGCCGGCGTCGAAGAGCACCACGGAGCCGGGGGCGGGCAGCAGGTCGAGGGCGGCCTGGGCGATGCGGTCCTTCTCGCCGACGTTGGCCTGGTCGCGCTCGACCAGGCCCGACTCGATCGCGGCGAGGGTGTGGGCCGGGATGGCGCCGCCGTGCACGCGGCGCACGAAGCCGATGCGCTCCAGGGTCGACAGGTCGCGGCGCACGGTCTCCGTGGTCACCTCGAACGTCTCCGCGAGGGCGGCGACCGACAGCCGTCCGCGGTCGGCGACGAGCTGGGCCATGGCCTGTTGGCGTTCCTCTGCGTACATTGCCTGCATCCCTCCTCGACGGTGTCGGCGGGTGATCTGTGTTCGTGTTGTTTTATCCCCGTTTTTGTTTGACTGTCAAGTGCAGCGGCGGTTACGTTGTGGTCATGGTCACCCAGACGCCGCTCGACCGTCTCGCGGGCACGCCCGTCGTCCCCGGCCTCGCCGCCGGCCCCGCGCTCGTGGTCCGCACCGCGATCGACCCGGTCGCCGTGAAGGCCTTCGACGCCGCCGCGCTCGACGAGGAGGCCGCGCTGCGCGCCTACGACGATGCCGTCGCGGCCGTGGTCGCCGGCTTCGAGCGGCGCGCCGCCACCGCCCAGGGTGCGGCCGCCGAGGTGCTCACCGCGAGCGCCGGACTGGCCCGCGACAAGGGGCTGCGCGGCGCGGTGCGCAAGCACCTGCGCGCCGGAGAGGACCTGCTGGTCGCGCTGGCCGCCGGCGTGGAGCAGTTCGCCGCGGTGTTCACGCAGATGGGCGGGCTGATGGCCGAGCGGGTCACCGACCTGCGCGACATCGAGCGCCGGGTGCTGGCGCACGTCGTGGGGGAGCCCGAGCCCGGCGTGCCGACGCCCGAGGTCGCCTCGGTCCTGGTGGCCGAGGACCTCGCCCCCTCCGACACCGCCGGGCTCGACCCCCGGGTCGTGGTCGCGCTGGTGACCGAGCGCGGCGGCCCCACCAGCCACACCGCGATCATCGCCCGCCAGCTCGGCATCCCGTGCGTGGTCGGCGTCGCCGGCGCGATGACGCTGCGCGCCGGCACCCCGCTGCTGGTCGACGGCGCCACCGGCGTCGTCGAGCTGCACCCCGACGAGGCCGACACCGCACGCCGTGTGGAGGCCGACCGGCTGGTGCGGGCGCGGGTCGAGGGCTGGGCCGGCCCCGGTCGGCTCGCCGACGGCACCGGCGTGGAGGTGCTGGCCAACGTCGCCGACGCCGAGAGCTCGGTGGGCGCGGCGACCGCCCCCGTGGAGGGCGTGGGGCTGTTCCGCACCGAGCTGTGCTTCCTCAACCGCACCGAGGAGCCCTCGGTCGAGGAGCAGGCCGACATCTACGCGCGGGTGCTGGCGCCGTTCGCCGGGCGCGGCCACGTGGTGGTGCGCACCCTCGACGCCGGCTCCGACAAGCCCGTCGCCTTCGCGACCCACGACGGCGAGGAGAACCCCGCCCTCGGCGTGCGCGGGCTGCGCCTGTCGTTCGACAACCCCGGCCTGCTGGAGCGTCAGCTCGACGCGATCGCGATCGCCGCCGAGCGCACCGGAGCCGACACCTGGGTGATGGCCCCGATGGTGGCCACGGTGGCCGAGGCGGCCGGCTTCGCCGAGGCCGTGCGGGGCCGCGGGCTGAAGGCCGGGGTGATGGTGGAGGTGCCGTCGGCGGCGCTGCTGGCCCACCGGATGCTGGAGGTCGTCGACTTCCTCTCGATCGGCACCAACGACCTCACCCAGTACGCGATGGCCGCCGACCGGATGGCCACCGACCTGGCCCACCTCACCGACCCGTGGCAGCCGGCGGTGCTCCAGCTCATCGCGATCACCGCCCACGCGGGCCAGGAGGCCGGCAAGCCGGTCGGGGTCTGCGGCGAGGCCGCCGCCGACCCGCTGCTGGCCTGCGCCCTGGTGGGCATGGGCGTCACCTCGCTGTCGATGGCCGCCGCGGCCGTGCGTCCCGTGGGCGCGCGCCTGGCCGACGTCGGCGCGGAGGCCTGCGAGGCGGCCGCCGAGGCCGCGCTGTCGGCCGCCGACCCCCAGGCCGGGCGGGCCGCCGTCGTCGCACTGCTCGGCGCCTGAGCCCCGCGCTTTTGGGTCCGCGCCCCGCTGCGCGGTAATCTCCTCCGGTTGCCCGCACCGCGCCGTACGGCGTCCGCGGGCAGCACCACTCGCTACACCGCCGTCCAACGGCCGCGGAACCAGAGTGCCCGGGAGAACAGGCCCCGGCGCGCCGCGCAGCGAACGCCCACCTCGGGCAGGAGAGGAGACCGCATGTCGATCGGTACCGACGCGGAGACCAAGAAGAAGATCATCGCCGAGTACGCCACGACCGAGGGCGACACCGGCTCGCCCGAGGTGCAGATCGCGCTGCTCAGCCACCGCATCAGCCACCTCACCGAGCACCTCAAGGAGCACAAGCACGACCACCACAGCCGTCGTGGTCTGCTCCTGCTCGTCGGCCAGCGCCGTCGCCTGCTGAACTACCTGCAGAAGACGGAGATCGGGCGCTACCGCTCGATCGTCGAGCGCCTCGGCCTGCGTCGCTGATCCCGCACCACCGGGCGGAGCGGCTGCCCTCTCGAGGGCAGCCGCTCCGTCGCATTTGCGGCTCCGGGCGATAGGCTCGGGACCGCACCACCGGAACACACCCACCAGGAGCGACCCGCACGTCGGCCCGGTCCTCGGTAGTGGCTCTCAGACCCGTCGTCGTGACGGCGCGCTGCGGGCCTCGATCGAAGACCGGCCCCCTCCCAGCAGCTATCGGGAGGGCACCCCGCGGGATCCTCGTCGCAAGACGTGCCGCCGCCACGAGCGCCGGACGCCGCGGTTCGCTCCGCGAGCACAGAACAAGGACTCCCCTTGACCGAGAACACCACGGCCGAGCCCGTGATCTCCGCCGTCGAGACGGTGCTGGACAACGGCCCGTTCGGCACCCGCACCGTCAAGTTCGAGACCGGGCTGCTGGCCCGCCAGGCCGCCGGCTCCGTCACGGCCTACCTCGACGACGACACGATGCTGCTGTCGGCCACCACGGCCGGCAAGCACCCCAAGGACCACTTCGACTTCTTTCCCCTGACGATCGACGTCGAGGAGCGGATGTACGCCGTGGGCCAGATCCCCGGCTCGTTCTTCCGCTCCGAGGGACGCCCCGGCGAGGACGCGATCCTCACCTGCCGCCTCATCGACCGGCCGCTGCGCCCGACGTTCAAGAAGGGCCTGCGCAACGAGGTGCAGGTCGTCATCACGGTGATGGCGCTCAACCCCGACACCCCCTACGACGTGCTGGCGATCAACGCCGCGTCGATCTCCACCCAGCTCTCGGGCCTGCCGTTCTCCGGCCCCGTCGGCGGCGTGCGCGTCGCACTCATCGACGGCCGCTGGGTCGCCTTCCCCAAGCACTCCGAGCTCGAGCGCGCCGTCTTCGACATGGTCGTCGCCGGTCGGGTCACCGACACCGGTGACGTCGCGATCATGATGGTCGAGGCCGAGGCCACCGAGCAGACCTGGACCATGGTCCAGAGCGGTGTGCAGGCCCCCACCGAGGAGGTCGTGGCCGGCGGCCTCGACGCCGCGAAGCCCTTCATCAAGCAGCTGTGCGAGGCGCAGGCCGAGCTGGCCAACGTCGCCGCCAAGCCCGTCCAGGACTTCCCGGTCTTCCTCGAGTTCGAGGACGACGTCTACGCCGCCGTCGAGTCCGCGGCCAAGGACGACGTGTCCGCCGCGATGACGATCGGTGACAAGCAGGAGCGCGAGTCGCGCACCGACGAGCTGAAGGCCGCCGTGCTCGACCGCCTCGCCGGTCAGTTCGAGGGTCGCGAGAAGGAGGTCGGCGCGGCGTTCCGTGCGCTGACCAAGCAGCTCGTGCGCGAGCGCGTCCTGCGCGACAAGGTCCGCATCGACGGTCGCGGCCTGGCCGACATCCGTCCGCTGCACGCCGAGGTCGGCCTGATCCCGCGCGTGCACGGCTCGGCGCTCTTCGAGCGCGGCGAGACCCAGATCCTGGGTGTCACCACCCTCGACATGCTCAAGATGGAGCAGCAGCTCGACACGCTGTCGCCGGAGAAGCACCGCCGCTACATGCACAAGTACGTCTTCCCGCCGTTCTCCACCGGCGAGACCGGCCGCGTCGGCTCCCCGAAGCGTCGCGAGGTCGGCCACGGTGCGCTCGCGCGTCGTGCGCTGCTGCCGGTGCTGCCCACCCGCGAGGAGTTCCCCTACGCGATCCGTCAGCTCTCCGAGGCCATGGGCTCCAACGGCTCCACCTCGATGGGCTCGGTCTGCGCCTCGACGATGTCGCTGCTGCAGGCCGGTGTGCCGCTGCGCGCCGCCGTCGCCGGCATCGCGATGGGACTCATCTCCGGCGAGGTCGACGGCCAGACGCAGTACGTCGCGCTGACCGACATCCTCGGTGCCGAGGACGCCTTCGGCGACATGGACTTCAAGGTCGCCGGCACCCGCGAGTTCGTCACCGCGCTGCAGCTCGACACCAAGCTCGACGGCATCCCGGCCGAGGTGCTCGCCTCGGCGCTGACCCAGGCCCGCGACGCGCGCCTGGCGATCCTCGACGTGATGGCCGAGGCCATCGACGAGCCCGAGGAGATGGCCGACACCGCGCCGCGCATCATCACGGTGCGCGTCCCTGTCGACAAGATCGGCGAGGTCATCGGCCCGAAGGGCAAGATGATCAACCAGATCCAGGACGACACCGGCGCCTCGATCTCCATCGAGGACGACGGCACCGTCTACATCGGCGCCACCAGTGGTGCCGCCGCCGACGCCGCGAAGGCCGCGATCAACGCGATCGGCAACCCGACGATGCCCGAGGTCGGCGAGCGCTACCTCGGCACCGTGGTCAAGACGACGAACTTCGGTGCGTTCGTCTCGCTGATGCCCGGCAAGGACGGCCTGCTGCACATCAGCAAGCTGCGCGGCCTGGCCGGTGGCAAGCGCGTCGACGCCGTCGAGGACGTCGTGTCGGTGGGCCAGAAGGTCCAGGTGCAGATCGCCGAGATCGACGACCGCGGCAAGCTGTCGCTGGTGCCCGTCGTGGAGGAGACCGAGGGCGGCGACGACGCCGTCGACGAGACCCCCCTCGAGGAGGCCTGACCCTTCGTGGTTCGCGAACCCCGGTCGACCCGCCCGAGCTCCTCGGGCGGGTCGACCGCTTCTCCGGCACGTCTCGAGCGCGCCACCACCACCCTGCAGACCGTGACCGGGCCCGAGGGCCAGGTCGTCTCGCAGGTGCGCCGCACCGTGCTGCCCGGCGGCCTGCGCGTGATCACCGAGCAGATGGCCGGCGTGCGCTCCGCCAGCGTGGGCGTGTGGGTGGGCGTCGGGTCCCGCGACGAGGACGACACCCTGCACGGGTGCTCGCACTTCCTCGAGCACCTGCTGTTCAAGGGCACCGAGGAGCGCTCCGCGCTCGACATCTCGATCGCCCTCGACGCGGTGGGCGGGGAGTTCAACGCCTTCACCGCCAAGGAGTACACCTGTTTCCACGCCCGGGTGCTCGACGACGACCTGCCGCTGGCCGTCGACGTGATCGGCGACATGATCACCAGCAGCCGCCTCGACACCGACGACGTCGAGGCCGAGCGTGACGTCATCCTCGACGAGATCGCGATGCACGACGACGACCCCGACGACGTCGTGCACAACCTCTTCGCCGAGCAGGCGTGGGGCTCCACCTCCTCGCTCGGGCGCTCCATCGCGGGCACCGAGGAGTCGATCACCGCGATGACCCGCGACCGCATCGAGCAGTTCTACCGGCGTCACTACCGCCCGGCCGCCATGGTCGTGTCGGTGGCCGGCAACGTCGAGCACGACGCGGTCGTCGAGCAGGTGGCGCGCTCGTTCGCCCGGGCGGGCTTCCTCGACGGCGACGAGGAGCCGGTCTCCCTGGCCGCTGCGGGCCCGCGCCTGGAGGTGCGCCCCGGCACGGTGGCCACCACCCGGCCCTTCGAGCAGGTCAACGTGGTGCTCGGCATGGAGGGCATCACCCGCAACGACCCCCGGCGGTTCGCCCTCGGGGTGCTCAACACCGCGCTGGGCGGCGGCACCTCCAGCAGGCTGTTCCAGGAGGTGCGCGAGCAGCGCGGCCTGGCCTACTCGGTGTACTCCTTCGAGAGCCACCACCTCGAGTCCGGCCTTGTCGGGGTCTCGGTGGGGTGCCTGCCCGCCCGCCTCGACGACGTGCTCGCGGTGGTGCGTGCCGAGCTCGCGAAGGTCGCCGCCGACGGCATCACCGCCGAGGAGCTCGAGCGCGGCAAGGGCATGCTGCGCGGTGGGCTCGTGCTGGGCCTCGAGGACTCCGGCTCACGGATGTCGCGGCTGGGCAAGGCCGAGCTGGTCTACGACGAGCTGCTGAGCATCGACGAGGTGATCGAGCGCATCGACGCCGTCACCCTCGAGGAGGCGCGCGCCGTGGCCGCCGAGGTGTTCTCCCGGCCCGAGGTGCTGGCCGTCGTCGGCCCCGCCTGACGCCACGCCCCCGACGTACGCCGGCGACGCCGTGGCCCCGCTCGGGGCCACGGCGTCGCCGTGCGTTGCGTCTCGCCGTGGCGGGGCGGAGCCTCAGCGCTTGCCGATGATGCCGACCACCGACGGCGCCTTGCGCTGCACCACCTGCACCCGGAAGCCCCCGTCGGCGAGCGCGGCCGAGGCGCGCTCCACGATCTTCGGCACCTCCTCGGGCCGGGTGGCCTCGAAGAACAGGTAGACCGCGCCGCCGGGCAGGACCCGCTCGTGGAGCAGGGCCACCTCGTCGGCGCAGTCGCGCACCCAGAACAGGTTGACGTTGAACGCGTAGACCTTGTTCAGCCGCTTCACCGGCACCCGCAGGGTGGCGAGGTCGATCTGGCGCACCGTCAGCCGGCCGCTCTCCACGTAGCGCGCGCAGCGTCGCTTCGTGCGGTCGACGCCGGACTCCGAGCGGTCGATCGCGAACAGCTTGCCGGTCTCGAGGCGGCTGCAGATCAGCTCGGCGCCCGCGCCCGGTCCGCAGCCGATCTCCAGCACCTGGTCGCCGGGCTGGACGTCCATGAGGTCGACCGACCAGCGGATGCGGGTCGGGATCGTCTGCAGCGCCATGGGGGCAAGACTGCCAGAAGTCGTCCGGCGGGTGACGGGTAGGTTGGCGCCGTGACCGCAGGTGAGAAGCTCAAGGTGGGGGTGCTCGGCTCCTCGGGCAAGGTCGGCAGCGAGGTCTGCGCCGCCGTGGAGGCCGCATCCGACCTCGACCTGGTGGCCCGCGTCGACGCCGGCGACGACCTCGACCTGCTGTGGCGCAGCGGCGCCGAGGCGGTGGTCGACTTCACCCACCCCGACGTCGTCATGGACAACCTGCAGGCCTGCGTCGAGCACGGCGTGCACGCCGTCGTCGGCACCACCGGGTTCGACGACGCCCGGCTCGCGGCGCTCGAGGACTGGCTGTCGAGGTCGCCGGCCACCGGCGTGCTGGTCGCGCCCAACTTCTCCATCGGCGCGGTGCTGATGATGCGCTTCGCCGCGGCCGCCGCGCCGTTCTTCGAGTCCGTGGAGGTCGTCGAGCTGCACCACCCCGACAAGGCCGACGCGCCCTCGGGCACGGCCCGGCGCACGGCGCAGCTGGTGGCGGCCGCGCGCCGCGACGCCGGCCTCGGTGCGGTGCCCGACGCCACCACCACCTCCCTCGACGGGGCGCGCGGCGCCGACGTCGACGGCGTACCCGTGCACGCCCTGCGCATCCGCGGCCTGGTGGCCCACCAGGAGGTCGTGCTGGGCGGGCTGGGGGAGACCCTCACCATCCGCCACGACTCCCTGCACCGCTCCTCCTTCACCCCCGGCGTCCTGGCCGCCCTGCGGGCCATCGGTGGCCGTCCCGGTCTCACGGTGGGCCTCGAGCAGCTGCTCGACCTCGGCTGACCCGCGCCGGCGGTCGGCTCCCGCCGGGCACCGGTGTGCGGACCTGCAGGTTCTCGCGTTGCACGAACATGGGGTGGGGCGCCGGTTCCGCTCCCTCCCGCCCCGGTGCAGGGTCGTCCCACGACGCCGCCGGTGTCGCCACGACCCGGGCTCGCCGCACGGCGGGTCCTCCCGGCTCGCGTTCCGGCCCTCCGTGGGGGAGGGGCCGGAGCGCGACAGAAGGCCCGCACCCTCGGGTGCGGGCCTTCTGGTCGTCGTGCTGCGGTGCCGGGTGCCGGGTGCCGGGTGCCGGTGTCCCGGTCGGCCTGGGTGCCTGGGTTGCGGTGGTCTCGATACGCCCCGTCACGGCCTCGCAGGCTCGGCCGTGGGGGCTACTCGACCTCCCCGTCGGACGCCGCGACCTCGGCGCTCCTTCGTCGCGCCGCGGTCACGGCTCGACGGTGGTCTCGATACGCCCCGTCACGGCCTCGCAGGCTCGGCCGTGGGGGCTACTCGACCTCCCCGTCGGACGCCGTTGCCCTCCTTCGTCGGGCTACGGCTCGACGGTGACCTTGATGGCGGCGCCTCGCTTGACGATGTCGAAGGCCTCGAGGGCCCGCTCGAGGGGGACGTGCTCGGTGATCAGGTCCTTCACCGGCACCTGACCGGTCGAGATGTACTCCAGGGCGCGCTTGTTGTGCTCCGGCGCCGAGCCGTTGGCGCCGTGGATGTGCAGCTGGCGGTAGTGCACGACGTTGGAGTCGCAGGTGATGGTCGGGTCGGTCTTCGGCAGGCCGCCGAAGAACGAGATGCGCCCGTTGCGCGCGGCCATCGCGATGGCCTGCTCCTGGGTGACGTTGGCGGCGGTGGCGGTGATGACGACGTCGGCGCCGCGCCCGCCGGTGAGCTCCATGACCTTCTCGACCACGTCGACCTCGGCGCCGTTGATGACCTCGTCGGGCTGCACGGCGTCGGCCGACATCGCGAGGCGGGACGCGTTGACGTCGACCAGGAAGACCTTGCCGACCTTGTGCACGCCCCGGGCGATGCGGATGTGCATGCACCCGATCGGGCCGGCGCCGAAGACGACAAGGGTGTCGCCCTCCTCGATGCCGAGCAGCTCCTGGGCGTTGATGGCGCAGGCGAACGGCTCGGCGGCGGAGGCCTCGTCGTAGCCCACGTTGTCGGGGATCCGGTTGAGCCCGTCGACCTTCAGCACCTGCTGGGGCACGATCATGTACTCGGCGAAGCCGCCGTCGTACTGGTAGCCCACCGACGTCTGGTTCTGGCAGACCGCCATCCAGCCCTTGCGGCACTCGTGGCACTCACCACACGGCACCGCGGCGATGACCTGCGCGCGGTCGCCGACCGCCCAGCTGCTCCCGTAGGTGGCGTTGACGTCGGCACCGACCTCGACGACCTCACCGGCGATCTCGTGGCCGATGGTGCGCGGCGGGGTGAGGTTCTGGTGGCCGTTGTGGAAGATCTTGACGTCGGTGCCGCAGGTGGAGCAGTTCTTCACCTTCAGCTTCACCTCGCCGGGCCCGCAGGTGGGCTCGGGCACGTCCTCGAGCCGGACGTCCTCGGGGGCGTAGAACCGCAGGGCCTTCATCTGATCCTCCAGGGGTCGTGGGGCCGGGCGGCGCGGCGGGCGCCGCGGGTGTGGTCCGGCTCCGGTGTGGGGTCGATCTCGTCGCGAGCGTACCGCATCTGTGTGGGACTGCACCCGGTTGTGTTGGTTTGCGCCTTGACGAAGGTCGATCCGGGGGGTTATAAACACATCCACAGGCGGCCGTGACTGCGATCACAAGCGCGCAGCAGCCCCTGCAGACCCGGCGACCGGAGCCGGGCACGTCGGAGAGAGGCGCCATGGCGACCACCACACACACCGCGACCGGGTCGGGCGGCCTGCGGGTCCAGGTCCAGCGGTTCGGCACGTTCCTGTCCAACATGGTCCTGCCGAACATCGGGGCGTTCATCGCCTGGGGCCTGATCACCGCCCTGTTCATCGAGACCGGCTGGATCACGCTCATCGGTGAGAACCTCGGCTACTCCGGTGGCTACGGGTTCGTCGAGGACCTCGGCGCCTGGGGCTCCGGCGCCGAGGGCACCGGCATCGTCGGCCCGATGATCACCTACCTGCTGCCGCTGCTGATCGGCTACACCGGCGGCAAGATGATGTACGACGGCAACATGCGCGGCGGCGTCGTCGGCGCCATCGCCACCATGGGCGCGATCACCGGCGCCTCGGTGCCGATGTTCCTGGGCGCCATGGTGATGGGCCCGCTCGGCGGCTGGTCGATGAAGAAGATCGACGCGCTGTGGGACGGCAAGATCCGCCCCGGCTTCGAGATGCTGGTCAACAACTTCTCCGCCGGCATCTGGGGAGGCGTCCTCGCCGTCCTCGGCTTCGTGGTGGCCGGGCCGTTCGTCGAGGCGTTCAGCGACGGTGCCTCGAAGGTCATCGACCTGCTCGTCGAGAACAGCCTGCTGCCGCTGACCTCGATCTTCATCGAGCCGGCCAAGATCCTGTTCCTCAACAACGCCGTCAACCAGGGCATCCTCACCCCGCTCGGCACCACCGAGGCCGCCGACACCGGCAAGTCGATCCTGTTCCTGCTGGAGGCCAACCCCGGTCCGGGTCTCGGCCTGCTGCTGGCGTTCATGTTCTTCGGCAAGGGCGCGGCGAAGGCCTCGGCCCCCGGCGCGATCATCATCCAGTTCGTCGGTGGCATCCACGAGATCTACTTCCCGTACGTGCTGATGAAGCCGATCCTCGTGCTGGCCGTCATCTCCGGCGGCGCGGCCGGCATCGCGACCAACCTGGTCTTCGACTCCGGCCTGCGCTCGCCGGCCTCGCCCGGCTCGATCATCGCGGTGTGGGCGGCCGCGCCCCCGAGCAGCCTGCTGGGCGTCACCGCCTCGGTCATCGTGGCGGCAGCCGTGTCGTTCCTGGTGGCCTCGTTCCTGCTGAAGCTCGACCGCTCCAGCGACGACGGCGACCTCGCCGGCGCCACCGCCGACATGGAGGCGCGCAAGGGCAAGAAGTCGTCGGTCTCCGCCGCGCTGAGCGGCACCGGCGCCACCCACACGGGCCCGATCAGCTCCATCGTCTTCGCCTGCGACGCCGGCATGGGGTCCTCGGCCATGGGCGCCTCGGTGCTGCGCAAGAAGATCCAGGGCGCCGGCTTCACCGACGTCAGCGTCACCAACAAGGCCATCTCCAACCTGCGCGACGACGTCGACCTCGTGGTGTCCCACCAGGACCTCACCTCCCGTGCCCGCCAGCGCACCGGCTCGGCGATGCACGTGTCGGTCGACAACTTCATACAGAGCCCGGCCTACGACGAGATCGTCGAGCTGCTTCGCGAGCGCAACGGCACGGGCGCCGCGGGCGCTGCGGCGCCGGTGGCCGACACCGGCGAGCAGGGTCTCGGCGACGCGCTGCTCGACCGGCGCGCGATCGTCCTCGACGGCACCGCCCGCACCCGCGACGACGCCATCACCGAGGCCGGCCGGCTGCTGGTGGAGTCGGGTGCCGCGGACGCCGCCTACGTCGACGGGATGCACGAGCGGGAGGCCTCGGTCTCCACGTTCATGGGCAACGGCCTGGCCATCCCGCACGGCACCAACGAGGCCAAGGCGTCGGTGCACCGCACCGCGATCTCGCTGGTGCGCTACCCGGGCGGCGTCGACTGGAACGGCAAGGAGGTGCGCTTCGTCGTCGGCATCGCCGCCGTCGGCAAGGACCACCTCAAGCTGCTCGGCCGCATCGCCGAGGTGTTCCTCGACGACCAGCAGGTGGCGCGTCTCGACGCGGCGACCTCGACCGACGAGGTGCTGGCCGTGCTCGGCCAGGTGCAGCCCGCCTGACCTGCCCGACCCGCCCCAGGACCCCGCGGCCCCGACCGGACGACCGGTCGGGGCCTCGGCCCGTCCGGGGGGTGCTGGCGCCGTCCCGCGCCTCAGAGCAGGCGGAGCAGGGCGGCGGTGGCGGCGGCGCCGACCACGACCACGAGGAACGGCGCTCGCGCGAGCAGCAGCAGGGCCGCGGCGCCCAGGCCGGCCAGCCGGGCGTCGACCTCGAGGCGCCCGTCGCCGGCGAGGACCTGCACCGCCACCAGCGCGGCGAGCAGCGCGACGGGCAGCAGGTCGGCGACGTGGCGCACGACGGGTCGCTCCAGCACCCGGCGGGGCACCGACAGCCCGGCGAGCTTGAGCAGGTAGCAGCCGACGCCGGCGCCGAGCACCGCCAGCCAGGTGGCGCTCACGCGTCCACCGCCCCGGTCGCGCGGGCGCGCAGGCCGCCGACGAGCAGGGCCACCCCGCCGGCCACCAGCACCGGCACGCCGGCGGCCGTCACGGGCACCGCGCCCAGCGCGACCGCCGCGGCGCCCACGGCGACCAGGCGGGTGGTCGCGTCGTGCAGCCGGGGCCACAGCAGCGCCAGGAACGCCGCCCCCACGGCGGCGTCGAGCCCCCACGTGCGGGGGTCGCCCAGGACGGTGCCACCGACCGCACCGGCCAGGGTGGCGGCGTTCCACAGCACGAACACGCTCAGCCCGGTCGAGACGAAGCCCAGGCGTGCGGCCGCCCGGCCGGGGCGGGCCACGGCCATCGCGGTCGACTCGTCGATCAGCAGGTGTGCCGCCAGGACGCGGCGTCGTCCCGACCACGCCAGCAGCGGCGCCAACCGCAGGCCGTAGAGGGTGTTGCGGGTGCCGAGCAGCAGCGCGGTGAGGGCGGCGTTGACCGGGGTGCCGCCGGCCGCCACGACCCCCACCAGCGCGAACTGGGAGGCGCCGGTGAACATCAGCAGCGACAGCACGCAGGTCTGCAGGACGTCGAGGCCGGAGGTCACCGCCACCGCCCCGAACGACACACCGTAGGCGCCGGTGGCCACGCCCACCCCGAGCGCGTCGCGCAGGACGCCGCGGCGCTCCGCGCGTCCGAGCGTCCCGGCGTCGGGACCGGCCCCGGGACCGGCGTCGCGACCGGGCTCGGGGGAGCGGTCGGTCACGGGGTGACGAGGGAGGTGTGCAGCCGCACCTGACGCACCGTGGTCGTGCCGTCGCCGTCCAGGTCGAGCTCGCGGTGCGCACCGTCGGCGCCCCAGCCGGCCGCGGTGAGGAAGGCGCGGGTGGCGTCGTCGTCGGCGCGGGCCCACGCGACGCCGCGGGTGAAGCGGTCGGCGGTCCAGGTGTCGGCGACGGCCTGCAGCAGCCGCGACCCGTGCCCGCGGCCGCGGTCGGCGGCGCCCACCACCAGCTCGACGAGCTCGGCGTCGGCCACGGGGTCGCAGTCGGGGTCGCCGGCCGGGGTCACCACGGCGAAGCCGGTGACGCGGGCCCGCTCCAGGGCGACCAGCACCCGGTTGCGGGCGTCGACCGGCGCGGCCAGCGAACGGGCCCACGCCTGCTCCGCGGCGGCCTCGGCGTCCGGGCCCGCGGGGAACGACGCGGCCGGCAGCACGCCGGCGTGCACCTCAGGCCAGGTGCGCAGCTGCAGCGCCGCGATGGCGGCGGCGTCGTCGGGCCAGGCGATCCGCACCGAGACGTCGGCCGAGGGGCTGCTCATGGGCCTCATCATGGCAGCCGGCGCTCGGGCTCCTGCCCGCCGTCGCCGGTCTGGGCGCGGTCGTTAGTGTCGAGGTCATGGAGATTCGTAACCTCGGAGCGAGCGGCCTGAAGATCTCGGCCATCTCGTTCGGCAACTGGCTCACCCACGGCTCGCAGGTGGAGGAGGACGCCGCCCTCGCCTGCGTGCGGCAGGCGCTGGAGGAGGGCATCACCACCTTCGACACCGCCGACGTCTACGCCAACACCGCGGCCGAGAGCGTGCTCGGTCGCGCGCTGACCGGCGAGCGGCGCGAGGGCCTGGAGATCTTCACCAAGGTCTACTGGCCCACCGGCCCCGGCGCCCACAACGACCACGGCCTCTCACGCAAGCACGTCATGGAGTCGATCAACGGCTCGCTGCGCCGCCTCGGCACCGACTACGTCGACCTCTACCAGGCCCACCGCTACGACTACGAGACCCCGCTCGAGGAGACGATGGAGGCCTTCGCCGACGTCGTGCACTCCGGCAAGGCGCTCTACATCGGTGTCTCGGAGTGGCGTGCGGAGGAGATCCGCGCCGCCCACGCGATGGCGCGCGAGCTGAAGATCCCGTTCGTCTCGAACCAGCCGCAGTACAGCATGCTGTGGCGCGTCATCGAGTCGGAGGTCGTGCCCACCAGCGAGGAGCTCGGCATCGGCCAGGTGGTCTGGTCGCCGATCGCCCAGGGCGTGCTCACCGGCAAGTACAAGCCGGGCCAGGACGCCCCCGCCGGGTCGCGGGCCACCGACACCAAGGGCGGCGCCGACATGATCAGCCGCTGGATGAAGGACGACGTGCTGGAGCGGGTGCAGCGCCTGCAGCCGATCGCCGACGAGGCGGGCCTGACGATGGCCCAGCTGGCCATCGCGTGGGTGCTGCAGAACCCCAACGTGTCGTCGGCGATCATCGGCGCCAGCCGCCCCGAGCAGGTCACCGACAACGTCAAGGCCGCCGGCGTGACGCTCGAGGCCGCCACCCTGGCCGCCATCGACGAGGTGCTCGACCCGGTCGTCGAGCGCGACGCCGCGAAGACCCGCTCGCCGGAGCGGCGCGACTTCTCCGACCGCTGACCTGCCCGCCCCGTCGTACGACGACACCGCCCCCCGACCGTCGCGGTCGGGGGGCGGTGTCGCGCTGCGGGCCGGGTGCGGCTCAGCGGTAGGTCTCGGGCAGGCTCTGGCCGAGCTTGACCTTGGCCTTCGGCAGCCGCATGAACTTCATCTGCAGCGCACGGGTGAGCGCGTAGTAGGTGGTGCCCTTCACCGGCGCGTCGGGGAAGCGGCGCTTGAGCTCGCGGCGCAGCCGCAGGCGCAGGAAGACCATGTCGAGCACGACGAGCAGCAGCGTGCCGAGCAGCACGGTGTTGCCGATGCCGGCGAGGGTGGCGTTGCCGGAGTAGGTGAGCACCATCGTCACCACGAGCAGCGGGATCATCAGCTCGATGAACGAGAAGCGGACGTCGACGAAGTCGCGGATGAAGCTGCGCACCGGGCCGCGGTCGCGGGCGAGGAAGTAGCGCTCGTCGCCGTCCTTCATCGCCTGGCGCACCTTCTGGCTCGACTCCACGCGCGCCGAGCGCTGGGCCGCAGCCTGCTCGCGGCGGGTGCGCGGGGCCTTGGCGCGGGCCCGGGCGGCGGCCTCCGCCTCCTTGCGGCTGGGCGTGGGGCGGCCCTTGCCGCCGACCTTGGTGGTCTCGGGGACCACGACGGTGGTGGTGTCGGACTTGCTGCGACCAAACAACGCGGTGACCTTCGTGACGGGCGGGGAGTCGAGGAGTGGAGACGGGCGGCCCCGCGGTCCGTCCCGGCGCCAGCCTACCGGCGTCGCGGACCCGACCCGGGTCCTCGCCCGAGGTTGCCGACGGCCGTAGGGTGAGGGACACACGATGAACCGTTCCGGGAGAGGGACCAGCACCCCATGAGCCTCATGAAGCGCATCAGCCTGATCTTCAGGTCGAAGGCCAACACGGCCATCGACCGAGCCGAGGACCCCCGAGAGACGCTGGACTACAGCTACCAGCGTCAGCTGGAGCTGCTGTCGAAGGTGCGCCGCGGGGTCGCCGACGTGGCCACCAGCCGCAAGCGGGTCGAGCTGCAGGTCAACCAGCTCGAGCAGCAGGGCGCCAAGCTGCAGGGCCAGGCGCAGAAGGCCATCGACATGGGACGCGAGGACCTCGCCCGGGAGGCGCTGACCCGCAAGTCCGGCCTCACCGGCCAGATCAACGACCTCAAGGCGCAGCACGCGCAGCTGCAGGGCGAGGAGGAGAAGCTCACCCTGGCCCAGCAGCGGCTGCAGGCCAAGGTCGAGTCCTTCCGCACCCGCAAGGAGACCATCAAGGCCACCTACACCGCGGCCGAGGCACAGACCCGCATCAACGAGGCGATGTCCGGCATCGGTGAGGAGATGGGCGACATCGGCATGGCCATGCAGCGCGCCGAGGACAAGACCGCCTCGATGCAGGCCCGCGCCGGCGCCATCGACGAGCTCATCGCCTCCGGCGCCCTCGACGACGCCAGCTCGCTGAGCCGCGGCGACGACATCACCCGCGAGCTCGACGCGATGAGCTCGCAGTCCGACGTGGAGTCCGAGCTGGCCCGCCTCAAGGGCGTCTCCGCCCCGGCGCAGCCGCAGGCCATCGAGAGCGGCGACGGCGGCGACATCCTGGCCGCCGAGCCGCAGAAGGCCGAGCAGCCCCGGGACGGCCAGGCATGATCGTCCGCATCCTCGGCGAGGGCCAGTACGACGTGTCCGACGCGGCGCTCGACCGCCTCAACGAGCTCGACTCCGCCGTCGAGCGCGCCGTCGAGGCCGGTGACGACCCCGCGTTCGCCACCGCGCTGCACGAGCTGCTCGAGGGCGTGCGCACCGTCGGCGTCGCCCACGCCATCGACAGCCTCGACGAGTCCGACCTGATCCTGCCGCCCTCGGACGCCACCCTCGACGAGGTGCGCCAGCTGCTGCAGGACGACGGGCTCATCCCCGGCTGAGCCCGCCACTGGTCCGTGGTGGGCGCCGCCCGGCGAGTCGTGCGGCGCTCACAGGATCCTCTTGGCCGAGCAGGGGAGACTGGTGCCATGGCCACCAACCGCTTCATCAAGGACCGCGGCCTCACCGCGCGGATGACGATCGTGATGTTCCTGCTCGGTGCCCTGTTCGTCGCGCTGGTCGTCGGGGTGGGCCTGGCGATCGCCGGGGACGACCCCGTCCTGATCCTGCTGGTCGCGGCCGTCGGCCTCGCCCTGGTGTGGTGGCAGTGGTACTCCTCCGACAAGGTCGCGATGCGGGCCATGGGAGCCCGTGAGGTCACCCCCGAAGAGGCTCCCGAGCTGCACGGCGTGATCGACCGGCTCTGCGCGCTCGCCGACATGCCCAAGCCCCGCGTCGGCGTCTCCGACAGCCGGCTGCCCAACGCGTTCGCCACCGGCCGCTCGCCCGACCGCGCCGTCGTCGTGGTCACCACCGGTCTGATGCGCACCCTCGACGCCGAGGAGCTCGAGGGCGTGCTCGCCCACGAGCTGTCGCACGTCGCCCACCGCGACGTCCTCGTGATGACGGTGGCCTCGTCGGCCGGCATCCTCGCCGGCACGCTCAGCCAGGGGGCGCAGTACGGCGCCTTCTTCGGCGGCGGGCGCCGCGACAACAACAACAACGGCCTGCCGATCTGGCTGGTCGTGCTGGTCATCAGCCTCGTCACCTACGCGATCAGCTTCCTGCTGCTCAAGGTGCTCTCGCGCTACCGCGAGCTCTCCGCCGACCGCTCGGGTGCCCACCTCACGATGAAGCCGCAGGCGCTGGCCTCGGCGCTGCAGAAGATCACCGGCGAGATCAACACCATCCCGCAGAAGGACCTGCGTGCCACGCAGTCGATGAACGCCTTCTTCATCGCCCCGGCGGTGCGCGGAGCCACGCTGAAGACCCTGACCTCGACCCACCCGTCGCTGGAGCAGCGCCTCGAGCAGCTCGCGCGGATCCAGGCCGAGCTGGGCCGGCCGGGCCTCTGATGGGCTTCCTCGACGCGATCCTCGGCCGCACGAAGCCGAAGCAGGCCAACCTCGACGCCCTCTTCCTGGTGCCGAGCGCCGCGATCACCCTGCAGGCCTCTGCCGGGCTGACCTCCACCGGCCAGGGCGCGGTCTGCTACCGCGCGGCCGGCGGGGCGGCGTTCGGGCAGGTGGAGGCCGAGGTGCTGGCCCTGCTGCGCGACGCCCCCGACGCCCCCGAGGTGCGCACCAGCACCGACGAGTTCGGGTTCACCTGGCTCGTCGTCGACCACGACCCCGAGGACGTCGCCGGGCTGTGCACCGACCTGCACGCGGTCAACACCACGCTGGAGGCCCAGGGCTTCGGGCCCGGGCTGCTGTGCTCCCTGCTGCCCTTCCAGGAGGCCTCCGGGCGCAAGGTCGGGCTGGTCTACCTCTACAAGCAGGGCACCTTCTACCCCTTCGCCCCCTCGGGGCCCCAGCGGCGCGACAACCTGACCGAGATCTCCCTGCGCACGCTCCTGGCCGAGGAGCTCCCGGTCGAGCAGGACATGTCGCGGTGGCTGGCCGTGTGGGGCGCGCCGGGTCTGTGACCGCCGTACGGGTGGCCCGGGCGGGTGGTCAGGTCGCACCGACCGGGTGGGGCCGGGCGCTGGGTCGGCGTACTAGGGTCTCGGCAGCGCTTGTCCTACCGGCGTCCCCGACGGGGCGTCCCCCCGCCCCCCGAGGAGTCGCGTGACCCACCAGGCCGTCCCCGAGGTCGACCGCCAGCGCGTGGTCGAGATCGACCGCTACCAGGTGCTCTTCGACCCCCCGCGCGACGATCTCGTGGCGCTCGTCGAGATCGCGGCGCAGGTCGCCGACGTGCCCATGGCCACGATCAACCTGATCACCGCCACCGAGCAGCACCAGATCGCCACGTCCGGCTTCGACGCCTCGGTGTGCGCTCGCGAGGACTCGATGTGCGACGTGGCGCTCGCCGCGGGCGCCCCCATCGTGGTCACCGACGCCTCGGTCGACCCGCGCTTCCGGGACAACCCGTTCGTGACCGGCGAGATCGGCAAGGTCCGGTTCTACGCCACCCACCAGCTGCGCGCGCCCGGTGGCACGGTCATCGGCACCCTCTGCGTCTTCGACGAGCAGCCGCGCGAGCTCACCGACGAGCAGGAGGAGGCGCTGGTCAAGCTCGCCGACCGGGTCGTCGACCTGCTCGAGCTCGAGCTGCGCAGCCGCGAGCTGGCCGGCTCGGTCGCCGAGCTGGAGGGCGCGCGCGCCGAGCTCGAGCGTTCCAACCAGCAGCTGGCCGCGTTCGCCGGCCAGGTCAGCCACGACCTGCGTAACCCCCTCACCGCGGTGGCGATGTCGCTGAGCATGATCGAGGAGGAGGTGCAGGAGCGGGCCGAGGACTCCGACCTGCCCTTCCTGGTACGTCGGGCACGCGGCGGGGCCACCCGCATGCAGTCGCTGATCGACGACCTCCTCGCCTTCGCCCGCGTCGGCGGCGAGCTGGCCCTCGTCGAGGTCGACCTCGACCAGGTGCTGCGCGACGTGCGCGACGACCTGACCACGGCCCTCGAGGGCGCCGAGGTGAGCGTCGAGGCGATGCCGACCGTCTCCGGCGACCCGGTGCAGCTGCGTGCCGTCCTGCAGAACCTGGTGGCCAACGCCGCCAAGTTCGTCCGCGACGGCGAGCCCGCCCGCATCGAGGTGCGCGCGGAGCGCCTCGAGGCGGCGTGGCGCATCGACGTCGTCGACCACGGCCCCGGCATCCCGCCCCACCAGCGCGACCGCGTCTTCGAGCCGTTCACCCGGCTCGCCACGCGGGTGCCGGGCTCGGGGATCGGCCTGGCCACGGTGCGGCGCATCGTGGACGCCCACGGGGGATCGGTCTCGGTCGCGGAGACCCCCGGTGGAGGTGCCACCTTCTCCGTGCTGCTGCCCGGCTGACCCGGCTGACCCGGCCCGGCGGCCCGGCGGCCCGGCGGGGCTCAGTCCTTGGCGGTCTTGCCCGGCAGGGCCAGCATCCGCTCGAGCGCGACCAGCGCCCAGGTCTCGGTCTCGGCGTCGACCTCGATGCGGTTCACCACGGTGCCGGCCACCAGCGACTCGAGGGCCCACACGAAGTGCGGCAGGTCGATGCGGTTCATCGTGGAGCAGTAGCACACCGTCTTGTCGAGGAAGGTGATGTGCTTGTCGGGGTGGGCGGCCGCGAGCCGCTTGACCAGGTTGAGCTCGGTGCCGATGGCCCAGCTCGAGCCGGCCGGGGCCGCCTCGATGGTGTTGATGATGAACTCCGTGGAGCCGACCAGGTCGGCGGCCAGGACGACCTCGTGGGTGCACTCCGGGTGCACCAGCACCTGCACACCCGGGATGGTCTCGCGCAGCTGCGCGACGACCTCGGGGGTGAAGCGGCCGTGCACCGAGCAGTGGCCCTTCCACAGGATCATCGTGGCCGCGGCGAGCGCCTCGGGGGTGACCCCGCCGTCGGGCAGGCGGGGGTCCCACACGACGCAGTCGCCCAGCTCGAGGCCGGTCTTCAGCACCGCGGTGTTGCGGCCGAGGTGCTGGTCGGGCAGGAACAGCACCTTCGCGCCGCCGGCCACGCCGCCCTTCTGCTGGAAGGCCCAGTCGAGGGCGACCTCGGCGTTGCTGGAGGTGCACACGACACCGCCGTGGCGCCCGCAGAAGGCCTTGATGTCGGCCGAGGAGTTCATGTAGGTGACGGGGACGACGGAGTCGGCCACCCCGGCCGCCTCGAGGGCCGCCCAGGCGGCCTCGACCTGGGTGAGGCGCGCCATGTCGGCCATCGAGCAGCCGGCGGCGAGGTCGGGGAGGATCACCTGCTGGGCCGACGAGGTGAGGATGTCGGCCGACTCGGCCATGAAGTGCACGCCGCAGAACACGATGAACTCGGCGGCCGGGCGTGCCGCGGCCTCGCGGGCGAGCTTGAAGGAGTCACCGGTCACGTCGGCGAACGCGATGACCTCGTCACGCTGGTAGTGGTGACCCAGCACGAACACCCGGTCGCCCAGCGCGGCCTTCGCTGCCTCGGCGCGGGCCACCAGGTCGGGGTCGGAGGCCGCGGGCAGGTCGCCCGGGCACTCGACGCCCCGCTCGGCGGACAGGTCGGTGCCGCGGCCGAGGGGCAGCAGGGGCAGGTCGACGGTCGTCATGACCCGATCGTAATCCTGGGCTCCCACGGCCCACGCATCCCCAGGCCGCTCGGGCTCCCCGCCCCGTCGGCCGGGCCCTCCGGCCGGGTCGCCCCGGGGCGGGACTCAGAGCAGGGCGCCGTGGTGGACGTACGGCACCGGCGGCGCCATGCCGCGCACCCCCAGGTGGCCCCGGGTCGCCAGCGCGAGGCGGGCGGTCATCGCGACGTCGACGGCCCACGCGTTGAGGCTGGTGACGTGCGGCACCTCGGCGTCCGCGCCGGGGTCGACCGCGGCCAGGCACTCCCACAGCAGGGTGCGGGCGGTGGCCTCGTCGCGGGCGGCGAGCAGCGCCGGGCCCGACGGCGAGGCCCAGGCGTAGCCGGAGCGGTCGTCGGCCACCACGAGGCGGGCCATCGCCGCGACCGCGTGGTGGTCGGGGCCGTGGGGCCCGCCGCGCAGGTGCCGGTCGAGGTCGTCCATCCAGGCGAGGTCGTCGGCCGTGCCGTCGCGCAGGCCCGACGTCACGGGGATCGCGGTGCGGTCGACGCGGCCGTGGAGCAGCAGCTGGGGGTGCAGCGCGAACCCCGCGGCCCAGTAGCGCCGCAGCGCCGCCGGGTCGTCGGAGGCCGACAGGAGGCCGCGGTCGCAGCCCGCGGCGTGCTGCTGGGCGGCCTCCAGGAGCCTCGCCCCGACGCCGCGGCCCTGCCGGCCGGGCCGCACCGCGAAGGTCGCCAGCAGCCAGAGGCGCTCGCGCCGCGCCGACGTCGCGAAGCCGAGCAGGCCGTCGGCGTCCTCGGCCACCCAGCAGCCGCCGGGGTCGGTGTCGAGGAAGCCGGCGGTGCGGGTGACCCACCGGGCGGCGCGCTCGGGTGGGCGGCGCGCGGGCTCGGGGAGCCCGGGGCGGTGCGTGGCCAGGTCGACCTGCAGGAACGCCTCGGCGCTGACGGCTTCGGCGGCCACCACGTCGTCGGCGCGCATGGGACGCAGGGACCAGCCGCTCACGGTCCCACCCTAGGAGCCCGCGATGGGCGAGGATGCTGCCATGCGCATCCTGGTGGCACCCGACAAGTTCGCGGGCACGCTGAGCGCGGTGGAGGCCGCGGCGGCGATCGCCACCGGCTGGCGCCGCCACGCCCCCGACGACGAGGTCGACCAGGCACCGATGTCGGACGGCGGCCCCGGCTTCGTCGACGTGCTGCACGCCACCCTGGGCGGCGACCTGGTGGCGGTGACCGTGACCGGGCCGACCGGCACCCCGGTGCCGGCGGCGGTGCTGGTCGTCGGCGACGCCGCCTACCTGGAGACCGCCCAGGCCTGCGGGCTCCACCTCACCGGCGCGCAGGGTGCGGAGACCGCCACCACCCGCGGCGTCGGGGAGCTGCTCGGCCACGCCGTCGACACCGGGGTCGGCACCGTCGTCCTCGGCCTCGGCGGCAGCGGGACCGACGACGCCGGCGCGGGCATGCTGGCCGCGCTGGGCGCGGAGGCCGACGTGCCGCTGGACGCCGGCCCGGCCGGACTCGCCGGGGTCGGTCGCGTCGACCTGGCCCCGGCACGCGCCCGCACCGCGGGGGTGCGGCTGGTGGCCGCCACCGACGTGGACGTGCCGCTCACCGGCCTCTTCGGGGCGACCAAGACCTTCGGCCCGCAGAAGGGCCTCACCGAGGACCGGCTCCCGATCGTCGACGGGTGGCTGGAGGAGTTCGCCACGGCCACCGACCGCCGCACGTCGTTGGAGAAGGGGGCGGGCGCCGCGGGTGGCCTCGGCCACGCCCTGCTGCTGCTCGGCGCCACCCGCGAGCCCGGCATCGCGCTGGTCTCCGAGGCCGTCGACCTGGAGCGCCGGGCCCGCGAGGTCGACCTGGTGCTGACCGGCGAGGGGGCCTTCGACTACTCCAGCCGCGCCGGCAAGGTGCCCTCCGGGGTCGCCGAGGTGGCCGGTCGGGCGCTGCGCCCGTGCGTGGCGCTGGCCGGGCAGGTGCTGGTCGGCTCGCGGGAGATGCGGGCACTGGGCGTGGAGTCGGCGTACTCGCTGGTCGACCTGGTGGGCGAGGACCGGGCGTTCGCCGACCCCGCGGGCTCGCTGGAGGCCCTCGCGGAGCGGGTCGCCCGCACCTGGTCGCGCTGAGGCCGCGGGCCGGCGGAGCCCCTCGGGGAATACCCGCCGGTGTGCGACCATTGAACCGAACGCAGAGCCGCCCAGGACACGGACGGCACCCTCGACGATCGGGAGCCACACACATGACCGAGCAGGTGGAGACCACCACGGAGCGTCGCTCCGACAGCATCAACCTGAGCCCGGTGGCGGCCGCGAAGGTGAAGAGCCTCCTCGAGCAGGAGGGTCGTGACGACCTCGCCCTGCGCATCTCCGTGCAGCCCGGTGGCTGCTCGGGGCTGCGCTACCAGCTCTTCTTCGACGAGCGCACCCTCGACGGCGACATCGTCACCGACTTCGACGGCGTGGCCGTCGTGGTCGACCGGATGAGCGTGCCCTACCTCAACGGCGCGATGATCGACTTCGTCGACAGCATCGAGAAGCAGGGCTTCACCATCGACAACCCCAACGCGACGGGCTCCTGCGCCTGCGGCGACTCGTTCCACTGAGCCACCCGCACTGCCGCTGAGCGGCAGGCCGCGTGACGACGGCCCCCACCGGAGCTCCGGTGGGGGCCGTCGTGCGTCTGGACGCCGCTCGGTCGGGGACGGTGCACCGCCGACCGGGTGCGGTCAGTCGAGGTGCAGCTGCAGCGCTGCGGCGAGGCGCTGCGCGGCCGCCGAGACCGTGATCTCGCGCTTGGCCACCTCCCGCGGGTAGTCGTCCCAGCGCAGGCTCGGGGTGGGTCCGGTGGCCCGGGTGGCGGCGTCGGCCAGGCCGAGGGCGTCGCCCACCGCACGGCAGTCGGCCACCATCTCACCCGGCGCGGCGAGGTCGTCGTAGGCGAGGCGGGAGGGGCCGCGGTAGGAGGTCATGGCGGCGACGCTAGGGGCTACCGTGGGGTAGTCCCAGCGGTACCCGCGGGTAGTGTTCGCCGACGTGCCCCCCACCCACGCCGCCCCGTCCGCCAGCGTCCGCCCGGGCGGCTCGCTGCTGATCGCGGGCTCGATCGCCACCGACCACCTGATGGGCTTCGGCGGCCGGTTCGCCGACTCGCTCGTCGTCGAGCAGCTCGACAAGCTGTCGGTCTCCTTCCTCGTCGACGACCTCGAGATCCGCCGCGGCGGCGTGGCGGCCAACATGTCGTTCGGCCTGGGCCGGCTCGGCCTGCGCCCGGTGCTGGTGGGTGCGGCGGGCGAGGACTTCGCCGGCTACCGGTCCTGGCTGGAGCGCCACGGCGTCGACTGCTCGTTCGTGCGCATCTCCGAGAGCCGGCACACCGCCCGGTTCGTGTGCACCACCGACACCACCGGCGCGCAGTTCGCCTCCTTCTACCCCGGCGCCATGAGCGAGGCGCGGCTCATCGAGCTGGCCCCCATCGTCGACAGCGTGGGCGCCCCGTCGTACGTGCTGGTCGGCGCCGACGACCCCGACGGCATGCTGCGCCACACCGAGGAGTGCCGCCAGCGCGGCTACCCGTTCATCGCCGACCCCAGCCAGCAGCTGGCCTTCGCCGAGGGCGGGGTGATCCGCGACCTCGTCGACGGCGCCGCGATCCTGTTCTCCAACGAGTACGAGTCGGCCATGATCGAGCAGAAGACCGGCTGGTCGGCCGACGAGGTGCTCTCCCGGGTCGGCACGCAGGTGACCACGCTGGGCGCGGCCGGCGTCCGGATCCTGCGCAACGGCGAGGACCCCATCGAGCTGCCCGCGGCCCGCGGGGTGACCGCCGTCGAGCCCACCGGCGTGGGCGACGCCTTCCGCGCCGGCTACCTCGCCGCCGCCGCGTGGGGCCTGGGCATCGAGCGCTCGGCGCAGGTGGGCTGCGTGCTCGCGGCGTACGTCGTCGAGACCGTCGGCACCCAGGAGTACACCTTCACCGCAGCGCAGTTCGCGGCCCGGCTGGAGGACTCCTACGGCGCCGACGCGGCCGCGGAGGTCACGCCGTTCCTCACGCCCCTGGGCTGAGCCGACGCACCAGCAGCCGCGGCACGCCGTCGGCGGCGACGTCCTCGCCGAGGTAGGCGTGGCCCCGCATCCGGCACCACGCCGGCACGTCCACGCGGGCGGCGGCGTCGGTGGCCACCACGGCGAGCACCCCGCCCACGGCGACCTCGCCGACGTGGCGGGCGAGCTCGATCACCGGCGCCGGGCAGAGCATGCCGCGGCAGTCGAGCTCGAGGTCGACCACCGTCGTCACAGCCCGACCTCGGCGCGCAGGTCGGCCACCACGCCCGGCAGCACGGCCAGGAACCGCTCCACGTCGTCGTCGGTGGTGTCACGGGTCAGCGAGAGCCGCACGTTGCCGTGGGTCAGGGCCCCCATCGCGGCCAGCACGTGGCTCGGCTCGAGGGTCGAGGCGGTGCACGCCGAGCCGCTGGCCACCCCGAAGCCGGCGCGGTCGAGCGCGGTGACCAGGGCCTCGCCGTCGACGTAGAGACAGCTGAACGTCACCAGGTGGGGCAGGCGGTCGTCGGGATGGCCGACGACCTCGGTGTCGGGCAGCGACGCCGCGACGGCGCGCACGCGGTCGACGAGCCGACGCTGGCGGGCGGCGACCTCGGCGCGCTCGGAGACCACGGCGCGCAGCGCGGCCGCAGCGGCCAGCGCGGCCGGCACGTTCTCCGAGCCCGAGGTGCGGGGGTCGACCCGGTCGTCGAGGGGGAAGGGGCTCACCCAGGGCGTGCCGTGACGCACCAGCAGGACGCCGACGCCCGCCGGGCCGCCCCACAGGTGCGACGAGGCCGCCGCCACCGACCACCCCTCGGGCAGGTCGACGCGCCCGGCCGAGGCCCGGGCGTCGACGAACAGGGGGACGTCGCCGAGGCCGGCGGCCACCTCGGCCACCGGCTGCAGCGTGCCGACCTCGTGGTTGGCCGACTGCAGGGCCACGGCGGCCACGCCGGGGGAGCGGCCCGCCCTCACCACGGCGGCGGCGTCGACGCGGCCGTGGCGGTCGACCGGCACCACCTCGTGGTCGCCGGTGCCGGTCCAGTCGAGGGCGTGCAGCACCGAGGAGTGCTCCACCGCGGAGTGCACCACGCCGCTCCCGGCCCGGGCGCGGGCCAGCCGCAGCCCCAGCAGGCCACGGTGCACCGCGTCGGTGCCCGAGGCCGTGAACGACACCTCGTCGCGGCGCACGCCGAGGCACTGCGCGACGACCTCGCGGGCGTTGTCGAGCAGCAGCCGGGCGTCGCGCGCGGGCCCGTGGAGGCGGCGCGGGTCGGCGTACCCCCGGGCGAGCGCGGCGAGCACGACGTCGCGGGCGGCGGGGTGCAGCGGCTCGGCGGAGGCGGCATCGAGGTAGGCGGCGCCGGTGCCGTCGGCGGGGTCGGTCACGCCGCCACGGTAGGCCACACCCTGCTCGGCTCGGGGTGGGGCGGTGACGTACCCTGAGGATCACCCGTGATTGTTGAGAGGAAGGCTCTTTCGTGAGTCTGTGGCATCCCCTGCGCCCTGCCGGGCGACGCGGCGCGACCCGCGCCACCCTGGCTGGCGTGCTCGGCGTCGGCGTGCTGCTGATGTCCGGTTGTTCCTCGGAGGCGCGGCGCCTGGCGATGCCGGAGCCCGTCACCGAGCAAGGCGAGTCCACCCTCGACCTGTGGCAGGGCGCGTGGGTCGCGGCCCTGGTCACCGGCGTCGTGGTGTGGGGCCTGATCGCCTGGGTCGTGGTGCGCTACCGCCGACGCAGCGACGACGAGATCCCGGTGCAGACGCGCTACAACCTGCCGCTGGAGATCTTCTACACGGTCGCGCCGATCATGATGGTCATCGTGTTCTTCGCCCAGACCGTGCGGGTGCAGAACATCGTGCTCGACGAGGACGAGCCGCCCGCCCAGACCATCGGGGTCGTCGGCTTCCAGTGGTCGTGGGCGTTCAACTACGCCCTCGACGACGAGGACGGCGACGGCGTCTCCGAGACCGACCGCTACGTCTACGAGAACGGCACGGCCGGCTACATCCCCACCCTCTACGTGCCGGTGGACTCGACCACGCGGTTCGAGCTGCGCTCGCCCGACGTGATCCACGACTTCGGCGTCCCCGGCTTCCTGGTGAAGATGGACGTCATCCCGGGCCGCGACAACTCCTTCCAGGTCACGGCCAAGCGCATCGGGACCTACGCCGGCAAGTGCTACGAGCTCTGCGGCACCTACCACTCCCGCATGCTGTTCAACGTGGAGGTGGTCTCCCAGGAGGACTACGACGCCTACCTCCAGAGCCTCGTCGACCTCGGTCGAGAGGTGCCGGAGCCCATCACCGGTGGAGAGTTCGCGGCCACTCAGGCCGGCGACCCCACCGCGGAGACCGAGGGAGCACCCGAGTGACCGCCACCGCAGCACAGCCGACGTCGAGCCAGGTGATCCCGCCGCGCAAGCAGCTCGGCCAGCAGCTGGTCACGGTGATGACCACCACCGACCACAAGCTGATCGGCAAGCTCTACCTGATCACCTCGTTCGTCTGGTTCCTGGTGGGCGGCCTGATGGCGCTGCTCATCCGCTCCGAGCTGGCCTACCCGGGCCAGCAGGTCGTCAACGACGAGCTGTACAACCAGCTGTTCACGATGCACGGCACGATCATGCTGCTGCTGTTCGCGACGCCGCTGTTCTTCGGGTTCGCCAACGTGATCATGCCGCTGCAGATCGGTGCGCCCGACGTGGCGTTCCCGCGGCTGAACATGCTGAGCTACTGGCTGTTCCTGTTCGGCAGCCTGATCGCCTCCTCGGGGTTCCTGACCCCCGGTGGTGCGGCGTCGTTCGGCTGGTTCGCCTACACCCCGCTGTCGGACGCCGTGCGCTCCCCGGGAGCCGGCGGTGACCTGTGGATCATGGGCCTCTGGCTGGCCGGTCTCGGCACGATCCTCGGTGCGGTCAACTTCATCACCACGATCATCTGCATGCGCGCGCCCGGCATGACGATGTTCCGGATGCCGCTGTTCGTCTGGAACACCCTGATCACCAGCCTGCTGGTGCTCATCGCGTTCCCGGTGCTGGCGGGCGCGCTGCTCAGCCTCGAGGCCGACCGGCAGCTCGGCGCCCACGTCTTCGACACCGCCCACGGCGGCGCGATCCTGTGGCAGCACCTGTTCTGGTTCTTCGGCCACCCGGAGGTCTACATCATCGCGCTGCCGTTCTTCGGCATCGTGACCGAGATCCTCCCCGTCTTCAGCCGCAAGCCGATCTTCGGCTACGTCGGCCTGGTGGCGGCCACCCTGGCCATCGCGATCCTGTCGGTCGCCGTGTGGGCGCACCACATGTTCGTGACCGGGGCGGTGGACCTGCCGTTCTTCTCCGGCATGACGTTCCTCATCGCGGTGCCCACGGGCGTGAAGTTCTTCAACTGGATCGGGACGATGTGGGGCGGCTCCCTGTCGTTCGACACCCCGATGCTGTGGTCGATCGGCTTCCTCACCACGTTCCTCTTCGGTGGGCTCACCGGCATCATCCTGGCCAGCCCCCCGCTGGACTTCCACGTCTCCGACTCCTACTTCGTGGTGGCGCACTTCCACTACGTGGTGTTCGGCACCGTGGTGTTCGCGATGTTCGCCGGGTTCTACTACTGGTGGCCGAAGATGACCGGGCGGATGCTCGACGAGCGCCTCGGGAAGCTGCACTTCTGGATCCTGTTCTTCGGGTTCCACCTGACCTTCCTCGTCCAGCACTGGCTGGGCGTCGAGGGCATGCCGCGCCGCTACGCCGACTACCTGCCCCAGGACGGCTTCACCGCGCTGAACCAGGTCTCGACCGTGGGTGCGTTCCTGCTCAGCGCCTCGATGATCCCGTTCTTCTACAACGTCTACGTCTCCCGCAACGCCCCGCTCGTCGAGACCGACGACCCGTGGGGCTGGGGCCGCTCCCTGGAGTGGGCCACCTCGTGCCCGCCGCCGCGCCACAACTTCGTGACGCTGCCCCGCATCCGCTCCGAGTCGCCGGCCTTCGACCTCCACCACCCGGAGATCGCGGCCATGGAGCTCGACCAGAACGCCGCCGCCGCCGACAACGGCTCGTTCGCCGACGCCCCCGACATGGACGGTCGCGAGGACCTCCTGCGCGAGCGCACCGGCAACGACGACCCGAGCGACGGCGCCACCGACGGAGGGACCCACCGATGAAGGCCGAAGCCTGGATCTTCGCGATCTGCACCATCTTCCTGGTGCTGGTGACGCCGGCGTACTGGTTCATCACCGAGGCCGGCAGCGTCGGCGGCGACTGGACCGGCACCTCCGCGCTGTTCATGACCATGCTGCTCACGCTCATGGTCACCATCTACCTGGCGTTCAACGCCAAGAAGATGGACGACCGGCCCGAGGACCGCAAGGACGGCGAGATCGCCGACGGCGCCGGCGAGCTCGGCTTCTTCCCGCCGTACTCCTGGTGGCCGCTGTGGTCGGCAGCGACCCTGGCGGTGATCGTGTTCGGCATCGCGATGGGCGCCTGGTGGCTCTCGATCATCGGCGCCGCCCTGGGTGCGGTCGCGGTGTGCGGCCTGATCTTCGAGTACTACCGCGGGGAGCACGCGCACTGACCTCACGACCGGTGCCGCACCCTGGTGTGGCCCCGGCGCAGCCCCGCACGACCGACCGACTCCGCGCAGCCCCCGGGCGCGCGGAGTCGGTCGTTGTGGTCCGCGCGGTTACCCTGGCCAGACGTGCCGCACGACCGCACGGACGTCTCGGCCCTGCGCGGCTGGTCGTCACCGCACGACCGACCCCGCCCGCCGTACCCCTGGAGTCCTCCGCATGCGCGTCACCACCCCCCGTCGTCCCCGTGCCCACCGTCGGTCCGGGGTGACCGGCCTGCTCGGCCTGGCCCTGGCGGCGAGCACGGCGCTGACCGCCTGCGACGCCGGTCGGCCTGCCGACCCGTCCGGTGCCTCCGGTGGCACCGGTGGTCGCGACGGCGGTGCCGGGACGCAGCAGGCGGCCGACGTGGCCCCTGCCGAGGTGACGACCAACGTCGCCGCCGCGGCCAGGAACGTGCCGGTCGACACCCTGGTGGCGGTGACGGTCGCCAACGCCGAGCTGAGCTCGGTGGAGGTCACCTCCCCGGCCGGACCGGTGGGCGGCGCGATGGCGCGCAACGGCTACTCCTGGAAGGCCGACGAGCGCCTCGAGCCGGGCACCGACTACACCGTCACCGCGGTGGCCCAGGGTGCCGAGGGCGAGCCGGTGCGACGCGTCACCCGTTTCCGCACCCAGGACCTGACGCTCGCCGAGCAGACGTTCCCCTCGGTGGCGCCCCTCGACGGCGAGACCGTCGGTGTCGGCATGCCCGTCGTGGTCACCTTCGACGTGCCGGTCACCGACCGGGCCGCGATCGAGAAGAACCTCACCGTGACCGCGAGCCCCGCTCAAGCCGGCACGTGGCGCTGGCTCAGCGACAACGAGGTGCACTACCGGCCCAAGACCTACTGGAAGGCCGGCACGGAGGTCAGCGTCGACGTGGACGTCAACGGCGTCGACGCCGGTGGCGGCATCTACGGCCAGGAGGACCGCGACATCGACTTCACCGTCGGCGACGCCCACGTCTACCGGGTCGACGCGAGCACCCACCAGATGACGGTGTTCAGCAACGGCGAGCAGCTCCGCACGATCCCGATCACGACCGGCAAGGCCGGGTTCACCACCCGGTCGGGCACCAAGGTGATCATGGAGAAGTTCGAGAGCCGCCGGATGAACTCCGAGACCGTCGGCATCGCCGCCGGGAGCGCCGAGGCCTACGACATCGCCGACGTGCAGTACGCCATGCGGCTGACCTACTCAGGGGAGTTCATCCACGCCGCGCCGTGGTCGGTCTCCTCGCAGGGCTCGGCCAACGTCAGCCACGGCTGCACCGGCATGAGCACCGAGGACGCCGCGTGGCTCTACGCGATGACCCTGCGCGGCGACGTCGTGGAGTACACCGGCACCGACCGTCCGATGACGCTGGACAACGGCTACGGCGACTGGAACGCCTCCTACGCCGACTACGCCCGCGGCTCCGCGCTCAGCTGAGCCTGCCTCAGCCGCTCCGCCCGGACGGACGCAGGCGAGCCCGGACGGCGCCACCGGCGCAGGCGACCACCAGCAGGCCGCCTGCTGCCGTCGCCGCCGTCACCTGCTCGCCGAGGAGCAGGGCTGCCCAGGCGATGCTGAGCACCGGCTGCAGCAGCTGCACCTGGCTCACGCTCGCCATCGGCCCGATGGCGAGCCCGCGGTACCACGCCACGAAGCCCAGGAACGCGCTGACCAGCCCGAGGTAGCCGAACGACGCCCACTGCGCCGGACCGGCGGTGGGCACCTCCTGGGCGACCGCGAGGCAGGTCAGGCCGAGCATCAGGGGTGTGGCGGCCACCAGGGCCCACGAGATGGTCTGCCAGGCGCCGACCTCGCGCGCGAGCAGGCCGCCCTCGGCGTACCCGACCGCGGCGGCGAGTACGGCGCCGAGGAGCAGCAGGTCGGCCGCGCCGAGACCGTCGACCCCACCGGAGTGAAGGGCGGCGAAGCCGACCCCGGCCAGCGCGCCGAGGCCCGCAGAGAGCCAGAACGCCGCCGGCGGCCGCTCGCGCCCACGGACGACCGCGGCCACCGCCGTCGCGGCCGGGAGCACCCCCACCACGACAGCGGCGTGACCGGCCGGCGCGGTGGTGAGGGCGTAGGAGGTCAGCAGCGGGAAGCCCACCACGACGCCGCCCGCCACCACCCCCACCCGCAGCCACTGTCGCCTGCTGGGGGGCCGCTGACGGGTGAGGGCGAGGGCCGCCCCGGCGAGCAGGGCCGCCAGCACGGCGCGCGCGGAGCCGAGGAACAGCGGCGAGAGGCCGTCCACCGCGACCCGCGTCAGCGGCACGGTCAGCGAGAACGCGGTGACGCCCAGCAGGCCCCACCACAGGCCGGCCGACGACGCCGGTAGCACGGGGGTGGAACGTGCGGTAGCGGTACTCTTGTCCGTCATGACCGACGGTAGCAGTGCCCGGATCGCCCTCGCGCTGCGAGCCTGGGTGCGCACGGCCGCTCCCGGGGCCCGGTTGCCGTCCACGCGGGCGCTCGCCGCCACCCACGGCGCTGGGCCCGTCACCGTGCAGCAGGCACTGCGCACCCTTGCCGCCGAGGGCCTGGTGGAGAGCAGGCCAGGTGTCGGCACGTTCGTGCGCCCCGGGCGCACGGTGCGGGCCGTGGACCACGGGTGGCAGACCGCAGCCCTCGGTGTGCCGCTGTCGGGGGCGTCCCGGCCCTCGCGCTCGGCACCGTCGACGGCCCTGCCCTCCGCCCTGCCCTCTGCCCTGCGCACCGGGGCGCACGACGTGGTCGCGCTGCACGCCGGCTACCCCGACCGCGCCCTGCTCCCGGAGCGCCTGGTGCGCCAGGCCCTGGCCCGCGCGGCACGGGGTGACGCCGCCCTGGAGCGGCCGCCGGCCGCGGGGCTGCCGGACCTGCGCACGTGGTTCGCCGGCGAGCTCGCCGCGGTGGCGGCCAGCGGCACCACCCCGGCCGCACCCGGTGACGTGGTGGTGGTGCCCGGCACCCAGGGGGCGCTGGGCTCGGTGTTCCGGGCGCTGGTCGGCGCCGGGCGCCCCGTGCTGGTCGAGTCACCGACCTACTGGGGCGCCATCCGCGCCGCCCACCAGGCCGGGGTGCGCCTGGTGCCGGTGCCGAGCGGCCCGACGGGCCCCGACCCTGTCGACCTCGACCGCGCCTTCGCCGAGACCGGGGCGCGCGTGCTCTACGCCCAGCCCGCCTTCGCCAACCCCACCGGCGCCCGGTGGTCGACCGCGCTCCAGGAGGACGTGCTCGCCGTCGTGCGGGCCCACGGTGCGTTCCTGGTGGAGGACGACTGGGCCCACGACCTCGCCCTCACCACCACGCCCGTGCCCCTCGCCGCCCGCGACGACTCCGGGCACGTCGTCTACCTGCGGTCGCTGACCAAGAGCGTGTCGCCGGCGTTGCGCGTGGGGGCGCTGGTGGCCCGCGGACCCGCCCGCGAGCGGCTGCTGGCCGACCGGGCGTCGGAGTCCCTGTACGTCAGCGGGCTCCTCCAGGCCGCGGCCCTCGACGTGGTCACGCAGCCGGCCTGGCAGTCCCACCTGCGCGGCGTGCGCCGGCAGCTGCGCGAGCGTCGCGATCTGCTCGTGGCGGCGGTGCAGGAGCACGTGCCGCAGGCCGAGCTCACCCACGTGCCCGCCGGCGGGCTGCACCTGTGGCTGCGGCTGCCCGACGGCACCGACCCGGCCCGCGTCGTCGAGGACTCCGAGCGGGTGGGCCTGCTCGTCGCGTCGGGCGACGAGTGGTTCCCGGCGGAGCCGACCGGGCCGTTCCTGCGCCTCGGGTACGCCGGTCCCGACCCGGCGTCGTTCGGGGCCGGTGCGCGGCTGCTCGGCCAGGTGCTGGCGCGCGCCACGGCGTGACGGGCGACCCCGCCCACTGGCCGGTGGGGGAGCGGAGACGCAGGACGGCCCCGGACCGTGTGGTCCGGGGCCGTCCTGCGTCTCGTACGGGTCGATCAGTGCTGGTCGCGCGGCTCCTGGCCCTCGCCCGCGTGGCGGCCGGTGACCTGGCGGTCGGAGGTGCCGCCGTCCATCGCCGACTGCAGCTCGAGCTCGTGCTCGGCGTGGTGGTGCGACGCCTCGAGCTCCTGCGCAGTGGGCTTCTGGACGTTGTCGGCGTACCACATCGTCGACAGCCGGCTGCGCAGCTTGGCCACGCGACCGGCGGGCGCCGGGATGCCGTTGGCGTCCACCTTGGTCTCGTCGGTCACCGGCACCTCCTCGCGGTCACGCGCCGTGAGGGTGTAGGCCGACGACGGCGACACGGGCAGGTGCCGCTCGCTGTAGCCGCCCTCCGGCGAGCGCATGATCACGCCCGTCTCGTAGCCGTGCAGCAGCTTCGCCTCGTCGTGGCGCTGGAGCGAGATGCACCAGCGACGAGCGATGAAGAAGGCCAGCAGGGGCCCGACGAACACCGCAGCGCGCATGAAGTACGTGATCTGGTTGATGCTCAGGTCGAGCTGGATGGCGATGATGTCGTTGCCGCCCGCGGCCCACATGAGGCCGTAGAAGGTCATCAGCGCCACCATGATCGCGGTGCGCGTCGGGGCGTTGCGCGGGCGCTCCAGCAGGTGGTGGTCCCGCTTGTCGCCGGTGATCCACGACTCGATGAAGGGCAGCATCAGCAGGATCGTGAACATCAGGCCCGGCAGCACGATGATCGGCAGCAGGACGTTCCAGGCGATCGTGTAGCCGAACAGGTGCGACTCGATGCCCGGCATGATGCGCAGCGCGCCGTCGGGCCAGCCCATGTACCAGTCGGGCTGGGAGCCGGCCGTGACCTTGGTCGGGTCGTAGGGGCCGTACTTCCACACCGGGTTGATCGTCAGGAGCCCACCCATCAGGGCGCAGACACCGAACACGATGAAGAAGAAGCCACCGGCCTTGGCGGCGTACACGGGGAGCATCGGGAAGCCCACGACGTTCTGCTCCGTGCGGCCGGGACCAGGCCACTGGGTGTGCTTGTGGTAGACGAGCAGCAGCATGTGGGCGGCGATGAGCGCCAGCAGCAGGCCCGGGATCAGCAGCACGTGGATGGTGTAGAGGCGCGGGATGATCGAGGCGCCGGGGAACTCGCCGCCGAAGAGGAAGAACGAGATGTAGGTGCCGACGACGGGGATCGACTTCACGAAGCCGTCGGCCGCGCGGATGCCCGTGCCGGAGAGCAGGTCGTCGGGCAGGGAGTAGCCGGTGAAGCCCTCGAGGGTGCCGAGGAGCAGCAGCAGCGAGCCGATGACCCAGTTGAGCTCACGGGGCTTGCGGAACGCGCCGGTGAAGTAGACGCGCAGTAGGTGGATCATCATCGAGGCGATGAAGAGCATGGCTGCCCAGTGGTGCATCTGGCGCATCAGGAGACCGCCGCGCACGTCGAACGAGAGGTGCAGCGTGGAGGCCAGGGCCTCCGACATCTCGATCCCGCGCAGCTGGTTGTACGAGCCCTCGTAGGCCACCTCGCCCATGCTGGGGACGTACCACAGCGTGAGGAAGATGCCGCTGAGCAGCAGGACCACGAAGCTCCACAGGGCGATCTCGCCCAGCATGAAGGACCAGTGGTCGGGGAAGATCTTGCGGAGGTTCTTCTTGGCCAGCGTGCCGAGACCGAGTCGGTCGTCGGCCCAGCTGGCGACCGCGCCGGCACGGTTCGGCTTGGAGACCGCCGTCGCGCCGGAGGTGGTCGTCGCCACCTTGCTCGTGTCGATGCTCACAGGTCAGCCTCGCCTTGGTCGCCGATGTCTTCGTGGGATCGCTCCCAGTAGCTGGGCCCGACGGGCTCAGTGAAGTCGCTCTGCGCCACCAGGTAGCCCTCGTCGTCGACCATGATCGGCAGCTGCGGCAGGTGACGCCCGGCAGGACCGAAGATGACGCGGCCGGAGTCGGCCAGGTCGAACGTGGACTGGTGGCAGGGGCACAGCAGGTGGTGCGTGGTGCGCTCGTTGAGCGAGATCGGGCACCCCACGTGGGTGCAGATCTTGGAGTAGCAGGTGATGCCGTCGACGGTCCAGTTGTCCCGGCCCTCGCCGGGGATGATCTCGTCGGGGTCCATGCGCAGCAGGATCACCGCGGCCTTGGACTTCGCGACCTGCAGCTCGATGCCCTCGATCTCGGGGTAGCCGTTCTCCTCGGTCGGGAAGATCGCCTCGGGCTCGGCGTTCACCAGGTCGCCGATCTCGAGGTCGGAGGCGCGGATCGGGGTGCCGACGACGTCGCGGACGATGCGCATGCCGGGCGCCCAGATGGTCGCCTCGAGACCGCTGGTGCCGGGGTCGGCCGCCGCGGCCTGGCCCGGGGTGGGGCCGAGGTCGCGCAGCAGCACGATGACGGGCAGGCCGAGCAGGCCGACCGAGCCGAGCAGCGTGTTGCGGATCAGGGGCCGCCGCGAGATGCCCGACTCGGCGAGCCCGTCGTTGAGGGCGGCCACGGTGGCGGCGCGGTCCTCGTCGGAGGAGCGCGCCGGGTGGCGCATCTCGACCATCTCGACGTCGGCCATCAGCTTGCGGGCCCACTGGATGATCCCGATGCCGATGAACAGCAGGGCGCCGCCGAGGGTGGCGCCGAGGGCGACCGTGGAGGCGCCGTAGTTGAGGACGGTGTCGTGGTTGTCGCCGATGCCGAGGGTGACGTAGGCGACGACGAACAGCACGGTGCAGATGGCGGAGAGCCCGAAGAACGCCGCGACCTGGCGCTCGGCGCGCTTCTCGGCCTTGGGGTCGACGTCGGTGGGCCGCCAGGTGTGGGCGGGCAGGCCCGGGTTGGCCAGGGGCTCCTCGGGCGGCAGGGCCGGCAGGTGCTGGCCGCTCCCGCTGGGCTCGAGGGCGGAGCTGCCGCCGGCGCCGGGCTGGTCGTGGGTGGTGGTCACTGGCTCACCTTCTTCGTGCTCACGCGGGTCGTGTGGGCGGCGATCCAGACGGCGAAGCCGACGAGGCCACCGATGCCGAGCACCCAGGCGAACAGGCCCTCGGAGACGGGTCCGAAGCCGCCGAGGCCGAAGCCGCCGTAGCCGGGCTGCTCCTCCAGGGAGCCGAGGTAGGCGATGACGTCGCGCTTCTCGTCGGGCGTGATGTTGCCGTTGGAGAAGGTGTCCATCGCCTGGGGGCCGGTCAGCATGGCCTCGTAGATGTGCTTGGGCTCGACGCCGCGGATCTGGGGGGCGTAGCCACCGCGGGGCATGGCGCCGCCGGAGCCCTCGAAGTTGTGGCAGGCGGTGCAGTTGGTGAGGAAGATCTGGCCACCGCGGACGATCGCGGCCTCCTGCTCCTCGGGGCTGAGCCCCTCGATGCTGTAGTCCTCCTCGTCCGGGATGCCCGGACCGGGGGCCAGCGAGGCGACGTACGCCGCGAGCTGGGCGATCTCCTCGTCGCTGTAGGCGACCGGCTTGTCGGGTGCCTGCTGGGCCGGCTTGGCCAGCGGCATCCGGCCCGTGCCGACCTGGAAGTCGACCGCAGCGGCACCGACGCCGACCAGCGACGGGCCGATGGCCTCGCCGTTCACGCTGTACTGGCCCTCGCCGTTCTGGCCGTGGCAGAAGGCGCAGCCGATGAGGAACAGCTTGCGCCCCGCCTCCACGTCGGCGGCCTGGGTCTCGGTGCTCTCCGCCTGGGCGGGGGAGAACGCCGCGTACATGCTGCCGGTCAGCAGCAGGCCGACCACCAGCATCATCATGCCGGCGAGGCGGCCACGACGGTGCCGGGAGAGTCGGCCGGCGGAGCGGTTCAGGAAGCGCACAGTAAATCCTCTGTCGTCTGTTGAGATAACTCTACATCTCTTGTGTAGGAATCGGGGTCACTGCACGAGGTAGATCGTGGCGAACAGACCGATCCACACGACGTCGACGAAGTGCCAGTAGTAGGAGACGACGATCGCGCTGACCGCCTGCTCGTGGGTGAACCTCTTGGCGAGGTAGGTGCGGCCGAGCACGAGGAGGAAGGCGATCAGCCCACCGGTCACGTGGATGCCGTGGAAGCCCGTGGTCAGGTAGAACATCGAGCCGTAGGCGGAGTCCTGGATGGTGATGCCCTCCTGGACCAGGTTGGCGTACTCCACCGCCTGGCCGGCGACGAAGATCGCCCCCATCAGGTAGGTGAGGAAGAACCACTCGCGCAGGCCCCACGTGCGGAAGGCCAGCAGCGAGCCGGTGCGGCCGGCCTGGCCCCGCTCGGCGGCGAACACGCCGAGCTGGCAGGTCAGCGACGACAGCACGAGGATCGTGGTGTTGATCGCGGCGAACGGCACGTCGAGCACCGCGGTGTTCGCCGCCCACAGCTCCGGGCTCACCGCGCGGATCGTGAAGTACGACGCGAACAACGCGGCGAAGAACATCAGCTCGCTGGAGAGCCAGATGATCGTCCCGACGCTGACCATGCTGGGTCGGTCGTGGTGCCCGTGAAGACGGGACGCGGGGATGGTTGCTGCTGATGCTGTCGCCACCCGGTCATTATGGCCTGCCCCGGCCCAGATCCCACCTCGGGCCCCTCACGCGGCGCCTCCTACAGTGGGAGGAGTGGACGCGACGCTGCTGACGACCTCGGGCACGGCCCTCGGCGCCGGCCCCTGGACGGTCGACGCGACCCTGCCGCCGCTGGACTTCGCGGCGTTCTTCACCGAGTGGTCGCTGGCCCCGGTGCCGACGGTGCTCAGCGTGTGGGCGGCCGGGCTCTACCTGCTCGGCGTGCACGCGATGCGCCGCCGCGGCGACCACTGGCCGGTCGGCCGCACGCTGTCGTTCGTCGTGCTGGGCATGGGCACCTTCTACGTCGCGACGGCGTCGGGCCTGGCGGCGTACGACACGACGCTGATCAGCGCCCACATGGTGCAGCACATGGCGCTGTCGATGCTGGTGCCGCTGGCCCTGGCGCTCGGCGCGCCGGTGACGCTGGCCCTGCGCACGCTGCCGGCCGCGCCGCGGCGCTGGCTGCTGGCGGTGCTGCACTCGCCGGTGGCGCGGGTGCTGTCGTTCCCGCCGCTGACCTTCACCCTCTACATCGTCTCGCCGTGGGCGCTGTACTTCTCCGGCTGGTACCGCGCCTCGCTGGAGTCGGCCTACGTGCACGAGGCGATGCACGTGCACCTGGTGATGGTGGGGGCACTGTTCTTCTGGCCGCTGATGGGCATCGACCCCGTCCCAGGCCGGGTGGGCTACCCGTTCCGGGTGCTGCTCGTCGTGCTCACGCTGCCCTTCCACGCCTTCCTGGGCGTCACGATCATGGGCCAGGAGACGCTGCTCGGCGGCGACTGGTACCCCTCGTTGCAGGACGGGCCGATGGGCTACTGGCTGCCCGACCCGCTCGAGGACCAGCACCTCGCCGGCGGCATCCTCTGGGGGACCGGTGACCTGATCGCGCTGGTGTTCTTCGCGGTGCTGTTCACGCAGTGGGTGCGCTCCTCCATGAAGGAGGCCACCCGCGAGGACCGTCGCCTCGACCTGATGGAGGCGCGGGCGTCGCGCGCGGCCCGCCCCAGCGCCCGCGAGGACGCCGAGCGGTAGCATCGCGGCCGTGACCAGCCCGAAGACCGCCCTGAAGGTGCTCGTCTACAGCGACGACGTCCACACCCGCGAACAGGTGATCCTGGCGCTGGGTCGCCGTCCGCACCCCGACCTGCCCGAGCTCGAGTACGTCGAGGTCGCCACCGAGCCCGTCGTGGTGCAGGTGATGGACGGCGGCGACGTCGACCTTGCGGTGCTGGACGGCGAGGCCGTGCCGGCCGGCGGCATGGGCATCGCCAAGCAGCTCAAGGACGAGATCTTCCGGTGCCCGCCGGTGGTCGTGCTCACCGGTCGACCGCAGGACGCCTGGCTGGCCACCTGGTCGCGCGCGGAGGCGGCGGTGCCCCACCCGATCGACCCGCTGCAGCTGGCCGAGACCGTGGTGACGCTGCTGCGCGCCCGCACGCCGGCCGCGACCTGAGCGCCGTGACCACCTGGCCCGAGGTGCTCGGCGGCCTCGTCGCCGCCCGCGACCTCAGCACCGCCCAGACCGCGTGGGTGATGACCGAGATCCTCGAGGGCAACGCGACCCCGGCACAGATCGCCGGCTTCGCCGTGGCGCTGCGCGCCAAGGGCGAGACCATCGAGGAGATGCTCGGCCTGGTCGAGACCATGACGGCCCGGGCCACGCCGATCACGGTGGAGGGCCGGCTGCTCGACGTCGTCGGCACCGGCGGTGACCGGTCGATGTCGGTGAACATCTCGACCATGTCGGCGATCGTGGCCGCGGGCGCCGGCGCCCGCGTGGTCAAGCACGGCAACCGCTCGGCCTCGTCGGCCTCGGGCTCCGCCGACGTGCTGGAGGCCCTCGGGGTGCGCCTCGACCTGCCCGCCGACCGGGTGGCCGAGCTGGCCACCAGCGTCGGCATCACCTTCTGCTTCTCCGCCGCCTTCCACCCCGCGATGCGTCACGCCGCGGTGGCCCGTCGCGAGCTCGGCATCGGCACCAGCTTCAACTTCCTCGGCCCGCTGACCAACCCCACCCGGCCCGCCGCGCAGGCGGTCGGCTGCGCCGATGCCGCCGTGGCCCCGGTGATGGCCGGCGTCTTCGCCGCGCGCGGCGTGGACGCGTGGGTCTTCCGCGGCGACGACGGGCTCGACGAGCTGACCACCACCACGACGTCGTCGCTGTGGGTGGTGCACGACGGCGAGGTCACCCCCACGAGCGTCGACCCGCGCGCGCACGGCCTGGCCGAGGCCACGGCCGCCGACCTGGCCGGGGGCGACCCCGCCCACAACGCCGAGGTGGTGCGCCGGCTCGTCGCCGGCGACCGCGGACCGGTGCGCGACGCCGTCCTGCTCAACGCCGGTGCGGCGCTCGCCGTGCACGGCGCCCCCGGTGAGCCGGTGGAGCAGGCCTTGTCGGCCGGCATCGCCCGGGCCGCCGACGCCATCGACACCGGCGCGGCCCAGGACCTGCTGGAGCGCTGGGTCGCTGCCTCCGCCTGAGGGTCGGTGCCGTGCAGCCGTGCAGAGAGGGTCAGTGGTCAGCGCCAGTCGGCTGGAGCGCGCAGCAGGTCCACGTCGTCGCTGTGGTGCACGACGTCCCAGCCCTCGAGGTCCAGCGCGTAGGCGAGGGGGCTGTCCGGCGGCAGCAGGGCCAGCTCGGCTCCGGTGCCCCGCACGAGGTCGTCCCATCCGGGGTCGAGGTCGGTGATCGCGCGGTTGCGTTCCAGCTCGGAGGTCGTGAAGGTGTCGCCGTAGCCGTGCATCACCAAGTCGATGTCGGGGTAGCGCCACATCAGGTAGCCGCCCCATCCCCAGTCGTCCAGGACCGGCGTCCCGGGTGGTAGGGCGCCCAGCTCGGCGTCGACCCACGCGGGCTGCGGGGGCGGCTCGGTGGCCCGGTCGGCCGCCAGCGGCACGAGCAGCGCCAACGAGGCCGCCGCCGCCGCTCCGACCACGGCGAGCTCTGTGCGACGCGGAGGTGTCGACGGCCCCACCAGACGCTGGAGGGCCGCTGCCGCCAGCGGCAGGGCGACCACGGCGGCCACCGGCACGGTGCGTTGGGAGTAGACCGCGAGTGCGCCCGCGAGGCCGAGCAGCAGCACGTCCTGCCAGGAGCCACCCCGGCGCGCCATCAGCGCCGCGGTGGCGGCGAGCAACAGCAGCAAGGCCGCGCCGGACCCCGTCGCCAGCTCTGGCGCACCCCATTCCTGGAAGTACTCGGCACGCGAGCCGACCGTCACCACGGCCGGCACGATCGCCGGCCCCACCGGGGTCACCAGTGCGGCCAGGGCACAGGCCGGCGCGACGGCGGCATACGTCGCGAGGCTGCGCCAGGTCAGCCCGCGGGCCTGGCGCTCAAGCCCCAGCCCGGCCACCGCCACCACACTGACCACGATGCCGAGCGGCCACATCCCGTGCAGCGTCACCCACACCCACGTGAGGGGCACCAAGCACCAGGCGCGCGTCGGGGAGAGTCGCGGCGACGTCCAGACGGCGACGGTGACGCCCGCCAGCAGGTAGCTGAGGACCTGCGGCCGCATCGACAGGCCGTACGCGGCGGCCAGCAGGGTGAGGACGACCAGTGGCACCGCCACCAACGGGTCGGCCCGCACCCGAGCGGCGAGGTGCAGGACCACGCTCAGCGCGACGAACAGCAGCCCGCACAGCCAGGCCACGCCGGCCAGGCCGAACCAGTCCTCGATCTGCGCCATCACCACCTGCGAGAGCCACTGGGTCGGCACCCAGTCGGCGGTCGCGAACGACGAGACGCTGCCAGGGGAGGTGATGCGCCAGTCGCCGACCAGCTCGGTGCCGAATCGGAGGTGGAAGTAGGTGTCGGTGTTCGTGAGCGGCTGGGCGGCGCGCAGAGCCATCGTGAGGAACACGGCGCCCAGCAGCGTGAGGGGCAGCCAGGAGCGCACAGCCCGGTCGACGACCGACGCCCGTTGCGGGGTCGAGGGCGACGGCCCCGGGCCGTCGCTGACGGGCGGGGCCAACTGCTCGATGCTGGCCACGGGGCCAGGCTAGGGCCGACGCACCGCCACCGCGGGCGAACCGGGTTCAACCACTCGGTCGAGCCAGGGCGACCGCCGAACGGATGACCGGGGCGACGCTGGCCGGTCAGTCGAGCCCGAGGGAGAACGCCGACTCGAGGTCGTGACGCGAGTAGGCGCGGAACGCGATGTGGGTCTCGGTGGATTGCACGCCCTCGACCTTGTTCAGCCGGTCGGCCACCACCGCGGCGACGTCGTCGTGAGCCCGCACGCGGATCAGGGCGATCAGGTCGATCTGGCCGGTCACCGAGTAGACCTCGGAGACGCCGTCGAGCGTGGCGATCGCCTCGGCCACCTCGGGGATGCGGGCCACGTCGGCCTTGACGAAGACGATGGCGGTGATCATGCGCCGCAGCCTAGCCGCGACAGCCGGTGCGCGGGTCCGGTGCGCGGAGGCGTGCGACGGCGCGTCAGCGCGCGGGGCGGTGCACCGGCGCGAGGTCGCGCCGGTCGTCGAACGGCACCAGGCTGCGCCGCGACTCCGCGACCGCGTCGTGCAGCGCGAGGTGGCGGGTGGCGCCGGCGACCGGGCACACCCACTCGCCGTCGACGTCGACGAGGCGCACGCCGGGCGACTCCAGCCAGCGCAGGATCTTCTCGCTCTCCTCGGCGGTGGCCGCCGGCACCGGGCCGAGGCCCGGGGCGACGGTCTCCGCGCTGGCGCGCAGCTCCTCGACGTACTGCCGGGCGTCGGCGCCGGTGGGGATGACGCCGGCGCCGGCCAGCCGGCCCCGGCGCACGACGTGCACCGCCCAGCGACCGTCGTCCTCGCGGCGGCAGGCGACGACCTCGGGACAGCGGGACAGCGCCGACAGCCGCTGGGTGCGGGCGGCGGCCCGCAGGAAGGCGGTGAGGCGCTCGCGGTGGACCCCGGCCTCCTCGAAGCGCTCGTCGGCGGCGAGCAGCTGCATGCGGGTGGTGAGGGTGTCGACCACGTCGTCGGGGCGCCGCAGCAGCGTCTCGCGCAGGCGACGCACCACCGCGCCGTAGGTGAGCTCGTCGACGCTGCCGTCGCACGGCGCCAGGCAGCGGCCCATCTCGGCCAGCACACAGGCGGCCCGCGACGGGCGCAGCGGCAGCCGACCGGAGCACTGGCGCACCGGGAAGGTGTCGTGGAGGGCGTCGAGGCTCTTCTGCGCGGTCTTCTTGGTCGAGAACGGGCCGAGGTAGTCGGCGTCGTCGTCGATGACCCGGGTGACCAGCGACAGCCGCGGCCACGGCTCCCGGGTGAGCTTGACGTAGTGGACCTTGCCGGATCGCCGCGAGCGGCGGTTGTAGCGCGGCTCGTGCTCGGCGATCAGCCGCAGCTCGCGCACCTGCGCCTCGAGGGGGGTCGCGCACTCGACGGCCGTGACCGACGCGGCCAGCCCGACCATCTCGCCCATCCGTGAGCGGGTCTCGGAGGCGGTGAAGTAGGAGCGCACGCGGGTGCGCAGGTCGCGCGAGGTGCCGACGTAGAGGACACGCGAGCGGTCGTCGCGGAAGAGGTAGACCCCGGGGGCGTGCGGGAGGCCCTCGGCGAGGTGGCGCTTCTTGCGCTGGGCGGTGGTCACCCGGGAGGAGAAGGTCTGCAGCTCCTCGAGGGTGTGCACGCCCAGCCCCCCGAGGCGCTCCATCAGCCCGTGGAGCACGTCGACGGTGGCGCGGGCGTCGGAGAGCGCCCGGTGGTTCGGCGTCGTGGCGGCGCCGAAGAAGCGGGCCAGCGACGACAGCTTGCAGTCGGGGGTGTCGTCGCGGGTGACCACGCGGCGGGCGAGCCGGGCGGTGTCGAGCACCTCGAACCGGGGCCAGGGCCGCTGCTGCTGGGCCGCGAAGTGCTGCAGGAAGCCCACGTCGAAGGGCGCGTTGTGCGCCACCAGCACGCACCCGGTGGCGAACTCGAGGAACGCGGGCAGCGCCGACTCGATCGTCGGCGCGCCGGCCACCATCCCGTCGCTGATGCCGGTGAGCACCGAGATGAACGGCGGGATCGCGGTGCCGGGGTCGACCAGGGTCTGGAACTCGCCCAGCACCTCGCCGCCGCGCACCTTGACCGCGCCGATCTCGGTGATCATCGACCCGCCGGCCGCCGACCCGCCCGTGGTCTCGAGGTCGACCACGCAGAAGGTGAGGTCGCGCAGCGGCCGGCCCAGCTCGTCGAAGCTGCGCTGGGACTCCCACTGCGAGGTGGGGGCGGTGGCCGTGCTGGTCATGGTCACCGAACCTAGATCGCGGCGCCGACAGTCGGTCGGCGGCGCGCGGCATAGGCTGGGGCTCCCCGGCGCCGGTCGCCCCGGCGCGAGTGCCCGGCGACCCGCCCCGAGCCAGCCCGAGCCAGCCCCGAGCCACCCCCGAGCAGCGAGGTCGCCCGCCATGTCCGCACCGGCCGACGCGCCCGCGTTCGCGGAGCTGCCCGAGACCGTGCGCGCGCGCCTGGTGGTCCTCGCCGCCGACGTGCTGCCCGACGTGCCGACGCTGCCGCCGGCGCTGCGGCGGGTGGCGTCGTTCGCACCCGCCCGGCGCGCCCGGCTCGGCGGCACCGCGCTGGCGGCGGCGCTGGCCGACGACGACGTGCGCGCCCGGGTGGGGGTGCAGGTCGCCGCCCGCCACGCCCGGGCGGTCGCCGGCCTGGGGACGCCCGACCCGGCGGAACCGGCCGACCTGGGTGATCCGGCCGAGACGGCGGCACTGGCGTGGCTGGTGCGGCCCGAGGGGTGGTCGCCGCTGCTGGGAGGGGCGGTGGCGCAACTCGTCGAGGTCGAGGCGCACGCCGACGACGTCCGCAGCGAGCGCTGGCGCCGGCGCGCCGAGGAGGCCGAGCAGGCCGTGCGCGAGCTGCGGGCCGACCACCGTCAGCAGGTGGCCGACTACAAGGACGAGGTGGCCGGGCTGCGCCGACGCCTCGGCGAGGCCCGCCGCGCCGGGCGGGGTCCTGACGACGCCGCGGCCCGTGCGGCGCTCGAGGCGGCGCACGCCGAGCGGGACGCCGCCCGCGAGGAGCGTGACCGCGTGCAGGCGGCCCTGGTCGAGCAGGAGCGCGAGCTGCGCCGCCTGCAGGGGCAGGTGGAGCGGCTCGAGGCGGCGGCCCGTGCCGGTCGGCGCGAGGTGCGCTCCGAGCGCGAGGAGGTGACGATGCGGGCCCGCCTGCTGCTCGACTCGGTGATCGAGTCGGCCGCCGGGCTGCGCCGCGAGCTCGCGCTGCCGCCCGTGCCCGGCGCGCCGGGTGACCGGGTGGAGGACGGCCTGCGCCGCGACGAGGTCGTCACCGGGGCCGTGGCCGCCACCGTCAGCCCCGGGGTGCTCGAGCAGCTGCTCGCGCTGCCCCGCAGCCGCCTGGTCGTCGACGGCTACAACGTGAGCAAGGCGGTGTGGCCGGGCTCGTCGCTGGAGGCCCAGCGCATGCGCCTGCTCACGTCGGTGGCCCCGGTGGTCGGTCGCACCGGTGCCGAGACCACGGTGGTCTTCGACGCCGCCGAGTCGACGCACCGGCCCCCGGTGAGCCCGCCCCGGGGGGTCAAGGTGCTGTTCAGCCCGGTCGGGGTGATCGCCGACGACGTGATCCGTGACCTCGTGGACGCCGAGCCCGCGGGTCGCACGTTGCTGGTCGTCACCGACGACCGGGCCCTCGGCGCCGACGTCACCCGGGCCGGGGCCCGGGTGGTGTCGGTGACGGCGTTCGTCGCGCTGCTGACCCGCAGCTGACCCGCAGCTGACCCGCAGCTGACCGGCAGCTGACCGGCAGCTGACCGGCACCGCAAGCGCGGGCACTGTCGGTGGGTCCTGCCAGCGTGCAGCCCATGACGACGAGAATCGACTGCGACACCTGCGTGGTGCGGGGACTGGCCTGCCACGACTGCGTGGTCACCGTGCTGCTGGGCCCGCCGCCCGAGCTGACCTTCGACGACGACGAGCGCACGGCGCTCGAGGCGCTGGCCGCCGGTGGCCTGGTGCCGCCACTGCGACTGGTGCAGGCCGTGGACACCCCGGGCGCCGAGTCGGCGTGACCCAGCGCGGCCGCGGTGTGACCCACGGGACTGCTGTGACGCACGGGGGTAAAGACCGTCGGATGTCCCGGGTTCTCCACCGACTCGGCGTGGTGCGGGTTTTGTGGAGGGTGCGGTGGCGGCTAGCCTCACGTGCTCAGGTGTCCGGCAGTAGTGGGCCGGCCGGTCCGCACGGACACCGCGTCGAGTCCGGGCCACGCCTGCCGTGTCCTGGAGCCGGGGACCCACTTCCCCACCTGGGGTGAATCTCCCGCGAGGCGTGCGCGAGCACGTGGAGCGGGCGTAGGGCATGTCGTGCCCGAACCCGTCAGCTCACCCGGTAGACGTACGACAACAAAGGGAGACCGCCCGCTCGTGCAGCACGGCCGGAAACGACTCAGCACCGCCCTCGTCGGACTCACCCTCGTGGGTGCCATCGGGATCATCCCCTCCTCCCCGGCCCAGGCCGAGCCCGACATCGACGATGTCGAGGCCCGCGTCGACCGGCTCTACCACGAGGCCGAGCAGGCCTCGGAGCGCTTCAACGACGCCCGCATCGAGCTCGAGGAGCTGAACAGCGACCTCGACGCCCTCAGCGCCGACGAGGAGCGCCAGGACGACCGGCTCGACGCCGTGCGCACCCAGGTGCGTGACTCCGTCGTGCGCCAGTACGAGGGCCAGGGCCTCTCCGCCGTCGGCCAGGTCGTCGTCGCCGACGACCCCAGCGCCTTCCTGTCGCAGATGTCGACGATGTCGTCGGTCGACAGCGTGCAGGACCAGCTCTTCGAGACCTACACGCTGGAGTCGAAGGCCCTCGACATCCGTGCCCAGGCCGTCGCGAAGCGCGCCGCCGACGTCGCCGACACCAAGGCCCAGCTGGCCGAGGAGAAGGCGACGATCGACGACAAGCTCGCCGAGGCCGAGGAGCTCCTCGGCCGGCTCGAGGCCGAGGCCCGCGCTGCGGTGCTCTCGCGCGACGAGGCCGCCGCCCGGGTGCCGGCCGCGACGACCACCGAGTCCGCCGACGAGGTCGCGCCCGCCGAGCCGGCCCCCGCCTCCGTGCCGGCCTCGGGCCGCGCCGCGGCCGCCGTGGCGTACGCGATGGCACAGGTGGGCGACGCCTACGTCTACGGCGCAGCCGGCCCGTCGGCCTTCGACTGCTCCGGGCTCACCATGATGGCCTGGGCCCAGGCCGGCGTCTCGCTGCCCCACAGCTCCAGCGCCCAGTTCTCCTCTGGCCCGCAGGTCAGCGCGGGCGACCTGATGCCCGGCGACCTGGTGTTCTACTACAGCCCGATCAGTCACGTCGGCATGTACATCGGCAACGGCATGATCGTGCACGCCGCCAACCCGGGCAGCGGGGTCACCACCGCGCCGCTGAACTCGATGCCCTACGTCGGCGCCGTCCGTCCGGGCTGAGCCCTGACCGACGCCCCGGCACCGGAGGCCGACCACCCACGACCGTGGGCGGTCGGCCTCGTGCTGTCGGTGGCGCTCGCGCTGGTCGTGGTCGTCGCCCTCGTGGTGTGGCGGGTCGCCGACGACCCGTACGTCGCCCCGCCCGGCCCCGGGGCCGCGGACGGCCCCGCGGTGGCCGAGCCCGGCCTGGCCGCAGCGGCCGTGCAGCGCCTGCAGGAGGCGGTGCGCGCGGGTGACGCGCCCGCCGCGGCGGCGCTGGCACCCGCCGACGACCCGGTTGCCGCCCGGAGGCTGCGGGCCATGGTGGTCAACGCCGAGCGACTGCGCCTCGACGACGTCGTCCTGCGCTACGTCGAGCAGACCGGCCCCGTGGGGGCCGACGGGTCGTGGACCGCTGCGGTGGAGGTGACCTGGCGCCTGCGGGGCTTCGACGCCGCCCCGGCCCGCACCGAGGTCGCCTTCGCGCTGCGCGCCGACGGCGACCGGGTGGCCGTGACGGGCGCCGGCGGGGGAGACCTCCGCACGCCGCTGTGGCTCGCCGAGCCGCTGCGGGTCACCCGCACCGGCTCCACGCTGGTGATGGTCGCCGGGCCGGCCGCCGCGCTGGCTCGCTACGCCCGGCTGGCGCGCACCGCGCTGCCCGTGGTCGAGCGGGTGGTGGCCGACCGGCGGCCGCGCCTGGTCGTGGAGGTGCCGGCCTCCGCCGGCCAGCTCGACGACCTGCTCGGCGTGGCGCCGGGCACCTACGGCGGCGTGGCCGCGGTGACCGCCTCGGTGGACGGGTCGACCCGGCCCGGCGCGCCCCTCCACGTGTTCGTCAACCCCGACGAGATGGCGGGTCTGCGGGCCCAGGGGGCGCAGGTCGTGATGAGCCACGAGGCCACCCACGCCGTCACCGACGCGCCCACCAGCCGGGCGCCGCTGTGGCTGGTGGAGGGCTTCGCCGACTACGTGGCCCTGCGCGACGTCGACCTGCCGCTGGGCACCACGGCCGCCCAGGCCGCCGCCCGGGTGCGTCGTACGGGCCTGCCGGCCGCGCTGCCCACCGGCGACGACTTCGCCGCCTCCCGCACCCATCTCGGTGCCACCTACGAGGCGGCCTGGCTGGTGTGCCGCGTCGTGGTGGCACAGGCGGGGGAGCAGGCCCTGGTGCGGCTCTACGAGCGCACCAGCGCCGGGGCCGGCCTGGCGACGACGCTGCGTGCGGTCGTGGGGCTCGACGTCGCCGGGCTCACCGGGCGCTGGCGCGCCGAGCTCGCCCGCCTGGCGGACGCACCCCGCTCGCGCTGACCAGGGGCTCCGGACGACGAACGCCCCCGCCGGCCTCGGGGGAGGTCGGCGGGGGCGGTGCGACGACGTGGTCGCAGCCGTCGAACGACGCGTCAGCAGCTCCTCGTGCCGGTGGTCCCGCTGACGGAGTTGCAGGTGTGCACGTACGCGTCTGCAAGGCTGTCGCCGAATGCGAACAGGACCACGACGACCAGCGCGGCAATGCCGCTGATGAGCAGCCCGTACTCGACCGCCGACGCCCCTGTATCGCTCTGCTTCACGACTGGGGTCAGTCGGTCGTGCAGGTCGCGCCGCTCGCAGCCGTGCCGGTCGACGAACCCACCTTGTTGCAGGTGTCGTTGAAGATGTCCTTGACGCTGTCGCCGAAGGCGAAGACGATCACCACGATCAGCGCGGCGATGCCGGCGATCAGCAGGCCGTACTCCACGGCGGACGCGCCGCGCTCGTCGTCCTCGCGGACGGAGATGACGGTGATCAGGCTGCGCAGGTAGTCGATCATGGGGGGCTCCTAGAGTCAGTGTGGTTCCTCGGGCGAGGCGCGGAGCCTCATACCGGAGATCCTGCTCGATCCCGTCGCCGTGCGGATCGACCCTCCGCCTCGACCCCGGTAGTCCATTGGGACTACCCCGGGCGCCGGGACGTCGAGCCCATGGCCCACCTGGGGTGGACGCTAGGGGCGCCCACCTGGGCTGATGCTCGACAACAGGCCGATCCGCATGGCCGTGACCAGGGCCTGGGCGCGGTTGGCGGCGCCGAGCTTCTGGTAGATCCGGGCGATGTGGGACTTCGCCGTCGACTCGCTGAGGTAGAGCTTGTCGCCGATCGCGGCAGCACCGAGGCCGTCGGCGAGCAGCAGCAGGACCTCGTGCTCGCGATCGGTGAGCCGGCTCGACTCCGACGCGGTGCGGCGCATCATCGCGCCGACCAGCCCGGTGCAGACGAACGACCGGGGCGAGACCTTGGCGTGGCGCGCCGCGCGGATGACCTCCGCGGACGGTGCGTCCTTCCCGACGAAGCCGGAGGCGCCCGCCTCCATCGAGGCGAAGATCTGGTCGTCGCCGGAGTGCATGGTCAACACGACCAGGCCCACCGTCGAGCTGCGCTTGCGCACCGCCCGCACGACGTCGAGGCCGGTGCCGTCCTGCAGCTGCAGGTCGGTGACCACCACGTCGGGGGAGAGCCGGTCGAAGGCGGCGAGCCCCTCGGTCACCGACGCGGCGACCCCGGCGATGGTCATGTCGTCCTCCAGCTCGAAGACGCCCGAGAGCCCGGAACGGATCAGCTCGTGGTCGTCCACCAGCAGGACGCGGATGGGCTGGTCGGTCATGCCCTCACTGTAGTGGGATGCGAGCCGCTCGCACCGCCCGCCGGGTCGTGCCTTTCGGCCGGGCTCACCGGGAGGTCGGCCAGAGGTTCGGTGGCGGGCTCGGCGGCGGGCTCGGTCGGCTCGGCGGGGGCGACCGGCTCGCCCAGCCGCACCTGGACGGTCACGCCCCCGTCGGGCGGGCTGCTCACGGTGAGCTCCGCGCCGACGAGCCGGGCCCGCTCGCGCATGATGCCCAGGCCGTAGGAGTCGGCGCGCGCCTCGCCCAGGCCGCGCCCGTCGTCGACGACCGTGATCAGTGCCCGCGGGGGGTGCACCTGGCAGCTGACCCGGATGGTCGAGCAGCGTGCGTGCCGCACGGCGTTGTTCAGCGCCTCCTGCGTGATCCGGAACAGCTCGGCCTCGACCTCGGGGCGCAGTCGGCGCGCGTGCTCGTCGAGGGTCAGCTCGATCGCGACGTCGGAGACCTCGCTGAGGTTGCGCACGATCGCACCGATCGCCGCACCCAGGCTCTCGCTGGTGCCGACGGTGGTGCGCAGGTTGACCACCGAGCGCCGCACCTCCGCGACCACGGCGGTGATCCGCCGGCGCAGCACGGCGATGCGCTCGGCCTGCTGGGCGTCGGCGGGGCGGGCGGCCAGGGCGTCGACGAGGTAGCCCAGCGAGGCGATCTCCTGGGCGATCCCGTCGTGCATCTCGCGGGAGAGCCGGCGCCGCTCGTCGGCGGTGGCGGCGTCGCGGAAGGAGGCGAACAGCAGGGCGGTGTCGAGGTGCACCGCGCTGGGGCCGAGGTCGCGCCCGAGGTCGCGCAGCCGGGTCAGCAGGTCGAACCCGACGGGGTCGAGCCGGTCGGAGAGGGTGCCGGCGACGATGCCGGCCACCCCGGCACCCGTCTGCAGCGGGAACGCGAACGAACGGCCCTCGACGATCGTGGCGCAACCGGCCCAGGAGCGCTCGGCCCGAAGCTCGCTGTCGCCGAGGAGGCCGTCCAGGTCGCCGTCGAAGCCGGCGTCGCCGTCGCCGTCGTCCAGCGAGCGGCTGAGCAGCGGGGTGAGGCTGTCGCCGCGCGGCACGTACAGCACCAGCCGTGACGTCGGCACGTGGTCGCCCACCGACGCCAGGATGGCCCCGCCGAGCGAGGTGGGGTCGAGTCCCGAGCTGAACCCGCCACTCAGGTCGATGAGCTGGCGCAGCAGCTCCTGGGCGAAGCGGTAGGGCTCGAGCGGGTCGGAGGTGCGGAGGATGGCCGAGCGCAGGAACGTCGCGATCAGGCCCAGCCCCAGGGCGGTGATGCCCCAGGTGAGGACGCCGGTCATCTCCTCGCGCGTCAGGCCGCCGCCGTCGTGGGCGAGGGCGGAGGCGGAGGCGGAACCGAGCACCACCAGGACGGTGGCGAGCGACACCGCCACGGCCCCGACGCCGCGCTGCAGGCCCGCGACGAACGGCGGCACGACGATCGCCCCGAGCACGGCGGTCGAGTAGTGCACCCCCACGCCACAGGTCAGGCCGACGACCACGGCCTCGAACACAGCGACGCGCAGCAGGCCACGCTGTGCGCGCAGCTCAGCGGTGCTGACCAGGAGCCAGGCCACCCCGAGGGTGACCATCGCCAGGGCGGCCTGGATCTCACGGTCCCAGAGCACGGGCACCAGCAGCGCCACCAGCACGAAGGCTCGTGCGGCGGCGCTGATGGACAGCGGGTGCAGCTCCTTCACCGGTAGCGACCCACTAGAAGCTGTCCATGATGCTGATGACCGCAGGGCCCATGACGGCGATGAACAGGCAGGGCAGGATGCAGAAGATCAGCGGCACGGTGATCTTGACCGGCACCTGCTGGGCCTTCTCCTCCGCACGCTGGCGCCGCTTCATGCGCATCTCGGCGGACTGCACGCGCAGCACCTGGGCGACGGGGATGCCGAACGCGTCGGCCTGGACCATGGCACCGACGAATGATCGCAGGTCGTCGACGTCGGTGCGCTCCGACAGGCCGCGCAGGGCGGCGGACCGGCCCTGGCCGATCTGCATCTCCTTCAGCACGCGGGCGAACTCGTCGGCCAGCGGGCCCTCGGTGTTGCGCGCCACCTGCTGCACGGCGGCGTCGAACCCGAGGCCCGACTCCACGCTGATCGTCATCAGGTCGATGGCGTCGGGCAGGTCGCGCAGGATGCGCGCGGAGCGCTCGTAGGTCTTCTGGTAGAGGTACAGCGCCGGGCTGAGGAAGCCGAGCAGCAGCCCGCCGGCGGCCACCGCGACGAGCGTGGTGACCGACAGCCCGAGCAGCAGGCTGGCCCCGAGACCCAGGGCGAGGCCGACGACCGCCCCGATCACCTTGCCGGCGACGACCCCGTCGACGGTCAGGCCCTGGGGGTTGCCGGCCACGTCGAGCTTGTGACGGATCCGCTCGCCGGCGTCGGCACCGCTGAGGCGTCGGCCGACCCTCAGTGCCCGGCCGTGCAGGGGCTCGAGCACCCGCTCGCGGAAGGGCCGGTCGATCTCCTCGGTGAGCTCCTTCGGGGCGTCGGTCATCGCCTGGAGCACCGCCAGCGAGCGGGTGACGCCCACCGCCTCGGTGTCGCTGCGCAGCGCGGAGCCGACCAGCACCAGGGCGACGGCCACCAGGGCGACCCCGAGCACGAGCACCATCGTCATCTCACACCTCGACCTTGATCAGGCGGCTCATCCAGAACACGCCGACCCCCAGGATGAGGCCCGCGCCGCTGAGCATCAACCAGCCGAGGGGCTCGGTGAACATCGGCATGATGTAGTCCCGGCTGGTCAGCAGCAGGTAGACCAGGAACAACGGGGGCAGGCCGCCCAGCACCCACGCCGACAGCTTGCCCTCGGCGGCGAGGGCGGCGACCTGGCGGCGCATGTACTCCCGCTCGCGCATGGTGCCGGCGACGTTCTCCAGCAGCTCGGCGAGGTTGCCGCCGACCTGGCGTTGGATGCGGATCGCCATGACCACCCACGCGAAGTCCTTGCTCTCGTAGCGCTCGGCCACGTGGTCCATCGACTCCTCCAGCGAGACCCCGAGGCGGGTCTCGGCCAGCACCCGGCGGAACTCGGAGGCCACCGGCTCGACGCCCTCGCGCACGATGGTGTCGGCCGACTGCGCCAGCGAGAGCCCCGCCGACAGCGAGCCCGCCATCAGCTGCAGGGTGTCGGGCAGTGCGGTGTTGAACGCCTTGCGACGACGCGAGCGGCGCACCCCGAGGTAGAGCCAGGGGCCCACCAGCCCGACGGCCAGGAAGATCAGCCCGAGCACCAGGCTGCCGCCACCGAGCAGCAGGCCGAGCACACCGGCGACGAGGAAGACCGCGGAGTGCACCAGCAGCCACTCCGCGGGTCGCAGGTCGCTGCCGGCACCGTCGAGGCGCGTCGCGATGCGCTGCTCGAGGCCCTTGGCGCGGCGCAGCACCTTGTCGGCGGCGTCGGTGGCCTGGGCACGCGCCTGCTCGGCGTCGACCTTGGGCGGCGCCGCCGCCGACGCCCGCGAGGTGTCGGCGGTGTACGACGACACCCGCTCGGCCGCCGTCGGGGGCGCGGCCGGGCGAGGGACCAGCGCCAGCGCCAGCCCCACCAGGCCGACACCGAACGTGGCCACGCCGGCGGGCATGGTCCAGGTCGGCGCCACCCACCCGCCGTCGACGACGACCGCGGCGTCGAGGCCGGCGCCGACCTCGGGTGCCCGGGCGGTGGTGGTGGTGACGGTGGTGAAGGCCTCCGCCACGACGGGGCCGGTCGGGGAGGGGAGGGTGACCCGCAGCTGGGCGTCGGCGGAGGTGAGGCCGGCCGGCGCCTCCACGCTGACCAGCACCTGGCGGTCGAGGGCCTGCGCCTCGTCGGCGAACGCCCGCTCGAGGGCTGCGCTGGTGGCCGGCACCAGCCGGCCCTGCCCGGCCCGGGCGAGCCGCGTGAGCACCCGCTCCTGCTCGGCCCCCTGCTCCAGGGCGATCACGTCGACCAGCACCTCCGCCTCCGTCACGGCGTCGGTGACGTCGCGCAGCGGGGTCCCGGAGGTGTCGGCGCCGTCGGAGAGCACCAGCACCTGGCGGGAGCCGTCGCGACCGGCCATGTCCACGGCGGCCAGCACGCCGTCGTGGAGCCGGGTCTGCGCCGTGAGGGCCAGCCCCCCGACGACAGCGCGCACGGCGTCGCGGTCGAGGGTGGGCTCCTGGGCCGCGACCACCTCGCTGGCGAAGGTGACCACGCCGATCTCGACGTCCTCGGGGGCGCTGTCGACGAAGGTCAGGGCGGCGGCCTGGGCGGCCGCGAAGCGCTCGCCGGCCATCGAGTTGCTGGTGTCGACGGCCAGCACCGCCGTGCGGCGCACGGCGTCGGAGGTGCCGGCCGGCACGGCCGTGGCGCGGGCCGGCACGCCGTCGACGTCGACCTCGACGCCGCCGAGGTCGACCGCGGCGTCCGGCGGCACCGACACCAGCACCTCGGCCCCGCCACGACGCGGCTCGACGTGCGCGATCGCGGCGGCCGGGTCGTCGGCGCCCCCCGGAGCGGCGCCCGCCGGCACGCCCGCACCACCGAGCACGAGCAGGGCCAGCACGCCGACGGCCGCCGCGGTGCGGCGGCCACCCGTGGCAGCCGAGCGCATCAGACCCGGTCCGTGGCGAAGAGGCGGGGGTCGACGGTCACGTTGGCGTAGGCCATCTTCTCGAGGAACTTCGGGCGCAGGCCGGTGGGTCGCATCCGGCCCAGCGTGCGTCCGTCGTGGTCGAAGCCGAGGGAGTTGTCGAAGAGGAAGACGTCCTGCAGCGTGATGACGTCGCCCTCCATCCGCTCGACCTCGGTGATGTGGGTGATCCGGCGGGTGCCGTCCTTGAACCGGGTCTGGTGCACGATCAGGTCGACCGCGGAGGCCACCTGCTCCCGGATGGCGCGGATCGGCAGGTCCATGCCGGCCATCAGCACCATGGTCTCCATGCGGGCCAGGGTGTCGCGGGGGCCGTTGGAGTGCAGGGTGCAGATGGAGCCGTCGTGGCCGGTGTTCATCGCCTGGAGCATGTCGAGCGCCGACGCGTCGCGCACCTCGCCGACGATGATGCGGTCGGGGCGCATGCGCAGGCTGTTCTTGACCAGGTCGCGGATGGTGATGGCGCCCTTGCCCTCGATGTTGGCCGGGCGGGACTCCAGGCGCACCACGTGGTCCTGCTTGAGCTGGAGCTCGGCGGCGTCCTCGATGGTGACGATGCGCTCGTCGGCGGGGATGAACGACGACAGCACGTTGAGCGTCGTCGTCTTCCCGGCGCCGGTGCTGCCCGACACGATGACGTTGAGCCGTCCCCGGACGCAGGCGTCGAGGAAGTCGCAGGTCTGCGGGCTCAGCGAGCCGAACCGCACCAGGTCGTCAGCGGTGAGCGGGTCGGTGGCGAACTTGCGGATGGTGAGCGCCGAGCCGTCGACGGCCAGCGGCGGCACCACGGCGTTGACCCGGCTGCCGTCGGGCAGGCGGGCGTCGACCATGGGGCTCGACTCGTCGACGCGGCGCCCGATGCGCGAGACCATCTTGTCGATGGTGCGGCGCAGGTGGTCCTCGTCGGCGAACTGCGCCTCGGCCGGCACCAGCCGTCCGCCCCGCTCCAGCCAGATGCTGTCGTGGCCGTTGACCATGACCTCCGAGACCTCCTCGTCGCGCAGGTACGGCTCGATGGGGCCGTAGCCGAGGATGTCGTCGCTGATCTCCTGGGTCACCCGGGCCCGGTCGCTGCTGCTGATCGGGCGGTCCTGCGCGCCGAGCACCTCGGCCAGCACGGTGCGCACCCGTCGGTCGAGCTCCTCCTGGTCCATGTCGGCGGCGTAGAGGTGGGGACCGAGCTGCTTGACCAGCTCGCCGTGCACGCTGGCCTTGAGGTGCTCGATGCGGTCGCCCTGCTGCGCCGTGAGCGAGCGGCGTGCGGTGGTGCCGGCCGCGGCGCGCTCGTTCCCGGCGGCGGGCTGGCGGGCGGGGGCGGGAGCGGACGCCGGCGCCTCGGACCCGGGTCCGACCTGGTCGGCGTCGGCGTGGGCGTGCCGTCCGGCCGGGGCCGGCTGCTGGCCGGCCTGCTGTGCGCTCTGCTGGGCGGGGACGGCGGGGCGCTCGGCGACCCGTGCCCCGGGCGCGCGGCGTGCGGCGGCCAGCCGGTCGGCGAGGGTGCTCACCGGGTCACCTCCTGATCCGGAAGCGGGACCTCGCGGCGGGCGCCGGCGAGGTGGCGGGGGCGGCCGACGGGTCGTCGCCGACCAGCTGGGCGGCCAGGGCGACGAAGGCGGCGCTGGACTGGTGGGTCGGGGAGCCGGCGACGATCGGGGTGCCGGTGTTGGTGGACGCCGCGATCTCCATCGACGTCGCGACCCGCGCGGCCACCGGCATGCCGAGGATCGTCTCGACCTTCTCGGGGGTGATGCCGACGGCGTCGTCGGCGCGGTTGAGCAGCAGGTGGCGGTGGCCGGGGGCGATCGCCAGCGTGTCGAGGGTCTCCAGCGCCACCTTGACGTTCTTCAGGGTGGGCACGTCGAGGGTCGCCACGACCACGCACTCGTCGGTCTCGTCCAGTGCGGTGAGCACCTGCTCGTCGAACGACGGGGCCGTGTCGACCACGACGTGGTCGAAGCTCTCCCGCAGCGTGCGCAGCACCCGGGAGACCAGCAGCGGGCTGATCCGGTCGCGGACGTCGGGGTGGCTGGGGGCGGCCAGCACCATCAGCGAGTCGCCGTGGCGGGTCAGCAGGCTCTCCAGCAGCTCCTGGTCGAGGGTCTCCTCCGAGCCGACCGCGTGCTCGATGGAGTGGTGGGGGACCAGCTGCATGGTGATCGCCACGTCGCCGAACGCGAGGTCGAGGTCGACCAGGCAGACCCGGCGCGCGCCCCCGGCGTTCAGGGCGAGGGCGAGGTTGACCGCGACGGTGGTCTTGCCGACCCCGCCCTTGGGGGAGAACACGGTGACGACCTTGCCGAGCTGGGCGGCGCCCTGGGGCCCGCGCAGGGCGACCCACAGCTGGTGGGCGCGGTCGATCGCGGCGCTCAGCGAGTCTTCCTCCTCGCGGGGGACGACGTCGCGCGCCCCGGCCTTGATGGCCTGGGTGAGCATCGCGGTGTCCATCTTGTCGAGCACCAGCACGACGCTGACGGTGGGACGGGTGGTGCGCAGCTGGTCGCACACCTCGACGGCGGCGAAGAAGTCCACACCGGGGCCGAGCACGGCGACGTACTCGTCGGGGTGCTGGGCCAGCCAGGCGGCCATGCGGTCGGTGGTGTCGACGGCCTGGCTGCCGGCGGGCAGGCGGGCCTGCAGGGAGGCCAGGACGGTGGGGTCGGGCTCGACGACGACAGGCATGCCGGTCAGCCGAACAGGTTCTCGGCGGTGACGCCGGGGTCGGGGCGGACGTCGACGTCGGCGGTGAGCAGCGCGAACGTCAGCTCGCCGCTGGACTGGGCGTAGAGGATGCGCTGCGCCTCGTCCTGGTCGAGGGCGAGGGTGAGCAGGGTGCGGGCGACCACCTCGGGGGCCGCCGCGGCCTCCTCGGTCCCGCCGGCCGCGGCCACGCTGGCCGGGGTGTCGGAGCCGACGCCGAGCACCGTGACGCGCGGCATCAGCGTGCGGGTGAAGGTCGTGCCGGCCGGGTCGGTGCCGCTGTAGATGACCGCCACCTCGGCGCCCGGCACCAGGAAGCCCGCCACGCGGCCGGGGTCGGTGAGGTTCACGGAGACCGCCATCTTGCCGGGCGGGATGGTCAGCGGCGACTCGCCCGCCGCGCTCTTGCCGAGCTTGGCGTCGATGACCTGCTCGCCGGGGTAGATCGGGGTGAGGGCGACCAGGCGGGCGATGTCGTCGGTGGCGGCGGTGGCCCCGGCGAGCACCTGGCCCTCCGCCACGGCCTCCTTCGACAGCTTGCCGCCGGCCAGCGCGTCGGCCATGGTCTCGCCCCGCTCGATGGGGGCGTTGGCGACCAGCACCTCCACGGTGGCGAACTGCTGCTGCGCGCGGTCGTCCGCCCCGCGGGCGTACAGGAACACCAGCGCCGTGCCCAGCGCGGCGACCACGGTCGCTGCGACGAGCAGCACCCTGCGTCGGTCCATCGTGTGCGACCTCTCCCTCGGTGCCCGACGCGTGGTCCCTCCGACCCCGCGCCACGGCGTTCACACCTGCCGGGGCCCTGGCCCCCTCCGCGTCGCAGCCTAGGAGCGCGCGAGGGGGCCCGGCGCGTTATCGCCGGACGGCGACCGAACGGCCACGCCTCCACCACCCGGACGGGCCATGGCCCCCGCCGACCGGCTGACCACGGCTGACCACAGCGGGTCAGTGCGGGTCAGGGCGCGGTCGGCCGGGTCAGGAGCCGTAGAGGTCGTCGACCTCGGCGCGCAGCTCGCGCATCACGACGGCGCGCTTGAGCTTGAGGCTGGGCGTCAGCTGTCCGCCCTCCTCGGTCCACTGGTCGGGGAGGATGCGGAACTTGCGGATCGACTCCGCCTTGGAGACCGCCTTGTTGGCGTCGTCGACGGCCTTCTCCACCTCGGCGCGCAGGTCGGGGTCGTCGAGGCCGTCGGCGAGGTCCGCAGGCTTGCCGTGGGTCTCGGCCCACACGGCGTACGACTCGGGGTCGATGGTGACCAGCGCGCCGATGAACGGCTGGCCGTCGCCGACGACGAGGCACTGGTCGACGAGCAGGTGGGCGCGCAGGCGGTCCTCGAGCACGGCGGGGGCGACGTTCTTGCCGCCGGCGGTCACCAGGATCTCCTTCTTGCGCCCGGTGATGCGCACGAAGCCCTCGTCGTCGACCTCGCCGACGTCGCCGGTGTGGAACCAGCCGTCGCCCTCGAGCGCCTCGGCCGTCGCGGCCTCGTTGGCCCAGTAGCCGGTGAACACCTGGCCGCCGCGGAAGAGCAGCTCGCCGTCGTCGGCCACGCGCACCGCGGTGCCGGGGAGCGGACGTCCCACGGTGCCGATCTTGACGCCGTCGGGCACGTTCAGCGTGAGCGCGCCCGTGGTCTCGGTGAGGCCGTAGCCCTCGAGCACGACCAGGCCGATGCCGCGGTAGAAGTGGCCCAGGCGCTCGCCCAGCGGGGCGCCACCGGACAGCGCGTGGGTGCAGCTGCCACCGAGCGCGGCGCGCAGCTTGCCGTAGACCAGGCGGGAGAACACGGCGTGCCGGGCGCGCACGGCCAGCGACGGCCGGCCGCGCTCGAGGCCGCGGGAGTACGCGATCGCCGTCTCGGCGGCGCGGTCGAAGATCGCTCCGCGACCGTCGGCGGCGGCGCGCTGCGAGGCGGTGTTGAAGACCTTCTCGAAGACCCGCGGCACGGCGAGGATGAACGACGGGCGGAACGCCTGCAGGTCGTCGACGAGGTGGGTGATGTCGGCGCTGTGGCCCAGCCGGGTGCGCGACTTCACGCAGCCGACCTGGATGATCCGGGCGAACACGTGGGCCAGCGGCAGGAACAGCAGCGTGGCGGCGTCCTCGTCGAAGAGCCGGTCGAGCTCGTCGACGGCCACGCCGAGCTCCACCATGAAGTTGGCGTGGGTGAGCATGCAGCCCTTGGGCCGCCCGGTGGTGCCGGAGGTGTAGATGAGGGTGGCGAGCGCGTCGGGGGTGACCGCGGCGCGGCGCTGCTCGAGCTGGCCGTCGGAGATGTCGTCGCCGAGGCGGCCCAGGACGTCGATGGCGTTGTCGCCCAGCGACCACACGTGCTCGAGGTGCTCCAGGCCGCCGCGCACCGCCCGGACCCGGGCGAGGTGGTCGGGGGTCTCGGCCACCACGGCGCGGGCGCCGGAGTCGCGCAGGATCCACCCGACCTGCTCCTCCGAGGAGGTCTCGTAGACCGGCACGGTCACCGCGCCGGCGAACCAGATGGCGTAGTCGAGCAGCGTCCACTCGTAGCGCGTCTTCGAGATCAGGGCCACCCGGTCGCCGGCCTCGATGCCCGCAGCGAGCAGGCCCTTGGCGACCGCCGACACCTCGGCGAGGAACTCGGCGCTCGTGACGTCCTGCCACTCCCCGTCGGGTCCGGGCCGGCTGAACACGGCCTGGTCGGGGGCCTCGGCGGCGTTGCGGACGACGTCGTCGGTGAGGCTGCCCGTCGTCGGGGTCTCGATGGTCAGGGGCGTGGAGAACTCACGCACGGTGCCTCCTCGGTCGCAGCGGTGGAGTGGTCGGTCGGCGACCGGGGGCAGGTCGTCCCGCGCGCACGTTACCGCCGGGGCCGCGGCCCCCGGCATCCGGTACGCTCGCTGACCGACCGGAACGGACGTCGGACGCCCCGCGGGGAGCCCGGCACCGGGCAGGTCTCCCGGCCGTCCCCACCGGCCGCGGGCCCGGGACGGACCGGGCGCCCCACGCCCGTCCGAGCCACCAGGAGGCCACCGTGGCCGAGCAGACCACGTCGTCGATCGTGATCGACGCCGCGCCCTCCGCGGTGATGGCCGTCATCGCCGACTTCCCGGCGTACCCCGCGTGGGCCAAGGGCGTGCAGACGGTCGAGGTCGTGGAGCCCGGGGCCGGCGACCGCGCCGAGCGGGTGTTCTTCGCCCTCGACGTGGCGCCGATCAAGGACGAGTACACGCTGGCCTACACCTGGGACGGCGACCGCGAGGTCACCTGGACCCTGGTGGAGGGCAAGATGCTGCGCGCCCTCGACGGCGCCTACACGCTGCGCGCGCTGCCCGGCGGCTCCACCGAGGTCACCTACCGCCTCGCCCTCGACGTCACCATTCCGCTGATCGGCATGCTCAAGCGCCGCGGCGAGAAGATCCTCATCGACGCCGCGCTGAAGGGCCTGAAGAAGCGCGTCGAGTCGGTTGCCTGACGGGGTCGACCCGGTGCGCGTCGTCCTGTTCACCGGCAAGGGCGGCGTCGGCAAGTCCACCGTCGCGGCCGGCACCGCAGCGGCCGCCGCCGCGGCCGGACGGCGCACCCTGCTGCTCTCCACCGACGGGGCCCACTCGCTGGCCGACGCCTTCGGCGTGCCGGTGGGCGGTGAGCCGACGGAGGTGGCGCCGCTGCTGCACGTGCAGCAGGTCGACGCCCAGCAGCGGCTCCAGCAGTCGTGGGCCGAGGTGCAGGGCTACCTCACCGGCCTGCTCCGCACCGCCGGCGTCGACCCCGTCGCTGCGGAGGAGCTGACCGTGCTGCCCGGCGCCGAGGAGGTGCTGGCGCTGCTCGAGCTGCGGGTGCAGGCGCGCTCGGGGCGCTTCGACGTCGTCGTCGTCGACTGCGCCCCCACCGCGGAGACCCTGCGGCTGCTGGCGCTCCCCGAGGCGCTGGGCTGGTACGTCGACCGGTTGCTGCCCGCCGAGCGCCGCCTGGTGCGGGCGCTGCGACCCGTGGTCAGCCGGGCCACCGGGGTGCCGTCGCCGGGTGAGCACGTCGTCGACGCCGTGCGCCGGCTGCACGGCGAGCTCGCCGAGGTGCGCGAGCTGCTCGTGGGGCCCACCGCGAGCGTGCGCCTCGTGCTGACCCCCGAGGCGGTGGTGCTCGCCGAGGCCCGCCGCAGCCACACCAGCCTGTCGCTGCACGGCTACCGCGTCGACGGCGTGGTGGCCAACCGCGTCTTCCCCGCGTCGGGCTCCGACGACTGGCGCGCCGGCTGGGTGCGCGCCCAGGACGACGTGCTGGCCCGGGTCGCGGAGTCGTTCGCCGGCCTGCCGGTGTGGCGCTTGTCGTACCGGCCCGGCGAGCCGGTGGGCCGGGAGGCGCTGCTCGACCTCGCCCTCGACCTCTACGCCGGCGACGACCCGCTGGCGCTGCCGCAGGGCCCGGGCCCGTTCCGGGTGACCCCCACCGCCGAGGGCGCCCTGCTCGGGCTCGCCCTGCCCGGCGCCACCCGCGCCGAGGTCGACCTCGCCCGCACCGGTGACGACCTGGTGGTCACCGTCGGCTCCCACCGCCGACCGCTCGCGCTGCCCGCGGTGCTCGCGCGGATGGACGTGGTCGGTGCGTCGGTGGTCGAGGGCGAGCTGCAGGTGCGCTTCGCAGCCCCGGCCCCGGCCGCCGCCGAGGAGCGCAGCTCGTGACCCGCGACGGCTCGGCCGACGAGACCCCCGAGGAGGTCGGTGACGTCGCCGAGGAGGCGGCCAAGCTCGTCGAGGCGCTCGCCGGCTGGGCCGGGGGTGCGGGCGGCGTCCTCGGCGGTGGGCTGACCGGGGGGCTGGCCGGCGGGCTGGCCGGCGGGCTGGCCGGGCTGGCGGGCCAGGCCGCGCAACACCTCCAGCAAGGCCTGCACGACGCCGCCGGGTCCTCGGACGGCGCCGACGAGCCCGACCCCACCGACCCCCACCAGCACGCCCCCCACGAGCACGGCCCCCACGAGCACGGTCCCCACGAGCACGGCCCCGGTGAGCACGAGCCCCGCGAGCCCGGGACCGACGCGCCACCCGAGTGCGCGTGGTGCCCGGTGTGCCGGGCGGTGCGGGCGGCGCGCGGGGTCGACCCCGAGGTGCGCACCCACCTCCTCTCGGCGCTGTCGTCGCTCACCCGGGCCGCGGAGCTCTGGCTGGCCACCGACGTGCCCGACGACGCGCGCCCCGACCCCGGCCGGGCCCGGCGCGACGGCGTCCAGCACATCGACCTCGACGAGCCCGACCCCTCGCCCGGTCCGTCGCCCGGTCGTCCGGGGCAGGCGGGTGCCGGCGGACCTGCCGACCCGGGCGGGGACGACGACGCCGTACCCTCACCCGCGGCCGACCCCACCACGCCCCACCCCGAGGAGACCCAGTGACGCTCACGTGCGGCATCGACGTCGGCGGCACCAAGATCGCCGGGGGCGTGGTCGACGAGGACGGCAGCATCCTCGAGGAGCTGCGGGTGGTCTCGCCGGCCAGCGACGAGGAGGCCATCGAGCTGGCCATCGCCGGCCTGGTGACCGAGCTGCGCTCGCGCCACGCCATCACGTCGGTGGGGGTGGGCGCCGCGGGCTACGTGGACAAGTCGCGCTCGATCGTGATGTTCGCGCCCAACATCGCCTGGCGCCACGTCGATCTCAAGAGCGAGCTGGAGGCGCGTGTCGACCTCCCGGTCGTGATCGAGAACGACGCCAACGCGGCGGCGTGGGGCGAGTTCCGCTTCGGGGCCGGCCACGACGTCGACGACCTGCTGCTGGTCACCGTCGGCACCGGCGTCGGCGGTGGGCTGGTGCTCGACGGCCACCTGCGCCGCGGCGCGTTCGGCGTCGGCGCCGAGATCGGCCACATGCGCGTCGTGCCCGGCGGGCACCTGTGCGGCTGCGGCAACTACGGCTGCTTCGAGCAGTACGCCAGCGGCTCGGCGCTGGTGCGCGAGACCCGCAACGCCGCTGCCGGAGGGTCGCTGCTGGCCAAGGGCGTCCTCGACCGCGCGCAGGGTCGGGTGGAGGCCATCACCGGGCCGCTGGTCACCGAGGCCGCGCGCGACGGCGACGCCTTCGCCGTCGAGCAGCTCGCCGACCTGGGCCGCTGGCTGGGGGAGGGCATCGCGTCGCTGACCGCCGTCCTCGACCCCGCCGTCGTGGTGATCGGCGGCGGTGTCAGCGAGGCCGGCGAGCTGCTGCTCGACCCGGTGCGCCACGCCTTCGCCGCCAACCTCACCGGCCGTGGCCACCGCCCGAGCCTGGAGATCCGCAAGGCCCGCCTCGGCAACCGCGCCGGTCTCATCGGCGCCGCCGACCTCGCCCGGTACTGACGTGGGCGATCCCGAGCCGCGCGGGCTCTACATCGGCGTCGACGTGGGCGGCACGAAGGTGCTGGCCGCCGAGGTGGCCGACGACGGCACCCTCCCGCGGGTGGCCCGCCGGTCCACCCCGGGCCGGCGCGTCGAGGTCGCGCTGGTCGAGCAGGCCCTCGACGAGGCCGTGCGCGAGGTGGCCGACGGTCGTCGCGTGGACGGCGTCGGCCTGGCCGCGGCCGGGTTCGTCGACGCGGCGGGCGAGCGGGTCGCGTTCGCCCCCCACCTGCCGTGGCGCGGCGAGGACGTGCGTGCCCGGCTCGCCGCACGGTGGTCGACCGTCGTGGCGCTCGACAACGACGCGAACTGCGCGGCGCTGGCCGAGTCGCTCACCGGCGCCGCCGTGGGCGCCCAGGACGCCGTGGTGGTGACCATGGGCACCGGCATCGGCGGCGCGCTCGTCGTGGGTGGACGGGTGCACCGCGGGCGCAACGGCATGGCCGGCGAGTTCGGCCACATGCAGGTCGTGCCGGGCGGCGCGTCGTGCGAGTGCGGCGGCCAGGGGTGCTGGGAGCAGTACTCCAGCGGCAACGCGCTGGTGCGCCACGCCCGCAGCCGCCTGGCCGCGGCGCGGGGCCAGGTCGACGGTCGGCGGCCCGGCGTGCTGGCAGAGCTCTGCGGCGGCGAGCCCGAGCAGCTGGTGGGCCCGATGGTGACCACCGCCGCCGAGCAGGGCGACCCGGTGGCGCTGGAGGCGTTCGCGTCGGTCGGCGACTGGCTGGGCGTGGGCGTGGCCAACCTGGTGGCCGCCTTCGATCCCGACGTGGTCGTGGTGGGCGGCGGGGTCGCTTCCGCCGGCGACCTGCTGCTCGACCCGGCGCGCACCGCGCTGCGCCGCTCGCTCGTCGGCGCCGCGCACCGACGGGTGCCGCGGGTGCTGCGGGCCCGCTTCGGGCCCGAGGCCGGGGTGGTGGGCGCCGCCCACCTGGCCCGCCAGGCCGTCGCCGCGCGCGTCTGACGGCGGGGCCGGGGGACCGGTCGCCGGACCGGCGGCCGGCGGCCCGAGGGGTCAGACCTGGGCGCCGTCGTCCCAGGGCTCGCGGGGCTCCCGGGGCATCTGGGAGACCAGGTAGCAGAACCCGCCGACGAAGGCGGTGGCGAGCAGCAGCAGCACCCAGCCCGGCACGCTCAGGCCGAACGTGAAGGCCAGGACGATCAGCACCACCACGACGACGGGGCTGCCCAGCACGCCGGCCCAGGCCGCCAGCCGGTCGGCGGGCGGGCGGGGCGCCGCCGGCGGGTCGGGCGGCACGAACCGGTCGTCCGGCTCGGCCGGGGGCTCGTGGCGGGGCGCGTCGATCGGGGCGTCCAGCAGCGCGTCGTACGACGTGGCGCCGGCGGCGGTGTCCACGGGCGGAAGGGGCTCCTCGTCGAGGGGCGTCCGCTCGCCGTAGTTCTCGACGATCGAGCGCCAGGCGGCGTCGTGGGGGTCGCCCGCCGCGGGCTCGTCGTGGGGATCGCGCTGCACGTGCCCACCGTACGGGGTCGGTCGCGGCCTGCGCCCGCCCGCGACCGCGGAGGTGGCTGCGATCGTGGCTCGGGCGTCGGGGCCGCGATGCCCTAGTCTTCGGCTGACGGAACGGGCCGGCGGCCCGGGGGTGCCCCGGACGGCTCCCGGCCTCCGTCGAGGCCGCAGGCGGGAGGGATGGCTCGGTGTTCTACTGGTTCCTGAAGTGGGTGGCGCTCGGGCCGCTGCTGCGTGTGGTGTTCCGGCCGCAGGTCGTCGGCGCCGGCCACGTGCCCGACGAGGGCCCGGCGATCCTGGCCAGCAACCACCTGTCCTACGCCGACTGGCTGTTCATGCCTCTCACGCTGTCGCGGCGGGTCACCTTCGTCGCCAAGGCCGAGTACTTCACCGGCACCGGCCCCAAGGGCTGGCTGCAGCGCGGGTTCTTCTCCGGCGCCGGGCAGGTGCCGATCGACCGCTCCAGCGCCGACGCCGCGGCCGGTGCGCTGGCCTCGGCGAAGAAGGTGCTGGGCCAGGGCGGGCTGTTCGGCATCTACCCCGAGGGCACCCGCTCCCACGACGGTCGGCTCTACCGCGGCAAGACCGGGGTCGCCCGCCTCGCGCTGGAGACCGGGGTGCCGGTGGTGCCCGTGGCCGTGGTCGGCACCGACGTCGTGGCGCCCCCCGGCAAGACCTTCGGCACCTTCACCCGCCCGATCGTGCGCTTCGGCCGCCCGCTGGACTTCTCCCGCTACGAGGGCATGGCCAACGACCGCTACATCCTGCGCTCGGTGACCGACGAGATCATGTACGAGATCATGCGCCTCTCCGAGCAGGAGTACGTCGACATGTACGCCGGCCGCGCCAAGGACCTGGCCAAGGAGCAGGCCAAGGAGCAGGCCAAGGAGCAGGCCGCCCGCGAGAAGGCCGACGCGGCCCGCGACGAGCAGCAGCGCGCGTCCTGACCGCGCCGCTCGTCCCGATGGCCCCCGCGCCTGCGTCCGTCCCCCCGGTCGGCCCCGTCCGGGGGAACCGGTGAGGGCCGGGTCCCGGCCCACGGCCGCGGCGGCGGCGGTCGAGGACCGGCTGTTCGCGGCGCTCGCGGTGCTGCGCGTGGTGGTGCTGCTCAACGCCGTCGCCCTCAACGCCTACCGCGCCGACAACTTCCAGCGCCCCGTGGCGGGCGCCGTCGCGGTCGCGGTCATGGTGGCCTGGACCGGCACCGCGCTGTGGGCGCAGGCCGACGCGCGGCGCCGCAGCACGGCGGTGATGGTGCTCGACCTCGCGGTGGCGGTGGGGGCGCTGGCGGTGACGCCGTGGCTCAAGGGCGACGGGTTCAACGCCACGCTGCCCGGGTTCTGGGTGATGGGCGCGCTGCTGGCGTGGGCCGTGCACTACCGCTGGGTCGGCGGGCTCGTCGCCGGCGTCGCCCTGGCCGCCACCGACCTGCTGGTGCGCGACGAGCTCAACCAGGACGTCTACGGCAACGTGTTCCTGCTGCTCGTCGGCGGGCCCATGGTCGGCTACATGTGCGGCTCGCTGCAGCAGATGGCCACCGAGCGCGACGCCGCCGAGCGGGCCGCCGCAGCGTCGGCGGAACGGGTGCGCCTGGCCCGCGCCGTGCACGACGGCGTGCTGCAGGTGCTGGCGCTGGTGCAGCGACGGGGCCGCGAGCTCGGCGGCGACGGCGCCGAGCTCGGCCGGCTGGCCGGCGAGCAGGAGGTGGCGCTGCGCCGCCTGGTGCAGGCCGACGCCGCCCTCGACCCGGGTGGCCCCGGCGGCCCCGGCGGCCCCGCCGGCCCCGTGGCCGACGTCGACCTGGGGGCCGCCCTGCAGCGCACGGCGTCCCGGCCGGGCCTCACCGTGTCCGTCCCGGGCCGTCCGGTGCTGCTGCCGGGCGCGGTCGTCACCGAGCTGGTCGCCGCGGTGGGTGCCTGCCTCGACAACGTCGCGCGCCACGTCGGCGACGACGCTCCGGCCTGGCTGCTGGTCGACGACCGCGGCGACGTCGTGGAGGTGAGCGTGCGCGACGAGGGGGGCGGCATCGCCGAGGGCCGCCTGGCCGACGCCGCCGCCGAGGGCCGCCTCGGCGTCTCCGGCTCGATCCGCGGCCGGCTGCTCGACCTCGGCGGCACCGCCACCGTGCACACCGGACCCCACGGCACCGAGTGGGAGCTCGTCGTGCCCCGCTCGCAGGAGGACACGTGACCATCCACTCCACCCACCCGTTCGCCGACCCCGACCCCGACCCGGTACGCCGCTTCCGCGCCCGGGTGGGCGGCGCCGTGTCGCTCTGGGCGACGGGCGCCGGCGCGACCCGCGCGGGCCTCACCCTCACCTCGCTGATGGTCGCGGGGGGCGAGCCGGCGCGGGTGCTCGGGCTCGTCGACCCCGACTCCGACCTGGCCGACTCCCTCGACGTCGGCGACCCCGTGGTGGTGCAGCTGCTGTCGTGGCCCCACCGCGACCTCGCCGACCAGTTCGCCGGCACCACCCCCGCGCCGGGCGGGCCGTTCCGCCAGGCGGCGTTCGTCGACACCGACTGGGGGCCGCGGCTGGCCGGGCCGGTCACCTGGGCGGGCGCCCGGGTGGAGGTCCGCCAGCAGGTGGGCTGGTCGGACCTGCTCACCTGCACCCTCGAGCACGTCGAGGTGGTCGACGACCCCGAGCCGCTCGGCCACCGCCGGGGCCGCTACCTGCGCCTGGGCTGAGCCGCCCCGCGCCGCCGCCCTGCGCCCCGCCGCATCGGCCCGGCGGAGGGGGGCCCGCGGGGCTCGGTAGGGTCCCGACCGTGGAGGAGCCGGCGGTGCGGGTCATGGTGGTCGACGACCACCCCATGTGGCGCGACGCCGTGGAGCGCGACCTCGCCGCCGCCGGGTTCGACGTCGTCGCGGTGGCCGGCACCGGCGCCGACGCGGTGGCCCGGTTCCCGGCGGCGCGCCCGCAGGTGGTCGTGCTCGACCTGCAGATCCCGCCGCCGAGCGGGGTGGAGGTCACCGCGCAGGTCCTGCGCCACGACCCGTCGGCGCGGGTGCTGGTGCTCTCGGCGTCGGGCGAGCAGAGCGACGTGCTGGAGGCCGTGAAGGCGGGCGCCACCGGCTACCTGGTCAAGTCGGCGTCGCGCGAGGAGCTCGTCGACGCGGTGACCCGCGTGGCCCGCGGCGACTCGGTGTTCACCGCCGGCCTGGCCGGGCTCGTGCTGGGGGAGTTCCGCCGGATGGCCGAGGGACCCGCCACCGCGCCCGACCCCGCCGTCCCGGCGCTCACCGACCGGGAGACCGAGGTGCTGCGGATGGTGGCCAAGGGCCTGTCGTACAAGCAGGTCGCCGAGCGGCTCGTGCTCTCCCACCGCACCGTGCAGAACCACGTGCAGAACACGCTGCGCAAGCTGCAGCTGCACAACCGCGTCGAGCTCACCCGCTACGCCATCGCCCAGGGTCTCGACGAGCCCGACGGCGAGCCCACCGGCGAGCCCACCGGGCGCGGCGACGATGGCTGACCCCGACGACGAGCAGCCGCAGCTGCTCCAGATCGCCGACGAGCTCTACGCCCTGCCGCTGGCGCAGTTCACCCCCGCCCGCGACGCCCGGGCCAAGCAGCTCAAGGGCAGCGACCTCGCCGCGCCGGTGAAGGCGCTGCGCAAGCCGTCGACGGCGGCCTGGGTGGTCGACCTGCTCGTGCGCCGCGAGGCCGCCCAGGTGGAGCAGGTGCTGCAGGTGGGGGCGGCGCTGCGCGAGGCGCAGGCCGGCATGTCGGGCGAGCAGCTGCGGGCGCTCACCCGCCAGCGCCGTCAGCTCACCGCGGCGCTGACCCAGCAGGCCCGCTCGCTGGCCGGCGACGAGGGGCTGCGCGTCACCCAGGCCGTGGCCGACCAGGTGGAGGAGACGCTCACCGCCGCCGTGGTCGACGAGCGCTGCGGCCAGGCCGTGCGCAGCGGGCTGCTGGTGGCGACCCTCAGCTCCACCGGCGTGGGGGAGGTGGACGTCGCCGCCGCGGTGGCGCTGCCCGAGGCCCTCGGGTTCGCCGCCACCGCGCGCGCCGCGGAGCCCGCGCCCCGCCCCGACCTGCGCGTCGTGCCCGACCCGGAGGCCGAGGCGAAGGCGCTCGCCGCGGCCCGGGAGCGGCTCGCCGAGGCCGACGAGGCGCTCGACGTCGTGCGCACCGGCCACGACGAGGCCCAGGCCCAGGTGCAGGAGCTCGAGGCCCGCTCGATGCAGCTGCAGGCCGACCTCGACGAGCTGCGCCGGCGCATCGCCGAGGTCGAGGCGACCGCCGAGCAGGTCGACGACGAGCTCGACGACGCCGAGGACGCCCGCGACGGCGCCCGCACCGCCCTCGCCGACGCCCAGGCCGCCCGTGACGCCGCAGCCGCCGACGTCGCCCGCCTCGCTCCCTAGCCGCGGGCCGGCGGGTCTCGACACCGACGTCGGCGCGGTCCGGTCCCCGTTCCGTTGGTCGAGGAGCGAGCGCAGCGAGCGTCTCGAGACCACCGCAGCCCGCGCTGGGACCTGCCCCGGGCGGTGGTCAGGCGGGGCTGAGGGCGTGCAGGGGGAGGCGGAGGCCGAGGAAGGTGGTGGGGTCGGTGGTGCCCCAGGCGCCGGTGCGACCGGACGGCTCGACCACCTCCGGCAGCGCGTCGAGGGGCACGCCGAACAGCGCGCAGAGCTCGGGTGACCAGTCCTCGTCGCCGAGCAGCAGCGTGGGGCGGGCGTGGGCCCGGTCGGTGAGGTGCTCCAGCCCGCGGGTCATCCGCGCCACGAGGTAGGACTCCACGCCGCCGACGGCGTAGCGGCCCTCGGTGACCAGCGCCCAGGTGTGCGGCTCGTGCTCGGCCAGCCAGCGCAGCCGGGGGGCGGCCACCCGGTGGTCGAGGGGCTGGTCGGCGAGGGTCTCGGCGCGCGCGGCGGCACCCTCGGCCCGCAGCTGCTCGCACAGCGCCGTCGTACGGCGGTCGCCGGCGGCGAGCACGGGGCGGGGGGAGCCGAGGGTCTCGCGGTCCCAGAGCACCAGCGTGTGGGGGTCGCCGGCCACGCCGACCTGGTCGGGGCGGGTGCCGGCGGGCAGGGCGGCGAGGGCCTCGCCGACGGCGGCGAGGGTGCCCTGCCAGAGCTCTTCGGCGGACAGCTCGGTGCGGTCGGCGGCCGGGAGGTGGTGGCGCAGGGTGAGCGCAGCCGACGTGGACCCGGCGTCCCCCTCGGCGTCCCCCTCGGCGGCGCGGCTCACCGCCGCGTGCACCGCGGTGGAGGTGACCCGCACCGCGAGCAGGGTCACGACCCGTTCACGACCCGCTCGAGCGCACGACGTCGAGGATGCGGCCGTCGATCCAGGCCAGGGCCGGGTCGACGCGCATCTCGTAGTTCTCCGTGCCGACCCAGGCGTGGAAGTCGCGGTGGCCGTGGGCCTCCGCGAAGGCGGCGAGCTCGGCCTCGAGCTCCGGGGTCACGGCCACCTTCTCCTCCTCGGTCGAGGCGGTGAGGTAGAGGTCGTTGAGGTCGAGCAGGCGGGCCAGCTCGCCCACCGGCGCGGTGTGGTCGTCGACGCGCAGGTCGACGGCGATGTCGTCGAGGCCGCCGTACCCGGCGCCGTCGCTGACCACGAGCAGCGCGGCCGACTGGCGTCCGCGCTTGTCGCCACCCGCCTCGTCGCCGGCGGTGAGCGCGGCGAGCAGGCGGCGCGCGAGGGGCGCCTCGGGGGAGCTGGCCTCCCACGCGGCCTGCATGGCGTCCACGACGTGGGCGCCGGCGAGCACGTTGCCCTGGATGGCGAAGCCCTCGCCGCTGGCGCCACCGGCCCAGTCGAGGCAGGCGGGGCCGGTGTGGGTGACCGCGCCGCCGTCGACGTCGACGATGCCGACCTGGCGGTGGTCGCGCCCGTCGTCCTCCTCGAGCAGCCGGTCGAGCGCGACCTCGGCGGTGGCGCCCTCGTCGAGGTGGGACAGCGCGAGGCCCTTGTAGGCGACGTTGGCGTCGGCCTGGGTGGCGATGGCGCCGACCTGGGCGACGGCGGCGGGCACGGCCGAGCCGACCGCGAGGAACTTGGAGGCCACGGCGACGCCCCACGACTCGCCGTCGGCGGAGCGGGCCACGATCGAGAAGGTCATGGCCCGACCCTAGGACACGCCGGGGCGGCGGCCCGCAGGCACACGGGCTGGACGCGTCCTGGCTCCGGGGTGTGACCCGCACTACAGTCGGGCGCGGCCGTTGTGAACGATCCAACCCATCGCCGGCGGCGGACGCCTGCCGGCCCAGGACAGGAGCACCATGCGCGTCGGAGTACTCACCGGGGGCGGGGACTGCCCCGGCCTGAACGCCGTGATCCGCGCGGTCGTGCGCAAGGGCGTGCGCGACCACGGGTTCGACCTCCTGGGCTACCGCGACGGGTGGCGCGGCCCGCTCGAGGGGCTGACGATGCCGCTGGGCGTCGAGCAGTGCCGCGGGATCCTGCCCCGGGGCGGCACCATCCTCGGCTCGAGCCGCACCAACCCGTTCGCCCTCGAGGGCGGCGTGGAGCGGATCAAGGACAACCTGGCGGCCGACGGCGTCGACGCGCTGATCGCGATCGGCGGCGAGGACACCCTGGGCGTGGCGACGCGGCTGGCCGACCTGGGCGTGCAGGTGGTGGGCGTGCCGAAGACCATCGACAACGACCTGTCCGGCACCGACTTCACCTTCGGCTTCGACACCGCCGTCAACATCGCGACCGAGGCCATCGACCGGCTCCACACCACCGCGGAGTCGCACCACCGCGTGCTCGTGGTGGAGGTGATGGGCCGCCACGCCGGCTGGATCGCCCTGCACGCCGGCATCGCCGGTGGCGCCAGCGCCGTGCTGATCCCCGAGCAGCCGTTCGACGTCGCCGCGGTCTGCGCGCACGTCGAGACGCGCTTCCAGAGCGAGTACGCCCCGATCGTCGTCGTCTCCGAGGGTGCGGTGCCGGTCGCCGGCGGCGAGATGACGCTGATGTCGGGGGAGAAGGACGCGTTCGGCCACGTCCGCCTCGGCGGCATCGGCGACCGGCTGGCCGCCGAGATCGAGCTGCGCACCGGCAAGGAGGCCCGCGCGGTGGTGCTCGGCCACGTGCAGCGCGGCGGCACGCCGACGGCGTTCGACCGGTGGCTGGCCACCCGCTTCGGGCTGCAGGCCGTCGACGCCGTGGCCGACGGCGACTTCGGCACGATGATGGCGCTGCGCGGCACCCGCATCGAGCGGGTCCCCCTCGCCGAGGGCACCGCCCGGCTGAAGCTGGTGAGCCCGGCGGAGTACGCCGAGGCGGAGGTCTTCTTCGGCTGATCGCCTCCGGCGTCCGCTCGGGTGCGCGAGCGTGCCCGAGCAGGGGGGTCGTCGGCGCAGACCCCTGGTTGTCGACCGAGGCTTCGGCCGACGACCACGGGTCTCACCGGACATCCGGTGAAACCCGCAGGTCCACCACCAGCGGCAGGTGGTCCGACAGCGGCTGGCGGGGGGTCGAGCTGGCGAGCACGGTGACGTCGCCACGGGCGAGCACGTGGTCGAGCTGGCGACGGGGGCGGCCGGCGGGGAAGGTGGGGTGCTCGGCGAGCGGCCGCAGCCCGCTCAGCCTCGCCGCGCGGGCCGCGCCGGTGTTCAGGTCGCCGGTCAGCAGCAGCGGCCCGGGGGCGGCCGCGAGGTCGGCGGCGAGGGCGGTGAGCTGCCGGGCGCCCGACCACGGCAGGTAGGACAGGTGGGTGGTGGCCACGGTGACCGGCCCGTCGGGGGTGACCACGGTGGCCACCAGCGCCACCCGCGGCTCGTCGGTGGCCAGCGTGCGCAGCAGGTCGCCGTCGAGGTCGCGCGCCCGCCCGCCGGTCGGCCCCGGCAGCCGCACCACGCGCCAGTCGCGCACCGGGTGGCGGCTGAGCAGCGACACGCCGTACGCCGGCGTGCCCGGCGGTTCCGCGCCGGTGGCCGGCACCCAGCGCTTCCCCGGCGTACCGCTCAGCGCCGCGGCGAAGCGGTGCTCGACGGCCCCCATGGCCTGCGCGGCGAGCGCGGTGAGGTCGAGGTGCCGCGAGCGGGGCTGGTCGCGGTCGACCTCCTGCAGCGCCAGCACGTCGGCGTCGAGGGACGCCACGGCGCGGGCGAGCAGGTCGGGCTCGACCGGTCCGTCGCCGCGCACCCGCCCGCCGAGGACGTTGAAGGTGACCAGGCGCACCGCTCCTGAGTAGCAGGCCCGGGCAACCGGGGGCCGGCCGCCCCGCGGGGCGGGTAGCCAACGACCGCGCACCTGCGGTTGGCTGTGCCATCCCCGTCGACCCTGGAGGCCCGATGAGCACCCCCCACCCGACCCCGGTCGAGACCCGTGACTCGGAGCCCACCCTGAAGCGGGTGATGGGCCCCCGCCTGCTGCTGCTGTTCATCGTCGGCGACATCCTCGGCGCCGGCGTCTACGCCGTCACCGGTCAGATGGCCGGCATCGTCGGCGGCGTCGTGTGGCTGCCGTTCCTGGTGGCGTTCGTCGTCGCGACGCTCACCGCGCTGTCGTACCTCGAGCTGGTCACCAAGTACCCGCAGGCCGCGGGCGCCGCGCTCTACACGCACAAGGCGTTCGGCATCCACTTCATCACCTTCCTGGTGGCGTTCGCGGTGATCTGCTCCGGCATCACCAGCGCGTCGACCTCGGCCAACGTGCTGGCGCAGAACCTGCTGGCGGGCCTCGACGGGGTGGGCCTGGAGACCGGGCTGTCGACGGCCGGCACGACGGTGATCGCGATGCTCTTCATGGGCCTGCTCGCCGCGATCAACCTGCGCGGCGTGGGGGAGTCGGTGAAGTTCAACGTCGTGCTCACCCTGGTCGAGATGACCGCGCTGGCGATCGTCATCGGTGTCGGCTTCTGGGCGATGGCCCGGGGCGAGGGCAACTTCAGCCAGGTCACCACGTTCTCCTCGCCCGACGACAAGGGGCTCTTCCTCGCCGTGACCGCGGCGACGTCGATCGCGTTCTTCGCGATGGTCGGCTTCGAGGACTCGGTGAACATGGTCGAGGAGACCAAGGAGCCCGAGCGCATCTTCCCCAAGATGATGCTCACCGGCCTCGGCATCGCGGTGATCTTCTACATGCTGGTGGCCATCGCCGTGGTCACCGTGCTGACCCCCGACGAGCTGTCCACGATCAACGAGTCGGAGGGCCGCGCGCTGCTCGAGGTGGTCGGCAAGGGCGCCCCCGACTTCCCGATCGACAAGGTCTTCCCGTTCCTCGCGGTCTTCGCCGTGGCCAACACCGCGCTGATCAACATGCTGATGGCCAGCCGCCTGGTCTACGGCCTCGCGCGCCAGGACGTGCTGCCCCGTTCGCTGGGCAAGGTCTCGCCGCACCGCCGCTCGCCGTACGTCGGCATCATCTTCACCACCGTGCTCGCGGTGGCGCTGATCTGGTACGTCGCGACGCAGTCGGAGAGCAGCATCGTCACGGCCCTGTCGGGCACCACCTCGCTGCTGCTGCTCGCGGTGTTCACCATCGTCAACGTCGCCTGCCTGGTGCTGCGCCGCGACGACAAGCAGGGCGCCGGGTTCTTCCGCTCTCCGGGCGTCACCCCGGTCGTCGCCGCCGTGCTGTGCGCCTTCCTCATCGGCCCGTGGGTCGACCGCGACGTGCTGCAGTACAAGATCGCCGGCGTGCTGCTGCTCATCGGCGTGGGCCTGTGGGCGCTCACGTGGATGACCAACCGCGGCATCCGTGCCAAGAAGACCGGGTTCCGCGACATCGAGCACCTCGAGGACTGACTCCGCCGCGCCCCGCGGGCAGGGCACGGCGCGGGGGCTCGTCCGGCATCCGGGCGGGCCCGCGCTGGTGGGGGTCGGACCCGCGTGCGCACGTACCCTTGGCGGCGTGAGCACCGTCCCCGACCTCGCCAGCCTGCACGCCCTCGCCCCGGCCCAGCAGCCGTCCTACCCCGACCCCGCGGCCGTCGACGCCGCCGTGTCGCGGCTGCGCACGATGCCGCCGCTGGTGTTCGCGGGCGAGTGCGACGAGCTCAAGGGCAAGCTGGCCGCCGTCGCGCGCGGCGAGGCGTTCCTGCTCCAGGGCGGCGACTGCGCGGAGACCCTGGCCGGGGTCACCGCCGACAACGTGCGCAACAAGCTGCGGGTCCTGCTGCAGATGGCGGTCGTGCTCACCTACGCCGCGTCCGTGCCGGTGGTGAAGGTGGGGCGGCTCGCCGGGCAGTACGCCAAGCCCCGCTCCTCCGACCTGGAGACCCGCGAGGGCGTCACGCTCCCGGCGTACCGCGGCGACGCCGTCAACGGCTTCGAGTTCACCCCCGAGTCGCGGGTGCCCGACCCCCAGCGCCTCGTCGACGTCTACAACGCCTCCGCCGCCACACTCAACCTGGTGCGCGCCTTCACCACCGGCGGCTACGCCGACCTGCGCCAGGTGCACACCTGGAACACCGACTTCGTGCGCGAGTCGCCGGTCGGGCAGCGCTACGAGGTGATGGCCGGCGAGATCGAGCGCGCGCTGACGTTCATGGAGGCCATCGGCGCCGACCCCGACGAGTTCCACCGCGTCGACTTCCACTCCAGCCACGAGGCGCTGGTGCTGGAGTACGAGCACGCCCTCACCCGCATCGACTCGCGCACCGACTCGCCGTACGACGTCTCGGGCCACTTCGTCTGGATCGGCGAGCGCACCCGCCAGCTCGACGGCGCCCACGTGGAGCTGCTCAGCCACATCCGCAACCCCATCGGCGTCAAGCTCGGCCCCACCACCAGCCCCGACGACGCCATCGCGCTCGCGGCCAAGCTGAACCCGCTCAACGAGCCCGGCCGGCTCACCTTCATCACCCGCTTCGGCGCCGGCAAGATCCGCGACGGCCTCCCGCCGCTGGTGGAGAAGGTCACCGCCGAGGGCCTGCAGGTGGCGTGGGTCTGCGACCCGATGCACGGCAACACCTTCGAGGCGTCCTCGGGCTACAAGACGCGCCGCTTCGGCGACGTCATCGACGAGGTGCAGGGCTTCTTCGACGTCCACCGCAGCGCCGGCACCTGGCCCGGCGGGGTGCACGTCGAGCTCACCGGCGACGACGTCACCGAGTGCGTCGGCGGCGGCGAGGACCTCACCGACATGGACCTCTCCTCGCGCTACGAGTCCGTCTGCGACCCGCGCCTCAACCGCGTGCAGTCCCTCGAGCTCGCCTTCCTCGTCGCCGAGATGCTCCGCAAGGCCTGACCAGGCGGCCGGAGGTCGGGGGCGCAGGCGCCCGGCCCCGTTCGTCGGTCGACCAGGGCGCGCAGCGCCCGCCCCTCATTGATGATTGCGCAGGGCGCGCAGCGCTGAGTGCCTCCGTTGGTCGGCAGGGCGCGCAGCGCGCCCGCCCCTCATCGTTGGTTGAGCAGGGCGCGCTAGCGCCCGTGTCGAAACCTCTGCAGCCCGCGCTGGGACCTGCCGTGGTCGAGACCCAGGGGGCGGTTGCGGGGTCTCGATACACCTCGTCGCTGGCGCTCCTCGGCACTCGACCACCGAGGTCCCGGCTTCTTGTTGGTCGGCAGGGCGCGCTAGCGCCCGTGTCGAAACCCCCGCAGCCTGCGCTGGAACCTGCCCTGAGGCGAGTACCAGCGGACGGTTGCGTGGTCTCGATACACCTCGTCGCTGGCGCTCCTCGGCACTCGACCACCGAAGGTCGCTGGCGTGGTTCCTGAGGAGCGAGCGCAGCGAGCGTCTCGAAGGGCTTGTCGGCACTCGACCACCGACGGTCACTGGCGCTGGGCGCCCGGCCGGCGGGGCCGTCGCCCGGCCGGAGGAGTGGGGAGGGGCTGGGGCAGGATGGAGGGCGTGATCGACCTGCGCAGCGACACCCTGACCCGGCCGACCGAGGCGATGCGGACGGCGATGGCCCGTGCGGAGGTCGGTGACGACGTCTACGGCGAGGACCCCACCGTGCTCGCGCTCGAGGAGCGGGTGGCCGACCTGCTGGGCCACGAGGCGGCGCTGTTCACCCCCACCGGCTCGATGGCCAACGTGCTGGCGGTGCGCGCGCTGGTGGGTCCCGGCGAGGAGGTGCTGTGCGAGGCCTCCGCCCACATCGTGCGCGCCGAGCTGGGCGCCCACGGCGCCTACTCCGGCATCACCTCCCGCACCTGGGTGCACCCGCAGGGCCAGGTCGACCTGCCGGTGCTGGCCGGGATGATCGCGCCCGACATGGGTCCGTTCTTCGTGCGCACGGCGGCGGTGTCGGTGGAGAACACCCACAACTTCGCCGGCGGCCGGGTGCTCCCGATCAGCGACCTTCGCGACGTGCGCGAGCTGGCCACCGGCGTCGGCGCCTCGGTGCACATGGACGGCGCCCGCCTCTGGAACGCCCACGTCGCCACCGGCACCCCGCTGCGCGAGTACGGCGCGATCGCCGACGTGATGGCGGTGTGCCTCTCGAAGGGCCTCGGCGCCCCCGTGGGCTCGCTCGTGGTGGGCCCGGCCGACGTGATGGCCGAGGCCCGCGTGTGGCGCAAGCGGATGGGCGGCGGGATGCGCCAGGTGGGCGTGCTGGCCGCCGCCGGCCTGCACGCCCTCGACCACCACCTCGAGCGGCTCGCCGACGACCACGCCCACGCCCGGCTGCTCGCCGAGGCCGTCGGTGTCGACCCCGCCGGGGTCGACACCAACATCGTGGTGGTGCCCCACGCCGACGCCGCCGGCTTCGTCGTGCGCGCCCGGGAGGCCGGCGTGCTGGTCTCGGCCGTGGGTCCCTCGGTCGTGCGCCTGGTCACCCACCTCGACGTCAGCCGCGCCGACGTCGACCGCGCCGCGCAGGTGCTCGCCGGCCTCTGACCCCGCGCGACCCCGGGCGACCCCGCCCCACCGCGCCCGGCGCGCGTCGGCGCCTTGCCGCCCGACGTAGCGTCGCCCGGTATGAGCCCCGCCCTCGGCAGCACCGGTCGCTGGAGCGCCGTGGCGCTCGGCACCGCGCTGGTCGTGGGCGTGCCGGTCGGCCTGCAGGCGCTACCCGCCGACGACAGCGACCTCGGCGCCCCGGAGGTCGTGGCACTGGTCGAAGCCGCGCGCGACCAGCCCTACAGCGGGTACGTCGAGACCGACGGCACCCTCGCGCTGCCCGCCGCCGACGACCTCGACGACCTCGGCTCCCTGGCCGGCGGGCGCACCCGGCTGCGGGTGTGGTGGCGCTCGCCGACGTCGTGGCGCGTCGACCGTCTCTCGACCGCGGGGGAGTCGGACGTCGCCCGCGACGGCGACCTCGTGTCGCTGTGGGACTACGAGGACGCCGAGCTGCGCGTCGACGCCGAGCCCGACATCCGGCTCCCGCGCGCCGCCGACCTGACCCCGCCCGAGCTCGGCGCCCGCGCCCTCGCCGAGGGGGACGCCGCGGTGGAGCGCCTGCCCGCCGCGCGCGTCGCGGGGGTCTCCGCCGTGGGACTGCGGGTGGCACCCGCCGCCGCGCAGGCCAGCATCGACCACGTCGACCTCTGGGTCGACCCCGCGAGCGGCGTGCCGCTGCGCGTGGAGGTGCACGCCGACGCCACGGGCGACCCCGACTTCACCACCGAGTTCCGCGAGTTCGAGGCCGCGGCGCCGCCGGTCCCGGTGGTGCGGGTCGAGGGCCGCGACGGCGTCGACGTGGAGCGGGGCGGGGTGCTCGACATCGCCGAGGCGGCCGGGCAGTACGCCCCGCTGCGGCCACCCGCCACCGTCGGCGGCCTCGAGCGCACCCGCGGCACCGGCGCCGTCGGCGTCTACGGCACCGGCGTCACCCAGCTCATCGCGGTGCCGCTGCGCGACCGCGAGGCCCAGCCGCTGCGCGAGCAGCTGCAGGCGACGCTCGGCGCGGTGGCCGACGTGCCCGGCACCGGCGGCGGGACGTCGCTGGCGGCCGGCCCGCTCGGCGTGGTGCTCACCGGCTCCGAGGACGACGGGGGCTGGCTGGTCGCCGGCACCGTCACCCCCGACGCGCTCGCCGCCGCCGCCGGGGACCTCCTCGCCGGCACCGTCTACACGGGGGACCGATGATCACCACCCACGGGCTGACCAAGCGCTACGGGCGGATCACCGCCGTCGACCACGTCGACCTCGACGTGCGCGAGGGCGACGTCTACGGCTTCCTCGGCGCCAACGGCTCGGGCAAGACCACGACGGTGCGGATGCTGCTCGGGCTGGTGCTGGCCACCTCGGGCACCGCGGAGGTGCTCGGGCGCGCGATGCCTCGTCACGCCGCCGGCGTGCTGCCGCAGGTGGGGGCGATGGTCGAGGGCCCGGCCGCCTACCCGCACCTGTCGGGCCGCGCCAACCTGCGGCTGTTCGACGCCATGGGCACCGGCGGCGCTCGGCGCACCCGCCGTGACCGCGTCGAGGAGGCCTTCGACCGGGTGGGCCTGGGTGGGGTCGACGCCCGCGCGGTGTCGGCGTACTCCCTGGGCATGCGCCAGCGCCTCGGGCTGGCCCAGGCGCTGCTGCAGCGGCCCCGGCTGCTGGTGCTCGACGAGCCCACCAACGGCCTCGACCCCCAGGGCATCCACGAGATCCGCGAGCTGCTGCTCGCGCTGAACGCCGCCGGCACCACCGTGTTCGTCTCCAGCCACCTGCTCACCGAGATCGACCACATGTGCACCCGCGTCGGCGTGCTCGACCGCGGGCGGCTCGTGCTGCAGGAGCAGCTCGACGACCTGCGCCGGGCCACCGGCCGCGTGGAGGTGCTGCTCGCCGGGCCGGACGACGCCGCGGCCGCCGTGCGGCTGCTGGGCGACGCGGTGGACGCGGTGGACGCGGTGGACGCTGCCGGGTCGACCCGGCTGTGGGTGCGCGCCGACGACCCCGCGGCCCTGAACGCCCACCTGGTGGCGGCGGGGGTGGGCGTGGCCGGCATCGGGGCCGAACGGCGCAGCCTGGAGGAGGTCGTGCTGGCCGCCACCTCCCGCGGCAGCGACCGGCTCGACCGCGCGACCGCGGCGGCACCCCCGGCGGTGCCGGCGTGATCGCGGTCGAGCTGCGCAAGCTGCTGCTCAGCCGGCGCACCTGGGTGACCATCCTGCTCATCGACGCGCTGCCGTCGCTGGTGGCGGTGCTCCTGGCGCTGACCGACGTCGGGCCGCGCCCGGGCACCGGCCCGGCGTTCCTGTCGGCGGTGCTCACCGACGGCACGCTGTTCCCCCTCGCGGCGCTGGCGATCGTGCTGCCGCTCTTCCTGCCCATCGCGGTGGCGATCACCGCCGGCGAGGCGATCGCCGGGGAGGCCCAGCAGGGCACGTTGCGCTACCTGCTGGTGCGTCCGGTCGGCCGCACGCGGCTGCTGGTGGCGAAGCTGGTCAGCGTCATGGCGTTCGTGGTGGTGACCGTGCTGGTGGTGGCGGTGACGGCGTACGTGCTGGGGGTGCTGCTGCTGGGCCAGCAGGACGTGACGACCGGGGCCACCGGGTCGGTCTCCGGCACGTCGCTGTCGACCCAGGAGCTCGCGCTGCGCACCGGGGCGGCCCTGGCCTACGCGATGCTGTGCATGCTCGGGGTGGCCGCGATCGCGATGTTCTTCTCCACGCTGACCACCTCGCCGCTGGGCGCCGCGCTCGGCACCCTGGCCATCCTGGTGGCCTCGACGCTGCTGCTGACCCTGGAGGCCGCGTCGGTGCTGCAGCCCTACCTGCCCACCCGCTACTGGCTGGCCTTCGTCGACCTGTTCCGCGACCCCGTGCTGTGGCGCGACCTGCAGCGGGGCGTGCTGCTGCAGCTGGTGTACGTCGGGGTGTTCCTCGGGGCGGCCTGGGCCAGCTTCGCCACCAAGGACGTCACCAGCTGAGACCAGGCCCGACGGGTCGGCCCGTCGGGTCAGGCGCAGACGTCCGGCCCCGGCAGCGACGGAGCGGCCACGCCGAGCGCCGCCTCCACCATGGCCACGACCTGCGGGGTGCGCGGCACGTCGGCGTGGGCGACCTGGAGGCCGGGACACACCGACTGCACGCTGTAGCCCAGCGCGCCGTCGAGGTCGCCGGAGGTGGGCGGCACCACGGTGCGGTCGTCCTCGGTCCACAGCGCCACCCACCGCGGACCCGGCGGGGTCTCGTCGCCGGCGTCGAGGGCGGTGAGCAGCTCGCTGCCGGGCGCCAGCTGCCGGCACGCCACGGGGCACGCCCCGTCGCCCAGCCCACCGGCGAGCGCGGCGAGGTCGGTGCCGTGGTGGGGCGAGGCGAGGGTGACCACCCGGCGCGCCGTCGACCCGCCGCCCAGCTCGGCCACCCACCACCGCACCGCCACGCCACCGGCGGAGTAGCCGACGACGTCCACCGACGGGGCGCCGTCGGCCACGGCCGCCTCGGCCGCGTCGGCGACGTCGGCGGCCTGCGCGCGCAGGTCGCCGGTGCTGTCGCCGGGGCGCACCAGCACCACCTCGCGCCCGGCGCGCTCCAGCGCGGCCCCGAGCACCTCGAGGGAGGCCGTGGAGCCGCCGTACCCGGGCACCAGCAGCACGGGCCCGCGCTCGTCCTGCGCCACCGGCACGACGGGGTCGGGGCGGGTGGCCACCACCGCGACGACGGCGCCGACCACGGCCAGCACCACCAGGGCGACCACCGCCAGCACGAGGCGGCGGCGGGCGGGGGCCAGGGAGTCGAGCACGCTCAGGCCGGCCGGCCGACCAGCGACAGCCCGCTCAGGGCGGTGTAGTCCTTGGCGTCGGCACCCGCACCGGGCTCCGAGACGTCGAGCAGGCGCAGCCGCACGGTGCTGGTGACCACCTCGCCCAGGTCGAGCACCTGCTGCGCGCGGGTGTCACCGAGGCGCTGGCGCACGGTGGTGCCGTCGTCGAAGACCCACTCGACCTCCTGCACCCGCCGGTTCAGGGCGTACCAGTCGTAGCGGCGGCCGTCGGGGCCGGTCGCGGTCTTGGCGTAGCCGTTGACCAGGCCGACCCGGGTCAGCGCCACCTGGCCGGGCAGCGCCAGCACCAGCTCGGCACCGGTGCCGTCGCCGACCATCCGCCAGGCGGTGGTGGGGTCGCCGTCGGTGAGCCGGCCGGCGTCGTACGACACCCGGGTGACGCCGTCGGCCACGTCGACGCCGGGCGGGGCCGTGGCCGGCACCGTGAGCGCCGCCCGGGCGACCAGCTCGCGCGGCGCCGGAGCCGGGCGCCGCGCCGGCGCCTGCGAGCGTACGTCGGGCGCCTGCGCCCCCGCGTCGGCGCGGCCAGGGGTCGTGGTGCGCTCCGCGCCGCGTCCCACCGCCGCGGGCCGGGTGGTGTCGGTGGCGGTGCCGGCGGGGTCGCCGCCCGAGGCGTCGCCGGTGACCAGCCACGCGCCGAGGCCGACCAGCGCCGCGACGAACAGGCCCCCGGCCACCCACGGCAGCAGCGGGGCGGAGCGGGACGTCCGTGACGGCGGGGTGGTCACCGCCACCGGGGCGGCACCGAGCCCGGGCACGACCTCGTCGGCGGGCGCCTCGTCGGCGGGCACCTCGTCGGCGTAGAGGGGCCAGCGCGGACCGGGCAGCGGCGGCAGCGGCGGCGCGGGCGGGGCTGCCCGGCGGCGTCCGGGGTCCTGCCCGGTGTCGCGCACGGCGGGGCGCTCGGCGGTGTCGGTGCGCCGGGCGAGCAGGCCGGGGTCGGCGGCGGCGGCCGGGGGCGCGTCGCGCCGGGGAGCCGGGTCGGAGGGGGTCACGACCGTCCAGGCTAGGCCACCGCCCGCGGGCGGGCCCGGCGCCGCCGTCCTCACACCACCAGGTGCTGCACCTCGCCCTCCACCTTGCGCCGCGGCAACAGCTCGACGACGAGCATCGCGGCCAGCACCATCAGCCCGCCGGTGACCATGCGTCCGGTCACCCCCTCACCGCCCAGGAGCACCGCGAAGAACGCCGCGAACACCGGCTCCATGCTCATGATGATCGCGCACCGCGTGGGGGACAGGTGGGCCTGCGCCCAGGTCTGCCCCAGCAGCGCGAGGGCGCCGGCGAACAGCGCCATGTAGACCACCGAGGCCCAGTCGCCGCGGGTGGCGGGCAGCACGACGCCGTCGGGGGCGGTGGCGACCAGGCAGATGACGGCGATCACCAGGAGCTGCACGATCGACATGCCGAGCGCCTGCCGCGCGTCGGACCACGCGCCGAGGCCGACGATGTGCAGCGCGTAGAGCACCGCGCTGACCAGCGTGATGGCCTCGCCGTAGCCGACGGAGAAGCCGTCGAGGGTGAGCACACCCAGGCCGGCCGCCGCCAGCGCGACCGCCGCCCAGGTGGGCGCCGAGAGCCGCGTGCGCAGCAGCGCCGCGGCCAGCAGCGGGGTGAGCACGACGTACATGCCGGTGATGAACCCCGACACGCTCGCGGGGGTGTCGGCGAGCCCCGCGGTCTGCAGGATCTGCGCCCCGCCGTACACCCCGCCCAGCACCAGCGCGTGACGCCGCGACGCCGGCGTCAGCCGGGCCACCGCCCGGGGCGCGACCAGCAGCATCACCAGCCCCGCGATCGTGAAGCGCACCGCCAGGAAGTCGAGCGTCGGCACCCGCTCCAGCAGGTCCTTGATCAGGAAGAAGGTGGAGCCCCAGCAGGCCGTCATCGCCAGCAGCGCGGCCGTGGCCAGCAGCGTCGTGCGCCGGCTCGTGGTGTCGGCGGTCACCGGGCAGCGGGCCGCGACGAGGCGGCGCGGACGCGGAGGTCGCGCAGCAGGGGCAGGTCGGGGTCGCCGACCTCGCGGGAGCCGGGCGTCTCCAGGACGAACGGCACGCCGTCGGTGGCGGGGTGGGCCAGCAGCTCGACGAACGCCTCGGTGCCGATGTGGCCCTGGCCGATCTTCTGGTGCCGGTCCTTCATCGCGCCGCGCACGTCCGTCGAGTCGTTGGCGTGCACCAGCCTCAGCCGTGCGGGACCGGCCAGCTCCACCAGCCGGTCGAGGGTGGCCGTCGCGCCGCCCGGCTCGTCGAGCGGGGCGCCCGCGGCGAACACGTGGCAGGTGTCGAGGCAGACCCCGGCCTTCGGGTGGTGGTCGAGCGCACCGAGGTAGGTCTCCAGGTCGTCGACGCCGGCGCACAGCGAACGGCCCTGGCCGGCCGTCGGCTCGAGCAGGAGCCACGGCGCGGCGTCGTCGGCCACGGCGTCGAGCAGCGGCAGCAGCCCCTCCCGCACCTGGCGCAGGGCGGCGGCGTGCCGCGCCGCGCGCTCCCGCTCGTCGCCGCCGGCGTCGACGTACGACCCGGTGTGCACCACCACGCCCTCGGCGCCGATCTCGGCGGCGCGGCGCAGCTGGTGGGCCACCACCGCCACGCTGTGGTCGTACGTCGACGCGGTGGGCGAGCCCAGGTTGACCAGGTAGGGCGTGTGCACGAACACGCGGGTGCCGCGCTCGGCGGTGGCCGCGCGGAACGCGGCGTCCTCGGCGGGCCGGCCCGGCGAAAGCCGCCAGCCGCGGGGGTTGCCCAGGAACACCTGCATGGCCTCGCAGCCGAGGCGGTCGGCGTCGGCGAGGGCACCGGTGACCAGGCCGCTGCCGACGCGCACGTGGGTGCCGACCGGGTTGCGCATGGCGCGACCCTAGGCGGCGGCGCCGCGGCCCCCGACACCTGGTGACGCCCGGTCGCGCCGGTCGGTGGCCCGCGTCTCAGACCAGCGAGATGGTGACGGTGCTGCCCTTCGGCACCAGGTCGCCGGCGCCGGGATCGGTGGACAGCACGTAGCCCAGGCCGATGTAGGTCGAGGACTCCTCGACCTGCACCTCGAAGCCGAGGTCCTCGAGCCGCGCCGTGGCCTCGGCGACGCCGACGGCGGTGAGCCGCGGCATCTCGACGAGCTCGGGACCCTTCGACACCACGAACGTCACGGTCTCGCCGCGGAACAGCGTGCCCCCCTGCGGGCTCTGGCTCACCACGTCGCCCCGGGGCACGTCGGCGGAGAACACCCGCTGGTCGCGCACCACCACCAGTCCCCGGTCGACGAGCTCCTGCTCGGCCTCCGCGGCACTGTCGCCGACCCAGTCGCCCACCTCGACGGGCCGGCGGCCCTTGCTCACCACGACCTCGACCACCGCGCCCGGGCGCCGCACCGTGCCGCGGGCGGGGTCGGTGCGCACGACCGAGCCCACCGGCACCGACTCGGAGAAGCGCCGCACGACCTCGGGGCGCAGCGACAGCTCGCGCAGCGCCGCCTCGGCCTCGGCCTCGGTGCGCCCGCCGAGCCGCGGCACCTCGTAGACCTCCTCGCCCAGGGACGTCGTGACGGTGACGGTCTCGCCGTCGAGCACCCGCGAGCCCGGCTCGGGGTCGGTGGTGACCACGCTGCCCTCGGCCACCTCGTCGTCGTAGACCGGCTCGCCCAGCTCGACGTCGAAGCCGGCGTCCTCCAGCTCGCCGACGGCGCTGGCCCGGGTCTGCTCGAGCACGGTGGGCATGGTGGTGTAGCGCGCCCAGCCGAACCACCAGGCCCCGGCCCCCACGGCCAGGGCGACGGCCAGGGCGAGCAGCAGCACGAGCAGGCCGCGCCGCGAGCGACGCGGCCGGGCGCCACGCACCGGTGTCGACCCCGCGCGTCGCGGCGGCCCGGGCGGCTCCTGCGGCCCGTCGGGGCCCCCCGGTGCCCCCGGTGACCGGACCGGGGCGGGCTGGGCGGCGACGGCCAGGGCGGTGCTGCCGGTCAGCACGACCGGCCCGGCGCCCGGCAGGCCGCGCGGGTCGGCCTCGCCGTCGCGGGCCAGCCACGAGGTCGGCTCCGGGGCGGGCCGGGAGCGGTCGGGCCCGAGCAGCGCCTCGATCTCCTCGGGGTCCCACACCTCGGGGGCGGTGTCGCCGGGTGCGGGCACGTCGGGCGCGGGCAGGTCGGGGGAGCGCTCGCCCACCGGCAGGGCCCGCGGGGTCAGGTCGAGGGTCAGCTCGGGGTCGTCGGCGACGCCGTCGGCCAGCGCGTGCTGCACGCGGTGGAGCTGGTGGAGCAGGACGCCGGCGTCGGCGGGGCGCTGCGTGCGGTCGCGGGCGGTCGCGCGCGCCACCAGCGCGTCGACGTACGGCGGCAGCCCCGGCACCAGCCGGGAGGGCGGGGGCACGTCGGCGTGCACGTGCTTGTAGGCGACCTGGATGGGGGTCTCGCCCTCGTGGGGCTTGCGCCCGGTGAGCAGCTCGTGGAGGACGACACCGACGGCGTACACGTCGGCGCGGGTGTCGGAGCGGCCGTCGACCACCAGCTCGGGGGCCAGGTAGGACACCGTGCCGATCAGGACGCCGCCGGTGGCGGTGTGCTGGGTGTCGGTGGAGACCGCGCGGGCCAGGCCGAAGTCGGCGACCTTCACCACCTCGGCGCCGCCGCGGTGGGGGTCAGCGGCGATCAGCACGTTCTCGGGCTTGACGTCGCGGTGGATGATGCCGGCGCGGTGGGCGGCGGCGAGCGCCGAGACCACGGGCTCCACCAGCGCCAGGGCCCGCAGCGGCGCCATCGCGCCCTCGGCGGCGATGGTGTCGCGCAGGGTGTGGCCCGCCACGAGCTCCATCACCAGGAAGACGGTGCCGTCGTCGTCGCCCTGGTCGTGCACGGCCACGACGTGGGGGTGGGACAGGCGGGCCGCGGCCCGGGCCTCGCGCACGAAGCGGGCCGCGAACTGCTCGTCGTCGCCGAGACCGGCGTGCATCACCTTCACCGCCACCGTGCGCTGCAGGCGCAGGTCGAGGCCCTCGTAGACGCTGGCCATGCCGCCCCGCGCGATCCGGGCCCCCACGCGGTAGCGCCCGTCGAGCACCCGCCCGGTCATGGGGTCGCCCACGGGCGCCGGCGAGCCCGGCGAAGCGGGTCCGGCGTCACGGTGCGGCTGCCGGTCTGTCGGCACAGCGACCCTCCTGCGGTCCGGACGGGATCCGGGGCGCCCATCGTACGGTCGCCGGGGCCGCCCGGGCCGCTGCGACGGCCCCCGGCGTGGCGCCACCGGGCAGGTGGGACGATGACGCCATGAGCGAGCCCACGAGCGAGACCGCGTCCACGGGCGAGGTGCCCCTGGCCGACCACGACCTGGCGGTGCTGGTGCCGACGTGGCTCGACTGGGCCGCGGCCGCGCGCGAGCTGGAGGTCACCGTGGCGAAGGTGCGCACGATGATCCGCGACCACGAGCTCGCCGCGGCGGTGCCCTCGCCGGGCGCCGGCCAGCAGGTGCCGGCCGACCTCATCCAGGAGGGCTTCCCCGTCAAGGGCCTGCCCGGGCTGCTCACCGTGCTCCACGACGGCGGCTACACCGACCGCGAGATCATCGCGTGGCTCTACCTCGACGCCGGCCTGCCGGGCCGTCCCATCGACGCGCTGCGCGAGAACCGCGGCTCCGAGGTCAAGCGCCGCGCCCAGGCGATGGCCTTCTAGGCGACCGGGGCACCACCGTGGTCTACCGTCTGCCGCCCGTCGAGGACGCGCCGAAGCGCCGCCCCACCGGGCTGATGGCCATGGTGCTCGTCGTCGGGCTCGCGGTCGGCATCTGGCTGCTCGCCGGCCGCGACCCCGGCACCTCCACCGCCCAGCCGGAGACCACCGACCCCGTCAGCGGGCTGCCCTGGATCGACCTCGACCGCCTTCCCCCCGAGGCCGTCGAGACGCTGGCGCTCATCGACACCGGCGGGCCGTTCCCCGAGGACGAGGACGGCCGCACCTTCTACAACAACAAGGGCCTGCTGCCCGCCCAGCCGTCCGGCTACTACGCCGAGTACACGGTGGAGACCCCCGGTGAGGACGACCGCGGCGCACGCCGGATCGTGGTGGGCGACGACGGCGAGCAGTACTGGACCGTCGACCACTACTCCAGCTTCGAGCGGATCCGGTCGTGACCGTGCCGCCCGTGCCCGCCGTCCCCGGCGACCTGCCCGAGGTCGACCTCGAGGACGTGCTGTCGGGACGCACGGCGCCCGGCGTGCACCGGTGGCCGGCCCGCCGCCGGCGCACCGGTTCCGCCGAGCTCTCCGACGTGCGCCGCTCCGCCGAGCACGTCGGGTGGCGCTTCGCCTACCTCGACGGCTCTGGCCTCATCGACCTGCCCGACGTGCTGGCCGCGATGGGCTCCGCGCTCGACCTGCCGTCCTGGTACGGACGCAACCTCGACGCGCTGCACGACTGCCTGCGCGGCCTGCCCGGCCCCACGCTGCTGGTGTGGGAGGGCTGGCGCCGCCTCGCCCACGACGACGCCGCCGGCTTCACCCGGCTGCTGGCCGTGGTGGGCGGGCGCGACGACGGCGACCCGCTGGTCGAGGTGCTGCTCCCCACCGACGACCGCGACGACTGAGCGCTCCACCGGCGCGACCGCCCACGCGCGTGCGGCACCCACGCGGTCGCGACACCGCCGGCCGGGACGACGCCCGACCCGCGACCCGCGACCTCAGACGGTGCGCTGGGTGGCGGCGGCGGCCAGGTCGGCCAGCACCTCGCGTGCGGTGGGGGCCAGGCCGGAGCGGCGCAGCGACGCGGTGGCGCGGCTCGTCAGGGCGGTGATGACCTCCTCGAGCTGCGCGAGCGCGCCGGAGCTCGCGATGACCTCGCGCAGCCGCTCGACCTGGGCGACGTCGAGGGGGCGGCCCAGCGCGGCGTCGAGGCGCTCGGCGTCGGCCGGCTCCGCGGCGTCGAGGGCGAGCGCCACCAGCACGGTCCGCTTGCCCTCCACGAGGTCGTCGCCGGCGGGCTTGCCGGTCGTGGCGGGGTCGCCGAAGACGCCGAGCACGTCGTCGCGCAGCTGGAACGCCTCGCCCAGCGGCAGGCCGTAGGAGGTGAGCGCCTCGAGGGTGGCCGCGTCGGCGCCGGCCAGCGCGGCGCCCACGTGCAGGGGTCGCTCGACGGAGTACTTGGCCGACTTGTAGCGCAGCACCGTCATTGCGGCGTCGACGTCGGCGCGGCCGCGGGCCTGCACGGACACGTCGAGGAACTGCCCGGCGATGACCTCCGAGCGGCACAGGTCGAGCACCTCGAGGGCCGGCACCACCCGCTCCAGGGGCAGCCCGCAGCGGCGCAGCAGCTCGTCTGACCAGCTCAGCAGCAGGTCTCCGAGCAGCACGGCGGCGGCGGCGCCGTACTGCACGGGGTCACCGCGCCAGCGGTCGGCGCGGTGCTCCGCCTCGAACGCCTTGTGGGTGGCCGGGCGCCCGCGGCGGGTGTCGGAGGCGTCCATCAGGTCGTCGTGCACCAGCGCGCTGGCGTGCAGCAGCTCCAGCGCTGCGCAGGCGCGCACCAGGGCGCGCTCGGCCTCCGGCGACGGGGCCGGGTCGACGGCGTGGAACCCCCACCAGCAGAACGACGCCCGCAGCCGCTTGCCGCCGGCGACCAGGGCCCGGGCCTCGTCGAGCAGCCGGGTGGCGTCGGGGCCGACGGGCGCGAGCCGCACCACCTGCTCGTCGAGGAACGCGTCGAGGGCCACCTGCACGCGCCCGCGGAAGTCGCTGCCGTCCCAGGGGTGCGTGGCCGTCATGCCCCGACCCTAGGGCGTCGTCGCGGCGGACGGTCGCCGGGCGTCGGGCGGGCCGTGGCGCGGGCGGCCCCGCGAGGTGGACGGATGCGGGGGCGTGAGGCCCCCGAACCTACGATGGGACCCATGACCGACGGCCCCGGGCGCTCCCTCGCCGAGCTCATCTCCCGCGGGGAGCGATCGTTCTCCTTCGAGTTCTTCCCGCCCAAGGACGCCGCCGGGGAGGACCACCTCTGGCAGGCCGTCGCCGCGCTCGAGCCCTACCGCCCCACGTTCGTCTCCGTCACCTACGGCGCCGGCGGCGGCACCCGCGACTCCACCGTGCGCATCACCGGCCGCATCGCCCAGGAGACCTCGCTGCTCCCGATGGCCCACCTCACCTGCGTGGGTCACACCCGCGGCGAGCTCGAGGCCATCCTCGACGAGTACGCCGCAGCCGGGGTGCACCACGTGATGGCCCTGCGCGGCGACCCCGCCGAGGGCCCCCGCGCCGACTGGACGCCGACCGAGGGCGGGCTGACCTACGCCACCGAGCTGGTCGAGCTGGCCCGCGCGCGCGGTGACTTCCGCGTCGGGGTGGCGGCGTTCCCGGAGGGCCACCCCACGGCCGCCTCCCTCGACCACGACGCCGACGTGCTGGTCGCCAAGGCGCGGGCGGGTGCGGAGTTCGCGGTGACCCAGATGTTCTTCCGCGCCGCCGACTACTTCGGCCTCGTCGACCGCGTGCGCGACCGCGGCGTCGACCTGCCGGTCCTGCCGGGCATCATGCCGATCCTCAACCTGGCCGCGATCCGGCGCCAGGGCGAGCTCATCGGCACCGACGTGCCCGAGGAGGTGGTGGCCCGCATCGCCGCCCACGACGGTGACCCGGTGTCGATGCGCGCGGAGGGCATCGCCGCGGCCGCCGAGCTGTGCGAGGAGCTGCTCGAGGGCGGCGCGCCGGGGCTGCACTTCTACACGCTGAACCGCTCGCGGGCCACGCTGGAGATCTTCGAGAAGCTCGACGTCAACCTCTGACGCGCACGCCCTCGGCCGGCCCGACGGCCTGCGCCACGAGCGCGGCTGACAGCGCCACGAACGGCAGGCCCGCTCCGGGCGTGGCGTGGGCGCCGGCGGCGTACAAGCCCGGCACCGGGGTGTCCGGGCCGAGCCGGCGCCGCACGGTGGCGCGGCCCTGCCACAGCACGCCCAGCGGTGAGCCGCCCCACTCCTGCACCAGCTCGCGCGGGGTCAGGTCGAGGCGGGTGACGACCTGGCGGCGCACGTCGACCTGCGCGCGCGCCAGGGCGGTGACGACGTCCTCGGCGAGGCGACCGCGCCCGTGCAGCGTCCAGGCCGCGGCGCCGTCGGGGGCCTGGCCGCCGGTGCGCACCACCAGGGTCGGGTCGCCGTGCAGGACGACCTCGTGGGGCAGGTCGGGCAGGTCGCCCTCCAGGCCGAGGTGGCACACGGTCGGGGGGATGGCCGGCATCGTGCGCTCCACCAGGCCCGCCACCGACGGCAGCCCGCGCGGGTCGACGCCGAGCACGACCACGTCGGCGTCCGCCTCACCGGCGTCGGTGGCCACCGCCACCACCCGCCCGCCGCGCAGCACGACGTCGCGCACCGCCGTGCCGGTCACGACCTCCACCCGGCGGGTGGCCAGGCGGGCGGCCAGCGCCGCGCCCACCTGGTGCATGCCGCCCGGCACGATCCAGGCCCCGAAGCGCTGCTCGACGTAGGAGACCAGCCCGGCCCACGCCGGCACGTTGCGCGGGTCGTGGCCGTCGGCGGTGAACGGGTGGGCGGCCACCGCGCGCAGCCGCTCGTCGCGGAAGGTGCGGCGCAGGCGCCGGTGGAGGGTCTCGCGCGAGCCCAGGCGCGCCGCCACCTCGCGGGGCAGCTCCTCGCGCTGCCAGGGCACCTCGAGGTAGCCGCGGCGCAGCACCTCCCAGTCGTCGGTGAACGACGCAGTCCAGTCGGCCCAGCGCGCGCCGAGGCCGTCGCCGAGCTCGTCGAAGGCGCGCACCTGCGGGGCCCGGCCGACCGGCAGCCGCAGCCGGGAGCGGTCGGCGAAGCGGTGCTCGCGCACCAGGTCGAGCGGCACCAGCTCGAGCTCGCGCTCCAGCGGGCGGCCCGACTTGCGGAACAGGTCGCGCAGGGCGGCCGGCAGCAGGGTGGAGGTGGGGCCGGCGTCCCAGGTGAACCCGTCCTGGTGGCGCGCGGCGAGGGCGCCGCCGAGGTGGGTCGAGCGCTCGAGGAGGCTCACCCGGTGGCCGAGCTTGGCAAGCCGCACGGCCGCGGCCATCCCGCCGTACCCCCCGCCGACCACCACCACGCGCGCCATGGGCAGACCCTAGGCCCCGGTAGGTCGGCGCCGGGCGGCGCTCACCGCGTCGGCTCGAGACCGGTGACGGCGTCGCCCACCCGCACCGTGCCGGAGGTCAGGGCCCGCAGCACCGAGCCGCCGCGCCGACGCAGCGCCGCGGCGCCACCCGGGCCGATCGAGCGCTCCATCAGCGCGCACGGCGCCGCCACCCGCACGACCTCGAGCTCCACCTCGCCGACCCGCACCCGGTCGCCCGGGGTGGTCGGCACCCGGCCGTGGCTGACCGTCACGGTGCGTCGGGTCGCCGCTGCCGTAACCGGCGCGCCCAGGGCCGCTGCGGCCTCGGCGAGCGCCTCGGCCGACTGCACGGTGACGTGGCGGTGGCGGCTGCCGTGGAAGCGGTCGCCGACGACGCCCGCCCCCGCCTCGACCCGGACCTCGTCGCGGGGCTCCATCGGGGCGTGACGCTGCGGGGCCACCCACAGCTCGGTGACCACGGGTCCGGGCCCGGCGGCGGCAGGGCGGGCAGGCTCGAGGTCGGGGGCCTCAGGGGCCCTCGACATCCACCGGGCTCCCGCCGGTCATCTCGACCAGCTCGTCGTACGTCGTGGAGAACACCGCCGCCGGGTGGCCGGCCGCGGCCCACACCACGGGGTGCCGGCTCAGCCAGGTGTCGACGTGGGTCGGGACGCGCTCGGGGTGGCCGACGGGGGAGACCCCGCCGATGACCTGGCCGGTGTGGCGGCGCACGAAGTCGGGCGTGGCCCGGCGCAGCCGGGGCGTGCCGAGGCGCCGTGACACCGCGGTCGTGTCGACGCGGTGGGCGCCCGAGGTCAGCACCAGCACCGGTGCGCCGTCGGCGTCGAAGAGCAGGCTGTTGGCGATCGCCCCCACCTCGCAGCCCAGCGCCTCGGCGGCCAGGGCGGCGGTGTGGACCGCGGCTGGGAGCACCACGACCTCCCCGCGGCCGCCGCGGGCGCGGTGCGCCTCGCGGAATCGGGTGATGCCCAGGTGCTCGTGGTCCATGCCCCGACCCTAGGCGCCCGCGCGGCGGACGTGGCAGTCCCCGGCGCGCTCGCGCCCCGGGTGGCCCGGTCGCGACCCCGTCGGACGCCCGTCGGGCGCCCGTCTGGGACGATGCTGGCGATCAGGGTCGTGACGGACGGAGGAACGAGATGGTGCGCCAGCAGCCGAGGTCGTTGCGGGTCGCGGTGGCGCTGCTGACGCTGCTCGTGGTCGTGGGCGGGGTGACCACCGTCCTCACCGGCCTGCTGCGTGACGAGCTGATCCTCAACTGGGCCGAGGGCAGCCGCTCGGCCCAGGAGATCCTGCAGACCCAGAGCCTGGAGCAGTTCAAGGCCGAGGAGCCGATCGTCATCCCGCAGTTCTTCCAGGTGGCGGCGGTGCTGTTCGTGGTGATGGCCATGCTGCTGGCCGTGCTGGTGGTGTTCCTGCGCGACGCCCACAACTGGGCCCGGCTGAGCCTGACGGCGGTCGTCGTGATGATCGCGGTGGCCACGATCGGCGGCATCCGCATCGACCCGCCGGCGGTGTTCGTCGCGATCTCCTACCTCGCCCTGGTCGTCGACGCCGGGGTTCTCGCCGCGCTGTGGCACCGCGACACCAACGCGTTCATGCGCGGCGACGTCCGGCAGCCGGCCTGACGCCGACCGGCCCCGCCCGCCGGGCGCGCCCGCCCGGTGCACAGCCTGAGCGGCCTCAGTCGTCCAGCGGACGCTTGAGGCCGAGGTGCGTGGCGGCGTACCCCAGCCGCTCGTAGAACCGGTGGGCCCCGGTGCGGCTCGTGTCGGTGGTCAGCTGGGCCAGCACGGCTCCCCGCTCGCGGCCCCAGCGGTGCGACCAGTCCAGCAGCGCCGCGCCGAGGCCGGTGTCGCGCGCTGACGCGGCCACCCGCACCCCCTCGACCTGCAACCGGGTCGCCCCACCGCGCGCGAGGCCGGGCAGGAGGGTGAGCTGCAGGGTGGCCACCGCGGCGCCACGGGGCTCGCGCACCACGACGAGTAGGTGCCGGTCGTCGGCGTCGACGGCGGTGAACGCCGCCTCGTACGGCGCGAGGTCGTCGAGCTCGCGGGTGGCGCCCAGCGGGTCGTCGCGCAGCAGCGCCACGATCTCGGGCAGGTCGCTGCGCGTGGCGCGCGCGACGGTGTGGCGGGTGCCGGCGACGTCGAGGTGGTCCATGCCCGAGTGTCCACCGCGACACCGGGGCGGGACCACGCCGGGTCCCGACCGGCCCCGCCCGGCCCGGTCGAGTGCGGCGCGTCCTCGCCCTTGACGCGCTGTCGGTGCGGCGGTGTACCTTCGTCCTGTGTTCGAACGCGTGTTCGAACACTGCCGGCGGGGGCGACCTCGACCCCCGTCCCCGCCGGCACCCGCCCCGGAGGCGGGGCGCCCGGGGTCGGTGCGGGTCGACGAGACGAACGAGGTGGACCATGACACGAGACGACGACCCGATCGAGGTGCGCACCGCAGCGGTGGCGGGCGCGGAGGCCCCCGAGCAGTTCCTGTGGCGCGGGCGGGTGTGGAAGGTGCGGGCGGTGCTGGCCCGCTGGCTCGACGCGCCGTGGTCGCAGCACCGCTGGCAGGTGGAGGCGGGCTGCGGGGCCGGGCGCGAGCGCGAGGTCTTCGAGCTGGTGCACGACACCACCGACGGTGGCTGGCGGCTCACCGGGTCGGCCGACCCCACCGGGTCCGCCGGGTCCGCCGACCTCGCCAGGTGCGGGGGCCGGTGATGGCCACCTCGCGTCGCTCGTCGGTGCCGGCGCCGCAGCCCCACCCCTACGCCCTCTCGGCGACCACCCACTCCTACCTCGCCCGCGCCGCCGAGTCGCTGCAGGAGGCGATGACCTCCACCGAGGTGCCCACCCGCTACGCCTGCGCCCACGTCAGCGCGCTGCGGGCCGCCGCCGCGCTGCTCGCGGCGCGGGCCCAGCCCGCCCCGGCGCGGCGGCGCCCGCAGAAGAACGCCTGGGTGCTGCTCACCGAGGTCGCCCCCGAGCTCGCCGAGTGGGCCACCTTCTTCGCCGCCGGGGCCGCGAAGCGGGCGGCGGCCGAGGCCGGCTCGCGCCGCGCGGTCACCGAGCGGGAGGCCGACGACCTCGTGCGCGACGCCGACCGGTTCCTCGGCGTGGTCGAGCAGTCGCTCGGGCTGGTGCCCCACGCGGCACCCGCCGAGCGCATCGCCCGCGCCGGCTGAGGTCGCCCACCCGTGCCCCACCTGTCCCCGCCACCCGCCCCCGCCGGGTCGAGGCGGCGCGGGCGCTCGCAACCGGGCGCCCAGCGCGGGGCACCGGGGCCCGGGGAGCGCCACCGGAGTCCCCTAGGGTGGGCCGCATGGCACCGACCGAGCGGCCCGGCGAGCGTCCCCCCGAGCGACCCGGCGAGCGGCGGGGCGCCGCCCGCACCGCCGTGGTGTGGGAGGCGCTGCGCGGCGTCCTCGACGACGGCGGCCCCGGTGGCCTCGACGTGCTCGACATCGGCGGCGGCACCGGTGGCCTCGCCGTGCGGGTCGCCGAGCTCGGCCACCGCGTCTCGGTGGTCGACCCCAGCCCCGACGCGCTCGCCTCGCTCGCACGCCGGGCGCGCGAGCGCGGGGTCGAGGTCTCCGGCCAGCAGGGCGACCTCTCCACGCTGCCCGACGTGGTCGCCGCGGCCAGCGCCGACGTCGTGCTGTGCCACGGCGTGCTCGAGGTGGTCGACGACCCCGCGGCCGCGCTGGCGGCACTGCAGGAGGCGATGCGGCCGGGCGCGACCCTCAGCCTGCTGGTGGCCCAGCGCCACGCGGCGGTGGTCGCCCGCGCCATGGCCGGGCACTTCGGCCAGGCCCTCACCCTCCTCGACACCACCGCCGACCAGCCGCTCAGCGGTCGCTCGGGACGCCGCTTCACCCACGACGAGATCGTCGACCTGCTCTCCGACGCGGGGCTCGCGCTGTCGTCGGTGCACGCCGTGCGGGTCTTCGCCGACCTCGTCCCCGGCTCGCTGCTCGACCTCGAGCCGGGCGCCGCGGCCGCGCTGGTCGAGCTGGAGCGGGCGGTGTCACGACGTCCGGAGTACCTCCCGCTCGCCACGCAGCTGCACCTGCTCGCGCACTGACGACCCCGGGGCCCTGAGCGGCGCCGTCGGCGGGTCCCGCGCCCGAGGACGGGCGCGGTCGTGGTGAGCGGCGCCCCGGACGTGGCGACGCCCATCCTCCACGTCGACATGGACGCCTTCTACGCCTCGGTGGCCACGCGCGACCGCCCCGACCTCCAGGACGTCCCGGTGGTCGTCGGCGGCGGGCACCGCGGGGTGGTGCTCTCGGCCAACTACCTCGCCCGCGGCTTCGGCGTCCGCTCGGCGATGCCGACCGCCCGGGCCAAGCGGCTCTGCCCGCAGGCGGTGGTGATCCGACCCGACTTCGCGGTCGTGCAGACCGTGTCGGCGGCGGTGATGGAGAACTTCCGCCGGGTGACACCGCTGGTGGAGGCGATGTCGCTCGACGAGGCGTTCCTCGACGTGCGGGGCGCGGTGCGCCGGCTCGGCCCGCCCGAGGCGATCGCCGAGCGGCTGCGCGCCACGATCCACGACGAGCAGGGCATCACCTGCTCGGTGGGCGCGGCCGCGTCGCTGTCGGTGGCCAAGCTGGCCAGCCGCCGCGCCAAGCCCGACGGCGTCGTCGTGGTGCCCCCCGACGAGGTCACCGCGTTCCTGCACCCCCTCGACGTCGGTGAGCTGCACGGCGTGGGGGAGAAGACCCGCGCGATGCTCCACCGCCACGGCCTGGTCACCGTGGGGCAGGTCGCCCACACCCCGCTCGACACCCTCCAGCGCACCGTCGGCACCGGCCTCGGCGCCCACCTCCACCAGCTGGCGTGGGGCACCGACCGGCGCGAGGTGGTCACCCGCCGGGCGCCCGGCTTCGGCGGGGGCGACCCCGAGCGGTCGATGGGCGCCCAGCACACGTTCGGCCGCGACGTCGACGACCGCGACGTCGTGCTGCGCGAGCTGCTCCGGCTCACCGGCACCGTCACCACCCGGATGCGTGCTGCCCGGATGGCGGGGCGCACCGTCGCGATCACCGTGCGGTTCACCGACTTCACCACGATCAGCCGCTCGCGCACGCTGGGCGAGCCCAGCGACGTCACCCAGGACGTCTACCGCGCTGCGGCCGGCCTGTTCGACGCCCTCGGCACGCCGCGGTCGCGGCTGCGCCTGGTCGGGGTGCGCGTGGAGGGGCTGGTGCCGCGCGGCAGCGTGCACCACCAGCTCGAGCTGGGGGAGCGCGAGCACGGCTGGTCGGAGGCCGACCGCGCGGTCGACCGGGCCGCCCGCCGCTTCGGGTCGGCCGCGGTCCGACCGGCCAGCCTGCTGGGGTGAGCCGCGCCCGGCGCGGGCGTGGCACGGTGAGCAGGCCGGTGTGGTGGACGGCCCCGCTCACCGGCACAGCAATTTGTGCACGCGCCTACCGTGACGCACATCGCCTGCCTAGACTTGTCATGACGGCGCGAGCCGTCGACGAACCGGTCGACCCTGGAGGATCCCGTGCCACTCTCCGAAGAGGAGCTGCGACTGCTCGAGCAGATGGAGCGCGCCCTCTCGGAAGAGGATCCGAAGTTCGCCTCCACGCTGCGCGGCACGTCGCTGCGCCGCTCCGCGCGCCGCCGCGCCATCCTCGCCGGCGTCGTGTTCCTGCTCGGCATCGTGGTCCTGATGACCGGAGTGGTCACCCAGGTCTACCCCATCGGGATCGTGGGCTTCGTCATCATGCTGGCCTCGGCGACCATCGGGCTCAACGCCGTCAAGGGACAGCAGGCCGCTGCGGCCGCCGAGGTGCAGGGCGGGGGCGCCCACCCGGCGTCCGGCTTCACCGTCATCGAGGGCGGCCGCTCGGGCCGTGGCCGTTCCAAGGCCCGCTCGACCCGCCGCCCCCGCAAGTCCGGCACCTTCATGGAGCGCACCGAGGAGCGCTGGCGCCGCCGCCGCGAGGAGAACGGCGGCTTCTGAGCCGCCTCTCCAGCTCCTGACCGCACCGCTCCTGACCGCGCCGCGCGCAGGCCGGTCCGAGGCCGTTCACCCGACCTCACCGACCGGTGCTCGCGCCCCCGGTCGCTCAACCGGGGGCCGGTGCCCGGTGCCCGGTGCGGCCGACCGTTGGCGGCCGCACCGTTGACCGCCTCTGAACGGGCGGCCGACGGCCGGGTCAGCGCACCTCGTCGACCACGGCGACTGACGGGCCCCGCGGGGTGGACAGCAACGACGACGGGGTGGCGGTGGCCGCAGGGGCGCCACGACGGCGGGGCGAGACCACCGAGCGCGGCCACCAGTGCGCCCGGCGTCGGGCCCGCGGTGACACGCCCGCCTCGAGCGCGGCCAGGCTGACGGCGGCGTCGGCGCGCAGGGCGTCGTCGGAGGCCACCGCCGCAGCGGCGCCGCCCCGCGCGTAGCGCAACCGTTCCAGCGAGCCCACGACGCGGGTGGTGGCCAGCGCGGCCTCGGGAGCGACGCCCGACCCCCGGCGCGGCCGGTCGAGCGGCGCGGCGTCGGGGTCGCCGTACCAGCCGACCAGGGTCGTGCCGGTGTGGCGCAGCGAGCGCTGGTCGGGCCAGGGGTGGCCGAGGTCGACCGCGGTGGCCCGCAGCTCCTCCCACACGCCCTCGGGTCCGCCGGCCAGGCGCACCTCGCGGCGGCGGGTGCGCAACGCACGGGGGAGCACGAGGCCCACCGCGAGCAGCGCCGCACCGGCGAGGCCGCCACCGACGGGTGCCCACGGGAACCCGCCGGCCTCGTCGTCGCCGCCGCTGTCGGCCTCGGCGCCCTCCGGGAGCACCGGGTCGGTGCTCGGCACGGGACGCGGTGCCACGGTGGCGGCCGGCTCGCGGGTGGTCGAGGCGTCGTCGCTCGGCTCCTGCTGCGGCTGGGGGACGTCGGCGGTGTAGCCGGGGGAGTCGCCCGAGCGGTCGGGCGGGGTCGGCTCGAAGCGCACCCAGCCGGAGCCCGCGATGTAGAGCTCGGGCCAGGCGTGCAGGTCGTAGGCGCTGTACTCCCAGGTGGCGGGCGCGACCTCGTCGGGTCGCAGGAAGCCCACCGCGACGCGGGAGGGGATGCCGAGCTGACGTGCCATCACGGCCATGGCCGAGGCGAACTGCTCGCAGTAGCCCACCCTGCCGCCGGGGGCGTCGGTGAGGAACTCCTCCAGGGCGTCGACGCCGTTGGCGGCCGAGGCCTGCTCGATGTCGTAGGTGAACTCGGAGCGGAACCACTCCTGCAGCGCCACGGCCTGCGCGAACCGGGTGGGCTGGTCGGCGGTCACCCGGGTGGCCAGGTCGCGCACGATCGGCGGCATGTCGGTCGGCAGGTCGGTGTAGGACGACGCCACCATGCCCGCCGCCGACGGCGCGGCCGCGAGCTCCTCGGCGCTCAGGTCGAGCTCCACCCCGGTCATCTCGTAGGAGAGGCCCGCGGTGTCGAGGTCGTCGGAGCTGGCCAGGAAGTCCATCGTCGACTCGTCGTAGCGCCAGTCGCCCTCGGCGGCGATCTCGCGGATCGGGGCGTAGGTCGGCAGCCAGGTCGACTGGAAGTCGTCGCCCACGTCGAGGCGGTAGTCGTACTGCTCGCGCGGGACGTCGTCGCGCACGCCCTCCAGGGCAGGCATCCGGCCGTCGGGCAGGTTGGTGGTGGGGATGGCCCGGTCGCCCGAGCTCCACTGGTCGCCGGTGAAGCGGTTCAGCACCGAGATCCGCAGGTACGACGGGTCGGGGTCGTTCGTGGCGACCTGCAGCAGCGGGACGTCGGCCTCGCGGCGCAGGTCGCGGCGCAGGTCGAGCATCGGGTTGTCGATCTCGATGTCGTCGTCGCCGTCGTCACCGCGCCCGAGGTCGAAGGCGCTCACCTGCAGGGTCGGCACCGCCAGGGGGACGACGACCGCCAGCGCGACGGCCACCCCGCCGATCACCCAGGCGCCGGTGCGGGTGGCGCCGGCGCGGACGCCGGTGCCGGGGGGCGCCGGGCGCACGGGGGTCGTGGCGTCGTGGGCCTGCTCGTCGACCGAGCGTCCCCAGCGGGTGACCTGCTCGCCCTCCTGCAGGTACAGCATCGTCATGAAGCCGGCCGCGGCCAGCACGAACACCCACCACGTCAGCTCGGTGCCGGCCAGGCCGACGGGCACCGCGTAGACCGCGAGCAGCGGCAGCCCGGCCAGCGGCACGCGGCGCAGGCCGCACGCCAGCAGGTCGACGAGCAGCAGGCACGCCAGACCGCCCCCGACCAGCAGCGGGTCGATGGGTGGGACGTCGGCCGGCACCGGGGCCCGGTACTGGTTGGAGGAGCCGACCGCGGCCTCGACGGCGCGCACCAGCTCGGCCCAGCCGACGCCGATCGGCAGCGGGGTGCCGATCAGGGCCACCGAGGAGGCCACGCCCCCGACGACGGCCTGGGCGAGCAGCACGAGCGGGAAGGGGACCCGGCCCCAGCGTGCGAACGCCCCCACCGCGGCGACCAGCAGCCCCACGACGAGCAGCGGGCGCAGGAACCCGCCGGGTGCCTCGGTGAGGCCGCGCCAGGCGAACACCGCGACCCAGGTGGTCATGGCGGCGGTCGTCGCCAGGACGAGCTCGGTGCCGAGGTGCCGGCCGGGTCGGGCGGGCGGTCGCGGCGGGGCGGAGGAGGGGGCGGTCTGGGTCACGAGGTGGCTCCGGCGCGGTGGTCGGTGGGGGCGGGTCCGGGGGAGGCGGCGCGCACGGCGCTGCGGCCCAGGGCCTGCCAGGCGGTGTCGATGCGGTCGCGCGGGCCCAGCGGCGCGGTGCGCCAGCCCTGCTGGGCCAGGCCGAGCGCCCCCGCGCCGCTGGGCGCGGCGCCGGTCCAGGCGTCCACGTCGAGGCACAGCGCGAGCGCCGAGCCCGCGCCGTGCTGGATGCGGCGCAGCACCGGCAGGTCGTGCTGCTCCATCGAGCCGAGGACGGCCACGACGAGGCCGCCGCCGCCCTGGTCGCGCAGCCAGGTCGTGTCGAGGCGCGGGGCGTGCTGCGCCTTCAGCACCGCGAGCGACTCGAGGATGGGTGCGGTGTCGAGCGAGGCCTGCCGCACGTGCCACGGAGCGGCGACGTCCTCGCCCTCGGCGGTCACCAGGCGCACCGCGAACCCGCGGCGACCGAGGTGCTCGGCGATCGAGGCGGCCGCGACCACGGCGGTCTCCAGCGACGAGGCCACGCCCTGGCCGCGGTGGCTGCGCAGCCGGTTGTCGACGAAGAGGGTGGCCCGCGAGTGCCACGGCTGCTCCTCGCGGCGCACCATCAGCTCGCCGGTGCGCGCCGAGCTGGGCCAGTGCACGCGTCGCAGGTCGTCACCTCGGCGGTACTCGCGCACCGTGACGTCCTCGGCGCTGCCGTGGGCGAAGGCCCGGGGGCGGTTGTCGCCCGAGCCCGACGACGACCCGCCCAGGCCGATCGGGGGCAGCGGGACGGTGGGCGGGGTCACCGTCAGCGGCACGGTGGTCTGGAAGGCGCGGCCCAGCTCGACGAGGCCGAAGGGGTCGCTCACCCGGACGGTCATCGGGCCCACCTCGTAGCGCCCGCGCACGTCGCTGCGCACGGTGTAGGACACCTCGCGACGCCACCCCTGGCCGATGCCCTGGAGCACGAAGCGCGGGCGGGTGCCGAGCACGTAGGGCAGCTGGTCCTCCAGCAGCAGCACGGCGCTGGGGGTGCGGCCCTGGTTGGTCAGGGTGAGGTCGACCCGGGCGGGCTGCCCGGCGGTGACCAGCTGGGGGGTCACCGTGCGCACCAGTGCGAGGCGGTAGCGGCTGCGCCCGACGTAGACCGCGGTGACCAGCGGCAGTGCCAGCACCAGCACCCCGACCCGGGTGAGCGCCGGCTGCCCGAGCAGCACCGCGCACACCACGGCGGTGACGCCGGCGGCCAGGAAGGCACGCCCGCGCACCGTCAGGCCGGCGAGTGCTTCACGCATGGGGGGCTCGGCGTCCGGTGGCTCAGGTGCGGTCGGGCTCGGGGACGGGCACGGTGGCCACGATCCGGTCGAGCACGGCCTCGGTGGTGCGCCCGCTCATCGCGGCCTCGACGCTGGGCATCAGGCGGTGGGCCAGCACGGGGCGGGCGAGCACCTGCAGGTCGTCGGGGACGACGTAGTCGCGGCCGTGCATGGCGGCGTACGCCTTCGCGGCGCGCACGAGGTGGAGGGTGGCGCGGGGGGAGGCCCCGAGGGTGAGGTCGCCGGTGGTGCGGGTGGCGCCGGTGAGGGCGACGGCGTAGCGCTGCACGGCGTGCGCGACGTGCACCTGGGCCACCGAGCCGGCCAGCTTGCGCAGCTCGGCGGCGTCGGTGACCGGCTCGAGGTCGTCGAGCGGGTTGGCACCGGTGTGGGAGTCGAGCATCGCGATCTCCGCCGACGGCACGGGGTAGCCCATCGACACCCGGGCCATGAAGCGGTCGCGCTGCGCCTCCGGGAGGGCGTAGGTGCCCTCCATCTCGACGGGGTTCTGGGTCGCGATCACCATGAACGGCGGCTCCAGGTGGTAGGTCGCGTTGTCGACGGTGACCTGCCGCTCCTCCATGGCCTCGAGCAGGGCCGACTGGGTCTTGGGCGAGGCGCGGTTGATCTCGTCGCCCACCACGATGTTGGCGAAGATGCCGCCGGGGCGGAACTCGAACTGGCGGGTGTCCTGGTTGAACACCGAGACGCCCGTGACGTCGGAGGGCAGCAGGTCGGGCGTGAACTGGATGCGCCGCACGCTGCAGTCGATGCTGCGGGCCAGGGCCTTGCTCAGCATCGTCTTGCCGACGCCGGGCACGTCCTCGATGAGCAGGTGGCCCTCGGCCAGCAGCACGACGAGCGCGGCGGAGACGACGTCGGGCTTGCCCTCGATGACCCGCTCGACGTTGTCGCGCACCCGTCCGACCACCCGGGCCAGGGTCTCGAGGTCGGCGCCTCCCGCGTGCTGGGCAGCCACGTCGGTCCTTCCGGTCGTCGGGTGGTCCGGCCGAGGCTCGGACGGCACAGGTCGTGCCCCCTCACCGTAGGACGTCGGGGCAACCCGTGTCCCGCGCTGCCGGGCCGCGGTCGGCCGGTCGGGCGGCGCGCGCCACGCCCCGGCACCCCACGGTTCCTCCACGGGCCCTCCACCGGCGCTCCACCTGCGGTCGTGTCCGCTCCACCACGCTCCACCCCGCTGTCGCGGAGCTTCCCGAGCACCGGCCGGGGACGGGTCAGGTGGGCGCCCGCAGGGCGCTGACCTGCGACGACGTGCGACGCGCAACGTGCGGATCGGCCCGTGGGGTGGCGGCGCGCGCCGGTGGCCGGACGCCGGCGCGGCGCCGGGTGGGGGCCGCAGCAGCGGGTCGGACGGCCCATGGAGGGGTCGAACGTGGTTGACGGTGGAGGGAAGTGGAGTAAGGTGGTGCGAAGTGGAGGAGGCTCCCGAATCGGAGGTGCGACGTGTTCTTCATGGGCACGTACACGCCGAAGCTCGACGAGAAGGGACGCCTCTTCCTGCCGGCCAAGTTCAGGGACCGACTCGCAGAGGGGCTCGTCGTGACACAGGGTCAGGAGAAGTGCCTGGTCGTGTGGCCCGAGGACGTCTTCATGCAGGAGGCCCAGCGCGCCCAGTCGACGCCGATGACCAACCGCGACGCCCGCGACTACGCCCGCGTGCTGTTCGCCGGCGCCGAGCAGGGCACGCCCGACAAGCAGGGGCGCATCGGCATCCCGCCGGTGCTGCGCCAGTACGCCTCGCTCGAGCGCGACGTCGTCGTCATCGGCGTGATGGACCGCATCGAGATCTGGGACCCCGCCCGGTGGAGCGACTACGCCTCCGGCGCCCAGGAGAAGTTCGCCGAGCTCGACGAGCAGCCGCAGGCCTGACCTGCCCCCGCTCCAGCCGCACCACCAGCACCGCCACAACTGCACAACGGATCCGCCGGACCTGGTCCCCGTCCGCCCCCCGGCCCTGAGGCACCTTCCCCTGCCGCAGGTCCACCCGGCCCTGGGACACCTTCCCCGGTTCCAGGACCACCGTCTCTTCCGGGAGCGGCCCGGGACCAGGTCCTGCGGATCCACCGTGCACCCCGCCCCACCCCCACCCGGCACCACCCGGCACCACCCACGAGCAGGGGTCGACCTGATGAGCACCACCCACGAGCCCGCGCCGCCGCGGGTGCGCCACCAGGCGCGCGACGCGGTGGTGCTGATGGCCTTCTCGGCCGCCGTGTCCCTCGGTGGCGCCACCGCGCTCCTGCTGCTCGCCAGCCTGGGCCGCTGAGGTCCACGATGGCCTCCCCGAGCCACGTCCCGGTGCTGCTCGACCGGGTCGTCGACCTCCTCGCGCCCGCGCTGCAGCGCGACGGCGCCGTGCTCGTCGACTGCACGCTGGGCCTCGGCGGCCACAGCGAGGCCGTCCTCGAGCGGCTGCCGAAGGCCCGCGTCGTCGGCATCGACCGCGACCCCGCCGCGCTCGACCTCGCCCGCCAGCGGCTCGCACCCCACGGTGAGCGGTTCACCGCCGTGCACGCGGTCTACGACGAGATCGCCGACGTGGTGGCCGACCAGGGCCTCGACGAGGTGGCCGCGGTGCTCTTCGACCTCGGCGTCTCCTCGATGCAGCTCGACGTGCGCGAGCGCGGGTTCGCCTACGCCGAGGACGCGCCGCTCGACATGCGGATGGACTCCTCCGCCGGCCCGACCGCGGCCGACGTGCTGAACACCTACCCCGCCGCCGAGCTCACCCGGGTGCTGCGCGACTACGGCGAGGAGAAGTTCGCCCGCAAGATCGCCGGTGCCGTCGTCCGTCGTCGCGAGAGCGAGCCGTTCACCACCTCCGCCGCCCTCGTCGAGCTGCTGTACGCCGAGATCCCGGCCCCGGCGCGGCGCACCGGCGGCCACCCGGCCAAGCGGACGTTCCAGGCGCTGCGCATGGAGGTCAACGACGAGCTCGCCGTGCTGCGCCGCGCCGTGCCGGCCGCCATCGACGCGATCGGCGTCGGGGGGCGCGTGGTCGTGGAGTCCTACCACTCCCTCGAGGACCGCCTGGTGAAGCAGGCCTTCACCGCCGCGACCCGCTCCACGGTGCCCGAGGACCTGCCCTTCGTGCCGGCCGGCAGCGAGCCCGCGCTGCGCCTGGTCACCCGCGGCGCCGAGAAGGCGAACGCCGCGGAGGTCGACGACAACCCGCGCGCGGCCTCGGTGCGGCTGCGCGCGCTCGAGCGGGTGCGCCCCCGCGACGCCCACCACCCGCACGCCCACCGAGGGGGAACCACCTGATGAGCAGCAGCCCGGCCCGCGCCTTCCCGACCCGTCTGCCGCGCATCGCCGGGGCGGCGGTGGAGCGCGCCCGCCTCACGGTGGTGCCCCGGGTCCGGACCCGGGCGGCCCGGATGCCGTTCGTGGTGCTCCTCAGCGTCCTCATGCTCGGCGGCGTCGTGGGGCTGCTGCTGTTCAACACCTCCATGCAGCAGTCGGCCTTCACCGCCACCACCCTCGAGCAGCGCGCCACCGTGCTCTCGGCGCGCCAGGAGTCGCTGTCGATGGAGCTGGAGCGGATGCGCGACCCGCAGGCCGTGGCGCGCCTGGCCCAGCAGCAGGGCCTGGTCATCCCCGCCGGCACGCCGCCGGTCATCCGGCTCTCCGACGGCACCGTCACCGGCGAGGCGCCGGCCGCGCCCGGCTTCCAGCTCCCGCTGGCCCCGCCGGCCGCCCCGCTGCCCGCCGAGCTCCAGCAGCAGACCACCGAGGGGGCTCGGCCCCCGGAGGGCCAGCTGCCCGGCTCGGGCGAGCGGGACACGGACGCCGACGGCGCCAGCGGCGCGAACGGCACCGGCAGCACGACCGGCGCCGGCACCCGTGGCGAGCAGGACCAGCAGGCCGGCGAGCAGGCCGGCGAGCAGGCCGGCGAGCAGGCGGGCCAGCAGGCGGGCCAGCAGGCAGGGGAGCGGGACGACGAGCAGGGGTCGGCCGACGCCCCGCGCGGCAACCGCGCGACGGCGTCCGGGAGCGGTAGGAACTAGTACCACCAGCCACATCAGCCTCATGCGTCACACGCTCCACCCCGAGCGTCAGCACTGCCGACACCGCCCCTGACCGCCAGCCCCGCCCGGAGGACCCGCGTGCGCCGTACCCGCCAGCCGATGCGTCAGGCCGCCCCTCGACCCCGCCCCGCGGGCGGGGGCCCCCGCGGCTCGCTGCGCGGCTCGCCGCAGGTGCGGCTGCGCATCGGCTTCGTGCTGATCGCGATGGTGCTGTCGGTCTTCGGCGGTCGGCTGGTGCAGCTGCAGGGCCTCGACCCCGCCTCCTACGCCACGATGGCGGCCGAGGAGGGCATGGAGGAGGTGGTGCTCCCCGCCGAGCGCGGCGAGATCCTCGACCGCAACGGCGAGCCGCTGGCCGAGTCGGTCGACGGGCTGATGGTGGTGGCCGACCCCGCGCTCACCGCGGAGGACGCCCCTGAGCTGGCCAAGCTGCTGGCCAACCGGCTCGACGTCGACTACTTCACGATCCTCCCGCGCCTGCGCGCCGAGGACAGCCGCTTCCAGTACGTCGCCCGCAGCGTGCCGGCGACGCTGGCCACCCAGGTCGTGACCCGCGCCCGGGCCCTGGGCTTCGACGGCCTGAGCACCCGGCGCGACCCGGTGCGGGTCTACCCCGCCGACGACGTCGCCGCCAACGTCGTCGGCTTCCTCGGCACCCCGCGCAAGGACGGCACCGCCAAGCCGCTGGCCGGCCTCGAGCGCACGTTCGACGACGTGCTCTCCGGCGTCGACGGCGAGGCGCGCTACAGCGTGGCGGCCGGCAACCGGGTCCCGCTGGGGGAGAACACCACGGTCGAGGCCGTCGACGGCCGGGACCTGCAGACCACCCTCGACCGCGACCTGCAGTGGTACACCCAGCGGGTGCTGCGCCAGACGGTGCTGCAGGCCCGCGCCGACTCCGGGGCCGCCGTCGTGCTCGACACCCGCACCGGCGACGTGCTCAGCCTGGCCGACTACCCCACCTTCGACGCCAACGCGCCGCTGGAGTCCGACCCCGACGACCTCGGCTCCCGGGCGGTCAGCGACGTCTACGAGCCCGGCTCGGTGCAGAAGGTGCTGACCGTGTCGGGCCTCGTCGACGCCGGCAAGGTCACCGCGCGCACCCGGCTCACCGTGCCCGGCGTCCTCCAGCGCGAGGGCGACAACCCCATCAGCGACTGGTGGTCGCACGACACCATCCGGCTCACGCTGGCCGGCGTCATCGCGCAGTCGTCCAACATCGGCACCGTCCTGGCCACCGACAAGTACGCCGACGGCGAGCTGCGCGGCTACCTCGACGCCTTCGGCCTCGGTCGCACCACCGGCGCCGGCATCCGCGGCGAGTCCGCCGGCATCCTGCCCGACCCCGCCGCGTGGACCGGTGCCCTGCAGGACCGCATCGCCTTCGGCCAGTCGGTCTCGGTCAACGCCCTGCAGATGACGGCTGCGATCAACACCATCGCCAATGACGGCGTGCACATCGACCCCAACGTCGTGCAGGGCTCGGCCACCACCGACTCCGGCGAGGAGGTCGGCACCGACACCGCGACCCGCACCCGCGTGCTCAGCGGCGAGGCCGCCCGGCAGACCACCCACATGATGGAGCGCGTCGTCGACCCCGACGTCGGCGTCGCGCCGGGCGCGGCCGTGCCCGGCTACCGGGTGGCGGGCAAGACCGGCACCGCCCAGCGCGCCAGCTCGGAGTGCCAGTGCTACGACGGCTCCTACACGGTGTCGTTCGGCGGCTTCGCCCCGGCCGACGACCCCCGGTTCACCATCTACGTCGTGGTGCAGAACCCGCGCAACGGCGGCGGCGGCGGCTCCGTGGGCGGCCCGGCCTTCTCCAGGCTGATGGGCTACGCCCTGCAGCGCTACGCCGTCCCGCCGACCGGCACCCCGGCCTCCCGGCTGCCCGTCGAGTGGTGACCGGCACCCCGGCCTCCTAGGCTGACCCGACCGTGACCGACCTGCCGCGCCCCCAGCACCCCCCGCGCACCCCCCTCGCCGACCTCGTCGACCTGCTCGCGCCGGACGCCGTCCGCCGCCCCGGCGGCGAACCCGATGGCGAGCCCGTGCTCACCGGCATCACGCTCAGCTCGGCCCGGGTGCAGCCCGGCGACCTGTACGCCGCGCTGCCCGGCGCCCGGGCCCACGGCGCCGACCACGCCGTGGAGGCCCTGGCCGCGGGCGCGGTGGCCGTGCTCACCGACCCCGCCGGCGCGGAGCGGCTGCCGCCGCGCACGCCCGCGGTGGTGGTGCCCGACCCGCGGGCCGTGCTCGGCGCCGTCAGCGCCCACCTCTACGGCCACCCCGCACGACGCCTGACGATGGTCGGGGTCACCGGCACCCAGGGCAAGACCACCACCACCCGCCTGCTCGAGGGGGCGCTGGAGCACGCCGGCGTCGTGGCCGCGGTGATCGGCACCGTCGGCACCCGCATCGCCGGCGTCGACGTCCGCACCGCGCTCACCACCCCCGAGGCGCCCGACCTCCACGGGCTGTTCGCGCTGATGGTGGAGCGCGGCGTCCAGGTGTGCGCGATGGAGGTCTCCAGCCACGCGCTCGTGCTCGGTCGCGTCGACGGCGTGCTGTTCGACGTCGCGGTGTTCCTCAACCTCGGGCGCGACCACCTCGACTTCCACGACACCGTGGAGGAGTACTACGCCGCCAAGGCGTCGCTGTTCACCCCCGCGCGCGCGAGGCGGGCGCTGGTGAACGTCGACGACGCCCACGGCCGGCGCCTGGCCGGGGAGACCTCGCTGCCGGTGGCGACGTTCTCCACCGAGGGCGCCGAGGCCACCTGGACGGCCGTCGACCTGGTGGCCGCACCGAGCCGCACCGACTTCCGCGTGCACGGCCGCGACCTGCGCGACGTGCCGGCCGGCGTCCCGCTGGCCGGGCGGTTCAACGTCTCGAACGCGCTGGCCGCCGTCGCCACGGCGGGGGAGGCCGGGCTCGACGTGCCGGCCGTCGCCGCCGGCCTGGCCGGGCTGGCCGGCGTGCCGGGCCGGCTGGAGAGCGTCGTGGCGGGCCAGGACTTCGAGGTGGTCGTCGACTACGCCCACAAGCCCGACGCCGTGGCCGCCGCCCTCGGGGCGCTGCGCCCCCTGACCGCCGGGCGGGTCCTGGTGGTGCTCGGCGCCGGCGGTGACCGCGACACCGGCAAGCGACCCGTGATGGGCGAGATCGCCGCCCGGCTCGCCGACCTGCTCGTCGTCACCGACGACAACCCCCGCACCGAGGACCCCGCCGCGGTCCGGGCAGCCGTGCTCGCGGGCGCCGCCGCCGTGGACGACGCGCAGCGGGCCGAGGTCGTCGAGGTCGGTGACCGGCGGGCGGCCATCGCGCTGGCGCTGTCGCGGGCCGGTCGCGGTGACATCGTGCTGGTGGCCGGCAAGGGCCACGAGACCGGGCAGGAGGTCGCCGGCGTCGTGCACCCCTTCGACGACCGGCTGGTCGCGCGGGAGCTGCTGGAGGCCAGCCGGCGCCAGGCGTGACGCCTCGCCCACCGCCGGCGTGACGGCAGACACCCGCACGGCGGGGCGAGGCCCGGCTCGGGCGCGACGTGGGCGAAGATGTCCGGGGCCCGACGCCGCGCGGTCGGCCCACCGGCACCCGTAGGCACGCGCACGACGAGGAGTGGACGAAGGCGCATGAGAGCGATCCTGATGGGAGGCGGCCTGGCCCTCCTGATCTCGCTGCTCGGCACCCGCGTCGCGATCCGGCGCTTCACCGAGTGGGGCTACGGCCAGGAGATCCGCGACGACGGGCCCACCAGCCACCACACCAAGCGCGGCACCCCCACGATGGGCGGGGTCGTCATCATCGGCGCTGCGGTCACGGGCTACTTCGTGGCCAAGCTGGCCACCCAGGACTGGCCCAGTGCCTCCGCGCTGCTGCTGATCTTCCTGTTCGTCGGCATGGGCCTGGTGGGCTTCCTCGACGACTTCATCAAGATCTCCAAGCAGCGCAGCCTCGGCCTGCGCAGCAAGGCCAAGATGGTCGGGCAGACCGTCATCGCGCTGGTCTTCGGCGTCCTCGCGCTCTCGCCGTGGCTCGAGGACGAGCGCGGCCAGCGCCCGGCGTCCCACAGCATCTCGTTCATCCGCGACTTCGACAGCTTTGCCCTGCCCACCGTGGTGGTGCTCGTGCTGATCTGGCTGGTCGTCACCGCGACCAGCAACGCCGTCAACCTCACCGACGGCCTCGACGGCCTCGCCACCGGCGCCTGCGTGATGGTGTTCGGCGCCTACACGCTGGTCAACATCTGGCAGAACAACCAGTGGTGCGGGCAGGACGACATCGCCTACGGCAAGTGCTACGAGGTGCGCGACCCCCTCGACCTCGCGATCATCGCGGCCGCGATCACGGGTGCCTGCTTCGGCTTCCTGTGGTGGAACGCCTCGCCGGCGCAGATCTTCATGGGCGACACCGGCTCGCTGGCGCTCGGCAGCGCGCTGGCCGGCTTCGCGATCCTCACCCGCACCGAGATCCTCCTGGTGGTCCTCGGCGGCCTGTTCGTCCTCGAGACGGTGTCGGTGATGCTCCAGGTGGGCTTCTTCAAGCTCAGCAAGGGTCGTCGCATCTTCCGGATGGCACCCATCCACCACCACTTCGAGATGCTCGGCTGGGACCAGGTCACCGTGGTCATCCGGTTCTGGATCATCACCGGTCTCTGCGTGGCAGGTGGGCTCGGCATCTTCTACGCCGAGTGGGTGGCCGGCACGTGAGCGACGCCCGGCACCCCCGCGACCTGGCAGCCCTGGGCCGGCACACCCCCTGGGACGGCGTGCGGGCGGTCGTCGCCGGCTTCGGTGTCTCGGGGTTCGCCGCGGCCGACAACCTCACCCACCTCGGTGCCTCGGTCACCGCGCTCGACGAGTCACCGGCCGGCAAGGAGGAGCGCGCCGAGCTGCTGGAGGTGCTCGGTGCGAGCGTCCGGCTGGGGGAGGGCGCCACGGCGGTCCTGCCCGACGACGTCGACCTGGTCGTCACCTCCCCGGGCTGGCACCCCGACGCGCCGCTGCTCGCCCAGGCCCGCTCCCGCGGCGTCCCGGTGTGGGGCGAGGTGGAGCTCGCCTGGCGCCTGCGCGACCCGGCGCACGCCGCTCCGTGGCTCGCCGTGACCGGCACCAACGGCAAGACCACGACCGTGCAGATGCTCGATGCGATCCTGCGCGCTGCCGGCCTGCGCAGCGTGGCCGCCGGCAACGTCGGCCTCCCGCTGGTCGAGGCCGTGATGGACCCCGTGCCCCACGACGTGCTGGCCGTCGAGCTGTCCAGCTTCCAGCTGCACTACACCGACTCGATGAGCGCGGAGTCGGCCGCGGTGCTCAACGTCGCCGAGGACCACCTCGACTGGTACCCCTCGATGGCGGAGTACGCCGCCGACAAGGGCCGCGTCTACGAGCGCGTGCAGCGCGCCTGCGTCTACAACGCCGCCGACCCCGAGACCGAGCGGTTGGTGCGCGCCGCCGACGTGCGCGAGGGCGCGCGGGCGGTGGGCTTCACCCTCGGCACGCCCGGTGTCGGCATGGTCGGGCTGGTCGAGGACATCCTGGTCGACCGGGCGTTCGTCGAGGAGCGCGCCACCAGCGCCGCCGAGCTGTGCACCGTCGGCGACCTCGCGGTCGACGGCCACCCCGCCGCCCCCCACCAGGTCGCCAACGCGCTCGCCGCGGCTGCCCTGGCCCGCGCCCACGGCGTCTCCCAGCAGGCCGTGCGCGACGGCCTGCGCGGCTTCCGCCCCGACGGCCACCGCATCGCCGTGGTCGCCGAGAGCGACGGGGTCACCTGGGTCGACGACTCCAAGGCCACCAACCCCCACGCCGCGCTGGCCTCGCTGCGCGCCTACGACGACGTGGTGTGGGTGGCCGGCGGGCTGGCCAAGGGTGCCGACTTCGACGACCTGGTGCGTGCCGTCGCCCCGCGGCTGCGCGCCGTCGTGCTGCTCGGGCGCGACCGCGACGTCGTGGCGGCCGCACTTCGCCGACACGCACCCGATGTGCGGGTCATCGACGTCGGCGACGGCCAGACTGACGACGCACCACGAGTCACAGGCACACCAGAGACACCAGCAGCACCAGCACCAACGCCAGGACATGCCGCGATGCGGCGCGTCGTCGACGCGGCGGCCGGGCTCGCCCGGCCGGGGGACACCGTCCTCCTCGCGCCGGGGTGCGCGTCGATGGACATGTTCGCCAGCTACGCCGCACGCGGTGACGCCTTCGCCGCGGCGGTCAGGGAGAGGACCGGCTGACCGGTCCTCGCGCACACGCCCGCAGGAGGGACACCGTGACCACCACCGCGGACCGAGGACCGTCCCTCACCGACGTGGCAGGCCCCACAGGCGCCCACCTCGACGACACCCAGGCCATGCGGGCCCCCGGCCGGCTGCGTCCGGTCTCCGACGCCGCCGCCTCGGTGCGCAGCGCGCTCGACACCGCGCGCGACGCCCTCGACCGTCCGCTGACGTCGTACTACCTGCTGCTCGGCGCCTCCACGCTGCTGCTCACCATCGGGCTGGTGATGGTGCTCTCGGCCTCGAGCGTCTACTCCTACACCCAGAACGACGGCGACTCCTACGCCGTGGTGCGCCGCCAGCTGATGTGGGTGGTGCTCGGCCTGCCGGTGGCCTTCCTCGCCAGCCGGCTGCCGCTGCGGGTCGTGCGGGCGCTGTCGTACCCCGGCTACCTCGTGTCGCTGGCGCTGCTGCTGCTCACCGCGTTCATCGGCGTCGCGGTCAACGGCAACCAGAACTGGCTGGCCCTCGGGCCGCTGCAGATCCAGCCCTCCGAGATCGCCAAGCTGGCCCTGATCGTCTGGGCCGCCCACATCTACGCCAACAAGGAGCGCCGCCTCGGCAGCCTCCACCAGGTGATGGTGCCGGTCGTGCCGGGTCTGCTGCTGGCCACCGCGCTGGTGGTCGTCGGTCGCGACCTCGGCACCGCGCTCGTGCTGTTCGCGATCCTGCTCGGCATGCTCTGGGTGGTCGGGGCGCCGCTGCGGTTCTTCGCCATGTGCCTCTCGCTGGTCGGCGTGGTGGCCCTCGGCCTGGCCGCCAGCGACCCCGAGCGCGTCGCGCGGCTCACGACGTTCGCCGACCCGTTCAAGGACTTCCACGACACCGGCTGGCAGCCGGCCCACGGCCTCTACGCGCTGTCCAGCGGCGGGTGGTTCGGCCAGGGCATCGGCGCCTCGCAGCAGAAGTGGGGCGACCTGCCCGAGGCCCACACCGACTTCATCTTCGCCGTGCTCGGCGAGGAGCTCGGCCTGGTCGGCACGCTGCTCGTGGTGGGGCTCTTCCTCACCATCGCCTACGCCGCCCTGCGGGTGGCCCGCCACACCGCCGACCCGTTCGTGCGCTACGCCACCTTCGGCATCGTGGTGTGGCTGGTGGGCCAGATGGTCATCAACGTCGGCATGGTGCTCGCGCTGCTGCCGGTGATCGGGATCCCGCTGCCGCTGGTGTCGTACGGCGGGTCGGCGCTGCTGCCGTCGCTGGTGGCGCTGGGGCTGCTGATCGGCTTCGCCCGTCGCGAGCCCGAGGCCGCCCGGGCGCTGGCCCAGCGCCGCCGCGGCCGGGCCAGCGGCGTCTCCGCGCGACCGGTGGGCTGAACCGGTGGCGGGACACGTCCGCGCCTGCGGCGTGCGGACGACGCCAGCGGTTAGGTTCTGACCGATGCGCGTACTCCTCGCCGGCGGCGGCACCGCCGGACACACCTCGCCCCTCCTCGCGACGGCCGACGCCCTGCGTCGTCTCGACCCCGACGTCTCCATCACCTGCCTGGGCACCCCCCGGGGCCTGGAGAACCGGGTGGTGCCCGAGGCCGGCTACCCCCTCGAGCTGGTGCCGCCGGTGCCGCTGCCGCGCCGCCCCGGTGTCGACCTGCTCAAGGTGCCCGGGCGCCTCGGCGGCGCCGTGCGCGCCGCGTCGCGGGTGCTCGACCGCGTCCAGCCCGACGTCGTCGTCGGCTACGGCGGCTACGTCTCGGTGCCGGCGTACCTCGCGGCCCGCCGCCGGGGCCTGCCGCTGGTGGTGCACGAGCAGAACGCGCTGCCGGGGCTGGCCAACCGCCTCGGCGCCCGCTTCGCCGACCGCGTGGCGGTCAGCATCCCCGGCACCGACCTGCCCGGCGCCGAGCTCGTCGGCCTGCCGATCCGGCGGATGATCTCCCAGCTCGACCGCGCCGCCACCCGCGCCGAGGCCCGCGCGTTCTTCGGCCTCGACCCCGACCGGCCCACCGTCGTGATCACCGGTGGCTCGCAGGGCGCCCGCCGGGTCAACCAGGCCGTCTCCGGCGCCGCCGCGGCCCTGGGCGCGGCCGGGGTGCAGGTGCTGCACGTCGTCGGCCCGAACGGCGAGGCGGACCCCGCCGCCACCTCCGGCACGACCGGCGCGCCGTACGTCGTGGAGCACTTCGTCGACCGGATGGACCTCGTGCTGGCCGCCGCCGACCTGATGGTCTGCCGCGCCGGTGCCTCCAGCGTCACCGAGGCCGCCGCCACCGGCCTGCCGGCCGTCTTCGTGCCGCTGCCGATCGGCAACGGCGAGCAGGAGCTCAACGCCCGCCCGGTTGTCGACGCCGGGGGAGGGCTGCTGGTGGCCGACGGCGACCTCACCAGCGAGTGGGTGGCCGACCACGTCGTGCCGCTGGCCCTCGACGCCGAGCGGCTGGCACGCATGGGCGCCGCGGCCGCCGCGCTGGTGCCGCGCGACGCCGACGACGTGCTGGCCGCCATGGTCCTCGCCGCCGCCCGCGAGCCCGGCCGCCGCCGCGGTCGCCGCAGTCGGAGCGCGTCGTGAGGGTCCCGGTGCCGCAGGAGATCCTGCCGGCCGAGCACCTCGGCCACGTCCACCTCGTCGGCATCGGCGGCGCCGGGCTGTCCGGCATCGCCCGCATCATGCTGGCCCGCGGCCTCGAGGTCAGCGGCAGCGACGGCGCCGACTCCCCGACGCTGGAGCGGCTGCGCGAGCTCGGCGCCCGGGTGCACGTCGGCCACGCCGCCGAGCAGCTGGGCGAGGCCACCACCGTCGTCGTCTCCACCGCCGTGCGCGAGGACAACCCCGAGGTGGTCGAGGCGCAGCGCCGCGGCCTGCGGCTGCTGCCGCGCTCGGCGGCGCTGGCCTCGGTGATGACGGGGCGCCGCGTGGTCGCGGTCGCCGGCACCCACGGCAAGACCACCACCACCTCGCTGCTGACCGTGGCCCTGCAGGCCGCCGGCGCCGACCCGACGTACGCCGTGGGCGGCGACCTCGCCCAGACCGGCACCAACGCCGCCGAGGGCACCGGCGACCTCTTCGTGGCCGAGGCCGACGAGAGCGACGGCGCGTTCCTGGTCTACGAGCCGACCGTGGCCGTGGTGACCAACGTGGAGGCCGACCACCTCGACAACTGGGGCACCGAGGAGGCCTACGCCGCGGCCTTCGACGAGTTCGTGGGCCACATCCGCCCCGGCGGGCTGCTGGTGGCCTGCGTCGACGACGACGGCGCGGCCCGCCTGCGCGCGGTCGCCAGCTCGCTGGGCGTCGCGTTCGTGGGCGTCGGGGAGAGCGACCTGGCCGAGGTGCGCGCCGTCGACCTCGCCTTCGAGGGCACCACCTCCTCCTTCACCGTGGTCGACACCGGCGTGGAGCTGGGTCGGGTGCGGCTGCAGATCCCCGGGCGCCACTACGTCCTCGACGCGCTCGCCGCGCTCACCACGGGCCTGCGCCTGGGCCACGACTTCGACGCGCTGCGCCGCGGCCTCGAGGGCTTCGGCGGCACCCGGCGCCGGATGGAGCGCAAGGGCGAGGTCGCCGGCGTGCGGGTCTACGACTCCTACGCCCACCACCCCGTCGAGATCACCGGCGACCTGCAGGCGGCCCGTGCCGTGGCCGGCGAGGGCCGCGTCGTCGTCGCCTTCCAGCCCCACCTCGTCTCGCGCACCCGCATCTTCGGCACCGCCATGGGCGAGGCGCTCGGCGCCGCCGACGAGGTCGTGGTGCTCGACGTCCACCTCGCCCGCGAGGACGCCGACCCCGCCGTGACCGGCGCGCTGGTGGCCGACGCCGTGCCGCTGCCCCCCGAGCGCGTCGCGTTCGTGCCCGACCTCGCCGACGCCCCGGCCGCGCTGGTGGCCCGTGCCCGCCCGGGCGACCTGGTGCTGACGCTGGGGGCCGGGTCGGTGACCACGCTCGGCCCGCTGGTGCTCGACCTGCTCGCCGAGCGCGACGCGGGCGGGGGAGCCCGATGAGCCAGTCGACCGCCGTGCGACGTCCCGCGGCCCCGCCCGTGCCCGACGACCGCAGCACGCGGCGCACCCGTCGCCGCTTCGCCCGGCGTCAGTGGGCCCGCCGCTGGCTCGCGCTGCGCCGCGTCGCGGTCGTGCTGGTGATCCTCGGGCTCGGCGCCGCCGCGGTCTGGGCGGTCTGGTACTCCTCCCTGCTCGACGTCGAGCAGGTCGAGGTCGACGGCGTCGGCCCCGTCGCGGGCGAGGCCGTGCTGGCCGCGGCGCGCGTGCCGGTGGGCGAGCCGGTGGCCGGGGTCGACCTCGACGTCGTGCGCGCCCGGGTGGAGTCGCTGTCGCAGGTGCGCTCCGCCGACGTCGTGCGCTCCTGGCCCGACGGTGTGCGCATCGAGGTGGAGGAGCGGGTGGCCGTCGCGGTCGTCGACCTCGGCGGCACCCTGCGCGGCCTCGACGCCGAGGGCGTCGCGTTCCGCTCCTACGCCGCCCCGCCCGCCGGCCTGCCGCGGGTGGAGAGCGGGCTCGACACCAGCGCCGAGGCGCTGCGCGAGGCCGCTGCCGTGGTCGACGCCCTGCCCGAGGAGCTCGCCGGCGACGTCGACCACGTCGACGTGGAGACCGTCGACCGGATCAGCCTGGTGCTCGCCGACGGGCGCACCGTGGCGTGGGGGAGCGCGGCCGACTCCGAGGAGAAGGCCGCGGTGGCGCAGGTGCTGCTCGGGGAGCCCGGCACGACGTACGACGTGAGCGTGCCCGGTCGCCCGACGGTGGCCGGCCCCGCCGTCGACTGAGCGATCCGCTCCGGTCTGCCGAGCGGCGGATTTCTCGGACACCGCGACGCGCGCCCGCGTGTCGTCGCCGCGGGGCGTGCCGTGGTGCCTACTGTCGTGCCCACGACGAGGTTGACATAACTATAACCCTCAGGTTGAGGGTAACGGTTGAGGTCGACCCGCAGGCCCGGCTCCGCCGGCTTCCCCGACCTGCATCGGACCCGCACCACCGGCAGCACCCCCGCAGTACCCCCGCAGCACCTGCAGCAGACCGGCCCAGCAGGGCCACCGACCAGCACCACCACCCGATCAGCGAGAGGCGAGCCGCCGTGGCAGCAGCACAGAACTACCTGGCCATCATCAAGGTCGTGGGCATCGGCGGAGGCGGTGTCAACGCCGTCAACCGGATGATTGACGTGGGGCTCAAGGGTGTCGAGTTCATCGCGATCAACACCGACGCCCAGGCCCTCCTCATGAGCGACGCCGACGTCAAGCTCGACATCGGCCGCGAGCTCACCCGAGGCCTCGGCGCCGGCGCCGACCCCGACGTGGGCGGCCAGGCCGCCGAGGACCACGCCGAGGAGATCGAGGAGGTCATGAAGGGCGCCGACATGGTGTTCGTGACCGCCGGCGAGGGTGGCGGCACCGGCACCGGCGGCGCGCCCGTCGTCGCGCGCATCGCCCGCTCGCTGGGTGCGCTGACCATCGGCGTGGTGACCCGCCCCTTCGCCTTCGAGGGCCGGCGCCGCGCCAACTCCGCCGAGGAGGGAATCGCCCAGCTGCGCGAGGAGGTCGACACCCTCATCGTCATCCCCAACGACCGGCTGCTCTCGATCAGCGACCGCAACGTGTCGGTCCTCGACGCCTTCAAGCAGGCCGACCAGGTGCTGCTGCAGGGCGTCTCGGGCATCACCGACCTGATCACCACCCCCGGCCTGATCAACCTCGACTTCGCCGACGTGAAGTCGGTCATGGCCAACGCCGGCTCGGCGCTGATGGGCATCGGCTCGGCGCGCGGTGAGGACCGCTCGGTGGCCGCGGCCGAGATGGCGGTCTCCAGCCCGCTGCTCGAGGCGTCCATCGACGGCGCCCACGGCGTGCTGCTCTCCATCGCCGGCGGCTCCGACCTCGGCCTGTTCGAGATCAACGAGGCGGCCGCGCTGGTCGCCGAGGCCGTGCACCCCGAGGCCAACATCATCTTCGGCGCCACCATCGACGACGCGCTCGGCGACGAGGTGCGGGTCACCGTCATCGCTGCCGGGTTCGACGGCGGCACGCCGAAGCGCCGCGACGAGGGCACCGTGCTGCGCCGCGAGCCCAAGGCCGTCCCGGCGCCCGTGGAGGCCCGCCCGGCGCCCGAGCCGCAGCTGCGTCGTCCCGCCGAGCGCGAGCCCGTCCCGGCCGGCGCGCGCACCGGTGGCGCCACGGCGGTCCAGCCGCCGCAGCAGGCGCTGCAGGGCCAGCAGCCGTCCGCCGAGCAGCCCCGCCCGGCCGCGCCGGCGCCGAGCCAGCCCGTCGCGCCGCGCCCGGCCCCGCGCCAGGTGCAGTTCGACGACGACGAGCTCGACGTGCCCGACTTCCTCAAGTAGTCGGCGACCGCAGTCGGTGTTCTGGTTCCGCGGGTCGGTGGAGGGCGACGTCCGGGTGGACGTCGCCTTCACCGACGCCACCCTCGACCTGCAGGGCCTGCGCCCGGCGTTCCCCGAGCAGCTCGGCCTGCTCGAGGAGAAGTGCGGGGTCCGCTTCGCCCGGATCAACCAGGTGCACGGCTGCGAGGTCGTGACCTCCGACGTCCCGGCCCGGGACGCCGCGGCGCTGCTGCCCAGCGCCGACGCGCTGGTCACCACCACCCGGGGCCTGGGGCTCATGGTGCGCGCCGCCGACTGCGTGCCGGTCGTCCTGGCCGACGCCCGGGCCGGCGTGGCCGGGGTGGTCCACGCCGGCCGGGGCGGGATGGTGCTCGACGTGACCACCCGTGCGGTCGAGCAGCTGGTGGCCCGTGGCGCCTCCCGCGACGACCTGCGCGCCTGGGTCGGTCCCCACGTGTGCGGCGGCTGCTACGAGGTGCCGGCGTCGATGCGCGACGAGGTCTGCGCGGTGGTGCCGCAGGCCTGGGCCGAGACCCGGTGGGGCACCCCGGCGCTCGACGTCGGCCGCGGCGTGCGCGCCCAGCTCCAGCGGGCCGGCGTCGAGGTCCTCGACGCCGAGGCCACCTCCGGCTGCACCCGCGAGGAGACCACGCTGCACTCCTACCGCCGCGACGGCGCCGACGCCGGCCGCCTGGCCGGGGTGGTGTGGCTCTCGTGAGCGCCCGCGCCGACGAGCTCACGGCGGGGCTGGCCCGGGTGCGCGAGCGGCTGGCCGCGGCCTGCCGCGACGCCGGGCGCGCCCCGGACGACGTGTCGCTCACCGTCGTCACCAAGTTCTTCCCCGCCTCCGACGTGCGGCTGCTGGCCGGGCTCGGGGTCACCGACGTGGGGGAGAACCGCCACCAGGAGGCCGAGGCCAAGGCCGCCGAGTGCGCCGACCTCGACCTGGCCTGGCACTTCATCGGCGGGCTGCAGAGCAACAAGGCGGCCGCGGTCGCGGCGTACGCCACGGTCGTAGAGTCGCTCGACCGGGCCAAGCTCGTGGGTCCCCTCGACCGGGGCGCGCAGGGGCGCGGCAGCCCGCTCGAGGTGCTGGTGCAGGTGAGCCTCGACGCCCCCGGCGCCGAGGGCCGCGCCGGCGTCGACCCGGCCGACCTCGCGGCGCTGGCCGAGCGCGTCGCCGCCGCCGACCACCTCGTCCTGCGGGGGCTGATGGCGGTGGCCCCGCGCGACGAGGAGCCCGCCCGGGCCTTCGACCGGCTGGTCGCCGTGCGCGAGCAGGTGCTGCGCGACCACCCCGGCGCGACGGTGCTCTCGGCCGGCATGAGCGGCGACCTGGAGGAGGCCGTCGCGGCCGGTGCGACACACGTGCGCGTCGGGTCGGCGGTCCTCGGTTCGCGGCCCCCGGTCGGTTAGGGTCCGACTACACGTCAAGCACGTCACGCGCCGCCCGACCCACCCGGGTCGAGGGTGCAGAGTTCCGGAGGACGACTGTCATGAGCGGCTCGATGCGCAAGATCGGCGAGTACCTCGGCCTGCTCGAGGACACCGGTCGGTACGACGACGAGTACGACGGCACCCAGGACCACACCCAGGAGACCCAGGCGGTCGCCGCCCCGCGTTCCGGGGCGACCCCGGTCGCCCGCCAGTCCACGGCCCGCGCCGCGTCCGTGTCCGACCTCGCCGAGCGCCGCCGTCCGGCCGCCGGCCCCACGGGAGTGGTAGCCGAATTGTCCCGCATCACGACGGTGCACCCGAGCACCTACAACGAGGCGCGCATCGTGGGGGAGAACTTCCGCGAGGGCGTCCCGGTCATCATGAACCTCTCCGAGATGGACGACGCCGACGCCAAGCGTCTCGTCGACTTCGCCGCCGGGCTGGTCTTTGCGACCCGTGGCACCATCGAGCGCGTCACCAACAAGGTCTTCCTGCTCTCCCCGCCCAACGTCACGGTCGCCGCCGAGGACAAGGAGCGGATCGCCGAGGGCGGGTTCTTCAACCAGAGCTGAGGCTCGTCACCGCGACGGGTCCGCCCGCCGACAGGAGTAGACACCGACGTGCAGATCGCCGGTTCCGTCATCCACTGGATCCTGTTCTTCTTCCTCGCCTGCATGTGGGTGCGGTTCGTCGTCGACTGGGTGATGGTGTTCGCCCGCTCGTGGAGTCCCCGCGGGCCCGTGCTGGTCGTGCTCGAGGCGGTCTACTCCGTCACCGACCCGCCCATCAAGGCGCTGCGCCGGTTCATCCCGCCGCTGCGGCTGGGGAGCATCGCCCTCGACCTGAGCTTCCTGCTGGTCCTCGTGATCGCGTGGCTGCTGCTCAACCTCAACGACTCGCTGTTCGGCGTCTACTGAGGGCCGCGCCGGGCCGCCGGTCCCGCCGACGACCCGCCTGTCCCACGCGCCCCACCTCAGGCGCTATTGTCTCCGGGAACGTCGCAGGCGTCGCCCACGTGACCCCTGCGATCCACACGCACACGACGAACTGAGAATTGGGTGAGGTCATGCCACTGACGCCTGAGGACGTGAGCAACAAGCGCTTTACGCCCGTCCGGCTGCGCGAGGGCTACGACATGGGAGAGGTCGACCAGTTCCTCGACGAGGTGGAGGCCGAGCTCGCCCGGCTGACCAACGAGAACGAGGAGCTGCGCGCCAAGCTCGCCTCGGCCCAGTCCGGCTCCGGGTCCTCGGCGCCGACGCCGGCCACCCAGGCCGTGCCCGTTCCCGAGTCGAAGCCGGAGCCGACCCCGGCCCCCGCCCCCGCCGCGGCGCCGCCGGTCACCCCTGCTCCCGTCGCCGCCCCGGTCGCTGCGACCCCTCCCTCGGAGACCATCCGGGTCCAGACGGTGCCGCAGGCCTCCAACGCTGCCGCCCGCCTGCTCGAGCTGGCCACCCGCAACGCCGACGAGCTCGTCGACGAGGCGAAGAACGACGCCGACAAGATCGTCGGCGAGGCCCGCACCAAGGCCGAGCGGCTCGAGTCGGAGTCGAAGTCCAAGGCCGACCGCATGGAGGCCGACGCCCGCACCCGCGCGTCGATGCTCGACTCCGAGACCGCCGAGCGTCGCCAGCAGATGTTCGGCGACCTCGAGCGCGAGCGCGACAAGCTCAGCAGCGAGGTGGAGAACCTGCGGTCCTTCGAGCGCGAGTACCGCTCGCGCCTGAAGAGCTACTTCACCCAGCAGCTCGAGGCCCTGCACAACGGCGCCGAGAGCGCCGCCCCGGCCGAGGAGGCGCCGGCGCCCAAGCGCCTGCGCTCCATCCTCGGCGAGGACGAGTCCTGACCCTGCGCCCCGGCGCACACGCACCACCGGCACGGCCGATCCCCTCGGGGGTCGGCCGTGCCGTCGTTCCCGGCCCGCCACCGCTGTCCCACCCCTCGGGGTGGCGGGGTTTCCCCCTGTCGCGAGCCCCCGCTACCCTCCTGCTCACCGCGGCCCGTCAGGTGGGTGATCCGCCGCGGTGACCCCGACCGAACCGGCGACCACCGCCCCTGCCCCGAAGGCGTCCCGTGAAGAAGGCAGCAGCCAAGACCAGCGCCACCCAGGCCGGCGACCTCGTCGTCCTCGAGGGCGAGAGCGACTGGACGCCCGACGAGCTCGCCGAGGTGCAGACCGAGCTGGCCGAGCAGCGCGCCCACGCCAGCGCCGTCGTCGAGCAGCAGGAGTCGGAGCTCAACGGGCTCATGCGCGATTCCGGTGACGGCTCCGGGCAGGACCAGGCCGACATGGGCGCCAGCAGCTTCGAGCGCGACCACGAGCTCACCGTGCTGAACGTGGAGCGCGACAAGCTCGCCCAGATCGACCGGGCCATGGGGCGCATCGACGACGGCACCTACGGTGTCTGCGAGTCGTGCGAGCAGGCGGTCGGCAAGAATCGGCTGATGGCTTTTCCGCGTGCCACACTGTGCATGACATGCAAGCAGCGCGAGGAACGTCGATAGGTCCCGACAGCACCACCGGTCGACCCTCGACGCGGGCCCGCAGCAGGCTGCTCCTGGCCGCGGTCGCCCTGGCGGCGTACGCCGTCGACCTGAGCAGCAAGGTGGTCGCCGCCGACCGCCTCGAGGGCCGCGCGGACGTCGAGGTGCTCGGCGAGGTGCTCCAGCTGCGGTTGATCAAGAACCCCGGCGCGGCCTTCGGCACCGGCACCGACTACACCGTCGTGCTGAGCTGCGTGGCCATCGTCGCGGTGGTCGTCGTGACGGTGCTGGCCCTGCGCGTGCGCACCCGGCTCTGGGCGGTGGCCCTGGGCCTGCTGCTGGCCGGCGTGGCCGGCAACCTCACCGACCGGCTGTTCCGCGAGCCCGGGCCGCTGCGCGGGCACGTCATCGACTTCTTCATGCTGCCCAACTGGCCGGTCTTCAACGTGGCCGACCTCTGCATCAACGCCGCCGCGGTGCTGATCCTGGTGCAGGCGTTCCGCGGGGTGCGGCTCGACGGCACCCGCGACGCCGACCACGAGGCGGAGGCCGACACGGGCACCGAGAACGACACCGAGACCGAGACCGCCGACGACACCGGGGACGTGCGATGACCCAGACCGAGCACCGCACGCTCAGCGTGCCCGACAGCCTGGGCGGCGAGCGGGTGGACGCCGTCATCGCGCGGCTGTTCGGCCTGTCGCGCACCCGCGCGGCCGACCTGGTCTCCCAGGGGCTGGTGCAGGTCGACGGCGTCGACGTCGGCAAGAGCGACCGGGTGATGCCCGGGGCGGTGGTCGCGGTGGCCATCCCGAGCACCGTCGACCCCCTCGTGGTGCGACCGGAGGTCGTCGAGGGCATCACGATCGTCCACGACGACGACTCCATCGTGGTGATCGACAAGCCCGTGGGCGTGGCCGTGCACCCCTCGCCGGGCTGGAACGGGCCCACCGTCGTCGGCCACCTCGCCGGCGCCGGGTTCCGCATCGCCACCAGCGGTGCCTCCGAGCGCCAGGGCATCGTGCAGCGTCTCGACGTCGGCACGTCGGGGGTGATGGTGATCTGCAAGTCCGAGCACGCCTACTCCGTGCTGAAGAACGCCTTCCGCCACCGCACGGTCGACAAGACCTACCACGCGCTGGTGCAGGGCCACCCCGACCCGCTGGAGGGCACCGTCGACGCCCCCATCGGCCGGCACCCGCGCTCGGACTGGAAGTTCGCGGTGATGGCCGACGGCCGGGCCAGCGTCACCCACTACGAGACCCTCGAGGCCCACCGGTTCGCGAGCCTGCTGGAGGTGCACCTGGAGACCGGGCGCACCCACCAGATCCGGGTGCACATGGCCGCCCTCAAGCACCCCTGCGTCGGCGACCTCACCTACGGCGCCGACCCCGTGCTGGCCAAGCGGGTCGGCCTGGAGCGCCAGTGGCTGCACGCCGTGCGGCTCGGCTTCGAGCACCCCGACACCGGCGAGCACGTGGAGTACGAGACCGGCTACCCCGCCGACCTCGCCCACGCCCTCGAGGTCGTGCGTGACGGCTCGTGAGCGCCCCGGGCGGCTGAGCGCCGCCGACGTGGTCGTGCGTCCCGGCACCACCGCCGACCTCGACGCCGTCGCCGAGGTGCACCTGCGCAGCCGGGCCGCCGCGGGTGCGGCGATGCCGCGCGGCGTGCACCCCGACGACGCCGTGCGCACCTGGTTCCGCACCTGGGACCTCACCGCGCGCGAGCTGTGGGTCGCCGAGACCGTCGACCCCGAGGGGCACGAGGAGGCCGGCGCGCCCGCTGGGCGCGGCGGAGCGGGTCGTGTCGTCGGCTACGCCGCGCTGGCCGGCGACTGGCTCGACGACCTGTACGTCGATCCCGTGGCGGCCCGCTCGGGGGTCGGCAGCCTGCTGCTCGACGTGGTGAGGTCGACCCGCCCCGACGGCTTCTGCCTGTGGGTCTTCGAGTCCAACGCCCCGGCCCGGGCGTTCTACCGCGCCCACGGCCTCGTCGAGCTCGAGCGCACCGACGGCTCGGCCAACGAGGAGCGCGCCCCCGACCTGCGGGTGGCCTGGCCCGGGCGCGACCCGCTGGCGTTCCTGCGCCGCCTCATCGACGAGGTCGACGAGCAGCTCGGCGACCTGCTGGCGCGCCGGGTCGCGCTCACCGCCGCGGTGCAGCCGCACAAGGTCGACCGCAGCCCGGGGGAGCGGGGCGCGGGGGAGAACCGCGACCCGGAGCGGGAGCGCGCCATCGCCGAGGCGATGGCCCGGCGTGCCCCGGCGCTCGGCGTCGAGCGGCTCGCGCGCATCGTCGACGTGGTGGTCGCCGAGAGCCTCGACGCCGCCGCCGCGGGGTGGGGCACGGGGTCCGTCGACCGGTCCTGAGCGGTCGCCGGACGGCACCGGGGTGTCGGTGGTCGCTGGCACGATCGGACCCGCGTTGACGTAGGCTTCGACTCCTTCCCCCAGGAGGTCGGTCGGCGCCGTTCGCCATGCCGCGCCCTGCTGCTCCACGCACCCGATCCCGACCCCGGAGGACTCCCGCACACGATGTCGACAGGCTCCCAGGACTCCTTCGTCCACCTGCACGTGCACACCGAGTACTCGATGCTCGACGGGGCCGCGCGGCTCGGCAAGCTCACCGACCGTGCGGCCGAGCTCGGCATGCCGGCGGTCGCGATGACCGACCACGGCAACCTGTTCGGGGCCTACGAGTTCTACGCCAAGGCCAAGGCGGCCGGGGTGAAGCCGATCATCGGCATCGAGGCGTACTTCGCGCCCAACATCTCCCGCAAGGAGAAGCGCGGGGTCAACTTCTACGACGGCGGGCCCGACGACGTCTCGGCCCGCGGCGCCTACACCCACATGACCCTGCTCTCGGAGTCCACCGAGGGCATGCACAACCTGTTCCGGCTCTCCACGGGCGCCTGGCAGGACGGGTTCTTCAAGCACCCGCGGATGGACCGCGAGCTGCTCTCGCAGCACGGCAAGGGCATCATCGGCACCACCGGCTGCCCGTCGGGCGAGGTGCAGGTGCACCTGCGCTACGGCCAGTACGAGGCGGCCCGCAAGGCCGCCGGCGACTTCCAGGACATCCTCGGCAAGGAGAACTACTTCCTCGAGCTGATGGACCACGGCCTCGACATCGAGAAGCGCGTCCGCGACGGCCTGCTGCGCCTCGGCGCCGACCTGAAGATCCCGCTGCTGGCCACCAACGACTCCCACTACGTCAACCAGGAGGACGCGAAGTCGCAGGAGCACCTGCTCTGCATCAACTCCGGCTCCACCATGGACATCCCGGCCGGTGACGGTCCCGGGCAGCGCTTCGCGTTCAGCGGCGACGGCTACTACCTGAAGTCGGCCGCCGAGATGCGCGAGGTGTGGCGCGACTTCCCCGAGGCCTGCGACAACACGCTGCTCATCGCCGAGCGCTGCGACGTGTCGTTCACCGAGGGCAACGGCACCTACATGCCGCGCTTCCCCTGCCCGCCCGGGGAGGACGAGAACTCCTGGCTGGTCAAGGAGGTCGAGCGGGGCCTGCGCGTGCGCTACCCCTCGGGCGTCCCCGACGCCGTCCGCACCCAGGCCGAGTTCGAGATCGGCGTGATCACCCAGATGGGCTTCCCGGGGTACTTCCTGGTCGTCGCCGACTTCATCAACTGGGCCAAGGACAACGGCATCCGCGTCGGCCCCGGCCGCGGGTCGGGCGCCGGCTCGATGGTGGCCTACGCGATGCGGATCACCGACCTCGACCCGCTCCAGCACGGCCTGATCTTCGAGCGCTTCCTCAACCCAGACCGCGTCTCGATGCCCGACTTCGACATCGACTTCGACGAGCGCCGTCGCGGCGAGGTCATCAAGTACGTCACCGACAAGTACGGCGACGACCGGGTCTCCTACATCGTCACCTACGGCACCATCAAGGCCAAGCAGGCCGTCAAGGACTCCTCGCGCATCCTGGGCTACCCGTTCGCGATGGGCGACCGCATCACCAAGGCCATGCCGGCCGCGGTGATGGGCAAGGACGTCCCGCTGCAGGAGATCTTCGACCCCCAGCACAAGCGCTACGGCGAGGGCGGGGAGTTCCGCCAGCTCTACGACGCCGACCGCGACGTGGCGCGCGTGGTCGACACCGCCATCGGCATCGAGGGCCTCAAGCGCCAGTGGGGCGTGCACGCCGCCGGCGTGATCATGTCCAGCGAGCCGCTGGTCGACGTGATCCCGCTGCTGCGCCGTCCCGCCGACGGCGCGATGATCACCCAGTTCGACTACCCCACGTGTGAGGGCCTCGGCCTGATCAAGATGGACTTCCTCGGGCTGCGCAACCTCACCGTCCTCGACGACGCGGTGAAGAACATCGCGGCCAACCGCGGCGAGACCGTGGTGCTCGAGGAGCTGCCGCTCACCGACGAGGCCACCTACCGCCTGCTGCAGCGCGGCGACACCCTCGGGGTCTTCCAGCTCGACGGCGGGCCGATGCGCGCGCTGCTGCGCTCCATGCGACCCGACACCTTCGAGGACATCTCCGCGGTGGGCGCGCTCTACCGGCCCGGGCCGATGGGTGCCGACTCCCACAACAAGTACGCGCGGCGCAAGACCGGGCGCGAGCCGGTGGAGGCCATCCACCCCGAGCTCGCCGAGCCGCTGCAGGACATCCTGGGCGAGACCTACGGCCTGATCGTCTACCAGGAGCAGGTGATGGCGATCGCCCAGAAGCTCGCGGGCTACAGCCTGGGCCAGGCCGACATCCTGCGGCGCGCGATGGGCAAGAAGAAGAAGTCCGAGCTGGACAAGCAGTTCGAGGGCTTCTCGCGCGGCATGCAGGAGCGCGGCTACTCGATGGCCGCGGTGAAGACGCTGTGGGACATCCTGCTGCCGTTCTCCGACTACGCCTTCAACAAGGCCCACTCCGCGGCGTACGGCCTGGTGTCCTACTGGACCGCGTACCTGAAGGCCAACTTCCCCGCCGAGTACATGGCGGCCCTGCTGACCTCGGTGAAGGACGACAAGGACAAGTCGGCCATCTACCTCAACGAGTGCCGACGGATGAAGATCCAGGTGCTCCCGCCCGACGTCAACGAGTCGGCGGCCACCTTCACCCCCGTCGGCCACGACGTCCGCTTCGGCCTGACGGCGGTGCGCAACGTCGGCGCCAACGTCGTCGACGGCATCGTGGCCGGGCGCGAGGAGAAGGGCCGCTACCTCGACTTCAACGACTTCATGGACAAGGTGCCGGCGCTGGTCTGCAACAAGCGGGTCATCGAGTCGCTGGTCAAGGCGGGCGCCTTCGACGAGATGAAGCACAAGCGTCGGGCGCTGGTGACCATCCACGAGACGGCCGTCGACCAGTACGTCGACATCAAGCGCAACGAGGCCATCGGGCAGGACTCCCTCTTCGGTGGCCTCGACGACGACGCGGGCGGGTCGTTCGGCATCACGGTCACGGTCCCCGAGATCGACGAGTGGGACAAGATGACGCTGCTGGGCCACGAGCGCGACATGCTCGGCCTCTACGTCTCCGACCACCCGCTGCTCGGCCTCGAGCACGTGCTGACCAACGCCAGCGACTGCAGCATCGGCCAGCTGATGCTCGACGAGGAGCGCTCCGACGGCTCCCCGATCACCATCAGCGGCCTGGTCACCTCGGTGCAGCGCAAGATCACCAAGCGCGGCGACGCCTGGGCGATGGTGACGCTGGAGGACCTCGACGGGGCCATCGACGTGCTGCTGTTCCCCAGCTCCTACCAGCTGGCCAGCACGCTGCTGGTCGAGGACGCGATCCTCACGGTGAAGGGCCGGCTCTCGCGCAGCAAGGACCAGCCCGAGATCCACGGCCAGGAGGTGTCGGTGCCCGACATCTCCGACGGCCCCGCCGGGCCGGTGGTCATCTCGATGCCCTCCACCCGGTGCACGCCGCCGGTGATCGAGCAGCTGCGCGACGTGCTGGCCACCCACCCCGGCCTCACCGAGGTGCGCCTGCGCCTGCTGACCCGCGAGGCCACCAAGGTGATGCGCCTCGACGACCGGCTGCGCGTCACGGTCACCCCGGCGCTCTTCGCCGACCTCAAGCAGCTGCTGGGGCCCGGGTGCCTGACCGGCTGACCAGCGGGTCGCCCGCCGGCGCCACCCCGGCCGGCGTCCCGGCCGGGGTCGCCGCGGTGGCCGGGGGCCGTGCCGGCTGGCGGCGCGCCGCGGTGGAGGCACTCGTCGTGGTGACGCTGTTCGCGCTCGCAGGCCTCGCCGGCGGCTGGCTGTGGCACCAGCTGTGGGAGCCCTCGGTCGGGCGGGTGGTCGAGGGCCGCTTCGCGATCGTCGACGCCGAGGGGTTCTACGACCTCCCGGGGCTGCGCAGCCAGTTCACCGGCACCGGCCTGTTCGTGGCCGTCGCGTTCCCGGCGGCCGTGGTCCTCGGTCTCCTCGCCAGCCTGTTCCTCGACCGGGTCGAGACGGTGACGCTCGCCGCGGTCGTGGTGGGCGCCTGCCTCGCCGCGGTGCTGATGTCGACGCTCGGCTCCGCGCTCGGCCCGCCCGACCCGACGGTGCTGGCCCGCTCCGCCGCCGAGGGTGACGAGCTGCTCACGTCCCTCGACGTCGCCGGCCCGGTGGCCTACCTGGTCTGGCCGGCCGGCGCCCTGGTCGGCCTGCTGCTCGCCTTCGTGGGCGTCGCCAAGCGGTCGCCGCGCGCCTGACCGGGCGCCCGCCACGGCGGAGGTGACGATCCGGTGAAGGCCGGGTTGGACCGGCCTTTCCTGGGTAGGCTTCGCGCGGCGTCACGACCTCGCGGACGCCGCCCGCCGTCCCCGAGCCAGGGAGCACCACCGTGTCGAACCAGTTCCCCACCGGCCCCCCGCCCCAGGGCCCGCCCCCCGGTCGTCCGGAGGTGCTCGAGAGCGGCGGCGGTGACCGCGTCCCGCGTCGCCGCGGAGGCAAGAAGGTCGCGGCGGTGGCCGGGGGAGGCGCGGCCCTGCTCGGTCTCGGCGGCGCCGCGGCGTTCGGCGCGATGTGGTACTTCGGCAGCGGGCCGTCGGCGGCCGAGGGCCTGCCGGCCACCACGATCGGCTACGTCGGCGTCGACCTCGACCCCAGCGGCGAGCAGAAGGTCGAGGCGCTCGAGACGCTGCGCAAGTTCCCCGCGCTGCGCGAGGAGCTCGACCTCGGTGGCGACGTCTCCGACATCGACGTCAAGCAGCGCCTGGTCGAGCTCGTGCGCGAGGAGGCCGACTGCGAGGCCCTCGACGCCGAGCAGGTCAGCGACGCCCTGGGCGACCGGGCGGCGTTCGGCGCCGTGCCGACCGGCGAGGACCAGCCGTCGCCCGTCGTGGTCGTCGAGGTGCAGGACTCCGGTGCCGTCGAGGACGCCATCGAGACGCTCGCCGAGTGCGACGCCGGCTCGAGCGAGGGCGACACCGGGGGCGAGACCGAGGACGACGAGCCGGCCGGCTGGGTGACCGACGGCGACTGGATGGTGGTCGCCGAGACCACCGAGATCGCCCAGGAGGTCGTCGACCAGTCCGGCGAGGGCCGGCTCTCCGACGACGAGGACTTCCAGCGCTGGACCGACGAGGCCGGCGGTGACGGCATCGTGACCATGTACGCCGCGCCCGAGGCCGGTGAGTACCTCGCGGAGGTGTCCGGCGGCCCGTTCGGCGGCGTCGTGCCCCCGATGGGCGCCACGTCGGGGGAGGCCCCGCTGTTCGGCTCCTCGACCAGCGCGGTCGAGGAGGACGACCTCGGCGGCGACGAGGTGCCGCCGGAGGTGGCCGAGCGGTTCGAGGACTTCGCGGGCGCCGCGGTGGTGGTGCGCTTCGAGGACGCCGCGCTCGAGGTGGAGTCGGCCGGTGACGCCGCCATGTTCGGCGGCGGCGCGTTGCTGGGCTCCGGGAGCGGGGGCGACATCGTCGACCAGCTGCCCGCCGACACCGTGGCCGCGCTCGGCGTGGGCTTCCAGGAGGGCTGGTTCGGCGACGCCCTCGACCAGGTCGAGACCCTGTCGGGCGGCATGCTCACCCGCGACAGCGTGGAGGAGATGGCCGGTGAGGTCGGCCTCGACCTGCCCGCCGACGTCGAGGCCCTGCTCGGTGACTCCGCCGCGCTCGTGCTCGGCAGCGGCTTCGGCCCCGACGACCTGTCCGGCGACGGCAGCAGCATCCCGGTCGCGCTCGCCGTCAGCGGCAGCGAGGAGGACGTCGACGCCGTCCTCCAGAAGCTGCAGGACGGCCCCCTGGGGGCCGAGGCCGAGACCCTGAAGTCGGCCTCCGGCGACGACGTGGTCGCGCTGGGCCTCGACGAGTCCTACCTCGAGACCGTCGTCGGCGGTGACGACCCGCTCGCCGACAGCGAGGTCTACCGCTCCGTGGTCAGCGAGGGCGACGCCGCGGCGTCCGTGCTGTTCGTCAACCTCGACGAGGTCACCCCCGTGGTGGAGGAGTTCCTGACCTCCCTCGGCGGCGAGGGCGACGACGAGCTGATGGACAACCTCGAGCCGCTGCGCGCCGTCGGCGTGACCGGCACCGTCGAGGACGACGTGCTGCACAGCGTGCTGCGCGTCTCCACCGACGAGGACTGACCCGCCCCGCCCCGGCCCGCCACGGCCGGAACGGGTCCTGCGCCCCGCCCACGACCTCGGTCGTGGGCGGGGCGTCTCACGTGCGGGCGACCGGCGCGGTGGTGGCGCCGGTGACGGCGACCAGGTCGCCGGGGGCCAGCTCGACGTCGAGCCCGCGCCGCCCCCCGGAGACGAAGACGGTGGGGTGGCTGAGCGCGGTGTCGTCGACGACGGTCGTCAGCGTGCGCCGCTGGCCCACCGGCGAGATCCCGCCCACGACGTAGCCGGTGGCGCGCTCGGCGTCGGCGGGCGGGGCCAGCGCCGCCCGGCTCCCGCCGACGGCACGGGCCAGGGCCTTCAGGTCGAGGCGGCCCGAGACCGGCACGACGCCGACCACCAGGCGCCCGTCCACGTCGGCCAGCAGCGTCTTGAGCACCCGCTCGGGTGCCACGCCGAGCGCCGCCGCGGCCTCCAGCCCGTACGACTCCGCGCGCGGGTCGTGGGCGTAGGGGTGGGCGGTGAACGCGATGCCGGCGCGGGTCAGCGCCAGCGTGGCCGGGGTGCCCCCGCTCGAACGCTTCGCCACGGCGCGCCTCAGTTCGGCGACCAGCGCGTGCGGGCCACCTGGGTGGCCGGCAGCGACGGGATCACGTTCATCGCCTGCAGCTCGGTGCGCAGCAGGTCGGTCACCAGGCCCAGCCGTGCGGCGGCGTCGTCGGCCTCGAGCAGCGCCTGACGCTCCGACATCGGCAGCGGGGCGCAGGCGGCCAGCGTCCACGACAGGTACGCCGGGTCGCGCGGCAGCGACCCGGTGTAGGGGTCGACGCTGATCTCGGCGAGCGCGGCGCGGTAGGCCGAGAAGGTCGCGCGGGAGCGCTCGAGCAGGTCGTCGGCCACCGGCGTACCGCCCTCGGGCAGGTCGTGCACGTGGCCCACGGGGAACGGCCCGGAGGTGTCGAGGCGGTCGAGGCCGATGCGGTCGAGGCCCACGGCGACGACGTCGAAGGTGCCGTCGGGGTGGGCCTCCACCTCGGTGAGCTGCACCCGCACGCCGACGCGGTAGAGCGACTGGGCGCCGTGGTCGCCCACCTCGTAGCCCTCACGGATGCCCACGGAGCCGAAGACCCGGGCGGTCGGGTCGGGCTCGCGCAGCAGGTGGTGCACCAGGGCGCGGTAGCGGTCCTCGAAGACCGTCAGCGGCACGCTGACACCGGGGAACAGCACCGAGTTCAGCGGGAACATCGGCAGCGCGTCGGTCACGTCCCGACCCTAGTGCCTCGGGTGTCGTTCCACGCCGGGTCGCCGGTTCGGGCCGTGCGGTGCGGTGCTCGTAGGATCGGGGCATGATTCGTCGGATCGACCTGCGTGGGGCTGCCGCCGACGGCGCCGCCCCCGTCGACTACCGCACGGCGGTGCCGCGTGCCGAGTTCGACGTCGAGGCCGCGATGCATGTCGTGCGTCCCATCTGCGACGACGTGCGCGAGCGCGGCGTCGCGGCGATCACCGAGTACAGCGAGAAGTTCGACGGCGTGCGCACCGACGACATCGTCGTGCCGCCGGCCGCGCTGGCCGAGGCGCTCGCCGGGCTCGACCCCGCGGTGCGCCGTGCGCTGGAGGAGTCGGTGCGCCGGCTGCGGATGACCTGCGAGGCCGAGATGGAGGAGTCGGGCACCGTCGAGCTGGCCCCCGGCGCCCGGGTCTCCAAGCGCATGGTGCCGATCACCCGGGTCGGGCTCTACGTGCCGGGCGGCATCGCCCCGCTGGTCTCCAGCGTCGTGATGAACGTCGTGCCGGCCCAGGTGGCGGGCGTGGAGTCCATCGCGCTCACCTCCAGCCCGCAGAAGGACTTCGGCGGCCTGCCCCACCCGACCATCCTCGCGGCGTGCGCACTGCTGGGCATCGAGGAGGTCTACGCCGTGGGCGGGGCCCAGGCGGTGGCCATGTTCGCCTACGGCGCCGGCCCGTGCCGCCGCGTCGACATGGTCACCGGGCCCGGCGCCATCTACACCGTGGCGGCCAAGCGCCTGCTCAAGGGCGTCGTCGGCATCGACTCCGAGGCGGGCCCCACCGAGATCGCCGTGCTGGCCGACGACACCGCCGAGGCGGCCTTCGTCGCCGCCGACCTGCTGAGCCAGTCCGAGCACGACCCGATGGCCTCCAGCGTGCTGGTCACCACCTCCGAGCAGCTCGCCGACGACGTCGAGGCCGAGCTCGACAAGCAGGTGGCGGTGACCCGCCACGCCGAGCGGGTGCGCACGTCGCTGTCGGGGGAGCAGTCGGGCATCGTGCTGGTCGACGACCTCGAGCAGGGCCTGGCCGTCGTCGACGCGTACGGCGCCGAGCACCTCGAGGTGCAGACCCGTGACGCCGCGTCGTGGGCCGCGCGGGTGCGCAACGCCGGCGCGATCTTCGTCGGGCCCTACGCCCCGGTCTCGCTGGGCGACTACTGCGCCGGCTCCAACCACGTGCTGCCCACGGCCGGCTGCTCCTGCCACTCCTCGGGGCTCTCGGTGCGCTCCTTCCTGAAGGCCGTGCACGTCGTCGACTACACCCGCGAGGGCCTCGCGGCGGTGGCCGACCACGTCGTCGACCTCGCCGAGGCCGAGGACCTGCCGGGCCACGGCGCGGCCGTGCGGGTGCGCTTCGACGCGACGTCGTCGCAGCCCGCCGGGTAGGGCGCGGTGTTCCCCCCGCTGCGCGAGGAGCTGCGCGGCCTCGAGCCGTACGGCGCCCCGCAGCTGACCCTCGACCAGGCGCCGGTCCAGCTCAACGTCAACGAGAACCCCTACGGCCCCTCGCCGGCCTGCGTGGCCGACATGGCCGACGCGGTGGCCCGCGCCGCGACCACGCTCAACCGCTACCCCGACCGGGAGGCGGTGGAGCTGCGCACCGCCCTGGCGGCGTACCTCTCGCGCGACACCCCCCACGGCGTCGTGCCGGAGCAGGTGTGGGCCGCCAACGGCTCCAACGAGGTGATGCTGCAGCTGCTGCAGGCCTTCGGCGGGCCCGGGCGCTCGGCGCTCAGCTTCGCCCCGACGTACTCGATGTACCCCGAGTACGCCCGTGACTCGCTCACCACCTGGGTGCAGGGACGCCGCGAGGACGACTTCACCCTCGACCTCGACCGCGCCCGCGACCTGGTGCTGGAGCAGCGTCCCGCCGTGGTGCTGCTGCCGAGCCCGAACAACCCCACCGGCACGGCGCTGCCGCCCGAGGCGGTCGGCATGCTGTGCGAGGCGCTGGTCGCCGACGGCCACGACGGCCTGCTGGTGGTCGACGAGGCGTACGGCGAGTTCCGCCGCGACGGCACCCCGAGCGCGCTCGAGCTGCTGCCGGACCACCGCAACCTCGTGGTGAGCCGCACGATGAGCAAGGCGTTCGCCCTGGCCGGGGCCCGCCTGGGCTACCTCGCCGCCGACCCCGCGATCTGCGACGCGATCCGCGTCGTGCGCCTGCCCTACCACCTCTCCGCGGTCACCCAGGCCGTGGCGCTGGCCGCGCTGCGGCACGCCCCCGAGCTGCTCGGGCGCGTCGACGAGCTGCGCGCCGAGCGCGACGCCACCGTCACCTGGCTGCGCGCGCAGGGCCACGAGGTCGCCGACACCGACGCCAACTTCGCGCTGTTCGGCCGCTTCGCCGACCGGCACGCGGTGTGGCAGGGGCTGGTCGAGCGAGGCGTGCTGATCCGCGAGGTGGGCCCGCAGGGGTGGCTGCGGGTCTCGATCGGAACACCCGCGGAGATGACGACGTTCAAGCAGGCGCTCGTGGAGGTCACGGGCACCGGCACCGGTCAGGGCAGGGAAGAGGTCAGCTGATGAGCAGGACAGGACGCGTCGAGCGCGCGACCAGCGAGTCGACCGTGGTGGTCGAGGTCGACCTCGACGGCACGGGGCGCCACGACGTCTCGACGGGCGTGGGGTTCTTCGACCACATGCTCACCGCCTTCTCCCGCCACAGCCTGGTCGACCTCACCGTGCGCACCTCCGGCGACGTGCACATCGACGCCCACCACACCGTCGAGGACACCGCGATCGCGCTGGGCCAGGCGCTGCGCCAGGCGCTCGGTGACAAGCAGGGCGTACGCCGCTTCGGCGACGCCACCGTGCCGCTCGACGAGGCGCTGGTGCAGGCCGTCGTCGACGTCTCCGGGCGTCCCTACTGCGTGCACACCGGCGAGCCCGAGGGCCAGGCCTACGTCTCGCTCGGCGGCTCCGGCGTGGGCTACCTCGGCTCGCTGACCCAGCACGTCTTCGAGTCGATCGCGTTCCACGGCCACCTCGCGCTGCACGTGCGGGTGCTGGCCGGGCGCGAGCCCCACCACATCGTGGAGACCCAGTTCAAGGCCTTCGCGCGCGCCTTCCGCGACGCGGTGGCCCTCGACCCGCGCGAGACCGGCGTGCCCTCCACCAAGGGCTCGCTCTGAGCGCCCCGACGGTCGTCGTCCTCGACTACGGCTCGGGCAACCTGCGCTCCGCGGTGCGCGCCGTCGAGCGCACGGGCGCCGACGTGGTGCTGACCTCCGACTTCGACACCGCGCTGGAGGCCGACGGCCTCGTCGTGCCCGGGGTCGGGGCGTACGCCGCCTGCATGGCGGGCCTGCGCGCGGTGCGCGGCGAGCGCATCATCGGGCGTCGCCTGGCCGGCGGACGTCCCGTGCTGGGCGTCTGCGTCGGCATGCAGGTGCTCTTCGCCCGCGGTGTCGAGCACGGCGTGGAGACCGCCGGTTGCGACGAGTGGCCCGGCGTGGTGGAGAAGCTGCAGGCACCCGTCGTCCCCCACATGGGGTGGAACGACGTGGAGGCGCCCGAGGGCTCGACGCTGTTCGCCGGCATCGAGCAGGAGCGGTTCTACTTCGTGCACTCCTACGGCGTGCGCGACTGGCGCCTGGTCACCAACGACCGCACCGCCGCGCCGCTGGTCACCTGGGCCGAGCACGGCGGCGACCGGTTCGTCGCCGCGGTGGAGAACGGCCCGCTGTCGGCCACGCAGTTCCACCCCGAGAAGTCCGGCGACGCCGGCGCCGCGCTGCTGCGAAACTGGGTCTCCGCGCTCGGCGCGGGGGCCTGACCCGTCCCCCTGACCCGTGCCTGGCCCGCCCCGCCGCGGATCCGCCGTACCCGCTGACGACCACTAGGAGCACCTCTGTGTCCGACCACCTCGAGCTCCTCCCCGCCGTCGACATCGCCGGCGGCCAGGCGGTGCAGCTGGTGCAGGGCGTCGCCGGCTCCGAGAAGCGCTTCGGCGACCCCGTCGAGGCCGCCCTGCGCTGGCAGGAGGCCGGCGCGGAGTGGATCCACCTCGTCGACCTCGACGCCGCCTTCGGTCGCGGCCACAACCGCGAGCTGCAGGCGCAGATCGTCGGCGCCCTCGACATCGACGTCGAGATGAGCGGCGGGATCCGCGACGACGAGTCGCTGGCGGCCGCGATGGCCACCGGCTGCCGCCGGGTCAACATCGGCACGGCCGCGCTCGAGCAGCCCGCGTGGTGCGCCCGGGCGATCGCCGAGCACGGCGACCGGGTGGCCGTGGGCCTCGACGTGCGCGGGCGCACGCTCGCCGCGCGCGGCTGGACGCGCGACGGCGGCGACCTGCACGACGTGCTGGCCCGCCTCGACGCCGAGGGCTGCGCCCGCTACGTCGTCACCGACGTCAACAAGGACGGCATGCTGCAGGGCCCCAACCTCGACCTGCTGCGCGAGGTCTGCGGCCTCACCGACCGCCCCGTGGTGGCCTCCGGCGGGATCACCGAGCTGGGCGACCTGGAGGCCCTAATGGGCCTGGTCGACCTCGGCGTCGAGGGCGCCATCATCGGCACCGCGCTCTACGAGGGCCGGTTCACCCTGGTCGACGCCCTCGCGCTGACCCGTCCCGACACCGCAGGGACCCGCCCGTGAGCCTGGCGGTGCGGGTCATCCCGTGCCTCGACGTCGACGGCGGCCGGGTGGTCAAGGGCATCAACTTCCTCGAGCTGCGCGACGCCGGCGACCCCGTGGAGCTGGCGCGCACCTACGACGCCGAGGGCGCCGACGAGCTGACGTTCCTCGACATCTCCGCCTCCCACCAGGGCCGTGCCACCACGATGGAGGTGGTCTCGCGCTGCGCGGAGGAGGTGTTCATCCCGCTCACCGTCGGCGGCGGCATCTCCTCGGTCGAGGACGTCGACCGGCTGCTGCGCGCGGGCGCCGACAAGGTGGCGGTCAACACCGCCGCGATCCGCCGTCCGGAGCTGGTCTCCGAGATCGCCGACCGCTTCGGCAACCAGGTGCTGGTGCTGTCGGTCGACGCGCGGCGTGCGCCGGGCACCGACTCGGGCTTCGAGGTCACCACCCACGGCGGACGGCAGTCGGCCGGCCTCGACGCCGTCGGCTGGGCCGTCCGGGCCGCCGAGCTCGGCGCGGGGGAGATCCTGCTCAACGCCATGGACGCCGACGGCACCCAGGACGGCTTCGACCTCGACCTGGTCGCGGCCGTGCGTCGCGAGGTCGGCGTCCCCGTGATCGCCTCCGGCGGCGCCGGGCGCCTCGAGCACTTCCCCCCCGCCGTCGACGCCGGCGCCGACGCCGTGCTCGCCGCCACCGTCTTCCACTTCGGCACCCTGCGCATCGGCGAGGTCAAGAACGCCCTCGCCGCCGAGGGCCACCCCGTCCGCTGACCCGACCGCCGCTCGCCGGTGTCGAGACCGCTGGACTGTCGCCGGTCGAGTGCCGAGGAGCCCGTCGAGACGCTCGCTGCGCTCGCTCCTCAGGAACCACGCCAGCGACGAGGTGTGTCGAGACCCCACGCCATTCGCTGGTCGAGGTGTATCGAAACCCCCAGGCCCCTCGTTGGTCGAGTGCCGAGGAGCGCCAGCGACGAGGTGTATCGAGACCCCGCAACCAGGGCGATCGACCGGTGGAGAACCACTGCACTCGAACGTGTGTTCGAGTAGAATGAGGGCATGCCCAGCCCCCTCCGCCACCGCCGCCAGGACGCGTCGACCGACGCGCTCCTGACCGCGGCGCTGGGCCACCGCCGGGCGGCTGATGCAGCGGAGACGGCCCTGATGGTGACCACGGTGAAGTGGGCGGCAGCCAACGCCCTGGAGCTGTACGACGACGTGCTCGAGGACGCAGCGACCGTGCCCGGCACCGACCGCCAGCTGGCGGTCGCCGGCGACGGCGCCCCGCTGGTCTCGGAGTTCGCGGTGGTGGAGCTGGCTGCCGCACTGGGCATGTCCAGCGACGCCGGGATGCGGTACGTCGGTCACGCCCTCGAGATCGCTCACCGTCTTCCGCGGCTGTGGTCCCGGGTGACCGCGGGTGACGTGCAGGTGTGGCGGGCTCGCCGGGTGGCGGAGCAGACGCTTGCCCTGTGCCCGTCCGCGGCAGCGTTCGTGGACCGCCACGTGGCCCCGGTGGCGTCCAAGACCGGGTACCGCGCGCTCGACCGGTTGGTCGACGAAGCGATCGTCCGTCACGACCCCGTGCAGGCGGGGGTGCGGGCCGCGAAGGCGGCCGACGACCGGTGCTTCGACGTGGACACCTCGCAGGTGTCGGTGTTCGGCACCATGCACGTGCAGGGCGACCTCGACCTCGCTGACGCGCTGGACCTGGATGCCGCGGTCGCGCACTGCGCGGCGCAGCTGGCCGACCTCGGGTGCACCGAGTCGCTGGACGCCCGCCGCGCGATGGCGGTCGGTGAGATCGCTCGCGCCCAGACGGCCCTCGACCTGACCCGCGACGACACCGAGGCAGACCGGACGCCGCAGCGGCGGCGTCCGGCGCGCCAGGTCGTGCTTCACGTCCACCTCAGCGAGGCCGCCCTCACCGACGACTCCGACCTGCACCTCGCCCGGGTCGAGAAGACCCGCTCGTTCGTGACCGCCGACCAGGTCAAGACCTGGTGCGCCGCCAGCGCCACCTCGGTGACCGTTCGCCCGGTCCTCGACCTCGCCGAGCAGGTGCGCACGGACGCCTACGAGGTCCCCGACCGACTCCGCGAGCAGGTGGTGCAGCGTGACGGCACCTGCCGCTTTCCGCACTGCACCCGCCCAGCCCGGTCATCCGACGTCGACCACATCAACCCGTACCGAGCGCTGAGTGACGGCGGCCCACCCGGCCAGACGGCTACTGCCAACCTGGCGTCGTTGTGTCGACGACATCACCGGGCCAAGACCCACGACGGCTGGACCTACACCCGCACCGCCGCCGCGGCTTACGAGTGGGTCAGTCCTCACGGGCACCGGTACGCCGTCGACCCGAGCGGCACCACCCACCTCACCTGACCGCGCCCTCGTCGGTCGTCGGTCGTCGCGTACGGCGCGCAGCGCCCGGCCCCCGTTCGTTGGTTGAGCAGGGCGCGCTAGCGCCCGTGTCGAAACCTCCGCAGCCCGCGCCGGTACCTGACCTGGGCGCGTCCCAGCGGATGGTTCCGTGGTCTCGATACACCTCGTCGCTGGCGTGGTTCCTGAGGAGCGAGCGCAGCGAGCGTCTCGAAGGGCTCCTCGGCACTCGACCACCGAAGTCAGCCCGTTGGTTGAGCAGGGCGTGCAGCGCCCGTGTCGAAACCCCTGTCGCCGGCGCTGGTACCTGCCTGGGGACAGCCCCCCCGCGGAGGGTCGGGTGGTCTCGATACACCTCGTCGCTGGCGCTCCTCGGCACTCGACCACCGAGGCGGGCGGCGGCTCGTTGGTTGAGCAGGGCGCGCAGCGCCCGTGTCGAAACCCCCGCAGCCAGCGCTGGTACCTGCCCCGGTCCAGTCCCCGGCGGACGGTAGTGGTCTCGATACACCTCGTCGCTGGCGTGGTTCCTGAGGAGCGAGCGCAGCGAGCGTCTCGAAGGGCTCCTCGGCACTCGACCACCGAGGCGAGCCGGGTCCGATGACGGGGCACGGCTCACCGCACCGGCCCCGTCGCAGGTCGAGCAGGGCGCGCAACGCAGGCCCCCCATCGTTTGGTCGAGCAGGGCGCGCAGCCCACGTCGAGACGCTGGGTGCCGCGCGGTGTCGCAGGGGCGTACGTCGTGGTCGACCACGGGGATGGCGGTGTCGTCGGTGGCGGGGAATACCGTGCCGAGGGCGGGGGGTTGACCCACGGCCCGATCGCACGACGCAGAGGAGCACGGCAGGTGTCACGACGGTGAGCGCGACCCAGGAGACGATCGACCGCGACGCCGCCGAGATGGCCGCCTCGCGGCGTTCGACCACCCGCGACGGCTTCGGCGTCCTGTGGGTTGCCATCCGGCGCGAGCCCTGGATCTTCACGCTCTCCACGCTGGGCAGCGTGCTGTTCGGCGCCCTCACCGTGGCCGACGCGTGGGTGCTCGGCTGGGCGACCGACAACGCCGTCCTGCCCGCGTTCCGCACCGGCGAGATCAGCGGCGGGCTGCTGTGGGCGGTGCTGGCGCTGTTCCTGGGCGTGGCCATCCTGCGGGCGGTCGGCATCGTGGCGCGTCGCCTCGGCGCCGGCATCATGCAGTACCGCATGCAGGCCCACACCCGGCGCGCGGTGACCCGGCAGTACCTCCGGCTGCCCATGGAGTGGCACCAGCGCCACCCCACCGGCCAGCTGCTCTCCAACGCCAACTCCGACGTCGAGGCCGCCTGGGGCCCCATCGCGCCGCTGCCGATGGCGGTCGGCACGGTGGCGATGATGGTGATCGCGGTGGTGCAGATGCTGGTCGCCGACCTGGTGCTCGCGATGGTCGGGCTGCTGGTGTTCCCGGCGGTCATTGCCGCCAACCTCGCCTACCAGCGGCTCGCCTCGCCGCTGATGACCCGCGCCCAGCAGCTGCGCGCCGAGGTCAGCGAGATCGCCCACGAGTCCTTCGACGGCGCCATGGTGGTCAAGACCCTGGGTCGCGAGCCGCAGGAGACCGCCCGCTTCGCCGCCAAGGCCGAGGAGCTGCGCGACGTCAACATCCGCGCTGGGCGCATCCGGGCGGCGTTCGACCCCACCCTCGCCGCGCTGCCCAACCTGGGCGTGCTGATCGTCCTCGCCGTCGGGGTGCAGCGGGTGATGACCGGCGCCACCGACGCCGGCGACGTGGTGACCGTGGCCTACCTGCTCACCATCGTGTCGTTCCCCATCCGCTCCATCGGCTGGCTGCTGGGGGAGTTCCCGCGCAGCGTCGTCGGGTTCCGCCGGGTCTCCTCGGTCATCGACGCCACCGGCGAGATGCAGTACGGCGACGCCGTGGCCGCCGGTCCCGGGCGGCCGCACGCCGACGCCGGGTCGCCGGGCGGTGCCCGGCTCGAGGTCGACGGGCTCGCCTACGCCTACGACCCCGCCCAGCCCCTGCTGCGCGACGTGTCGTTCACCGTGGAGCCCGGTCGCACGGTCGCCCTCGTCGGCGCCACGGCCTCGGGCAAGAGCACCCTCACCTCCCTGGTCACCCGCCTGGTCGACCCCGACGCCGGCCGCGTCGTCCTCGACGGCACCGACCTGCGCGACCTCGCCGCCGGCGAGCTCGCCCGCACCGTCTCGGTCGTGCCGCAGACCGCCTTCCTGTTCGACGACACCGTGCGCGGCAACGTCGCGCTCGGTGCCGACGTCGACGACGAGCAGGTGTGGGCCGCGCTGCGGGCCGCGCAGGCCGACGGCTTCGTCGCCGCGCTGCCCCACGGCCTCGACACCCGCCTCGGCGAGCGCGGCACGTCGCTGTCCGGCGGCCAGCGCCAGCGGCTGTCGCTGGCCCGCGCGCTCGTCCGTCGTCCGCGCCTGATGGTGCTCGACGACGCCACCTCGGCGGTCGACCCCGAGGTCGAGGCGCGCATCCTGGCCGCCCTGCGCGGCGGCGCCGGCGGGGCGAGCGGCGCCAGCCTGCTCGTGGTGGCCTACCGCAAGGCCACCATCGGCCTGGCCGACGAGGTGGTGCACCTCGAGGGCGGTCGCATCGTCGACCGCGGCACCCACCGCGAGCTCCTCGGCCGCAGCCCGGCCTACGCCGAGCTCGTCAACGCCTACGAGCAGGCGCCCGACGGCGACCTGCCCACCGACGTCCCGACCGGAGCCACCTCGTGAGCGCCACCGACACCAGCCGCGCCGCCGCCGACCCCGCCGACCCCGCGCCCGACGCCGCCCGGGTGACCACGTCCCTCGACACCGGCGAGGAGATGGGGGCGATGGAGACCATCCGTCGCGGCGTGCACCACTCACCCGAGCTCACCGACGGCATCCGCGGCACCCTGCTCCTCGCGGTGCTGGCCTCCGTGGGCCAGGTCATCGTGCCGGTGGCGGTGCAGCAGACCCTCGACCGCGGCCTCGGCTCCGCCGGCGGACCCGACGTGTCGTTCACGGTGTGGATGGGTGTCGCGGCGGCCCTGGCGCTGGTGGTCACCAGCTGGGCCTCCTACGCCATGACGACCCGGCTCTTCACGGTCTCCGAGCGCGGCCTGGCCACGCTGCGGGTCAAGGCGTTCCGCCACGTGCACGACCTGCCGCTGCTCACCCAGGACACCGAGCGCCGCGGCGCGCTGGTCTCCCGCGTCACCAGCGACGTCGACCAGGTCAGCCAGTTCCTGGTCTTCGGCGGGCTGCTGTTCGTCGTCAGCGTCGGGCAGGTGCTCATCGCCACGATCGTCATGGTCGTCTACAGCTGGCAGCTCGCCGCCGTCGTGTGGCTGGCCTTCGCCCCGCTGTTCCTGTCGCTGCGCTTCTTCCAGCGCAAGCTGTCGGAGGCCTACGGCACCGTACGACGCCAGGTCGGCCTGATGCTGTCGGCGATCGCCGAGCCGGTGGTCGGCGCCGCCGTCGTGCGCTCCTACGCCGTGCAGGCCCGCACCCAGCGCCGCATCGACGAGGCCATCGACGCCCACAAGGCCGCCAGCACCCGCGCCCAGGGCTTCACCGCCGTGTCGTTCTCCCTCGGCGGTGTCTCCGCCGGGCTGGCCAACGCCGGCGTGATCGTTGTCGGCATCTGGCTGGGCTTCGCCGACGACATCAGCGCCGGTGAGGTGCTGGCGTTCGCCTTCCTCGTCACGCTGTTCGTCGGGCCCGTGCAGCTCGGCACCCAGATCCTCACCGACGCCCAGAACGCCATCGCCGGCTGGCGCCGCGTCATCGGCATCCTGGACACGCCCGCCGACCTCGTCGACCCCGGCGCCGACGGCGTCGACCTGCCCCTCGGCCCCATCGACGTGCGCTTCGACCACGTCACCTTCGCCTACCCCACCGGCCCGCCGGTGCTGCACGACGTCAGCCTCGAGGTCGCCGCCGGCCTGCGGGTGGCGATCGTGGGGGAGACCGGGTCGGGCAAGTCGACGTTCGCCAAGCTGCTCACCCGGCTGATGGACCCCTCCGAGGGCCGGGTGCTGCTCGACGGCGTCGACGTCCGCGACCTCGCCGAGGCCACCCTGCGCAGCAGCGTCGTGCTGGTGCCGCAGGAGGGCTTCCTGTTCGACGACACCATCGCGGCCAACGTGCGCTACGGCCGCCTCGACGCCGGGCGCGACGACATCGTGGCCAGCGCCGACGAGCTCGGCCTCGGTGACTGGCTCGCGGGGCTCCCCGACGGCCTCGACACCCGTGTGGGCCAGCGCGGTGAGTCGCTGTCGGCCGGTGAGCGCCAGCTCGTGGCGCTGCTGCGCGCCCACCTCGCCGACCCCGACCTGCTGGTGCTCGACGAGGCCACCAGCGCCGTCGACCCGGCGCTCGAGATGCGGATCGGGCGCGCCCTGGAGCGGCTGATGAGCGGACGCACGTCGGTCACCATCGCCCACCGGCTCTCCACGGCCGAGGGTGCCGACGAGGTGGTGGTCGTCGACCAGGGCCGCGTCGTGCAGCGCGGTCCCCACCGCGAGCTGGTCGGCCAGGCCGGCTCGATCTACGCCGGCCTGCACGCCTCCTGGGTGGCGCAGCAGTCCCACTGACCCCGCCGAGCGGTCCGGTCCGGCCGGCGTGGGGGAGGGGTGGCCCGGTCCGCGATACTGGCGGGGTGACCACCCTCGACCCCGACATCGCCGCCCGCCTCAAGCGCACCACCGACGGGCTGGTGCCGGCCGTGGTGCAGCAGCACGACACCGGCGAGGTCCTGATGCTCGGGTGGATGGACGACGAGGCCCTGGCCCGCACCCTGACCACCGGGCGGGCGACGTACTGGTCGCGCTCGCGCGGGGAGTACTGGGTGAAGGGCGACACGTCGGGCCACCTGCAGTGGGTCCACGAGGTGCGCCTCGACTGCGACGGCGACACGCTCCTGGTGAAGGTCGACCAGGTCGGGGTGGCCTGCCACACCGGTGACCGCACCTGCTTCGACGCCGACCTGCTGCCGGCCGCCGTCGAGGCGTCCCGTGGCTGAGGCCTCCGGCCCCGCCCCGACCTCGCCGTCCGAGCCCACCCGGCCCACCGCGGACGCGCCCCGCAGTACCGCCCGTCGCCTGTTCGGTCCCTCGGTGCTGGTCGGCCTCGCCTCGGCCGGCCTGGCCGCGGTGGCCGGCGCCCGGGCGTGGGTGGTGCCGCAGGACGGCAGCGTCTCGGCCCTCGACGCCGCCGTGGGCCAGGCGGCGACCGGTGTCGAGGCGGGGGAGGCGCCGGTCGTCACGTCGTTCGCCCTGGTGGTGCTGGCCTGCTGGGGCGTGCTGCTGGTGACCCGCGGCCGGGTGCGGCGGGCCGTCGCGGTGCTGGGGGCGCTGGCCGCGGTGGCGGCGCTGGTGGCCGCCGGGTCGGCGTGGCTCACCCTCGACGACGCCGTGCGCGACGCCCTCGGCGGGGGCGCGGCCGCCTCGGCGACCCCCACCGAGCACACCGCGTGGGCGGTCGGCGGCGTGGTCGGCGCGCTGCTGGCGGTGCTGGCGACGGTGCCGGCGGTCCGTCTCGTCAGGGGCTGGCCCGAGATGGGCAGCCGCTACGACACCCCCCGCGGCGGGAGCGCACCGGCCCGGGTCGCCCCCGACGAGGCGAGCAACCTCGACCTGTGGAAGGCCATCGACGAGGGCCGCGACCCGACCGCCTGAGACCCCGGGCGAGCGCCCTACACTGACCCCGACGTCCAGCGTCGACACCGACCCGAGCGCCGCACCCCGAGGAGCCCCTGATGTCTGACAACCACGGCAACACCCCCGCAGCCTGGAGCGCGGTCGTGGTGGGTCTGATCGGCTTCGTGGTGGGCGGCGTGGGCCTGATGCTGCAGCCGGTCAGCATGACCATCTTCTACATCGGTCTGGCCATCGTGCTGGGCGCCGGCGTGGTCTTCGTGGTCATGAGCAAGCTGGGCTTCCACGAATCGCACTGACGCCCGCGGCGGCGGTCCGGCGGACCCCACCGGGTCGCGTCCGGCGCATCGGCGCCCCGGTCGCCACGGCCGGGGTGCTGGCGCTCGCCGCGCTGGCCCTGCGCCTGCGTGACCCCCATGTCCAGGGGAGCTGGGGCTTCTGCCCGAGTGCGCTGCTGGGGGTGTCCTGCCCCGGCTGCGGCGGCCTGCGGGCCGTGCACGACCTGACCCGCGGCGACCTGGGCGCCGCCGCCTCGAGCAACCTGCTGGTCGTGGTGGCCGCCCCCCTGGTGGTGGGACTGCTCGTCGCCTGGGGCGTACGCCGGTGGCGCGGCAGACCGGGCCCGCGCCCGTGGGAGGCCCCGTCCTGGCTGCTGCTCGCGGCCCTCGCCGCCGTCGTGGTGTTCACGGTGGTGCGCAACCTGCCGGTGGGGGCCTGGGCGGCGCCCTGACGGCACACCGTGACAGACTCGGAGTGCCCATCCGCCTGGACGAAGGACTGCTCATGTCCGTGCTCGACGACATCGTCGACGGCGTGCGCAGCGACCTCGGCGCCCGCGAGCAGGCCGTGCCGCTGGCCGACCTGCGGGCCGCGCTGGCCGACGTCGACCCCCCGCGCGACCCGATGCCCCACTTCCGCGCGGCCGGGTCGAGCGTGATCGCCGAGGTGAAGCGGCGCAGTCCGAGCAAGGGCGCGCTGGCCGACATCGCCGACCCCGCCGAGCTGGCTGGGCGCTACGCCGCCGGCGGCGCCGCGGCGATCAGCGTGCTGACCGAGGAGCGCCGCTTCGGCGGCAGCCTCGCCGACCTGCGCGCGGTGCGCGCCGCCGTGGACACCCCGCTGCTGCGCAAGGACTTCATCGTGACGTCCTACCAGCTCGTGGAGGCCCGGGCCGCGGGTGCCGACCTGGCGCTGCTCATCGTCGCCGCCCTCGACCACGACACCCTCCACCGCCTCCACGACGAGGCCCGCGAGCTGGGCCTGACCGTGCTGGTGGAGGTGCACGACGAGGCCGAGACCGAGCGCGCCGTCGAGCTGGGCGCCGAGCTGGTCGGCGTCAACGCCCGCAACCTGAAGACCCTCGCCATCGACGCCGGGGTCTTCGCGCGACTGGCCCCGCTGGTGCCCGACGACCGGGTGCTGGTCGCCGAGTCGGGCATCTCCGGGCCGCCCGACGTCGCCCGCTTCGTCGCGCAGGGCGCCCGCGCCGTGCTGGTCGGCGAGGCCCTCGTGAAGGACGGCGACCCCGAGGCCGCCGTACGCCGGATGACAGGAGTCACCGCATGACCGCCCAGGTCCACCGCCCCACCTCCCACGACGCCGACGACCGCGGCTGGTTCGGCGACCCCGCCGACGGCGGGTTCGGCGGCCGGTTCATGCCCGAGGCACTGGTCGCGGCGCTCGACGAGCTCACCGTCGCGTGGCACGAGGCGATGGCGGACCCGACCTTCGTGGGGGAGTTCGAGGCGATCCTGCGCGACTACGCCGGCCTGCCCAGCCCGCTCTACCACGCCGAGCGGCTGAGCAAGAAGGTCGGCGCCCGCATCCTGCTCAAGCGCGAGGACCTCAACCACACCGGCGCCCACAAGATCCGCAACGTGCTCGGCCAGGCCCTGCTCACCAAGCGGATGGGCAAGACCCGCGTGATCGCCGAGACCGGCGCCGGCCAGCACGGCGTCGCCAGCGCCACCGCGGCGGCGTACTTCGGCCTCGACTGCACCGTCTACATGGGCGCGGTCGACACCCGTCGCCAGGCGCTGAACGTCGCGCGCATGCACCTGCTCGGCGCCAAGGTCGTGCCGGTGGAGTCGGGCTCGGCGACGCTGAAGGACGCGATCAACGAGGCCCTGCGCGACTGGGTCGCCAGCGTCGACCACACCGCCTACCTGTTCGGCACCGCCGCCGGCCCCCACCCGTTCCCGAGCATGGTCCGCGACTTCACCCGCGGCATCGGCGACGAAGCCCGCGCGCAGTGCCTCGAGCAGTACGGCGTGCTGCCCGACGCCCTCGCGGCGTGCGTGGGCGGCGGCTCGAACGCGATCGGCCTGTTCACCGCGTTCCTCGACGACGACGTCGCGATCTACGGCTTCGAGCCGGGCGGGGAGGGCGTGGACACCCCGCGCCACGCCGCCACGATCCACGCCGGCGCCCGCGGGGTGCTGCACGGCGCGCGCACCTACGTGCTGCAGGACGACGACGGCCAGACCGTGGAGAGCCACTCCATCTCGGCCGGGCTCGACTACCCCGGCGTCGGCCCGCAGCACGCCCACCTCGCCGCCACCGGGCGCGCGACGTACCTGCCGGTCACCGACGACGAGGCGATGGCCGCGATGGCGCTGCTGAGCCGCACCGAGGGGATCATCCCCGCCATCGAGACCGCTCACGCGGTCGCCGGGGCGATCCGGGTCGCCGAGCGGCTCGGGGCCGAGAAGGGCCCGGACGCCACGGTGCTGGTGAACCTCAGCGGCCGCGGTGACAAGGACATGGGCACCGCGATCGAGTACTTCGGCCTCACCGACCCCGAGCAGGTCACCGAGGCCCCGGTCGGCGAGCCCGACACCGCGGCCCCGGTCGAGCGCGAGCAGGGCGACGGCAGCGGCGCGGGGGAGCAGCTGTGAGCGCGACCGTCGCCACGGCCTTCGCCGCCGCCCGCGCCGAGGGCCGCGCCGCGCTGGTGGGCTACCTGCCGGCCGGCTACCCCGACGTGGCCGGTGGCATCGAGGCGCTGCGGGTCATGGTCGACGCCGGCTGCGACGTGATCGAGGTGGGTCTGCCCTACTCCGACCCGGTCATGGACGGACCCACCATCCAGGCCGCGGCGCAGCAGGCCCTCGAGGGCGGCGTGCGCACCACCGACGTCGTGCGCACGGTCGAGGCGGTCGCCGCCACCGGCGTGCCGACCGTCGTGATGACCTACTGGAACCCCGTCGAGCGCTACGGCGTCGACCGGTTCGCCGCCGACCTCGCCTCGGCCGGCGGCGCCGGGCTGATCACGCCCGACCTCACCCCCGACTCCGCGCCCGAGTGGATCGCCGCCGCCGACGAGCACGACCTCGACAAGATCTTCCTGGTCGCGCCGTCGTCGACGCCGGAGCGCATCGCGATGACCACCGCCGCCTGCCGCGGCTTCGTCTATGCCACAGCGGTCATGGGCGTCACCGGCGCCCGCACGACCAGCAGCGACCTCGCCGGCCCGCTCGTCGCACGCACCCGCGCCGCGACCGACCTGCCCATCGGGGTCGGCCTCGGCGTCAGCACCGGCGACCAGGCCGCCGAGGTGGCGGCGTACGCCGACGGCGTGATCGTGGGCTCGGCCTTCGTGCGCACCCTGCTCGACCACCCCGACGACCGCCGGGCCGGCCTGGCCGCGCTCGGCGCGCTGACCGAGGAGCTCGCCGCGGGGGTGCGTCGTGGTCGCTGACCTGCTCACCGGGCTCGCCGACCTGACCGGGCTCGCCGGGACGGCGGGGGTCGTGCCGCTGTCGATCCCCAGCCCCTCCGACGGCACCTGGAACCTCGGGCCCGTGCCGATCCGCGGCTACGCGCTGTCGATCATCCTCGGCATCGTCGCCGCCATCTGGATCGGTGAACGCCGCTGGGTGGCCCGCGGCGGACGCCCCGGCGAGGTGCAGGACCTCGCGGTGTGGGCGGTGCCGTTCGGCCTCGTCGGCGCCCGGATCTACCACGTCGCGACCGACAGCGGGCTCTACTTCGGCGAGGGCCGCGACCCCGTCGAGGCGCTCTACCTCTGGAACGGCGGCCTCGGTGTGTGGGGCGCCGTCGCCCTCGGTGCGGTGGGCGCGGTCATCGGTGCGCGGGTGGCCGGCATCCGGCTGCTGCCGGTGCTCGACGCGATGGCGCCGGGCGTGCTGGTGGCGCAGGCGCTCGGCCGCTGGGGCAACTGGTTCAACCAGGAGCTCTTCGGCGGTCCCACGGACCTGCCCTGGGCCCTCGAGGTCAGCGACGCCACCGCCCGCGCCGCCGGCTACGCACCCGGCACCACCTTCCACCCGACGTTCCTCTACGAGGTCGTCTGGAACCTGCTGGCCTTCGCCGTGGTCGTCTGGGCCGACCGGCGCTTCCGGCTCGGCCACGGCCGCGTCGTCGCCCTCTACGTGATGGCCTACACCGCCGGGCGCGGCTGGATCGAGATGCTGCGCATCGACGACGTCGAGCTCTCCGACGTCGGCGGCCTGCGGTTCAACGTGTGGGTCTCGATCGTGCTGTTCCTCGCCGCGCTCGCCTACTTCGTGCTCAGCGCCCGTCGCGACCCCGGGCGCGAGGACGACGTCTACCGCCCGGGCCGCGGCCCCGCCGCCGACGAGGTCGACGAGACCGACGCAGGCGACGCAGGTGACGCCGCCGCGACGGACGACGCGGACGCCGCCGCCGGCGACCGCCCGACGTCCGGCTGAGCGCCGTCCGCCACGGCTCGCGGGCGAGACCGCCCCGAAACGCAGTGGTAACCTGAGGTCACCGCGAGGGCCAACGTCGTCCCCGCAGCGCGGTCCGGGGTCGTGCGGCTGACCGTCACGCACCCCATCGCCCCACCCCTCGCCGGCTCCTCCGCTCCACCACCACGGCCGTCCCGGTCCTGACGTGGTGAGGACGCCCGGCACAGACGACGACGGGAGAACGCCCGGTGCCCTACCAGCACGCATTCCCGCCGCCGCAAGGCCTCTACGACCCCGCCCACGAGCACGACGCGTGCGGTGTGGCCTTCGTAGCGACCCTGACCGGCGTCGCCAGCCACGAGATCGTCCGCAAGGGCATCATCGCGCTGCTCAACCTCGACCACCGCGGCGCCGCCGGCGCCGAGCCCAACTCCGGTGACGGCGCCGGCATCCTGATCCAGGTGCCCGACGCGTTCCTGCGCGAGGTGGTCGACTTCGACCTGCCGCCGCAGCACGCGTACGCCGTCGGCACCGCCTTCCTGCAGGGCGACGCCGACCACGTGGCCGCCACCCGCCGCGCCGTCGAGACGATCGCGGCGGAGGAGGGCCTGGAGGTCCTCGGCTGGCGCGACGTGCCGGTCGACCCGAGCTCGCTGGGCCGCACCGCCCGTGGCGTGATGCCGAGCTTCGCCCAGGTCTTCGTCGCCGGCGCCGGCATCCGCGTCACCGGGATGGGACTGGAGCGCCTCGCGTTCTGCCTGCGCAAGCGCGCCGAGCGCGAGACCGACGTGTACTTCCCTTCGCTGTCGTCGCGCACCCTGGCCTACAAGGGCATGCTCACCCCGGCCCAGCTCGACGAGGTCTACCCCGACCTCAAGGACGAGCGGGTCATGTCGGCGATGGCCGTGGTGCACTCGCGCTTCTCGACCAACACCTTCCCGAGCTGGCCGCTGTCGCACCCGTTCCGGTTCATCGCCCACAACGGCGAGATCAACACCGTGATGGGCAACCGCAACTGGATGCGGGCCCGCGAGACGCTGCTGCGCTCCGACCTGATCCCCGGCGACCTCGAGCGGCTCAACCCGATCTGCACGCCGGGCGCCTCCGACTCCGCGTCGTTCGACGAGGTCCTCGAGCTGCTGCACATGGGCGGGCGCTCGCTGCCGCACGCGGTGCTGATGATGATCCCGGAGGCCTGGGAGAACCACACCGAGATGGACCGCGCCCGCCGCGCGTTCTACTCCTTCCACTCCAGCATGATGGAGCCCTGGGACGGGCCGGCCTGCGTGGTCTTCACCGACGGCTCCCAGATCGGCGCCGTGCTCGACCGCAACGGCCTGCGCCCCTCGCGCTACTGGGTGACCGACGACGGCCTGGTCGTGCTGGCCTCCGAGGTCGGCGTCCTCGACCTCGACCCCGCCACGATCGTGCGCAAGGGCCGGCTGCAGCCGGGCCGGATGTTCCTCGTCGACACCGACGAGCACCGCATCGTCGAGGACGAGGAGATCAAGGCCGAGCTCGCCGCGGAGCACCCCTACGAGGAGTGGCTGCACGCCGGGCTGATGCACCTCGACGACGTGCCCGACCGCGAGCACGTCGTGCACACCCACGCCTCGGTCACCCGGCGCCAGCAGATCTTCGGCTACACCGAGGAGCAGCTGCGGGTGCTGCTGACGCCGATGGCCAACGGCGGTGCCGAGCCGATCGGCTCGATGGGCACCGACACCCCGATCGCCGCGCTCAGCGAGAAGCCGCGGCTGTTGTTCGACTACTTCACGCAGCTGTTCGCGCAGGTCACGAATCCGCCGCTCGACGCGATCCGCGAGGAGCTCGTCACCTCGCTGAACGGCACGATCGGCCCGGAGGCCAACCTGCTCGACCCCACCCCGGCGTCGTGCCGCCAGCTGGTGCTGCCGTTCCCGGTGATCTCGAACGACGACCTCGCCAAGATCCGTCACATCAACCGTGACGGCGACATGCCGGGCTTCATCACCCACGTGGCCCGCGGCACCTACGAGGTGGAGGGCGGGGGCACGGCGATGGCCGCGCGCCTCGACGAGATCTGCGCCGAGGTCAGCGCCGCGATCGCCGACGGCGCCCGCATCATCGTGCTCTCCGACCGCCACGCCACCGCCGAGCTCGCGCCGATCCCGTCGCTGCTCCTCACCGGCGCCGTGCACCACCACCTGGTGCGCGAGAAGACCCGCACCCAGGTCGGGCTGCTGGTCGAGGCCGGCGACGTCCGCGAGGTGCACCACGTGGCGCTGCTGGTCGGCTACGGCGCGGCCGCGGTCAACCCCTACCTGGCGATGGAGTCGGTCGAGGACCTCGCCCGCGAGGGCTTCTACGTCACCCAGGAGCCCGAGCAGGCCGTCGCCAACCTGGTGAAGGCGCTGGGCAAGGGCGTGCTGAAGGTCATGTCGAAGATGGGCGTGTCCACGGTGGCCTCCTACACCGGCGCCCAGATCTTCGAGGCCGTCGGGCTGTCGCAGTCGGTGGTCGACCGCTACTTCACCGGCACGACGTCCCAGCTCGGCGGCATCGAGCTCGACACCGTCGCCGAGGAGGTCGCCCGGCGCCACGCCACGGCGTACCCCCGCGGCGGCGTGCCGGCCGGACGCCGCGAGCTGGAGTCGGGCGGGGAGTACCAGTGGCGCCGCGACGGCGAGCCCCACCTCTTCGACCCCGAGACCGTCTTCCGCCTGCAGCACGCCACCCGGGCGGGCCGCTACGACGTGTTCAAGCAGTACACCGAGCGCGTCGACCAGCAGGCCGAGCGGCTGATGACGCTGCGCGGGCTGTTCCGCTTCAAGGACGCCACGTCGGCGGGACGCGCGCCCGTGCCGATCGAGGAGGTCGAGCCGGTCTCCGAGATCGTCAAGCGCTTCTCCACCGGCGCGATGTCGTACGGCTCGATCAGCGGCGAGGCCCACGAGACCCTCGCGATCGCGATGAACCGGCTGGGTGCGAAGTCCAACACCGGTGAGGGCGGCGAGGACGCCGACCGGCTGCAGGACCCCGAGCGGCGCAGCGCGATCAAGCAGGTGGCCAGCGGCCGCTTCGGCGTCACTTCGGAGTACCTCACCAACGCCGACGACATCCAGATCAAGATGGCGCAGGGCGCGAAGCCCGGCGAGGGCGGCCAGCTGCCGGGTCACAAGGTGTACCCGTGGATCGCCAAGACCCGGCACTCCACGCCCGGCGTCGCGTTGATCAGCCCGCCGCCGCACCACGACATCTACTCCATCGAGGACCTCGCCCAGCTCATCCACGACCTGAAGAACGCCAACCCGCAGGCGCGGGTGCACGTGAAGCTGGTCTCGGAGACGGGCGTCGGCACGGTCGCGACGGGGGTGTCCAAGGCCCACGCCGACGTGGTGCTGATCTCCGGGCACGACGGCGGCACCGGCGCCTCCCCGCTCACCTCGCTCAAGCACGCCGGCGGTCCCTGGGAGCTCGGCCTCGCCGAGACCCAGCAGACCCTGCTGCTCAACGGGCTGCGCGACCGCATCGTCGTGCAGGCCGACGGGCAGCTGAAGACCGGGCGCGACGTCGTCATCGCCGCGCTGCTGGGCGCCGAGGAGTTCGGGTTCGCCACGGCCCCGCTGGTGGTCTCGGGCTGCATCATGATGCGGGTCTGCCACCTCGACACCTGCCCGGTCGGCGTCGCCACGCAGAACCCCGTGCTGCGCGAGCGGTTCTCCGGCAAGCCGGAGTTCGTCGTGACGTTCTTCGAGTACATCGCCGAGGAGGTGCGCGAGCTGCTCGCCGAGCTCGGGTTCCGCACCCTGGAGGAGGCCGTGGGCCAGGTCTCGGCACTCGACGTCGAGCGCGCGGTCGACCACTGGAAGGCCGCCGGCCTCGACCTCGCCCCGGTGCTGCACGCACCGGCGCTGCCCGAGGGCGCCGCGCTGCACAACACCACCACCCAGGACCACGGCCTCGAGAAGTCCCTCGACGTCCTCGAGCTGCTGCCCCTGGCCGAGCCCGCCCTCGAGCGGGGCGAGCCGGTGCGGGCGCAGGTCACGATCCGCAACGTGCACCGCACGGTCGGCACGATCCTGGGCCACGAGGTCACCAAGCGCCACGGAGGCGCCGGGCTGCCCGACGGCACCATCGACCTGACGTTCCTCGGCTCCGCCGGGCAGTCGTTCGGGGCGTTCCTGCCCCGCGGCGTCACCCTGCGCCTCGAGGGCGACGCCAACGACTACGTCGGCAAGGGGCTCTCGGGCGGGCGGATCGTCGTGCGCCCCGACCGCTCCGCGCAGTTCCGGTCGCAGGACCAGGTCATCGCCGGCAACACGATCGCGTACGGCGCCACCTCGGGCCAGGCGTTCATCCGCGGCGGCGTCGGCGAGCGGTTCGCCGTGCGCAACTCCGGGGCCTGGCTGGTCACCGAGGGCGTGGGCGACCACGCCTGCGAGTACATGACCGGCGGGCGCGTCGTCGTCCTCGGCGCGACCGGTCGCAACGTCGCGGCCGGCATGTCGGGCGGCGTGGCGTGGATCCTCGACCTCGACCCCGCCCGGGTGAACACCGAGCTCGTCGAGCTCGGTCCCGTCACCGGCGAGGCGGCTGGCGAGCTGGAGTCGATGGTGCGCGGTCACCTCGAGGAGACCGGGTCGGAGGTCGCCGGCGAGCTGCTCGCCGACTGGGCGACGTCGTTGACCCGCTTCACCGAGGTCATGCCGCGCGACTACCGCACGGTGCTGGAGGCCAAGGCGAAGGCCGAGGCCGACGGCCTCGACGAGTCGCGGGTCGCCGACGCGATGATGGCGGCGCTCCATGGCTGAGCACGGGACCACCCACGAGACGACCCACGAGACGACCCACGAGATGACGGAGGGCCGCGCCGATGGCTGACCCCAAGGGATTCCTCAAGGAGGGGCGCAAGGTCGCGCCCCGCCGCCCGGTGGAGGAGCGCGTCCAGGACTGGAACGAGGTCTACCCCGACGGGGTCGGCCGCGCGCTGCTGCCGATCATCTCGCCCCAGGCGGGTCGCTGCATGGACTGCGGCATCCCGTTCTGCCACCAGGGCTGCCCGCTGGGCAACCTCATCCCCGAGTGGAACGACCTGGTGTGGCGCGACGACTGGGAGGGTGCCATCGAGCGCCTGCACGCCACGAACAACTTCCCGGAGTTCACCGGCCGGCTCTGCCCGGCGCCCTGCGAGACCGCCTGCGTGCTGGGCATCAACCAGGACCCGGTCACCATCAAGAACGTCGAGGTCTCGATCATCGACAAGGCGTGGGAGTCGGGCTTCGTGCGCCCGCAGCCCCCGGAGTGGCTCTCGGGCCGCACCGTCGCCGTCGTCGGCTCGGGCCCGGCGGGTCTCGCCGCGGCGCAGCAGCTCACCCGCGCCGGGCACACCGTGGCGGTCTACGAGCGCGCCGACAAGGTGGGCGGGCTGATGCGCTACGGCATCCCCGAGTTCAAGATGGAGAAGAAGCACCTCGACCGCCGCCTCGACCAGATGCGCCGCGAGGGCACCGTCTTCCGTGCCGGGGTCGACGTCGGCGGCGAGCTGACCTGGGACCGGCTCAAGGAGCGCTACGACGCCGTCGTGCTCGCCATGGGCGCGACCACCGCCCGCGACCTCGACGTGCCGGGACGCGACCTCGACGGCATCCACCAGGCCATGGACTTCCTGCCCCAGGCCAACCGCGCCGCGCTCGGGGAGCAGGTGGAGGGGCAGGTGACCGCCACCGGCAAGCACGTCGTGATCATCGGCGGCGGCGACACCGGCGCCGACTGCCTCGGCACCTCCACCCGCCACGGCGCGGCCTCGATCACGCAGCTGGAGATCATGCCCGAGCCGCCCGGCGCCCGGCCGGCGGGCCAGCCGTGGCCGACGTACCCGATGACCTTCAAGGTCTCCTCGGCCCACGAGGAGGCCGGTGAGCGGGTCTACTCGGTCTCGACCAAGCGCTTCGTCGGCGACGACGAGGGCAGGGTCACCGGCCTGGTGCTCAGCGACGTCGTCTTCGAGGGCGGCCGGCTCACCGAGGTCGAGGGCACCGAGCGGGAGATCCCGGCCGACCTGGTGCTCTTCGCCATGGGGTTCACGGGCCCGGAGACCACCGGCGTCGTCGAGCAGCTGGGCGTCGACCTCGACGAGCGCGGCAACGTCGCCCGCGACGCGTCGTACATGTCCTCGGTCGAGGGCGTGTTCGTGGCCGGGGACGCCGGTCGCGGCCAGTCGCTGATCGTGTGGGCCATCGCCGAGGGCCGCGCGGCCGCCGCGGGGGTCGACACGTTCCTCACCGGCTCCACGACGCTGCCGGCGCCGGTGCGCCCGACCGACCGGCCGCTCACGGTCTGAGTCCCACCCGGTCGCGGTGCGGGGTCCCCACGGGGCCCCGCACCGCGATTTCACGTGGCAGAGGTGTTGGAACGTTCAAACCACTCGCTAGGGTGAGGGGGTGCGTAGAGCAAAGATCGTCTGCACCCTCGGCCCCGCGACCTCGTCGCCGCGCCGGATCCGCGAGCTCGTCTACGCCGGGATGGACGTGGCGCGGCTGAACATGAGCCACGGCAGCCACGCCGACCACGCCGAGAGCTACCGGCTGGTGCGCGAGGCGGCCGACGCGAGCGGTCACGGCGTCGGCATCTTCGCCGACCTGCAGGGCCCCAAGATCCGCCTCGAGCGCTTCGCCGACGGCCCCGTGGTGCTGCGACGGGGGCAGGTGTGGACCATCACCACCCGCGACGTGCCCGGCGACATCGAGAGCTGCGGCACGACGTACAAGGGCCTGCCGGGCGACGTCGCCGTCGGCGACCCGATCCTCATCGACGACGGCAAGGTCCGCCTGCGGGTGACCGGGGTCGACGACACCGACGTCACCACCGAGGTGCTGGTCGGCGGCAAGGTCAGCGACAACAAGGGCATCAACCTGCCCGGCGTCGCGGTCTCCGTGCCGGCGCTGTCGGAGAAGGACAAGGCCGACCTGCGCTTCGCGCTGCACCTCTCGGTCGACTTCATCGCGCTCTCGTTCGTGCGCGACGCCAAGGACGCCGACGACGTGCGGGCGATCATGCGCGAGGAGGGCGTGCTCGTCCCGGTCATCGCCAAGATCGAGAAGCCCCAGGCCATCGAGAACCTCGACGAGGTGATCGCGGCGTTCGACGGCGTGATGGTGGCCCGCGGCGACCTCGCGGTGGAGTGCCCGCTCGAGGACGTGCCGTTCCTGCAGAAGGAGATCGTGCAGAAGGCCCGGCTGAACGCCAAGCCGGTCATCGTCGCCACCCAGATGCTCGAGTCGATGATCTCGAGCCCCTCGCCCACGCGCGCCGAGGCCTCCGACGTCGCCAACGCCGTGCTCGACGGCGCCGACGCCGTGATGCTGTCGGGCGAGACCGGCGTGGGGGAGTACCCCGTGGTCACCGTCGAGACGATGGGCCGCATCATCGCCTCCACCGAGCGCCAGGCCCTCTCGGCCGGTGCGGTGGCCGGCGTGAAGGCCATCGACTGGGACCCCCACACCAACGGCGGTGTGATCGCCAAGGCCGCCGGCGAGGTGGCCGAGCGGGTGGGCGCGAAGTACGTCGTGGCGTTCACCCAGTCCGGTGACTCCGCGCGCCGCATGTCGCGCCTGCGCGGCCCCATCCCGATCCTGGCCTTCACCCCCGAGGCCGTCGTGCGCTCGCAGCTCTCGCTCACCTGGGGCGTGGAGACGTTCAAGACCGCCTCGGTCGAGCACACCGACGAGATGGTGCGCCAGGTCGACGAGCAGCTGCTGCGCATCGGTCGCGTGCAGGAGGGCGACCTGGTGGTCATCATCGCCGGTGCTCCTCCGGGCATCCCCGGCTCCACCAACGCGCTGCGCATCCACCGCATGGGCGACGCGATCAACGAGGTCACCCCGGCCTACCGCCGCGTCGCACCCTGAGGGCCCGCTGTCCCGCCCCGCCGGCCCGGCCCGGCGGGTCGGGGCGGGTCTAGCGGCGCTCCACGTCCTCCACGGTGCACAGCGCGCCGGGGGGCTTGACCAGCACCGGCTGCGCCAGCGCGACCCCGTCGGGCTCGTCGTCCGCGCCGGTCCACGCCACCTCGACCCCGTCGACCCGTCCGTCGCGCGTCGGGTCGACGAGGCGCACGGCGAGCAGCACGGCGTGCCGGCCGTCGGCGGGGCCCAGCGCAGCGCCCTCCAGCGCGACGCGCTCGTCCCAGCTGGCCAGGGAGTCGGCGAGGCCGGCGGTGGCCAGCGGCGGGTAGTCGAGCACGATGCCGGTGATGTCGGCGCGCCCCGAGAAGGGCGTGACGGCGACCTCCACCACCTCGAGGTTGTCGGCGCCCACGAGCCGCGCCTCGCCGAGGCGCCACGGGCCGGTCGCGGTCAGCGCGCCGGGCTGGAGAATGAGCTCGCCCTCGGGGTCGGCCACCACGCAGCGCCGGGGCTCGGTGTGCGTCGGCGACGGCGCCGGGTCACCCGGCTGCCCGGTGCTCGTGCTGCAGGCGGCCAGCAGCGCCAGGCCGCCCGCGCCGAGAGCGGCGTGTCGTCCCATGCCCGCAGGCTACGACGCCGCCCCGCTCAGGCCTTGAGCCCGATCAGGACGTCGAGGCGCGCGACGGCGTTGCGCCGCGAGACGCTGATGGTGCGGATCGCCGACCGGCGCCAGGGGACGTCGACGAGGTCGAGCGCCCAGCAGCCAGCCCGCGGATGTCGTCGGAGGCGTTGACGAACTGCCAGCGGGGGTAGTCGTGTCGCCGCACGGTGCCGTCGGCCGAGGTGCGCTGGGCCCAGTTGGCGCTTCGGCACCCGTCGGAGTGGAACAGGCCGCGCAGGAAGGCCGCGGGGTGCTGCTCCACCACCGCGCGCTGCCACTGCTCCAGCACGATCAGCCGCTCGTGCTTGCGACCTGGGCCGTGCTGGGGGAACAGACAGGGCCAGTGCTTCCACGACACGGTGGTGATGACGGCGCCCGATCGGTGGCGTGCGTGGGGGCGTCCGCCCGGCTTGACCGCCGCCATCAAGGTGGCCACCCGCGCGTTGGCCTCCGGGTACCGCTGGTCGTTGTGGACGTGCAGGCCGAACACGGAGCGGCGCTGCGTGGAGATGTACCCGTCGCCGAGGTACCAGCCGAGGAGCTCCGCATACGCCGCGTCGTCGAGCACCCCGCCCTCGCACCGCGGACAGGGCACGCTGGTGTGGCCCTGTCCGCGCTGCTTCCCACGACGTCGGTAGTCGCGACGCCACCGCCGCAGCGTCGTCAGCGCCACCCCGTGCTGGGCTGCGTTCACTGCGTCGGGCATGACCGCGTCGAAGGCGGCCAACGCGTCCGCGACCGTCGCAGCGGGGCGGACGTGGGGAGTCACACAGACATCGTCCGGCAGACCGCCGACAGCCCGCGGACGACGCCACGGTGGTGCGACGGCGGCGTACGACGTCGTGCGGTGCCGGGTGTGGGACTCGAACCCACACGCCCTCTCGGACAATGGCTTTTGAGGCCACAGCGTCTGCCATTCCGCCAACCCGGCTGAGCGAGGCAGAGCCTAGCCGCTCCGGGGTCCGGCGCCGGAGCGGGCGTCGACGACGGTCGCCTGGCGCTCCCTCGGGCCGCGGTGGCCGATAACCTGTCGCCGTGACCGAGCCCGCCGCCCCCGCCTCGCCCCGCACCCGCACGGTGGTCATCGCCGAGGACGAGGTGCTGATCCGCATGGACCTCGCCGAGATGCTCAGCGAGGAGGGCTACGACGTCGTGGGTCAGGCGGGCGACGGGGCACGGGCCGTCGAGCTGGCCGAGCAGCTGCGACCCGACCTGGTGATCCTGGACGTGAAGATGCCGGTGCTCGACGGGATCGCGGCCGCGGAGTCCATCGCGGGGCAGCGGATCGCGCCCGTGGTCATGCTGACCGCGTTCTCGCAGCGCGAGCTGGTCGAGCGCGCCCGCGACGCCGGTGCGATGGCCTACCTGGTCAAGCCGTTCACCCAGAGCGACCTGGTGCCGGCCATCGAGATGGCGGTCAGCCGGTTCGCCGAGGTGCAGCAGCTGGAGGCCGAGGTCGCCGACCTCACCGACCGGCTCGAGACGCGCAAGGCCGTCGACCGCGCCAAGGGCATCCTGCAGGCGCAGCTCGGCATCTCCGAGCCCGACGCGTTCCGCTGGATCCAGAAGACCGCGATGGACCTGCGTCTCTCGATGCGTCAGGTCGCCGACGGCGTGGTCACCCACGGCCCCGGCCTGGCGGCCGGCTCCTGACGTCACGGCGCCTCGCGCCCCCGCACGACCGGCCGCGACCCGGCGTACGACGCCCCACGACCGGTCGTCGACGACCTCGTGGTTCGTCGCCGGAGGGCGTCCGGGGTGCCACAGGCAGGTCACAACTTGACAACGAGGTAGGAGCAGGCCCTGCGAGGGCACCCGGTGACGCTACTTTGACCAGGATCACCGGCGATCGTGCCGCTGACCCCAGACACAAACCGGAGGGTTTATGAACCGCCCCACCAAGATTGCGCGACTCGGGCTCGTGTCGATGTCGACCATGCTGGTGCTCGCCGCGTGCGGCAGCGACAGCAGCGACGAGGGTTCCGAGTCCACGCCCAGCGCGGACTCGAGCTCCTCGACCAGCGCCTCCGCGGACGCCGGCGCCGGCATGCAGCTGTACTTCGTCGACGGCAACACCGCGAACTACAGCGAGGACTTCGAGGGGGGCACGCTCGAGGGCGTGAAGGCCACCTACCCCGGTGCCGAGCTCGGCGACGACTTCCGCAAGCGGATGCTCGAGATCAACCCCAAGCTCAAGGACTTCACCTACGGTCCCGAGTCCTACGACGCGACCATCGTCGGCGCCCTCGCCGCGATCGCCGCCGACAACGACTCCGGCACGGCCGTGGGCAGCGAGATGCAGGCCGTCACCTCCGAGGGCGAGAAGTGCACCGAGTTCAAGGCGTGCGCCGACCTCCTCGCCGACGGCACCGACATCGACTACGACGGTGTCTCGGGCCCCATCGACCTGAACTCGACCGGTAGCCCCTCGGCGGCCACCATCGGCGTCTTCGAGTACGGCGCCGACAACAACTACGCGCCGGTCGACTTCATCACCGGTGAGATCCCCGACGAGGCCGAGGTCAAGCCCGAGCAGCAGATCCAGGGCCAGCCGGCCAAGGGCGACGGCACCTTCACCGTCGGCACCCTGCTGCCCTCGAGCGGTGACCTCGCCTTCCTCGGCCCCCCGGAGTTCGCGGGCGTCGACCTCGCCATCGAGGAGATCAACGCCGGCGGCGGCGTCCTCGGCAAGGACGTCCCGGACGCCGTGCGCGCCGACTCCGGCGACGGCACCCCGAACATCGCCCCCTCGTCGGTGGACAGCCTGCTCGGCAACGACGTCGACATCATCGTCGGTGCCGCGTCGTCCTCGGTGTCGCTGAGCGTCATCGACAAGATCACCCAGGCCGGCGTCGCCCAGATCTCCCCGGCGAACACCTCCACGGCGTTCGACACCTACGACGACCAGGGCCTGTACTTCCGCACCGCGCCCTCCGACGTGCTGCAGGGCCAGGTCATGGCCTCCACGCTCATCGGTGACGGCAAGCAGAACATCGCGATCCTGGCCCGCCAGGACTCCTACGGCGAGGCGCTGGCCGAGAACGTCCAGAACTTCTACGAGGAGGCGGGCGGCACGGTCGTGTCGAGCCAGCTCTACGCCCCCGACGCGGCGACCTTCAGCTCCGAGGTCCAGGCCATCGCGGCCGAGGACCCCGACGCGATCGTCCTCATCGCCTTCGACGAGACGAAGAAGATCGTCCCCGAGCTCATCAAGGCCGGTCTCGGCCAGGGCGAGTGACCTGCTGAACCACTGATCCACCGTTCCACCACCAGGGCCCCGGGCGCGCGAGCACCCGGGGCCCTCGTGCGTCCCCGGGCCCCGTGCCGCGGCGTCGTACGCCAGCAGGACACGTCGGCTGGCCGTGCAGCTGGGGCAGCAGCCGGGCGGCCGCGCAGCAGCCCAGCGGGTGTCCTGGCAACCGCGCTCAGCGGGCGCGCGGCGTCACCGGTCCGCAGCAGGGTTGTCGGGGCAAACCCTTGGTTGTCGACCGAGGCTTCGGCCGACAACCAAGGGTTTCACCGGATGTCCGGTGAAACCCGCAACGCACACGCGCCCGCCCCCAGCAGGGGACGGGCGCGGCGTACGGCGGTGAGCTGCGGCTCAGGCCTTCTTGGCCAGGGTGCCGAGGTAGAGCTCGATGACCTTGGGGTCGGTGGCGAGCTCGCGGCCGGTGGCGGTGTAGGCGTTGCGGCCGTGGTCGAGCACGTAGCCGCGGTCGCAGATCTGCAGGCAGCGCGCGGCGTTCTGCTCGACCATGACCACGGAGACGCCGGCGCGGTTGATCGCCCGGGTCTGCATGAACACCTCGTCCTGCATGACGGGGGAGAGGCCCGCCGAGGGCTCGTCGAGCAGCAGCACCGACGGCTCCATCATCAGCGCGCGGCCCATGGCGACCATCTGCCGCTCACCGCCCGAGAGCGAGCCGGCCCGCTGGGCGCGACGCGTCCCGAGCGCGGGGAAGATGGAGGTCACGAAGTCGAAGCGCTCGGTGTACTTCGACGGGGCCTGGTAGCAGCCCATCTGCAGGTTCTCGGCGATGGTCAGGCTCGGGAAGACGTTGTCGCTCTGCGGCACGAACCCGATGCCCTTGCTGACCAGGCTGTCGGCGCGCTGGTTGGTGACCTCCTCGCCGCGGAGCAGGACGGTGCCGGTGTGCACCTTCACCAGGCCGAAGAGCGCCTTGAGCAGCGTCGACTTGCCGGCGCCGTTGGGACCGATGATGCCGACGAGCTCGCCGGGCTGGCAGTACAGGTCGGCGCCGTTGAGGATGTTGACCCCGGGCAGGTAGCCCGCGATCAGGTTGTCGGCGCGCAGGACGGCGCCGTCGGCGGCCGCGAGGTGGGCGGTGCGGGCCGCGGCGGCCCGCTCCTCGGCGGCACGCTCGACCGCCGACGCCGACGAGACGGCCGTGGCGCCCGAGGGCTCGCTCGCCCCGGTGCGGTCTCCGGGGGAGCCGGGGGTGGGGTCGGTGCTCATCGGGTCTCCTTGCCGGGCAGGATCTCGGCCTCGGCCTCGGCCGCGAGGAGGTCGGGGTCGAGCTCGCGGATGTCGGTGTCGTGGTGGGCGCCGAGGTAGGCGTCGATCACGCGCTGGTCGGCCATGATCGAGTCGGGCGGGCCCTCCGCGATCACCTTGCCCTGGGCCATCACGACGACCCAGTCGGAGATGTCGCGCACCATGTCCATGTCGTGCTCGACGAAGAGCACGCTCATGCCCTCCTCGCGCAGCGACTTCACGTGGCCCAGCAGCGACTGCTTCAGGGCGGGGTTGACCCCGGCCATCGGCTCGTCGAGCATCACCAGCTCGGGCTCCACCATCAGTGCGCGCGCCATCTCGAGGAGCTTGCGCTGCCCGCCCGAGAGGGAGCCCGCGAAGTCGGACTCCTTGGCGTCGAGCTTGAAGCGGGCCAGCAGCTCGCGCGCCCGCACGGTGTTGGCGTCCTCCTGGGCGCGCCACAGGAACGCGAACGGCCCGGCCCAGAAGCGCTCACCGCGCTGGCCGGTGGCCCCGAGGCGCATGTTCTCCAGCACGGTCAGCTTGGAGAGCACCTTGGTGAGCTGGAAGGTGCGGACCATGCCCATCCGGGCGACCTTGGAGGCCGAGACCCGCTTGAGCGACTTGCCGTTGAAGTAGCGCTCCCCGGTGTCGGGCTGGTCGAAGCCGGTCAGCAGGTTGAAGAAGGTCGTCTTGCCGGCGCCGTTGGGCCCGATGAGCGCGGTGATGACGCCGCGCTGGATCTCGAGGTGGTCGACGTCGACGGCCTTCAGGCCACCGAACTGGCGGGTGATGTTGTCGACGGTGACCACGGGGTCGGGCTTGGGGACGCCGGGCTCGCGGGCCAGGCCGGCCAGGGCGGCCGCCGCGGCGTCGCGCCCCGTCGGGGCGGGTGTGGTGTCAGCGGGCATCGATCGCGATCTCCTTCTTGTCCCCGAAGATTCCCTGCGGGCGGTAGATCATCAGCAGCATCAGCGCCAGGCCGACGGCGGCGAAGCGGACGTTGCCGATCTGGGTGTTGTCCATCAGTGCCTCGGGGATGAGCCCGTTGTTGGTCAGCATCTCCAGGGCCACCCCGAGGAACGACAGCAGCGCCCAGAAGATCACGGCACCGATGACCGGCGACAGCACGCGGGCGGCGCCACCGAGGATGAGCATGGTGAAGGCGATGAACGTGAAGTCGGTGCTGAAGGTGTCGGGCTGCACCGAGGCCGGGCCGAGCGCCCCGACGAAGCCGCCGAGGGCGCCGATGACGCCACCGAGGATGAGCGCCTGCATCTTGTAGGAGTAGACGTTCTTGCCGAGCGAGCGCACGGCGTCCTCGTCCTCTCGGATGCTCTTGAGCACGCGGCCCCAGGGGCTGCGCATCAGGACGAACACGAAGAGGCAGACCAGCACGACGACGATCCAGCCCACCGTCATGACCCACAGGTCGTTGCGACCGAAGGAGAGGAAGCCGTCGTCGAGGGCGGGGTAGGGGTTGAGGTCGCGGAAGCTGCCGGTGAAGCCGCTGACGCCGTCGCGGGCGTTGAAGTAGTCCTTGAACGACGTGGTGAAGATCAGCCGCAGGATCTCCGCGGCGGCGATCGTCACGATGGCGAGGTAGTCGGCGCGCAGGCGCAGCGTCGGGATGCCCATGATCAGCGCGAGCGCGACCGCGGCGAGGATGCCGAGCAGCAGCGCCACGCCGAGCGGCAGGTCGAACGAGGCGATCCCGACGGCCATCGCGTAGGCGCCGGCGGCGGCGAAGGCGGCCTGGCCGAAGTTCAGCAGGCCGGTGTAGCCGAAGTGGATGTTGAGCCCCATGGCTGCGAGCACGTAGGAGATCGCGATCGGGGTGAACGCGTCGTGGAGCGGGGTGGTGATGAGGTCCATGGTCTTCCTTCCGCCTCAGCCGATCCGTTCCCGGCGGCCCAGCAGGCCTTGGGGACGGACGAGCAGGATGACGATCAGCAGGAGCAGGGCTCCGGCGTTCTTGAGGTCGGACGGGATGACGACGGTGGAGAGGTCGATCAGCACGCCGATGATGAGGCTGCCGACCAGGGCGCCCCACACCGAGCCGAGGCCACCCACGCAGCAGGCCGCGAAGAGCAGCAGCAGCACGAGCTGGCCGATCTGGTAGGTCACGCCGAGCTGGAAGCCCAGGAACACCCCCGACAGCGCCGCGAGCGCGGTGCCGACGATCCAGACCAGCGAGATGACCCGGTCGACGTTGATGCCGGTGGACGCCGCGAGCGCGGGGTTGTCGGCGACGGCGCGGGTGGCGCGGCCGAGGCGGGTGTAGGAGAGGCCCAGGATGACCACCGTCAGCACCACGACGCAGGTGATGGCGATGATGATGTCGCGGGTGGTGTAGGTGAACAGGCCGAACGCGTCCTTGCCGTCGGGCGTCAGGTACTCGTCGTAGTTCTCCTGCCGCGAGCCGGTGAGGTAGGCGTAGATGTTGCGCAGGAAGAACTGCAGGCCGATGGTCACGATCATCGCCGCGATCAGGCCGATGCCGCGCCGGCGCAGCGGGCGCCACAGCACGCTGTCCTGCAGCCAGCCGAAGCCCATCGCGACCACCACCGTCAGCGGCACCGCGAGCAGGAATGGCACGCCGGCGACGTTGAGGAAGTAGGCCGTCATCGCGCCGAACGTCACCAGCTCGCCGTGGGCGAAGTTGGTCAGGCCGGTGGTGCCGAACACCATCGACAGGCCCAGGGCGGCCATCGCGAGGATGAGGCCGAAGAGCAGCCCGCTGTAGATCAGGCCGGGCACGCGGTCCCAGGCCGTCTCGACCTCGCGGTTGTCGGGGCCGATGAGGAACGTCGTGTTGAGCGTGCTGAGCCCGCTCTCCAGGGTGTTCGTGGTCGAGGCGCCCGGACGCATCGTCACGCCCTCGGGCAGCGTCGACTCGTCGAGCTCGACGGTCACCGGGCCGGGGGCGGACTCGAAGGTGATGGTGAAGACGCCCTCGGCGTCGGTCTCGCCGGTGACGGGCTCGGCGCCGGGCGGTGTCACGGTGACCACCACGCCCTCGACCGGTGCGCCGTCGGCGGCGGAGTTGACGAGGCGTCCGGTGACCGTCTTCTCGGTGGTCTCGCCGGTGCCGCCCGCCTGGGCGGGCCCGGCCGCGAGGCCGAGGGAGACGGTGAGGGTGACCATCAGCAGGACGAGGGCTCGCAGCAGCGATCTCCCTGTCGCCTTGGTGTGACCGGTGTGCATGTGGCTCCTGTCGGCCTCGGGCTGTGCTCGCCGCGCGGGATGGCCGCGCGTCACGCCGGGTGTGGTGCGCCACCTCCGGATCTCCCGGGGCGTCGGCGCCCGTGAACCTTATTGGGTCGGGGCCCCGGCGAACAGCACTTGAGGTAACGACACGAGCACAGTCGCGTTGCGCCCGGCGCCCCGCGCCGGAGGGAGCACAGGGTCCGGCACGGCCCGTTCAGCGCGCGGCGGCGACCAGCGTGACCAGCAGGGGAGCGACCAGCAGCGCCGGCAGCAGGTCGGCCACGGCCACCTCCCGGATGCGCAGCAGGCGCAGCGCCACCCCCACCAGCAGCAGGCCGCCGGTGGCGGTGACGGCGTCGAGGTGGGCGTCGGGCAGGACGTCGCCCAGGCCGAGGCCCACCAGCGTCAGCCCGCCCTGCACGACCACCACGGTCAGCACGGAGGCGGCCACGCCCCACCCGAACGACGCCGCGAACGCCATCGCGGCGAACAGGTCGAGCACCGACTTCAGGTAGAGCTGCTCGGCGCCGTTGCCCAGGCCGTCGTTGAGCGCACCCAGGATGGTGAGCGGCCCGGTGCAGAACACCAGCGACGCCACGACGAAGCCCTCCACGAACCGGTGGCGCTCCGCCGTACCGGTGGAGGTGGTGTCCCCGGGCGTGCCGCCGAGGCGGCGCTGCAGCCGGCCGCCGAGGCCCTCCACCCGCTGCTCGAGGCGCAGCAGCGAGCCCGCGATGCCGCCGAGCAGCATCGCGCCGAGCACGATCAGCATGGGCGCGCTGTCGCCGACGACCGCCGCCAGGCGCGGGGAGAGCACCTGCGCGGCCGAGGTGGCGGCGATGAGCAGGGTGACCAGCCCGAGGGCGTCGGTGACCAGCTCGCGGGTGCGCACCGGGAGGCGGTTGCCGAGCAGCACGCCGGCGCCGGCGCCGAGCAGGACCGCCACGACGTTGACCAGGGTGCCGGTTCCGGGGACCACGCCCACTCCTCCCGATGCCTGGCTGGGGCTGCGACGTGGGGGAGCGTAGTCTCGCCCCGGTGCGACGCTCCTGCCGGACCCGGCGGGACGAGACGAGGACCCCGATCGGGGTCGGGGGAGGCCCGAGACGATGTTCCGCTCGCTGGTGTCCCTGCGGCCCGCCGAGGTCGGCGACGCGCTGTTCCTGGCCGGCATCTGGACCGACTCGCTGCGCCACGCCGACACCCAGGACCAGATGGCCGACGTCGAGGTGGTCATCAAGACCGCCCTGGAGTCGCCCGACCAGCGCCTGCTCGTCGCGGAGTACGACGGGGAGCCCGCCGGTGCGGTCTTCCTGCGGCTGACCACGGTCAGCCCCCTCAACCTCGAGCCGGTCGTGCAGGCCTGCTCCCCGCACGTGCTGCCGTGCTTCCGGCGCCACGGCGTCGGGCGCACCCTGATGGAGTCGGCCGTCGCGTTCGCCGAGGAGCTCGGCGTGGGTCACGTGATGACCGCGGCGTCGGCGGGCTCCCGCGACGCCAACCGCTTCATGGCCCGCCTGGCCCTCGGCCCGCAGGCCACGCTGCGCCTGGCCGCCACCGCCGTCGTGCGCGGCAAGATCGAGGCGCAGCGACCCGGCGCCACCCGTGGCGCCTCGCGCCACCAGCGCGGCCAGGTGCTCGCCGCGCGGCGCTCGCGCCGGCGCGCCGAGGCCCAGACCGGCTGACCCGCCGGCCCGGCGGTCACATGCCGAGCGTCTCCTTCGGCACCAGCGCGCAGGTGATCCGCGAGGTGCAGACCCGCTTGCCGCGCTCGTCGGTGACCACGACCTCCCAGCAGGCCGACGAGCGGCCCAGGTGCACCGGAGTCGCCGTGCCGGTGACCGTGCCGCCGGTGGCCGAGCGGTGGTGGGTGGCGTTGATGTCGACGCCCACGGCGACCTTGCCCAGCGGCTCGGCGTGCAGCGCGGAGCCCACCGAGCCCAGGCTCTCGGCCAGCACCACCGACGCGCCGCCGTGCAGCAGGCCGTAGGGCTGGGTGTTGCCCTCCACCGGCATGGTGGCCACGACCCGCTCCACGCTGGCCTCGAGCACCTCGATGCCCATCTTCTCGTTCAGCCGGCCCATCCCGTGGGGCATGCTCGCCATCAGGTCCTCGACCGACCGTGCCGGTGTCTGCTCGCTCATGGGCGTCAACCTACGCGCCGCGAGGGAGGGGCTGTCCGTCGTGACGGCTAGAGTCGCCGGGTGCCCGTGAAGAGCTCCACGACCGCCGCGCCCGCCCGTCCGCGACTGCTGCTGCTCGACGGCCACTCGCTGGCCTACCGCGCGTTCTTCGCCCTGCCGGTCGACAACTTCTCGACCTCCACGGGCCAGCACACCAACGCCGTCTACGGCTTCACCTCGATGCTGATCAACGTGCTGCGCGACGAGCAGCCCACCCACCTCGCGGTGGCCTTCGACGTCTCGCGCCAGACCTTCCGCCTCGAGCAGTACGCCGAGTACAAGGCGGGTCGCAACAAGACGCCGGGGGAGTTCAGCAGCCAGCTGCCGCTGATCGAGGAGGTGCTCGACGCCCTCCACGTGCCCTACCTGAAGAAGGAGGGCTACGAGGCCGACGACATCATCGCGACCCTGGTCACCCAGGCGCTGGCCGCCGACATGGACGTCCTGGTGCTCACCGGCGACCGCGACTCCCTCCAGCTGGTCACCGAGTCCTCCACCGTGCTCTACCCCATGCGCGGCGTCTCCGACCTCGCGCGGATGACCCCGGAGGCCGTGGAGGCCAAGTACGGCGTGCCGCCGCACCGCTACCCCGAGCTGGCCGCGCTGGTGGGGGAGGACTCCGACAACCTGCCCGGCATCCCCGGCGTCGGCCCGAAGACCGCGGCGAAGTGGATCACCACCTACGACGGCCTCGACAACGTGATCACCCACGCCGACGAGGTCAAGGGCAAGGCCGGTGACAACCTGCGCGCCCACCTCGGCGACGTCATCCGCAACCGTCAGCTCAACGCGCTGGTGCGCGACCTCGAGCTCGAGCTGCACCCCGACGAGCTCGCCGTGCGCCCCTGGGACCGCCAGGAGGTGCACACCCTCTTCGACGGCCTGGAGTTCCGCGTGCTGCGCGACCGGCTGTTCGAGACGCTGTCGTCGGAGGAGGAGCTGGAGGGCCCGGGCTTCGAGGTGGAGGGCACCACCCTCGGCGCCGACGAGGTCGCCCCGTGGCTCGCCGAGCGCGGCACCGGCGTCGTCGGGGTGCACGTGCGCGGCGCCTGGGGCGCCGGCTCCGGGCGCGTCGACGGGCTGGCGCTGGCCGGGGCCGACGACGCCACCGCCTACCTCGAGGTCGCCACCCTCACCCCCGACGACGACGCAGCGCTCGCGGCGTGGTTGGCCGACCCGGAGCGGCCCAAGGTGCTCCACGACGCCAAGGGCCCGATGCTCGCGCTGGCCGCGCAGGGCTGGCCGCTGCACGGACTGCAGAGCGACACCGCGATCGCGGCCTACCTCGTGCGCCCCGACCAGCGCTCCTACGACCTCGCCGACCTCACCCTGCGCTACCTGCGCCGTGAGCTGCGCGAGGAGACCGAGGGCGAGCAGGGCCTGCTCTTCGACGAGGACGACGCGGTGGCCGACGTCGCGATGCTGCGCGCCCGGGCCGTCCTCGACCTCGCCGAGGCCCTCGACACCGCCGTGGAGGAGCACGGCGGCCGCGAGCTGATGGCCGACGTCGAGCTGCCGCTGGTGGCGCTGCTCTCCCGCATGGAGCAGGTGGGCATCGCCGTCGACACCGACCACCTCGAGTCGCTCGAGGCCCACTTCGGCACCGAGGTGAAGCAGGCCGCCGAGGAGGCCTTCGCCGTCATCGGCAAGGAGATCAACCTCGGCTCGCCCAAGCAGCTGCAGGTCGTGCTCTTCGACGAGCTCGACATGCCCAAGACCAAGCGCACCAAGACCGGCTGGACCACCGACGCCGACGCGTTGCAGGCGCTCTACGTGAAGACCGAGCACCCGTTCCTGCTCCACCTGCTGCGCCACCGCGACGTGATCCGGCTGCGCCAGACCATCGAGGGCCTGCTGAAGACCGTGGCCCCCGACGGGCGCATCCACACGACGTTCAACCAGACCATCGCCGCGACCGGCCGCCTCTCCAGCACCGACCCCAACCTGCAGAACATCCCGGTCCGCACCGAGGAGGGCCGCCGCATCCGCGAGGGCTTCGTGGTCGGCGGCGGCGGCTTCGAGTCGCTGATGACCGCCGACTACAGCCAGATCGAGATGCGGATCATGGCCCACCTCTCCGAGGACGACCTGCTCATCGAGGCCTTCCGCTCCGGGCGCGACTTCCACTCCATCACCGCGGCGCGGGTCTTCGACACCCCCGCCGACGAGGTCACCAGCGAGCAGCGCGCCAAGATCAAGGCGATGAACTACGGCCTGGCCTACGGGCTGTCGGCGTTCGGCCTGTCGCAGCAGCTCGGCATCGAGCCGGGCGAGGCGCGGGGGCTGATGGAGGAGTACTTCGAGACCTTCGGCGGCATCCGCGAGTACCTCGGCGGCATCGTCGACGAGGCCCGCCGTTCGGGGTTCACCGAGACGATCATGGGCCGGCGCCGCTACCTGCCCGACCTCACCAGCGACAACCGCCAGCGCCGCGAGATGGCGGAGCGGATGGCGCTGAACGCCCCCATCCAGGGCTCCGCCGCCGACCTGATCAAGGTGGCGATGCTGCGCGTCGAGCGTGGCCTGGCCGCGCAGGGCCTGCGCTCGCGGATGCTGCTGCAGGTGCACGACGAGCTGGTGTTCGAGGTCGCGACCGGGGAGGCCGAGGCCCTCGAGGCGCTGGTGCGCGCCGAGATGGGCAGCGCCGCCGACCTCGCGGTGCCGCTCGACGTCTCCGTCGGCACCGGCCACAGCTGGCACGACGCCGCGCACTGACCCGGGCCCCGCTGGGGCCACGCCCGGCGCCGCTGGGCCGCTCGGACCGCGCGGGTGTCCTACGCCGCGGGCTCGCTGCGCCCGACCGGGGTCCCGACCGGGGTCTCGACCGGGGGCCGCCTCATTCGCCACAGGCTCAGCCCGAGCAGCAGGGCAAACAGACCGCTGTCGACAGCGACGACCGTCGTGAGGAGCCCGGCGAGGGAGCTCGTGACCGATGCGCAGGCCACGAGCACCGCGACAGCCAGCCAGACGACAGCCGCCGATCGCTTGCCTTGCCGCGCCAGGACCGAATACACCAGCAGCTGGAGCATGGCGAGCAAGGTGCCGAGAACGGCGAAGACCCAGAGGGAGCCCTCGACGTCCGCGTACTCACCGCCGCCCACGAACACGATTGCCAGGTCATCGAGAAGCCACGCGCCGCCGGTGCAGAGCACACCCAGCGCAGCGGTCAGTCCGAGGCTGCGGCCCAGCGTCCGACGCCGCTCCTCCGGTGTGGACATTGCCGGGAACGCCACCACGACGACGAACTGCGGAAGGAAAAGCACCGCCTTCACCACGATGAGGCCGGCGGCGTAGAGACCGGCGTCATGGGAGTCGAGGACGTTGCGGGCGACCACGATGTCGGCGTTCGTGAGCGCGAAGAACGCCAGGAGTGCGGCCGAGGCGAGGGTCGCCTCCTTGAGTACGGGGCCGGTCTCGTGGTGCCGACTCGAGGCTGGGTCGGCGCCACCCTCACGTGCGGGTCGTAGGACCCACCATCCGACGAGGGCAGGTACGAACAGCCCGAGCATCACGCCGACCATCGCGCTGGTCTCGGAAGGCGCCACGACGAGGCACACCGTGCCGAGGACCACCCGCGGGACACCGACCCCCAGGTAGATCAGCGAGAGGGGGAGCCACCGTCGTTCGCCTTGCAGGATGCCTGCTTGACCGCCCATCACGGTCAGTGGCACGGCAGAGACCGCCAGCAGCACAGCGGGCCAGATCGAATCGAGCTGGAGCACCTGCGTGACAACAGGTGACAGGGCCAGCATCACCGCACCCAGGCCCCACGCCGCCCGCCAGCTCACACCGAGGACGACCCTCTCGATCTGCTCGACATGGGACACATCGGCAGACACCCGGCGTGCGGCGGTGGCCTGGAGACCCAGCTGCAGTACCGCGACCACCATGAGCAACGCCATGAGTGAGGCGACGGCTCCGTACTGCGTGGGCCCGAGCAGACGCGCGGAGATCATCTGGAACGCGTACGTCGCGACGTTCATGACCGCCATCGCGATCGCGATGCCCGCGCTGCTGCGGAGGACCGCGGGGACCCCGCGGCGATCCGGCGGCGATTCGCGGCGATCCGTCGTGGCAGTCACGGCCCGAGACTAGGTGACGCCCTCAGCTGTCCCCTCATCTCATCGCCTGCAAACGCGCGCGGAATGAGACGGACACCACGTCTTGGCCTAAGGTTACCCGTGAGTTCGCTTCTGGGAGGGAGTGAGCCCCCAGGTCCTGTCATGTGGCCTGGACTTCACAGGGAGGGGCGCTTTCGCATGCGCACAACATTTCTGACCGGTCTGCTGCTCGCCGCCGCAGCAGCGCTGACCGTGATCATCAGCGGAGCGCTCGACCTGGATGTCGAGTCTGTCGCGCTCTTCGGCATCGCACTCGGCGCAGTCGTCGGCCTAGCGCCCGGCAGCACACCGGCGTGGCGCCTCGGCGGGTTCGTCGCAGGCCTGCTGATCGCCTGGGTGGGTTACCTGGTACGTGCCGCGGCGTTGCCCGACACGACCATCGGCGTCGCCGTATCGGTGGCACTGGTGATCGCATGGTGCACGGCCGCCGCGGCCGCCAGCGTGGGGCGTATCGCCCTGTGGTCGACCCTCCTCGGCGCAGCCGGCCTCGCCGGTGCGTACGAGTCTGTGTTTGCCGCAGCGCCGAGCGAAGTGGTCTCGTCGTCGACCGACACCGTCACCGCGGTGGCTCTCACCTTCGCCCTCGGGTTCGTGCTGGTGGCCGCACTCGGCGCTGGACGGGCCATCAGCCACGCCGGGCCGTCCCAGCAACGAGATGACGGCGATGCACTGCGCCGGCTCAACGACCCCGTCCTTCCCATGGCCGGAGACCCGGCCTCCCACCGCACGCTGGAGCAGACCCGATGAGCCGTTCGTCCACCCACGCCGCCCGCCGCTCCGTGCGCCGGCCTCTCCACGTCGCTGCCGTCGTGACGGCAACCGCTGTTGTTGCTTCCTGGGGCGTCGGATCGGCCGCAGCGGCCTCCGACTCCGCGGACGGTGACGTGGACGTGACCAACACCGAGACCGTGCAGGTCTACACCTCCGCCGACGGTGCGGTGGAGACCCAGCGGGTCTACGAGCAGGTCATGTTGACCGGCGACGGCACCGTCGACGTGTCCAACCCGGTCTCCACCGACGGTCTGCGCAACCTTGAGGGGTTCGGCGGGTTCGACGTCGAGGACGGCAACCAGGTCACCTCGGTCGATGTCGACGGCACCGAGGAGCTTCGGACCGTCAGTGACTTCGACGGCGACCTGCCGCTGTCACTGGCGGTTTCGTACGAGCTGGACGGCGAGTCCATCGACCCGGACGACATCGTGGGTGAGTCCGGTCAGCTGTCGGTGTCCTACACCGTCAAGAACATCAGCGCCGTGCCCACGGAGCTGACCTACGACGACGGCAGGGGCGGCACCATCACGGAGACGGTCGACGTCCCGGTGCCGATGGTCGGGTCACTGACGACGGTGGCCCCGCCGAGCTTCGACAACGTCACCTCCGGCCAGGCCAACATGGCCGGCGACGGCAAGGGCGGCACGAAGATGTCGTTCACGATGACGCTCATCCCGCCGATCGGGTCGGACACCGCAACCTTCGGGTACACCGCGGACATCGTCGACGGCGTCGTGCCACGCGCCGACATGTCAGCGCTCCCGGTGAATCCCCTGGAGAGCCCCAGCTTCGCCAGCGCGGCCGGCAGCTACAAGGGCGGCGCTGAAACCGGCGTGGAGCTGACGAACGGCGCCGTGGAGATCGACTCCAACCTGCTGAAGCTGCGCGACGGCGCCGGCGACCTGCTCGCCGGTCTGGTCAAGCTGCGGGACGGCGCGTCCGAGCTCTCTGACGGTCTCGTCGACGAAGCAGCGCCGGGGTCGCAGGAGCTTGCAGACGGTGCAGCGGAGCTCCAGGCTGGGCTGGGTCGCCTCGACGCGGGCGCGGGTGAACTCGCCGACGGCCTCGGCGACCTCAATGAGGGCGCCGAGCAGTTGGCCGACGGAAGCGGCAAGCTAGCCGGCGGAGCGGGTGACCTCGACGCCGGTGCTTCCGCGCTTGACGAGGGTGCTGGGAAGCTCGACGCCGGTGCAGGTCGCCTGGCCAGCGGCACGGGTGAGCTCAAGGACGGCACGGAGCGCCTGCGCGCCGGCACTGGGGCTGCACTCGCCGGTGGCCAGCAACTGACTGGCGGTCTCAGCCAGATCAGCGATGGTCTCGACACCCTTGGCTCAGTGGAGGGTCTCCCGGCTGCCGAGGCTGGTGCAGCGGCACTCAAGGCCGGGGTCGATGAATTGATCCTGGGCTTGGGAAACGCGGACAACCCAGCATCGCTCGTGGGCGGGCTGGCCAAGCTTGCTGCCGGCCTCGGCGAGGCTCAGACGGGAGCCGCCACGATCAGCGGTGGGCTGACCTCCGTGCGGGACACCGCGCTCGCACCGTCGCAGGCTGGGCTCTCCCAGGTCATCGGTGGCTTGCAGGCAGCCGTTGCGAGCAACGCTTCCGCGGAGAGGATCCAAGGTGCAGTTGCCGCTGTGGCAACCTCTGGTGACTGTGGTCCGAACTGCCAAGCCGCAGTGGGGCAGCTTGTTGGGACCCTCGGCAGTGTGGATGCCAGCACCAAGGCATCGCTGAACGGGGCGATCGGCGGCTTGCAGCAGGTCAGTGCAGGTGTGTCCGGTGCGATCGGTGCCCTCAACACCCAGCTCATTCCTGGTGCAAATCAGCTGGCGGCCAGACTGGGTGAGGCGAAGACTGGTGCTCAGACGTTGACGACGGGAGCCACCAAGGCGCGGGACGGACTGCTTGCGGTTCAAGCCGGTCTGGTCAAGCTGCAGACGGGCATCGCTGCGGCCGCCGCGGGTGTCGTTGCTCTGTCCGCTGGTGCAGAATCCGCGGTGCAAGGGAGCAGCGAGCTGACTAGCGGGCTTTCACAGCTGGACTCCGGTGCGACCGACCTCGATGCCGGTGCGGGTCGACTGGTCACCGGTGCGGGCGACCTCGCAGAGGGCACGGGCACTCTCGCCGCGGGTACTGGCGACCTGGCCGCTGGCACGGGTGCCCTTCTCGACGGGGCGAGGCTCCTCGCCGGCGGTTCGGATGAGCTATCTGCCGGGGCGGCGAAGGCTGCCGAGGGTTCGGGCCTCCTCGCCGAGGGTGCGACGGACGCTGCTGATGGATCCGACCTCTTAGGCGGCGGTGCCGCCGACCTCGCCGCAGGGCTCACCAGCGCTGCGGAGGGTTCTACCCTGCTCGCGGGCGGTCTCATTGAAGCCGCCAACGGCGCGCCGGCCCTGGTGGATGGTGCCCAGCGCTTGTCCGACGAGGGCACGAAGAAGCTGATCGCCGCCGGTGAGGGCACCGCACAGGAGTACGGCCTCATGTACGCCACCCTGGTCGCCGGTGCCGAGCGGGCCCAGACCGAGGACATGGCCTACGGCGCTCCGGAAGGGGCCGAGGGGCTCACCGCCTACAGCTACGTCATCCAGGGCGAGAACGGCGAGGGCAACCGCAACTTGGTGCGTGGTGCCGCGGCGCTGACGCTGCTCGGGGCCGGAGGCGGGCTGTTCTTCCTCCGCCGCAGGTTCCTGTGACCTGAGGGCCACCAGCACGCCCACGACGGGCCCGGACCGACACGGTCCGGGCCCGTCGCGCACCTCGGGTGCGCGGCCCGGCGGGGCTCAGTCGCGCAGGTCGCAGGCCAGGATCGCCGTGCCGGGGGTGAACCGGCCGCGGGTGGCCGACCAGCCGCCCCACACCCGGTCGTGGTGGTCGGGCCACTCCGGCTCCACCAGCCGGGTGATCGCGAACCGGTGCCCGGCGAGCACCGCCACCCAGTCGCCGAGGGTGCGGTGGTGCTCGACGTACGACACGCGGCCGGTCGCCTCGTCGACCTCGACGTACGGCGTGCGGTCCCAGTACGACTGGGACGCCACCAGCCCGGCCTCGCCGGGGTCGTCGGGGAACATCCAGCGCGTCGGGTGGGTGATCGAGAAGGCGAAGCGCCCGCCGGGACGCAGCACGCGGGCGGTCTCCGCCACGGCGCGGTCGAGGTCGCTGACGAACTGCAGCGCGCCGAAGGAGGAGAAGACGACGTCGAAGGAGGCGTCGGCGAAGGGCAGGTCGGTGGCGGTGGCCTGCACCGACGGCACGGCCGGGCCGGTGACCTCGTCGATGCGGCGGGAGTGCTGCAGCTGGCGGAACGACAGGTCGACGCCGTAGGAGCGTCCGCCGGCCGCGCGCACCCAGCGGCTGCACTGACCGGCGCCCGAGCCGACCTCCAGCACGTCGCGCCCGGCGACGGGGCCGAGCACGCCGGCCTCCGCCTCGGTGAGGCCCTCGGGCCCCCACACGAAGCCGGCGTCGCCCAGGAACTCCCCGTGGGTGGCCTGGTAGTCGTCGGCGTAGCGGTCCCAGTCGGGGCCGTTGGCCCGGCGCGACTCCGCCTCGTCGACGACGCGGCGCTCCACCCGCACCGGCGGCATCGGCGGGTGCGAGCGGGAGTCTGGTGCCTCCGGGGGACGGGTCACGGCAGCGCGACGGGCTTGCGGCGGCCGGGCAGCCGGCCGACGAGGTCGCCGAGCGGGCCGACCGCACGCCCGAGGGCGTCGGCCGACTCCGCCAGTGACGGCACCACCTGGGCCAGCTCCACGAGTCGCGGCTGGATCCCCTCCAGGGTGTCGCCGAGCGTGACCAGCTGGTCGAGGGTGCCGCCGTCGGCGACCAGCTTCTCCAGGAAGCCGTCCTCGGTGAGCATGCGGTCGGCGAGGCCGCCGGGGCGCAGCACCGCGTCGAGGACGCCCTCGGGCGCGGTCAGCCGGTCGAGGGCGCCGCCGTCGGCGAGCAGCCGGTCGAGCAGCCCCTCGTGGGCGATGAGCTGGTCGAGCGCCCCGCCCTCGGCGAGCAGCCGCTCGAGCGGGCCGTCCGGCGCCAGCAGCCGGTCGACGGGCCCGTCGGGGGCCAGCAGCCGCTCGAGGCCGCCGTCGCTTGCGCTGAGCCGGGCCAGGGGCCCGTCGTCGTCCAGCAGCCGGTCGAGCAGCCCGCCGCGCTGCAGCAGCCGGCCCACCGGGCGGTCGGGCGAGGTGAGGTCGTTGACGGTGCGGGCCAGCCGCATCGGGCCGTCCTCGTCGGTGAGCACGTCGGTGAGCTGCTGGGCCAGGCCGTTCTCGCCGATCACCCGCAGCACCAGGTCGGCGTACCCGCCGGGACGGCGCAGCGGGCCGTCGGGGGCGGCCAGGCGCCCCAGCTGCAGCGTGGTCTGGGTGGCGGCCACGCCCACCCGCACCGGCAGCATCGCGGCGTCGGCGGCCGCGGCGAGCGCCCCGGGCAGGTCGCGCGGCAGGCGACGGGGGAGCCCGGCGGGCCAGCGCAGCGCCGGTGCGGGTCGGCCGGGGGTGGCGGGGCTGGGCAGGGCGGGGCTCACGGGGTTCACCGTACGGCGCCCGGGACGCGGGCCGTGGCAGCATCTGGCCCATGAGCGGTGCGCACGACGACGTCGCCGGGCTGACCCCGCTGGCCGGGGGCTGGTCGGGGGAGACGTTCCTGGCCGAGGTGGCCGGCGAGCGCTCGGTGGTGCGCGTCTACACCGGCGGTCGCGGGCCCGACGCCCCGGCGGTGGACGCCGCCGTGCTGCGCCTGGCCCGGGGGCTGCTGCCGGTGGCGGAGGTGCTCGAGGTGCGCCACGGCGACCCCGCCCGCGGCCTGCCGGCGCTGTTGGTCACCTCGTTCCTGCCCGGGGTGCGCGGCGACCTGGTGGTGCCCGACCTCGACGACGCCGACCTCGCCTCGCTGGGCGAGGAGCTGGGCCACGCCCTGGCCGAGCTCGCCGGCGTGCGGCTGCTGCGCCGGGGCCCGTTCGTCGACGCCGAGCTGCGCATCGGGCACCACGAGCCACCCTGGGACGTCGACGGGCTGCCCGCGCTGGTGGAGCTGCTCGCCTCCGCCCTCCACCTCACCGCCGAGGAGCTGCGCGGCCTGCAGGAGGTCGCGGCAAGCGCCCAGGAGCTGCTCGACGGGCTGGCGACGACCTGCCTGGTCCACGGCGACGTGAACCCGAAGAACCTGCTGCTCGACCCCCGTCCCGGCCGCGGGCGGTGGCTCGCCGGGCTCGTGGACTGGGAGCACGCCCACGCCGGCCTGCCGTGCGCCGACCTGGGCAACCTGCTGCGCTTCGACCGGCAGCCGGCCTTCCACGACGCCGCGCTGGCGGCGTACGCCGGGCGCCTCGGCCTCGCGCCCCCGGACGTGCTCGCGCTCGCCCGTGCCGCCGACCTGCCGGCGCTGCTCGAGCTGGCCACCCGGCGCGGGCAGAACCCGGTCGCGGACCGGGCGCACGAGCACCTGCGTGCCATCGCGCGGACGCGTGACCTGCACGCGGTCCCGTAGGGCCGGCCCCAGCAGGACGCGGTGGCACCCAGGTGCGTCGGCGGCCCGTGAGTAGCGTCCGGTGGGTGAGCACCCCTGACCCCGACGCCGTCGTCCTGACCTCGGCGTGGGCTCGCAGGTCGTGGGCCGTGGCGCACGCGCTGACCGCCCTGGCGCTGGTCGGGGTGCTGCTGTCGTGGACCGGTGTCCTGGTCGTGGTCGGTTCGAGGGTCGTGCCGTTCTGGGGGGTCGCCCTCGCCCTGCTGCTCGGGTGGACGGCCCTCCGGCTGGGCCTGAGCGCGTGGCGGGTGTCGAGGCCGTCCCCGGCGACCCGGTGGCGGTGGGTGCACCGTTCGGTCACGGCGAGCGCGTGGGTGCTGGTCCCGCTGACGGCGGCCGCGGGCGGGTTCGGCGGGCCGTCGTACGTGGTCGTGGAGCCGGCCGGGTCCGGTGGGTGCCGGGCGGTGGTGACGGAGAGCAGCTTCCTGGCGACCGGGTGGGGGACGGTGCACGTCGCCGGCAGGTGGGGGCCGTTCGCGCCGAGCGTGGGCAGCTACCGGACAGACGACGGGTTCCGGCCGGTGTCGACGGGGTCGTACAGCGTCAGCTGGGACGGGCGGTCCGGTGGGTTGCTGAACGTGGGTGGGACGTTGCCCGGTGGCGACGGTGAGAGTGGCTCCGGCCTCTTCGTCTTCACGTGCTGAGGGCGGCCGCCGACAGGTCGCTGCCCCTGCAGCCGGCCTCGGGCGGGTGGGTCGCGGTCGGACGAGTCGTCCGGAGTCGTCCGGAGCCGGGTGGCCCTGGACGGTCCCGGGCCCGTCCCGGCGCGGGTTGGACGCGGCCTCGCGCGCGGGCGTAGGCTGAGTCAGCGCTCGAGGTCTGCCTGCGTCCCGGACGGAGTGGACCCAGGCTCGCTATCGCGCCCGCCGGCGACCGTCCCACTGGTCGTGCGTGCCGGGCACCGGACCACCTGATAGCGAAACCCGCCTCCTGCGCGTGTCCGTACGACTTCTGCCCATCCAAGGAACTACTTCCCTTATGACGAGCACCATCTCCATTCTTCCCGACTACGACGCGCCCCAGGTCGCGATCAACGACATCGGGTCGGAAGAGGACTTCCTCGCCGCCATCGACGCGACGATCAAGTACTTCAACGACGGCGACATCGTCGCCGGCACCATCGTGAAGGTCGACCGCGACGAGGTCCTGCTGGACATCGGTTACAAGACCGAGGGCGTCATCCCCTCGCGCGAGCTGTCGATCAAGCACGACGTCGACCCCTCCGAGGTCGTCTCGGTCGGTGACGAGGTCGAGGCCCTGGTCCTCCAGAAGGAGGACAAGGAAGGTCGTCTGATCCTGTCCAAGAAGCGCGCGCAGTACGAGCGCGCCTGGGGCACGATCGAGCAGGTCAAGGAGGAGGACGGCGTCGTCGAGGGCACCGTCATCGAGGTCGTCAAGGGCGGCCTCATCCTCGACATCGGCCTGCGCGGCTTCCTGCCGGCCTCGCTGGTGGAGATGCGTCGCGTCCGCGACCTGCAGCCCTACGTGGGCCAGACGCTCGAGGCGAAGATCATCGAGCTCGACAAGAACCGCAACAACGTCGTGCTGTCGCGTCGTGCGTGGCTCGAGCAGACCCAGTCCGAGGTGCGCCACGGCTTCCTGACCCAGCTGCAGAAGGGCCAGATCCGCAAGGGCGTCGTCTCCTCGATCGTCAACTTCGGTGCGTTCGTGGACCTCGGCGGCGTGGACGGCCTCGTGCACGTCTCCGAGCTGTCGTGGAAGCACATCGACCACCCCTCCGAGGTCGTCGCCGTGGGCGACGAGGTCACCGTCGAGGTGCTCGACGTGGACATGGACCGCGAGCGTGTCTCCCTGTCGCTGAAGGCGACGCAGGAGGACCCGTGGCAGCACTTCGCCCGCACCCACCAGATCGGCCAGATCGTGCCGGGCAAGGTCACCAAGCTGGTGCCCTTCGGTTCGTTCGTCCGTGTCGAGGAGGGCATCGAGGGCCTGGTGCACATCTCCGAGCTCGCCGAGCGCCACGTCGAGATCCCCGAGCAGGTCGTCCAGGTCAACGACGACGTCATGGTCAAGATCATCGACATCGACCTCGAGCGTCGCCGCATCTCGCTGTCGCTGAAGCAGGCCAACGAGACCGCCGCCGCCGCCGACGTCGAGGAGTTCGACCCGACGCTCTACGGCATGACCGCGACGTACGACGAGCAGGGCAACTACGTCTACCCCGACGGCTTCGACCCCGAGACGGGCGAGTGGCTCGAGGGCTTCGACGACCAGCGCGCGGTCTGGGAGGAGCAGTACGCCAAGGCGCACGCCCGCTGGGAGGCCCACGTCAAGCAGCAGGCCGAGGCCAAGGTGGCCGAGGTCGAGGCCGGCGAGGCCACCTCGTACTCCAGCGGTGGCTCCACCGAGGAGGAGACCGAGGCCGAGGGCGGTTCGCTCGCCTCCGACGAGGCCCTGCAGGCCCTGCGCGAGAAGCTCACCGGCGGGGCTTCCTGACCCGCAGCAGCACCTGACCGGCGTCCGCGCCGGATCGCCCGAGGGCCCGACCACCGCGAGGTGGTCGGGCCCTCGTGGCGTCTGCGCCCGGGCCGGGCCGCGCTGGTACCTTGCCGCCCATGCTGGTCTCGCACGAGTCGCGCGTGCTCTTCGTCCACGTGCAGAAGACCGGCGGCACCAGCATCGACCGGGTCCTCGAGGCGGTCGTCCCCGACGTCGCCTACCTCAAGGGCCTCCCGCAGGGTAGGCACTCCACGCTGGGCCAGGCGCTGCAGGTGCACCCCGAGCTCGCCGACTACTGGACCTTCGGCTTCGTGCGCAACCCGTGGGCACGGCTGGTGTCGTGGCACGCGATGATCAAGCGCAACGAGCAGTACGTCGCCGAGGGCAGCCAGAAGGCCATCGACCGGCTCGCCGCCAACCGGCTCTGGCGCCGGGTGCAGGAGCGCTACCCGACGTTCGACTCGTTCGTGCTCGAGGGCCTCGACGCCACCCGCCAGCTGCGCACCCCGCAGATCGACTACCTACGCACGCCGACCCGCACCGCCGACTTCATTGGTCGCCAGGAGAGCTTCGGTGACGACCTGCGCACCGTCGTGGACCACCTCGGCGCGCCCTGGCCCGCGCAGGTGCCGCACGCCAACCAGGGCGCCCCCACCGACTACCGCGACGCCTACACCGACCGCACGCGCGACAAGGTCGCGGAGGTCTTCGCCCGCGACCTGGAGCACTTCGGCTACACCTTCTGAGCCGGGCGGGGGCCGGCGTGAGGTCGGCCCTAGGCTGCCGCCATGCGAGTGGGACTGACCGGAGGCGTGGCGTCGGGCAAGAGCACGGTGGCCGCGGTGCTGCGCGACCTGGGGGCGGTGGTCATCGACGCCGACGCCCTGGCCCGGGAGGTGGTGGCCCGCGGCACGCCGGGCCTGGCCCGGGTCGTCGAGGAGTTCGGCGAGGCGCTGCTGACCGCCGACGGCGACCTCGACCGGCCCGCGATGGGGCGGCTGGTGTTCGGCGACGCCGACGCGCGTCGCCGCCTCGAGGCGATCGTGCACCCGCTGGTCTTCGAGCGCTACGTCGAGCTGGAGGCCGCCGCCCCCGAGGGTGCCGTCGTCGTGCACGACGTGCCGCTGCTCGCCGAGACCGGCCGGGCGGGGGAGTTCGACGCGGTGGTGGTCGTCGACGCGCCCCGCGAGGTGCAGCTGGAGCGGATGCTGGAGGACCGCGGGTGGACCCGCGAGGACGCCGAGTCGCGCCTGGCCGCCCAGGCCGCGCGCGAGGACCGGCTGGCTCTGGCCACCCACGTCGTCGACAACACCGGCAGCCGCGACGACCTGCGCCGCCGCGTCGAGGAGGTCTGGGCAGCCCTCACCGCGTCCTGACCCGGGTGGGTGCGCCACCGCCGGCGGAACCGGACGGGACCCGGACGCACGAGGACCCCCGCCACCAGGTGACGGGGGTCCTCGGGGGGTCCAGGGCGGCGGCGCCTCAGGCGGCCGAGCCGGCCGCGAGGTCCGGGTCGGCGTAGCGCCGCAGCTTCTGCAGCGCCTCCCGCTCGAGCTGGCGCACCCGCTCGGCCGAGATGCCGTGCTTCGCGCCGATGTCGGCCAGCTTGTGCTGGCGCCCGTCGGTGAGGCCGTAGCGCGAGCGGATGATGTCGGCGGCGCGGTCGTCGAGGTGACCGACCAGGCTGTTGAGCCGGTCGCGCGACTCGACGTCGAGCACGGTGAGGTCGGGACCCGGGGAGGTCTCCTGCGCCATCAGGTCGCCCAGGCTGGTGTCGCCGTCCTCGTCGACGGGGGTGTCCAGGCTGACGTGCTCCCGGCCCCAGGAGATGAGGTCGAGCACGCGGTCGACGTCCATGCCGAGCTCGGCGGCGATCTCGGCCGGCTCGGGGTCGCGGCCCAGCTGCCGCTCCAGGGTGCGGCGGGCGCCGCCGACCTGGTTCAGCTCCTCCACGACGTGCACGGGCAGCCGCACGACGCGGGCCTGCTGGGCGATGCCGCGGGTGATGGCCTGGCGCACCCACCAGGTCGCGTACGTGGAGAACTTGTAGCCCTTGGTGTAGTCGAACTTCTCGACCGCACGGATCAGGCCGGTGTTGCCCTCCTGGATCAGGTCGAGCATCGGCATCTGCGCCCGGCCGTACTTGCGGGCGATCGAGACCACGAGGCGCAGGTTGGCGGTGATGAAGGTGTCGACGGCGCGCTGGCCCTCAGCGGCGAGCCACTCGAGCTCCTCCTGGGAGGCCGAGAGGGGGGCGCCGCCCTTGCGGCGGCCCACGCGACCCTGGGCGAGCAGGTGCTCGGCCATCAGGCCGGCCTCGATGGTCTTCGACAGCTCCACCTCCGAGGCTGCGTCGAGGAGCGCGTTGCGCGCGATCTCGTCGAGGTAGAGTCCGACGCTGTCGCGTCCCTCGATCTCTCGCGTGGTCGAGGTGCTCCGGGTGCGGGTGGCGGTGCTGGTAGCCATCGTGGACCCCTCCTTCTGCTCGTGGGCGCCGTCGGTGCGTCTCACGTCGTGTTCAACGCCCTGGGGTGACGGATTTCTTCCGGTTCCCCGTGAGGCCTTCACCCACCACGACGTGCGGCGGATACCGAGAGTTGCGTGACCAGTCAACTCTCAGCGACTTCTCAGAACCTCACCCCTCAGGCCCTCCCACCCACACCCGCGAGCCGCGCGACGGCTCACCCGAACGGCTCCGGCTCAGACGGGCTCGGCCTCCGCGAGGCCCATCCGGTCGAGGATCCAGGCCAGGGTGAAGGCCCGGTCGTGCCACGACTTGTAGCGCCCGGACACCCCGCCGTGGCCACCGGCCATCTCGGTGCGCAGCAGCACGTCGGGGCGGGCGTCGGGAGCGGTGGCCCGCAGCTTGGCCACCCACTTCGCGGGCTCGACGTACAGCACGCGGGTGTCGTTGAGCGAGGTCTCCGCCAGGATCGGGGGGTAGGCCTGGTCGCCCACGTTGTCGTACGGCGCGTAGGAGGCCATGTAGGCGTACACCTCGGGGTCGGCCTCGGGGTTGCCCCACTCGTCGTACTCGGTGACCGTCAGCGGCAGCGTGGCGTCGAGCATCGTGGTCAGCGCGTCGACGAACGGCACCCCCGCCACGATCCCGCCGAACAGCTCGGGCGCCTGGTTCGCCACCGCACCCATCAGCATGCCGCCGGCGCTGGCGCCCTCGGCCACCAGCGTGGCGGGCGTCGACCAGCCGGTGTCGACGAGGTGGCGCGCGCAGGCGACAAAGTCGGAGAACGTGTTCTGCTTGGTGGTCATCTTGCCCTGGTCGTACCACCGCCGGCCCATCTCGCCGCCGCCGCGCACGTGCGCGATCGCGAACGCCGCGCCGCGGTCCAGCAGCGACAGCCGAGCCACCGAGAAGTAGGGGTCCATCGACGCCTCGTAGGAGCCGTAGCCGTAGAGCAGCGTCGGCACCGGGCGCGACCCGCCGGTCTCGTCCTCCCGGGCGCCGATGCGGCACACGACCGAGATCGGCACCTGCTCGCCGTCGTCGGCGGTCGCCCACAGCCGGTGCTCCTCGTAGTCGGCGGGGTCGTAGCCGCCCAGCACGGGGGAGCGGCGCAGCAGCGTCAGCTCGCGGGTGCGCACGTCGTAGTCGTAGACCGACGACGGCACCGCCAGGGTGGTGTAGCCGATGCGCACCGTGGGCTGGGTGAAGCCGGGGTTGCCGCCGGATCCGACGGTGTAGACCGGCTCGTCGAACTCCACGAGGTAGTCGTCGCCGACCCCGTCGTCGCCGAGCTCGAGGATGCGCACCTGGGTCAGGCCGTTGCTGCGCTGGTGCACCACGAGGTGGCCGGCGAACGCGTCGACGTCCTCGAGGCGGACCGCCGGGTCGTGGGGCACCAGCGGGACCCAACCCGCTGCGGGGGTGGGCTCGAGCGGGGCGACGGACAGCTCGAAGTCGGGGCCGGTGGCGTTGTGGGTCACCAGGAAGACGTCGTCGCCGGCGATGACGGCGTGGTCGAGGGAGTACTCCACGCCCTCGACCCGCTCGGCGAACAGCCGCCAGCCGGCCTCGGGGGTGCCGGGCTCGGCCCGGGTGTCGAGGTAGCGGTACTCGCTGGTGGTCTTCGAGCCCACCGCCACGACCAGGAAGCGCTCCGAGCGGGTGCGGCCCACGCCGGTGAAGAAGCGGCCGTCGGTCTCGTGGTGCACCAGCTCGTCGTCGGCCTGCGGGGTGCCGAGCACGTGGCGCCACACCTTGTCGGGGCGCCACGAGTCGTCGACGGTGGAGTAGTAGCAGCTGGCGCCGTCGGGGTGCCAGGTGACGCCGCCCATCACGCCGGTCAGCTCGTCGTCGAGCGGGGCGCCGGTGGCCAGCTCCTTGAAGCGCACGGTGTAGCGCTCGTCGCCGACGGTGTCGGTCGACCACGCCAGCACCCGGTCGTCGAGGCTGATCGCGGAGCCGCCGAGGGAGAAGAACTCGTGGCCCTCGGCCAGCTCGTTGAGGTCGAGCAGGACCTGCTCGCCGGGCAGCGCGGGCTGGTCGGGTGCTGCGTCCTCGGCGGGGCGCGGCGGCGTCCAGTCGTCGGGGTCGACCACCGGCACGCGGCAGCTGGCGCCGTACTCCTTGCCCTCGAAGGAGCGCGAGTAGTACCAGTGGCCGCGGTTGCGGGTGGGCACCGACAGGTCGGTCTCCTGCGTGCGGGCCTTGATCTCGTCGAACACGGCCTGGCGCAGGCCGGCGAGGTGGGCGGTGCGCTCCTGGGTCCAGGCGTTCTCGGCCTCGAGGTGCGCGACGACGTCGGGGGAGTCCTTCTCGCGCAGCCACTCGTAGTCGTCGGTGCGGGTGAGCCCGTGGATCTCGCGGCTGGTGGGACGGCGCTCGGCCGCGGGCGGTGCCTCGGGGGACGGGACGGTGGGGGACGGGGGCGTCATGGACCGACCCTAGCCAGGCCCCGCCACGGCCCTGTGCGGGCCCGCGCCGCCCCGGTAGCGTCCTCCCGTGGCCCGCGTCGACCTGAACGCCGACCTCGGCGAGGACGTCACCGACGACGACGGCCTGCTCGCCGTGGTCACCAGCGCCAACGTGGCCTGCGGCTACCACGCGGGCTCGCCGGCGGTGATGCGCGCGGTCTGCGACGGCGCGGCGGCGCGCGGGGTCGCCCTCGGCGCGCAGGTCTCGTACGCCGACCGCGCCGGCTTCGGCCGGGTGGCGCTCGACGTCGCCGAGCACGTGCTGCGCGAGCAGGTCGCCGACCAGGTCGGCACGCTCACCGACCTCGCCCGCGCGGCCGGCACCGACGTCACCTATCTCAAGCCGCACGGTGCGCTCTACCACCGCACCCTCGACGACGAGACGCAGGCGCGCGCCGTGCTCGCCGGCTCCGGGGCGCTGCCGGTGCTCGGCATGCCCGGCGCGCTGCTGCGTCGTGCCGCCGACGCCGGGCGGGGCGTGCACCTCGAGGGGTTCCCCGACCGGGGCTGCACCGCCGCGGGCCGGCTGGTGCCGCGCGACGAGCCGGGGGCGCTGGTCACCGACCCCGACGACGTGGCCCGGCGCGCGGTCGACCTCGCCGCTCGCGTCGCGTCGCTCTGCGTGCACGGCGACCATCCCGGCGCCGTGGCCCGGGCCCGCGCCGTGCGGGCCGCCCTGGAGGACGCCGGGTGGACGCTGGGGCCCTTCGCCGCGCCGCCGGGCCGGTCGTCGTGAGGTCGGTCGGCGGCGCGGCCGGTGCGGGTGGCGGGGGCGGTGGGGGTGGCGGGGGCGGTGGGGGTGGCGGGGGCGGTGGGGGCGTGCTCGGCGTGCGGTCGTACGGCCCGGCCGCCCTGCTGGTGGAGGTCGACGACGCGGCCGCGGCGACCGCGCTCGCGGGGTGGCTGCGGCGCGAGGGGGTGCCGGCGCTCGACGTCGTGCCGGCGGCGCGCAGCGTGCTGGTCGACGGCGTGGGCGGGGGAGACGGGCTCGCGGCCGTCCGGGCGCTGGTGGGGCGCTGGGAGCCCGGCGCCGACGTGGCGAGCGGCCCGCTGGTGGAGGTGGCGGTCGACTACGACGGCCCCGACCTGGGCGACGTCGCCGCCCGCTGGGGCTGCTCGGTCGAGGAGGTGGTGGCCCGGCACACCGCGCAGGAGTGGACCTCGGCCTTCTGCGGGTTCGCGCCCGGGTTCGCCTACCTGGCCGGGCTGCCCGCCGACCTCGCCGTGCCACGGTTGGCCACCCCCCGGGCGCGGGTGCCGGCCGGTGCGGTGGCGCTGGCCGACCGGTGGTGCGGGGTCTACCCGACCGCCTCGCCGGGCGGGTGGCGGCTGCTGGGACGCACCGACGCCGTGCTGTGGGACGCCGGGCGGCGCGACCCGGCGCTGCTGGCGCCGGGCACGCGGGTGCGGTTCGTGGCCCGGTGACCGTGGCGAGGAGCGGCGCGGGGCCGGGGTGGCTCGAGGTGGTGGAGCCGGGCGCGCTCACCACGGTGCAGGACCACGGCCGCGCCGGCCTGGCCCACCTGGGGGTGCCCCGGGCGGGTGCGCTCGACCGGCCGGCGGCCGACCTGGCGACCCGCCTGGTCGGCGACCCGCCCGGCACCGCCCTCCTGGAGGCCACCCTGGGCGGGCTGGTGCTGCGGCTGCACGGGCCGGGCCGCTGGTGCGCGGTGACCGGGGCGCCGCTCGAGGTCGCGGTCGACGGCCGGGCCCGCGGCGTCGACCGGCCCGAGTGGCTGGCGCCGGGGTCGGAGCTGCGGCTGGGCCGACCCGCCCGGGGCGTGCGCAGCTACGTCGCGCTCGCCGGTGGCGTCGACGTCGCGCCGGTGCTCGGCTCCCGCTCCCGCGACACCCTGGCCGGCCTCGGACCGCCCCCGCTCGCCGCGGGCGACCGGCTGCCCCTCGGGACGCCGCACGGCCCGCCCGCCCCGCTCGACACGCCGCGCGTGCCGACGTACGGCGCGACGCTGCGGGTGGTGCCCGGCCCCCGCGCCGACTGGCTGGGGCCCGACGCCGTGGCCCGGCTGGCGGGCGGCAGGTGGGTGGTGGGCGCGGCGTCCGACCGGGTCGGGCTGCGCCTCGACGGCCCGCCGCTGGAGCGGGCCCGCGTCGGCGAGCCCGCCAGCGAGGGTGTGGTGCTCGGCGCCGTGCAGCTGCCGCCCGACGGGCGACCGGTGGTGTTCCTGGCCGACCACCCCACCACCGGCGGCTACCCCGTGGTCGCCGTGGTGGTGCCGGCCGACCTGCCGCGCTGCGCCCAGCTGCGCCCCGGTGACCCGGTGGTGCTGCGCCCGGCGTGACACCGGACGTCGTCAGCCGGGCGGAGCGGTGCCGTCGCCGGGCCCGTCGCTGGGCCCGTCGCTGGGCTCGTCGTCGGGGTCGGGTGTCGTCCACGGCGTCAGCGCAGGGTCGTCGACGGCGTACGACCGCACCGGCCCGGCGGGGGTGTCCGCGGTCTCGAAGCGCACCGTGACCACCCCGCGACCCGAGCCCCACACCCAGCCCCGGCCCATCTCGGCGTGCACGACGTCGGCGCCGGGCGCCCAGGCGTCGCGCCGCCGCATCGCCGGGAGGTCCTCGGGCAGGTCGGGCTCCTCCTCCACCCCCGTCTCGCCGAACAGGTCCTCCTGGATCCAGTCGGCGAGCCCGGAGACGCCCACGCCGAGCAGCCGCACCCCGCCGGAGAGGTCGGAGGACGCGAGCAGCTCGGTGAGCAGCGCGCGCGCCACCCGCGCGATGGTGGCCGCGGAGTCGGTGGGCGAGGGCAGGGTGCTGGACCGGTTGACCGTGGTGAAGTCGTGGCGGCGCACCTTGATGGTGACGGTGCGCCCCGACAGGCCGTGCTTGGCGAGCCGCGCGGCGACGTCGCCGGCCTGCCGGGTCAGCAGCGCCTCCATCAGCCGGCGGTCGGTCAGGTCGGTGTCGTAGGTGCCCTCCTGGCTCACCGACTTCGCCTCCCGCTCGGCCACCACGGGCCGGTCGTCCATGGCGCGGGCGAGGTGCCACAGACCGGTGCCGTGGGAGCGGCCGTTGAGCCGCACGAGCTCCTCCAGGCTCACCGCCTCCAGGTCGGCGACGGTGACGATGCCGGCGCGGCGCAACCGCTCCGCGGTGGCCGGGCCCACCCCGGGGATCACCGTCGCCTTCATCGGTCGCAGCAGCTCCTGCTCGGTGCCGGGCGCCACCACCACGAGGCCGTCGGGCTTGTCGATGTCGCTGGCCACCTTGGCGATGAACTTGCTCGACCCGACGCCCACCGAGGCGGTCAGCCCGCGGGTGGCCGCGGTGACCCGGCGGCGCAGCTGGTCGGCGTACGCCGTGACCGTCTCGACCTCGAGGTCGGGCAGGTCGGCGCGCTCGAGGTCGACGAAGGCCTCGTCGAGCGAGAGCGGCTCCACCAGCGGCGACACCGAGCGCAGCAGGCGCATCACCACGGCGCTGGCCTCGCGGTAGGCGTGGAAGCGCCCGGAGAGGTAGGCGGCGTGCGGGCAGCGCGAGCGGGCCTCGCGCGCCGACATCGCCGAGTGCACCCCGAACACCCGCGCCTCGTAGCTCGCGGTGGCCACGACGCCACGCCCGCCGGTGCCGCCGACGACGACCGGCTTGCCGCGCAGCGAGGGCTTGTCGCGCTGCTCCACGGAGGCGAAGAACGCGTCGAGGTCCAGGTGGAGGACCGAGGCCTGGGCGCGCACGCCCGGCAAGGTACCCGTCGCCACCGACGGTCATCACCTGCCCGCTCCCCGGGCGCACCGCCGCACCGGGCCGCACCGCGGGCCGGCCACCACAGGACGACCCACCATCCGTCCCCAGGCACCCGGTCGGGGCCGTCGTCCCCAGGGCCGAGGCGGCGGCCCCGGGGCCGGGGGCGGCGGCGGGGAGCGTCGGAGCATGACCCCGACCGACCCCACGCCCACGTCCACCCCCTCGACCCCGTCCCGCGCGGCCCGCGCGCCGTCGGCGCTGCCGCCCCTGGTGGCGCGCAGCCCCGAGGACGTCCTGGCCATGGTGCCGGTCGTCCTCGGCTTCACCCCGTCGGAGTCGGTCGCCATGCTGACCTTCGGCGCCACCCGCACCTTCCACGCCCGCGTCGACCTGCCCGGCGCCGTCGAGCAGGCGCGCGACCCCGGCGCGGTCGGCACCATGGTGGCCTCGCTGCTGGAGCCGTCGGTGCGCCACCGCGTGCGGTCGGTGCTGTTCGTCGTCTACACCGACGACGCCGAGGCCGCAGCGACCGCGCGGCGCCGCCTCGTGACGGCCTTCCGGCACCGCGGGGTCGAGGTGGTCGACGTGCTGCGCTCCGACGGGCGCCGCTGGTGGCCGCTGCTGCGCCGGCGCGCGGGGGTGCCGTCCCACGGCGTCCCGTACGACGTCTCCGACCACCCGTTCACCGCCCAGGCCGTGCTCGCCGGCCGGGTCACCCACGCCAGCCGCGCCGACCTGGGGCGCAGCCTCGAGCCCGACGCGGCCGACCGCGTCGTGGCCGACGAGGTGGCCGCGTTGATGGCCGCCGCGCCGGCCCGCGACGCGTGGACGCCCGACGCCCTGCTCGACGAGGGCGGCTGGCTGTGCGCCCTGCTCGTGCGCCACGTGCGGGAGCGCACCAGCCCGACCGCCGACGAGCTGGCCCGGCTGCTGGCCGACCTCCAAGTCGTGCGGCTGCGCGACGCGGCCTGGAGCGTCGTGCGCCCCGACGAGGCCGCGGCCTGGGTCGACCTGTGGACCGGTGTGCTGCGGCGCTGCCCGGCCGAGGAGGTGGTGGCCCCCGGCGCGCTGCTGGCGTTCAGCGCCTGGCTCAGGGGCGAGGGGGCGCTGGCGTGGTGCGCCCTCGACCGCGTCGACGCCGTCGACCCCGGCTACCCGCTCGCCGGCCACCTCGAGCAGCTGCTGGTGCAGGCCGTGCCGCCCACCGGGTGGGTGCACGACGGCGACTGGAGCGCGGGCCTGCGCCGGGAGCGCCCGCGCCGGGAGCGCCCGAGCCGGGAGCGCCCGAGCCGGGAGGGCCTGGACCGGGCGGGGTGAGGCGTCCCCGGCGCGTGGGCCCTAGGGTCACGTCATGGGCGATGAGGTGGAGCCGCAGGAGTTCACGCGCGCAGACCGGACCCGGCACCGCGAGAAGGTGCGGCGCTGCCTCGACGTGTTCGCCCGGATGCTGCGCGAGGAGCGCTTCGACACCGACGACCCGATGACCGGGCTCGAGGTCGAGCTCAACCTCGTCGACGACCGCGGTGACCCGGCGCTGAAGAACGCCGAGGCGCTGGCGGCCATCGCCGACCCCGACTTCCAGACCGAGCTCGGGCAGTTCAACATCGAGATCAACGTGCCGCCGGCGCGGCTGCGCGAGGGGGGCCTGGCGACCTTCGAGGACACCCTGCGCCGCAGCCTCAACGACGCCGAGCAGAAGTCGGCGGAGGTCGGGGCCCACCTGGTGATGATCGGGATCCTGCCGACGCTGGCCGAGGGCCACATGGGCATGCACTCGATCTCGGCCAACCCGCGCTACCGGCTGCTCAGCGACCAGATCCTCGACGCCCGCGGCGAGGACCTGCGCATCGCGATCAGCGGCGCCGAGGAGCTCGACACCACCTCCGACTCGATCCTGCCCGAGGCGGCGTGCACCAGCACCCAGTTCCACGTGCAGACCTCGCCCGACCAGTTCGCCGCCTACTGGAACGCCTCCCAGGCGATCGCGGCGGTGCAGGTGGCCACGGCCGCCAACTCGCCGTACCTGCTCGGCCGCGAGCTGTGGCGCGAGACCCGCATCCCGCTGTTCGAGCAGGCCACCGACACCCGCAGCGAGGAGCTGAAGGCGCAGGGGGTGCGGCCCCGGGTGTGGTTCGGCGAGCGGTGGATCACCACCGTGTTCGACCTGTTCGAGGAGAACGTGCGCTACTTCCCGGCGCTGCTGCCGGTCACCGAGGAGGAGGACCCCCTCGCGGTGCTGGAGGCCGGCGGCACCCCGAGCCTGCAGGAGCTGCGCCTGCACAACGGCACCATCTACCGCTGGAACCGCCCGGTGTACGACGTCGCCGGCGGCACGCCCCACCTGCGGGTGGAGAACCGGCTGCTCGCGGCCGGTCCGACCGTCGCCGACACCGTGGCCAACGCGGCGTTCTACTTCGGGCTGGTGCGGGCGCTGGCCGAGAGCGAGCGGCCGCTGTGGTCGCAGATGTCGTTCAGTGCCGCCGAGGAGAACTTCCACGTCGCCGCCCAGCAGGGCATCGACGCCCACGTCTACTGGCCCGGCGTCGGACAGGTGCGCGCCACCGAGCTGGTGCTGCGCCGGCTGCTGCCACTGGCCCACCAGGGCCTCGAGGCGTGGGGCGTGGAGGCCGCCGAGCGCGACCGCCTGCTCGGCATCATCGAGCAGCGCTGCCTGCTCGGCACCAACGGCGCCGAGTGGTTCGTCACGCAGATGGCCGCGCGCCGCGCCGAGGACCGCTACGACGCCCTGCGCGCCGTGCTGCTCGACTACCGCGAGCGGATGCACACCAACGAGCCCGTCCACACCTGGACCTGACGCCTGGTCCGTCCCTGCGCGTGCGGGGTCGTGTGCCTGGGGGCGCGCTGGGCCGCGTCGTGGGGCACACGACCCGCGGTCGTCGGTGCTCGGCCGGCTGGCTGGTGGGTGCCGGGCGGGGTCGTGTGCCTGTCGGCGCGCCGGGCCGCGTCGTGGGGCACACGACCCGGGACCTCGGTGCAGACTGCCGGGCTGGCCGGGGCGGGGGAGGGTCGTGTGCCTGCGGGCGCGCCCGGTCGCGTCGTGGGGCACACGACCCGCAGCCACGACCCGCAGCAGCAGCGCCGCACACCGTGAGCCGGGGGAGCGCCGGGCTCAGCGCACCCGGAGCCGCTGCCAGCTGCGGCCCACCCCGCTGCGCGGGTCGCGCCAGGCGTTGCGGCCCACGACGACCATCACCAGCGGCAGCCCGACCTGGGCGCAGGCGCAGGCGGCGGCGCGGGCCCAAGCGGCGTCGACGTCCTGCAGGTCGAGGTCGCCGGTGCGCTCGACCAGACCAGTGGCGCCGCCCGCGGCCCGGCGCCGCCACGGCCGACCCGCCGCGCCCGCACCAGCAGCGCGGCGACGACGTCGACGCGCAGGCCGTGGTCCCAGGGGCCCGTGTCGTCGTCGAGCGCCAGCGAGGCGGTGGCCCCGCCGGGGGTGCCGACGTGCAGCACCGGCACCCGCACCCGGGTGGGCCCGGAGCAGGCGACGTCGAGCACGGCGCGCCGCAGCAGCGCCTCGATCCGCGGGGGCACCGGCTCGCCCAGACCGCCGTCCGCGCCGTGGGCTGCCGCCCGCCAGGGGAGGGGCTGCTGGCTCATCCGACCACCCTGCCCCGGGGGCCGGCCGACGGGCGCCCGTCGTCCACAGGCTCCCGGACCCGCCGCTGATCCGTTAGGTTGCCACCAGGACCAACGAGGGAGTGCAGATGGGGACCGTGGTGGTCGGGTACGTGGCCAAGCCCGAGGGCGTCGCCGCCCTGGACAAGGCGATCGAGGAGGCCACGCTGCGCGGCAAGAAGCTCGTCGTCGTGAACTCCCACCGGGGAGGGGCCGAGTACGACGAGGCCGCCTCGTCGAAGGCCGAGGCCGACATGGACTCCGTGCGGGCGCGCCTCGACGCCGCCGGCATCGAGTACGACCTGCGCCAGCTGGTGCGCGGCTTCGAGCCGGCCGAGGACCTGATCAGCATCGCGGAGGCCAACTCCGCCGAGCTGCTGGTCATCGGCCTGCGCCGCCGCTCGCCGGTGGGCAAGCTGATCCTGGGCAGCAACGCCCAGCGCATCCTGCTCGACGCGCACTGCCCCGTGCTGGCCGTCAAGGCCGACTGAGCGCCGCCGGAGGAGCACCGCCGGACGAGCACCGCCGGACGACGCCGGCCGCTCCCGCTGGCATCCTGGTCCCATGGCCATCCACATCACCGGTGACGACGCCGCCGACAAGGTGCTCGCCGACCCGTTCGCCCTGCTGGTCGGGATGATGCTCGACCAGCAGTACCCGATGGAGCACGCGTTCCGCGGTCCGGCGAAGGTGCTGGAGCGCTTCGGCACGCTGGAGCCCGCCCGCATCGCCGCTGCCGACCCCGAGGAGTTCGCCGCGCTGTGCGCCCGGGCGCCCGCGATCCACCGCTTCCCCGGCTCGATGGCCGCGCGCCTGCAGGAGCTCGCCGGCATCGTGGAGGAGACGTACGGCGGCCACGCCGAGCGACTGTGGACCGAGGCCGCCGACGGGCGCGACTTCCTGCGCCGGATGACGGCGCTGCCCGGCTTCGGCAAGCAGAAGGCCCAGATCTTCGTGGCGCTGGTCGCCAAGCAGCTCGGGGTGCGCCCCGACGGCTGGGAGACCGCGGTGGGCGCCTACGCCGAGGACGGCTACCGCTCCGTGGCCGACGTGGTCGACCCCGCCTCGCTGCAGAAGGTGCGCGAGCACAAGAAGGAGCAGAAGGCCGCGGCCAAGGCGGCCTCCGGCTCCTGAGCGCCGTCGCGGCGACCGGCCGCGGGGTCCCGGCGGACGGGGCGGTGGCGAGCGGGACTGGTCCGCCGTGGCAGAATGAAGCAGCGGCTCTTGACGACAGCGGGCCTCGCCGCGCCCCCACGCCAGTTGACGAGAGGTGTTCGTGTCCTCGAACGCACGCAAGATCCCCGCCGAGGTGCTCGCCCACCCGGCCGTCGCGGCCCTCATCGAGCAGGGCAGCCCCACCGGGAACGTCAGTCCGGAGGAGGTCCGCCAGGCCAGTGAGGACGCCGCCATCGAGCCGCGTCACCTCAAGGCGCTGCTGGCCCACCTCAGCGGGGTCGGGATCTCCGTGAACGTCGGTGTCGCCCCGGCGCGCGCCGTGGCCGCGACCTCCACCCGCAAGACCACCACCGCGAAGACGGCCAAGAAGGCGCCGGCGAAGACCGCGGCAGCCGCGAAGACCGCCACCACCGCGGCCAAGGCCGTCGCCGACACCGCCGTCGACACCGTGGCCGACACCGTCGCCGCGGTCGCGCCCGCCGCTGCCGCCGCCGCGACCACCGCGAAGAAGGCCGTGGCCAAGAAGACGGCCACCAAGACCGCCGCGAAGCCCGCCACCAAGGCTCCCGCGAAGAAGGCGGCCGCCGGCAGCGCTGCGACCACCGACACCGTCGAGGCGGTCGTCGTCGCCGAGCCCGCCCTGGGTCCCGACGGCAAGAAGCTGCTGCCCGACGTGCCCGACGAGCAGTTCGAGAAGGACGTCAAGGCCGACCCCACGATCGTGGAGGACGAGAAGCAGGCGTCCTTCGTGGTCTCCGCCGCCGACGAGACCGACGAGCCCGAGCAGCAGGTCATGGTGGCCGGTGCCACCGCCGACCCGGTCAAGGACTACCTCAAGCAGATCGGCAAGGTGCCCCTCCTCAACGCCGAGATGGAGGTCGAGCTGGCCAAGCGCATCGAGGCCGGCCTGTTCTCGGAGGAGAAGCTCGCGAAGGGCGGCAAGATCCGTCCGGCGCTGCTCGAGGAGCTCGAGTGGATCTCCGAGGACGGCCGCCGCGCGAAGAACCACCTGCTCGAGGCCAACCTGCGCCTCGTGGTCTCGCTGGCCAAGCGCTACACCGGTCGCGGCATGCTGTTCCTCGACCTCATCCAGGAGGGCAACCTCGGCCTGATCCGTGCGGTCGAGAAGTTCGACTACACCAAGGGCTACAAGTTCTCGACGTACGCCACCTGGTGGATCCGTCAGGCCATCACCCGCGCGATGGCCGACCAGGCCCGCACCATCCGCATCCCGGTGCACATGGTCGAGGTCATCAACAAGCTGGCCCGCGTGCAGCGTCAGATGCTCCAGGACCTCGGGCGCGAGCCCACCCCGGAGGAGCTCGCCAAGGAGCTCGACATGACCCCCGAGAAGGTCATCGAGGTCCAGAAGTACGGCCGCGAGCCCATCTCGCTGCACACCCCGCTCGGCGAGGACGGCGACTCCGAGTTCGGTGACCTCATCGAGGACTCCGAGGCCATCGTGCCGGCCGATGCGGTGTCGTTCACGCTGCTGCAGGAGCAGCTGCACGCGGTCCTCGACACGCTGTCGGAGCGCGAGGCCGGCGTGGTCTCGATGCGCTTCGGCCTCACCGACGGCCAGCCGAAGACCCTCGACGAGATCGGCAAGGTCTACGGCGTGACCCGCGAGCGGATCCGCCAGATCGAGTCGAAGACCATGTCGAAGCTGCGTCACCCCTCGCGCTCGCAGGTCCTGCGCGACTACCTCGACTGATCGTCTGCTCCACCCCGGCGCCCCGGTCCTGCTCTGCAGGGCCGGGGCGCCTGTGCGTCTGGGTGTCGGGGCCCGAGCCGCGACCGCTGCGTGGACTCACCCGGAGGAGGGCTCGCATTCGGCGCCGCCGTGGGGTTGGCTGCGGGGGAGGACGGTCGCACGTGGACCGCCCCAACACCGACCCGCGGTCGCCACGACCGGTCCGGACCAGGAGGGGGCACGAGTCGCATGAGCACCACCCACGAGGCACCACCCGAGACCAGCGTGCAGGCGCTCGCCGACGACGACGTGCTGGTCGGCTCCGACCCCGTCGCAGCGGCGGCGGCGTACATCGCCGCCCAGGCCCTGCGACCCGACACGGGAGGCCGCGTCGGGCTCGAGCTCGAGCTGCACCTGGTCGACCTGGCCCGGCCGGAGCGCCGGGTGGCCTGGGCCGACGTGGTCGGCCTGGTGGCCGCCCTGCCGCCGATGCCGGCCGGCAGCACGGTGACCCTTGAGCCCGGCGGCCAGGTGGAGCTGTCGACCCCGCCGCACGCCGACGTCGTGTCGTCGGTCGCCGCGCTGCGCACCGACCGGGAGGTGCTGCGCGCGGCCCTGGCCGCCCAGGGCCACGCCGCGGTCGCGCTCGGTGCCGACCCCCTGCGTCCGCCGCAGCGGGTCAGCCCGCTGCCGCGCTACGACGCGATGGAGGAGCACTTCCGGGCCCGCTCGTGCGGCGGTGCGGGGCTGGCGATGATGACGAGCACGGCGGCGCTGCAGGTCAACGTCGACGCCGGGCCGGCCCACGGCTGGGCCGACCGGCTCGCGCTGATGCAGGCGCTGGTGCCGGTGCTGGTGGCCGTCTCCGCGGGGTCGCCGTACCTCGGGGGACGCGCGTCGGGCTGGAGCTCGATGCGGCAGGAGACCTGGCAGGGCATCGACTCCGGACGCAGCGATCCCGTGGCCGGCGGTGAGCCCGGGGTGGCCTGGGCGCTCTACGCCCTCGACGCCCCGGTGATGATGGTGCGCGACGGCGCCGGCATGCGGGCGCTCACCGACCGCGTCACGTTCGCGGCGTGGCTGCGCCGTCCGGGGCTGGTCGGGCGCCCCGCCACCCTCGCCGACCTCGACCACCACCTCACCACGCTGTTCCCGCCGGTGCGCCCGCGCGGGTACGTCGAGGTGCGCTGCCTCGACGCCCTGCCCGACCGCTGGTGGCCGGCGCTGGCCGCGCTGGTGGCCACCCTCGTCGACGACCCCGTGGCCGCCGACCGCGCCGCCGAGCTCTGCGAGCCGGTGGCCGGTGCCTGGGAGCGCGCCGCACGCGACGGCCTCGCCGACGCCGGGCTGCGCCGCGCCGTCGTGGGGTGCGCCGACGTCGCCGCGCGCCGGGTGGCCCCCGGCCTGCGACCCGAGCTGGAGGCACTGGCCACGCTGGTGGCCGACGGCGGGTCGCCGGGCCAGCAGCTGCGCGCCGTGGCCGAGGCTCGCGGACCCCTCGCGCTGCTGGAGGAGGAGTCCCGTGCCTGAACCCCGTGACGCCCAGCCCGACACCCCGCCCCGCACCCAGCCCCGGGACACCCGGCCCCGCGAGCGCCTGGCCCGCGGCCTGGCCGAGGCCCGGGCCCGCACGCTGGCGCTCACCGACCTCGACGAGCGTGAGCTCATCGCCCAGCACAGCCCCCTGATGAGCCCGCTGGTCTGGGACCTCGCCCACATCGGGCAGCAGGAGGACCTGTGGCTGTTGCGCGGCGGCCGCGCCGAGGCCCAGGGCCTGCTGCCGGCGCGCATCGAGAAGCTGTACGACGCCTTCGAGCACCCGCGGGCCACCCGGGTGGGCCTGCCGCTCCTGGGCCCGCGGGAGGCCCGCGGCTACCTCGCCGACGTGCGCGGGCAGGTGCTCGACGGGCTCGAGCGCGCCGGTGACGACCCCGCCGACCTGTTCGCCTTCACGATGGTCGAGCAGCACGAGCAGCAGCACGTCGAGACGATGCTCGCCACCCACCAGCTGCGCGACGGCGAGCCGCTCCTCGGCCTCGGCGCGCCGCTCCCGCCCGGACGGCCGCTGCCGGCCGACGCCGTGCGGGTGCCGGCCGGGCCGTTCGTGCTCGGCGTCGACGGCGTCGACGAGCCGGGCTCGCTCGACAACGAGCGTCCCGCCCACGTCGTCGACCTGCCTGCCTTCGCCATCGCGCGCCGCCCCGTGACGAACGCCGAGTGGCGGGGCTTCGTCGACGCCGGCGGCTACGACGACCCCGCGTGGTGGTCGCCGCGCGGCTGGGTCCACCGCCTCGAGGCCGGGCTGGAGCGGCCCCAGTTCTGGGCCGCCGACGGCTCGCGCCGCCGCTTCGGCGTGGTCGAGGAGGTGCCCGACGACGAGCCGGTGCAGCACGTCTGCTTCTTCGAGGCGGAGGCGTTCGCCGCGTGGGCGGGCGCCCGGCTGCCCACCGAGCAGGAGTGGGAGAAGGCCTGCGCCTGGGACCCCGTCGCCGGGCGCCGGCGCCGCTGGCCCTGGGGCGAGAGCGAGTGGACACCGGCGCTGGCCAACCTCGGCGGCGCCGCGCTGCGGCCCGCCCCCGTGGGCGCCTACCCCGCGGGCGCCTCGGCGTACGGCGTGGAGCAGCTGGTCGGCGACGTGTGGGAGTGGACGTCGTCGTCGTTCGAGCCGTGGCCCGGCTTCACCCCGATGCTGTACGCCGACTACAGCGCCCCGTTCTTCGGCGGCGACCACCGCGTGCTGCGCGGCGGCTCGTGGGCGGTGGGCGCCGGCGGCATCCGCCCGTCCTTCCGCAACTGGGACCTCCCGGTGCGCCGCCAGATCTTCAGCGGACTGCGACTGGCCTGGGATGTGTAGGCATCTCGCCTGGCTCGGCGCCCCGCGCAGCGTGGCCTCGCTGGTGCTCGACCGGCCGCACGGGCTGCTCACCCAGTCCTACGCCCCGCGGCGGCAGGCGCGCGGCCTGATGAACGCCGACGGCTGGGGTGTCGGGTTCTTCGCCCCCGACCGGGCCGAGCCGGTGCGCTGGCGCTCGTCGCGCCCGCTGTGGGCCGAGCCGTCGTTCGCCTCGGTGGCCCCGGTGCTGAGCTCCGGCGCGGTGCTGGCCGCGGTGCGCTCGGCCAGCCTGGGCATGCCCGGCGACGAGACCGCCGCGGCCCCGTTCACCGACGGGCGCTGGCTGCTGTCCCACAACGGCGTGGTCGACCGCGCCGTGCTGCCGCCCACCCACGCCGCGGAGTCGGTGTGCGACGCGGCGGTGCTCGCCGCCCACGTGCTGGGTCGCGGGCCCGACGCGCTGGCCGACACGGTGTGCGAGGTGGCGGCGGCCGACCCCCGCGCCTACCTGAACGTGCTGCTCACCGACGGCTCGCGCGTGCTCGGCACCACCTGGGGCGACCCGTTGTCGTACCTGGTGGAGCCCGACGGCGTCGCCGTGGCCAGCGAGCCCTGGGACGACGACCCGCGCTGGGTCGACGTGCCTGACCGCCACCTGATCGAGGTGACCCCCGCCGGGGTCGCCGTGACCCCGTTGGAGGACCCCCGTTGACCACCCCTGAGCGCCCCGCCGCCGGCGTCCACCTCGACCCGGGCGCCCTGGCCCGGCAGATGGCCGACGACGTGCGGGCCGGGCTGACCGCCTCACCGAAGGTGCTGCCGCCGAAGTACTTCTACGACGGGCGCGGCAGCGAGCTGTTCGACCAGATCACCCGGCTGCCGGAGTACTACCCCACCCGCGCCGAGCGGGCGATCCTGGCCGAGCGGGCCGCCGAGATCGCGGACGCCGGGGCGCAGACGCTGCTCGAACTCGGCAGCGGCACCTCGGAGAAGACCCGGCTGCTGCTGGAGGCGATGACCGCGGCCGGCACGCTGCAGCGGTTCGTGCCGTTCGACGTCGACCCGGTGGTGCTCGAGGAGGCCAGCCTCGCGGTGCACGCCGACTTCCCCGACCTGCTCGTCGAGCCGGAGGTGGGGGACTTCGAGAAGCACCTCGGCGACCTGCCGCGCCACCCGCGCACCATGGTGGCGTTCCTGGGCTCCACCATCGGCAACCTCGACCCCGCCCAGCGCCGCTCGTTCCTCGACGGCGTGCGCGGGGTGCTCGGCGACGACGGCTGCCTGCTCCTCGGCACCGACCTGGTCAAGCCGGCCGAGCGCCTCGTCGCGGCCTACGACGACGCGCAGGGGGTGACCGCGGCCTTCGACAAGAACGTGCTGGCGGTGATCAACCGCAGCCTCGACGCCGACTTCGACGCCGACGCGTTCGAGCACCGCGCGGTGTGGGTCGGCGAGCACGACCGGGTGGAGATGCGGCTGGAGTCGACGCGCGACCAGGTCGTGCGGCTCGGGGCGCTCGACCTCGAGGTCGGCTTCGCCGCCGGCGAGCAGGTGCGCACCGAGATCTCCACGAAGTTCCGTCGCGAGGGCGTGGAGGCCGAGCTCGCCGCCGCCGGCCTCGAGGTCACCCGGTGGTGGACCGACCCCGCTGGCGACTTCGCGCTGTCGCTGTCCCGGCCCCGCTGAGACTCGGCCCCGCTGAGACTCGGCCCCGCTGGGACCCGGGCCCGCTGGGGACCTGAGGTCCCGACCTGCCGCGGAGACGCCGACGGCCCCGGACGCGAGGTCCGGGGCCGTCGGGGGGCTGGTGGGTGGGTGGGAGCTCGTCCGTCAGGAGGACGCGGGGGTGCCGCCGAGCTTGTGGGTCTCGTCGACGACGTTCGCCGCGACCTCCTTGAGCTTGTCGCCGTGCTCACGCGCGTGGTGGGCGCAGAACAGCAGCTCGCCGCCCGACTGGAGCTCCACACGGAGGTAGGCCTGGGCGCCGCAACGGTCGCAGCGGTCTGCAGCAGTCAGCGCAGAGCTGGGGGCAAGTGCAGTAGTCACATCGGCCTCTTTTCTAGGTCATCCGGTGTTGTTCTCAACGTAGCGACGGGGGCCAAGATTCCCGGTCCCGTGTGGTGCACGACACCGCCGTCCCTCGGGAGAACGGTGCCCCTTCCCCGCCTCCTCAACGCCACGACGGCGGTGTCGTGTCCGAAGGGGTGAGGGGTGGAGCGGTGTCGCCGGTGCGGTCGTGCGGGTGAGGCCGGTCGTGCGGGGGTGCTGCGGTTGCCGAGCAGTGTGTCGCGGGTACTGCACCGACAGTGTCACCTGCCGCGGCGGGTCGCGGGACGACTGGTCGTGATCCGGTCGTTTCGTGTCCACATCGTGACGAGGGCCTCGACCCCCCGGGTGCGCGAGCCTGTCCGGACTGTCGGTGCCTCAGCAGTAGGTTCGACACCGTCACCCCGCCCGGATTTGCAGGAGCCCCACGATCGCCGACAACACCTACAACGCCGCCCACCTCCTGGTCCTCGAGGGCCTGGAGGCGGTGCGCAAGCGCCCGGGCATGTACATCGGGTCCACCGACACCCGGGGCCTGATGCACTGCCTGTGGGAGATCATCGACAACGGCGTCGACGAGGCGCTGGCCGGTGCCGCCCACCGGGTGGAGGTCACGCTGCACCCCGACGGCTCGGCGGAGGTGCACGACGACGGCCGCGGCATCCCCACCGACAAGGAGCCGAAGACCGGCCTGCCCGGGGTCGAGGTGGTCGCCACCAAGCTCCACGCCGGCGGCAAGTTCGGTGGCGGGTCCTACGTCGCCACCGGCGGCCTGCACGGTGTCGGGCTCTCGGTGGTCAACGCGCTGTCCTCACGCATGGACGTCGACGTGCAGCGCTCGCCCGCCGAGCAGGGCCTCTCGTTCCAGCGCGGCGTCCCCGGCGTGTTCGACGCCGACGGGCCGACCGCGGGCTTCGCTGCCCGGTCGGGGCTGACCCGCAAGGGCAAGCGGGTGGCCAAGGGCCGCTCCGGCACCCGCATCCGGTTCTGGCCCGACCGCCAGATATTCACCGCCGACGCCCGGTTCGTCTACGACGAGCTGGTCACCCGCGCGCGGCAGACGTCGTTCATCGTGCCCGGCCTCGAGCTGGTGCTGCGCGACCTGCGGGGCGAGGAGGTGGTCGAGGAGTCGTTCCGCCACGACGGCGGCATCTCGGAGTTCACCGAGTTCCTCGCCGCCGACGAGCCGGTGACCTCCGTGCTGCGGCTGCAGGGCATGGACACCTTCACCGAGACCGTGCCGCTGCTCGACGAGCAGGGCCACATGACGCCGCGCGAGATCGAGCGCGAGCTCCACGTCGACGTCGCGGTGCGGTGGGGCACGGGCTACGACACCGAGCTGCGCTCGTTCGTCAACGTCATCGCCACCCCCAAGGGCGGCACCCACCTCAGCGGCTTCGAGGGCGCCCTCACGCGCACCTTCAACGACGTGATGCGCGCGACCAAGGCGCTGAAGGTCAACGACGACGACGTGGTCAAGGACGACGTGCTCGAGGGGCTCACCGGTGTGGTCGCCGTGCGCCTGGCCGAGCCGCAGTTCGAGGGGCAGACCAAGGAGATCCTCGGCACGCCGGCCGCGCGCACCGTCGTGCGCAAGGTCGTGGCCGCCGAGCTGAAGAAGTTCCTCACCTCGACCAGGCGCGAGGAGAAGGCCCAGGCCAAGCTGGTCATGGAGAAGGTGGTGGGCGCGTCGAAGACGCGCCTGGCCGCCCGCGCCCACAAGGAGACCCAGCGCCGCAAGAACGCCCTGGAGTCCTCCGCGCTGCCCTCCAAGCTCGCCGACTGCCGGGCGAACGACAACGACCGCACCGAGCTGTTCATCGTCGAGGGCGACTCCGCGCTCGGCACCGCCAAGCTCGCCCGCAACTCCGAGTTCCAGGCGTTGTTGCCCATCCGCGGCAAGATCCTGAACGTCCAGAAGGCCTCGGTGGGCGACATGCTCAAGAACACGGAGTGCGCCTCGATCATCCAGGTGGTCGGGGCGGGGTCGGGGCGCACCTTCGAGATGGAGGCCCGCCGCTACGGGCGGATCATCTTCATGGCCGACGCCGACTCCGACGGCGCCCACATCCGCTGCCTGCTGGCCACGCTGTTCTTCAAGTACATGCCCGACCTGATCGCCGAGGGCCGCGTCTACTCCGCCGTCCCGCCGCTGCACCGCATCGAGCTCTCCAACCCCAAGAAGGGGATGGACAAGTACGTCTACACCTACTCCGACGACGAGCTGCAGCGTCGGCTCGCCGAGCTGACCAAGAAGAACGTCAAGTGGAAGGACCCGGTGCAGCGCTACAAGGGTCTCGGTGAGATGGACGCCGACCAGCTGGCCGAGACCACCATGGACCCGCGCCACCGCACCCTGCGGCGCATCACGGTGGACGACGCCGACGTGGCCTCACAGGTGTTCGAGCTGCTGATGGGCTCCGAGGTCGCGCCGCGCAAGGAGTTCATCGTGCACGCCGGTGGTCAGCTGACCGAGGACGACATCGACTTCTGACGTCGCCGACAGGGCGCGGGCCCGGCCGGGCCGGAGCCGGCGGGCTAGGGTCGGCGCATGGAGAACGACGTGACGACGGTGGCCTGGCGCGAGACCACCCCGCCCGCGGTGCAGGGCGACCTCGACGCGATGGTCACCCTCGCCGTGCAGACCGCCCACCAGGGCCTGGAGAAGCGCGGGGGGTTCCAGCCGTTCGCGGTGCTGCTGGCCGACGACCGGCGTCCCGAGCTGACCTGGATCGACCCGAGGGTGAGCGGCCCGGAGCCCCGGGCGGCCGACCTGGTGCCGATGCTCCACGCGACGCTGCAGGAGCAGCGCGACCGGTTGCTGGGCGCGGGGGTGGTCGTCGACACCAGCGTCGCCGCAGGTGACGCCGTCCGCGTCGAGGTCGAGCACCGCGACGGCGGCCCCGCGCTGGTCGTCGTGGTGCCCTACCGCTCGAGCTGGGTGGCCGGCGAGGTCAGCCTCGGCGAGCGGCGTACGGCGGTCGGCACGCGCCGGCTGTGGGCCGACCCGGCGTCCTGAGGAGGGCCGCTCGGCGTGAAGGTGCTGGTCACCGGCGCACCCGCGGCCGGCAAGTCGACGCTGGCGCCGGTGCTGGCCCGCGAGCTGGGGCTGCCGCTGCTGGCCAAGGACGCCGTCAAGCGGTCTCTGGCGCGCTCGCTCGGCGCGCCCGACGCCGACGCGTCTCGGCGCCTGGGCGCTGCGGCGGTACGAGTGGTGGCCGAGCTCGCCGAGGAGGTGGGCGGCTGCGTGCTGGACAGCGTCTGGGTCGACCGCGCGTGGGCCCGTGAACGGCTGGTGGCGCTGCCGGGTGCAGTGGTGGAGGTGCACCTGACCGCGCCGCTCGAGGTGCTGCGCGAGCGGTACGCCGTGCGGACGGGTCGCAGCGACCCCGCCGAGCACGCGTCAGCACGCACCGAGCAGGAGCTGTGGGGCGGCGCCGCCCGGGAGCCGGTGGGCGGCGGGTGGCCGGTGGTCGAGGTGGACGCGAGCACCGACATCGACGTCGCTGCACTCGCGGCCCGGGTCGCCTCGGCGCAGGGGCTGCGGGTCTCGGGCCCCGCGGCACCGGGGGTGGCCGACGAGGTGTGGCCGCTGTACCGCGACGTGCTCGACGACGTCGCCGACCCGGTGGCGTGGCGCGAGCAGGTCTGGGACCGACACCGGGACCGCGAGGCCTACCGGCTGGCCCGCGCCCACGACGGTGACGCGCTCGTCGGCTTCGCCTACGGCTACACCGGCCGCCACGGGCAGTGGTGGACCGACCAGGTGGCCGGGCGACTGGCTGCGGAGGCCGCGACGCAGTGGCTCGGCGGCCACTTCGAGGTCGTGAGCCTGGCGGTCGCGCCCGCGGCCCGCGGCCGGGGTGTCGGGGGCTCGCTGCTGCGGGCGCTGACCGCGGGGCTGCCGCACGAGTGCCGGCTGCTGATGACCACGGCCGACCCCGACGACCCCGCACGGCGGCTCTACGCCCGGGAGGGTTGGCGCGTGCTCGGCCCCGGCGTCGGCGACGACCAGGTCGTCATGGGGCGTCGGGCCGACCCCCCTCCCGCCGCCCCGGTCCTGTCGAGCACCTGAGGGCAGGGGATGGACCCCCTGAGGCCAGCTCAGACCTTGTGCTCCAGCAGGCCGGTGTCGACGTCGTAGAGGAAGCCGCCGACCAGGACGCTGTCGGGCACGAGCGGGTGGCTGCGCACCTTGGCGACGTCCTCGGCCAGGGCGGCGTCCTGGTCGGTGACGACGTGGAACTGCTGCCACGAGGCGTCCTGGCCTGCGGAGGCGGCGACCCGCTCGCGCAGCTCGGCCTCGGTGTTGCTGGCCACCGCGCAGCGGGTGTGGGGCACCACGAGCACGCGCTGCACGTTGAGCAGGTGCACGCCGAGCACGATCGCCTCGAGAGCCTGCGGGGTCACCCGACCGCCGGGGTTGCGGAAGATCTTGGCGTCGCCGGGGGCGAGGCCGACCATGCCCAGCGGGTCGATGCGGGAGTCCATGCACGTCACGAGGGCCACGCCGGCCGCGGCGATGCCGTCGAACCCGCCGTAGCGGAAGTCGTCGGCGAAGGACCGGTTGGCGCTCAGGAGGTCGTCGAAGTCCGTCATGCGGCGAAAGGTAGCCGAGCCGGGACCGGGCGTGGCGACCGTGCCGGAGGTCGGACAGCGAGACGACCGACGGGTCGGCCTCAGCCGCCCGTGCGCAGGGCGGCGCGGGGGTCGACCGAGCGGGTCGGCGCCGAGCGCAGCAGCACCAGCGCGAGCACGGCCGCGACGGCGGCGCACGCGGCGGCGCCGAGGAACACCGTCTGCTCCTGGGCGATGCCGGCCAGCTTGAGCAGCTCGGTGAACTCCGCGCAGCGGCTCTCCCCGGCCCCGCAGACCTCGGAGATCGGCGGGATCGCGTCCTCCTCGGCGTAGTAGCGGCGCAGGCCCAGCGTGGTGAGCGCCGAGATGCCGACCAGCATGCCGACCATGCGCGCCACGACCACCATGGCGCTGGCCAGGCCGTGCACGGCGTCGTCGGTGGAGGCGAGGACGGCGGCGTTGACCGGGGCCAGCGCGAGGCCGAAGCCGAGGCCGGCGACGACCAGGGCCACGGTGTAGGACGAGCCCTGCAGCGTGGTGAGGTCCCAGCGCGACATCAGCAGGAAGCCGACCGCGGCCATCGCCATGCCGACGGCGGTGACCACGCCGGCCGGCACGCTGCGGGTGAGGTAGCCGCCGATCACGGCGCCGACCGGCAGCGCCACCAGGAAGCGCACCAGGACGAGCGCGGCCATCAGCTGGGAGTCGGGGTACTCGGTGGTGCGGGCGAACAGCGGCACGTCGATGAGCGCGGCGATCAGCGCGGCGCCGACGAAGAACGACACGACGACCGCCCCCCACGCCGGGCGGCGGCGCAGCGCACCGCGGGGCAGCAGCGGTGCCTCGGCCCGGCGCAGGTGCACGACCAGCACGACGCTCGCGACCGCGGCGCCGAGGAGGTACCAGAGGCCCTGGTCGGAGAAGACCTGCACCCGCGGGTCGGCGGTGGCGAAGGCCAGGATGACCCCGCCGAGGGCGACGGCGAGGTAGGTGGCGCCGACGACGTCGGCCTCGCGCAGGCCGCGGGCCCACGCCCGCAGGTCGACCAGCGGACGGCGCGCGGTGGCGCAGCGCAGCACCAGCAGGACCAGCGCCACCACGGTGGCCAGGCCGAGCGGGGTGAGCCACCGGCCGTCGCCGGCGTACGGGATGAACAGCCGGCCCCAGGTGAGGTCGCGCAGCAGCTGCACCGGCTGCACGAACACGAGCGCGCCGAGGCCCAGCACGGCCAGCAGCAGCACGACGCCGACCGGATCGGGGAAGCGGGGGCGCCCGGCGCCGGGCAGGGTGGGGGACGCGGCGGTGCGACCCGCCACGGAGCGGACCGCCGCGGCCAGCACCAGCCCGACGGCCAGGTTGACCGCGAAGATGGCCCGCCAGTCGGCCACCGCCAGCACCGCGGCGCCGAACAGCGGGCCGAGCACGCTGCCGATCTCCTGCACCGCGGAGACCAGCCCGAGCGGCACGGCGCGCCGGTCCTTCGGGTAGAGGTCGGCCACCAGGGCCAGCGTCGCCGGCACCAGCCCGCCGCCGCCGACGCCCTGCAGGAACCGGCCGGCCACCATGCTCGGCAGGTCGTAGGACAGCGCGGTGACCAGCGAGCCGAACGCGAACAGCACCAGGCACGCCACCAGCACCGGCACCCGGCCCCGCAGGTCGGCGATGCGGCCGATCAGCGGCAGCATCGCGACGTAGCCCAGCAGGAAGCCCGACACGATGGGCGCGGCCCGCTGCAGCTGGTCGGGGGAGAGCCCGACGCCGGTCATCATGTCGACCAGCGCCAGCACGACGACGTAGGTGTCGGCGGCGGCGAACGCCACCGCGATCGCCGCGAGCGCGAGCATCAGGCGGGCCGGGGCGGCCACGGGACCGCGCTGGTCGTCGGCCGCGCTCACGCCGGCCTCACGGCGCGGTGATCTCCTGCTCGGTGCCGTACTGGTCGAAGTCGATGGTGTAGGTCACCTGGGCGTCGCCGCCGTAGAAGGCCCCAGTGACGACCATGCGGCGCAGCTCGTCGTCGTCGGTGATCGTGTAGGCGGCGTCGAAGTCGCCCTCGGCGGTGGGGAGGATGTTGCCGGCCGCGGTGTCGGGGACGGTGCCGCTGTACTCGGTGAGGACCTCGCGGTTGCCCTCCCCGCCGCGCACCTGCTCGCCGACCTCGATGTCGGTGGTGGCGGTCAGCAGCGTGGAGAAGCCGTTGTCGGGCGCCAGCAGCTGCGCCGGGTCCTCCGGGGCGCCGAACTCGCCCGGGTCGATGACCTGGTAGCCCGAGGTGAAGGGCAGCTGGGCGTAGGTGTCGCCGTCGATGGCCACGATCGGGACGTCGGGCTCGAGGCCGCTGTAGCGCACGGTGATCGAGCCCTCCAGCGCCAGCGCGGGCTCGTGGGTGCCGACGACGTCGGCGCCGACCAGGCCGTCCTGGTCGTCGGGGAGGTTCTCGGCGGCGAGCACGACGTGCACCCCGCTGGTGGTGTCGAGCACCTCCTTGGCCTGCGCCAGCACCTCCTCGGGAGTGGCCTCCTCCTCGCCGCCCGACCCGCTCTCGCCGGAGCAGGCCGACAGCGTGAGCAGGACGGCGGCGAGCCCGGCGACGCCGGCGCGAGGACGGCGCGAGGGCCGGCGGGGGAGCAGCATGCGGTCAGCCTCGCACATCGCCGGGAGCCTCGGCCGTGCCCGCGTCCGGGGTCTGGTCGGGCCCCGCGTCGGGTCCTGCGTCGGGCCCGCCGGTGGAGGCACCGGTGACGCGCAGGCCGACCGGACCGGCGACCGCGGCCACGGGCTGGCTGGCCGGGACGCCGGAGCCGTCGCGGCGCCCGGTGGCCTCGGGCAGGTCGACGGGCGCCCCGCTGGCGGCCGCGGCGCGCGCCGGGGCGGTGCCGGCCCAGGCGAGCACGAGCGAGTCCTCACCGCGCAGGAAGCGGTGGCAGCGCACGCCGCCGGTGGCGCGGCCCTTGGCGGGGTACTCGGTGAACGGGGTCACCTTGACCGATCCCGGCTCGGTGCCGGGCAGGGCGGTCGAGGAGCCGGAGGCCGTGACGACGACGGACCCCTCGGGGGCGTCGGGGTCGACCACGCCGAACCACGAGACGTGCTGCCCGGGGGTGAGCCGGATGCCGGCGATGCCGCCGCCCGTGCGGCCCTGCGGACGCACCGCGTCGGCGGCGAAGTGCAGCAGCTGGGCGTCGCTGCTGATGAAGCAGAGCGTCTCCCGGCCGGTGGCCAGCTCGACGGCCCCGACGACCTCGTCGCCGTCGGCGAGGCGCACGACGTCCCACTCCTCGCGGCCCAGCACCTCCGGGTTGACCCGCTTGACCACGCCCTGGCGGGTGCCGAGAGCGAGGCCGGGCCCGGTGGTGGCCAGCGTGACGAGCGCCAGGGCGCGCTCGCCGGCCTCGAGCGGCAGCACCTCGCTGACGGGCAGGCCGCCCTGGAGGTTGGGGTCGTTGGCCGAGGCCGGGATCGCCGGCAGGTCGAGCACGCCCAGGCGCAGCAGCCGACCGCGCGAGGTGACCACGCCCACCTCGCCACGGGCCGTGGCCTCGACCACCGAGACGACGACGTCGTGGCTGGTGCGCCCGCCGCCGGAGCCGGGCGCCCGGGCGGTGGTGGAGCGGGCCAGCAGCCCGCCGGAGGACAGGAAGGCGAAGCAGGGCTCGTCGGCCACCTCCAGCGGCACGGTCGCGGCGGTGACCGCCGTGCCGGCCGACTCCAGCAGCACGGTGCGCCGCGGCGTGCCGTACGTCGTGGCGACCTCGGCCAGCTCGTCGGAGACCACCCGGCGCAGCAGCGCCGGGTCGGCCAGGATCGCGTCGAGCGCCTCGATGTCGCGGCGCAGCTCGCCGCTCTCCTTCTCCAGCTCGAGGCGGCTGAACCGGGTGAGCCGGCGCAGCTGCATCTCGAGGATGTAGTCGGTCTGGGCGAGGCTGAGGTCGAAGACCTCCATCAGGCGGGCGCGGGCGGCGCCGGTGTCGTCGCTGGTGCGGATGACCTGGATGACCTCGTCGATGTCGAGCAGCGCCACCAGCAGGCCCTCGACGAGGTGGAGGCGGTCGGCCAGGCGGGTGCGGCGGAACTGCGAGCGGCGGCGCACCACCTCGTAGCGGTGGGCCAGGAACACCTCCAGCAGCTGCTTGAGCCCCAGCGTGCGGGGCTGGCCGTCGACCAGCGCCACGTTGTTGATGCCGAAGCTGTCCTCCAGCGGCGTCTGCCGGTAGAGCTGCTCGAGCAGCGCCTCGGGGTGGAACCCGTTCTTCACCTCGATGACCAGCCGCAGGCCGTGGTCGCGGTCGGTGAGGTCCTTGATGTCGGAGATGCCCTGCAGCTTCTTGCCCTGCACGAGCACCTTGATCCGCTCGACCACCTTCTCGGTGCCGACGCCGTACGGCAGCTCGGTGACCACGATGCCCTTGCGGCGACCCATGGTCTCCACCCGCGCGGTCGCGCGCATCTTGAACGTGCCGCGTCCGGTGGCGTAGGCGTCGCGGACGCCGTCGAGGCCGACGATCTTGCCGCCCGTGGGCAGGTCGGGGCCCGGCACGAAGCGCATCAGGTCCTCGATGCTCGCCTGCGGGTCGGTGATCAGGTGGCGCAGCGCCTGCACCACCTCGACCAGGTTGTGGGGCGCGCAGTTGGTCGCCATGCCCACTGCGATGCCGGTGGTGCCGTTGACCACCAGGTGGGGGATGGCCGCCGGCAGCACCGACGGCTCCATCTCGCGGCTGTCGTAGTTGGGCCGGAAGTCGACGGTGTCCTCGTCGATGCCGGCCGTCATCGCCACCGCGGCGGTCGCCATCCGGCACTCGGTGTAGCGCATCGCGGCGGGGGAGTCGTCGGGCGAGCCGAAGTTGCCGTGCCCGTCGACGGTCGGCAGCCGCATCGCGAACGGCTGCGTCATCCGCACCAGCGCGTCGTAGATGGCACCGTCGCCGTGGGGGTGCAGCCGACCCATGACCTCCCCGACCACGCGCGCGCTCTTCACGTGGCCGCGGTCGGGACGCAGCCCCATGTCGTTCATCGTGTAGAGGATCCGGCGCTGCACCGGCTTGAGGCCGTCGCGGGCGTCGGGCAGCGCCCGGGAGTAGATGACGGAGTAGGCGTACTCGAGGAAGCTGCTGCGCATCTCGTCGCCGACGTCGATGTCGAGGATGTGCTCCTCGAAGTCGTCGGAGGGGGGAGGGGGTGCGGTACGCCGTGCCATGGGGCCATCATCGCCGCCGCGCCCGGCGGACCGCGCAGGGCCACGCCGTACCGGCCCGCCGCTGCGCTCCCGACCGCGAGTGCACGGTGGTCTCGAGACGGTCGCTGGCGCTCCCTCCTCGACCAGCGGGCATCGGTGGTTGAGGAGCGAGGAGCGCCAGCGACGAGCGTCTCGAAACCACCCTCGCGCGCCGGTGGTCTCGAGACGGTCGCTGGCGCTCCCTCTCAACCACCGGGCGACGGTCGCTGGCGCTCCCTCCTCAACCACCGGGCGACGGTCGCTGGCGCTCCCTCCTCGACCACCGCCGACGTGCGGTAGTCGGTGGTTGAGGAGCGAGGAGCGCCAGCGACGAGCGTCTCGAAACCACTTCTCCACAGGCCGCCGACGTCCCGGTTGCCTGCAGCGGCCCCGCTCCGGACCCTGTGGGCATGGCCTGGACCTACATCCTCGAGTGCGCGGACGGCTCCTACTACGTCGGCAGCACGGTGGATCTGGAGCGACGGGTGTGGGAGCACGACCAGGGCCTGGGCGCGGCGTACACGCGTCGGCGACGGCCGGTCCGGCTCGTCTGGAACGCCCAGTACGACTCGGTGGAGCAGGCCTACCGGTACGAGAAGCAGATCCAGGGGTGGCGCCGTGACAAGCGCGAGGCGCTGGTGCGTGGTGACTTCGAGCTGCTGCCCCGGCTCGCCAGTCGTGCCCGTCGGACGTAGCCGGCGCCGTGGCGGTGGTTTCGAGACGGTCGCTGGCGCTCCCTCCTCAACCACCGTGTGCCGTGGCGGTGGTTTCGAGACGGTCGCTGGCGCTCCCTCCTCGACCACCGTGTGCCGTGGCGGTGGTTTCGAGACGGTCGCTGGCGCTCCCTCCTCAACCACCGTGGACGGCCGTGGGGGTTGCCGCCGCGGCCCCGGCCGGGGGTGCGACCCGCTAGATTCCGGGGTGTGAGCACGACGCCGACGACCCCGACGACGCCCCCCGCCCCGCCGCGGCACTGGGAGGCCGACGTCCTGCTGCGCGACGGCCGCTCGGCCCACATCCGCCCCATCACGCCCGAGGACGCCGAGCTGCTGGTGCAGTTCTACGCCCGCGTCTCCGACCAGTCGAAGTACTACCGGTTCTTCTCGCCGATGCCGCAGCTCTCGCCGCGCGACGTCGACCGGTTCACCCGCGTCGACCACCAGGACCGGGTGGCGTTCGTGCTGCTGCTGCAGGGCCGGATGATCGCGGTGGGCCGCTACGACGTGGTCCGCACCGGCGAGGCCGAGGTCGCCTTCCTCGTCGAGGACGCCCACCAGGGCCGTGGCATCGCCCAGCTGCTGCTGGAGCACCTCGCCCAGGCCGGGCGCGAGCGCGGGCTGGAGAAGTTCGTCGCCGAGGTGCTGCCCGACAACAGCCGGATGATCCAGACCTTCCGCGACGCCGGCTACCGCGTGGCGAGCGAGTACGAGGACGGCGTCCTGCAGCTGGTCTTCCCCATCGACGCCACCGACACCGCGGTCGGCGTCATGCACGGGCGCGAGCACCGCGCCGAGGCCGCCTCGATCGAGCGGTTCTTCAACCCGCGCTCGGTGGCGATCGTCGGCGCCAGCCGCCGCCAGGACACCATCGGCCAGACGCTGGTGCGCAACCTCGTCAACGGCGACTTCACCGGTCGGGTGTACGCCGTCAACCCGACGGCGGGCGCGGTGTCGGGGCTGCCGGCGTACAAGTCGGTCTCCGAGATCCCCGACGACGTCGACGTGGCGATCGTGGCGGTGCCGGCCGACGCCGTGCAGGACGTGGTGCTCGACTGCGCGGCCAAGGGCGTGCACGGCCTGGTGGTGATCTCCTCGGGGTTCGCCGAGACCGGTGAGGAGGGCCGCCAGCGCCAGCGCCGCCTCGTGGGACTGTCCCGCTCCTACGGCCTGCGCCTGATCGGCCCCAACTGTCTCGGGGTGATCAACACCGACCCCGGTGTCTCGGTCAACGCCTCGCTGTCCTCGGTGATGCCGCCGCGCGGTCGTGCCGGCTTCTTCTGCCAGTCCGGCGCGCTGGGCTCGGCGATCCTGGAGAAGGTGCAGAACCGCGGCCTGGGGCTGTCCACGTTCGTCAGCGCCGGCAACCGCGCCGACGTCTCGGGCAACGACCTGCTGCAGTACTGGGAGGAGGACGACTCCACCGAGGTCGTGATGATGTACCTGGAGTCGATCGGCAACCCCCGCAAGTTCTCCCGCATCGCCCGGCGGGTCTCGCTGCGCAAGCCGATCGTCGCCGTGCGCTCGGGGCGCACCACCCAGGGCGTGCCGATGGGCCACGCCGTGCGCAAGATCGCGGCCCCGCCGGAGGCCGTCGACGCGATGTTCCGCCAGGCCGGGGTCATCCAGGTCAACACGCTGGAGGAGATGTTCGACGTCGCCCAGCTGCTGGCCCACCAGCCGCTGCCGCGCGGGCGCCGGGTGGCGATCGTCGGCAACTCGGACGCGCTGGGCCTGCTCGCCGCCGACGCCGCCGCCTCCGTGGGGCTCGTGGTCAACAAGTCGGTGGCCCTGGGCGCCGAGGCCGGCGCCGACGACTTCGAGGACGCCCTCGACGCCGCGATCGACGACCCCGACGTCGACTCCGTGGTGGCGGTCTACACCCCGCCGCTGAACGTGTCGGGGGAGGAGGTGGCCAACGTGCTCGCCGCGATCGGCGAGCAGTCCGACAAGCCGCTGGTCTCCACCTTCCTCGGTGTCGAGGGCGTGCCCGAGCTGCTGCGGGTGCCCGACGTGGCCGGCTCCACCGCCGGGCGCGGGTCGGTGCCGTCGTACCCCGCGGTGGAGGCGGCCGTGCGGGCGCTGGCCCGCGTCGTCGAGTACGCCGTGTGGCTGCGCACCCCCGACGGGGTGCCGCCCGACCCCGACGAGGTCGACCAGGTCGGCGCCCGCGCCGTGCTCGACGAGCTCCTCGGCGCCCATCCCGACGGCACCGACGTGCCGCCCGACGTGCTGGCGCGGCTGCTGGCGACGTACGGCATCGAGCTGTGGCCCGCCCGCCCGGTGGCGACGCTGGCTGAGGCCGTGGCGGCCGCCGAGGAGCTCGGCTGGGACGTCGTGCTCAAGGCCACCGCCGAGCACCTGCGGGAGCGGCCCGACCTCTCCCACGTGTGGCGCAGCATCGACGACGAGCGCGAGCTGGCCGACGCCTGGCAGTCGCTGACCGTCCTGATCGGCGACCCCGTGGCCTCGGGCTTCGTGGTGCAGCGCACCTCCCCGTCGGGGGTGCCGGTGGCGGTGCGCAGCATCGAGGACCCGCTGTTCGGGCCGGTCGTGTCGTTCGGCATCTCCGGCCCGCTGATCGAGCTGCTCGGCGACAAGTCCTACCGGATCCCGCCGCTGGGCGAGCGCGACGCCGCCGCCATGGTGCGCGAGGTGAAGTCGTCGCCGATGCTGTTCGGCTACCGCGGTGCCGAGGTCGTCGACGTGGCGCAGGTGGAGTGGCTGATCCGCCGGGTGGCGCAGCTGCAGAACGACCACCCGCAGATCAGCTCCCTCGAGCTGCCGCTGGTGCTGGCCGGCCCCCACGGCGCCTCGGTGCTGACCGCCCACGCCCGCACCGACCCGGTCGCCGACGCGCGCTCCGACTGGTTCGTGCGGCGGATGCCGAGCCCGCCGAGCGACACGCTGCCCACCTGAGACCTGTCCGCCAGGACGGGCTGACCCACGCCGTAGGATCCGCCGCATGGTGATCTCCGACAGTGCGCGGCTGCTCTTCGTGCACGTGCAGAAGACGGGTGGCTCGACCATCCAGCGGGCCCTCGAGCCGGCGCTCCCCGACGCCCGCCAGGTCACCGGCATGGACCGGCACTCGATGCTCGGCGCGATCCTGCGCGAGGAGCCCGACCTGACGTCGTACTGGACGGTCGGCTTCGTTCGGAACCCGTGGGCGCGGATGCTGTCGTGGTTCCGCATGGTCGAGCGCTTCCGCGAGACCGAGCGCGACGGCTCGGTGGTCATCGAGCGCAAGAACCAGTTCATGCGCGGGGTGGCCGAGAGCTGCCCCGACTTCGAGACCTTCATCATGAAGGGCCTCGACGAGTGGACCCGGCTCCAGGTGCCGCAGGTGCGCTACCTGTCCACCAAGACCCGCCGCGCCGACATGATCGGTCGCCAGGAGAGCCTCGAGGCCGATCTGCGTGCGGTCTTCGCTCGCTGCGACCTGCCGTGGACGCCGCCGAAGAGCGTGAACGTCGACAAGGCGCGCCCCGACTACCACGAGCAGTACACCGAGCCGATGCGTCGCCGCGTCGAGTCGGTCTTCGCCAAGGACATCGCGGTCTTCGGCTACACCTTCTGAGTCCTGCCGGCCGGGGGCCCTCGCTGGGGCGGGGGCGCCGGTGCGCCCTCGGCGGGGTCGGTGGGCCGCGCCGTGACAGACTGCGGCCATGCGTGCCGCCCGTACCGACGACCGCGACCGGAGCCGCGAGCTCAAGGCCGCCATCGACCGCACCGGCTACTACCCCGAGGTCGTCGCCGACGGTGTGGCCGCCGCGGTGGCCGGCGAGCAGGTGGTGGCCTGGTTCGTGCACCACGAGCCCACCTTCGAGGACGACGAGGTGCGCCGCCACCTCAGCGTCGTGGCGCTGACCCCGACGCGCCTGGTGCTGGCCCACACCGACGAGCACGCCGGCGACGACCTGCTGCCCCGTCCCTACACGTCGACCTCCACCGAGGCCGTGCGCCTCTCGGCGGTGAAGTCGGTGGTGGTCACGCGCATGGTGGCCGACCCCACGGCCGGGCCGAGCCACCCCGCGGAGGCCGTGATGACGATCGGCTGGGGTGGGGTGAGCCGCCTCGACCTGGAGCCGGCCGGCTGCAACGACCCCCAGTGCGACGCCGACCACGGCTACACCGGCGTGCTGGCCTCCGACGACTTCTCGCTGCGGGTCTCCGCGGCCGCCGACGGCGCCGACGCGGTCTCCGGGCTGCTGACCTTCGCCGAGGCCCTGTCCGCGCGCACCCACCTGGCCTGAGGTCGCGCGGTGAGCACCGGGACCGACGGGTTCCTCGCGCCGGCGTACGGCGAGCGGTCGCTGGGCGACGTCGTGCCGGCCGTCGCGGCCGCGCTCGGGCGCTCGCTGCGCGACCCCGACGGGCAGGTGGTGGCCCCGCCGCCCGGGCTGGTGCTCCCCGACGCGTCGGCGTACGTCGTGTTCCTCGTCGACGGCCTCGGCGCCCGGCTGCTCGAGCGCCACGCCCACGTGGCGCCGTACCTGTCGGCGCTGGCCGCGGGGCACTCCGCCGCGACCTGCGGGGTGCCGTCCACCACCGCCACCAGCCTGACGTCGCTGGGCACCGCGCTGGTGCCGGGCTCCCACGGCGTCGTGGGGTTCACCTCTCGGGTGCCGGGCACCGACCGGCTGCTCAACGCGCTGCAGTGGTCGAGGGGCGTCGACCCGCTGGAGTGGCAGCCGCAGAGCACGGCGTTCGCCCGGCTCGGCCGCGCCGGGGTGGGCGTGACGGTGGTCAACAAGCGCGAGTTCGCCGGGAGCGGGCTGACCGTGGCCGCCCACCGCGGCGCCGACTACGTGGGCGCCGACAAGGTCGGCGAGCGGATCGCCGCCGCCGTGGCGGCCTCGGCGGTGCGCCCCTCGCTCACCTACCTCTACGACGGCGACCTCGACTGGACCGGCCACCGCTGGGGCGTGCGCTCGAGCCAGTGGCTGCAGCAGCTGGCGATGATCGACGCCGAGGCCGAGCAGCTGCGCGAGGCGCTCCCCGCGCACGTGCGGCTGCTCGTGGTGGCCGACCACGGCATGGTCGACTCACCGCAGGAGTCGCGCGTGGACGTCGACGAGGTGCACGAGCTGCGCGACGGCGTGGCCCTGCTCGGGGGCGAGGCGCGCTTCCGCCAGCTCTACTGCCAGCGCGGCGCCGTCGACGACGTGGTCGCGACCTGGCGTGCGGTGCTGGGGGAGCGGGCTGAGGTGCTGGCCCGCGAGGACGCCGTGGGCCGCGGCTGGTTCGGCTCCGTGTCGGCGTCGGTGCTGCCGCGCTACGGCGACGTGGTGGTGGCCTGCCACGGCGACAGCGCGATCCTGTCCACCACCGACTGGCCCTACGAGGCCGGACTGGTGGGTCTGCACGGCTCGCTGACCCCCGACGAGATGCTCATCCCGGTGCTGGTCGACTGAGCGCGCCGACGCCTCGGACCGGCGGGACCGGCGGGACCGGCGGGACCGCTCAGCCGAACGGCAGCGGCTCGGGGGCCAGGCTCACGGCCTTGGCGCGCGCGGCGGTGAGCCGGCGGCGGTGGTGCTGGCGGCACAGCACCTCGTAGGCGACGTCGGCGTCGGCCTCGCTGGTGGTCGCCGGGTCGTCACCGGTGAGGTCGACGTCGCCGACCACGATCACCTCGCCCTCGAGCACCATCACGCCGTTCTCGGTGCGGGCGTTGTGGGTGGCCCGCTTGCCGCACCAGCACAGCGCCTCGACCTGCAGCACGTTCATCCGGTCGGCGAGCTCGACCAGGCGCGCGGAGCCCGGGAACAGCTCGGTGCGGAAGTCGGTGAGGATGCCGAAGGCGAACACGTCGATCTGCAGCTCGTCGACCACCTTCGCCAGCTGCTCCACCTGCTCGCGGGTGTAGAACTGGGCCTCGTCGCAGATCAGGTAGTCGACGCGCTCGCCGCGGGTGAGCGACTCCACGACGTAGCGCCAGAAGTCGAAGCCGGGGTCGACCTCGAGGGCCGCGTGCACCAGGCCGAGCCGGCTGGAGACCTGGCCGGTGCCGGCGCGGTCACGGGTGACGAAGATGCGGCCCTGGCGCCCGCGCGCGGCGTGGTTGTGGTTGGTCTGGAGCGCGAGGGTGCTCTTGCCGGAGTCCATCGTGCCGGTGAAGAAGTGCAGTTCGGCCACGAGGAGCGATCCTGCCACGACGCCCCGGACGTGGCCGACGGCGGGACCGTCCCCGCCCGGGCCGGGCAGGATGGGGTCATGACCGACCGCGTGGCCGCGCCGCTGATCTCCGTCGACGAGCTGCGCGAGCGGCTGGCGGACCCCGCGGGCGGGGTCACCGTGCTCGACGTCCGCTGGCGCCTGGGCGGGCCGCCCGGGCGGCCCGAGCACCGCGCCGGCCACGTGCCGGGAGCGGCGTACGTCGACCTCGAGACCGAGCTGGCCGCACCCGCCGAGACGGGCCCCGGTGGACGCGGGCGCCACCCGCTGCCCGACGACGCGACGTTCGTGGCGGCGATGCGCCGCGCCGGGGTGTCCGCGCGCCGTCCGGTGGTCGTGCTCGACGACTGGTCGGGCCTAGCGGCCGCCCGGGCGTGGTGGCTGCTGCGCTTCCACGGCCACCGCGACGTGCGGGTGCTCGACGGTGGGTGGGCGGCCTGGGTGGCGGCGGGCGCACCGGTGGAGACCGGTGACGTCACCCCCGAGCCGGGCGACCTCACCGCCGACCCCGGCCACCTCCCGGTCGTCGACTCCCGCGCCGTGCTCGACGTCGACGTGGTGGTCGACGCCCGCGCGCCGGAGCGCCACCGCGGCGAGGTGGAGCCGGTCGACCCGGTGGCCGGTCACCTGCCCGGCGCGGTGAACGTGCCGGCCACCGACAACCTCGGCCCCGACGGCCGGCTGCGTAGCCCGGGCGACCTGGCGGCGGCCTATGCCGCGGTGGGGGCGGTGCCGGGCGCGCAGGTGGCGGCCACCTGCGGCTCCGGGATCACTGCCGCCCACGACGTGCTGGCCCTCGAGGTGGCCGGCGTGCGCGCTGCCCTGCACGCCGAGTCGTGGAGCGGCTGGCTCACCGACCCGCGCCGTCCGGTCGTGGTGGCGGGCGACCTGCTGCTGCGACCCGGCACCACCGACGACGTCGCCGCGCTGGTGGCGACGGCCCACGAGGTGTGGCCGGCGGCGTACGACGTCGACCCGGGGTACGCCCGCACGACGCTCGAGACGTGGTGGACGCCCGCCGCGCTCGTCGCCTCGCTGGGCGTGACCGACTGGGTGGTGGCGGTGCGCGGCGACCGGGTGGTCGGCGCCGGCAACGTCGACCTGCGCCACGACGTGGCGACCGTGTGGACACTGCTGGTGCACCCCGCCGAGCAGGGCCGCGGCGCCGGCACCGCGGTGCTCGAGGCGCTGGCCCGGGTGGCCGGGGGTGCCGCGCTGCGGCTGTCGTACGTCGAGGGCGACAGGCGGGCGGCCGCGTTCTGCGCCGCCCGCGGGTTCGTGCCGGTGGGCGTCGAGCCGGCCGCCGACGGGACGCCTGCCCACGTCGTCGTGGAGCGCCCTGCTACGTCGTGAGGCTCACCAGTGCACGCCACGGAACAGCCGGGCCAGCATGATCTGCTCCGACTCGCGGGCGGGGTCGTCGCCGCGGGCCGCTGCGGAGTCGGGGAACACGTGGAAGGCCATGTTCAGCACCCGGAACGCCAGCTTGGGCGCCAGGGTGTGCAGCACGGCCCCGGCGTTGCCGAGGGCGGTGTTGATCTCGTGGGGCCGCTCCACCATCGCGCGCACGACGAGGTCGGCGGCCTGCGCCGGGGAGATCGTGGGGAACTTGTCGTAGATCTTGGTCGGGGCGATCATCGGCGTGCGCACCAGCGGCATGTGGATGCCGGTGAAGGTGACGCCGTCGCCGACGAGCTCGGAGGCGACCACGTTGCTCCACGAGTCGAGCGCCGACTTCGAGGCGACGTACGCCGAGAAGCGCGGCGGGTTGGTCTGCACCCCGATCGAGGAGACGTTCACGACGTGCCCGCTGCGCTGCGCGCGCATGGTGGGCAGCAGGCCCATCACCAGGCGGATCGCGCCGAAGTAGTTGAGCTGCATGGTGCGCTCGAAGTCGTGGAAGCGGTCCTGCGACAGCGCCAGCGAGCGGCGGATCGAGCGGCCGGCGTTGTTGACCACGACGTCGACCGAGGGCAGGTCGGCGACGAGCTGGGTGCACAGCGCGTCGATGGCCTCGAGGTCGGAGAGGTCGCAGGGGTAGACGTGGGCGGTGCCGCCGTGGTGCTCGATGAGCGCCCGGGTCTCCTCCAGCTTGTCCTTGCCGCGTGCCACCAGCACGGGGATGCCGCCGGCCTGCGCCACCTTCAGCGCGGTCGCCTGGCCGATGCCGGAGGAGGCACCGGTGATCACCACGTGGCGACCGGCCAGGGCGTTGCGGGTGGCGCGGTCGTTGCCGGTGGAGTCGTCGAGGTGCTCCTCCCAGTAGGTCCACAGCGTGTCGGCGTACGACTCGAGGTCGGGCACCGCGATGCCGGAGCCGGCGAGCGCGCGCTCGGTGCGTCGGGAGTCGAAGACGGCCGAGAAGCTGGTGTGGGCCAGCACCTCCGCCGGCACGCCGACGCGGGCGGTGAGCGGGTCGAGGGCGGCCTGCACCCACGGGTGGCCCACCACCCGGCCGACCAGGGCGGTGGGACGCAGCGCCCCGGGCAGGCGGCCCAGGGGGCCGGCGGTGGTCAGGCGCCGGTCGAGCGGGGTGGCGAACGTCGGGGCGCTGGCGGCGGCGCAGAACGCGTTGACCATCTCGGTCACCGGCTGCGGCTCGGGGTTGACCAGGTGGAACGCCTCGCCGTCGTGGCCGGGCAGGTGGGCGAGGTGGTCCATCGCGGCCGCGACGTAGTCGACCGGCACGACGTTGGTGTCGCCGAGGTCGACGCCCACCAGGGGCACCCACGACGGCAGCGTGTCGCGCAGCCGCTTCATCAGCGGGAAGAAGTAGTAGGGCCCGTCGACCTTGTCCATCGCGCCGGTCTGCGAGTGGCCCACCACGATGGCCGGGCGGTAGACCCGCCACGGCACCGTCGACTCCTCGCGCACCAGCCGCTCCGACTCGTGCTTGGTGCGGTGGTAGGGCGAGGGCAGGTGCTGGCCCTCCGCGAACATCGTCTCGTCGAAGACGCCGCGGTGGTCGCCGGCGGCGGCCACCGACGAGACCTGGTGGAAGCAGCCGACCTCGAGGTCGGCGGCGAGCTGCAGCGCGGCGCGGGTGCCGCCGACGTTCATCGCCTCGTTGGCCTCGGCGTCGGCGGTCATGTCGTAGACCGCGGCGAGGTGGAAGAAGTGCTCCACCTCCCCGACGTGCTCTGACACCCACGCGGGGTCGACTCCGAGGCCGGGCGCACCCAGGTCGCCCACCACCGGCGTCACCCGGTCCGACCCCCACCGGCGCACCAGCGCCTCGAGGCGGGCCAGCGACCCGGCCCGCACCAGCACGAACACCTCGCCCTCGCGGTGGTCGAGCAGCTCCTCGACGAGGTGGCGTCCGATGAACCCTGTGGCGCCGGTCACGAAGTACGACATGGCGGCAGGCTACTCGCCACGCCCGCTGGGGGCTCTGCTCGACCACCGCCGCGCGCCTTGCTCACCCGACGCCCCTGCCCGCCTCGGTGGTCGAGTGGCCTTCTCGGTGGTCGAGTGACGAGGAGCGCCAGCGACGAGGTGTATCGAGACCAGCTGACCGTCCGCCGGGAACTGGACCAGGGCAGGTGCCAGCGCTGGCTCCCGAGGTTTCAAGACACGGGCGCCAGCGCGCCCTGCCGACCATTGAACGGGGGATCGGGCGCTGCGCGCCCTGCCGACCAACGAACTGGCCGCTCCTCGGTGGCCGAGTGCCGAGGAGCGCTAGCGACGAGGTGTATCGAGACCGCCCACCCGTCCGCTGGGGACTGGCCAGGGGGGCTCCCAGCGCGGGCTGCGGGGGTTTCGACACGGGCGCTAGCGCGCCCTGCTCAACCAACGAAGGGGCCGGGCGCTGCGCGCCCTTCCCGCCAACGAACCCCGCCTCGGTGGTCGAGTGCCGAGGAGCGCTAGCGACGAGGTGTATCGAGACCACGGAACCATCCGCTGGTACGCGCCCAGGGCAGGTACCAGCGCGGGCGGCGGGGGTTTCGACACGGGCGCTGCGCGCCCTGCCGACCAACGAACGACAGAGGCGTCGCTCAGGTGAGGTGGGTGGTGCCCGAAAGGTCGACGGCGTACCGGTGCCCGTGGGGACTGGTCCATTCGTACGCCGCGGCGGCGGTGCGGGTGTAGGTCCAGCCGTCGTGGGTCTTGGCCCGGTGATGTCGCCGACACAACGACGCCAGGTTGGCAGTAGCCGTCTGGCCGGGTGGGCCGCCGTCGGACAGTGCCCGATAGGCAGCGATGTGGTCGACGTCGGATGACCGGGCTGGGCGGGTGCAGTGGGGGAAGCGGCAGGTGCCGTCGCGCTGCACGACCTGCTCGCGCATTCGGTCGGGGACCTCGTAGGCGTCGGTGCGCAGCTGCTCGGCGAGGTCGAGGACCGGCCGGACCGTCACTCGGGTGCCGGTGGCGCACCGGGTCTTGACCTGGTCGGCGGTGACGAACGAGCGGGTCCTCTCGACCCGGGCGAGGTGCAGGCCGGTGTCGTCGCGGAGGGCGGCGTCGCTGAGGTGGACGTGTAGCACGACCTGCCGGGCGGGGCGTCGGCGTGGGGTGGGCTCGGCCTCGGTGTCGTCGCGGGTCAGGTCGAGGGCCGTCTGGGCACGAGCGATCTCCCCGACTGCCATCGCGCGGCGGGCGTCCAGGGACTCGGTGCAGCCGAGGTCGGCCAGCTGCGCCGCGCAGTGCGCGACCGCGGCGTCCAGGTCCAGCGCGTCAGCGAGGTCGAGGTCGCCCTGCACGTGCATGGTGCCGAACACCGACACCTGGGAGGTGTCCACGTCGAAGCAGCGGTCGTCGGCCGCCTTCGCCGCTCTCAGCCGTGCCTGGTCGGGGTCGTGACGGACGATGGCCTCGTCGATCAACCGGTCCAGCGCCCGGAAGCCGATCTTCGAGGCCGCCGGCGCGACGTGGCGGTCCACGAACGCCGCCGCGTCCGGGCTCAGCGCCAGCGTCTGCTCCGCCACCCGGCGGGCGCGCCACACCGCGACGTCACCGGCGGTGACGCGGGACCACAGGTGGGGGAGGCGGTGGGCGATCTCGAGGGCGTGGCCGACGTACCGCATCCCGGCGTCGCTGGACATGCCCAGCGCAGCAGCCAGCTCCACCACCGCGAACTCCGATACGAGCGGCGCACCGACACCGGCGACCGCCAGCTGGCGGTCGGTGCCGGGCACGGTCGCTGCGTCCTCGAGCACGTCGTCGTACGGCTCGACCTCATTGGCAGCCGCCCACCTGACTGTTGCCACCAGCTGCGCCACCTCAGCGGCATCTGCCGCTGCCCGGTGGGTGCAGACCTCGCTCAGCAGCGCGTCGGTCGACGCGTCCTGACGGCGGTAGCGGAGGGCGCTGGGCATGCCCTCATTCTACTCGAACACGCGTTCGAGTGCAGTGGTTCTCCACCGGTCGATCACCCTGGTTGCGGGGTCTCGATACGCCTCGTCGCTGGCGCTCCTCGGCACTCGACCAGCGAATGGCGGGGGGTCTCGATACGCCTCGTCGCTGGCGCTCCTCGGCACTCGACCAGCGAATGGCGGGGGCTCGATACACCTCGTCGCTAGCGCTCCTCGGCACTCGACCGGCGGAGAGCAGGTGCGGCGGCGGGTCAGTCCTGCTTGCCGCCGCCGAACATGATCTCGTCCCAGCTCGGGACCGAGGCGCGGCCGCGGCTCTTCTTCACCGGACGACGCGGGGGTGCCTCGGGCTCGGGGGTGCCGGGCAGCGTGGGGGCGTCGTCGTCGACGACCGCGTCGTCGAGCGCGGCGGCGTCGGCCGCGTCGTCGCGGGCGGTGGCGTCGTCCTGGCCGCCGATGCGCTCACCGGCGTCGTCGTCGGGCGGGGTGGGGTCGAGGAAGGCCTCGACGGGGCTGTCGGTGGTGGGGGAGACCATCTCGATGGCGTCGTCGCCCAGCGGCAGCTCCTGGTCGCCACCGTCCACCGACCCGACGGTCGCGGCAGGCTCGGCGACCTCGTCGTCGGTCGGGGACCCGAGGCGGCGCTGGCGGGCCCGCTCGAGGTCGTCGCGCGGCTCGGCGGGGGCGGCGGCGGGCGGCGCGGTCGGCAGCGTCTCGCCGACGAGCCACCGGGCGTCGTCGTTGTCGAGCACGACGAAGTTGCCGGGCACGTCGAAGGTGAACTCGGCGATGCCCTCGCGCTGCGCGGCGGCGTACTGGGCGACCAGCGACCAGCGGCCGTCCTCACGGCGCCAGGAGTCCCACTCGACCTGGCCGGGGTCGGTGTCGTGGGCGCGCAGGTGGGACGACACGGCGTCGCCGAGGGTGCGCCCGGCCGACCCGTCGCCGCCGCGGCGACGCACCGAGGAGCGCTGGGCCCGCTGGGCGACGTGCTCGCGCTCGGCGAGCACGGGTCCGGCGTACGCCATGACCCGGTCGAGGTCGGTGCCGGCGGCCTCGGCGACGGCCTCCGGGGTCTCGCCGGCCCGGATGCGGGCCTGGATGTCGCGGGGGCGTAGGGCGCTGTCCATGGTGTTCTCCAACCGAGCGGGGCGTGAGGTGTCTCCGCGGAGTGCGGCGCGCAGCCGCGCGTCGTTGTCGAGGGTGTGCTCGACCCCGTCGTCACCCACCAGGAGCAGGCGCTTCCCGTCCTCGCTCACGCCGGCGAGGGTCAGGTGCACCATGGCGCGAGCCTACGCCAGCGCGTGCCCCTCGTCGGGGAGCCGGGGCACCGCGCGCCCGCCCGTGACCTGCGGCGACACCGTCGGGCGGCCTCGGTAGCCTCCCCGGGTGACCACGCCGGAGCCGAGCACCACGCTGCTCGTCCTCGACCTCCTGGGCATCTTCGTCTTCGCCATCTCCGGCGCCCTGGTCGCGGTGCGCAAGGAGCTCGACGTGTTCGGCGCGATCGTGCTGGCCGGGGTCACCGGTCTGGGCGGGGGGTTCCTGCGCGACGTGCTGATCGGCGCGGTGCCACCGGCCGCCCTCGCCGACTGGCGCTACCTGCTCGTGCCGCTCGCGGCGGGGCTGATCACCTTCGTCTTCCACCCCGCGCTGGGGCGCCGTGAGCGCGTGGTCAACGTGTTCGACGCCTTCGGCCTGGCGCTGTTCTGCGTCGCCGGGGCGCTCAAGGCCCTCGACTACGGCCTGGGCCCGCTGCCCGCGGCACTGCTCGGCATGGCCACCGGGATCGGTGGCGGCATCCTGCGCGACGTGCTGGCCGGGCGGGTGCCGGTCGTGCTGCGCGGCGAGCTCTACGCGATCCCGGCACTGGCCGGTGCGGGGGTGGCGGTGCTCGGCACCCGCGCCGACCTGCCCGGCGTCGGCGTCGTGCTGGTGGCCGCCGCCGTCTGCCTGGTGTGGCGGCTGCTCGCGCTGTGGCGCGGTTGGCAGGCGCCGCTGCCGCGCGGCCCCGCGAGCGTCTGACCCCGGGCGTACGCCGGCAGGGCGTACGCCGGCGGGGCGGCGTCAGCCCCGGGCCGGCGCCTCGCCGGGGGCGGGCACGTCGTGCGCCGGCTCGTCGTGCGCCGGGCCGTCGGCCGCGTCGCCGCGCGGCAGCAGCTGGGCGGCGACCAGCGCCAGCAGGCCCGCGCCCACCGAGACCAGGTAGGCCGCGGAGGCACCCGAGGAGTCGACCACCACACCGCTGATCGTGGCGCCGGGGGCGACGCCGGCGACGAGCCCGGTCTGCATGATCGCCATGCCCTCGGTGAGCCGGGCCCGCGGCACGGTGCGCTCGGTGAGCGACAGCGTGGCGACCATCGTGGGGGCGATGGCCACCCCGCCCACGAGCAGCAGCAGGCCCATCAGGGCGAGGGAGTCGACGAAGACCAGCGGCACCATCGCGGCCGCCATCGCCGCCGAGCCCCACCGCACCCGCACGGCCGGGCCGCGGCGCCAGGCCACGGCACCGGTGACCACGCCGGAGGTGAGGCTGCCCAGCGCCCACAGCGCGAGCAGCCCGCCCGACCACGCCTTGGCGCCCTGCTCCTCGGCGAACGCGACGGTGGTGACCTCCGCGGCCCCGAACAGCACGCCCAGCGCGGCGCACACGACGGCCAGCGGCGCGACGGTGCGCCACGGCAGCGGGGTGCGCGGGCCGGTGGTGTGGTCGTGGCGGTGGGCCGGCGGCTCGGTGCGGTGCTGCCCGGCGAAGGCGAGACCGCCGGCGGTGCCGGCCACCACCGCGACGCCGAGGCCGGCCACCGGGTGCACCGCCGTGGCCAGCAGGGTGACCAGGATCGGACCGACGATGAAGCAGGCCTCGTCGACGACCGCCTCGAGGGCGTAGGCGGTCTGCACGTCGGCGGGGCGGCTCAGCACGTAGGACCAGCGCGCCCGCACGCACGAGCCGATCTGCGGCAGGGTGCCGCCGGCCAGCGCGGCGACGACGTACGTCGTGGCGATCGGCCAGCCGGCCTCCACCGACCACACGAGCACGACCATCGACAGCCCGAACAGCACGCTGGAGGCGGTGAGCACCCGGCCCTGGCCGAAGCGGTCGAGGAGCCGGCCCTGCACCACGGCCATGATGGCGTTGGCCACCATGTAGGCCGCCGAGACCGCGCCGGCGACGCCGTAGGAGCCGGTGGACGCCTCGACGAGCAGCACGATGCCCAGGCCGGCCATCGACATCGGCAGGCGCGCCACCATGCCGGTGGCGGAGAAGAGCAGCGCACCCGGCTCGCGCAGCACCCGGCGGTAGGTCGACAGCATCGACGCGAGCGTAGGTCGGCGCCCGGCGCCCCACCAATCGCGGACCGGTCGTCGGTGGCCCGCGTGACGGGGGTCGCACGCCGTGGAGCCGGGTCGGGCCCGAGGGGTGAGGGCCGCCCCGGGCACCCACCTACGATGAGGACGTGAGCGAGAACCCCCTGGACGCCGTGGCCGACGTCGACGTGAGCCCCTACGACGCCCTGCTGCTGGTCTCCTTCGGCGGCCCCGAGGGCCCCGACGACGTCGTGCCGTTCCTCGAGAACGTCACCCGCGGGCGCGGCATCCCGCGCGAGCGGCTCGAGGAGGTCGGCAAGCACTACCACCTCTTCGGTGGGCGCTCGCCGATCAACGACCAGAACCGCGACTTCATCGCGTCGCTGGAGGCCGACCTGGCCGGCGCCGGCATCGACCTGCCGGTCTACTGGGGCAACCGCAACTGGGACCCCTACCTCGCCGACACCCTGGCCCGGATGGCCGCCGACGGGATCACCCGGGCCGCCTGCTTCGTCACCAGCGCCTACTCGTCGTGGAGCAGCTGCCGGCAGTACCGCGAGAACCTGTTCGACGCCGTCGACGGCCTCGAGGGCGCGCCCCGTCTCGACAAGCTGCGCCACTACTTCAACCACCCCGGCTTCGTGGAGCCGGTCGTCGACGCGACGCTCGCGGCACTGGCCGACCTGCCCGACGACGTGCGTGCCGGCGCCCACCTCGCCTTCGTCACCCACTCCATCCCGCTGGCGATGAACGACAGCAGCGGCCCGCCCGAGCAGGGCGGCGGCGCCTACGTGCGCCAGCACCTCGACGTCGCCGCGGTGGTCGCGCAGCGGGTGGCAGAGGAGACCGGCACCGTCCACCCCCACGAGCTCGTCTTCTGCTCGCGCTCCGGTGCCCCGCACGTGCCGTGGCTCGAGCCCGACGTCAACGACCACCTCGAGACGCTGCACGGGCGTGGGGTGCCGGCGGTGGTGATGGTGCCGGTGGGCTTCGTCTCCGACCACATGGAGGTCATCTACGACCTCGACACCGAGGCCGTGGAGACCGCTGCCGGGCTCGGCCTGCCGGTACGCCGCGCCGCGACGGCCGGCACCGACCCCCGCTTCGTCGCCGCCGTGCGCGACCTGCTCGTCGAGCGCGCCACCGTGGAGCGCGGCGGCGAGGTGGCCCGCGCCGCCCTCGGCGAGACCGGCCCGATGTGGGACGTCTGCCCGCGCAGCTGCTGCGCCAACCCGCGCGCGGCGCGCCCCGCGATCCCGGGCTCCGACCCGCTGCCGGCCGACGTGGCCGCTCGGGTCCCGGGCCAGTCGGTCCCCGTCGCGTGAGCGCAGCGGTGGCGCCGGGCGTGGGTGACACCCCGCGCGAGCTCGCCGACCTCGCGCTAGCGGTGGCGCGCACCGCGGCCGTGCTGGTGCAGGAGCGGCGCGCCGCCGGCCCGCAGGTGGCCGACACCAAGTCCAGCGACATCGACATCGTCACCGAGGCCGACCGCGCCAGCGAGCAGCTGATCCGCTCGCTCCTGCTCGCCGCCCGGCCCGACGACGCGATCATGGGCGAGGAGGGCGACGACACCCCCGGGTCCTCCGGGGTGCGCTGGATCGTCGACCCGATCGACGGCACCGTCAACTTCCTCTACGGCATCCGCCAGTACGCCGTGAGCGTGGCGGCCGAGCGCGACGGCGAGGTCGTGGCCGGGGTGGTGCTCAACGCCGCCACCGGCACCACCTACCGCGCCCACGTGGCCCACGACGGGGTCGACGCCGTCACCGAGTGCGACGGCCGGCCGCTGCGGGTGCGCCCCGGCACCGACCTGTCCACCACGCTCGTGGCGACCGGCTTCTCCTACGACCGGCGCGTGCGCGCGCTGCAGGCCCGCGCGATGGTGGAGCTGCTGCCGCGCGTGCGCGACGTCCGCCGGCTGGGTGCGGCGGCCCTCGACCTGTGTGCGGTGGCCGAGGGGTCGGTCGACGCCTACGTCGAGGAGGGCGTCAACCCGTGGGACCACGCCGCCGGCGGACTGGTCGCGCGGCTGGCCGGTGCCCGCACCGAGGAGCTGGTGGGAGCCGGTGGGCTGACCCTGCTGGTGGCCGCCCCGGCTGAGACCTTCGACACCTTCCGCGAGGCCGTGGTGGCCGCGGGATTCGCCGCGGAGCAGCGGGGGGCCTGATCCTGGGTGGAACGCCCCAGGAGGGGCACCGGGGGCCCTGGCCCCGGGGCCGCAGGACGGAATAGCCGCCCAGGGGCCGACGTTGACGCGTCGCCACACCAGACCGGTGTGCGCAGGCCGGACCTGATGGTGCACAATTCGGCGCCGACGGGGGCGACCGGCAAGGACGAGGGGAGTGACTGACGATGGCGACTGACTACGACGCACCGCGCAAGAACGAGGAAGACCAGTCCGAGGAGAGCATCGAAGAGCTCAAGGCGCGTCGCCACGACAAGAACTCCGGGAAGGTCGACGAGGACGAGGCCGAGGCCGCCGAGGCGTTCGAGCTGCCCGGCGCCGATCTCTCCCACGAGGAGCTCGCCGTCGAGGTGAAGCCCAAGCAGGACGACGAGTTCACCTGCATGAGCTGCTTCCTGGTGCACCACCGCTCGCAGCTGGCTGACAGCAAGAAGATGATCTGCCACGACTGCGCCTGACGCAGCACCACGGAGCAGCACGCGGCACGACGCCGCAGCACGGCACGAGGGCCGCACCCCGCCAGGGGTGCGGCCCTCGTCGTCGTCCGGGGTGCCGGCGTCGCCGGCAGGGGGTCAGGTGCGGGCGGGCGACTTGCGGCCGTCCTGGCCGTCCTTGACCAGGTCGGGGGGCAGGTGGCCGGTGGACTTCGCGTAGTAGCCGGCGGCCTTGCGGGCGGCGAGCATGCGCGCGATCTGGATCAGCGTGCCGCTGGCCGCGGCCCAGGCCACGGCCTCCCAGATCTCGACGTCGGGGTCGGCGGGGTTGGCCGGCGGGTTCTTGCCCGTCGCGGCCTTCCACGAGGTGTTCAGCGTCTTCTTCGCCACCGCGGCCGCGCCGAGCGCCGCCGCGAGGGAGAAGACCGACCAGATCTTGGAGCTGTCCGTAGCCATGCCTGGACCCTAGCGCGGGTCAGCGGCGCGGGCGTTCACCCGCTGCGGTGGTCAGCACTGCCGCCAGCTCGTCGGGTCGGCGGGTGCTGAGCAGCCAGTACGGCGTCGGGTCGGCGGGGTCGACCAGGCCCACCTTGACCGCGCGCTTGCGGTAGGGCCGCAGCAGCAGGTAGGCCCGCGCGTCGGCGTCGCGGCCGGCGGTGCGGCGGGTGGCCTCGGCGTCGAGGGCCTCCACGGACCCCACGTGGTGGAGCGCGATGCGGGCGCGGCCGGCGCGCAGCACGCCGTCGGAGACGCTGATCACCGCCGAGCCGTAGGAGACCAGCAGCGCGGTCATCAGCGCCACCGCGACGGCGGTGACCAGCCAGGCCACGATCCCGGGCACCGCCACGACCACGGCGAGCCACAGGCTGGCCACCAGCATGGTGCCCTGCGCCCACCAGCGCAGCGGCACGCCGAGGCGCTCGTGGTAGGTCGGCGGCGTGCTCACCGCACCAGTTTCCCACCCTCCGGGGGTGGTGGTGCGCCCGGGGCCGCCGGCGCGGTGGCCTAGGGTCGGCGGCCATGACCGACCAGTCCCACGACGCCGGGCCCGCCGACCTCGACCTGCCGGTCGTGCGCCTCGACCCCGACCTGCCGCTGCCGGCCTACGCCCACCCCGGCGACGCCGGCGCCGACCTGCTCACCACCGTCGACGTCACGCTGGCGCCGGGGGAGCGGGCGCTGGTGCCGACCGGGATCGCGCTGGCGCTGCCCGCGGGGTACGTCGGCCTGGTGCACCCGCGCTCGGGCCTGGCCGCGCGCCACGGCCTGTCCATCGTCAACAGCCCCGGCACGGTCGACGCCGGCTACCGCGGCGAGGTGAAGGTGCTGCTGGTCAACCTCGACCCCGCCGAGCCCGTCGAGCTGCGCCGCGGCGACCGGGTGGCGCAGCTGGTGGTGCAGCGCGTCGAGCGCGCCCGGTTCCGCGAGGTCGGCGAACTCCCCGACAGCGCGCGCGGTCACGGGGGTTACGGTTCTACCGGAGGCTTCGCCCAGACCCAGGCGCCTCCTGCGTCACGCCGCCGACCCGCGCCGACCGACCCTGACGACCCACCGAGGAGCACGCTCTCGTGAAGTTCCGCCGCAAGTCCCAGGCCAGCGACGAGGACGTCGCCGCCGCGTCGGCCGCGGAGGCCGCTGCGGCCGCTGCGGCCGCCGAGCCGGCCCGCGGACCCTTCGACGCCGACGACCTGCCGGACGACGGCGTCGCCCGCGCCGACCTTGGCTCGCTGCTCATCGAGCCCACCCCCGACCGCGAGCTGCGGCTCCAGGTGGAGGAGTCCAGCGGCCGGGTGCAGGCCGTGATGGTGGCCGGTCCCGACGGTGCGCTCGAGCTGCGCGCCTTCGCCGCGCCGCGCCACGGCGACCTGTGGGGCGAGGTGCGTCCGCAGATCGCCGACGACATGGTGCGACGTGGTGGCACCGCCACCGAGGTGGAGGGCCCCTTCGGTCCCGAGCTGCGCTGCGAGCTGGCCACCCAGCTGCCCGACGGGCGCACCGGCGTGCAGCAGTCGCGCATCATCGGCGTCAACGGCCCGCGGTGGATGCTGCGCGCCACCCTGATCGGCGGACCGGCCCGCACCCCCGAGGAGGCGGGCGACTGGGAGCACCTGATCACCCGCGTCGCCGTGCGCCGCGGCACCGGGGCGATGCCGGTGGGTGAGGCGCTGCCGGTGCAGCTGCCGGAGAACGCGCGCCGCGTGCAGCCGGCCGCGGCCCGGCCCCCCCAGGGCCCGGTCCCCGCAGCGACGGAGGCCGCCCCTCCGAACGCCCCCGAGGCCGAGCCCGACCCGGCCGCGCCCGACCCGGCCGCGCCCCGGCCGGCGGAGTAGCGCCGTGGGGGAGAAGAGCCGCCTGCGGCGCAGCATCAGCAAGTGGGCCAACAGCTCCGACCAGCACGCCCGCGACATGCGCGAGACCTACTGCGAGTCGGGCCACGACACGATCGCCACCGCGCCCGACCGCGAGCGCGTCGTCCTGCGCGGCACGCTGCGCACCGTGACCCTGCGCCCGCGCGGCGGCGTACCGGCCCTCGAGGCCGACCTCTACGACGGCTCCGGCGTGATCACGATCGTGTGGCTGGGCCGCCGGCGCATCGCCGGCATCTCCCCGGGCGTCTCGATGCAGGTGCAGGGCCGCATCGGCTTCCACGACGGCGTGCGGGTGATGTACAACCCGCGCTACGAGCTCATCCCGTGAGCGCACCGGCGCCGGGCACCGGCGACCCGGCCGCCGCGGCCACCGCAGGACCGCCGGCGTCGGTGGAGACCGTCGAGGCGGTCGTGCGCGCCCAGCTCGTGAAGGCGCTGGGCGGGAAGCGCGGCATGGTGGAGGCGGCGGTGCCGACCCTGCTGTTCACCGCCGTCTGGCTCACCACCCGCGAGCTCACCCTCGCCCTGGTGGTCGGCGGCGCCGCGGCGGCGCTCGCGCTGCTGGTGCGGCTGGTGCAGCGCACCACCGTGCAGTTCGCCGTCAACGCGCTCGTCGGCATCGGCATCGGGTGGTTCTTCGTCACCCTGTCGGCGCGCGGCGGCGGCACCGAGGACGAGCAGGCCCTCGCCTACTTCCTGCCCGGGCTCATCTACAACGGCGTGTACGCCGTGGCGATGGCCTTCACCTGCCTGATCCGCTGGCCCCTGGTCGGGTTCATGGTCGGCAGCGTGACCGGCGACCCCACCGCCTGGCACGCCGATCGCCAGGTCGTGCGGCTGTGCACCACGCTCACGTGGCTGCTCGCGGTGCCGTGCGTGATCCGGGTGGCGGCGCAGCTGCCGCTGTGGCTGGCCGGTCAGGCCGAGGCGGTGGACGTCGACACCGTCGTCGCCGCGCTCGGGGTGCTCAAGATCGTGCTCGGGTGGCCGCTGCAGCTCGCCGCGCTCGCCGCGATGACCTGGGTGCTGGGCCGCAACCGCACCCCGGTCGCCGCCTGACCGCCTGACCGCCTCGGCCGACCGTCGGACCGGCCCCCGCTCAGCCGCCGTGCGCGGAGGGGGCCAGCAGCCGCTCGAGCTCGTCCTCGGCCTCGGCCGGCACGACCAGCAGCAGCTCGTCGCCGGCCTCGACCGGCTGCTCCGGCGTCGGCACGTAGACCTGCCCGTCGCGCAGGATCGTCACCAGCGCGCAGTTGCCCGGAAGCGGGATCAGGCCCGACGGCTTGCCGACGTACGGCGAGTCGGCGGGCAGCGTCATCTCGACCAGGTTGGCGTTGCCCTGGCGGAAGGTGAACAGCCGCACGAGGTCGCCGACGCTCACGGCCTCCTCCACCAGCGCCGACATGATCCGCGGGGTGGAGACGCTGACGTCCACGCCCCAGGCCTCGCTGAAGAGCCACTCGTTGTTGGGGTGGTTCACCCGCCCGACCGTCCGGGGCACGCCGAACTCGGTCTTGGCCAGCAGCGAGGCGACCAGGTTGGCCTTGTCGTCGCCGGTGGCGCAGATCAGCACGTCGCAGCGCTCGAGGCGGGCCTCCTCGAGCGAGGACATCTCGCAGCAGTCGGCCAGCAGCCACTCGGCGTCGGGCACCCGCTCGGGCTTGATGGACGCGGCGTTCTTGTCGATCAGCAGGACCTCGTGGCCGTTGCCGATCAGCTCGCGGGCGATCGAGCGACCCACGGCCCCTGCCCCTGCGATGGCGACGCGCACGTCAGCCCTCCTCCGGTCCTCGGTCGAGCACGGCGTAGGCGTGCGCCGCGTTGTCCTCGCGGATCACGAGGTGGAGCATGTCGCCCTCCTGCAGGATCGAGTCCCGCGAGGGCAGCATGCCCTCGCCGAGGCGGTCGATCCAGGCGATCCGGCTGCGGCTCTGCTCCTGCATCTGCACCGTGCGGTGGCCCACCCACGACTCCGGTACCGACACGTGGTCGACGCGGATCGTGCCGCTGGGGTCGCGGAAGTCCGGCTCGGCGCCGGCGGGCAGGATCCGGCGCAGCACCTGGTCGGCGGTCCACTTCACGGTGGCGACCGTGGTGATGCCGAGGCGCTGGTAGACCTCGGCGCGGCCCGGGTCGTAGATGCGGGCCACGACCTGCTGCAGGCCGAAGGTCTCGCGGGCCACCCGGGCGGCGATGATGTTGGAGTTGTCGCCGCTGGAGACCGCGGCGAACGCGTCGGCGCGCCGGATGCCGGCCTTCTCCAGGACCTCCTGGTCGAAGCCGTAGCCGGTGACCTTGTCGCCGTTGAAGCCCGGCCCGAGCCGCCGGAACGCGTCCGGCTCGCTGTCGATGATCGACACCGTGTGGTTCCGGTCCTCGAGGCTGCGCGCGAGCGTCGAGCCGACGCGGCCGCAGCCCATGATCACAACGTGCACGCTGCGAACCGTATCCCGTAGCCTTCCCGGTCGTGGGGGTCGGCGACGTCTCGAAGAGAATCCTGCTCGGACGGAAGCTGCGGAGCTCCCAGCTGGGCGAGACGCTGCTGCCCAAACGGATCGCACTGCCGGTGTTCGCCAGCGACGCGCTCTCCTCGGTGGCCTACGCCCCCGACGAGGTCTTCATCATGCTCTCGCTGGCGGGCGCGTCGGCGTACGTCTGGTCGTGGAAGATCGCGATCGCGGTGGCGCTGGTGATGGCCGCGGTGATCGCCTCCTACCGCCAGACCGTGCACGCCTACCCCAGCGGCGGCGGCGACTACGAGGTGGCCACGGTCAACCTCGGCGCCCGCGCCGGCACCACCGTGGCCAGTGCGCTGCTGGTCGACTACATCCTCACCGTGGCGGTGTCGATCTCGTCGGGCGCCCAGTACGCCGCCTCCGCGCTGCCGGTGCTCAGCGGCCACGAGGCCACCTTCGGCGCGGTGCTGGTGGTGGTGCTGATGGCGATCAACCTGCGCGGCATCAAGGAGTCCGGCGGGTTCTTCGCGGTCCCGACGTACCTGTTCATGGTGGCGATCCTCGGCATGTGCGCGCTGGGGCTGTTCCAGCTGGTCACCGGCGACCTGCCGCGCGTGGAGTCCGCCGACCTCGAGATCACCCCCGAGGAGGGGCTCGACGGCCCGCTGACCACGTTCGGCCTGATGTTCCTGCTGGCCCGGGCGTTCTCGTCGGGCTGCGCCGCGCTGACCGGGGTCGAGGCGATCTCCAACGGCGTGCCGGCGTTCACCCGTCCCAAGAGCAAGAACGCCGCCACCACGCTGCTGCTGCTGGGCCTGATCGCCATCTCGATGATGGTCAGCGTCATCGTGCTGGCACGCCAGATGGGCCTGCGCTACGTCGACCCGCACGACCTCGACCGGCTGACCCGCGACGGCCAGCCGCTGCCCGCCGACTACGACCAGCACACCGTGATCGCCCAGATCGCCGACGCGGTCTTCCGCGACTTCCCGCCGGGCTTCTACCTCGTCGTCACCGTCACCGGCATCATCCTGGTGCTGGCCGCCAACACCGCGTTCAACGGCTTCCCGGTGCTGGGCTCGATCCTGGCCAACGACGGCTACGCCCCGCGGGCGCTCGGCTCGCGCGGCGACCGGCTGGCCTACAGCAACGGCATCGTGTTCCTCGCCGTGATGGCGATCGTGCTGATCCTGGCCTTCGACGCCGAGACCACCCGGCTGATCCAGCTCTACATCGTCGGCGTCTTCGTCTCGTTCAACCTCAGCCAGCTCGGGATGATCCGGCACTGGACGCGCCACCTGCAGACCGAGACCGACCCCGGCGAGCGGCGCCGGATGATGCGCTCGCGCGCCATCAACGCCGTCGGGCTGTCGTTCACCGGGGTGGTGCTGGTCATCGTGCTGGTCACCAAGTTCCTCGCCGGGGCCTGGATCACGATCCTGGCGATGCTGTTCTTCTACGCCCTGATGCGTGCGATCCGCACCCACTACGACCAGGTGGCGCTCGAGCTGGCCGCCGACGAGGAGGACCGGGTGATGCCCACCCGGGTCCACGCCATCGTGCTGGTCTCCAAGCTGCACAAGCCGACGCTGCGCGCGATGGCCTTCGCCAAGGCGACCCGGCCCAACGTGCTCGAGGGCGTCTACGTCTCCGTCGACACCGCCGCCACCGACGCGCTGCTCGCCGAGTGGGACGAACGCCGGATGGACGTGCCGCTGAAGGTGCTGCACTCGCCGTACCGCGAGCTGGTGCGCCCGATCGTCGAGTACGCCACCGAGATCCGCCGGGCCAACCCGCGCGGCGTGGTGGCCGTCTACATCCCCGAGTACGTCGTGGGGCGCTGGTGGGAGCAGCTGCTGCACAACCAGACCGCGCTGGTGCTGAAGGGGCGGCTGCTGTTCACCCCCGGCGTCATGGTCACCTCGGTGCCCTACCAGCTGCGGTCCTCGCAGATCGCGCGCGAGCGCCAGCTCAACGACGACTTCCGGGTGCGTCCCGGTGACCTGCGCCGCGGCCAGGTCGACCCCCGTGACCCCGAGGAGCTGCGCCGATGAGCCGACACCCCCGCCCCCGCAAGGCCCGAGGCCGCTCCAGGGCGGGCGAGCGCTTCGAGGTGGAGGTCGGACCCGTCGCCCACGGAGGTCACTGCGTCGCCCGGGTGCCCGACGGCGACGACCAGCGCGTGGTGTTCGTGCGCCACGCCCTGCCCGGCGAGCGCGTCGTGCTCGAGGTGACCGAGGGCACCGACGGCGACCGCTTCTGGCGCGCCGACGCCGTCGACGTCGTGTCGGCCTCGCCCGACCGCGTCGAGCCGCCGTGCCGCTACGCGGGGCCCGGCCTGTGCGGCGGCTGCGACTTCCAGCACGTCGCCGTCCCGGCCCAGCGCGAGCTGAAGGCCGCCGTCGTCCGCGAGCAGCTGCAGCGCCTGGCGCGCCTCGACGTGCCGGTCACCGTGGAGGAGGTGCCCGGTGACGACCACGGGCTGCACTGGCGCACCCGCATGCAGTACGTCGACCTCGGCACCGACGACGCCGGCCGTCGGCGCACCGGCATGCGCAAGCACCGCTCGCGCGCGGTGGTGGAGATCGACGAGTGCCTCATCGCCCACCCCGACGCCCGCGAGCCGGCCCCGGGGACGCTCGTCGAGAGCGTCGGGGGACTGGACTTCGAGGTGGCCGCCGACGGGTTCTGGCAGGTGCACCCCGGCGCCCCGGCCACGCTGGTCGACGCGGTGCTGGGTGCGCTCGCGCCGCGGGCCGGCGAGTCGGTGCTCGACCTCTACTCCGGCGTGGGCCTCTTCGCCCGCGTCCTCGGCGACGCCGTCGGCACCGACGGCCGGGTGGCGGCGGTGGAGGCCGACCGCACCGCCTCGCGGCACGCCGACGCCAACCTCGCCGACGTCCGCGCCCGGGGCACCGGCGTCGAGGTGGTCTGCGGACCCGTGGAGGCGGTGCTGGGGCTGCGCGCCGAGGAGGGCACCGACGCCGTCGACCTCGTCGTGCTCGACCCGCCCCGCACCGGTGCCAAGCGACCCGTCGTGGAGGCGATCACCGCCCGCTCGCCCCGCGCGGTGGCCTACGTCGCCTGCGACCCCTCGGCCTTCGCGCGCGACGTCGCGATCTTCGCCGAGCACGGCTACGCGCTCACCTCGCTGCGCGCCTTCGACCTCTTCCCGATGACCCAGCACGTGGAGTGCGTCGGGCTGCTCGAGCCCGCCGCCGGCTGACCCGGCGCCGTGGGGCGGCCGTGGTCCGCCCGGAATCGCTCGACATGATGTATCTTGACATCAAGACATATCGCGGCCCGTCCGTCGCCCAGGGTTAGGACAGCCTTCCTTTCAGGGGTGCCCGTCCCGACGGCAAGATGGCCGTGGCGGACCCCGGACGTCGACGCACACGCGACGCAACAGAGGAGATGGAAGCGCATGCCCAGTCAGGACAGCTTCGGTGCCAAGAGCACCCTGGACGTGGACGGCAAGTCCTACGAGATCTTCCGACTCGACGCGGTGAGCGGTGACGGCCTCGACGTCGCGAGCCTCCCGTTCAGCCTCAAGGTGCTGCTGGAGAACCTCCTGCGCACCGAGGACGGCGCCGACATCACCGCCGACGACATCCGCGCCATCGCCGGCTGGGACCCCGACGCCGACCCGAGCAAGGAGATCCAGTTCACGCCGGCGCGCGTGATCATGCAGGACTTCACCGGTGTCCCGTGCGTGGTCGACCTCGCCACGATGCGCGAGGCGATGGCCGAGCTCGGCGGCGACGCCACCAAGATCAACCCGCTGGCCCCGGCCGAGATGGTCATCGACCACTCCGTCATCGCCGACGTGTTCGGCACCCCCGAGGCGTTCGGGCGCAACGTGGAGATCGAGTACGAGCGCAACCGCGAGCGCTACCAGTTCCTGCGCTGGGGCCAGGGCGCCTTCGACGACTTCAAGGTCGTCCCCCCGGGCACCGGCATCGTGCACCAGGTCAACATCGAGCACCTCGCCCGCACCGTGTTCACCCGCGAGGTGGACGGCGAGCTGCAGGCGTACCCCGACACCTGCGTCGGCACCGACTCCCACACCACGATGGTCAACGGCATCGGCGTGGTCGGCTGGGGCGTCGGCGGCATCGAGGCCGAGGCGGCCATGCTGGGCCAGCCCGTCTCGATGCTCATCCCGCGCGTGGTCGGCTTCAAGCTCAACGGCGACCTGCCCGAGGGCACCACCGCCACCGACCTGGTGCTCACCATCACCGAGATGCTGCGCAAGCACGGCGTCGTCGGCAAGTTCGTCGAGTTCTACGGTCCCGGCGTCTCCGCGCTGCCGCTGGCCAACCGCGCCACGATCGGCAACATGAGCCCGGAGTTCGGCTCCACCATCGCGGTCTTCCCGATCGACGAGGAGACCACCAAGTACCTGCGCCTCACCGGCCGCTCCGAGGAGCAGCTCGCGCTGGTCGAGGCCTACGCCAAGGAGCAGGGCCTGTGGCACGACCCGGCGGCCGAGCCGCGCTTCTCCGAGCAGCTCGAGCTCGACGTCTCCACCGTCGTGCCGTCGCTGGCCGGTCCCAAGCGCCCCCAGGACCGCGTCGCGCTCTCGGAGGCCAAGACGTCCTTCCGCGGTGCGCTGGCCGACTACGTCGACGAGGGTGACACCGACACCGACCCCGACGACGCCGCCGAGGCCACCGGCTACGACGAGACCGTCGAGGAGTCCTTCCCGGCCTCCGACGCCCCGTCCCACGAGGGCGAGTCCTCGGCGCCGCCGCGCGACTACGTCTCGGCCGCCCCGGCCGACGGTGGTCGCCCGAGCAACCCGGCCCTGGTCACCCTCGCCGACGGCACCCAGTTCGAGCTCGACCACGGCGCCGTCACCATCGCCGCGATCACCTCCTGCACCAACACCTCGAACCCCTCGGTGATGATCGGCGCGGCCCTGCTGGCCAAGAAGGCCGTCGAGAAGGGCCTGCAGCGCAAGCCGTGGGTCAAGACGACGCTGGCGCCCGGCTCGAAGGTCGTCTCGGACTACTACGACAAGTCCGGCCTCACGCCGTACCTCGACAAGCTCGGCTTCAACCTCGTCGGCTACGGCTGCACCACCTGCATCGGCAACTCGGGCCCGCTCATCCCCGAGGTCAGCCAGGCCGTCAACGACAACGACCTCGCCGTGGTCTCGGTGCTCTCGGGCAACCGCAACTTCGAGGGCCGGATCAACCCCGACGTGAAGATGAACTACCTCGCGTCCCCGCCGCTGGTCGTCGCCTACGCGCTGGCCGGCTCGATGGACGTCGACCTGTTCACCGACCCGCTGGGCCAGGACACCGACGGCAACGACGTGTACATGAAGGACATCTGGCCCACCGCGGCCGAGGTCGAGGACGTCATCGCCGACGCGATCACCGCCGAGATGTTCGCCGAGGACTACGCCGACGTCTTCGCCGGCGACGCGCAGTGGCAGTCGCTGCCCACGCCCGAGGGCAAGACCTTCGCCTGGGACCCCGAGTCGACCTACGTGCGCAAGCCCCCGTACTTCGACGGGATGCCCGACGAGCCGGCGCCGGTCACCGACATCGAGGGCGCCCGGGTGCTGCTGAAGCTCGGCGACTCGGTCACCACCGACCACATCAGCCCCGCCGGTGCGATCAAGAAGGACTCGCCGGCCGGTCGCTACCTCGCCGAGCACGGCGTCGAGCAGCGGGACTTCAACTCCTACGGCTCGCGGCGCGGCAACCACGAGGTGATGATCCGCGGCACCTTCGCCAACATCCGCCTGCGCAACCAGATCGCGCCCGGCACCGAGGGCGGCTTCACCCGCGACTTCTCCGAGGGCGGCGAGGTCACCTCGGTCTTCGAGGCCTCGGAGAAGTACCTGGCCGCCGGCACCCCGCTGGTGGTGCTGTCGGGCAAGGAGTACGGCTCCGGCTCCTCGCGTGACTGGGCCGCGAAGGGCACCGCGCTGCTCGGCGTGAAGGTCGTCATCGCCGAGTCCTACGAGCGCATCCACCGCTCCAACCTGATCGGCATGGGCGTGCTGCCGCTGCAGTACCCCGCCGGCCAGAGCGCGGAGTCGCTCGGGCTCACCGGCGAGGAGACCTTCGCGGTCACCGGCGTCACCGCGCTGAACGACGGCACCACGCCGAAGACGGTCAAGGTCGTCGCGACCCGCGAGGGCGGCGAGGACGTCGAGTTCGACGCGGTGGTGCGCATCGACACCCCCGGTGAGGCGAACTACTACCGCAACGGCGGCATCATGCAGTACGTGCTGCGCAGCCTGCTCAAGGCCTGACCTGCTCCACCCCGGTGCCCCGGACCGCTTCGGCGGTCCGGGGCACCGGTGCGTGCGGGGCGGTCCGGGTGGGTGCCGAGCGGTTCGGGGGCGTCCGGCGCTCAGGCGGTCGGCGGGGGCACCAGGTCGAACAGGTGGCGCAGCACCGTCTCCGGCGAGGTGCGCAGGCCGTCGTGCTCGTGGGCGTCGGTGACCCACGTGCGCAGGCCCGGCACCAGCTCGGCGGTCTCCAGCGACAGCCGGGCGTCAACGTACGGGTTGCGGGCGTAGACGGCCGCGGCGCACGGCACCTCGCAGCCGGCCAGCGACCGCTCGTCGTACAGCCGGGGCCAGTCGCGCTGGGCGAGCAGGTCGGCGGCGGCGGCGAACGGCGCGAGGTCGGAGTCGTCGTCGAGGGTCGCGCGCAGCACGTGCTCGCCGAGGAACAGCGTGGGGTCGTCGTGGAACGCGCCGGGCATGGCCCGCTCGGCGGCCCAGCCGGTGACGCCGCCGTCGGCGTAGCAGGCCTCCTGCAGCAGCGTGTAGAGCGGGTTGCGCGACCCCCACGGCGTCTGGTGGGCGAGGTCGTGGCGGAACCCGCGCGAGAGGGGGTCGAGCTCGAGCAGGTGGTGGAGCACCTCCGAGCCGTACGACATGCCCAGCACGTTGCCGGCGCCGCGGAACCGGGCCGGGGTCAGCCGGTCGCCGTTGGGCAGCACGATGCGGCCCTCGGCGGCGAGCTCGTGCACCCGGCGCACGCGGTCGAGGTCGTCGGGGTAGCGCTCGTGGTGCAGCCGGTTGCGCTCGAGCACGGTGGCGTAGGTCGCGGCGTACACGTCGTCGAGGGGGCGCCCGACCGGCGGGACGCCGCCGGTGAAGTAGCCCGCGGCCAGGGAGCCCGGTGCCACCGACAGGTAGTGCAGCAGGCAGAACCCGCCGAACGACTGCCCCAGCACCGACCAGCGCTCCACGCCGAGGTGGGCGCGGAACAGCTCGGCGTCGGCGACGATCGCGTCGGCGCGGAACAGCGCGAGCCGGTCGGCCTGCTCCTCGGGCGTCGCGCCGACCTCGTCGGGCCCGCCGACCGGGGTCGAGCGGCCGGTGCCGCGCTGGTCGAGCAGCAGCACCCGGAAGTGGGGGAGCGCCTGCGCGAGCCAGCCGGGTCCGGTGGGCGACGCCGTCGGTCGCGGGGCCTCCGAGCCCGGCCCGCCCTGCAGGAACACCAGGTAGGGCCGCTCGCCGCCGCCGGACGCCACCACCTCGCGGGCGAAGACGACGATCGAGCCGCGGGCGGGGTCGGCGTGGTCGAGCGGCACCACCAGCTCGTGCTCGACGTGGGTCGTGCCGTCGGGCAGCGCGGTCGTGCGGGGGTCACGGGCGACGGGGGAGGTCATCACCGGGCCAGTCTGGCGTGTCGGGGCAGCGGCGACGACCCCTCCTGCGACCGGCCCCGTCGCGTATGAGGGGGTAGGACCCCGAGGAGGACCCGATGACCGCGCCCGACACGCTCCGACGACGTCTCGCCGACCTGGCCGAGGACGTGCAGGTCGGTCCCGACCCCGGCGACGCCTGGGACCGGGGCACCCGCTGGCAGCGGGAGCGCCGCGCCGGCACCGTGGGCGTCGCGGCGTTCGCCGCCCTGGTGCTGGTGGTGCTGGCCGGCGTGACCTGGCAGCGCGCGCGCCCGACGGTCGCCCCCGCGTCGTCGGACGCCGTCGCGGCGCTGCCCGACCGCTTGTGGGAGCCGGGCACGTGGTTGCCCGGCACGGGATCCACCGGCCCCGTGGGTCCGCTGGCCGCGGTGGTGCTCGCCGAGCGCGGGGGGTGGGCCGGCGGGTCGGACGGGCTCGTCGGCGTCTCGGCACTGGACGGCGGCTACGCCTACCTCGACCTGCCGGACGCCGCGCACGACGGCACCGGACGCCTCGCCGAGACGCCCGCGCTGGCGCCGGACGGTCGGCACGTCGCCTACTGGACCACCGGCACGACCTCCGCCTCGCCCAGCTCGGACAGCGGCCCGGTGACCGGGGTCGCGGTCTACGACACGGTCACGGCCGAGGTGGTGCGCCACGAGGTCGACACGGCGCACGGGCTCGGGTCGACCTCGCTGACCTGGGCCGACGACGACACCCTGGTCCTGGGCTACGGCCAGTACCTCGGCGGCGACGACGACCCCGACATGGACCAGGGCTCGATCGCCTTCGGCCCGGTGGCCACCTGGGACCTCGGCGACGAGGCCCCGGTGGTGCGCCGCGACGTGGAGCGGGGCGCCACGGTGGTCGACGCCGTCGACGGCGTGCTGCTCGACGAGAGCGGCGACCGTCCGCTCCTGCGTCCGGACGGGCGGGCCGCACCGCTCCCCGTCCCTCCGCGTGCCTGCGGGACCGCCGTGCTCGACCCGTTGGCGGAGCGCGTCGCCGTGGCGTCCGGCCGCGGGACGCGACAGGCCGACCGCTGCCCGAACCGCGTCCTGGTGGGTGACGTCGCAACAGGGACGACGCGTGTCGTGCCGGACTCCGACCGCACGTGGGAGGTGCTGGGCTGGGTCGGCGACGACGTGGCCGCGGTGCGTCTGCGCACGGTCGACGGCGAGCAGGTGATGACCGTCGACCTGCTCGACGTGCAGGCCGGGCGGGCGCAGCGCGTGCTCGCGACCGACGCCACGATGACGTTCCAGCTCGCCACCGACCTGCTGGCCCGACCCGCGCGACCGGGGGTCGAGCCGCCGACACCGCTGGACCCCCGGGTCACCAGCGGGACAGCCCTCGCGGTGGTCGCCCTGGGCCTGCTCGCCGTCCGCGCCTGGAGGCGCCGTGACCTCCCCTGACCGCGCCGGCTTCGAGGAGTTCGTGGCCGCGCGGCGCCCGGCGCTGCTGCGCACGGCCTACCTGCTGACCGGCCACCACGACGACGCCGAGGACCTGGTGCAGCTGGCGCTGGCCAAGACCGTGCCGCACTGGCGCAAGATCGCGGCGCGACCCGAGCCCTACGTGCGGCGGGTGCTGGCGCGGGAGAGCGTCTCGCGCTGGCGTGCCCGCCGCTGGCGGGAGACGTCGACGGCGGTGCTGCCCGAGGTGGAGGCACCCGACGCGCGGCTCGACGACCTCATCGACGACCGCGCGGTGCTGCGCGAGGCCCTGGCGAGCCTGCCGCCGCGCCAGCGCGCGGTGGTCGTGCTGCGGTACTTCGACGACCTCAGCGAACGGGAGACCGCCGAGGCGCTCGGCGTGGCGGTCGGCACGGTGAAGTCGCAGGCGCGGGACGCGCTGACCCGGCTGCGCACCGCCCTGCCCGCCGACGACCCCCGTCCCTCTACGGTGGAGCAATGATCGTGGCCTTCAGCATCAGTCCCACCAGCGGCGACGAGACCGGCGGCGTCTCCGAGGCGGTGGCGGCCGCCGTGCGGGTCGTGCGCGAGTCGGGACTGCCCTGCGAGACCAATGCGATGTTCACCAACATCGAGGGGGAGTGGGACGAGGTGATGGCGGTGGTCAAGCGCGCCGTGGACGTCGTCGCGGCCGTCTCACCCCGCGTCGGGCTGGTGCTCAAGGCCGACATCCGTCCCGGGTGGGACGGGCAGCTCACCGCCAAGGTCGAGCGCGTCGAGCAGATCCTCGACCGGGGATGACGCAGGTCCCGCCCGGTCCGCCCCCCTCTGGTCCGCCGCCGGCAGGTCCGCCGCCGGCAGGTCCGCCGCCCTACGGCTCGCCGCCGGCAGGCCCGCCGCCGGCCGGCCCGCCGCCGGGCTGGACGGCGTACCCGGTGGGTGGTCCGCCGCAGCCGCCGCGTCGCCGCCGTACGCGCCTGCTGCTCGCCCTGGCCGCCGCCGTGCTGATCGTGGCCGCGGCGGTGCTGGTGCCGCTGCTGGTCACCCGCGCCGAGGACCCGCCTGCCGAACAGCCCACGCTCGCGGCGGTGGAGCAGTACACCGACCTGCCCCGCGAGCACGTCGACGGCGACGTCGACTACCCGCAGTCGCCGCCCGTGGGCGGTCCCCACGACCCCGTCTGGCTCGACTGCGGCGTCTACGAGGAGCAGGTGCGCGAGGAGAACCTCGTGCACGACCTCGAGCACGGCACGGTGTTCATCGCCTACGAACCCGGACTGGCCGAGGACGTCGTCGCGGCCCTGGCCGACGTGCTGCCCGACAACGGCATCATGTCGCCGTGGGAGGGCCTGGACTCCCCGGTCGTCGTGACGGTGTGGGGCGAGCAGCTGGCCCTCGACGGCGCCGACGACCCCCGGCTCGACCTCTTCCTCGACGCGTTCGGCAACGGCGAGACGGCTCCCGAGCGGGGCGTGTCGTGCGCGGGCGGCGTCGACGACCCCGACGGCACCGTCGCGGCCGAGGAGCCCGGCCTCGCCGCCTGAGCCCTGCCTCGTCGCGTGAGCCCGCCGGTCGACCGGACCCGGTACGTCGGCGCGCGGGCTAGCCTGCGCGGGTGACCCCCGACGCCGGCCCGGCCGCCCCCGCTCCGCTCGTCCTCCCCGGGGTCGGTGACGCCGAGGCCTGGCACGCCTTCCTCGCCGACCGAGGCAGCGGCGGGCTCGCCGAGGCGCGCCGTACGGCCGACGCGATGCGCGCCCTCGACCCGGGTGACGCGAGCGCCCTGACGCTCTGGAACGACCTGCACCTCGCCCTCGCCAACGCCTTCGCGGTGTGCTCGCTGCTCTCGCAGGTGCACCCCGACGCCGCCCTCCGCGGGTCCGCCGAGGCGCTGGAGCAGGAGCTCCACCGCTTCCGCACCGCGCTGGTGCTCGACGCCGCCCTCCACGACCGGCTCGCCTCGGTGGAGCACGCCGTCGACGACCTGGGCGACGGCGCCCAGCGCCTGCTCAACGACGCCCTGCGCGACTTCCGCCGGGCAGGCGTCGACCGCGACGAGGAGACCCGGGCCCGCCTCACGCACCTCGCGGAGCGGGCCGGCGAGCTGGCCCAGGAGTTCTCCCGCACCATTCGCGACGGCGCCGCGGCCACCCGGGTGCCTGCGACGGCCCTCGACGGGCTGCCGGCCGACTACGTCGAGGCCCACCCGGTCGACGCCGACGGCACGGTGGAGATCACCACGGCGTACCCCGACACCCACCCGTTCCTCACGTTCTCCACCGACCGCGAGGCCCGCCACGCGGTCGCCACGACGTTCTACACGCTCGCCCCGGCCAACGACGCCGTGCTGCGCGAGCTGCTCGACGTGCGCCACGAGCAGGCCACCACCCTGGGCCACGACGGCTGGCCCGACCACGACGCCGAGGTCAAGATGATCGGCACCGGGGCGGCCGCCGGCGAGTTCGTCGACCGCATCGCCGCCGACGCACGCGCCGCCTCCGACCGCGACGTCGCCGTCCTGCTCGAGCGGGCCCGCGTCGACCACCCCGACCTGGCGCAGGTCGACGTCGCCGACAGCCGCTACTACACCGAGCTGGTGCGCCGCGAGCGCCACGACCTCGACGCGCAGGCCGTGCGCGCGCACTTCGACTTCACCCGGGTGCGCCGCGGTCTGCTCGACGTCACCGGCCGCCTGTTCGGGCTGACCTACACGGACGTGCCCGACGCGCCGGTGTGGCACGAGGAGGTCACCGTGCACGACGTCTCCCTCGACGGCGTCGTCCTGGGGCGGATCTACCTCGACCTCCACCCGCGACCCGGCAAGTACCACCACGCCGCGCAGTTCGACCTGGTCAGCGGTGTCGCCGGCCGGCAGCTGCCCGAGGGCGTGCTGGTGTGCAACTTCGGGCGCGGGCGGATGGCCCACTCGGAGGTGGTCACCCTGTTCCACGAGTTCGGCCACCTGCTCCACCACGTCCTGGCCGGGCGTCACCCGTGGGTGCGCTTCTCCGGGGTCGCGACCGAGTGGGACTTCGTGGAGGCCCCCAGCCAGCTGCTGGAGGAGTGGGCCTGGGACGCCGCCGTGCTGGCGACCTTCGCCACCGACGACGACGGCCGGGCCATCCCCGCCGACCTGGTGGCGCGGATGCGTGCGGCCGAGGAGGTCGGCAAGGGCTGCTACGCCCGCACCCAGATGTTCTACGCCGCCGTGTCCTACCAGTTCCACCGCGACCGGCCCGCCGACCTCACCGCGCGGCTGATGGAGCTCTCCGAGCAGTACGCCGCGTTCGCGGCGCTGCCCGGCACGCACTTCCACACCTCGTTCGGCCACCTGGGCGGCTACACGTCGGCGTACTACACCTACATGTGGAGCCTGGTGATCGCGAAGGACCTGTTCTCCGCCTTCGACCCCGCCGACCTGATGGCGCCCGAGGTCGCCACGCGCTACCGCGACCGGGTGCTGGCCGCGGGCGGCAGCGCGGACGCCGCCGACCTGGTCGAGCGGTTCCTGGGCAGGCCGTACGACGCCCGGGCCTTCCGCGCCTGGCTGGAGGGCTGAGCCTCCGCCCCGGCCGGGCCCACCCCCGGGTGAGGTCGCGGCCCGGCGGCGCCTGGCACGATCGCCGACATGGACTCCGAGACCCGCACCTTCCGCACCGGCGGGCGCGAGCGCGTCCTCGACATCACCCGCGAGGTGGCCGACTTCTGCGCCGGGCGCGGTGACGGCCTCGTGCACGTGTTCGTCCCGCACGCCACCGCGGGGGTCGCGGTGCTCGAGACGGGCGCCGGCAGCGACGACGACCTGCTGGCCGCGCTGGGTGACCTGCTGCCCGCTGACGACCGCTGGCGCCACCGGCACGGCTCGCCGGGCCACGGCCGGTCCCACGTGATGCCCGCGCTGGTGGCGCCGTACGCCTCGCTGCCCGTGCTCGGCGGCGAGGTGGCCCTCGGCACGTGGCAGAGCGTCTGCCTGGTCGACCTCAACGTCGACAACGCCGAGCGCACCGTGCGCCTGAGCTTCCTGGCCGGCTGATGGGCGCGCTGGAGGTGCGCCCGGCGCGGGTCGAGGACCGGGACGCGGTGGAGCGGGTGATCGCGGCGGCGTTCGGCGACGAGGGCCCGCGCGTGGTGCGGCTCGCAGCGGCGCTGGAGACCACGCGCAAGGTCGAGCTGGCCCTCGTGGCCGAGGTGGACGGCGCGCTCGTGGGCCACGTCGTGCTCAGCCGGGCCTGGGTCGACGCCCGCGACCGGCTGCGCCCGGTGCTCGTGCTCAGCCCGCTGTCGGTCGCCCCCGAGCACCACCGCCAGGGTGTGGGTGCCGCGCTGGTGGCCGACGCGCTGGCCCACGCCGCCGCCGACGGCTGGCCGGCGGTGTTCCTGGAGGGCGACCCCGGCTACTACGGGCGCCGCGGCTTCGTCCCCGCGCTCGACCACGGCGTCACCCGCCCGTCGGCGCGGATCCCGGCGGCCGCGTTCCAGGTGGCGCTGACGGCGCCGCTCGACCCGGCGCTGGACGGCGCACTGGTCTACCCCGACGCGTTCTGGGACTGCGACTGCGTCGGTCTCCACGACTGACCTCGTCGTCGAACACGTGTTCGACTAGGGTGGTGCGATGAGCTCCCCCGTCGCCCCGCCCGGCTGGCCGTTGGAGGTGCGCGCGCCCGACGCGCCCGACTGGGAGGCCACCGCTGCCGCCTGGCTGCTCGACCAGTGCCCACCCGACTACCGCGCCTATCCCGCGATGCGCAAGCACGTGGTGGTGCTCGCCCGCTTCGCCCTGCTGCACGTCGAGGCCGGCCAGGCGGCCTGTCGGCGGGGCCTCAGCGAGGCGCGCGCCGACCTGCGCCACGTCGTGCCGCCCGAGGTGGTGGAGGCCGCGGTCGAGACCTGGCTGCGCGAGGACGCCCGCCTCCTCGGCGTACGGCGCTCCGTCGGGCTCGTCGAGGACGCCCTCCGCGGCCGCCGCGACCGCCCCCGCCTCTGAGGTCCGCCCTTCCGCAGCGCCCGGCCCCGTTCTTTCGTTGTTTGAGCAGGGCGCGCGGCGCAGAGTCCCCGTTCGTTCGTTGGTTGAGCAGGGCGCGCAGCGCCCGTGTCGAAACCTCCGCAGCTGGTGCTGGGACCTGCTGTGGGACGGGTGCGAGCGGCCGGTCGTGTGGTCTCGATACACCTCGTCGCTGGCGCTCCTCGGCACTCGACCACCGAGGCGGGACACGTTCTCGACGAGCTGGCCCGTGAAACCGCGCCGGGTGGGGTTCAGCGCGGCCCCGTTGTCGTCAGCCGCCGCTGGTGGAGTCCGTGGGCGGGCGGTCACCGCCTCGTCGAAGACCGCCATCGCGGCGCCTGCGGTCTCACCGGCTGCGGTGAGGGAGGTCAGGGCGTAGCGGGGGTGGTCGTCCAGGAGGTGGAAGATCACGCACTCGTGGCCGCCGGCCAGGACGTACTCGGTGGCGTCGAGTTGCCCGCCCGAGTCTTGTGGCCCGTGCGTGGACCGAAGGCGCCTCGGCGTTTTCTGCCGCGCTGCTCCCGGCTGAGGATTCGCTGGCCGACTGTGTCGTCGATGCCTGTCAGGCCTTGTCGCGCATCATCCGCTCCGCTACTCGCAACCGGAAGCGTCGGGGGAACAGGCGGGTGGACAGCGTGGCCGTGACGCTGTTCGCGAGTCCGTCCACCACCGAGGGGGCCCTCCCCGGCATGGCCTTGAAGGCCGTGTCGACGACCTGCGCGGGTTGCCGCTTGTTCTTGGCTGCTCCCGGGTTCATCGGGGTCTCGGTGTCACCGGGGGCCACCGACAGGATCCTGAGGCCGTGGGCGCGGTTCTCCTCCGACATCGCTTCCGTGAGCATGAGTACCCAGCTCTTGGACGCCCCGTACGCGGCGAGGTGCGGGGTGGGCTGGTAAGCGGCTCCGCTGGCGACGTTGACGATCGTGCCCCGCTTGGCGGCGCGCATCCGGATGATGGCCGCGCGCGTGAGCAGGGTGAGTGCGACGACGTTGAGCTCGACCAGGTGCCGGATGGTCTCCTCGTCGGTGTCGGCCAGGTCTCCTTCGGGAGCCACGCCGGCGCAGTTGACGAGGTGGTCCAGGCGCGGAAGTCCGCTCGTCAGCTCACCGGTCAGCGTGGCGAGGGCAGCCGGGTCGGCGAGGTCGGCGACGTGCACGTCGACGGTGGTGCCGTGCTCGTGGGTCAGCTCGGCGGCCAACGCGTGCAGGGCGGTGGCCGAGCGTGCGACCAGGAGCAGGTCGAACCCCTCACGGGCGTAGCGGCGCGCGAACTGCTCACCGATGCCGGAGCTGGCGCCGGTGACGACGGCGAGGGGGCGGGTCGGGGTGGTCATGGTGTTCCTTCCGGTAGGTGGCCTCCACCGTACCGGATGACTCATCCACTTTGATTCGCAGTCCGGTTAGACTGCTCTGATGGAGGGACTGCGCAAGGACGCCGCACGCAACCGCGCCCGGATCGTCGATGCTGCGCGCGAGGTAGCCGCGCGGGGGGAGCCGCTGGCGTTGAACGCGGTCGCGCGGGCTGCCGAGGTGGGCGTGGGGACGGTCTACCGCCACTTCGCCTCGGTGGAGGAGCTCGAGGAGGTACTCGTGTGGGACCGGTTCGAGGAGTTGGCCCAGATCCTCCGGGCCTCGAGCGGGCCGCTGCTGGAACCGGTGCTGCGAGCGCACTTCGCTCTGCTCGTCGCCGACGAGCTGTTCGAGAAGGTGACCGCTCGGGCGACGCCGGTGCTGCAGCAGACCGATGCCATGCGTCAGGACCTGCTCGAAGGATTGGCGGTGCTGCTGGAGCAGGCCCGGTCGGCAGGTGAGGTGCATCCCGATGTCGACGCGCCGGCTGTGCTGCTGGTGATGTGCGGCGTCGCGCGAGCTGTTCGTGGTGCGCAACTGTCGCCGCAGAGCCCTCTGGCGCAGACGTTGCTGCAGGTGGTGCTCCGCGGTCTGCGCCACGCCGGCGCGTAGCGAGTTGGCCACCCAGACCCCTGATCGCCCACATGTCAAGCATGGCCGCGACGTCGCCGGCCCTCGATCACCCGCACATCAAGCACGAGCGGCAAGCCAACGGTGACCCGTCGGCGGTCATGCACGGCTCCCGCCCGCCGACCTGAAGGCCAGGGAAGTGTCATCATGAAGACCGGCGACAGTGTCACCGATGTGCTGATGCGGAACCGTCACCTATGTCCTGCGAGATGACAAGCCAGAAACCGGTGGACAGTCACTGCATTCGAACGTGTGTTCGAGTAGAATGAGGGCATGCCCAGCGCCCTCCGCTACCGCCTTCAGGACGCGTCGACCGACGCGCTGCTGAGCGAGGTCTGCGCGCACCGGGCAGCGGCAGATGCCGCTGAGGTGGCGCAGCTGGTGGCAACAGTCAGGTGGGCGGCTGCGAACGAGCTGGAGCCGTGCGACGACGTGCTCGAGGACGCAGCGACGGTGCCGGGCACCGACCGCCAGCTGGCGGTCGCCGGCGATGGTGCCCCGCTGGTGTCTGAGTTCGCGGTGGTGGAGCTGGCTGCTGCGCTGGGCATGTCCAGTGACGCCGGCATGCGGTACGTCGGGCACGCCCTGGAGATCGCCCACCGTCTGCCGCGGCTGTGGTCCCGGCTGACCGCCGGTGACGTGCAGGTGTGGCGGGCGCGTCGGGTGGCCGAGCAGACGCTCGCCTTGTCTCCGGATGCTGCGGCGTTCGTGGACCGCCACGTCGCGCCGGTGGCGTCGAAGATCGGGTTCCGTGCGCTCGATCGGCTGGTCGACGAGGCCATTGCGCGCCACGACCCGGCACAGGCTCGGGTCCGAGCGGCGAAGGCCGCCGACGACCGGTGCTTCGACGTGGACACCTCACAGGTGTCGGTGTTCGGCACCATGCACGTGGAGGGCGACCTCGACCTGGCCGACGCGTTGGACCTGGATGCGGCGGTTGCTCACTGCGCCGCGCAGCTGGCCGAGCTGGGCTGCACCGAGTCGCTGGACGCCCGCCGCGCGATGGCCGTGGGTGAGATCGCTCGTGCCCAGACCGCCCTCGACCTGACCCGCGACGACACCGAGGCCGCCCGGACACCGCGTCGACGACCGGCCCGGCAGGTGGTGCTGCACGTCCATCTCAGCGAGGCGGCACTGCGCAACGACGCGCCCGACGACCTCCACCTGGCCCGGGTGGACAAGACCCGCTCGTTCGTGACCGCCGACCAGGTCAAGACCTGGTGCGCCACCAGCCGCACCCAGGTCACGGTCCGGCCGGTCCTCGACCTCGCGGAGCAGCTGCGCAGCGACGCCTACGAGGTCCCCGACCGGATGCGCGAGCTGGTCGTGCAGCGTGACGGCACCTGCCGCTTCCCGCACTGCACCCGCCCCGCCCGGTCATCCGACGTCGACCACATCACCCCCTACCGAGCGCTGAGTGACGGCGGCCCACCCGGCCAGACGTCGACCGACAACCTTGCCTGCCTGTGCAGGCGCCACCATCGGGCCAAGACCCACGACGGCTGGACCTACACCCGCACCGCCGCCGCGGCCTATGAGTGGGTCAGCCCGCACGGACACCGCTACGCCGTCGCCCCGACCGGCACCACCCACCTCACCTGACCGCGCCCTGCTCGGCGGGCAGTTCCTCGCTCGTTGGTCGGCAGGGCGCGCTAGCGCCCGACCCCCTCGTTGGTTGAGCAGGGCGCGCTAGCGCCCGTGTCGAAACCCCCGCAGCCGACGCTGGAACTCGCCCTGGTCGAGTCCCAGCGGATGGTTCCGTGGTCTCGATACACCTCGTCGCTGGCGTGGTTCCTGAGGAGCGAGCGCAGCGAGCGTCTCGAAGGGCTCCTCGGCACTCGATCACCGAAGCGGGCCGGGGTTCGTTGGCGAGTACGGCGCGCAGCGCCCGGCCCCTCATCGTTGGTTGGGCAGGGCGCGCAGCGCCCGTGTCGAAACCCCCGCAGCCGGCGCTGGTACCTGCCCCGGTCCAGTCCCCGGCGGACGGTAGTGGTCCCGATACACCTCGTCGCTGGCGTGGTTCCTGAGGAGCGAGCGCAGCGAGCGTCTCGAAGGGCTCCTCGGCACTCGACCACCGAGGCGGGGTCCGTTGGCCGAGCAGGGCTACCGGCGAGCATCCGGTTCACGAGGAGCGTGGGGCGGGGCGGGGTGCGATGATGGGGCCGTCATGCCGCCGCCCTCGACCCCCACCACGCCGGCAGGCCGGGTGGATCCGGTCGTGCTGTGGCTGCGGGCGCTCGCGCTGACCGCGGTGACCCTGTTCCTCGGGGTGGTGGGGCACGTCTCGGCCGACGGGCTGCTGCCCGGGGCGGCACCACTCGTGGCGCTGTCGACGTCCACCCTGCTCACCTGCGTCGCGGTCCTCGGGCGGCCCGCCTCGACGCTGCGCATGGTGGCCCTGCTGGTCGGCGGCCAGACGGCCGTCCACCTCGTGCTGAGCGCCACCGCCGGCCACACCGGTGCCGCTGACCCGGCCGCTCACCCGGCCGCCCACCCCGCTACCCACCCGGCCACCCACACCGGCACGACCGCGGCCGACGGCGTCCTGCCCGTGGTCGACGGGCGCCGCGTCGGGTCGCTGCTCGACTCCTACCTCGCCCGCGCCCCCGACACCGGGGCCGCCCCGTCGCTGCCGCTGGGCCACCTCGTCGACGACCTCACTGCGCACGCCCCGATGATGGTGGCCCACCTCGTGGCGGCCGCGCTGGTCGGCCTCTGGCTGGCCGTGGGGGAGCGCACCCTGTTCACGCTGCTCGCCCTGGCCGGGACCGTGCTCGTCCGTCCGTGGCTGCTGGTCGCGCGCCTCCGCACCCTGCGCGCGCTGCGGCTGCCCGCCGCGCCCCGCGCCGCCACCGACCGGCCCGACCTGCCACCCCCGGTCACCGCCCTCCTCGCCCGCTGCGTCGTACGCCGCGGGCCGCCCGCTCTCCTCGCCTGAGCCACCCCCGCGCGTCGACGTGTGTCGACGCGCGTCCCTGCGTCCCCGCCCGAGCGCCCCCGTGCGTGCTCGCGCCGCGCGACGCCGACTCCAGGAGAGCCGCGATGACCGATGCCCTGACCACCCCGCCGACCCCCCCGTCCACCCGCGCCGACCGCCCCGACACCAAGCGCCCCGACACCAAGCGCCGCGCGCGCGGCAGCGGACTGTTCCGCGCCGCCTGGCGCTGGCACTTCTTCGCCTCCTTCCTCGTGGTGCCCGTGCTGCTGGTGCTGGCCGTGACCGGCCTGATCTACCTCTTCCGGTTCCAGCTCGAGCCGCTGATGCACGACGAGATCATGCACATCGACCCCCCGGCGGCCGCCGAGGTGCGCCAGCCCTACGCCGCGCAGCAGTCCGCGGTGGAGCGGGCCTACCCCGACGCGACCGTGGTCTCGATGACCGAGCCGGCGGAGGCCGACGACGCCGTCGTGTTCTCGGTCGTGCAGCCCGACGGCACCCCCCGCGACGTGTACGTCGACCCGTTCGGCCCCGACGTGCAGGGCTCGGTCAACCCCGACACGACCCTGTCGGGCACCGCCGTGCGCATCCACGCCGACCTGATGGCGGGTCGCCTCGGCGAGCACCTGCTCGAGCTCGGCGCCTGCTGGGCCATCGTCATGGCGCTCACCGGCTACTACCTCTACGTGCGCGGCGCCAAGGCCCGGCGCCGGGCCCGTGCAGCGGCACGTCCGGGCAGCAGGCTGCGCTCGCGGCACGGCGCCGTCGGGCTCGCGGTGGGCGGCAGCCTGCTGTTCCTGCTGGTCTCGGGACTGCCCTGGACCGGGGTGTGGGGCGAGACGGTGCAGCAGGTGGCGACCGGTCGCGGCAGCTCGCTGTGGAGCACCGACCCGGGCGCGCTCTCGGCCCCGACGTCCACCCTCGACGAGTCGCTGCCGCACGGCCACGGCCAGGACGTGCCGTGGGCGATGGGGGAGAGCGAGGTGCCGCGCTCGGGTGGTCCCAGCGACGACGGCAGCGTGGCCAACGTCGACACCGCCGTGGCGGTGGCCGACAGCGAGGGCCTGCGCCACCCGTTCACCGTGGCGCTCCCGCCCGACGACGTCGCTGCCGACGGGGTCTACTCCGTCATCGGCTACGCCTTCGACGCCCCCTCCGACGAGCGCACCGTGCACGTCGACCGCTACGACGGCGAGGTCGTGTCCACGTACGGCTTCGACGACTACCCGACCCTCGCCCAGGTCGTGTCCCACGGCATCGGCCTGCACGAGGGCCGCAGCCTGGGGCTGTGGTCGTTCTGGGGTGCGGCGCTGTCGTGCCTGGCCATCGTGTTCATGTGCCTCTCGGGCCCGCTGATGTGGTGGCGGCGGCGACCGTCGGGCGCCGGCCGGGTCGGGGCCCCGCGGGGCCGGCTGCCGCTGCGCTCGACCCCGCTGCTGCTGGCAGCCGTGGTGGCGCTCGGGGTGTTCCTGCCGCTGTTCGGGCTCTCGCTGGTGGTGGTGCTCGCCATCGACCAGCTGGTGCTGCGCCGGGTGCCGGCCCTCGCGGGGTGGTTCGACACCGTGTGACGGGGGTCGGGAAGGGGTGGGTGGACCTTGCGGTGGTCTTGAGGGAACGTCGGGTCTTTGCGCGGCTCGGGCTTGAGCCGGCGGCGGCAGAGTTCTGGTCATCAGCACGACGCCGGCAACCGGCCGGCACACGAGACCAAGGACTCCCCGATGCGCACTGCACACAAGACCACCACCCGCCGCTTCTCCAAGGGCGGCTTCCGCGTCGCCGCGTCCGTCGCCCTCGTGGCCGGCGCCGCCTCGGTCGCCGGTCTCGGCACCTTCGGTGCGTTCACCTCGACCACCACCGCGGTCGACGAGACGGTCGCCTCCGGCAACATCGTGCTCACCACCTCCACCCCGAGCCGCGGCTTCGACGTGCCGGTCTCCAAGATGGTGCCGACCGACACCGCCGACCGCGCCATCACCCTGAACCGGGCCGCCAACAGCGAGGCCTTCGGCTCGGTCAAGATGACCACCACCGCCCCCGTGTCCAGCGTGCTCACCACCGACACCGCCAAGGGCCTGCAGATGACCGTCGACCTGTGCAGCCAGGCCTGGACCAAGGCCGCCAACACCGACGAGCTGACCTGTGGCGGCACCGTCACCTCGGTGCTCGCCTCCCGCGCCGTGGTCAACCCCAACGTCGACCTCGGTGCCGCCACCGTGGCCGCGCTCAACGCGGGCACCACCGCCGGCAGCGCCACCACCACCCCCGGCTCCGCCTTCCTGCGGGTGCGCCTGACGCTGCCCGAGGCCGCCGACAACACCTTCCAGGGCAAGAACGCCACGATCTCCTACGTCTTCGACGCCACCCAGCGCGCCGGCAAGGCGATCTGACCCGCCCCACCCGACCCCCGTGCGGTCACCTGGCGGTCCTCGTGACCGCACGGGCACCCACCGCCGGACCGCCGCCCGCCCAGCCGAGCACCCAGCCGCACGCACCGCCCCGACCGTGAGGACCACCCGATGAGCACCACGACCGCCCCCGCCTCCCCGGCGGCCCCGGACGCCTCGGCGACCGGGCGCCACCGCGGGACCGGCGACGCGGTCGAGCGCCGGGGTGCCACGGTCGGGACCGTGCTGTGGCTGGTGGGCAACGTGGTGACCAGCCTCCTGCTCGTCGCCTGCCTGCTCGCCTTCCTGCTGCTCGCGGTGGGGCCCCACGTGCTGGGCTACCGCACCGCCACCATGCTCACCGGCAGCATGGAGCCGGGCATCAGCCCCGGTGACGTCGTCGTGACCCAGCAGCGTCCCGCCGCGGACCTCGCCGTGGGTGACGTGATCAGCTACCAGATCCCGATCGAGGACCACCGGGTCGAGACCCACCGCGTGGTCGAGGTCATCCGCGGCGACGACGGCAGCGTCGCCGTGCGCACCCAGGGCGACGCCAACGCCGGCGCCGACCCGTGGACCGCCGTCATCGAGGGCGACACCGTGTGGCAGATGACCGCCGTGGTGCCCGAGGTCGGCACGGTCGTGCGCTGGCTGCGCGGCCCGATCGTCCAGCACGGCCTGCTGTGGGTCGCCCTCGCCTTCCTCGTCGTCCTCGGGCTCGTCCAGATCTGGACGCGCGAGGACGAGGAGTGAGCGCGGACCTCCCCGTGCTCGACGACGTCGCGCTGCAGGTCATGGCGCGCGAGGTGGCGAACACCGAGTTCGCCGCCGTCTTCGCCCGCCGCTACCGCGCGCTGCTCTGGGCCCGGGTCGACCGGGTGTCCCGCGCCGTCGAGGCCGACGACACCCCGGTCGCGCTCGACGCGGTGCTCAGCCTCCGCGTCGCCTCCACCACCGTCGGCGCCCACCGCCTGGCCCACGCCGCCGGCGACGTCGAGCAGGCCGTGCGCCGCGGTGACCACGACACCGCCGTCGACTGCGTGGGGCTGCTCGCCCCCGTCGCCGGTCGCACCGACCGCGCCCTTGCCGACTACCTCGCGCAGTGCGCCTAGGGCGCTGGTCGGGGAGCGGTCAGCCCGCGACGTCCATCCGGTAGCCGACCCCGCGCACGGTGCGGATGAACGCGCCGGCGCCGAGCTTGCGGCGCAGGTTGCCCATGTGCACCTCCACCAGGTGGGTGTCGGTGGCCCAGTCGGTGCCCCAGACGGTGCGCAGCAGCGTCTCGCGACCCCACACCCGCGCAGGGCTGCGCATCAGCGTGGTGAGCAGGTCGAACTCCGTACGGGTCAGCGGCAGCTCGTCGTCGTCGCGGAACGCCTGACGTCCGTCGACGTCGACCAGCAGCCGGCCGTGGCGCAGCACCTCGTGGTCGGTGGGGGAGGTGTGACCCGTGGCCTGCTCCGCGGGAGCCGGCACGGCGGCCACCGGGGCGCCCAGGTCGATGCCGCCGGCGGGGGTGGGCGCGGGCCGGCGCGGACGGCGGAACAGCACGTTGACGCGGGCCTTCAGCTCGCGCACCGAGAACGGCTTGGCGATGAAGTCGTCGGCGCCGGTCTCGAGGCCGAGCAGCCGGTCGATCTCGTCGTCGCGAGCGGTGATCATGATGACGTAGGCGTCGGTGAGCTCGCGGATGCGGCGGCAGGTCTCGATGCCGTCGATGCCGGGCAGGCCGAGGTCGAGGGTCACCAGGTCGGGGTCGAGGGTGCGCACCGCCTCCACGCCCTCGAGGCCGGTGCCGACCGAGGTCACCTCGAAGCCCTGGGAGCCCAGCGAGATCTCGATCAGCGCTCGGATGTCCTCGTCGTCCTCGACGACCAGCGCCCGTCGCTCCGCCGAGGTCCCGCTCGTCTGCGGCGTGCCGTCCTGCCCCATGTCGCCCATCGCGGGTCATCATGGCAGACCTTGCGGCGCTCTTGAGGAAAGCCGCCGGATCGGTTGAACCCGGCGCGTCACGATGGTCCTACGTCCCGGCACCCGCCGTGCCGTCCCCGTTCAGGAAGCAGCCATGTCCCTCGCCGCCAGCCGCACCAGCGCCGCACTGCTGGCCGTGCTCGTGGCGCTGCTGGTGATGACACCGCAGCTCGCGTCCGCCGCCTTCCGCAGCGCCCCGCCGGCCCAGGCGGTCGCCGTGACGACGGCGACGATGGTGACGCCCACCGACCCCGCGGGCAGCTTCAGCTGCCGCGCCGGCCTCTTCGCCAACGAGAGCGTCGACGTGCGGCTCGACGGCTTCTCCGACACCGGCCAGCTGACCGGCGCCACGTACGTCTACACCCTCGTGCGAGAGGGCGTCGTGCGCGACACCGAGTCGACGTCGGCCCGCACCGCGTCGCTGACCTCGTCGTTCCGCAGCGACTTCGCCGCGACGTCCTGGACGTTGCAGGTGCAGGCCCGGCTCGGCGGGTGGACCAGCACGGTGGCAGCGGTCACCGTGACCTGCCCGGGGCTGACGAACCGCGTCATCGCCTTCTGAGGCACTCGTCGGCGGCTGGCAGCCCGGCTCTGAAAGCAAAATCTGGACGATCGTCCTGATTCGCGCATCTTTTTCCCGGGTCGGGGTGGCGCGGCGGCGCAGACCAGGCATGATGGGCGTCAGCCAGGTCGCGACTGATGCCCCCCAGAAGCCGCGGCCTGGCCTTCTACTTTCCCGGCCGGTGGTCCGTGAGCAGCCCGGCGCCACCCGCCCGCCCCACCCGGGGCACGATGGCTCGGTGACCTCCCGACAGCCCGGCGCCACGTCCGGTGACGCCCCCGACGGCGAGCCGGGCCACCTGCCGGGCTCACCGGGCTACCGGCGGCTCAACCTGGCGATGGCAGCGGCCGGGCTCGCGGCGTTCGGCATGCTCTACAGCACCCAGCCGCTGCTGCCGCAGCTCGGCGCGGCGTTCGACGTCGACCCCACCCGGGCCAGCCTGACCATCTCGGTGACCACCGGGGTGCTGGCGCTGCTGGTCATCCCCGCGACACGGCTCGGAGGACGCTGGGGCCGGGTGCGCACGATGCGGGTGGGCCTGCTGCTCGCGGTGGCCCTCACCCTGCTCAGCGCGCTCGTCCCGACGTACGGCGTGCTGCTGGCGGCCCGTGGGCTCACCGGCGTGGCGCTGGCCGGCGTGGTGGGGGTGGCGATGGGCCACGTGGCCGCCGAGGTGCACCCGCGGGGCCTGGCCACCGCCATGGGGCTCTACGTCGCCGGCAACTCCCTGGGCGGGGTGGGCGGACGGCTGGTGACCTCCGCCGTGGTCGACGTCGGCGACTGGCGCTGGGCCCTGGGTGGGCTCGGGCTGTGCGCCCTGCTGGCCACGGCCGCCTTCTGGCGCTCCGTGCCGGTGCCGGTGCGACCGGTGGACACCCCGTCGCTCCCGCACGACCGGCCGGGGCAGGAGCCGGGCCTGCGCGCGCTGCTGGGCGACCCCGCGGTGCTGGCCGTGCTGGCCCTGCCGCTGCTGCTGATGGGTGGGTTCGTGGCCACCTACAACTACCTGACCTACCGTCTCGCCCAGGCGCCGTTCGACCTGCCCGAGGCGGTCGTGGGCCTGGTGTTCCTGGCCTACCTCGCCGGCTCGGTGGCCTCGGCGGTGGCCGGGCGCAGCGCCGACCGGGTCGGTCGGCCGGTCGTGCTGGCGGTGTCGGTCGGCGTGATGGGCCTCGGGCTGCTGCTCACGCTGCCCGACCGGCTCCCGCTGGTGGTGCTCGGGCTGGTGGTGCTGACGTCCGGCTTCTTCGGGGCCCACTCCGTGGCCAGCGGCTGGGCGCCGGTGGTCGGGCGGCGGGCCCCGGCCCGCGCAGGCGCGCTCTACGTCGCCTCCTACTACCTGGGGTCGAGCGTCTTCGGCGCGCTGGTCGGGCTCGGCTGGCGCGCCGGCGGGTGGCCGGCGACCGTGGCCTGCGTGGGCGCGCTGCTGCTTGCCGCAGCGCTCGCCGCGGGGGTCCTGGTGCGCCTCGTGGCCCGCGTGCCCGGCGGCCCGGACGTGACCGGGGCAGGCTCGCCAGGACGGGCGGCGGTCCGGACACCCTGAGGGGTGGTGACCCCCGGGAGGGCCCCATCGCACGATGGAGCCAGACCTGGGAGGTGCAGGGTGGAGCCGATTCCGGAGTCGGTGGTGGCCGTCGACAACCTCGACGCCGCCTCGGTGGACGACGACCTGCTCGACCGCCTGCGCCTGCTCGGTGACCGGGTGCGCGGGCTGGTGCCGTCCTGCGTCGGGCTGAGCTGGGCGATGGCCGACCTCGACGTCGTGCTGACCCTGGAGGCCACACCGGGGGAGCGGGCCCGCGCCGCGACGAGCACCGGACGACCTGCGCACCCGGCGCCGACCACGGTCGGCGACGACCCCTGCCTCGAGGAGGCGTGGAGCACCTCGGGCCTCGACACCGCGGCCCGCGACGTGCGCGGCACGCTCACCATGCCGATCCTCAACGGGCAGCGCGTGGTCGGCACCGTCGACCTCTACGCCTCCGTTCCGCGGGCGTTCGCCGGCCACCACGACGCGCTGGCCCGGCTCTTCGACGCCTGGGCCCCCGGCGCGGTCACCGACGCCGACCTGGGCTTCTCCACGCGCCGGGAGGCCCAGGACGGCCCGCGCCGGGTGGAGGACGGCGCCGCCATCGACACCGCGACCGGGATGTGGGCGGCGTTCGAGGACATCGACGTCGTCCTCGCCCGCGAGCGGCTGCGCGCGGCGGCCGAGCGGCTGGGGCTGGACGACGCGCAGCTCGCCCGGGTCGTCATCGGCCGCGGCGGACCCCTCTGAGCGACGGGTACCCTCCTGAGGTGTCCACCGACGTCCGCCCCCTGCGGCTCGCCATCGTCAACGACTACCCGTTGGTCGTGAAGGGGCTCGCCGCTGCCCTCGCGCCGTACGCCGAGCGCGTGCGGGTCGTCGAGGTCGACAGCAGGATGCCGGTGGTCAGCGACGTCGACGTGGTGCTGTTCGACACCTTCGCCCAGCCGCAGGGCGAGGGGCCGCAGGTCACCGACCTGGTGCGCTCGGTGGGCAAGGTGGGCGCCCGGCTGGCCGTCTACACCTGGACCGTCGATGCCCGGCTGGTCGCCGACAGCCTGCGCGTGGGGGCCTCGGGCTACCTGCCCAAGTCGATGACCGCGATCGACCTGCTCGACGCGGTGGAGACCCTCCACCGCGGTGGGCGGCACGTGCCCGCCCTGGTCGAGCAGGAGGCCGGGGTCGACGCCGTTCCCGACCCCGCGCTGGTCACCTGGCCCGGACGCGACCTCGGCCTGTCGGGGCGCGAGTCGGAGATGCTGGCGCTGATCGTGCAGGGCCTGTCGAACCAGGAGATCGCCGAGCGGTCCTACCTCAGCATCAACTCGGTGAAGACCTACATCCGCACCGCCTACCGCAAGATCGGCGTGGCCAGCCGGGCCCAGGCCGTCTCGTTCGGCATCGCCCACGGGTTCGAGCCCGAGCGGGTGCGGGTGCTCGAGCGCTGAGTCCCCGCGCGCGACACGAGGGCCCCGCCGCTGCTGCGGCGGGGCCCTCGTCGTCGGTGCCTCCCCGGCATCGGCCGGGGAGCCGGGCTCAGAGCGCGGTGTCGCGGCGCTCCGTGACGTGCACGCTGCGGGTGCGCTGCTGGTTGATGACCAGCGAGACGATGATCGCGAGGATGCCTGCGACGAGCAGGATCCACCCCAGGGTGTCCTCCTGCACGCTCGGGACGTCGAGGGTGAACACGTCGAGCACGAGGACGAGCCCGACGATGATGAGAACGATGCCCAGGCCGATGACCATGAGGGCCTCCTTTGAGACTCCGTGACGCGGGAGGTGGGGCGCGGCGGGTGCCGCTGGCCCCCACGGTGGCGGTACGGCCCGGGTGTGGCAAGTGCCCCAAGGGGTGACAGGGCGTACCGGCAACCCGGGCGGCGCCGTTCCAGGCCGGGCGCTCCCCGCCCTGACCTACCATCGTCAGCGAGCAGGTGACGGTGCCGAGCAGTCGGCCGACGGCGGAGGAGAACCGGTGCAGCAGCAGGCCCAGGCGGTCCCGTCGGTCGTGCCGGACGACGTGCCGGACGACGACGCGCCCCTCGGGCCCCCGGCGTCGGCGCCCTTCGCCGACCGGGCGCTGGCCTGGCTGCTGCTCGTCGGCGGCGTGGTGGGCGGCGTCGCGGCGTTCGTGCTGGCCGTGGAGAAGTACCTCCTGCTCACCGACCCCGACTACGTGCCGAGCTGCAGCATCAACCCCGTGCTCAGCTGCGGCTCGGTGATGGCCACCGACCAGGCCGCGCTGCTGGGGTTCCCCAACCCGCTGATCGGTGTCGCGGCGTTCCCGGTGCTCGTGGTCACCGGCGTCGTCCTGCTCGCCGGCGCCCGGCTCCCGCGGTGGTACTGGCTGGGGCTGCAGGCCGGCGCCACGGCCGGGCTCGCGCTCGTGGTGTGGCTGGCCGACCAGAGCCTCTACAGCATCGGCGCGCTGTGCCCCTACTGCATGGTGGTGTGGGCCGTGGTGGTGCCGGTGGCGTGGTACGTCACGCTGCGCAACCTCGTCAGCGGCGTTCTCGGCGAGCGTGCCCGTCGCTCGCCGGTGACGGGCCTGCTGCGCGACGCGCACGGCCTGGTGCTGGTGCTGGCGCTGGTCGTGCTGCTGGTGCTCGTCGGCGTGCGGTTCTGGGACTACTGGTCCACGCTGCTCTGACCGGCCACGGGACCGGCAGGGCCCTGCGGTGCGAGGTCGACCTCCTCGCCCCGGGTGACGGTGACCAGGCGACCGGGCAGGCGGCGGGCCTCCCAGGTGGCGACGAAGTCGGCCAGCGGTGAGCGGAACACCCCGTAGTCGTCGTGGTGCACCGGCACCGTCGCGCGCGGCTCGAGCAGCTCGACGAGGTCGGCGCCCTGCTCGGCGTCCATGGTGAGCAGCAGCCCCAGCACGCGGGTGCCGCCGAGGTGCAGCACCGCGGCGTCGAGCGGGCCGGTGCGCTCGACCACCGCGCGCAGCCACGGCCGCCGCAGCGTGTCGCCGCTGACGTAGGTGCGGTGGCGCACCTCGCCCTCGCGCGCCAGCTCCAGCACCGAGCCCATCACCGTCGGCAGCAGCCGGCTCACCGGCCCCGGCCCGTGGGTGCCGGGCACGGCGGTCACCCGCAGCTGCCAGCCGTCCTTCTCGAGCACCCGGGTGTCCCAGGTGGCCAGGCCGTCGGCCTCGCCGAAGCCCCACGTGCCGAGCCGGCGCGCCGCGGGCGGCGTGGTCAGCACCGGCAGCGACCGGTCGAGCCCGCGGCGGGCCACCCGGTCGAAGTGGTCGCCGTGCAGGTGCGAGAGCAGCACGGCGTCGAGGCGGGGCAGCTGGTCGGGCTGGCGGGTCGGCTCGGTGAGGCGACGCGACCACAGGCCCTTGCCGAGGTAGGCGCGCTGGCCGCGGTGCAGGAAGTTGGGGTCGGTCAGCAGGGTGAACGGTCCCAGCCGCAGCAGCGTGGTCGCCGTGCCGATGTGCTCGAGCGTCGTGGTGGCGGTGGTCATGCCACCCGGTGCCCCGGCCCACCAGCCGCACGCCGCCGGTCGGCTCGTGCCGGTCGGCTCGTGCCGGTCGGCTCGTGTCGGTCAGTCGGGCTCGCCCGGGGCGAGCACTAGGGCCAGCACCCGCCCGAGGAGGTCGTCGGGCACGGCGCCGGGCTCCACCCGCCGCTCGATGGCGAATCCGTTGGCCAGGGCCATCAGCACGGTGGCCAGCTCGTCGGCGCTGAGCCCGGGCCGGCTCGCCGAGCCGTCGACGCCCTGTTGGGCGACCTGCTGGGCGACCTGCTGGGTGACCGCGGCGCTCACCGCGGCGTGCATCTCACGGCGGCGTGCCCGGAACGACCCGTCGTCACCGCCGCGGGCCGCGCGCTGCCACAGCTCGAAGAAGAGCAGCTGCCAGTCGGCCTGCTCGTCGGCGGCGCGGGTGAGCCGGTCGCCGAGCGCCCGGGCGCGGGTGGTCAGCGGGACGCTGGTGTCGCTCACCGCCTCCAGCCCCAGGTCGAGGTACGCCGACACGCGGTCGTCGGCGAGGGCGTCGACCAGGGCGGCCTTGCTGCCGAAGTTGGAGTAGACCGCGCCCTTGGTGAACCCGGCCGCCGCGGCGACGTCGTCCACGCTGGCGGCGTCGATGCCGCGCCGGGCGAAGACCTCGGCCGCGGCGTCGAGCACGGCGCGGCGCACCTCGTCGCGGGAGGGCCTGCGGCGGGCGGCGGTGGCGGGCTGGTCCGGGCCCGGGGGAGTGGTTGACATCCCTCGCTACGATACTCACACGTATCCGATACTGCACGGTATCGAGACGGTCGCGACGACGGAGGACAGGCATGGGCATCCAGGACCAGGTCGGCACGGCCACGGCGTCCGCGGTGAGGTGGTCCTTCGGGCACGCGCTGCCGTCGTTCGCGATCCGCGGCTCGGCCCGACGCGGCGACCTGCACGGTCGGCTGATCGAGGCCACCCGCGACGGCGCCGCCGTGCCGCTCGACCTCTTCGAGGAGATCCGTGCCGAGGGGCCGCTGCACCGCTCCCGCTTCGCCTACGTCACCGCCTCGCTGCCCGTCGTCCGTGAGGTGCTGACGAGCCCCGACGTCGCGGCGGGCGTGGAGTTCGCCCCGGGCGGGCGCCTGGGCCAGCTGCACTCGTGGGCCGGCGGCAAGGCGCCGGTCGGCCCGCTGACGCCGCCGTCGCTGCTGGTGACCGAGCCCCCCGACCACACGCGCTACCGCAAGCTGGTCACCCGGGTGTTCTCGGTCAAGGCCGTGCAGGGCCTGCGCGAGCGCACCCAGCAGATCGCCGACGACCTGCTCGACCGGCTCGACCCGGCCCGTCCCGTCGAGCTGGTCGAGGCCTACTGCGCCCAGCTGCCGGTGACGGTGATCGCGGAGATCCTGGGCGTGCCCGAGGAGGACCGCGCCACGGTGCTCCGCTTCGGCACGGCGGCCGCCCCGAGCCTCGACCTCGGGCTGTCCTGGCGGCGCTTCCGCCACGTGGAGGCCTCGCTCGGCGAGTTCGAGGAGTGGCTGGGCCACCACCTCGAGCGGGTGCGCCGCGAGCCCGGCCCCGACCTGCTCAGCCAGCTGGTCGCTGCCCGCTCCGAGGACGGCTCCGCGCTCACCGACGCCGAGCTGAAGGCCACTGCCGGGCTGGTGCTGGCCGCCGGCTTCGAGACCACCGTCAACCTGCTCGGCAACGGCGTGGCGCTGCTCGCCGCCCACCGCGACCAGCTCGACGTCCTGCGCGAGCGGCCCGAGCTGTGGCCCACCGCGGTCGACGAGGTGCTGCGCCACGACCCGCCGGTGCTGCTCACCGGGCGCACCGTCGTGCGCGACACCGACGTGGCCGGCACCCGCCTCAAGCGCGGCACTGCGGTGACCACGCTGCTGGCCGCGGCCAACCGCGACCCCGACGTGTTCGACGACCCCGACCGCTTCGACGTGACCCGGGAGAACGCCGCCGACCACGTGTCGTTCTCCTCTGGACGGCACTACTGCCTCGGCGCGGCGCTGGCCCGGATGGAGGGCGAGGTCGGTCTGCGCAGCGTCTGGGACCGGTTCCCCGACCTGGTCGTGCAGCCGGGGGCGAAGCGCCGCACCACCCGCATCCTGCGCGGCTTCGACACCCTGCCGGTGCGCCTGCACGGCTGAGGCCGCGGCGCCCCGCCGTACGACGCGGGTCACACGGACGGCCGGGGGGCGACGGCGCTGGCCGGGCGCGGGGCGGGTACTGGCCCTCATGGCCGACTCCCCGCACGATCCCCACCGCCTGCGCGGCTACCTCGCCACGATGAGCGTCTTCACCGGCACCGTGGCCGCCACCACCGCCGTCGCGGCGGCCCGTGGCGCCCGGTTGCCAGAACGCCTCGACCCGCTCGACCTCGCGCTGGGGGCCGTGGCCACCCACAAGTTCGCGCGGCTGGTCACCAAGGAGGGCGTCACCAGCCCGCTGCGGGCACCGTTCACCACCTTCGAGGGCGAGGCCGGCTCGGCGGAGGTGCACGAGTCGCCCGACGAGTCGACCGTGCTGCGCCACACCGTCGGCGAGCTGCTGTCGTGCCCGTTCTGCCTCGCGGTGTGGATCTCCACCGCCTACGTCGGCGGGCTCGTGCTCGCTCCCCGCTGGGCCCGGGCCTGGGCGGGCGTCTTCACGGTCGTCGGCGGCTCCGACTTCCTGCAGCAGGCCTACGGCCGCGTGCGCACCGACTGAGACCGTCGGCGCAGGGCGAGCCCGCGCCGCCACGGGATCAGGCCGCGGCCGCCAGCGGCGTCCCGGACCGGGCGTGGGCCAGCTCGAGGCACTCGTGGAACGCGCGGAGGACGTAGTCGGGCACCCGCAGCCCGTCCGACCGGACGTCGAGCAGGTCGGCCTCGGTGCGGGCGACGGTGGCCGCGAAGTCCCGGCTGGCCTCCGGCGTGCCGATGCCCAGCGAGATCATCATGTCGCCGAGGTCGCGCCTGTCCTCCTCGTCGTTGGCCGCCACCGGGGCGAACGACACCGCCCGCAGCCGGCGCACCAGCCAGCGCTGCCACTCGGCGAGCTCGGCCCACAGGCCGCGGGCCGACAGCTGGTAGAACGCGTAGTGGCCGGGCTCCTGCCGGCGGATGGGCGCGATGATCGTGTCGACCAGCGCGGTCTCCCCGATCTCGGAGAGACCGTCCTGCAGCCGGTGGTAGGCCAGCAGCGCCGACCGCTCCGTGGTCATCCCGGTCAGGTAGTAGAGCATCCGCACGACGTCCTGCAGGGCCGGCAGGTGGGCCATCGCGCCGACCGTGCGGATCTTCGGCGACAAGGTGGTCAGGTCGGTGGTGGCCGGCGGCAGCCCGAGGCGCACCTGCAGCTCGTCGAGCGCGAGGCCGTGGCGCGCCTCCTGCGGCTGCCACACCTCACGGAAGAAGTGCTCGTCGACCCGGGGCGCGTGGGGGAGCAGCACCTCGAGCTCCAGCGCGTTGCGCTCGACCTCCAGCTCGGCGCGGGCCATGTAGCCGAGCGCCGGGGCGAAGCGCGCGACCACGGTGTCGCGGTCACGCACCGTGAAGTCGCAAGTCGCCACCTCGAGGGGCGGGTGCTCGGCGGCGAGGCGCTCGACGTGGTCGGTCAGTCGTGCGTCGTTCGTGGCGGCGGCGTGACCGGTGCCGTGGCGGAGGAGGAACATCATGGAGGTGGTTCGCCACCGCGGCGCGGAGCGATCGCCCCCCGGGGCGCTTGTGGTGAGCGACACGCCGGCGGCCCGACCCGCCCGGCGGCCCGCGGTGTGCCCGAGCAGGGACCGCGCGAGCAGCAGACGACGAGCACGTGAACCGCCGGTCAAGGGTGGGGCAAGGCTCCGTGGCGGCCCTTGCGACCCGCCGGGGGCCGCCGGAGGCTCGGGTGCGGCCGGCTCGACCGGCCTCCGCCGAGTCCCTCCGATGCCAGGAGCCCCCCTTGAAGAAGCTGCTGTCCGTCCTCGCGGCGCTGATCGCCGCCGTCGCCCTGGCGGCACCCGCCTCCGCCGGTCAGAGCGGCCCCCGCGGTGACGCGGGACCGCCGTACCGCCTGCTGCAGATGAACCTCTGCCTGTCGGGCCTGGCCGGCTGCTACGGCGGCACCGAGTACCCCAGGGTGGTCGACGAGGCGATCGCCCAGATCGGGTCGAGCGACCCGAACGCGGTCACCCTGAACGAGGCGTGCAGCGGCGACGCCGAGCGCATCGCCGCCGAGACCGGCTACCACCTGCGCTTCGCCACGGTGATCTACCGCGGCGCGCCCCTGCCGTGCCGCAACCCCGAGGGCCGCGGCGTCTTCGGCAACGCCGTGCTGACCAAGGAGCAGATCCGCTCCTCGACCGACCAGCCGTTCGCGACCCAGTTCGGCGTGGAGGAGCGCCGGTGGCTGTGCGCCACCACGGTGCGCGGCGTCACGGCCTGCGCGACCCACCTCAGCGTGCGGGGCTCGGCCGGCGCCAGCGCGGCCAACGACGCCCAGTGCGTCGAGCTCGCGCAGGTGCTGGGCCGGTACGCCGCGCAGGGGCCCACCGTGTTCGGCGGCGACGTCAACCGGCAGGAGTCGTGCGCGGCCCCAGGGATGTGGACGCTGACCGACGCCGCCGCCACCCAGGCCCCCGGCATCCAGCACGTCTACGGGTCGTCCCACCTGCGTGCGCCGCGCGGCGAGGTCGTGCCGGCCACCTACACCGACCACGACTTCCTGCTCGCCCACGCCCGCCTGGCGCGACCGCGCGGCGGCGCCTGAGGCGCGGCGCGAGCCGGGCGCCGGAGGGGCGGCAGCGGTTCGGCCCTCAGTCGCCGTTCGCTGGTCGCCGGGCCCCGTTCGCCTACGCCGCCGCGTACGCCGGTGCGCGCCGCTCGGACGGTCGGGCCGGCGCTGGCGCTGCTCGACCGGCGCGATCGCGCCGCTCGGGACGCCTGCGCCGGTTCCGCCGGGTCACCCACGGGCGGGTGCCGCCGGGGTCCAGGCGGCGGTGTGCGCCGCCGGGGCTACCGCGCCGGGGCGGTCGGTGCCGGCGGCCTGGACAGCATGGCGTCGACCGACTGCGGCGCCAGGAACTGCTGGACGGCCATGGTGGCCGCGCCGACGAGGCCGGCGTGCTCGCCGGTCTGCGCCGGGACGACGCTGAGCTCGCCGGTGGCGAGCGGGAGCGACCGGGCGTAGATGACCTCGCGCACGCCGGCCAGGAGGCTGGGTGCGCCGCCCGCCAGGGCGCCGCCGAGGACGATCACCGACGGGTTCAGCAGGCTCACGCACGAGGCGAGGACCTCGCCGATGTCACGGCCGGCGCGGCGGATGGCGGCCACGGCGTCGCGGTCGCCACGCACGAGGCGCTCGAGGACGACCCTGCTGGCGTCGGGGACGCTGACGTGACCGGGGTCGAGCTCCAGCGCGATGGCGCGGGCGCTGGCGATCGCCTCCAGGCACCCGTGGTTGCCGCAGCTGCAGAGAGCGTCGCCCGCGCGGGGACTCTGGACGTGGCCGAGGTCGCCCGCCGAGCCCTGCGCGCCGCGGTGCAGCCGGCGGCCGCTGATGATGCCGGCGCCGATGCCGGTGGCGATCTTGACGAACACGAGGTGCTCGACGTGCGGGTAGACGACGGAGTGCTCGCCCAGGGCCATCAGGTTGACGTCGTTGTCGACGAGCACCGGTGCGCCGATGCGCTCGCCGACCCAGCCGGCGACGTCGAAGCCGTCCCACCCGGGCATGATCGGCGGCTTCACCGGGCGGCCGGTCTGGTGCTCGACGGGACCCGGCAGCCCGATCCCGACACCGGCGAGGTCGGTGCGCGAGCGGCCGACCCGGGCCAGCAGGCGATCGGCCACGTCGACGAGCCAGCCGAGGGTGGCCTCGGGCCCGGCGGCGATGTCGAGGTCGCTCATCTCCTCGGCCAGCACGGTGGCGGTGAGGTCGGTGAGCGCGGCGCGGCCGTGGGTGGCACCGAAGTCGGCAGCGAGCACGAGCCTGGAGCGGGGGTTGAACGCGAACCTCGTGGGCGGTCGCCCACCGGTGGACCGGCTCTGTCCCGAGGGCTGGAGCAGACCCGTCGAGAGGAGGCCCTCGATGCGCCCGGCGACGGTGGAACGCGCCAGGCCCGTGAGCTCGATCAGGTCGGCGCGGGTGCGCGGCTCCCCGTCGAGCATCAAGGTGAGCAGGTCGCCCCCGCCCTGCGGCGCGGCCGACGGCACGGCGGCGGCCACCTCCACGTGGCGGGCGGGAACCGTCTGCGTCATGCGCTCCATCCTCGCACGGTGGCAGGCCACGGCCACCGGGCTGTCACCGACGGGTGGGGCCATTTGCTCGGCGGTCGAACAAAAGTGGACGGAAGTCGTTGACACCCGGGGCGGGCGTGTGACGAAGATGCCCTGCCGCACCGCGTGCGGCGTGGAGGGGACCCGCGGGGCCCAGACCGCCCGGGACCGCCGTTCGCACACGGCTCGGCGTGACAGACGGAGGACACGTGCTCGCGCGACTCGGGGATCGGATCGCCCGACACCGCCTCTGGGTGGTCGCCGCGTGGGCGGCCGTCACCGTGCTGGGCGCCGTCCTCGGCGGGTCGGTCTACGACAAGACCGAGGCGTTGGACAGCACCCGCCCCGGTCTGGAGTCGACCGAGGTGCAGGAACGCATCGACGAGCTCGAGCCCGAGGGTGAGCTCGTCGTGGCGGTCATCGCGGGGCGGGAGTTCTTCGCCACCGACCTCGTCAGCCAGGCCAGCGAGATCATGTACCGGGTCCGCGAGCTCGAGGGCGTCGCCGAGGTGACCGACGCCTACACCTCGGGCGGCCTCATCGGCGACGACGGCCAGAGCTCGCTCGTGGTCGTCGAGCTGGAGCGCGGGCTGAGCGAGGACGAGGCCCTCGCCGTCGCCGACCGCGTGGCGGAGGTGCTGCGCCTCGTCGACGTGCCTCAGGTGCTCGTCGGCGGAGAGCTGCTGGCCGAGCGGGCCTTCGCCGAGCAGGCCATCGCCGACACCGTCCGTGGCGAGGTGACGGCCCTCGGCTTCCTCTGCGTGGCGCTCCTGCTCATCCTCGGCGGGGTGCGCGCCGCCGGCCTCCCGCTGGCCGCGGCCCTCGCCGTCATCGCCACCACGTTGCTGGCCCTCACCGGGTTGGCGGGTCTCGTCGCGGTCACCGAGTACACCGTCAACGTCGTCACGCTGCTCGGCATCGGGCTCGCGGTCGACTACAGCCTGCTCATGGTCTTCCGGTACCGCGAGGAGGTCACCGCCGACCGCACGGCGCCGCTCGAGGTGCTCCTGAGCCGGACGACGGCGTCCGCGGGCCGCGCCGTGCTCGTCTCCGGGCTCGCGGTGGCCACGGCGATGGTCGGTCTCTACGCCTTCGCCGACCCGCTGCTGTCCGCCATGGCGCTGGGGGGTGCCCTGGTGGTGGTGCTGGCCACGGTGGTCGGCCTGACGCTCGTCCCGGCCCTGGTCGCCGTCGCCCACCGCCACCTGCCCGCCCCCGGCACGCGCACGTGGGTCTGGCGCCGGCCCGTTCGCGGGCGGCGCGCACCGGGTGCGCTCGCCGTCCTGGCCGGCCTGGCCCAACGCCGTCCGCTGGTCGTCGCGCTGGCGGGAGCCGGCGCGCTGCTGGTGCTCGCCGTCCCCGTGCTGCAGCTGCAGCTCGCCAACTCCGACGCCTCCGCGCTCACGCCCGGGAGCGAGGAGCGGCTGACCGCCGAGGCGGTGGAGGACGACTTCGAGGCCGCCGTCCAGCCCCTGTCGGTCCTCGTCGACGGCGACCCGGGGATGCCGGAGGTCCAGGCGCTGCTCGACGACCTCGGGGCCCTGCCCGGCAGCGACGAGGTGTTCCTGCGTGCCGACCTGGACGGCGTCACCTGGATCGAGGTGGTGCCGGAGGGGTCGCAGGCCGGACCACGTGCGCAAGCCCTCGTCCGCGACGTCCGGAGCCTCGATGCCCTGCCGCTGCAGGTGGGCGGGCCGGCCGCGGAGCTGGTCGACGCCAAGGACGCCACCGTGGACCGGCTGCCGCTCGCGCTGGTCCTCGTCCTCCTCCCGACCTTCGCACTGCTGCTCGTCCTCACGGGCTCGGTCGTGGTGCCGGTCAAGGCGCTCCTGCTCGACCTGCTCACGCTCGCGGCCACCTTCGGCGTGCTCGTAGCGGTCTTCCAGTGGGGCTGGGGCTCCGACCTCCTGGGCTTCGAGCCGTGGGGTGCCATCGACCTGACCACGCCGCTGCTGCTCTTCGTGTTCGTCTTCGGCCTCTCGATGGACTACGAGGTCTTCCTCCTCGCGCGCATCAAGGAGGAGTGGGACCAGCGACGCGACGACAGTCGCGAGGCCAACGACCGCGCCGTCCTCGCCGGGATCACCGCCACCGGACCGGTGGTCACCGCGGCTGCGGTCTGCATCGGGATCGTGTTCCTCGGCTTCGCCCTCGGCGAGCTGGTGGCGGTCAAGGAGATCGGCGTCGGGATGACCGTCGCCCTCCTGCTCGACGTCACGATCGTCCGCGGTCTGCTGCTGCCCGCCTCGATGGCCCTGCTCGGCAGGTGGAACTGGTGGCGACCGTTCGTACCGGTCTCCGCCCCGGCTCCGGTGGCGGAGCGCGGCGCGAGGCGCCCCGCCGGAGGGCGCAGCGGGGGAGTTCGGACTGAGGGCTAGACAAAAGTCGTGTGATCGTCGTCATAATGGCTCCGCCCGTGTGATCACCGTCATGCTCCGGAAGGACGACCCCGTGTCACCTACCCACCTCCACCCGCCTGCCCGGACCGGAGCCGGACGGCTCCTCGCGGCCGGGCTCGCCGCCGCTCTCGGGGTCGGCGTCATGGCCGCCACGGTCACCCCGGCCTCAGGCTCCGGCGCGCTGGCCAGCGCCGTCCCGGAGGGCAACGAGCCGGGCGTCACGATGCGGGTCTTCCACGTGCCCTACAGCCTGCAGGAGCTCTGCACCCTCAAGGAGGGGCAGACCCCGAACGTCGACCTCCTCCAGCAGGACATCGACTGGACGACTCCCGCCGACTTCGGTGACGCCGGTCGACAGGACAACTTCGTCAGCCAGGCCATCGCCGACCTCGACGTCGCGACGGCCGGCACCTACACCTTCGAGCTGCGCAGCGACGACGGGTCGAAGCTGTGGATCGACGACCAGGTCGTCATCGACAACGACGGCCTCCACGGCGCCGACCCGATCACCGGCAGCGTGCAGCTGTCCGCAGGCAGCCACGACCTGTTCATCGAGCACTTCGAGGCGGGCGGGGGCCAGCAGGTCACCCTGAGCTGGAAGAAGCCGGGAGACACGTCCTTCACGCTCGTCCCCACCTCCGTGCTCTCCACCCCGGCCGGCGTCACCCGGGTGACCGCCCCCGGCAACAAGGAGTGCGAGGGTGCAGCGGACTCGCCCGGCGACGGCCTCCAGCTCGACGGCGTCAACCCCGGCTACGAGCTGATCGACCTGCGGCCGGAGGGCTTCAACCCCAAGGTCACGGGTCTCGCCTGGCAGGGCGACGACCTGATCGTGTCCACCTGGGGCGGTACCGGTGACCCGGTGAACCAGACCTCGCTCGGCGAGCTCTACCGCCTCACCGGCGCCAGGACGGCCGACGGCCCCGAGGACGTCACCGTCACCAAGCTCGTCGGCAACCTGCGTGAGCCCCAGGGCGTCGCGGTCGTCGACGTCGACGAGGACGGCGAGGACGAGTACTACGTCTCCGAGAAGCACCAGCTGAGCAAGCTGGTCGACACCGACGGCAACGGGCTCCTCGACGAGCCCAAGACCGCGCTGTGGACCGTGCCCACCAGCGGCAACTTCCACGAGTTCACCTTCGGTCTGCTGCACAAGGACGGCAAGTTCCACCTCAACACCTCGGTGTCGATCGACTTCGGCGGTGCCACCACCACCCCGCAGCAGGCGCCCACCCTCAACGGCACGCAGGTCCGCGGCAACAGCATCACCGTCGACGACACCACCGGCGCGATGCAGATCGTCGCGGGCGGTCTGCGGACCCCCAACGGCATCGGTTTCGGACCCGCCGGCGAGACGTTCGTGACCGACAACCAGGGGGGCTGGCTCCCGGCGTCCAAGCTGGTCCACGTCAAGCAGGACCGCTTCTTCAACCACATGACCACCCCGGCCGGTCCGTTCCAGGACAACCCCGTCACCAAGCCGGTGCTGTGGCTGCCCCAGAACGAGATCGCCAACTCGCCCAGCACGCCGGTGACCATCCCGGACGGCCGGTTCGCGGGCCAGCTGCTGATCGGTGACGTCACCTACGGCGGCCTCCAGCGCGCCTTCCTCGAGCAGGTCGACGGCGAGTACCAGGGCGCCGTGTTCCGCGGCACCCAGGGTCTCGAGGCCGGCGTCAACGAGGTGCTCATGGACGAGCAGGGCACGATCATCATCGGCGGCATCGGCGGCGGCGGGAACTGGGAGCAGGCCGGCAAGCTGACCTACGGCCTGCAGAAGCTCACCCCCAGCGGCGTGACGCCGTTCGAGATGAAGTCGATGGAGGTCGTCGAGGGCGGCTTCGAGGTCACCTACACCCACCCCGTCGGCGCCGAGACCCTCGCCGACCTGGCGAGCAAGTACGTCGTCAAGCAGTGGGGCTACCGCCCGACCGCCCAGTACGGCGGCCCGAAGATCGACGAGGAGACCCTCGAGGTCACCTCGGCGACCGCGTCGGAGGACGGCCGCACGGTCACGCTGGCCATCGACGGCCTGCGCCCCGACCGCGTCGTGCACCTGCGCTCCCCGCGGCCCTTCGCCTCGGCCGACGGTGAGTCGCTCTACAGCACGGAGGCCTGGTACACGCTCAACAGCTACCCGGGCTACGTCGCTCCCGAGCCGCCCCAGGGCGTCTACGAGCAGGAGGACCAGCAGCTGCTCGGCAGCGCCAACGTGCAGACCGAGCACGCCGGCTACAGCGGCACCGGCTACGTCGGCGGCCTGGACACCGTCGGTGCAGGCGTCCGCTCGGCCATCACGGTCGAGACGGCCGGCACCTACGACCTCAGCCTGCGCTACGCCAACGGCCCGAACCCGTTCCAGGGGCCCAAGACGGTCACCCTCCTCGTCAACGGTGAGAGCCAGGTCGTCACCCTGCCCTCCACCGGGACCTGGCAGACCTACGGCACCTTCCGCAGCACCGTCGACCTGGACGCCGGCGCCAACACCGTCGAGGTCCGGTTCGACGCCGGCAACGACGGCAACGTCAACCTCGACGTCCTGAGCGTCTTCCCGCAGGACGGCGTCCGCTACGAGGCCGAGGACGGGGTGCTGACCAACGGCGCCGAGCTCTCGACCGAGCACGCGGGCTACTCCGGCACGGGCTACGTCGCCGGCTACTTCCGCGAGGGCGCGACGACCGAGCTCACCGTCAACGCGACCACGGCCGGTGTCCACCCGGTGACGCTGGGCTACGCCGCCGGACCGAACCCCTTCGAGGGCGCGAAGCGGCTCACGCTGGAGGTCAACGGCACCGCGCGGCAGATCACCCTGCCGAGCACCGGCACCTGGCAGACCTGGGGCGAGTGGACCGGTGACCTGCCGTTGCAGGCGGGCGCGAACTCGATCGCGCTCCGCTACGTGGGCGGTCAGGACGACGGCAACGTCAACCTCGACTACCTCGACGTCGACCTGCCCGAGCCGGTCGTGTGCGAGCCGACGACCGACCCGGACGACACCTTCGAGGGCACGGCGCTCGACACCTGCCGCTGGACCAACATCCTCAACGAGGACGCCGACGGCTACCGCGTGGCCGACGGCACGCTCCAGATCGACGCCCAGGACGGCGACCTCAGCGGTGGCCGCACCGACGCCAAGAACGTCATCCTGCAGCCGGTGACCGGCGACGACACCAGCACCTGGATGGCCGAGACCACCGTCTCGGTCGACGGCACCGACGACTACCTGCAGGCCGGCCTGACCGTGTGGGGCAGCACCACCGACTACGGCAAGGTCATGGTCATGCGCACCCCGCAGGGCGGCTGGACCACCGAGCTGGCCCGCGTCACCAACGGCGGTCTGCAGTACTCGAACGCGCCGATCACCGCCGGCCAGCAGACGGACGTCCGGCTGCGCCTGTGGTCCGACGGTGAGCTGCTCCAGGGCGCCTACTCGGTCGACGACGGTGCGACCTGGACCGCCATCGGCGACGGCTACGGCATCAACGGCCTGGCCGACCCGCTGGTCGGCGTCGCGGCCTACAACGGCACCGGCTCCGAGGTCGCGACGTTCGACGACTTCACGCTGGGGGAGCCGCCCGTGGTCCCCGACCCGCCGGAGACCTGCGAGCCGGTCGAGCCGGAGCAGGGCTACACCTCGCTCTTCGACGGCACCCGCGCCAGCCTCGAGAACTGGACGATGGGCGACGGGGGCAGGTTCGTCCGCCAGGAGGACTGCTCGATCAAGTCGGTGGGCGCCTTCGGCCTGCTGTACCACGACGACCCGATCGACTACGACTACTCGCTCAAGCTCGACTGGATGAAGCCCGGTGACGACAACTCCGGTGTGTTCGTGGGCTTCCCCGACCCGAAGGGCAGCTCCGGCCCGCCGATCACCCAGGGTCACGAGATCCAGATCGACTCGAGCGACGCGGAGAACAAGACGACCGGTGCGATCTACAACTTCCAGTCGGCCCTCATCGCAGAGCGCGATCGTGTGCTCGAGCCCGACGGCCAGTGGAACAGCTACGAGATCGTGGTCGAGGGCGACCGGATCCGCGTCCACCTCAACGGTGCGCTGATCAACGACTTCCTCGACACCGACCCCAACCGGATGAACCTGCCGTCCCACATCGGGCTGCAGACCCACGGTGACGGCGACGACGTGTTCTTCCGCAACATCCGGATCAACAACCTGGACGAGCCGGACACCGTCGCCTCCACCACCACCGCGACAGCGGAGCCCGCCACGGTGCGGGCGGGCGGCACGACCGACGTCCGCGTGACCGTCACCGCCGACGGCGCGACGCCGACCGGCGAGGTGACCGTGCGCGACGGCGACCAGGTGGTCGGCACCGGCACGCTCACCGACGGCAGGGCGACGGTCGAGGTGGGTCCGCTCACCACGGTCGGCACACGGTCGCTGGTGGTGGAGTACGCCGGTGCCGGGCAGGTCACGGGCAGCCGGACGACCGTGCAGGTCGTCGTCGAGCCCGAGCCGGTGCTCACCGTCCGACCGCGCGTCGTCGACGCCGACAAGACCCGGCGGACGGGGTCGGTCAAGGTGATCTGCAAGCCGGCCGGAACCCGCTGCGTCGGGTCCATGAAGCTCCGGTCGGGCGGTGAGGTCCTCGGCGCCACCGAGTTCTCCGTCGCCGGTGGCAGGACCGTCGCGGTCAAGATCGAGCTCAACAAGCGGGCGCGCGGACTGCTGGCCAAGAGGGCGGCGGTCAGGGGCTCGCTCGTCATCTCCCTGGACGGTGCCGGTCGCTCTGTGGTGGGGGTGAGGCTCGTGCGCTGACCCTCACCGCACGTCATCTCGTCGCGCGTCGTGCTCCGGCACGGCGCGCGACGTCGTGCGCCCCTTGCTGGCCCCGGTCAGCGACGGTGCGTGGCCCCGCGGAGAATCCGATGATCCGCACCCACGCGACGCCGACCTTGCACGTACGTCGGAGCGGGTGGGGCCTATTCTCCCGGCAGTCGGCGGGTGGTCACGATCCGTTGCGCCAGGTCGCGCAGCTTGACTCCCTCGGACGTGGACAGCCGGGTGAGCAGGTCGAGGGCCGCGGGCGAGGGAAGGTCGAAGCGTTCCCGCACGATGCCCACGGCCTGGCCGATGACGCTGCGCGAGTCCAGTCCCGCCGCCAGGTCCTCTGCGTTGCGGGCGGCCGCCAGGGCGACAGCGACGTGGGCGGCGAGGGCGAGGCCCTCCGACCGGTCCTGCTCGGTGAAGCCGTCCTCTTGGGACGAGTACATGTTGAGCGCCCCGAGCGAGTCGCCGCCGGTGGACAGCCAGATCGCCAGCACGCTGCGAACGCCGTGGTCCTCGGCCACCCGCGGACCCCAGGCCGGCCAGCGGGGGTCGTCGCCGACGCTGGGGCTCACGACCACCCGGTGCTCGTAGATCGAGCTCAGGCAGGGCCCTTCCGAGAGCTCGTACTGCAGCAGGTCGCAGTCGACCGCCGTCTGCCCCACCCAGGCCGGGGTGTGCACCCCGGTGCCCGTCACGATCGAGAGGCCCACCGACTCGGCGCCGTCGATGTGGGAGGCGGTCAGCTGCGCCGCGGAATCCAGGGTGGCCTGTGCACCGTCCTGCCCCTGCATGTCCCGCGCCGCCACGGCCAGCCACGTCGACAGGGGTTCGGAGTCGGCCGGCACGAGGGCGAGTGTCCTCGACAGGCGAGCGGAGCGCCAGGCCGGTCCCGGAGGGAGCGGAGCCGCCCCTCCCTGCGTGCGGGCGACGGGGGCGCGGTGGGTGCGGGGTTCGTGGGTACCTGCAGGAGGTCCGGTCCCGGGCCCAAACAGTGAGCCCGGGGCCGGACCTCCCGATTCTGGGACGTCGGTCGTCGGCCCAGGATCACCCGTTGGAGTGGCCCGGACGCTCACCCGGCGGAGATCTCCTGCCGCGGCGAGCCCACGACATGTCGGAGGCGACGACAGCGCACGAGCCACCATCGACCAGGCGATGGCGGCTCGTGCGGACTGCTGCGGAGGGCTGGACCCGCCGCCGACTGGGCGGCCGCCTCGTAGGACACCCACCGCGCTCGGCGAGCGGCCAAGTCCTCGACGGCAGCGGGCTCCACCAGCCAGCGTTGCCCAGCACGGCGCATCGGCAGCCCCTCCGCTCTAGCGATGCGGACGACGCTGTTGGGGCTCACCCCGAGCACCCGGGCAGCCTGGGGCGTGGTGAGCCACAGCGGCGACGGCTGCACTACGAGCGCTCTCGGCGCTTGGACCCGGCGTACTCCTGCACCTTCCGGCTGGCCACTTCTCGCAGGACGGGTAGGACAACTATCGACGCAGAAACTGATAGGGACAACCAGGTCACCTTCACGTCGTACACGAGGAAAGCGATCACAACCGCCACCAGCGTGACCGCCGAGAGGGCCAGCTGTAGGCGGAACTCGGTCATAGCGCGACCGTAGAACATTGGCGACCGCAGGTGGCCTCAGCGGCACGCCGCGTGCACGTTGGTGCGCCCGAGCTCAGGAGACGTCGCGCCTGTCGCGCCTGATGGCGTGCTGCCGATCACTGCGGGTTCCGTGCGCCGCATCCTGACCGAATCCCTGGGCTGCGTGAACGCCAAACCTTCACATGGTCCCCGACAGGCTGTCGGGCGACGCGCCTTCAGCTGTCGTGCTCTCGACCCGCTCCGCCTGCATCACCACCAGGAAAGCTGGTTGCGGCTCGAACCCTGTGATGAGCCAGTTGGAACCCGTCGCCCCGGCGAAGCTATCGCCGTCGCCAACTGGTGCGAAGATCCGCTCCCAAGCGACCCAGCCCTCCTGAGACTCCACGAACCAGTTGAGCTCGGTCTCGGTGTCGAACGTCATCACGACGCGCATGTCCCCGTCGTCGGGGCAGAGGACAAGATCACGGATCTTCAACCGGTCGAGCAGCTCTGGTTTGTACTTTGATATGTACTGGCCCTGCGGTTGCTCGCAGGAGAAGCCGGGTGCCTCATGCGCGGCCTCAGCCACGTCTTCAACGGAGTTCAGACTGCGACTCGGAAGGCTGCCGTCACCGGAGCAGCCCCCCAGCGATGCCGCAGCAACGACCACCAGGGGTGCGAGAACGTGCCTGATCTCGTGAGTACGCGGCCTCATGAACGGCCCTCGGGCTCGACGCCTTGCCTTGGCACGAGCGGATCATATGGCGCTGAACTCGGAGTGAGGCCCCGAACCAGGTCGAAGGGCGACTCGGCCCTGTACGCGTCCGCGACGGGCGGCAGCGCCCTTTCGACCGCACTGTAGGACGTGCGGGAGCACTGAGGCCCGGGGCTGCCCCATGAGGGCAGCGCCGGGCCTCAGTCCTATGCGGCGGGCTCAGCCGAGAGTGGCCCAGTGGCGTGCGACCCGGGCCGGCACGCTGATGTCGGTCGAGGCGCGGTCGCCCGGCGAGTCAATGCCGCGCACGATGCCGTCGCCTACGAAGATGCCCCGGCGGGGCGAGAACGCGAAGTAGTACAGGCGGCGGCTGCTAGCGGTGACCACCTCAGACTTACCGCCAGCCAGGCCGAAACGCCCCGCCGGCTCAGGCTGCGTCGGGTCGCCGTAGTAGACCCGGACGCGGAAGTCGTTGGGGTTGGTGAACTTCACTCGGCCGGGCCGGTCGAGCTTCGTGACCTTCAACGGCTCCGGTTCGACCAACGCCACCGTCGCTGTGGCCGGGGTCAGGAACTCGTCGTTGCAGGCGTAGTAGGTGAACGACACCTCGGACGGCAGGTCATCGCTATAACCGAAGGAGTCGTTGATGAAATAAACGTCGCCGTCGAACACCTTCACCTGGGCGAACTCAGGAAGTCCGTCCCCCTTGACCCTGCACACGCCCAACTCGGCGCCCTGCGGGTCGGAGTCGTTAGCCAGCACGTCCAGCCGCTTCGACTCGCCGTGGTACAGCGTGAACGCGTCGTCGACCGCGACGGGCGGGGAGGTCTCGCCGTCGGCGGCGGAGGCCGACCCGGTGGCGGGACCCAGGAGCGCGGCGCCGAGCAGTGCGGTGAGGGTGGCGGTCAGGGCGGCGCGTCGGCGGCCCGGCGTGGCGGTGGTCATCTGTCCCTTCCTCGCGGCTCCCAGCGAGCAGCGACGCAAAGGTAAAGGCGAGCGCGCCACGCTGCTAGGCAACGGCGCCATCGTGACCCGATCGTCACCGCGCGCGGCCGGCGGACCGCAGTGCTGGGCCCTAATGGGTCCAAGTGGTCTGTACCACCGAGGCGTGAACGCTAGCCAGTCTGGTGCTGGGTAGGGAGACCTGGGTGCTCGGCCCCGGTGAGGTAGTGGAATTCGAGACCAGGTTCCGCACTGGTTAGGCAGCACGGGGTAGGAGCCGGCCGAGGTCTTCAGCATCTTCGGTCGGCCAGGAGTACGGATGTGCGTCCGTACCCCTCCACACGGCTAGCCCCCGCCTGGTCGAGGGCACGGGTCGCCGGCCGGCTGCCGTTCTGCACCTGGGATTGCCTCTGAGCAGCGTGACAGTGCCCGGGAACTGCCAAAAGTCAATCGTAGTTGACTTACTCTCCGAGTCAACTAAGGTTGACTGGTGACTAAAGTTGACATTTCGCTGATCACTGACAGCCCCGATCCCCTGGAAGCCTTGCGAGAGGCGGCCGCGTTGCGCCACCGCCTCGAAGGATGTGAAGAGGTGCTTGTGTACCGGGCGCGGGCGGCTGGTACGACCTGGATGCAGATCGCCGAGGCGCTCGGGGTCTCGAAGCAGGCTGTGCACAAGAAGTACGGCGGCCGACACCTCTTCGGCCGGACGGAGGCCTGAGAGTGTTGAGCGCGACCCTTGAGGATCAGGTACGTCGATCCGCAGATCGGCTCTGTGCCCGATCGCGCGGTTCTATCGTCGTGGGAGCAGTCCGCGACGAGCAGTCGGCAATGCACGGCGCAGACCCCCGAACTCTGTTCCAGATCGGCTCGGTAACAAAGACGTTCACCGCGCTCGTCCTCGCCCAGCTCGCTGTTAAGGGCGTCGTCCATTTGGAGCAACCGCTGCGCGACCTACTTCCCCGCGACATCACGGCTCCTGAAAGGGGCGGGGAGGTGATCCGGCTGGCCCACCTCGCCTGCCACACCTCCGGACTGCCCCGGCTCCCTAAGGGACTGCTGCCGCGGGCTCTCTGGAGTTCGGACCCCTACGCGGGCTGCACGGGCGAGCTCATGATGGACGGACTGCGGCGCACCCGGTTGCGGTCGGCGCCTGGCACCCGCTTCCGCTACTCCAACCTCGGTGCCGGTCTCCTTGGGCTCATCCTGGCGCGCCATGTCGGCGCCGAATACAACACACTCATCCAGGACCTCATCTGCCGGCCCCTTGGCATGAGCGACACGCACGTGGCTCTCGACCCCGAACGCGCCGCAAGACTGGCTGCCGGCTACTCCCGCCTGGGTCGCCCCCGCCCACCTTGGCACCTTGCCGCACTCGCCGGCGCCGGCGGTCTGCACTCCACCATGCCCGACCTGCTCACGCTGGCCCGAGCGCAGACCGGTCAGACACCCGAAGAACTGTCCGCGGCCATCTCTCTCACGCACACGACCGCGCACCGCATCAACACCAGAGCCGCCGTCCATCTTGGCTGGATCTCGGGCACCCTGCCCCGCAGTCAGGACCGGGTGCTGCTCCACAGCGGGGCCACCGGCGGCTACCGCAGCCTGCTCGCTATCGCCCCAGACCACGGAGCGGCCGTCGCCATCCTCAGTGCCAACGATCGCTCCGTGGACCGTCCGGGCCTCAACCTGCTCGCACAGATCCTCGGTTCTGGGGGCGGCCCGGACGCGGACCCAGGCGTTGCCCACACCGCGCCGAGCCGGGTATAGAAAGGAGCGACGACGAAGCCGCCCCCACCACCCTGCGTGAGGGTGCCGGGGGCGGCTACTCAGGTAGGAACAGATTGACGACGGCGAGGGCCGCCATGAGCAGAAGGATCACGCCGAGGAACTTCAGAAACCACAGGCTCGCTACTGCCTGGTTGTTCTCGCGCTTTGCACGCAGGATGCGGCGCAGGAAGAAGACGCCGATCGCGAAGATGACGGCGACGGGAAGCAGACTGGCCACGAACTGGAACAACGTCACCGCCGCATGCTCCCACCGCGGCCGTGGCGACGTAGCTACTCCGGCAGTTGGGGCTTCAGGCCGATCCGCACGACAGTCGGACCGTAGGGTGTAAATGACCCTGAGGGTGGCGCCGGTGGCGCGGCGTCGCCGGCGACGACGTGCCCGTCCGTGATGACGCGGGCGATGACCTTGCGCCTGACGATCACGCCGTGGCCGGTTCCCGGTCGGTTGAGTGTGACTAGGTGAGAACCCCCGAACGGATTGCGCCGAATGGGGGACCCGAGCCCAGCCGGGCCTCATCCTTGAGGGGTCCCCGCGTGCCCGCAAATGCGCGCCGCGTCCCCGCGCCCACGACCGTGGGCCTTTCCGGAAAGTCGCCCGTGCGCCTGCCTGCCCGTCCCTTACCTCCTACTGCCGCCGGCCTCGCCGTGGCGACCATGCTGCTCAGCCTTGCGGTCGGGATGACCTCCGTCTCGGCGCAAGCCGACGGCGTTGTCGTCCTGACCTGCGACGGCCAACCCGTCACTCTGGCCGGCACCCAGGACGGTGATGAGCTTCTTGGCACCGAGGGTCCGGACGTCATCGCCGGCCTGGGCGGCGGAGACATGATCCGGGGGTTGGGTGGCAACGATGTGATATGCGGCGGAGACGGCGACGACCTGGTAAGCGGGTACGGGGGTGACGACCGCATCTTCGGCAACGACGGAGGCGACGAGCTCCTCGGGAGGGAGGGCGACGACTTCCTGAGCGGCGGTCTCAGCGAAGACCTTCTGTACGGCGAGCTGGGCGATGACGTCGTGCTCGGCAACGGCGGCCCTGACTACATCGACAACGACGACGGCGCGGACCTGATGGTCGGCGGCGCCGACGAGGACTTCGTGTTCTACAACAGCTCGCAGGCAGGCGTGGTCGTCGACCTCCGCCCGGGTGGAGGTGCCAACGACGGCAACGATTCCGACGGGCCGGCGGGTGCGCGCGACGAGCTGCGCACCATCGAAAACGTCGAAGGATCCCGAAGCGCGGACACGATCATCGGCAACAGCAAGGCCAATGAGTTTCAGGGCGGCCCCGGGAGCGACGAGGTGGTGGGCCGCGGCGGCGACGACCTGCTCGTAGTCAACGACGACGCGGTCGACTCGACCGACTGCGGTAAGGGCCTCGACAAGGCGGTGTACGACAAGGGCCTCGACGTGCTCGACGCGTGTGAGCGTAAGAAGGACCCCCAGAGGAGCTGACTCGCAGAACGCCCCCGTCACCCTGCGCGAGGGTGACGGGGGCGGGCGAGGTGCGGGCGTTACGTGGGCCGCGATTCAGTTGAAGGTTGCGGCGGTGCCGGTGGGGTTGTCCTGGACGGCGAACTTGAGCGTGAAGGTGCCGCTGCAGGGCCGCCCGGCGTTGTCGAACCCAGAGACCCGCAGCTTCTTCGCGGTCGAGCCGGTGGTGGTCCAGAACAGGTTCTCGGTGTTGGGGACGTAGGCGGTGGCCAGTTGCGCGCCGTTCACGAGCTGGGCGTTGAGGTTCACGTTCTCGCAGCTCGAGGTGGCGGTGAACTCCTGTCCTGTGACGATGCTGCGGGCGGGCAACGTTGCCTCGGAGGTCATGTCGAGCAGGCTGAAACCAGCGCCGTCCCGCGAGCCGTAGGTGTACGGCGCGGACCACGTGTAGATCGTGGTCGCGGTTCCGCTGTCGAGGGTGGTCTCGTCGATGTCGTCGCCGGTCAAGGAGTCGTCGCGGATGTCGGTGCCGTCCAGGGAGCCAGCGCGGACCTTGTTGCTGTTGACGGCGTTGGGGGCCAGGTCGGGGCCGCGGACGTCGTTGTTGCGCAGGTCGGCGGAGGCGATGGTGCCGTCCTTGATGTCGGCGCCGGTGATCAGGCGTGCGGCGGTGGCGCCACCTGCCGTGGAGAGGACCACGGTCGCGCTGCAGAGGGCGACGGTGGGCAGGTGTCGTCGAAGCGTCATGGCCCGAACGGTGACAGGCGTTTACGTCGTGTGTCTGTGACGACTCTAGGCCCCCAGGAGGCCGGTTGTGACTAGGCGATAACCCCCCGAATGGACTACGCCGACTGGGGGACTCAGCACTGGCGCAGCCCCATGATTGGGTGGTTCTCGCGTGCCCGCGTCTGCGCGCCCGCGCCCCCGCGCTCACCACTGTGGGCCTCTCCGGAAGGTCGCCCGTGCGCCTGCCTGCCCGTCCTTTGCCCCGTACCGCCGCCGCCCTCGCTGCGGCAGCCATGCTGCCCGGCCTCGTCGTCGGGTTCACCTCTTCGGCACAGGCCGAGGGCGGCATCATCGTTCCCCTCTGCGACGGCAAGGTCGTCACTATCCCCGGCACCCCAGGCGACGACGAGCTCTTCGGCAGCGACGGTCCAGACGTCATCTCCGGCCTGGGCGGCAACGACCGGCTCTACGGGGTGGGTGGCAACGACACTGTGTGTGGCGGCGACGGCGATGACCTGTTGTTGGGAGGCGGGGATGATGACCGTCTCTTCGGCAACGCCGGTTCCGACGGCCTCTACGGGACAGACGGTGATGACTTCTTGCGGGGTGGTGTCGGCGGTGACGGTCTGTTCGGTGAGAACGGCGACGACGACGTGCGCGGTAATGCCGGTAACGACTTCCTCGCGAACGCTCCGGGTGCAGACCTGATGGTCGGCGGGGCCGGCGAGTGGGACTTCGTGGGCTACTTCGAATCCGACAGAGGCGTGGTCATCGACCTTCGTTCGGGTGGAGGTGCCAACGACGGCAACGCCACCGACGGGCCCGCAGGTGCGCGCGACGAGCTGCGCAGCATCGAAAACGCCCAAGGATCTGCGAGCGCCGACACGATCATCGGCAACGGCAAGGCCAACCTCCTGCAGGCCGGGGCTGGGCGCGACAAGGTGATGGGCCTGGGCGGTAAGGACGAGCTCACCGTCAATGACGACACCGTCGACTCCGCTGACTGCGGCGAGGGCCGCGACACCGTGACAGCGGACGAGAACCTCGACGTGATCTCCTCCTGCGAGCGCAAGACCACCCCCGCGCGCTGACGCACGGAAGCCGCCCCCGCCACCCTGCGTGAGGGTGACGGGGGCGGTTTCGCGGACGGCGCGGGTGGGTAGCACTGAACATTCCGGTCCCGGGCGAAGCCCCCAGCAAGCCCGGGGCCGGACCACAGCCGGGCTAGGCGGCCTTGGCTTCGTGGCGGCCGTCGACGTCCTCAACCTCGGCAGGGGTGTTGAGGGCCGCGAGGCCGGTGACGACGGCGACCTCGGCGGACCACAGCACGGTCTCGAGGTCGCCGATCACGCCACGGGCCTGGAGGTAGGCCACGACCGGCGTGCTGACGGCGGTCACGACGTAGAGCAGCGCGCGGACGCGGCGGGGCGGGTTCAGCTTCACGGGGTCTCCTTGTCGGTGAACTCGACCGCCACCCATGGGCAGTCGTGCAGGCGGGGCTCGATGTACATGTGGATGTGACCGGAGTCGGTCTTGCGGGCTCGGCGCCCGGGGGCAGGGATCGCGGTGATCCAGTCGGGGCCGTGGTGATAGAGCACGACCTCGTGGGGCCTGGTGTTGAGGCGGCGGGTGTTGCGGTCCATCGCCACGATCACGTCGCGGCCCTTGCGGCGGTGGTGCCGGCGGCGCTTCTTTTTAAGGTGGCGCATCCGCAGCCAGCCGACGAGCAGCACGGCCTTGATGTGGGGCTTGCGGTCGCCGTTCTTCGCCCCGGCCGGGGGGGTGGCCGGTGATGACGGCGAGCTCGGTGCCGTCGGGTCGTCGCACGACGACGTCCTGCACGTGCCGCGGCGGGGACTGGCGGGTCACCCCGAGCATCGCCCGCTTGCGCCACAGTCGGTTCGTGCGGACCGCAGCGCCTTGGGGCCCTCGACGTCCATGACGATGGGCTCGCGGGTGTCGCCGTGGACGATGCGCCAGCCGGCGAAGATGCGGCCGAGCAGGGCGTGGTCGTCGTAGCCGCGGTCGCCCTCGCCGATCTCGGCACAGCACAGGATGGCGCCCTCGGGGAGTCCGCGTTGCACGGCGCCCATCGAATCCTGCACCTGCTCTTTGGTGCCTCGCCCGAAGTTGGCGAGGGCCACCACGTCGGGGTGGGTGGGCGTGGTGGTCACGGTGTGCCTCACTTCTCTGGGAGGGCGTCGAGGGCTCCGCGCAGCTGCCTGCGTGCGGTGCGGAGGTCCTCGGCGGTGGCGTGGGCGGGGGTGCGGGAGGCGTCGGTGTCCTCGAGGAGGGCGGCGGCTTGGCCGGCGGCGTGGATGGCCTCGACGAGCCGGTCGCGGGCGCGGGTGACGTTGTTGCGCACCGGCCGCGGGGGCGGGGTGGCGAAGGTGCGCCGGTAGTCCTCGGCCGAGAACCCGCGGGGCGGGTCCGGTCGGTGTCGACGGCCAAAGGTGGCTCGACGGGCAGACCGCCAAGGTCGTAACCGGGAGCCACGTCGCCCCGCGCACTGCCCGGGTGACGGTGGGGGAGTGGTGCGACACCTGGCTCGACGGCTACCGCGGCAACCGCGCGTCAACCGTGCGCCAGGCCGAGGTGCACATCGCCCGCATCCGAACGGCTTTCGGCGACCTGCGGCTCGATGGAGTCCGTCCGTCGAACGTGAGGACGTGGTGTGCGCAGCTGGCAGCCGAGGGGCTGTCCGACTCGTACATTTACGCGCTTCACGCCCGGCTCGCGCAGATCTACACCGACGCCGTCCACGACGGGCTAGTGGCCAAGTCACCGTGCTCGCGACGCACGTCGGCGGCCGCGGGCAAGCAGCGCGCATACGTGGCGACGGCGGAGCAGGTCTGGGCGCTCTACGACGTCATGCCTGAGCACATGCGCGGCGCGGTGCTCCTCGGTGCGTTCTCGGGCCTGCGCCTGGCGGAAGCCTGCGGGTTGCGGATCTCAGACGTCGACTTCATGCGTGGCGTCATCACGCCCGCGGTCCAGTAACCGGTGGAGCCCCTCAAGTCGGAGACGTCGCAGACGGCGGTGTCGATCGGGCAGGCACTTGCGCTCGAGCTCGCCGCGCACGTCGAACGGACCACCCGCCGTGACGCCACGTTGCTCGTGAATGAGTGGGGCCAGCAGTTGAGCCCCTGGACGCTGGAGCGGGCGATGCGGGCGGCTCGGACCGAAGTTCCTGGGCTGCCGCCCGGGTTCCGGTATCACGACCTGCGGCACTACTTCGCCTCGCTCCTGATCGCCAGCGGCGCCGACGTCAAGGTCGTACAGGCACGGCTACGTCACGCCAGCGCTAAGACCACGCTCGACACCTACGGGCACCTCTGGCCAGACAGTGACGACAGCACACGAGCCGCCATCGACAGTGCAATGGCGGCTCGTGCGGACAATCTGCGGACTGCGGCGGAGGGTTGAACCCTCCGCCGCAGGTCAGACGGGGTGTCTTGATCAGATGTCGTAGTACAGCTCGAACTCGTGCGGGTGCGGGCGCATCTGCACGGGCATGATCTCGTGCTGGCGCTTGTAGTCGATCCAGGTCTCGATCAGGTCGGGCGTGAACACGTTGCCGGCGGTGAGGAACTCGTGGTCGGCCTCGAGGGAGTCGAGGACGGCGTTGAGCGAGGTCGGCACCTGGTCGATGTCGGCCATCTCGTCCGGCGGCAGCTCGTAGATGTCCTTGTCGATGGGCGACGGCGGCTCCATCTTGTTCTTGATGCCGTCGAGGCCGGCCAGCAGCAGCGCCGAGAAGGCGAGGTACGGGTTGGCCGACGGGTCGGGGCAGCGGAACTCGATGCGCTTGGCCTTCGGGTTCGAGCCGGTGATCGGGATGCGCACGCACGCCGAGCGGTTGCGCTGGGAGTAGACCAGCGAGATCGGGGCCTCGAAGCCGGGCACCAGACGGTGGTAGGAGTTCACCGTCGGGTTGGTGAAGGCCAGCAGCGACGGGGCGTGCTTCAGGATGCCGCCGATGTAGTGGCGGGCCATGTCGGACAGGCCGCCGTAGCCGGTCTCGTCGTAGAACAGGGGCGAGCCCTCGTTCCAGATCGACTGGTGCACGTGCATGCCGGAGCCGTTGTCGCCGAAGATCGGCTTGGGCATGAACGTGGCGGTCTTGCCGTTGCGCCAGGCGGTGTTCTTGATGATGTACTTGAACTTCATCACGTCGTCGGCGGCCTTGAGCAGCTCGTCGAACCGGTAGTTGATCTCGGCCTGGCCGGCCGTGCCGACCTCGTGGTGGGCCCGCTCGACCTGGAGGCCGGACTTCTCGAGCTCGATGACCATCTCGTCGCGCAGCTCGCCGAAGTGGTCGGTGGGGGCCACGGGGAAGTAGCCGCCCTTGTACTTGACCTTGTAGCCGCGGTTGTCGTTCTCGAACGAGTCGCCGGTGTTCCAGGCGCCGGCCGAGGAGTTGATCTCGTAGTAGCCGGCGTTGGCCTTGGTCTCGAACCGCACGTTGTCGAAGACGTAGAACTCGGCCTCGGGGGCGAAGAACGCGGTGTCGCCGACACCGGTGGTCTGCAGGTAGGCCATCGCCTTGCGCGCGATGTTGCGCGGGTCGCGGGAGTAGGCCTCACCGGTGAGCGGGTCGTGGATGAAGAAGTTCACCACGAGCGTCTTGGAGGAGCGGAACGGGTCGAGGTAGGCCGTCGTCGGGTCCGGGAACAGCGACATGTCGGACTCGTGGATGGCCTGGAAGCCACGGATCGAGGAGCCGTCGAAGCTGAGGCCGTCCTCGAAGACGGACTGGTCGAACGACGACACCGGCACGGTGAAGTGCTGCATGACCCCGGGCAGGTCGCAGAAGCGGACGTCGACCATCTCGACGCCCTCGTCCTTGATATAGGCGAGCAGCTCGTCGCTGTTCTGGAACATTCGTCCTCCTTGGCTGTCCTACGTGGTCAGCCGGCGGGTCGGGAGCGGACAGACCGGCGCGACACTGCACCGGTGGGTGCCGCCACCCTAGGGAGACGGCAGTTTCACGACCGTATCGGTTGTGTGTCGGGGATGTAACAGAGGCTCGGCGGGCGGTCACCACCCCGCTACGGCGCGCTCGGTGCGCCGTCGTGCGGGCGGCCCGCCTAGCCTGGACGCGTGAGCACCGCTGCGACCCGACCGACCGACCAGGGCCCCGAGACCGCGTCGTGGGGTCGCCGCGTGGTGGCCCTGCTGGTCGACTGGCTGGCCTCCACCCTGGTCGTCATCCTCATCGTCGGATGGGACGCCTACGCCGAGGTCGGCAGCACCGAGCAGTCCTGGACGCTGCTGGTCTACGTGCTCGAGGCGACGGTGCTCACGTCGTTCGCCGGAGGCTCCTTCGGCCAGGTCGTCACCCGGCTGCGCGTCGTGTCGGTGCCGACCGGAGCGCCGGTGCCGCCGCTGCGCAGCCTGGTGCGCCACGTGCTGGTCGCGCTGGTGATCCCGCCGCTGGTGTTCCGTCCCGACGGGCGCGGCCTGCACGACATGGTGGCCGGCTCGGCCGTGTTCACCCTGCAGACCTACCGCGCGCTCGTCGGTCGCTGAGGCGCACGGCGCCACCGCGACGCCGGCCGGCCGGATCTTCACGCCCGGGTCACGGAATCGTGACCGTCCGGGAGGTTTCACCCCCACCACCCGTGGGCGATCATCGGGGGGACACCCGCGTACGTCGACCTGAAGGGCACCCCATGTCACGCACCACCACCTGGAGCCGCACCCTGCGCCGCTCCGCGGCCGCGGCGGTCGTCCCGCTCGCGCTGGTCTCGCTCAACGCCTGCGGCGGCGAGGGCGACACGTTCGACGACACCACCGGCGAGGACTCCTCGCAGGCCGCCGACACCTCGGTCGACGCCCCCAGCGACTCCGCCGACGAGTCGACCGACGGTTCCGGCGACGAGTCGACCGACGCCGAGCCGGCCGACGTGGCCGAGGGCGAGGAGGTGAGCGCCGCCGAGATGGCCGACATCATGGCGGCGTCGTTCGAGAACGCCACCACCGCCCAGGTCACGCTGCAGAGCGAGGGCGCCATGGCCACCGAGGCCGAGGGCGAGGCCGACTTCTCCACCGACCCGTACTCGATGGACATGACCATGGAGCTCGGCGGCCAGAGCATCGACATGGTCCTGCTCGACAACGTCATCTACATGTCGGGCATCGCCGGGCCCGACACCTGGGTCGAGATGGACCTCGACGACCCGAACAACCCGATGGGGTCGATGATGACCGACCAGATGGACCCGCGCACGATGTTCGACGCCCTCGAGGGCGGCATCCAGACCGCCACCTACGAGGGCCAGGACGACATCGACGGCGACACCGTCGACGCCTACTCCCTCGTCCTCGACGGCACCGCGATGCTCGACACCCTCGACCCCGAGCTGCAGGAGCTCGCGAAGTCGCAGATGCCGAAGACCATCGCCTACGACATCTTCATCGACGAGGACGGGCTGTTCCGTCGTGCGGTCATCGAGATGGGCCCGACCGGCACCATGACGATGACCTACGACAACTGGGGCGACCCCGTCGACATCCAGGCGCCGCCGGCCGGAAAGGTGCAGAGCATGGACGACCTGATGGGCGGCATGAGCCAGCCCGGCGGGACCCCCGCGGGCTGAGCCGACCTCCCGCCTGCACCACGAAGGGCGCCTCCCCGGCCGGGGAGGCGCCCTTCGTCGTACGGCGGGTGCAGGCAGGTGCGGGCAGGTGCAGGGCTCAGCGGCCGCGCATGTTCTGGCGCATGCCCTTCATGCTCGTCGGCACCGGGCCCTTGGGCAGCGGCACCGCGGGACGCTGGGCGTCGAGCGCCTTGAGCCGGTTGCGGATGTCGGTGATCTCGGCGGGCTTCACCTGGCGCCCGAGCTTCTGCACGTGCTTGACCAGCTTCGGCAGCGGCACCTGGCCCTCCTCGCGGCCGCAGACGACCTCGTGGATGGGCGCACCGCCCGCCACGCGCTCGTGCTTGCGGCGCTCGGCGGTGAGCAGCTGGCGGGTGCGGTGGGCGTTGCCCTCACCGACCAGCACGATGCCGGGAGGCCCCACCACGCGGTGGACGACGTCCTGCTGGCGGGTGAAGGCCACCGCGGGGGTGGTGACCCAGCCCTTGCGCAGCATCCGCAGGGCGGCCGCGGCCGCACCGGCCTGACCCTCCATCTGCCCGTACGCCGAGCTCTGCGCGCGTCGACCGAACAGGATCAGCGCGGCCAGCGAGCCGAACAGCAGTGCGCCGACGACCGAGAGCACCCACGCGATGGCGCCGGAGCCGGGCAGGATCCAGAAGACCGCGAAGCCGACGGCCGCCCCGACCAGGAAGGCCAGCAGCAGCCAGAGCCCGATCTTCGGGTCGGTGCGCTTGGTGATGCGGTAGGTCTCGGCGAACTGGTGGCGCCGCGAGGTCTTCGGGGCGACAACAGGGGTGGCGCCCGCGGGGGCGTCCTTCTTTCGGGCCATGCGGACGTGTGCTCCCAGTCGTTCTGCGGGTGGTCTCGAGGTCAGCGCGAGGCGGCTGCGGAGCGCGCCTCGATGGCCTGACGGTACAACCGACCGGCGCGGTAGGACGAACGCACCAGCGGGCCGGACAGCGCGCCCGCGAAGCCGATCTCCTCGGCCTCGGCCTGCAGCTCGACGAACTCCTGCGGCTTCACCCACCGCTCGACCGGGTGGTGGCGCACCGAGGGGCGCAGGTACTGGGTGATCGTGATCAGGTCGCAGCCGGCCTCGTGCAGGTCGCGCAGGGCCTGGGAGACCTCCTCGCGGGTCTCGCCCATGCCGAGGATGAGGTTGGACTTGGTGACCAGGCCGAACGCGCGGGCCTGGGTGATCACGTCGAGGGAGCGCTCGTAGCGGAACGCCGGGCGGATGCGCTTGAAGATGCGCGGCACGGTCTCCACGTTGTGGGCCAGCACCTCGGGGCGCGACTCGAAGACCTCGGTGAGCAGGTCGGGGCGGCCGTTGAAGTCGGGGATCAGGTTCTCCACGCCCGTGCCGGGGTTCAGCTCGTGGATGGCGCGCACGGTCTCGGCGTACAGCCAGGCACCGCCGTCGGGGAGGTCGTCGCGGGCGACGCCGGTGATCGTGGCGTAGCGCAGCTCCATCTTCTGCACCGACTCCGCGACGCGGCGCGGCTCGTCGCGGTCGAGGGGCTGCGGCTTGCCGGTGTCGATCTGGCAGAAGTCGCAGCGCCGGGTGCACTGGTCGCCGCCGATGAGGAAGGTGGCCTCGCGGTCCTCCCAGCACTCGAAGATGTTGGGGCAGCCGGCCTCCTGGCACACCGTGTGGAGCCCCTCGGACTTCACCAGGCCCATCAGCTCGGTGTACTCGGGGCCCATCTTGGCCCGGGTCTTGATCCACTCGGGCTTGCGCTCGATGGGCGTCTCGGCGTTGCGGACCTCCAGGCGGAGGAGCTTGCGGCCTTCGGGGGCAGGAGCGGTCGTCACGCCCCGACTCTACGCCGGTGGGCCACGTCGCCGCCGTCCGGTGTGCGGCCGGTGTGCGGCCGGCGTGCGGCCGGCGTGCGGCGCCCCCGGGCCGGGCTCAGGGCACGTCGCGGCGGCGGAACGAGGCCACCGACAGCGCACCCGTCAGCAGCACCACGACGCCGACGTACGACCCGCCCTGCACCGCCGAGATGCGCTGGCTGCCGTCGCAGTCGACGTCCCGCGGCGGTCGGCGCCCGGAGCAGGCCGGGTCGAGCGCGGACTCGCTGTAGTACTCCATCTGGTCGGTGACGAGCGCGACCACGTTGTTCTGCGGCTGCCAGCGCTGCGCCTGGTCGCCGCCCAGGATGCCGATGAGGGTGCCGCCGAGCACGGTGAGGGCGAAGACCACCCCGAGGGTGGCCACGGTGCTGCGCAGCAGCATCGTCAGCGCGAAGCCACCGAACGCCGCGGCGGCGACCAGCAGGCCACCCCGCAGCGACTGCTCCACGCCGTCGAGCACGACGCCGCCGGTGGGGGACAGGTCGCGCGCCTGCGCGAAGGCCAGGAGCACGGCCCAGCAGGCCAGCTGCACGGCCACGCCGACCACGAGCGCGAGACCTGTGACGGCGAGCGCCTTGGCGCCCCACACCCGCGCGCGGCGGGCCTCGAACAGCAGCTGGTTGCTCATCGAGCCGCTGTTCCAGTCGTGTCCGGTGAAGGTGGTGCCGAGCAGCACCATCAGCAGCGCCAGCACCATGGCGACGACGAGCATCGATCCGCTCTGCAGCTCGTCGGCCGGGCTCAGCGGCGAGCGGAAGGCGTAGCTGCTGAGCACCGCGGTGCCGCAGGCGTCGGGGAGCCCGCCGGCCGTCGCGTCCTCCAGCCCGTAGTCCTGCGGGCGACGCTCGCAGCGCTGCAGCTCCTGGCGCAGGAACCGGTCGTCGTAGGTCTCGAGGACCTCGGCGAGGTCGTCGGCCGTGACCGGCCGGGTGCTCCACGCGGTGGCCCCGACGACGACCGCCGGCACCAGCACCGCGGCGGCCAGCAGCAGCAGCACGGCCCGGCGCCAGCGCAGCCGGGTGAGCTCCACCCGCAGCAGCGCGCCCATCACCGCCCGCCCATCGTGTCGTCGGCGGTGAGCCGCAGGAAGTAGGTCTCCAGGTCCTCGCGCGCCGGCGTGAGCTCGGTGAGCCAGAGCCCGGCCTCGCCGAGCAGGCGGGTCACCTCGCCGGGGCGGTCGGTCTCCACCTCGAGGGCGTGCGCGGGGGTGCCCGGGTCGTCGCCGGGCGGGTCGGTGACCACGAGGCCGGCGCGGCGCAGGACGGCCGCGGCCGCCACCGGGTCGTCGGTGACCACGCGGAAGGTGGTGCCGACCTCGAGGAGGTCGTCGACGGGGCCGCTGGCCAGCAGCCGGCCGTTGCCGATGATGGTGGCGGAGGTGCACACCTGCTGCACCTCCGCGAGGATGTGGGAGCTCAGCAGCACCGTGGTGCCGCTGGCGCCGAGGTCGCGCACGGTGTCGCGGACCTCCCGGATGCCGGCGGGGTCGAGACCGTTGGTCGGCTCGTCGAGGATCAGCAGGTCGGGGTCCTTCAGCAGCGTGGCGCCGATCGCCAGGCGCTGCTTCATGCCGAGGGAGTAGGAGCGGAAGGGGTCACCGTCACGGCCCGTGAGGCCCACGGTCTCCACGGCCGCGTCGACGCGGGCGCCCCCCACCCCGATGGAGCGGGCGAGCAGCAGCAGGTTCTGCCGCCCGGTGAGGTTGGGGGAGAACTTGGGCGACTCCACCACCGCGCCGACCCGCCCGATCACCCGGGGGAGCGCGCGGGGCACCTTCTCGCCGAAGAGCGCCATGGTGCCGGCGGTGGGGCGGGAGAGGCCGAGCAGCATCCGGATCGTCGTGGTCTTGCCCGAGCCGTTGGGCCCGAGGAACCCGTGCACCCCACCGGCCGGCACCGCGAGGTCGAGTCCCTGCACGGCCACCCGGGTGCCGCCCCGGCTGCGGTACTCCTTGCGCAGGCCGTGGGTCTCGATCACCGGTGCGGTCATGGGCGTCCCCGATCCCGGCGCGGGCCGACCCCGGTGCCGTCACCGGATCCAAGCAGCCGGGGGGCCCGGTGGCGCGGGACGCGCCGGGTGTGTCCTCCACCTTCCCCGGACCCGAGCGAGGGGGGTGACGCGGCTCAGCGACCGGGGGCGAGGACCTCGATGCGCGGCGCCCGCCCGGGCTCGGGGCGGGCCTCGTAGTCGGGGGTCGCGACGTACGGCTGCCAGGCCAGCAGCCCGCGCAGGTGGCCCACCAGCACCGGGAGCACCTCGGCGACCGTGACGTCGCGCCCGGTCTCCTGCGTCAGCGAGGTGACGCCGGCGTCGGCGATGCCGCAGGGCACGAACCGGTCGTACCAGCCGAGGTCGACGTCGCAGTTCAGCGAGATGCCGTGCATGGTGACGCCGCGGCTGACCCGGATGCCGATGGCGCCGACCTTGCGCTCGGGGCGGGCGCCGTCGGCGCGCAGCCACACCCCGCTGCGGCCCGGCACCCGCGCGGTCGCCACGCCCAGGTCGGCGCAGGTGGCGATCATCGCCTCCTCCATGCGGCGCACGAAGTCGACGACGAGGACGTGGTCGGGCAGCCGCACGATCGGGTAGCCGACCAGCTGGCCGGGCCCGTGGTAGGTGATCTTGCCGCCGCGGTCGACGTCGAGCACCGGCGCGCCACCGGGGTCGACGGGCCGCTCGTGGGGGTCGGTGCGCTTGCCGGCGGTGAAGGTGGGCGGGTGCTCGAGCAGCAGCACGGTGTCGGGGGCGGTGCCGTCGACGACCTGGGCGTGCACCTCGCGCTGCAGGTCCCAGGCCGCGAGGTAGTCGACGGCGTCGTCGCCGAGGCCGACCGTGCGGACGTCGAGTGCGCCGGGGCTGTCCATGCTCCCGAGCCTACCTGTGGACGACGGGGACGGCCGGGTGCGGAACGGGTAGGAGAGGGCCATGCTGCTGCCGCGCCTGCTGCTCGCCGTCCTCGTCGTGACCGTCCTCGGGGCGGTGGCGGCCGTGGCCGTGGTGGCCCTGCCCGGCGCCGGGCCCGGCGCCGGGCCGGCCGCGCCGGGGGTCGCCGCGCCGGCTCCCCCCACGACGCCTCGCCCTGCCGTGCTGGCCGCCGACGTGCTGCGCGACTGGGACCGCCGCCGGGCCGCGGCCTGGGCGACCGGCGACCTCCACCGGCTGCGGGGGCTCTACGTCGCGGGCTCCGCGACCGCGGTCGCCGACGTGGAGATGCTGCGGGCCTGGGTGGCGCGGGGCCTGCGGGTGCACGGGCTGCGCACGCAGCTGGTCGCGGTGGCCGGCGGCGGGGTGGCGGCGCGCACCCTGCGTCTCGTGGTCACCGACCGACTCGCCGGCGGGGTGGCCGTCGGGCGAGGGGTGCGCGAGACCCTGCCGGTCGACGCGCCCTCGACGCGGCGGGTGGTGCTGCGCCGCGAGGGCGGGCGGTGGCTGGTGGTGGAGGCGCGTCAGGCCAGCGCGGCGGCGAGCACGGCGTCGACGTCGGGGTCGTGGAACTGATAACCCGAGTCGAGCAGCGCGGTGGGGCGCACGTTGAGCGAGCCCAGCAGCTCCGCGGCCATCCGGCCGGCGCCGAGGCGCAGCAGGGGCGACGGCACCCGCACCACGGCGGGGCGGTGCACGGCGGCGGCCAGGGCACGGGTGAACTCCGCGTTGGTCGGGGTCTCCACGCAGCAGAGGTTGAACGGCCCCGACGCCGAGTCGTGCTCGGCCAGGTGGACGGTGGCGTCGACCCAGTCGCGCAGCGAGATCATCGCCATGTGCTGCGCACCCGAGCCGAGGCGCGCGCCGAGACCGGCCTTGAAGACCAGGCGCAGCTGCTTCAGCGGCGCTGCTTCAGCGTCCATCACCGGCGCCGTGCGCAGCACGCAGACGCGGGCCCCGGCGTCCACGGCGGCGTCGGCGGCCGCCTGCCACTCGCGGGTGACGTCGGTGAGCAGCGCGTCGCCGCGGCTCTCGGCCGACTCGGTCAGCACGGTGTCGCCGTGGTCGCCGTAGAAGGAGATGCCGTTGCCGGCGAGCAGCGCCGGGGGCCGCTCGGCGGTGGCGACCGCGTCGGCGAGCACCCGGGTGGTGGTCACCCGGCTCTCGCGCAGCTCGCGGGCCCAGGTGGCGGAGTGGGGGTTGCCGACGGTGGGCGCGCCGGCGAGGTTGACCACGACGTCGGCCGACTGCACCAGCGCCCGGTCGTAGACGCCGGCGTACGGGTCCCAGGTCGACTCGCCGGGTCCGCGGGCGGGACGGCGGGTCAGCGTCGTGACGGTGTGGCCGCGCGCCCGCAGGGCGCTGACGAGGTGGGACCCGAGGAACCCGGACGAGCCGGCCATGACGACGTCGAGAGACATGTCGCCACCCTGTCAGACCGCCGAAATGCCGGCGGCCGGCACGACCCCGCGCGGGGGGCGTGCCGGCCGACGGACCGGGTGGTGCTCAGACCTCGAACTGGCCGGACTCCAGGCGCGACTTCACGTCCTGCAGGAAGCGGCCGGCGTCGGCGCCGTCGACCAGGCGGTGGTCGTAGGTGAGCGCCAGGTAGACCATGTGGCGCACCGCGATGGTCTCGCCCAGGTTGGCGTCGTCGATGACGACCGGACGCTTCACCACCGCGCCGGGGCCCATGATCGCGACCTGCGGCTGGTTGATGATCGGGGTGTCCCAGAGGGCGCCCACGCTGCCGAGGTTGGTGATCGTGAACGTGCCGCCCGACAGCTCGTCGGGACCGATCTTGTTGGTGCGGGTGCGCTGGGCCACGTCGGCGATCTTCTTGGCCAGACCGGCGATCGACAGGTCACCGGCGTCCTTGACGACCGGGGTCAGCAGGCCCTTCTCGGTGTCCACCGCGAACGCGACGTTCTCGCGGTCGTAGTAGGTGATCTCACCGGCGTCGGTGTCGATCGTCGCGTTCAGCTTCGGGTGCTGCTTGAGCGCGTCGATCGCCGCCTTCGCGAAGAAGGGCAGGTAGGAGAGCTTGACGCCCTCGCGGGCCAGGAAGTCGGCCTTCGACGCCTCGCGCAGCCGCGCGATGTTGGTGACGTCGACCTCGACGACCTGGGTGAGCTGCGCCGAGGTGTGCAGCGAGCTGATCATCCGCTCCGAGATGATCTTGCGCAGGCGGCTGACCTTCTCGGTCGTGCCGCGCAGCGGCGACGGCGTCGTGCTGGGGGCCTTCGCGCCCGAGGCGGCGGCCGGGGCCGACGCGGCGGGGGCAGCGGGTGCGGCCGCCGGGGTCGCGGCCTGCTGGGCCTGGGCCTCCTTGGCCTTGGCGGCCTCCAGGACGTCCTGCTTGCGGACCCGTCCGCCGACACCGGTGCCGGTGACCGACGCCAGGTCGACGTCGTGCTGGTTGGCCAGCTTGCGCACCAGCGGGGTGACGTAGCCGGCGGCGTCGTTCGAGGTGCCGCTGGACGACCCGCCCGACGGTGCGGTGGCGGCCGGCTCGCCGGTGGACGGCGACTGGCCGCTGGGCGCGGGGGCCTCCTCGGCGGCCTCGGTGGTCTCCTCGGCGAGCTCGGGCGTCGACTGACCGCCCTTGTCGCGCTCGGGGGTCGCGTCGCCGGAGGGGAGGTCGCCGGTCTCGGACTCGACCTTCTCCTCCTGCTCCGCCTTCTTCTCGGCCTGCGCGTCGTCCTTGGGCTGGGCCTCGGGGGTGGCGGTGTCGGACACGTCGTCGACCGACGCGCCCTGGTCGCCGATGACGGCCAGCTCGGCGCCGACCTCGACGGTCTCGTCCTCCTCCACCTTGATCGCCAGCAGGGTGCCGGCCACGGGGGAGGGGATCTCGGTGTCGACCTTGTCGGTGGACACCTCGAGGAGGGGCTCGTCGACGGCGACGTCGTCGCCGACGGCCTTCAGCCAACGGGTCACGGTGCCCTCGGTGACCGACTCGCCCAGGGCGGGCAGGGTCACCGAGGTGCCCGAGCCGCCGCCGGAGCTGTCGGAGCCCTCGGACTCCTCGGACTTCTCGGACTCGGGGGTCTCGTCGCCCGGGGGCAGGTCGCCGGTCTCGTCGGCGATCTCCTGCTCCTGCTCGGCCTTCTTCTCCGACTCCTCCTCGTCGACCGGCTGGGCCTCGGGGGTGGCGGAGTCGGCGGACTCGGAGGCGTCGGGGATGTTGGCCCCGCCGCTGCCGTCGGCGCCGGCCTCGCTCTCGTCGCCGATCAGCGCGAGGACGCCGCCGACCTCGACGGTGTCGTCCTCCTCGGCCTTGATCTCGAGCAGGGTGCCGGCGACCGGGGAGGGGATCTCGGTGTCGACCTTGTCGGTGGAGACCTCCAGCAGCGGCTCGTCGACCGCGACGGTGTCGCCCACGGCCTTCAACCAGCGGGTGACGGTGCCCTCGGTGACGGACTCACCCAGGGCGGGGAGGTTGACTTCGGTGGCCAATGTGAGTTCCTTCGCTCGCGTTCTTCGTGGTGGGGTCGGTGCGGGTGGCGCAGGTGGAAGCAGGCGGAGCGGGTCAGCCGTGGGCGTGCAGCGGCTTGCCCGCGAGGGCGAGGTGGGCCTCGCCGAGCGCCTCGTTCTGGGTGGGGTGGGCGTGCAGCAGCGGCGCGACGTCCTCGGCGTGGGCCTCCCAGCCGTAGATCAGCTGGGCCTCGCCGACGAGCTCGCCGACGCGGTCGCCGACCATGTGCACGCCGACCACGGGGCCGTCGGCGCGACGGACGAGCTTCACGAACCCCTGGGTCTTGAGGATCTGGCTCTTGCCGTTGCCGCCGAGGTCGTAGGTGACCGTCTCGACGGCGTCGGCTCCCCAGCGCTCCACCGCGGTGGCCTCGTCGAGACCGACCGAGGCGACCTCGGGGTGGGAGTAGGTGACCCGGGGGACGGCGGTCTCGTCGATCGGCGCGGGGTCGAGGCCGGCGAGGTCCTCGGCCACGAAGATGCCCTGCGCGAAGCCGCGGTGGGCCAGCTGCAGTCCCGGGACGATGTCGCCCACCGCACGCACGCCCTCGACGTTGGTGCGGCAGCGCTCGTCGGTGAGCACGAAGCCCCGCTCGGTGGCGATGCCCTGCTCCTCGTAGCCGAGTCCGTCGGTGGCGGGGCCGCGACCGACCGCGACGAGCAGCAGCTCGGCCTCGATCACGTCGTCGGCGCCGCCGGCGCCCTCGACGGTGACCGCCACGCCGTCGGCGGTGGTCTCGACGGAGCGGAAGCGGGTGCTGGTGCGCAGAGTGATGCCGCGCTTGCGGAAGGCGCGCTCGAGGGCCTTGGACGACGCCTCGTCCTCGCCGGCCACCAGGCGGGGCAGCGCCTCCACGACGGTGACGTCGACCCCGAAGCTGCGCCAGACGCTGGCGAACTCCGAGCCGATGACCCCGCCGCCGAGCACGACCACCGAGGCCGGGACGTGGTCGAGGCGCAGGGCGTGGTCGGAGGTGAGCACGCGGCGGCCGTCGACCTCGAGGCCGGGCAGCGTGCGGGGGTAGGAGCCGGAGGCCAGCACGACGTGGCGCGCGGTGTGGGGCCCGCCGTCGACGGTGACCTCGCCGGGGCCGGTCAGCCGGCCGGTGCCCTGCAGCACGGTGATGCCGCGTGAGGAGACCAGGCCGCTGAGGCCCTTGTAGAGGCGCTGGACCACGCCGTCCTTGTAGGCGTTGACGCCGGCCATGTCGACGCCGTCGAGGCTGGCGTTCACGCCGAACTGGGCGGCGCCGCGCGCGGAGTCGGCCACCTCCGCGGCGTGCAGGAGGGCCTTGGTCGGGATGCAGCCGACGTGCAGGCAGGTGCCGCCCACCTTGTCCTTCTCCACCAGGCCGACGCGCAGGCCGAGCTGGGCCGCACGGAGGGCGCAGGCGTAGCCGCCGGAGCCCGCACCGAGGACGAGGACGTCGAAGTCGGTGTCGTTGTCGGAGCCGGCCACCGTGGTCCTTCCGTGTGCCGTCGGGTGGGTCAGGAGCAGATCCATCCTTGCACTTCTCCAGGGCGTGTCCACACCGGCCTGCGGCGGAACGGGCAGACTGGGGCCATGGCGTTCCTGGACCGGTTCCGACGAGGCAGCTCCCCGCGCATGCGCAAGCCCGCGCGCGACGGGTTCCGCACGGGCTCCACGCAGGTGCGCGCCTCCGACTCCGTCGACCAGGACCACCTGCAGACCTGGGTCGTCGAGCGCCGCGGTGTCGAGGGGTTCGTCGAGCCGCGCACGGCGGTCAGCGACGTCACCCTGCTGCTGGTGGCCCACGACGGCGAGTGGACCCGGCGCCGGGTGCCCTCCATCGAGTGGGCCCACGCGTTCTGCAACCGCCACCAGGTGCCGTCGTACGACGCCGCCGTGGTGGGGGTGCCCCAGCGGATGCGCGACTACAACTCCCGCGTCAAGGCCCAGCGCCGCCAGCAGGGGCTCTGAGCGACCCGGTCAGGCCTCGGTGCGGCTGAGCGCCCGGGCGAAGTCGACCACGGTGGCCACCGCGAAGCCGGTGCCGCCGGCGGTGAGGTGACCCGCGGCCGAGGAGCCGAACGACGGGCCGGCGATGTCGAGGTGGGCCCACGGCAGCCCGGCGGTGAACTCGCGCAGGAACGCCGCGGCGTACAGCCCGCCGCCCCAGCGCACCCAGTCGTGCTGGGCGAGGTCGGCGACCTTGCTGCTGCGGATGCGCTCGCCCATCTGCTCGGGGATCGGCATCGGCCAGTGCGGCTCGCCGGCGACCCGGGCAGCGGCGAGGACGTCGTCGACGACCGACGGGGTGCCCATCACGCCGGCGACCTTGTCGCCGAGGGCGACGACCATGTGGCCGGTGAGGGTCGCCACGTCGAGCACGACGTCGGGGGAGACCTCGGTGGCCCGCACGAGCGCGTCGGCGAGCACGAGGCGTCCCTCGGCGTCGGTGTTGGAGATCTCGACGGTGGTGCCGCCGTACAGCTTGAGCACGTCGCCGGGTCGGGTGGCGGAGCCCGACAGCATGTTCTCGGCCATCGGCACGAACGTGGAGACCTTCACCGGCAGGCCGAGGCGGGCGATGGCCAGGGTGGCCTGCACGACGGCGGCGGCGCCGGCCATGTCGGACTTCATCTCGCTCATCGAGGCGGCCGGCTTGATGCTCAGCCCGCCGGAGTCGAAGGTGATGCCCTTGCCGACGAGCGCGAGGTGGCGGGTGGCGCCCTTGGGCGCGTAGGTCAGCTCGACGAGCCGCGACGGGGCGGCGGAGCCCGCGCCCACACCGAGGATGCCGCCGCAGCCGAGCTCGGCCAGTGCGGCCTCGTCGTGCACGGTGGCGGTGACGCGGTGGGCACGGTCGACGTCCTTCGAGGTCGCCTTCACCGCGGCGACCACCGCGTCGGCGAAGGCGGGCGGCGTGAGGTCGCCGGGAGGCGTGTTCACCCAGTCGCGGGTGGTGGCCACGGCGGCGGCCACGACCTGGGCCTCGGCGAAGGCGGTGACGAGCTCGGCACGGCGTGCCCCGGCCGCGAGCACCGCCACCTCGGCGGGCGCGGCGTCGCCGGGGGCGGTGTCGCGCTGGTAGGTCGTGAAGCGGTAGCCGCCCAGCGCCCAGCCCTCGGTCACCGCACGCACCAGCTCGGCGGTCTCGGCGGGCAGCGCCAGGGCCACGGTGGCGGCGTTGGTGACGGTGCGGGCCGCCGTGCCGGCCGCGCGGCGCACGACGTCGGGGGTGGGGTCGGCACCGAGGCCGACCAGCACGAGCTGGGGGGAGGTCAGGGTGCCACCGGTCGGCACGCGGGTGGCCTCGCCGGCCGCCCCGGTGAGGTCGAGCATCGCCAGCAGGGGCCGCAGCCGGCGCCCGTACGCCTCGGCGACCGCCTCCGCCCCGGGGGCCAGCCGGGGGCCCTTCTCGGTGTGGAGGACGCCCACCACCACCGCGTCGGCCTTGGTCCGGGTCGGGTCGGCTCTGCGCAGGGTGTACGTCGTCACCGCTGCAGGTTAACGGGGAGGGCGGCGCGATAGGTTGGCGACATGGCCGAGCCCGCGCTGCAGTCGTCCCTGCTCACCTCCCCGCTCCACGCGCGCCACGTCGACCTGGGCGCCAAGCTGGCCGAGTTCGGCGGGTGGGCGATGCCGCTGGAGTACCCCACCGGCGTGGTGCGCGAGCACACCGCCGTGCGGGAGGCCGCCGGCATCTTCGACGTCAGCCACCTCGGCAAGGCCAGCGTCACCGGGCCCGGCGCGGCGGCGTACGTCGACGCCACGCTCAGCAACGACCTGGGCCGCATCGGCCCCGGGCAGGCGCAGTACACGCTGTGCTGCGACGAGGTGACCGGCGGCATCGTCGACGACCTCATCGTCTACCTCCACGACGACGAGCACGTGCTGCTGGTGCCGAACGCCGCCAACACCGCCGAGGTGGTGCGCCGCCTCGCGGCCTCCGCGCCGGTCGGCGTGACGGTGACCGACGAGCACCGCGACCACGTCGTGCTCGCCGTGCAGGGCCCGCGCAGCGACGAGCTGCTCGCTGCCGTGGGCCTCCCGGTCGGCCACGACTACATGAGCTTCACCGTCGCGCCGTGGACCTCGCCCGTCGACCCCGGCGCGGGGGGCCACGAGGTCGTGGTCTGCCGCACCGGCTACACCGGCGAGCGCGGCTACGAGCTGGTGGCACCCAACGCCGCGGCGCTCGGGCTGTGGGACGCACTGGTCGCCGCCGGCGAGCCGCTGGGGCTGCTGCCGTGCGGCCTGGGGGCGCGCGACACGCTGCGCACCGAGATGGGCTACCCGCTGCACGGGCAGGACATCTCCCTCGACGTCACCCCCAACGAGGCCCGCCTCGGCTGGGCGGTGGGGTGGAAGAAGGAGGCGTTCTGGGGCAAGGCCGTGCTGGAGGCCGAGCGCGTCGCGGGGCCCCGCCGCCGCCTCCACGGCCTGGTGGCCGCCGGTCGCGGCATCCCGCGTCCCCACATGACGGTGTCGCTGACCGCCGACGTGCTGCTCGGCGAGGTCACCTCGGGCACCTTCTCCCCGACGCTGCGCAAGGGCATCGGCCTGGCGCTGCTGCCGACGTTCGTGGCCGACGACGCCCAGGTCGGCGTCGACGTCCGCGGACGCCGCGAGATCTTCCAGGTCACGCGGCCGCCGTTCGTCGACCCCTCCGTCAGGAAGTGACCCGCCCGTGAACCTGCCCGAGCAGCCCGCCGCGTTCCGCCAGCCCACCCCCGCCGAGCGGCCCTGGTGGTGGCGCCTCGAGGACGCCGCCGGCCAGGAGGTCACGGTGGAGGGCGACCTGGGCGGCGAGCGCTTCGCCAACCAGGCCGACGCCGAGTCGTGGGTGGGGGAGTGCTTCGGCGACCTCGCCGCCGAGGGCGTCGACGCGGTGGTGCTCTTCGACGGCGAGCGCCGCGTCTACGGCCCCATGTCGCTGCACCCCTGAGGGCGCCGGCCGTGCGGTTCAGCCAGGTCGACGTCTTCAGCGCCGAGCCGCTGCTCGGCAACCCGGTGGCGGTGGTGCACGACGCCGACGACCTCGACGACGAGCAGATGGCCGCGTTCGCGCGGTGGACCAACCTGTCGGAGACCACGTTCCTGCTCCGCCCCACGACACCGGGCGCCGACTACCGGCTGCGCATCTTCACCCCCGGTCGTGAGCTGCCGTTCGCCGGCCACCCGACGCTCGGCTCCGCCCACGCCTGGCTGGAGGCCGGGGGCGTGCCGGCCCAGGACGACGCGGTCGTGCAGGAGTGCGGGGCCGGGCTGGTCCGGGTGCGCCGCGGCGCCCGGCTGGCCTTCGCGGCGCCGCCGCTGGTGCGCTCCGGCCCGGTCGACGACGCCGACCTGGCCCACGTGCGGGCGGTGCTCGGCGGGGTCGACGGAGCCGCGGCGCACGTGGTCGACGCCGCCTGGGTCGACAACGGGCCGGGCTGGCTCGCCGTGCTGCTCCCCGACGCCGCCGCCGTGCTCGACCTGCGCCCCGACCTCGCCGCCTTCGGCGACCTGCGGCTCGGCGTCGTGGGCCCCCACCCGCCCGGTGGACCCGCCGACGTGGAGGTGCGCGCGTTCGTGCCGAGCCTCGGCGTGGGCGAGGACCCGGTCACCGGCAGCCTCAACGCCGGCATCGCGCAGTGGCTGGCCGGCGGGCGGCTGCCGGCGTCGTACGTCGCCGCGCAGGGCACGGTGCTGGGCCGGCGCGGGCGGGTGCACGTGGAGACCGACGGCGACACCACCTGGGTCGGCGGCGACACCCGCACGACGGTGGCGGGGGAGGTGCGGCTCGACGCGGGCCGCGGCCGGTAGTCTCCGCGACGTGCAGGCCTACCTCGACCTCGTCCGTCGCGTCCTGGACGAGGGGGTCGCCAAGGGCGACCGCACCGGCACCGGCACCCGTTCGGTGTTCGGCCACCAGATGCGCTTCGACCTCGCGGCCGGCTTCCCGCTGGTCACCACGAAGCGGGTGCACACCCGCTCGGTCTTCGCCGAGCTGATCTGGTTCCTGCGCGGCGACACCAACGTCACCTGGCTGCGCGACCGCGGCGTGACGATCTGGGACGAGTGGGCCGACGAGCACGGCGACCTCGGCCCGGTCTACGGCGCGCAGTGGCGCTCCTGGCCCACCCCTGACGGCCGCCACGTCGACCAGCTCGCGCAGGTGGTCGAGCAGGTGCGCCGCGACCCCGACTCCCGCCGCCACGTCGTGTCGGCCTGGAACGTCGCCGACCTGCCCCACATGGCGCTGGCGCCCTGCCACACGATGTTCCAGTTCTACGTCGCCCCCGGGCTCGACGGCGCCCCCGGCCGGCTGTCGTGCCAGCTCTACCAGCGCTCGGCCGACGTGTTCCTCGGCGTGCCGTTCAACATCGCCAGCTACGCGCTGCTGACCCACATGGTCGCCCAGGTGACCGGCCTGGCCGTGGGCGACTTCGTGCACACCCTCGGCGACGCCCACCTCTACACCAACCACCTCGACCAGGCCCGCCTGCAGCTCACCCGCGAGCCGCGGCCGCTGCCGACGCTGTGGCTCGACCCGTCGGTGCGCGACCTCGCCGACTTCGACCTCGAGCACGTCGCGGTCGAGGGCTACGACCCCCACCCGGGCATCAAGGCCCCGATCGCGGTCTGAGGTGACCCCGGGAGGCAGGCGGGTGCTGCTCGTGGCGGCGGTCGCGCGCAACGGCGTCATCGGCGCCGACGGGGCCATCCCGTGGCGGGTGCCGGGGGAGATGGCCCACTTCAAGGCCGTCACCCTGGGCCACACCCTGGTGATGGGGCGGGCGACGTACGACTCGATCGGGCGGCCGCTGCCCGGGCGCACCACCGTCGTGCTCACCCGCGACCCGGCGTGGTCGGCCGAGGGCGTGCTGGTGGCCCACGACCTCGACGGCGCGCTCGCGCTGGCCGACGGGATGCTCGGCGACGTGGTGGTCGCCGGCGGCGCGACCGTGTACGCCGCGGCGCTCGCCGTGGCCGACGAGCAGGTGGTCAGCGAGGTGCCGCTGGAGCCCGACGGCGACACCCGCTACCCGGCCATCGATCCCGCGGTGTGGCGCGAGGCCTCCCGCGAGCAGCGCGAGGGGTACGCCGTGGTGCGCTGGCTGCGCCGCTGACCCACCCGGCCGGCCCACCCGGCCGACCCGTGCCCGGGGCGCGTCACACGTGGCTGAGGGGGAGGCGCACCGTGAACGTGCTGCCCTCGCCGAGCTCGGACTCCAGGCGGATCGAGCCGCCGTGGCGCTGCACGATGCGCCGCACGATGCTCAGGCCCAGGCCGGTCCCGGGGCGGGCCAGCGCCTCGGGGTTGGTGGAGCGGAAGAACTCGCTGAACAGCTCCTCCTGGTCGGGCTTGCTGATGCCCAGGCCGTTGTCGCGGCACACCAGCCGCACGAACCGGTCGGCGCGCTCGACGAGCACGTCGACCCGTCCGCCGCTGGGCGTGTACTTCACCGCGTTGCCGACCAGGTTGAGCGCCACCCGCTCCAGCTCGTCGTGGTCGCCGGTGATCAGCAGCGGGCCGCCGTGGGGCTGGAGCACCAGCTCGACGCCGTCCTCGTGGGCCCGCAGGCGGAACGCGGCGACCGCGTCGGCCGCCAGCTGGTGCAGGTCGACCACCGCGGAGGCCGGCCGCGCGTCGCGGTCGGTGAGCTTCTTGAGGGTCAGCAGGTCGTCGATCAGCGAGAGCACCCGGTCGAGGTTGCGGTGCACGACCTGGAAGCTGGCCGTGGGCGCCCCTGCGGGGTCGTCCTCGATCAGCTCGAGGTGGCCCGCGATCGAGGTCAGCGGCGTGCGCAGCTCGTGGGACACCGTCGAGATCAGGTCGTTCTTGTAGTGGTCGAGCGCCTCGAGCTGCTGCACCAGCACGTGCTCGCGCTCGAGCAGGCGGGCGTTCAGCACGGCCTGGCCGAGGTGGCGTGCGATCTGGCCGGCCGCCTCGACCTCGTGGGGGCTCCACGTGCCGGCGCGCGAACGGCTGGTCGCCGCGCGGGTGCGGGTGCTGCTGCGCTCCTCGCCCGGCAGTCCGCCGGGTCGCGCCGGCTCGGGCTCGGCCGGGCTCCCGGCGTCGTCCGCGTCGAGGGTCGCGGGGGCCGTCGCGGGGGTCGTGGCGGCCGCGTCGGGGTCACGACGGGCCGCGGCGAGGTAGCCGAGGCAGTCGCGGCCCACGCCGATCGGCACCAGCAGCAGCGACGCCAGCCCGCTCGCGGCGAGGTAGTCGAGCACGAGCTCCTGCTCGGTGTGGCCGAGGTGCGGCACCGCCGCCCGGCGTCGCACCCAGCCAGCCGCACCGCCGGCGACGGGCAGCCGCTCGCTGCCGTCGACGCGCACGGTGCGGGCGACCGTGACCGAGCCACCGCCCTGGGTGGTCGAGAGGGTCGCGGTGCCCTGGGCCCAGTGCTCGCGCGCCGTGCGGGTGGTGATGGCCACGATCTCCTCGGGGGCCCGGGCCAGCGGCGGGTCGGAGGGGGTGAGCACGGCGGGGTGGCGGGCGCCGTGGCCGAGGCCGGACAGGTCGTCGCCGTCGAGGGCGCGCACCCACACCAGGTCGGCCCCCAGGGCCTGCGCGACCGGCCCCACGGCGCCGTCGAGGACCTGGGCGACGTCGAGGGTGCCGGACGCCGCGGAGTGGATCGCACCGACGTCGGCGGCCAGGCGCACCTGCTCGGCGAGCTCGGTGGCGCGCCGGGCGTTGCTGAGGGCGATCCCCGCGAGGTCGGCGTACATCTCGAGCAGCTCGCGGCAGGCCTGGTCGGGCCGGCGTCCGTCGAGGGGCAGGTCGACGGCGAGCAGGCCGAGCAGCTCGCCCTCGGGGGAGCGCAGCGGCGAGCGCAGCGTGTCCTCGGGCCGCCACCGGTCGGGGTCGGGGTCGGGGTCGTCGTCGACCTGCGGGATCCAGCCCGAGGCGGGCAGGTCGACGAGACGCTCCGCGGGGATGAAGAGCAGCGAGCCCCACTCCTCGGCCAGCGCGAACTCCTCCTCCATCGCCGCCAGCGGCACGCGGGTGCCGACCAGCTGCTCGCGGGCCGCGGCGCTGCCGGCGACCGTGACGATCTCGAACTCGAGGTCGGGCCCGAGGTAGCTGATCGCGGCCACCTCGAAGCCCACCGTGGCGGCCACGCCCTCGGCCACCGCCTCCAGCACGGCGTCGACGTCGCCGCCGAGGTTCATCCGCCGCATGATCTGGTAGACCGAGCGCAGGTCACCCGGCTCGCGGTGCACGCTCGCGGCCCTGGTCGGGTCGCTGGGGTCCACGTCGCCTCCGAGATGGGATGGGGGTGCCGGGATGCACCGGGCCAGGTCAGGACGGCGGCCAGTGTCGCAGAACTGCGCCGGGTGGTGCGGCGGCGCTCCCGCACCGGACGCGGGTCGCCGCGCGATAGCCTGCCCCCATGACTGCTGAGGTGACGCCCGCCGGCCCCACGGCCCCCTTCGGCACCGTGCTGGCCGCCATGGCCACGGCGTTCCGCGCCGACGGGTCGCTCGACCTCGAGGGCACCCAGCGCATCGCCCGCCACCTCGTCGACCACGGCCACGACGGCCTGGTCGTCTCCGGCACCACGGGGGAGGCGTCGACCACGACGCCCGAGGAGGACGGCGAGATCCTGACGGCGGTGCGCGACGCCGTCGGCGACGACGTCGTGCTGGTGGCCGGCGTCGGCACCAACGACACGCGCACGTCGGTGCGCCTCGCTCGCCAAGCCGCGGACCTCGGCGCCGACGGGGTGCTGCTGGTCACGCCGTACTACAGCAAGCCCGGCCAGGCCGGCGTGCTCCACCACTTCCGCCAGGTCGTCGACGCCAGCGACGTGCCGGTGATGCTCTACGACGTGCCGGGGCGCACCGCGACCCAGCTGGCCTGGGAGTCCTACGTCGAGCTGGCCGGCTGGGAGAAGGTGCTGGCGGTCAAGGACGCGGTCGGCGACATGGCCCGCGGGGTGCGCATCCGAGACCTGGGCCTGGCCGTCTACTCCGGCGACGACGTCGCCAACCTCGCCTGGCTCGCCCACGGCGCGGTCGGCTTCGTCTCCGTGGTGAGCCACGTGGCCGGAGACCAGCTGCGCGCCCTCCACGACGCCTACCGCGCCGGGCGCACCGAGGAGGCGCTGGCGGTCTACCGCCGGATGCTGCCGGCGATCGAGGCCGTCATGGGGGTGCCCAACTACGGCGCCACCACCGCCAAGGCCGGCCTCGAGCTGCTCGGGGTGCTCGACAACCGCCGGGTGCGCTCGCCGCTGCTGGCCCTCGACGACGCCGAGGTCGCCGCGCTGCGCACCGGCCTGGTGGCGTCGGGACTGCTTCCCGACGCCTGACCGGCCCGACCTGGCGCCCCGTCGTCCGCCCCCGCGGTGGCGGTGGGAATGCTGGGACGCGACACGCTTCCTGTGGTCCCTGTGACTGGTGAGGCGTTCCCCTAGGTTGTGCAGCATGGCGACCCGTACGTCTTCCCCGCCGGGGTCGCGGAGCACGAGCACGTCTTCGAAGCCGTCCACGGCGTCGTCGAGGAGCGGTTCGAGCACCCGACCACGGAGTACCCCGACCACCACGACCGCGCGCAGCAAGGCCACCGGCAAGCGGCCTGCGCGCACCACCACGAAGAAGCCCGCAGCGCGCCCGGCCAGCAGGTCGGGCGGCCGTTCGGGCAGCACGTCGACGAAGGTCCTCGACCGGCAGGCGCCCCGCGCCGTCCGCACCGGTCGTGGCCCCGTCGCGCGGCTCTTCGACGCGGTCCTGCGCGGGGTGGTCGCCACCTGGCTGGCCCTCGCCCACGGCGTGGGGGCGCTGGCGCGCGGCATCGGCCACGGCGCCCGCGACCTCGACCCCGAGCACCGTCGTGACGGTGCCGGCCTGGTGGTGCTCGCGCTCGCCGTGGTCAGCGCCGCAGCGGTCTGGTTCCAGCTCGGCGGCGCCGTCATGGAGGCCACCCGCACCGCGGTGACCGGCTCGGTCGGCAAGGTCGGCTGGCTGGTCCCGCTGGCGCTGGTCGTCGTCGGGTGGCGCACCATGCGCGACCCCGTCGGCAACGGTCCGGCCGGTCGCCAGGTCATCGGCTGGAGCTCGCTGGCCCTCGGCGTGCTGGGCATCGTGCACATCGCCGGCGGGAGCCCGCAGCCGGTGCGCGGCGACGCCAGCCCGCTGCAGGACGGTGGGGGAGCGGTCGGCTACGTCGTCTCCTCGTTGCTGCTCGACCTGCTGCGCGCGACGTACGTCGTCGTCCCGCTGCTGGTGCTGCTCGCCGTCTTCGGCCTGCTCGTCATCACCGCCACCCCGCTCTACCAGGTGCCGGTCAAGCTCGCCGACCTGCGCGACCGCGCGCTGGGCCGCGACCTGCACGACGCCGGTGCCACGCGCCCCCGCCGCGGCTCGCGCCGCGACGACCACGAGGCCGACGACGACGAGATCGACCCCGAGATGGGCGACCCCGCCTACGACACCCCGGTGCTCTCCGACCGCGAGCTCGCCAAGCGCGCCCGCCGCAAGGACCCCATCGAGGTGGCGATGGAGCAGGAGGAGGCCGTCGTCCCCGACCTGTTCGCCCCCGAGCAGCGGACCCCGCTGGCCCCGCCGGTGGCGGTGCCCGTGCCCGTCGCGGTGGAGGACGACGAGGACGCCGACCCCGGCGACCTCGAGCCGCCGCCCCACTCGCCGCTGCCCCAGCGCGTGGAGCAGCTCGCGCTGTCGGGTGACATCACCTACCACCTGCCGGCCAACGAGGTGCTCAAGCCCGGCTCGGTGCACAAGGCCCGCTCCAAGGCCAGCGACGCGGTGGTCGACCGGCTCACCCAGGTGATGACCGAGTTCACCATCGACGCGCAGGTCACCGGCTACACGCGCGGCCCGACCGTCACCCGCTACGAGGTCGAGCTCGGCCCCGCGGTGAAGGTGGAGAAGGTCACCGCGCTGAGCAAGAACATCGCCTACGCCGTCGCCTCGGCCGACGTGCGGATCCTCAGCCCGATCCCCGGCAAGTCGGCGATCGGCATCGAGATCCCGAACGTCGACAAGGAGATCGTGTCGCTGGGCGACGTGCTGCGCTCCACCACGGCCCGCAACGACCACCACCCGATGGTGGCCGGGCTCGGCAAGGACGTCGAGGGCGGCTTCGTGGTGGCCAACCTCGCCAAGATGCCCCACCTGCTGGTGGCCGGCGCGACCGGCTCGGGCAAGTCGTCGTTCATCAACTCGATGATCACCTCGATCCTGATGCGCTCCACGCCCGACGAGGTGCGGATGATCATGGTCGACCCGAAGCGGGTCGAGCTGAACGCCTACGAGGGCGTCCCGCACCTGATCACCCCGATCATCACCAACCCGAAGAAGGCCGCCGAGGCCCTGGCCTGGGTCGTGCGCGAGATGGACATGCGCTACGACGACCTGGCCAACTTCGGCTTCCGTCACATCGACGACTTCAACAAGGCCGTGCGCGCCGGCAAGGTGGAGGTGCCGCCCGGCTCGGAGCGCCAGCTGACGCCCTACCCGTACCTGCTGGTGATCGTCGACGAGCTCGCCGACCTGATGATGGTCGCCCCGCGCGACGTCGAGGACGCCGTCGTCCGGATCACCCAGCTCGCCCGCGCCGCCGGCATCCACCTGGTGCTGGCCACCCAGCGCCCGTCCGTCGACGTGGTCACCGGCCTGATCAAGGCCAACGTGCCGTCGCGGCTGGCGTTCGCCACCTCGTCGCTGGGCGACAGCCGGGTCATCCTCGACCAGCCGGGCGCCGAGAAGCTCGTCGGCCAGGGTGACGGGCTGTTCCTGCCGATGGGGTCGTCGAAGGCCGTGCGCGTGCAGGGCTCGTGGGTCACCGAGGCGGAGATCGCCCAGGTGGTCAAGCACTGCAAGGAGCAGCTCGAGCCCACCTACCGCGAGGACGTCACCGCCCCCGCGGCGAGCAAGCGCGAGCTCGACGACGACATCGGCGACGACATGGACCTGGTCATCCAGGCCATCGAGCTCGTCGTCTCCACGCAGTTCGGGTCGACCTCGATGCTGCAACGCAAGCTGCGTGTCGGCTTCGCCAAGGCGGGCCGCTTGATGGACATCATGGAGAGCCGTGGCGTCGTCGGACCGAGCGAGGGCTCCAAGGCCCGCGACGTGCTCGTGAAGCCCGACGAGATCGACGGCGTCATCGCGACCCTGCAGGGGGACTTGTGAACAGCGACACCCAGCACGACACGGACCTGACCACCACCCCTACCTCACTCGACGACGGCACCGGCACCGGTACCGACGCCGCACCGGACGCCGCGCCGGGCGCCTCGCCGACGGGCGGGGCACACCCCGTGCCCGCGGCGCCCGCCGTCGTGGAGGTGCGCCGCAACGGCCTGCTCTCCGGGGCGATCGGGGGCGTGGCGCTGCTGGTGGCCGCGGCCTACCTGGCCCGGGCCACCGCCACCGCCGCACCCCTCGACTGGGCGCTGTGCGCGGTGATGGCCGTGGTGGCCGTCGCCCACCTGCTGGTGCTGCGCGACGCCCGCACCCCGCTCTTCGTCGCCGACGACCTCGGCGTGCGCCTGCGCAGCGGCCGCACCTGGCGCGGCCTGCCGTGGACCCAGATCGAGGCCGTGGAGGTGCTGCCGCGCCGCCGCGTCGTGCGTGACGGCGCCATCGACGTGCTGGCCGGCGACGACGACCCGATCTCGGTGCCGCTGTCGGTGTCGACGAAGGTGGTCGGCACCGGCCCCGGCACCTCGCTGGTCGAGGCGCTCGACGCGCTCGCCGCCGGCGCGGTGGAGGTCGTCGAGATCGAGGGCTACGAGTACCTCGACGACGAGGCCTGGGCCGCGGTGCGCGAGGACGGCGAGCCCGCTGCACCCGTGGTCGCGCCCCCGTCGACCCAGCCGGTGCCGATGACCCAGATGACGCAGCCGATGCGGGTCACGCAGCGCGAGGCGGCCCCCGAGGTCACCATCGACGTGCCTGCCCGGCCCACCGAGCCCGTGCTGTCCGGTGCCACCGCCGTGACCCGCGACGACCTCCACACCGAGGTCGACGCCGAGCCCGCCGACGACGGGGACACCCGCGACCGGCCGGCCCGCGACCCCCGTCCCACGCTGGCCCGGGCCATCGGCGGCCTCGCCGCGCGGCTGCCCTGGCGTCACGGCAGGTCCCGGACCGAGACGGCTCCCGACGTCGAGGTGGACGCCGGGGCCGAGCGTGCCCCGGCGTACGACGCGCCGGTCGGCGTGGAGCCGAGCCCGACGCCGAGCGCGCTGCGCGACCCGGTGAGCGCGGTGCGCGCCGAGATCCGCAGCGAGGGCGCCCACGCCGCCCCGGTCGGCGCCGACCAGGGTCGCGCCCCGGAGGCGCGCGAGCTGCGCCGCTCGGGCAGCGTCAACCTCGTCGAGGACACCGCGGTCTGGGGCGACCGGGTCAGCCCGATCGCCACCGCGGGCGACGCCGTCGCCCCGATCGTCATCGACGACCTCGGTGCCGAGCCCGCGCCCGACCCGGTGGTCGGCCCCGAGCTGGCCGCGGCCCGCACCCGGCTCGGCCTGAGCGTCGACCAGCTGGCCGAGCGCACCCGCATCCGCCCCCACGTGATCGAGTCGATCGAGGTCGACGACTTCGCGCCGTGCGGCGGCGACTTCTACGCCCGCGGCCACCTGCGCACCCTCGCGCGGGTGCTGGGTGTCGACGTCACGCCGCTGCTGGCCGACTACGACGAGCGCTACGCAGACGCGCCGATCAACCCCCGTCGCGTCTTCGAGGCCGAGCTGGGCGCCGGTGGCGCGATCCGCGGCACCCGTGGCGGACCCAACTGGTCGATCATGATCGCCGCCGTGATGGCGCTGGTGCTGTGCTGGTCGATCGCCCGCCTGGTGATGGACAGCCCCGCCGAGCTGCGCGACCCCGCCCCGGGCTTCCGCCAGACCGGCAGCAGCCAGGCGGCCACCCCCGCCGGCGCCTCGGTGCCGGTCACGCTGACCGCCGCCGGCGGCGGCGCCACCGTGGTGGTGCGCGACGGTGCCAACGAGCTGGTCTTCAAGGGCACGCTCACCTTCGGCCAGGTCAAGACGCTCGGCGCGGTCTCGCAGCCGGTGCGGGTGCAGTCGTCCGACGGCTCCCTCGAGGTCGCCGTCGCCGGTGAGGACCAGGGTCCGCTCGGCACCACCGGCACCTCGGCCCAGGACACCTTCGCCGCCGAGGACTGACCGGGCCGCACCCTGCTCGACCCTTGCTCGACCCCTGCTCGACCCCTCGGGGCCGGTCCCGCTGCCCAGCGGACCGGCCCCGAGCTGCGTCTGCCCGCCCCTCGCGGCCTGCTGTGCCCGCCGGGGCGCTCAACCGGCGCACGTGCGCGGGTCGGGTGCGCAGGCCAGCGCGGGCGGTGGTGCGAAAGGCGTCAGGCGCGGCGGTAGCGGCGCTCGGGGCGGCCGCTGCCGCCGTACTGCAGCCGCACGGCCAGGCGCCCCTGGGCGACGAAGTGCTCGAGGTAGCGCCGGGCGCTGACGCGGGAGACGCCCACCGCCTCGGCGCACTCGGCGGCCGAGCGCTCCGCGCCGTCGTCGAGCGCGGCGAGGACGACGTCGGCGGTCTCGCGGCTCAGGCCCTTCGGCAGCTGCTCGCGGGCGCGGGCGAGCGGGGCGAAGGCGGCGTCGATCTCGTCCTGGCCCGCGGTGCCGACGCCGGCCAGCGCGGCCCGCGCGGCGCGGAAGGCCTCGAGGCGCCACAGCAGGTCGTCGGCCTCGAACGGCTTCACCAGGTAGTGCGCAGCGCCACCGGCGACCGCCGCCCGCACCGTGTCGGCCTCCCGCGCCGCGGTGACCATCACGACGCCAACCTCGTTGCCGGCGCCGCGCAGGCGCCGCAGCACCTCGATGCCGGTGAGGTCGGGCAGGTGGACGTCGAGCAGCACCAGGTCAGGGGAGAGCCGCTCGATCTCGGCGAGCGCGGCCTCGCCGGTGGCGGCCACGCCGACCACCCGGAAGCCCTCCGCCCGCTCCACGAACCGGGTGTGGATCGAGGCCACCATGAAGTCGTCGTCGACGACGAGCACGGTCAGGTCGCTCACGGTGGGCGGGTCACGGTCCTCGGGTCGGCGGGGGCTGGTCGGCGGGCTGGTCGACGGGCTGGTCGACGGGTCGGGGGAGCCGGGCGGTGAACACCGCCCCGGGGGCATTGTGCACCGACACCGACCCCCCGCGCCGCTCGCAGACCACCTGCACCAGCGCCAGGCCCACCCCGCGGCCGCCGACGCCGCTGGGCTTGGTGGTGACCCCGCGGCGGAACACGTCGTCGCGCTGCTCCTCCGGCACCCCGGGCCCGCTGTCGGCGACCTCCACCACGACGGTGCCGTCGTCCTCGCGCCGCAGTCGTACGTCGACCCGCGCGCCGCCCGGACCCGGGCCGGACGCACCGGACGCACCGGACGGACCGGACGCCGCGGCGTCCACGGCGTTGTCGACGAGGTTGCCCAGCACCGTGGTGACGTCGGCGGCGAGCTCGGGGTCGAGGCGCGGCAGCGCGGAGTCGGGGCGCAGCGCGAGCTCGACGCGGCGCTCCACGGCCAGGCTGGTCTTGGCGATCAGCAGCGCCGAGACGGTGGGGTCGTCGACGCGGGCCAGCACGTGGTCGCTGATCTCGGCGCGCCGGCGGTTGAGGGTGCCGAGGAAGGACCCCAGCTCGGCGTACTCCGCCAGCTGCAGCAGCCCGGAGATGGTGTGCAGCTGGTTGCTGAACTCGTGGGTCTGCGCGCGCAGGGTCTCGGTGACGCTCTCGCGGGCGCTGAGCTCGCCCTGCAGCGCCACCAGCTCGGTGCGGTCGCGCAGGGTGGTGATGGTGCCGATGCGCCGCCCGCCGGCCTCGACGCGGTTGCGGTTGGTGACCAGCACCCGCCCGTCGACGACGAGGACGCCGTCGCGCAGGTCGTCGGCGCCGAGCAGCAGGTCGCGCACCTGGGGGGTGACGTCGAGGTCGGCCAGCGACCGGCCCTGCGGCCGCTCGGGGAGGCCGAGCAGGTCGCGCGCGCTGTCGCTGACCACGGTCAGCACCCCGTCGTCGTTGACGGCCACCACGCCCTCGCGGATCGAGGTCAGCAGCGCCTCGCGCTGGTCGGCCAGGGCGGCGATCTCGGCCGGCTCCAGCCCGCGGGTGCGCCGCTTGATCAACCGCGCCAGCAGCCACGCGCCGGCCAGGCCGAGCGCCAGCCCGCTGGCCAGCACGACGAGCAGGTCGCCGGTGGTCGCCGCGAGCCGCTCGGTGAGCGGCGGGTAGTCCTCGGTGACCACCACCAGCCCCACCTGCCGCGGCGGCTCGCCGGGCCGCCCGGGGGTCGCCGCCCGGCCGCCGCCGTACACCGGCACCTGGGCGGTCAGCACCCGCGCGCCGCGGTCGGTGGTGTCGCCGGTCCAGCTGCGGCCCTGCGCCACCTGCGGACCGAGCGCCACCTGCTCGCCCTCGCGAGTGGGGTCGGTGGAGACGAAGACCTCGCCGTCGGTGGCGGCGAGGTAGACGGTGCTGGCCCCGACGTCGTTCTGCCGCTGCTGCACGTAGAAGGCCAGCGACCGCGCGTCGATCGAGCGCAGCAGCCCCTCCTGCACGGCGGAGGTGTTGGCGAGGCTGTCGGCCGCGGCGCGCAGCCGGGCGCCGCGGGTGTCGCGGAAGTCGGCGTCGCTCTGGCGCACCGAGACCACGCTGGTGACCAGCACGACCAGCAGCAGGACGACGAGCTGGAGCAGCAGGAACTGCCCGGCCAGGCTCAGGTGCCGTCGCTCACCGCCCCGTGACCACAAGTTCCGCAACCTCCGTTGGTTCCTCAACCGTGACGCCCGCCACAGCGTGGGTGAGCATCGACACGTCCCACCCGTCCACGCCCCAGGAGACACATGCTCCCCGCAGCCCCCCGGCCCCGTCGCGCCGGGCCCCGTCGTCCGCGCGTCGCGGCCGCTCCCGTGGCCGCCGTGGCCACCGTGCTGAGCCTGCTGGTCGCGCTGTCCGGCTGCGGGGTCACCCGCGGCGACGAGAGCGCCGACCTCGACATGTGGATCCCGAACAGCCCTGGCGGCGGCTACGACCAGACCGGCCGCGCCGCGGTCGGGATCATGGAGGCCGAGGACATCACCGGCGGCTCCTTCCAGGTGACCAACATCCTCGGCGCCGGCGGGGCCACCGCGATGAGCCAGCTGATGGGCGCGGAGGGCGACGAGCACCTGATGATGACCATCGGTCTCGGTGTCGTCGGCTCCACCTACTCCTTCGCCTCCGACGCCCGCCCCCAGGACGCCACGCCGCTGGCCCAGCTCATCGAGGAGCAGGAGGGCGTGCTGGTGCCGGCGGAGTCGCCGTTCCGCACGATCGACGACCTGGTCGAGGCGTGGAAGGCCGACCCCGACTCGGTCGTGGTGGGCGGCGGGTCGTCGCCCGGCGGTCCCGACCACCTGTTCCCGATGCAGCTGGCCGAGACGGTGGGCATCGACCCCAAGGACGTCCGCTACGTCCCCTACGACGGCGGCGGACCCCTCACCAGCGCCCTGCTGGGCAACAAGATCCAGGTCGGCTTCTCCGGGCTCAGCGAGTTCGAGGGCCAGATCGAGAGCGGCGACCTGCGGGTGCTGGCCGTCTCCGGCGAGGAGCGCCTCGGGGGCGACGCCGTCAAGGACGTCCCCACGCTGACCGAGTCGGGCATCGACCTGGTGTTCATCAACTGGCGCGGCGTGCTCGCCCCGCCGGGCATCTCCGAGGAGCGACGCGACGAGCTGATCGCCTACCTCACCGCCATGCACGACTCCCCGGAGTGGCAGCAGACCCTGGCCGACAACGGCTGGATCGACGCCTTCCGCACCGGGGACGACTTCGAAGACTTCCTGCTGGAGCAGGACGACCGCGTCTCGACGACGCTCGAGGAGCTGGACCTGCTGTGAGCACCCCCACCGAGACCCGCGCCGACACCCCGGCGCCCGCCCCCCGCGAGGAGGGTGTCGACAAGGCGCAGTACGCGCTGGCCGCGCTGCTCGTCGTCGTCGGCGCCTACACCTTCTACGACGCCACGACGCTGCGCGTCGGCTTCGGCGACCCCGTGGGGCCGCGCGTCTTCCCCTACGTCATCGGCGGCGCCCTCGTGGTGCTCGGGCTGCTGCTCGTGGTGGCCACCGCCCGTGGCTCGCGCCCCGAGCCGGAGGGCGGCGAGGACGTCGACCTCGCCCAGCGCGCCGACTGGGCCACCGTGGCCAAGCTGGTGGGCGTCCTGGCCTTCACCATCGCCACCGTCGACCTGCTCGGCTGGGCCCTCACCGGCGCCGTGCTGTTCGCGGGTGCCGCCTGGTCGCTGGGCTCGCGCACCGTGGTGCGCGACGTGATCACCGGGCTCGTGCTCGCGGTCGGCAGCTGGTACGCCTTCTACGTCGGCCTCGGCATCCCGCTGTCGCCCGGCCTGCTCGACGGGATCCTCTGACATGGGCGCCCTCGATCTCCTCTGGGGCGGCCTGCAGCAGGCCGCCACCCCCGAGAACCTGCTCTACGCCGCCGTCGGCGTCCTGCTCGGCACGTTCGTCGGCGTGCTGCCCGGCATCGGCCCGGCCATGGCGGTGGCGCTGCTGCTGCCGGTCACCTTCGGCCTCGAGCCGACCCAGGCGTTCATCATGTTCGCCGGCATCTACTACGGCGGCATGTACGGCGGCTCCACCACCTCGATCCTGCTGAACACCCCTGGCGAGTCGGCATCGGTGATGACCGCGCTCGAGGGCAACAAGATGGCCAAGCGGGGACGGGCCGCCCAGGCGCTGGCCACCGCCGCCGTGGGCTCGTTCATCGCCGGCACGATCGGCACGCTGCTGGTGGCGTTCTTCGCCCCGCCGCTGGCCGACGTGGCGGTGCAGATCGGCGCCCCGTCGTACTTCGCCATCATGGTGCTGGCGCTGGTGATGACCACCGCGGTGCTGGGCTCGTCGGTGCTGCGCGGCTTCATCGCCCTGTTCCTCGGGCTCACGATCGGCCTGGTGGGCCTCGACCCCAACACCGCGCAGGCCCGGATCAGCCTCGGCCTGCCCCAGCTCATCGACCCGCTCGACATCGTCGTCGTGGCCGTCGGCATCTTCGCCCTCGGCGAGGCGCTCTGGGTGGCCGCGCACCTGCGCCGCAGCCCGCTGCAGATCATCCCCGTCGGGCAGCCCTTCATGGGCCGCGACGACTGGCGACGCTCGTGGAAGCCGTGGCTGCGCGGCACGGCGCTGGGCTTCCCGTTCGGGGCCATCCCGGCCGGTGGCGCGGAGATCCCGACGTTCCTGTCGTACGTCTCGGAGCGCAAGCTGTCGAAGTCCGGCGAGTTCGGCCACGGCGCCATCGAGGGCGTGGCCGGCCCGGAGGCCGCCAACAACGCCTCGGCCGCCGGCATGTTCGTCCCGATGCTGGCCCTAGGGCTTCCGGTCACCGCCACCGCCTCGGTGATGCTCGCGGCGCTGCAGGGCTACGGCATCCAGCCCGGCCCGCAGCTGATGACCGAGCAGGCCGACCTGGTCTGGACGCTGCTGGCCAGCCTGCTCATCGGCAACTTGCTCCTGCTGGTGCTGAACCTGCCCCTGGCGCCGCTGTGGGCCCGGCTGCTGCGCATCCCGCGCCCGCAGCTGTACGCCGGCATCCTGTTCTTCGCCTGCCTGGGCGCCTACGCCACCAACCTCGACCCCTTCGACGTCGGCCTGCTGCTCGTCTTCGGCCTGCTCGGCCTGATGATGCGCCGCTTCGGGCTGCCGGTGCTGCCGCTCATCCTGGGCGTCATCCTCGGCCCGCTCATGGAGGGCAAGCTGCGCGAGGCGCTCAGCATCTCCGGCGGCGAGTTCTCGGGGCTGGTCAACGAGCCGCTCGCGGTGGTGGTCTACGTGCTGATCGCCGTGGTGATCGTGGCGCCGACGGCGCTGCGCGCCCTGCGCCGACCGCACCACCCGGGTGGCGAGCCCGCCGCCCGGTCGCACGACGACGAGGAGATGGCACAGCGATGAGCGACGCGAGCACCCCCGCCACGGCGGCCGGCTGGGTCGTGGTGGCCTGGGCCCCCGACGAGTTCGGCACGGTGGCCCTGGCCCACGGCATCGCGGAGGCCCGCCTGCGCGGCCGTGGCGTGCTGGTGGTCAACGCCACCAAGGGAGACGCCCTGGTCGACGACCGCTGGGCGGGCCCCGAGGCGCTGCAGGCGGTGGAGCGCGAGCTCGCCGCCACCGGCCTGCCCCACGACGTGCGCCAATCGGTGGGCGGCGACGTCGCCGACCAGGTGCTGGCCGTCGGGGACGAGGTCGACGCCCGGCTGGTGGTGATCGGGCTGCGCCGCCGCTCGCCGGTGGGCAAGCTGCTGATGGGCAGCGTCGCCCAGCGCATCCTGCTCGGGTCGAGCTGCCCCGTGCTGGCCGTCAAGCCGGGCGAGCTGCCGGACTAGTCACCCGCCCGCCGACTGCCCGGCGTGCGCCCCGCCACACGCCCCGCCGCACGCCCCGCCGCACGCCCCGCCGCCCGTCGGGCGCGAGGCCCAGCGGCGGGGCGACGGTTCGTGCCGGGCGACCCGCGGACGGCATACTCGGAGGCACCCATGACGACTCAGACCCCGCCCGTGCCCGAGGCCACCGCTCCGCAGACCCCCGACACCGCCGCGCCCCTGTCGGTGGCGATGGTGACCCTGGGGTGCGCCCGCAACGAGGTCGACTCCGAGGAGCTCGCCGGTCGCCTCGAGGCCGGCGGCTTCCGCCTGGTCGACGACCCCGCCGCCGCCGACACCGTGGTGGTCAACACCTGCGGCTTCGTGGAGGCCGCGAAGAAGGACTCCGTCGACACCCTGCTCCAGGCCGCCGACCTCAAGGCGACGGCCGGCGGGGGAGGGCAGGCCCAGGCGGTCGTCGCCGTGGGCTGCCTGGCCGAGCGCTACGGCAAGGACCTCGCCGAGTCGCTGCCCGAGGCCGACGCCGTGCTCGGCTTCGACGACTACCCCGACATCGCCGCCCGGCTGCGCTCGATCGTGGCCGGCGAGGTGCACCACCCGCACACCCCGCAGGACCGCCGGCTCCTGCTGCCGATCTCCCCGGTCGACCGCGCCGCCTCGACCGTGCCGGTTCCCGGGCACGGCGACGCACCGGTCACCGCCGCCCCGGGCGCCACGACGACCACCCTGGCTCCCGGCACGGCGACCCCGGGCCTGGCCGACCCCGCCACCGTCGGTGCGGGCGGCCCGGCCACCGGCCCGCGCGCCGTGCGCCGGCGACTCGACTCCGGCCCGATGGCGGCCCTGAAGCTGGCCAGCGGCTGCGACCGGCGCTGCTCCTTCTGCGCGATCCCGGCGTTCCGCGGCTCGTTCGTGAGCCGGCGGCCCTCCGACGTGCTGACCGAGGCGCGGTGGCTGGCCGAGCAGGGCGTGCGCGAGCTGTTCCTGGTCAGCGAGAACTCCACGTCGTACGGCAAGGACCTCGGCGACCTGCGCCTGCTCGAGACGCTGCTGCCCGAGCTGGCCGCCCTCGACGGCGTGGAGCGGGTGCGGGTCAGCTACCTGCAGCCCGCCGAGACCCGCCCCGGCCTGGTGCAGGCGATCGCGGCGACCCCCGGCGTGGTGCCGTACTTCGACCTCTCGTTCCAGCACGCCAGCGCCACGGTGCTGCGCCGCATGCGCCGCTTCGGCGACCCCGCGTCGTTCCTGGGGCTGCTCGACCAGGTGCGCGCCCTCGCACCGCTGGCCGGGGTGCGCTCCAACGTCATCGTCGGCTTCCCCGGCGAGACCGAGGACGACCTGGCGACCCTCTGCGACTTCCTGGTCGCGGCCCGGATGGACGTCACCGGCGTCTTCGGCTACTCCGACGAGGACGGCACCGAGGCCGCGTCGTACGGCGGCAAGCTCGACGACGACGAGGTGCGCGCCCGCACCGAGCACGTCACCGCCCTGGTCGAGGAGCTCAACGCCCAGCGGGCGGAGGAGCGCCTCGGCGAGGTCGTGGAGGTGCTCGTGGAGTCGGTGGAGGACGGCTGGGTCGAGGGCCGCGCCGCCCACCAGGGCCCCGAGGTCGACGGCACCACCCTGGTGCGCGACTGCACCGCCCCCGTGGGGCGGCTGGTGACCGCTACCGTCGTGGCCACCGACGGGGTCGACCTCGTCGCCGAGACCACCGGAGAGGTGCGATGAGCCAGCAGCCGCCCGTGGGGGAGCCGGTGGGCCAGCAGCCCGCCACCGCCCCCAGCAACTGGAACCTGCCGAACGCGCTGACCACCCTGCGCATCGTGGCGGTGCCGTTCTTCGCCGCCGCGCTGCTCGTCGACGGCGGCGACTCCGTCACCTGGCGCTGCGTGGCCTGGGTCATCTTCGTCGCCGCGATGATCACCGACAAGATCGACGGCGACATCGCCCGCGCCCGCAACCTGGTCACCGACTTCGGCAAGATCGCCGACCCGATCGCCGACAAGGCGATCACCGGCATGGCCCTGATCGGCCTGTCGATCGTGGGCGACGTGTGGTGGTGGGTCACCGTGCTGGTCCTGCTGCGCGAGTGGAGCGTCACGGTCCTGCGGCTCTCGGTGCTCAAGCGGATCGTGATCGCGGCCGCCGACCTCGGCAAGCTCAAGACCACGGTGCAGGCGCTGGCGCTGGGCCTGCTGGTGCTGCCGCTGCGCGACCCCGACCTGCCGGCGGCCCTCGAGGTGCCCGGCGAGGTGGTCTTCTACGTCGCCCAGGCGGCGCTGGCCATCGCCGTGGCGCTCACGCTGTGGTCGGGCTACGAGTTCTACCGGGGGGTCTGGCAGCAGCGCCACAGCCTGCGCAGCGGCGGGCCCGGCGAGGGTGCCGATACCGGGACCGGCCACGGCGCGGGTGCCGACGCGGCCAGCGACCCCAAGTCGTAACACAGTTGTCATCCGCGGTCTCGGTTCGACGAGGGGGGTCCGAGGTTAGGGTCCCGAGGTCTCATCCATTCGTGTGAAGGATCTCCCACTCGTGTCTTCTCGTTCCTGGTCCACCCGGGCCGCTCGTCCCGTCGCTGCCGGGATGGGTCTCGGCCTCGCGGCCATGTCCCTCTCGCTGCTCGGCACCACCCCCGTCGTCGCTGCTCCGCAGCCGGCCGCCGCCGAAGGCGACAAGGTCGTCAAGCTCACCATGCTCAACATCAACGACTTCCACGGTCGCATCGACGCGAACACCACCAAGGTCGCCACGACCGTGGAGGCGCTGAAGGAGGCCAACGGCCCGCGGCGCACCCTGTTCCTCAGCGCCGGCGACAACATCGGCGCCTCGCTGTTCGCCTCCAGCCAGGCCGCCGACGAGCCCACCCTCGACGTGCTGGACGCCCTCGACCTGAAGACCTCGGCCGTCGGCAACCACGAGTTCGACCGCGGCTACGCCGACCTCGCCGGCCGCGTGTCCGAGTCGGCCGACTTCGACTACCTCGGTGCCAACGTCTTCCTGAAGGGCGGCCGGCGCGCACTCCCGGCGTACGACACGTTCAAGCGGGCCGGCGTCACCGTCGGCGTCATCGGCGCGGTGACCAAGGAGACCCCCAGCCTGGTGAGCCCGGCGGGCATCGACAACCTCGAGTTCCGCGACCCGGTGGCCGCGGTCAACCGCGTCGCGCGCCAGCTCTCCGACGGCGAGGCCGGCAACGGCGAGGCCGACGTCATCGTGGCGGAGTACCACGAGGGGGCCGGCGAGGGCGCCCCGGCGGGTGCCACCATCGAGGAGGAGATCGCCGAGGGCGGCGCCTTCGCCCGCATCGTCACCAAGACCGACGCGCAGGTCGACGCCATCTTCACCGGCCACACCCACAAGCAGTACGCCTGGGACGGCCCCGTGCCGGACAGCCAGCGCACCCGTCCGGTCCTGCAGACCGGCTCCTACGGCGAGAACGTCGGTCGCATCACGCTGAGCGTCAACCAGCGCACCGGCCGGGTCAAGGCCTACGACCAGGCCAACGTCGCCCGTGCCGCGGCGGAGAACCTCGAGTACCCGGCCGTGGTCGAGGTCAAGGAGATCACCGACCGCGCGCTGGCCGAGGCCGCCGAGGTCGGCAACACGCCGGTCGGGTCGATCACCGACGACATCACCACCGCCTACGCCGGTGGCACCTACGGCCCCGACGGCTACACGGTCGCCGACCCCAAGACGGGCCGCGACCAGCGCCAGCTCGAGTCGACTCTCGGCGGCCTGGTCGCCAACGCCCTGCGTGACGGCGTCTCCGACTTCGCCGAGCCCGACCTGGGCCTGACGAACTCCGGGGGCCTGCGCGCCGAGCTGCTCTACGCCGGCGACACCTCGAGCAACCCCGCCAACACCGACGGCGTGGTGACCTTCGCCGAGGCCAACGCGGTGCTGCCGTTCAACAACACCGTGGCCATCGTGGAGCTCACCGGCGCCCAGCTCAAGGCGGTCCTGGAGCAGCAGTGGCAGACGAACCCCGACGGCACCGTGCCGTCGCGGGCCTACGCCCAGCTCGGCATGTCCGACAACGTGAACGTCATCGCCGACCCGACCGCTGCGGCCGGCTCCCGGATCACCTCGGTGCGCATCAGCGGGGAGCCGCTGGACCCCGAGGAGACCTACACCGTCTCGACGCTGTCCTTCCTGGCCTCGGGTGGCGACAACTTCCGCGCCTTCGCCCAGGGCAGCTTCGTCGACACCGGTCTGCTCGACGCCGAGCTGTGGCGTGAGTACCTCGAGGCCAACGCCTCGCTGGCGCCCGACTACGCCCGCCAGCAGGTCTTCGCCACGGGCCTGCCCCAGGCGATCGCGGCCGGTGCCGAGGAGAGCTTCACGCTCACCTCGCTCGACCTCACCTCGCTCGGCAGCCCGCTGAACACGACGGTCACCGCGACCTACGTGAACGGCGCCACCCGCACCGTCCTCGGCACCTTCCCGGTGACCAACGGCACCTCGGAGGTCACCGTCACCGTGCCCGCCGGCTCCACCGGCGGTGTCGTCGAGCTCGTCGCCGACCCGAGCGGCACCACCGCCGTCGTGCCGGTCGCCGCTCCCTGATCGACCCGTCCGCACGAGGGGCCTGCCGCTGCGGCGGCAGGCCCCTCCGTGCGGCACCCCCCTCCTCCGGGACCCGTCCGGGTCCCCGCAGGTCCCTCTCCTCCTCGGAAGGTTCGTCATGCCCATCTCGTCCCGGGCGACCCGTCGGGTCGCCCTCCCCCTGGCCGGGGCGTTCAGCCTCGCTGCCGCCGTCACCGGTCTGGTGTCGACGCCGGCGTCGGCGGTGCCCAGCACCGGCCTGGTGATCAGTGAGGTCTACGGCGGTGGAGGCAACTCCGGCGCCGTCTACACCCACGACTTCATCGAGCTCCACAACCCGACCACCGCGGCGATCTCCGTCGACGGCATGTCGGTGCAGTACCGCAGCGCCACCGGTACCGGTGCCGGCGCGGTGACGGCGCTGACCGGGTCCGTGCCCGCCGGTGGTCGCTACCTCATCCAGGAGGCGAAGGGCACCGGCGGCACGACCCCGCTGCCGACGCCCAACGCCACCGGCACCATCGCCATGGCCGGCGGTGGCGGGCAGGTGTGGCTGTCGTCCGGCACGCAGGCCCTGACCCCGCCGTCCGGAAGCGTGATCTCCGCGCCCGGCATCATCGACTTCGTGGGTGCCAGCAGCTCGGCGACCTCGTTCGAGACCGCCCGGACCGCCGCGCTCGGCAACACCACCTCGGCGCAGCGCACCGCCGCTGACACCGACGACAACAGTGTCGACTTCGTCGTCGCCGAGCCGACCCCGGCCGCCTCCGCTGCCGAGCCCGAGCCCGAGCCGGAGCCCGTCGACGCCACCATCCGCGAGATCCAGGGCACCGGCACCACCTCGCCCCTCGAGGGCGACCCGGTGACCACCACCGGCGTGGTGACCGCGGCCCCGCAGTTCCTCTACGGGTTCTACGTGCAGACCCCCGGCACGGGCGGCCCGACCGACCCGGCGACTCGCACCGGCTCCGACGGCGTCTTCGTCTACTACCCCAACGGCTCCGGCACGGTCTCGGTCCAGCCCGGCCAGAGCGTCGAGGTCACCGGCGAGGTCGACGAGTACGCCGGCCAGACCCAGGTGGTCTCCTCGGCCGCCGGCACGCAGGTGCTCGAGCAGGCCGGCGCGCCGGTCACCGCGACCACGACCACCTCGTGGCCCGACACCGCCGCGGAGAAGGAGTCGCTGGAGGGCATGCTCTACCGGCCCACCGACGACTTCACCGTCACCAACACCTTCTCGACCAACCAGTTCGGCGAGGTCGGCCTCGCGCTCGGCGACAAGCCGCTGATCCAGCCCACCGAGGTCGCCGACGCGCAGAACGCCGAGGCGATCGCCGCGGTCGAGGCCGACAACGCCGCGCGGTCGATCGTGCTCGACGACGCGTCGGGCACGACGTACAGCGCCACCGCCAACGGCAAGACGCTGACCCCGCCGTACCTCTCGAACGAGAACCCGGTGCGCGTCGGTGCGGCGGCCACGTTCACGAAGGACGTGGTGTTCTCGCAGGGCGGCTCGCCCAGCGCGCCGACGTACCGCTTCCAGCCGCTGCAGACCGTGAGCGGCCCGGACTACACCACCACGTCGCCGGCGACGTTCGAGAACACCCGCACCGCCGCCCCCGACGAGGCGCGGATCAACGCCGACGGCACCGCCGACCTGAAGGTCGCGTCGTTCAACGTGCTGAACTACTTCACCACCCTCGGTGACGCCGACAACGACAACGTCGGCGACGGCGGCTGCGACACCTTCCCCGACAAGGACGGCGACGGCAACAACGTCTCCGGCGGCTGCGACCAGCGCGGCGCCTGGGACCCCGAGGACTTCGCGCGCCAGCAGGAGAAGATCGTCTCGGCGATCAACACCCTCGACGCCGACGTCGTGGGCCTGATGGAGATCGAGAACTCCCTCGCCCTGGGCGAGACCGCCGACGAGGCCACCAAGGCGCTCGTCGCGGCGCTGAACGCCGACGCCGGCGCCGGCACCTGGGCGGCCAACCCGTCCTCGACCGACCTGCCCGCCGCCAGCGAGATGGACGTCATCAGCAACGCCATCATCTACAAGCCGGCCGCCGTCGAGCGCGTCGGCGAGGCCCGCGCCCTGGGCGACCAGAGCAGCTCGGGCCAGGCCTTCGACAACGCGCGTGAGCCGATCGCGCAGACCTTCGCGCCGGTCGACGGCGGCACGCCGTTCCTGTTCGTGGTCAACCACTTCAAGTCGAAGGGCTCCGGGGTCAACGACGGCACCGGCCAGGGCAACGCCAACCCCGACCGCGTCCGTCAGGCCACCGCGCTGCGCGACTGGCTGCCCGGTGTGCAGGAGCAGTCCAAGGCCGAGGCCGTCCTGCTCGTGGGCGACTTCAACTCCTACTCCCAGGAGGACCCGCTGCAGGTGCTCTACGGCGCCGGCTACACCAACATCGAGGGCGGCCAGGGCGACGACGCGGAGTACTCCTACTCCTTCAGCGGCCTGTCGGGCTCGCTCGACCACGTGCTCGCCAACGACGTGGCCCTCGAGGCGATGACCGGTCACGACATCTGGAACATCAACTCCCCGGAGTCGGTCTACTTCGAGTACAGCCGGTTCAACTACAGCCCGACGAACTTCCACCAGCCGGGCCCGTACCGCTCCTCCGACCACGACCCCGTGGTCATGGGCCTCGACCTGACCGAGGAGCCCGACCCGGTCGTGCCCTCGACCGTGAGCGCCCCCACGACGACCGTCACCGAGGGCGAGGAGGGCACCGTCACCGTGACGGTCACCCCCGCCACCGCCACCGGCACGGTCACGATCAGCAACGGCTCGACCGAGCTGGGCGACGCCGAGGTCACCGGCGGGTCGGCCACGGTCACCGTGCCGGGCGACCTCGACGCCGGTACCTACACGCTGACCGCGGCCTACTCCGGTGACGCCGTCACCGAGCCCTCCACCACGACGTTCACCTACGTCGTGGAGCCCGCCGACGCCGACGAGGTGTCCGTCGACGTGACGACCTCGCCCAAGCGCGTGGTCGTGGACGAGACCAAGGTGTCGTTCCGCGTGAAGGTGACCATCGACGGCGTCCGCGCCGCCGGCACCGTGCGGGTCAACCCTCCCGGTGCGGGCTACCGCACCGCCGAGCTCGACAACGGCGTGGCGACGGTTCGGCTCAACTCCACCTTCAAGCGGGTGGGGGAGAAGCAGGTCGTGGTCACCTACACCGGTCCCGACGGTGAGACCGCCCGCACCGTCGTGACCGTCGACGTGCAGCGCTGACCCCAGCACCACCCAGCACCACCCAGCACCACCCAGCACCACCCAGCACCAGTCGGACGGGGTCCTGCCCACGGGCAGGGCCCCGTCCTGCGTCCCAGCGTGGGTTCAGGCCTGCTCGGCCGCCGCGAGGTGGAACACGGCCTGCACCAGCGCGAGGTGGCTGAAGGCCTGCGGGAAGTTGCCGGCCATCCGCTCGGCCACCGGGTCGTACTCCTCGGCCATCAGCCCCACGTCGTTGACCAGGCCCACGAGGCGGTCGAGGAGTGCGCGGGCGTCGTCGAGCCGGCCGGCGGCGGCGTACGCCGAGACCAGCCAGAACGAGCAGGCCACGAACGGGTGCTCGTCACCCGACAGGCCGTCGACGCCGCTGGAGGTGCGGTAGCGCATCACCAGCCCGTCGCGCAGCAGGTCCTCCTCGACGGCGCGGATGGTGCCGAGCAGGCGGGGGTCGTCGCCGGGCAGGATGCCGCAGGTGCTGAGCACCAGCAGCGAGGCGTCGACCTCGCGGGTGTCGGGGTGCTGCACGAACGTGCGGCGCTCGGCGTCCCAGCCCTCGGTGAGCACCAGCTCGCGCACCTCGTCGCGGATCGTGCGCCAGCGCTCCACCGGCCCCTCGAGGCCGTGGTCCTCCACGGCGCGCACGGCGCGGTCGAAGGCCACCCACACCATCGCGCGGGAGTGGGTGAACGCCCGGGGCTCGCCGCGGATCTCCCAGATGCCGTGGTCGGGCTCGCGCCAGTGCCCCGCGAGGTCCTCGACCATGGCCCGCTGCAGCGCCCACGCGTTGGGGTCGGCGTCGCCGATGCGCTCGCGCACCACCGCCAGCGCCTCCATCACCTCGCCCAGCACGTCGTGCTGGCGCTGGCCCACCGCGCCGTTGCCGATCCGCACCGGGCGCGACCCGGCGTACCCGGCGAGGTGGTCGAGCTCCGACTCCGGCAGCCGCCGCGAGCCGTCGACGCCGTACATCACCTGCAGGTCCTCGGGGTCGCCGGCGACCGCGCGCAGCAGCCAGTCGCGCCACAGCGCGGCCTCCTCGGTGTAGCCGGCCTCCAGCAGCGAGCCCAGGGTGAGCGCGGCGTCGCGCAGCCAGCAGAAGCGGTAGTCCCAGTTGCGCTCGCCGCCGAAGTCCTCGGGCAGCGAGGTGGTGGGGGCGGCCACGATGCCGCCCGTGCTGGCGTGGGTCATCAGGCGCAGCGTCAGCAGCGAGCGGCGCACGACGTCGGCGTGGGGGATGTCGGTGCGACACGTCGCGGCCCACGCCTCGTCCTCGGCGGTCGACGCCGCGATGCGGTCGTCGAGGCGTCCCAGCGTGGCGGGGGTGGCGTGGGAGGGCAGCCACACCATCGAGAAGGTCAGCTCGTCGCCGGCGGCCACCTCGAAGTCGTCGGCGTGGGTGTGGTCGACGGCCACCGGCAGCCGCGGGCCGCGCAGCACCAGCTTGTCGGGCCCGGCGACCGCCGTGATCACCGCCTCGCCGCCGATCGTCTCGCGGCGCACCCACGGGCGCACCCGGCCGTAGTCGGTGCGCAGGCGCCACTCGTGGTGCACCGGCACCCGCCCGCGCACGCCGGTGACCCGCCGCACCAGGTCGGCGCGGTCGGTGCCGCGCGGCATCAGGTCGGTCACCGTCACCTGGCCCTCCGCGGTGGTGAAGGTGGTCTCCAGCACGGTGGAGGAGCCGACGTAGCGGCGCTCGGTGGAGTAGGGCACCGACGGCGCCAGCTGCCACCGGCCGTCCTCCGGCGTGCCGAGCAGCGCGGTGAGGCAGGAGGGGGAGTCGAAGCGCGGCAGGCACAGCCAGTCGACCGAGCCGTCGCGGCCGACCAGGGCGGCGGTGCGCCGGTCGCCGATGAGTGCGTAGTCCTCGATGGGCAGAGCCATGGCGGGAGCCTACGGGCGGGCCGGTGCCGGTCGGAGCAGGTCGGGGCACGTCGGGGCACGTCGGGGCACGTGGCGGGCGGTCCCCGGTGTGGCAGGGTCGGGCCATGGCCCGCACCCGAGCGTCGAAGGAGCTGCCGGCCGCCGCGGCGCGGGTGCACGAGGCGCTCGCCGCCCGCGGGGAGACCCTCGGGACCGCCGAGTCGCTCACCGGGGGCCGGCTGGCGGCGGCGATGACGTCGGTGCCGGGGGTGTCGGCCACCTTCCGCGGGGGTGCCGTCACCTACGCCACCGACCTCAAGGTCAGCGTGCTCGGCGTGCCGGAGCAGGTGGTGGCCGAGCACGGCGTGGTCTCGGCCGACTGCGCCGCGGCGATGGCCCGCGGCGTGCGTGCGCTGACCGGTGCCGGCTGGGGGCTGGCCACCACCGGCGTCGCCGGACCGGAGCCCCAGGAGGGCAAGCCCGTCGGCACCGTGTACGTCGGGGTCGCCGGCCCGGACGGGGTGACGGTGCTGTCGCTCGACCTGGGCGGCGACCGGTCGGCGGTGCAGGACGCCACCTGCCTCGAGGCGCTGCTGGGCCTGCTCGGCCGGCTCTCCGACGCCGGCCCGGGGACCCGCGACGGGACCGGCGACGCGCCCGGCGACGGCACCGGCGACAGCACTGGCAGCGAGGCCGGCCAGAGGGGCGCGGCGCCCGGTGAGCACGGGGACCTGCCGGGGGAACAGCACCCACTCCGGTAGCGTTGCCCCCAGCAGACCGATCGCTCCCCGCTCGGACCCAGCAACGGAGGCTCGCATGGTGCTCTTCCGCCGCCTTCTCGGCGACGTGCTCCGCGCCGAGCGCATGGAGCGCGGGATGACCCTCCGCGAGGTCTCCGAGGAGGCCCGGGTCAGCCTCGGCTACATCTCCGAGATCGAGCGCGGGCAGAAGGAGGCGTCCTCCGAGCTGCTGTGGTCGCTGTGCCAGGCGCTCGACGTGCCGCTGTCGTCGGTGCTGCAGGCCGTCTCCGACGCCGCCGTGCTCGAGGAGGCCGCGACCGTGGCCACCCGGCTCCCCGTGCCCGACCGCACCCCGCGTCCCGTCGTCGCCTCCGCCGCCTGACCCACCTCCGCGCCTGCGGCAACGGCGACGAGCAGCGCCGGCCGGCTCAGCCGACCGGCGCGGGCTGGCAGGACGGGCACCAGTAGATCGCCCGCTCCCGCCCCAGCGGCCCCTGCATGCCCACCTCGACCGGGGTGCGGCAGCGCCGGCAGGGCGCGTGGTCGCGGCGGTAGACCCACATCCGGTTGCGCTCGCGCAGGTCGCCGGTGGTCGACTGGACCGCCCGCTCCTTGTTGAGGTCGAGCATCGCCCGCCCGCGGCGCACCATGCGGGGCAGGTCGCGCACCGCGCCGACCGGGGTGCGGGGATGCACGCCGGTGACGAAGCACAGCTCGGCGACGTACATGTTGCCGAGCCCGGCGAGCCGGGTCTGGTCGCGCAGGGCGTCGCCCACCTCCACGGCGTCGTCGACGTGCAGGCGCCGCAGCGCCTCCGGCTCGTCCCAGTCGGGCCCGAGCAGGTCGGGGCCGAGGTGGCCGACCACCGTGTGCTCCTCGGTGGTCGGCAGCAGCTCCACGATGCCGAGGGAGAAGCCGACGGCGTGGCGGGGACCGACGTCGAGGACCACCCGGGCCTGGTGGCTGGGTCGCGTCCAGCGCACACCGGTGGCCACGACGCGCCAGGCGCCCTCCATCTTCAGGTGGGTGTGCAGGGTCCACCGCCCGCTGACGTGCTCGATGCGGGTGAGCAGGTGCTTGCCGCGCGACACCGTGGTCACCACCCGCCCGCCGCCGAGGTCGGTGGTGGCCAGCTGCGGGACCCGGAAGTCGGTGCGGGTGAGGTCGTGGCCCGACAGCGCCCGGTCGAGCAGCCGAGCGGCGCGGTAGACGGTGTCGCCCTCAGGCACCGCGGCTCCGCAGCTGCAGGCCCCGCGGGGTCGCCAGGAACCCGGCCGACTGCAGCGCCTCGCGCAGCGGCGTCGTGCCCCCGCCGAGCAGCGCGGTGCCGTCGGCCTTCTCCACCGTCATCCGCCCGAGCGCACCCGCGCGGGCCGCGTCGGCCAGCGACTGCGCGGCGGCGCCGAGCCGGTCGGCGTCGTCGGTCCAGGTGAGCAGGGTGCGCCCGCCGCGCTCGACGTAGAGCGTGAGCTCGCCGTCGACGAGCACCACCAGCGCGCCGGCCTTGCGGCCGGGCCGGTGACCCTTCTCGCCCTCGGCTGCCTCGCCGCCCTCGCGCACCGGCCACGGCAGCGACGCGCCGTAGGGGTTGGCGGGGTCGGTCGCGGCCAGGGCCACCGCGACGGGCTTGTCGTCGCCGCTGCTGCGCGAGGAGCCCTCGGCGGCCTCGCTGAAGGTGCGCAGCCGGTCGATGGCCCCGGCGGTGCCGAACTGGGCGGCGCCCAGCCCGCTGACGAAGTACCCGCGCCGGCAGCGCCCGGAGTCCTCGAACGCCGAGAGCACCTTGTAGACCGCGGCGAACCCGCCCGGCACCCGCTCCTGCACCACCGCGCCGCGGATGACCACGCCGTGGCGGTCGAGCAGGCGCTCGGCGGTGGCGTGGGCCCGGCGGGTCGGGTCGGGGTCGAGCTCGGGCAGCATCGCCCAGCGACCCGCGGTCTCCGGCGGACCGGTGCGCGGCGCCGGCCGGGAGGCCGCGCGCCCGCCGGTGGTCGACGACATGCGCAGCCGCGGCGGCGGGCGACGGGTGCGGTGGCTGGCGTTGCCGGCGCGGGTCAGGGCGCGCAGCGGCGTCAGCGTGTCGTTGCTGACGCGCCCGGACCACACCAGCTCCCACAGCGCCGCCGAGACGGCCTGGTCGGTGGCGGTCTCGCCGGCGGCCTGCACCTGCTGGGCGAGCTGGCGGAAGAACCACGCACCGCCGCCTGCCAGCGCGTCGAGCACCGCCTGGTGCAGCTCGCTGTGGGCGAACGGCTCGTGCTCGGGCAGGGTCAGCGGCGCCTGGTCGGCGAGGTGGAGGGAGACCCACCCATCGGCGCCGGGCAGCGGTCCGTGACCGGCCCAGACCACCTCGCCGGAGGCGGTGAGCTCGTCGAGGTAGGACGGCTCGTAGTCGCGCACCCGCGCCGCCAGCACCAGCGGCTCCAGCGCGGACGCCGGCACGGCGCAGCCGGCGAGCTGGTCGACGGCCGCGAGCACGCCGTCGACGCCGCGCAGCCCGCCGCGACCGGACGTCGAGGCCGCCCACACGTGCTGCCAGGCGGGCAGGAAGCGACCCAGCGCCTCGGGGTCGACGGGCTCGACCTCCTTGCGCAGCCGCGCCAGCGAGCGCCGCCGCAGCCGGCGCAGCACCTCCGCCTCGCACCACTCGCTGCCGGAGCCGGCCGGGCGGAACTCGCCCTCGAGCACCCGCCCCTGCCCGGCGAGGCGCTGCAGGGTGTGGCGCACCACCGCGGCGCCCAGGCCCAGCCGCTCGGCCACCTGGTCGGTGGTGAACGGGCCGTGGGTGCGGGCGTAGCGGGCGACCAGGTCGCCGATGGGGTCCTCGACCGGGTCGGTGAAGGCGTCAGGGGTGCCGGGCGGCACGGGGGTGCCGAGCCCGTCGCGCAGGCGCCCGACGTCCTCGATGGCGCTCCAGCGCTCCGCCCCGGCCATCCGCAGGTGCACCACGCGGCGGCTGTCGGCCAGTGCCCCGAGCCAGCCCGTCACGTCGGCGTCGGGCACCGAGCGGGCCACGATCTCCTCGGTGCTGAGCGGGCCGAGCAGGCGCAGCAGGTCGGCGACGCCCTCGGCGTCGCGGGCGCGCCGCTCGTCGGTGAGCCGCTGCAGCTCGGCCTCCACCTCGGTGAGCACCTCGGGGTCGAGCAGCTCGCGCAGCTCGGCGCGCCCGAGCAGCTCGGCGAGGAGGCCCTGGTCGAGGGAGAGCGCGGCAGCGCGGCGCTCGGCCAGGGGGGAGTCGCCCTCGTAGACGAACTGCGCGACGTAGCCGAAGAGCAGGCTGCGCGCGAACGGCGACGGCGAGGGCGTGGCGACGTCGACGACCTGCACCTCGCGCCGCTCGACGCGACGCATCAGCGCGACGAGCGCGGGCAGGTCGTAGACATCCTGGAGGCACTCGCGCACGGCCTCGAGCACGATGGGGAACGACGGGTACTTCGACGCCACCTCGAGCAGCGCGGCGGAGCGCTGGCGCTGCTGCCACAGCGGCGAGCGGCGTCCGGGGTCGCGTCGCGGCAGCAGCAGCGCCCGCGCGGCGCACTCGCGGAAGCGGGAGGCGAACAGCGCGGAGCCGCCGACCTCCTGGGTGACCAGGTCGTCGACCTCGTCGGCCTCGAAGACCACGACGTCGGCGCCGGGCGGCTCGGCGTCGGTGTCGGGGATGCGGATGACGATGCCGTCGTCGGAGGCCACGGCCTGGCCGTCGACGCCGTAGCGCTCGCGCAGCCGGGCGTTGAGGGCCAGCGCCCACGGGGCGTGCACCGGCGTGCCGTAGGGCGAGTGCAGCACCAGGCGCCAGTCGCCGAGCTCGTCGCGGAAGCGCTCGACCAGCAGGGTGCGGTCGCTGGGCAAGACATTCGTGGCCTCGAGCTGCTCGTGGAGGTAGGTCAGCAGGTTGCTCGCAGCCCACTCGTCGAGGCCGCCGGCGCGCACCTGCGCCTCGGCCTTCGCCCGTGGCATCGCGCCCAGCTCGCGCACGAACGTGCCGATGGCCTCGCCGAGCTCGGCCGGGCGGCCGAGGCTGTCGCCCTTCCAGAAGGGCAGCTTGCCGGGGATGCCGGGGGCGGGGGTGACCAGGACCCGGTCGTGGGTGATGTCCTCGATGCGCCAGGAGGTGGCGCCGAGGGCGAACACGTCGCCCACCCGCGACTCGTAGACCATCTCCTCGTCGAGCTCGCCCACCCGCCGGCCGGGCCCTTCGCCGCCGACCAGGAACACCCCGAACAGGCCGCGGTCGGGGATGGTGCCGCCGCTGGTGACCGCGAGGCGCTGGGCGCCGGGTCGTCCGGTGAGCTCGCCGGTGACCCGGTCCCACACGATGCGCGGGCGCAGCTCGGCGAACTCGTCGGAGGGGTAGCGGCCGCTGAGCAGGTCGAGGGTGGCGTCGAAGGCCGAGCGCGGCAGGCCGGTGAACGGCGCCGAGCGGCGCACCAGGTCGAAGAGGTCGTCGACGCCCCACGGCTCGAGGGCCGTCATCGCCACCACCTGCTGGGCCAGCACGTCGAGGGGGTTGGTCGGCACCCGCAGCGACTCGATGGCGCCGCTGCGCATGCGCTGCACCGCGACGGCGGTCTGGGCGAGGTCGCCGCGGTGCTTGGGGAACAGCACCCCGCGCGACACCTCGCCGACCTGGTGACCGGCGCGCCCCACGCGCTGCAGCGCGCTGGCCACCGACGGCGGCGACTCGATCTGCACGACGAGGTCGACCGCGCCCATGTCGATGCCGAGCTCGAGGCTGCTGGTGGCGACCACCGCGGGCAGCCGGCCGCGCTTCAGGTCGTCCTCGATGAGGGCGCGCTGCTCCTTCGACACCGAGCCGTGGTGGGCCTTGGCGACGACCACGGCACCGGGGGTCTCGCCGGCGCCGGCCGACGACCCGGCCTGCGCCATCACCTGCGCCGGCGGGGCGGGCACGGGCACCAGGTCGCCGGGCGCCGCCTCGACGCCGGCGCGCTCGTTGGCGATCTCGTTCAGCCGCGCGGTGAGCCGCTCCGAGAGCCGGCGGGAGTTGGCGAAGACGATGGTGGAGCGGTGGGACTCGATCAGGTCGACCACCCGTTCCTCGACGTGGGGCCAGATCGAGGCCGCCCGGGCGCCGGACTCCTCGTCGTCCTCGTCGAAGCCGCCGGGCGCGGTCATGTCCTCCACCGGCACCACGACCTCCAGCTCCCACTCCTTGCTGGAGGGGGGCGCCACGATGTCGACGGGCGCGGAGCCGCCCAGGAACCGGGCCACCTCCTCCAGCGGGCGCACGGTGGCCGAGAGCCCGATGCGCTGGGCCGGGCGCTCGAGCAGCGCGTCGAGGCGCTCGAGGGTGAGCGCGAGGTGGGCGCCGCGCTTGCCGCCGGCCACGGCGTGCACCTCGTCGACGATGACGGTCTCGATGCCGCGCAGCGACTCCCGGGCCTGCGAGGTGAGCATCAGGAACAACGACTCGGGGGTGGTGATCATGATGTCGGGCGGGGAGGTCGTGAGCTTGCGCCGGTCGGCGGGGCTGGTGTCGCCCGAGCGCAGCCCCACCCGCACCTCCGAGACCTCGGCGCCGAGCCGGTCGGCGGTGTGGCGGATGCCGGTGAGCGGGGCGCGCAGGTTGCGCTCGACGTCGACGGCCAGGGCCTTCAGCGGGGAGACGTAGAGCACGCGGCAGCGCTTCTGCTTGTCGTCGGGCACCGCGCTGCTCAGCAGCCGGTCGAGCGACCAGAGGAACGCCGAGAGCGTCTTGCCCGACCCGGTGGGGGCGACCACCAGCGCGTGGCGCCCCGCGCCGATCGCGTCCCACGCCCCGGCCTGCGCGGGGGTCGGCTCGGCGAACGCCGCCGCGAACCACGTGCGGGTGGGCTCGCTGAACCGCGCGAGCGGGTCGACGGTCTCCGGCATGTGGCCAGTCAACACGGCGGCACCGACACCCGACCTCCCCCCGATGGCCCCGGTGACGGGGTGGAACGACGTCGCCGCGCCCGCCTAGGGTGCGGGGCGTGGTGGACGACGTGACGATCCGGCCCGACACGAAGGACTGGACGTGGGTGCTCGACCGGCCCTGCCCCGAGTGCGGGCACGACGCCACGACCGTCGACCCCGCCGACCTCGGTGGCCGGCTCCGCGCCGACGCCGCCGGCTGGCGGGCGCTGCTCACCGTCGCCGGCGGGCCCGACCCGGCGGTGCGCACCGACCCCGGGCGCTGGTCGGTGCTGGAGTACGCCGCCCACGTGCGCGACGTGCACCGGGTGTTCCTGGGCCGGCTGCGGGCGATGCTCGACACCGACGACCCGCGCTTCGCCGACTGGGACCAGGACGCCGCGGCCGCCGCGGGCCGCTACGCCGAGCTCGACCCCGTCCGGGTCGCCGCGGAGCTGGGGGAGGCGGCCGAGGAGGTCGCCGCGGCGTACGACGCCGTGGCCGACGCCGACCGGTCCCGCCCGGGCACGCGCAGCAACGGCAGCGTCTTCACCGTCGAGTCGCTGGGCCGCTACCACCTGCACGACGACGTGCACCACCTCTGGGACGTGCGCGACGCCGCGCGCGCGGTCACCGTCGGTGCCTACGAGCACGACGCCGAGGCCTACCGCGCGGCCACCGCGACCCTGGTCGACGAGACCGCGCGGCTCGTCGACGAGGTGGCGTCGCGAGCGCCCGGCGGGCGGGTGCTGGAGATCGGCAGCGGCGGCGGTCGCGACGCCCTCGCCCTGGAGGCGCGCGGGCTCACGGTGCGCCGCACCGACGTCACCGCGGCCTTCGTCGACCTGCTGCGCGCCGACGGTCACGACGCCGAGCGGCTCGACCCGCTCACCGACGACCTGCGCAGCCCCGCGGGGCCCCACGACGTGGTGTGGGCCAGCGCCTGCCTCCTGCACGTCGAGCGGGACGACCTGCCCCGGGTTCTCGCCCGGCTCGCCGAGGTGACGCGCCCCGGTGGGCTGCTGGTGGCCAGCCTGAAGGAGGGCGACGGCGACGCCTGGTCGGTGCACGGCACGATCGGGTCGGCCCGCCGCTTCGTGCTGTGGCGCGAGCCCGCCCTGCGCGCCGCGGTCGCGGGCGCCGGGTGGCGCGTCGAGCGGGTCGGCCGGCGCACCGGCCTGCGCGACACGGCCTGGCTCGAGGTGGTCGCCCACCGCTCCGGCTGACCGACCCGGGCTCCGCCCACGCCGCCCGGGGGCTCGCCCGGGGGCCGCCCGGGGGCGGACGTCATGCGTTTCGTGGAGGCGACTCCACGATTCGTATGACGTCCCGGCCCGCCGGAGGGCCGGGACAACGGGTGTTGGGACCCACCGGGGTGGACGTCATGCGTTTCGTGGAGGCGACTCCACGGTTCGTATGACGTCCCGGCCCGCCGGAGGGCCGGGACAACGGGTGTCGGGACCCACTGGGGTGGACGTCATGCGTTTCGTGGAGGCGACTCCACGGTTCGTATGACGTCCCGCACCACCGAGGGGCCGTGACGCGGGGTCGGGGGGTGTCGGCGGGGCGCGGCATCATGGGCGCATGAGGCACACGGAGTTCTGGTCGCGGCTCGACGAGGCGCTGGGGGAGGCCTCCGCCCGTCCGTGGGCCGAGCTGTTCGTGATCGGTGAGCTCGGCGGCCGCACCGCGAGCGAGGCCCTGGCCGCGGGGGTCGCGCCCAAGGAGGTGTGGGCCGCGGTGTGGCGGGTGCTGGAGCTGCCGGCCTCGAAGCGGTGACACGCGGCCGGCCGCGGTGCCGGCCGCGGTGCCGGCTGCGGTGCCGGCTGCGGTGCCGGCTGCGGTGCCGGCTGCGGTCCCGTGGCGGCCGGGCGGGCACCGGGCTGGCACAGTGGCGGCCATGACCCTGACCGCAGACGTCGCCGTGATCGGTGGCACCGGCTTCTACTCCTTCCTCGACGACCCGCAGCAGGTCAGCGTCGAGACGCCGTACGGCCTGCCGTCGGCGGCGGTCTCGGTCGGCACGGTGGCGGGCCGCTCGGTCGCCTTCCTGCCCCGGCACGGCGACCACCACGACTACCCGCCCCACGCCATCCCCTACCGCGCCAACCTGTGGGCGCTGCGCTCGCTGGGGGTGCGCCAGGTGCTGGCGCCGTGCGCGGTCGGCGGCCTGCGCCCCGACGTGGCCCCCGGTGACGTGGTGGTGCCCGACCAGCTCGTCGACCGCACCTACCGGCGCGTCCCGTCGTACGTCGAGAGCGGCGCGGTGCACCTGCCCTACGCCGACCCGTACTGCGCCCGGCTCGGCACCGCGGTGACCGACGCCGCCGCGAGCACCGACCAGGACGTGCACGCCGGCGGCACCATGGTCGTGGTCGAGGGGCCCCGCTTCTCCACCCGCGCCGAGTCGCAGCACTACGCCGCGCAGGGCTGGTCGCTGATCAACATGACCGGCCACCCCGAGGCGCCGCTGGCCCGCGAGATGCAGCAGTGCTACGCCGCGATCGCGCTGGTCACCGACATGGACGCCGGTGTCGAGTCGGGCGAGGGGGTGGGCCAGGAGGAGGTGTTCGCGCTGTTCCGCGCCAACCTCGAGCGCCTCAAGACGCTGCTCACCGCCACCATCGCCGGCCTGCCGGACCCCGACGGCTGCTCCTGCTCGACGTGGGCCGACGGCGTCGACCTCACCTACGGCGTGCCGGGGCCCGGCTCCGTCCCGGCCGCCGGGTCCGACCACCCGTCGTACGACGGGGGTGACCTCGCGTGAAGGTCCTGCTCACCGGCTCGGCCGGCTTCATCGGCGCCGCGGTCGCCGACGCGCTCGAGGCGCAGGGCGACGAGGTCGTGCGCGTCGACATGATGCTCGACATGGCCCACGGCGCGGCCACCGTGCCCGCCGGCACCCACGCCCACGACGTGCGCGACGCCGACGGCTGGGCCGACCTGCTGCGCGGCGTCGACGTGGTGTGCCACCAGGCGGCCGTGGTCGGCGCCGGGGTGAAGGTCGGCGACCTGCCGGCGTACGCCTCGCACAACGACTACGGCACCGCGGTGCTGCTGGCCGCGATGCACGAGGCGGGGCTCGACCGCATGGTGCTGGCCTCGAGCATGGTCGTCTACGGCGAAGGCCGCTACACCTGCCCGGAGCACGGCGACCAGGTGCCGCCGCCGCGTGCGCGGGAGGCGCTGGAGGCCGGCGACTTCGACAACCACTGCCGTGTCTGCGGCGGTCCGCTCGGCTGGGCGCTGGTCGACGAGGACGCCCGCCTCGACCCGCGCTCGAGCTACGCCGCGAGCAAGCTCGCCCAGGAGCACTACACCGCCGCGTGGGTGCGCCAGGCCGACGCCGCGGCGGTCGCGCTGCGCTACCACAACGTCTACGGGCCCGGGATGCCCCGCGACACGCCGTACTCCGGCGTGGCCGCGATGTTCCGGTCGTCGCTGGAGCGCGGGGAGGCGCCGCAGGTCTACGAGGACGGCGGGCAGATGCGCGACTTCGTGCACGTCGCCGACGTGGCGCAGGCCAACCTCGCGGCGATCCGCGCCACCGTGGCGGCCCCGACCGGCCACTACGCCGCCTACAACGTGGCCTCGGGTCGCCCGGTGGGGATCAAGCAGGTGGCCGAGCTGGTGGCGACCGGCACCGGGGCCGACGGCGGTCACGAGATCGCGCCCCAGGTCACCGGCGGCTACCGCCTCGGCGACGTGCGCCACATCGTGGCCTCGCCCGAGCGGGCCCGCGTCGAGCTCGGCTTCGCCGCCGCGATCACGCCCGAGGAGGGCCTGCCCGCCTTCGCCACGGCCCCGCTGCGCGCCTGAGCCCGAGCCCGGGCCTGGGCCCGGGCCTGGGCCTGGGCCTGGGCCACCCTCACCACCTCACCAGGTGGTGTACATCAGGTGCTGCAGCACCAGGGCGGCGACGACCTGGAGCCCCAGCCCCCAGCGGCGCCACCGCTCGGGCAGGAACGCCGCGCCGATCATCAGCCACGGCACGAACGGCACCCAGATGCGCTCCACCTCGGCCTTGCTCATCCGCGACAGGTCGGCCACCGCCACCGCGGCGGCGGCGGTGGCCACCAGCAGCAGCGGCGAGGAGAGCACGCCGCGCCCCAGCTCACGACCGCGCACGGCGGTGACGGCCAGCGACGCGCCCAGCACCGGACCGGCCGAGAGCACCAGCGCGGCGAGGTTGCCCCACATCCAGTACGACGCGGGGCGGTCGGCCGCGATGCCCTCCCAGTAGCGGTCGTGCAGCACCGGGTAGGCCTCCCACCACGCGAAGCCGCCCACCGCGAAGCCCAGCACCACCACGAGCGCGCTCGCCGCGGCGACCGGCAGCGGCAGCCACGACCGGGCCAGCACCAGCACCCCGAGGGCGGTCAGGCCGAGCAGCGGCAGGCCGTACGACGTCATCACCATCGCGCCCAGCAGCAGCCCGGCCAGCACCGACCAGGCGACGAGCCGGCCACGGGTGGGGCGGGTGGCGCCGATGGCCAGGCACGCCAGCCCCCAGGCGCCGAGCGCCCCGAACATCGCGTCGGCCGAGACGGCCATGAACACCGCGGCCGGGGCCAGCACCAGGAACGGGGCGGCCCGCCGGGCGACCGCCTCGTGGCCCAGCGCCCGCAGCGCCACCATGACCGCGACCGCGGTGGTGGCGGCGAGCACCGTGACGACCACGCCGGCGGCGAGGTCGCCGCCCAGGCCGACCGCCACCAGCCCCACGAAGAACAGCAGCGCCAACGGGGGGTGGCCGGCGACGTGGGTGGGCCAGTTGTCCTCGGCGGCGTAGGAGATGCGGTCGACGTACTCGCCCAGCAGGGTCGGCACGCTGGTGACGTCACGGGCCGTCGGCAGGTACTCGACGTCGCTGCCGAGCACCCGGGAGAGGCCCTCGGTGCCGTCGACCAGTGCGAGGGACAGCATCCAGGCCAGCGCCACGACGTACGACACGAGCAGCAGGCGGTGCCACGACAGGGTCGCCGACCACCGCGGGAACCAGCGCCACCCGGCCAGCGCCAGCAGCACGGCCGGCACCGTGCCGGGGCCGAACAGCTTGGGCTGCCAGTAGCCGTGCAGCGGCGGCACGGCGAGGTCGCTGTAGGAGCGGGGGGCCCGCGTCCAGGTCTCCCAGTCGAGCACGCGCGGCAGCACGACGGCCGCCACGACCAGCGCGACCGCGACCGCCAGGCCCCACACCGCGGCCCGGCCACCCGACCGCGCGTCGGCCGCCAGCCCGCCGGGACCGTCGGCGGTTCGGGGGTGGCCCGCAGGACCGGTGAGGGGGGAGCGCGTGGCCATGGCCAGACCCTAGAGGCCGCCGCCAGCGCGACCCGGGCGGCCGGCGGGCCCACCGACCGGCCAGCACAGTGGGTGTGGGGAACGTCGCGGCAAACGGTGGCCCTCGGGGTGAAGGCCGGACGGTGGCCCGTGGGGTTCGATGGACCCTGCCGGACGTCCCGGCGTCTCTGACTCGTAAGGGTTGTCCGCCTCGATGCCACCTACCGTTGACGACGTGCCCGTCTGCGACCTCGTCCTCCCCTGCAAGGACGAGGCGCCCGCGCTGGAGGCGCTGCTGCCCACGGTGCCGCCGCAGTTCGCGGTGATCGTGGTCGACAACGGCTCCGTCGACGGCACCGCGAAGGTCGCGCGGCGCCTCGGCGCGCGGGTGGTCACCGAGGCGGTGCCGGGCTACGGCGCCGCCGTGCACACCGGCCTGGAGGCCGCCACCCACGACCTGGTCGCGTTCATGGACGGCGACGGCTCCTTCGACCCCGCCGAGCTGCTGCCGCTGCTCGACGACGTCCGCTCGGGGCGCGCCGACTTCGCCGTGGGCCGCCGCCGGCCCGTCGACCGCTCGGTGTGGCCGTGGCACGCCCGCGCCGGCAACGCGCTGATCGTGGCCTGGCTGCGCCGGCGCATCGCCATGCAGGCCCACGACATCGCGCCGATGCGCGTCGCGCGCCGCCAGGCGCTGCTCGACCTCGACGTCCGCGACCGCCGCTTCGGCTACCCCGTCGAGCTGCTGCAGAAGGTGACCCGCGCCGGGTGGCGGGTCTCCGAGCGCGACGTCACCTACCACCCCCGCGCCGCCGGCACCCGCTCCAAGGTGTCGGGCTCGGTGAAGGGCACCCTGCGCACCGCCCGCGACTTCGCGCGGGTGCTCGCGTGAGCGCCGCCGTCGACGGCCCCCGCATGCTGGTGGTGGCCAAGGCCCCCGTGGCCGGCCGCGTCAAGACCCGCCTCGGCGCCGACATCGGCATGGCCGCGGCCGCGGAGGTGGCCGCCGCGTCGCTGCTCGACACCCTGGTGGCCTGCGCCGACGCCGTCGGCCCCCAGCGCTGCCACCTCTCGCTGGATGGCGACCTCCTCGACGCCGTGCACGGCGAGCAGATCCGTCGCCACCTCAGCGGCTGGCAGGTCGCCGCCCAGCAGGGCGACGGCTTCGACGAGCGGCTCGCCCACGCCCACGCCGTCCTGGCCGCCGCCGGCCCGGGCGCGGTCGTGCAGGTCGGCATGGACACCCCCCAGCTCACCCCCGACCTGCTGCTCGGCGCGGCCGCGCCGCTGCTCGACCACGACGCCGTGCTCGGTCCCGCCGACGACGGCGGCTGGTGGGTGCTCGCCCTGCGCGACCCCGCCGCGGCCGCCGCGCTGCGCGGGGTGGAGATGTCGACGCCCACCACCCACGACGACACCCGCGCCGCCCTGGTCGCCGCCGGGCTGAGCGTGGGGTCCACCGGCGTGCTGCGCGACGTCGACACCGTGGCCGACGCCCACGCCGTCGCCGCGCTCGTGCCGGGCGGGCGCTTCGCCGCGGCCTGGACGCCGGAGGTGGCCTCGTGACGCTGCGCGACGAGTCGTTCTCCACCGTCTTCAGCCACGCCCTGCGCGGCACGACCTGCCACGTCGTCGGCATGGGCCCCGACCCCGCGCTGCTGCCGGTCGGCGACTGGACCCGCGAGGCCGACGAGGCCGACCACGCCCTGCTGGCGTGGTGCAAGGGCCCCACCATCGACATCGGCTGCGGCCCCGGTCGACTCACGGCCGGCCTGGCCGACCGCGGCCACGTCGTGCTCGGCATCGACGTGGTGCACGAGGCCGTCGAGCAGACCCGCCAGCGCGGTGCCTCCGCGATCCTGCGCGACGTGTTCGAGTCGCTGCCGGGCGAGGGCCGCTGGGAGTCGGCGCTGCTGGCCGACGGCAACGTCGGCATCGGCGGCGACCCGGTGCGGCTGCTGCGCCGGCTGCGCGACGTGCTCGACCCCCGCGGCCGCGTGGTGGTCGAGCTGGCCCCGCCCGGCGTGCCGCTGACCACTCAGTGGGCCACCCTGGAGGGCGGCGGCGCCCGCAGCCGGCCGTTCCGCTGGTCGGTGCTCGGCGTCGACGACGTCGAGGACGTCGCCGCGGCCGCCGGCTGGGCCGTCACCAGCTGCGAGTCGTTCGGGGAGCGGTGGTGCGCGGTCCTCGAGGAGGTCCTGCCCCCGCGACCGCACCTGCTCGCCGTGTCGAGCGACCACCCGCCCACCACCTGAGGACCCCCATGAGCCTGCCGTGCCCGACCTGAAGAGCGCGACCGACAGGCTGCCCACGCAGGCCTCGTTCACCTCGCGCCTGCGCAGCCCGGCCGTGGCGGCCCGGGTCGGGCTCTGGCTCGGCATCTGCTTCGTCGTCGCGTTCGTCACCGGGCTGGTCAGCCACTACGCGCAGCAGGTCGTGCAGCCGGCGGGGTTCCCGAGCAGCCCGTCGTGGGGCTACCGGGTGTCCCAGGGCGTCCACGTCGTCAGCGGCACCGCCGCCGTGCCGCTGCTGCTGGTCAAGCTCTGGACGGTCTACCCCGCCCTGCTCGCGCCCCGCGCGCGCGGCCTGGGCCGGCTGGCGGTGCAGGGCCTGGAGCGGATCTCGATCCTGGTGCTGGTCGGCGCGGCGCTGTTCCAGCTCGTCACCGGCCTGATGAACTCCGCGCAGTGGTACCCCTGGGCCTTCTCCTTCCGCCCCACCCACTACGCGCTGGCCTACGTCGCCATCGGTGCGCTCGTCGTGCACGTCGCGGTGAAGCTGCCCGTCATCCGCGGCGCGCTGACCCGCGACGTCGACGACACCACCTACGACCGGCCCGAGGCCACGAAGGAGGGGGCGGTGTCGCGGCGCGGCCTGCTCCGCGCCACCTGGCTGGCCACCGGCGTCGCCGTCCTCGCCACCGCCGGTGCCGCGGTGCCGCTGCTGCGCCGGGTGTCGGTCTTCGCCGTCCGCACCGGTGACGGCCCGCAGGGGCTGCCGATCAACCGCTCCGCCGAGGCCGCGCAGGTCACCGAGGACGACGTGGACGCCGGCTTCCGGCTCACCGTCGCCGCGGGGGAGCGCAGCGTCGAGCTCACCCGCGACGACCTGCTCGCGATGACCCAGCACACCGAGGAGCTGCCCATCGCCTGCGTCGAGGGGTGGAGCGCGAGCGCCACCTGGACCGGCGTGCGGGTGCGCGACCTGGTGGCCCTGGTCGGGGCGGCGGCGACGTCCGACCTGCGGGTCACCTCGCTGCAGCGGGCGGGCTCCTTCGCGGTGACCGCGCTGCAGGGGAGCTTCGTCGAGGACGACCGCACGCTGCTGGCCCTGGCGGTCAACGGCGAGACGCTGAGCCTCGACCACGGCTACCCCTGCCGCGTCATCGCGCCCAACCGGCCCGGGGTGCTGCAGACCAAGTGGGTCACCTCCCTGGAGGTGCTCGGATGACCACCACCGTCTCCCGGGTCGTGCTCGGCGCCCTCGGCGTCGCCCTCGGGCTCTACGGCGCCTGGCTGCTGTGGTCGCGCGCGGAGCCCGCGCAGGTGCTCGACGCCCTGGTGTGGGCGGTCGGCGCGGCGCTGGTGCACGACCTGGTGCTGGCACCGGTGGTGCTCGTGCTGGTGGCCCTCGGCTCGCGGCTGCTGCCCCGCGACCTGCGCGCCCCGCTGGTCGTGGCGCTGGTCGTGCTCGGCAGCGTCACGCTGCTGGCGGTGCCGGTGCTGGGCCGCTTCGGCGCCCGCGCCGACAACCCCACCCTGCTCGACCGCGACTACGCCGCGGGCTGGGCGGTGCTGGCCGCCCTGGTGCTGCTGGGGGTCGTGCTGGGCGCGCTCGTCGTGCGCCGGCGCCGGCTGGCCGGGGCACGGGAGCGCTGAGTGGCGCTGGTGCTCGTCGTCGACGACGACACGACCGTGCGCGAGGTGGTGGTGTCCTACCTGCGCGCCCACCAGCACGAGGTGGTCGAGGCCGGGAACGGCGAGCGGGCGCTGGAGCTGATGCGCGAGCGGCGTGCCGACCTCGTGGTGCTCGACCTGATGCTGCCCGGCATCGACGGCCTCGAGGTGCACCGCCGGCTGCGCGAGGCCGGCGACGTGCCGGTGGTCATGCTCACCGCGCTCGGCGGAGAGGTCGACCGGGTCGCCGGTCTCCAGCTCGGCGCCGACGACTACGTCAGCAAGCCGTTCAGCCCGCGCGAGCTGGCGCTGCGCGTCGACTCCGTGCTGCGCCGCACCGTCGAGCCCGACGAGCCGGTCGGGCCCCGGGTGGTGGAGGACGGCGACCTGGTGGTCGACGACGCCCGGCGCACCGCCACCCGGGCCGGCGCGCCGCTGGCGCTGACCACCCGCGAGCACGACCTGCTGTGGTTCCTGGTGACCCACCCCGGCGTGGCGCTGAGCCGCGACGACCTGCTGCAGGAGGTGTGGGGCTGGTCGGTCGGCGACCGCTCCACGATCACGGTCCACGTGCGCCGGCTGCGCGAGAAGATCGAGGACGACCCCACCCACCCGCGGCGCCTGCTGACGGTGTGGGGCGTGGGCTACCGCTGGGAGGCTGCGACGTGACCGACGACCAGGGACAGATCGTGCTGGTGGCGGCCGTGGCCGCGGTCGCCGTCGGTGCGCTCGGGCTGCTCGCCGCCTGGCTGGTGCGCCGGCTCTCGATCCGCTGGCAGCTCGGGCTGGTCGCGGTGGTGCCGGTGGTCGCCGTGCTGGCCGGCGTGCTGGCCGCGGCGCAGCGGATGTTCATCACCGACGACGACGTCGAGGTGGTCACGCTGGTGGCCGGCGCCGCCGCGGTGGTCGCCCTGGTGGTGGCGCTGGTGCTCTCGCGCGCCATCGTGCGGTGGTCGCGCTCGCTGCGCGACGAGGTGCGCCGGGTCGGCACCGAGGAGGACTACGTCGGCGAGCGCGTCGGCCCCGCGGAGTTCCGCGAGCTCTCCGAGGAGCTCGCCGGCGCGCGCGCCCGCCTCGAGGAGGCCCGCACCCGCGAGACCCGCCTGGAGGAGTCGCGTCGCGAGCTGGTGTCGTGGGTCTCCCACGACCTGCGCACCCCGCTGGCCGGCATGCGGGCGATGACCGAGGCGCTCGAGGACGGCATCACGCCCGACCCCGAGCGCTACCACCGCCAGATCCGGGTGGAGGTCGACCGCATGGTCCGCATGGTCGACGACCTCTTCGAGCTCTCCCGCATCCACGCCGGCGTCCTGCGGATCACCCCGGAGTCGGTGTCGCTGCGCGACGTGGTCAGCGACGCGATCGCCGCGGCCGACCCCGTGGCCGGAGCGCGCGGCGTACGCCTCGGCGGCAGCGTCGAGGACGGCGTGGAGGTCAGCGCCGACCCCGCAGGGCTCTCGCGGGTGGTGTCGAACCTGGTGATGAACGCCGTGCGGCACACCCCGCCCGGCGGCCGGGTCGAGATCCGCGGCGGCGCCCACGGCGACGGCGTCGAGCTCAGCGTCGCCGACGGGTGCGGCGGCCTGGCCCCCGGCGACCTGGCCCGGGTCTTCGACGTGGCCTGGCAGGCCGGCGCCTCCCGCACCCCCGACGACACCTCGCCCGGCCGCGGCGCCGGGCTGGGCCTGGCCATCGTCAAGGGCATCGTGGAGGCCCACCGGGGCGAGGTCGTCGTGGAGAACGTCGTGCCCGCCGGGGACGCCGGTGCGGCGCCGGCCGGGTGCCGGTTCTTGGTGCGGCTGCCCGCCCGGCCGCCCGCCGAGCCGCCGGTCCAGCTGCCGGCCCGGCCGCTGGTCGGTCCTGCGGCCGACGGCGAGCGCGACGCGGGCTGAACGGCCCGGGTGCTGCCTGCGCCGGTCGCGCCGGGTCGGGACCGGCGTGTCGTGGCGTGTCGGGGCGGCTCGAACACCTGTTCGGGATACAGTCGTGGCAGCGACGCGCAGTCGGCGTCCTCCACAGGTCCGGGCCGCTGGCCCACGGCTGTCGGCGGGGTCCTCTAGCGTCCAGCCAAGAGACGTTGCACCGACCACGCACCACATCCACACGACACCCGGGGTGCCCACACCCCGCACGGGACGGAGACATCATGGCTGATCGCGACAAGGCCCTCGACGTGGCCCTCGCCTCCATCGAGAAGCAGTTCGGCAAGGGCTCGGTGATGCGCCTCGGCGACGAGACCCGCGCGCCGCTGGAGGTCATCCCCACGGGCTCGATCGCCCTCGACGTCGCGCTGGGCCTCGGCGGCCTCCCGCGCGGTCGCGTGGTCGAGATCTACGGTCCGGAGTCCTCCGGAAAGACCACGGTCGCCCTCCACGCGGTGGCCAGCGCCCAGCGCGCCGGCGGCATCGTGGCGTTCATCGACGCCGAGCACGCCCTCGACCCCGACTACGCGAAGAACCTCGGCGTCGACACCGACGCCCTGCTGGTCTCCCAGCCCGACTCCGGTGAGCAGGCGCTCGAGATCGCCGACATGCTGATCCGCTCCGGGGCGCTCGACCTGATCGTCATCGACTCGGTGGCCGCGCTCGTGCCGCGCGCCGAGATCGAGGGCGAGATGGGCGACAGTCACGTCGGCCTGCAGGCCCGCCTGATGAGCCAGGCGCTGCGCAAGATGACCGGTGCGCTCAACAACTCCAAGACCACCGCCATCTTCATCAACCAGCTGCGCGAGAAGATCGGCGTCATGTTCGGCTCGCCGGAGACCACCACCGGTGGTCGTGCGCTGAAGTTCTACTCCTCGGTGCGCCTCGACGTGCGCCGCATCGAGACCCTCAAGGACGGCCAGGACATGGTCGGCAACCGTACCCGGGTCAAGGTCGTCAAGAACAAGGTCGCCCCGCCGTTCAAGCAGGCCGAGTTCGACATCATGTACGGCAAGGGCATCAGCCGCGAGGGCGGCCTGATCGACGTCGGGGTCGAGGCGGGCCTCGTCCGCAAGGCCGGCGCCTGGTACACCTACGAGGGCGACCAGCTGGGCCAGGGCAAGGAGAACGCGCGCACCTTCCTGCGCGACAACCCCGACCTGGCCAACGAGCTGGAGAAGAAGATCCTCGAGAAGCTGGGGGTCGGCCCGCAGGTCGACGCCCAGGCCGCCGAGCTGCCCGGTGACCCGATCGGCATCGACGACTTCTGATCGTGCCCGGCACTCCTGACCGCGACGCCGATCCCCGTCCTGCCCCGGCGTGGGCGGGGGTCGACGAGCCCTGGGCCGGTGACGTGTCGCTGGGCGTCGACGCCTGGACGCGTCGCGCTGGTGGCGGCGCGGCCGGCGCCTCGACCGACCCCGTCGACACGGCGAGTCCGCTCGGGGACGGCGACGACGCCGGGGACGTCGGCGACACCGCGGGTGGCTCGACGCGCGGTGGCCGCCGGGCGGGCGGCCGCTCCGGTGGTGCGGGTGCTCGTGGGTCCACCGCCCGTGGGTCCGGGGCCGGGCGTGAGCCCGGTGGTCGTGGCTCGCGCGGGGGCACGTTCGGCCAGCGGGGTCGTCGTGCGCCCGCGCCGCCCGACGACGAGGCCGTCGACCCGCACGCCGACCCCGAGTCGGTGGCACGCACCATCCTGCTCGAGCAGCTCACCGGCCGCGCCCGCAGCCGCCGCGAGCTCGGCGACAAGCTGGCCCAGCGCGACGTGCCGCCCGACGTCGCCGCCCGTCTCCTCGACCGGTTCGAGGAGGTCGGCCTCATCGACGACGAGGCCTTCGCCCGGCTGTGGGTCTCCACCCGGGGTGCCGGCGGGGGCGGCAGCAAGGCCCTGGCCCGCCGGGCCCTGAGCCAGGAGCTGCGCCACAAGGGCATCGCCGACGAGGTGGCTCGCACGGTCCTCGACGAGATCGACCCCGCCGACGAGGAGTCGGCCGCTGCCGAGCTGGTGCGGCGCAAGCTGCGCTCGGTCAGCCGCGTCGACGACGTCACCGCGACCCGGCGCCTGGTCGGCATGCTCGCTCGCAAGGGCTACCCGCCCGGGCTGTCCTACGCCGTGGTCAAGGCCGAGCTGGCCGCGTCCGGCCGTGATGACGACGCCGCTGACGACTATGACGGCGTCCCCGACCTCGAGTGAGAGGCCGCCCACGGGTGGCGGTCGGCGTCCGAGTGCCGGTGCCGAGGTCGACGCCCGCGGAGGGCACCGCCACAATGCTCGGGTGGCCGACGAGCGCGAGACCCTCACCTACGACCTGTTCGGCACCGCCGTGCGCGACCTGGCCCGCCAGGTCGTCGACGACGGCTACGAGCCCGACCTGGTCCTCGCCATCGCGCGTGGGGGCCTGGGCCTGGCGATGGGCCTGGGCTACGCCCTCGACGTGAAGAACCTGTCGGCGGTCAACGTCGAGTTCTACACCGGCGTCGACGCCCGCCTCGAGGTCCCGATCATGCTGCCGCCCACCCCGGCGGCGGTCGACCTGTCGGGGCTCAAGGTGCTGATCGCCGACGACGTCGCCGACAGTGGCCGCACGCTGGAGACGGTGCTGGCGTTCTGCGCCGACCACGTCGCCGAGGCGCGCTCGGCCGTGGTCTACGAGAAGCCGGCGACCGTCGTGCGCGCCGACTACGTCTGGCGGCGCACCGACAAGTGGATCAACTTCCCCTGGTCGACCGAGCCGCCGCTGGTGCGCCGCACGACGGTGGTGGACGCGTGATCGCCGCGGCGCTGCGCCTCCCCGCCGGTCCGGTCGACCTGCGCGCGATCCCCACCGACGCCACCCCCGGCGTGACCGGGGGCAAGAAGGAGGGCCAGGCCGCGCTGGCCGCCCTCGGTGGGCCGCTGGCCGAGCTGCAGGAGCGGCTGTTCGCCGAGCACACCACCGACCACCCCCGCAGCGTGCTGCTGGTGCTGCAGGGCATGGACACCTCCGGCAAGGGCGGGGTGGTGCGCCACACGCTGGGGCTGGTCGACCCGCAGGCCCTGCACATCACCTCGTTCAAGGCGCCGACCCCCGACGAGCTGGCCCACGACTTCCTGTGGCGCATCCGTCAGGCGCTGCCCGGCCCCGGGCTGATCGGGGTCTTCGACCGCTCCCACTACGAGGACGTGCTGATCGGGCGGGTGCGCGCGCTGGCCGACGACGCCGAGCTCGAGCGGCGCTACGACGCGATCAACGAGCTGGAGGCCGAGCTGCTCGCCCAGGGCACCACGGTGGTCAAGTGCATGCTGCACATCTCCGCGCAGACCCAGCACGAACGGCTGCTGGAGCGGCTCGACCGCCCCGACAAGCACTGGAAGTTCGCCCCCGGCGACATCGACGACCGGCGGCTGTGGCCGGCCTACCGCGCGGCCTACGAGCAGGCGCTGGAGCGCACCAACACCGAGGTGGCCCCCTGGTACGTCGTGCCGAGCGACCGCAAGTGGTACCGCAACCTGGCCGTGGGCGAGCTGCTCCACGACGCGCTGGCGCGCCTCGACCCGCAGTGGCCCGCCGCCACGTTCGACGTCGAGGAGCAGCGCCGACGGTTGCTGGAGGAGGAGCCCGTCGACCCCACCGGCGAGCCCGCGGCGGGGCCGGAGGGCACCGCGTGACCGGTCCGCTGCCCGTGGTGGCGGTGACGCGCTACGTCACGCCGCTGCGGGAGGGCGGGAGCCTGCCCGGCATCGTCGAGGCCGACGACCTCGGCACCTACGTGTGCAAGTTCCGCGGCGCGGGGCAGGGCGTGCGGGTGCTGGTCGCCGAGGTGGTGGTGGCCGCGCTGGCGCGGCGCCTGGGCCTGCGCACCCCGCGGCTGGTGGCGCTCGACCTCGACGCCGAGATCGCGCGCTACGAGGCCGACGAGGAGGTGCAGGACCTGCTGGTCGCCTCCGTGGGGCTCAACCTGGGCGTCGACTTCCTGCCCGGGTCGTTCGGGTTCGACGGGGAGGTCGCGACGCAGGGCGACGAGGCCGCGCGGGTGCTGTGGCTCGACGCGTTCTGCGCCAACGTCGACCGCAGCTGGCGCAACCCCAACCTGCTGGTCTGGCACGGCCGGCTGTGGGTCATCGACCACGGTGCGTCGCTGTACTTCCACCACGCCTGGCCCGGCGGCGTCGGCGACCCGGCCCGCTTCGCCGCCCAGCGCTGGAGCGTCGACGACCACGTCCTGGCCGCCCACGTCGACCGGCTCGCGGAGGTCGACGCCGAGGTGAGCGGCCTGCTCGACCGCGCCGTGTTCACCGAGGTGCTCGCCGAGGTGCCGGACGCCTGGCTCGACCCCGTGCCCGGCGCCGAGACGCCCGCGGCGCTGCGCGCGGCGTACGTCGACTTCCTCGACGCCCGGCTCGGCACCCGCCAGTGGCTGCCGGGTGCCGGCGGGGAGGCGGCGCGGTGACCCGCGTGGCCTACCAGTACGTCGTGCTGCGCTGCGTGCCGCGCGCCGACCGCGAGGAGTTCGTGAACGTCGGGGTGGTGCTCTACGCCCAAGCCGCCGACCACCTGGCGGTGGCGTGGCACTGCGACGACGACCGGCTGCGTGCGCTCGACCCCGGTCTCGACCTGCGCCACGTCGCCGACGCGCTGCGCTTCGTCGAGGCGGTCTGCGCCGGCGACGACCGCGCCGGTGCCGCGGCCCGCCACCCGGTCGGCCAGCGCTTCGGGTTCCTCAAGGCCCCCAAGAGCACCGTGCTGCAGCCCGGCCCGGTGCACGGCGGGCTCACCACCGACCCCGCGGCCGAGCTCGACCGGTTGCTGGCCCGCCTGGTCACCTGACCCGGCGGGCAGTGAATCCGCCGAGGGGTCAGACGGGGACGAGCTCGACGGCGCCGACGGCGTACCGGGCGAGCACGGTGCGGGCGACCTCGGGGTGGGCGCCGAGGGGCGCGCAGACCGCGATGGCGCCGGCCTCGAGGGCGAGCTCGGCCGACCGGTCGGTGGCCGCGCCGGGGGTGAGGAACAGCGAGGCCACCGCGATGTGACGGCGTCCCTCGCCGCGGAACGCGCGCACGGCCTCACCGGTGGCCGGCGGCGACAGCGCGGCGAAGGCCGCGGTGACCGGCAGCTTGTGGTGGGAGCCCCAGAGCCGGGCGAGGCGGGCGACGGCCTGGTTGGCCAGGGGGTCGGTGGAGCCCTCGGCGGCGAGCACCAGCGCGTCGAGCTCACGCACCCGCGAGCGGCTCAGCGCCTCGCGCATCCGCACGTCGAGCACCTCCAGGAAGCACGGCTCGAGGCCCAGCACGGCGGTGGCCCGCACACGCAGCCCCGGGTGGCGCTCGGCGACGGCGGCGACGGTGGCCGCGACCTCCGCCGCGGCGGCCGGCGACTCGGTGAGCAGCATCGGCACCACCACGACCTCCTCGTGGCCGCTGCGCACGAGCCGGTCGACCACGGTCTGCAGGGAGGGCTTGGCATGGTCGAGGTAGGCCCGCTCCACCTTGAGGTCGGGGCGCATGGAGCGCACCTCGGCGACCAGCGCGTCGACGGTGTCGGCGGCGCGCGGGTCGCGGCTCCCGTTGGCCAGGGTGATCAGTGCCGGAGCAGCCATCTCGTGGCCTCCTCTTCAGTGGGTCCGTGTGGTGCGAGCGGATCGTGCAGGTGGTGCGGTGCAGGTGGCGCGGGCCGAAGGTCAGGGGGCGGTCACACGTGGATGCCGCACTCGGTCTTGCCGGTGCCGGCCCAGCGGCCGCTGCGGGCGTCCTCGCCGGGGGCGACGCGGCGCGTGCAGGGCGCGCAGCCGATGGAGGGGTAGCCGTCGTAGACCAGCGGGTTGACCAGGATGCCGTTGTCGGCGATGTAGGCCTCGACCTGCTCGTCGCTCCACCGGGCGATGGGGGAGACCTTGACCTTGCCCTTCTTGGCGTCCCAGCCGATGACCGGCGCGATGACGCGGTTGCGGGTCTCAGCGCGGCGCAGACCGGTGGCCCAGGCGTCGTAGTCGTCCAGCGAGCGCGCCAGCGGCTCCACCTTGCGCAGCTTGCAGCACAGGTCGGGGTCGGTCTTGTACAGGTCCTTGCCGTACGTTGCGTCCTGCTCGGCCACGCTCTGCACCGGGGTGATGGTGAGCAGGTTGACCGGCATCGTCGCCTCGACGGCGTCGCGGGTGCCGATGGTCTCGATGAAGTGGTAGCCGGTGTCGAGGAAGACCACGTCGATGCCCGGGACCACCTTGGAGGCCAGGTGGGACAGCACGGCGTCGCCCATCGAGGACGTCACGGCGAACCGGTCGCCGAAGGTGGCGGCGGCCCACTCGATGATGTCCTCGGCCGGGGCCAGCTCGAGCTCGGCGCCCCAGTGCGAGACGAGGTCGCGCAGCTGCTCGGGCGAGCGGCCGGCGGTCTCGATGCCGCGGTTGTGGCGGGCGGTGGTGGTGGTGGCGCTCATGACGGTGCTCCCTGGCTCGTCGAGCCCGGCCGGACGAGGCCGAGCATCGACAGGGAGAAGGCCCGCAGGCACGACCTGCATTCCCAGGCGCCGTGTGGGGACGTCGTGGCGCCGTCGGCCGCGACCACCTCGTGGGGCCACAGGTCCTCGTCACCGCAGTAGGGGCAGTGGAACGGCACGCCCCGCTCGCTCACGGTGTCGCCCCCGCCACGGGGGCCAGGACCTTCTCGCCCTTGAGCAGCTCCTCGTCGGCGCGGCCGACCCAGGTGGCGAACGACTCCTCGCCGACGCGGTCGGCGAGGTAGTTGGTGACCAGGGCGGCGACGTAGTCACCGAGGCCGGCGCTGGTCACCTTGTGGGCGCGCAGCTTGCGACCGAAGGTGGCCTCGAGCCCGGTGGCACCACCGAGGTGCACCTGGAAGCCCTCGACCTGCTCGCCCTCGTGCATGACCAGCTGGCCCTTGAGGCCGATGTCGGCGACCTGGGTGCGGGCGCAGGCGTTGGGGCAGCCGTTGACGTTGACGGTGATCGGCACGTCGAGGTCGGGAAAGCGCCGCTCGAGCTCGTCGACGAGGTCGCGGGAGCGGTCCTTGGTGTCGACGATGGCCAGCTTGCAGAACTCGATGCCGGTGCAGGCCATCGTGTTGCGCCGCCAGCCCGAGGGCCGACCGGACAGGCCGATGGCGTCGAGGTCGTCGAGCAGCGCGTCGACCGCGGCCGGCTCCACGCCGATCAGCACGATCTTCTGGTACGGCGTGAGGCGGGCGCCCTGCACCCCGTGACGGTCCATCAGGTCGGCCAGCTGCACCAGGAGCGTGCCGGAGACGCGACCGGCGGTGGGGGCGATGCCGACGTAGCGGCGTCCGTCCTTCTGCTCGTGCACGCCGATGTGGTCGCGGTGGCCGACCGGCGAGGGCGGGGAGGGGCAGGAGACGAGCTCGCGGCCCAGGTACTCCTTCTCCATGACCTCGCGGAATCGCTCCACGCCCCAGTCGGCGACGAGGAACTTCAGCCGTGCGCGCGACCGCAGCCGGCGGTAGCCGTAGTCGCGGAAGATCGAGGCGACGGCCTCCCAGACGTCGGGCACCTCGTCGAGCGGCACCCACACGCCGAGGCGCTGGGCCAGCATCGGGTTGGTCGACAGCCCGCCGCCGACCCACACGTCGAAGCCGGGGCCGTGCTCGGGGTGGACGGTGCCGACGAACGACACGTCGTTGGTCTCCGGCGACACGTCGTGGGAGGGGTGCCCGGTCAGCGCGGTCTTGAACTTGCGCGGGAAGTTCGAGAACGCCGGGTCGCCGATGTAGCGGCGCTTGATCTCCTCCAGCGCGGAGGTGCCGTCGATGATCTCGTCGGCGGCGACGCCGGCGACCGGCGAGCCGAGGAACGGGCGGGGGGAGTCGCCGCAGGCCTCCAGCGTGCTGAGGCCGGCGTCCTCGAGGCGCTCCCAGATCGTCGGCACGTCCTCGACGCGGATCCAGTGGTACTGGATGTTCTCGCGGTCGGTGACGTCAGCGGTGTCGCGGGCGAAGTCGCGCCCGATGGTGCCGAGCGCCCGCACCGTCTGCGGCGGCAGCAGGGCGCCGTCGGAGCGCACGCGCATCATGAAGAACTCGTCGTCGAGCTCCTCCTCGGCCAGCGTCGCGGTCTTGCCGCCGTCGAAGCCCGGGGCGCGCTGGGTGTAGAGGCCCATCCAGCGGAAGCGACCGCGCAGGTCGGCGGGGTCGATCGAGGCGAAGCCGCGCTTGGAGTAGGTGTGCAGGATCCGGTCGCGGACGTTGAGGGGGTTGTCGTCCTTCTTCGTCTGCTCGTTCTTGTTCAGCGGCTCGCGGTAGCCGAGGGCCCACTGGCCCTCGCCCCGCTTGGGGCGGGGACGGGCGGTGCGGGCGGGTGCGTCAGTCATGGGGGAGTTCCTCGCGAGGGCTGTCTGCGTCGATGAGCGCGCGACTCTTCGCTGGTCGGAACCACGTCGTCGGGGTTCTGGTCGACCTCGGAAGACCGGCGCCCGCGGTCGGTGGTGCGGGCGGCGCGTCGTGTCGCCGGTGAGGCGCGACGCTGGTCAGTGAGGTCGACACATCGAGCTGCGGGTGCGCCCGAGGTCCACGTGGCGTCGGACCACGAGGAAGGCGGACGTCGCAGCGGAGATCATGTCAAGGAGTCTCAGTCCTCGGACCGTCCGCCGACAAGGCGAAATCCCATGATGTGGGACGCGTGTCCGCATGTTGGTACGCACCCCCGGAACGGCGGGCCGCGCGCCGTCCGGTGCGGCCCAAGTCACACGGCCGTGACGCGTCCGCGACCGTCCGGCGAGCCGGCCTCCGCGCGTACGCTGGTCATCATGACCGCCACGCCCGACCTGACCAGCAGCGTCTACTCCCAGGCCCTGGAGCTCATCGCCTCGGTCGAGCCGCGCATCGCCGAGGCCACCCGTCAGGAGCTGGCCGACCAGCGGGCGTCGCTGAAGCTGATCGCCAGCGAGAACTACGCCAGCCCGGCGGTGCTGATGACGATGGGCACCTGGTTCAGCGACAAGTACGCCGAGGGCACCGTCGGCCACCGCTTCTACGCTGGCTGCCAGAACGTCGACACCGTGGAGTCGCTGGCCGCCGAGCACGCCCGCGAGCTGTTCGGCGCCGAGTACGCCTACGTGCAGCCGCACTCCGGCATCGACGCCAACCTGGTGGCGTTCTGGTCGATCCTGGCCCACCGCGTGGAGTCGCCGGCCCTGGCCGAGCTCGGCGCGCGCAACGTCAACGACCTCACCGACGAGCAGTGGGAGACGCTGCGCCGTTCGCTGGGCGACCAGCGCCTGCTCGGCATGTCGCTCGACGCCGGCGGTCACCTCACCCACGGCTTCCGCCCCAACATCAGCGGCAAGATGTTCCACCAGCAGCAGTACGGCACCGACCCGGTCACCGGCCTGCTCGACTACGACGCGCTGGCCGCCAAGGCCCGCGAGTTCAAGCCGCTGGTGCTGGTCGCCGGGTACTCCGCCTACCCCCGCCGGGTGGACTTCGCCAAGGTCCGCGAGATCGCCGACGAGGTCGGCGCCACCCTGATGGTCGACATGGCCCACTTCGCCGGGCTCGTGGCCGGCAAGGTGTTCACCGGCGACGAGGACCCGGTCCCGCACGCCCACGTCGTCACCAGCACCACCCACAAGTCGCTGCGCGGCCCCCGCGGCGGCATCGTCCTGGCCACCGAGGAGTACGCCCCGTCGGTCGACCGCGGCTGCCCGATGGTGCTCGGTGGCCCGCTGTCGCACGTGATGGCCGCCAAGGCCGTCGCCTTCGCCGAGGCCCGCCAGGAGTCGTTCCGCACCTACGCCCAGCAGGTCGCCGACAACGCGAAGTCGCTGGCCGAGGGCTTCCTCACCCGCGGCGCCACCCTGGTCACCGGCGGCACCGACAACCACCTCGTGCTGCTCGACGTGTCGTCCTACGGCCTCACCGGCCGCCAGGCGGAGTCGGCGCTGCTCGACGCCGGCATCGTGACCAACCGCAACTCGGTGCCGGGCGACCCCAACGGCGCCTGGTACACCTCCGGCATCCGCCTCGGCACCCCGGCGCTCACCACCCGCGGCTTCGGCCACGACGAGTTCGACACCGTCGCCGAGCTGATCACCCACGTGCTCGCCAACACCCAGCCCGGCACCACCAAGGCCGGCGGCCCCTCCAAGGCGTCGTACGCCCTGGAGGCCGGCGTGGCCGACAAGGTCAAGGACGCCTCCGCCGAGATGCTCGACAAGCACCCGCTGTACCCCGGCCTCGAGCTGTCCTGACCTGCCCGCTGGTCGAGCGCCGGCGAGCGTCCCCGTTCGTTGGTCGAGCAGCGAGCGCCAGCGAGCGACCCCGTTCGTTGGTCGAGCAGCGAGCGCCAGCGAGCGTCGTCGAGACCCACCCACGCCGTACGTCGGCACGCACCTGGCACCCTGGCGGCATGCAGGAGACCACCCCGCCGAGCCCGACGTACCAGTGGGCCGTGCGCCACGACCCCGACGCGCTCGTCGTCCAGCTGCCCCCGGTGGCGGTGGACGACGGCGGCGCGGTGCGTGACGCGCTGCGCGGGTTGTTCCTGCGCCGCGGGTTCACCCCGGTCGACGACCCGGACCACGTCGGTCCCCGGGCGGCGAACGGCTGCCTGCTGCACCGCGTCGTCGACACCGAGGCCACGCTGGTGGTGCTGATCAGCGAGGCGGTGGGTGCCACGCGCATCCCCGTGCCGCACGGCGACCGGGCCTGGTCGGCGCGGGTGTTCGAGGCCGGTGAGGTCACCGTGCTGCTCACCGAGGCGGCCGTGGACCCCAGCGGCGGGCTCACCGTGGCCAGCCTGGCCGCCGACGTCGCTGCCGGCGGCGTGCACGCGGCGCGGGTGCCGGCCGGCACGCTGTGACCGCGCCCGCGCGTTCGGTGCCGACGGGGCCGACGACCCCCTAGGCTCCAGCGGTGCAGCAGCAGGAGCAGGCGGCGGTCGACGCAGAGGCGTTGCCGCCCACCCACACGCGGGTCGGCCGGGCCGGCCCCACCGCCAGCATCCGCGCGTGGCAGCTGTGGCGTCTCGCGGTCGTGCTCGGGTGGGTGGTCGTCCTCGGCTTCGTCGTCTCCACCGGCTCCCGGGAGTCGACGTGGGACGACTTGCGCCGCGACGTCGCCAGCGGCCAGGTCGACGAGGTCGACGTCGTCGGTGGCCTCGAAACGGGCAGTCGCGGCTCGGTGCCGGTGGAGCTCCGCTGGCGCGACGGCGTCGTCCGGCACACCGCGACGGTGGTCGAGCGCCCCTCGGCGGTCGTGGTGACGCGGCGGCCGAACCGCACGGTCGTCGTGCCCGACGTCGCTGCCCGGCTCCAGGCAGTCGACCCGGGCGTGACCGTCCGCCAGGTGTCCCGGCCTGCCGGGACCTGGGAGGGGTCGGCGACGGTCTACGGGTGGAGCGCCGCGGGGTGGACGTTCGGCGCCACGCTGATCTTGTGGGTCGCCACGCTGCTCCTCCTCGTCGGCTCGCCCGAGCCGCGGTGGGCCACCCGGTGGGCGTGGTTCTGGGTGTACGCCATGGTGCCGCTGGTCGGCCTGCTCGCCTACCTCGCGCTCGGCGGTCCGGCCCGGCGGGTCCCCGGTCGACCCGTCGACGGCCGGATGACCGGCGGCTGGGCGTTCCTGCTCGCGCTGGTGCTCGGGTCGGCCACCAGCGCGTTCGGGTAGCGGTCGGGGCTCAGCGCGCCCTGCGGTCGTGGAACCACCGCGCCAGCCGGAGGCCGAACCGGCGGCCCCGTGCCTCCGCGGCTGCGTTGCCGGTGTTTTTCAGTGCGATGTAAAGCCCGCCGACGACGGAGGAGCCGAGCCCGAGGACGACGTACGTGCCGGTGTCCAGCTGGCTCGGTGACCAGATCTGCCGCCCGACCCACACGGTGACGCAGATGAGCGTGCCGACCACGAACTTGGTCAGGAACGACCACGACCTCACAGACACCTCCTCGGGGTTCACTCGCCCTCGTCGGGCGCGCAGCTCGCTTCGTTGGTCGAGTAGCGAGCGCCAGCGAGCGTATCGAGACCCCGCAGTCCGGGGATGTCTCAGCCACAGCGGCGTGCCGGGGGTGGGGAGGGCAGGGCCGCGCCGGTGCTGCCGACCGGGGCTCACGTCCCCGACGCGACCAGCGAGTCGCCGAGCGGGGTGCGCCAGTAGAGCACCTCGCGCCCTGACCGTCGACGCAGCACGACGCCGGCCCGGAGCAGCACCCGCAGGTGCCCGCCCACCGACCCCAGGGGCAGCCCCGTGAGCGCCGCCAGCTGCGACGTGCTGCGCGGCACGTCGAGCAGCCCGAGGAGCGCGGCGCGGTTCGTCCCGACGAGGCCGGGGAGGCCTCCGGCGCCGGGAGCCCCGGTCGTGGCCAGTCGCCCGGCGAGCGGGTAGTAGAGCGCGTAGCGGTCGCCGCGCCAGCCCACCCACCTGCCGTCGGCGTGTGTCGGCACGAAGCGCAGCCGCGCGCCCAGTGGGAGGACGCGGGTGGGCAGGTCGAACCGGTTGATCCGCAGGTGCCCGTCGCCCACCCACTCCAGGTCCGGCCCGAGGTCGCGCAGGACCGCCGCCCAGCCGTGCCGGGACAGCTGCGCCGTGCGGGCGACGACGTCGGCCCGCAGCAGCCGCTGGCGGCGTGGCCAGTCGGTCTCCAGGGTGTGCGTCCAGAGCCACCGCAGCAGGTCGACCGCCACCTCACGCAGCCCGGGCTCCAGCAGCGACGGGTCGAGAGGTGCGCGAGTGGTGGCGCGCAGGTCGGCGCGCACGTCGTCGTCGGTGAGCCGCGCCAGGGCAGCGATCTCCTCGTCGAACGTCGGGTCGGGCGTCGCGGCGGGGTCGGCGAGGTAGTCCGCGATCCAGCCGGACGCTCGGGCGGAGGAGGTGCGGAAGCTGGCCCGCACCAGGTCGGCCCCGGTGGGGTGCGCCGAGAGCCACGACGCGAACGCCGCGCCGTGGGCGGCCCGGAACGCGCGCTGCTCGGGAGAGCGGGGGCTCGTGAGCCACCCCAGCGCCCCCACCACCTCGGCCTTGGGCGAGGTGCCGAAGCCACTGGTGGCCAGGACGTCGGCCGGCACCTGCCAGGTTCCCATGTTTCGCCTCCACGCGAAACGTTACCCGCCGTGGTGCGAGGCGGGCGAGGGTCGGCCGGTGAGGACCTACCGCGAGCTGTTCGCCGTCGCCGAGTTCCGGGTGCTGTTCGGCTCGACGTCGCTGCTGGTGGCGGCATCGTCGGTGGGCGGCCTGGCGCTCGGCACGCTGGTCTACGAGGAGACCGGCTCTCCGCTGCTCAGCGCGTTCGTGATGTTCGGCGGGCCGCTCGTGCGGATCACCTGCTCGTGGTTCGTGCTGTCGCTCGCCGACCTGTGGCGCCCCCGCACCGCCATCTCGGTCTCGGCCGGGGTGCAGGCGGCGTCGTTCGCCCTGCAGGCGCTGCCCGACCTGCCGCTGGCGGGCCGGTTGGTGCTGCTGGTGGTGCCCTGGGTGGTGCTGTCGGCCGTCGGGGGCGGCACTCCTGCCCTGGTGGCCGACATCCTGCCGCCGGGCGCCTTCGTCTTCGGCCGGGCCACCCTGAACGTCGCGGTGGGCGTGATGCAGGTGGTGGGGTACGGCGCCGGCGGGCTGCTCCTGCTGACGCTGACCACCACCGAGCTGTTCCTCGGCGCCGCGGTCGTGGCCCTGGCCGTGGTGGCGCTGGTGCGGCTCGGCCTGTCGGACCACCCGCCGCGGGCCTCCGGGAAGGCCGTGCCGCGCAGCCGCGCGGCCAACCGAGCCCTGCTCGGCTCCCCGGTGCTGCGCCCGGTCTACCTGTCGCTGTGGGTGCCGAACGGCCTGGTGGTCGGCTGCGAGGCGCTCGTCGTCCCGTACGCCGGCGAGCGGGCCGGCTTCCTCTTCGCGGCCACGGCCGTGGGGATGCTCGCCGGCGACGTGGTGATGGGCCGCTTCGTGCCGCCACGCCTGCGCGACCGCCTGGTGGAGCCGGCGCGGCTGCTGCTCGCCGTGCCGTGGCTGCTGTTCGTGCTGCAGCCCGGCCTCGTCGTCGCCTGCCTCCTGGCGGCGGTGGCCTCGGTCGGCTACTGCGCCAGCCTGCCGCTGCAGGAGCGGCTCGTCGTGCGCACCGCCCCGGACATCCGGGGTCACGTGCTGGGGCTGAACGGCCTGGGCATGATGGCGATGCAGGGCGTCGGCGCGCTGCTCGCCGGCGGCGTCGCCACGGCCCTCGGTGCGGATGCCCGCGCCGCCGGGCTGGCCATCGCCGTCATGGCCGCGGCCTCCGTCGTGGTGACCGTCGCCCTCACGCCCGGCCTGCGCCGCAGCCGGGCAGGTCGTGCGCCCGAGGTCGTCGGGATCGGCTCGTGAGCCGCCCGCGGCCCGCGGCGGCGAGCGCGGTGGCACGTCGACGCCCACCTGCGGAGGACCGTCAGTCGCCGGCCCTGCCCGACCCCGGCAGCGGGGGCAGCTCAGCACGCACCGAGCGGGCGAACCCACCGTCGACGTGCACGACGTAGGCCTCGTCGTCGTCGCGGGGCCCGATGAGGTCGGACCAGAACAGGTCGTCGTACTGACCGGATCGCACGAACTCGGCCCACTGCTGTGGCGTCACCACGACGGTGACCACGTCGTCACCGGTGTCGACCTCGAGCCGGTCGGGGGCGACCTGGGTGACCGTTCCCTCGCCGGCCAGGTCGCTGAGCAACCAGGCCCAGGACTCGGGGGGCCCCGTCACGGGCACCACCGGTACTCCAGCTCGGGGCGCCCGCCGCGGCCGTAGCGCGGGGCTCGCTCGGCGCGGCCGGTGTCGGCGAGGTGCTCGAGGTAGCGGCGCACGGTGACGCGGGAGGCGCCGACGAGGGCGGCGACCTCGGAGGCGGAGCGGGCGGCGCCGGCGTCGCGCAGGGCCGCGGTCACGTCGCGCAGCGTCTCGGCGCTCATGCCCTTCGGCACGCCGGCGCCCACCGCCGGGGCGCGCAGGTGGGCGAACATCGAGTCCACCTCGTCCTGGGCCATCTCGGGCGGCGAGGCGGCGACCTGCTCGCGGTAGGCGGCGTACTGCTCGAGCTTGGCGCGGAACGTGGCGAAGGTGAACGGCTTGAGCAGGTAGAGCACCACGCCCTGGGTGACCGCGTGGCGCACCACCTCGGCGTCGCGCGCGGAGGTGACCGCGATGACGTCGCACAGGTGACCCGCGGCCCGCACCCGCTGCAGCAGGCCGAGCCCGTGGCCGTCGGGCAGGTGGAGGTCGAGCAGCACCAGGTCGACGCTTCGACCCTGCTGGCGCTCCTGCTCGAGCAGCCGCGCCGCGTCGGCGGCCGAGCGGGCGGTGCCGGCCACGGCGAAGCCCGGCACGCGTGCGACGTACGCCGTGTGGGCCTCCGCGGCCCGCGCCTCGTCCTCCACCACCAGCACCCGCACCACCGGCGACCCGCTCACCGCGCACCCCCTGGAGCCGGCTCGGCGGCGACCGGCGCGACCGCCCGCAGCGTCACCACGAACTCCGCCCCGCCCAGCGGCGAGCGGCCCACGGCCACCTCGCCACCGCGGCGGCGCGCCACCTGCCCGACCAGCGCGAGACCCAGGCCGCGGCCGCCGTCGGCGCCGGCCTTGGTGGTCCAGCCCCGCTCGTGCACCCGCGCGGCGGAGGCGTCGTCGAGTCCGGGGCCGGAGTCGCCCACGCTGATCCGTACGTCGGCACCTGCGGCTGCCAGCCCCACCACCACCCGCCGCTGGGCGGCGCCGGCGACGGCGTCGAAGGCGTTGTCGACGAGGTTGCCGAGCACGGTGACCAGCTCGCGTGGCGCCACGGTGGTGCCGGCGGGCAGCCCGCCCTCGATGACCAGCTCGATGCCGCGCTCGACCGCCTCGGAGGTCTTGCCCAGCAGCAGCGCCGCCACCACGGGGTCGCCGGTGGCGCCGACGACCTGGTCGGCGAGCAGCTGGGCGACCTGCAGCTCCTCGGTGGCGAAGTCGACGGCCTCGTCGGGCCGGCCCATCTCGATCAGCGACACCACGGTGTGCAGCCGGTTGGCGGCCTCGTGGTTCTGCGAGCGCAGCGACTCCGTGAGCCCGCGCACGGCGTCGAGCTCGCCGGTGACCGCGCGCAGCTCGGTGTGGTCGCGCAGGGTGACCACGGCGCCGACGTCGCGCCCGTCCCAGGCGGCGGGCGCTGACGACACCAGCAGCAGCCGCTCGCCGGCGAGGTAGAGGTCGTCGGACTCCGCGGTGGGCGCCAGCGCGGCCGCGACCAGCCCGGGCGCCAGGCCGAGGTCGTGCACCGAACGGCCGACGACCGGGTCGGTGCGCGGGTCGGGGCCCTCGCCGGGGCCGGGCAGGCCGAGCAGGCGGCGCGCCTCGTCGTTGACCAGCTGCACCCGCCCCTCGGTGTCGATGAGCAGCAGCCCCTCCCGCACCGCGTGCAGCACCGCGGAGTAGTACTCGTACATCCGGGTGATCTCCTGCTCGCCGAGCCCGTGGGTCTGGCGCCGCAACCGCCGGCTGACCAGCCAGGCGCCCACCAGCCCCGCCGCCAGCACGGCCGCGGCCGCGAGCGCGACGAGCAGCAGGTCGCCGCGGAACGTCTCGTCGATCGCGCGCACGGTGATGCCCACCGACACCAGCGCCACCACGGCGCCTTCGTCGGTGACCACCGGCACCACTGCGCGCATCGAGGGCCCGAGGGTGCCGGTGTACTCCTGGGTGAACACCTCCCCGCGCGGCGCGCCGCCGAGGTCGCCGACGAACGGCTCGCCGATGCGCGCGGGGTCGGGGTGGCTGAAGCGGGTGCGGTCGAGGGCCATCACGGTCACGAAGTCGACGTCGGCGTCGCGGCGCACCTCCTCGGCGTAGGGCTGCGCCACCGCGCTGGGGTCGTCGCCCTGCACGGCCGCCACGATGGTGGGGGAGTCGGCGACCGCCTCGGCCACGCCGACGGCCCGCTCGGTGGCCGAGTCGCGCGCGTCGCGGCGGGCGTCGTACGCCGCGAGCGCCAGCGACGCCACGACCAGCACCACCACGACCGCGACCTGGAGCAGCAGCACCTGCCGGGCGACGGAGCCGTCGCGCCGCGACCCGCCCGTCCCACCCCGCCAGCGCCCCACCCGCGCATCATGCCCCACCGCGCCGACGACGGGACCGTCGTGAACTCAACGACCACAACGGTGACGGCCGTCACACGGAGTGCGACGGTGCTCACGCCGGGCAGCCCGCCCGCCGCAGACTCGGAGGTCACCATGAGCAGCACCACCCGCGCCGGGACGGGGCAGCAGGCTCCCCGCAGCCGCACCCACTACCTCTACCTCGCCGTCATCGTGGCCGTGCTGGCCGGCATCGCCGTCGGCTTCATCGCCCCCGACTTCGCGGTGAGGCTGAAGTTCCTCGGCGAGGCGTTCGTCGCGCTGATCAAGATGATGATCCAGCCGGTCATCTTCGTGACGATCGTGATCGGCGTCGGCTCCGTGGCCAGCGCGGCACGCGTCGGCAAGGTCGGCGGCCTGGCCCTCGGCTACTTCCTCACCATGTCGACGGTCGCCCTGGCCATCGGCCTGGTGGTCGGCAACATCCTCAAGCCCGGCGAGGGGCTCGACCTCGACGAGGAGACCGCCGCGCTGGGCCAGGAGACCGCGGGGGAGAAGGAGACCACCACCGACTTCATCCTCGGCATCATCCCCGACTCGCTGTTCTCGGCGCTGACCTCCGGCGAGGTGCTGCAGACCCTGCTGGTCGCCCTGCTCGTCGGGTTTGCCCTCCAGGCCATGGGCCGCAGCGGCCAGCCCGTGCTGCGCGTGTTCACCCACCTGCAGCGGCTGATCTTCCGGGTGCTGGCCATGGTGATGTGGGCCGCCCCGATCGGTGCCTTCGGCGCCATCGCCGGCGTGGTCGGCGAGACCGGCATCGACGCGCTGAAGAGCCTGGCGGTCATCATGATCGGCTTCTACATCACCTGCGCGCTGTTCGTCTTCGTCGTGCTCGGCACGCTGCTCAAGGTCGTCACCGGCGTCAACATCCTCAAGCTGTTCAAGTACCTCGGCCGCGAGTTCCTGCTGATCGTCTCCACGTCGTCGTCGGAGACCGCGCTGCCCCGCCTGATCGCCAAGATGGAGCACGCCGGCGTCGACAAGCCCACCGTCGGCGTCGTGGTGCCGACCGGTTACTCGTTCAACCTCGACGGCACCGCGATCTACCTGACGATGGCCTCGCTGTTCATCGCCGAGGCGCTGGGCGACCCGCTGTCGATCGGCGAGCAGATCTCGCTGCTGCTGTTCATGATCATCGCCTCCAAGGGCGCTGCGGGCGTCTCCGGCGCCGGCCTGGCGACGCTGGCCGGTGGCCTGTCGTCGCACCGCCCCGAGCTGCTCGACGGCGTCGGCCTGATCGTCGGCATCGACCGGTTCATGTCGGAGGCCCGTGCGGTCACCAACTTCGCCGGCAACTCGGTGGCCACCATCCTCATCGGCCACTGGACCGGCGGCCTCGACCGCGGCCAGCTCGACCGGGTGCTGGCCGGGGACGACCCGTTCGACGAGACCACCATGGTCGACGACCACGGCGAGGACGACGCCGAGCCGGTCGCCGCGGGCACGCACACCCCGGGCGACGCGCTGCCGGCCGAGAAGGTCTGAGCGCACCCACACCGGCACGAGGGCCCCACCGCAGCCGCGGTGGGGCCCTCGTCGTCGTACGCCGGGGCTCAGACCACCGGGGTCGTGCGCTCCACCACGGCGCGGTGGTCGCCGCCCTCGAGGGCGCCCAGCACCCCGTCGTACGACGCGCCGAGGCGGGAGGCGCAGAAGACGTCGGCCACCGCGGGGTCGCCGTGGCGCACCAGCAGCGAGCCCTGCAGCACCACCGCCATCCGCGCGGCCAGCCGGCGCGCTTGGCGCTCCATCGCGGCGGCGTCGCCCAGCAGCGTGCCGAGCAGCGCGAGCGTGGTCTCCACCGCGCGGTCGAGGCGGGCGTCGCCGCCGCGGGCCAGGCCGACCTCGGTGATCCACGCGTCGAGCGCCTCGGGCTCGCGGCCCAGCGCGCGCAGCACGTCGAGGGCGTTGACGTTGCCCGAGCCCTCCCACACCGAGTTCAGCGGCGCCTCGCGGTAGAGCAGGGGCATGCCCGACTCCTCCACGTAGCCGTTGCCGCCCAGGCACTCCAGCGCCTCGGCCACCATCATCGGGGTGCGCTTGCACACCCAGAACTTCGCCAGCGGCAGCGCCAGGCGGCGCAGCGCGGCCTCGTGGGGGTCGTCGCGGCGGTCGACGGCGGCCGCCAGCCGCATCGCCAGCACGGTCGCGGCCTCCGACTCCACGGCGAGGTCGGCCACCACGTTCTGCATGAGCGGCTTGTCGGCGAGCAGCCCGCCGAAGGCGGAGCGGTGGGCGACGTGCCACGACGCCTCGGAGACCGCGCGGCGCATCAGCGACGCCGAGCCCAGCACGCAGTCGAGGCGGGTGGCGGCGACCATCTCGATGATGGTGCGCACCCCGCGGCCCTCGTCGCCGAGGCGCACCGCCACGGTGCCGTCCATCTCGAGCTCGGAGGAGGCGTTGGAGCGGTTGCCGAGCTTGTCCTTGAGGCGCACGACGTCAAGGGGGTTGCGGGTGCCGTCGGGCAGCACCCGCGGCACCACGAAGCAGGTGACGCCGTCGGCGGCCTGGGCCAGCACCAGGAACACGTCGTTCATCGGGGCGGAGGTGAACCACTTGTGCCCGTGCAGCGTGTAGGTGCCGTCCTCGGCGGTGGGCCGGGCGCGGGTGACGTTGGCGCGCACGTCGGAGCCGCCCTGCTTCTCGGTCATCCCCATGCCGGCCAGCGCCCCGCGCTTCTGCGAGGCCGGGCGCAGGCCGGGGTCGTAGTCGCGGGAGGCCAGCAGCGGCGTCCACTCCTTCGCGAGGGCGTCGTCGGCGCGCAGGGCCGGCACGGCGGCGTACGTCATCGACACGGGGCAGCCGTGGCCGGGCTCGGTGTGCGACCACGCCATGAAGCCGGCGGCCCGACGTACGTGGGCGTGGGGGTCGTCCTGCTCCCACGGCGTCGCGGCGAGGCCGTGGCCCACCGCGCGGCCCATCAGCCAGTGCCAGCTGGGGTGGAACTCGACCTCGTCGACGCGGGTGCCGTAGCGGTCGTAGGGCACCAGCCGCGGGTGGTGCTCGTTGGCGAGCCGGCCGTGCTCTCGGGCCTCGGCGCTACCGGCCTCGCGACCCAGCGCGCGCAGGTCGTCGAGCACCTCGGGGCCGGCGTGGCGCACCACCGCCTCCGCCAGCGCGTGGTCGGCGGTGACGACGTCGTGGCCCACCAGCGGCGGCGCCTGGTTGGTGACGGTGCGCAGGTCGCCGCGACCGGGCGCGGGCTCGCCTCCGCGTGCGGGGGAGGGGGTCGACATGGCGTTACCGTACGACCCATGGCCACCTCCGCCCGGCACAGCGCGGTCGGGTCGGCCGTGGAGGCCTGGGGACGTCGCGCCGCCGCGACGTTCTGGCGGCTGCTGGTCACCACCGTGGGCTCGTGCCTGCGCTACCGGGTGACCGGGCTGGCCGCCGAGGCGGCGTTCTTCGCGGTGGTCTCGGTGCCGCCGCTGATCTTCGCGCTGGCCGGGGCCATCGGCTACGTCAGCGACCAGTTCTCCCCGGCGCAGGTCGAGGACGTGCGTCAGGCCATCCTCGACGTGGCGTCGCGCGCGCTCACCGAGGGCGCGGTCACCGACGTGGTCGCGCCCACGATCGACGACGTCCTGCGCGGCGGGCGCTTCGACGTGATCTCGCTGGGCTTCGTGCTGGCGCTGTGGTCGGGCTCCCGCGCGCTCAACGTCTTCGTCGACACCATCACGATCATGCACGGGCTCGGCGGCGAGCGGGGGATCGTGAAGACCCGCGCGCTGTCGTTCGTCCTCTACATCCTCGCGATGATCACCGGCGTCGTCTCGCTGCCGCTGGTGGTGGCGGGGCCCACGCTCGTGGGCCGCTGGCTGCCCAACCGCGCCGACGTCCTGATGGCGTTCTACTGGCCGGTGGTGCTGGTGCTGTGCATCTGCTTCCTGGCCACGCTCTACCACGTGTCGGTGCCGGTGCGGACGAGCTGGAGCTTCAACCTGCCCGGCGCCACGTTCTCGCTGGTGGCCTGGATCGGCGGGTCCTACCTGCTGCGCTGGGTGCTCACCGTGACCGCGTCCGACTCCCGCTCCGTCTACGGCCCGCTGGCCGCACCGATCGCGGTGCTGCTGTGGCTCTACCTGGTGGCGATCGCGGTGCTGATCGGGGCGGCGGTCAACGCCGCCTTCGACACGGTGTGGCCGCAGAAGACGACGTCGAGCGCCCGCCGCGAGCTGGTCGCGCGGCTGCGCCAGCGGATGAACCGGGAGCGCCCGCACGAGCTCGACGAGGGCGTCGACTAGATTCGCCCCGTGGCCGACCTCCCCGAGCCCGCCCCCGGCGGCAGACGCGGGATGGTCTCCCTCCCCGACCGTGCCCGAAGTCCCGTCTGGGAGCTCAGCCGGCGCCTGCTGATGGCGGCGGGCATCCTGGTCGGCACCGTGCTGCTGGTCTACTTCGACCGCTCCGGCTACCGCGACGGCAACGACCCCGCCTCGAACTACGCGGTCGACTTCAAGGACGCGATCTACTACACGACCGTCACCCTCAGCACGACCGGGTACGGCGACATCGCGCCGGTCTCCGACACCGCGCGCATGGTCAACGCCTTCATCATCACCCCGGCCCGCATCGCCTTCCTGGTGCTGCTGATCGGCACCACCCTCGAGGTCCTCGCCTCGCAGGGCCGCGAGCTGCTCCGGGTCTCCCGGTGGAGGAAGCACATGGACAAGCACGTCGTCGTCATCGGGTACGGCACCAAGGGCCGCAGCGCGGTCGACACCCTGATCAACAACGGCCTCGACCGCGAGGGCGTGGTGGTGGTGGACCCCAGCGCCCTGGCGCTGCAGGACGCCCACGCCGACGGCCTCGCCGTGGTCACCGGCGACGCCACCCGTCGCGAGGTGCTGCGCCGCGCCGGCGTCGCCCGCGCCGAGCAGGTCATCATCACCACCGACCGCGACGACTCCAACGTGCTGGCCACCCTCACCGTGCGCCAGCTCAACCCCGACGCCTGGATCGTGGCGGCGGTGCGCGAGCAGGAGAACGCGCCGCTGATGAAGCAGTCGGGCGCCGACTCGGTGATCACCTCCTCCGACGCCGTGGGCCGGCTGCTGGGGCTGTCGTCGATGTCGCCGACGCTGGGCTCGGTGATGGAGGACCTGCTCACCTACGGCGACGGCCTCGAGGTCGCCGAGCGCGACCTGCTCGTCGCGGAGGTCGGCAAGCAGCCGCAGACGCTGCCCGACCAGGTGATCGCGGTGGTGCGCGACGAGAAGGTCTACCGCTACTTCGACCCGGTGGTCACCCAGCTCGCCCGCGGCGACCGGCTCGTGGTCGTGCGCCCCGCCCGCGAGCTGCCCTGGGCGCCCCGCCCCGGCACCCACAACGAGGACTCCGCCTCCGACTGACCCCTCCTCGCCCGTCGAACACCTGTTCGAAGATGTGAGACGATGCGTCGGTGGTGTGGGGCAGGCCGGTCGGCGCGGACGCCGCCGGCGCGTGCCCGGCGCGGCACTGCTGGGTCGACGAGGCCGTCGACGACGAGGGCGTGCGCCGCCCCGGCCTCCTCGTCGAGTGGCGCCACGACGACGACGGCTGGCAGGGCCGGGTCGTCTACGCCGTCCGCGTGCGCCCCGACGAGTGGGGCCTGGTCGAGGAGTGGCTCCCCGGCCGCCTCCTCACCCCCCGCTGACCGCGTCTTTTCGTCGGTCGAGCGCCGCCCTTTCGTTGGTCGAGTAGGTCGCGCAGCGACCGTATCGAGACCCCCGCAGCCCGCGCTGGGACCTTATCGAGCGAGTCCCAGCGGAGGGTCGGGTGGTCTCGATACACCTCGTCGCTGGCGCTCCTCGGCACTCGACCACCGAGCCCGCTGGTCGGTGGTTGAGGAGGGAGCGCCAGCGACCGTCTCGAAACCACCCGGCTCCGCACGTCGTCGGCCAAGTAGGTCGCGCAGCGCCCGCCGGGTGTTCGTTGGTCGAGTAGGTCGCGCAGTGCCCGCCGGGTGTTCGTTGGTCGAGTAGGTCGCGCAGCGACCGTATCGAGACCCAGGCCCACCCCTTGCGCCGTTCTTGAGGATCCGCAGAGCCCATCGAGCGCCGCCACCGCACGCCCCCTTGAGCCGGACCGCGCAGAGTAGTGCTCACCGGAAGGCCGGCGGGGGAGCGATCCCCGGCCGGCCACCCGGGCTCGCGCATGGGGGCGCGGACCGGGTCAGGTCGCAGCTCGAGCACTCCACCAGGTGATGCCTCACCGGGTGGCCGCTCGCGCGATGCGTCCCGTCACCGGCCACCGAGGGAGGCGGCCGGCGTCAGGGCGTTCCGGGGACGTTCGGGGGGGCGTCTCCGGGGACACGCCAGGCCCCCGCCCAGGACCACCCGGGCGGGGGTGCTGGCGCGTGGGCACCGACAGCCTTCCCGAGGTCGCGCGGGTCTACAGGACGGTCTGGGCGACGACCCAAGCGCCGATCAGGCACAGGTCGAGGACGGTGAGGAAGAACGCGCCGTACCCGATCAGCAGCCCTGCACGCCGTACCCAGCGCGCACCGCCGCCCTGCATGCGGTCGGCGCCCCACCCGAATCCCGCAGCGACTGCTGCGAGGAGGAGGGACACCGCGGGAGGGGCGACGAGGAAGACCCAGTAGACGACGACGAAGACCATCAGCTCGACTTCGACGGCGAGCGCGACGACCGCGGCCGCGGTGACGAGCAGCGTGAACGTCACGGTGAGCACGGCCGTCGCCCGGATGATGTTGCGCAGTTCGCGACGATCGTCGGTGGCGGTCACGCCGTCATCCTGCCCACCGTGCTCGCGCACCTGACCGGCGGCCAAGCACGTGCGGCGGCATCGTCACCACACGGAGAAGGCCCCGCCTCCCAGGTGGGGAGAACGGGGCCTGACCTGCGTGTACCGGTGGTGGGCGATACTGGGTTTGAACCAGTGACCTCTTCCGTGTCAAGGAAGCGCGCTACCGCTGCGCCAATCGCCCGAGGTGGAGACGGGATTTGAACCCGTGTAGACGGATTTGCAGTCCGTTGCCTCGCCTCTCGGCCACTCCACCACTGGAGGTCAAACCAAGAGAGAGACCTCTCCGAGCGGACAACGAGACTCGAACTCGCGACCTCAACCTTGGCAAGGTTGCGCTCTACCAACTGAGCTATGTCCGCTTGCATCCGACCAGTTCGGTCGGCGACGTGAGAACAGTAGCCCACGCCCCAGGGCGTGCCAAATCCGGGTGTCGGCGGCGTGGCGAGGGGTGGTCCGGGGTGTTTCGGGCCGGCGTACGACGCCCGTCGTGGCCCCGCGCAGGGCCCTCCCGAGGCCGTCCGGCGGCCCTAGAGTGGGCGTCATGCACGCGTGGATCGACGGCCGACTGCTCCCCGACGCCACCGCCGCGGCGGTCCCTGTCAGCGACCACGGGCTCACCGTGGGCGACGGCGTCTTCGAGGCCGTGAAGGTCGTCGACGGCCGCCCGTTCGCCCTCGACCGCCACCTCGAGCGGCTCGGCCGCAGCGCCGCCGGCCTCGGGCTGCCGCCGGTCGACCTCGACGCCGTGCGCGGGGGAGTGCGAGCCGTCCTGGGCGCTGAGCACCTGCCCCTGGGCCGCCTGCGCATCACCGTCACCGGCGGTCCCGCGCCGCTGGGGTCGGGGCGCGGCGACGCCGCCCCGACGGTGATCGTCGTGGCGGCGCTGCTCGCGCCGGCGGTCGAGGTGGTCTCGGTGGCGACCGTGCCGTGGCCCCGCAACGAGCGTGGTGCGCTCGCCGGGCTGAAGACCACGTCGTACGCCGAGAACGTCGTCGCGCTCGCCGAGGCGCAGCGCCGCGGCGCGAGCGAGGCGGTGGTGGCCAACCTCGCCGGCCACCTCTGCGAGGGCACCGGCTCCAACGTCTTCTACGTCGTCGACGGCGAGCTGCGCACCCCCACGCTCGCCAGCGGCTGCCTGGCCGGCATCACCCGCGCGCTGGTGCTGGAGTGGCACGGCGGCCGCGAGGTGGACGAGCCCATCGAGGTGGTGCGCGAGGCCAGCGAGGTCTTCCTGGTCTCCACCACCCGCGACGTGCAGCCGGTGGAGCGCTGGGACGACCTCGCCCTGCCCGCCCCGGGCCCAGTCACCCTGGCCGCCCAGGCCACCTGGCGGGCGCGCGAGCACGAGCTGCTCGCCGACGCCTGACCCGGTCGAGATGGCCGTCGGGCGACACGAGGATGGGGCGGATGTGAACGTCGGCCCCAGGATGGGCTAGTGTTTCCGCCGCACCACAGGGGCGATTGGCGCAGTGGTAGCGCGCTTCGTTCACACCGAAGAGGTCACTGGTTCGAACCCAGTATCGCCCACCCCGTTTCCGCAGGTCAGAGGCACTTTTCTCCGAGCAGACTGACCGGCGAGGAACATACGAGGAACAAGGGACGCCCACTTCTGGCCGTTATTGACCGTCCGGTCGCTCGCCCCCGACTTGAGCTGCACTGGATGAATGACGTCGTACCTCCAATATTCCCGCAGACTCGGACTGCTGAGTCCCGGGATGAAGGCCCGGCCCTCCGCCCAGACATCCTCGGAGTCCCGCACCTTGCGTTGAACGCGCGAGCTTGATCCAAGAACGAACTGATCGAAGTTTGAGGGGACCTTTCCCACCTCCGATCGGTGGCTGCGACGCTCGCTGGACGCCCACGCGCCAAGCCGCAGGCTCGCTTTCTGCGCCGGGATCACGGCCGGGCTGCGATGCCTTACCGGGGCGGCCGGATTCGCCGGGTTCGCTATCGGGTGGCTCGCGGGTGCTCACACGGCCCACAGTGCCCACGGCTACCGCCGGCGCATACGGGTGGCAGACACCTACGCGTCAGCGGTAGCGGGACCGGCTGTGGCGGCAGTGGCCGTGTAGCCGCCACTCAGGTGCCGTTCGGCATCGACGGGCCCGCAAGCATGGGGTAGCTGGGGTGAGACCGTGTCGTTCACGGCCAGGGCCCCGTCACGTGCATACGACACAGAGGTCCTTGATCTTGAAGCAGAGAGCCGGCACCGTTCAGCGCACACCCCCGCCACCGCGATGCAGCAGAGGAGCCCGGCTTTGTGATTCATCGAACTCGGGACGATCCATGAACACGCCTGGCATGGTGCGCGGGCGTCACTTCACGACCTACGTGGAGACCATGAAGGAGCTGAAGCGGCAGGGCTCCTACGCTGCTGCTGAGAAGTTGATCCTTGAGCTTATCGACGCCACCGAAGAGGAAGCACGAGTCAAGAGGTGGGGGCCGGCGCCGGCCTACTACGAGCACCTCGCCATCGTCTATCGCAAGACAGGACGCCCAACAGACGAAGTCCGGCTTCTCCGCCGGTTTGAGAACGCCAACCGCGATTACGGCGGCCTGACCGACAGGTTCCGCGAACGGATCGCCAAAGCCGAACAGCTATGCGCCGAGTCAGGCGTTGCAGCGCCCGCTGGCGCTGCCGATGCATCACAAGATGCTGTTCTGCTGGCGTCACCCAGCAACAACCCCGGGCACACCCCAGTCCCGAAACCCAACAGGATGGACACCCCGATGGCTAAGCGCCGAGGATTCTTCGCAGAATTGCAGCACCAGGCCGCGGTCGCTGAGCGCGACCGGCAGCGCAGCAGCGCAGCAGCGGTTCGTGCGGCCCAGAAGCAGCACCGCGAGGCCGAGCAGGCTCGTGCCCGGGCCGAGCGGGCCAGGGTGGCCGCGTCACGCGCCACCGAGAAAGACCGCGCAGCTGCGGAGCGGGAAGCGAAGAAACTCCACGCGGAAGCGCAGATGGCACAGGTGGAATCGTTGAACGCGGCGTTGGAATCTACCCTGGCGGACGTCGACTCAGTCCTCGAATGGACGCTGAGCGTCGACGACCACGTCGACCTTGAAGAACTCCGCCGTGTGGTTGAACATCCCGCGTTCACGTCGAAGCACCTCGCTCCTCTCACACCACCTGGTCCGATCTTCGCGCCGCCGGAGCCGGCCTTTGTTGAGCCCGCCGCCCCCACTGGGGTGGGTGCGATGTTCGGAAAGAAGAAGCACGCGCAGGCGGTGGAGCTGGCACGCCAAGAGTTCACCCGGGTACACGCCATGTGGCGGAACGAGGCAGCGGCGGTTCCGGTGCGTCAGCTCGAGCAGGCGACCAAGCATCAGGCCGCGGATGCCGAGCGGCAGGCCAAGCTCGCCGCAGATGAGGCGACCTACGCCGCCCAGTCACAGGAGCGGCAGTCCAAGGTCGACGCCGAGAACGCCCAACTCGACGCCCTGATCACAGCCTTGGCGGTGGGAGAGAAGGCGGCGGTTGAGGAGTACTTCGGCATCGTGTTCGGCAACTCGGTCTACCCTGACCCGATCACCATCGACATCGAACAGTCCTACAATCCGGCCGAAAAAGAACTCGAGGTAGCGCTGCGTCTTCCCGGGCCAGAGGACCTCCCGACCACCCGGGCCTACAAGTACACGAAGTCGAGCGACGAGATCACCGAGAGCGAGCAGAGTGCTACCGACCAGAAGAAGCGCTACAACGGGCTCGTGCACGCCATCGTGCTGCGGACCCTGCATGAGGTGTGGGAGTCAGACCGCCTCGGCCACGTCGAAACGATCGCTCTGACCGCTGGGGTCGAGCACATCGACCCCGCCACCGGGCGCCTCACCACGACTCCTCTCGTCGCGGTAGCCGCTCACCGAGGAGACTTCGAGTCCATCGACCTGGCCCATGTCACTCCGGTCGAGACACTGAAGCACCTAAAGGCCGTTGTGTCGAAGAACCCGCACGCCCTCACCCCGATCGACCTGCCAGACGGGGTCCGCGGATGAAATTCAACACGCCCCCCGGGTGGCCACCCCCACCAGCCGGCTGGGTCCCCGACGCCATCTGGCGCCCCGACCCTTCCTGGCCGCCAGCGCCACCCGGATGGAACTTCTGGGTTCCCGACGACGCCCCCACCCAAGAGCCAGCGACACCGGAGCCAGCGACACCGGAGCCAGCGACACCGGAACCTTTGGCACCGGAACCTGTGGCACCGGAACTAGTGACAGCTGACCAACCCTCGCCTGATGGGTCCAGCGACGATGAGTTGGTTGAACCCGAGTCGGAAGCTCCATCTGCGGCACCGCAGGAGCCTCCACCCGAGCCATCCGTTGCCGATGCAGGAGGTGCCGGTCAAACGGAGATCTCGGAACTGCGCAGCCAGCTCGAGGCGGAGCTGCGGCTCTCAGCGAGCCTCCGGGCGGAGCTGGCCACAGCATCCGCGGAGGCAGCTTCGGCTGGCAGGTCGGACGTCGCCCCGGCCGCAGCCGGCCGCACCACCATTGACGAAAAGCTCGAAGCGGCCCGGCGCGAGCTCGTCGAGCTCAACGACGCTGTCCTTCTGCAACAGGTCGGCATCTACGACTACCACCACCCCCTCGAGAACGCCGAGGCCTACAAGGCCCGTTTGGCCGACATCCGCGACCGCATCAAGGACGCCATTCGGACCAAGGCCGCCATCGAGGCCTCTGACCGGTTCGCCTACAACAACTCCCTCGCACAGGGTCGCAAGATGACCGGCGACTTCTCCAAGCTGATGCTCCGCGCCTACAACGCCGAAGCAGACAACTGCGTCCGGTCCCTGCGCGCCGGGTCCATCGCCGCAGCCATCAAGCGCCTCAACGGGTCGGTCGAGACGATCGCCCGCCTGGGCTCCATGATGGAGATGCGAGTCAGCCCCGACTATCACGCCCTGCGCATCGAAGAGCTCGAGCTCACCTCTGACTACCTGTTCAAGGTGCAGGAGGAACGCGAAGAGGCCCGCGAAGAACGCGAACGGCTGCGCGAGGAGCGCAAAGCCGAGCAGGAGCTTGCAGCCGAGAGGGAACGCCTCGACAAGGAACGCAACCACTACGCCAACACAATCGCTGCCCTGCGCGAGCAGGGCAAAGAGGACGAAGCTGTAGAGCTGGAACAGCGAGTGGCGCAGATCGATGACGCAATCGCTCAGAACGACTTTCGAGCAGCCAACATCCGTGCCGGGTACGTCTACGTCATCAGCAACATCGGCGCGTTCGGACCCAACGTCGTCAAGATCGGACTCACCCGACGCCTCGAGCCGCTCGACCGTGTCCGCGAGCTAGGCGATGCTTCGGTGCCGTTCCCGTTCGACGTGCATGCCATCTACTTCTCCGACGACGCCGTGCAACTCGAAAATGAGCTCCACGTCGCGTTCGCAGCCATGCGCGTCAACCACGTGAACCTGCGGCGTGAGTTCTTCTTCGCCACTCCTGCCGAGGTTCGCGACGTGCTCGCGACCAAGGTCGGGAACCTCCTCGAGTTCACCGAGGCTCCCGAGGCAACCCAGTACTTCCAGAGCCACGGAGCCTGGCCCGCAGCTCCCACCGGCGCGAGCCAGTAGCTGGCGGCCTCCAGTGCTCCCGTGTGCGTGCCTCCGCTTGTGTGGTGCCGGCTGCACAGATGAGGTGGAGGGGCGCCTCCCCGCAGACGCCGCGCCGGCTACCGCCCGGGTGAGGGACTTTCGGACGAGTTGCACGCCGCGATCGAGGCCGAGCTCCAGTGTCAGCAGCGGATGCAGTGTCAGCGGGGATCCCAGTGTCAGCATGGACCGCCTCTGACACTCCGGCCGGATTTCCTACTCGCCGACGATGAACCGCGAGGGCCGCATGATCAGATCCACGCAAACCCCAATAGTCCGGGGAGGCGGGGGCACTTCACTTGCGCGTAGCGAGCGCCCGAGGGCCCGACGTCGGTTCATGCGGACATTGTCGACGACGATGCGACGACTCGCAGGAGTTCGGTCGATTGGCGCCTCCTCAGCCAGTGGCTATAAGGCTTGTGGACTCAAAGATTAGTTCTGGAAGCGGCTGACGCAGACGCCACGTGAGGGCGACTGGTCGGTCTCCTTCGAGGTCGCCGTAGAGGTCGACTTGGCCAAAGCACCGGAAGGTGCTTTCGATGCCTCCGCTGCTTTTCTCGCGGACGAAGAGCAGTCGGTGCTGAGACGCGTCCGAGCCACGCCCAATGCAGCGGAGCATCGCGCTGGTGTGCTGCCTCCAATTGTTCGGTGACTCCCAGTGGAACAAGTCGGCCGAGACAGCGTGATCCTTGTACTGGATGTTCGAAGCGAACTTCGACTCATCCTTGTTGAGGGTCACGAACATGAGTTGGGTGCGGCTCTGCGGTACGAAGTAGACGCCTTCCCGGTGCTCCTTGGGCTTGTCGATCGCACTGATACCCATCGCGGCGAAGACCTCGGCCCGCGTGTAGCGCGCGTGAGCCATCAGCGGGACATCATCGAGACCAGCAAGTGGTGTCACGTCCGCGTCGCGCTGCGCGTGGACAAGCGGCACCAGCTCGGCGAGCTCGGCGAGGACGGCGGGGTGACGCCACAGCTGGTCGAAGCCTTCTTGCAGCGTTGGCGGCTTCATCCCGAGCAGGTGCATGAGCTGCATCGCCAGCCGGCTCTCGGTTAGCGACGCGCCGTCGGCGCGAGGGGCATCGTCAGCTGCGAGCCACCTGGACCAGGTGCTCGCCCGCAGCCGGTCCGTCGCGTGTTGCACAAACCCGACGCGCTTGAGAAGGGCTGCCTCGGCCTCCTGCGTCGGAGAGTCGTTCGGCTCGGCGCTCTGGTCCGCGACACCGACAGCTCGTTGGAGTCGCGTCCATGACATCTTGCGAGCATCTGCTGCATAGAACTGCTCGATACTGCGCTCTGTGTCACGCAGGAAGTCTCGGAGTGACGACGCACCCGTTACTCGGAGATCGTGCTGGAGTCCCTTGAACCCTGACTTGGGTGCCAACGCCTTCAGGCGCTCGAGGACGCGCTCTCGCGCGACACGTTCGAGAGTGATGGCGCAACCGGCCGGCAGGAAGGGGAACTCACTCTCTGCCTGTTTCCTCAGGCTGCCGCGAGCCGGGTTGATGAGTGCCTGGAAGCGAGTTTCGTAGCGGTATTCGACTCGGTGCTGGCCGATGAAGTCCAACACCAGGCAGCCTTGTTTGCCCGGTGCCTGACGCAGCCCGCGACCGAGTTGCTGGGTAAACAGCACCGGACTCTGGGTAGGTCTCAGCAGGAGCAATGTGTCGACGTCCGGCAGGTCGATGCCCTCGCCGAGTACGTCGACGCTGAAGACGACCTGGAGCTTGCCCGCCTTCAACTTGTTCAGCACCACGTCGCGGTACGGCTGGTCGTGAGTGCCGTCGAGGTATCCGGCGTTGATGCCGAGCCGCATGAACTGTTCGGCCATGAACCGCGCGTGGCTGATGGACACGCAGAACCCCAAAGCGCGCATCGTTCGTGGATCGTCGACCCAACGCTCGAGGGCCTGAACCACGAGCTTCACCCGCTCGTGATCACCCGTGTACAGCGCTTCGAGCTCGCCGACCGCGTAGTCACCGTGCCGCCAGTTGAGCGTCCGAAGATCGGTGCCGTCATCGACTCCGACGTAGTTGAACGGCGCCAGCAATTGATCGTCGACGGCCTCCCAGAGCCGCAACTCCGTCGTGTACTGCCCACCGAACAAATCAGCGACGTTGACCCCGTCGGTGCGCTCGGGGGTGGCGGTGAGGCCGACGATCTCTCGCGGTGAGAAGTGCTCGATGACCCCGCGCCAGGAGTCGGCGGAGCCGTGATGGGCTTCATCGATGTAGATAACGTCGTAAGCGTCCGGCGGCACAGTTGCCAGACGGTTGTGCAAGGTCTGCACCATCGCGAAGACATGCGTGTCGCTGGGCAGTTCTCCGCCGCCGGCGAGCATCTCGCCGAACCCGGGATCCTTCAGTGCTGTGCGGAATGTGCTCCGTGCTTGCTCGAGGATCTGCTCGCGGTGAGCCACGAAGAGCAGGCGCGGGCGAGCCGCCCCCGGCAGGCACAACCGGGCATAGTCCAGTGCGGCAATGACCGTCTTGCCAGTCCCTGTAGCGGCAACAACGAGGTGCCGGTGCTCGTCGAATGATTCGCGACGCAGGTTCAAAGTATCGAGCACCAAACGTTGGTGGGGCTTTGGCTGCAGGACGAGTTCGGAGTATGCGTCGGTGAGCTGTCGCTGGAGCTGATCGATCGTCCGCTGCGAAGTTCTGCTGTGCGCCTGAACGGCATAACCCCTGCCGGCGAGAAGCGCTGTATCGAGTCGCTCGCGGTCGGCGGTTGTGTATCGCTCGTAGACGGGGGTGTGCCAGTAGCTGTCGAAGGTCTGTTGGATTCGACCGAACACGCCGGGCGCGTCAGCCCGGGCCAGTCGGACGTTCCACTCGAGGCCCGAGTAGAGCGCTGCGTCCGAGAGGTTCGAGGAACCCACGCACGCCGTATCGAGCTCGCCTGGCCGGCGGAACAGCCACGCCTTCGCATGGAGCTTTGTTGCTTGGCCCTGGTAGTTCACTCGGACCTCGGCGCCGAGTTGGACGAGTTCATCGAGCGCCTTGGCGCTGGTAGATCCGAGGTAGGTCGAGGTGATGACGCGGACTCGACCTCCACGCTCGAGCAGCTTGCGGAACTCCTCTTTGAGCGGGTGGAAGCCGGTGTACCCGACGAAAGCACAGATGAGGTCGACTTCGTCGGCGCAGCGGATCTCTTCCTTCAGGACCTTGCCGAATGCCGGCTCGCCCGTGCCGTTGACGAGCAGCTCGCTGGATGTGAGGGGAATCGTGGGGTGGTCCGGCAGTGGGCCGCCCGCCAGGCCACCGACGGTTCGCACGCCCTTCAGTAGTCGTGGTGGCAGGCTGACTCGATCTCCGACTAAGTCGGTGCCCAGTGCCTCGATTGCGGAGTTCACGACGGTGGCGCTGGCCTCGACTGCTGCCGCGTCGTTTGGATTGCGCAGCCTGCGCGCCACTCGCAGGAGATGCTTGCCCAATCGCACCACGGCCTCACTCGCCCGGAGCGGATCGTCAATCACCTGTTCCGGATCGAGGGTCGCCAGGAGGTCGGCGAGCTCGCTCGTCACGAGCTCATCGCGCAATCCGTGCTGGAGCGGGTCGTGAGCCATCCGCCGCCTCCAGAGTCAGTGATGCTTGTGCTCGAGTCGCGGTGAGCTTAGAAGGTTTTCGACGACCGTTGAGCGGAACAGACGGATCTCCGGCACCTAGAAGAACGGGCGCATGTACTCGCGCAAGTGCGGGTCGACCACGTAGACGTAGGTGCCCCGAATGCCACGAGTCAGCAGCACGCTGTAGATGTTCTGGACGTACTCGAGCAGGTCAGCATCGCTCAGCTTCTGTCCTGGGTTGTTCTGCCTGCCCTTCTTGTCGTAGTAACTCTCGCGGTTGAACTTCAGGCTGCGGGTGGCCGGGTCGTAGGTGAGGTCCCGACCGATGATCACTCCCGCGTAGTTGAGGTCGTACCCCTGGATCGTGTGGATCGAGCCAACCTCGTCGATGGACTTGGGGGAGTCGACCCAGTCCACGACTCGGCTGTTCCACTGGAGTTCGATGCCGGGGAAGACGATGTCGGCTCGCAGCTTGTCCTTCTTGCTCTCCCAGGACCACGCGTAGCCGGCCAGGAGGCGGGCAAGCCCGTGCTCCGCGTCGCGGGTCTTGATGGCGTCGACCATCCGCCCGACATCTTCAAAGAAGCGGAAGTCGTACTCGCCGAAGTCGATGGTCTGCGTAGGCGGAGTCGAACTCAGTACCCGACGGACATGATCGACGTAGTCCTCACCTGCGCGGACACGCATCTGCGAAGTGAGTCGATGCAGGCGTCCCTGTGCCAGCGACGCCGCGCATAGCTCGGCGAGCAACGAGGCATCGAGATCGGCCGGACGGACGCGTTGCCGCGCGTCTACCAGGAGCACCTGCTGGTGGCTCTGCTGCGTGACCCATTCGAGTTGGGTGTACTTCGGGTCGTCACCCCCGAAGAGCGTGGCGTTGATTTCCGCGAACTCTCGATTCTTCTGCGCTGAGGTCTGGTTCGCCCTCTGGTTGAGCCGGTGGCTCTCGTCGACCACCAGGAGGTCCCAGGTGTGGGCACTCTTCCCGACGTCGAATGGGGACAGCACCATCTGAGCAGTGAGTCCCGGCGTTCTCGCGAACACCGCCTGGATGGACTTCCGAAGCGATTGCTGGGGGACGACCAGGCCGATTCGCAGCCCGCTCAGGGTTGCGGCGTTGTCTGCAGTGAACAGCCCTGAAAGGTAGGTCTCCGACTCGAACGGCTCGCCGTCCCACTCTCCGATGTCGCGCAACATCTTCACCAGGAAGATCGCGACCACTGTCTTCCCGGTCCCAGGGCCTCCCTCGATCACTGTTTCACTGCCCGGTTCCCCGCGCAGGTCAGCCAGAAGGCCCTGGACGATCGAGACGACCGCGTCGCCTTGCTGCTCGGTGAGCGACTTGAACGGCGAGAGCTTGAAGAGATCCGAGTTCTCGATCTCCTCGATGGTTGCCTCAAACAGGCCGTCTGCCCGCAGCCGTTCGAAGATTTCGCGGAACCGCCCGCGGTAGCGCTCCCGTTCGAAGTAGCTTCCGTCCACGACCCCAGCGTTGCCATTCAGCACCCGTCGACCGTCGCCGTGAAACAGTTGGATCAGGTACGACTCAAGATCAAGGCACGCCGACTTGTTGAAGGTATCGTCGATGATCACCCTGGCCTCAACTAGCTGCACCTTTCTGCCCTGATCCAGGTGTTGGCGGAGGCGGCCGCCCCCATCGAGAGACTCGCCGACGTACACCTCGGTGTCGTTGTTCAGCGTGTAAACGACGGGCCAGTCGCGATGCCGATCGGTTGCCCGTCCCCAGGCCGCGACGGCACCGTGATCGAACCTAAGTCGTTCAATCCGGAAGTCGGTCATACTTCGTGCTCCGCCCACGCGCCTTATCGATCGGATACTTGCGCTGCGTCGATTCCAGCTTCGACAAGACGATCGCGTCCGGGTCGAGCTCAAGCTTGTCGGCCAATAGCCAGCAGTAGGTCAACACGTCAGCGAGCTCATCGCGGACAGCGTCGGGATCACCCTGGTCCGACCATTGGAAGCACTCGAGCAACTCTGCGGCCTCGATCACGACCGACCTCGCGAGGCTGGCCGGCGTGTGAAACTGCGCCCAGTCACGCTCGTCCACAAGCCTCCGCAACGCCGTGCGCACCGCCTCATCAACCACGCGACCACCTTAGGGTCGGAACTCGCGACAGTGGTGTGAAACGCGGGCCGGATGCCTATATCGCGGACATCGACCGCTACGGACCCTTAGCAGCAGTCCAGGCCGCCGCTCTCAGGCGACACCGCGAAGAGTCCGAAACCCGCACGCGCCGGCCCCGGCATCCCGCTCACCACTCCCCTCACCACCCTGCTCACCACTGGACCCAGCCGGGGCATGGCAGCTGGAACTGTTGCGCGAGCTAAGAGCTGCCGGATTCTCTGTAGACCTCAACAAATTGCACTGACCCGCAGCCCGACTTCGCGGTGAGTCATGGGTTCCCAGTCGGGGCGTTCGTGGCATCCAGTCACCCACGATCAAGTGCCAATCGGCACGGTTCGCTTTCAGCTCATGGATTCGGACTGGGCTCACGAAGGGAGCGCAAGGTCGAGGTCGCAACCGGTGCCGAGTACTTCAGACTCGCTCAGCGTTGGCACCGAGTAGAACGGACCATGGACTACGCGAACGATTGGTATGACGAGACGATCACCGATGCATTGACTGGCGCCGTCATCCGGGACTGCCACGAGCGATTGAGCGAACGCCAAAGCCGGGATAACGCGAGACATCGGAGGGACAGAGCCGAGTAGCACGGCGGTTGCCAGCAGTCTCCAGACAACATCGGACGCAACGCTCGGCTGAGCGTCTCGGGAACGCATCCTCATCTGTCACGGCCCCGAATCGGCGTACGTCATTCCTCGCGTCTGCACGCTCGGCCTACTGCCGGAGCATTCCAACGTGGGTGTTCAGAGTGCGCAGCGCCCGGTCGATGTTCGCGAGACTCTCTTCGGACTTGGTGAGGCTCGAACTTGAAACCTTGCTTCCTGTTGACGGAGAGGGCGCCACGGGCCCGTATCCCTCAGTTACAACGTCGAACTGGTCGAAGTACTCGGTCCCCCCGTCATCGTTGTAAGTGGCGGTCACTCTCACACTAGGGTCGGCACCTGCGACTGTCCGCCCAGGATCTTTCTCCATCCGCCACATCACTCGACGTCGCGCGCCTGGCGGAAGCGTGTGGGATCGCGACAAGAACAGGGACAAGCGCTCACTGATGTGATCGTCGGCATCTCGCGCCGCGAGCGGCCCGGCGTCGATGCGGACGTTGCGCGCGATCGAGCGGCCAACGTTCTCGATGGTGATGTCCCAGAACCCATTTCCATGGAGCCCTGGGACGAGATCAATGTTCACGTAAGGGCGAGTCTGTCGAGCACTGTCGTCCGCAAGCAACTTCAATTGCGCGACTGAGGCTCGGAAGGCCGTGAACGCGAAAACAGCAAGACCCAACGTCCCGATCGCAGTCGCGATGCCGGCACAAACTGTCAGCCACTCAAACGTCGTCATGACGGCTAGTGTGCAGGCAAGCGCCGACAGTAGTGGCGTTACCGATCCACCGCCACGAGACGTTTTGCCGTCCGCCCGCAGACTCCCGTCGGATCCAGCTACGGGCTCGGCGCACTCCTTGCTACTTCGTCTAGGGGTTCCACCGCGCCGGGGACGTCTTTGCGCCGCGTGTCACTTGGCCGTCAACTGAGGGTGGTTGCTATCGCGGTAGACAGATCGGCTCCGAGCCTGTGGACTCGCGGCGTGACAGACACACTCGCAGTCGCATCTGCGCTGATCGCAGCAGCTGCTCTCGGCTTCTCCGGTTGGCAACTGCGTCTGATCCACCAGGACCGCAGGACAGAGCGAGAGCTGGAGATCGGCGGTGTCTGCCTATCGTGGCGGGCTGCGTCGGCCCCCAACGAGGCGGACGTAGACGCCGACGGCAACGCCGTCTGGAAGTACGTGTTCACCTTGACTAACCCTGGACGCTTCCCAATCAGCGACGTGGTTGCACGGGTGACATTCCCCGGCCCGGTAATGAGGATTCGGCACAACGGCGTCGGTGCCGCGGCCGTGACCGTCGAGCTCAAGCATCCAGTGCTGGCGGGTGGTTCGAGTTTCGACTGGGCAGCTCGACGTCTGAAGACTCGTTTCAACCCATCGCCGGATCGAGGTGCAATCACCGCCCAGGTGTCGTTCGTCGACTCCGAAGGGTTTTCACACAAGACTATCTGGCCAGCCAGGCGTCTTTCTCCGTAGGTCCCTCAACTACGTCCTTTTCGCCGATACGTCAAGAGGCAGGCGGCAGCCCGACTCAAATGACTCTATGACCGTCCACATGGCGAGCACCGCCAGTGGAGCCGTGGGCACGGTGGATTGCTCTCGTTGAGCGGGTGGTTCCTGATCCAATCAGGGGGCGCTGGCCGTGCTCAGCGCCGGTTCCACTTGTTTCGCAGCGTGACGAGGCCGTCGAGGTCGTCGGCGGAATCCAGAGTCGCGTCTAGGCACAGCCCGACCTGTTCGATACGCATCTGGCCGTTGGTGCCGAGCGGTACCTGCACCCACCAATCCACCCACTTCTTGACCGAATCTCTCAGTAGTTCGTGTGGCCCGCGGTGTGCCCACTCGTAGCCGAGAGACCGGCGGGTTGCTTCAATTCGTCGTGCAGCCCACAGCACTGTGAAGAGGTCCTCGATGCGAGCAGAGCGCTCTTCTGGGCTGTCGAACGTGATGCACTCTCCTGAGGCGAGCTGGTCGGCGTACTCGTAGACAAGTGCGCCGACACGGTGCCGAGCCGTCGCGACGGTGCCGTCGCTGACGAAATCGACCGCGCGCATGACTCGTTCGTAGGCCGCGCGGCGAGCCGCTAGCGCACTGAAAGCTGCGCCGACCGCGAGCGCGATCACAGAGATGAAGAAAGTCAAGACAGCGGAGCTCGGCATGCTGTGATCCTCTCGCACCATATGGAGATCCAGCGGGATTTGTTCTTGCCCTCCGTCCCCGGCCCCGGGCGTAGCCATGACCGTCCGATGCGACCTACGCCGCTCGGGTGGCACGGCCGCCCGAATTTCTGATGCCGCGTCATACCCCCGCCTATGAGCCAGCCAGCTCCGACAGCCGCCGTGCGATCTCGGCGTCGCGGTCGGCAGCCGCGTGCTGGTAGCGCGTCGCTGCCCTTGGTGTTGAGTGGCCGGGGCGACCCATAAGTTCCGCCAGCGTGGCACCGGTCTGCGCGGCCAGGACAGCGCCGGTGTGTCGGAGGTCGTCCCAACGGAGGTCTGGGCGGCCGGCGGCCTCGCGGGCCGGGTAGAAGACTTTGTAGAGCGTCGCCGGAGCCATGTGACGGTTGCTGTCGCCTGCGGCCGGGAAAAGCAGCGATTCTCGGCCGGGTGCGGTGTGTTCGGACAGGTGGTCTTTCACCAGCGGCAGCAGGGGTGGGATGGCGATGTCGCGGACGCCCGCGTCGGTCTTGGGTGGGCCGATGATGAACTCCCCGTCGACCCGGACGACGCCACGGCGTACCTTCACCCGCCCGGTGCGCAGGTCGATGTCGCCGCGGCGGAGCTCGGTCAGCTCGCCGAAGCGCATGGCGCACCACGCAGCCAGGAGCGCCATCAGCTTGTAGCGATCCGGCATCTCCTCGACGACCGTCCTGAGCTCGTCGAGGCTGGCTCGCTGGACGTGGCGGGCCGCGCTTCGCGCTGCCGGCACCGCGGATCTGAGCCGGGTTGTAGGGAACCAGGGATGGGGGCGCTCCGAGGCCGCGCTGGCGAAGACCGTGCGGAGGAGGCTGTGGGACTGGGCGCGGGCGGTCTCTCGTCCGGGCGCGAGAGTGTCGTACCAGCCGTTCACGTCCTCGGCCGAGATCCGGTCCATCCGCTCGTCGCCGAACGTCGGGTAGATGAACGTGTCGAGGAACATCCGGTACTGCCTAGTCGTGGGCCGCAGGGCGCGGCCCTGCGTCTTCCTCGTCTCGAGCCGCTCGTCGGCGTACGCGTGCAGGGTGGGGATCTCCCTCTGACGGGTTGCGCGCGCGGCCGCATCTTGTGCTCAGAGCTCCGGGTTGATCTCGGCGCGTCGCGAGGTCAGCCACGCGATACATCGTCCTTCGCCGCGAATGTCTCCGGTGCGCGATGCAGCCTGCGGTCGGGCCCGGTGTAGGCGGCTCGGTAGCGGCCCGATGTGAGCCGCTCGACGCGGCCGAACCCACGCCGCCCGCTCGCGCTCCTACTCGTCACGCCAGTTCCTACAGACTCGACTCTGCGGAACAAGGGGGTGCAAATCTGTCCCGACGTGTCTGCGCCTGTCGTCGGCGCATGCGGCCTTTGATCTGCGCAGATACAGCAATTCGGCGCAGCGGCGCGAGTTAGGCGAGGGTGTCTCTCAAAACTCCGAACCCACTATCGCCAACTAGTGGGAATGGCCGCTCCCGGATACCGGGTTCGGCGCGGGCAAGGCGCGGTCAAGGTCGTCGGGGCGTGCCAGTGACCTCGGCCCCGGCCCTCTCGAGGAGGACCGGGGCCGAGGCGGTGTCCGCGACTCACGCCGTCGGAGTGAAGGTTCACCCGTTGTCGTGGATCTCCGGACTGTGGCACTGGCCCCGCCAGAGCGGGCCCCCCGGCACCGCTCGGATCGGGGGTGATGTCGTGGCGAGCCGCGATCCCCTCCAGTGCCTCCATCGTGGGGTCCGGGTCTCCGGATGAGGTATGCGTCACCTCAAGGCTTCTGCAAGGTCGCTTCGCTCTGCGTTGGTGACTAATGCGCCTCAGTGCGAGAGTTTGAGGCCGACGACGCAGCCGACGATGCCGAGCAGCAGCACGATCCGCACGATCGAGACCGGCTCCGCGCCACTGGCCATCGCCCAGCCGGCGGTGGTGGCCGCGCCGATGCCGACCCAGACGGCGTACGCCGTGCCGACCGGCAGGTCGCGCAGGGCCCAGGCGAGGCCGGCCATGCTGCCGGCCATCGCGACCAGGAACACCACCACGGGCCCGGCGCGGGTGAAGCCGTCGCTGCGGTCGAGTGCGGTGGCCCACACCGCCTCGAGCAGACCGGAGACGACCAGGACGATCCAGGGCATGGGAGCTCTCCTCGAGCATCGTCTTGTCGCTGTCCGGGTACGACGCGCCTCGTCCGGGTGCCGGTGTGGCACGTCCAGGGTGCCACGGGGTGGTGCGGGGGTCTCGATACGCTCGCTGGCGCTCGCTACTCGACCAACGAATGAGCGAGATTCGTCGGCGCTCGCTGCTCGACCAGGGCGCTTGGCTGGGTCTCGATACGCTCGCTGGCGCTCGCTACTCGACCACCGAAGCAGTGAGTTCCTGCCCGACACACGAGCGGAATGCGGGCCGGCCCTGACCCGTTGAGGCAGGCATGACCACCATCGGGCTCATCGGAGCAGGGAACATCGGCAGCACCGTCGCGCGGCTCGCGGTGCGGGCCGGCCACGACGTCGTCCTCAGCAACAGCCGCGGGCCGGAGACGCTGGCCGACCTCGTCGCCGAGCTGGGCGAGCACGCCCGCGCGGGCACCGCACAGGAGGCCGCGGAGGCGGGCGAGGTGGTCGTGGTGACCATCCCGCTGAAGAGCTACCGCGACGTGCCGGTCGAGCCGCTGCGCGGCAAGGTCGTCATCGACACCAACAACTACTACCCCGAGCGCGACGGCCAGATCGCCGAGCTCGACGACGAGTCGACCACCACCTCCGAGCTGCTGCAGGCACACCTGCCGGAGTCGCAGGTCGTGAAGGCGTTCAACAACATCACCTCCGGGCACCTCCTCGGCCTTGCCCGCCCCGCCGGCGCCCCCGACCGCAGCGCGCTGGCCATCGCCGGCGACGACGCCGCGGCCAAGCAGAGCGTCACCGACCTGCTCGACTCGCTGGGCTACGACGTCCTCGACGCGGGTCCGCTCGCCGAGGGTTGGCGCTACCAGCGCGACACCGCGGCCTACGGCGCGCCGTACGCCGGGCCCGGCCCCGAGGGTTGGACCGCAGACGGCGGGCAGCAGGTCACCGCGGAGACCCTGGCGGGGGAGCTCGCCGCGGCGCAGCGCTACCGCGACCTGGCCTGACCCCTCCCGCACGCAGCACCACCCGAGCCCCGCGGCCCGGGACCCCGCGAAACCCGTGGGCGTCCCGGGCCGCGCGGTCGTTACGCTGGGCGCGGCCCGCCGAGCCGTGCGAGCCGCCGCCACGCCACCCCCAGGAGCCACCGTGCCCGACCTCAAGATCTCCCTCGTCCACGCCGGTGTGCGTGAGGTGCGGGAGGTCACTGCGGGCACGAAGGCCTGGCAGCTGTTCGCCGACGAGCCGACCGTCGTCGCCGCCCGGGTCGGCGGCACGCTGCGCGACCTGGCCCACGAGCTCGCCGACGGCGACGAGGTGGAGGGCGTGGCGGTCGACTCCGCCGACGGCCGCGACATCCTGCGCCACTCCACCGCCCACGTGATGGCCCAGGCCGTGCAGCAGCTGTTCCCCGACGCCAAGCTCGGCATCGGCCCGCCGGTGCAGGACGGCTTCTACTACGACTTCGACGTCGCGACCCCGTTCGTGCCCGAGGACCTCGCGAAGATCGAGACCGCGATGCGCAAGATCATCAAGGAGGGCCAGCGCTTCGACCGCCGGGTCACCTCCGACGCCGACGCGATCAGCGAGCTGGCCGACGAGCCGTACAAGATCGAGCTGATCGGCCTGAAGGGTTCGGGCAAGGGCGAGGACGCCGCCGAAGGGGCGAGTGTCGAGGTCGGCGCCGGCGAGCTGACCATCTACGACAACGTGCGCCGCAACGGCGACGTGGCGTGGAGCGACCTGTGCCGCGGGCCCCACCTGCCCACGACCAAGCGCATCCCGGCGTTCAAGCTGACGCGCAGCGCCGCGGCGTACTGGCGCGGCGACGAGAAGAACAAGCAGCTGCAGCGCATCTACGGCACCGCGTGGGAGTCGAAGGAGGCGCTGGAGGCCCACCTCGAGCGCATCGCGGAGGCCGAGAAGCGCGACCACCGCAAGCTCGGGCGCGAGCTCGACCTGTTCAGCTTCCCCGACGAGATCGGCTCCGGCCTGCCGGTCTTCCACCCCAAGGGCGGCGTGATCAAGCGCGAGATGGAGGACTACGTCCGCCAGCGCCACATCGAGGAGGGCTTCGACTACGTCGGCACCCCGCACATCTCGAAGGAGCAGACGTTCCACCTCTCGGGACACCTGCCCTACTACGCCGACGGCATGTTCCCGCCCATGGACCTCGAGGGGTCGAGGTACTACCTCAAGGCGATGAACTGCCCGATGCACAACCTGATCTACCGCTCGCGCGGGCGGTCCTACCGCGAGCTGCCGCTGCGGCTCTTCGAGTTCGGCCACGTCTACCGCTACGAGAAGTCCGGCGTCATCCACGGCCTGACCCGGGTGCGCGGCTTCGCCCAAGACGACTCGCACTCCTACGTCACCGAGGAGCAGGCGCCCGGCGAGATCACCCACCTGCTCGAGTTCGTGCTCGGGCTGCTGCGCGACTTCGGCCTCGACGACTTCTACCTCGAGCTGTCGACGCGCGACGACTCCAAGCCCGACAAGTTCGTCGGCTCCCAGGAGCAGTGGGACAACGCCACCGACATCCTGCGCACCGCCTGCGAGGCCTCGGGCCTCGACCTGGTGCCCGACCCGGGTGGCGCTGCGTTCTACGGCCCGAAGGTGTCGGTGCAGGCCAGGGACGCCATCGGCCGCACCTGGCAGATGTCGACGATCCAGTACGACTTCAACCAGCCGCAGGGCTTCGACCTGACCTACCAGGCCTCCGACGGCACCCGGAAGCAGCCGGTGATGATCCACTCGGCGAAGTTCGGGTCGATCGAGCGGTTCCTCGGCGTGCTCGTCGAGCACTACGCCGGGGCGTTCCCGCCCTGGCTCGCCCCGGTGCAGGTGCAGCTGATCCCGGTCGCCGACTTCGCCGGCGACTACCTGCACGACGTCGCGCGGCGGATGAAGCTGCAGGGCCTGCGCGTCGAGGTCGACGACTCCGACGACCGGTTCCAGAAGAAGATCCGCAACGCGCAGCTGCAGAAGGTGCCGTTCATGCTGATCGCCGGCAACGACGACATCGAGGCCGGCGCGGTCTCGTTCCGCTACCGCGACGGCCGCCAGGACAACGGGGTGCCGCTCGAGGAGGCCATCGCCCGCGTCAGCGCCGCCGTGGGGTCGCGCGAGCAGGTGTGACCCGGGTGCGGCGGTGGAGGAGCGGCCTGGCCGCCGCGCTGCTGTGCGGCGTGGCGGTCGCCGGCTGCTCGTCGGGCGGTGAGGACGAGGCGGGCGCCGGGGTGGTGCGGCGCCAGGCCGAGCAGCGCCTCGACGCCGGCGCCCCGCCGCTACCCGAGCCGCCCCGCTCCACGCGCCCGGACCGTCCGGACGACGCCGCGTCCACCCCGCCGGAGGTCAGCGACTCCGAGCTGGCCGACCTGGCCGATGCCGCCGAGGGCGCCGCGCGCGAGCAGGAGCGCGCCGTACCGCGGTTCACCGCGCCCGTGCTCGGCGGCGACATCAGCTGGCCGCAGTGCCCCCGCGGCCTCGGCATCCCCGAGAAGCGCACGCTGGGGCTGCCCCCGCCGCTGCCCGAGGCGCGCTACGTCGTCATCGGGCTCACCAACGGCCCCGGGTTCGTGGCCAACCCCTGCCTGGCCGACCAGGTGACGATGGCCCGCGAGCGCGGCCTGCTCACGTCGGCGTACGCCGTGTCGAGCTTCCCCGACGACGCCGAGCTTGCCGAGCACGGCGACGACGGGCCGTACGACGACGGCTCGCGCCTCGGTGCGCTGGCCAACACCGGCTACCAGCAGGCCCGCTACAACGTGGACGCGCTGCGGGCCGCGGGCCTGGAGACGCCGGTGGTGTGGATCGACGTGGAGCCGGTGCCCGACTTCGAGTGGAGCACCGACGCCACCGCCAACGCGGCGGTCGTGCAGGGCGTGGCGCGCGGCTACACCGACGCCGGCTACCGCATCGGCGTCTACTCCACCCCCGCGCTGTGGGACGCCGTGGTCGGCCCGCTCGAGCTCGGCGTGCCGGAGTGGCGCGCGGCCGGGCAGACCTCGCGCGACGAGGCGGAGTCGCGGTGCGGCGACGACTGGGTCATCCAGGGCGGCGAGGCCGTGATGGGCCAGTGGGTCGAGGCCGAGCGCGACCAGAACATCACCTGCGGCGACGTGCACACCGACCTCGGCCAGTGGTTCTCCCGCCCGTGACCCCGGGCCGCGCACCGCATGTAACGCGGTGTCCACGACTCGGGGCGGCGCTGCAGCACCGCACCAGGACGGTGGACACCGCGTTACATGCGGCGGTGGGTGGCAGCGGGGGCGGGCGATACGCTGCGGGTCGAGACGGACGACGAGGCGCGGCGGGTGCGCGCACAGGACGGGGTGGGGCATGGCGGTGACCGAGCGCGGTCGCCCCGACGGGCGCCAGGCCCGCTGGGACCGGCACAACCGGGAGCGCCGCCAGCAGATCCTCGACGCCGCGCTGGCCGTGATCGAGGCCGAGGAGCCGGGCGCCGAGGTGCACGTGCAGCAGTACGCCGAGCAGGCCGGGCTGAGCCGCAGCGTGCTCTACCGCCACTTCGCCGACCGCGCCGACCTCGACCGCGCCGTGCAGACCCAGATCGTCGACGCGCTGGCCGCCGAGCTGCTGCCCGCGGTCACCCTCGACGGCACCATCCCCGACATCGTGCGCCGCGTCGTGCGCACCTACGTCGACTGGGCCGTCACCCACCCCGCGCTCCACCACGTGGCCGCGCAGGACACCTCCTCCGACGGCACCGGCCCCCTGCAGCAGGGCATCGAGCGCATCGCCACCCAGGTCGCCGAGCTGATCACCACCGCCATGGAGGTGCTGGGCCTCGAGGTCACCGACGACGAGCGCGCCGCCGTCGACCCGCTGGTCTTCGGGCTGGTGGGCGCGGTGTTCGGCGCCGTGCGCCGGTGGATGTCGCGCCCGGGCCACACGCCGCCGGCCACGGTCCTGGTCGACATCACCACCGACTCGGTGTGGTTCATCCTGCGCGGCCACGCCCGCACCCTCGGCCTCACGCTGCAGCACGACCAGCCCGTCGAGGAGCTGCTCGCCGCCCAGGCCGCCGCCCGCGCGGCCGCCGCCGGGGCCGACGAGCCGGCGCGCGTCGTACGCCGTGCGGTGCCGGCCGGGCCGGCCGGGCCGGTCGAGGTAGTGCGGTGAGCGGCGTGCGGCTGCAGGACGGCGTGGGGGAGCCCGACGACCTCGAGCGGCTGTGGACGCCCCACCGGATGGCCTACATCCGTGGGGAGAACAAGCCGTCCGACACCACGTCGGGGCAGTGCCCGTTCTGCCGCATCCCGGCCCTGCCCGACGCCGACAGCCTGGTGGTGCACCGCGGCGAGCTGGCGTTCGTGCTGCTGAACCTCTACCCCTACGCGCCCGGCCACCTCATGGTCTGCCCCTACCGCCACCTCGCCGACTACACCGAGACCACCGACCAGGAGGCCGCCGAGATCGCCGACCTCACCCGCACCGCGATGCGGGTCGTGCGGGCCACCTCGCGCGCCGAGGGCTTCAACATCGGGATGAACCAGGGTGCGGTGGCCGGCGCCGGCATCGCCGCCCACCTCCACCAGCACGTCGTGCCGCGCTGGCCCGGCGACCAGAACTTCATGCCGATCATCGGGCGCACCAAGACCCTGCCCGAGCTGCTCGACGACACCCGCGACCTGCTGGCCGCCGCCTGGCCCGGGCCCACCGCGTCGTGAGCACCGCCTCGACCGCGGACGCCGGGCTCGCCGCCGCGCTCGTCCGCGACGCCGGCCGGCTGGCCCGCCGGATGCGCGCCGAGGGCCTGGCCACCGAGCACAAGACGTCGGTCTCCGACGTGGTCACCGCCGCCGACCGCGCCGCCGAGGCGCTGGTGCTCGACCGGCTGGTCGCCGAGCGGGCCGCCGACGGCGTGCTGGGCGAGGAGGGCACGGCCCGGGCCGGTACCAGCGGCCGCACCTGGGTGGTCGACCCCGTCGACGGCACCTACAACTTCGTGCGCGGCCTCACCGGGTGGTGCTCGGCGCTCGCGCTGGTCGACGGCGACGACCTGCTCCTCGGCGCCGTGCACCAGCCCCACACCGACCACACCTGGGTGGGCGGGCCAGGCCTGCCCACCACCGTCGACGGGGAGCCCCTGCCGCCGCTGGTCGACCGGCCGCTGGCCGAGTCGTGCGTGGCGACGTACCTGCACCCGCCGCTGCACCCCACGCCCGTGGGTCGGGCCTGGGCCCACGCCCTCGAGCCCGCCGCCACGCTGCGGATGCTGGGGTCGGGCTCGATGGACGCCGTGCTGGCCGCCGAGGGCCGCGTCGACGTCGTCGTGCAGCACACCGTGCCCGACTGGGACCGCCTGCCCGGGCAGGCCCTGCTGCTCGGCGTCGGCGGCGCCGCGCGCGAGGTGGAGGCCGCGGGGCGGCGCTGGTACGTCGCCGGCGTACCGACCGCGGTGGCCGAGGTGTGCGCGCGGCTGGTGGCCGACGCGGGCGCGCGGCCCGGCGACCGCTAACCTGCTCCCGCCATGATGGAACGTTTCCGCGCCTTCTGGACGAAGGTCATCGCCCCGGTCGCCCACCTGCTCATCCGCCTCGGCGTGAGCGCCGACGTGGTGACCCTCGTCGGCACGATCGGCCTCAGCGCCGGTGCGCTGGTCTTCTTCCCCCAGGGCATGCTGCTCACCGGCGTGCTGGTGGCCACGGCGTTCGTCTTCTCCGACCTGATCGACGGCTACATGGCCCGCACCCAGGGCACGAGCAGCAAGTTCGGTGCGTTCCTCGACTCCACCCTCGACCGCATCGGCGACGGCGCCATCTTCATCGGCCTCGCGCTGTACTTCGCCGGCCCCGGCGACAGCACCCTCTACCTCGTGCTGTGCCTGGTCTGCCTGCTGATGGGCGGGGTCACCTCGTACGCCCGCGCCAAGGCGGAGGGGCTGGGTTACACCGCGAAGGTCGGCATCGCCGAGCGGGCCGACCGCCTCGTCGCCATCCTGGTGATGACCGGGCTGAGCGCCATCTTCGACCTCCCGATCCTGCTCCACGTCGTGCTGTGGGCGCTCGCCGCGGCCAGCACCGTCACCGTGGTGCAGCGCATCTGGGTGGTGCGCCAGCAGGCCCTCGCCGAGGCGGCCGCGCCGGGCCCGCACGCCTGACCGGCGGCCCGTCGGTGAATGTGACCGGGAGGTAAACAACCGTAGGCTCGGGGCATGTCCGAGACCTCTGCGCAGCCCACGTCAGCGACCGGCACCACCCGCGTGAAGCGCGGGATGGCCGACATGCTCAAGGGCGGCGTCATCATGGACGTCGTCACCGCCGAGCAGGCCAAGATCGCCGAGGACGCCGGCGCCGTGGCCGTCATGGCGCTGGAGCGGGTGCCGGCCGACATCCGCGCCCAGGGCGGCGTCTCGAGGATGAGCGACCCCGACATGATCGACTCGATCATCGACACCGTCTCGATCCCGGTGATGGCCAAGGCCCGCATCGGCCACTTCGCCGAGGCGCAGGTCTTGCAGAGCCTCGGCGTCGACTACATCGACGAGTCGGAGGTGCTGACGCCCGCCGACTACGCCAACCACATCGACAAGTGGCAGTTCACCGTGCCGTTCGTGTGCGGCGCCACCAACCTCGGCGAGGCGCTGCGCCGCATCTCCGAGGGCGCGGCGATGATCCGCTCCAAGGGCGAGGCCGGCACCGGTGACGTCTCCAACGCGGTCATGCACATGCGCACCATCGGCGGTGAGATCCGTCGGCTCTCCTCGCTGTTGCCCGACGAGCTGTACGTCGCGGCGAAGGAGCTGCAGGCGCCGTACGACCTCGTCGTGGAGGTGGCCCGGCGCGGTGCGCTGCCGGTGGTGCTGTTCACCGCCGGCGGGATCGCCACCCCCGCCGACGCCGCGATGATGATGCAGCTCGGCGCGCAGGGCGTGTTCGTGGGCTCGGGCATCTTCAAGTCCGGCAACCCCGCGCAGCGCGCGGAGGCCATCGTCAAGGCCACCACCTTCCACGACGACCCCGACGTGGTCGCCAAGGTCTCCCGCGGCCTCGGCGAGGCCATGGTCGGCATCAACGTCGACGAGATCCCGCAGCCACACCGCCTGGCCGAGCGCGGCTGGTGACCCTCGTCCCCTCGGCTCGCTGCGCCGGGGTGCGCGTCAGCGGAGCTCGGGGCAGGTGAGCCGCGCGCGGTCGGCGGCGCCGAGCGCGTCGTAGTCGCCGACCAGGTCGAGCACCCGGCCGCGCTCGTCGAGGTAGGCGCGGAAGTCGTAGGGCCGGGCGGCCCAGTAGAGCTGCGGCTCGCCACCGTCGGCGACGGTGTAGGCGCCCGACGGCTCGCCCATCACCGCGACCACCGCCGCGCGGTCGCTGCCGAGCGCCACGTCGCACCAGCGGGCCACCCACCGGTCGGTGACCCCCTCGCCCGCCGCGGCGTCGCCGCGCGGGCCGGTGTCGGCGACCTGCCACGCGGCGTCGGCGTACGTCATCGTGACGGTCTGGTCGATGTCGGCCAGGTCGACCGCGAGCAGCACCCGCTCCGCGGTGGCGCTGGTGACCTCCACGGCGCCGGCCGCGGTGGCGAGGGCCTCGGTCGGCTCGCTCCACAGCACGTCCACGAACACCGGGCACGGGTCGCCCTGCGCCGCCCGCCCGAGCAGGATCGCCCGCTGCCGCAGCTCGATGGTGAACCCCGGCGCGTGGCGCGCGCAGGCCGCTTCCGGGTCGCGCGCCTCGAGCGCGGCCATCCAGGCGCGGTACGCCGTCGCCGCTGCTGCTCCGGGCTGGTCGTCGGTGGCGCCGGTGTTCCCGGCGTCGGGGGTGGCCGTCGGTGCTGTCGCGCCGGGCGAGGGCGTGCCGCCCGTCGAGGCCAGTGGCCGGGCGGGCTGCTCCTCGGCGCACGACACCGTCGGGCCGAGCAGTGCCAGGAGCGCGAGCGCGGCAGCGGTTCTCACCCGACGACCGGGGGACTGCGCCGAGCGCGGTGACGGGCGGGGCCGGTGAGGCAGGACGCGCGGGTCTCGTGGCCTCGGTCGCACGGCCGCAACTGTGCCACGCGCAGGACCACGCGCAGGACCACGCGGGTGACTACGCTCGGGACCACCCGGCGCCGGGGACGGGCCCGAGGCCTGCCCGCGGCGTCCGGCCGGCCACCTCCTAGCATCGCCCGGGTGAGCACCCCCGTCGTCGGCGTCCTGGCCCTGCAGGGCGACGTCGCCGACCACGTCGCGACCCTCGCCGCGCTCGGCGTCGAGGCCCGCACGGTGCGCCGTCCCGAGGAGCTGGCCGCCGTCGACGCGCTCGTCGTGCCGGGCGGGGAGTCGACCACGATGATCCGGCTGGTGCGGGCCTTCGACCTGCTGGAGCCGCTGCGCGCGCGCATCGCGGGCGGGCTGCCGGTGCTCGGCACCTGCGCCGGGATGATCCTGCTCGCCGACCGCGTCGAGGACGCCGCCCCCGGGCAGGAGACGCTCGGCGGGCTCGACGTCACGGTGCGCCGCAACGCCTTCGGCCGCCAGGTCGACTCGTTCGAGGGCGAGGTGGAGGTCAGCGGCCTCGACGCCCCGGTGCACGCAGTCTTCATCCGGGCGCCGTGGATCGAGGACGCCGGTGCCGCGGTGGAGGTGCTCGCCCGTGTCGGGCAGGGGCCGGCCGTGGGTAGGATCGTCGCGGTCCGCCAAGGACCGCTGATGGCGACGTCGTTCCACCCCGAGGTCGGGGGAGACGCCCGCGTCCACGGGTTGTTCCTGGACACGGTCGCCCAGCACGCACGCACGCTCGCGCTGACGCCGGGCGCGGAGTCGACGGAGGAAGAGGGATCGCATGTCGGGGCACTCCAAGTGGGCGACCACCAAGCACAAGAAGGCCGTCGTCGACGCCAAGCGCGGCAAGATGTTCGCCAAGCTGATCAAGAACATCGAGGTCGCGGCCCGCATGGGCGGCGGTGACGTCACCGGCAACCCGACGCTGTTCGACGCGATCCAGAAGGCCAAGAAGTCCTCGGTCCCGAACGACAACATCGACCGCGCGGTCAAGCGCGGCTCCGGCGCGGAGACCGGCGGCGCCGACTACCAGACGATCATGTACGAGGGCTACGGCCCCGCCGGTGTCGCGATGCTCATCGAGTGCCTCACCGACAACAAGAACCGCGCCGCCATGGAGGTGCGCACCGCGATGTCGCGCAACGGCGGCTCGCTGGCCGACCCCGGCTCGGTGTCGTTCCTGTTCAACCGCAAGGGCGTCGTGGTCGTGCCGGCCGAGCAGGAGGGCCGCACGGTCACCGAGGACGACGTGCTCGAGGCCACCCTCGAGGCCGGCGCCGACGCCGTGAACGACCTGGGCGAGGCCTTCGAGGTCGTCTCGGAGTCCACCGACCTGGTCGCGGTGCGCACCGCCCTGCAGGCCGCCGGCATCGACTACGACTCCGCCGACGCCTCCTTCGTGCCCGACATGCAGGTGGCCCTCGACAAGGACGCCGCGGCCAAGATGCTGCGCCTCGTCGACGTCCTCGAGGACCTCGACGACGTGCAGAACCTCTACGCCAACTTCGACGTCCCCGACACCGTGATGGCCGAGCTGGAAGACGCCTGACCCGCCGAGCCTGCGAGGCGGGGCAGGCGTCGCCGGTGGTCGAGCGAGGAGCGCGGCCGAGCCTGCGAGGCCGCGACCGACGTGTCGAGACCAGCCTGACCCGCCGAGCCCGACCCCGAGGACGCGCCCGCGTGTCGCGGCGCCGTACGTCGGCACCCGCGGTTAGCGTGGGACGAACACATGTTCGACGGAAGGCGACGGATGCGCGTGCTCGGGATCGACCCCGGACTGACCCGCTGCGGCATGGGCCTGGTCGAGGGCTCGGTGGGGCGGCCGCTGTCGCTGGTGGACGTCGGCGTGCTGCGCACGTCCTCCGACCTGCCGGTGGCCGAGCGGCTGGTGACCATCGAGAAGGGCGTGGACGCCTGGCTCGACGAGCACCGGCCCGACGCCGTGGCGGTGGAGCGGGTCTTCGCCCGCTCCGACGTCAGCACCGTGATGGGCACCGCCCAGGCCAGCGGCATCGCGATGGTCTGCGCCGCCCGGCGCGGGCTGCCGGTGGCGCTGCACACCCCCAGCGAGGTGAAGGCCGCGGTCTCCGGCAACGGCCGCGCCGACAAGGCGCAGGTGGGGGCGATGGTGGTGCGCATCCTGCGTCTGGAGGTGCTGCCGAAGCCCGCGGACGCCGCGGACGCCCTGGCCCTGGCCATCACCCACATCTGGCGCGGTGGCGCGCAGGCCCGCCTCGACGCGGCCGTCGCCTCCCAGCGCCGCGCCGCACCCACGACCACCACCGGGCCCACCACCCGGCCCGCGACCCGCACCCGACCCACCAGGAGCCTCACGTGATCGCGTTCGTGCGCGGCCAGGTGGCCGCGGTGTCCCTGTCCAGCGCGGTGCTGGAGGTGGGCGGGGTCGGCCTCGAGCTGCTGTGCACCCCGGGCACCCTCGCCTCGTTGCGGCTCGGCCAGCCCGCCACGCTGCCCACCAGCATGGTGGTGCGCGAGGACTCCCTCACCCTGTTCGGCTTCCTCGACGACGACGAGAAGACCTGCTTCGAGCTGGTGCAGACCGCCTCCGGCGTGGGGCCCAAGCTGGCCCAGGCGATGCTCGCGGTGCTCAGCCCTGACGACCTGCGCCGGGCCGTGGCCGGCGAGGACGTCAAGACGCTGACCCGGGTGCCGGGCATCGGGCAGAAGGGGGCCCAGCGCATCATCCTCGAGCTCAAGGACCGCATCGGTGCCCCCGGCCAGGGCACCACCGCGACGCCGGTGCCCGCTGTCGACGCGTGGCGCGACCAGGTCACCACGGGCCTGGTCGGGCTGGGCTGGTCGGCCAAGGACGCCGAGCGCGCCGCCGACGCCGTCGCCCCCGACCCCGGCACCACCCCCGACGTGCCGTCGCTGCTGCGCGCCGCGCTGCAGAGCCTGAGCAGGGCCTGACGTGCACGAGGACGAGCTCGAGGCCGCCGAGGAGGCCCACTTCCGCTCGCTGACCACCGCCGACGCCGACGCCGACGAGCGCGCCGTCGAGGCGGCGCTGCGCCCGCGCAGCCTCGACGAGGTGGTGGGGCAGGTGCGGGTGCGCGACCAGCTCGGCCTGGTGCTGGAGGCGGCCCGCCTGCGCGGCCGCGCCCCCGACCACGTCCTGCTCTCGGGCCCGCCCGGCCTCGGCAAGACGACGCTGGCGATGATCATCGCCCACGAGATGTCGACGCCGCTGCGCCTGACCAGCGGCCCCGCGATCACCCACGCCGGCGACCTCGCCGCGATCCTCTCGGGCCTCAACGAGGGCGAGGTGCTGTTCATCGACGAGATCCACCGGATGTCGCGCCCGGCCGAGGAGATGCTCTACATGGCCATGGAGGACTTCCGGGTCGACGTGATCATCGGCAAGGGCCCCGGCGCCACCGCCATCCCGCTGGAGATCCCGCCGTTCACCCTCGTCGGCGCCACCACCCGCGCCGGGCTGCTGCCCGGTCCGCTGCGCGACCGGTTCGGCTTCACCGCCCACCTGGAGTTCTACGAGCCCCACGAGCTCGACCTGATCGTCCACCGCTCCGCGGGCCTCCTGGGCGTCGAGCTCACCGACGAGGGGTCGGCGGAGATCGCCTCGCGCTCGCGCGGCACCCCGCGCATCGCCAACCGGCTGCTGCGCCGGGTGCGCGACTACGCGCAGGTGCGCGCCGACGGCGTCGTCACGCTGCCGGTCGCCCGCGCCGCCCTCGACCTGTACGAGGTCGACGAGCTCGGCCTCGACCGCCTCGACCGCGGCGTCATCGACGTCCTGTGCCGGCGCTTCGGCGGCGGCCCGGTCGGCGTGTCCACCCTCGCGGTGGCCGTGGGGGAGGAGCGCGAGACCGTCGAGGAGGTCGCCGAGCCGTTCCTGGTGCGCAACGGGTTCCTGGCCCGCACGCCGCGCGGGCGCGTGGCCACCCCGGCGGCGTGGCGCCACCTCGGGCTGGTGCCGCCCACGACGGCGGCGCCCGGGGTCGACGAGGCCCTCTTCACCGAGTGACCGCGGTGCCGCGCGCTGTCGTGGCACCCCCCGTGGCCCGCGTCGCAACACCCCCGTGACGGTGGTGCGCTCCGTGGCCTGGGCCACGGTTACACTTTGCCGTCGGTCGGCCCCCCGGGACATCGTCCTGGTCGTCGTGGGCCGCCCACCCCACTCCCTGCTCGAGAGGTTCCGTCGTGTCGACGCTCGTCAACCTGCTGCCGATCGTCCTGATCGCGCTGGTGTTCTGGCTGCTGATCATCCGGCCCCAGGCGCGGCGCGCGAAGGAGCTGCAGCGCATGCAGGGCTCGCTGGGGGTGGGTGACGAGGTCATGCTCACCTCGGGTGTCTTCGGCTCCGTGCGCGACATCACCGACGAGCACGTCGCGGTCGAGGTCGCCCCCGGCGTGGTGATCCGGGTCGTCCGGGGCGCCATCGGCTCCGTCGTCCCGGCCCACGACCCCACCACCGACACGACGGACCCCACCGACCCGCGCGAGCGGGACGGGCGCGGCGAGCCCGAGGAGATCTGACATGGCACGAGCGACCGGCCGCCCCGGACGCACCCTGGTGGTGTTCTTCCTCGGCGTGGCGATCCTCTACGGGCTCACCGCCCTCGCCGGCACCTGGAAGCCGGCCCTCGGGCTCGACCTGCAGGGCGGCACCCGCATCATCCTGATCGCCGACGGCGACCCGTCGGAGGAGAACCTCGACGAGGCCCGCCAGATCATCGACGACCGCGTCAACGGGCAGGGCGTCACCGAGGGCGAGGTCGTGGCCTCCGACGGCAACATCACCGTCGAGGTGCCCGGCGAGGACCAGAGCGAGCTCGTCGACACCGTGCAGCGCACCGCCCAGCTGCGCTTCCGCGTGGTCGCCTGCAGCCCGGTCTCCGGCTTCGCCTGCGGCACCGCCGCGCAAGGCCAGACCGGCATCCCTTCCGACGTGCCGTCGGTGGGGGCCCCCGGGGCGAACCAGGGCGGCACCCAGGGCGGGCAGACCGGCCAGGGCGGTGACCAGGGCGGCGCGAACCAGGGTGGCGCAGACCAGGGCGGCGCCGAGCAGGGCAGCAACCGTCCTGCCCCCGGCTTCGCCCAGCGCGCCGGCACCTCCGACACCACCAGCCCGTCGACGTCCCCGTCCGCCAGCGCCGACCCCAGCGCCGACCCCAGCAGCGACCCCAGCGCCAGCAGTGACCCCAGCGCCAGCGCCTCCCCGTCCGACGGCGCGTCGCCGGCCAACGCCGCGATGGACAGCTGTGTCGCGGCGGCCGCCGACGACCCCACGCTGGCCGAGCCGCTGACCTGGGCGACCAACCCCACGCCGGCCTGCGTCGAGGCGTTCAACGCCTACCAGTGCCCCGCGGAGGGCAACGGCCAGGCGATGACCGACGACCCGGCCACCCCGCTGATCACCTGCGACGACGCGGGTGTGCCGTACCTGCTCTCCCCGGCCATGATCGAGGGCACCGACCTCGAGGACGCCGCCGCGCAGATCCCGCAGGGCCAGGCCGGCTGGGCCGTGACGCTGTCGTTCAACGGCGCCGGCACCGACCGCTTCGCCGAGATCTCCCAGGAGCTGTTCACCAACGGCCGGCAGTTCGCGATCGTCCTCGACGGCGGCGTCATCTCCGCCCCCGGCGTGGACAGCCCGATCCTCAACGGCGAGGCCCAGATCTCCGGCAGCTTCGGCGAGGCCGAGGCCACCAGCCTGGCCACCAGCCTGAAGTACGGCTCGCTGCCCATCTCCTTCGGCGACACCTCGGTCGAGACCATCGGCCCCTCGCTGGCCGGCAGCCAGCTCAGTGCCGGCATCTACGCCGGCGCCGCCGGCCTGCTGCTGGTGATGCTCTACTGCCTGCTCTACTACCGCGGCCTCGGCCTGGTGGTGGTCGGCTCGCTGGCCGTCGCCGCCGCGATCACCTACGCGATGGTGCTGCTGCTCGGCGCCGGCGCGGGCTTCACCCTCACCCTGCCCGGCATCGCCGGCCTGATCATCGCTGTCGGTGTCACCGCCGACTCCTTCATCATCTTCTTCGAGCGCATCCGTGACGAGATGCGCGAGGGCAAGTCGATGCGGGTCGCGGTGGAGTCGGGCTGGAAGCGCGCCAAGGTCACCCGGCTCGCGGCCAACGTGGTCTCGCTGCTCTCGGCCGCGGTGCTCTACATCTTCGCGACCGGTGTGGTGAAGGGCTTCGGCTTCGCGCTCGGGCTCTCCACGCTGATCGACCTCGCGGTGCTGTTCTGGTTCACCAAGCCGATGGTGTCCTACCTCGCGCGCTACAAGTTCTTCAACGGCGGTGGCCGGCTCTCCGGCCTCAGCACCGAGACCCTCGGCATGGACCAGGTCCCGGCGACGGCAGGAGGGAAGGCCTGATGGGCAAGTTCTCACGGCTCGGCAACGACCTCTACGGCGGCCGTCGCTCGATCGACTTCGTCCACAAGCGCACCCCGTGGTACCTCGCGTCGCTGCTGCTGGTGGCCGCCGCGGTCGCGATCGTGCTGCTCAAGGGGCTCAACTTCGGCGTCGAGTTCACCGGCGGCAGCCAGCTGGACGTCGACGTCCCGGCGGCGTCGTCCACCCAGAGCGCCGCTGACGAGCTGCGCGAGGAGATCGCCGGCGCCGGCATCGAGGGCGCCGACAACCCGTCGGTCACCACCTCGAGCCGCGGCGCCCTGATCGTGCAGACCGAGGTGCTCGACGCCGAGGGCAGCGACGAGCTGCTGCAGGTGGTCGAGGACGTCACCGGCGCCTCCGGCGACGAGATCTCCCAGACCGAGATCGGGCCGAGCTGGGGCGAGACCGTCGCCAAGCGCGCCATCCTCGGCGTCGTCATCTTCCTGATCCTCGTCGTGCTGTTCATCTGGGCCTACTTCCGCGAGTGGAAGATGTCGGTGGCCGCGATCGTGGCGCTGGGCCACGACATCGCCATCACGATCGGCATCTACGCGCTCTCGGGCTTCCCTGTGACGCCGTCGGCGGTGACCGGCCTGCTCGCCATCCTGGGGTTCTCGCTCTACGACACCGTCGTGGTCTTCGACAAGGTGCGCGAGAACACCACCGACAAGGAGATGGCCCGCACCCGTGCGACGTACGCCCAGGCCGCCAACCTCGCGGTCAACCAGACGCTGGTGCGCTCCATCAACACCGCGATCGTCGCGCTCATCCCGATCGGCGCGATCCTCTACGTCAGCACCGTGCAGCTCGGCGCCAGCTCGCTGCAGGACCTCGCGCTGTCGCAGTTCGTCGGCATGGCCGTCGGTGTCTACTCCTCGATCTTCCTCGCGCCGCGCCTGCTGGTGCACATGAAGTCCAGCGAGACCGAGGTCAGGCTCGCCGAGAAGCGGGCCCGGGCGCGGGCCCGCGAGGCCGCCGACCCGTACGCCGCCGTGCCGAGCTTCGCCGAGGACATGCCGGTCGAGGACGAGCCCGTCGACAGCGAGGACCCCGACGCCGGCGACTCGCGTCCCGCGCCGGTGGTCGACCGCGACCGCCCGCGGCTCAGCGGCGCCACGCCGTACGTCGCCCCGCCGCGCGCCTCGGAGGCCGTCGGCCGCGGCCGGGTCGTGCCGCCCTCGCGCGGACCGGTGGGGGAGAGCCCGTCGTCCGGGCGCCAGCAGCCCACCCGGCAGACCCGCTCCAAGCGCGGCAAGAAGTGACCTCGCCGGGGGAGGACCCCCTGGCCCCCGCGCGCGACGCGCTCGCGCGGCTGGTGCTCGACGTGCCGGACTACCCGCAGCCCGGGGTGGTCTTCAAGGACATCACCCCGCTGCTGTCCGACCACGACGGCCTGAGCGCCGTGGTGGCGGCACTGGCCACGGCCGGTCGCGGCCCGCTCGGCGCCGGTGGGACGGCCGCCGACAAGGCCGTCGACAAAGTCGTCGGCATGGAGGCCCGCGGGTTCATCTTCGCCGCGCCCGTGGCGCTGGCGCTGGGCGCCGGGTTCGTCCCGGTGCGCAAGGCCGGCAAGCTGCCGCGCGAGACCCACGCGGTGTCCTACGCGCTGGAGTACGGCGAGGCGACGCTGGAGATCCACCGCGACGCGATCGCCCCGGGCGACCGGGTGCTGCTGGTCGACGACGTGCTCGCCACCGGCGGCACCGCTCGTGCGACCCAGCAGCTGGTCGAGGAGTGCGGCGGCACCGTGGTCGGCGTGGCGGTGCTGATGGACCTCGCGTTCCTGTCGTGGCGCGACGCACTCGGCGACCTCCCCGTCACGACGCTGATGACCGTCACGGGCGACTAGACTGACGCTGTGAGCGAGGAGCGCGCGGCCCCGACGTCCCCGGCTGTGCCGCGCCCCGCCGACGACACCGACGGTGTCCAGGGCGACCAGGGCGACCAGGTCGCCCCGCCGGCGTCCGGCGTGACCGACCGCCCGGTCCGCACCCCGCCGCGCACGCCGCCCCGGCGTCCCGACCGCGTCACCAACGAGCGCCAGGGCGACCCGATGTCGTCGCGCAGCGTGCGCTCGCGGCTGGCCCGCATGGGCACCCGCACCCAGGTGACCAGCCCGGTGTTGGAGCCGCTGTTCCGTGCCGTGCGCGCCAACCACCCCAAGGCCGACCTGGCGCTGCTGGAGCGGGCCTACCTCACCGCTGAGCACCACCACGGCACCCAGATGCGCAAGAGCGGCGATCCGTACATCACCCACCCGCTCGCGGTGACCACGATCCTGGCCGGCATCGGGATGACCGAGCCGACGCTGGCCGCGGCGCTGCTGCACGACACCGTCGAGGACACCGACTACACCCTCGAGCAGCTCACCAGGGACTTCGGCGAGGAGGTCGCGCTCCTCGTCGACGGCGTGACCAAGCTCGACAAGGTCCGCTACGGCGAGACCGCCGAGGCCGAGACCATCCGCAAGATGATCGTCTCGATGTCGCGCGACATCCGGGTGCTGGTCATCAAGCTCGCCGACCGGCTGCACAACATGCGCACCCTGCGCTTCGTCAAGCAGGAGACGCAGGAGCGCAAGGCCCGCGAGACCCTCGACATCTATGCCCCGCTGGCCCACCGGCTCGGCATGAACACGATCAAGTGGGAGCTGGAGGACCTCGCGTTCGCCACGCTGCACCCCAAGATCTACGACGAGATCGTGCGGATGGTCGCCGAGCGGGCGCCCTCGCGCGACCAGTTCATGGCCGAGGTGATCACGCAGGTCGAGGCCGACCTGCGCGACGCGAAGGTGAAGGCCAAGGTCACCGGCCGCCCGAAGCACTACTACTCGATCTACCAGAAGATGATCCTGGGCGGTCGGGAGTTCTCCGACATCTACGACCTGGTCGGCATCCGGGTGCTCGTCGAGGAGGACCGCGACTGCTACGCCGTGCTCGGGGTGCTGCACTCGCGGTGGAACCCGGTGCTGGGGCGCTTCAAGGACTACGTCGCGATGCCGAAGTTCAACATGTACCAGTCGCTGCACACCACGGTGATGGGCCCGCAGGGCAAGCCCGTCGAGCTGCAGATCCGCACCTTCGGCATGCACCGCCGCGCCGAGTACGGCGTCGCCGCGCACTGGAAGTACAAGGAGAACGGCCGCGGGGGCGTCGACACCGAGCGCCGCGGCGACTTCGACGACATGACCTGGGTGCGCCAGCTCCTCGACTGGCAGAGCGAGGTCGAGGACCCGGGCGAGTTCCTGGAGTCGCTGCGCTTCGAGATCAACCGCGCCGAGACCTACGTGTTCACCCCCCGCGGCGACGTCATCGCGCTGCCGTCGGGCTCGACGCCGGTCGACTTCGCGTACGCCGTGCACACCGAGGTCGGCCACCACACCATCGGCGCCCGGGTCAACGGCCGCCTCGTGCCGCTGGAGTCGGCGCTGGAGAACGGCGACGTGGTGGAGGTCTTCACCTCGAAGTCGGTCACCGCCGGACCGTCGCGCGACTGGCTGGCCTTCGTGAAGTCGCCGCGGGCCCGCTCGAAGATCCGCCAGTGGTTCACCAAGGAGCGCCGCGAGGAGGCCATCGAGCGCGGCAAGGACCAGATCGCCAAGCTGATGCGCAAGGAGGGCCTGCCCCTCAAGCGGCTGCTCTCCCACGAGTCGCTCACGCTCGCCGCCGCGCACTTCAAGCTGACCGACGTCACCGCGCTGTACGCCTCGGTGGGGGAGGGCAACCTGTCGGCGCAGGCCGTCGTACGTCGTGTCATCGACCTGCACGGCGGCAACGACGGCGCCGAGGAGGACCTCGCCGAGGCCGTCACCATCACCGGACGCCGCGGCCGCTCGAAGGTCCCGACCGGTGGTGACGCCGGCGTGCTCGTGCGCGGGGCGCCCGACGTGTGGGTCAAGCTCGCGAAGTGCTGCACCCCGGTGCCGCCCGACGACATCATCGGCTTCGTCACCAAGGGCGGCGGGGTCTCGGTGCACCGCACCGACTGCACCAACGCCTCCGACCTGCGCGGGCAGCCCGAGCGCCTGCTCGACGTCGAGTGGGCACCCGAGTCGGGGTCGACGTTCCTGGTCAACATCCAGGTCGAGGCCCTCGACCGCGCCCGCCTGCTCTCCGACATCACGATGGCGCTCTCCGACGCCCACGTGAACATCCTCTCGGCGCAGCTCTCCACCACCCGCGACCGCGTCGCGAAGAGCCGCTTCACCTTCGAGATGGCCGAGACCAAGCACCTCGACACCGTCATCCGCGCCGTCCGCGGCGTCCCCGGCGTCTTCGACGCCTACCGCGTCACCCAGTAGCCGCGCTCCTCGGCACTCGACCAGCGAGGTCCCGTTTCGTTGGTCGAGTAGCGAGCGCCAGCGAGCGTATCGAGACCCTGCCCTCGCTGGGGGGTCTCGATACACCTCGTCGCTGGCGTGGTTCCTGAGGAGCGAGCGAAGCGAGCGTCTCGAAGGGCTCCTCGGCACTCGACCAGCGACGTCCGGTTCGTCGGTCGGACTGCGAGGACGGCCCGCTTCGTTGGTCGAGTATCGAGCGCCAGCGAGCGTATCGAGACCCCTCTCCACAAGGCAGCGCCCGAGCGAGGCGCACCGTCGGCGCTCGGGTCGACCATCGTCCGCATGGCCTTCACCTACATGCTGCAGTGCGCCGACGGCTCGCTCTACGTCGGGAGCACCGTCGACCTGGACGCCCGGCTCCACCAGCACGCCCTCGGTCTGGGCGCCGGCTACACCCGCACCCGGCTCCCCGTCAGGCTGGTCTGGCACGGGGAGCACGAGAACGTCGGGGCGGCGTTCGCCCGCGAGAAGCAGGTGCAGAACTGGAGCCGGGCGAAGCGGTTGGCGCTCATCGACCAGGCCTACGCCGACCTGCCGGCGCTGGCGAAGAAGCGCTGGGGCTGAGGGGTCTCGATACGCCTCGTCGCTGGCGCTCCTCGGCACTTGACCACCGAAGGCCGGCGTCCAGCGCTGGGGGGGTCTCGATACGCCTCGTCGCTGGCGCTCCTCGGCACTCGACCACCGAGGAAGGCCCGGCTTCGTTGGTCGAGTAGCGAGCGCCAGCGAGCGTATCGAGACCTGGTTCGTTCGCCAGGGGGTCTCGATACGCCTCGTCGCTGGGGCTTCTCGGCCCCCGAACAGCGGGGGTGCTGGGGTCCGGTCAGCCGGAGAAGTCGGCGCTGGCGCGGCGGGCCATCTCGAGGAACTGGCGGCGGGAGGCCAGGTTGTCCTCGAGGTCGGCGACCTTGCGGGCGTCACCGGCGGCGCGGGCCTTGTCGAGGTCGGCCTCGACCTTCTCGATGGCCGACTCCAGCTTGCTCACCATGTCGGAGGCGCGAGCCGACTTCTCGGGGTCGGAGCGGGTCCACTGGTCGTCCTCGGCGCTGCGGATGGCCTGCTCGACGGCGCGCATCCGGCCCTCGAGCTCCTTCATCCGGTCGCGCGGCACCTTGCCGGCCGCCTCCCAGCGGTCGGCGAGGTCGCGGACGGCACGCTTGGCGGCGTCGAGGTCGGTGATCGGGAGCAGCGCCTCGGCCTCGACCAGGATCTGCTCCTTGAGCACGGCGTTGCCGGCGAACTCCTGGTCCTGCGCGGCGTTGGCGGCGTCGCGGGCGCCGAAGAAGGTGTCCTGGGCGCCGCGGAAGCGCTTCCAGAGCGCGTCGTCGGCGTCCTTGGGGGCGGGGCCGGCGGCCTTCCAGTCGCGCATCAGGTCGCGGTAGCGGCCGGCGGTGGCGCCCCAGTCGGTGGACGTGGCCAGCGACTCCGCCTCGGTGGCGAGGCGCTCCTTGACCACGCGTGCCGACTCGCGCTTCTCGTTCTGCTCCGCGAAGTGGCTCTTGCGGCGGCGGGTGTAGGCGGTGCGGGCGGTGGAGAAGCGACGCCACAGCGCGTCGTCGGAGGCGCGGTCGATGCGGGGGAGCGCCTTCCACTGCTCGAGCAGGTCGCGCAGACGGTTGGCGCCGTTGCGCCAGTCGTTGCTCTCCGCGAGCTTCTCGGCCTCGGCGACGACCTTCTCCTTGGCCGCCTTCGACTCGGCGCTGCGCTGCGCCTTCTCGACCCGGCGCGCCTCGCGCTGCTGCTCCAGCACCGGCGCGAGCGCGTCGAGGCGGGCCTCCAAGGAGGCGAGGTCGCCGACGGCGTTGGCACCGCTGACCTGGGTGCGGACCTTGCCCTGCGACTCGGTGGCCTCCTCGGGCGACATCACGCCCGACTTGATCCGCTGCTCGAGCAGCTCCACCTCGAACGCCAGCGCGGCGAACCGCTCGGTGAAGAACGTCAGCGCCTCCTCGGGCGTGCCCTCGGGGTACTGGCCCACGGGGCGCTCCCCGTCGGTGGTCCTGACGTAGACGGTGCCGTCGTCGTCGACTCGGCCCCACTGCTCGCTCGTCACTGAAGTTCCCTCGGTCTCGTGTGCACTCGGTGCGGACGCGAGGCCCCATGCTAGTCAGAGGTCGTCGGTCGCGGCGCGGGCGGCATCAACCGGTGCGACGCGGACCCTGGTCGCTCGCTAGGGTGACCGGGTGCTGATCGCCGGTTTTCCCGCAGGCCCCTGGGGCACGAACTGCTACGTCGTGGCGACCGCACCGGGCGCGGAGTGCGTGGTGGTCGACCCCGGCAAGGACTCCGCCGACGGCGTCGCCGAGCTGGTGCGCGAGCACCGCCTCAAGCCGGTCTCCGTGCTGGTCACCCACGGCCACGTCGACCACATGTGGTGCGTGGCGCCGGTCGCCGGCACCTACGACGCGACCGCCTGGATCCACCCGGCCGACCGCCACCTGCTGACCGACCCGATGGCCGGCATGTCGCGCGAGACCAGCCGGATGCTGCTCGGCCAGGACCTCGAGTGGGCCGAGCCCGACGACGTCCGCGAGCTCGCCGACGCCCAGGAGCTCGAGCTGGCCGGCCTGCGGTTCGTGGTCGACCACACCCCCGGCCACACCGCGGGCTCGGTCACCTTCCGCACGCCGTACGGCGCTGCCGCGGGGCAGCCGGACGTCTCCGAGGTCATGTTCGCCGGCGACCTGCTCTTCGCCGGCTCGATCGGGCGCACCGACCTGCCCGGCGGCGACCATCCGACGATGCTGCGCAGCCTCACCGCCAAGGTGCTCACGCTGGCCGACGACGTCGTGGTGCTCCCCGGCCACGGCGAGCAGACCTCCATCGGCCGCGAGCGCGCCACCAACCCCTACCTGCTGGACCTGGCCGACGGCGAGACCGACGGCCCGGCCCGCGTCACCCGAGGCCTCTGACCCGTGAACACCAAGATCACCCCGCTCAGCGGGTTCCCCGAGCTGCTGCCCGCCCAGCGCGTCGTCGAGCAGCAGGTCGTCGACACGCTGCGCCACGTGTTCGAGCTGCACGGCTTCGCGGGCATCGAGACCCGCGCGGTCGAGCCGCTCGACCAGCTGCTCACCAAGGGCGAGACCTCCAAGGAGGTCTACGTGCTGCGCCGGCTGCAGGAGCGCGAGGGCGGCAAGGACGCGGGCCTCGGCCTGCACTTCGACCTCACCGTCCCGTTCGCCCGCTACGTCGTGGAGAACGCCGGTCGCCTGGAGTTCCCGTTCCGCCGTCACCAGGTGCAGAAGGTGTGGCGCGGCGAGCGCCCCCAGGACGGCCGCTACCGCGAGTTCACCCAGGCCGACATCGACGTCGTCGGGCGCGACACCCTGTCGTTCCACCACGACGTCGAGGTGGCCCGGGTGATGCTCGACGCGCTGCGGCGCATCGACTTCCTGCCCGGCTTCACGTTGCAGGTCAACAACCGCAAGGTGCTCGAGGGGTACTTCCTCGGCCTCGGCCTCGACGACCCCGCACCGGCGATGACCGCGGTCGACAAGCTCGACAAGCAGTCGGCGGAGGCGGTGGCCGCGCTGCTCGTCGAGGGCGGGATGGACACCGACGTCGCCCGGCGCTGCCTGGCCATCGCCGAGATCTCCAGCCACGACACGTCGTTCGTCGCGCAGGTGCGCGCCCTGGGGGTGGAGCACCCGCTGCTCGACGAGGGCCTCACCGAGCTCGCCGCCGTCGTGGAGGGCTGTGCCTCGCTGGTCGGCCCCAAGGTCGACGTCGTCGCCGACCTCAAGATCGCCCGGGGCCTGGACTACTACACCGGCACCGTCTTCGAGACGCGCATGCGCGGCCACGAGGCCCTGGGCTCGATCTGCTCCGGCGGTCGCTACGACGCGCTGGCCACCGACGGGCGCACCACCTACCCCGGCGTCGGCATCTCGCTCGGCGTCAGCCGGGTGCTGGTGCCGCTCGTGGCGAAGGAGGGGCTCAGCGCCGACCGCTCCGTGCCGAGCGCCGTGCTGGTCGCCCTGACCGACGACGAGCCCGCCGCGCGCGCGGCCAGCGAGGCCGTGGCCGATGCGCTGCGCGCGCGCGACATCGCCTGCGAGGTCGCGCCCAGCCCCCAGAAGTTCGGCAAGCAGATCCGCCACGCCGAGCGCCGTGGCATCCCCTACGTGTGGTTCACGACCGCCGAGGGGGGCCACGAGGTGAAGGACATCCGCAGCGGCGAGCAGGTGGCGGCCGATCCGGCCACCTGGAGCCCGCCCACCGCAGACCTGCGCCCGCAGGTCGTCTCGAAGGAGCAGACCCCGTGATCCGCACCCATGACGCCGGCGCCCTGCGCGCCGAGCACGTCGGCCAGAGCGTCACCCTCGCCGGGTGGGTGGCCCGTCGGCGCGACCACGGCGGCGTCGCCTTCCTCGACCTGCGCGAGGCCAGCGGCGTCGTGCAGGTGGTGGTGCGCGACGAGGAGGTCGCCCACAGCCTGCGCAGCGAGTACTGCATCGCCGTCACCGGCGAGGTCAGCCTGCGCCCCGAGGGCAACGCCAACCCCGACCTGCCCACCGGCGAGATCGAGGTGGTGGTCACCGACCTCGAGGTGCTCAACGCCTCCGCGCCGCTGCCCTTCGCCGTCGACGACACCGGTCACGGCTCCGGCGACGTGGGGGAGGAGGCGCGCCTGCGCCACCGCTACCTCGACCTGCGTCGCGCCGGGCCCGCCGCCGCGCTGCGCCTGCGCAGCAAGGTCAACAAGGCCGCGCGCGACGTGCTCGACCGCCACGACTTCGTGGAGGTGGAGACGCCCACGCTAACCCGCAGCACCCCCGAGGGCGCCCGCGACTTCCTGGTGCCGGCGCGGCTGCGGCCCGGCAGCTGGTACGCCCTGCCGCAGAGCCCCCAGCTGTTCAAGCAGCTGCTGATGGTCGCCGGCATGGAGCGCTACTACCAGATCGCGCGCTGCTACCGCGACGAGGACTTCCGCGCCGACCGCCAGCCGGAGTTCACCCAGCTCGACGTCGAGATGAGCTTCGTCGACCAGGAGGACGTCATCGCCCTCATGGAGGACGTGATCGCCGCGATGTGGCGCCTGGTCGACGTCGAGGTGGCGCTGCCGATCCCGCGGATGACCTACGCCGACGCGATGGCGCGCTTCGGCTCCGACAAGCCCGACCTGCGCATGGGCAACGAGCTCGTCGAGTGCACGGCGTACTTCGCCGACACCCCGTTCCGCGTGTTCCAGGCCGAGTACGTCGGCGCCGTGGTGATGCCGGGCGGCGCGAGCCAGCCCCGCAAGCAGCTGGACGCCTGGCAGGAGTGGGCCAAGCAGCGCGGCGCGCGCGGGCTGGCGTACGTGCTGGTGCAGGAGGACGGCGAGCTGACCGGTCCCGTGGCCAAGAACATCACCGACGAGGAGAAGGCCGGCCTTGCCGCGCACGTCGGCGCCCAGCCGGGCGACTGCATCTTCTTCGGCGCCGGCGCCACCAAGTCGAGCCGCGCGCTGCTCGGCGCGGCCCGCCTCGAGATCGGCCGCCGCTGCGGCCTGATCGACGAGGACGCCTACGCCTTCACCTGGGTCGTCGACGCCCCGATGTTCGAGCCGGCCACCGACGCGGTGGCCAGCGGCGACGTCGCGGTGGGCTCGGGCGCCTGGACCGCGGTGCACCACGCCTTCACCGGCCCCAAGCCGGAGTTCGCCGACACCTTCGACACCGACCCCGGCAGCGCGCTGGCCTACGCCTACGACATCGTGTGCAACGGCAACGAGCTCGGCGGCGGGTCCATCCGGATCCACCGCGAGGACGTGCAGCGCCGCGTGTTCGCCGTGATGGGCCTGGGCGAGGAGGAGGCGCAGGAGAAGTTCGGCTTCCTCCTCGACGCCTTCAAGTACGGCGCCCCGCCGCACGGCGGCATCGCCGTCGGCCTCGACCGCATCTGCGCCCTGCTGGCCCGCACCGACTCCATCCGCGACGTGATCGCCTTCCCGAAGTCGGGTGGCGGCTACGACCCGCTCACCGCCGCTCCTGCGCCGATCACGGCCCAGCAGCGCAAGGAAGCCGGTGTGGACGCCCGCGCCACGGAGGATCTCCCGGCCGGTTCCTGACGCCACGGGCGCCGGAGCCCCACCTGCCGTCTCGACTGCCGAGACCAGATCGTTACGCGTGGGTGACCGCAGGCGGGGCCCGGGCGACATAGAGTCGCTCGCGGTGCGGGGCCCCCCGGGGTTCGCGCACCGCGTCCAACGTCCGTAGTGGAGAGGTGACTCGGTGAGCCTGACGGCATCGAGCGTGGAGCAGCCCGGCGACCCGGAGTTCCACGAGCCGGTCGGAGACGACGCGGCTGCCGGCAAGGTCGAGGTGCAGGGCCGCTCGCCCGCACGGCTGGCCTGGTCGCGGTTCCGCAAGGACAAGCTGTCGATGGCGGCGTTCCTCGTCGTGGCGCTCTTCCTGGTCGGCGCTGTCCTCACCCCGATCCTCGTGATGCTGGGCGTGCTGCAGCCGCAGACGTTCAACCAGGACAAGGTCGACCTGATCCGCGGCGGTCTGCCGCTCGGTCCCGCCGGCGGCATCACCTGGTCGCACCCGCTGGGCATCGAGCCCGGCACCGGTCGCGACCTGCTCTCTCGCATCCTGCTCGGCATGACGCTGTCGCTGACCATCGCGATCTCCGGCGCGCTGATCACCGTGGTGATCGGTACCGTGCTGGGCATCATCGCCGGCTTCACCGGCGGCGTCGTGGACAGCATCATCGGCCGGATCATCGACCTGACGCTGTCGTTCCCCAGCACGCTGATGCTGCTGGCGCTCTCCGGCGTCGTGGTCGACCGGATGCTCGACAGCGGTGTGCCGCGCGGCCCCGACGGCTCGTTCGTCAACGGCCTCTACATCGTGCTCGTGCTGGCCGCCTTCGGCTGGCCGCCGGTGGCGCGGCTCATCCGCGGGCAGGTGCTCTCGATCCGGGAGCGCGAGTTCGTCGACGCCGCGGTGCTGATGGGCGCCTCGCGCCCGCGCATCTACTTCAAGGAGATCCTGCCCAACCTGTGGGCGCCCCTCCTGGTCTACTTCACGCTCCTGATGCCGGCCTACGTCTCGGCCGAGGCCGCGCTGAGCTACCTCGGCGTGGGCATCCAGGCGCCGACACCGACGCTGGGCAACGTGCTGCGCGGGGCGCTGCTGTACGCCAACTCCGACCCGCTCTTCTTCTTCGCGCCGGCCATCTTCATCGCCGCGATCGTCATCTCGTTCAACCTCCTCGGCGACGGCGCCCGCGACGCCCTCGACCCCAAGGCCGGTCGCTGACCGGCCCCCTCGGGCCCCCTCCGGGCGCGGCCCGACCCCCCAGCTTTCCGCAGGAAAGACACGCCGACACCGGCGAGAACGATCCCCAAAAGGAGACTCACATGGGTAGGACACGGAAGCGGTTCGTCGCACTCGCGACGTCCGCAGTCGTCGCGATCGGCCTCGCCGGTTGCGGTGGCGACGGCGGCGACACCAGCTCGGCCCCCGACGAGGTCGCGTCGCAGGAAGTCACCGAGGCCACGAAGGGCGGTGACATCACCTACCTCGTCTCGTCGGTGATCGAGCACCTCGACCCCCAGCGCGTCTACGTCGGCCGCGACCTGTCGAACCTCGGTCGTCTGGCCTACCGCAGCTGGGTGCAGTTCCCCAGCGGCGCGACCGACGCCGAGGAGGGCACCACGCCCATCCCCGACATGGCCACCGACACCGGCACCGCCAACGAGGACGCCACCGAGTGGCAGTTCACGCTGAAGGAGGGCCCGACCTGGCAGGACGGCGAGCCCGTCACGTGCGAGGACTTCGCCTACGGCGCCTCGCGCACCTTCGCCACCGACGTCATCACCGGCGGCCCGAACTACATCATCGGCTACCTCGACATCCCCACCGCGGAGGACGGCACCTCGCAGTACAAGGGCCCCTACACCGCTGAGGGCCAGGAGCTGTTCGACGAGGCCGTCTCGTGCGACGGCAACACGATCACCTACAAGTTCAACAAGCCCTTCCCGGACTTCCCGCTGGCCGTCGCCTCGCTGCGCGCGTTCGACCCGGTGCGCGAGGACCAGGACAAGGGCGACAAGTCCGACCTCGTCGTCTTCTCCAACGGGCCCTACATGCTCGACGGCGAGTGGGACGAGGACTCCGGCGGCACCTTCGTGCGCAACCCCGAGTGGGACGGCGAGGAGGACACCAACCGTCAGGCGAACTTCGACTCGATCTCCTTCGAGGTCGGCATCGAGCCCGAGACGATCATCGAGCGGCTCATCGCCGACGACAGCAGCACCACGATCGCCGCGCAGAACGTCAGCGCCGCGCAGTACCCGCAGATCACCGGTGAGGTGGAGGACCGCTCGGTCAACATCGAGTCGCCCTTCACCAACTACCTGGTGCCGAACCACAACACCGTGACCGACCCGAAGGTGCGCCAGGCCCTCGCCCTGGCCACCAACCGTGCCGCCTACATCGGTGCGCTCGGTGGCGAGCTGGCCTCCAGCCCGGCGCTGACCATCGTCAGCCCCGACGTGCCGGGTCACCAGCCCCTGGAGACCTTCGGGTCCGAGGCCGGCGGCGACATCGACGCTGCCAAGGCGCTGCTCGAGGAGGCCGGCGTCGAGATGCCGTACCCGATCAAGCTCACCTACCCGATCGGCTCGGAGGCCTCGCAGAACGCCTTCGCCGCCCTGAAGGACACCTACGACCAGGCCGGCTTCGAGGTCGAGCTGGACGGTCTGGACCCCTCGGGCCCGTACTACGAGACCATCCAGAAGCCCGACTCCGACTCCGACCTGATCTGGGGCGGCTGGGGTGCTGACTGGCCCTCGATCTCCACGGTGCTCCCGCCGCTGTTCGACAGCCGCATCAACCTGACCGCTGCCTCCAACGGCCAGGACTACGGCAACTACGACAGCGACGAGGCCAACGCCCTCATCGACGAGGCGCTCGCCGAGCCCGACCTGGACGCGGCCAACGAGAAGTGGGCGGAGCTCGACCAGCTCCTCGCCGACGACGTGGCCTACATCCCGCTGGACACCACGCGGTTCTACTACCTGCGCGGCTCCGACATCGAGAACTACGTGAACTCGGTCTCGACCAGCGGCTACCCCGACCTCGGCGTCATCGCCGTGGCCGACGGCGGTCAGTGACCACCACCAGGTGAACAGCACCACCGCGCGTCCCTGACGCGCACCGACCGTGCGGTCCCGCCCTCCACCGGGGCGGGGCCGCACGGTCCCACCGGGCTCGTCGCGTCACGACGCACGAGCCCTGTCTCCTGCCAGCCCCCGTGCCGGTCGCCCACCGGCACCTGCGGGCCCTGATACCGACGAGACCCCGAGGTCCCCGTGTTCGCTTACGCCCTTCGACGCCTGTTCAGCGGCGCCCTGCTGCTGGTGGTCATGAGCATGGTCACGTTCCTGCTCTTCTACGCCAGCTCCAGCACCCCCGAGCGCTACGCGTGCGGGCAGAAGTGCACGGCGCAGCAGCTCGAGCAGACCAAGGCCGCGCTCGGCTACGACGAGCCGATCACCACCCAGTGGGCGAAGTTCGCCAAGGGCGTGGTCGCCGGTCGGCAGTTCCCCGACGACCCGGCGCTGCGCGAGGCCGCCCCCGAGCTGGTCACCGAGTGCGACGCCCCGTGCCTGGGCTACTCCACCGGCTACGGCGAGAACGTGCGTGACCTGATCTCCGACAAGCTGCCGGTCTCGGTGTCGCTGGCGCTGGCGGCGTTCCTCATCTGGATGGTCGGTGGGGTGCTGCTCGGGGTGGTCAGTGCCCTGTTCAAGGGCAGGGTGCTCGACCGCGGCATCGTCGCGCTGTCGCTGGTCGCCTTCGCGTTCCCCACCTTCTTCGTGGGCCAGCTGATGCTCACCTACATCGCGATCCGGTGGGGCCTGGTCGACACGCCCCGCTACATCTCCATCGCCGAGGGCGGGCCGTTCGCCTGGTTCGCCTCGCTGCTGCTGCCGGCGATCACCCTGGCGCTGGTCTACATGGCCGGCTACATCCGCATCACTCGCGCGTTCGTGCTGGAGACCCAGACCGAGGACTACATCCGCACCGCGCGAGCCAAGGGGCTGCCGCAGCGCACCGTCATCGGCAAGCACACGCTGCGTGCGGTGCTCACCCCGCTGGTCACCCTGTCGGGCCTCGACCTGGCCGGCTTGCTCGGCGGTGCGATCATCACGGAGTCGGTCTTCAACTACAACGGGGTCGGCAAGCTGTCGGTCACCGCGATCGCCCGCTTCGACCTCCCGCTCATCGTCGGCATCGTGCTCCTGGTCGCCGCGATCGTGATCATCGCCAACATCATCGTCGACATGCTGTACGCGGTCATCGACCCCCGCGTGCGCCTCGGTTAAGGAGCCACCCATGTCTTCCACGACACAGACCAGCCCGGCCTCGCGCCCGGCCGCCTCCGCCGAGCCGCTGCTGGTCGTCGAGGACCTCCAGGTCCACTTCCCGACCAGCGACGGCGTGGTCAAGGCCGTCGACGGGCTCAGCTACTCCGTCGAGCGGGGCAAGACCCTCGGCATCGTCGGGGAGTCCGGCTCCGGCAAGTCGGTCTCCAGCTCGGCCATCATGGGGCTCTTCCACGGCTCGAACGCCCAGCTGTCCGGCTCGATCAAGGTGCGCGGCACCGACGTGCTGCAGCTCAGCGAGAAGGAGATGCGCGAGCTGCGCGGGCGGGAGGTCTCCATGATCTTCCAGGACCCGCTCTCGGCCCTGCACCCGTACTACTCGGTGGGCGCGCAGATCATCGAGGCCTACCGCGTGCACCACAGCGTCAGCAAGAAGGTCGCCCGCAGGCGTGCCATCGAGATGCTCGACCGCGTCGGCATCCCGCAGCCCGACCAGCGCGTCGACTCCTACCCCCACCAGTTCTCCGGCGGCATGCGCCAGCGCGCCATGATCGCGATGGGCCTGGTCAACGACCCGTCGCTGCTCATCGCCGACGAGCCCACCACCGCGCTCGACGTGACGGTGCAGGCGCAGATCCTCGACCTGCTGCAGGACCTGCAGCGCGAGTTCGACTCCGCGGTCATCATCATCACCCACGACCTCGGCGTCGTGGCCGAGATGACCGACGACACCCTGGTCATGTACGCCGGCCGCGGCGTGGAGTACGGCAAGACCACCGAGATCCTCACCCACCCCGAGATGCCCTACACGTGGGGCCTGCTCTCGAGCGTGCCCGACGTCCTGGGCGACACCTCGGCCAAGCTCATCCCGATCCCGGGCAGCCCGCCGAGCCTGCTGAACCCGCCCACCGGCTGCGCCTTCCACCCGCGCTGCACCCACCGCGACAAGGTGCCCGGCGACCTGTGCACCACCACCACCCCTGACCTGCTGCCGGGCAACCGGTCCTCGGGCCACCTCAAGAGGTGCCACCTCGCCGACCCCGAGGCCATCTACCGAACCGAGATCCTTCCCGAGATCGCCCCCGATCTCGTCGACGAGGAGCGTTGATGTCCACCCCGCTGAGCGACGCCCCCCGGGGCGGCAGCACCACGGTCTCCGCCCACGGGGCGACCGTGGCCCCGACCGACGCGCCCACGCTGCTGTCGGTCGAGAACCTGAAGATGTACTTCCCGGTGAAGTCCTCGGGCCTCATCCACCGCAAGGTCGGCGACGTGCAGGCCGTCGACGGCGTCTCCTTCGAGGTCAAGGCCGCCGGCTCGCTGGGCCTGGTGGGGGAGTCGGGCTGCGGCAAGTCGACCACCGGCCGGCTGATCACGCGCCTCTACGAGCCCACCGGCGGTCACATCCGCTTCGAGGGCGAGGACATCGCGAAGACTCCGGAGCGCAAGCTCAAGCCGCTGCGCCGGGAGATCCAGATGATCTTCCAGGACCCCTACACCTCGCTGAACCCCCGCCACACGGTCGGCTCGATCATCGGCACGCCGCTGCGCATCCACAAGATCGTGCCGGAGAAGCAGGTGCTCTCGCGGGTCAAGGAGCTGCTGGAGATCGTCGGGCTGAACCCCGAGCACTACAACCGGTTCCCCAACGAGTTCTCCGGCGGCCAGCGCCAGCGCATTGGCATCGCTCGCGCGCTCACGCTCAACCCGAAGCTGCTGGTGGCCGACGAGCCGGTCTCCGCGCTCGACGTGTCGATCCAGGCGCAGGTCATCAACCTGCTCCAGGACATCCAGCGCGAGTTCGGCGTCGCGTTCCTCTTCATCGCCCACGACCTGGCGATCGTGCGGCACTTCTGCCCCGAGGTCGCGGTGATGTACCTCGGCAAGATCGTGGAGATCGGCGACCGCGAGAGCATCTACAACCACCCGCGCCACCCCTACACCCAGGCGCTGCTCTCGGCCGTGCCCGACGTGAAGCAGGCCGCGACCGGCGGACGCCGCGAGCGCATCCAGCTCGAGGGCGACGTGCCGAGCCCGATCAACCCGCCGTCGGGCTGCCGCTTCCGCACCCGCTGCCCGATCGCCCAGGACATCTGCGCGCGCCTCGAGCCGCCGCTGCTGCAGATCGGCAAGCAGCACAAGGTCGCCTGCCACTTCCCGGGCGCGCTGGGTCAGCACCCCAACGAGCCGCTGACGGCCGGCATGCTCGGCGTCGACCACGCCGGCAACCCCGACCCGGGGGCCAGCCCCAGCCCCGACCTGACCGACAAGCCGGGCTACGACGACACCTGGTTCGACCTGGACACCAGGACTTTTGGACGAGCCTGAGGCTCTCTTCGCCGCCGGTCCGCCGTCGCCCCCACCGGGCGGCGGCGGGTCGCTGTCGGCCCAGGCCGGCCGCGCCTCGGCGCCGCTGGCGGTGCGGATGCGCCCCCGCACCCTCGACGAGCTCGTGGGCCAGCAGCAGCTGCGCGCCCCCGGCTCGCCGCTGCGCCAGCTGATCGACGACCAGCGCTCCCTGTCGTTGCTGCTGTGGGGCCCGCCCGGCACCGGCAAGACCACGATCGCCTCGATCGTCAGCCAGTCGACCGAGCGGCGGTTCGTCGAGGTCTCCGCGGTCTCGGCCGGGGTGAAGGAGGTGCGCGCCGCCATCGACGGCGCCCGCGCCGAGCTGGCCCGCGGGGGCGCGGAGACGGTGCTGTTCGTCGACGAGGTGCACCGCTTCAGCAAGGCCCAGCAGGACGCGCTGCTGCCCGGGGTGGAGAACCGCTGGGTCTCGCTGGTGGCCGCCACCACCGAGAACCCGTTCTTCTCCGTCATCTCCCCGCTGCTCTCGCGCAGCCTGCTGCTGCGCCTGGAGTCGCTCACCGACGACGACGTGCGCGGGGTGATGACCACCGCGCTCGTCGACGAGCGCGGCCTGGCCGGTCGCTTCACCGTCACCGACGACGCCCTCGACCACCTCGTGCGCCTCGCCGGTGGCGACGCGCGGCGCTCGCTGACCTACCTCGAGGCCGCCGCCGGCACGGCGTCGGCGCGGGGGAGCACCGAGGTCGACCTGTCCACCGCCGAGACCGCCGTCGACCAGGCCGCGGTGCGCTACGACCGCCAGGGCGACCAGCACTACGACGTCACCAGCGCCTTCATCAAGTCGGTGCGCGGCTCCGACGCCGACGCCGCGCTGCACTACCTGGCGCGGATGATGGAGGCCGGCGAGGACCCCCGGTTCATCGCCCGCCGCCTGGTGATCCTCGCCAGCGAGGACATCGGCCTGGCCGACCCCGCTGCGCTCACCACCGCGGTCGCCGCGGCCCAGGCCGTGCAGCTCATCGGCATGCCGGAGGCCGGGCTCAACCTCGCCCACGCCACGGTCGCCCTCGCGGTGGCGCCGAAGTCGAACGCCGTCACCACCGCGCTGGCCGCCGCGAGCGCCGACGTACGGGCCGGGAAGATCGGGCCGGTGCCGGCGCACCTGCGCGACGCCCACTACGGCGGCGCGAAGACGCTGGGCCACGGGTCGGCCTACACCTACAGCCACGACGCGCCGTTCGGCATCGCCGAGCAGCAGTACGCCCCCGACGTCGTCGCCGACGCGAGCTACTACCGGCCCACCGACCACGGCGCCGAGGCCGCGGTCAAGGAGCGCTGGGAGCGCATCCGCCGGCTCGTGCGGGGCCGCGGTCGGGGCTGAGCGCCCCGCGATAGGGTCGGGCACCATGACGGAGCAGTGGAGCGGGTCGGCGTGGGCCGTCCCGGGCGCGCTCGCCGTCGCCGTGGTGGCGCTCGCCACGGCGCTGGTGGCCCTGCTCACGGCCCGCCGTGCCGCCCGCCGCGCGACCGCGCAGGCCGCCCACGCCACCGCTGTCGCCGCCGCGCTCGACGAGCGCCTCGACCGGCTCGAGTCCCGGCCGGCAGGCGTCGGGCGCGAGGCCCCGCCCGACCGCCCCGAGTTCGTGATCACCCACCTCGCCGAGCCCGGCGACCCGGCGGTCGCGCCGGCCGAGGACGCCACCGGCGCGGCCGGTGCCCCCGTGCGCCCCGACGGCGCGCTGTTCGCCGACCTGGTGCTGCGCGAGTCGGTGGTGCAGGCCGCGTCGCTGGCGGCAGGCGTACGACGGGCGCTGCGGCCCGAGGTGCGCCAGCGGGTGCGCCTCGAGATGCGCCGCGAGGTCAAGCGGGCGCGCAAGCAGCGCCGCACCGACCTGCGCGCCGCCCGCCGCGACGTGCAGGCCCGCCAGCGCGCCGACCTCGGCGCCGACCTCACCGCCGGGGAGCCGGCCGCGTGAGGGGCCGGCGATGAGCCGCGGACTCTGGTTCGTGGCCGGCGCCGGCGCCGGGGCCTACGCGATGGTGCGCGGGCGCCGGGCCGCCGAGGCCGTGAGCGTCGACGGACTGCGCGACCGGGTGGGCGCGGCCGTGGTCGGCGCCCGGCTGCTGCGCGACGAGGTGGCCCAGGGCCGTGCCGACGCCGAGCCCGCGCTGCGGGCGCGCGTGGGCGGCGGACTGCGCACCGCCGGCCGGCGGCCCGAGCTGGCCGCCACCCCCGTCACCCCCCTCCCGACCACCACCGGCACCACCGACACCACCACCGGCACCACCCCGATCCCGGACCCCTCCGGGACCCGCAGCACCCCAGGACAGGAAGGCACCAGCTGATGGACACCGCGGAGATCCGACGGAGGTTCCTGGCCCACTTCGAGCGGGCCGGCCACACCCCCGTCCCCTCGGCCTCGCTGCTGCTCGACGACCCGAACCTGCTGTTCGTCAACGCGGGCATGGTGCCGTTCAAGCCGTACTTCCTCGGGCAGGAGACGCCGCCCTTCGACCGCGCCACGAGCGTGCAGAAGTGCGTGCGCACCCCCGACATCGAGGACGTCGGCAAGACCACCCGCCACGGCACGTTCTTCGAGATGTGCGGCAACTTCTCCTTCGGCGACTACTTCAAGGAGCAGGCCATCGAGCTGGCCTGGGACCTGGTCACCAAGCCGCAGGCCGACGGCGGCTGGGGCTTCGACGAGGCCACGCTCTACCCGAGCGTGTACGTCGACGACCCCGAGGCCGTGGCGCTGTGGCGCAAGATCACCGGCCTGCCCGACGACCGCATCGCGCGGCTGGGCAAGTCGGAGAACTACTGGTCGATGGGCGTGCCCGGCCCCGGCGGTCCCTGCTCGGAGATCCTCATCGACCGCGGCCCGGCGTACGGCGCCGACGGCGACTTCTCCGCCGAGGACCGCTACCTGGAGTTCTGGAACCTCGTCTTCATGCAGGACGAGCTGTCGGCGGTGCGCTCGAAGGAGGACTTCGACATCGCCGGCTCCCTGCCGAAGAAGAACATCGACACCGGCATGGGCCTGGAGCGGGTCGCGTTCATGACCCAGGGCGTCGAGAACATGTACGAGATCGACGTGATGTTCCCCGTCATCGAGATGGCCGAGCAGCTCACCGGCCGCCGCTACGGCGCCGACCCCGTCGACGACGTCCGGTTCCGCGTCGTCGCCGACCACGTGCGCAGCGGCATGATGCTGATCGGCGACGGGGTCACCCCCGGCAACGAGGCGCGCGGCTACGTGCTGCGCCGGCTGCTGCGCCGTGCCGTGCGCTCGATGCGCCTGCTCGGCTACGACGACCCCGCGCTGCCCGAGCTGATGCCGGTCAGCCGCAACAAGATGGGCGAGACCTACACCGACCTGCACACCGACTGGGAGCGCATCGCCCGGGTCGCGTACGCCGAGGAGGAGGCCTTCCGGCGCACCCTGCAGTCGGGCACCCAGATCTTCGACCTCGCCGCGGGCCGGGTGAAGGAGTCCGGCGCCAGCCGGCTGCCCGGTGACCAGGCGTTCGCGCTGCACGACACCTACGGCTTCCCGATCGACCTGACCCTCGAGATGGCCTCGGAGGCCGGGCTCAGCGTCGACGAGGACGGCTTCCGCGCGCTGATGACCGAGCAGCGCCAGCGCGCCAAGGACGACGCGCGCGCCAAGAAGGGCCAGCACGCCGACACCGGCGCCTACCGCGGGGTGCTCGACGCCCACGGCCCCACCGACTGGCTGGCCTACGAGACGCTCGAGACCGAGTCGCGGGTGCTGGCGGTGCTGGCCGGTGGCGTCGGCGTCCCGGTGCTGCGCGAGGGCGAGGTGGGGGAGGTCGTGCTCGACCGCACCCCGTTCTACGCCGAGTCGGGCGGCCAGGTCGCCGACGCCGGCGTGCTGGTCGCCGACGGGGCGCGCCTCGAGGTGCTCGACGTGCAGCGTCCCGTGCGCGGCCTGGTGGTGCACCAGGTGCGGGTGCTCGAGGGCGAGCTGGCCCAGGACGCCGTCCTGCACGCGCGGGTCGACCCGGCGTGGCGCACCGGCGCGCGCCAGGCCCACTCCGGCACCCACGTCGTGCACGCCGCGCTGCGCGAGGTGCTCGGCCCCTCGGCGCTGCAGTCGGGCTCCTACAACCGCCCGGGCTACCTGCGCCTCGACTTCGGCTGGGGCTCCGGGCTGAGCCCGGAGCAGGTGCGCGACATCGAGCAGGTCTCCAACGCCGCGCTGCGCGCCGACCTGCCCGTCGGGTGGCAGTACATGACGCTGCCCGAGGCCAAGGACTGGGGCGCGATCGCGCTGTTCGGCGAGACCTACGACAACTCGCAGGTGCGGGTCGTGGAGATCGGCGGCCCGTGGTCGCGCGAGCTGTGCGGCGGCACGCACGTCGACCACTCCTCGCAGATCGGCACCATCGTGGTCACCGGTGAGTCGTCGGTGGGCTCGGGCAACCGGCGCATCGAGGCCCACACCGGCCTCGAGGGCTTCGACTACCTCGCCCGCGAGCGCGACGTCGTCGGCCAGCTCACCGGCCTGCTGAAGACCCGCCCCGACGACCTCGTCGGCCGGGTCTCCGACCTCGTCGACCGGCTCCGCGCCGCCGAGAAGGAGGTCGAGAAGGCCCGCCTGGCCCAGCTGCTCGCCGCCGGGGGCGACCTCGCCGCCGGTGCCCAGCGGGTCGGCCCGGTGCACGTGGTGGCCCACCGCGTCGACGGCGCGGCCGGGGGCGACGTACGCACCCTGGCGCTCGACGTGCGCAGCCGGCTGCCGCAGGGCGAGCCCGGCGTGGTCGTGGTCGTCGGCGTGCGCGACGGCAAGGTGGCCGTGGTCGCCGCGACCACCGACGACGCCCGCGCCCGCGGTCTGTCGGCCAACGACCTGGTGCGTGCCGTGGGCCCGCTCGTCGACGGCAAGGGCGGCGGCAAGGCCGACGTGGCACAGGGTGGCGGCACCGACACCGGACGCGTCGGCGAGGCGCTCGCCGTGGTGGCCACCGAGGTCGCCCGCGTGGTCGGGGCCTGAGGGTGCGCCACGGGGTGCGGCTCGGCATCGACCCGGGCGACGCCCGCGTCGGCGTCGCGCGCAGCGACCCCACGGGGTTCCTGGCCAGCCCGGTGGAGACGGTGAAGCGGGGCAAGGGCGACCTGGCCCGGATCGCCGCCATCGTGGCCGAGATCGCCGAGGACTCCGAGGTGATCGAGGTGGTCGCCGGGCTCCCGCGCTCGCTGTCGGGCGGCGAGGGCCCGGCCGCGGCGAAGACCCGGGTGTGGACCGCGACCCTGGCGCGCCGGCTGGCCCCGCTGCCGGTGCGGCTCGTCGACGAGCGGCTCACCACCATCTCGGCGGAGGCTATGCTGCGCGGCAGCCCGGGGGGCGTCCGCCGCGGGCCCAAGCAGCGCGCGGTGGTCGACCAGGCCGCAGCGGTGCTGATCCTGCAGCACGCCCTGGACACCGAGCGCGCCACCGGGACCCCTCCCGGTGAGGTGGTCGGTGACGACGTGGAGGACAACGCATGACTGAGCAGGACCGGCACGAGACCGACGGGTCGTCACCGCTGCCCCTGAGCAGCGCCCCCGACGCCGGGGGACGCCGCCGGCGCGAGCGCAGCAGGCTGCCCGGCTGCCTGGCCGTGCTGATCGCGCTCGCCGTGCTCGTGGGGGGCGGCTACGTGCTCTACGACCGCGGCACCGCGTTCCTCGACAGCGCCTTCAGCGACCCCGAGGACTACGACGGCCCCGGACAGGGGCGGGTGCAGTTCGAGGTGGTCTCGGGCGACAGTTCGGGCCAGATCTGCCGCAACCTCAAGGACGCGAAGGTCGTGGCGTCGGTCGACGCCTGCCTCGCGGCCGCCACCGACGACCCCGAGTCGACGGGCATCCAGGCCGGGTTCTACCAGCTGAAGCGGCAGCTCCCGTCGGCCGACGCGATCGACGTGCTCGTCGACCCCGCCAACCTGATCACCACCTCCGTCACCGTGCCGGAGGGCCTGCGCGTGGTCGACATCGTCGACATCCTCGCGAAGTCCACCCGCTACGACGCCGCCGAGTTCGAGCGCGTGCTCGACGACGAGCGCCGCCTCTCCGAGCTGGGCCTGCCCGACTACGCCGGGGGCAACCCCGAGGGCTACCTGTTCCCCTCGACGTACGCCTTCGGCCCCAAGGACGACCCCGCCGGCATGATCGAGGCGATGCTGGCGCGCTGGAGCCAGGCCGCCGACGACGCCGGGCTCGAGCAGGCCGCCGACCAGCTCGGCATCACGCCGCAGGAGCTGATGACCGTGGCCAGCCTCGTCGAGGCCGAGGGCCGCGGCGACGACATGCCGAAGGTCGCGCGGGTCATCTACAACCGCCTCAGCCCCGACAACGACGAGACCGCCGGCCTGCTGCAGATCGACGCCGCCGTCAACTACGCCCTCGGCGAGACCGGCATCGCCCGGCTGACCGACGCCGAGATCGAGTCGGTGTCGGACTCGCCGTACAACACCTACACCCAGCAGGGCCTGCCGCCCACGCCGATCGAGGCACCGGGTGACGCCGCCATCGCGGCCGCGGCCTCGCCCGACGAGGGGGCCTGGCTGTACTACGTGACGGTGAACCTGGAGACCGGCGAGACCAAGTTCGCCGAGACCTACGACGAGTTCCTCGACTACAACGCGGAGCTGGACGCCTACTGCGCCAACGAGTCCGACCGCTGCTGATGCGGTGCGCCGTGCTCGGTGACCCGATCGGCCACTCGCTGTCGCCGACACTGCACCGGGCGGCGTACGCCGAGCTCGGGCTGGCGTGGACCTACGACGCCGTGCGGGTGCCGGCGGGAGGCCTGCCCGGGTTCCTCGCCGGCCTCGACGCCGAGTGGCGCGGGCTGTCGCTGACGATGCCGCTCAAGCGGGAGCTGCTGGCGCTGGGCACGTCGGGGACGCTGCCCGACGGCCGGGTCCTGGAGGTCTCGGCGCGGGCGCGGCTGGCCGGCGGGGCCAACACGCTGGTGCTCGACGCCGACGGTGCGCAGGCCGACAACACCGACCTGCCGGGCGCGGTGGCCGCGGTGCGTGAGCACCACGACGGACCCGTGACGCGCTGCGTCGTGCTCGGCGGGGGAGCCACCGCCGCCTCCACCGGGCTCGCCGCCTGCGAGCTCGGCGCCCGCGAGGTGGTCGTGCTGGCCCGAACGCCGGGGCGCGCGGCGGAGACCGTCGCCGCGGTGGCGGCGCACCCGTCGCGCCCGAGCGTGCGCGCAGCCGGCCTGGACACCCCCGCCGCAGCGGTCGGTGCGGTGGACCTCGTGGTCTCCACGGTGCCGGCCGGCGCCCAGGAGCCGGCCCTGGTGGAGCGGTGGGCCGGCGCGCCGGTGGTGTTCGAGGTCGTCTACGACCCGTGGCCCACGCCGCTCTCGGCTGCTGTCCCCGGCGCGGGCGGGGTGCTCGTGACGGGGCTCGACCTGCTGGTGCACCAGGCCGCGCTGCAGGTGACGCTGATGACCGGGCGCCCGGCGCCGCTGCCGACCATGCGCGAGGCCGGACTCGCGGCGCTGGCCGCCCGCTGATGGAGCCGCTGCTCGTCGTCCTCGCCGCGGTGGGCTGCGGCGCCGCCTCGGCGCTCGCCCCGTCGGTGGTGGCCCGGCTCCCCGAGCCGGCGCCTGCTGTGCCCGGCGGTGCTGTGGCCGGCGGTGCTGGACCCGACGAGGTGGAGGCGGACCGGCCGGCGTCCGACGGCCCGGCGACCGACGGGGGGGAGTCGGACGGGGTGGAGGTCGGGGCCGCGGAGCCGGTGAAGCCGCGCTACGCCGACCTCGCCCGGGCGCCGCGCGTGCGGTGGTGGACCGGTCTCGCCGGCGTGGTCGCCGGGGCGCTCGTGGCGGTCGCCGCCGGGGCCGACGACCCGTGGCTGCTGGCCTACCTGCTGCCCGCCGTACCGGTCTGCGTGGCGCTGGCGTGGGTCGACGCCCGCACGCGCCTGCTGCCGTCGCGGATCGTCCTCCCGGCGACCGCCGCGCTCGTCGTGCTGGCCGTCGTGGAGTGGCTGGTCACCGGGGACCACGACGCCGTCGTGCGCGCCGGCACCGGGCTGCTGGCGGCGCGCTCGGTCTACTGGCTGCTCTGGGCGGTGCGCTCGGCCGGCATGGGCTTCGGCGACGTGCGGCTGGCCGCGCTCCTCGGGCTGGTGCTCGGCCGGGCCGGCTGGGCCGAGCTGCTCGTCGGCACGTACGCCGGCTTCCTGGTCTTCGCCGTGCCGGGCGCCCTGCTGGCGGTCGTGCGCCGCGACCGCTCGCTGCTGCGCGCCGCGTTCCCGTTCGGCCCGTTCATGGTGGTCGGCGCCCTCCTCGGGCTCCTCGCCGGCCCCGCCGTCGTCGACGCCCTGCTCCGCTAGGCCCCTGCCTCGGGGTCCTGTCGCGGGTCTGTGGGTGGGGTCGTGTGCCTGGGGACGCGCCGGGCCGCGTCGTGGGACACACGACCCGGCTGGTGCCCCGGTGACCCCGGGTGGTTCGCGGGTCGGTGTGCGGGTCGTGTGCCTGGGGACGCGGTGGGCCGCGTCGTGGGGCACACGACCCGGGTGGTGCGCCGGTGACCGCGGGTGGTTCGCGGGTCGGTGTGCGGGTCGTGTGCCTGGGGACGCGCCGGGCCGCGTCGTGGGGCACACGACCCAGGCACACGACCCAGGCACACGACCCAGGCACACGACCCAGGCACACGACCCAGGCACACGACCCAGGCCACACGACCCAGGCCACACGACCCAGGCACACGACCCAGGCACACGACCCAGGCACACGACCCAGGCACACGACCCAGGCACACGACCCAGGCACACGACCCAGGCACACGACCCAGGCACACGACCCAGGCCACACGACCCAGGCACACGACCCACCAGCGGTCTCGGGGCGCACCGGGGGGCGCGGGGGGAGGACGGGGGCGTGGGAGACTGCGGGCATGCTGCGTTGGCTCACCGCGGGCGAGTCCCACGGCCCGTCCCTGGTCGCCGTCCTCGAGGGGATGCCCGCCCACGTGCGGGTCACCACGGACGACGTCTCCGACTCCCTGGCCCGTCGCCGGCTCGGCTACGGCCGGGGCGCGCGGATGAAGTTCGAGCAGGACCAGGTGACGATCACCGGCGGGGTGCGTCACGGCCTGACCCAGGGCGGTCCGGTGGCGATCGTCGTGGGCAACACCGAGTGGCCGAAGTGGGACCGGGTCATGTCGGCCGACCCCGTGGACGCCGACGAGCTGGCCACGCTCGCGCGCAACGCCCCGCTGACCCGCCCGCGGCCCGGCCACGCCGACCTCGCCGGCATGCAGAAGTACGACTTCGACGACGCGCGGCCCGTGCTCGAGCGGGCCTCGGCCCGCGAGACCGCCGCCCGCGTCGCGCTGGGCCGGGTCGCGTCGAACTTCCTGGCCCAGGCCTGCGGTGCGAGCGTGCTCTCGCACGTCGTCGAGCTCGGCGGCGTGCGCGCCCCCGACGGCCTGTGGCCCGCGGCCGGTGACCTCGAGCGCCTCGACGCCGACCCGGTGCGCTGCCTCGATCCCGGGGCCAGCGCCGCGATGGTCGCGCGCATCGACGAGGCCCACAAGGACGGCGACACCCTCGGCGGCGTCGTCGAGGTGGTCGTGCACGGCCTGCCCCCGGGCCTGGGCTCCCACGTGCACTGGGACCGCCGCCTCGACTCCCGCCTGGCCGGCGCGCTGATGGGCATCCAGGCCATCAAGGGCGTGGAGGTCGGCGACGGGTTCGCGCTCGCCGCGACACCGGGCTCGCTGGCCCACGACGAGATCGTGGCCACCCCCGACGGCATCCGTCGCAGCAGCGGCCGCTCCGGCGGCACCGAGGGCGGGATGACCACCGGCGAGGTGCTGCGGGTGCGCGCGGCGATGAAGCCGATCGCCACGGTGCCGCGCGCGCTGCGCACCGTCGACGTCGCCACCGGTGAGCAGGCGGTCGCCCACCACCAGCGCTCCGACGTGTGTGCCGTGCCGGCAGCCGGCATCGTCGCCGAGGCGATGGTGGCGCTCGTGGTGGCCGACGCCGTGCTGGAGAAGTTCGGCGGCGACGCGCTCTCGGAGACGCGTCGCAACGTCGAGACCTACCTCGCGTCGCTCTCCTACCGGTGAGCCCCGTGAGCCCGGACGACGCACCCTCCGGTCCCCGTGTCGTGCTGGTCGGGGCGATGGGTGCGGGCAAGACCACCGTGGCCGACCTGCTCGGCGCCCGCTGGGGCGTCGCCGTGCGCGACACCGACCGCGACGTGGAGGCCGCGGAGGGCCGCAGCGTCTCCGACATCTTCGTCGACGACGGCGAGGGCCGGTTCCGCGAGCTCGAGGCCGCCGCGGTGGCCGACGCGCTCGCCGCCCACACCGGCGTGCTGGCGCTGGGCGGGGGAGCGGTGCTCGCCCCCGCCACCCGCGAGCGCCTCGCCGGCCACTGCGTGGTCTTCCTGCGCGTCGGCCTGGCCGACGCCGCCTCCCGGGTGGGCCTCGGCACCGCCCGGCCGCTGCTGATGGGCAACGTCCGCGGCCGGATGAAGCAGCTGCTCGACGAGCGCACCCCGGTCTACGAGTCGGTGGCCACCCACGTCGTGGTCACCGACGCCCGCACCCCCGACCAGGTCGCCAACGAGATCGAGGAGCTCCTGCGATGAGCCCGAGCAACGCGGGGCCCACCCCCGAGCCCACCCCCGAGCCCGCCCCCGAGGCCACCGTCCTCCACGTCGGCGGCGCGTCGCCGTACGACGTGGTCGTGGGCCACGACCTGGGCGGGCGACTCAGCGCGCTGCTCGGGCCCGACACCACCCGCATCGCCTTCCTGTACGCCGGCACGCTCGGCGAGCTGGCGCAGCCGGTGGTCGACGCGCTGCTGCCCCACCACGACGTGCTGGCCCTCGGCCTGCCCGACGGGGAGGCGGCGAAGACCGCCGACGTGCTGGTCGACCTGTGGGAGGCCCTGGGCGCGGCGGGGTTCACCCGCTCCGACGCCGTGGTGACCTTCGGCGGGGGTGCGACCACCGACCTCGGCGGGCTGGTGGCCGCCACCTGGCTGCGCGGGGTGCGCGTGGTGCACGTGCCGACGACCCTGCTCGGCATGGTCGACGCCGCTGTCGGCGGCAAGACCGGCATCAACACCGCTGCGGGCAAGAACCTGGTGGGCGCCTTCCACGAGCCCGCCGGCGTGCTGTGCGACCTCTCGCTGCTGCACACCCTGCCCCGCGAGGAGCTCGTCGCCGGGCTCGGCGAGGTGGTCAAGTGCGGCTTCGTGGCCGACCCCGCGATCCTCGACCTCGTGGAGTCCGCCGACGTCGACGCGCTGCTCGACGACCCGTCGGGCTCGCCGGTGCTGCGCGAGCTGGTGGAGCGGGCGGTGCGGGTGAAGGTCGACGTCGTGGTCGACGACCTGCGCGAGACCGGCGGCGTCGACGGCCACCCCGGCCGCGAGGTGCTCAACTACGGCCACACCCTCGCCCACGCCATCGAGCGCGCCGAGGACTACGAGATCCGCCACGGCGAGGCCGTCGCGATCGGCTGCGTGTTCGTCGCCGAGCTCGCCGCCCGCGCCGGCGACCTGGCGCCCGACGTCGTGCGCCGCCACCGCGAGGTGCTGGGCCGGGTGGGCCTGCCCACGGCGTACGCCGGGGCGTCGTTCGAGGACCTGCTGGCCACGATGCGGGTGGACAAGAAGGCGCGCGGCAACGAGCTGCGGTTCGTCGTCCTCGACGACCTCGCCCGCCCGCGGGTGCTCGCCGGGCCCTCCGAGGCCGACCTGCGTGCGGCGTTCGCCGCGATCGGCTGAGGGCGGGCCGTGCGCGCGCTGGTGCTGAACGGGCCCAACCTGGGCCGCCTCGGGCGGCGGCAGCCGGAGATCTACGGCCGCACCACCCACGCCGAGCTGGCGCAGCGGTGCATGGCGTGGGGCCGCGAGCTGGGCCTCGAGGTGGAGGTGCACCAGACCAACCACGAGGGCGTGCTGCTCGACCTGCTCAACGACGCCGCCGACGACGCCACCCCGGTGGTGCTGAACGCCGCGGCGTGGACCCACTACTCCTACGCGCTGCTCGACGCCTGCGCCCAGCTCACCGCCCCGCTGGTGGAGGTGCACATCTCCGACCCGCGGCAGCGGCCCGAGGAGTTCCGCCACCACTCCGTGGTCACGGCGTACGCCGTCGAGGTGGTCGCGGGACAGGGCGTCGACGGCTACCGCACCGCCCTCGAGGTGCTCGCCCGCCACAGCGGCTGACCCGGCGCCCGGCGAGTGGGACGCCGCCGGGGCGGGCCGGTAGGCTGAGGTGTTCGTCCGGCACGACGCGGACGCGTCCCGATCCCCGAAGCAGTGAGGCTGAACCGCGCACATGGCATCGACCAACGACCTGAAGAACGGCATGGTGCTCAACATCGACGGACAGCTGTGGGCCGTCGTCGAGTTCCAGCACGTCAAGCCCGGCAAGGGCCCGGCGTTCGTGCGCACCAAGCTGCGCAACGTCGAGTCGGGCAAGAACGTCGACAAGACGTTCAACGCCGGCACCAAGGTCGAGACCGCCACGGTCGACCGCCGCACCATGCAGTACCTCTACAACGACGGCACGTCGTTCGTCTTCATGGACGTCGGCACGTTCGACCAGCTCGAGGTCAGCCCCGAGGTGCTCGGCGGCGGCGCGAACTTCCTGCTGGAGAACCAGGAGGCCATCGTGGCCACCAACGAGGGCCGGGTGCTGTTCGTCGAGCTGCCGGCCTCCGTCGAGCTCGTCGTCACCTTCACCGAGCCCGGCCTGGCCGGCGACAGCGCCACCGGTCGCACCAAGCCCGCCACGCTCGAGACCGGCCACGAGATCCAGGTGCCGCTGTTCGTGAACCAGGGCGAGAAGGTCAAGGTCGACACCCGCGACTCGTCCTACCTCGGTCGAATCAAGTCCTGATGGCGGCCCGCTCCAAGGCCCGCAAGCGGGCGCTGGACGTGCTGTTCGCCGCCGACATGCGCGGTGAGTCACCGGTGGAGTCCCTCGAGCGCTCCGTCGCCGAGGGCGCCCCGCCGACCCACGACTACACCGGCGCGCTGGTGCACGGCGTCGCCGCGCACCAGGCGCGCATCGACGAGCTGCTCGCCGGCTACTCCGAGGGCTGGACCCTCGACCGGATGCCGGCCGTCGACCGCAACGTGCTGCGCATCGGCGTCTACGAGCTGCTCTGGGCCGACGACGTGCCCGACGCGGTGGCGGTCGCCGAGGCCATGTCGCTGGTGCGCGAGCTGTCGACCGACGAGTCGCCGCAGTTCGTCAACGGCGTCCTCGGGGCCCTGCAGCGCGACAAGGCCACCCTGGTCTGAGCGCGACCCGCCGGCCCGTCACCGAGAGGTGAGCGGGCGCAGACCCCCGTGGGTCATGCTGGACCCATGAGCGAACAGAGCGTGGACCTCGTCGTCATCGGTCTCGGCCCCGGCGGCGAGGCGCTGGCGAGCACCGCGGCCAAGGCGGGGCTCCAGGTCGTCGCCGTCGACAAGCACCTCGTCGGCGGCGAGTGCCCCTACTACGGCTGCATCCCCACCAAGATGATGGTGCGGGCCTCCGACGCCCTCGCCGAGGCCCACCGGGTCAACACGCTGGCCGGCGACGCCACGGTCGTGCCGTCGTGGGCACCGGTCGCGCGCCGCGTCGACGAGGAGGCCACGGCCGGCTGGGACGACACCGTGGCCGTCGACCGGCTCCAGGACGCCGGCGCCACCGTCGTGCACGGCGTGGGCCGCCTCGACGGACCCCGCCGCGTCGTGGTGGAGGCCCCCGACGGCACCCGCACGACGTACGTCGCCTCGCGCGGCGTCGTGGTCAACCCCGGCACCCGCCCCGCCGAGCTGCCGGTCGAGGGGCTGGCCGGCACGCCGTACTGGACCAACCGCGAGGCCGTGCGCACCACCTCGCTGCCCGGCACGCTGGCGGTGATCGGCGGCGGCCCCATCGGCTGCGAGCTGGCCCAGGTCATGTCGCGCTTCGGCGTGCGCGTCACCGTCGTGCAGCACGGCGACCACCTGATGCCCGGTGACGAGCCCGAGGCCGGTGCGCTGATCGCCGACGTCTTCGCCCACGAGGGCATCCGGGTGCTCACCGGACGTTCCACCGAGCGGGTGGCCCACGCCGACGGCGCCTTCACCCTGACCCTCGACGACGGCCAGGAGCTGGTGGCCGACCAGCTGCTGGTCGCCGCCGGACGCACGCCCAACCTCGACGACCTCGGCCTGGAGACCGTCGGGCTCGACCCCACCGCGCGGGTCCTGGAGGTCGACGAGCACCTGCGTGCCGGCGACGGGCTGTGGGCCATCGGCGACGTGACCGGCAAGGGTGCGTGGACCCACGTCTCGATGTACCAGTCGGCGGTCGCCGCGCGCGACGTCCTCGGCGAGGAGGGCCCCGCCGCCCGCTACCACGCCGTCCCGCACACCACCTTCACCGACCCGGAGGTCGGCGGGGTGGGCCTCACCGAGCAGCAGGCCCGCGACGCCGGCCTGCGCGTGCGCACCGGCAGCACGCCCCTGGAGCAGTCGTCGCGGGGGTTCACCCACGGCGTGGGGGCCCGCGGGCTGATCAAGCTGGTCGAGGACGCCGACCGCGGCGTCCTCGTCGGCGCCACCGCGATCGGCCCGGGTGGCGGGGAGATCCTCGGTCTGCTGGCCCTCGCGGTGCACGCCGAGGTGCCGGTCGACACGCTGCGCACGATGATCTACGCCTACCCGACGTTCCACCGCGCGGTGGAGACCGCCGTGGCCGACCTGGGCTGACGGCCCACCCCCGGGCGGGTGGCCAGCACCACCCGCGCGGGGCGCTAGGTTGCGGGCCATGGGTGAGATGACGCGCAAGGCGGAGCGGGCCGGCGACCAGGCGGAGGCCAGCCCCTGGCTGGACCACGCGGTGCGGGCCGGCCTGGTGGCGTACGGCGTCGTGCACCTGCTGCTGGCCTGGGTCGCCCTCCAGCTGGCGATGGGCGACCAGAGCGGCAGCGCGTCGAGCAGCGGTGCCCTGCAGCAGCTGGCCGACGAGCCCTTCGGCCAGACCCTGATCTGGCTGATCGCGCTCGGCATGTTCCTGCTCGTGGTGTGGCGCCTGCTCGAGGCGTTCGCCGGTCACCACGACGAGGACGGCGGCAAGCTGTGGCTCGCCCGCGGCGGCTCGGTGCTGAAGGCCGTCATCTACGCCTCGATCGGGTTCAGCGCCGTGCAGGTCGCCACCGGCTCGTCCTCCGGCGGCGGCTCCGACCCGCTCACCGCGCGCATCATGAACTGGCCGGGCGGCCAGTGGCTGGTCGGCCTCATCGGCCTGGCGATCCTCGGCTACGGGGTCGCCCAGGTGGTGCGCGCCTGGACCGAGGGGTTCCGCGAGCACCTCACCGCGGAGGGCAAGAGCGGCGACGCCGGCACGGCGTACGTCTGGTTCGGCAAGATCGGCTACGTCGCCAAGGGCATCGCCATCGGCATCGTCGGCGGGCTGTTCCTCTACGCCGCTGCCGTCCACGAGGCCAAGAAGTCCGGCGGCCTCGACCAGGCCCTCCACGAGGTGCTCCAGCAGCCCTACGGCCCGTTCCTCCTCGGCGCGCTCGCGCTCGGCATCGGCTGCTACGGCCTGTTCTGCTTCGCCCGCGCCCGGCACCTCTCGCGCTGAGCGGCTCGCCCCGCCGGGCTGGCTGCGGCCCGGCTGCCGGTGTGGGCGCACCCTGTTAGGTGGGGGCGTGACCAGCGACCTGCAGACCGACGTGGTGGTGCTGGGCCTCGGCGCGGGCGGTGAGCACGTCGCCACCAAGCTCGCCCGCGCGGGCCTGCGCGTGGTCGGCGTGGAGGCCGACCTGGTCGGCGGCGAGTGCCCGTTCCACGGCTGCACCCCCTCCAAGCTGATGATCCGCGCCGCCGACGCCCTCGCCGAGGCCCGCCGCGCCGCGACCCTCTCGGGTGCCGTGGAGGTGGTCGCCGACCTCGGGCCGGCCGCCGCACGCATCCGCGAGGCCAACCACGACTGGCACGACGAGTCCCACACCGCCCCGCTGCGGGACGCCGGCGTGGTGCTGGTGCGCGGCCACGGGAGGCTCGCCGGGCCGGGCGTGGTGGAGGTCGACACCGACGCGGGACGGGTGCGGGTGGTCGCCACGCGCGGCGTGGTGCTCGGCACCGGCACCGCGCCGGCCGTGCCGCCGGTCGAGGGCCTCGCCGGCACGCCGTACTGGACCAACCGGGAGGCCGTGCGCGCCACCGAGGCGCCGCGCCGGCTCGTCGTCGTCGGCGGCGGACCGATCGGGGCCGAGCTCACCCAGGTCTTCGCGCGCTTCGGCAGCGAGGTGACGCTGCTCGAGGCCGGCGACCGGCTGCTGGCCCCCGAGGAGCCCGAGGCCGGCGAGCTGGTGGCCGGCGTGCTGCGGGCCGACGGCGTCGACGTGCGCACCGGCGCCGAGGTGGAGCGGGTGCAGCACGCCGACGGGCTGTTCCGGGTCACCGTGGGCGGCGACGTGGTGGGGGCCGAGCGGCTGCTCGTGGCCACCGGGCGATCGCCCCACCTGCGCGACGTCGGGCTGGAGACGGTCGGCCTCGACCCCGCGGCACCCCTCGTGGACGTCGACGACCACCTGCGCGCCGGCGAGCGGCTGTGGGCCGTCGGCGACATCACCGGCAAGGGCCCGTGGACCCACGTCGCGCTCTACCAGGGCGCCGCGGTCGTGCGGGACGTGCTCGGGCAGGCCGAGGGGCCGTGGGCCGACTACCGCGCCGTCAGCCGGGTGACCTTCACCGACCCCGAGGTCGGGGCCGTGGGCCTGACGGAGGAGCAGGCGCGCGACGCCGGGCTCGACGTCGCGGTGGGGCACGCCCAGGTGGAGCGGTCGAGCCGCGGCTGGATCCACGGCGGGCAGGGCCTGGTCAAGGTCGTCGCCGACCGTGGCCGGGGCGTGCTGGTGGGCGCCACCACGGTGGCCCCCAGCGGGGGCGAGGTGATCGGCATGCTCACCACCGCCGTGCACGCGCAGGTCCCGGTCTCCACGCTGCGGGCCATGCACTTCGCCTACCCGACCTTCCACCGCACCATCCAGGCCGCGCTCGACGACCTCGACGAGCAGACGGGCGGGTAGGCGGCCGGCTGCGGGACGGGTCGACGGGGGGCGGCGGGGCGCGCAGCGGCGGGTGTGACCCGGGCCGGCGCGGGGAAGGGGGGTCTCGCAGCACCCGTCGCCCATCTCGGAGGAACGATGACGCAGCCGCACGAGCCCGCCGACCACCTGCCCGCGCAGCCGCAGCCCGGGGAGCCCGTGCAGCCCGCGCAGCCCGCGCCGCCGGAGCAGTCCGCGAGGTCCGCGGAGCCGGCGGGCCCGGTCGAGCCGACCGCGCCCGGCGACACCTCCGACCGGCTCTACCGGGTCGAGGACCTCGAGGCGTACGCCGCCGCGCAGGCCGCCTCGCCCGCCGCCCCGCCTGCACCCGCGCCGCCGCGCACCGACCACCTCGCCGACCCGCTCGCCGACCCACTGGGCGACCCGTTGGGCGACCCGTCGGGCGACCCGTCGGACGGCCCTGCCGAGCCCGCAGCGCCCGTGCCCGCGACAGCGCCCGTGCCCGCGACGCCGCCCCCGCCGCCGTCCTGGACGCCGGGGCCCGCGGGTCCGGCCCACCTCGGGCCGGACGCCACGGGCGTGCCGGCCCCGAGCTGGACGCCGGCGACGGCCTCCCCGCCGCCGGCCGCCCCGCCGGCCGGATGGGTGCAGGCACCGCCGTTCGCCGCCGGGCCCACCACCGTCGGGCCCACCATCGCCGGGTCAGCGGCGCCGTCCCCGGCGGCGCCGGTGGTGCCCGCTCCGGCGGCACCCGCACCGGGCGCCGGGGAGCCGCGCCGGTTCATGTCGGCCACCGACTTCCTGGAGCGGCGCACCGACGACGGCGACGACGGTCCCGCGACCTGGGGGTGGCGCGGCCGGGTGCGACGCTGGACCGGCGGCGCGGTGAGCCCGTCGGCCGGGGCGAAGGAGCAGACCCACCGCCAGGAGCGCGCCGCGGTGCAGCGCGAGTTCGACGGGCCCCGCACGATCGCGTTCATCAACCCCAAGGGCGGCGCCGCGAAGACCACCGGCGTGCTCGCCGCCGGCCACACCTTCGGCACCGTGCGCGGCGGTGGCGTGGTGGCCTGGGACAACAACGAGACCCGCGGCACGCTCGGCATCCGCGCCACCCGCGGCCACCACCGCAACACCACCCGCGAGCTGCTGGAGGACCTCGCCCGCTTCGGCGACGTGCAGCAGTCGCGCATCGGCGACCTCGGCGGGTTCGTCCGCTCCCAGGGCGACGCGCACTTCGACGTGCTGGCCTCCGACGAGCGCCCCGACGTCACCGGCACCATCCGCGCCGACGACTTCGTGGCGGTGCACGACCTGCTCGAGCGGTTCTACCGGGTGATCCTGGTCGACACCGGCAACAACATGCGCGCCGAGAACTGGCTGGCCGCGGCCGAGGCCGCCGACCTGCTGGTGGTCACCAGCACGGTGCGCGAGGACACCGGCTACAGCGGGCTGTGGATGCTCGACGCCCTGCAGGACGCCGGCTACCAGAACCTGAAGTACCAGACCGTCACCGTGCTCTCCGACCCCTCCCCGAAGGTCGACGCCAAGCTGGCCGGCGACCTGGTGGAGGTCTACCAGCAGCGCACCCGCGCGGTGTTCCGGGTGCCTTACGACCCGGCGCTGGTGTCCGGCTCCGTGGTGCCCTACCACCAGCTCTCGCCCGAGACGCGGGCCTCCTGGCTCACCGCGTGCGCAGGCATGGCGGCCGCCCTGTAGGCCCCCGCGACCCGTGCCTCGTCGCCCGTGCGGGGAACATCCGGTCGCCGGCGGGTGCTGAGCCACGCATGCGAGCAGCCACCTACACCCAGCCCGGTCCGTCGTCCGTCCTGTCCGTCGTGGAGCGCGACCTGCCCGAGCCCGGCCCGGGCGAGGTGCGGGTGCGGCTCGTGCGCGCGGGGGTCAACCCCACCGACTGGAAGTTCCGCGCCACCACCATGCGCGGCCACGACGAGGTCACCCCGGGCCAGGACGGCGCCGGTGTGGTCGACGCGGTGGGGGAGGGCGTCAGCCGTCTCGCCGTGGGCGACCGCGTGTGGCTGGTGCTGGGCAACCACCCGAAGGCCCTCGGGACCGCCGCCGAGCACACCGTGCAGCCGGCCGAGCACGTCGTGATGCTGGCCGACGCGGCGTCGTACGACCTCGGCGCCAGCCTGGGGGTGCCGGCCGTGACGGCCCACCGCGCCCTCACCGCGGGCGAGAGCGTCACCCGGCTCTCGCCGGGCGCCCTCGCCGGCCAGGTGGTGCTGGTGGCCGGCGGCGCCGGCGCGGTCGGCAACGCCGCGATCCAGCTGGCCCGCTGGGCCGGCGCGTCGGTGATCAGCACGGTGAGCAGCGACGAGAAGGCCGCCCTGGCCGTGGCCGCGGGCGCCCACCACACCGTCAACTACCGCGTCGGTGACGCCGCCGAGGCCGTCCTGGCCATCGCCCCCGACGGCGTCGACCTGGTCGTGGAGGTGGCGCTGGCGCAGAACATCGCCCTCGACGTCGCGGTGCTGCGCAACCGCGGCACCCTGGCCTACTACGCCGACAACGGCGGCGCCGAGGCCGCCGTGCCGGTGCGGGAGACCTTCGCGAAGAACCTGCGCCTGCAGGGCCTGCTGCTCTACACCCTCGGCCAGGACCTGCTCGACGCTGCGACCGAGGACATCACCGCCGCGGTCGCCGACGGCGCGCTGGGCGTGGGCGAGGACCTCGGGATGCCGCTGCACCACCACCGCCTCGACGACGTCGCCGCCGCCCACGACGCGGTCGAGTCGGGCGTGGTCGGCAAGGTGCTGCTCGACGTCGCCGACGCCTGAGGCCGCGCCGTCGGGGCTGCTAGGGTCGCCCGCGATCGACATCCTTTAACGAGCCGTCCCGTGAGGCGGAGAAGGAGGTCCGGACCGTGTCGGAGCGCCCCGAGCCCCCACGTCCTGCACCCGCCGCCGCGCACCCGCCGCAGGCCGCCCGCACCGTCCTCGACGAGCGCGACATCGCCCGGGCGCTGACCCGCATCTCCCACGAGATCCTCGAGCGCAACAAGGGCGGCGCCGACCTGGTGCTGCTCGGCATCCCGCGGCGCGGGGTGCCGCTGGCCGAGCGGATCGCGGAGCGCATCGCCGCGGTGGAGGGCGTCGAGGTGCCGGTCGGCTCGCTCGACGTGACGATGTACCGCGACGACCTGCGCCTCAAGCCCGCCCGCGCGCTGATGCCCACCCAGATCCCGCCCTGCGGGGTCGACGGGCGCACCGTCGTCCTGGTCGACGACGTGCTGTTCTCCGGGCGCACCATCCGGGCCGCGCTCGACGCCATCGGCGACATCGGGCGCCCGCGCGCGGTGCGGCTGGCCGTGCTGGTCGACCGCGGCCACCGCGAGCTGCCGATCCGCGCCGACTTCGTGGGCAAGAACCTGCCGACGTCGCTGGTCGAGCGGGTCAGCGTGCGGCTGGTCGGCGTCGACGACACCGACGCCGTCACCATCACCGGCCCGGGCATCGGCCCGGGCGTCGACCCGGGCACCGACCAGGGCGCCGGCACGGCGGGGGACGGCGCGTGAAGCACCTGCTCAGCGCCGGCGACCTGAGCCGCGACGACGCGCTGCTGGTGCTGCGCACCGCTGCGGAGCTGCGCTCGCTGGCCGACCGGCCGATCAAGAAGCTGCCCGCGCTGCGCGGGCGCACCGTGGTCAACCTGTTCTTCGAGGACTCCACCCGCACCCGCATCTCGTTCGAGGCCGCCGCGAAGCGCCTCTCGGCCGACGTCATCAACTTCGCCGCGAAGGGCTCGAGCGTCTCCAAGGGCGAGAGCCTCAAGGACACCGCGCTGACCCTGGAGGCGATGGGCGCCGACGCCGTGGTGGTGCGCCACCCGGCCAGCGGCGCGCCCCACCGCCTCGCCCACTCCGGGTGGGTGCGCTCGAGCGTGGTCAACGCCGGTGACGGCACCCACGAGCACCCCACCCAGGCGCTGCTCGACGCGTTCACCCTCACCCGCCACCTCGTCCAGGACGACGGCGGGCTCGACGGGCGGCGCATCGCGATCGTCGGCGACGTCCTGCACAGCCGGGTCGCCCGCTCCAACGCGCTGCTGCTGGCCACGCTGGGCGCCGAGGTGACGCTGGTGGCACCGCCCACGCTGCTGCCGGTGGGCGTGGGCACCTGGCCGGTCGAGACGTCGTACGACCTCGACGCCGTGCTGCCCGGCGTCGACGCCGTGATGATGCTGCGGGTGCAGCGCGAGCGGATGCAGGGCGGGTTCTTCCCGACCCCGCGGGAGTACTCGCGGCGCTACGGCCTCGACGGGCGCCGGATGGCGACCCTGCAGGACCACACCATCGTCATGCACCCCGGCCCGATGGTGCGCGGCATGGAGATCACCGCCGACGTCGCCGACTCGCCCCGCTCGGTGATCGTGGAGCAGGTCACCAACGGCGTCGCCGTGCGGATGGCGGTGCTGTACCTGCTGCTCAGCGGCTCCGACCCGACCACCACCGAGGAGAACGACGCGTGACCGACTACCTGATCCTCGGCGCCACCCTGCCCGACGGCCGGCAGGGCGACCTCGTCCTGCGCGACGGGCTGATCGCCGCGCTGGGCGCCGACGCCGCGGCGCCCCGCGACGGCGTGGCCCTGGAGACGATCGACGCGACCGGGCTGGTCGCGCTGCCGGGCCTGGTCGACCTGCACACCCACCTGCGCGAGCCCGGCCGCGAGGACGCCGAGACCGTGGAGACCGGCACCCGCGCGGCCGCCATGGGCGGCTTCACCGCCGTGCACGCGATGGCCAACACCGACCCGGTGGCCGACACCGCCGGCGTCGTGGAGCAGGTCTGGCGCCTGGGCCGCGAGGCCGGGCACTGCGATGTCTTCCCCGTCGGCGCGGTCACCGTCGGCCTCGCCGGCGAGCGCCTCGCCGAGCTCGGCGCGATGGCCGACTCCGCCGCCCGGGTGCGGGTGTTCTCCGACGACGGGCGCTGCGTGAGCGACGCGGTGCTGATGCGCCGGGCACTGGAGTACGTCAAGGCCTTCGACGGCGTGATCGCCCAGCACGCCCAGGAGCCCCGGCTCACCGAGGGCGCGCAGATGAACGAGGGCGATCTCTCGGGACGCCTCGGCCTCACCGGCTGGCCGGCGGTGGCCGAGGAGGCGATCATCGCCCGTGACTGCCTGCTCGCGGCCCACGTCGGGTCCCGGCTGCACGTGTGCCACGTGTCGACGGCCGGCTCGGTGGAGATCGTGCGCGAGGCCAAGGCGCGCGCCCGCCGGGAGGGCGGCTGGGACGTCACCGCCGAGGTGTGCCCCCACCACCTGCTGCTCACCGACGAGCTCGCCGCCACCTACGACCCGATCTACAAGGTCAACCCGCCGCTGCGCACCCGCGCCGACGTGGAGGCGCTGCGCGCAGGGCTGGCCGACGGCACCATCGACGTCGTCGCCACCGACCACGCCCCGCACCCCCACGAGGACAAGGACTGCGAGTGGGCCGCGGCGGCGTTCGGCATGCTCGGCCTCGAGACGGCCCTGTCGATCGTGCAGGAGACGATGGTCGACACCGGCCTGCTCGACTGGGCCGGCGTCGCCGAGCGGATGTCGGCCACGCCGGCACGCATCGGCCGGCTCCCCGACCACGGCCGCGGGCTCGAGGTCGGCGCCCCCGCCCACGTCGTGCTCTACGACCCCGCCGTGCGCCGCACCGTCGACCCCGCCGCCTCGGCCTCGATGTCGCGCAACACCCCCTACCGCGGCATGGAGCTGCCCGGCCGCGTCGTCGCCACCTTCCTGCGCGGCGTGCCGACCGTGCTGGACGGCGCCCTGGTCTGAGGTCGGGGTGGGCGGCTTCCCCGGCCGGCCGGGGAAACCGCCTCTTGGTGGCTGAAGTTTCAGCCACCAAGAGGCAGGTTCCGCCTCCCAGTCGCGGGATGACCCGACTGCGGGACCCCGGCCGCCCCACGCCCGGCCGCCACCCGAGGCCCGCCTGTCGCCACGCCGTCCCCACGCCGTCCCCACGCCGCCCCCCCGCCGGCCCTGCCGGGCCGGCCCGGACGCCGACCCGGCGGCGACGGGGCGGCCGCGGGCGGGAGACTGCCCGGGTGACCGACCCGATCCGGCGCCTGCTCGCCGACCCGCCCGACCTGCCGATCACGGCGGGCCTGCCGGGGGTGCTCGCGGCGCTGCGCGAGCGGGGGGCGGTGGTGGTGCAGGCCCCGCCCGGCACCGGCAAGACCACGCTCGTGCCGCCGGCGGTCGCCGACCTGGTCGGGACGTCCGGGCGGGTGGTGGTGACCCAGCCGCGGCGCATCGCCGTGCGTGCCGCCGCCCGGCGCCTGGCCGGTCTGCTCGGGGAGCCGGTCGGGGCGACGGTCGGCTACGCCGTCCGGGGGGAGCGGCGCACCGGCCCCACCACCCGGGTCGAGGTCGTCACGACCGGGCTGCTGCTGCGACGCCTGCAACGCGACCCCGACCTGCCCGGGGTCGCCGCGGTGGTGCTCGACGAGGTGCACGAGCGCGCCCTGGACGCCGACCTGGCGCTGGCCCTGCTGCTCGACGTCCGCCGCCACCTGCGCGACGACCTGCTGCTGGTCGCGATGTCGGCCACCGTCGAGGCCGAGCGCACGGCTGCGCTGATGGGCAGCCCGCCGGTGCCCGTGGTCGACGTGCCGGGCGCGCTGCACCCGGTCTCCCAGCACTGGGACCCGCCGCCGCCCGGTGTGCTGCGCACCGACGACCACGGCGTGTCCGCGGCCTTCCTCGACCACGTCGCCGCCACGACGCGGCGTGCCCTGGCCGCGCACGACGGTGACGCGCTGGTGTTCGTGCCCGGGGTGCGGGAGGTCGACGGCGTCGTGCGCCGCCTCGCGAACGCCGGAGGCCCGGTGGACCCGGTGGGCGAGGTGGGCGGGGTGGACGTGCTGGCCCTGCACGGTCGGCTGCCGGCCGCCGAGCAGGACCGTGCGCTGCGCACCGGCGACCGGCGGCGCGTGGTGGTCTCGACCGCCGTGGCGGAGTCGTCGCTGACCGTGCCCGGCGTGCGGGTGGTCGTGGACGCCGGGTTCTCCCGCGAGCCGCGCACCGACCACCGTCGCGGGCTGGCCGGCCTGGTGACGGTGCGGGTGAGCCGCGCCGGTGCGGAGCAGCGCGCCGGCCGCGCGGGGCGGGAGGGGCCGGGCGCGGTGCACCGCTGCTGGTCGCGCGAGGACCACGCCCACCTCGCCGCCCACCCGGAGCCCGAGGTGGCGGTGGCCGACCTGACGTCGTGGAGCCTGGAGGTGGCCCTGTGGGGAGCCCCCGACGGTGCGGGGCTGGCCCTGCTCGACCCGCCCCCGCCGGCGGCCCTGGACGCCGCCCGGGCCACGCTGCGCGGCCTGGGCGCCGTCGACGAGGACGGCGCCGTCACCGAGCGGGGCCGCGCCGTGGCCCGGGTGCCGGTCGACCCGCGGCTGGGCCGGGCCCTGCTCGACGGCGCCCCGCTGGTCGGGGCGCGCCGTGCGGCGGAGGTCGTGGCGCTGCTGTCGGAGGACGTCCGGGCCCCGGGGGGCGACCTGGTGGCCGCGCTGCGCGCCCAGCGGCGCGGCGGGCCCGGCACCGCGGCCTGGCGCACGGCGTCCGAGCGGCTGCTTGCCGCGCTACCGGCCAGCGGGTCGACCCGCGGGCCGACCGGCGCCCTGCCCGACGACCTGGCGGTCGGGGCGGTGGTGGCGCTGGCCCACCCCGAGCGGGTGGCCCGGAAGCGACCGGGCTCGAGCGCCCTGCTCCTGGTCGGGGGCACGGGCGCGGTGCTGCCCCGCGAGGGTCACGGCGCGGGCGGGCTCACCGGGGTGGAGTGGCTGGCGGTCGCCGACGTCGACCGGCGTCCCGGCCAGCGCGAGGCGACCGTGCGCTCCGCGGCGCCCCTCGACGAGGACCTCGCCCTGGAGGCGGCATCGGCGTGGTGGGTGGAGGAGGACCGGGTCGCGTGGGTGTCCGGGCGCGTGGAGGCGCGCCGGACCACCCGTCTGGGCGCCATCGCCCTGACCTCCGCGACGCTGCCCGACCCGCCGGTCGAGGCGGTGGTGGCCGCCGTGCGCGAGGGGCTGCGCCGCGACGGCCTCGACGCCCTGCCGTGGACCGACGCTGCGACCGCGCTGCGCCGCCGTCTGGCCTTCCTGCACCGGGCGCTGGGCGACCCCTGGCCCGACGTCTCCGACGAGGCGCTGCTGGGCGACCTCGACCGGTGGGCCGGCCCGGCGCTGGCGCGGGTACGGAGCCAGCGCGACCTGCAGCGCCTCGACGTGCTGGCGGGGCTGCGCCGGTTGCTGCCGTGGCCGCAGGCCGGCCGCCTCGACGAGCTGGCACCCGAGCGGCTGGTCGTCCCGAGCGGCTCGAGCGCGGCGGTCGACTACACCGGCGAGCAGCCGGTGCTGGCGGTGCGCATCCAGGAGGTCTTCGGCTGGGCGAGCACCCCGCGCCTGGCCGACGGCCGGGTGCCGGTGCTGCTCCACCTGCTCTCACCGGCGCGCCGTCCGGCAGCGGTCACCGCCGACCTCGCGTCGTTCTGGGCCACCGGCTACCCCGCGGTGCGTGCCGAGCTGCGCGGGCGCTACCCCCGTCACGCCTGGCCCGAGGACCCCTGGACGGCGCCGCCCCGGCGCGGGCTCCCGCCCCGCCGCTGACCGTCCGGCCCCGGCTCCGCTTGACCGCCGCCACCGGGGGAACCGGGCCCGGATCGCCGCGACCCGCACCCGCACCGGCCCGACCCGGCCGGGGCGCCCTCAGGACAGGACACCCCCATGCCCGCCGTCGAACGCACCGTGACCGTCGACCGTCCGCTCGAGGTGGTGTGGGCGTTCATGTCCGACTTCACCAGCACCGAGGAGTGGGACCCGCCGACGGTGTCCACCACCCGGGTCAGCGGCGACGGCGGGGTCGGCACGACGTACCGCAACATCTCGCAGTTCCTGCGCAAGCGCACCGAGGCGCTCTACACGGTGGTCGAGGTCGATTCCGCCCCCGGGCGCCACCTGATGCGCCTGGAGGGCGAGTCGGGCCCGGTGCGGCTGCACGACACCCTGACCGTGCAGGAGACCCCCGACGGCACGGCCGTGACCTACCGCGCGGAGTTCGACCCGCGAGGGCCGGCCAAGCTGGTCTCGCCGCTGCTGGTACCGGCGCTGAAGGTGCTCGGCGACGCCACCGCACGTCAGCTGCGCACTGCTCTCGAGCGCCTCTGAGGCTTCCGCTCGATCACCGGTCACCGGACGGACGGCGTGCCGCCCCGGGGGTCCTGCGCTGCTAGGCTCGAGGCTGCTCGGCATCCTTTAACGATCCGTCCCGTGAGGCGGAGAAGGAGGTACGGCGTGCCCACGCATGCCCCCGCGGTCCTCGTCCTCGAGGACGGCCGCACGTTCCACGGCGAGGCCTTCGGCGCCGAGGGCGAGACCTTCGGCGAAGCCGTCTTCAGCACCGGCATGACCGGCTACCAGGAGACGCTCACCGACCCGTCCTACCACCGTCAGGTGGTGGTGATGACCGCCCCCCACATCGGCAACACCGGCATCAACGACGACGACGCCGAGAGCCACCGCATCTGGGTGGCCGGGTACGTCGTGCGCGAGCCCGCCCGCGTCGCCAGCAGCTGGCGCAGCCGCCGCAGCCTCGACGACGAGCTGCGCGCGCAGGGCGTCGTCGGCATCAGCGGCGTCGACACCCGGGCGCTGACCCGACACCTGCGCGAGCGCGGCGCGATGCGCGTCGGGATCTCCTCGACCGGCGCCGACCCCGTCGCGCTGCTGGCGCGGGTGCGGGAGACCGACGGCATGCGCGGCACCGAGCTGGCCGGCGAGGTGTCCACCACCGAGGCCTACGTCGTGCCGGCGGTGGGGGAGAAGCGGTTCACCGTGGCCGCCCTCGACCTCGGCATCAAGACCATGACGCCGCGGCGGATGGCCGAGCGCGGCGTGGAGGTGCACGTGCTGCCCGCCACCTCCACCCTCGACGACGTGCTGGCCGTCGAGCCCGACGGCCTCTTCTACTCCAACGGGCCCGGCGACCCCGCCGCCACGACCGCCCAGGTCGAGCTGCTGCAGGGCGCGCTGGGCCAGGAGCTGCCGTACTTCGGCATCTGCTTCGGCAACCAGCTGTTCGGCCGCGCGCTGGGCCTGGAGACCTACAAGCTCACCTACGGCCACCGCGGGATCAACCAGCCGGTGATGGACCGCACCACCGGCAAGGTCGAGGTCACCTCCCACAACCACGGCTTCGCCGTCGCGTGGCCCGAGGGCGTCGACCTGGACACCGCCACCCCCACGCCGTGGGGCGAGGTCGGCGTGAGCCACGTGTGCCTCAACGACGGCGTCGTCGAGGGCCTCGAGCTGCGGGGTCCCGACGGCGCGCTGCGCAGCTTCTCGGTGCAGTACCACCCCGAGGCCGCTGCCGGCCCCCACGACGCGGCGTACCTCTTCGACCGCTTCGTCGACCTGATGTCCGAGCGCCGCCGGCCCGAGCCAGCGGTCAGCACCACGAGCGACACCCCCGACGGCGAGGAGGCCTGATGCCCAAGCGCGAGGACATCCGCAGCGTGATGGTGATCGGCTCCGGGCCGATCATCATCGGCCAGGCCGCCGAGTTCGACTACTCCGGCACGCAGGCCTGCCGGGTGCTGAAGGAGGAGGGCATCCGGGTCGTCCTGGTGAACTCCAACCCGGCCACGATCATGACCGACCCCGACGTCGCCGACGCCACCTACGTGGAGCCGATCACGCCGGAGTTCGTCGAGAAGGTCATCGCCAAGGAGCGCCCCGACGCGCTGCTGGCCACCCTCGGCGGGCAGACCGCGCTCAACGCCGCGATGGCGCTCGACGCCGCGGGCGTGCTGGAGAAGTACGGCGTCGAGCTGATCGGCGCCTCCATCGAGGCGATCGACCGCGGCGAGAACCGCCAGGTGTTCAAGAAGATCGTCGAGGAGCTCGGCGGCGAGGTGGCCGGGTCGATGATCTGCCACACCATGGACGACTGCTTCGCGGCCGTCGAGCAGTTCGGCTACCCGATCGTGGTGCGCCCGTCGTTCACGATGGGCGGCACCGGCTCCGGCATCGCGTTCGACGAGACCGACCTGCGCCGCATCGCCGGCTCCGGCCTCGCGGCCAGCCCCACCACCGAGGTGCTCCTGGAGGAGTCGATCCTCGGCTGGAAGGAGTACGAGCTCGAGGTCATGCGCGACACCGCCGACAACGTGGTGATCATCTGCTCCATCGAGAACCTCGACCCGATGGGCGTGCACACCGGCGACTCCATCACCGTGGCCCCGGCGATGACGCTCACCGACCGCGAGTACCAGCACATGCGCGACATGGCGATCGGCATCATCCGCTCGGTCGGCGTGGACACCGGCGGCTGCAACATCCAGTACGCCGTCAACCCGCGCGACGGGCGCCTGGTGGTCATCGAGATGAACCCGCGGGTGTCACGGTCCAGCGCACTGGCCTCGAAGGCCACCGGCTACCCGATCGCGAAGATCGCGGCGAAGGTGGCCATCGGCTACACCCTCGACGAGATCCCCAACGACATCACCACGCGCCCCGACGGCACCAGCACCCCGGCGTCGTTCGAGCCCAGCCTCGACTACGTCGTGGTCAAGGTGCCGCGCTTCGCCTTCGAGAAGTTCCCCGCCGCCGACCCCGCGCTCACCACCCACATGAAGTCGGTGGGCGAGGCGATGGCGATCGGGCGCAGCTTCACCGAGTCGCTGCAGAAGGCGCTGCGCTCGCTGGAGTCGACCGACGCCGTCTTCGACTGGCACCAGGAGCACGTCGACCTCGACAAGGACGCGCTGCTGACGCAGGTCGCCACGCCCCACGACGGCCGGCTGCGCAAGGTGATGGACGCGATCCGCGCTGGCGCCACCGCCGAGGAGATCTTCGAGGCCACCGGCATCGACCCGTGGTTCGTCGACCAGCTCGCGCTGATCAACGAGATCGCCGTCGAGGTCACCGCCGCGCCCGAGCTGACCCCCGACCTGCTGCGCCGCGCCAAGCGGCACGGGTTCTCCGACCACCAGGTCGGCAAGATCCGCGGGATGAGCGCCGACGTGGTGCGCGGGGTGCGGCACGCCCTCGGCATCCGCCCGGTCTACAAGACCGTCGACACCTGCGCCGCGGAGTTCGCGGCGGCCACGCCGTACCACTACTCGACCTACGACGAGGAGACCGAGGTGGCCCCGCGGGAGCGCACCGCGGTGATCATCCTCGGCTCGGGGCCCAACCGCATCGGGCAGGGCATCGAGTTCGACTACTCCTGCGTGCACGCCTCGCTGGCGCTCTCCGAGGCCGGCTACGACACGGTGATGGTCAACTGCAACCCCGAGACCGTCTCCACCGACTACGACACCTCCGACCGGCTCTACTTCGAGCCGCTCACCCTCGAGGACGTGCTCGAGGTGGTGCACGCCGAGGTGGCCGCCGGCCCGGTCGCCGGCGTCATCTGCCAGCTCGGCGGACAGACCCCGCTGGGCCTGGCCCAGGGCCTGGCCGCCGCCGGCGTCACCGTCGTCGGCACCTCGCCCGACGCCATCGACCTGGCCGAGGAGCGCGGGGCGTTCGGCCGGGTGCTGGCCGAGGCCGGCCTGGTGGCGCCCAAGCACGGCACCGCCACCTCCTGGCCCGAGGCCCGGCGCATCGCCGCCGAGATCGGCTACCCGGTGCTGGTGCGCCCGTCGTACGTGCTGGGCGGACGCGGCATGGAGATCGTGTACGGCGACGACGCGCTGGAGGCCTACCTCGACAAGCACATCGCGGCGGGGCTGATCAGCCACGAGGCGCCGGTGCTGGTCGACCGCTTCCTCGACGACGCCGTCGAGATCGACGTGGACGCCCTCTTCGACGGCGACGAGCTCTACCTCGGCGGCGTGATGGAGCACATCGAGGAGGCCGGCATCCACTCCGGCGACTCCTCCTGCGCGCTGCCCCCGATCACCCTGGGCGAGCGCGAGATCGGCCGCATCCGTGAGGCCACCGAGGCGATCGCGCGCGGCGTGGGGGTGTGCGGGCTGCTCAACATCCAGTTCGCGATGGCCTCCGACATCCTCTACGTCCTCGAGGCCAACCCGCGCGCCTCCCGCACGGTGCCGTTCGTCTCCAAGGCCACCTCCACGCCGCTGGCCAAGGCCGCCGCCCGCATCATGCTCGGCGAGAGCGTGGCCGACCTGCGCGCGTGCGGGCTGCTGCGCTCCACCGGCGACGGCGGCAGCCTGCCGCCCGACCAGCCGATCGCGGTGAAGGAGGCGGTGATGCCGTTCAACCGGTTCCGCACCGCCGACGGCTCCCAGGTCGACACCGTGCTCGGCCCGGAGATGAAGTCGACCGGCGAGGTCATGGGCTTCGACCGCGACTTCGGCACCGCCTTCTCCAAGTCGCAGGCCGCGGCGTTCGGCCCGCTGCCCACCTCGGGGCGGATCTTCGTGTCGATGGCCAACCGCGACAAGCGCTCGATGGTGTTCCCGGTGAAGGTGCTGGCCGACCTCGGCTTCGAGATCCTGGCCACCCAGGGCACCGCGGAGGTGCTGCGCCGCAACGGCGTGGCGAGCACCGTGGTGCGCAAGCACTTCGAGGGCCCCGGGCCGGCGGGGGAGCGCACCACCGTGCAGCTCATCCACGACGGCGAGATCCAGCTGATCGTCAACACGCCGTACGGCGCCGGTGGCGGCGGCCAGGCGCGCCTCGACGGCTACGAGATCCGCACCGCCGCGGTGATGGCCAACGTCCCGTGCATCACCACGGTGCAGGGCCTGGGTGCCGCGGTGCAGGGCATCGAGGCCGTGATCCGCGGCGACATCGGCGTGCGCAGCCTGCAGGACTGGGCGCAGGTCACCCAGCACGCCTCGCAGCGGGCGTGAGGTCGGCGTGACCGGCTACGGGCTGTTCTTCGACCACGTCGCCACCCGCGTCGACCCCGAGCGGGCCCACCACCTCGGGTTCGCCGGCATCCGCGCCGCCGCCCCGCTGCTCGGGCGGGTGGCCGCCCCGGGCGCGCCGGTGCGGGCCATGGGGCTCACCTTCCCCAACGCGCTCGGCCTGGCGGCGGGCTTCGACAAGAACGCGCTGGGCGTCGACGCGCTGGGCGGCCTGGGCTTCGGCCACGTCGAGGTCGGCACGGTCACCGGGCTGCCGCAGCCGGGCAACCCCGCGCCGCGGCTGTTCCGGCTGGTGGCCGACCGCGCGGTGCTCAACCGCATGGGCTTCAACAACGACGGCGCCGAGGCGGTGGCCGCCCGGCTCGCCGCGCGCGCCGCACGCCGTCCCGCCCGCGGCGCCGGTGACCGCACGCGGCCCGTGCTCGGCATCAACATCGGCAAGTCCAAGGTGGTGCCCGACGACGACCAGGGCGCCGTCGAGGCCGACTACGAGCGCAGCGCGTCGTTGCTGGCGCCCCACGCCGACTACCTCGTGGTCAACGTCAGCTCGCCGAACACCCCGGGCCTGCGGGCGCTGCAGGCCGTGGAGCGCCTCGAGCCGCTGCTGGCCCACGTGCGTCGCGTCGCCGACGCGGCGACCCCCGGACGCCGGGTGCCGCTGCTGGTGAAGATCGCGCCCGACCTCGCCGACGACGACGTGCTGGCCGTGGGCGACCTCGCGGTCGCCGGCCACCGCGACGAGGTGATCGACGGCGTGGTGGCCACCAACACCACCACGTCGCGCGCCGACCTGCTGACCCCGGTCGCCGAGGTGGCCGCGATGGGCGCCGGCGGCGTCTCCGGGGCGCCCCTGGCCGCGCGCGCCGACGCCGTGCTGCGGCTCCTGCGCGGACGGGTCGGGCCCGACCTCACCCTGATCGGGGTCGGCGGTGTCGACGGCCCGGCCGAGGCGCGACGCCGCCTCGAGGCCGGCGCCGACCTGGTGCAGGCCTACACCGCGTTCGTCTACGAGGGACCCGCCTGGCCGCGGCGGGTGGCCACCGCGCTGGCCCGCCCCGACGAGCGGACCCCGTGATCCCCCCGGCGGCGACCGCAGCCGGGGCCACCGGTGCCGTGCACGGCACCGCGGAGGTGCTCGCCACCAAGCGCGTCGGCGCCTACCAGCACCTCACGCTCGTGGCGCCCGGCGTCGCCGAGCGGTTCCGCCCCGGCACCTTCCTGGCCGTCTCGGTCGACACCGTCGGCGGGGCGCTGCTGGGGCGCCGGGCGCTGTGGATCCACCAGGTGCGCCCGGTCGGCGGCCACGGCCTGGCCCTGCAGGTCGTCGTCGAGCCCGTCGGGCGCGGCACCCGCTGGCTGGCCGGCGTCCCGGCCGGCACCCGCCTGCAGGTCACCGGACCGCTCGGGCGGCCCTTCGCCCTGCCCAAGGAGCCGGTGGCCACCGTGCTCGTCGGGGAGGGGTACGCCGCGGCCCCGCTGCTGCCGCTGGCCGAGCGGCTGCGCGAGCGCGGGTGCGCGGTCAGCCTGGTGGTGGCCGCGCGCGACGAGGCCCACCTGCTCTCCGCGCTGGAGGCCCGCCGCTCCGCGCGCTCGCTGACCGTGGTCACCGAGGACGGCTCCGTCGGCGTGCGCGGCCGGGTGGGCGACGTCGTGGCCGAGGCGCTGCGCCGTGCCGGCGCCGAGGTCGTCTACGCCGCCGGCAGCGCCGCCTCGCTGCACGCCGTGGCCGCCGCGGCCGAGGACCACGGCGCCTGGAGCCAGGTGGCCCTCGAGCAGCCCCTCACCTGCGCCACCGGCCTGTGCCACGGCTGCCCCGTGCCGGTCGTCGGCGAGGACGGGGTGGCCCGCACGGCACGGGCCTGCGTCGACGGGCCCGTGCTGCGCGGCGACCGCGTGCGCTGGGCCGACCTGCCCGAGACCTCCGCGCTCGCGGCGCCGGGGCCGGCCCGGTGAGCGTCGACCTCGCCGGGCTCACCCTGGCCACCCCGGTGATGGTGGCCGCCGGGTGCGGCGGCACCGGCCGCGAGCTGGCCGGCTACTCCGGGCCCGCCGGGCTCGCGGCGTACGGCGCCTTCGTCACCCGCACCCTCACCCGCGACCCCCGCCCGGGCGGGCCCGCGCCGCGGCTGGTCGAGTCGCCGGCCGGGCTGCTGCACGCCGGCGCGCTGGGCAACCCCGGCCTCGACCGGTTCCTCGCCACCGAGCTGCCCTGGCTGGTGCAGCAGGGCGCCCGCGTCGTGGTGTCGGTGGCCGGGCGCACGCTGGGGGAGTACGCCGAGGTCGCCCGCCGCCTGGCCAGCGCCCCGGGGGTCAGCGCGGTCGAGGTCAACCTCTCCGCACCCGACGCCGCGGCGGCCGGCGTCCTCGACGTCCGCGAGCCGTTCCACGCCGGCGGGGCGGTGGCGGCCGTGCTGCGCGAGCTGCCGCGCGGCGTCCCGGTGCTCGCCAAGCTGCGCCCCGACCTGGTGCGGGTCGTGGAGACCGCACGGGTGGCCCGCGACGCGGGGGCCGCCGTGGTGGTGGTCGGCAACGCGGTGGCCGCCGCGATGGCCGACGGGCGCCCCGCCGGCCTCAGCGGCCCCGCCATCGGGCCGCTGTCGCTGCGCTGCGTCACCGAGGTGCGCGCCGCCCTGCCCGACCTCGTGGTCGTCGGTGCGGGCGGCATCACCACCGCCGACGACGCCCGCGCCCACCTGCGCGCCGGCGCCCGGGCGGTGCAGGTCGGCTCCGCGCTGCTGCACGACCCCACCGCCGCCGTGCGCATCGCCGCCGAGCTGGCCGCCGACGCCGCCGACACCGCCGCTGCCCGCTGACCGCGCACCGCCCCGGAGAGGACCCCGCATGAGCCCCGCACCCACCCCGTTCGGCACCCGCCTGCAGGACGCGCTGGAGGCGCGCGGCCGGCTGTGCGTCGGCATCGACCCCCATCGCGCGCTGCTGCACGCCTGGGGCCTCACCGACGACGTCGCCGGCCTCGAGCGCTTCGCGTTGGGCGCCGTCGAGGCCGTGGCCGGCACCTGCTCGGTGGTCAAGCCGCAGTCGGCGTTCTTCGAGCGCTTCGGCTCCCGTGGCGTGGCCGTGCTGGAGCGGGTGGTCGCCACCGCTCGTGAGGCCGGTGCGCTGGTGCTCGTCGACGCCAAGCGCGGCGACATCGGCTCCACCTCGCAGGCCTACGCCGACGCCTACCTCGACCCCGCCTCCCCGCTGGGCGCCGACGCGGTCACCGTGAGCCCCTACCTCGGGGTCGGCTCGCTGGCGCCGTTCGTCGACGCGGCCCGGCGCCACGGCGCGGGGCTCTTCGTGCTCGCGCTCACCTCCAACCCCGAGGGCGCCCAGGTGCAGCGGGCCGTCGGCGCCGACGGGCGCACCGTCGCCACCACGGTGCTCGACCACCTGCGCGACCTGAACGCCGAGGACGCCGGGACCACCGGGACCGCCGGGACCGCCGCTGCGGGGGTCCTGGGGTCGTTCGGTGCGGTGGTCGGGGCGACCGTCGAGCCGGCGGGGGAGGACCTGGTCGTGGGCGGGCCGCTGCTGGCCCCGGGGTTCGGCGCCCAGGGCGGCACCGTCGACGACCTGGTGCGGGTGTTCGGGGCCGCGGCGCCGGCGGTGCTGGCGAGCTCCTCGCGCGAGGTGCTGCGGCTGGGGCCCGACGCCGCACGGATGCGCGCCGAGGTGGAGCGCACCCGCGACCTGCTGGCCGCGCTGGCCTGACCCGACCGCCCGGCCCCCGCCCGGCCCCTGCCTGACCACCTCTCGACCCGTGCGCACCCGGCCCGGCGGGGTGGGCGGCAGGCTAGGTTCGCACCCGTGACCACCCGCCGACCCCGCCCCCGACGCGTCGCGCGGTGGCGCGCCGGACGAACGGTGCCCGTCGTGGCGGTGCTGGTGGGCACCGCGCTGCTGGCCACGGGCTGCGGCGAGGACTACTGCGGCACGGTCGAGGACAACCAGCGCGCGATGACCGAGGCCACCGCCGACGGCGGTCCCGGCGCGCTGATCGGCGTCCTGCCCGAGCTGCGCGAGCTGCAGGCCACCGCACCCGACGACGTCGCCGACGAGTGGCAGCAGGTGGTCGACCGGCTCGAGGCGCTCGACGAGGCGCTCACCGACGCCGGCGTCGACCCCGACGACTACGACCCCGCGGCGCCGCCCGAGGACCTCACCGACGACGAGGCCGCCGCCATCCAGGCCGCGGCCGACGGGCTGGCCTCGCCGGTCACCGGCGACGCCCTGGCGGCGGTGCAGCAGCAGGTGCTCGACGTCTGCCAGACCCCGCTGAGCCTGTGAACGGCGCCCGGGCGCGGCCGCTCGGCGCCGGTGACGACCGGTCGTCGGCAGGGCTCGCCGGCAGGGCCGGTCGGCGGGGAGGGGCCTCGTTGCCGCCGCCCGCGCCGTCTGACTAGATTGACCCTGCCCTCGCCCCGCCACCGATCGAAGGACTCCACGCCCGTGGCTCTCCCCCCGCTCACGCCTGAGCAGCGTCAGGCCGCCCTCGAGAAGGCAGCCGCCTCGCGGCGGGAGCGCGCGGAGGTGAAGAACCGGCTGAAGAACTCCGGGGCCTCGATCGTCGACGTGCTGCGCGAGGGCCAGGTCAACGAGGTCGTCGGCAAGATGAAGGTGGTCGACCTGCTGCAGTCGCTGCCCGGTCTGGGCAAGGTGCGCGCGCGCCAGGTGATGGAGCGGCTCGGCATCGCCGAGAGCCGGCGTGTGCGGGGGCTCGGCACCAAGCAGGTCGCCGCGCTCGAGCGGGAGTTCGGCTCCCGAGACACCCCGTGAGCGACGTCCCGACCTCCCTCCCGACGTCGTCCACGACCGGTCGGCCCACCCGGCTGCTGGTGCTGGCCGGGCCCACCGCCGTCGGCAAGGGCACCGTGGCGGCCGCCGTGCGCGACCTCCACCCCGACGTGTGGATCTCGGTCTCGGCCACCACCCGCGCCCCGCGCCCCGGTGAGGTCGACGGCGTGCACTACCAGTTCGTCAGCGACGAGCAGTTCGACCGGCTCGTCGCCGACGACCAGCTGCTGGAGTGGGCGGTGGTCCACCGCCGCGCCCGCTACGGCACCCCGCGCCGTCCGGTGGAGGAGGCGCTGGCCGCCGGGCGCCCCGCGATGCTCGAGATCGACCTGCAGGGCGCCCGGCAGGTGCGGGGCACCATGCCGCAGGCGCTGTTCGTGTTCCTCAAGCCGCCCAGCTGGGACGAGCTGGTGCGTCGGCTGGTCGGTCGCGGCACCGAGACCCCCGAGGAGCGCGAGCGCCGCCTGGTGACCGCCCGCGAGGAGCTGGCCGCCGAGCCGGAGTTCGACGTCACCGTGGTCAACCACGAAGTTCACGCTGCAGCCGACGACTTGGTAACGTTGATGATGCTCCAGCAGGAGCCGTCACGGCCCGACCGGCCCTGACCCGTTCCAACCCCAGCGAGGCCTACGCGTGTCTGCTCCCAACATCGCCGCCGAGGGTGTCACCAACCCCTCGATCGACGACCTGCTCACCAAGACCGACAGCAAGTACAAGCTGGTCCTCTACAGCGCGAAGCGTGCCCGCCAGATCAACGCCTACTACTCCCAGCTCGGTGAGGGCCTGCTCGAGTACGTCGGCCCCCTCGTGGAGACCCACGTGCAGGAGAAGCCGCTGTCGATCGCGCTGCGCGAGATCAACGACGACCTGCTGACCTGCGAGGACGTCGACCCGGCCGAGCTCGCCGCCGAGGAGGCCGCGGCCAAGGCCGCCGCCATCGACGCCTCGTTCGCCCCCGGCAACGAGTGATCGTCCCCTGAGCACCGGCACCACCCGCGAGGCCGCCCCCCGATCCGGGGGGCGGCCTCGCGTCGTGCTCGGCGTGGCCGGCGGCATCGCGGCGTACAAGGCCTGCGAGCTGCTGCGCCGCCTCACCGAGTCGGGCCACGACGTCACCGTCGTGCCCACCGCCGCGGCGCTGGAGTTCGTCGGCGCCCCCACCTGGGCCGCGCTGTCGGGACACCCCGTGGCCACCGACGTGTGGACCGACGTGCACCGCGTGCCCCACGTCCGCCTCGGTCAGGACGCCGACCTGGTGGTCGTCGCGCCCGCCACCGCTGACCTGCTGGCCCGCGCCGCGCACGGCATGGCCGACGACCTGCTCACCAGCACCCTGCTCACCGCCCGCTGCCCGGTGGTGATGGCCCCCGCGATGCACACCGAGATGTGGGAGCACCCCGCCACCCGCGCCAACGTCGCCACCCTGCGCTCGCACGGCGTGCTGGTGCTCGAGCCCGCCGCGGGCCGGCTGACCGGTGCCGACACCGGCAAGGGCCGCCTCCCCGAGCCGTCCGAGATCTTCGAGGTCGCCACGGGCGTGCTGGCCCGCGCGGCGGTCTCCGCCGGCCCCGCCGGCCCGGTCGACCGGGTCGACTGGGCCGACCTGGCCGGGCGGCACGTCGTGGTCTCCGCCGGCGGCACCCGCGAGCCGCTCGACCCGGTGCGCTACCTCGGCAACCGCTCCTCGGGCCTGCAGGGCTGGGCGCTCGCCCGCGCGGCGCTCGCCCGCGGCGCCCGGGTCACCGTGGTCGCGGCCAACGTCGCGCTGCCCGACCCCGCCGGTGCCGACGTCGTGCGCGTGGAGACCACCGCCGAGCTGCGCCGCGAGGTGCTCGCCGTGGCCGGCGACGCCGACGTGGTGGTGATGGCCGCGGCGCCCGCCGACTTCCGGCCCACCGACGTCAGCACCGACAAGATCAAGAAGTCCGACGACGGCTCCGCGCCGCACGTCGCGCTGGTGCAGAACCCCGACATCCTCCACGAGATCGCCCACGCACCCGGACGTCGTTCGGTCGTGGTGGGCTTCGCCGCCGAGACCGGGGACGCCACCGGGTCGGTGCTCGACCTGGCCCGCGCCAAGCTGGCCCGCAAGGGCTGCGACCTGCTGGTCGTCAACGACGTCAGCGGGGGCGCGGTGTTCGGCAGCCCCGACAGCGAGGCCGTCGTGCTGGGCGCCGACGGGTCCGCCACCGCGGTGCCCCACGGCGCCAAGGCGCAGGTGGCCCACGCCGTCTGGGACGCCGTCGTCGCCCTCACCGCCCAGCGGCCCTGACCAACGGCCCTGACCGGCGCGCCCGAGACCGTCCGGCCCGCCTGAGACCGCCGTCGCCCGGTGGGGCAGGCTCGTTAAGGTTGCCGAAACCCTGCAGCACCCGTCGAACGAGAGCGAGAAGCACTGTGCCCGGACGTCTGTTCACCTCGGAGTCCGTGACCGAGGGTCACCCGGACAAGATCGCCGACCAGATCAGCGACTCGGTGCTCGACGCCCTGCTGGAGCAGGACCCGCACGCGCGCGTGGCGGTGGAGACGCTGCTCACCACCGGCCTGGTCGTGGTGGCCGGCGAGGTCAGCACCACCGGCTACGTCGACATCAAGGACGTCGTGCGCCGCCGCATCCTCGAGATCGGCTACGACCACTCCGACAAGGGCTTCGACGGGGCCTCCTGCGGGGTCATGGTGGCCATCGGCGGGCAGTCCGGCGACATCGCCCAGGGCGTCGACACCGGCTACGAGTCGCGCCTCGAGGAGTCCGTCGACGCGATGGACAAGCAGGGCGCCGGCGACCAGGGCCTGATGTTCGGCTACGCCTGCGACGACACCCCCGAGCTGATGCCGCTGCCGATCAAGATCGCGCAGGTGCTCTCCGAGCGGCTCTCCGAGGTGCGCAAGGACGGCACGATGGAGTACCTGCGTCCCGACGGCAAGACCCAGGTCACCATCGAGTACGACGCCGACAACCGGCCCGTGCGCATCGACACCGTCGTGCTCTCCACCCAGCACGCCGAGGACGTCGACCTCGCCACCGTCCTGCAGCCCGACATCAAGAAGCACGTGATCGACCCCGTGCTGGCCTCCTTCGACATCTCCTCCGAGGGCTACCGCCTGCTGGTCAACCCCACCGGCCGCTTCGTGGTCGGCGGCCCCATGGGCGACGCCGGGCTGACCGGGCGCAAGATCATCGTCGACACCTACGGCGGCATGGCCCGCCACGGCGGCGGTGCCTTCTCCGGCAAGGACCCGTCGAAGGTCGACCGCTCCGCGGCCTACGCCATGCGCTGGGTGGCCAAGAACGTCGTCGCCGCCGGCCTCGCGCGCCGCTGCGAGGCGCAGGTGGCCTACGCCATTGGCAAGGCGCAGCCGGTCGGCGTCTTCATCGAGACCTTCGGCACCGGCACCGTGCCCGACGAGCAGATCCAGCAGGCCGTGCTCGACGTCTTCGACCTGCGCCCCGCCGCGATCATCGCCGACCTCGACCTGCTGCGGCCCATCTACGCCCGCACCGCCGCCTACGGCCACTTCGGTCGCGAGCTGCCCGAGTTCACCTGGGAGCGCACCGACCGCGCCGACGCCCTCACCGCCGCCCTGCGGGGCTGACGGCTCGCGGGTTTCGCCAGCCGGCTGGCGAAACCCGCACCTGTCGGCCGACGCACGGGCCGACAGGTGCGGGTCTCGGCCGACCGGTCCCGCGTACGTCGGCACCTGGGCGTTGCGCGGTGGTCGGGCACCGGCCGTCACCGGGCGGCCGTCGTTCGCCAATCGAGTGCCGAGGACGGCCACCCCTCGCTGGTCAAGCGCCGAGGAGCGCCAGCCCTCGCTGGTCGAGTGCCGAGGAGCGCCACCCCCGTTCGGTCGAGTGCCGAGGAGCGCCGGCTTCGTTCGTTGGTCGAGTGCCGAGGAGCGCCAGCGACGAGGTGTATCGAGACCCCCGACTGTCGTGGTCGGGTCCCGGCACCGGCTGCGGTGGTCTCGACCCGCCCGTCGCGCCCTCGTCCCTCGGGCGCGGGGCTCGCTCGACCTCCCCGGGCCCACGCAGCCAGCTCGTTCCTTGCTGCCTGCTGCCCGGTGACCTCGTTCCTCGGGCGCGGGGCTCGCTCGACCTCCCCGGGCCCACGCAGCCAGCTCGTTCCTCGCTGCCTGCTGCCCGGTGACCCCACTCGTTGGTCGAGTGCCGAGGAGCGCCAGCGACGAGGTGTATCGAGACCCCCGACTGTCGTGGTCGGGTCCCGGCACCGGCTGCGGTGGTCTCGACCCGCCCGTCGCGCCCTCGTTCCTCGGGCGCGGGGCTTGCTCGACCTGCCCGGCCCACGCAGGCAGCTCGTTCCTCGCTGCCTGCTGGCCGGTGACGTCGGTGAGCGCTGGTAGACAACAGCCCGTGACCACGACCGGACCGGCCTCGGAGGAGCAGCCCGAGCTGCTTCCCGGGCTGGTGCGCGCCACGCTGAAGGAGTCGCAGGCCAAGGCGCGCGCGACGCGGGCGCGGAAGGCCGGCGAGGTCGAGGTCGCGGAGGTGGACCCGGTCGCCCGGGTGCTGGTCGACGTGCCGCTGGCCCACCTCGACCGGCCCTTCGACTACGCCGTCCCGGTGACGATGGCCGACGACGCCCGGCCCGGGGTGCGGGTCAAGGTGCGCTTCGCCGGGCACGACGTCGACGGGTTCGTCGTGGAGCGGGCCGCGTCGTCGTCGCACGTCGGCGCGCTGCAGCCGCTGCGCCGGGTGGTCAGCGCCGAGCCGGTGCTGACCCCGGGTGTCGCCGCGCTCACGGCCGCCGTCGCCGAGCGCTACGCCGGCGCCCGCGCCGACGTCCTGCGCCTCGCGGTGCCGCCGCGGCACGCCACCACCGAGAAGGAGCCCGCCGGCCCTGCGGCGCCCCGGCCGACCGGCGCGGCCGCCGCGGCCGCCCTGGCGGCCGCCACCGAGGCCTGGGCCGCGCACACCCACGGCGCGGCCTGGCTGCGCCACCTGCACGACGGCGGGGCGCCCCGGGCGGTGTGGGGGCCGCCGCCCGGGGCCGACTGGCCGGCCCTGCTGGCGCACGCCGCGTGGTGCGCGCCGGGGGCCGCCGTGCTGTGCCTGCCCGACGGCAAGGACGTCGCCCGGGTGGCCGCCGCTCTCGACGCGCTGGCCGAGCAGGCCGGCGGCCCCCCGCAGCACGCCGTGCTGACCGCCGACGCCGGTCCGGCCCGGCGCTACCGCGCCTTCCTCCAGCTCGCCCGCGGCGAGCGGCGCATCGCGGTCGGCACCCGCGCCGCCGCGTTCGCCCCCGTGCCCGACCCCGCCCTGCTCGCGGTGTGGGACGACGGCGACGACGACCACGCCGAGCTGCGGGCGCCCTACCCCCACGTGCGGGAGGTGCTGCTGCTGCGCGCCGAGACCGAGGGCTGCGCGGTGCTCGTCGGTGGCTTCGCCCGCACCGTCGAGGCCGACCACCTCGTGCGCACCGGCTGGGCCCACGAGCTGGTGCCCGACCGCGCGGTGCTGCGCCGTGCGGTCACCGTCGGCGTCGCGGGCGCCACCGAGCACGACCTGCGCCGCGACCCCCATGCCCGCACCGCCCGGCTGCCCACCCAGGTGCGCGACCTCGTGCGCGACGCGCTGACCACGGGGCCGGTGCTGGTCTCCACCCCCCGCAGCGGGTACGCCGCGTCGCTGGCCTGCGAGCGCTGCCGCACCCCGGCCCGCTGCGCGGTGTGCACCGGCCCGCTGCGGCTGGCCGGCGCCGCCGACCCGCCGCGGTGCGGCTGGTGCGCCACGCCCGCCCCGGGCTGGACCTGCGCCGAGTGCGGCCACCACGGCCTGCGGGCGCCCGTGGTCGGCGACGCGCGCACCGCCGAGGAGCTCGGCCGCTCCTTCCCCGGCACGCTGGTCCGCACGTCGTCGGTCGCCGGCCCCGGTGGCGGCCCCGGTGGCGGGTCGGCGCCGGCGGGCGTGCTCACCCACGTCGACGCCCGCCCCGCCATCGTGGTGGCCACCCCGGGGGCCGAGCCGGTCGCGGAGGGCGGGTACGCCGCCGTCGTCCTGCTCGACACCTGGCTGGCGCTGGCCCGCACCGACCTGCGCACCGCCGAGGAGGCGCTGCGCCGGTGGGCCAACGCCGTGGGCCTGGTGCGCCCCGGCGGGCGGGCGCTGGCCGTCGGCGACCCCGCCCACCCGGCGCTGCAGGCCCTGGTGCGCTGGGACCCCGCCGGGTTCGCCGAGCGGGAGGCCGAGGAGCGGCGCGCCGCCCACCTGCCCCCGGCGTCGCGGCTGGCCACGATCAGCGGGGACGCCGGCGCGGTCGACGACGCGCTGGTGCTGCTCGACCCGCCGCCGGGCGCGGAGGTGCTGGGCCCGGTGGCCGACGACGACGGCGCGGAGCGGGTGGTGGTGCGGGTGCCGCGGGCCCAGGGCGCGGCGCTCTCGCGCGCGCTGGGCGACCTGCAGCGGCTGCGCTCGGCGCGCAAGCTCGACCCCGTCCGGGTGCAGGTCGACCCGGCCGCCCTCGGGTGACGAGCGCGCCTAGACTTCTCCCGTCGTCGACCTGGCGCCCCCGGGGGCGCCGCAAGGAGCACCGTGGCCGTCCAGCCGATCCGCCTCTTCGGCGATCCCGTGCTGCGCAAGCCCGCCCGCGAGGTCGTCGACTTCGACCGTGAGCTGCGGCGCCTGGTCGCCGACCTCACCGACACCATGCTCGAGGCCCCCGGCGCCGGGCTGGCCGCGCCCCAGATCGGGGTGGGCCTGCGGGTCTTCACCTGGCACGTCGAGGGCGAGACCGGCCACCTGGTCAACCCCGTCCTCGAGCTCTCCGAGGAGCAGCAGCACGGCCCCGAGGGCTGCCTCTCGATCCCCGACCTGTCGTTCGACTGCACCCGCGCCCGGTCGGTGGTCGCCCGCGGCTTCGACGTGCACGGCGAGCCGCTGACCATCACCGGCAGCGACCTGCTGGCCCGCGCGGTGCAGCACGAGACCGACCACCTCGACGGCGTCCTGTTCGTCGACCGGCTCGACGCCGAGGCCCGCAAGGCGGCCATGCGCGAGATCCGCGCCGCGGAGTGGTTCGGTGTCGAGCGACCCGCGGTCAGGCTCAGCCCCCACCCCACCCGCGGCCTCGGGCTCTAGCGGCCCCACGTATTTAGCACCGCCCAGCACCGCCCAGCAGCTTCCGCCCGACCCCCAGGAGCACCGTGAGAGTCGTCTTCGCCGGCACCCCCGAGGTCGCCGTCCCGTCGTTGGACGCGGTGGCCGCCTCCGACCACGAGCTGGTCGGGGTCGTCACCCGCCCCGACGCGCCCTCGGGCCGCGGGCGCCGGCTCACCGCGAGCCCGGTGGCGCAGCGCGCCGAGGAGCTCGGCGTGCCGGTGCTGAAGCCCGAGCACCCGCGCGACCCCGAGTTCCAGGCCGCGCTGAGCGCGCTGGCGCCCGACTGCTGCCCGGTGGTGGCCTACGGTGCGCTGCTGCCGCAGTCGGCGCTCGACCTGGTCCCGCACGGCTGGGTCAACCTGCACTTCTCGTGCCTGCCGGCCTGGCGCGGTGCCGCGCCCGTGCAGCACGCCGTCTGGGCCGGCGACGAGGTCACCGGGGCCACCACCTTCCGCATCGTCAAGGCGATGGACGCCGGTCCGACGTTCGGCGTGATGACCGAGCGCATCCGGGCCACCGACACCGCCGGTGACCTGCTCGGCCGGCTCGCCGAGGGCGGTGCCGGCCTGCTGGTCGCGACCCTCGACGGGATCGCCGACGGCTCGCTGGTGGCCCGCGAGCAGCCCACCGACGGCGTGAGCGTGGCTCCCAAGATCCTCGTCGAGGACGCCGAGGTCGACTGGGCCGAGCCGGCGGCCGCCGTCGACCGACGGGTGCGGGCCTGCACCCCCGGGCCGGGAGCGTGGGCGACGTTCTGCGGCGAGCGGGTCAAGATCGGCCCGGTCACCACCACCGACGGTGCGTTGCCGCCCGGCGAGCTGGTGGTCGGCAAGCGGCACGTCGTCGTCGGAACCGGCACCCACGCGGTGAGCCTGGGCGAGGTGAAGCCGTTCGGCAAGAAGCAGATGCCGGCCGCCGACTGGGCCCGGGGCGCCCGCCTCGAGAGCGGGATGCGCTTCGACCCGCACACCCGCGACGCCCCCGCCGAGACGGCCCCCACCGCCGACGCCCCGGACGCATGAGCGGGCCGGCCGGTCGGCGCACCCCCGGTGCGCGCCCGCCCGGCGGCCGAGGTCGACCGGGCGGCCCGACGTCGCGGGTGGCGGCGGCAGACCCCGCCCGCACCGCCGCCCTCGAGGTGCTGAAGGCCGTGCGAGTCGACGGGGCCTACACCAACCTGGTGCTGCCCTCGGTGCTTCGTGAGGCCGGGCTGTCGGGACGTGACGCGGCGTTCACCACCGAGCTCGTCTCCGGCACCATCCGCCGCCAGGGCACCTACGACGCCGTGCTGGCCGCCTGCGCCGACCGGCCGCTGCGCAAGATCGAGGCCAAGGTGCTCGACGCGTTGCGCCTCGGCGCCCACCAGCTGCTCGCCATGCGGGTGCCCGACCACGCCGCGATCAGCACCACCGTCGAGCTGGTGCGCGCCAAGGTGGGCTTCGGGGCCGGGGGCTTCACCAACGCCGTGCTGCGCCGCGTGAGCGAGCGCGACCTCGACGGCTGGCTCGCCGAGCTGGCACCCCGGGCGGCCACCGACGACACGCAGGCCGCCGTCGCGTGGAGTCACCCGACGTGGGTGGTGGCGGCGCTGCGTCGCTCGCTGGGCGCCGAGCGCGCCGACGAGCTGCCCGCCCTGCTCGCCGCCGACAACGTCTCGCCCCGCGTCACGCTGGTGGCGCGGCCGGGGCGTAGCGAGCGCGCCGAGCTGCCCGGCACCCCCACCCGGTTCTCTCCCCACGGCACCGTGCTCGACGGCGGAGACCCCGGTGAGGTGCCGGCAGTGGCGCAGGGCCGCGCCGGCGTGCAGGACGAGGGCTCCCAGCTGGTGGCCACCACCCTGGCCGCCGCACCCCTCGACGGCGCCGACGCCCGGTGGCTCGACGTCTGCGCCGGACCGGGTGGCAAGAGCGCGCTGCTGGCGGGGCTCGCCGCCCAGCGCGGCGCCGGGCTGGTGGCCGGCGAGCGCCAGCCCCACCGCGCCCGGCTGGTCGCCCGCACGCTGGCCGGCTCGCCCGGCGTGATCGGGGTGGTCACGGCCGACGGCACCCGCCCGCCGTGGCCGGACGCCTCCTACGACCGGGTGCTGGTCGACGCGCCGTGCACCGGGCTCGGTGCGCTGCGGCGCCGTCCCGAGGCGCGTTGGCGCCGCCGTCCCGACGACCTGCTGGGTCTGGTGCTGCTGCAGCGCTCGCTGGTCACCGCTGCGCTCGACCTGGTGCGTCCCGGCGGTGTGGTGCTCTACGCCACCTGCTCGCCCGTCCTCAGCGAGACCGCCGAGGTGGTCTCGTCGGTGCTGGCCCAGCGGCCCGACGTCCGCCTCGACGACCTGGCCCCGCTGCTGCCCGACGTGCCCGACTGCGCCGGACCGTTGGCCGGCACCGTGCAGCTGTGGCCCCACCGCCACGACACCGACGCCATGTTCATGGCACTGCTGCGCCGCACCGGCTGACCCGGGCCAGGACCGGGACCGGGACACCGCTCACCCCAGGACGTGGCGCAGGTAGCGCTGCGGGGCCTCCAGGTAGCGCCGCCAGTGCTGCACCAGCTCGAGGTCCTCCCAGGCGGCCTCGCGCAGGCCCCACTCGCCGACCTCGAGGATGCGGGCGCCCGGCATCGCGGCGAGCACGGGGGAGTGGGTGGCGCACAGCACCTGCCCCCCGTCGTGCACGACGCGGTCGAGCGCGGCGACCAGGCCGAGGGTGGAGGAGAACGACAGCGCGGCCTCGGGCTCGTCGAGGCAGTAGAGCCCCGAGCCGTTGAACCGGTGCTCCAGGACCGCGAGGAACGACTCGCCGTGGCTCATCTCGTGGAACACGGGGTCGTGGGGGCCCGGGTGGTCGTCCATGTAGGTGTACCAGCCGTGCATGGTCTCGGCGCGCAGGAAGAACCCCCACCGGCCCGAGCCCAGGCCGCGCTGCAGCACCAGCGACCCGCTGAGCGGCGACTCGGTGGGGCGGGTGCGGTGCTGCCCGTTGCGGGTGCCGCCCTCGGGGGAGAGCCCGTAGGCCATGGCGACCGCCTCGACGAGCGTCGACTTGCCCGAGCCGTTCTCGCCGACCAGGAAGGTCACGCCGCGTCCGAGGTCGAGTCCCTCGCGGTCGAGCTGGGCCACGGCCGGCACGGTCATCGGCCACCGGCCCGCCGGCAGGCGCCGCTCGGGGTCGGTGCTGACCCGCACCACGGGCGGCTGGTCGAAGTCCACGGCCCCACCGTAGGAGGCCGCACCGACGTCGGCACCGACGACCGTGCCGACGACCGTGCCGACGTAGGTGGCGGCGACCGTGCCGCGGCGTCGGCCGGGTGGTCGGGGTCGCCGGGGTCGCTAGGGTCGGGCCATGGCCACCACGTCACCCAGCGTCGAGGTCGAGGTGGACGGCCGGGTGGTGCGGGTCAGCAACCCCGACCGGGTCTACTTCCCGCAGACCGGCGCGACCAAGCTCGACCTCGTCGAGTACTACCTCGCGGTGGGGCCGGGCATCGTGCACGCCCTCGAGGACCGCCCCTGCATGCTCCACCGCTTCCCGAAGGGCCTCGCCGGGCCGAAGGTGCACCAGAAGCGGCTGCCGGCCGGGGCCCCCGACTGGGTGGAGACCGTGCGGCTGCACTTCCCGCGGTGGGACCGCACCGCCGACGAGCTGTGCGTCACCGAGCTGGCCGCGGTGGTCTGGGCGGTGCAGATGAGCACCGTCGAGTTCCACCCGTGGAACAGCCGGCGCGAGGACACCGAGAAGCCCGACGAGTGGCGCATCGACCTCGACCCGGGCCCCGAGTCCGACTACGACACGGTGCGCCGCGTCGCCCACGTCGCCCACGAGGTGCTCGACGAGCTCGGGGCCACCGGGTTCCCCAAGACCAGCGGCAGCAAGGGGCTGCACGTCTACGTCCGGATCGCCCCCGACCACGGGTTCCCGGACGTGCGCCGCGCGGCGCTGGCCTTCGCCCGCGAGGTGGAGCGGCGCAGCCCGCAGGACGTCACCACGGCCTGGTGGCGCAAGGACCGCGACCCCGCGGCGGTGTTCCCCGACTACAACCAGAACGCCCGCGACCACACCATCGCCGCGGCCTACTCCGTGCGGGGCCTGCCCGACGCCCGGGTGTCCACCCCGATCCGGTGGGACGAGGTGGACGACGCCGACCCCCGGGACTTCACCATCGCCACCGTGCCGGCCCGCTTCGCCGAGCTCGGCGACCTGCACGCCGGCCTCGACGACGGCCGGCACACCTTCGACCTCGCCCCGCTGCTGGAGTGGGCCGACCGCGACGAGCGCGACGGCGCCGCCGTGCCCCCCGACCCCGACGACGACTGACCCGACGACGACGCACCCGCGACGACCGAGCCGGCGACCGGGCCGGGCCGGGCCACCGCGTACTCGCCCCGACGTGGTGCGGGACCGGGGCCTGCTCGCGTCGGCCCGAGCCGCCACTACGATCCCTGCCGTGGGCATCCAGATCACGCCGAGCATCCTCAACGCCGACTTCTCCCGCCTGGGCGAGGAGGTCGCGCGCATCGGTGGCGCCGACTGGGTGCACGTCGACGTGATGGACAACCACTTCGTGCCCAACCTGACCTTCGGGCCGACCATGGTCGAGGCGCTGGCCCGCAGCAGCGACGTCCCCCTCGACGCGCACCTGATGATCGAGGACCCCGACCGGCACGCACCGACGTACGTCGACGCCGGCTGCGGCTCGGTGACCTTCCACGTCGAGGTCGCCGCGGCGCCGGTGCGGCTGGCCCGTGAGATCCGCTCGGCCGGGGCCCGGGCCAGCATGGCGCTGAAGCCGGCCACCCCGGTGGAGCCGTACGCCGACCTGCTGCCGGAGCTCGACATGCTGCTGCTGATGACGGTGGAGCCCGGCTTCGGCGGGCAGTCGTTCCTCGACCTGTGCCTGCCCAAGATCCGCCGCGCCCGGGCCCTGCTGGAGCGCCACGGCGTGGAGACCTGGCTGCAGGTCGACGGCGGGGTGTCGCTCGAGACGATCGGGCGCTGCGCCGAGGCCGGCGCCGACGTGTTCGTGGCCGGCTCCGCGGTCTACTCCGCCGACGACCCCGACCGGATGGTGGCCGAGCTGCGCGCCGCCGCCGAGGCCGCGGCGCCCGGCCGGACCGACGCGCCCGCCACCGAGCGCTGAGGAGCCGACCCGTGCCGACCCTGCAGGCCACCTACCTGCGTGCCGCCCACACGTTCCGCGCCGTGCTCGAGGGCCTGGGCGCCGCCGACCTGTCCCGGCCGGTGCCGTCGTGCCCCGGGTGGAGCGTCTCCGACGTGGTCACCCACGTCCTCGACGGCCACGAGCAGGCGCTCGGCGCCCGCCTGGCCACCGCCGACCCCGCCGGCACCGCCGACCTGATGGCGACCTACGCCGCGGCCATCCCCACCGACGCCGCCCTGGCCGCCGGCGCGCCGTACGACACCCTCGAGCTGACCGTGCACGCCTGGGACGTCGCCCGCGCGGTCGACGCCGACCTGCGCCTGGGCGAGGACCAGCTCACGTTCCTCGAGGTGTTCGCCCGGGAGGCCGGCGACCGGCTCTACCTCGAGGAGGGGTTCGTGCGCCCGGAGGGCGCCGCCGCGGCCACCGACGGCCTCGACCGCCAGGGCCTGGCGCTGCTGCCGTACGGCCGGCGGGCCCTGCCCGCCGACGCCTGAGCCCTGCCCCGCCCCGGTCCCCAGGGCCCCCGAGCCCCGCCCGCACCCGCGTGCGCGTGGTCACACCCGCGGCGTGCGCCCCGGCGGCTAGACTGCTCACGACGAGTGAACACAGCTCGCGTGCTCTGGGGTCGGTGAAAATCCGAGCCGGCGGTGACAGTCCGCGACCCGGTCACCTCCAGTGACCGGTTGACCAGGTGGAACTCCTGGACCGACGGTGAAAGTCCGGATGGGAAGTGCACGCAGGTGACCCGTCGACGCACGCCCGCGTGCCGTCGTCGGTCGCCGCCGTCGGCCCCGGTGTCCGTGAGCGGACCAGAGAGGGGCCACCCGAGGTGACCACGCCGCCGGAGCACGATGCGGTCGAGCACGACGCGATGCTGCGCGCGCTCGACCTCGCCGCCACGCCCGGCGTGCCGTTCGGGCCCAACCCGCGCGTCGGCTGCGTGCTGCTGGCCGACGACGGCTCGGTCGTCGCCGAGGGCCACCACCGCGGCGCCGGCACCCCGCACGCCGAGGCCGACGCGCTGGCGCGGGCCGGTGCGGCCGCCCGCGGCACCACCGCCGTGGTGACCCTCGAGCCCTGCGACCACACCGGACGCACCGGCCCCTGCTCGCAGGCCCTGCTGGCCGCCGGTGTGCGCCGGGTCGTGGTGGCCGTGCCCGACGCCAACCCCGTGGCCGCCGGCGGCGCGGCCACGCTGCGCGCCGCCGGCGTCGAGGTGGAGGTGGGCCTGCTCGGGGCGCGGGCCGAGCGGCTCAACCGCGGGTGGCGGCACGGCCTGTCCCTCGGACGGCCGTTCGTCACCTGGAAGCTCGCCACCACCCTCGACGGGCGCAGCGCGGCCGCCGACGGCACCAGCCGCTGGATCTCCGGGTCCCGCTCGCGCCGTGACGTCCACCGGCTGCGGGCCCTGGCCGACGCCGTGGTGGTCGGCACCGCCACGGTGGAGGCCGACGACCCCCGGTTGACCGTGCGCGGCGACGACGACCGCGACCTCGACCACCAGCCGCTGCGCGTGGTGGTGGGGGAGCGCGACCTGCGCCCCGGCCTGCGGGTGCTCGACGACGCGGCGCAGACCGTGCACCTGCGCACCCGCGACCCGTACGCCGTGCTCGCCGACCTGTTCGCGCGGGGGCGCCGCGAGGTGTTCCTCGAGGGCGGGCCGACCCTGGCCGCGGCGTTCGTGCGCGCCGGGCTGGTCGACGAGGTCGTGGCCTACGTCGCGCCGGTGCTGCTCGGCGCCGGCACCCACGCCGTCGGCGACCTCGGAATCACGACGATCGCGGGGGCGTTGCGCCCCGTGGTCACCGACGTCACCGTGCTCGACCACGAAGCCGGCGAGCAGCCGGACGTGCGGCTCGTGATGACGCCCGGCCCGACCACCGCCGCACCCACCCAGGAGACCTGATGTTCACCGGAATCGTCGAGGAGCTCGGCACCGTCACCGCCGTCGAGGAGCAGGGCGACGCCATCCGGCTCACCGTGCGCGCGACCGTCGTGCTCGACGACGCCGGGCTCGGCGACTCGATCGCGGTCAACGGCTGCTGCCTCACCGTGGCCGCCCGCACCGACGACACCTGGACCGCCGACGTCATGCAGGAGACCCTCGACAAGACCAGCCTGCTCGGCGTGCGGCCCGGCGACCGGGTCAACCTCGAGCGCGCGGTGACCGCCGACGGGCGCCTCGGCGGCCACGTCGTGCAGGGCCACGTCGACGGCGTCGGCGAGGTGCTGCGCCGCAGCCCCAGCGAGCACTGGGAGGTCGTCGAGGTGTCGCTGCCCGCCGACGAGCGGGGCGGCCTGGGCCGCTACCTGGTCGAGAAGGGCTCGATCACCGTCGACGGCGTCAGCCTCACCCTCGTCGACGTCGGCGACACCAGCTTCAGCGTCAGCCTGATCCCCGAGACCCTCGCCCGCACCACCCTCGGCGCGCGGCAGGTCGGCGACCGCGTCAACCTGGAGGCCGACGTGCTGGCCAAGCACGTGGAGAAGCTGCTCGTCGGCGGCCACCTCGACGCGCTGGTGCGCCGCCTGGGGGAGCAGGACTGATGCTCGAGTGGTTCCTGCACGGCTCCATCCCCGTCGGGGGTGGTGCGCTGAGCGTGCGCGAGGTGGTCGGCAACGGCTTCGGCCTGGCCAGCGCGCTGCTCGGCATGCGCCGGCTGGCCTGGGCGTGGCCCGTGGGCCTGGTCGGCAACGCACTGCTGTTCACCGTGTTCGTCAGCGGCGAGATCAGCGGCACCGTCGCCGAGCCGCTGTGGGGCCAGGCCGGACGCCAGGTGTTCTTCGCGCTGGCGGGGCTCTACGGCTGGTGGCGCTGGACCCACGTCCGCGGCGGCAGCGACGGCGGCGCGATCGCGCCCCGCTGGGCCAGCGGGGCGGAGCGGCTGCAGCTGCTCGCGCTCGGCGTGGCCGGCTACGCGCTGGCCCACCCCGTGCTGGAGCGCATCGGCTCCTACAGCCCCACCACCGAGGCGTTCATCCTCACCGGCTCGCTGCTGGCGACGTACGGCATGGCGCGCGGCTGGGTGGAGTTCTGGCTGGTGTGGATCGCCGTCGACGTCGTCGGCGTCACGACCCTCGTGCAGGCCGGCTACTACCCGACCGCCGGCATGTACCTGTTCTACGGCGGCTTCTGCGTCGCCGGGCTCGTCACCTGGTGGCGCGCGACCCGCACGGTCGTCGAGGAGACGACCGCCCTCGAAGGAGCACCCGCATGAGCCAGACCCACCCCGGCCAGGACGCCGAGCCGGCGCTGCCGCCGCTCCCGCCGATGACCCCGCAGGAGCAGCACGGCGGAGTGCGCCTCGACAGCGTCGAGCGCGCGATCGCCGACGTCGCGGCCGGGCGGGCCGTGGTCGTCGTCGACGACGAGGGCCGCGAGAACGAGGGCGACCTGATCTTCGCCGCGGCCCGGGCGACCCCCGAGCTGATGGCGTTCACCATCCGCCACTCCAGCGGCGTGATCTGCGTGCCGATGCCCGGCGACATGCTCGACCGGCTCGAGATCCCGCTGATGACGCCGCACAACAAGGACAAGCTGCGCACGGCGTACACGATCTCGGTCGACGCCCGCGACGGCGTGTCCACCGGGATCTCGGCCGCCGACCGCGCCCACACCGCGCGCGTGCTCGCCGACTCCGCGACCGAGCCGTGGGAGATCACCCGGCCCGGCCACGTCTTCCCGCTGCGCTACCGCGAGGGCGGGGTGCTCGCGCGCCGCGGCCACACCGAGGCCGCCGTCGACCTCGCCCGGCTCGCCGGGCTGACCCCGGCCGGCGTGCTGGTGGAGGTCGTCAACGACGACGGCACCATGAAGCGGGCCCCCGAGCTGCGTGCGTTCGCCGACGAGCACGGCCTGGCGATGATCTCCATCGACGACCTGGTGCGCTACCGGCGTCGGGTGGAGACGCTCGTCGAGCGGGTGGCCGAGACCCGGCTGCCCACCCGCGCCGGCGACTTCACCGCCTACGGCTACCGCATCACCGTCGACGGCTCCGAGCACGTCGCGCTGGTGCACGGCGACGTCAGCGGCCCCGAGCCGGTGCTCACCCGGGTGCACTCCGAGTGCCTGACCGGCGACGTCTTCGGCAGCCACCGCTGCGACTGCGGGCCCCAGCTCGACGAGGCGCTCGAGCGGGTGCAGGCCGAGGGTCGCGGCGTCGTGGTCTACCTGCGCGGCCACGAGGGGCGCGGGATCGGGCTGGTCGCCAAGCTGCAGGCCTACGCGCTGCAGGACGGCGGGCGCGACACCGTGGACGCCAACCTCGACCTGGGCCTGCCCGCCGACGCCCGGCACTACGGCACCGCCACCCAGGTGCTGCGCGACCTCGGCGTCACCCGGGTGCGGCTGATGACGAACAACCCCGACAAGGTCAGCAACCTCGAGGACTTCGGGATCACCGTGACCGAGCGGGTGCCGCTCACCCCGCACCCCAACGACCACAACCTCGGCTACCTGCTGACCAAGCGGGACCGGATGGGCCACGTGCTGCCCGACCTCGACCCGGCGCGCGACCCGGTGCTCGACCCGGCCGGCGCGACCACCACCCCTCTCACGGACGGAGCCGACGCATGAGCGGACACGGCGCACCCACCCCCGAGCCCGTCGACGGCTCCGACCTGCGCGTCGCCGTCGTGGCGGCCAGCTGGCACACCGAGGTGATGGACGGGCTCCTCGCCGGCGCCCACCGCGCCCTCGACGAGGCCGGCGTGCCCGACCCCCTCGTGGTGCGGGTGCCCGGCACCTTCGAGCTGCCGGTCGTCGCGGCCGCCCTCGGCGCCCAGGGCTACCACGCCGTGGTCGCCCTCGGGGTCGTCGTGCGCGGCGGCACCCCCCACTTCGAGTACGTCTGCGGCTCCGCCACCGACGGGCTGACCCGGGTGGCCCTCGACCACCAGGTGGCCGTCGGCTTCGGCGTGCTGACCTGCGACGACGACGACCAGGCGCGTGACCGCGCGGGGCTGCCGGGCTCGCGGGAGGACAAGGGCCACGAGGCCACCCACGCGGCCCTGCAGACCGCCCTCGTGCTCCGCGGGCTGCGTCGCGACGGGGTGGCCTGAGCGTGCCCGGTCCCGCGGTGCCGCCCCCGGCGCCGACCACCACCACGACCACCTAGGCTGGCTCCCCGTGAAGACGTTCGACGAGCTGTGGTCAGAGCTGCAGGACAAGGCCCGCACGCGCCCCGAGGGCTCGGGCACGGTCGCCCAGCTCGACGCCGGCGTGCACGCCATCGGCAAGAAGCTGGTGGAGGAGGCCGCGGAGTCCTGGATGGCCGCCGAGCACGAGGGCAAGGAGCGCACGGCCGAGGAGATCAGCCAGCTGCTCTACCACGCCCAGTGCCTGATGCTGGCCAGCGGCATCGACCTCGACGACGTCTACGCCCACCTGTGAGCGCCCCCGTGACCAGCACCCCCGGCCCGACCCCTGACGTGGCTGCCGCCTCCGACGTGCCCGCACCGCTGCTGCGCGTGGCGGTGCCGAACAAGGGCTCGCTGTCGCAGTCGGCGTCCGAGATCCTGCGCGAGGCCGGCTACCGCCAGCGCGAGGACCCCAAGCAGCTCACCCTCGTCGACGCCGACAACGGGGTGGAGTTCTTCTACCTGCGCCCGCGCGACATCGCGCTGTACGTCGGCGAGGGCACCCTCGACGTCGGCGTCACCGGCCGCGACCTGCTGCACGACTCCGGCGCCAAGGCCCACGAGGCGATGCGCCTGGGCTTCGGTCGCAGCCGGTTCCGCTTCGCGGGCCGCGCGGGCACCTACACCGAGGTCGCCCAGCTCGAGGGCGCCCGCATCGCCACGTCGTACGTCGGCGTCGTGCGGGCCTTCCTCGCCGAGCGCGGCATCACCGCCACCGTCATCCGCCTCGACGGCGCCGTGGAGACCAGCATCCAGCTCGGCGTCGCCGACGTCATCGCCGACGTGGTGGAGACCGGCAGCACGCTGCGCCAGGCCGGTCTCGAGGTGTTCGGCGAGACGATCCTCGAGTCGGAGGCCGTGGTGATCACCCGCGCCGAGCCGCCCGCGCCCGACGGCTTCGAGGTGTTCCGACGCCGCGTCGAGGGCGTGATGGTGGCCCGCAGCTACGTGATGATGGACTACGACATCCCGAGCGAGGCGGTGACCGCCGCGGTGGCGCTGACTCCCGGCATCGAGAGCCCCACCGTGGCGCCGCTGCACCGCGACGGGTGGTCGGCGGTGCGGGTGATGGTGCCCCGCGCCGGTGCGCAGCGGCTGATGGACGAGCTGTGGCAGGTCGGCGCCCGCGGCATCCTCACCACCGACATCCATGCCGCCCGGCTCTGAGCGGCCCCGCCCGGTGCGGGAGCCGGCGCCGGCGCTGCCCCACACGTGGCGCCCGCTGGGCCCGCGGCTGGTGGGGGCGGTGCTGGGCGTCGGCCTGCTGGTGATGTTCGCCGCGGCGTGGTTCGGCTTCGACGCGGAGACCCGCGGCAAGTTCACGCCGTTCCAGATCGGCACGATGGTCGTCCTGGGCTCCCTCGGCTACGCGTGCCTGTTCGCGCTGGTGCGCTCGCGGGTGGTCGCCGAGCGGGAGCGCCTCGTCGTCGTCAACGGCTTCCGTCGCCGCGAGTACGACTGGCGCCAGGTGGTCTCGGTCAACCTGCCGCCCGGCGCCCCGTGGGTCACCCTCGACCTCGCCGACGGCACGTCGGTGGCGGTCATGGGCATCCAGGGCTCCGACGGCGGCCGTGCGGTGCGCTCGGCGCGCCAGCTGCGCGCCGTGGTGAGCGACCTGCACCGCTGACCCCACCGGACCGGCGCGGTCCGACCGGCGCGGTCCGGCGTACGTCCGACCGGGTCAGCCGAGGGCCCGCACGCCCCAGGAGGCCGACCAGGTGTCGTCGCCGCTGCCGGCCGGCCCAAGGGTGACCAGGTGCTCCCCGGTGCGCAGCGCGTCGGCCGGTGCCGTCATCGGCTCCACGGCCAACGCCCGCCGGGCCGTGGCGGGGTCGCTCTCGCCGGTGAAGACCTGCAGCGCGGTGTGGTGCCCGTCGACCCACAGGCACACGCCCTCGCCCGAGCCCGGGTCACGCAGCACCACGGTCGTCGTGCCGTCGTCGTCGGGCAGCAGGTCGGTGAAGCCGTCGTCGAGCACGAGGTCGCCCACCGCGCGGGCGCGGCGGAAGTCGTGGGAGGTGCCGGCCACCGGCTCGCGGTCCACCGGGATCATCCGGTCGTCGGTGAGCAGCCGCGTCACCGCCGGCAGCGTGAGCTCGAGGCCGTCCACCGGTCCGTCGCCGACGCGCAGGTAGGGGTGGGCACCGCTGGCCCAGGGGGCGGGGGAGGCGGAGGTGTTGGTGGCCCGCTGGGTGACGGTGAGGCCGTCGGGCGACAGGGCGTAGTCGACGCGCAGGTCGAGCGTCCAGGGGTAGCCGGTCTGGGCCATCAGCCGGTAGGTGAGCGCGACCGAGCTGTCGGTGCGCTCCGCCACCGTCCAGGCCACCCAGCGCACCAGCCCGTGGGAGGCGTTGCCGCGCGCCGGCTCGCTCAGCGCCAGCTGCAGCTCGCGGCCCTGCCACGTCCAGCGGCCGTCGCGCACCCGGTTGGGCCAGGGCATCAGCAGCTGGCCGCGCCCGCCGGAGGCCATCGCGTCCTCGGCGAACCCGTCGAGCAGCGGGCGCTCGCCGTGGCGCAGCACGCGCAGCGCCGCCCCGCTCTCGGTGACCGTGGCGTGGTAGCCGCCGCCGCTGATCGTGACCTGCTCACCGCTGGGAGGACGCATGCCGCCCACCCTAGGAGGGCGCCGTTCCGCGGTCGCCTGAGCGGCGCACCTGCGCGGGTGCGGCCGCGCGCCGGTGCGGACACGGCTGCACCGTGCGGGGTGCGGTGTGCGCTGGTCGAGCAGCCGTGCGAGCCCTGGATCGCTCAACCGGCGCGATCGCGCGGGTCGCGGACGACGGGTGCCCGCGCCCCGGTGCCGTCGACCAGCACGTCGGCGCGCTCGCGGGTGCGCTCGCGGGCCAGGTGGGTGGCTTCGGCCTGCGTCCAGCGCCGCCAGTGGTCGAGCTGGTCGTGGCCGTCGCGGGCCAGGCCGCGCCGCAGCCGGAGCGCGGCGGGGGCCTCGACCCACACCAGCACGGTCTGCAGCGCGTCGTGGGCCGCGGCACCCGACCCCACGCCCTCCAGCACCAGCAGCGGGGCGGGGGCGACCTCGACGGTCTCGGCCCAGGTGCCGGTGGTCCAGTCGTGCCGGCGGTAGCGCCCCACCTCCCCGGATGCCAGCGGCTCGAGCAGGGTGGCCAGCTGCCGGCCCACGCGGGGCAGCCCCGTCCAGCCGTCGTACAGGTCGTCGAGGTGCACCACCGGCGCGCCGGCGAGGCGGGCGACGGCACCGGCGAGCGTGGTCTTGCCGGAGCCGGCGGGACCGTCGACGCACACCAGCCGGCCGCCGCCCAGCGTGGGCGCGCGGTCCAGGGTCAGGTCGAGCAGGAGCCGCGCGGTGGCCGACGTGCCGGTCGGGCCGCCGCCCGGCTCGACGCCCGGCTCGACGTCCGGGCTCAGGTGATCCCGCGCTCGCGCAGCAGGGCCTCGATGTCGGCGAGGTCGTCGTCGATGGCCGGCTCGCCCTTGCCCTGGGCGGCCGCAGGACGACCTCCGACGGCGCGTCGGCCCTCCCCGGCGGGGGCGGCGGCCGGTGCGGCGCCGCGGCCCCGCACGCCGACCCCACGGGCGATCAGGGCGCCGGCGAGGAGCGCCATCGCCACACCGACCGCGGCGAGCACGACGCCCACCCAGACCGTGGGGCTGAAGACCAGGCGCAGCGCCCAGTCGGAGACCGCATCGACGATGCGGGTGAACATCTGCAGGGTGTCGGTCAGGTAGGCGGCCAGGGGCAGCAGGCTGAGGCCGGCGGCACGCAGGGCGGGGGCCGGTCCGCGGCGCTTCCAGGCGATCCAGGTCCAGACCCCACCGAGCACGGTGAGGGTGATGGTCAGTGCGGCCCACGCGGCGTCGTCCACCCCTCCAGCCTGACACACCGCCACGACGGGCGCTCGTGACCCGCGCGCCGGGCCCCGCGGGTCCGGGGCCTGGCGTGGGTCGGCCTGAGAGGGTGGGGGAGTGAGCGAGACCCCCCGACAGCTGCAAGGCCCGGCCTTCCCCGACGACGACGGCTCGACCTCGCCCGCGGTGGCCCTGGCACTGGCCGCCCACGCCGCCGACCGCAGCCGGTACGCCGAGGCCCTCGCCGCCGTGGCCGGGACGCGGCTGCTGGTCCCGGTGGTCGCGGTGCTCGGCGAGGTGGAGGTCGACGACGCGGGGCTGGCCCACGACAAGACCAGCGACATGGCCGCGGTCCTGATGACCGGCCGAGACGGGCGTACCGCCCTGCTGGCCTTCACCGGGCTGGCCTCGATGGCCGCCTGGGACCCCGCGGCCCGTCCGGTGCCGGTGCCGGCTGCCCTGGCCGCCCGCTCGGCGGTGCAGGAGGGCGCGGCGGCGCTGGTCGTCGACCTGGCGGGCCCGGCGACCCTGGTCGTGGAGGGTCAGGACCTCGACGCGCTCGCCGCGGGCTGGACGCTGACCCGCGTCGGCGAGCGCACCGGGTGGCTGCGACCCGACGCCTGAGCGTCGCCCGCGGCCGCGGGGCGGACCAGTGCCACGGGCCGGCTCGACCGCCCGGCACGATTGGCCGGTGCCGGAATCATCGGCTAATCTTCGGTGTTGACCGATCAGTTCCACCGTGACCCCACGGTGGTGCCGATCTCCAAGCGGGGACCAGCAGCACACGTCTCCCACCCGCACCGACCGCCCTCGTGGAGCAGTCCACGTCACAGGTCGTCGGGTCCGGTCTACGAGGATCCACCGACGACGTCGTCGCCGTACGACGTCAAGGACCCTCGTAGATGCGTCCCGCCGTGGCGGGAGACGTGTCGCGACTGGCTTCCGCTTGGGTCACCAGCGGAAGCCTCTGTTGATTTCGCCGCCCCCCACGGGCGACGGTGCAGAGACCTCCGGACGGATCCCCAACCAGGAGGACACATCAGCACCGAGCTTCGAATCAACGACCGGATCCGGGTTTCCGAGGTCCGTCTCGTTGGCCCCAGTGGCGAGACCGTCGGCATCGTTCCCACCGCCGACGCGCTGCGCCTCGCCCAGGAAGCCGACCTCGACCTCGTCGAGATCGCCCCCATGGCCCGCCCGCCGGTCTGCAAGCTCATGGACTACGGCAAGTTCAAGTACGAGAACGCCCAGAAGGCGCGCGAGGCCCGTCGCAACCAGACGAACGTGATCATCAAGGAGATGAAGCTTCGTCCGAAGATCGACGCCCACGACTACGAGACGAAGAAGGGGCACGTCGTCCGGTTCCTGCGGGCCGGCGACAAGGTCAAGATCACGATCATGTTCCGTGGTCGTGAGCAGCACCGCCCCGAGCTGGGGTTCCGGCTGCTGCAGCGTCTGGCCGAGGACGTCACCGACCTCGGCTTCGTGGAGTCCTCGCCCAAGCAGGACGGGCGCAACATGATCATGGTCCTCGGCCCGCACAAGAAGAAGGCCGAGGCCAAGGTCGACATGCTGGCCCAGAAGGAGAACAAGGCCGCCGAGCGGGCCGCCGTGGTCGCCGACGAGCGCGCTGAGCGCGACGCCGCCCACGCCGCGGGGCCCGTGGCGAAGAAGAAGGAGCGCGGCCGCTCCGAGAACCTCGATCCCGAGATCGAGGCCTGAGACTCCCGCCGGGGCACCACCGTGCCCGAGGCGACGACGAGAGAGAGATCGATATGCCGAAGAACAAGAGCCACTCCGGTGCGAGCAAGCGCTTCCGCGTGACCGGAACGGGCAAGATCCTTCGCGAGAAGGCGGGCAAGCGACACAACCTGGAGAAGAAGTCCTCCAAGGTCACCCGTCGCCTGACCGGCACCGTGGAGGTCGCCAAGGCCGACGTCCCGCGCGCCAAGAAGATGCTGGGCATCTGATCCACCGCCCCGTGCCTGCGCAGCGCGCAGGCGCCTGACCGGTCCCGACGTCGGCACCCGGTCACCCCCGAACCCGAGCAACAAGGAGCACCATCGTGGCACGCGTCAAGCGGGCAGTGAACGCCCAGAAGAAGCGCCGGACGACCCTCGAGCGGGCCAGCGGCTACCGCGGCCAGCGCTCGCGGCTGTACCGCAAGGCCAAGGAGCAGGTCACCCACTCCCTGGTCTACAGCTACAACGACCGCCGCAAGAACAAGGGCAACTTCCGCAAGCTGTGGATCCAGCGCATCAACGCCGCCGCGCGTGCGCAGGGCATGACCTACAACCGCTTCATCCAGGGCCTCAACCTGGCCGGCGTCGAGGTCGACCGCAAGATCCTCGCCGACCTGGCCGTCAACGACGTCGCCGCGTTCAACGTCCTCGTGGAGACGGCCCGCGCCGCGCTCCCCGCCGACGTCAACGCCCCCAAGGTCGAGGCCTCGGCCTGAGCACCATCCCCCTGACGGCCGGCAACAGCCGCGTCAAGGACGCACGCAGGCTCAGCCGCCGCTCGGATCGCTCCGAGCGGCGGCTGTTCCTCGCTGACGGCCCGAAGGCCGTCGAGGGTGCCCTGGGCACCCCCGGCTGCGTGGTCGAGGTCTTCGCCACGCCGGCCGCCGCCCAGCGCCACCCCGACCTGGTGGCCGCCGCCCCGGTCTGGACGCCGGTCGACGAGCGCGCGCTCGCCGCGCTCAGCGACTCCGTGAGCCCGGCCGGTGTCGTGGCGGTCTGCCGCTTCCTCGACCGCCCGCTGCACCACCTCCTCGACCCCGCGCCGGCACTGGTCGCGGTGTGCTGCGACGTCCGCGACCCCGGCAACGCCGGCACCGTCGTGCGCTGCGCCGACGCCACCGGCGCGGGCGCCGTCGTGCTGGCCGGCAGCTCGGTCGACGCGTACAACCCCAAGACGGTGCGGGCCAGCGTCGGCAGCCTCTTCCACGTGCCGCTGGCGGTCGAGCCCGACCCCGTGGCCACCGTGCTCGCCCTGCAGGCCGCCGGCCTGCAGGTGCTGGCCGCCGAAGGCGACGGCGACGACGACCTGTTCGACCTCGACGACGAGCTGGCCCGCCCGACCGCCTGGCTGTTCGGCAACGAGGCCCGCGGCCTGCCCACCGAGCTCGCGGCCCTGGCCGACCGGCGCGTGGCCATCCCCATCCACGGCCGCGCCGAGAGCCTCAACCTCTCCACCGCCGCTGCGGTGTGCTTGTACGCCTCGGCCCGGGTGCAGCGGGCCCGACCCGCCTGACCTGGCGCACGGCCGGGCCCGGACGTGCTGGCAGGCCGGGCGTGCCGGCCGTGCCGTCACACGGCGGGGGAGCGGCGTCCTAGGGTGGGCGCGTGGACGCCCAGGAGCTCGCCGACTCGTTGCCCGACGGCGTCGTCTCGGCCGACGCCGAGGGCCGGGTGACCCTGGTGTCGCGTGTCGCGGCGCAGATGCTCGGCGCGGCCGCCGTCGACGCGGTGGGCCGCGACCTCGGCGACGTCCTGGCCCTGCAGGACCAGGACGGGGTGGCCTGGTTCCAGCACAACCGCCCCTACGCGGGCCTGGCCACCCGCACCGCCGTGCCCGAGCAGTCGTGGCTGCTGCCCGACGGCACCGAGGTGCTCGCCGCGGCGCGCATCCACCGGCCGGGGCTGCGCAGCCCCGTCTCGGGGGTCGTGGTGACGCTGCGCTCCGGGCGTGGCCGGGCGCGCCTGGACCGGGAGCGCTCCGACCTGGTGGCGACCGTCGCCCACGAGCTGCGCTCGCCGCTGACCGGGGTCAAGGGCTTCGTCACCGCGATGCTCAACCGCTGGGACCGCCTGAGCGACGAGCAGAAGAAGCTGATGCTCACCACGGTCAGCGCCGACTCCGACCGGCTCAGCCGCCTCATCGCCGAGCTCCTCGACGTCGCCCGCATCGACACGGGCCGGCTGCAGCTCTACCCCCGCCCGTGCGACGCGGAGGTGCTGGTCACCCGCATCGTGGAGTCGGTGCGCGCCGGCACGACCCGCCGCATCGACCTCGACGTGCGCCCCGGGCTCCCGCCGGTCTCCGCCGACCCCGACAAGCTCACCCAGGTCGTCACCAACCTGGTCGAGAACGGTGTGCGCCACGGCGACGGCACCGTCAGCGTGCTCCTCGAGCCCGACGGCGCCGAGCCCGAGGGGGTGCGGATCACCATCGACGACGAGGGGGAGGGCATCCCGCTCGACCTGCGCCGACGGGTCTTCACGAAGTTCTGGAAGGGCGGTGCCCGCGGCGGGACCGGCCTGGGCATGTACATCGTCGGCGGGCTCACCCGCGCCCACGGCGCGACCGTGGTGATCGACGACGCCCCCGGTGGCGGCGCGCGCATCGTGCTCACCTGGCCCACCGAGGACCGCCGGGTCCGGTGACCCCGTGCCCCGGCGCCGGGCCCGCCCGCGGTGCTAGGGCGCGCCCACGCCGTCGATGCTGCGGGACGGGGCCAGCACCAGGTCGCCGGCGGCCTCGCCCAGCACCGCGCGCGCCTCCTCGGGCAGGCCCTCGTCGCTGATGACGAGGTCGGCCTCCTCGAGCGGGATGATCGTGCTGATGCCGATCATCCCCCACTTCGTGTGGTCGGCCAGGACGACCAGGCGCTGACCTGCGGCGACCAGCGCCTGGTCGGTGTCGGCCTCCGACAGGTTCGGCGTCGTGAAGCCTGCCCGGGCGTCCATGCCGTGCACGCCGAGGAACACCAGGTCGAGGTGGAGCAGCCGCAGCGACGAGACCGCCACCGGCCCCACCAGGGCGTCCGACGGGGTGCGCACACCCCCGGTGAGGACGACGTTGCTGGTGCCCGCGGCGTGCAGCACGTCGGCCACCCGCATGGAGTTCGTGACCACCGTGAGCTCGGGGATGTCCCGCAGGTGGTGGGCCAGGGTCCAGGTCGTGGTGCCGGCCGACAGGCCGATGGCCGACCCCGGGCGCACCAGCGCGGCGGCCGCGGCCGCGATGGCCTCCTTCTCCGCGGTCTGGCGCACGAACTTGGCCTCGAAGCCCGGCTCGTCGGTGCTGGGACCGCCCCCGCCGGACACCGTGGCACCCCCGTGCACCTTGTCCAGACGCTGCTGGGAGGCCAGCACGTCGAGGTCGCGACGGATGGTCATCTCGGAGACCTGCAGCAGGCGGGCGAGCTCGCTGACCCGGACGGCCCGGCGTCGCTCGACCTCGTGCAGGATGCGGGCCTGGCGTTCGGCGGCGAGCATGCGGGGTCCTCTCGGCGGGCCGCCGTGGGCGGTGGGGGGCGGCGACAGTGAAGCACGGGTCCGGGCGCCGGGCGGGGGAGCTGCCGACGTTGTGTGGTGTTGTTCGGATCTGCGTTCGCCTGTTGGCAATTGTCATCATGGCCCGTGTCGTGCGTCACACGCAACGTACGACGGCCACGACCCCGGCGGTGCCGTGCCGGGTGGTGTGCGGGGGCGTCCCGGCACCGGCGACTGGGCGCGGCCCGTTGCGCTTTCCTGTGCGTTCATGTTTGCTTGGCCCATCTGCTGTGACCGCCGTTACACGAGGCAGCCCCCTCGGCTCAAGGAGAAGACATGAACACCCAGCACACCGTGACGCGATGGCGCGCCCTGGCGACCGCGGCCGTCGCGACCCTCGCGCTCGCCGGCTGCACCAACTCCGGCGACGACGAGTCGGCCAGCGACGGCCCCGTCGGCGACGACGAGCAGGTCGTCAAGGAGGCCGAGGGCACCGGCCCCACCTGCACCCTCGACGAGTACGGCGGCAAGGCGCTCGACCTCGCCGACGCCACCGTCGGCTTCTCGCAGTCCGAGCCGGACACCGCGGCGTTCCGCGCCGCCGAGACCCAGTCGATCCGCGACGCCGCGGCCGACGTGGGCGTGAAGAAGCTCATCGTCACCAACGCCAACGCCGAGCTGCCCAAGCAGATCGCCGACATCCAGGACATGCTCAACCAGGGCGTCGAGTTCCTGATCGTGGCCCCGGTCAACTCCGAGGGTCTCGACCCCGCCCTCGACGCCGCGAAGAAGGCGGGCGTGCCCGTGCTGACGATCGACCGCAAGGTCACCAACCAGGCCTGCGAGGACTACGTCGCCTTCCTCGGCTCCGACTTCTACGACCAGGGCCAGCGCGCGGCCGACGCGATGGCGGAGGTCACCGGTGAGGAGGCGCAGGTCGCCGTCCTGCTCGGGTCGTCCGGCAACAACGTCACCGACGACCGCAACGCCGGCTTCAAGGACGCGGTCGAGGAGAAGTACCCCGGGCTGGAGATCGTGGCCGAGCAGACCGCGAACTTCGCGCGCGACGAGGGCCAGACGGTCACCGAGCAGCTGCTGCAGTCCAACCCCGACATCACCGCCATCTACGCCCACAACGACGAGATGGCCCTGGGCGCCGTCACCGCCGTGAAGGCGGCGGGGCTCGACCCGGGCAAGGACATCTCGATCGTCTCCATCGACGGCACCCGCAACGCGGTGCAGGGCATCGTCGACGGCGACATCAACGCCGTCATCGAGTCCAACCCCCGCTTCGGGCCGCTGGCCTTCGAGACCGCGGAGCAGTTCTTCGCCGGCGAGGAGATCCCGGAGGACGTGATCATCGAGGACGACATGTACACCGAGGAGAACGCCGAGGCGGACCTCGGCAAGGCGTTCTGAGGCCGAGGTGACGCAGACCACCACCACCGCGCCGCCGCGCGGCGAGCCGGGTGACCCCGTCCTCGAGACCGACGGGGTCACCAAGTCCTTCGGCGGCGTGCACGCCCTGCGCGGCGTCGACTTCCGGCTCGCGCCGGGGGAGATCCACGCCCTCGTGGGGGAGAACGGCGCCGGCAAGTCCACGCTGATCAAGGTGCTCACCGGGGTCTACGTGCCCGACGGCGGGGAGGTGCGCTACGCCGGTGCCGGCGTGCGCTTCCGACGTCCCTCCGACGCCCAGGACGCGGGGATCTCCACGATCTACCAGGAGGTCAACCTGGTGCCGCTGCTCAGCGTGGCCCGCAACATCTTCCTGGGTCGCGAGCCGCGGCGCCTCGGCCTGCTCGACGTGCGCACCATGAACCGGCGCGCCCGCGAGCTGATGGCCGAGCTCGGCATCGACATCGACGTGACCGCCGACCTCGGCCGGCTCGGGCTGGGCGCCCAGCAGATGGTGGCGCTCGCGCGGGCCATGTCGGTCGACAGCAAGGTCGTGATCATGGACGAGCCGACGTCGTCGCTGGAGGCCAAGGAGGTGGAGACCCTCTTCCGTGTCGCGCGCTCGCTGCGCGAGCGCGGGGTGGGCCTGGTCTTCGTCTCCCACCGCCTCGACGAGCTCTTCGAGCTGTGCGACTCCGTCACCATCCTGCGTGACGGACGGCAGGTGCACGCGGGGCCGATGGCCGACCTCACCCGGCTCGAGCTGGTGTCGTTGATGCTGGGCCGCGACGTCGAGGAGGTCGCCGCGGGCGGCGCGACGGAGTTCGGCGAGTCGCACCGCACCGACGGCGAGCCCGCGCTGGTCGTCGAGGGGCTCGAGGTGCGCAACCGCCTCCACGGCGTCGGACTCACCGTGCGGCCCGGCGAGGTGGTCGGCCTCGCCGGCCTCCTCGGCTCCGGACGCAGCGAGACCGTCAAGGCCGTCTACGGCGCGATGCGCACGCAGTCTGGCTCGGTCACCGTGGCCGGGAGCCCGGTGCGCGGCAACTCCGTGCGCCAGGCGCTGAAGGCCGGCATCGCGCTGCTCTCGGAAGACCGCAAGGCCGAGGGGATCATCCCCGACCTCTCGGTGCGCGACAACATCGCGCTCGCGGTCCTGCCCCGGTTCTCCCGGGCCGGCGTGGTGTCCGACGCGCGCATCGACGCCCTCGTCGACACGTTCATGAAGCGCCTGCAGATCAAGGCCTCCAGCCCCCGCCAGCTCGTGCGCGAGCTCTCGGGGGGCAACCAGCAGAAGGTGCTCATCGCCCGCTGGCTCTGCACCGAGCCCAAGGTGTTCCTGCTCGACGAGCCCACGCGCGGCATCGACGTCGGCGCCAAGCGCGAGGTGCAGTCGCTCATCGACGAGCTCGCCGCGCAGGGGCTGGCGGTGGTGCTGATCTCCAGCGAGATGGAGGAGCTCGTCGAGGGCGCCGACCGCATCGTGGTGCTGCACGACGGCACCGCGGAGGCCGAGCTCGACAGCACCCGGCTCACCAGCTCCGAGCTGCTGCACGCCCTGGCCGGCGGCCGCGACACCGACGGCCGGCACCCCGAGCCGTCGAGCACCCCGACCACCACCACCACGTCCACCACCACGCCCCCCGCCGGAGGACCCCATGGCTGAGCGCACCGCCTCACCGGCCACCGCGCCCGACCCGTCGACGGGTGGCGCGGCCCGCTCGCGGCGACCCGACGCCGACTGGGTGCGCCGCAACGGCGTGTTCGTCGCGCTGGGCCTGCTGTTCCTGGTCAACGTCGCGATCAGCGACAACTTCCTCAGCACCGGCACCCTGCGCCTGCAGCTGGTGCAGGTCGCGCCGGTGGTCATCGTGGCCCTCGGCATGGCCCTGGTGATCGGTACCGAGGGCATCGACCTGTCGGTGGGCGCCGTGATGGCGCTCGCCGCAGCGCTCATCCCGCTCTACGTCGGCTACGGCACCGGCGCCTCCATCGCGGTGGGGCTGCTGGCCGGCGTCGCGGTCGGGGCGATCGCCGGCTTCCTGGTCGCCCACGTCGGGGTGCAGCCCATCGTGGCGACGCTCGGGCTGATGGTCGCCGGGCGCGGGGTCGCCAACCTGTTCGGCGACCAGATCAAGACCATCCGCGACCCCGGCCTGGTCGAGCTCGGCACCGGCAGCGTCCTCGGCGTCCCCTACGTCGTGGCGGTGGCAGCGGTGGTCGCCCTCGTGGTGGGTGGCCTGGTGCGCCGCTCCACCTACGGTCGCCAGCTGGTGGCCATCGGCGGCAACAAGCTCGCCGCCGAGCTGGCGGGCCTGCCCGTGCGGCGGGTGCTGGTGACGACGTACGTCATCTCGGGGCTGCTCGCGGCGATGGCCGGCATCCTGCTGGCCGCCCGCTCGCAGGCCAGCGACCCCACCAAGCTGGGGCTGCTCATGGAGCTGTCGGCGATCACCGCCGTCGTCATCGGCGGCACCCCGCTCTCGGGGGGCCGGGTGCGCATCCTCGGCACCGTCGCGGGGGCGCTGCTCATGCAGCTGATCACCGCGACGCTGATCTTCCACGACATCCCCGACTCCACCGCCCAGGTCGCGCAGGCCGTGATCGTGATCCTGGCGGTCTACGTGCAGCTCGGTCGAGGAAGGACCCGTACATGACCACCTCCACCACGGCCCCGGCCGGCGACGCGGCCTCGGCGAACGCGGTCACGGCCGCCTCGTCGTCCCGGGCCCGCTTCGCCGCACTGGTGCAGCGCCAGGGCGCCATCGCGGTGTTCGTGCTGGTGCTCGTCGTGGCCAGCGTCAGCTTCGACACCTTCGCCAGCCGCGGCAACCTCACCAGCATCGGCGTGCAGGCCTCGTTCCTCGCGGTGATCGCGCTGGGCATGACCTTCGTGATCATGACCGGCGGGATCGACCTCTCCGTGGGCAGCGTGTTCGCCCTGGGGGGCGTGCTCGCGGCCTGGGGGTCCCAGCACGGCACGCTGGTCGCCCTGGCGCTGCCGCTCGGCGTCTGCGGCCTGATCGGCCTGGTGCAGGGCCTGGTGATCGCCCGCGGCGGCCTGCCGCCGTTCATCGTGACGCTGGCCGGGCTGCTCTTCGCCCGTGGGCTGCTGCTGCTGCTCACCGACGAGGGCGCGACCACCTACAAGGTGCCGGCCGGCTCGGGGTTCCGTGAGATCGCCCAGGGCGAGCTGCTCGGCGTGCCGTTCCCCGTGCTGTTCGTCGTGGTGCTCTTCGCCCTCGGCGCGCTGGTCCTGCACCGCACGTCGTACGGCGCCAGCGTGCTGGCGATCGGCGGCCAGGAGGACGCCGCCGACCTGATGGGCCTGCCCGTGCAACGCACCAAGGTGCTGACCTACGTCGGCTCCTCGCTGCTGGCCGGCTTCGGCGGCATCATGATCGCCTCCTACACCTCCTCGGGCGTCACGATCCTCGGGGTCGGCACCGAGCTCGAGGCGATCGCTGCGGTGGTGCTGGGCGGCACCCTGCTCACCGGCGGTGCCGGCACCGTGCTCGGCACCCTGGTGGGCGTCCTGCTGCTGCAGGTCATCAAGAACGTGATCAACCAGGTGGGCTCGCTCGACTCCGACTGGCAGGCCGTCGTCAGCGGCACGATCCTGCTCGTCGTGGTCACCCTGCAGCGCTGGCTCACCCGCGTCGACCGACGCTGACGAGCGCCTGGCCACGACGCACGACGGCCCGGCACCCCACGAGGGGGTGCCGGGCCGCGGTGCGTGCGGCGCAGCGCTCAGGCGTCGCCCATCACCAGGCCCTCGATGGTGTGCTTCTGGGTGATCGGAGTCAGCTCGTCGACGACCGGGCAGGCCAGGTGGGCGCGCACGCGCTCCGGCAGCTGCTCCCAGTAGTCGCGGGTGACCGCGAGGTCGTGCTTCTCGCTGTTGCCGGCGCCGGGGGCGTCGATGCCGAGCACCAGCACGGGGCGCGCCTTCTGCGAGTGGTTGGTCGTGCCGCGGTGCACGGTCAGCGCCGAGCGCGCCGAGATGTCGCCGCGCTGGGGGAACTTGCGCACGGCGAGGGCCTCGTAGCGGGCGTACTCGCTGCGGTCGGGGAACATCTCGTGCTTGAAGTCCTCGCCGGTCTCCCACTGCGTGCCGGGGGCGACCTCGAAGGGCCCCATGTCCTCCTCGGTGTCCACGCAGGTCACGTTGAAGGCCAGCGACGTGAGCCGGCGCTCGGCGCGGGTCTCCGGCGGGCTCGGGAAGTCGCGGTGCCACGGCTGGTTGACCGCGCCGGCGAACGGGATGTCGAAGCCCACCTCCACGATCTCGTAGTCGGCACCGAGGACGCTCTCGCAGACCCCGCGCACCCACGGGTGGTCGACGAGGTCGACGAACCCGCGCAGCTGCTGGGGGTGGATCTCGACGTACCAGCGGTGGGGCCCGCGCCCGACGGCGCCGTTCTCGCGGCCGCGGGCCTCCTCGAAGGCCGCCTCGACGTCCTCGCGCAGCTCGTCGGCCCAGGCGGTGGAGAACGCGCCCTTGCAGCCGATGATGCCGTCGGTGTGGATCGTCTCGCGGATCAGGTCGACGTCGACGGGGACGTCGAGGATCGGTGACGTGCTCATGGTTCCTCCCGGGTGTGGTGTGCGTCCCAGTTTGCAACGTTGCAAAGCGGATGGCAATAGGGTCACGGCAGGAGGTGGTGACCGGTGGCCGGGGTGAACCTGCGTGACGTCGCCGAGCGGGCCGGGGTCTCGGTGCGCACGGTGTCGAACGTCGTCAACGAGCCGCACGTCGTGGCCGCGCCCACCCGGGAGCGGGTGATGGCCGCGATCACCGAGCTCGGCTACCGCCCCAACCTGGCCGCCCGCCAGCTGCGTCGCGGGCGCACCGAGGTCATCGGGCTCGTGGTGCCCGAGATCGACTCGCCGTACTTCGCCGAGCTCGGCGCGCTGGTCGTGCGCGCCGCCGAGCGGCGCGGCTGGGCGGTGCACATCGAGCAGACCGACGGCGACGCCGAGCGCGAGCGCCAGCTGCTCGACGGCGCGCGCGGGCTCGGCGTGGACGGCGTGGTCTTCAGTCCGTGGGCCATGACGCCCCACGACGTGTCGCGCCGCGCGGTGGCGCCACCCGTGGTGATGCTGGGGGAGCAGCCCGGGCTGGGCGTGGTCGACCGGGTGGCCATCGACAACCGGTTGGCCGGCGAGCAGGCCACCCGCCACCTCCTCGCCTCCGGGCGCCGTCGGATCGCGGCGGTCGGGCTGCAGCCCCACCTGAGCAACGAGACCGCGCGGCAGCGGCTCGCCGGCCACCACGACGCGCTCGCGGGGAGCGGCGTGGCGCGCGACCCGGACCTCGAGGTGGCCGTCGACCGCCTGCACCGCGCCGACGGCGCCCGGGCGCTGCACGCCCTCGCCGACCGGGGCGTCGAGGTGGACGCGGTGTTCTGCTTCAGCGACCAGCTCGCGCTGGGCGTGGTGCGCGCCTGCGCCGACCGGGGCCTCGAGGTGCCGCGCGACGTCGCCGTTGTCGGCTTCGACGACATCGAGGACGCGGCGTACGCCGTGCCGTCGCTGACCACCGTCGCCCCCGACAAGCAGCTGTTGGCCGAGCGCGCCCTCGACTGCCTCGCCGACCGCATGCGCGACACGTCGCTGGCGGGCCGCGACGTGCTGGTGCCCCACCGGCTCGTCGTGCGCGAGAGCGCCCCCACCGCGCCGTCGCCCTGAGCCCCGTCGTCCACGCAGGTCAACCCGGTCGCGGCCGGGGCCGGCGGCTTCCTAGACTTGCGCGGGCCGCAGGCCGGAGCCTGCGTCCCCCCGCTCGAGAGGCAGTCATGTCCGGCCCCAACACCGACTACGACCCCGTGGAGGTCACCCCCTTGAAGCACGAGGAGGTCGAGGCCGCCCGCGACGCCGCGCTCGCCGCCATCGAGGCCGCCCACGACCTCGACGAGCTGAAGGCGGTGCGCCTCGAGCACGCCGGCGACCGCTCGCCGCTGGCGCTGGCCAACCGCGAGATCGGGGCGCTGCCGCCGCAGGCGCGCAAGGAGGCCGGCCAGCGCATCGGCAAGGCCCGGGGCGCGGTCGGCCAGGCGCTCACCCGGCGCCAGGAGGCGCTGGAGGTCGCCCACGAGGAGCGGATGCTGGTCGAGGAGGCCGTCGACGTCACGCTGCCCACCGACCGGCTGCCCGTCGGCGCCCGCCACCCCGTCACCACCGGCTCCGAGCTGATCGCCGACGTCTTCGTGGCGATGGGCTGGGAGGTCGCCGAGGGCCCCGTGCTGGAGGCGGAGTGGCTGAACTTCGACGCGCTCAACCTCGGACCCGACCACCCGGCGCGCACCATGCAGGACACCTTCTGGGCCGACCCCGCCGACCACGGCGTCGTGCTGCGCACCCACACCTCGCCGGTGCAGGCCCGCACCATGCTCACCCGCGAGCCCCCGATCTACATCGCCTGCCCCGGTCGGGTCTTCCGCACCGACGAGTACGACGCCACCCACAGCCCGGTGTTCCACCAGGTCGAGGGGCTCGCCGTCGACGAGGGCCTGACGATGGCCCACCTGCGCGGCACCCTCGACCACCTCGTCGCCGCACTGTTCGGCGAGGGCCTGGCCACCCGCTTCCGCCCGTCGTACTTCCCCTTCACCGAGCCGTCGGCCGAGATGGACATGGTCTGCTTCGTGTGCCGCGGCACCGGCCTGGCCACCACGCCCGACGCACCCGCCGGGGCGGCGTGCCGCACGTGTCGCGGCGAGGGCTGGATCGAGCTGGGGGGCTGCGGCATGGTCAACCCCCGCGTGCTCACCGCCTGCGGCGTCGACGCGGAGCGCTACACCGGCTTCGCGTTCGGCTTCGGCATCGACCGGCTGCTCATGTTCCGTCACGGCATCGAGGACCTGCGCGCCCTCTTCGAGGCCGACGTCCGCTTCACCACCGCCTTCGGATCGGAGATCTGATGAAGTTCCCCGTGTCCTGGCTCCACGAGCTCGTCGACCTGCCCGCGGAGGCGACCACCGACGACCTCACCGCGCGCCTCACCGCGCTGGGCCTGAAGCTCGAGGCCGTGGAGCGTGCCGGCGCCGGCATCACCGGTCCGCTCGTGGTCGGCCGCGTGCTGACCATGGAGCCCGAGCCGCAGAAGAACGGCAAGACCGTCAACTGGTGCACCGTCGACGTGGGCGGGGCCAACGACACCGGCGAGCCGCAGGGCATCGTGTGCGGCGCCCACAACTTCGCCCCCGGCGACCTCGTCGTCGTCGTGCTGCCCGGTGGGGTGCTGCCCGGTGACTTCCGCATCTCCGCCCGCAAGACCTACGGCCACGTCTCGGCCGGGATGATCTGCTCCTCGGCCGAGCTCGGCCTCGGCGAGTCCGCCGGTCCCGACGGCGGCGGCATCATCGTGCTGCCGTCGGGTGCGGGTGAGCCCGGCGACGACGCCTTCGACGTGCTCGGCCTGCGCGAGGAGGTCGTCGAGCTCGAGGTCAACCCCGACCGCGCCTACGCCCTGTCGCTGCGGGGCGTGGCCCGCGAGGCCGCCCTGGCCTACGGGGTCGACCTCACCGACCCCGCCCGGCGCGACGTGCCGGCCGCCGACGGCGCCGGCCACCCCGTGGTCGTCGAGGACCCCGCCGGGTGCCCGGTCTTCGTCACCCGCTCGGTCACCGGCTTCGACGCCACCGCGCCGACGCCCGACTGGATGGCCCGGCGCCTGCAGCAGGCGGGCATGCGCTCCATCTCGCTGGCCGTGGACGTCACCAACTACGTCATGCTCGAGCTCGGGCAGCCGCTCCACGGGTACGACGGCGACCGGCTGCAGGGCGCCCTGCGGGTGCGGCGCGCCACCGCGGGCGAGCAGCTCACCACCCTCGACGGCACCCGGCGCACCCTCGACGTCGACGACCTCCTCATCGCCGACGACTCGGGGCCCATCGGCATCGCGGGCGTCATGGGCGGGCAGGACACCGAGCTGTCGGCGACGTCCACCCACGTGGTCGTCGAGTCGGCCCACTTCGACGCCACCACCGTGTTCCGCTCCGGGCGCCGCCACCGCATCACCTCCGAGGCCGGCAAGCGCAACGAGCGCGGGGTCGATCCGCTGCTGCCGCAGGTGGCCGCCGACCGCGCGGTCGAGCTGCTGACGACGTACGGCGGCGCCACGGCGAGCCCCGGCGTCACGGTCGTCGGGGTCGCCCCCGCGCAGCCCACCGTGCGCATCGCCGCCGACCTGCCGGCGCGGGTCACCGGCCTGCCGGTCGGCGCCGAGGCCACCGTGGCCCACCTGCGCGCCGTCGGGTGCGACGTCGTCGTCGACGGCGACCACCTCGACGTCACCCCGCCGTCGTGGCGCCCCGACGTCACCGACCCCTTCGACCTCGTCGAGGAGGTCGCCCGCGTGGTGGGCTACGACGAGGTGCCCTCGGTGCTGCCGGCCGAGGCCGCCGGGCGCGGGCTCACCCGCGAGCAGCGGCTGCGCCGACGCGTGGGCCGCGCGCTGGCCGGGGCCGGGCTCGTCGAGGCGATCAGCTTCCCGTTCGTCGGCGACGCCGTGCTCGACGACCTCGGACTGCCGGCCGACGACGAGCGCCGCCGCACCGTGCGGCTGGCCAACCCCATCTCCTCGGAGGAGCCGTCGTACACCACGACGCTGCTGCCGGGGCTGCTGCGCGCGGCCGCGCGCAACATCGGCCGTGGCGCCCCGGGGGTCGCCCTGTTCGAGACCGGCTCGGTGGCGTTCCCCCGCGACGCGGGCCCCGCCCCCGTCTACGGCGTCGAGCGCCGGCCCACCGACGACGAGCTCGCCGCCCTGCTGGCCGCCGTGCCGCGCCAGCCGCTGCACGTCGCGGTGGTGCTGGCCGGCGAGCGCGAGCGCGCCGGCTGGTGGGGCGCAGGCCGCGAGGCCGGCTGGTCCGACGCCGTGGCGGTGGCCCGCCGCGTCGCCGGCGAGCTGGGCCTCCAGGTCGACCTGACGGCGGCCGCCCGCGCTCCCTGGCACCCCGGCCGCTGCGCCGAGGTGGCGCTCGGCGAGGGCGACGACCGGGTGGTGCTCGGCCACGCCGGTGAGCTGCACCCGCGGGTCTGCCAGGCCCTCGACCTGCCGCCGCGCACCGCCGCCCTCGAGCTCGACCTCGACCTGCTGGTGGCCCGCGCCGTCGACGTCGTGCCCGCCCCGGTGGTCTCGTCGTTCCCGGTGGCCAAGGACGACGTCGCCCTGGTCGTCGACGAGGCGGTCACCGCCGCGGAGGTCGGCCGGGCGCTCGCCGAGGGCGCGGGCGACCTGCTCGAGTCGGTGCGGCTCTTCGACGTCTACCGCAGCGAGCAGGTGGGGGAGCAGCGCAAGTCGCTCGCGTTCGCGCTGCGCTTCCGCGCCGCCGACCGCACGCTGACCGACGAGGAGACGGTGGCCGCCCGCGCTGCCGCCGTCGCCCGCGCCGCCGAGGCCACCGGGGCGGTGCAGCGGGCCTGACGCCCGCCCCGGCTCAGTCGATCGGCTGGTCCAGGCAGGCCCGCAGGTGGGCCAGCGCCTCGGGCGAGCCGGTCAGCGACAGGGGGCGGTCGTCGGCGCGGTGCCACAGCCACAGGTCGAGGTCGGCGGCCGTGCCGGCCACCACGGCCTCGGGGGCGACCCCGGGGTCGTCGACCACCGCCAGGTCGGGCTCGTCACGGGCCACCCCGTCGGGGTCGGTGCCGACGAACCGGCCCAGCCGCACCCACACCGCCTCGTCCATGTCGACCAGGTCGACCCGCACGAGCCGCGGGCCGGCGTCGAAGCGACCCCACGGCGGCACGCCGGCGTACATCACGCCCAGGCACTCCCGCACCCCGTCGGCGGCCAGGGCGGCGTCGATCGGCGTCACGGCCAGGCCGGCCGCCTGCTCGGCGTCCACCCGGTGCACCAGCGCCTCGTGGGCCTGGCGCCGGTGGGTGAACCCCACGGTCTGCTCCGGGGCCCAGGTCCACGCCGGCTCGGCGGGGTCGGCGGCGGCCAGCACGTGCGCGAGCTCGCCCGACCAGGCGTCGTAGGCCGCCAGCAGGCCGGCGCGGTCGGTGGGTCGCGGCGGCGCGGCGTCCTCGTCGGCCGGCGCCGCCGGGCGGGCGCGCACCGTGGCGGCCCAGAACCACTGCACGCACGCGAGGTGCCACAGCAGGTCGTCGGCGTCCCAGTCCGGGCAGGCCGGCACCCGGGCGTCGCCGGGGGCGCGCGCCACCGCGTCGCGGAAGCGGCGCGACTCCTCGCGCAGGTGGGTCAGGTACGTCAGCGTCTCGAGGGGGGCCACCGGCCCACGGTAGGACCGGTCTGCTCCCGGGGCACCGGGGTTTCCGCACCCGGGTCTCCGTGCCCCGCACGGGCGTCGGTGCCCGGTGCGCCCCGGATGCACATGACAATGCACTTCGCTGTATAGTCATGCACATGTCGAAGCCACGTGTCGCGGTCGCCGGAGCCAGCGGGTACGCCGGGGGTGAGGTGCTGCGCCTGCTCCTGGGCCACCCGGGCGTCGAGATCGGCGCCCTCACCGGCGCCTCCAACGCCGGACAGCCCCTGGGAGTCCTGCAGCCCCACCTCGTGCCCCTGGCCGACCGGGTGCTCGAGGAGACCACGATCGAGGTGCTCTCCGGCCACGACGTGGTGTTCCTCGCCCTGCCCCACGGGCAGTCGGGCGCGGTGGCCGAGCAGCTCGGCGAGGACACCGTGGTGGTCGACTGCGGCGCCGACTTCCGCCTCGAGAGCCCCGAGGCCTGGGAGCGCTTCTACGGCGGCGAGCACGCCGGCACCTGGCCGTACGGCCTGCCGGAGCTGCCGGGCCAGCGCGACCGCCTGGTCGGACGCACCCGCTTCGCCGTGCCGGGCTGCTATCCGACGGTCTCGACGCTCACGATGGCCCCGGCCGTCGCGGCCGGGATCGTCACGCCCGACATCGTGGTCGTGGCGGCCTCCGGCACCAGCGGCGCCGGCAAGGCCGCGAAGTCCGACCTGATCGGCAGCGAGGTGATGGGCAACGCCCGCGCCTACGGCGTCGGCGGCGGCCACCGGCACACCCCCGAGATCGCGCAGAACCTGTCCCGCCTGACCGCGGAGGAGGTGCGGGTCAGCTTCACCCCGGTGCTGGTGCCGATGCCCCGCGGCATCCTCGCCACCTGCAGCGCCCCGCTCGTCGGGGACGTCGACCCCGACGAGGCCCGCGCGGTCTACGCCGAGGCCTACGCCGACGAGCCGTTCGTCCACCTGCTCCCGGCCGGCTCCTGGCCGCAGACGCAGGCGGTGACCGGCTCCAACGCCATGCACGTGCAGGTCGCCGTCGACCCCGACGCCCGCCGCCTGGTGGCGGTCGGCGCGCTCGACAACCTCGCCAAGGGCACCGGTGGTGCTGCGGTGCAGTGCATGAACATCGCGCTCGGCCTCGACGAGACCACCGGCCTGTCGACCGTGGGGCTGGCGCCGTGAGCGCCGGCACGCCGGACGGCGCCCCGGAGACCACCCCCGACACCACCCCCGACGGCACGCCCGGAGTCACGCACGACGCGGCCCCCGCCGACCACGGGCCCGTCTACACGCTGCAGCAGTTCCCCGAGAAGCTCGCCGTGGTGAAGCTGCCCGTCGGCGCCGAGGTGCCGGGCTGGGCGGAGTCGTCGTCGCTGTTCTCCATCACCGCCACGGCCACCGAGACCACGATGGTCTGCGCCGGCCGCAACGTGCCGACCAAGCAGGTCGCCCACAAGGGCCTGGTCGGCTTCGCGGTGCAGGGACCGATCCCGCCGGAGTCGGTCGGCGTGCTGGCCGCACTGCTGACGCCGCTGGCCGAGGCGGGCATCAGCGTGTTCTCCCTCTCCACGTTCGACACCGACTGGGTGCTGGTGCCGTCGGGCTCCACCGAGCGCGCGACCGAGGCCTGGCGACGACGGGGGCACGTCGTGCGTCCCGCCGTCCCCGTCGCCCCCTCGCGGGGCGGCAGCCAGAAGAACGCGTCCGAGAAGAGGAAACGATGAGCGTCACCACCCCCGCCGGCTTCGTCGCCGCCGGTGTCGAGGCCGGGCTGAAGACCTCCGGCGGCAAGGACGTCGCCCTGGTGGTCAACCAGGGTCCGCGCCTCGACTCCGCCACCGTCTTCACCGCCAACCGCTGCAAGGCCAACCCGGTGCTGTGGAGCCAGGAGGTCGTCAAGGACGGCACCGTCAAGGCCGTCGTGCTGAACTCCGGTGGCGCCAACTGCTACACCGGGCCCGAGGGCTTCCAGACGACGCACGCGGTGGCCGAGCGGGTGGCCGACCACCTCGGTGCCGGCGCCGGCGACGTCGTGGTATGCTCGACCGGCCTGATCGGGCTCACCAACGACCGCGCGCAGGTGCTCGCCGGTGTCGACGCCGCCCACGCCGCCCTGTCGGACGACGGCGGCACCGATGCCGCCCACGCGATCATGACCACCGACTCGGTGAGCAAGCAGGTCGTCGTCGAGGGCGCGGGCTGGTCGGTCGGCGGCATGGCCAAGGGCGCCGGCATGCTCGCGCCGCAGCTGGCCACGATGCTGGTGGTGCTCACCACCGACGCCGTCGTGCCGGCCGCCGAGCTCGACGCGGCCCTGCGTGCCGCCACCCGGGTCTCCTTCGACCGGCTCGACTCCGACGGGTGCATGTCGACCAACGACACCGTCACCGTGATGGCCAGCGGCGCCAGCGGCATCACCCCGCCCGCCGACGACTTCACCGCCGCCCTCACCCAGGCCTGCACCGACCTCGCGATGCAGCTGCTCAAGGACGCCGAGGGCGCCGAGCACGAGATCGCGATCACCACCCTCGGTGCGGCCTCGGAGGACGACGCCGTCGAGGTCGGGCGCAGCGTGGCCCGCAGCAACCTCTTCAAGGCCGCGGTCTTCGGCAACGACCCGAACTGGGGCCGGGTGCTGGCCAGCCTCGGCACCACGTCGGCGGCCTTCGACCCCGCCGACCTCGACGTCGCGATGAACGGTGTCTGGGTGTGCCGCAGCTCGACGCCGCACGCCGACCCCACCGAGGTCGACCTCACCGGTCGCGAGGTCAGCGTGACCATCGACCTCAAGTCGGGTCCCGAGCGGGCCACCGTCTGGACCAACGACCTCACCCACGCCTACGTCCACGAGAACAGCGCGTACTCCTCATGACCCAGACCCCCGGCGCCCAGCCGTCCCCCAAGCCCACCAACGACTCCTCGACCGGCGAGTTCACCGTCGGCAAGCCCGACCAGGCCAAGGCCCGCACGCTGGCGGCGGCCCTGCCGTGGCTGAAGCAGTACCACGGCAAGATCGTGGTGGTGAAGTACGGCGGCAACGCCATGACCGACGAGACCCTCAAGCAGGCCTTCGCCGAGGACATCGCGTTCCTGCGCTTCGCCGGTTTCCGCCCCGTCGTCGTGCACGGCGGCGGTCCGCAGATCTCCACCATGCTCGACCGCCTCGGCATCGAGTCGGAGTTCCGCGGCGGCCTGCGGGTCACCACCCCCGAGGCCATGGACGTCGTGCGCATGGTGCTGGTCGGGCAGGTGCAGCGCGAGCTGGTCGGGCTGATCAACGACCACGGCCCGCTGGCGGTCGGCTGCTCCGGCGAGGACGCCGGGCTGTTCACCGCCACCCGCACCGGCACCGTCGTCGACGGCGAGGAGGTCGACCTCGGCCTGGTCGGCGAGGTCACCCGGGTGCGCCCCGAGTCGGTGCTCGACCTCATCGAGGCCGGCCGGATCCCAGTGGTCTCCTCCGTGGCCCCCGACGAGGACGGCACGATCCACAACGTCAACGCCGACTCCGCGGCGGCGGCGCTGGCGGTGGCCCTGGGTGCCGAGAAGCTGCTGGTGCTCACCGACGTCGAGGGCCTGTTCCTCGACTGGCCCGACTCCGAGGACGTCGTCGGCGAGATCAGCCCCGAGGCGCTCGCCGAGATCCTCCCGTCGCTGGCCAGCGGGATGGTGCCGAAGATGGGCGCCTGCCTGCAGGCGGTCAGCGAGGGCGTGCCGCGGGCCACCGTGGTCGACGGCCGCGAGCCGCACGCGGTGCTGCTCGAGCTGTTCACCAAGGAGGGCGTCGGTACCCAGGTGCTGCCGGGCGTCGAGACCAAGACCCGCAAGGCCCGGGAGGCGCTGTCGTGACCACCGAGCAGTCCACCGAGCAGTCCACCGCGCACGCCACCGAGCACGGGGGCGGGGTCTCGCAGGACGCCCTGCAGGAGCGCTACGCCGCCTCGCTGATGAACACCTTCGGCCCGCCCAAGCTGGTGCTGGTGCGCGGCGAGGGCGCCCACGTGTGGGACGCCGACGGCCGCGAGTACGTCGACCTGCTCGGCGGCATCGCGGTCAACGCGCTCGGTCACGCCCACCCCGCGCTGATCGCCGCGGTCACCGAGCAGCTCTCCACGCTCGGCCACGTCTCCAACTTCTTCACCAGCGTCCCCCAGGTCGAGCTGGCCGAGCGGCTGCTGTCGCTGGCCGGAGCCGGTGGTTCCGGGGGCAAGGTCTTCTTCGCCAACTCCGGTGCCGAGGCGAACGAGGCGGCGTTCAAGCTGACCCGCCGCACCGGGCGCACCCACGTCGTGGTCGCCGAGGGCGGCTTCCACGGCCGCACGATGGGCGCGCTGGCGCTGACCTCCAAGGAGGCCTACCGGGCGCCGTTCGAGCCGCTGCCCGGCGACGTGCAGTTCGTGCCGTTCGGCGACGAGGCGGCCCTGGCCGCTGCGGTTACCGACCGCACCGCCGCGGTGCTGCTGGAGCCCATCCAGGGCGAGGCCGGCGTCGTGGTGGCCCCCGACGGCTACCTCGCCGCCGCCCGCCGCGTGGCCGACCAGCACGGCGCGCTGCTGTGGTTCGACGAGGTGCAGTCGGGGATGGGCCGGACCGGGCGCTGGTTCGCCCACCAGTCCAGCGGCGTGGTGCCCGACGTGGTCACGCTGGCCAAGGGCCTCGGCGGCGGCTTCCCGATCGGCGCGGTGCTGGGCCTGGGCCGCGCGGGCGACCTCTTCGACCCCGGCAACCACGGGACCACCTTCGGCGGCAACCCCGTCGCCTGCGCCGCCGCGCTCGCCGTGGTCGACACCCTCACCACCGACGGCCTGCTCGAGCGCGCCGTCGTGCTCGGCGACCGGCTGCGCGCCGGGCTGCTGGCCGACCCCCGGGTCACCGAGGTGCGCGGCGAGGGCCTGCTCGTGGGCCTCGACCTGGTCTCGGAGCACGCCGCCGAGGTCACCGCCGCCGCGCTGGCGCGCGGGTTCATCGTCAACAACCCCACCCCGCGGCGCATCCGGCTGGCCCCGCCGCTGGTGCTCACCGACGACGACGTCGCCGCGTTCCTGGCCGCCTGGCCCGGTGTGCTCGATGACGCGGGGGTGTCGTGACGACCGCGGGGCTGCGCCACTTCCTGCGCGACGACGACCTCAGCCCCGCCGAGCAGGCCCGGGTGCTCGACCTGGCGGCGGCGCTGAAGGCGGCGCCGTACGACGCCCGTCCGCTGGCCGGCCCGCGCTCGGTCGCGATGATCTTCGACAAGCCCACGCTCCGCACCCAGGTGTCGTTCTCGGCCGGCATCGCCGAGCTGGGGGGCTTCCCGATGGTCGTCGAGGGGCGCCTGGCCGGCATCGGGGTGCGCGAGTCGGTGGAGGACGTCGCCCGCGTGCTCGGCCGCCAGGTCGCCGCGGTCGTGTGGCGCACCTTCCACCAGCACGACCTCGACACGATGGCCGCCCACGCCGGCGTGCCGGTGGTCAACGCCCTGACCGACGCGTTCCACCCCTGCCAGCTGGTCGCCGACCTGCTCACGGTGCGCGAGCACAAGGGCCGCCTCGCCGGGCTCACCGTCGCCTTCGTCGGCGACGCCGCCTGCAACATGGGCCACTCCTGGCTGCTGGCCGGCGCGACCGCGGGCATGCACGTGCGGGTCAGCGCCCCGGAGGGCTACCTGCCGGCGCCCGAGATGTTCGCCCAGGCCGCCCGCATCGCGGCCACCACCGGGGGATCCGCCACCGCCGAGCCCGACCCGCGCGTCGCGGTGGCCGGTGCCGACGTGGTGGTCGCCGACACCTGGATCTCGATGGGCAAGGAGGAGGAGGCGGCCGCCCGCGAGCAGGTGCTCGCCGCGTGGTCGCTGACCGCCGAGCTGCTCGCCCTGGCCGACCCCGACGCCGTCGTCCTGCACTGCCTGCCGGCCTACCGCGGCAAGGAGATCGCCGCCGAGGTGCTCGACGGCCCGCAGAGCGTGGTGTGGGACGAGGCGGAGAACCGTCGCCACGCGCAGAAGGCCGTGCTGGCCTTCCTGCTGGCCGCCGCCTCCGAGCAGGCCGCCCCGGCCGTCCTCGCCCCGGCCGCTGCGGCGGGGGAGAGGTGAGCGCCATGACCGAGTCCGTGCTGCGCCCCGCCACCAAGAACGCCCGCCACCAGCTGATCATCGAGCTGGTCGGCAGCCAGGAGGTGCACTCGCAGGGCGAGCTCGCGGTGCTGCTGGCCGAGAGCGGCGTGCGGGTCACCCAGGCCACGCTGTCGCGCGACCTCGTCGAGCTCGACGCCGTCAAGGTGCGCGCGGCGTCCGGGGGGCTGGTCTACGCCGTGCCCGGCGAGGGCGGCGACCGGCGTCCGAGCGCCCCGGCCGACTCCGCGGCCGGGCGTGCCCGCCTGGCACGGCTGTGCGCCGAGCTCCTGGTCAGCGCCGACGCCAGCGCCAACCTCGTCGTGCTGCGCACGCCGCCGGGCGCTGCGCAGTTCCTCGGCAGCGCCTTCGACAAGGCCGACTTCCCCGACATCCTCGGCACCATCGCCGGCGACGACACCGTGCTGGTGATCGGTCGCGACCCGCACGGCGGCGAGGAGCTGGCGCGACGATTCCTGGCGCTGGCGGAGACGCACGCCCCGCCCGCGCCCTGACCCCCGCTCCTCCTCCCTGAACCCGACGGCCCCACCGGCCGCGGGCCCACCCCGAACCCCAAGGAGCTCCTCGTGAGCAAGGTCCTCACCACGCTGCCCCAGGGCGAGCGCGTCGGCATCGCGTTCTCCGGCGGCCTCGACACCTCCGTCGCCGTCGCCTGGATGCGCGACAAGGGCGCCGTGCCCTGCACCTACACCGCCGACATCGGCCAGTACGACGAGCCCGACATCTCCGGCGTCCCCGAGCGCGCCACGCAGTACGGCGCCGAGATCGCCCGGGCCGTCGACTGCCGCACCCAGCTGGTCGAGGAGGGCTTCGCGGCGATGGCCTGCGGCGCGTTCCACGTCCGCTCGGGTGGCCGCACCTACTTCAACACCACCCCGCTGGGCCGCGCCGTGACCGGCACGATGCTGGTGCGTGCCATGCACGACGACGGCGTCGACATCTGGGGCGACGGGTCCACCTTCAAGGGCAACGACATCGAGCGGTTCTACCGCTACGGCCTGCTGGCCAACCCCGCGCTGCGCATCTACAAGCCGTGGCTCGACGCCGACTTCGTCCACGAGCTCGGCGGGCGCGCCGAGATGAGCCAGTGGCTCACCGAGCACGACCTGCCCTACCGCGACAGCGCCGAGAAGGCGTACTCCACCGACGCCAACATCTGGGGCGCCACCCACGAGGCCAAGGTGCTCGAGCACCTCGACACCTCGCTCGAGGTCGTGGAGCCGATCATGGGCGTGAAGTTCTGGGACCCCGCGGTCGCCATCGAGCCCGAGGACGTCACCGTGCGCTTCGAGCGCGGACGCCCCGTGGCGATCGACGGCCGGGTCTTCACCGACCCGGTGGCGCTCGTGCACGAGGCCAACGCCATCGGCGGGCGCCACGGGCTCGGCATGTCCGACCAGATCGAGAACCGCATCATCGAGGCCAAGTCGCGCGGCATCTACGAGGCGCCCGGGATGGCCCTGCTCTGGATCGCCTACGAGCGCCTGCTCAACGCGGTGCACAACGAGGACACCATCGCCAGCTACCACGGCGAGGGCCGTCGCCTGGGCCGGCTGCTCTACGAGGGCCGCTGGCTCGACCCGCAGGCCCTGATGCTGCGGGAGTCGATCCAGCGGTGGATCGCATCGCTGGTGACCGGCGAGGTCACCCTGCGGCTGCGCCGCGGCGAGGACTACACGGTGCTGCGCACCGACGGTCCTGCGTTCTCCTACCACCCCGACAAGCTCTCGATGGAGCGCACCGAGAACGCCGCGTTCGGTCCGACCGACCGCATCGGCCAGCTCACCATGCGCAACCTCGACATCGCCGACTCGCGCGCCAAGCTCGAGCTCTACGCCGCCCAGCCGCTCGACGAGGGCCAGGTCCTGGTCGAGAACGGCACCCTGTTCGGCGAGATCGAGCCCGGCGGCGCCACCCGCATCGCCACCCGCGGCGAGTCCGGGCCCGGCGACATCGACGACGAGGCGCTCGACCACGCCGCGATGGAGTCCGGCACCGACTGATGGAGCCCACCCTGCGTCGCAGCGCGCGCGTGCTGCCGGTCAACGAGGCCGGCGAGGTCCTGCTGCTGCTCGACCGCGACCCGGCCGTGCCCGACGTGGTGCGGTGGGGCACCGTCGGCGGTGGCGTCGACCCGGGCGAGGCGTTGGTCGACGCCGCGCTGCGCGAGCTGCACGAGGAGACCGGCGTCGTGGCCACCGCGCAGGACCTCACCCCGGCGTTCCACCGCGCGGCGCACGACCACCACTGGGACGGCACCACCTACCGCGGCGACGCCACCTTCTTCGCGATGCGGCTGCCGCGCGAGCACCCCGTCACCTTCGACCACCTCGAGCCCGCCGAGGTCGGCGCGGTGCTCGAGGCGCGCTGGTGGACCCCCGACGACCTGGCCCGCGACGGCCGGCTCGTCGTCCCCGACCTGTGCGACATCATGGTCGCGGCCGTCGAGGCCGCGCAGGCCCACCGAGGAGGAGAGCAGTGAGCACCACCAACGAGGGCAAGCTGTGGGGCGGCCGGTTCGCCGGCGGCCCGTCGCCCGAGCTCGACGCGCTGTCGCGCTCGACCCACTTCGACTGGCGCCTCACGCCGTACGACCTCGCGGGCTCCCGGGCCCACGCCGGGGCGCTGCACCGTGCGGGGCTGCTCACCGACGCCGACCACGCCGAGCTGCTGCGGGGCCTCGGGGTGCTGGGGGAGCGGTACGCCGCCGGCGACCTGCACCCCGACCCGTCAGACGAGGACGTGCACGGCGCGCTGGAGCGGCTGCTGCTCGACGAGGTCGGCACCGAGGTCGGGGGCCGGTTGCGGGCCGGGCGCAGCCGCAACGACCAGATCGCCACGCTGTTCAAGGTGTTCCTGCGCGACCACGCCCGTGTGGTGGGCGCGCTCGTGCTCGACCTCGTCGACGTGCTCGCCGCCCAGGCCGCCGACCACCTCGACGGCACGCCGACGGTGATGCCCGGGCGCACGCACCTGCAGCACGCGCAGCCGGTGCTGCTGGCCCACCACCTGATGGCCCACGCCTGGCCGCTGCTCCGCGACGTCGACCGGCTGCTGGACTGGGACGCCCGGGTCGCGGCCGACTCGCCGTACGGCTCGGGGGCGCTGGCCGGGCAGAGCCTGGGCCTCGACCCCGTCGGCGTGGCCACCGAGCTCGGGTTCACCGGGTCGAGCGCCAACTCCATCGACGGGACGGCCGCACGCGACTTCGTCGCCGAGCTGGCCTACGTGCTGGCGCAGGTCGGCATCGACGTCAGCCGCCTGGCCGAGGAGGTGATCCTCTGGTCGACGCGCGAGTTCGGGTTCGTGACGCTGCACGACTCGTGGTCGACGGGGTCGAGCATCATGCCGCAGAAGAAGAACCCCGACATCGCCGAGCTCGCTCGGGGCAAGGCCGGCCGACTGGTCGGCAACCTCTCGGGCCTGCTCGCCACGCTCAAGGCGCTGCCCCTGGCCTACAACCGCGACCTGCAGGAGGACAAGGAGCCGGTCTTCGACTCCGTCGACACCCTCGAGGTGCTGCTGCCCGCGTTCACCGGCATGGTGGCGACCCTGGTGTTCGACCGTGACCGGCTGGCCGAGCTGGCGCCCCAGGGGTTCTCGCTGGCCACCGACGTCGCGGAGTGGCTGGTGCGGCAGAACGTGCCGTTCCGGGTGGCCCACGAGGTCGCCGGGGCCTGCGTGCGCCGGTGCGAGGAGCTGGGCATCGAGCTGCACGAGCTCGACGACTCCCAGCTCGCCGAGCTGTCCCCGGCGCTGACCCCCGGGGTGCGCGACGTGCTCACCGCCGAGGGGTCGGTGGCCTCGCGCGACGGTCGCGGCGGCACGGCAGCGGTGCGGGTGCGCGAGCAGCACGCCGAGCTGACGGCCCGCGCGGGCGAGGGCCGTGCCCGGCTCGCCTGACCTGGCAGACGTCCTCGAAGGCCCGGTCGAGGAGGTCGCCCCGCGGCTGCTCGGCGCGGTGCTCACGCACGCGGGGGTGAGCCTCCAGCTCACCGAGGTCGAGGCGTACGGCGGCGACACCGACCCCGGGTCGCACGCCTACCGCGGCCGTACCGCGCGCAACGCGGTGATGTTCGGGCCGCCGGGCCGGCTGTACTGCTACTTCACCTACGGCATGCACGTGTGCGCCAACATCAGCTGCGGGCCGGACGGCAGCGCCGCCGCGGTCCTGCTGCGTGCTGGTCGGGTGGTCGACGGGCTCGACCTGGCCCGCGAGCGCCGCCGCGGGCGCCCCGACGTGGACCTCGCCCGGGGGCCGGCCAAGCTGTGCCAGGCCCTGGCCATCGCGCTCGACCTCGACGGTGCCGACCTCGGCGACGGACCGGTGCGACTGGTGCCGGGGGAGGCGCCGTCCGCCTGGGCCAGCGGTCCGCGGGTGGGGCTGCGCGGGGCCCCGGAGCGTCCCTGGCGGTTCTGGGTGGGCGACGACCCGACGGTGTCGACCTACCGGGCGGCTCGCCCCTCGGGGTGTTGACCCCCTGATTTGGCCCCCCGGACACCCGGGGGTAATGTTCCACCTGTCGCCGCGAGCGGCGCCGCCCGGGCCGAGAGGCTGTGGGGCGGTGTTCCACTCGCCGACCTGGTCCACCGGCCCCCTGCTCCTCGGAGTTGACGGGCCCGACTCGGACCGGTAAGTTTCTGCAGGTTGCCCCGCCGCTGGTCAGTGATGATCAGGACGGGTTGCGTCTGATTCTTGAGAACTCAACAGTGTGTCATAGTCGACGAATTAGTTTGTTTGCCCCGTTGACTCTCTTTCTCTGCCGCTGTTTTTGGGTGGTGGGGTTGTGGGTTGATGGTTTTGGTAAGGCAATGATTCTGGCAATATATTGTCGGGGTTTTGTTCTTGTCAGGCATCTCTTTTTCCTCGCATGGGCCTTTTGGGGTTGGTGTGGGGTGTTGTTTTTCAACGGAGAGTTTGATCCTGGCTCAGGACGAACGCTGGCGGCGTGCTTAACACATGCAAGTCGAGCGGTAAGGCCCTTTCGGGGGTACACGAGCGGCG
>NZ_JBZWDB010000002.1:2500-988569 GCF_058681775.1 Nocardioides sp. FY1077 | reverse complement strand
CCCCGCAGCCCGCGCCGGGACCTGCCCCGGGCCAGCCCCAGCAGATGGTTGCGTGGTCTCGATACACCTCGTCGCTGGCGCTCCTCGGCACTCGACCACCGAAGCGGGCCGGGGCTCGTTGGCGAGTACGGCGCGCAGCGCCCGGCCCCTCATCGTTGGTTGAGCAGGGCGCGCTGGCGCCCGTGTCGAAACCCCCGCAGCCCGCGCCGGGACCTGCCCCGGGCCAGTCCCAGCAGATGGTTGCGGGGTCTCGATACACCTCGTCGCTAGCGCTCCTCGGCACTCGACCACCGAGAGGGGCCCCCTTCGTCGGTCGGCAGGGCGCGCTAGCGCCCGTGTCGAAACCCCGCAGCCCGCGCCGGGACCTGCCCCGGGCCAGCCCCAGCAGATGGTTGCGTGGTCTCGATACACCTCGTCGCTGGCGCTCCTCGGCACTCGACCACCGAAGCGGGCCGGGGCTCGTTGGCGAGTACGGCGCGCAGCGCCCGGCCCCTCATCGTTGGTTGAGCAGGGCGCGCTGGCGCCCGTGTCGAAACCCCCGCAGCCCGCGCCGGGACCTGCCCCGGGCCAGTCCCAGCAGATGGTTGCGGGGTCTCGATACACCTCGTCGCTAGCGCTCCTCGGCACTCGACCACCGAGAGGGGCCCCGGTCGTTGGTCGGCAGGGCGCGCTGGCGCCCGTGTCGAAACCCCCGCATCTCACGCTGGGACCTGCCCTGGTGAAGCCCGAGCGGACGGTCGCTCGGCCACGTGGGGCGGGCGGGATGGCGCCGGCCGACTCAGATGTCGGCGCCGAGCTCCTCGTCCTGCTCGTCCTCGGAGGCCGCGTCGTAGTGCAGGTACTTGATGCCGGCGTCGACCTCGCCGTCGTAGCCGACGCGACCTTCCTCCAGCACCACCACGCGGTCGCACATGCGGCGCACGGAGCCGGCGGCGTGGCTGACGTAGAGCAGCGTGCGTCCGCTGGCGCGGATCTCCTGCATCCGCTCGAGGCACTTCTTCTTGAACGGCCGGTCCCCCACCGCGAGCACCTCGTCGGCGAGGAAGATGTCGGAGTCGACGTGCACGGCCACCGCGAAGCCGAGGCGGGCGAACTGGCCCGAGGAGTAGTTGCCCACCGGGGAGTCGAGGTGGCGGCCGATGTCGGCGAACTCGATGATGTCGTCGAACTTGCGGTCGGTCTCGCGCTCGGTCATCCCGAGCACGGCGGCGTTGAGGTAGACGTTCTCCCGGCCGGTGAGCTGGGGGTGGAAGCCGGCGCCGGTCGCGATCAGCCCGGCGATGCGGCCGCGGGTCAGGACCTGCCCGGAGTCGGGGCGCATCACGCCGTTGATCAGCTTCAGCAGCGTCGACTTGCCGGAGCCGTTGAGCCCCATCAGGCCGATCGACTCCCCCTGCTCCACGCTGAACGACACGTGGTCGACGGCGCGGAAGGTGTCGCTGGTCTCCTGGCCGCGCGCCTTGGCGACGGTGACCTGCTTGAAGGTGCGGTGGTAGCGCAGCGTGAACGACTTGGTGACGTCGTCGACGACGATGGAGGTGTTGGCGGGGTGGCTCAATTCAGGCGCTCCGGGATCTTGTCCTCGAGCGCGCGGAACACGAGCTGGGCGATGACCAGGGCCACCAGCGACACCCCGACCATGGCGACGCCGCGGGTGAACAGGTCGTCGGGCAGCTCGGTGCGCGCAGTCGCGGCGGGGTCGTCGGTGGTGCCGACCCAGAAGGCCCGCTGCACGAGCAGCACGGCCTCGGCCAGCGGGTTGAGCAGGTAGTACTGGGCGGCGGCGCCGAAGCGCTCCTCCACGATCGCGTAGGGGTAGATCATCGGGACGCCGAAGCGCACGAAGTTGGTGAGGATGCCGACGACGCTGGCGAAGTCGCGGAAGTAGACGTTCGCGACGCTGAACAGCAGCGCCAGCGCCGTGGCCAGCAGGATGATGATGAGCAGCGCCAGCAGCACCGCCACCGGCACCATCGGGTCGGGCTCCCAGCCGTAGAGCAGGCACACCACCACGAGGATCACGATCTGCGGGGCCACGTGGTAGAGCGAGACCAGCATCGACGCCACCGGGAACATCTCCCGTGGCAGCGCCATCTTCCGCACCAGCGACTTGTTGCGCACGATCGAGCGGGTGCCGGCGTTGAAGGTCTCGATGAAGAAGTGCACGACGATCAGCGCGGCGAACACGTGCACCGCGAAGTTCTCGGTGCCGCGGTCGAGGAGCTTGCCGAGGATGAAGTAGTAGATGAGGAACTGGCTCAGCGGGTTGATGTAGGACCACAGCAGGCCCAGGAACGACCCGGAGTAGCGCGCGCTGATCTCGCGGCGCACCAGGAGCTTCAGCAGGTAGCGGTTCTGGAAGACGCCGAGGAGCCCGGCGCGCGCCGTCGGCGAGCGCAGCTCGGCGTCGACGTGGCGGCGCGGCGGCTCTGCCACCGCCGCGCCGGACGTGGGGGTCGTGTCAGCCATCGGCCCCGTCCGGACCGGCCTGACCGGCCTGACCGGTGGCCGGCGCGCTCCCCTGCGCCTGGTCGGGAGCCAGCCACGGGCGGAAGGTCTCCTCCCACGCCTCGGGCGAGGTGATCTGCGGCAGGGCGTCGCGGTAGCGCTGGGCGAGGTCGTCCCACTCGGCGGAGAGCCGGCGGTGGATCGACACGGTGCGCTTGAGCTGGTCGACGAACAGGTCGCGGTCGCGGCGGTAGAACGCGGCGGAGGTCTGGTCGGGCAGCGAGACGATCACCGAGTCGTAGCGGGCGATCTTGTGCCACCGGGAGTCCTGGGCCATGATCTCGGCCTCCGGGTTGCTCTGGGCCAGGGCACGCGGGCGACGCAGCTGGCGCAGCGGCTGCAGCAGGGCCTGCACCGTGGCGGCCCGCCCGGAGATCACCGGTGAGGCCTCGCGGCCCTTGCGGGGCAGCTTGTGCCGCTTGACCTCGGGGAACGTGCTGGGGTCGGAGACCAGCGTGGCGTCGTCGTAGCCCTTCACCAGCGCCTTGATCTCCGGCAGCGTGGTGGGCAGCACGGCGTGCAGCACCTCGGGCCCGGCCAGCACGTCCTCGAGCGCCTTGTGGCGCAGCTCGACGGTGGAGTACTGCATCGAGACCATGTGCTTGACCTGGTGGTTCAGGCTCTCGCGCAGCAGCCGCCCGCCGCGGGGGTAGGGCGAGTGCAGCAGCGCGGCGATCATTCGGTTGCGCACGTGGAAGTACGACTGCCAGTCGAGCGCGTCGTTCTTGTCGGTCCACGGCACGTGCCACACGGCCGCGCCCGGGAAGCTCACCGTCGGGTAGCCGGCGGCCTTGGCGCGCAGGCCGTACTCGGAGTCGTCCCACTTGATGAAGACCGGCAGCGACAGCCCGATGTCCTCGATCACCGCGGTGGGGATCAGGCACATGAACCAGCCGTTGTAGTCGACGTCGACGCGCGCGTGCAGCCAGCGCGTCGAGCGCAGGTTGCGGTCGGCGAAGTCCCAGCCGGCGAAGACGCCGGGCGCCGAGCCCCACCAGAACGTGTACGGCGAGACGCGCTCGCCGAAGGAGTGCAGCTGCGTCTTCTGGAAGATGCTGAACATGTGGCCGCCGACGATGGTCGTCTTGCGGCACAGGTCGCCGAAGGTGACCGCCCGCAGGATGCCCTCGGTCTCGCACTCCACGTCGTCGTCGAGCATCATCACGTACGTCGAGCGGCCGGCCTTCAGGCCCTCGTACTGGGCCCGCGCGAAGCCGCCGGAGCCGCCGATGTTGCCCTGCTCGATGATCCGCAGCCGGTCGCCCAGGGAGCTGGCCGCCTCCGGGAAGTAGGTGGAGTCGACCAGCTTCTCCTTGCCCTGCTCCATCACCACGACCTCGTCGAGGACGTCGTCGAGCTGGGGCGAGTCGCCGATCTGGCTGAGCAGCTTGGCGCAGAAGTCCTGGCGGTTCATCGTGGTGATGCCGATGGTGACCGTGCCGCGCTGCGCCCGGTCCTGCGGCACCTCGGCGGTCCACTCGGCGCTCTCCACGACGGCGTCCTCGTCGGCGGCGACCACGTCGTACCAGTACCAGCCGCCGTCCACGAACGGCTTGAGCGGCAGGTCGAAGGAGAACTCGCCGCCGGCGCCCTCGCCCGCGGACTCCACGGTGGCGGCGTCGACGCGCTGGCTGCGGCCGTTGGCCATCGAGCGGTAGACGGTGACCGTCGCGCCCTCGCCGCGCACCCGCACCGTCAGCCGCACCGCGGTGACCACGGTGTGCCGACGCCAGTAGGAGGCCGGGAAGGCGTTGAAGTAGGTGCCGAACGAGACGCTGTCGCCCTGCTCGACGCGGTACGCCGTGCGCGACTCGATCTGGTCGGGGTGGATCTGCGCCGCGCCGCGGGCGGCGTTCTGGATGCGGCTCGCGATCGCGTTGGCCTCGACCGACGCGCGGCTGGTGCCGATGTCGAACTTGTCGGCGTCGAGCGACGCGGGGTCGGGGTCGACGTAGAGCTTGATCACGTCGGTGTCGCGCCCCGCCGGCATGATCTGGCGCTGCAGCAGCACCCGGGCGGTGCCGGGCGTCACCACGTCGAGGTCCTCGGTGGTCTGGGTGTGGGTCACGGTCATGCGTCGACTCCTCCGCTGGTCAGCGGCGCACCGTCGGCGAAGTGCGGCGCGAGCTTGTTGTCGTACATCGACAGCGCCGACCCGATGGCCATGTGCATGTCGAGGTACTTGTAGGTGCCGAGGCGCCCGCCGAACAGCACGAGCGGCTCGGCCTTGGCCAGGTCGCGGTACTTGAGCAGCTTGGCGCGGTCCTCGGCGGTGTTGATCGGGTAGTAGGGCTCGTCGCCCTCCTCGGCGAAGCGCGAGTACTCGTGCACGACGATGGTCTTGCCGGGCAGGTAGGTGCGCTCGGGGTGCAGGTGCTTGAACTCCAGCACCCGCGTCCACGGCACGTCGGCGTCGTTGGCGTTGACCACGCCGGTGCCCTGGTAGTCGTCGACGTCGAGGGTCTCCGCCTCGAGGTCGATGGTGCGCCACGACAGCCGGCCCTCGCGGTTGTCGAAGTACTCGTCGACGGGGCCGGTGTAGACGATCGGCACCGCGCCCTTGTACTGCGCGGACACCTCGGGGTCGAGGAAGTCGACGCCGAGGCGCACCTCGATGTTGGGGTGGTCGGCCATCCGGGTCAGCCAGGCGGCGTACCCGTCGACGGGCAGCCCCTCGTGGGTGTCGTTGAACCAGCCGTCGGCGAAGGTGTAGCGCACCGGCAGCCGCGTGATGATGTCGGCGCCCAGCTTGGTGGGGTCGGTCTGCCACTGCTTGGCGGTGTAGCCCTTGATGAACGCCTCGTAGAGCGGGCGCCCGATCAGGCTGATCGCCTTCTCCTCGAGGTTCTGCGCGTCCTCGGTGGCGAACTCCGAGGCCTGCTCGGCGATCAGGGCGCGCGCCTCGTCGGGGGTGTGGGCCTTGCCGAAGAACTGGTTGATCAGCCCGAGGTTCATCGGGAGCGAGTAGACCTGCCCCTGGTACTTGCCGAAGACGCGGTGGCGGTAGCTGGTGAACGCGGTGAACCGGTTGACGTACTCCCACACCCGCTCGTTGGAGGTGTGGAACAGGTGGGTGCCGTACTTGTGCACCTCGATGCCCGTCTCCGGGTCGATCTCGCTGTAGGCGTTGCCGCCGATGTGGTCGCGGCGCTCGAGCACCAGCACGCGCAGGCCGAGCTCGGTGGCGCACCGCTCGGCGACGGTCAGGCCGAAGAAGCCCGCGCCGACGACGACCAGGTCGGGCAGGCCGGGCGAGGCGGGCTGGCCGGGCTGCTGAGGGGAGGCATCAGGGGAGGACACGGTCGGTCAGTCTACGGACGACGAGGGCAGGGTCCGCATCCCACGCGCGGCGCGCATGGCTCGGATCACGTTGCGTGCCTCCGCCCGCCCTCCGCGCAGCGGGCTGAGCAGGACCACCGCGGCGGTGACCAGCCACGGCTTGGCCCGCACCAGCGCGCTCTCGCCGTAGCGCAGGTGCACCACGAAGAGGTTGCGGTACATGTAGAAGCCCTTCCAGCCCGCCAGGTCGTGCTGCTGGTCGAAGTCGAGCTGGCGCACCAGCACCGCGTCGCGCACCGCCCAGATGCGGAAGCCGGCCCGGCGGGCGCGCAGGGCGAAGTCGACGTCGTCGTAGAAGATGAAGTAGGAGTCGTCGGGCAGGCCCACCGCCGCCACGACGCGGCGGTGCACCATGAAGCCCTCGAAGGCGACGTTCTCCAGCTCGACGCGCTCGGGCATCGCCGCCCGGGTGCCGTAGGTGGTCTCCACCATCGCGGTCTTGGGCTTCACCACCCACGGGTGGGTCAGGTCGAAGCGGAGCGCGGCCTTCTCGCACAGCCGGCCCGCGGTGTCCTCGCGCACCGCCATCAGGCAGTCGCCGTCGGTGTCCATCAGCACGTCGAGGCAGTCGGGGGCGGGCACGACGTCGTCGTCCATCAGCCAGATGCGGTCGTGGCCCGCGTCGTAGGCGGTGCGGACGCCGACGCGGAAGCCGCCGGCTCCCCCGGTGTTCTCGGGGAGCCGCACCACCTGCAGGTGGGGCACGGTGGCCTGCGCCAGCACCCGCGCGGTGTGGTCGGAGCTGGCGTTGTCGACCACGATCACGGCGTCGGGCGTGCGCTCCAGTGCCGCCAGGCCCTCCAGCATCCGCGCCAGCAGGTCGGCACGGTTGAAGGTGACGACCACGACCGCCACGCTCTCCCGCGCGCTCACGCCAGGTACTTCCGGTGGCCGGTGAAGTCGTCGCGCAGGCCGGCGCGCATGGCCCGGGCGCTCAGCCGCAGCCGCGCCGCGCTGGGCCGGGTGAAGGTGTAGAACCACGCGGTCTTGCCCACGAACGCCAGCGCGTGCGGCCAGCCGCGGTAGTCGCGCAGGTTGAGCAGGTTGTTGCGCGCCATGCAGTAGTGCTTGAGGTCGCTGGGCGTGTGGTTGTACGTCGAGCGCCCGAAGGCCATCGGCGCCCCCAGGTCGTCGGTGGCGGGGTGGTGCACCGCGGCGCCGACGACCGTGGCGACCCGGGCACCGGCGGCGCGGGCGCGCAGCAGGTACTCGACGTCGTCGCCCCAGATGAAGAACTCCGCGCGCGGCAGGCCGATGCGCTCCACCAGGTCGCGGGTGACCAGCACGCCGTTGAACGGGATGACCACGTCGCGGATCAGGCCGTCGCGTGCGGCGGCCTCCACGTCGTCCATCGCGTGCACGACGGTGGCGCCGCCGGGCAGGCGGATGGGGAAGACCAGCCGGCGCGGGTCGTCCTCGGCCACCACCACGGGTCCCCAGAAGTCGAGGTCGTCGTGGGCCAGCAGCCGCTGCAGGCTGTCGGTCTCGGGGAGGCCGTCGTCGTCCATCATCCAGACGAGGTCGGCCCGCTCACCGTCGTGCGGCTCCAGCGCCCAGGCCAGGCCGTCGTGGAAGCCGCGCGCGCCGCCCCCGTTGTGCGCCAGCGTGCGCGACCGCACGTCGCTGCGCCCGCGCAGCCAGGCGCCGGTGCCATCGTTGGAGGCGTTGTCGACGACCAGCACCTCCGCCAGCCCGGGCACCTGGGCCAGGCGCTCGACGAGGCGCTGCAGCAGCGGGAGCCGGTTGTGGGTGACCACGACGGCCACGACACGGGGACTGATCGGGGCGTCGGGCACGGCGTCCACCCTAGGACGCCGTGCGCCGCGCCCGTCAGCAGGCGGTGCCGAGGTCCTGGGCCTGGTTGGCGGCGTAGCCCTCGCTGAGCGAGCCCACCGAGCCGCCGGTCACCGGCGCGTCGCCGTCGGCGGCGCTGCGGGCCCGCCGGCCCCCGGAGGCGGCGGGCGCGGGGGCCTCGGCCTCGGCGATCGCCTCGTCCACCTCGGCGTGGACCTTGTCGATGTCGGGGTGGGCGGTGTCGATCATCGGCGGCACCAGCGAGAGCGTGGACAGCTTCTGGCCCCGGGCCTTCATCGCCAGCGCCATGAAGGTGTCGAGCTCGGAGGCCGGGAGGTTGGTGGAGACCATCTCGCTGGAGGCGGCGGCGATGTCCTCGAAGTTGCGCACGGCGACCTGGGGGCTGACCTGCTGCAGCATCGCGTTCATGACGCACTTCTGCCGCGCCATGCGCGAGTAGTCGTCGGAGCCCTCACGGGCCCGGGCGTACCAGAGGGTCTCGAAGCCGTCGAGGACGCGCGTGCCGGGCTCGATGTAGCCGGTGACGTCGTCGCCGAGGCCACCGACCGGGATCGGCGAGCGCACGGTGAGCTCCACCCCGCCGACGGCGTCCACGAGGTCCTTGAAGCCCTCGAGGTTGACCATCGCCCAGTAGTTGATCCGCAGGCCCGTGATGCCCTCGACGGCGTCGACGGTGGCGTCGACGCCGGGGGCGTCGGAGTCGGGGAACAGCTCGGGGTTGTCCTGGGCCCAGGTGCTCACGCCGTTGAGGTAGCACCCCTCGCAGTCGAAGCCGTCGGGGAACTGCTCGTGCATGACCGAGCCCTTGCGGAACGGGAAGTCGGCCATGTTGCGCGGCAGGCCGACCAGCACGGTGCGCCCGGTCTCCACGTCGACGGAGGCCACCGTCATCGAGTCGGGGCGCAGGCCCCAGCGACCGGCGCCGGAGTCACCACCCATCAGCAGCACGTTGAAGCGGCCCTCGTGGGAGCCGGTGACGGTGGAGGCGCTGAACATGGTCTGGATGAAGTCGCGCTGCACCGCCACGACGTGGGCGCCGAAGAGCATCGTGCCGGCCACGCCGAGGCACAGCACGCCGTTCACACCGACGACGGCGCGGCGGTGGACGAGGGAGAGCGACAGCGGCTGGCCGAGGCGCCAGGCGTCGACGAACAGCGCCGCCCAGGCGATCGCGCCGACGAGCAGGGACAGGCGCAGCGCCAGCAGGAGGGAGGTGTTCAGGGCCAACGTGAGGGCGAGCCCGCGGTCGATCGCGACGGCCACGGCGGCCACGAGGAGCAGGGCGAGCACGCCCATCCACACCCGCAGGGCGATCCGGCCCACGCGGCGGTCACCGGCGACGAGCTGGGCCGAGCCGGGCGCCACCAGGGTCATCGCCATCAGCGCCAGGGCGCGGCGGAACCGCACGCGCGCGGCGCGGTCGGCCGCGCTCGGGCGCGTCGAGCCGGTCCGGTCGGACTGGTGCGACCCGGGGGAAGGGACGGGTGGCATCGGTGGTCACTCTCCTGCAGGACTGAAGGGGAAGGTCCTGCGCGCCAGTATCACCAGTCACAGCAGTCACACCCGTGCCGACGCGCCGCCGCCCCCGGGTCCGCCGGAGGTCTCACCCCCGCGGGGGGCCACCCCTCGCGGGCTCGGCGGGCGCGGGCTCAGCGACCCGCGGCGCGCCCGGCCTCGATCTCGGCCTTGCGGGCCAGCCGGTGGGTGCGGCGGATCTCCGCCTCCCGCCAGCGGCGCTCGTCGTCGGGCCCGCTCAGCTCCAACGGCGGCACCGCGCGCGGGCGCCCGGCGCCGTCCACGGCCACGAAGACGAAGTACGCCGACGCGACGTGCAGCCCGTCCTCGCGCGGGTCGTCCCAGGGCTGGGCCTCGACCCGCACCCCGATCTCCATCGACGACCGGCCGGCCCAGTTGACCTGCGCCATGGTGCGCACGATGTCCCCCACGTGCACCGGCTCGAGGAACACCATCTCGTCGAGCGCGGCCGTGACCGCGGGCCCGCCGCTGTGGCGCTGGGCCACCGCCCCGGCCGTCGAGTCGGCCAGCTTCACGATCTCCCCGCCGTGCACGCCGCCGAGCAGGTTGGCCTGCACCCGGGACGTGATCGTGGCCAGGGCCACCCGGGCGAACGACGCGGGCCGGCCGGTCAGGTCCGGCTCGAGGGCTCCACGCTGCTCCATGACGGCACGGTAGCGTCCCCTCCATGGCAGAGCGGCCCGGGCACGGCGGAGACGACCAGGAGCGGTTCGACTGGCTCTACGGCGGCAAGGGCGCGCCCGGCCCCGACGACCCCGACGCCACCCGGCCGGTGCGGCGCGGTCCGACGCCCGTGGCCGGTGGTGACGAGTCGACCCGGGTGATGCGCACCCAGCCGCGCGACGCCGCCGCTCCCCCGCCCGGCGCGGCCGCACCGGCCCCTGCACCGGTGCCCGCACCCGCGCCGACCCCGGCGCCCACCCCGCGCGGCGGCAGCAGCAGCGGCCGGCGCCGTCCGCGCTTCCGGCTGCGCTACCTCGTGGCGCTGCTCGCGCTCTGGGTGGTCTACCTGGTCGCGGTGCCGGTCTACTCGTGGACCCAGGTCGACGAGGTGGCCTTCGAGCCCGAGGGCGAGCGCCCCGGCGAGCAGCCCGGCACGACGTACCTGCTGGTCGGCAGCGACTCGCGCGCCGACCTGAGCGCGGCCGAGCGCGAGGAGTACGGCACGGGCAACGCCTCGGGCCAGCGCACCGACACGATCATGCTGCTGCACACCGGCGACGGCCCCAACCTGCTGATGTCGATCCCCCGCGACTCGATCGTCGACGTGCCGGGCTCGGGCACCACCAAGGTCAACGCCGCCTACGCCTTCGGCGGCCCCCGGCTGCTGACCCGCACCATCGAGCAGAACACCGGCATCCGCGTCGACGAGTACGTCGAGATCGGCATCGGCGGCTTCGTGAGCCTCGTCGACGCCGTGGGCGGCGTCGAGATCTGCCCGAGGCAGGCGATGGTCGACCCGCAGGCCAACCTCGAGGTGGAGAAGGGCTGCCAGGAGGCCGACGGCGTCACCGCCCTGGGCTACGCCCGCTCGCGCAAGACCAGCGGCCTCGGCGACGTCGAGCGCGCCCGCCAGCAGCGCGAGGTGGTCTCGGCGATCGGCCGCGAGGTCGTCTCGCCCTGGTCGGTGCTGAACCCGCTGCGCTACTGGCGCCTCAACACGGCCGCCACCGAGACCGTGACCTTCGGTGAGGGGATGGGCCCCGCGCGGGCCGCGATGTGGGCCATGGCGATGACGCGGGTCAACGGCGACTCCGGGCTGACCTGCTCGGTGCCGATCCAGGACCTGGCGGTCACCTGGGACCCCGAGCGCTCGCAGCAGATGTTCCAGGCCGTCATCGACGACCAGACCGACCGCATCGACGACAGCCTGTGCACGCCCTCGGGCCTGCCGGAAGGAGCCACCCCGTGACCTTCGAGACCCTGCAGTGGGACGTCGACGACGACGGGGTGGCCACGCTCACCCTCCACCGCCCCGACCAGCTCAACGCCTTCGACCTGGTGATGGCCCGCGAGCTGCTGCAGGTGTTCACCGTCGAGGCCCACGACGACGCCGTGCGCGCCGTCGTGGTCACCGGGTCGGGCCGCGCGTTCTGCGCCGGCATGGACCTCTCCGCCGAGGGCAACGTCTTCGGCCTCGACGAGAGCCTCGACGTCGACCCCGAGCGGGTGCGGGAGTCCTACGACCAGGAGCCGTGGGAGAGCGGCCTGCGCGACACCGGCGGCAAGGTCACCCTCGCGGTGCACGCCCTCCCCAAGCCGGTGATCGCCGCGATCAACGGACCCGCCGTCGGCATCGGCGCCACGATGACCCTGGCGATGGACCTGCGCCTGGCCTCGACCAAGGCCCGCATCGGCTTCGTCTTCGGTCGCCTCGGCATCGTGCCGGAGGCCTGCTCGAGCTGGTTCCTGCCGCGGCTCGTGGGGCTGCAGCAGGCCCTGGAGTGGGTCTACTCCGCCGACGTGCTGACCGCGGAGCAGGCGCACGCCGGTGGGCTGTTGCGCTCGGTGCACGAGCCCGACGAGCTGCTGCCGGCCGCGCTCGAGCTGGCCCGCTCCTTCGTCGTCGACCGCTCCCCGGTGGCGCTGGCCCTGGCCAAGCAGCTGCTCTACACCAACGCCGCCGCCCCGCACCCGCTCGACGCCCACCTCTCCGACAGCCTCGCCATGTGGCACACGTCCACCGGTGACGGCAAGGAGGGCGTGGCGGCGTTCCGCGAGAAGCGCGCCCCGCGGTTCACCGGGCGGGCCTCCGACCTGCCGCGCCTCTTCCCCTCCTCCTGACCCGGCCGCCGGCGGCACCGCTGGGCCGTCGTCACAACGCACGACGACCCCGTGTCCGGAGGGACACGGGGTCGTCGTGACGGTGCGGGTGCCCGGAGCGGGCGGGTGTGGCTCAGCCGGCTGCGGCTGCGGCCTCGGCCTCGGAGGTGGCGCCGGTGGTCGAGAGCGCGCCGGCCTTGTCCTCGAGGTGGGCGCGGATGAACCAGTGGAACAGCTCGAGGCCGTCGATCTGCGAGATGATCATGTCCTGGGTCACCGGGTCGAGCTCCTCGAGCTCCTTCATCGCGTCGCGGTGGCTGGAGATGACGCCCTGGTAGACCATGTCGAGGGCACCGAGGTGCTCCTGGGTCGTCGCGCGACCGATGCTGTACTCCTGCCACTGGCGGTTGGCCACCAGCGAGCCGGGGGTGCCCTGCGGCGAGCCGCCCAGGGTCGCGATGCGCTCGGCGATGTCGTCGGCGAAGCCGCGCACCAGCTCGACCTGCGGGTCGATCATCTCGTGCACGGAGATGAAGTGGGGACCCACGACGTTCCAGTGCACGTGCTTGAGGGTGAGGTGCAGGTCGTTGCAGGCCCACAGGCGGTCCTGGAGGAGCTCGATGACCCGGGCGGCGTCGTCGGCGCTCATGCCCGGCACGGTGTACTTCAGCTTGATGTTGGCCATGCGTTCGAACGTACTGGCCACCCCCGGGAGGACCATCACCCCTACGGGTGCGAGGCCTCCGGGACCCCCGTCCCGCCGCCCAGGGTGCGGGCCAGCAGCGCCTCCAGCGCGGTCCAGTGGCGGGCGGCGGCCCGCTCGTCGTACGCCGAGGTGTCGGCCATCGTGAAGCCGTGCGGGGCGCCGGCGTACACCTCGTTGACGTGGCGCCGGCCGGTGGCCCGCAGCGCCTCCTCGAGCGCGGCGACGGCGGCGAGGGGCATCGACGGGTCGTGGTCGGCGTGGCCGAAGACGTGCTCGGCGGTGGAGGCGCCGAGCAGCAGGTGGGGGCTGTCGGGGCCGTCGCCGACCAGTCCCCCGCCGTGGAAGCCGGCCACCGCGGCGACGGTGCCGGGGTGGCGGGCACCGGTGCGCACGGCCAGGCGGGCGCCCATGCAGTAGCCCACGACGCCCACCGGGCCGTCGCCGGCGTGGGCCAGCAGCGCCTCGACCCACACGTCGGAGTCGGGGTCGGCCAGCTCGGGGGTGAGCGCGCGCACCCGGTCCATCACCCCACCGGCGAAGAACGCCTCGCGGGCGCCCGCCTCGCGCAGGTCGGCCTGCGGGGCGAGGTCGCCGGCGGCGCCGTCGCGGTGGAAGACGTGGGGCACCAGCACCAGGTGGCCCCAGGACGCGATGCGGTCGGCCATGTCGCGCACCTGCGGGCGCAGCCCGATCGCGTCGACGTACAGCAGCACGCCGGGGCGTCCCGGCTCACCGCTCAGGTAGGCCTCGGCGGGGCCGGCGGCAGTGGTCAGGGTGAGCGTCTCGCGGGCCTGCCCGGCGTGGTGCGTCATGTCGGCGACGGTAGCCGCCGGTCGCAGGGCGGGGAGCGGCTCAGCCGCGGGCGCCGGTGGCGTGCTGCTGGTTGGCGTCGTCCACGAGGCGCGCAGCCACGTCGCGCAGCTTGATGCTGCCGTGCTGGGAGGTGCGCACCAGGAAGTCGAACGCGCGCTCCTCGTCGAGGGAGAAGCGCTCCATCACGATGCCGACGGCCTGGCCGATCTGCTGGCGGGTCTCCAGGGCGGCGTTCAGGTTCTCCAGCCGGCGCACCCGACCCAGCGCGAGGGCGGCGTGGGTGGCGAAGACCTCGGCGAGCACGGCGGTGTGGGGGTCGATCTCGTCGCTGCTGAGGGAGTACAGGTTCAGCCCGCCGAGGGTCTCGTCGTCGTGGTAGAGGCGCACCCCCAGCTGGGAGCGCAGCCCGAGCCTGACCGCACCCGCGATGTAGCGCGGCCAGCGCTGCTCGTGGCGGGCGTGCTCCACGACCACCACCGGGTCGGTCGTGATGGTGTGCAGGCAGGGCCCCTCACCGAGCTCGTACTGCAGCTGGTCGAGGTCGCCGCTGACCTGGGAGGTGGCCGCCACGGTCTCGATCGACCCGTCGCGGTGGGCCACCGAGATGCCGACCTCGTCGATGCCCGGCATCGAGTCGCGCGCCACGTGGACGATGCGGTCGAGGGTGCCGGCGAGGTCGGTCGCCGTGTCGATCTCGCGAGCGGCCTCCGCAGCGGCGCGCGCGATGTCGTGGTCGGTCTGCACGGGTGCTCCCAGCGGGTCGGGTCGGAACGCACCCGGTACCCCTCCGGCGGCACCCGAGACGGTGGGCCGGCTCACCCCGGTGCGGCCCCCGCCGCACGGCGCACCGCGCGCACGTAGGCCCGCATCATCGCCGCCTGGCCCAGCCCGACCAGGGGGGCCGTCGCGGCCACCGCGGCCCGGTCGGGACGCGACACCGCGGCCACGGTGACGACCGTGCCCGCGTCGGTGGCCTCGACCAGGAACACCTCGACGCCGGCCACCGGGTGGCCCTGGGACGTGCCGTAGGCGAAGCCCGCCCGCTGCGGCCCGTCGAGGCGCCACAGCACCCGCACCGGTGCCCTCAGACGCAGCCGACCCACGCCGGGCCCCACCAGCGCCACCGCGTCGGGGACGACCACGGCCGAGGAGACCGACGGGTGCATGCCGGCGCCGGCCTGGGCGGCCCACCGCAGCACGGCCGCCGCCGCGTCGTCGTACGGCACCGCGGCGGCGTCGAGCGGCACCCGCAGCGACCTCCCGCGCAGGGGGGCCGGGGCCGCTGCGGCCCAGGCGACCGGGTCGTCGTCGGGCCCGAGCACGGGAGCGGCGTCGTGGGTCGCCGCGAGGGCGCGCAGGCGGGCCTCGTCGCGGGGCGGGAGCAGGTCGACGGGCACGTCACCGACGCTAGGCCGCACCCGGTCACCGGCCCCGCCGCTCGCCTGGTCACCGGTCGGAGCCGACCCGCCGGCGGGCCCTGGGCGAACCAGGTCTCGCGCGACTAGTTTGACGGGGGCGTCCCGGTGGCAGGACCAGGGTGCCCCCACCCACCCCCCGTTGGAGACCGATGCCCACCGAGCCCACCGAGCCCGCCCCGCACGTGTCCGCCGCCGACCCGCCTGCGGGCGCGGCCGACGAGCCGGGCGCGGCGTCGCTGCGCCAGCGGGTGGTCGCCCGTCCGGCGCGCCGCCTGGTCAACACCCCGCGGCTGCTGGTCCTGGCGGTCCTGGCGGTGTGGGTGGCCTGCTCGATGGCCTACGCCGCCCTCGAGGGTCGAGGCCCGGTGGAGGGCCTGTGGTGGGGCGTGGTGACCGGCTCGACCGTCGGGTACGGCGACCAGTACCCGTCCTCCACCGCCGGGCGCGGGGTGGCCGTGGTGCTCATCGTGGCCATGCTGGTGCTGGTGCCGATCGCGATCGGCCACGTGATCGCGGGGCTGGTGCACGACCGCAACGAGTTCTCCCACGAGGAGCAGGTCGCGCTGGCCGAGACCGTCGACTCCCTGCACGACCGCGTGGAGGTGCTCCAGCACCTGATGCTGCAGAGCCTGGCCGCCACCCACGGCGAGGAGTGGCTGCGCAGCCGTCTCGAGGAGCTGCCGGGCGCGGGCCTGGCCCCCGACGACCCCCACCTCGACGACCGGATGCTCGCGCTGTTCCGCGACCAGGGACGATGAGCCCCGCCCCCACCACCGGCCCCGCCCGACCCCGGCACCACTCCCAGCCCCAGCCCCAGCCCCAGCCCCGATCCCAGCGGAGGACCCGCGCATGACCGACACCACCCGCCGCCGGATGCGTTCCACCGGCGTCAGCATCGGCGTGACCGCCCTGATGGCCGCCGGCCTCAGCGGCTGCTCCACCTCGGCCGACTACGCCGCCGTGTGCGTCGACACGGAGACCGAGGAGCGCGTCGACGACGACGTGTGCGACGAGGACGACGCCGACTACAACGGCACCGGGTCGGGCTTCTTCTGGTACTACCTCGGCGCCAGCTCGCGGGTGCCGGCGATCGGCAGCGGCGTCTCCGGCGGCACCTACAACGGGTCGTCGCTGGGCGGCCGCGTCCAGCGCGGCGGCCTGCCCAGCACGGGCGGCACGTCGGTGAAGTCGGTGACGAAGACCGGCGGCTTCGGCGGCACCAGCCGCGGCATCTCGTCCTGACCCGGCCCGCGCGCCCCTCCCGCCCTCCCCGACCCACCACCTGAAGGACATCCCCATGCTGGAAGAGCTCTTCGTCGCCCTCGTGCACGCCGTCGTCTACGCCGTGCTGGCCGGCGCCATGCTCGTCGCCGCCTACTACGTCCTCGACCTGGTCACCCCGGGCCACCTGGGCAACCACCTGCGCGGCGTCGACGAGACCGGGGCGGAGTCGGTGCACGCGTCGTCCCGCTCGGCCGGCGTGGTGGCCTCGGCCTGGCTGGTCTCGAACGCGGCGGTGCTGTTCACCGCCATCTGGACCAACGGCGAGACCGACCTGGGCTGGGCGCTGGTCTGGACGCTGTCGTTCGGCGCGCTGGGCATCGCCCTGAACGCCGTGATGTTCTTCGTCGTCGAGGCGCTCACCCCGGGCGACCTGCGGCGCATCGTGACCGAGCCCGGCCCGGTGCGTCCGCTGGCCTACGTCGCCGCCGCGTCCGCGATCTCGGTCGGCGCCATCGTCTGCGCCAGCATCGCCTGATGTGGCGCCACGCGTCGCGCCCGCGCCCGGAGTGGGAGCGCATCGTCACCGAGCAGGGCCTGATCTTCCCGCTGACCCCGACCCCCGAGGGCCGCACGGTGCCCTACTGGAACGAGTCGGCGTGGTACGAGGTGACCCTGCAGGAGGTCGAGGCCATGGAGGCCGCGACCGAGGAGCTGTGGGAGATGTGCGTCGACGCCGCGGGCCACATGGCGGCGACGATGACCGACGCGCGCCTCGGCCTGCCCGAGGGCAGCCTGTCGCTGGTGCGCGCCTCGATCGAGCGCGGTGACCCCGCGATCTACGCCCGCTTCGACCTGGTCTACGGCCCCGACGGGTCGATCAAGATGCTCGAGGTCAACGGCGACACCCCCACCGGGCTGGTGGAGACCGGCGTCGTCCAGTGGCGCTGGATCGACGACGTGATGCACGACATCGACCAGTGGAACAGCGTGCACGACCGGCTCGTCGAGCGCTGGCGCGCCCTGCGGGTCGGCGGCCACCTCGACGGCGACGCCGTGCACTTCCTCTACGACCTCGGCGGGGAGGGCGAGTACGACGGCGGCGAGATGGAGATGACCGTCCACTACCTGATGGACTGCGCCGTGCAGGCAGGGCTGCGGGTGATGGCCCAGCCCATCTCGCAGGTCGGCTGGAACCCCGACACCCGCAGCTTCCGCGACGTGCACGACGAGCCCATCCGCAACGCGTTCAAGCTCTACCCCTGGGAGGACATGCTCGGGGAGGAGTTCGGGCGGATGCTCGTCGACGGGCGCGAGACGCGCCCGGTGCGCTGGTTCGAGCCGGCGTGGAAGGTGCTGCTCAGCACCAAGGCGATCCTGCCGGTGCTGTGGGAGCGCAACCCCGGCCACCGGCTGCTGCTGCCGGCGTACTTCGACGAGCCGCGCGACCTCGAGGAGTGGGTCGCCAAGCCGCTGCACGGACGCGAGGGCGACGGCATCACCATCCACCTCGCCGACGGCCACGAGACCACCATGCCCGGCGTGTACGGCGCCGAGGGCTGGGTCTACCAGGCCTACACCCCCCTGCCGGTGTACGGCGGCAACTACGTCGTGCTCGGCTCCTGGGTGGTCGACGGCCAGGCCGCCGGCATGCTGGTGCGCGAGTCCGACGGCATGGTCACCGACTACTTCAGCCGCGTCGTGCCCCACGCGATCAGCGACGGGCTGACCCCCGACGCCGCGACCGTGCAGGGCTGGCTCAGCGCCCGCACCCCCGTGGACGCCCCCCGCCTGCCCGGCGCCTGACCGGGGTGCGGCTGCAGGCCTGCCTCAACGGCGCGCGTCGACCCGACGAGCACCCGGCGCTGCCGGTGACCCCGGCGCAGCTGGGCGCCGACGCCGCCGCGGTGGTGGCCGCCGGTGCGGGGTCGGTGCACGTGCACGTCAAGGACGCCGCCGGCGTCGACACCCTGGACTCGACCGCGCTGGCGGCCGCGCTCCGGGCGGTCCGGGCCGCGGCGCCCGGCGTACCGGTCGGGGTGACCACGGGCGCCTGGGCCTCGCCCGACCCCGGTGAGCGGGTGGGTGCCGTCGGTGGGTGGACGGAGCTGCCGGACTTCGCCTCGGTCAACTGGCACGAGGACGGCGCCGACGCCGTCGCCGCCGCGCTGCTCGACCGGGGGGTCGGGGTGGAGGCCGGGCTCTGGCAGGCCGACGCGGTCGCCCGGTGGGCGGCGTCGCCCCACCGGGACCGCTGCCTGCGGGCGATGGTCGAGCTGCCCGACGCGCTGACCGCGCCGGCCACGTCCACCGAGGCCGGCGCGCTCGTCGCGCAGGTGCGGGCCGCCGGCGACGGGGCAGTGCCCGTCCTGCTGCACGGCGAGGGCTCCAGCGCGTGGCCGGCGCTGCGCTGCGCCGCGGCGTGGGGACTGGCCACGCGGATCGGCCTGGAGGACGTCCTGGTGCTGCCCGACGGCTCCCCCGCGCCGTCGAACGCCGCGCTCGTCCGAGCCGCCCGCGGCGTGCTGGGCCACGCCGTCCCGCGATGAGCGCGAGGTCGGCCGGGTCGGCCGGGGCCGTGGCAGGCTGCCGCCCGTGACGACACGTGCCGGCGTCCGCGCCCCGGCCCTCGCCCCGCTGCGCGAGCACGACTTCCGCTGGTACTTCGCGTCCCGGTCGGTCAGCCTCCTCGGCAGCACGATGTCGAGCGTCGCGCTGGCGTTCGCGGTGCTCGACCTCAGCGACTCCCCCGGCGCGCTCGGCGTCGTGCTCGCCGCGATGAGCATCCCGATGGTGGTGTTCCTGCTCGTCGGGGGCGTGGTGGCCGACCGGTTCGGCCGCACCCTGGTGATCCAGTCGTCCAACGTGGTGGCCGGGCTCAGCCAGCTCACCATCGCCACCCTCCTGCTCACCGGCGTCGCCGAGCTGTGGCACCTCGTGGTGCTCGCCGCGCTCATCGGCACGTCGACGGCCATGAGCTTCCCGGCCCTGTCGAGCGTGCTGCCGCAGCTGGTGCCGCGCGAGCAGCTGCAGCAGGCCAACGTGCTGGTCTCGATGGTGCGCGGGGCGCTCACCGTCGTCGGCCCCTCGGCCGCCGCGCTGATCGTGGTGACCGCCGGTCCCGGCTGGGCGCTGGCCGTCGACGGACTCAGCTACCTGCTCGCCGCCGCGCTGCTGCTGCCGGTGCGGGTGCCTGCCGCCGCCGCGTCGGACGACGACAGCGTGCTGGCCCAGCTGCGCGACGGCTGGGGCTACGTGCGGCGCACCACCTGGCTGCGCTCCGTCGTGCTCGGGTTCACCGTGCTCAACGCGATCCACGCCGGCGCGCTCGTGACGCTCGGGCCGGTGCTGGCGAAGGAGGGCGAGCTCGGCGAGCGCGGCTGGGGCCTGGTGCTGTCGGCGGAGGCGGTCGGCCTGCTGGCGATGACCGTGGTGCTGACCCGGGTGCGTCTCGAGCGGCCGCTGCTCGTGGGCCTGCTCGGGGTCTCCCTGCTCGGGCTGCCGATGATCGTGCTGGGGGTGGAGCCCACGCTCGTGCCCGTCCTGGTCGCGATGTTCGTGGCCGGCGCCGGCACCGAGGTGTTCGGCCTGGGCTGGAACCTGGCGATGCAGGAGCACGTGCCCCCGGCGATGCTGTCGCGCGCCTACTCCTACGACGCCCTCGGGTCGTTCGTCGCCATCCCGGTGGGCCAGCTCGTCTTCGGCCCCCTGGGCGCGGTGGTCGGCGTGCAGGAGGTGCTGCTCGCCGCCGGCGTCGGCTACGTCCTGGTCGTCGCGCTCACGCTGGCGCCTGCCTCGGTGCGGGGCCTGCGCCGCGCCGACACCGCGCCCGCCTGAGCCGCCGTCCGGTCGGGCGTACGACGGCGCCCGGTGGGCACCGGCACCCCATGAGCCAGCACCCCGACGACGCGCCCGCCATCGACCTCGGCGAGGTCGCCGAGGAGACCCCCGAGGAGTCGACCGCCGCCGAGCACGACGTCGTCGGCGACGGCCCCGGCGGTGACGTGGTCCCGGAGGACGACGCCCAGTAGCCGGTCGCGGCAGTCGGCCGCGCTCAGAGCTGCGACTGCACCCCGGCGAGCAGCTGGCGGGCCATCACGATGCGCTGCACCTGGTTGGTGCCCTCGTAGATCTGGGTGATCTTGGCGTCGCGCATCATCCGCTCCACCGGGTAGTCCTTGGTGAAGCCGTAGCCGCCGAGCACCTGCACCGCGTCGACCGTCACCGCCATGGCGACGTCGGAGGCGAAGCACTTGGCCGCGGCGCCGAAGAAGGTGAGGTCGTCGTCGCCGCGCTCGGAGCGGCCGGCGGCGGCATAGGTCATCTGGCGGGCGGCCTCGATCTTCATGCCCATGTCGGCGAGCATGAACTGCAGGCCCTGGAACTCCGCGATCGGCCTCCCGAACTGCTCGCGCTCCTTGGCGTAGCGCAGCGCGTAGTCGAGGGCGCCCTGCGCGACGCCGACCGCCTGGGCGGCGATGGTGACGCGGGTGTGGTCGAGGGTCTTCATCGCGGTCTCGAAGCCGGTGCCCTCGGCGCCGATCATCCGGTCGGCCGGGACGCGCACGGCGTCGAGGTAGACCTCACGGGTCGGGCTGCCCTTGATGCCGAGCTTGCGCTCGGGTGCGCCGAACGACACGCCGGGGTCGGACTTCTCCACCACGAACGCCGAGATGCCGCGCGAGCGCTTCGCCGGGTCGGTGACGGCGAGCACCGTGTAGTACTCCGACTCCCCTGCGTTGCTGATCCAGCGCTTGGTGCCGGTGAGCACCCAGTCGTCGCCGTCGCGCACCGCCCGGGTCTTCATCGACAGCGCGTCGGAGCCGGCCTCCGGCTCGGAGAGGCAGTAGGAGAAGCCGCCCTCGCCGCGCGCCAGCGCCCCGAGGTAGCGCTTCTTCAGCTCCTCCGAGCCCGCGATCTGCACCGGCAGCGAGCCGAGCTTGTTGACCGCCGGGATCAGCGAGGCCGACACGTCGGCGCGGGCCACCTCCTCGATGACCAGCACGGTGGCCAGCGCGTCGGCACCGGCGCCGCCGTACTCCTCGGGCACGTGGGGGGCGTGCAGGTCGGCGGCGAGCAGCGCCGCGGCGGCCTCGTGGGGGTAGCGGGCCTGCTCGTCGACGTCGGCCGCGTACGGCGCCACCTTGGCGTCGCAGATCGCCCGGGTCGCCTCGCGGATCGCCTGGTGCTCCTCGGACAGCGCATACATCGGGTACGTGGACGTCATAGCATTCATGTTACTCGCAGGTACGGACCGCCCGGGGCCGTCGTCCTAGGCTTCCGGCATGACCTCCCCCACTCCCCGGTCCCCTGCCGGGACCCTCGGCCCGCAGGACCCCGCCTCGGTCGACCTGATGCTCGACGACTGCGACACCTGGGCCGTCGTCGGCCTCTCCGGAGACCCCTCCCGCACCGCCCACCAGATCGCCGCGCTGCTGCAGGCCCGCGGCAAGCGCATCGTGCCGGTGCACCCGCTCGCCGCCGAGCAGGACCTCGTGGTGCTCGGCGAGCAGGCCTACCCCACGCTGGCCGACATCCCGTTCCCCGTCGACGTCGTCGACGTCTTCCGCCGCTCCGAGGCGGCCGGCGAGTTCGCCGACCAGGCGGTGGCGATCGGGGCGCGCGGCGTGTGGCTGCAGCTCGGTGTGGTCGACCAGGCCGCCCTCGAGCGCACCCGCGCGGCCGGCGTCGCCATGGTGATGGACACCTGCCCCGCCATCGAGTGGCGCCGCCGCGGCGCCTGACCGCCCGGCGCTGCCCGACCAGCGCGATCGCGCCGCTCGAGCACCCCCGACCAGCGCGCCCGGTCGACCAGGTCGGGGGTCAGCCCGACCGGCCGGCGCGTCGTACGGCGCCCGCCGCGGCCCGGGAGGCCGCCGACACCGCGGTCTCCAGCGGCCCGCGCCGCCCGACGGCGGCGTAGACCGCGCCGAGGAACAGCAGCACGAACAGGTGGGCGGGCAGCGCGGAGGGTTCCTCGGGCGGCCACAGGCGGTCGGTGCGGAGCAGCACGTGGAGCGAGTAGAGCGACAGCACCATCGTGCCGGCGCCGAACACGACGCCCGTGGCGGCCCGGGCGAGCGACGCCGCCCGGCCTGCCCGACCCGGCCGGGCTCCCCGGGCCGACACGGTCGCGTCGAGAGCCAGGCAGAGCCCGAGCACGAGCAGCGCGCTCCCGCTGGTGGCCAGCAGGTCGAGGGTGGTCGAGGAGTGCGGTGAGACGACCAGCAGCCAGGCCGGGTCGCCGCCGGTCGGCGTGTTGCCGAACAGCCCGCCGGCGGCCTCGTCGAGGACGCCGGGGCCGAGGTCGGTGCGGGCCACCAGCAGCCGCGACACCAGCGTGGCCGCCACCGCGAGCCCAGCGCCGACCCCGGCGACGAGCAGGGCGGTGGCACGCCGGGCGAGGTCGAGGCGGCCCACCGCGAGGCCCACCAGCAGGTAGCCCAGCCACGGCACGGCCGGGTAGTACCCCGCCCACAGCACGTCGGAGGCCAGCTGCCCCGGGTCCGCGACCAGGCGGGGGAACGTGGGGCTGTCGAACCCGCGGGCGGGCAGCCGCGGCCGCAGCACCCACGACACCAGCGGCGTGACGACCACCCACCCCGCCGCCCAGGCCAGCAGCGTCGGCGTCCGCAGCCCCAGGAACGGCAGCGCCAGCAGGAACAGCACGCCGTAGGAGGTGAGGATCACCGCCAGCCCGGAGTCGAGGCCGCCCAGCAGCAGCCCCACGACGGCCACCAGCACCGCGCGCACGGCGATGCCCGCCGAGCGCGCCGCCCGCTCGCGCCCGACCACGGGCACCCGGCGTCCGGTGGTCAGCGCCAGGCTCACCCCGGCCAGCACCGCGAACAGCGCCGCGGCCCGCCCGCCGGCCACCGCGTGGGCCAGGCTGAGCGACCCGTCGGGATCGCGGGGCGCGGCGACGTGGGTGGCCACCATGCCGACCAGCGCCAGGCACCGCGCCACGTCGACGCCGACCAGCCGGGCGCGCGCCACCAGGTCGGCGTCGACGGCGGTGGTCACGGACGGGCTAGAACCCGAGCCGGCGGGGCCCTGCGTCACGCCGTACGCTCTCGCCCTTCTCCTGTGCCGCGGTGCGCAGCGCCGCCTGGAACTCCACCATCCGCTGCTGCAGCGCGGGGTCGGTGGCGGCGAGGATGCGCACGGCGAGCAGCCCGGCGTTGCGCGCCCCGCCGACGGCCACGGTGGCGACCGGCACCCCGGCCGGCATCTGCACGATCGACAGCAGCGAGTCCATGCCGTCGAGGTGGGCCAGCGGCACCGGTACGCCCACCACCGGCAGCGGCGTCACCGCGGCGAGCATCCCGGGCAGGTGGGCGGCGCCCCCGGCGCCGGCGACGATCACCGCGAGCCCCCGCTCGGCGGCGCTGCGACCGTAGGCGAGCATCTCCTCCGGCATCCGGTGGGCCGAGACCACGTCGGCCTCGTGGGCGATGTCGAACTCCGCCAGCGCCTCGGCCGCGGCCTTCATCACCGGCCAGTCGGAGTCGGAGCCCATCACGATGCCGACCCGGGGGCCGGAGGTCGGGCTGGCGGACCAGGGGCTGTCAGGAGCTGGGGTCACGGGGTCACTCGCTCTCGTTGCCGAGGTCGCCGCGGAACCAGGCGGCGGCGTGCCGCGCCCGCTCCAGGCAGTCCTCGAGGTCGTCGCCGTAGGCGTTGACGTGGCCCACCTTGCGGCCCGGACGCAGGTCCTTGCCGTACAGGTGCACCCGCAGGTGCGGGTCGCGGGCCATGGCGTGGGGGAAGCCGTCGTAGAGGCGCCCGACCGCGGGGTCGTCGCCGCCGAGGATGTTGACCATCACCGTCCAGCGCGCCCGGGGCGCCGGGGAGCCCAGCGGCAGGTCCATCACGGCGCGCAGGTGGTTCTCGAACTGGGAGGTCACCGCGCCGTCCTGGGTCCAGTGCCCGGTGTTGTGGGGGCGCATGGCCAGCTCGTTGACCAGGATGCGTCCGTCGGTGGTCTCGAACAGCTCGACCGCGAGCACGCCGGTGACACCGAGCTCGCCGGCGATGCGCAGCGCCACCTGCTGGGCGTGGGCGGCGAGGTCGGGGTCGAGGTCGGGCGCCGGGGCGACGACCTCGTGGCAGATGCCGTCGCGCTGGGTGGAGGCCACGACCGGCCACGCCGCGGCCTGGCCGGACGGCGAGCGGGCCACCAGCGCGGAGAGCTCGCGGCGGAAGTCGACGCGCTCCTCAGCCAGGAGCGCCACCCCGGCGGCACGGGCCGCGTCGAGGGCCGCGGCGCAGTCGTCGGGGCCGTCGACGAACCACACGCCCTTGCCGTCGTAGCCGCCGCGGGTCGTCTTCAGCACGCACGGGAACCCGAACGCCTCGACCTCGGCGACCGAGGCCACCACCGCGTGACGCGGGCAGGGCACCCCCAGTGCGGTGAGCCGTTCGCGCATCACCGCCTTGTCCTGGGCGTGCACGAGCGCGTCGGGCCCGGGCCGGACGGCGACCCCGTCGGCCTCGAGGGCTCGCAGGTGCTCGGTCGGCACGTGCTCGTGGTCGAAGGTCACCACGGCGCAGCCGTCGGTGACCCGGCGCAGCGTGGCGAGGTCACGGTGGTCGCCGACGACCTGGTCGACGATCACCTGGGCGGCCGAGACGCCGTCGGCCTCGGCGAGCAGACGCAGCGGGAGGCCGAGCGCGATGGCGGGCTGGGCCATCATGCGGGCCAGCTGTCCGCCGCCGACGACGGCGAGGGTGGGGGCGGGCTGGGGCACCCGCCCAGCCTAGGAGACGCCCGGGTCAGACGACGACGTGGTCGACGACCTGGACGGCGACCGCGCCGGCCGGCGGGTGCGCCACCCGCACCTGCGGCGGCGCGGCGGCCTCGGGCGGCGCCTCGACGACGACGTCGGTGCCGATCACGACGGCCGGCGCCGGGGTCACGGTGCTGCCGTCGCTGCCGGTGAGGTCGGCGGTGGCACCGGCGGGGTGGCCCTCGGGCGGCTCCGGCTCGAAGCGCAGGCCCTGGCCGCGGATCGTGGTGATCAGGTGGGGACGGCGCGGGTCGTCGCCGATCTTGCGGCGCACCCAGCCCAGGTGCACGTCGATGGTCTTCGACGACGTCCAGAACGTCGTGTGCCACACCTCGCGCATCAGCTGCTCGCGACTGACGATCTCGCCGGCGCGGGCGATGAGGGCCGCGAGCAGGTCGAACTCCTTGCGGGAGAGGGTGAGCTCCGTGGAGCCCTTCCAGACCTGACGGGTCCCGGGGTCGAGACTGATGTCCTGGACTCTGTGCACCCCTCCACCGTACGAACCGGCTCGGCACAGGGTAAGTAAATGCCGGAAAATGACAGTGGCAGGAACGTGCCACCTGTCAGATCGACGGCGACGCGTCAGTGACGTCGAACGGCCACCGGCTCCACGAGCCCGAAGCCGCGCACCGGGCGCGCCGGCAACCGGCGCGTCTCGAAGTCCTCGTCGGGCAGCAGCCCGGCCGTCGTGGCGTCGATGATGATGCGGTTGCGCCGGGCCACCGCGGTCAGCCGCGCGGCCATGTTGACCGGCGGGCCGAAGACGTCGCCCAGCCGCATCACGACCGACCCGCTGGCCAGTCCGAGGCGCACGTCGGGCATCCGCGGGTCGCGGCCGATCACGTTGATGATCCCCTCGGCGGTGTCGTAGGCCTGGATGGGGTCGGCGTTCACGAACAGCACGGAGTCGCCGATGCTCTTGATGACCCGCCCCCGCTGCGCGGCCACCACGTCGGCGCAGCGCACCTCGAAGAGCTCCACGAGGTCGCCGATGCGCTCCTCGGTGAGGGTGTTGCTGAGCGCGGTGAACCCCACGATGTCGGCGAAGCCGACGGTCAGCGTGGTGGTGTGCAGGTCCTCGTCGGCCGCACCGAGGGCCTCGACCCGCGCCGCGGCGGCGGCGAGGTGGCGACGCCAGGCGTAGATCAGCATGGCCTCGAACGGCGTGCTGAAGTCCTCGACCAGCCGCATCGCGGCCTCCAGGCGGCCCCCCTCGGCCACCTCCTGCTCCTCCAGCGACTCCACGTGCTGCACCAGTGCGGAGACCTCCCAGTCGGCCAGCCGCGCCATCGTCTGGCCCACGGCGCGGGTGAGGTTGACCGCGAGGTCGAAGTCGATCAGGCCGGAGTCGACGACGCCGAGCAGCATCGCCACGGCCTCGGAGTCGGCGCCCATGAAGGCCCGCTCGTCCGGGGAGTGCTCGGGGAAGCCGAGGGCGCGCCACAACCTGCGCGCCTGCTCCTGGGTGACCCCGGCGTGCTCGGCCAGCTCGGGCGAGGTCAGCACCGGGACGTCGCCCAGGATCGCCCGCTCGAGGTCACCGGGACGCCGCTGCGGATCGGTCACCGTCGACCCGGGGGCGCATCGACGACGACGTCGCTCGACCGCGCCTGGGAGATGACCACCCCCCGATCATGTCACCCGGCGCCCCGCGCCGCTGGCAGTCGGCGTCAGCGCCGCGGCGTGAGCTGGCCGGGCACGGCCACGGCCCCGGCGGGGCTCAGGTGGGGCTCAGGTGGGGCTCAGGTGGCGCGCACGTGCACCACGTCGCCGGCCCCGACCGCCACGTCGCCGTCGGGCCCGGCCACCACCAGCCGGCCCGCGGCGTCGACGCCCGTGGCCCGCCCGCGCAGCACCGCACCGCCCGGCAGGTCCACCCGCACGTCGCGGCCCACGGTCACGCACGCGCCGGCGTACGCCGCCCGCAGCCGCTCGGCCCCGGCGGCCCCGGCGGCCCCGGCGGCCCCGGCGGCCCCGCCGTCCTGCCAGTCGTCCTGCCAGTCGTCGTGGGCGGCCCGCAGCGCGTCGAGCACGTCGAGGAGCAGGTCGGTGCGCCCGGGCACCTCGATGCCGAGGCGCGCGGCCTCCACGGCCAGCGACGTCGCCGTGGGCACCGGCAGGTCGGCGGCGGCCGTGGTGACGTTGAGCCCTACGCCCACCACCGCCACGGGGCCGGCGGGACCCTCGACGCGCTCGACCAGGATTCCGGCCAGCTTGCGCTCGCCGCCGCCGGCCGAGGTGAGCAGGTCGTTGGGCCACTTCAGGCCCACCGGGAAGCCGTGGGCGACCAGTGCCGCCGCGACCGCCCGGCCGGTGAGCAGGGGCAGCCACGGCCACTGCGCGGCGGGCACCCGCGGGCGCAGCAGCACGGAGAAGGGCAGCGAGGTGCGCGCGGGCATGGTCCAGCCGCGGTCGAGCCGCCCCCGGCCGGCGGTCTGGTGCTCGGCCACCACGACCAGCCCCTCGGGCTCCCCGGCGCGGGCACGCGCGGCGACGAGGGCATTGGTGGAGCCGGTCTCCTCGACCACCTCCACGCGCAGGCCCGGGCCGGGGCGGGCCAGCCGGGAGCGGTCCAGGGCCTGCGCCGGGTCGTGGAGTGGGCGCGCGGGAGGCTCGGGGGTCACGGGCACTACCCTGACGCACGTCCACCCGACGGGTCAGTTCAGGAGGCCGGATACACGTGAGCGCACAGCCAGGCGAGGGCACCGAGGTCCCCGACGACCTCGACCTCCACACGACCGCCGGCAAGCTCGCCGACCTCGACCGCCGCCTCGACGCGGCCGTCCACGCAGGGTCGGCCAAGGCGGTCGAGAAGCAGCACGCCAAGGGCCGGTTGACCGCCCGCGAGCGCATCGAGCGGCTCTTCGACGAGGGCTCCTTCGTCGAGCTCGACGAGCTGGCGCGCCACCGCTCCACCGCGTTCGGCCTGGAGAAGAACCGCCCGTACGGCGACGGCGTGATCACCGGCTACGGCACCATCGGGGGTCGCCAGGTGTGCGTGTTCTCCCAGGACTTCACCGTGTTCGGCGGCTCGCTGGGCGAGGTGTACGGCGAGAAGATCACCAAGGTGATGGACCTCGCGATCAAGACCGGCTGCCCGATCATCGGCATCAACGAGGGCGCCGGCGCCCGCATCCAGGAGGGCGTGGTCTCCCTCGGCCTGTACGGCGAGATCTTCCGCCGCAACGTGCACGCCTCGGGGGTCATCCCGCAGATCTCGATGATCATGGGCAACTGCGCCGGCGGCCACGTCTACTCCCCCGCCGTCACCGACTTCACCGTGATGGTCGACCAGACCTCCGCCATGTTCATCACCGGCCCCGACGTCATCAAGACCGTCACCGGCGAGGACGTGTCGATGGAGGACCTCGGCGGCGCGCGCACCCACAACACCAAGTCGGGCAACGCCCACTACATGGGCGCCGACGAGGACGACGCGATCGACTACGTGAAGTCGCTGCTGTCGTTCCTGCCGCAGAACAACCTCGACCCCGCGCCGGCCTTCGACGAGCCGGCCGACCTGACGCCCTCCGAGCTCGACCTGGCGCTCGACACGATCGTCCCCGACTCCCCCAACCAGCCCTACGACATGCACACCGTCATCGAGACGGTGCTCGACGACCAGGAGTTCCTCGAGGTCCAGGAGCTGTTCGCCCCCAACCTGCTCGTCGGCTTCGGCCGGGTGGAGGGGCAGTCGGTCGGCGTGGTGGCCAACCAGCCCATGCAGCTGGCCGGCACCCTCGACATCGACGCCTCCGAGAAGGCCGCCCGGTTCGTGCGGTTCTGCGACGCCTTCAACCTGCCGGTGCTCACCTTCGTCGACGTGCCCGGCTTCCTGCCCGGCACCGACCAGGAGTGGAACGGCATCATCCGGCGCGGCGCCAAGCTCATCTACGCCTACGCCGAGGCCACCGTCCCGCTGGTCACGATCATCACCCGCAAGGCCTACGGCGGCGCCTACGACGTGATGGGCTCCAAGCACCTCGGCGCCGACATGAACCTCGCCTGGCCCACCGCCCAGATCGCGGTGATGGGCGCCCAGGGCGCGGCCAACATCGTGCACCGCAAGGAGCTCGCGCAGGTCGAGGCCGACGGCGGCGACGTCGAGGCGCGCCGCGCCGAGCTGATCGACGAGTACGAGACCACGCTGGCCAACCCCTACGTCGCTGCCGAGCGCGGCTACGTCGACGCCGTGATCACGCCCCACGAGACGCGGGTGGAGGTCACCCGCGCACTGCGGCTGCTGCGCTCCAAGCGGGAGACCCTGCCGGCCAAGAAGCACGGGAACATCCCCCTCTGATGGCCGCCGAGACGACGGTGACCGGCGAGGACGGCGCCGCCGCGCAGCCGGCGCAGCCCGTGCTGCGGGTGGTCTCGGGCGACCCCACCCCCGACGAGCTGGCCGCCCTGGTGGCGGTCGTCGCGTCGCTGGGCGGCGGGGCCCCGGCGCCGGCCCGCCCGCGCCCGGTGTGGGCGGCACCCCACCGGCTGGTGCGGCACACACCGCCGCACGGCCCGGGCGGGTGGCGGGCCAGCGGCCTCCCCCGCTGACCCGCCGGCCGGCCTACTGGCGGTCGCGCACCCGCCCGGGCGCGGCCAGCGCGGCCAGCGCAGCGACCGCGACGGCCCCGGCCCCGGTCAGCAGCGCGACGCCGATGGCGCCGTCGTACCCGGTCGGGGTGATGTCGCCGCCCGCGCCGAGGAAGACCGCGGTGAGCACGGCGATGCCGAGGGCCACACCGAACTCGCGGATCGTGGAGTTGGCCGAGCTGGCGATGGCGAAGTCGTCGTCGGGCAGCCCCTCGAGCACCGCCGTGGCGCTCGGGGCGAACGTCAGCCCCATGCCGATGCCGGCCATCGCCAGGGCCGGCACGAACGCGGCGTACGACGACTGGTGCTCGGTGAGCCAGGCGAACCACACCAGCGACCCCGTCTGCAGCAGCAGTCCGGTGACCAGCAGCGCGCGCAGGCCGGTGCGGGCCGCGAGAGCCCCCGCGATCGGCGCCACCACCATCGGCGCGGCCGTCCAGGGCAGAGTGCGCACGCCGGCCTCGAGCGGGGAGTAGCCGTCGACGACCTGGAGGTACTGCGAGAGCAGGAAGACCGTGCCGAACATGCCGAGGGTGAAGGTCAGCCCGATGACGTTGGCCACGCTGAACCCGCGCGCGGCGAACAGCCGCAGCGGCAGCACGGCGTGGTCGCGACCGCGCGCCCAGGCGACGTACGCCGGCAGCAGCAGCACCGAGGCCACCAGCGGCACCAGCACCTGCGGGGCGTCCCAGCCCTCGTCGTTGCCGTGCACGATGCCCCAGATGCCGAGCACCACCGCGCCGCCGAGCAGCAGCGTGCCGACGGGGTCGAGACGCTTCCACGCCCCGCGCGACTCCGGCACGGCCAGCAGCAGCAGGGGCACGGCCACCACGGCGACCGGCACGTTGAGCCAGAAGATGGCCTGCCAGCTGACGCCCTCGACGACCGCCCCGCCCACGACGGGTCCCAGGCCGACGCCGAGGCCGGAGACCCCGCCCCAGATGCCGATGGCCACCGCCCGCTTCGCCGGCGGCACCGCGGCGGCCAGCAGGGTCAGCGACAGGGGCATGATCGCGGCCGCGCCGAGCCCCTGCACGGCTCGGGCGGCCACCAGCGCCTCGGCGGTGGTGCTGAGCGCGGCGGCGATCGAGGCGGCGGTGAACACCGTGATGCCGGCGAGCATCACGGCGCGCCGACCGAGCCGGTCACCGAGCGTGGCCGCGGGCAGCATGAAGGTGGCGAAGGCGAGCGTGTAGGCGTTGAGGAACCAGGACAGCTGGCCCACGCTCGCGTCGAGGTCGGCCTGCACCACCGGCAGCGCAGTGGTCATCACCAGGTTGTCGAGGGTGGCCATGAACATCGGCAGCGACGCGGCGACCACGGCCAGGGCGACCGGGCGTCGGCGGCCGGAGCCGGGTGGGGGTGCGGGGGTCTCGGGCGTGGCGGGGCGGTCGAGCAGGGCCATGGGGGTCTCCGGGGCGACGAGGCGGATTCAGGAAGGCATCGGATGATCACCTCCTGCCGACGACGTTAGGTAATCGACTGATAACCTGTCAACCATGGCCCCGGAACCGACCGCCCCCGTCCCCCGGATGAACGCGCAGGACCGGCGCGAGCTGGTGCTCGACGCCGCCACCCGCGCCTTCGCCCGGGGCGGCTACCACGGCACCAGCACCGACGCCGTCGCCCGCGAGGCCGGGGTGTCGCAGCCCTACGTCGTGCGGATCTTCGGCACCAAGCTCGAGCTGTTCCTCGAGGTGTTCGACCGGGCCGTCCACCGCATCGACCGCGGCTTCGCCGAGGTGCTGGCCCAGGGACCGTTCGATCCCGAGGACGAGGACGACTGGGGACGCCTCGGCGCGGCGTACGCCGACCTGCTGGCCGACCGGTCGCTGCTGCAGGTGATGATGCACGGCTTCTCCGCCGGCGACCTCGACGACGTGGCCGCCCACGCCCGGGCCGGCATGGGCCGGATCTACGCCACGGTGCAGCGCACCGGCTGTACCGACGACCGGGCCCGGGACTTCGTGGCCCACGGGATGCTGCTCAACGTGATGCTCGCGATGCGCGCCCCCGAGCACGTGGACGAGGCCGACGCGCTGAGCGCGCTCACCGCCTGCACCTTCGGCGACGCCCTGCCGCTCGTGGGCCGGCGCGACGGCTGAGCCACCGCCCCACCCCCCGCACCGCCCCCACCGCCTAGGGTCGGGGCGTGACCACCTTCGTGCTGGCCAGCGCCTCCCCCGCCCGCCTCGCCACCCTGCGCAGCGCCGGTCTCGACCCCCTCGTGGTGGTCAGCGGCGTCGACGAGTCGCAGCTCGACGGCCTCGCCCCCGCCGACCTCGCGCTCGGCCTGGCGGAGCTGAAGTGCGCCGCCGTCGCCGAGGGCGACCGGGTGCCGTCGGACGCCCTCGTGCTCGGCTGCGACTCCGTGCTCGAGCTCGACGGCCGGGCGCTGGGCAAGCCCGCCGACGCCGCGGAGGCCGTCGCACGGTGGGGCGCGATGCGGGGGCGCTCCGGCGTCCTGCGCACCGGCCACTGCCTGCGCGACCTGCCGTCGGGGCGCACCGTCTCGGCCACCGCGTCGACCACCGTGCACTTCGCCGACGTCGACGACGACGAGGTGGCCGCCTACGTCGCCACCGGCGAGCCGCTGCACGTCGCGGGCGCCTTCACCGTCGACGGCCTCGGCGGGGCCTTCGTCACCGGCATCGAGGGCGACCACCACAACGTGGTCGGCGTCAGCCTGCCGCTCCTCCGGGAGCTGACGGCGGGACTCGGTCACTCGTGGACCGCGCTGTGGGCGCCGCGCTGACGCCGGTGGCCGGCGACTCCTCGGGCGGGTAGATGTCGGAGAGCCCGATCGGTCGCTGGAAGACGTAGGTGCGGAACAGCCAGAAGCGGGCGACCACCCCGAGCGCCAGGCCGATCACGTTGGCCGCGATGTTGTCGGAGACGGGGTCGTCGAGCCCGAGCACGTCACGGCTGACGACCAGGCACAGCACCGGCAGGGCCATCGTGGCGACGTTGATGACGAGGAACGCCGAGCGCCCACCGTCGGCCTGGCGCGGCGGACGGTCGCGGAAGGCCCAGCTGCGGGTGCCGCGGTAGCTGATCAGCATGCCGACGAAGTTGGCCAGCACGTAGGCCAGGATCGGCTGGTCGGTGAGCGGCGCGGAGCCGCCCGAGGAGAACCCGTGCACCAGCAGGTTGAACAGCATCAGGGCCACCACGGTGGCCAGGCCGCCCACTGCGAGGAAGCGACCCACCTCGGCGAGGAGTCGCCGGCACCGGTCACCCATGGGCTCAGGCTAGGCCACCGCGCCGGCGCACGGACGCCGGGCCGGGACACCGCTGGCCCCGGCCCGGCGTCGGGCCCCGCTTCGGGCCCGCTGCGGACTAGCCCGTGAAGAGCGTGGAGGCCTTGCGCACGGTCTCGACGATGCCGTACGCCAGCGGCACGGCGACCAGCGCCCAGGACACGACGACCCTGCTCATGCGTGGCTCCCCTCGGTCGCGCGCTCGCGCGACGGCTCGTGGTGCTTGCTGGCGACCGGGCGCACCATCGCGTTGGCCAGCAGGCCGACCGCGAGGAGCCCGACCATGATGAACAGCGCCGGGCGGTAGGCGTCGGCGGTGAGGCTGCCGGGCTCCCCCGAGCTGTCCAGCACGGTGTTGACGATGAGCGGACCGACCACACCGGCCGCCGACCAGGCGGTGAGCAGGCGGCCGTGGATGGCGCCGACCTGGAAGGTGCCGAACAGGTCGCGCAGGTACGCCGGGATCGTGGCGAAGCCGCCGCCGTAGAAGCTGATGATGACCGCCGCGAGCAGCACGAACACCCCGGTGGACACGGTGCCGACGGTGGCCAGCAGCACGTAGAGCACCAGGCCGAGGCCGAGGTAGAGGAAGTAGATGCCCTTGCGCCCGATCACGTCGGAGGTCGAGGACCACACGAAGCGCCCGGCCATGTTGAAGATCGACAGCATGCCGACGAAGCCGCCGGCCGCGACCACGGAGACCGTGCTGGTGTCGCCGTCGCGGAAGAAGTCCTGGATCATCGGCGAGGCCTGCTCGAGGATGCCGATGCCGGCGGTGACGTTGCAGAACAGGATGGTCCACAGCAGCCAGAACTGCGGGGTCTTGATGGCGTTGGACGCCGAGACGCTGTCGGTGGTGACCAGGCTCTTCTGCTTCACCGACGCGGGGTCGAAGCCGTCGGGCTTCCAGCCCTCGGCCGGCACCCGCATGGAGAACGCACCGAACATCATGAAGAGCAGGTACAGCGCGGCCAGGGTGAGGAAGAGCAGCACCAGCGCGCGGCCGTCGGCCACGGGGTTCTGCGTGGCGTTGAACGACGGGTCGTAGGCGGCCAGCAGCTCGCCGCTGAGCGGGCTGGCGATCAGCGCGCCGCCGCCGAAGCCCATGATCGCCATGCCGGTGGCCAGGCCCGGGCGGTCGGGGAACCACTTGATCAGGGTCGAGACCGGCGAGATGTAGCCGATGCCGAGCCCGATGCCGCCGATCACGCCGTACCCGAGGTAGAAGACCCAGATGCTGCCCACGGCGATGCCCAGGGCGCCCACGAGGAAGCCGGTGACCCAGAAGCAGGCGGCCACGAACATCGCCGCGCGCGGGCCGTTGCGGTCGACCCAGGTGCCGAAGAGCGCCGCCGAGACGCCGAGCATCACGATGGCGATGGAGAACGAGATGCCCACCGCGGTGAGGCTGGAGTCGAAGTGCTCGACGAGCGCGGTCTTGTAGACGCTGGTGGCGTAGACCTGGCCGATGCACAGGTGCACCGCCAGGGCTGCCGGGGGGATCAGCCAACGGTTGAAGCCGGGCGGCGCCACGGTCTTCTCTCGGGCCAGGAACGACGGGACCACGTAACACCTCCGGGTGGGGAACGGGCTAGTTGTACGCCTGCACCCGCGGCGTACGGCTCACCCCAAGAGGGGTCGGCGTGTCGCTCACTCCACGGGCAGGCCGAGACCCCGGGCGATCAGCATCCGTTGCACCTCGGAGGTGCCCTCGCCGATCTCGAGCACCTTGGCGTCGCGGTAGAAGCGGGCCACCGGGTACTCCTCCATGAACCCGTAGCCGCCGAAGACCTGGGTGGCGATGCGGGTGGCGGTGACCGCCGACTCCGTGGTGTACAGCTTCGCGACGGCCGCGGCCTGCTTGAAGTCGCGGTAGGGCGCGCCGGCGTCCTTCATGGCCGCGGCGCGGTAGGTCAGCATCCGGCTGGCGTGCAGCATCACCTCGAGGTCGGCCAGCTGGAACGCCACCCCTTGCTTGCGCCCGATCGGTCCACCGAAGGTCTGCCGCTCCCCGGCGTACGCCAGAGCCATGTCGAGGCAGGCCTGGATGCAGCCGACGGAGAGCGCGGAGATGGCGACCCGGCCGTCGTCGAGCGTGGCCAGGAACTGCGCGTAGCCGCGACCGCGCTCGCCGAGCAGGTGGTCGGCCGGGACCCGTGCGTCGCTGAACGACAGCGGGTGGGTGTCGGAGGCGTGCCAGCCGAGCTTGTCGTAGGCCTTCTCGGCGGTGAACCCGGGCGTGCCGGCCGGCACCATGATCGCCGAGATCTCCGGGCGGCCGTCGTCGCGGCGGCCCGTGCGGGCGGTCACCGTGACGAGCGAGGTGATCGAGGACCCGGAGTTGGTGATGAACTGCTTGGCGCCGTCGACGACCCACTCGTCGCCCACCAGCTCGGCGCGGGTGGCGGTCGCGCCGGCGTCCGAGCCCGCACCGGGCTCGGTGAGGCCGAAGCCGGCCAGCTGCTCCCCGGCCACCAGCGTCGGCAGCCACTGCTCCTTCTGTTCCGCGGTGCCGTAGGTGAGCACCGGGTTGATGCCCAGCCCGACCCCGGCCTGCAGCGTGATGCCCATCGACTGGTCGACGCGCCCGATCTCCTCGATCGCCACGCACAGGCTGGTGAAGTCGCCGTCCTCGCCGGCGCCGCCGTACTCCTCGGGCGCGGTGAGGCCGAAGAGCCCCAGCGCGCCCATCCGCTGCACGACGTCGACCGGGAAGTGGTGCTCGCGGTCCCAGCGCGCGGCGTGCGGCGCGATCTCGGCCTCTGCGAACTCGCGGACGCTGCGGCGGAACTCCTCGTGCTCGCGGGAGAGCTCGAAGGCGGTCGGGGACGGTGTGACTCCGGTCATGTCCCCATGCTAGCGCCGAGGTTAGCGGTTGTTAACCACGGCGGAGTTCCGCAGGACAGACCTCGCCGACGCCGCGCGAGGACGGGCGATAGCCTGCCCGTCGGGTCCGCCACGGACCCGTCGCGAGACCCGCCCGCCCGCTGATCCGTCCGAGCCACAGGAGTCCCCAGGTGCCGCAGACCACGCCGCTGCAGAAGGTCCTCATCGCCAACCGCGGCGAGATCGCGGTCCGGGTCATCCGGGCCTGCAAGGACGCCGGCATCGGCAGCGTCGCCGTCTACGCCGAGCCCGACCGCGACGCCGTGTTCGTGCGGATGGCCGACGAGGCGCACTCCCTCGACGGCGCCACCCCCGCCGACTCCTACCTCGACATCGCCAAGATCGTCGCGGTGGCGAAGAGGTCGGGCGCCGACTCCGTGCACCCGGGCTACGGCTTCCTCGCCGAGAACGCCGACTTCGCGCAGGCCGTGATCGACGCGGGCCTGGTGTGGATCGGTCCGCCGCCCGCGGCCATCGAGGCCCTCGGCGACAAGGCCAAGGCCAAGCACATCGCCGAGCGCGCCAAGGCGCCGCTCGCCCCCGGCACCAAGGACCCCGTCGCCGACGCCGACGAGGTCGTCGCGTTCGCGGAGGCCAACGGACTGCCCGTCGCGATCAAGGCCGTCTTCGGCGGCGGCGGTCGCGGCCTCAAGGTCGCCACCACCCTCGAGGACATCCCCGACGCCTACGAGTCGGCGGTGCGCGAGGCCGTCTCCGCGTTCGGCCGCGGCGAGTGCCTGGTCGAGAAGTTCCTCGACCAGCCCCGCCACGTCGAGACCCAGTGCCTGGCCGACCAGCACGGCAACGTCGTGGTCGTCTCCACCCGCGACTGCTCGCTGCAGCGCCGCAACCAGAAGCTGGTCGAGGAGGCGCCCGCGCCGTACCTCACCGACGACCAGGTCGCCCGCCTCTACGAGTCGTCGAAGGCCATCCTCAAGGAGGCCGGGTACGTCGGCGCCGGCACCTGTGAGTTCCTCGTCGCCAAGGACGGCACCATCTCCTTCCTCGAGGTCAACACCCGCCTGCAGGTCGAGCACTGCGTCTCCGAGGAGGTCACCGGCATCGACCTGGTGCGCGAGATGTTCCGCATCGCCGCCGGCGAGGAGCTCGGCTACGACGACCCCGAGGTGCGCGGGCACTCCATCGAGTTCCGCATCAACGCCGAGGACGGCGGCCGCGGCTTCATGCCCGCCCCCGGCACCCTCACCGCGTGGGCGCCGCCGAGCGGCCCCGGCGTCCGCGTCGACGGCGGCTACGTGTCGGGCGAGACCATCCCCGGCGCCTTCGACTCCCTCATCGCCAAGCTGGTCGTCACCGGCCGCGACCGCACCCAGGCCCTCGAGCGCTCGCGGCGCGCCCTCGACGAGTTCGTCGTCGACGGCATGCCCACCGTGATCCCGTTCCACCGCGCGGTGGTCTCCGACCCGGCCTTCGTGGGCACCGGCGACGACCGCACCGGCACGTTCAGCGTCTACACCCAGTGGATCGAGACCGACTTCGACAACCAGCTCGAGCCCTACGCCGGCGAGGCCGGCGAGGCCGGTGAGGAGGACGAGCGCCAGCGCGTCGTCGTGGAGGTCGGCGGACGCCGCCTCGAGGTGGTCCTGCCCGGCGGCCTCGGCGCCCTGGCGACCGGCCCGGCCGGCGGCGCGAAGAAGCCCAAGCGCGCCGGCGGCCGCAAGGCGGGCGCGGCGGCCAGCGGCGACGCCGTGACCAGCCCCATGCAGGGCACCGTCGTCAAGGTCACCGTCGCCGAGGGCGACACCGTGGCCGAGGGCGACACCGTGGTGGTCATCGAGGCCATGAAGATGGAGCAGCCACTGAAGGCCCACAAGGCCGGCACCGTCACCGGCCTCGCCGCGACGGTGGGCGCCACCGTCACCAACGGCGAGGTCATCTGCGAGCTGAAGGACTGACGCCGGCGGCGGGCGCCCCCGGGGGTGCGCCCGCCTAGGCTCGGGGCATGTCGCAGCCCGTCCCCGCCCTGCGCGAGCCCGGCCAGCGCGTGAGCCCGCGGGCCCGCACGATGTGGACCGTGGAGACCCTCCTCGAGGGTGCCGTCACCGTCGCCGTGCTGGTCGGGGTGGGCGCCGTGGTCGACGCCGTCGACGTGCGCTGGTGGATGGTCGCGGGCCTCTGCGTGCTGGTGGTGGCGTGGGCGGCCGTCGTGCCGCGGTGCCGCTGGGCGGTGCACCGCTGGGAGGTCACCGACACCGCCGTCTACACCCAGAGCGGCTGGTGGAGCCGCGAGCGGCGGATCGCCCCGATGTCGCGCATCCAGACCGTCGACCACGTGCAGGGGCCCGTCGAGCGGGCGTTCCGGCTGGCCACCGTCACCGTCACCACCGCCTCGGCGGCCGGCGCCCTGCGCATCTCCGGCCTCGACCGGCAGCGCGCGCAGCGCCTCGTCGACGAGCTCACCCTGCGCGCCGACGCCGTCGAGGGCGACGCGACGTGACGGTGCCCGTGGGGCCGGAGCCGGCGGAGCGGGCGGCGCCGGTGGGGCCCGTGGCGCCCGTGGGGCCCGACGACGGCTCGTGGCAGCGCCTCGACCCCCGGATGCTGCTGGTCCACCCGCTGCGCGAGGTGGTGAAGTTCCTGCCCGCGCTGCTGGCCGTGTGGGTGGCCGGCAGCGCCATGGGCTCGACGTGGCAGCTCCTCGGCGTCGTCGTCCCGGTGGTGCTCGGCGTGCTGCGCTACGTCACCACCCGGTTCCGCGTGGCAGCCGGACGGGTGGAGCTGCGCCGCGGCCTCCTCGAGCGCCACGTGCTGTCCACCCCCGTCGACCGGGTGCGCACCGTCGACCTCACCTCCTCGCTGGTGCAGCGGGCGCTCCGGCTGACCACCGTGCGCATCGGCACCGGCACGGCCTCCACCGACGACGACGAGGTGCTCGCCCTCGACGGGCTGCCCGTCGAGCGGGCCCACCGGCTGCGCGACGACCTGCTGCGCGCCGCCCCGCTCCCCGACGGCCCCGACGGCCCCGACGGCCCCGACGGCCCCGCCGGCGCGTACGACGGCCCGGGACCGGCCGCGCCGCGCCCGCCGCTCGTGGCGCTGCGGCCGTCGTGGGCGCGCTACGCCCCGCTCACCAGCTCGGGGCTGGTGCTGGCCCTCGCGGTGGTCGGGGGCGGCGCGCAGCTGCTCGACGTGGCCGGCGGCGTCGAGCGCCTCGACCTGGACGGCGTGGCCCGCCGGGTGTCGTCGCTGTCGCTGCTGGCCGCCGTCCCGCTGCTGGCGGCGCTCGGACTGCTGCTGGTCGCGGCGCTCGCGGTGGTGGCCTACCTGGTGGCCAACTGGGACTTCACGCTGCGTCACGCCGGCAGCAGCTGGCACCTGCGCCGCGGCCTGCTCACCACCCGTGAGACCAGCCTCGACGAGGCCCGGGTGAGCGGGGTGTCGCTGGCCCGGCCGGTGGGCCTGCGGCTGGCGGGCGGCGCCCGGCTGTCGGCCGTCGTCACCGGCCTGCGCGGCGACGACGCGCAGAGCAGCGCGCTGCTGGTGCCCCCGGCGCCGTACGACGTGGTGGTGCGCGCCGCCGTCGGGGTGGTCGGGTCCGTCGCCCCGGTGACCGGGCCGCTGGTGCCGCACGGGCCGGCCGCCGTCCGCCGGGTGCGGGCCCGCGCCGTCGTGCCGGCGGCCGTGGTGGCGGTGCTGCTCGGGGCGGCGGTGGCCGCCGACGTGCGGGGGGCGTCGTCGTGGCTGCTCGCCGTGGCCGCGGGCGTGCTGGTGGCCGGGGTGGCGCTGGGTGGTGACCGGGCGCGCGCGCTGGGCCACGCCTACGTCGACGGGCACCTGGTGGCCCGCCAGGGCAGCCTGCTGCAGCGACGCGACGTGCTGCGGGGCTCGGCCGTGATCGGCTGGACGTTCCGCGCCACGTGGTTCCAGCGGCGTGCCGGGCTGTGCTCGCTGCTGGCCACCACCGCCGGCGGGCGGCAGGTCGTGGTCGTGCCCGACGTCCCGGTCGGTGTCGCGGAGGCCCTGGCGGCCACCGCGGTGCCCGGCCTGGTGGAGCAGTTCCGCGGCCCGACCCGCCTGGTGGACGAGCCGATGACCTAGGCCCGCGACGTCGATACCCTCCGGGCATGTTCAACAAGGTGCTGGTGGCCAACCGGGGCGAGATCGCGATCCGGGCGTTCCGGGCGTCGTTCGAGCTGGGCGCGGAGACCGTGGCGGTCTTCCCCTACGAGGACCGCGGGTCGGAGCACCGGCTCAAGGCCGACGAGGCCTACGAGATCGGCGAGCGCGGCCACCCCGTGCGCACCTACCTCGACCCCGACGCGATCGTCGCCGCGGCCGTGCAGGCGGGCGCCGACGCCGTCTACCCCGGCTACGGCTTCCTCTCGGAGAACCCCGCGCTCGCCGAGGCCTGCACCAACGCCGGCATCACGTTCGTCGGCCCCACCGCCGACGTCCTCGAGCTCACCGGCAACAAGGCCCGCGCGATCGCCGCGGCGAAGGCCGCCGGCGTGCCGACGCTGGCCGGCGTGGAGCCCTCCACCGACGTCGACGCGCTGGTGGAGTCGGCCTCCGACCTGCCGTACCCGCTCTTCGTGAAGGCCGTGGCCGGTGGCGGCGGGCGCGGCATGCGCCGCGTCGACGACCCCGCCCGGCTGCGCGAGGCCGTCGAGACGTGCATGCGCGAGGGCGAGGCGGCGTTCGGCGACCCGACGGTGTTCATCGAGCAGGCCGTGGTCGAGCCGCGCCACATCGAGGTGCAGATCCTGGCCGACGCCGAGGGTGGGGTCATCCACCTGTTCGAGCGCGACTGCTCGGTGCAGCGACGCCACCAGAAGGTCGTGGAGATCGCGCCGGCGCCCAACCTGCCCGCCGAGCTGCGGGAGCGGATGTGCGCCGACGCCGTGCGGTTCGCCCGCGAGATCGGCTACCGCAACGCCGGCACCGTGGAGTTCCTGCTCGACCCCGAGGGCCGCTACGTCTTCATCGAGATGAACCCCCGCATCCAGGTGGAGCACACCGTCACCGAGGAGGTCACCGACGTCGACCTCGTGCAGGCCCAGCTGCGCATCGCCTCCGGTGAGACCCTCGCCGACCTCGGGCTGTCGCAGGAGACCGTGCAGCTGCGCGGTGCGGCCCTGCAGTGCCGCATCACCACCGAGGACCCCGCCAACGACTTCCGCCCCGACACCGGCACCATCACGACCTACCGCTCCCCCGGCGGCGCCGGCGTGCGCGTCGACGGCGGCACGACGTACTCAGGTGCCGAGGTCAGCGCCCACTTCGACTCGATGCTGGCCAAGCTCACCTGCCGCGGGCGCGACTTCCCCAGCGCGGTGGCCCGGGCACGGCGTGCGGTCACCGAGTTCCGCATCCGCGGGGTCTCCACCAACATCCCGTTCCTCCAGGCGCTGCTCGACGACCCCGACTTCGCCGCCGGGCGGGTGACCACGTCGTTCATCGAGACCCACCCCCAGCTGCTCACCGCGCGCGCCTCGGGCGACCGCGGCACCAAGCTGCTCTCCTACCTCGCCGACGTGACCGTCAACAAGCCCCACGGCGAGGCGCCGGTGAGCCTCCACCCCTCCGCCAAGCTGCCCGCGACCGACCTCACCGTGCCGGCCCCCGACGGCAGCCGCCAGGAGCTGCTGCGCCTGGGTCCCGACGGATTCGCCCGCGCCCTGCGCGAGCGGGAGGGCGTGGCGGTCACCGACACCACGTTCCGCGACGCCCACCAGTCGTTGCTGGCCACCCGGGTGCGCACCACCGACCTGCTCGCCGTCGCCGGGCACGTCGCCCGCACCACCCCGCAGCTCTGGTCGCTGGAGGCCTGGGGCGGCGCGACGTACGACGTGGCGCTGCGGTTCCTCTCCGAGGACCCGTGGGAGCGGCTGGCGCAGCTGCGCCAGGCCGTGCCGAACATCTGCCTGCAGATGCTGCTGCGCGGGCGCAACACGGTCGGCTACACGCCGTACCCGACGGAGGTGACCGACGCGTTCGTGGCGGAGGCCGCGGCCGCCGGCATCGACGTGTTCCGCATCTTCGACGCGCTCAACGACGTGGAGCAGATGCGCCCGGCGATCGCCGCCGTGCGCGCCACCGGCACCGCCGTGGCGGAGGTGGCGCTGTGCTACACCGGCGACCTCTCCGACCCCGACGAGGACCTCTACACCCTCGACTACTACCTCGACCTCGCCGCGCAGATCGTCGACGCCGGTGCGCACGTGCTGGCGATCAAGGACATGGCCGGCCTGCTGCGGGCCCCCGCCGCGCGCACGCTGGTCACCGCGCTGCGCGAGCGCTTCGACCTGCCGGTGCACCTGCACACCCACGACACCCCCGGCGGCCAGCTGGCCACCCTGCTGGCCGCGATCGACGCGGGGGTCGACGCCGTCGACGCCGCGACCGCCTCGATGGCCGGCACCACCTCGCAGCCGCCGCTGTCGGCGCTCGTGGCCGGCACCAACCACTCCGCGCGGGAGACCGGCCTCGACCTCGCCGCCGTCAACGCCCTGGAGCCCTACTGGGAGGCCGTGCGCCGGGTCTACGCGCCGTTCGAGTCGGGGCTGCCGGCGCCGACCGGGCGGGTCTACCGCCACGAGATCCCCGGCGGCCAGCTCTCCAACCTGCGCCAGCAGGCCATCGCGCTGGGCCTCGGGGAGAAGTTCGAGCAGGTGGAGGACATGTACGCCGCCGCCAACGACATCCTCGGGCGGGTCGTGAAGGTGACGCCGTCCTCGAAGGTCGTGGGCGACCTCGCACTCCACCTCGTCGCCGCGGGCGCCGACCCCGCCGAGTTCGCCGCCGACCCGGCGTCCTTCGACATCCCCGGCTCGGTCATCGGCTTCCTGCACGGCGAGCTCGGCGACCCGCCCGGAGGCTGGCCCGAGCCGTTCCGCACCAAGGCGCTCGAGGGCCGCTCCTACGAGCCCCCGGCCGCCGAGCTGACCCCCGAGCAGGCCGCGGGCCTCGGCGCCGACGTCGGCCCCGCCACCCGCCGCGCCACCCTCAACGAGCTGCTCTTCCCCGGGCCCACCAAGGAGTTCCGCGAGTCGCGAGCCAGGTACGGCGACGTCTCGGTGCTCTCGACCCTCGACTACCTCTACGGCCTGCGCCACGGCGAGGAGCACTCCGTCGAGCTCGCCGAGGGCAAGACGCTGCTGCTGGGGGTGCGCGCCATCGGCGAGCCCGACGAGCGGGGTGTGCGCACCGTGATGTGCACGATCAACGGCCAGATGCGCCCGCTGCCGGTGCGCGACCGCTCGGTGGCCTCCGAGGTCGCCGCCGTCGAGAAGGCCGACACCTCCGTGCCGGGCCAGGTCGCGGCGCCGTTCCAGGGCGTGGTGACCGTGACCGTCGCCGCCGGAGACTCCGTCGCGGCCGGTGACACCGTGGCCACGATCGAGGCGATGAAGATGGAGGCCTCCATCACCACCCCCGTCGCCGGCACCGTGGACCGCGTCGCCGTCTCCGGCACCCAGGCCGTCGAGGGAGGCGACCTCGTCGTCGTCGTCTCCCCGCCCGCCTAGCGTCCGGTCCGTCGACGGCCAGGGGGCGCGCGCACGCGCGTCCCCTCGTCGGTCGACCAGGGCGCGCCAGCGCTCGTGTCGAGACCCGGCACACCAGTGGTCGAGCAGGGCGCCCCAGCGCGTCCCCTCGTCGGTCGAGCAGGGCGCGCCAGCGCCAGCGCCTCGCTGGTCGAGTGCCGAGGAGCGCCAGCGCCTCGTTGGTCGAGTGCCGAGGAGCGCCAGCGCCTCGTTGGTCGAGTGCCGAGGAGCGCCGGCCCCTCGTTGGTCGAGCACCGAGGAGCGCCAGCGCCTCGTTGGTCGAGTGCCGAGGAGCGCCGGCCCCTCGTTGGTCGAGCACCGAGGAGCGCCAGCGCCAGCGCCTCGTTGGTCGAGTGCCGAGGAGCGCCAGCGACGAGGTGTATCGAGACCCCGCAACCCGGCCATCGAGCCGGTGGAGAACCCCTGTAATCGAACGTGTGTTCGAGTAGAATGAGGTCATGACCTCGACCGCCCTCCGCCCCCGCCGTCAGGGGCCCGCAGCAGGCTCGCTGCTGGAGCGCGCGAGGTCCTACCGGCAGGCCGCGGACGCCGCCGAGGTCGGGCTGTTGACCACGGCGGTGGAGTGGGCCGCCGAGAACGAGCTGGAGCCCGACGACCGAGACCTCGCCGCGGCCGTTCCCGGGACCGACCAGCAGCTCGCGGTCGCAGGTGACGGTGCGCCACTGGTCTCGGAGTTCGCGGTCATCGAGCTCGCCGCCGCTCTCGGGATGAGCAGCGACGCCGGCATGCGGTACGTCGGCCACGCCCTCGAGATCGCCCACCGTCTGCCCCGCCTGTGGTCCCGCGTCACCGCCGGCGATGTGCAGGTGTGGCGTGCCCGCCGGGTGGCGGAGCAGACCCTGGTGCTGAGCCCGGACGCTGCGGCGTTCGTGGACCGCCACGTCGCCCCGGTGGCCTCGAAGATCGGCTACCGCGCGCTCGACCGGTTGGTCGACGAGGCGATCCTTCGTCACGACCCGGCACAGGCGCGGGTGCGAGCGGCGAAGGCGGCCGACGACCGCTGCTTCGACGTGGACACCTCCCAGGTGTCGGTGTTCGGCACGATGCACGTGCAGGGCGACCTCGACCTGGCCGACGCGCTCGACCTGGACGCCGCAGTCGCGCACTGCGCCGCGCAGCTGGCCGACCTGGGCTGCACCGAGTCCCTCAACGCCCGCCGCGCAATGGCCGTGGGTGAGATCGCCCGTGCCCAGACCGCACTCGACCTGACCCGCGACGACACCGAGGCCGAGCCCACGCTCCGCAGACGGCGCCCGGCGCGCCAGGTGGTGCTGCACGTCCATCTCAGCGACGCTGCCCTCACCAACGCCACGTCGGACCTACACCTCGCCCGGGTCGAGAGGACCCGCTCGTTCGTCACCGCTGACCAGGTCAAGACCTGGTGCGCCACCAGCAGCACCCAGGTCACCGTCCGGCCGGTCCTCGACCTCGCCGAGCTGCTGCACACCGACTCGTACGAGGTCCCCGACCGGATGCGCGAGCAAGTGGTCCAGCGCGACGGCACCTGCCGCTTCCCGCACTGCGCCCGCCCGGCGAGGTCGGCCGATGTCGACCACACCCGCCCGTACCGAGCCCTCGCCGACGGCGGCCCGCCGGGCCAGACCTCCACCGACAATCTCGCCTGCTTGTGCAGGCGCCACCACCGGGCCAAGACCCACGACGGCTGGACCTACACCCGCACCGCCGCCGCGGCGTACGAATGGACCAGTCCCCACGGTCACCGGTACGCCGTCAACCAGAGCGGTACCACCCACCTCACCTGACCGCGCCCTCGTCGGTCGTCGGTCGTCGGTCGTCGGTCGTCGCGTACGACGCGCAGCGCCCGGCCCCCGTTCGTCGGTTGAGCAGGGCGCGCTAGCGCCCGTGTCGAAACCCCCGCCGCCCGCGCTGGGACCTGCCCTGGGCGGGTCCCAGCGGACGGTCGGGTGGTCTCGATACACCTCGTCGCTGGCGCTCCTCGGCACTCGACCACCGAGAGCGCGCCCGTTCGAGCCCGATCCCCTCGTTGGTTGAGCAGGGCGGGCTAGCGCCCGTGTCGAAACCCCCGCAACCCGCGCTGGGTACCCGCCGTGGGCGGGTCCGGCGGACAGTTGCGTGGTCTCGATACACCTCGTCGCTGGCGCTCCTCGGCACTCGACCAACGAGAGCGCGCCCGTCGAGCCCGATCCCGTTCGTTGGTTGAGCAGGGCGCTAGCGCCCGTGTCGAAACCCCCGCAGCCAGCGCAGGAACCTGCCCCGGGCCAGTCCCAGCGGACGGTCGGGTGGTCTCGATACACCTCGTCGCTGGCGCTCCTCGGCACTCGACCACCGAAAGGGCCCCCGTTCGTTGGTCGGCAGGGCGCGCTAGCGCCCGTGTCGAAACCCCCGCAGCCGGCGCCGGGACCTGCGCTCCCCGGACCCAGCAGGCGACGACGAGGTCTCGGCACCCCTCGTCGCCGGGGCTCCGTGGAGCCCGAGCAGCGACGGTGCGTCTCGGCGCCGTCACCACGAACCGGCGGACCGGGGGCGGTGGCCTAGGGTGCTGCGGCACGCAACCCTGACCGGGCCACGCCCAGGAGGCACGGTGGACCAGCAGGAGCACCACGGCAGCCCCGTGCTGGCCGGGGTCGTGGTGGCGCTGGTGGGCTTCAGCAGCTCGTTCGCGGTGGTGCTGGCCGGTCTGGTCGCCGTCGGCGCGACGCCCGACCAGGCGGCGTCGGGGCTGGCCACGCTCTGCGTCACCCAGGCCCTCGGCATGCTCTGGCTCAGCCTGCGCCACCGCACCCCGGTGACCCTGGCCTGGTCGACGCCGGGCGCGGCGCTGCTGGCCTCCACCGGTGGCGCGGTGGGCGGGTGGCCGGCCGCGGTGGGGGCGTTCGTCGTCACCGGGCTGCTGGTGGTGCTCACCGCGGCCTGGCCCCGCCTCGGCGACCTCGTCGCGGCGGTGCCGCCCGCGCTGGCCCGCGCGATGCTCGCCGGGGTGCTGCTGCCGCTGTGCGTCGTACCGGTCACCGCACTGGTCGACGACCCCGCCGCGGTGCTCCCGGTCGCGCTGACCTGGCTGGTGCTCGTGCGCCTCGCCCGCCGCTGGGCCGCGCCCGCGGCGCTGCTGGTGGCGCTGGTCGTCGTGGTGGTCGAGGTGTCCGGGGGTGGCGGCCTCACCGGCTCCGACCTGCTGCCCACCCTAGACCTCACCGCGCCCCGGTGGAGCGTGGCGGCCCTCGTCGGCATCGCCCTGCCGCTGTACGTCGTCACCATGGCCTCGCAGAACGTGCCCGGCGCGGCGGTGCTCGCCAGCCAGGGGTACGCCGTGCCGTGGCGCGAGTCGCTCGCCGTCACCGGTATCGCCACCGTGGTCGGGGCCCCCGCGGGCGCCCACGCGGTCAACCTGGCCGCCATCACCGCGGCGCTGGCCGCCGGGCCCGAGGCGGGCGCCGACCGGTCGCGACGCTGGCTCGCCGCGGTGAGCGCCGCCGGGGTCTACCTGGTGCTGGCCGTGGCCAGCGCCGGGCTCGTCGCGCTGGTCAGCGTCGCCGGGTCCGACGTCGTGCCGGCCGCCGCGGGCCTGGCCCTGCTCGGCACGCTGGCCGCGGCCACCCACGGCGCGCTGGCCGACGAGCAGGAGCGCGAGGGCGCCGTCGTGACGTTCGTGGTCGCCGCCAGCGGCGTCACCGTGCTCGGCGTCGGTGCGGCGTTCTGGGCACTGCTGGCCGGACTGGCCGTGCGCACCGTGCTGCGCACCGGCCGCGTCACGACACCCGGAACGTGAGCCAGGTCGACCGCAGCCCCAGCACCGAGCGGAACGTGTCGCCCGAGACCGTGACCGAGCCCCGGCTGCCGCTCAGCACCAGGCTCACCAGCCGTCCGCCCCACTCGCCGTTGCCGTCGCGCGAGACCACCCGCACCCGGCGCAGGTCACCGACCGCCGGCCAACGGTTCTCCACGGTCTCGTCGGCCACCTCGACCCGCCAGTCGTGCACGGGGTTGCCGGCCCAGTCGTCGTACGGGTCGGCCTGGGCCACCAGGTAGGGCACCGAGCCGGCCGACGTCCAGCCACCGCTGCTGGAGCTGAACTGGGTGAACGCCGCGCCACCGTCGGCGCGCAGCACCTGCGTCGCCGTGGCGACGATCGCCCGGTCGGAGGCGGGGTGCTCGGAGCCGACGCCGCCGTAGACCTGCGACGACGTCGTGTCGTAGACGTCGAAGTGCGCGCCGCGGGGGTGGGCACGCTCGTAGGCGGCGTAGGTGCGTGCGGCCACCGACTGCGCCTGCACGGCCGCGGGCGTCCAGGTGGCCGGCACCTCGCGCGGCACCACGCCGCGCAGGTACGACTCGAGGCGTACGTCGTTGACCGTGTCGCGGGCCGGGGAGCCCGCACGCACGGTGGCCGCTCGCAGCCAGCCGCGGTAGCGCGCGTCGCCCGACGGCGTGACCAGGGTGACCGGGTCTCCCCCGGCGTGCAGCACGCCGTCGCCGCTCAGGTCGCGCCAGCGGTGCCAGGCACCGGTGCGGAACGCGACCCGGGTCGTGCCGCCCACCTCGGCCACCCGCCACAGGGTGGCGCCGTTGTCGGGCAGCGTCACCTCCTCACCGTTCGCGGTGTCGCGCACGACGAGGCCGTCCCGGGCCCGCACCACCAGGTCGTCGGTCGTGTCGGCGCCCACCAGCACGTCGATGCGCCCGCGGGCCGCGCCCCAGCGGGTGCCCGGGTAGTAGAAGTCCAGGATCTCGCGGTGGGTCAGCCCCTGACGGGCCGCGCCCTCCGCGCCGTACTGCGACATGCCGTGCCCGTGGCCGTACCCGTGGCCCACCAGGGTCAGCACCGCGTTCGACGGCACCGACCAGGAGTCGTCCGCGGCCCCGGCCCGCGCTGCACCGGCGGCCGGTGCGGCGGCCGCGGCGGTGCCGGGGCCGAGGGTGGGGGCCAGCACCAGGGTGAGCAGGACGGTCAGCACGAGGGTGGACAGCGCGGCGGCCGGGGCCGGGCGGGAGGCAGGCATGTCCCGATCGCACCACAGGTCACAGCAGCCCCGTGGGGCTCTGCGTGAACTACGACGGCGTAGTTCGCCCGGCCCCCGGAGACGGCGAACGCGCCCGGTCCGAGCGGACCGGGCGCGTTCGTGGAGGCGTGCTGATCAGCCGTTGTACGAGGGCTGCGACTGGGCGTTGAACGCACCCATCCGCACCTTCTTCGCCCCGTTCACGCGCCGGTCGTCGATGGAGAAGACCTCGAAGCCGCGGGTGATGTCGCTGGAGTAGATGTGGCCGTTGTACCAGTACGTCGACCAGGCGCCGCCGAGCACCAGCTCGGTGTCGGAGATGGCGCCGCGGTCGAAGTGGGCGATCTCCACCGGGTTGCGGGAGTCGGTGAAGTCGAAGACGGAGAACCCGCCCTGGTACCACGCCTGCACCATGATGTCGCGCCCCTTCACCGGGATCAGCGAGCCGTTGTGGGCCACGCAGTTCTCGGTGAGCGACTGGGTGCGCGGGATCTTGAAGTAGCTGCGGAACTGCAGCTTGCCGCGCACGATGTCGTAGATGCCGTCGGCGCCGCGCTTGGGCCCGGTGCCGGGGTTGCACGTCGGCGCACCGCCACCGCCGAGCTCGTCGGTGAAGACGACCTTCGAGCCGGCGTTGTTGAAGGTGGCGCTGTGCCAGAAGGCGAAGTTGCGCTCGTCGCGCACCCGCTGGGTCACCTTCGGCGCCGTGCGCTTGCTGATGTCCATCAGGATGCCGTCACCCATGCAGGCACCCGCCGCGATGTTCTTCGACGGGTAGGCGGTGATGTCGTGGCAGCCGCTGGTGGCGCTGTTGCCGCCGGGGACGCCGCTGCCGGGGTTGCCGCCGCCCGGGAACAGCTTGGGCGTGGCCACGACCGCGGCGTCGGCCGGCGCGCGCATCGGCACCTTGACGATGCTGATCCGGTCGTGCGGCGGCTGGCAGTCGGGGAACGAGGTGTTCGGTCCGTACGACGAGACATAGGCGAACAGCTGCTCACCCGAGCGCGAAGGCGCGAGCGTGTGGGTGTGCGAGCCGCAGTCGGTCTCGACCGCGGCGACGTACTCCGGGTTCGCCGGGTCGGAGATGTCGAAGACCCGCAGGCCCTCCCACGACGACTTCTCGCTCGCCGACTGCGCCACGCTGGCGCAGGAGTCGTCGGAGCGGCTGGAGTCGACGGAGAACACGAGGACGTCGCGGTAGACCGAGACATCGCCCTGCCCGCCGGGGCACGACACCTGCGCGACGCGCTCCGGCGCGGTCGGGGTCGAGATGTCGTAGACGGCGAAGCCGTTGTAGTTGCCGTCGTAGGCGTACTTGCCCTTGAAGGCCATGTCGCTGCCCACCCCGCCGTTCTCGGGGGTGAAGGTGTCGACGAGGGGCAGCCGGGCGATCTGCCTGACGTTGCTGCTCTTGTCGACCTCGCCCTGGTCGGCGTTGGCCTGGAGGTCCTCCAGGCCGGCGAGGTCCTGGCCGGGCAGCGCGCAGGCCGCCGAGAAGTTGTCGCCGGCGGCCCGGAGCGCGGCGCGCTCCTCGGCGGAGCAGGCGGCGGGGTCGTCGACGAGCTCGGCGGAGGCCGAGCCCTGGACGGCGGTGAGGCTGGCGCCCAGCAGGGCGACGCCGAACCCGACAGCGCCGAGGCGCCGGCGGCGGGAGGAGCGGGTGGGGGGTGGGGTCACGACGAGCCCTTCGTCCGAGATGGTCCGAGATGTAGTGGTGCGGTGTGGCTGCCCTCGGGAGGTGCGGGTCACCGGGGGTTCGGACGATCTTCGCCTGCATGGCCCCCGAGCGCCACCCTGTGGTGTGCTTCGGTCATGACTCGGGCACATCTTCTCGACCGCACGCCACGTCGCGGTACGGCGGCGGCCGCCGCGCTGGGCGTCGTGCTGGCGGCGGCGGCCGTCGGCTGCTCCGCCGACGACGCACCCTCCGCGGGGCCGGCCGGCGCCGCCTCGTCCGCCGCCTCGTCCGCGCCGACCGCGTCGACGACGGCGCTGCCGCCCGGCGTGGACGCCGACGACGCGCGCTTCCTGCAGGACATGCTCCCCCACCACGCGCAGGCCCTGGCGATGGTCGAGCTGGCCCGCACCCGGGCCGAGGACCGCGGCGTGGTGGCCGCGGCGGAGCGGATCTCCGCCGGTCAGGGCCCGGAGATCCTCGAGATGGCGGCCTGGCTGGAGCAGCACGACGTGGCGGTGCCGACGGTGGCCGACGCCGAGGCGATGACCGAGGACCACGCCGGCCACGGCGACATGGACGGCATGGACGGCATGGACGCGATGCCCGGCATGCTCACGCAGGCCGAGCTCGACGAGCTGGCCGCGGCCGACGGTGCCGACTTCGACCGGCTCTTCCTCGAGGGCATGGTGCGCCACCACGAGGGCGCGGTGACGATGGCCTCGGCGGCGCTGCAGGACGGCGAGGACCAGCGGGTGCAGGAGATCGCCACGGAGATCTCCGCCGGCCAGAGCGCGGAGATCGACCGGCTCGAGCAGCTGCTCGCCGCCCTCTGACCGCCGCCCTCCGACTCGCCGCGGGCCGGTCTCGACTCAGACGCGGTGCAGGCGGCGGGCGGCCTCGGCGACGGAGCCGCTCATCGACGGGTAGACGGTGAAGGCCTGCGCCAGCTGGTCGGCGGTGATCGACTCCGCCACGGCCAGCGACACGGGGTGGATCAGCTCGCTGGCCCGCGGACCGACGACCACCCCGCCGACCACGATGCCGGTGCCGGGGCGGCAGAACAGCTTCACGAAGCCGTCGCGCACCCCCTGCATCTTGGCCCGGGCGTTGCCGGAGAGCGGCAGCATCACCACGTCGGCCTGGATCTCACCGGCGTCGACGGCCTGCTGCGACCAGCCGACCGTGGCGATCTCGGGGGCGGTGAACACGTTGGAGGCGACCTTGCGCAGGTCGAGCGGCGCCACGGCGTCGCCCAGGAAGTGGTACATCGCGATCCGGCCCTGCATGGCCGCGACCGAGGCCAGCATCAGCACGCCGGTGCAGTCGCCGGCGGCGTAGACGCCGCGCGCGGAGGTGCGCGAGACGCGGTCGACGTCCACGAAGCCGCCGTCACCGAGCCGTACGCCGGCCTCCTCGAGGCCGAGGTCGGCGGTGTTCGGCACCGAGCCGAGCGCCAGGATGCAGTGGGAGCCCTGCACGCTGCGGCCGTCGGTGAGGGTGACGGTGACGACGTCGCCGTCGCGGGTGACCGACTCCATCCGCGACTTCGAGAGCACCTTCATGCCCCGGCGGGTGGAGACCTCCTCGAGCACGGCGGAGGCGTCGGCGTCCTCGCCGGGCAGCACGCGGTCGCGCGACGAGACCAGGGTGACCGAGATGCCGAGGGCGAGGTAGGCGCTGGCGAACTCCGCGCCGGTGACGCCGGAGCCCACCACGATCAGCTCGGTCGGCACCTCGGTGAGGTCGTAGACCTGCTCCCAGGTGAGGATGCGCTCGCCGTCGGGCTGGGCGCTGGGCAGCACCCGCGGCGACGCACCGGTCGCGATCAGCACGGCACCGGCCTCGAGCACCTGCTCGCCACCGTCGGCGGTGGTGACCACGACGCGGTCGGGCCCGTCGAGGCGTCCGCGGCCCTGCACCATCGTGACGTTCTCGCGGGCCAGGCGGCTGGCGATGTCCTCCGACTGCTCGGCGGCCAGGGCCTTGACCCGGCGGTTGACCCGGCCCAGGTCGACGCTGAGCGCCGTCGCGGCGTCGCCCTCGACGTCGTGGAAGTTCAGCCCGAGCTCGGCGGCGCCGCCGAGCTCGGTCATCAGCTCGGAGGTGGCGATCAGCGTCTTGCTCGGCACGCAGTCGGTGATGACCGCGGAGCCGCCGACGCCGTCGGTGTCGACGACGGTGACGTCGGCGCCGAGCTGGGTGGCGACCAGCGCCGACTCGTACCCGCCGGGGCCTCCCCCGATGATGACGACCTTGTCAGTGGACCTGTCCGGCATGGCTGCTCGTCTCAGAAGTTGATCATGTGGCCGGCGATGCCGTGCACGGCTTCCTTGACGGCCTCCCCCAGCGTGGGGTGGGCGAAGACGTTGCGGGAGAGCTCGTCGGCGGTGAGGTCCCACTGCTGGGCCATCGTGAGCACCGGCAGCAGCTCGGTGACGTCGGGGCCGATCATGTGGGCGCCGATGATCTCGTTGTGCTCGGCGTCGGCGACGACCTTGACGAAGCCGACGGCCTCGCCGAGGCCCTGCGCCTTGCCGTTGGCGGAGAACGGGAACGTCGAGGTCTTCACGTCGTAGCCGCGGTCCTTGGCCTGCTGCTCGGAGTACCCGAACGACGCCACCTGCGGCTGGCAGTAGGTGGCACGCGGGATCATGTCGAAGTCGATCTCCATGGTCTCGGCGCCGGCGATGGTCTCGGCGGCCACGATGCCCATGGCCTCCGCGGCGTGGGCGAGCATCATCTTCCCGGTCACGTCGCCGATGGCGTAGACGTGCTCGACGTTGGTGCGCCCGCGGCCGTCGATCGCGATCGCGCCGCGCTCGGTGACCTCGACGCCGGCGGCCTCCAGGCCGTAGCCCTCGACGCGGGGCGCGAAGCCGATGGCCTGCATGACCTTGTCGGCCTTCAGGACCTCCTGCTTGCCGTCCTTCGACACCGTCACCGACACCTGGTCGCCGGAGTCGTCGATCGACTCCACCTTGGTCGAGAGGCGCACGTCGACGCCGAGCTTCTTGTAGTGCTTGAGCAGCTCCTTCGACACGTCGGCGTCCTCGGTGGGCACCATCCGGTCGAGGAACTCCACGATCGTGACGTCGACGCCGAAGTTCTTCAGCACGTAGGCGAACTCGACGCCGATGGCGCCCGAGCCGGCGATGATGATCGAGCCGGGCAGCTCATCGGTGAGGATCTGCTCCTCGTAGGTGACCACGCGGTCGCTGAGCGAGGTGCCCGGGATGAGCCGGGTCTTGGCGCCGGTGGCGACGATCAGGTCGGTGCAGGTGTAGGAGGTGACCTCCCCGTCCTTGCCCTTCACGTCGAGGCCCTGACCACCGTCGACGGCGCCGGTCATCGTGCCCCAGCCGTCGATCTCGGTGATCTTGTTCTTCTTCATCAGGAAGTGGACGCCCTTGACGATGCCGCCCGAGACCTGGCGGCTGCGCTTGTGGGTGGGCCCGTAGGCCATCGTGGCGTCGCCCTCGATGCCGAACTTGGCCTTCTCGTGCGTCAGCACGTGCGCCAGCTCGGCGTTCTTCAGCAGCGCCTTCGAGGGGATGCAGCCCACGTTGAGGCACACCCCGCCCCAGTACTTCTCCTCCACCACGGCGACGCTCTTGCCGAGCTGGGCGGCGCGGATGGCGGCGACGTAGCCACCGGGGCCGGCGCCGAGGACGAGGACATCGAAGTGCGTGCTCACGGCCTCCACTCTAGGTGTGCGGCGCAGGTCACCCCAAGGCGGGCGGGCCCGGGCCACTACCCTCGGGGGCGTGACGCTCTACGCCGCCTACGGGACGAACCTCGACCCCGCCCGGATGGGCGCGCGCTGCCCCCACTCGCCCCTGCGCACGACGGGGTGGCTGCAGGGCTGGCGGCTCACGTTCGGCGGCGAGGAGCTCGGGTGGGACGGTGCGCTCCCCACGCTGGTGCAGGACCCGTTCGAGCAGGTCTTCGTCGCGGTCTACGACGTCACCAAGGAGGACGAGGGCACCCTCGACGAGCTCGAGCAGGCCCACTCCGGGCTCTACCGCAAGACGCGGGTGCGGGTGTCCACGCTCACCGGTGAGCTGGTGACCTGGGCCTACGTGCTCGACGCCTACGAGGGCGGCCTGCCCTCCGCGTCGTACGTCGGCATGCTCGCCGACGCCGCGGAGGCCGCCGACGCCCCCGACGACTACGTGCACGCCCTGCGCCGGCGTCCGTGCCGCTCCTCCGGGCTCTGAGTCGGGCTCTGAGTCGGGCTCGGGGCCGGGCTCCGACCCGGCCCCGACGCCACCCACCCGGCCTCGACCCGGACCCCGGGGTTGACGATCGGCGTCGCCCGGAGCACTAGGGTGACCGGCGTGACCGACGACCCGTACGCCCTGGCCACCGAGGCCGCCGAGACGCTGGCCGAGCTCACGGGGGTCGCGCGCCACGACGTCGCGCTGGTCCTCGGCTCGGGCTGGCTCCCGGCCGTCGACGCCCTCGGGGAGGCCACCGCCGAGATCGCCACCACCGACCTGCCCGGCTTCAGCGCCGCGGCGGTCGCGGGCCACTCCGGGAAGATCCGGTCGGTGCGCTCCGGCGAGCGCAACCTGCTGGTATTCCTCAGCCGCACCCACTACTACGAGGGCCGCGGCGTCGACGCCGTCGTCCACCCGGTGCGCACGGCGGCGGCCGCCGGCTGCTCCACGATCGTGCTCACCAACGGCTGCGGCGGCCTCAAGGAGACCTGGTCGCCGGGCCAGCCGGTGCTGATCAGCGACCACATCAACCTCACCGGCCGCTCCCCCGTCGTGGGGGCCACCTTCGTCGACCTCACCGACCTGTACTCCCCGCGGCTGCGCGCGCTGTGCCGCGAGATCGACCCCACCCTCGACGAGGGCGTCTACGTGCAGTTCCCCGGGCCGCACTACGAGACCCCCGCCGAGATCGGCATGGTGCGCGCCATCGGCGGCCACCTGGTCGGCATGAGCACCACCCTGGAGGCCATCGCCGCCCGCGAGGCCGGCATGGAGGTGCTGGGCATCAGCCTGGTCACCAACCTCGCGGCCGGCATGAGCGGCGCCCCGCTCGACCACGCGGAGGTGCTGGAGACCGGCCGCGCCGCCGCGAGCCGCATGGGCGACCTGCTCGGCACGATCGTCCCCCGGATCTAGGGCCCGTGGGCGACCGCACGCAGGACCACGACCCGGCCGGCCCCGACGCCGCCGAGGCGCTCGATCCCGCCGGCGAGACCGGCGAGACGCGCGTCAAGCTGGTCGCGGCCGCCACCCGCGCCTTCGCCGACCACGGCGTGCAGAACGCCTCCCTGCTCGACATCACCCGCCAGGCGGGCCAGCGCAACCGCGGCGCCGTGCACTACCACTTCGGCTCCCGCGAGGGCCTGCTCAGCGCCGTGCTCGAGCAGTACGCCGACTCCCTCGCCCTGCGCCAGCACGAGCTGCTCGCGCTGGCCCGCCAGCGGCCCGCCGACGACCTGTCCGCGGTGCTGGAGGCGATCGTGCGGCCCAGCGTCGAGCTGGCCGAGAGCGGCTGGCGCGGGCGGTGCTACCTGATGATCGTGGCGGAGCTGATCACCGACGACCAGGTCGACGCGGTGCCCGAGGTCAAGGAGGTGCTCGGCCGCACCGGCGGCCGCGCCATCTTCGACCTCGTCGAGGAGCGGATGACCGCGCTGCCCGACCCCGTGCGCGACGAGCGGCTGCACCTGATGGCCGGCTTCGTGCTGCGGGCGGTCGGCGACCGCGCCCGCGCGCTCGGCGGCGACAGCCCGCGCCGCGAGCGGCTCGACACCGAGGACTTCGTCACCAACCTGGTGGCGATGGCGGCCGCGATGCTGCGCTGCCACGTCCCCGGCTGAGCCGGGCCGACCCGTGACCGCCACGCCACCCGAGCAGGCCGAGCAGGCCGAGCAGGCCGTACCGCTCTCGCGGCGGATGCGCGAGGGCTCGCGCACCGCCCACCAGTCGGCGGAGGGCTCCACCTTCATGGCCGGGCTGCTCGACGGCCGGGTCGCGCCGGAGGGCTACACCGCCTACCTCCTGCGGCTGCGCCGCGTGTACGCCGCGCTGGAGGCGGCGACCCGCGCGCAGGCCGACGACCCCGCAGTGGGCGCCGTGCACGACCCGGCCCTGGAGCGCCTCGGCGCGCTCGACGCCGACCTCGCGCACTGGGCGCCCGGGACCGGCCACGAGGTCGACTCCGCAGCCGCCGCGGCGTACGAGCAGCGGGTGGGCGCCGCCCGGGGCGGGGTGCTGGTGGCCCACCACTACACCCGCTACCTCGGCGACCTCTCCGGCGGGCAGGCCGTGGGTCGCCTGCTCGACCGCACCTTCGACCTGCGCGGTCGCGGCACGGCGTTCTACGACTTCCCGACCATCTCCCCCCGGCCCTACAAGGTCGCCTACCGGGCCCGGCTCGACGCCCTCGACCTCACCGCGTCGCAGGCCGCGGCCGTGGTCGAGGAGGTGCGGGTCGCCTTCGCCCTCAACGAGGCCCTCCTGGTCGAGCTGGGCGGCCACGTCGGGGCCGCACCTTTGGAGGAGCGCGCTTCGCTGGAGCCATGAGCCTCCAGACCCGCACGCTCGGCACCACCTCGCCCCTCACCGTCTCCGCCCTCGGCCTCGGCTGCATGGGGATGTCGGAGTTCTACGGCACCGGCGACGACCAGACCGGCATCGACACCATCCACCGCGCCCTCGACCTCGGCGCCACGTTCCTCGACACCGCCGACATGTACGGCCCCTTCACCAACGAGGAGCTCGTCGGCCGCGCCGTCGCCGGGCGCCGCGACGAGGTGCAGCTGGCCACGAAGTTCGGCAACGAGCGCGACGCCGACGGCACCCGGCTGCGCATCAACGGCACACCGGAGTACGTCCGGTCGGCCTGCGACGCCTCGCTGCGCCGCCTCGGCGTCGACCACGTCGACCTCTACTACCAGCACCGCGTCGACAAGACCGTGCCGATCGAGGAGACCGTCGGCGCGATGGCCGAGCTCGTCGAGGCCGGCAAGGTGCGCCACCTCGGGCTGTCCGAGGCCTCGGCCGAGACGATCCGCCGCGCCCACGCCACCCACCCGATCACCGCGCTGCAGACCGAGTACTCCCTGTTCACCCGCGACCTCGAGGACGAGATCCTGCCGGTGGTCCGCGAGCTCGGCATCGGCCTGGTGCCGTACTCCCCGCTGGGGCGCGGCATCCTCACCGGCGCGATCACCTCCGAGACCCAGCTCGAGGAGGGCGACTCGCGCCGCTCGGCGTACTTCCCGCGCCTCAACGGTGAGGGCCTGCGCGCCAACCTGCGCCTGGTCGAGGCCGTCACCGCGATCGCCGACACCAAGGGCTGCACCCCCGGCCAGCTCGCGCTCGCCTGGGTGCTGGCCCAGGGCGGCCCCGACCTCGGCGTGGTGCCGATCCCCGGCACCAAGCGGGTGCGCTACCTCGAGGAGAACGTCGGCGCCGCCGACGTCGAGCTCACCGCCGACGACCTCGCCGCGCTCGAGCGGGCCGTGCCGCGCGGCGCCGTCGTGGGCGAGCGCTACGGCGACATGAGCAGCATCGACGCCTGAGCGGGCACGCCTGGGGGGTGCAGGGGCGGGCGGGGCACGCACTAGCGTCTCCCCCATGACCCGCCCGGACGCCTCGACCCTGCTCCAGCACGCGCGCGCCTGGATCGCCGACGACCCCGACGAGGCCACCCGCGCCGAGCTGGAGCAGGTCGTGGCCGCCGTGGAGGCCGGCGACGAGGCGGCCACCGCCGACCTCGCCGACCGCTTCGACGGCACCCTCGAGTTCGGCACCGCCGGGCTGCGGGGGGCCCTCGGCGCCGGGCCCAACCGGATGAACCGCGCGGTGGTCACCCGCGCCGCGGCGGGGCTGGCGGCGTACCTGCGCGACAGCGGCGCCCGCGGCGGTGTGGTGATCGGCTACGACGCCCGCCACGGCAGCGCCGCCTTCGCCCGCGACACCGCCGAGGTGGTCACCGGTGCGGGCTTCGAGGCGCACGTGCTGCCCGGGCCGCTGCCCACCCCCGTGCTGGCCTACGCGATCCGCGAGCTGGGCTGCGCGGCCGGGGTGATGGTGACCGCCAGCCACAACCCGCCCGAGGACAACGGCTACAAGGTCTACCTGGGCGACGGCAGCCAGATCGTGCCGCCCGCGGACGCCGAGATCGCGGCCCGCATCGCCGCGGTGGGCGCCGTGGCCGACGTGCCGCGCGGGCGGCCGGCGCGGGTGCTGGGGGAGGCGGTCGTCGACCGCTACCTCGACGACACCGCGTCGCTGGTCGCCGACGGGCCCCGCGACCTCGACATCGTCTACACCCCGCTGCACGGCGTCGGTGCCACCTCGGTGATCGCCGTCCTGGAGACCGCCGGCTTCGCCGCCCCCCGTGTGGTGGAGCAGCAGGAGCAGCCCGACCCGCTCTTCCCGACCGTGGCCTTCCCCAACCCCGAGGAGCCCGGCGCGATGGACCTGGCCATGGCGCTGGCCGAGCGCACCGGCGCCGACCTGGTGGTGGCCAACGACCCCGACGCCGACCGGTGCGCCGCGGCCGTGCCGACCCCGCAGGGCTGGCGGATGCTGCGCGGCGACGAGGTCGGCGCGCTGCTGGCCGCCCACCTGCTGCGCCGCGGGCGCACCGGCACCTTCGCCACCTCGATCGTGTCGTCCAGCCTGCTCGGCACCCTCGCGGCGGCCGCGGGCCAGCCGTACGTCGAGACCCTCACCGGGTTCAAGTGGATCGGGCGGGTCGAGGGGCTCGCCTTCGGCTACGAGGAGGCGCTGGGCTACTGCTGCGACCCCGAGCACGTGCGCGACAAGGACGGCGTCTCCGCGCTGCTGCTGCTGTGCGAGATGGCCGCGGAGGCCAAGGCCGAGGGCCGTGGCCTGGTCGACCTGCTCGACGACCTCGCCCGCGCCCACGGCCTGCACGCCACCGACCAGCTCAGCGTGCGGGTCAGCGACCTCGGCGAGATCACCCGCGCCATGGCCACGCTGCGGGCCGTGCCGCCGACGTCGCTCGGCGGCCTGGCCGTGACGCAGGTCGACGACCTCGCGCAGCCGGAGCCCGGCGGCCTGCCGCCCACCGAGGGGCTGCGCTACCGCCTCGCCGGTGGCGCCCGGGTGGTCGTGCGTCCCAGCGGCACCGAGCCGAAGCTGAAGTGCTACCTCGAGGTGGTCGTGCCGGTCGAGCAGCCCGCCGACCCCGCTGCCGACCCGGCGGACGCCGTGGGCGCGGCCCGCATCTCGGCCGCAGGACGCCTCGACGCCGTGCGGGCCGACCTGCAGGCCGCGGCCGGCATCTGACGGCACCTGAGCGGGCCCCGGGCGACACGTGGGCGGCGCGCTCAGAGCAGCAGCGTCACCACGAGCGCGACCACCAGCACCACCACGACGGTGACCCACGGCCAGCTCGTCGTCCGCTCGACCGCTCCGGCGAGGGCGGCCTGCTCCGGGGAGCGCTCGGCGATGCCGTGGCGCCGGCGGGCCTCGTCGGCGAGGTGGCGCAGCCGCTGCTCGACGAAGTCGGCGTGGTCGACGCCCTTGCCGGCGGGGGCCGCGGCCTCGGCCAGCCAGCCCTGGGGCCGTCCGCGCCGGGCGGCGCGCGCCTCGTTGATCAGCTGGCGCGAGCTGCGCGCGATCGTCGGCGACACGAAGCGCCGCTCCCCCACGAACACCGCCAGCACGTGACGCACCACGAGCGAGGTGACGGCGGCCAGCGGCACCCGGTCGGTGCGCACGAGGTGGCGCAGCACCAGCGTGTCGCCCTCCACCCACACCGCCGGGCGCAGCATGACCAGCCACACCACGACGTCGAGGAGCACCATCGCGACCACCAGCGCCGGCGACAGCCCCCCGGTCACCGCGGCCAGCACCAGCACGGCCGGCCCGACGGCCAGGCCGAGGAAGCCGGTCAACCGCCCGTTGCTGGCGGGGAAGTGCTGGACGTCGGCGGGGTCGGGGTCGGCCACGGGGCGGGCTCCTCGGGGTGCGGGGACGGGGACGGCGGTCGCGGCGTCGGCGGGCCGCGGCGTGGGCGCGGCGCGGGGCGAGGGAGGCGCGTCGACGCCTGCGAGGCCACCGTCCGGTCCGACGCGCCGCCGAGCCTATGCTGTGCCGGTGAGCGCATCCCCCGACGCCCAGGTCGCCCAGGTCGCCCGGGCCATCGACCACACCCTGCTCAAGCCGGAGGCCACCCGCGCCGACGTCGAGGCCCTGGTGGCCGAGGCCGTCGAGCTCGGCACCTTCTCGGTGTGCGTGTCCCCCTCGATGCTGCCCGTCGCCGTCCCGGAGGGCAGCGACCTCAAGGTCGCGGTGGTCTGCGGCTTCCCGAGCGGCAAGCACACTTCCTCGGTCAAGGCCGCCGAGGCGGCCGGGTCGGTCGCGGACGGCGCCGACGAGATCGACATGGTCATCGACGTCGGTGCCGCCAAGGAGGGTCGCTTCGACGCCGTCCAGGCCGACGTCGCGGCGGTGCGCGCGGCCGTGCCGGCGCCGACGGTGCTCAAGGTGATCATCGAGTCGGCCGCCCTCAGCGACGACGAGATCGTCGGTGTGTGCCGGGCCGCGGCCGCCGCCGGCGCCGACTTCGTCAAGACCTCCACCGGCTTCCACCCCTCCGGCGGCGCCAGCGAGCACGCCGTGCGGCTGATGGCCCGGACGGTGCCGCAGCTGCAGGTCAAGGCCTCCGGCGGTGTCCGCACCCTCGAGCAGGCCCGCGCGATGATGGCCGCCGGCGCCACCCGCCTCGGGGTCTCCGGCAGCCGCGCGCTGCTGGGTGCCGCCGACGAGCCCGCCTCCGGCGACAGCGCCTACTGACCCCTCGCCGGCCGGTGGTCGTGCCCGGGCCCGCCGCCCGGCCGGAGCGCGTGACCGCGGCCGTGCGGGGTACCTGCCCGGCATGACTGCCGAGAAGCCCGTGCCCGTCGCCGAGCTCGCCGGTGGCGCCGTCCGCCTCGTCGGGGGCTGGGTCGTCGGCCTGCGCCGCGGACCGGCCACCGCGGCCGACCCTGCCGGCACCGCTGCCGGCACCGCCGCCGGCACCGCTGCCGCGCCCGAGGACGACGTGTTCGCGGTCTCGCGACGTTGCCGCCACCAGCTCGCCGACCTGTCGAAGGGCACCGTCGACGCCGACGGGTGCCTGGTGTGCCCGTGGCACCAGAGCCGCTACGACGTGACCACCGGCCGCATGGTCGAGGGGCCGCGCGGGTTCCTCGCCTACCACGGTCCCGCCCGCGGCTACCGCCAGGTGGTCAAGGGCTACTCCCAGCTGCTGCGCCTGCGCGTCGGGCGCGCGCGGGTGGAGGGCGGCCGGGTCGAGGTCGACTGAGCGACCCCGGTGCGTCACCGGCACAATGGCCCGGTGCGCGCCCGGGTGATCGTCCTCGCCGGCCCCTCGGGGTCGGGCAAGTCGCGGCTCGCCGAGCGGCTGGGCCTGCCGGTGCTGCGCCTCGACGACTTCTACAAGTCCGGCGGCGACCCCACCCTCCCCCGTGTCCGCGAGGGCAAGAACGCCGGCATCGTCGACTGGGACCACCCCGACTCCTGGCTGCCCGGCGACGCGCTGGCCACGATGGTCGCGCTGTGCCGCGACGGCCACGCCGAGGTGCCCATCTACGACATCGCCCACGACGGGCGCACCGGCGTGCGCGAGCTGCACCTCGACGGGAGCCCGCTCTACGTCGCGGAGGGCATCTTCGCCCAGGACGTGGTGGCCCCGGCCTCCGCCGCCGGGATCCTCGGCGCCGCGCTGTGCATCCGCCGCTCCACCGCCCTCACCTTCGGGCTCCGCCTCACCCGCGACCTGCGCGAGCACCGCAAGCCCCCGCTGGTGCTGGTGCGCCGCGGCCTCGCGCTGGCCCGGGCCCAGCGCGCCGTCGTGGCCGACGCGGTGGCCAAGGGGTGCCGACCGGTGTCGCCCGACGAGGCCGTCGCGGTGGTCGAGGGCCTGCGGGTCGAGACCGCGCGGTCGTGACGCCGCGCGGCGGCCCGCCGCCCGACGTCCCGTTCGGCCCGGCGCTGCGCCAGCCCGACCAGCGCTCGTGCGGGGCCGCGGCCGTCGTCGTCGCACGCATGCTGGCCGACCCGGCGTACGCCGCGCAGGCCCGGTCGCGCTTCGCCGCCGAGGTGCTCACCGCCCACCGCGGGCTCACCGCCCACCGCGACGCCTCCGGCCGGCTGCAGGTGCCGTGGCCCCGCGCGCTCGGCACGCCGCCCTGGGCGGTGGCGCGGGCGCTGCCCGGCGGCCCCCACGTGGTGCGCCGGGCGGCCGGCCGCTTCCCCGACCTGCTCGTCGCGGTGGAGGCCGCGCCGGCGGCGCTGTACGTCGGCGACCGGTGGCTGCCGCGCCACGTGCTGCTCGTGGTCGGCCGCGACGACGCGGGTCGCCTCGGCGTCCACGACCCCGCCACCGGGGGCCTGCGCACCCTCACCCGCGCCGCCTACGACGACCGCACGCTGCCCACCGGCCGCTGGCGCCGCCCCTGGTTCGTCGTGCTCCCCGCGCCCCGCCCGCCGCTGTAATGCGCTGTTGTCACCTCTTCCACCCCGTCGTGACGGGGCAGCAGAGGTGACAACGGCGCGTTACAGCTGACGCGGCGCGGCGGCGAGCGCGGCGTACCCGGGCTTGACGACGTCGTCGATGATCGCGAGGCGCTCGTCGAACGGCAGGAACGCCGACTTCATCGCGTTGACGGTGAACCACTGCAGGTCGGCGAGGTCGTAGCCGAACGCGTCGACCAGCGCGGTCATCTCGTCGGTCATCGAGGTGCGGCTCATCAGCCGGTTGTCGGTGTTCACGGTGACCCGGAAGCGCAGGTCGGTGAGCAGCTTGATCGGGTGCTCGGCGATCGAGGTGGCCGCACCGGTCTGCACGTTGGAGGCGGGGCACATCTCGAGGGGGATGCGCTGGTCGCGCACGTAGGAGGCCAGCCGGCCCAGGGTGACCGTCCCGTCGTCGGCGACCGTGATGTCGTCGACGATGCGGACGCCGTGGCCGAGCCGGTCGGCGCCGCACCACTGGATGGCCTCCCAGATCGACGGGAGCCCGAAGGCCTCGCCGGCGTGGATGGTGAAGTGGGCGTTCTCCCGCTGCAGGTACTCGAAGGCGTCGAGGTGGCGGGTGGGCGGGAACCCCGCCTCGGCGCCGGCGATGTCGAAGCCGGCCACCCCGCGGTCACGCCAGGCGATCGCCAGCTCGGCGATCTCCATCGACCGCGCCTGGTGGCGCATGGCGGTGAGCAGCTGGCGCACGACGATGCGCCCGCCCGCGGCCGCCACGCCCTCGGCGAACCCCTGCTGCACGCACGCCACGACCTCGTCGAGGCTCAGCCCACCGTCGACGTGCTGCTCGGGGGCGTAGCGCACCTCGGCGTAGACCACCCCGTCGGCGGCGAGGTCCTCGACGCACTCGCGCGCCACGCGGGTGATCGCCGGGCCGGTCTGCATCACCGCGACCGTGTGGTCGAAGGTCTCCAGGTAGCGCACCAGCGAGCCCGAGTCGGCCGCCTCCTCGAACCAGTCGCCGAGCGCGGCGGCGGTGGTGGCAGGCAGCTCGTGGCCGACCTCGGCGGCCAGCTCGAGGACGGTCTGCGGGCGCAGCCCGCCGTCGAGGTGGTCGTGCAGCAGCACCTTCGGCGCCTGACGCACCTGGTCGCGCGTGGGGGCGGTAGGTTCCATGGCAGTCATCCTCCCACCCCCCTGACCGGGCGGGGCGCCCGACCCGAGAGGCACCAGATGCGCACCTTCAGCACCTTCGACGAGCTCGCCGACGCCGCCGGGGAGGAGCTCGGCACCAGCGACTGGGTGGAGATCGACCAGGAGCGCGTGAACACGTTCGCCGACGCCACCGGCGACCACCAGTGGATCCACGTGGACGTCGAGCGCTCCGCCGCCGGGCCGTTCGGCGGCACCATCGCCCACGGCTACCTCACGCTCTCGCTCATCCCCTGGCTCGGCGCCTCGGTGTTCGCGCTGGAGACCCCCGGCGCCAAGCTCAACTACGGCGTGAACAAGGTGCGGTTCCCGAACCCGCTGCGCGTCGGCAAGCGCGTGCGCCTCACCGTCACCATGGGTGAGGTCACCGACGTGGCGGCCGGCAAGCAGATCACGCTGCGCCACGTCGTCGAGATCGAGGACGAGGCCAAGCCCGCCTGCGTCGCGGAGACCGTCGTCCTGCTGCTCGCGGGCTGACGCCGCCCGGCACCCGGGCACCCCACCCCCCGGCCGCCGCGCGGCCGGGGGTGCCGCCGTCACGTGGCGGCGGCCACCAGGCTGGCGAGCAGCACCAGCGGCAGCGACACCACCGCGCCGAGCGACGTGGCGAGGGTCAGCGTCTTCAGGCTGCCCTTGGTGCTGAGGTCGAGCAGCGTGGTGAACATCCAGAAGAAGTTGCTGTTCACGTGGAGGGCGAACATCGCGCCCGAGGCGATGGCCAGCGCGATCACGACGGGGTCGACCCCGAGGGAGCCGACCACCGGCGCGATGATGCCGGCCGCGGTGATCGCGCCCACCGAGACCGAGCCGATCGCGAAGTGCAGCACCGCAGCGATGCACCAGGCGAGCAGGATGCTGAGGAACACCGGGGCGCTGCCGTCGGCGGAGAACAGGCTCTCCAGCCGCGCGTCCAGGCCGCTCGCGGCGATGACCGCGCCCAGCGACCCACCGACCCCGGTGACCAGCAGGATCTCGCCGGTGGTGTGGAAGCCGGGCGTCAGCACGCGGCCGACCCCGTCGGCGCCCACCGACGCACGCACCATCACGAACGCGATCAGCAGGCCGATGAACAGCGCGATGGTGGCGTCGCCGAGGAACGTCACGACGGGGTGCGACTCCCCCGCCACGTCGAGGACGGCGCCGGTGGCAATCAGCACCAGCGGCACCAGGATCGGCAGCAGCCGCACCAGCAGCGGGAGGCGTGCGGCGGTACCGGCCGACGGCACGTCCTCGGCCTCGGCCTCGGCGGCGCGCCCGCCGCGCTCGTCGACCGCATGACCGGGGTGGCCCTGCTGGCCGGACCCACCCGCGTGGCCGGCGACGACGGCGTCGGGGGCCAGGTCGGTGTCGGGGCTCCACAGGCCACGGCCCAGCAGCAGCCGGAAGAGGAACGTGGTGATCAGCGCGGTCGCCAGGCCGATCGGCACGCCGTACATCAGGTAGGTGCCGAGCGGGACGCCCATCAGCCCGGCGATCGTCACCGCCGCGAGACCCGGCACCACGAACACGTAGCCCGAGAAGATGCCGATCCCCATCGCCCCGGCCAGCCACGGCAGACCGTGGTCGCGGTCGACGGCGGGCGCCGACTCCTTGGCCATCGGCGCCGCGAGGACCACCTGCACGTCGACGTAGATGGAGGGGAAGATCGTGGACATCGCGGCGGTCAGCGCGTACGGCAGCTTGCGGCCCACGCTGCGCGCGAGCACCCCGACGAGGTCGCGGAACGTGCCCATCGCGTGCAGCAGCGCTCCGATCAGCACGCCGAACCCGATCAGCAGGCCCACCTCGGCCATGATCTCCCCGAACCCGGTGGTGATCTGGGTGACGGTGCCCTCGGCGCCCTGGCCGGTGGCCAGGCCGAGGTAGACGCACGACAGCAGCAGCGAGATCACCGGGTCGACCTTGAGCACGATGATCAGCAGGATCGCCGCGAGGATCGCGATGGCGGAGTGCAGCATCTCCATGGTCGGTTCCGATCTGTCAGGCGGGTGAGCGGGACCACCGTAGGGGACCCCCCTGCCCGGGTCGACGTCCCCCGCCGTGGGAGGTGCTGCGCGCCGGCGGCTCAGGCGCCGGCGTACGGCGTGAGGAGCTGGTCGACCGGGGCGAAGCCGTCGGTGAGCACGTCGGCGCCGTCGGCGAAGTCACCGAGCGCGTCGTCGGCCCGCACCTCCCAGCCCAGGTCGCGCCCGGCCAGGGCCCCCTCCACCGCCGCGACGTCGACGGGCCGGTCGGAGCCGACCAGCACGACGTTGCCACCGTCGGTGCCGGCGAAGGCCGCGGGGCGGGCCAGCACGGCGACGTGGTCGAAGACGGCGGCCACCGTGGCGGTCTCGGCGCGCACGAAGTCGAGGGGGCCGTGGTCGATGAGGTTCATGACGTAGACGCCGTCGTCGGTGAGCACCCGGCGCACCTGCTCGACCGCCTCCCGGGTGGTGAGGTGCCACGGCACGCTCACCCCGCCGAAGGCGTCGCCGACGACGAGGTCGTGGCTGTCGTCGGCGAGCCGGTCGAGGCCGAGCCGGCCGTCCTCCACCCGCACCTGCAGGTCGGGTCCGGTCTCCAGGCCGAGGTAGCGCTCGTCGACCTCGATCACGCCCGGGTCGATCTCCGAGACCAGGCTGCGGGTGCCGGGGCGCACCTGCGCGAGGTAGCGCGGCAGCGTCAGCCCGCCGCCGCCGAGGTGGAACGCCTCGAGCGGTGCCCCGGCCGGGAACGACGCGTCGACCACCGACGCCGCGGCCTGCACGTACTCGAACTCCAGGTGGGTCGGGTCGGCGAGGTCGACGTAGGAATTGCGGACGCCGTCGAGCACCAGCACCCGCCCGGTCGCGCGCTCGGGGTCGTCCTCGACGACCGCGCAGTGGTACGTCGTCTCCACGTCGCAGCCGCCGGGGGCCAGCGCCGTCCCGAGCCCCGCGAGCCCCACCAGCGCGACGGCGGGCAGCCCCGAGCGCGGGCCCCGCACCGGCAGGTCGACGACCACGGCCGCGAGCACGAGCAGCACGCCGAGGCCGACCAGGATGCCGCTGACCGGCACGGTGGAGACCAGCACGAACCCGGTGACGACCGTGCCAAGGATCGACCCGGCAGTGCCGAGACCCGAGAGCCGGCCGACCACGGTGCCGGTCTCCGCCAGGCTGGTGAGCCGCAGCTTGGTCACCATCGGCGTCACCGCGGCCAGCAGCGAGCCCGGCACCAGGATCGTCAGCGTCGCCGCCGGGAGCAGCAGCCCGCCGGAGCTGGCCTCCGCGGCGAGGCGCACCACCAGCGGCGTGAGCGCCACGACCACCCCGGAGACGCCGAGCAGTGGCCCGAGCGTGCGCCGCGGGTCGACCACGTCGGCGGCGCGCCCGCCGGCCCACGAGCCCAGCGCGATCGCGGCCAGCGCGATGCCGATGACCAGGGTGCTGGTCTCCAGCGTCAGCCCGAGGTACGGCGCGAGCAGCCGCAGCGCCACCAGCTCGACCACCAGCACGGCCGCCGACGACCCGAAGACCAGCGCGCCCGCCGTCCGCGGGCCCATCGTGCTCGCAGCGGGCGGCGGGGAGGGTCGGGCGTCGTCGGGCACGGGCAAGATCCTCCCCCACCCCGCCCTGCTGACCCCAGGGCGCCCGCCTCAGTGGTCGGTCGGGGCGCTGCCGCTGGCGCCCGCGCTGGCGCCCGCGGCGCAACTGCACCGTTCGGGCAGGCCCAGGTCCGTGAGCGACCGGGTCGTGTGCCCCGCGACGCGCCTCGCCGCGCCCACAGGCACACGACCCACCCATGACTCGGCGCAGCACCACGCGACCCGACCCGACCCGGGCCAGGCCGACCCGGGCCGGAGGCGGACGACGAACCACGCCAGGGCCGACCCCGGCCCGCGGGTCAGCCGATGCGGTCGATGACCAGGGGGTCGGGTGCGAACGCCGTGCCGGCGGGGGCGATGTCGTAGCCGCCCTCGAGGGAGGCCAGGGCGCGGTCGAAGCGCTCCGGCTCGTCGGTGAGCAGGGTGAACAGCGGCTGGCCGGCGCGGACGTCGTCACCGGGCCGCGCGTGCCAGACCACGCCGGCACCGGCCTGCACCGGGTCCTCCTTGCGGGCTCGGCCCGCGCCGAGGCGCCACGCGGCGAGGCCCACGGCCATCGCGTCGAGGCGGGTCAGCACGCCGTCGGCGGGGGCGGTGACCACGTGCTGCTCGCGGGCCACCGGCAGCGCCGCGTCGGGGTCGCCGCCCTGGGCACGCACCATCGCGGTCCAGGCGTCCATCGCCGAGCCGTCGGCGAGCCGGTCGGCGGGGTCGACGTCGGTGACGCCGGCGGCGGTGAGCATCTCGCGGGCCAGGGCCAGGGTGAGCTCGACGACGTCGGCCGGTCCGCCGCCGGCGAGCACCTCCACCGACTCCGCCACCTCGACGGCGTTGCCGGCGGTGAGCCCGAGGGGGGTCGACATGTCGGTGAGCAGCGCGACGGTGCGGACACCGGCGTCGGTGCCGAGCGCCACCATGGTCTCGGCGAGCTCGCGCGCCCGCTCCAGCGAGGTCATGAACGCGCCGGTGCCGACCTTGACGTCGAGCACCAGCGCGCCGGTGCCCTCGGCGATCTTCTTGCTCATGATCGACGACGCGATCAGCGGGATCGCCTCCACGGTGCCGGTGACGTCGCGCAGGGCGTACAGCTTCTTGTCGGCCGGGGCGAGGCCGTCGCCGGCGGCGCAGATGACCGCGCCCACCGACTCGAGCTGGGCCATCAGCTCGTCGTTGGTGAGACCGGCGCGCCAGCCGGGGATCGACTCGAGCTTGTCGAGGGTGCCGCCGGTGTGGCCGAGGCCGCGGCCCGAGAGCTGCGGCACCGCCACGCCGCAGGCCGCGACGAGGGGCGCGAGCGGCAGCGTGATCTTGTCGCCGACGCCGCCGGTGGAGTGCTTGTCGGCGGTGGGCCGGGAGAGGGCGGAGAAGTCCATCCGCTCGCCGGAGGCGATCATCGCGGCGGTCCAGCGGGAGATCTCGGCGCGGTCCATCCCGTTGAGCAGGATGGCCATCGCGAGCGCCGACATCTGCTCGTCGGCCACCTCACCGCGGGTGTAGGCGTCGACGACCCAGTCGACCTGGCTGTCGCTCAGCCGAGCGCCGTCCCTCTTCGCGCGGATGACCTCGACCGCGTCGTGTGCTGCCGCCATGTCGTGTGCTCCTCTACCCCGGGCCTCGCGGACCCGAGCACCCTAGGCGGAGCCGGCTCCGGGGCGCGCACCGAGGTCGTCGGGGCCGAACGCGTCGGGCAGCACCTCGTCCATCGTGCGCACTCCCGAGACCGTCCAGAGCAGCAGGGTGCGCCCGCCGTTCTCGAACAGCAGCTGGCGGCAGCGTCCGCACGGCATGATCACCGCGCCGTCGCCGTTGACGCACACGAAGTGGGTGAGCCGGCCGCCGCCGGTGACGTGCAGCTGGCTCACCAGCCCGCACTCCGCGCAGAGGGTGACGCCGTAGGCGGCGTTCTCCACGTTGCAGCCCACCACGACGCGCCCGTCGTCGACGAGCGCGGCGGCGCCCACGCGGAAGCGCGAGTACGGCGCGTACGCGTGGGCGGCGGCCGCCACGGCGGCGGCGCGCAGCGCCTCCCAGTCGACCCCGACGTCGGTCGTCACCGTCAGGCCTTCACGAACGGTTCGCCGTCGGCGGCGGGCGGTCGCACCCGGCCCACGAAGCCGGCGACCACCACCACGGTCGCCAGGTACGGCAGGGCGCCGATCAGGTCGCCGGGGATGCGGTCGACCAGGCCGAGCTGGGTGCCGAGGTTGCGCATGAAGCCGAAGAACACCGCCGCGACGGCCGCCCAGACGGGGTGCCAGCGGCCCATGATGACCGCGGCGAGCGCGATGAACCCGGTGCCGGCCGACATCTCCTTGTCGAAGGCGCCCGAGCTGCCGACGGTGTAGTACGCACCGCCGAGGCCGGCGAGCAGGCCTCCAAGCAGCACCGCCTGCCAGCGCAGCCGGTTGACCTTGATGCCGACGGTGTCGGCGGCCTTCGGGTGCTCCCCGACCGCGCGCACCCGCAGGCCCCAGCGGGTCTGGAAGAGCAGCAGCGCCACCAGCGCGACGGCGGCGTAGGTCAGGTAGACCAGGATCGTCTGGTCGAACAGCGCCTCGCCGATGACGGGGATCTCGCTGAGCCCGGGCACCGCCACGGGGTCGAGCGGGTCGGGGTTGTTCAGGTCGCCGGACTTGTCCCCCGGGATCTGGCCGAGCAGGAAGCCGGTCAGGCCGGTGGCGAAGGCGACGATCACCACGCCCAGCACGACCTGGTTGACCTGGTAGCGCAGCGCGAACAGCCCCAGCAGGCTGGAGACCAGCATGCCGGCGAGGGCGCCGCCGAGCAGGCCGAACGGCGCGCACAGCGCGAGCGGGATGAACGCCAGCGACGACAGCGCGACGCTGGCGAAGACCGAGGCGGTGAAGGCACCGGCCAGGAACTGGCCCTCGATGGCGATGTTGATGACGCCGGCGCGCTCGCAGACGACGCCGGCCAGCGCACCGAGCACCAGCGGGGTGGCGATGCTGACGGTGCCGGGGATCGGGTTGGAGATCGAGGCCTGGAACCCCTCGCCCTGGTCGGCGAAGGACCACACCATGAAGGCGACGTAGAACGACAGGCCCACCACGACGTAGAGCAGGACGCCCAGCGCCCCGCGCGGCACCCGGTCGGCCAGCGCCAGCGCCAGCGCGACCACCGCCGCGGCCAGCGCGACCCAGTTGGCCAGCGACCCGTCGAGCGCGCGGGGCTGGGAGTCGGCCGAGCGCTGCGCCTCGAGCAGGTAGGTGACGGCGAAGGAGTCGGTGGTCAGGCGGAACAGCAGCACCAGCAGCGCGGCCAGGGCGAACACGACGACGAGCCGCACCTGCCGGCGTGCGTCGGCGCGGTCGCGCACCTGTCCCTCGGGCGCGTCGTGACGCGCGGGCGCCTCGGTGACGCTCATCCTCCCCATCCCTTCGCCTCGACGCTGGAGCCCTGCCCGCGTCCCTTGATCCGGAAGATGCCGCGCACCAGCGCCGGGGCGGCGACGAACAGCACGATCAGCGCCTGCAGCACCTGCGAGAGCTCGGGGGCGATGCCCGCCGCGCCCTGCATGGAGAGCCCGCCGGCCGACAGCGCGCCGAAGAGCAGCCCGGCCAGCACGGTGCCGAGCGGGGTGGCCCGGCCCAGCAGCGCGACGGTGATCGCGTCGAAGCCGACGGTGCCGGCGACCTGGTCGGTCACGGAGTTCTGCTGGCCCAGCACGGTCATGGTGACCGCGAGCCCGGCCAGCAGGCCGGCCAGGGTCATCGCGGTGACGTAGACGCGCGGCACGCTCATGCCGGCGGTGCGGGCGGCGTCGGGGTTGGCCCCGGCCGCGCGCATCTCGAAGCCCAGCGTGCTGCGCTCCAGCAGCCACCACACGGCGAGGGCGGCCAGCACGGCCAGCACGATGCCGAGGTGGAGCCCCCCGATCGACGGGAACGCCGCACTGTCGGCCACCGGCGGCGACAGCTTGTTGTCGCTGTTGGGCCGTTGGAAGGCCTCCAGGCCCAGGAAGTACAGCACCACGAAGCGGGCGACGTTGTTGAGCATGATCGTGGTGATCACCTCGTGGGCGCCGGTGCGGGCCTTGAGCAGCCCGATCACCCCGCCCCACAGCGCGCCGGCGAGCAGGGCCGCGGCCAGCGCGGCCAGCGCGTGCAGGCCGGTCGGCAGGTCGAAGGTGAAGCCGACGTAGCCGGCGGCGAGGCCCGCGACCAGCATCTGGCCCTGGGCGCCGATGTTGAACAGCCCTGCGCGGAACGCCAGGCTCACGCCCAGGCCGGCGCAGATCAGCGGCGCGGCCCGGTTCAGGGTGCGCGTCAGCGCGTCGGTGCCGCCCAGCGAGCCGTTGGCCAGTGCGGCGTAGCCGTCGCCGACCGCCTCGCCGGCGAAGCGGAAGAAGTCCCAGGGGTAGCTGAAGAAGTACGGCAGCGACCCGAGCACCTTCTCGGTGGAGAAGATGATGAGCAGGGCCCCGACGACCAGTGCCAGGAGCACCGCCAGGACGCTGTCGACCACGGTCGGCAGGAACGCCGTGAGGTCGCGCCGCTGCCGGGGCGCGGTCGCGGCGTCGTGGGGGTCGACGGAGTCGGGGTCGACGACCGGCGCGGGACCGCGGCCGGTGCCGGGCGATCCGGGCGGGGTGGGGGTGCTCATGCGCCCGCTCCCCCGACCCGTGTGGAGCCGCTCGCGGGCCTGCCGGACGAGCCGGTGGTCTCGGCGGAGCGGTCGGTGGCACCGGCCATCATCAGGCCGATCTCCTCTCGGGGGATGTCGGGCGTGACGGTGCCGACGATGCGGCCGTCGTACATGACCGCGATGCGGTCGGAGAGCGCGAAGACCTCGTCGAGCTCGGTCGACACGATGATCACCGCCGTGCCCTTGTCGCGCTCCTCCACGATGCGGCGGTGGATGAACTCGATGGAGCCGACGTCGACGCCGCGCGTGGGCTGGGAGGCGATCAGCACCTTCAGCGGCCGGGAGAACTCACGGGCCACCACGACCTTCTGCTGGTTGCCGCCCGAGAGCGCGCTGACCGGCGTCTCCATGGTCTCGGTGCGGATGTCGAACTCCTCGATGCGCTGGCGGGCGTTGTCCTCGATGGCCCCGCGGCGCAGGGCCGGTCCGCTGGCGAACTTCTCGTCGCGGAACAGGTCGAGCACGAGGTTCTCCCGCACGCTGAACGAGCCGACGTAGCCGTCGTGCGAGCGGTCCTCGGGCACGTAGCCGATGCCGTCGGCCAGGCTCTGGCGCGGGCCGTGGCGGCTGATGTCGCGCCCGTCGAGCCAGATCTCGCCGGCGTCGGGGCGCACCAGCCCCAGCAGCGACTTGATCAGCTCGGTCTGCCCGTTGCCCTGCACCCCGGCGATCCCCAGCACCTCGCCGGCGCGGGCCTCGAACGAGACGTCCTTGACGACCTGGTGGCCGCGCGGGTCGATCACGGTGACGCCGCGGGCCTCGAGCACGGGCGCCCCGGCGGAGGCGGCGCCCTTGTCGACGACCAGCTGCACCGAGCGGCCGACCATCATCTCGGCGAGCTCGGCCTCGGTGGCGGTGGGGGCGGCGGTGCCGACCACCTTGCCCCGGCGGATGACGCTGATCCGGTCGCCGACGGCGCGCACCTCGCGCAGCTTGTGGGTGATGAAGATGATCGAGGTGCCCTGCGCCTTGAGCTCGCGCATGATCCCCATGAGCTCGTCGATCTCCTGCGGGGTGAGCACCGCGGTGGGCTCGTCGAGGATCAGCACCTCGGCCTCGTTGGCCAGCGCCTTGATGATCTCGACGCGCTGCTGCACGCCCACCGGCAGGTCCTCGACCAGCGCATCGGGGTCGACCGCGAGGTGGTAGCGCTCGGACAGCTCACGCACCAGCCGGCCCGCCGCCTTGCGGTCGAGCAGGCCGAGGCCGGGCACCCCGCGGGTCTGCTCGCGCCCCAGCATCACGTTCTCGGCGACGGTGAACGGCGGCACCAGCATGAAGTGCTGGTGCACCATGCCGATGCCGGCAGCGATCGCGTCGGCCGGGGAGGCGAAGGCGACCGGCTCGCCGTCCACCCGGATCTCGCCCTCGCTGGGGTCGAGCAGGCCGTAGAGCATGTTCATCAGCGTCGACTTGCCGGCGCCGTTCTCCCCGAGCAGGCAGTGGATCTCCCCCGGGGCGATCGTGAGGTCGATGCCGTCGTTGGCGGTGAAGGAGCCGAACCGCCTGGTCAGGCCCCTGATCTCGAGTTCCATCTGCTCCCTCACGACGTACGACGGTCGTTCCCCGGTCACGACCGGGGAACGACCTGGTGAACCCCGTCAGGTCGGGGCGGGTGTCCCCGCCCCGACCTGTCGGGGGTGCTGCGGTGCTGCCGGGTGCTGCTGGGTGCTGCCGGGTGCTGCTGTCGGTCAGCCGACGGTGACGTCGCCCGCGATGATCTCCTGCGAGAGCTCGTCGATCGTGGCCTGCAGCTCGGGGTCGACGTCGTCGCTGAACGGGGCCAGCTTGACGCCCTCGTTCTCGAGGGTGCCGACGTAGATCTCGTTGTCGAACTCGTCCTTGGCGGAGGCCAGGACGGCGTCCTGCACGGCGACGTCCATGCCCTTCATGACCGAGGTCAGCAGCACGTCGCAGTACTCCTCGGCCGAGACGCAGCCGTCGGTGTCGACCCAGATCGCCTTGACGTCCTCGTCCTGGGCGGCCTGGAGGCCACCGAGGCCCGCGGGGCCGGCCACCGGGAAGATGACGTCGGCGCCCTGGTTGATCATCTCGGTGGCCGTCGACTGGCCGAGGTTCTTGTCCTCGAAGTCGTTGGTGAACGAGCCCTTCTGGGTCTCGGGGTCCCAGCCGATGACCTGGACGTCGGAGCCGGTGTCCTCGTTGAAGCGCTCCACGCCCTGCACGAAGCCGGTCATGAAGACGGTCACGGTCGGGATGTTCAGGCCGCCGAAGGTGCCGACGACGCCGGACTCGGAGGAGGCCGCGGCGGTGTAGCCGGCCAGGTAGGACGGCTCGGCGGTGTTGAAGGTGAGGCCCTTGACGTTGGGCGGCGCGATGTTCTCGCCCTTGTCGTCGGTGTAGGCGAAGTCGACGATGGAGAAGTCGACGTCCTTGTTCTTCTTGGCCGCGGCCAGGGTGGCGTCACCGAGGAGGAAGCCGACCGTGGTGATGCTGTCGCAGCCCTGGCTGACCAGCTCGGCGATGTTGTCGTTGAACTCGGAGGGGTCGTTGGACTCGACGTCGGCCTCCTCCATGCCGTAGGCCGCCGCGGCGTCGGTGAGGCCCTTGCGGGAGGTCTCGTTGAACGACTTGTCGTCGAAGCCGCCGGAGTCGGAGACCATGCAGGCCTTGGCGTCGGGGAACTGCTCGGACGGCTCGGCCGAGGCCGACTCGGAGGAGCTCGGCGACGAGCTGGACGTGGGGTCCTCGCCGGCGGTGGTCTCGCGCTCGCCGCACGCGGACAGGGACAGGGCGGCCAGGGCGGCCACCCCAGCGATTCGGGCCGTCTTCTTCACGGCGATCCTCCTGGGTTCAATGACTGGGACCCCGCAGCGCGGGGCACATCGGGTCACCCTAGGTGCGTGCCGGACCGTTGTCGGCCGGGGAGGCCACATTTGGCGAGGTTGTTACCTGTCGGTGACCAAGCTGCGCACCGCGGCCTCCGCGAGCAGCCGGGCGCCGATGCCGATGGCGCGCTCGTCGACGCGCAGGTTGCCCTGGTGCAGGTCGTACGACGGGCCGCCGGGGGTGCGGGTGCCGAGGCGCAGCATCGCCCCGGGCACCTGGTCGAGGTACCACCCGAAGTCCTCGCCGCCGAGGCTCTGCGGGGCCAGCACCTGCGCCTCGGGGCCGAGCACGTCGCGCACCACGTCGACCAGCACGTGGTGGGAGGAGGCCTCGTTGACCACCGGCGGCACGCCGCGCTGGTAGTCGAGGTCGGCGGTGACGCCGTAGGGGCGCACCACGTCGTGGACGACCTCGCGCACCAGCTTCTCGCAGTCGGCCCAGGCCACCGCGTCGCGGATGCGGATCGTGCCGGCCACCAGCCCGCGCCCGGGGATCACGTTGGCCGCGGAGCCGGCGTTGACGATGCCCCACACGACGCTGACCCCGGCGCGGGGGTCCAGGCGGCGCGACAGGATCGCGGGCAGCTCGGTGACGATCTTGGCCAGCGCGAAGGTGAGGTCGCCGGTGAGGTGGGGGCGCGAGGTGTGGCCGCCGGTGCCCCTCAGCCGGATCTCGAGCTTGTCGGTGGCGCTGGTCAGGGCACCGAGGCGCAGCCCGATCTGCCCCACGTCGACGCCGGGGTCGCAGTGCAGCGCGAAGGCCCGGGAGAGGTTCTCCAGCCGGCCCTCCCGCATCAGGTGGAGCGCCCCGCCGGGCATGACCTCCTCGGCGGGCTGGAAGAACAGCCGCACCCGCCCCGGCAGCAGGCCGGCGTCGTGAACGGCGACCAGCGCGTGCGCCGCACCCAGCAGCGCGGTGGTGTGCACGTCGTGGCCGCAGGCGTGGGCGACGCCCGGCACGGTGCTGGCCCAGGGGTCGTCGGTCTCCTCCTGCACCGGCAGCGCGTCGAGGTCGGCGCGCAGGCCGACGGCGGGGCGGCCGTCGTCGGGCCCGAGCTCGGCCACCAGGCCGGTCTGCGGCAGCCGCTCGACGTGCCAGCCGGCGGCCTCGAGCCGAGCGGCGACGACGCCGGTGGTGCGGGTCTCGGCCCACGACAGCTCGGGGTGCGCGTGCAGGTCGCGGCGCAGCGCCACCAGCTCCGCGTCGTGGCGCGCGACGACGTCGGCGATGAGCGCGGAGACGTCGGAGGGCACCTCCAGGAGACTAGTTCACGACCCGCGGGCGTCGTCCGGGTGTCCGGCGCACCCCGGGGTAGCGGCCCGAGGCCGGCCCGGGGGTCGGCTCGGTGCCGCGGAGCGGGCTCAGCCGGCGTCGTACGCCGCGAGCAGCCGGTCGGCGGCCACGGTGGCCGGCAGGTCGCCGGCGAGCACGGCGGCGCGCACCTCGTCGCGCACCGCCCGCACGCCCGGGGAGTGCCGCAGCCGCTGGTCGAGCTCGTCGCGCACCATCGCCCAGGTGAAGTCGAGCTGCTGCTCGGCGCGCTTGGCGGCCAGCCCCTGGGTGCCGAGGTGGTCGCGGTGGGCCAGCACCCGGTCCCACAGGTCGCCCACGCCGACGTCCTCGAGCGCGGAGCAGGTCACCACCGGCGGCGCCCACTCCCCCTTGCCGCGCACCATCCGCAGCGCCCCGGCGAGGTCGCGCGCCGCGGCGCGGGCCTCCTGCTCGCGGTCGCCGTCGGCCTTGTTGACCGCGATCACGTCGGCGATCTCGAGGATGCCCTTCTTGATGCCCTGCAGCTGGTCGCCGGTGCGGGCCAGGGTGAGGAAGAGGAACGTGTCGACCATGCCGGCCACCGTCACCTCCGACTGGCCCACGCCCACGGTCTCGACCAGCACCACGTCGTAGCCCGCCGCCTCGAGCACCGCCATGGCCTGCACGGTGGCCCGGGCGACCCCGCCGAGGGTGCCGGCCGACGGCGAGGGCCGGATGTAGGCCGCGGGGTCGGTGGCCAGGCGTCCCATGCGGGTCTTGTCGCCCAGCACGGAGCCGCCGGTGCGCACCGACGACGGGTCGACGGCCAGCACGCCGACGCGCTGGCCGGCGGCGGTCAGCCGGGTGCCGAGGGACTCGATGAACGTCGACTTGCCGACGCCCGGCACCCCCGAGATGCCGACGCGCACCACCGCGCCGCCGGAGCGGCCCCCCGCCGGGGCGGCCTCGGCGAGGGTGGTCAGCAGCTCGCGGGCCAGGGCCCGGTGCTGCGGGCGCGAGCTCTCCACCAGCGTGATCGCCTGGGAGACCGCGGCCCGGCGCTGGTCGCGGACCCCCGCGACCAGCGCCTCGACGTCGACCGGCACGGGGCGGGCGTCAGTGGCCGAGCTGCTCGCGCAGCGCGGCCAGCAGGTCGAGGGCCGAGTCGGCGATGACGGTGCCGGGCAGGAACACCGCAGCGGCCCCGGCCGCGCGCAGCGTCGCCACGTCGTCGGGCGGGATCACCCCGCCGATCACGACCATGATGTCGGGGCGCCCCTGCTCGGCGAGGGCGTCGCGCAGCGCCGGCAGCAGGGTGAGGTGTCCGGCGGCCAGCGAGCTGACGCCCACGATGTGCACGTCGGCGTCGACGGCCTGCTGGGCCACCTCCTCCGGCGTGGAGAACAGCGGGCCCACGTCGACGTCGAAGCCCATGTCGGCGAACGCCGACACGATCACCTTCTGGCCGCGGTCGTGGCCGTCCTGGCCCATCTTGGCGACCAGGATGCGCGGCCGGCGTCCCTCGGCCTCCTCGAACGCCGCGGTCGCCTCCAGCACCTGCGTGACCTTGCCCGCGCCGGGCCCGCCGCCGCTGCCCGACTCGTCCCTGAACACGCCGCTGATCGTACGGATCACGGCCTGGTGGCGGCCGTAGACCTTCTCCAGGGCGTCCGAGATCTCCCCCACCGTGGCCTTGGCCCGCGCGGCGTCGACCGCGAGCGCCAGCAGGTTGCCCTCGAGCGAGCCGGTCGCGGCCGGCCCCTGCTCGGCGGAGCGGGTGAGCGCCTCCAGGCTGCGGCGCACCTCGTCGTCGTCGCGCTCGGCGCGCAGCCGCTCGAGCTTGGCGAGCTGCTGGCGGTAGACGTCGTCGTTGTCGACGCGCAGCACGTCGAGGGCGTCCTCGGCGGCGAGGCGGTAGGTGTTCACGCCGATCACTTTCTGGGCGCCGGCGTCGATGCGCGCCTGGGTGCGGGCCGCGGCCTCCTCGATGCGCATCTTGGGGATGCCCTGCTCGATGGCCTTGGCCATCCCGCCGGCCCGCTCGGCCTCCTGGATGTGCGCCCACGCCTTCTCGGCGAGGTCGTGGGTGAGGCGCTCGACGTAGTAGGAGCCGCCCCAGGGGTCGATGGTGCCGGTGGTGCCGCTCTCCTGCTGCAGCAGCAGCTGGGTGTTGCGGGCGATGCGGGCCGAGAAGTCGGTGGGCAGCGCGATGGCCTCGTCGAGGGCGTTGGTGTGCAGCGACTGGGTGTGGCCCTGGGTCGCGGCCATCGCCTCGAGGCAGGTGCGCTGCACGTTGTTGAACACGTCCTGCGCGGTCAGCGACCAGCCGCTGGTCTGGCTGTGGGTGCGCAGGCTCAGCGACTTCGGGTTCTCCGGGCCGAACTCGCGCACCAGGCGTGCCCACAGCGCGCGGGCGGCGCGCAGCTTGGCGACCTCCATGTAGAAGTTCATCCCGATGGCCCAGAAGAACGACAGCCGCGGGGCGAACTGGTCGATGGTCATGCCGGTGCCGAGGCCTGCGCGGATGTACTCGACGCCGTCGGCCAGGGTGTAGGCCAGCTCGAGGTCGGCGGTCGCCCCGGCCTCCTGGATGTGGTAGCCGGAGATCGAGATGGAGTTGAAGCGGGGCATCCGCGCCGCGGTGTAGCTGAAGATGTCGGAGATGATCCGCATGCTCGGCTGCGGCGGGTAGATGTAGGTGTTGCGGACCATGAACTCCTTGAGGATGTCGTTCTGGATCGTCCCCGTGAGCTGCTCGGGGGCGACCCCCTGCTCCTCGGCCGCGGCGATGTAGAGCGCCAGCACCGGCAGCACGGCGCCGTTCATGGTCATCGACACCGACATCTCGTCGAGCGGGATGCCGTCGAAGAGGGTGCGGGTGTCGTAGATGGAGTCGATGGCCACCCCGGCCATGCCGACGTCGCCGCGCACCCGCGGGTGGTCGGAGTCGTAGCCGCGGTGGGTGGCCAGGTCGAAGGCGACGCTGAGCCCCTTCTGCCCGGCCGCCAGGTTGCGCCGGTAGAAGGCGTTGGACTCCTCGGCGGTGGAGAAGCCGGCGTACTGGCGGATCGTCCACGGCTGGGTGGTGTACATCGTCGGGTAGGGCCCGCGCAGGAACGGGCTCAGGCCGGGGTAGGTGTCGAGGGCGTCGAGGCCCGCGACGTCGTCGGCGGTGTAGTGCGACTTGATCTCGATGCCCTCGGGCGAGGTCCAGGGCGTGCCGCCCGCCACGGGCGGCGCGGCGGGACCGGCCTCGCCCACGAGCGGCAGGCCGGCGAAGCTGTCGGGGATCGTCACTGCAGCTGCTCCCTCGTGCGGGTCAGGAACGCCAGGGCGTCGACACCCAGGGCGCAGGAGTCGTCGGTGCCGTCCATCGGCTTCCCGGCCACGACGACGTGGGCGGCGCCGGCCGCGCGCAGCGCCTCCGCGGCGGCCGGGCCCCACGCGGCGTACGTCGCGTCGCTGCCGGCGAGCACGGCGACGCGCTGGCCGGCGTACGCCGCGAGCAGGGCCTTCACGTCGGCGGTGGCCCCGGCGACGTCGACGCCGATGCCGCCGGCGGCCAGCAGGTTGGCCGCGAACGTCGCCCGCGCGGTGTGCGTGGCCACCGGACCGAGGGTGGCCAGGAACGCGCGGGCCGGCGGCGGGTCGTCGCGCAGGGCCTCGAAGGCCGCGCCGTGGCTGCGCACGTGGTCGAACGCGCCGTCGGGCTCGCGCTCCAGCAGCCGCTCCGCGGGGTCGGGGAACTCGGTGAGCCCGGTGATCGGGCGGGCCCGCCGGGCGACCTCGCGGTCGCGCTCGTCGGCGGTGGCCGCCAGGCGCGCGCGCAGGGAGCCGTCGGCCAGGGCGGCCACCGCCCCGCCGGCCTCCTCGGTGCGACCGAGCTCGGCCCACCCGGCGACCGCGAGGTCGTCGGTGAGCGCCTCCACGGCGTAGGACCCGCCGGCGGGGTCAGCGACCTGCGCGACGTGGGACTCGTCGACCAGCAGGGCCGAGGTGTTGCGTGCGACGCGGCGCCCGAGCACGCCGGGGCGGCCCAGCGGGCTGTCGAACGGCAGCACGGTCACCGCGTCGGCACCCCCGACGCCGGCGGAGAACGCCGCGACGGTGGTGCGCAGCATGTTCACGTAGGGGTCGTAGCGGCTCATCATCGGCCGGCTGGTCACGACGTGCTGGCGCTGCGTGAGCTCGGCGGCACCGCTGAGCTCGAGCACCCGCGCCCACAGACGACGTGCCGCCCGCAGCTTGGCGATGGTGGCGAGCTGGTCGTCGGTCGCGGCGAGGCGGAACTCGAGCAGCCCGGCGGCCTCGTCGACCGACAGCCCCGCGCCGGTCAGCACGCGCAGCACGTGCGCGCCTGCGGCGCAGGCCCAGCCCAGCTCCTGGGCGTCGGAGGCACCGAGGTCGTGGGCGGCGGTGGCGTCGACGACGACGCCGAGCACCCCGCGCTCGAGCGCGAGGCGGGCGACCGCCACCAGGTCGTCGTCGCCGCCGGGGGCGGCGCCGCTGCGCAGCGCCCCGGCCAGCGGGTCGGCACCGAGGTTGGTGCCGGGCGCCGGCGTCGCGCCGACGTGGTCGAGGTGGTCGGCGTACGCCCGGGCGACGTCTGTCTGCTCACCGGTCGGGGCGTCGAGCACGACGGGTGCGAGGTCGAGGAGCACCCCGGCCAGCAGGGTGGCGAGGTCGGTGGTGGTGGTGGCGTGCACCCACAGGGAGGTGACCCCGCCCTCGAGGTCGACCAGGGCGGCCTCGTTGGCCGCCGCCTCGGGCTGCCGGCCGAGGTGGGCCCGCACGTCCCAGCCGCCCGACCGGGTCGGGCGCCCGCCGGTGACGACCCGCTCCAGCACGTCGGGGGTGCCGAGCGGGGTGACCACGACGCCGTCGAGGGTGGTGCGGCCCAGCTCCTCCCACACCAGGGAGTCGGGGTCGTCGTCGCGCAGGCGGCGAGCCTTGCGCAGCACTCCCGCCGCGGAGCGCTCCCAGTCGGCGCGCGTCCACCGGTCGTCGTCGCCGGCGAGCCGCAGCGAGCCCTGCTCGGGCTCGAGGTCGGTGCGGTCGTCGAGACCACCTTCGACTTCTGTCATGGCGGCACCCTAGGGACGCGACGTGACGTCGGCCACCGACTGTGACCTTCCCGACGCGGCCCGGGGTCAGACGCGGCCCCGACGCGGCCCCGGCGCCGCGGTGCCCCGCGTGTTCACCCGCCCGCCACCGTCGCGGGTGCGCCACGACACCCGGCGGGCCCACGGTGGGTGCATGCGCATCGCCCTGGTGACGGAGTCCTTCTTCCCCGCAGTCGACGGCACGACCACCACCGTCAAGGCGGTGGTCGACCGGCTCGTCGACCTCGGCCACCAGCTGCTGGTGGTGGCCCCCGGCCCCGGGCTGTGCTCCTACCGCGGCGCCCGGGTGGTGCGGGTCAGCCCGCTGATGAAGCCCGGCAGCCAGGTCCGCGCTGCGCTCGACGCGTTCGACCCCGACCTCGTGCACGTCACGAGCCCCGGCACCCTCGGCCGCAAGGCCCTCAAGCACACCAGCGCCACCGGCGTACCCAGCGTGGTGGTGCAGCAGTCGATGCCGCGCGACCTCACCTGGGAGCGCTGGCGCACCACCGTCGCCGAGCGCGCCGACCGCGTCGTGGTCACCGCCCCGTGGGTGCGCGACCGGTTCGCCTCCCTCGGCGTCGCGGCCACCCTGTGGCTGCCCGGCGTCGACACCCTCGCCTTCACCCCGGCGCTGCGCGACCAGTGGCTGCACGACCACTGGGCGCGGGCCCGCTCGCGCTCCGGTCCCCTGGTCGTCGTCGGGTACGTCGGGAGCCTGCACCGCCGCCACGGCGTGCGCCGCCTGGCCGAGCTCGCCGACGTGCCGGGCATCCGGCCGGTGCTGGTCGGCACCGGTCCGCAGCGCGACTGGCTGGCCGACCGGCTGCCGGGCGCCAAGCTGACCGGCGCGCTGTCCACCGGCGACCTCACCGTGGCGATGGCCAGCCTCGACGTGATGGTGCACCCCGGCGAGCAGGAGTCGTGCTGCCACGCGCTGCGCGAGGCCGCGGCCAGCGGCGTGCCGGTGGTGGGCGCGCGCAGCGGTGGCGCCCGCGACGTCGTGCGCCCCCTCGAGACGGGCCTGCTCTACGACCCCGCCCGTCCCGGCGCGCTGGCCGGGGCGGTGGCCGCGGTGGCCGCCGACCCCCAGCGCCACCTGCTGGGCCAGCGGGCGAGGGCCCTGGCCGAGGAGCGCAGCTGGACCACCGCCGTCGACGAGCTGTGGGCGGGCCTGCAGCCCGCCGGAGCCGCGCCGACGACGGCGTCCGGCGCCGTCGGCGTGTCCTGACCTGTCGCGCCCGGCTGCGCAAGGGCCGCACCGCGCCGGGGGCGCGGGATTTGTCACACCGGTGGGGTGGGAGCCGACCCCTCGCCGGGAGGTACCGTGACATCTTGTGGCCACACCGACTCTCGTCCGAGGAGCGCGCTCGACGCGCTCGACGATCACGCTGAAGATCGCCATGGCCGTCAGCGGCCTGATCTTCATCGGCTACGTGCTCGCGCACATGTACGGCAACCTCAAGGCCTTCGGCGGCGAGGAGTCGTTCAACGGCTACGCCGAGCACCTGCGCACGCTGGGTGAGCCGCTGCTCCCCGAGAGCGGCCTGCTGTGGGTGCTGCGGCTCGTGCTGATCGCCGCGCTCGTCGTCCACGTCGCCGCCGCGGCGGCCCTGTGGAAGCGCGCCGCCGACGCCCGCCCGGTGCGCTACCAGGTCACGAAGCGCCGCAACTCGTCGCTGTCCTCGCGCACCATGCGCTGGGGCGGCCTCGCGCTGCTGGCGTTCCTCGTCTGGCACCTGCTCAACTTCTCGATCGTCAAGGTCAACCCCGCCGGCGGCGCGACCGACAACCCCTACCAGCTGATGGTCGACTCCTTCGAGCTGTGGTGGATGACGCTGATCTACCTCGTCGCCATGTTCGCCCTGGCGATGCACCTGCACCACGGCACCTTCAGCTCGATGCAGACCCTCGGCCTCACCAACACCGCGGCGGCCCGCACCCGGGCCCGCACCGCCGGCTGGGTGCTCGCCGTGGTCGTCGCCGGCGGCTTCTCGCTGGTCCCCCTGTTCGTCCTCTTCGGCGTCATTCAGTAAAGGGAGCCCCCCATGGCAGCCACCGACACCACCGGCACCTCGGCGCTCAACCAGCCCTCCGTGCAGCAGTCCGACGACGCGCGCGGCTACTACACGCCGGGCGAGCCCATCGTCGACGCCAACACCCCCAGCGGACCCATCGCGATGCGCTGGACCAACCGCAAGTTCGAGAACCGGCTGGTCAACCCGGCCAACCGCCGCAAGCTCGACGTGATCATCGTCGGCACCGGCCTCGCCGGCGGCGCCGCGGCGGCCACCCTGGGCGAGGCCGGCTACAACGTGAAGTCGTTCTGCTACCAGGACTCCCCGCGTCGTGCCCACTCGATCGCGGCCCAGGGCGGCATCAACGCGGCGAAGAACTACAAGGAGGACGGCGACTCGGTCCACCGTCTCTTCTACGACACCGTCAAGGGCGGCGACTACCGCTCGCGCGAGTCGAACGTCTACCGCCTCGCCGAGGTCAGCGCCAACATCATCGACCAGTGCGTCGCGCAGGGCGTCCCGTTCGCCCGCGAGTACGGCGGCCTGCTCGACAACCGCTCGTTCGGTGGCGTGCAGGTGTCCCGGACGTTCTACGCCCGCGGGCAGACCGGCCAGCAGCTGCTGATCGGCGCCTACCAGGCCCTGGAGCGGCAGGTGGCGGCCGGGCAGGTCACGACCTACACCCGCCACGAGATGCTCGAGCTGGTCATGGTCGACGGCAAGGCGCGCGGCATCATCGCCCGCGACATGTCGACCGGGGCCATCGAGACCCACCTCGCCGACGCGGTCGTGCTGGCCTCCGGGGGCTACGGCAACGTCTTCTTCCTCTCCACCAACGCGATGGGCTGCAACGTCACCGCCACGTGGCGGGCGCACCGCAAGGGCGCCTACATGGCCAACCCCTGCTACACGCAGATCCACCCGACCTGCATCCCGGTCTCCGGGGAGCACCAGTCGAAGCTGACGCTGATGTCGGAGTCGCTGCGCAACGACGGCCGCATCTGGGTGCCCAAGCGGGCCGAGGACTGCGACAAGCACCCGCGCGACATCCCCGAGGAGGACCGCGACTACTACCTGGAGCGGATCTACCCCTCGTTCGGCAACCTGGTGCCCCGCGACATCGCCTCGCGCCAGGCCAAGAACGTCTGTGACGAGGGCCGCGGCGTCGGCCCCGTCGTCGGCGACTTCCGCCGTGGCGTCTACCTGGACTTCACCGACGCGATCGCCCGCCTGGGCCGCGACGGCATCGAGGCCAAGTACGACAACCTCTTCGACATGTACGAGCGGATCACGGGTGAGAACCCCTACGAGGTCCCGATGCGGATCTACCCCGCCGTGCACTACGTCATGGGCGGGCTGTGGGTCGACTACAACCTGCAGTCCAACCTGGAGGGCCTCTTCGTCACCGGCGAGGCGAACTTCTCCGACCACGGCGCCAACCGCCTCGGCGCCTCGGCGCTGATGCAGGGCCTGGCCGACGGCTACTTCGTGCTGCCCAACACCATCCGGGACTACCTCGCCGACGGGCCGTTCGCGCCGATCGACGAGTCGCACCCCGCCGTGGTCGAGGCCCGCACCTCCGTCGAGCACCGCATCGACACGATGCTCTCCATCCAGGGCACCCGCTCGGCCGACAGCTTCCACAAGGAGCTGGGCCACATCATGTGGGAGTACTGCGGCATGGAGCGCTCCGAGCCGGGGCTGCGCAAGGCCATCGACATGATCCGCGAGCTCAAGGCCGAGTTCTGGAGCAACCTGAAGGTGCTCGGCACCGCCGACAGCCTCAACCAGGGCCTCGAGAAGGCCGGCCGGGTCGCCGACTTCATCGAGCTCGGCGAGCTCATGTGCATCGACGCCCTCAACCGTCGCGAGTCCTGCGGCGGCCACTTCCGGGCGGAGTCGCAGACCGACGAGGGCGAGGCGCTGCGCCAGGACGCCGAGTTCTCCTACGTCGCGGCCTGGGAGTTCGGCGGCGACGCCGGCCAGCCGGTGCTGCACAAGGAAGACCTGCTCTACACAGCCATCGAGATGAAGCAGCGGAGCTACAAGTGAACCTCACCCTCAACATCTGGCGGCAGGCGAACCGGGACGCCCAGGGCGCGATGCACAAGTACCGCGTGCAGGAGATCTCCGAGGACATGAGCTTCCTGGAGATGCTCGACGTCCTCAACGAGCAGCTCAACGAGCAGGGCGAGGAGCCCATCGCCTTCGACCACGACTGCCGCGAGGGCATCTGCGGCTCGTGCGACCTGATGATCGACGGCCAGGCGCACGGCCCCGAGGTCACCACGACCTGCCAGCTGCACATGCGCTCGTTCAAGGACGGCCAGGAGATCACCATCGAGCCGTGGCGCGCCAACGCGTTCCCGGTGGTCAAGGACCTGATCGTCGACCGCTCCGCCTTCGACCGGATCATCCAGGCCGGTGGCTACGTCTCGGTCAACACCGGCGCCGCCCCCGACGCCCACGCCACCCCGGTGCCGCAGGAGGACGCGCTCAAGGCGTTCAACGTGGCCACCTGCATCAGCTGCGGCGCCTGCGTCGCGTCGTGCCCCAACGGCTCGGCCTCGCTGTTCCTCGGCGCGAAGATCACCCACCTCGGCCGGCTCCCTCAGGGTCAGCCCGAGCGCGACGAGCGCGTGGTCAACATGGTCGCCCAGCACGACCACGAGGGCTTCGGTGGCTGCACCAACATCGGCGAGTGCACCGCGGCGTGCCCCAAGGAGATCCCGCTCGACGTGATCTCCCAGCTCAACAAGGACCTGCGCACCGCCATCCGGCACGGTCACTGAGACCACCCGCTCCCCCGGCAGGGGGTGCGACGACGTACGACGGGCCCCGTCCGGCGCGAGCCGGGCGGGGCCCTCGTGCGTCCGGGGCGGAAGCGGACAGCGGCGGCGGGCCGGCCGGCGGTCAGCCCCGGCCGCGGGCCCGCAGGGCGCGTAGGCCGAGACGCGCCAGCACCACGCCGATGACGACGTTCACCACGATCAGCACGGTGTGGGCGACCCAGTAGCCGGTGGGGCGGTCCTCGCCGGCGGCGTGGGCCGACCAGAGGTTGCGGGTGAACGTGGCGTAGGTGACGAAGTTCCAGACCGCGATGCCGACCAGCAGCCAGCCGTGCCGGCGCTCGAGGCGGAGCCCGCCGGCGGCGCCGTGGCCGGCCGAGGGGGCGCTGGACGGGGTGGACGGGGTGGTGGGGGTGGTGCTCATGCGTGGTCGTCCTTTCCGGTGGTCCTGCGGACCACGGCCGCGGCGGCCGCGGCGGTGACGGCGCCGGCCACGAACGGCCGCAGGCGGGTGCTGCGGGGGTCGTGGCCCACCACGGTGTCGTGGTCGCCGCCGGGCAGCACCACCGACATGCCGTCGGCGGCCGAGGGCAGCGGCGGGCCCTGCACGGGGTCGGCGGGCTCGGCGATCCGTGCGGCTTTGGCCTGGGCCGTGGTGTGGGCGAAGGCGGCGGAGTAGAGGATCAGGCGGGAGAAGTAGTTGATCCACACCAGCAGCACCAGCGCGATGCCGAAGGCCTGCGCTCCGGGCTGCTCGCGGGTGGCGCCGAGCAGCAGGTTGGAGAGCTGCTTGAGCACCTCGAAGGCCACCGCCCCGAGCAGCGCGCCCTGCCACAGGGAGCGGCGCGGGGTGTGCGGGTCGGCCAGCAGCCGGTACATGACGTAGAACAGCACGGCGTTGGCGAGCAGCCCGAACACGACGGTGACCAGCTTGACCGCCCAGCCCAGCTCGGCGCCGAGGCCCAGGAAGTCGAGGACGTAGTCGGACAGGGCGCTGACCAGGCCGGTGAGCGCCACCGCCACGAGCAGCACCGTGCCGATGACGGCCAGGGCGCGCAGGTCGCGCAGCTTGCCGATCACGAACCCCGGCAGCTCGCGCTGCGGGATCTCGAAGACCACCATCAGCGCGTCGCGCAGGGCCGAGAGCCAGCCCAGACCGGCGTACAGCACGCCGGCCACGCCGAGGACCGCGGCCCACCCGGAGAAGGTGCGGATGTCCTCGAGCGACAGCTGGCCCTCGTCGGTGCCGACCAGGCCCGGCAGCAGCAGCCTGATGGCGTCGCGCAGGTCGCCGTTCGCGCCGGGGTAGACCTCGGAGACGATGCCGACCACGAAGAACGACAGGGCGAGCAGCGGGAAGATCGACAGGAACCCGAAGTAGGTGACCGCCCCGGCCTGCTGCCCGGCCTTCACTCCGCCGTAGTGCTCCTGCATCGACAGGACGTGGTCGACCAGAGGCCGCCGGCCCCGCAGGCGCCACAGCCGTGACTGGGCGTCGTCGACGACCGCGACCATCAGTGCCGCTCCCCCTCGAGCGCGAACTCGCGCCGCGGTCGCCAGCCGTGGGTATCGTCGTGCACGTAGAGGTGGAACCCGTCCACGTCGAAGGTGCACTCGAAGTCACCGAGCTCGGCGAACGCCTGGTCGAGCCGGTCGTCGTCGAGGTGGTGGGCGACGGTGACGTGGGGGTGGTAGGGGTACTGCAGCTCCACGTCGAGCGGTCCGCGGCGCACGGCCGCGGCCAGCTGCTCGCACTGCGCGATGCCCTCGACCAGCGTCACGAACACCACCGGCGAGACCGGGCGGAACGTGCCGGTGCCGCGCAGGTGCACCCGGAACCGCTCCGTGCCACCGGCGACCTCCCCGAGGTGGCAGGCCACCTGGTCGAGGGCGTCGTCGTCGATGTCGACCGGAGGCACCAGCGTGATGTGGGTCGGGATCATCGCGGCGGTGGTGTCGCCGACCCCCTCGCGGTAGTCCTGCAGCTCGCTGGCCCAGGGCTCCGGGATCGCGACGGCCACCCCGATCGTCGTCACGTGGCGACCCTAGCGGGACGGGGCGACGAACCCGACCCGCTGGTAGACGTCGCGCAGTGTGGCCTCGGCCACGGCGGCCGCCTGCTGGCGGCCCTGCTCGAGGACGGTGCTGAGGTGCGCCTGGTCGTCGAGCAGCTCGAGGGTGCGGTCGCGGAACGGCGTGACGACGTTGACCACCACCTCGGCGAGGTCCTTCTTCAGGTCGCCGTAGCCCCGCCCGGCGTACTGGTCGACCAGGGAGGTGATGGCCTCGCCGGTGAGCGCGGAGTAGATCGTCAGCAGGTTGCTCACGCCCGGCTTCTCCTCGAGGTCGTAGCGCACCTCCGAGCCCGAGTCGGTGACCGCCGAGCGCACCTTCTTGGCGCTCACCCGGGGGTCGTCGAGCATGTCGATGATCCCGGCCGGCGACGACGCCGACTTCGACATCTTCGACGTGGGGTCCTGCAGGTCGGCGATCCGGCCCGTGGCCTTGAGGATGTAGGGCTCGGGCAGCCGGAACGTCTTCTTGTAGCGGTGGTTGAAGCGCTGGGCGAGGTCGCGGGTGAGCTCGAGGTGCTGGCGCTGGTCCTCACCGACCGGCACGTAGTGCGGCCGGTAGAGCAGGATGTCGGCCGCCTGGAGGATCGGGTAGGTGAACAGCCCGACCGAGGCGGCACCCTCGCCCTGCTTGGCCGACTTGTCCTTGAACTGCGTCATCCGCCGCGCCTCGCCGAAGCCGGTCAGGCACTGCAGGACCCAGCCGAGCTGGGCGTGCTCGGGCACCTGGCTCTGCAGGAAGATCGCCGAGCGTGCCGGGTCGATGCCCATCGCCAGCAGCTGCGCCGCAGCACGCAGGCAGCGGTCGCGCAGCACCTTGGGGTCCTGCTCGACGGTGATCGCGTGCAGGTCGGCGATGAAGAAGAACGGCTGGTGGTCGCGCTGCAGGTCGACCCACTGGCGGGTGGCGCCGAGGTAGTTGCCGAAGTGGAAGGAGTCGGAGGTCGGCTGGATCCCGGAGAGCACCCGGGGGCGCGCGCCCGTCGGGGTCGTGGGCACGGCGATGTCCGGCTCGGTCGTGGCGGCCATGGGTCCATCCTCCCTGATGACCACCCGGTCGTGCTCACGGGTGTCCCGCTCGGGCCGGCCGCCACGGAACGCGGTTGCCGCGGGGCACGCGCCTTGGCAGGGTGCGCCCATGGCGACGCCCCCGGTCACGGCCCCCACCCTCACCGACGCCGGTGCCGGTGGAGGCGCCGGTGGGGGCGCCGTCGTGCTGCGCGGGCACCGGCCCGACGACGCCGTCGCCTGCCTCGAGCAGTGCCAGGACCCGCTGTCGCAGCGCTGGACCACGGTGCCGGTGCCCTACACCCTGGAGATGGCCCGCGACTTCGTCGGGCGGGTGATGCCGGCCGGCTGGGCCGACGGCAGCGAGTGGGGTTTCGTGGTGGAGGTGGACGGCCGCTATGCCGGCACCGTGTCACTGCGTGACGAGGGCTCGGGACGCGCCGAGGTGGCCTACGGGTCACACCCCTGGGTGCGCGGCACCGGCCTGATGGAGCGCGCGCTGCGCCTGCTGCTCGCCTGGGGCTTCGAGCAGCAGGGCCTCTCCACCGTCGTGTGGTGGGCCGAGCGCGGCAACTGGGCCTCGCGCAAGCTGGCCTGGCGCCTGGGGTTCACCGTCGAGGGCGACGTGCGCCGCTACCTGCCCCAGCGCGGGCGGCTGGCCGACGCCTGGGTCGGCACGCTGCTGCGCGGCACCCCCACCACCCCGCGCACCGCCTGGCTGGACGTGCCCGGGCTGGCGGCCGACGGCCTGGCCCTGCGGCCCTGGCACGCCGACGACGTGCCCCGCATCGTCGAGGCCTGCGCCGACGAGACCAGCCAGCGCTGGCTGGGCCAGCTGCCCTCGGCCTTCGACGCCGACGACGCCCGCGCGTGGCTCGAGGCCACCACCGAGCGTCTCGCGCTGGGCACCGCGGTCAACTGGGCCGTCGTCGACCCGGCGCACCCCGAGCGGGTGCTGGGCTCGGTCGGCTGGTTCGCGATGGTGCCGTTCGTGACCTGCGAGGTCGGCTACTGGACCCACCCCGACGCCCGGGGGCGCGGGGTCGCGCTGCGGGCGCTGCGCGCGGTGACCGGCCACGTGCTCGACGACCTGCACGTGCGGCGGGTGAGCTGCGGCGCCGCGGTCGACAACACGGCCTCGCGCCGGGTCATCGAGCGGGCCGGCTTCCGGCAGTACGGCGTGGAGCGCCTCGGCGCGCTGGTCGGCGACGGACGCGCCGACCTCGTGCGCTACGACGTGGTGGCAGCGGAGTGGGCCGAGGCCCGCACCGAGCGGTCCTGACCCTCGGCGGCGGCGGCATCGGCGTCGGCGGCCGCGTCGTCGCGCCCGGACTGGCGGGCGGCGAACAGCAGGATCGCCACGCCCAGCACGGAGAGGGCGGCGCCCACCAGCGCCGGCGCGCGGTAGCCGTAGCCCGCGGCGATCACCAGGCCGCCGACCCAGGCGCCCAGGGCGTTGGCGACGTTGAGGGCGGCGTGGTTCATCGCCGCGCCCAGGGTGACGGCGTCGCCGGCGACGTCCATCAGCCGCAGCTGCAGGTTGACCACCAGCACCGAGCCGGTGGCGGTGATCAGGAACAGCACGGGCAGCAGGAACCAGCCGTACGGCGCGACCGCCCAGAACAGCAGCATCAGCACCGCGGAGCCGGCGCCCGCCAGGATCAGCGACCGGAACACCGACCACGCGGCCAGCTCACCGGCGACCCACGTGCCGGCCACCATGCCGAGACCGAAGGCCAGCAGGAACACCGGCACCGTGCCGGAGCCGAGCATCGCGACGTCGGTGACGGTGGTGGCGATGTAGGAGTACACCGCGAACATGCCGCCGAAGCCGATGGCACCCGCGGCCATGGTGAGCCAGACCTGGCGCGAGCCGAAGAACTCGCGGGCCTCCTTGCCGCCGGTCGCGTCGGGGTCGACGGGCCGCGACGGCACGAAGGCCAGCACCAGCACCATGGTGAGCGCGGCGATGGCGGCGGTGCCGACGTACGCCGCGCGCCAGCCGAGATTCTGCCCGACGAAGGTCGCGGCGGGCACGCCGACGACGTTGGCCACCGACAGGCCGAGCATCACCGCGGCGATCGCGCGGCCGCGCTTCTCGGGCGCGGCGAGGTCGGCGGCCACCAGCGACGCGACGCCGAAGTAGGCGCCGTGGGGCAGGCCGTCGAGGAAGCGGGCGGCGGTGAGCATGCCGTAGCCGGTGGCGAGGGCGCTCAGCACGTTGAACAGCGCGTAGGCGCCCATCAGCCCCACCAGCAGGCCGCGGCGCGGGAGCCGCGCGGCGAAGAACGACAGGACCGGGACGCCGGCGACCACGCCCAGGGCGTAGGCGGAGATGACGTGGCCCGCCTTGGGCTCTGAGACGCCGATGCCCTCGGCGATCTGCGGGAGCAGGCCCATCGTCACGAACTCGGTGGTGCCGATGGCGAAGGCGCCGATGGACAGGGCCAGCACGGCCATCGCGTAGCGCGGGTGGGCGCCCTGACGGGGCCCGGTCGCGGTGGCGGAGGAGGTCATGAGTGCCTTTGATCGATCCAACGGGGTGACGACATCCTCCAACCCCGGCCCCTCCCCCGGCTATTCCTCAGCAGGGCCGGCTGCAGACCGCACGGGACGGCTCGGGTCGGCACGGGTCAGCACGCGTCGCGCAGGCCGGCCACCGCGTCGTCGAGCCGGTCCTGCTCGCGCGCCACGGCGCCGCGGTCGACGGGCGTGCCGTCGGTGGCGGCCCCGGCCTCGTCGGCCAGCGCGTCCAGGGCCCCGGTGACCTCGGCGACGCGACGACGGGTCTGGCCGCTCAGCCCCTCCTCGGCGCTGCGGGCGGTGTCGCGCAGCGCCTCGAGCTCGCGGCGGGCCGCGGCGGGGTCGGCGCCGATCCGGTCGACGACACCCTGGGCCTGGCCGGCCACCTCGTCCATCGTCGAGCGCGCCACCGAGCAGGCGGCGTCGCCCGCGGCGTCGGAGGCGGCGTCGCGCACCTGCTGCTCCGAGCAGCCGGCGCCGGCGAGCAGGACCCCGAGGGTCGCCAGGACGACAGCGGCACGGCGGACGGCGGTGGTGGGGCTCACGGGCGGGCTCCTGGGTCGGGCGCGGGGACGGGTCGTCACCAGCCTGCCAGAGGCGGGCGCGCGGCTCAGCCGGCCAGGTGTCCCCAGCGGCCCGCCAGCTCGCGCCACGGGCCGACCGCGGCGACCTCGCCGTCGACGAGCACGACGACCCGGTCCGCCTGGGCGAGGGCCGCCTGCTTCGACGTGGCGCCCAGCACGGTGGTGCCGCGCTCGCGCAGGGAGGCCCACAGCTCGATCTCGGTGGCGGCGTCGAGGGCGCTCGACACGTCGTCGGCCAGCAGCAGCTCGGTGCCGGCGGCGAGCGCCCGCGCCAGCGCGAGCCGCTGCACCTGGCCGCCCGAGAGGCGCACGCCGCGGTGACCCACCACCGCGTGCACGCCGCCGGCGTCGGCCACGTCGGCCTCGAGCCGGGCGTCGACCACGGCCCGGTCGACCTCGCGGGCGTGGCCGAGGCGGACGTTGTCGTCGAAGGTGCCCGACAGCACCCGCGGCACCTGCGCGACGTGGGCGACCTGGCCGGGGCGCAGGAAGCGCTGGGGGTCGTCGACCTCGACGCCGTTCCACCGGATGGAGCCGGTGTGGGAGACCAGGCCGGCCAGCGTGGCCAGCAGGCTCGACTTGCCCGAGCCGACCTGGCCGAGCACCAGCACCAGCTCGCCGGCCTCGACGCTGAGGTCGACCCCGACGACCCCGCGGGTGCCGTCGTCGTGCACGGCGGCGACGTCGGTGAGCTCGAGGCGCTGCAGCGGCACCCGGTCGGTCGGGGCGGGCTCGGGGGCCTCGCCCGCCACCAGGTCGACGCCGGGCGGGAGCGCCATCAGGTCGACCCCGCCGGCCAGCCGGCTGGTGGCCTGCTGCCAGGCGCGGGTGCCGGGGGCCTCGGTGATCACCGAGCCGGCCACGCGGCCGAACCAGTCGAAGCCGTTGACGGCGTTGGCCACCAGCAGCGCGGTGGCGAGGTCCCAGCGGCCGGCGACGAGCACGGCCCAGGCGGCCACGACTCCGCACTGCACCATCACCACGGGCACCCCGTCGAGCACTGCCTGCACGCGGTGCTCGCGCACGGCGGCGTCGACGCGGCCGCCGTCGACCGCGCGCAGGTGGGCGTGCACCGCCGGGGTGGCGGCGGCCAGCTTGACCGTGCGGCTCGACTCGAGGGCCGAGACCAGGGAGCGGCCGAAGTCGGCGCGCGCCGCCGACGACGCGGCGGCTGAGCGGCCCGCGATCGGACGGCCGAACGACGAGGCCACGGCCGAGGCGACCATCACCGCGAGCAGCACCCCGCCGGCCAGCAGGCTGCCCGAGAGCAGCGTCGTGACGACGATGATGATGAGGCCGTTGACGAAGTCGACCCACCGGTCGGCGTAGCGCGCGAACCGGTCGGCGTCCATCGCCCGGGCCACCACCTCGCCCGGGGGCGTGCGGGTGAGCCGCTCCTGGCCGGTCTGGCCGACCAGCACCGCCATCCGCACCCGCAGCATGACCTCGATCCACCAGCGGGGGTAGCGCCGGAACGCCTCGGCGAGCAGCAGCGGCGCCACGAGCAGGGCGCCGACCAGCGCCACGGTGAGCCAGACAGTGGTGCCGGTGGCGGCGTCGCCCCGCTCGAGGCCCTGCACGAGGTGGCCCCACACGAAGCCGGTGACCGCGCCGTAGGCGCCGGTGAGCGAGGCGAGCAGGAAGAGCACGGCGCCGGCGACGCCCCAGGCCGGGCGGATGCTGAGGGCGTGGGTGATGCCGCCGGCCAGGCTGCGACCGCCCTCGACCTCGGGCGGGGTCGGCGGCGGGCCGGTGCGCCGGCGGCCGCCGACGGCGGAGGACCGGTCGGCGCCCCCGGCGTCGGGCTCGTCGGTGCCGAGGTCGCCGCCCGCGTCGAGCAGCGTGCGGAACCGGCCCGGCCCGGCGGCGAGGACGGCGCGCGGGCCCTGCTCGACCACCCGGCCCTGCTCGAGCACGGCCACCAGGTCGGCGCGGGCGGTGGTGGTGAGCCGGTGGGCCACCAGCAGGCCGGTGCGGTCGGTCAGCAGGCGGTCGGCGGCGCGGACGACGAGCGACTCGGTGAGGGGGTCCATCCGGGCGGTGGCCTCGTCGAGCACGACCACCGAGACGTCGCGCACCAGCAGCCGGGCGAAGGCGACCAGCTGCTCCTCGCCGGCCGACAGGGTCGTGCCGCCCGGCCCGAGCGGGGTGTCCAGGCCGCGGGGCAGACCGGCCACCCACGGCTCGAGGCCCAGCTCGACGACGGCGGCCTCCACCCGCGCGCGCGGCACGTCGGCGAACAGGGCGATGTTCTCGGCCAGGGTGCCGGCGAGGATCTCGGTGCGCTGGGTGACCACGCCCACCGCGGCGCGCAGCTGCTGGAGGTCGAGGTCGAGCACGTCGACGCCGCCGAGCAGCACGGTGCCGGGCTCGGGGTCGACGGCGCGGGAGACCAGGGCCGCGAGGGTCGACTTGCCGGAGCCGGTGCGCCCGACCAGCGCGCAGGTGCTCCCGGCGGGCACGTGCAGGTCGACGTCGCGCAGGGCGAAGCTGCCCTCGGTGTAGGAGAAGTGCAGGTCGCGCAGCTCGAGGTCGAGGCGGCCCGGCGGCACGGGGTGCCCGCCGACGGGCTCCGGCACGGTGGCGAGCAGCTGGCGCAGCCGCATCAGGGCGCCGACGCCTGCCTGCAGGTCGGGCAGGTGCTGGGCCAGCGCGGCGATCTGGCCGGTGAAGCGGGTGGTGACCAGGAACAGGGTGACCAGGCTGGCCACCGACAGCCCACCGTCGACGACGAGCGCGACGCCGACCACGCCGGTGGCGGCGAGCAGCGCGTGGAGCAGGACGCCGGCCCGCCGGGCCACCTGCGTCTCCACCTGCAGCACCCGGTCGAGCAGGCGGTGCACCCGCGCCGACAGCACGGCGCTGCGCCGCAGGACGTGGGCCTGGCCGAGGCTGGTGCGCAGGTCGTCGCGACCGGCGACGCCCTCCTCCATGGCCGCGGCCTGGTCGGTCCAGGCCATCTCCTCCACGACCTTGCGGGAGGCGACCTCGGGCAGCAGCGGGCGCACGACGAGCACGGCGGCCACCGCGAACAGCGGGAAGAGCAGCCAGGAGGGCCACCAGGTCAGGCCCGCCACGATCCACAGGGGCACCACGCCGAAGGCGGTCTGCAGCGCGTCCCACACCTGCCGGCGCACCAGCGTGCCGACCTCGTGGGTGTCGTCGTCGACGCGGTCGAGCACCTCGCCGACGGCCTGCTCGGAGAGCAGCTCGAGGGGCTGGTGGAGGGCTGCGTCGAGGAGGTCGGCGCGCAGCCGGCCCTCGGCGCGGTCGACCACGCCGGCCCACATCGTGCGACCGACGGTGTCGAGCAGCGCGGCGCCCACGACGCAGAGCGCGAGCACGGCGACGAGCGAGGTGGCCGGGTCGGCCGCGAGGCGTCCGGCCACCACCGTGCCGAGGGTCTGCCCGACGGCCGCGACCACCGAGGCCAGCAGCGCGACCGTGGCGACGGGGCCGCGCAGGCGTCGCCAGTCGACCCGGCGGGCGGGGTCGACGGGCGGCGGGCTCGTCGGCGCGGGCGGGACGGCAGGGGTGTCGCGCTCGGCGAGGCTGGTCGTGGACATCACCCCGCACGCTACGCGGCCGCACCGACCTCGCTCGACCGGTTTGATCGGCGTCCGGGCGGGCCCGCACGCACGACCGGGCCGGAGCCGCCACGAGGCGACGCCGGCCCGGTCGGGCGCGCGGTGGGACGGGGGTCAGCCCAGCGAGGCCAGGGCCTCGTTGAGGGTGGCCGAGGGCCGCATGACCTGGTCGGCCAGGGCGTCGTCGGGGCGGTAGTAGCCCCCGATGTCGGCCGGGCTGCCCTGCACGCCGTTGAGCTCGGCGACGATGGTGTCCTCGGCGCCGGCGAGCGTCTCGGCCAGCGGGGCGAACGTCGAGGCCAGCTCGGCGTCGTCGGACTGCTGCGCCAGCTCCTGGGCCCAGTAGAGCGCCAGGTAGAAGTGCGAGCCGCGGTTGTCGATCCCGCCGACGCGGCGGGTGGGCGACTTGTCCTCGTTGAGGAACGTGCCGGTGGCACGGTCGAGGGTGTCGGCGAGCACCTGCGCCCGGGGGTTGTCGGCGAAGCCGGCCAGGTGCTCGAACGACGCGGCGAGGGCGAAGAACTCCCCGAGGCTGTCCCAGCGCAAGTAGTTCTCCTTCACCAGCTGCTGCACGTGCTTCGGCGCGGAGCCGCCGGCGCCGGTCTCGAAGAGCCCGCCACCGTTCATCAGCGGCACCACGGAGAGCATCTTGGCCGACGTGCCGAGCTCGAGGATCGGGAACAGGTCGGTGTTGTAGTCGCGCAGCACGTTGCCGGTCACCGAGATGGTGTCCTCGCCGCGGCGGATCCGCTCCAGGCTGTACGCCGTCGCCGCGGCGGGCTCCATGACCTCGATGGTCAGGCCCTCGGTGTCGTGCTCGGGCAGGTACTGCTCCACCTTGGCAATGAGGTTGGCGTCGTGGGCGCGGGTCTCGTCGAGCCAGAACACCGCCGGGGCACCGGAGGCGCGGGCGCGGGTGACGGCGAGCTTCACCCAGTCGCGGATCGGGGCGTCCTTGGTCTGGCAGGCGCGCCAGATGTCGCCGGGCTCTACGGTGTGCTCGGTCAGGGTCTCCCCCGCGCCGTTCACCACGCGCACGGTGCCGGCGGCCGGCACCTCGAAGGTCTTGTCGTGCGAGCCGTACTCCTCGGCCGCCTTGGCCATCAGGCCGACGTTCGGCACCGAGCCCATGGTGGCGGGGTCGAACGCGCCGTTCGCGCGGCAGTCGTCGAGCACGGTCTGGTAGACGCCGGCGTAGGAGGAGTCCGGGATGACCGCGAGGGTGTCGGCCTCCTCGCCGTCGGGGCCCCACATGTGGCCCGAGCTGCGGATCATCGCCGGCATGGAGGCGTCGATGATGACGTCGGAGGGCACGTGCAGGTTGCTGATGCCCTTGTCGGAGTCGACCATCGCCAGCCGCGGTCCGGCGGCGAGGCCGGCGTCCACGGCGGCCTTGATCGCGTCGCCGTCGGGCAGCTCGCCGACCGCGCCGAGCAGGGCGCCGAGGCCGTCGTTGGGCGAGATGCCCGCGGCGCTCAGCTGCTCGCCGTACTGCTCGAAGAGCGTGGGGAAGAACGCCTGCACCACGTGGCCGAAGATGATCGGGTCGGAGACCTTCATCATCGTGGCCTTCAGGTGGGCCGAGAACAGCACGTCGTCGGCCTTGGCGCGCGCGACCTGCTCGGTGAGGAAGCGGCGCAGCGCGGCGACGTTCATGAACGTGGCGTCGACGACCTCGCCGGCGAGCACCGGCACGGCCTCCTTGAGCACCGTGACGGTGCCGTCGGCGCCGACGTGCTCGATGCGCAGGGTGTCGTCGGCCTCGACGACGACCGACTGCTCATTGGCGCGGAAGTCGTCGGCGCCCATCGTGGCGACCTGGGTGCGCGAGTCGGCGCTCCAGGCGCCCATGCGGTGCGGGTGGGCCTTGGCGTAGCCCTTCACCGAGGCGGGCGCGCGCCGGTCGGAGTTGCCCTCGCGCAGCACGGGGTTGACCGCGGAGCCCTTGGTCTTGTCGTAACGGGCCCGCACGTCGCGGTCCTCGTCGCTCTGCGGGTTCTCCGGGTAGTCGGGCAGGTCGAAGCCCTGGCCCTGCAGCTCGGTGATCGCGGCCTTGAGCTGGGGCACCGACGCCGAGACGTTGGGCAGCTTGATGATGTTGGCCTCGGGCGTGGTGGCCAGCTCGCCGAGCTCGGCGAGGTGGTCGGCCACCCGCTGCTCCTCGCTCAGGCGCTCGGGGAACTGCGAGATGATCCGGCCGGCGAGGGAGATGTCACGCGTCTCGACCTCCACACCGGCCTGGGCGGCGTAGGCCTGGACGATCGGCAGGAACGAGTACGTCGCCAGCAGCGGCGCCTCGTCCGTGTGCGTGTAGATGATGGTGGCCATGGTGCGGCGACTCCTCAGGAGCTCGAAGAATTCTTGACGTCAAGATACCTGACGGCCCGGACCCGGCGATCGGGCAGCGGCTCGACCCACCCTGTCAGCCACCGGCCGACTAGTCACCCTCGCCGCGGGGTTTGCGCAGGCCCCGCGAGGGGGACCACTGCGGTCATGTCCTCCACGTCTGACACCCCCGACGACTCGTCGGCCTCCTCCTCGCGCGAGCCGCTCGCCGCGCTGCCCCACCGCCTGGCCGCCGAGGCGCTCGGCACGATGCTGGTCGTGCTGGTCGGCGGCACCACCGCCGTGCTCACCGACTACGACGCGCTGGCGACCGCGCTGGCCTTCGGTCTCGCGCTGGTCGCGGCCTCGCTGGCCTTCGGCCACGTCTCGGGCGGCCACTTCAACCCCGCGGTCTCGGTGGCCACGGGCGCCGGCGGCCGACTCGCCTGGCGCGAGGTGGGCCTCTACGCCGCGGCGCAGCTGCTCGGCGGCGTGCTCGGCGCGCTGGTCGGCTTCCTGCTGCTGCTCGGCATCGAGGGCTACGGCACCGACGTCGGCTTCGGCCAGCCGTTCTTCGGCGACCAGAGCCCGTCCGACTACGCCCTGTGGGCCGCGCTGCTCTCCGAGGTCGTGCTCACCGCCGTGCTGGCGTGGGTCTACCTCGGTGCCACCGACGGCCGCTCCGCCTGGACCGTCAGCGCCCCGCTGGCCACCGGCCTCGCCCTCACCGTCATCTACCTGGCCACGAACAACCTGACCGGTGGTGCCGTCAACCCCGCCCGCTCGCTCGGCTCGGCCCTGTTCTCCGGCGGCGACGCGATCGTCCAGGTCTGGCTCTTCGTCCTCGCCCCCCTCGTCGGCGGCTTGCTCGCCGGCGTCGCCTACCCCGCCCTGCTCGGTCGTCACCGCGGCGCCGTCGCCGGCTCGGGCCTGAAGCTCTCCCGCCCCGCGCGTCCCGCGGCGCAGGCCGCCCCCCAGCAGTGGGGCCAGCAGGGCGGCTACGCCCAGGGCTGGGGCCAGGGCACCGGCGGCTCGCCGTACGGCGCCCAGCCCGGCGCGCAGGCCGGTGCGCAGACCGGCGCCCAGCCGGTGGCCCAGCAGGGTCAGCAGCAGGGCTGGGGCCAGCAGCAGGAGCCGGCCCCGATCATCCAGGACGGCTGGCAGTGGGACCCGGTCGCCGGCCAGTGGAAGCCCGCCGAGCAGCCCCAGCCGCCGCAGCAGGGCTGGGGCGCCCCCCAGCAGGCCCAGCAGGCCCCGCAGCAGCAGCAGCAGGGCCAGTGGCCCGAGGAGGGCGACGGGCGCACGCAGATCCGCCCCTGACCCCCACCACTGTGTGAACGACGGCCGACGCCGGTGCAGGACGACCTCGTCCTCACCGGCGTCGGCCGTTCGCGCTCACCCGGCCCGCGGCGCGGCGGGCACCGGGCGCGGTCGGCCCCGGTGCCCCGGGACCCCCGACCGCTGCTAGCGTCGCAGGACACGTCCAGACGCAAGGAGATCTCGTGAGCCCCACCCCGTTGAAGGTGGCCGTCACCGGCGCCGCCGGTCAGATCGGCTACAGCCTGCTCTTCCGCCTCGCCAGCGGCGCGCTCACCGGCGGTGCGCCCGTCGAGCTGCGCCTGCTGGAGATCACGCCGGCGCTGAAGGCGCTCGAGGGTGTCGTCATGGAGCTCGACGACTGCGCGTTCCCCGGCCTGGCCGGTGTCGAGATCGGTGACGACGCCGAGAAGATCTTCGACGGCGTCAACCTCGCCCTGCTCGTCGGCGCCCGCCCCCGCGGCCCCGGCATGGAGCGCGGCGACCTGCTCTCCGCCAACGGCGCGATCTTCACCACCCAGGGCAAGGCCCTGAACGCGGTGGCCGCCTCCGACGTCCGCATCGGCGTCACCGGCAACCCCGCCAACACCAACGCGCTGATCGCGATGAGCAACGCCCCCGACATCCCGCAGGAGCGCTTCTCGGCGCTGACCCGCCTCGACCACAACCGCGCCATCTCGCAGCTGGCCGCGAAGACCGGCGCGCCGGTCACCGACATCACCCACATGACGATCTGGGGCAACCACTCCGCCACCCAGTACCCCGACCTGTTCCACGCCCAGGTCGCCGGGCGCAACGCCGCCGAGGCCGTCGGCGACCAGGACTGGCTGGAGAACACCTTCATCCCCACCGTCGCCAAGCGCGGCGCGGCCATCATCGAGGCCCGCGGGTCGTCGTCGGCGGCCTCCGCCGCCTCGGCCACCATCGACGCCGCCCGCGACTGGCTCTACGGCTCGGCCGAGGGCGACTGGGTGTCGATGGCCGTGCGCTCGAACGGTGAGTACGGCGTGCCGGAGGGCCTGGTCTCCTCCTTCCCCGTCACCACGAAGGACGGCGACTGGTCGATCGTGGAGGGCCTCGAGATCGACGAGTTCTCCCGCGCCCGCATCGACGCGTCCACCGCTGAGCTGGCCGACGAGCGCGCCGCGGTCACCGAGCTCGGCCTCGTCTGAGCCGCACCCCGCGGTCACCCCGCACCGCACGAGGGCCCTCCCGGTCGACCGGGAGGGCCCTCGTCGCGTCAGCGGCCGTGGGTCGGCGCAAGGGGTCGGCGCCGGGGGTCGGCGCCGGCCGGGGGTCAGGTGCCGGGCTGGTTCGGGATCGTCTGGGCCAGGAAGACCAGGAGGCCGCCGACTCCCCCCAGCAACGCGCAGTCGACCAGGCGGTGGCGCACGGCGAGCATGCCGGCGTCGCGGCCGGGCAGCACGAGCCGCACGAGCGCGGCGGCGACCAGCGCAGCGGCGAGGCAACGCACGCCGAGGCGCCAGTCGCCGGTGCCGACGACGGCGATGCCCGCAGCGCCGCAGCCGAGCACCAGCAGGTAGACCAGGCCACCCACGGTCGAGGGGTAGCGGCGCTCCTCCACGACCGGGGCGGCGCCGTCGTCCTCGGGCGGCGGGGCGGCCTCGGCCGCGGCCAGCGCCTCCAGCTCGGCGGCCACCTCCTCCGCGCTCGGCACCGGCGGGACGGCGAGCGGGTCGTCAGGGGGGTCGGGCTCCGCCGCGGGTTCGGGTCGGGTCACCAGGCTCACCTCAGGCCTGGGCCTCGGCCATGTCGACGAGGTTCGACAGCAGCATCGCCCGCGTCATCGGGCCCACACCACCGGGGTTCGGCGACACCCAGCCGGCCACCTCCCACACGTCGGCGGCGACGTCACCGGCGATCTTGCCGTCGACGCGGGAGACCCCGACGTCGAGGACGGCGGCGCCCGGCTTGACCATGTCGGCGGTGATGATGCCCGGCACGCCGGCGGCCGCGACCACGACGTCGGCGTTGCGGACGTGGGCGGCGAGGTCGCGGGTGCCGGTGTGGCACAGCGTGACCGTGGCGTTCTCCGAGCGCCGGGTCAGCAGCAGCCCGAGCGGACGGCCCACGGTGACCCCTCGGCCGACCACGACCACCTCGGCGCCGGCCAGCGGCACGTCGTGGCGGCGCAGCAGCTCCACGATGCCGTGGGGGGTGCACGGCAGGGGCGCGGTGTTGCCGAGCACCAGCCAGCCCAGGTTGGTGGGGTGCAGGCCGTCGGCGTCCTTGGCGGGGTCGACCAGCCCGAGCACGCGGTTCTCGTCGATGCCACGCGGCAGCGGCAGCTGCACGATGTAGCCGGTGCAGGCCGGATCGGCGTTGAGCCGGGCGACGTGCCCCTCGATCTCCTCCTGCGTGGCCGTGGCCGGCAGGTCGACGCGGATCGACTCGATGCCGACCTCGGCGCAGTCCTTGTGCTTGCCGCCGACGTACCAGCGCGAGCCCGGGTCGTCACCGACCAGCACGGTGCCGAGGCCCGGCACGACGCCGGCCTCGCGCAGCGCGGCCACCCGCGTCGTGAGCTCCTGCTTGATCGCCGCCGCGGTGGCGCTGCCGTCGAGCCTCTGTGCCGTCACCGCGCCAGTCTAGGGACGTGACGGCCCCACGGCGCCGACCGGTGCGCCGACCCGCGGTGGTCGAGCAGAGTGGAGCGCCACCGACGACACCGAGGGACCCGCTGCGCGCCCCGGTGGTCGAGCAGTGAGGAGCGCCAGCGACGAACGTCGTCGAGACCCCTGCAACCCACGCCGGGACTGGACCCGGGCCGGTACCAGCGCAGGCGCCAGAGGTCTCGACGACGCTCGCCGAGGGCTCGCTGCTCGACCAACGGGTGGCCGCTGGCGCCGAGGGCTTCGCTGCCCGCCCCGGTGGTCGAGCAGAGAGGAGCGCCAGCGACGAACGTCGCCGAGGGACCCGCTGCGCGCCCCGGTGGTCGAGCAGTGAGGAGCGCCAGCGACGAACGTCGTCGAGACCCCCGCAACCCACGCCGGGACCCGACCCGGGCCGGTACCAGCGCAGGCGCCAGAGGTCTCGACGACGCTCGCCGAGGGCTCGCTGCTCGACCAACGGGTGGCCGCCGGCGCCGTGGGCTTCGCTGCCCGCCCCGGTGGTCGAGCAGAGAGGAGCGCCAGCGACGAACGTCGTCGAGACCCCCGCAACCCACGCCGGGACCGGACCCGGGCCGGTACCAGCGCAGGCGCCAGAGGTCTCGACGACGCTCGCCGAGGGCTCGCTGCTCGACCAACGGGTGGCCGCTGGCGCCGAGGGCTTCGCTGCCCGCCCCGGTGGTCGAGCAGAGAGGAGCGCCAGCGACGAACGTCGTCGAGACCCCCGCAACCCACCCCCCGTGGTCGAGCAGAGAGGAGCGCCAGCGACGAACGTCGTCGAGACCCCCGCAACCCACGCCGGGACCCGACCCGGGCCGCTACCAGCGCAGGCGCCAGAGGTCTCGACGACGCTCGCCGAGGGCTCGCTGCTCGACCAACGGGTGGCCGCGGGCGCTGGCGCGGCCTCGTCAGTGGAAGAAGTGGCGGGTGCCGGTGAGGTACATCGTCACGCCGGCGGCGCGGGCGGCCTCGAGGGTGAGCTCGTCGCGCATCGACCCGCCGGGCTGCACGATGGCGGTGACGCCGGCGTCGATGAGGATCTGCGGGCCGTCCTCGAAGGGGAAGAACGCGTCGGAGGCGGCGACCGCGCCCACGGCCCGCTCGCCGGCCCGGGAGACCGCGAGACGGCAGGAGTCGACCCGGTTGACCTGACCCATCCCGACGCCCACCGAGGCGCCGTCCTTGGCGAGCAGGATGGCGTTGGACTTCACCGCGCGGCACGCCGTCCAGGCGAAGGCCAGGTCGGCCAGCACCTCGGGCGAGGCGGCCTCGCCGGCGGCGAGCGTCCAGGTGGCGGGGTCGTCGCCCGCGGCGTCCACGGCGTCGACGTGCTGCACCAGCAGGCCGCCGCTGACCGGCCGCGTCTCGACACCGCCGCGCCCGCCCACGGGGCACACCAGGATGCGGATGTTCTTCTTGCCCTGCAGGACCTCCACGGCGCCGTCCTCGTAGGCCGGCGCGACGATCACCTCGGTGAACACCTCGGCCACCTGCTGCGCCATCTTCACCGAGACGGGGCGGTTGACGGCGATCACGCCACCGAACGCGGACGTGGGGTCGCAGGCGTGGGCGCGGCGGTGGGCCTCGGCGACGTCGGCGCCCACGGCGATGCCGCAGGGGTTGGCGTGCTTGATGATCGCCACGGCCGGGTCGTCGAGGTCGCCGACGGCGCGGCGGGCGGCGTCGGTGTCGACGTAGTTGTTGTACGACATCTCCTTGCCGTGCAGCTGCTCCGCGCCGGCGAGGCCGGCCTCTCCGCCGGCGCTGCGGTAGAGCGCGGCGGGCTGGTGGGGGTTCTCGCCGTACCGCAGCACCGACGACCTCTCCCACGTCGCGCCCATCCACGCCGGGAAGCCCGTGCCGTCGGAGGTGTCGGTGAGCACGTCGCCCATCCAGGACGCCACGGCCACGTCGTACGACGCGGTGTGCACGAACGCCTCGGCGGCCAGCGCGCGGCGCTCGTCGAGGGTGAAGCCGCCCGCGCCGACCGCGGTCAGCACGTCGGCGTAGCGGCCGGGCGAGGTGACGATGGCCACCGACGGGTGGTTCTTCGCCGCGGCCCGCACCATCGAGGGGCCGCCGATGTCGATCTGCTCCACGCAGTCGTCGGGCGCAGCACCCGACGCGACGGTGTCGGTGAAGGGGTAGAGGTTGGAGACCACGAGGTCGAACGGCGCGATGCCGAGGTCGGCGAGCTGCGCGACGTGGTCGTCGAGGCGGCGGTCGGCCAGGATGCCGGCGTGCACCGCGGGGTGCAGGGTCTTGACCCGGCCGTCGAGGCACTCGGGGAAGCCGGTGAGGTCCTCCACCTTCGTCACCGCCAGCCCGAGCCCGGCGATCAGCGCCGCGGACCCGCCGGTGGAGACCAGGGCCACGCCCGCGGCGTCGAGGCCTCGGACGAGCTCCTCGAGCCCGGTCTTGTCGTACACGGAGACCAGGGCCCGGGTGATCGGGACGCGCGTGTCGGTCATGGAGGTGCTCCTCATCGGTTCGTCGGTCGAGTCGATGAGGGCACCCAGGCGGTCGATGCACTCGCCCCCGCGTCACAGCCCGTGCGGGGCACTCCCCGGTGGTGGTCCCACCTGCGCCAGTCGTGTGGGTCCATCGTAGGGGGCTCAGCGCCCCAGACGCACCCGGCGGCCCTCCACGGTGAAGCCCTCGCGCACCATCCGGCCCACCGTGGTGACCAGCATCGCGCGCTCGGCCACCTTGATCCGCTCGTGCAGCGCGGCGACGTCGTCGTCGTCCTCCACCGGCACCGCGCTCTGCGCCACGATCACCCCGGTGTCCACGCCGGCGTCGACCACGAAGAGCGTGGCGCCGGTGACCTTCACGCCGTGGGCGAGCGCGTCGGCGGGGCCGTGCATGCCGGGGAACGACGGCGACAGCGCGGGGTGGGTGTTGACCACCCGCCCGCCGAGACGGGCGAGGAACGCCGGCCCGACCAGCTTCATGAAGCCCGCGAGCACGACCAGGTCGGGTTCGTGGGCCGCCACGGCGGTGGTCAGCGCGTCGTCCCAGGCCGCGCGGTCGGGGTGGTCGCCGACCCGCTCGACGAACGTCGGCACGCCGGCGCGCTCGGCGCGGGCGAGGCCCTCGATGCCGGCGCGGTCGGCCCCGACGGCCACCACGCGGGCGCCGTACGCGGGATCGGTGCAGGCGTCGAGGAGGGCCTGCAGGTTGGTGCCGGAGCCCGACACCAGGACGACGAGACGGGCGGGCACGCCGGGAGTCTAGGGCGCGGTGGGCTGGCCGGTGCCACCGTCGTCGCCCGCGGTGTCGTCGGCCCCGTGGCGCGCGGCCCGGTGGGCGGCGTGGCGCTGCCACGCGGTGACCAGCAGCCCGCCCACGAGCCCGCCGAGCCCGAAGGTGGCGATCGCGTGCACGGTGACGTCGTGGGCCAGCGGCCCGACGTCGCGCATGCGGCCCGGGCCCACGGCCCCGCCGGCCAGCGCGGCGAGGAGGCCGAGCACGAGGCCGGCCACCACCCCGCCGACGCCGCCGCGCAGCGCACCCTCGTCCCAGCGCAGGGTGGGTGCCCGGCGCTGGGCCTGCACGGCGACCACGGCGGCCACCAGCGCCGGCAGCCCCACGAGCGCGGCCGTCCAGGCGGGCGGGGTGCCGACGTCGGGCAGCGCCGCGAGCAGCGGGAACATCGGCAGCGGTCCCACCACCACGGTCTCGGGCGAGACGAGGGTGGCGGTGCCGACGGTGAAGCCGGGCCCGACGAGGTAGGCGGCGGCGAACAGCACGGCGTTGGGCACGACCGCCAGGCTGGCCGCGGAGAAGACGGTCGCGTCACCGGCGTCGGTGTGCAGCTGGGCCAGCACGTTGGCGGCGGTGCCGAGGTCGACGACCAGGGCGACGACGAACGCCAGGGCGGCCAGCGCGAGCCAGGTCAGCAGGAGCCGGCGGGCCGTCACCGCGGCGCCGCGCAGCGAGGGCGGCACGGCGGCGGCCCAGATGGCCGCTCGACCCGAGCCGACGGCGACCGCCGGGCCCGCGACCAGCAGGCCCAGCGCGGCCACCCAGGCGAGCACGGCCGGCACCGACGGCGAGGTCTCGGGCGTCGCGGCCAGCGAGGTGGCCGCGACCGCGACGACGGCGTACCCGGCGACGAAGACCAGCACCGCCTGCGGGACGGTCCAGTCGCGCTCGCCGTCGCTGATCGCGTCGGCGTCGGGACCGTGGCCCGAGACCGACTCCCCCACCCGCAGACCGAGACGCCAGCAGGCCAGCGCGCAGAGCAGCGTGAGCCCGAGCGGGACGGCGGTGACGGCGACCCCGCCGACGACCACCCCGGAGCCGTGGGCGGTCGCCCACACCAGCGCACCCACCCGCAGCGCGTCGCGCGGGGCGCCGTGGGCGCCGGCGTCGGTGGCGAACCAGCCGATCACCGCCAGGCACAGCACCACGAGCAGCGTCACCGACGCGGCGGCGATCCCGCCGAGCAGCGCGGCCGGCACCAGCGGACGGCGACCGGCGGCGCCGACGACCCCGGTGGGCGCCGTCGCCGTCGTGCGCGGGACCTTGCGGACCCGCGTCGAGGTGGTCGAGGAACCAGGCAGCAGCGACGTCATGACCCCTGCATCCTGACCCGACCACCCCGCGCCGCGGTGGACCCACGCCGGAATGGCGGGCACACCCGGCGGTTGCGTACCGTGGAGCGGCCATGAGGGATCCCGACGACTTCGACGCGTTCTACAAGGACGCCCGCGAGCGCCTGCTGCTGCAGACCTACGCGCTCACCGGGGACCTCGGCGCCGCCCGGCACGCCGTGCGCGACGCGTTCGTGGCGGCCTGGCACCACTGGGGCAAGGTCGGTCGCCGCGACGACCCCGAGTCCTGGGTGCGCCCGCTGGCCTGGTCGCACGCGCTGCGCCGCCACACCACCCGCCCCTGGCACCGCGAGAAGGGCCTCGACCCCGAGGCGCAGACCACGCTCGACGCCCTGGCCGGGGTGCCGGTGACCCAGCGCCGGGTGCTGCTGCTCTCCCACCTCGCGGCCGTGCCGATGAGCGAGCTGGCCCGCGAGCTGGGCCTGACCACCGAGGCCGCCGAGCGCGACCTGCAGAGCGCGACCGCGCAGTACGGCCTGCTGCGCGACTCCCCCACGCCGCTGGTGCGCACCACCCTCGAGCCGCTCGCCGCGGTCGTCGCCGACGTGCGCTGGCCCCGCTCGAGCATCCTGCGTCGCGCCGGGGCCACCCGGCGGCGCACCCACACCGCGGTGGGTGCGGCCGCCACGGTGGCCGCGCTGGTCGCGACCGGCGCGCTGGTCACCGACACCAGCGGCGTGCGCCCGACCCTGCAGCGCGCGGTGACGGCCGCCCCGGGCGACTCCGCCGCGCCGGGGGTCGAGAGCCCCGACGAGCAGTCCGCCGAGCCGGAGCCCGAGCCGCTCGTCGAGGAGGCCCTCCTCGACGCCCGGGCGGTCTCCGCGCGGGTGCCGGGCCGGGGCTGGTCGACCGGGGCGACCACCGACAACACCAGCGGCGACGGACTGGTGCTGCCCTGCCAGACCGCCCGCTACGCCGACCCCGGGGGCACCGCGGCGTTCGTGCGCGACTTCGACGACGCACCCGCCCGGGTCGACCCCGACCGCGCGGTGTGGCAGCTGGCGGAGTCCTCGCGCACCGACCGCGCCGCACAGCGCTCCTTCCGCACCACCGTCGACTGGTTCGCCGGGTGCGGCGAGCCGCGGGCGCGGCTGGTCTCCACCCAGGAGGTCACCGGCGTGGGCGAGGAGGCGCTGGTCCTCGAGCTGCGCCTCCCCGACGCCAGGCCCGGGCAGAGCGTGGTGGCCGGTGTCGCCCGCACCGGTCGCCTGGTCACCGCCACGGTCAGCAGCCGCGAGGGCGAGCGCCCCGACGACCTGCTCGACCAGGCCCGCCTGCTCGCCGACGCCGTCGACGGGCTGTGCACGCAGCCGGACGCCGGTGCCTGCGCCCAGCGGCCCGGGCTGCGCCCCACCGACGCCCTGCCCGTCGGCGACGTGCCGAGCCTGCTCTCCGAGATCGACCTGCCCCCGGTGGGCGGGATCACCCGGCCCTGGGTCGGCACCGGTGCCCGGCGCGCCGTCGACAACGACGCCGCGACCCGCTGCGACCAGACCCGCTTCGCCGGCGCGTTCCGCGGCGCCACCTTCGCCGACAACCGCACCCGCACCTTCCTCGTGCCGCGGGCACAGGTGCCGACGTCGTTCGGCCTGACCCAGACCGTGGGGTCGCTCCCCGAGCCGCAGGCCCGCGCGCTGGTGGCGCAGGTGCGCTCCGAGCTCGCCCGGTGCGCCGACCGCGACCTCGGCACCGAGGTCGCGCAGGTGGCCACGCAGACCGGCCCCGAGCGCTCCCTGGACGTCTGGGACGTCACCTTCGAGCTCTCCGACGACGAGTCGCTGCGCTTCCGGATGGCGCTGCTGCGCCGCGGCACCGCACTGAGCCAGATCGGCTTCGTGCCGGCCCCGGGCGCCGACATCTCGTCGGCCGCCTTCCTCGACCTGACCGCCCGTGCCGCCGAGCGGCTCGGCACGCTGCCGGCGCCGGCGGCGGCCCGCCAGTCGCAGCGCCAGTCACAGCAGCAGTCACAGCAGCAGTCGCCGCGGTCCCAGCAGCCGCAGTCGCGCGACCGCGGCTGAGCAAGCGCCTCGTCGGTCACTTCGGCGTGGCGTGCAACCGTCCGCCGTGCCGAGGCGTACCACTCCTGACAGCGCAGGACGCCGCACCGGGCCACCGGGGCGGCCGCAGACAGGACGGGCCATGGACGAGCGCGAGTTCGACGAGCTCTACACCGCGTCGTACGCGCGTGTCGTGAGACAGGTGCACGCGATGATCGGCGACCGCGACGAGGCCGAGGAGTGCGTGCAGGAGGCGTTCGTGCGCGCCTGGGCCCACCGGCGCAGCCTCGAGCGCGCCGAGCACCCCGAGGCGTGGGTGCGCACCACGGCGTACCGGCTGGCGGTGAGCCGCTGGCGGCGCACCGTGCGCGGGCGACGACCGGCCGACCGCGCGGTGAGCGCCCCGGTGTCGGCCGCGCCGCCCTCGGAGGCCCACGTCGTGCTGGTGGAGGCGCTGCGGCGGCTGCCCGAGGCCCAGCGCCGGGCGCTGGTGCTGCACCACATCGCCGACCTGCCGGTGCACGCCGTGGCCCGGGAGGTCGGCGCCCCGGAGGGCACGGTCAAGGCCCGGCTCAGCCGGGGCCGGGCCGCGCTCGCGGCGGCGCTCGGCGACGACGACGGCCTCCATGAGGGAGCCCACCATGCCTGACCCCGACGACCTGTTCGCCCACTACCGCACCGGAGGGACCCCCGTGCACCCGCTGCCCGCTGCCGAGGTACGTCGCCGCGGCGACCGCCTGCGCCGCCGCCGCACCGCGCTGGGTGTCGGTGGTCTGGCCGCGGCCGCGCTGCTCGTCGCCGTCCCCCTCGGCCTCGCCGCCGACGTCGGTGACGGCATCGACAGGGGCGACGGGCGCGGCCCCGAGGTCGCCGTCGAGCCCACCGCCGGCCCGTCGCGGACCGGCACCCCGCAGGCGACGGCGTGGGTCACCGAGGTGCCGTCGGCGTTCCCCCTGGCCGAGGGCCTGCTCGGGGTCACCGACGAGCCCGAGGCGAGCGACGGGTTCGCCCCGCCCGAGCCCGTGGCCGGCTGCGGCGCCGACCCGCTGACCCCGGCGGCCAGGCCCGGGGCGCTCGACGCCGCCCAGGTCACCGTGGTGAACCCCGACAGCGAGGGCGGCGCGTTCCGCGGCCTGCTGCTGTACGCCGACGCCGAGGACGCCGAGGACGTGATGCAGGAGCGCACCGGAGCCTTCCTGGCCGCTCGCTGCCTCACCGACTCGGTGCTCGGCTCCGACCTCGGCGACGACTCGTTGACCTACCTCAGCCGCGACGGCACCGGCGGGGGCACCGTCGTCCAGCTGGTGCGGGTCGGCAACGCGGTGCTCGCCGCGACCGTCTTCACCATGGGTGCCGCGGACGACGCGGTCGTGCGGCAGGCGCAGGCGCTGCTGGAGGAGACCACGGCCTCCACCGTCACGGCCCTGTGCGCCTTCGCCGCCGACCCGTGCGAGGCACCCCCGGCCGGTTGATGACCCGCCGAGACGACGAGCGGCCCGCCCCCACCGGGGACGGGCCGCTCGCGGCGTACGACAGGTCGCCTCAGAGCGCCTGCAGGATCTCCCGCATCAGCTGGGCGGTCTCGGACGGCGTCTTGCCGACCTTCACGCCCACGGCCTCGAGGGCCTCCTTCTTGGCCTGCGCGGTGCCCGAGGAGCCCGACACGATGGCGCCGGCGTGGCCCATGGTCTTGCCCTCCGGGGCGGTGAAGCCCGCGACGTAGCCGACGACCGGCTTGGTCACGTTGTCCTTGATGTAGGCCGCCGCACGCTCCTCGGCGTCACCACCGATCTCGCCGATCATCACGATCGCCTTGGTGTCGGGGTCCGCCTCGAACGCCGCCAGGGCGTCGATGTGGGTGGTGCCCACGATCGGGTCGCCGCCGATGCCGATGGCGGTCGAGAAGCCGAAGTCACGCAGCTCGAACATCATCTGGTAGGTCAGCGTGCCCGACTTCGACACCAGGCCCACCGGGCCGGAGCCCGAGATGGTGGCCGGGGTGATGCCGGCCAGCGCCTCGCCGGGGGTGATGATTCCCGGGCAGTTCGGGCCGATCATCCGGGTGCTCTTGCCCTGCAGGTAGGACCACACCTCGGCGGTGTCCTGCACGGGCACGCCCTCGGTGATCACCACGAGCAGGCCGATGCCGGCGTCGATGGCCTCGACGCAGGCGTCCTTGGTGAACGCCGGCGGCACGAACGCGACCGACACGTCGGCGCCGGTCTCCTTCATGGCCTCCTCGACGGTGCCGAAGACGGGCAGCTCGACGCTGCTGCCGTCGGCGGCCGTGTGGGTGACGGTCGTGCCGGCCTTGCGGGCGTTGACGCCGCCCACGACGTTCGTGCCGGACTTCAGCATCAGCGCGGTGTGCTTGGTGCCCTCGCCGCCGGTGATGCCCTGGACGATGACCTTGCTGTCCTTGGTCAGGTAGATCGACATTGATTCAGTCCCGTTCTCAGGCGTTCGCCAGCTCGGCGGCCTTGTCGGCCGCACCGTCCATCGTCTCGACCAGCGTCACCAGGGGGTGGGCGCGCTCCTGCAGGATGCGCCGGCCCTCCTCGACGTTGTTGCCGTCGAGACGCACGACCAGCGGCTTGGTGGCCTCGTCGCCGAGGATGTCCAGGGCACCGACGATGCCGTTGGCGACGGCGTCGCAGGAGGTGATGCCGCCGAAGACGTTGACGAACACCGCCTTGACCTGCTCGTCGTTGAGGATGACGTCGAGGCCGTCGGCCATGACCTGCGCCGAGGCGCCGCCACCGATGTCGAGGAAGTTGGCGGGCTTCACGCCGCCGTGCGCCTCGCCGGCGTAGGCGACCACGTCGAGGGTCGACATGACCAGGCCCGCGCCGTTGCCGATGATGCCGACGGCACCGTCGAGCTTGACGTAGTTGAGGCCCTTCTCCTTGGCCTTGGCCTCGAGCGGGTCGGCGGCGGCCTTGTCCTCGAACTGCGCGTGCTCGGTGTGGCGGAACTCGGCGTTCTCGTCGAGCGAGACCTTGCCGTCGAGCGCCTCGAGCACGTCGCCGGCCAGCCGGGCCAGCGGGTTGACCTCGACGAGGGTGGCGTCCTCCTCGACGAAGACCTTCCAGAGGTTGAGCACGGTCGTCACGGCCTGCTCGACCAGCGCCTCGGGGAACGCCGCCTCGGCGACGATCTCGCGGGCCTTGGCCTCGTCGACGCCGGTGCCGGGGTCGATGGCGATCTGCTTGACCGCGTCGGGGTTGGTCTTCGCGACCTCCTCGATCTCGACACCGCCCTCGACGCTGGCGATGCAGAGGTACTGACGGTTGGCACGGTCGAGCAGGAACGAGAAGTAGTACTCCTCCTCGATGCTGGCGGCCGGGGCGATCAGCACCCGGTTGACCGTCAGGCCCTTGATCTCCATGCCGAGGATGGCCGTGGCGTGCTGCTCGGCCTCGTCGGGGGTCTTGGCGAGCTTGACGCCGCCCGCCTTGCCGCGGCCACCGGCCTTGACCTGCGCCTTGACCACGCAGACGCCGAGCTGCTCGGCGGCCGCCCGCGCCTCGGCGGGGGTGTTGGCGACGATGCCCGGGGTGCCCGGGACTCCGTGCTTGGCGAAGAGCTCCTTCGCCTGGTACTCCATCAGGTCCACTGGTCCACCAGTCTCTCGTCGTCGAGGCGTCGTCGGTCGAGCCTTGTCAGGCACCCGCGCCCGTACGCCTGGGGCAGGCGGCGGTCGGCGGGGCGCCTCGCACCCTAGTCCTGCCGCGTCGCACGGCACGAGGGCCCGGGTCGCCACGTGACCGACGTCATGCGCCGACTCAGCGCGACGTCGCCGCCGCGGCGAGGGCCGCGGCGTCGGTGCCGGCCACCACGGCCACGTCCCCGGCGTCGAGGGCCAGGAGAGCGGCCTCGAGGTCGGTGGCCGGGTCCGCCGCTCCTCGAGCCCCGGGCGCGTGGTCGTCCGCGAGGAGGAGGACGACCACGTCGGCGTCCTCCTGCACGGCGGTGGCGGCGAGACCGGCGGCGTCGAGGCCGTCACCGACACGCACCACCTCGTGGCCGGCGTCGCGCAGCAGCCGGCACAGCCGGGCGGTCCCGGCCTCGTCGGCGGCCCCGCTCGCGCCGGCCACCACCCGCAACGTCTCGCTCACGAGCCCAGGCTAGGCGCGCGGTGTCCACACCCGCAGGGCTGACGAGTTCCGTGGAGCACTCCGGTCGGCTAGAGTCTGGGCTCGTTCGTCCTCGCATCCTTCCCCGGCCCCGGGACGACCCGCCTGTCACCACCGTCCACACGGGAGTCACTGCCGCATGGTTCATCGAGTCGCCACCACCCGCACCAGTGGAAGCGACCTCGTGACCCCGGACCAGCCCTACCGCGGCCGCCGGGTGGCCGCAGTGGCCGCCGACTCGGTCGCCCCCGCCACGCCGTACGTCGGTCGCCGGGTGGCCGTGCTCGAGCAGCCTGTGCGTGTCGAGTCGGTGCCGCCCGCCGCTCCCGTCGAGGCGCACCACCCGGCGCTGCCCGAGGGCCGCACCGACGCCCGCACGGTCGAGCGGATCCTCGCCGACCTCGAGCCGGTCGACCACACCACGTCGTTCGCCACCGACCCCACGCAGACCCTGCCGGTGCTGACGCCCGCTGCGATGACCGCCGTCGCCGCGGCCCCCGCCGGCCCGGCCGCCCCGGGTGGGCGCCGCAAGGCCGTCAAGCACGCCGGCTCGCGCGGCCCGCTGTTCCGCAAGCTGCCGTCGGTGCCCGTGCTGGTCGGCGTCGCGGCGCTCGCGGTGTCGGTGGGCGGGGCCGTCACGGCCGGCGAGACCCCGTCCCCTGCGGCGTCGCAGGCCCGCATCGGACCCGCCAGCGCCCTGACGGGCACCAGCGGCGTCGCCACCGTCGGCCTCGCCGACCGCGACCGGGTGCTCAGCCGCGACTCCAGCCGCGAGGCGCTCGCCGGCAAGGCCGACGCCGACCTCGTCGACGCCGCCGAGGCGCAGGCCGCCGAGCGCAACAGCGCGCTGCGCGAGCTCGCCGACGCCGCGGAGCTGCAGTCGGAGAAGATCGAGCAGAACCTGTGGGTGCTGCCGCTGTCGGGCTACCGCCTCACCGCGCGCTACGGCGAGTACGGCCTGTGGGCGACCTACCACACCGGCCTCGACTTCGCGGCCCCCACCGGCACCCCCCTGGTCTCGGTCGCCAACGGCACCATCACCTCCACCGGCTACGACGGCGCGTACGGCAACAAGACCGTGCTGACCCTCGACGACGGCACCGAGATCTGGTACTGCCACCAGACCTCCATCAACGTCTCCCCCGGCGACGTCGTCCGCGCCGGCGAGCTGCTCGGCACCGTCGGCTCCACCGGCAACGTCACCGGCCCCCACCTCCACCTCGAGGTGCGCCCCGGTGGCGGCGACCCGGTCGACCCGGCCGAGGCCCTCTCGGTCAACGGCGTCACCCCCTGACCCACCCCTGACAGGACCCTCCGGCGTCCTCGGTGTCCGAGGGACCCTGGGACCGGCCAGGGCAGGTCCCAGCGCGGGCTGCGGAGGTTTCGACACGAGCGCTGCGCGCCTGCCGACCGACGAACGGGCCGGGCCCACTTCGGTGGTCGAGTGCCGAGGAGCCCTTCGAGACGCTCGCTGCGCTCGCTCCTCAGGAACCGCGCCAGCGACGAGGTGTATCGAGACCACGCGCCCTGCTCGACCAACGGGGGCCTGCACTCGGTGGTCGAGTGCCGAGGAGCGCCAGCGACGAGGTGTATCGAGACCACCCGACCGTCCGCCGGGGACTGGACGAGGGCAGGTCCCAGCGCGGGCTGCGGAGGTTTCGACACGGGCGCTAGCGCGCCCTGCTCAACCAACGAACGGGGGCCGCAGATGCGCAGGCTGCGGAGGTTTCGACACGGGCGCTAGCGCGCCCTGCCGACCAACGACGAGGCCGGCGCTGTGCGCCCTGTTCAACCAACGAACGGGGGTCGCACGATGCGGGGCCTGCTCGACCGACGAGCGAAGGCGGAGCGTCAGATCTTCTGCACCGGGGCATAGCGCAGCAGGAGGCGCTTGACGCCCTGGGAGCCGAAGTCGATGGAGGCCACCGACTTGTCGGCGACGCCCTCGACCGCGACGACGGAGCCGAGGCCGAAGGAGTCGTGCTGCACGCGGTCGCCGGGCTCGAGGGAGGGCACGTCGCGCGCAGGGCGCGACTTGGCGACGGCGTCGGCGCGCAGCGCGGCGGAGGAGAAGTTGCGGCGTCCGGCCGCGGTGGGGCTGGCCAGCCCACCGCCCCACGACTCGCTGAGGTCGGGGCGGTTCCACCGGGTCTGGGCGGCCTCGGTGCGGCGCCAGTCGACGAGGTCGACCGGCATCTCGTCGAGGAACCGGGAGGCGGGGTTGTGCGCGGGCGCGCCCCAGGCGGAGCGGACGACGGCCCGGGACAGGTAGAGGCGCTCGCGGGCGCGGGTGACGCCGACGTAGGCCAGGCGGCGCTCCTCCTCGAGCTCGGGCTGGTCGCCGAGGGACCGGGCGTGCGGGAAGACGCCGTCCTCGAGGCCGGTGAGGAACACGACCGGGAACTCCAGGCCCTTCGCGGTGTGCAGCGTCATCAGCGTGACGACGCCGGTGTCGTCGGGACCCTGGTCGGGCAGCTGGTCGGTGTCGGCGACCAGCGCGACCCGCTCGAGGAAGTCGCGCAGTCCCGGCGCGACCTGGTCGGCGTCGACGTCGGCGGGGTCGGCCGACGGGCCGGCGACCGGGTCGTCGCTGAACTCGCGGGCCACCGCCACCAGCTCGGCGAGGTTCTCCACGCGGGTGGCGTCCTGCGGGTCGTCGGACTCCTCGAGGGAGGCGACGTACCCCGAGCGGGCCAGCACGGTCTCGAGGACGACGTCGGCGCGCTCGCCGCCGTCGACCATCGACTGCAGCTCCTCGATCATCGCCACGAACCCGCGGATGCTGGTCAGCGAGCGGGTGGCCAGCCCCGGCGCCTGGTCGGCGCGGCGCAGCGCCTCCCAGAACGTGGTGCGGTCGCGCTCGGCCAGCGCGTTGACGCAGGCCACGGCGCGATCGCCGATGCCGCGCTTGGGGGTGTTCAGGACGCGGCGCAGCGACACCTGGTCGGCGGGGTTGGCCAGCAGCCGCAGGTAGGCCAGCGCGTCACGCACCTCGCGGCGCTCGTAGAACCGCACGCCGCCGACCACCTTGTAGGGCTGGCCGGTGCGGATGAACACCTCCTCGAACACCCGCGACTGGGCGTTGGTGCGGTAGAACACCGCGACGTCGGAGGCACGCGCCCCGCCGTCGACGAGGGTGTCGATCTCGGAGGAGACGAAGCGGGCCTCGTCGCGCTCGTCGTCGGCGACGTAGCCCACGATCCGCTCGCCGTCACCGGCGTCGGACCACAGCCGCTTCGGCTTGCGCCCCTTGTTGTTGCCGATCACCGAGTTGGCGGCGGTCAGGATGGTCTGGGTGGAGCGGTAGTTCTGCTCCAGCAGCACCGAGCTGGCGTCGGGGAAGTCCTGCTCGAAGTCGAGGATGTTGCGGATGTTGGCGCCGCGGAAGGCGTAGATCGACTGGTCGGCGTCGCCGACCACCATCAGCTCCGCCGGCGCCACCCGCTCCCCGCCCGAGCCGCCCGCACCCTCCGGCCCACCGGTCTCCTCGCGCTGCGCGGCGCACAGCTGGTGCACCAGCGCGTACTGCGCGTGGTTGGTGTCCTGGTACTCGTCGACCAGCACGTGGCGGAAGCGGCGGCGGTAGGTCTCGCGCACCTCCGGGAACTCCTGGAACACCCGCACGGTCGACATGATCAGGTCGTCGAAGTCGAGGGCGTTGGCCTCGCGCAGGCGACGCTGGTAGAGCGTGTACGCCGCGGCGTAGGTCTCCTCCAGGGTGTTCTTCGCCTCCGCGGTGGCCTGCTCGGCGTCGCGGAGCTCGTTCTTGTGGTCGGAGACCCAGTGCAGCAGCGCACCGGGCTGGTAGCGCTTGGGGTCGAGGTCGAGGTCGGCGCAGACCAGCCCCATCAGCCGCTTCTGGTCGGCGGCGTCGTAGATGGAGAAGCTGGACTTGTAGCCCAGCTTGTCGATCTCCTTGCGCAGGATGCGCACGCACGCGGAGTGGAACGTGGAGACCCACATGATGCGGGCGCGCTTGCCGACGAGGTCCTCGACGCGCTCCTTCATCTCGGCGGCGGCCTTGTTGGTGAAGGTGATCGCCAGGATGGAGCCGGGGTGGGCGCCGCGCTCGGAGATCAGCCACGCGATGCGGCGGGTCAGCACGCGGGTCTTCCCGGAGCCCGCGCCGGCCACGACGAGCAGCGGCGCGCCCTCGTGGACGACGGCGGCGCGCTGGGGCTCGTTGAGCCCCTCGAGCAGCTGCTCGCGGGTGGGGCCGCGCCGCGTGGTGCGGGGCTCCGCGGGGGCGAGGGACTCGAGACCGGGGAGGGGGAACGGGGTGCTCATGCTGCTGCCCACCCTACGTCCGGGCTCCCCCGGTGCCGGTGTCCGGAGGGGCCGCGCTGTGGAGGGCCGTGCCGGGGAAGCGCAGGGGAAGCTCAGGGGGAAGCGCAGGGCGCGGCTCAGTACGACCCGTGGGCGGGCGACCAGAAGACGGCGACGGCGACGTTGGCGACCGTCAGCACCAGCAGCGCGGCCCACAGCCCCTGCGGGATCCGGTCCTTGCGCAGGTTGGCCATCACCAGCACCAGCACGACCACGCCGATCAGCAGCTTCACCCCGATCTTCACGTGGTCGACGTCGGCGTCGCCGGCCTCGAGCACGCCGACGAGGCCGAGGCCCGCCACGACCGCCGTGCCGGAGCCGTCGCGCATCAGCTCGTTGACCCGCTTGTGCGGCTCGCGCACCTGCGCCAGCAGGCCGCCGAAGAGGGCGGCGAAGCCCAGGAGGTGGACGAGCAGCAGGGCGAGCCGGGCGATCTCCATGGCCCGCAGCCTAGGACTTCTTGGCGGCCGGACGTCGTACGGGCCGCACCACCAGCACGGGGCACGGCGCGGAGTGCTGCACCCGCTGGGCGGTGCTGCCCAGCAGCACCGTGTTGCTCAGCCCGCGCCCGCCGGCGGCCACCACGACCAGCCCGGCCCCGAGCTGCGTCGCGGCCTTGATGATCTCGCTGGCCGGCGAGCCGCTGCGGATGCGGGTGTGCACGGCGGGACCCCAGCCCTCGAGCTCGGCGGCCACGGTGCGCAGGGCGCCCTGGGCGGCGGCCCGGAACGACGTCGCGTCGCCGGCGGCGTCGCGCCGGTCGAGCGGCGACAGCTCGTCGGCGAAGGCCACCGCCGCGAGCGGGCGCACGACCGCGACGACCGTGACGTCGGTGATCTTGGTGGGGTCGGCGAAGGAGCGCAGGTGCCGCGCAGCGGCCAGCGACTGCTTCGACCCGTCGGTGGCGACGACGACGTGCATCTCAGGCTCCCGTCTCGACGGTGGTCTCGCCGCGCCCGCGGCCGGCGGGGCGGTCGCGGCGCCCGAAGGCCCGCTCGGCGACGTACAGCAGCAGGCCGACGGCGAGCAGCCCGCCGCACCAGTAGAGCGACGCGGGGTCGTCGGTGACGACGTAGACGAGCAGCACGAGGTTGGCCACGATGCCGACGTAGAGCAGCGGCGTGCTGGCGCGGTAGGTCTCCTCGGACTCGTCGTGCCCGCGCAGCTTGAGCGCGGAGATGATGACCAGGGTGTAGATGAACAGCGTCAGCACCACGGTGACGGTGGCCAGGCGGGTCACCACGTCGACACCGACGCCGACCTCGTTGAGCACCGTGCCGACGACGAGCAGGCCCATGACGACGATCGCCGAGAAGACGAGCGCCACCCACGGGCTGCGCCGCGACTGGTGCAGGCGGCTGAAGACCCCGGGCACGACGTCCTCGCGGGCCATGCCGTAGAGGATGCGCGACTGGGTGACCACCGAGACCAGCGTGGTGTTGGTGATGGCGACCATCGCGATGCAGGCGAAGACCACGGAGACCAGGCCCACCGGCAGCGGCAGGATGCCCGACTCGACCACCTCGAGCAGCGCGGCCGGCGAGGAGGCCAGGGTGCCGGTCGGCACCGCCAGGGACGCCGACAGGGCCACCAGCACGTAGATCACGCCCGCGGCGGCCATGCCGCCCACGAGCGCCTTGGGGAAGCTGCGCTTCGGGTCGACGCACTCCTCGGCGACGTTGGCGGCGTTCTCGAAGCCGGTCATCGCGAAGAACGCCAGGGCCACGCCGGCCACCACCGCGACCGCGGGGTTGCCCTCGGCGCTGAAGTCGACGAGGCGCCCGAAGTCGGCGTCGCCCTGGCTCACCACGATCACGCCGCACACGACGACGACCAGGAGGCCGAAGAGCTCCACGAACGTCATCACCATGTTGGCCACCACCGACTCGGTGATGCCGATGAAGTTGACCACGGCCAGCACGAGGATGAACACCAGCCCGACCAGCAGCGCCGGCGGCAGCGACCACACCTCGGCGAAGTAGCCGGAGAAGCCGGTGGCCAGCGACCCGGCGGCCGCGAACGTCGCCGACAGCATGCTGATCGTGATGAGGAAGGTCAGCGCGGGGTTGCCGAACGCCTTGTTGACGTAGAGCGCCGCCCCGGCGGCGCGGGGGTACTTGGTGACCAGCTCGGCGTAGGCCAGCCCGGTGACCGTGGCGACGGTGACCCCGACGCCGAACGCGATCCAGAACGCCCCGCCCACGGCGGCCGCGACCCCGCCGATGAGCACGTAGATGCCGGAGCCGAGCACGTCGCCGAGCACGTAGAAGAACAGCAGCCTGCCGGTGATCGACTTGCTGAGCTCGTCGTCGCCCGACGGTGGAGCGGCGGTGGGAGGTGCACCCGAGAGGTCGGCCATCGACCCACCGAACCGGTCAGGGAAGGCCCGTGTCAACGCCCGGTGGGCGGTTCCACCCCCGGGGGTGGACGACGGGCCGCCGGCGGACGCCCCTCGGTGGGGGTCAGGAGGCGTGCGCGAGGTGCACGGACGGCGCCGTGCGCTCGCCCCTGGCGACCCGGGCGACCGACGGCAGCAGGCCGAAGGGGTCGAGCCAGCGCGAGCGGGCCGCGACCACCTGGTCGGGCTGGTCGGTGATAAGCCCGTCGACGCCCAGCTCGAGGAGCAGCTCGGCGAAGCCGGCGAGGTCACCGTGGGCGGCCGGGTCGGTGCCGCGGCGGAACGGCGCGGGCAGGAAGTGGTTCTCCGCGCGCACGGTCCACACGTGCACGGTCAGCCACTCGCGGTGGGCGTCGGCCACCAGCGACGAGGTCGCCATGCCGCGGCCGTCGGCGGCCTCGCGGGCCACCAGTGAGTGGTGGGCGCCCACGCCGTCGGCGTACCGCTCCACCAGGGCCAGGCCGGCGGGGGTGATCAGGTCGCCGTAGGTGCGCGGGTCGCCGGCGGCGCGCAGGTCGGCCGGGCGGGCGTCGCGGCGGTCGAGCAGCTGCACCAGCGGCACCCGCAGTCGGCCGGCCAGCTGCTGGAGGATCGTGGGCTCGAACGACATCACCGTGACCCGCGAGCGGGGGGTGTCCAGGCCGTGGCGGCGCAGGTCGGCGACCAGAGGCTCGTCGATCGGAAGGCCGCGGGCGGCGAAGAAGGCGGCGTCCTTCAGCTCGACCATCATCCCGATCGAGCGCCCGCGCAGCCGGGTCTCGCGCCCGACCATGACCAGCACCTCGTCGAAGGTGGCGATGCGCAGCAGGCCGTCGTGACGGGCGCTGAGGGGGCGCAGCTGCGGCATCCGCTCGCGCACCCGCAGCAGCCGCAGCTCGTCGAGCAGCAGGTCCTCGACGAACCAGCTGGTGACCTCGACCCCGTCGACCACGCGGGTGGTGCGGCGGTGGGCGAGCTCGGGACGCTCGGCGACGTCGGTGGTGCACGCCAGGTCGGTCTCGTGGCGCACCACGAGGACGCCGTCGGCGGTGATCACCAGGTCGAGCTCGATGTCGTCGGCGCCGGCGGCGATCGCCGCGCGGTAGGCCTCGATGGTGTGCTCGGGCCACGCCCCGCTGGCACCGCGGTGGCCGACGACGGCCGGGGTCACCGCCAGCGGCGAGGCACGGCGGACGGGGAGCGTCATGGACGTCACGCACCCCACCGTGCGCCGCACCTCCGACGTCGCGGTGGCCCTGAGGTGAACGGCGTGTGAGGGTCGGCGGTCCGGTGCACGACCCGCCGCGGGCACCGGGCCCGGCAGGATGGGGCGGTGACCACTCCCCGCCTCGGCTCCCTCGCCACCGTCGTCGCCACCACCCGCCCCGACCTGCTGGCCGACCCGGTGGCCGCGCTGCTCGCCGGCCTCGACTGGGCCGACGAGGTGGGCGTCGTCGAGATCGACCCCGCCCTGGCCGACACCGCCGCGCTGAACGCCGCCCACGACCTGCCGACCGAGGCCAGCGCCAACTGCGTGGTCGTCGGCGGGCGGCGCGACGGCGAGGAGCGCGTGGCGGCCTGCGTCGTGCGCGCCGACACCCGCGCCGACGTCAACGGCCTGGTCAAGCGCACCCTCGACGTCCGCAAGGCGTCGTTCCTGCCGATGGAGGCGGCCGTCGCGCAGTCGGGCATGGAGCACGGCGGCATCACCCCGCTGGGGCTGCCCGCCGGCTGGCGGCTGCTGCTCGACCCGCGCGTCGTCGACATCGACGTCGCCGTGGTCGGCTCCGGCGTACGCCGCTCCAAGCTGCTGCTGCCCGGGCACCGTCTCGCCGACGTGCCGGGCGCCGAGGTGGTCGACGGCCTGGCTCGCTGACGCTGGCGCTCCCACGCGCCGGCTCGGCGCCGGGTGGCTCAGCGGTCGAGACCGGTGACCCGGACCCCGGAGTGCACCTTGTAGCGGCGGTTGACCGAGATCAACACCGCGGTGAGGGGCTCCAGCTGGCGGGCCAGGCGCAGCTTCCCGGCGTCGACGCCGGGGCGGCCGGTGACCGCCGCGGCGAGGGCCATCACGACCTCCTTGGCGTCGCGGTCGTCACCCACCACGAGCACGTCGTCGTCCGAGAGGGCCTCGTCGCTCTCCCAGAGGGTGACCGCGGAGACGTGGTGGAAGGCGCCCACCACGGTCGCACCGGGCGCGAGACGCTGGGCCGACTCGGCGGCCGAGCCCTCCCCGCCGTCGACGACCAGGCCGTGGGCCCCGCGCTTGTCGAAGCCGAGCGGGTTGACGCAGGAGACCACCAGGCGCCCGTCGAGCGGCAGCGTGGCGACCAGCTCGTCGTGGCCGTCCCACGGCACGGCGAGCAGCACCAGGTCGGCGTCGGCGCAGGCCTCGGCGTTGGCGGCCCCCGACACCGCCCCCGCGCCGCTCGTGCCGGCGAGGCGCTGCGCGACCTCCGCGGCGACGGCCTCGGCCTTGTCGGCGGCACGCGAGCCGAGCACGACGTCGTGGCCGGCCCGCGCGAAGCGGTAGCCCAGGCCCTTGCCCTGGGGCCCAGTGCCCCCGACGACGGCGATGCGGTGGCGGGTCGGGGTGGGGGTCACGGTGGGCTCCTGTCGCGGCGGCGGCCGTCGCGCCGGGGCGACGCGCGGTGCCCGGCGATGATGCCACCCGCCGCGACGACGCCGTGCGTCGCGTCGGGCCCTGGTAGCCTCGCGGGCGCCAGGGGGGCAGGGGATGCAGGTGGTCACGGGTTACCGCAGTGACGTCCAGGGACTGCGCGCGGTCGCGGTGCTGGTCGTCGTCGCCACGCACGCCGGCGTCCCGTTCCTGCCGGGCGGCTTCGTCGGGGTCGACGTGTTCTTCGTCGTCTCCGGATTCCTGATCTCCGGCCTGCTGTTCCGCGAGCTGCGCCGCGGCGACCGGGTCTCGCTGCTGGTGTTCTGGTCGCGCCGGGCCCGGCGCATCCTCCCCGCCGCCACGGTGGTCACCGCCGTCACGGTGGTGGCCTCGGTTGCGTGGATGAGCCTGATCGACGCACGTGAGGTCGTCGTCGACGCCGCGTGGGCCACGCTCTTCGCCGCCAACGTGCGCTTCGCCGACCAGGGCGACTACTTCTTCACCCAGGACGGCCCGCCCTCTCCGCTGCAGCACTACTGGTCGCTCGCGGTCGAGGAGCAGTTCTACGTCGTCTGGCCGCTGCTGCTGCTCGGCTGCGCCGCGCTGGTGCGGCTGCTCACCCGCCGCCCGGGGAGTGGGCTGCCCGAGCGCAGCCTCGCCGTGGGGCTCGTCGTCCTCACGCTGGCCAGCTTCGCCTGGTCGGTGAGCGGCACCCTCACCGACCCCGGCGCCGCCTACTACTCCACGCCCGGCCGGGCCTGGGAGCTCGGCGTCGGCGCGCTCGCCGCACTGGCCGCCCCCCGCCTCGGCAAGCACCTGCCGCGGGTCGCGGCGAGCGCGCTCGGCCTGGCCGGGCTCGCCGCCGTCGTCGCGGCGTGCGCGCTCTACTCCCCCGACACCCGGTTCCCGGGCTGGGCGGCGCTGCTCCCGGTGCTCGGCACCGCCGCGCTGCTGCTGGCCGGCACCGCCCCGGCGGTCCGCCTCGACCCGGTGCGGGCCGTGCTGGTCAGCCCCCCGATGCGTGCCGTGGGCGACTGGTCCTACTCCCTCTACCTGTGGCACTGGCCGGCGCTGGTGCTCGCCGAGGAGTGGGCGCTGCGCCCGCTCACCGGGGCCGAGCGCGGCGTCGCCGTGCTGGTCGCGCTGTGCCTGGCGGTGCTCACCTACCGCTTCGTCGAGACGCCGTTCCGCCACGGGCTCCCGGCACGCGTGCTGCGCGCGCCGCGGCCGCTGGTGCTCTACCCCGTCAGCCTGGCGCTGGTCGCCGCCTCCTGCGTCGGGGGGTGGCAGTGGATCGACGCCCGAGCCGGCGAGAGCGGCGACAACCCCCCGATCGCGCTGGCCCAACGGGGCGGCGAGCGCGCGACCGTCGCGCTGGTGCGGGCCTCGGTCAACGCCGCGCGCGACGCGATGGCCGTGCCGAGCGACCTCGACCCCAGCCTGCTGCGGCTGCGCGAGAGCGTGGCGGACGTCGGCGCGTGCGACTACGAGGAGGACGTGCAGGAGCTGTGCCTGCGCGGCGACCCCGACGCCGGGCGCACCGTCGTCGTGGTCGGCGACTCCCACGCCCGTGCCTGGATCCCCGCGTTCGAGCGCATCGCGGTGGAGAACGGGTGGCGTGCCTACTACCTGGTCAAGCCGCAGTGCCCCGCCGCGCGCGTGCCGGTGGCGCCGCTGAACGAGCGCCGCGTCTTCACCGAGTGCAGCGACTTCCAGGACTGGGTGGTCGACCAGGTCGAGCTGCTCGAGCCCGACCTCACCGTCGTGTCGTCGTCGCCGCCGGTCAACGGCGTGTGGGTCGACGACGACCTCGCCCTCACCATCGACCGCGTCGCCCCCGTGCTGGAGGAGGGCTACGACGAGCTGTGGGCCCAGCTGCAGGCGCCGTCGGACCGCGTGGTGCTGATCAAGGACGTGCCCAAGTCGGAGGACGACCCCGGCGAGTGCCTGACCAGCGGCAGCCCCAGCCTGGGCGACTGCATGTTCCGGCCCGCCGAGCGGGCCCGGGTGCTCGGTGACGTGGCGGTGGACTCCGCGCTGGCGTCCGGCACCGAGGTCGTCGACCCCACCCCGTGGCTGTGCTACCAGGGCGAGTGCCCGGTGGTCATCGGCGGCACGCTGTCCTACCGCGACACCGACCACATCACCACCGAGTACTCCGAGCTGCTGGCCGGCTCCCTGGGCCGCGCGCTCGACATGACCGGCTGACCGGGGCCGACCCCGGGCCGTGAGCCGTCGCGACCGATGCTCACAGCGGCGCTGTCACGCTAGGGTCGCGACGGCGGTCGACCAGCCGGCCGACCCCGTCCGCCGTCCCCACCGCCCAGGAGCGCCATGAAGCTGTCGATGCCCCTCACCTACTCCGGCAACCCGCGCGAGGCCGCCGACCAGGTCGTCGCGCTGGAGCGGGCCGGGCTCGACATGGTGTGGGTGGCCGAGCCCTACGGCTTCGACGCCCCGACCCTGATGGGCTACCTCGCCGCACGCACCGAGACCGTGGAGATCGGTGCCGGCATCCTCAACGTCTACTCCCGCACGCCGGGCGCCATGCTGCAGACCGCGGCGGGCCTCGACAACGTCTCCGGCGGCCGTGCGGTGATCGGTCTCGGTGCCTCCGGGCCGCAGGTGGTCGAGGGCTTCCACGGCATGGCCTACGACAAGCCGCTGGGCCGCACCCGCGAGATGATCGAGATCCTGCGGATGGGCCTGCGCCGCGAGCCGCTGGTGCACGACGGCAAGGTGTTCACGCTCCCGCTGCCCGCCGACCAGGGCCTGGGCCTGGGCAAGCCGCTGAAGCTGCTGGTCAAGCCCGAGCGCCCGTCGGTGCCGCTGTGGGTGGCCGCGCTGGGCGCCGCCAACGTGCGGATGACCGCCGAGGTCGCCGACGGGTGGCTGCCGTTCCTGTTCCTGCCCGAGAAGGCCCAGGAGGTGTGGGGCGAGCCGCTGGCGGCCGGTGCGGCCAAGCGGTCCCCCGACCTGGCGCCGCTCGAGGTCTCCGCCGGCGGCATGGTGGCGATAGGCGACGACGTGGGCGGCATGCTCGACCTGATGCGGCCGACCTACGCCCTCTACGTGGGCGGCATGGGCGCGCGCGGCAAGAACTTCTACAACGAGCTGGCCTGCCAGTACGGCTACGAGGCCGAGGCCGCGCAGATCCAGGACCTCTACCTGCAGGGCAAGAAGAAGGAGGCCGAGGCGCTGGTGCCGACCGAGTGGCTCGAGGCCGGCAACCTGGTCGGCCCGGCGTCGTACGTCAAGGAGCGCATCGAGGCCTTCCGCGAGGCCGGGGTCACCAACCTGTCGGTCGTGCCGGCCTCCGCCGACCCCGCCGCGACCATCGCCCAGGTCAAGGAGTGGATCTCCTAGGACGCCGGGGCCGGCGCCGACGGGCGGACCGGGGCGGACCGGGGCGGGGCGGGCCGGGGCAGTGGGGTGCGCCGGGGATAGCCTGACGGCGATGCCAGACCTGCCCCCGCCGCGACCTCTCGAGCCCTCCCCGACCCCGCAGCAGCTGCGTCGCGCGCTCGCCCGCGTCGAGCGCGGAGCCGCGATCGACGTCGACGAGGCCACCGTGCTGCTCGGCGCCACCGGCGACGACCTCGACCGGCTCACGGCCGTCGCGGGCCGGGTGCGCGACGCCGGGCTCGTGGCGGCCGGACGCCCCGGGGTGGTCACCTACTCCCCCAAGGTGTTCGTGCCGGTCACGCGGTTGTGCCGCGACCGGTGCCACTACTGCACCTTCGTCGACTCCCCGAGCGGCCTCGAGCGCGCCGGCCACGCGATGTACCTCTCCCCCGACGAGATCCTCGACCTCGCCCGTGCCGGCGCCGAGGCGGGCTGCCTCGAGGCGCTGTTCACCCTCGGCGACCGCCCCGAGGAGCGCTGGCCGCAGGCGCGCCGGTGGCTCGACGAGCAGGGCTACGACTCCACGCTCGCCTACGTGCGGGCGATGGCCGTGCGGGTGCTGGAGGAGACCGGACTGCTGCCCCACCTCAACCCCGGCGTGATGACCTGGGAGGAGATGAACCGGCTCAAGCCGGTGGCCCCCTCGATGGGGATGATGCTGGAGACCACCTCCCGGCGGCTGTTCGAGACCCGCGGCGAGGCCCACTTCGGCTCGCCCGACAAGGACCCCGACGTGCGGCTGCGCGTGCTGGAGGACGCCGGTCGGCTCTCGGTGCCGTTCACCACGGGGCTGCTGGTCGGCATCGGCGAGACGCGCCGCGAGCGGGCCGAGACGGTGTTCGCGCTGCGCCGGGTGGCCAAGGCCTACGGCCACCTGCAGGAGGTGATCGTGCAGAACTTCCGCGCCAAGCCCGACACCGCGATGCGCCACACCGACGACCTCGGCCTCGACGAGCACCGCGCGGCGATCGCGGTCACTCGGGTCGTGCTGGGTCCCCGGGCGCGGGTGCAGGCCCCGCCCAACCTGGTCGACACCGAGGCCGGCTCGGGCGAGTGCCGGGCGCTGCTCGACGCCGGCGTCGACGACTGGGGTGGCGTGTCGCCGCTGACGCCCGACCACGTCAACCCCGAGCGGCCCTGGCCCACCCTCGAGCGGCTGCGCGAGCTCACCGCGGCCGCCGGCCTGCAGCTGCGGGCCCGGCTGACCGTCCATCCCGAGCACGTGCGCGCCGCGCTCCACGACGGCAGCGCGTGGCTCGACCCGCGGGTGGCCGGTCACGTCGCCGCACTGGCCGACGACGACGGCCTGGCGCGCCCCGGCGCACGCGCCGTGGGGCTGCCCTGGCAGGAGCCCGACGGCGGGGCCGCGCTGACCACCGCCACCGGCCGCACCGACCTGCACACCGCCGTCGACTCGGAGGGCCGCACCGACGACCGACGCTCCGACTTCGCCGGGGTCTACGGCGACTGGGAGTCGGTGCGCGAGGCCGCGGCGTCCACCTCGACGCCCACCGCCGTGCCCGGCCCCCGCGTCAACCTCGCCGCGGGTCGCGAGGCCCTGGCCGCGGCCGAGGCCGACCCCGGCGGCCTCTCCGACGCCCACGCGCTGACCCTGATGACCGCGGAGGGCGCCCTGCTCGACCAGGTCACCCGGCTGGCCGACGACCTGCGTCGCGAGGTCGTCGGCGACGACGTCACCTACGTGGTCAACCGCAACATCAACTTCACCAACGTCTGCTACGTCGGCTGCCGCTTCTGCGCCTTCGCCCAGCGCCGCACCGACGCCGACGCGTTCTCGCTCTCGCTCGACCAGGTCGCCGACCGCGCCGAGGAGGCCTGGGAGCTCGGGGCCACCGAGGTCTGCATGCAGGGCGGCATCGACCCCGAGCTGCCGGCCACGGCGTACTTCGACCTCGCCGCCGCCGTCCGTGCGCGGGTGCCCGACATGCACGTGCACGCCTTCTCCCCGATGGAGGTCGTCAACGGCGCGGCCCGCACCGGCCTGTCGTTCGAGGACTTCCTGCTGCGCGCCCGCGAGTCGGGGCTGGGCTCGCTGCCCGGCACGGCCGCGGAGATCCTCGACGACGACGTGCGGTGGGTGCTCACGAAGGGCAAGCTGCCGACCGCCACCTGGATCGACGTGGTGTCCACCGCCCACCGCGTGGGCATCCCGACCACCTCGACGATGATGTACGGCCACGTCGACGACCCGCGACACTGGGTGGCCCACCTGCGGGTGCTCTCCCGCGTGCAGGACACCGCTCGCGAGCACGGCGGGGCCGGCTTCACCGAGTTCGTGCCGCTGCCGTTCGTGCACACCTCGGCGCCCATCTACCTCGCCGGCGTCGCCCGCCCCGGGCCCACCCTGCGCGACAACCTGGCCGTGCACGCGATGGCGCGCATCCTGCTGCACGGGCGCATCGACCACGTGCAGACCTCGTGGGTGAAGCTCGGCGTCGACGGCACCCGCGCGATGCTCCTCGCCGGCGCCGACGACCTCGGCGGCACCCTGATGGAGGAGACCATCAGCCGCATGGCCGGCTCCGAGCACGGCTCGGCCAAGACGGTGGCCGAGCTCGTCGACATCGGCGCCGGCATCGACCGGCCCGTGCGCGAGCGCACCACCCTGTACGGCGCTCGCTGACCCTGCCCCCGGAGGGTCCGGCACGGGGTCGGCACGGGGTCGGCACCGGGTCCGCACGGGGTCGGCGCGCGCCGACGGGTGGTGGCTTGCCACGATGACGCATGCGCGTTTCGTGGAGCACCGCCCTGGTCGCCGGCGGGTCGGCCCTGCTGGGCGCCCTGCTCGTCATCGTCGTCACCCACCTGCTGGCGCGGCTCGTCGTGCGCCGGTGGGCGCCCGGCGAGCGGCTGTTCCGGCAGGCGCGGGTGCCCTACCGCGTGCTGGTGCTGGTGGTGGCGCTCAACGGCTGGGTCGTCGGTGTGCGTCGGCGCGGCGACGACGAGACGTGGTGGCAGGTCGCGGTGCTGGCCGGCCGGTCGCTGTGGATCATCGCGGCCGCCTGGCTGATCACCGTCGTGCTGCTGTTCCTGCAGGACCTCGGCCTGGGGCGGGCCCGCACCGACGTGCGCGACAACCGGGCCGCCCGGCGGGTGCGCACCCAGGTGCTGATCCTGCGTCGGCTCACCGTCGCCCTGATGGTGCTGCTCGCGCTGGGCGCGATCCTGATGGGGTTCCCGGGGGTGCGCACGGTGGGGGCGAGCGTGCTGGCCTCGGCGGGCCTGATCTCCGTGGTGGCCGCCCTGGCGGCGCAGTCGACGCTGGCCAACGTCTTCGCCGGCGTGCAGCTGGCGTTCAGCGACGCCATCCGCATCGACGACGTGGTGATCGTCGAGGAGGAGTGGGGCTGGATCGAGGAGATCACGCTCAGCTATGTCGTCGTGCGGCTGTGGGACGACCGGCGGATGGTGGTGCCGTCGACGTACTTCACCACCACGCCCTTCCAGAACTGGACGCGGCACACCTCCGAGCTGCTCGGCGCGGTCGAGCTCGACCTCGACTGGCGCGTCGACACCGCCCGCATGCGCACCGCCCTCCCGGCGATCCTCGACGCCGGCGGCGACCTCTGGGACGGGCGCACGGCACTGGTGCAGGTCACCGACGCCGTGCAGGGCTACGTGCGGGTGCGGGTGCTGGTCACCGCGGTGGACGCCGGCACGCTGTTCGACCTGCGCTGCCACGTGCGCGAGGGGCTCGTGGCCTGGTTGCGCGAGCACGACCCCGACGCGCTGCCGCGGCTGCGGCTGGAGGGCGACGAGCGCGACTGACCGCTGCGCCGACGGGCCCGCACCGGCTGAACGTTGTCCGCCACAACATTCACCCCGCCCTCCATCTGACCCGGTCCACCGACCGCCGACGCGCCCCGTCGGGGCGTCCCGGCACCGCAGGGCGCCGGAACCAGTCGGTAACAAGTTGGACACATAGTCCGGCTGGGCTATGGACGTGACTGCAGTCACTCCTTATGTTGTGGCGAACAACAAACAGGCGAGGGCCCATGGTGGGTCGCCGCTGTTCACCGCGAGGAGGCGGATCGCGTGAAGCGAATTCAGGGTTTGGCAGTGGCGGGTGTCGTGGGTCTGTCGATCGCACTCACCGGGTGTGGGTCCGACGACAGCTCGAGCTCCACCGGCAGCGAGAGCGGCGGCAGCGAGGCGGCCGGCAAGATCGGCGTCATCCTCCCCGACACGAAGTCGTCGGTCCGCTGGGAGAGCGCCGACCGTCCCGCGCTCACGTCCGCTTTCGAGGACGCCGGCGTCGAGTTCGACATCCAGAACGCCGAGGGCAGCGCCGACACGATGGCGCAGATCGCCGACGGCATGATCGCCGACGGCGTGACCGTCCTCGCGATCGTCAACCTCGACTCCGACTCGGGCGCGGCCATCCAGGAGAAGGCCGCCACCCAGGGCGTCAAGACCATCGACTACGACCGCCTCACCCTCGGCGGCTCGGCCGACTACTACGTGTCGTTCGACAACACGAAGGTCGGCGAGCTGCAGGGCCAGGGCCTGGCCGACTGCCTCGGTGAGAAGGACGCCAACATCATCTACCTCAACGGCTCGCCCACCGACAACAACGCGACGCTGTTCTCCGAGGGCGCCCACAGCGTGCTCGACGAGGTCAGCAGCTACACCAACGCCGGTGAGCAGGCCGTCCCCGACTGGGACAACGACCAGGCCGTCACCATCTTCGAGCAGCTCTACACCCAGGCCGACGGCGACGTGCAGGGCGTGTACGCCGCCAACGACGGTCTCGGCGGCTCCGCCATCTCCATCCTCGAGAAGAACGGCGTCGCCGGCGAGGTCCCGGTCACCGGCCAGGACGCCACCGTCGAGGGCCTGCAGAACATCCTCACCGGCACCCAGTGCATGACGGTCTACAAGTCGGCCAACGACGAGGCGGCCGCCCTGGCCGAGACCGCGATCGCCCTGGCCAGCGGCGAGGAGGCCGAGACCAACGGCACCACCGAGGACGTCGACGGCGACCGCGAGGTCCCCTCGGTCCTGCTCGACCCGGTCTCGATCACCGCCGAGAACGTCCAGGACGTCATCGACGACGGCGGCCAGACCGCCGAGGACATCTGCGCGGGCGAGTTCGCCAAGGCCTGCGAGGACGCCGGCATCTCCTGATCCACCCCCGGTCGACCGCTCCGGTCGACCACCGCCCCGCCGCCGTCGCGCCCCACCGGGCGCCACCGCGGCGGGGCCCCCGGCTCCGGGGAGGTCGCGGCCACCCCGCGGCCTCCCCGGCCACCAGCACGTCCGGCACCACCCGGCACCAGCCGGAAGCACCCGTCCGACAGACCACCCGAACCCACGACCGGAGGCCCTCCGATGCCCTCACCCCTGCTCGAGCTGCGCGGAGTCAACAAGAGCTTCGGCGTGGCGCACGTGCTCCACGACGTCGACTTCGCCGTCTACCCCGGCCAGGTGACCGCCCTCGTCGGCGACAACGGCGCCGGCAAGTCGACCCTGGTCAAGATCATCGCCGGCATCTACGGCCGCGACACCGGTGACTACCTCTTCGACGGCAAGCAGGTCTCCGTCCACGGCCCGCGCGACGTGGCCGACCTGGGCGTCGAGATCGTCTACCAGGACCTCGCGCTGTGCGACAACCTCGACATCGTCGAGAACATGTTCCTGGGCCGCGAGGCCCGCAAGGGCATCGTGCTCGACGAGACCACGATGGAGTCGCGCGCCCGCGAGACCCTGGCGTCGCTGTCGGTGCGCACCGTGAAGTCGGTGCGCCAGAGCGTGTCCAGCCTCTCCGGCGGCCAGCGCCAGACCGTGGCCATCGCCAAGGCCGTGCTGTGGAACTCCAAGATCGTGCTGCTCGACGAGCCCACCGCGGCCCTCGGCGTCGCCCAGACCCGCCAGGTCCTCGACCTGGTGCGCCGCCTGGCCGACCGCGGCCTCGGCGTGGTGCTCATCTCCCACAACATGACCGACGTCTTCGAGGTCGCCGACCGCATCACGGCCCTCTACCTCGGTCGGGTCGCCGCCGACGTGCCGACCACCGAGGTCAACCACAGCCAGGTCGTCGAGCTGATCACCGCCGGCCGCAGCGGCAGCCTCGGCATCGCCAGCGACCCCGCCACCGCGACCGTCTGACGACGACGCACCCCGACTGCCACCCACCCGCTCGAGCCGAGGAACCACGATGACCACGACACCCACCTCCCAGGTCGCCGAAGGCGACTTCGCGGCCGACTCCCGCTCGAGCTCGACCTTCGGCGACGCCGTGCGCGACTACCGCGACCGGCTGCGCGGCGGCGACATGGGCTCGCTGCCCGCCATCGCCGGCCTGGTCGTCCTGCTGATCATCTTCGGCCTGGCCAACGACCGCTTCTTCTCGCTGCTCAACATGGCCAACCTGGTCGTGCAGGCGGGCCCGATCTGCCTGCTCGCCATGGGCCTGGTCTTCGTGCTGCTCATCGGCGAGATCGACCTGTCGGCCGGCGTGGCCGGCGGCGTCTCCGCCACGGTGGCCGCGATGCTCATCGTGGAGCAGGGCCTGCCCTGGTACGTCGCCGTGCTCGGCGCGCTGGTGGTCGGCGCCTTCATGGGCCTGGTCATCGGCGAGCTGGTCGCCCGGCTCGGCATCCCGTCGTTCGTGGTGACCCTGGCGTTCTTCCTCGGCCTGCAGGGCGTCATCCTCAAGCTGATCGGCGAGGGCGGCTCGATCCGCGTCGCCGACCCCGTCATCCGCGGCCTGACCATCGACAACGTCCCGGTCACCGTCGGCTGGATCGCCGCCGTCGTGCTCGCCGTGGCCTTCGCCGCCGGCAGCCTGCTGTCCTACCGCAAGAAGGTCGCCAACGGCCTGCAGCACAGCCCCGTCAGCATCGTGGCCGCCAAGGTCGTCGTGTTCGCGGTCGTCGTCCTCGGCCTGACCGCCCTGCTCAACGCCAACCGCAGCCTGAACCCGAACTTCCCGATCGCCGGCATCCCCTACGTGCTGCCCGTCGTCGTGGCCCTGCTGATCCTGTGGACGTTCGTGCTGACCCGCACCACCTTCGGTCGCCACCTCTACGCCGTCGGCGGCAACGCCGAGGCCGCGCGCCGCGCCGGCATCAACGTCACCCGCATGCGCGTCTCGGCCTTCGTGATCGCCTCGAGCATGGCCGCGGTCAGCGGCATCGTGCAGTCGTCCTACACCGGCAAGGTCTCCACGGCCTCCGGTGGCGGCAACGTCCTGCTGTACGCCGTGGGCGCGGCCGTCATCGGCGGCACCAGCCTCTTCGGCGGCCGCGGGCGCGCCCTCGACGCCGTCCTCGGTGGCGTCGTGATCGCGACCATCGCCAACGGCCTGGGCCTGCTCAACCAGGCCAGCTACATCAACTACCTGGTGACCGGCGGTGTGCTGCTCCTCGCCGCCAGCGTCGACGCCATCTCGCGGCGTCGCCGCTCGGCCTCGGGCGTCTGAGGACCCGGTGGCGCCGGATCGACGCGTCGGGACCGGCACCAACCAGGAGGCCGTCCGTCGCCACAACCTCGGCACCCTGCTGCGCCACGTCCACCGCGCCGGCGCCATCTCCCGGGCCGACCTGACCACCCGCATGGGGCTCAACCGCAGCACCATCGCGGGACTGGTCGCCGAGCTGGAGGCGCTCGGGGTCACCGAGCGCACCCTGGCCCCCGGCCGGCGCACCGGCGCCGGCCGGCCCTCCGCGGGGGTCGCCCCGGCCGCCGAGGGCCCGTTCGTCATCGCCGTCGACCTGGGCGTCGACCGGATGGTCGTGGCCCGGGTCGGGCTGGGCGGGGTCGTCCAGGAGCGCGCCGAGGCCCCGATCCTGGGCGGCGGCGAGGCCTGGCAGGTCGGCTCGGGTGTCGCCTCCCTCGCCCGGCGGGTGGTGGCGAACGCCCCCACCGGATCGGCGCTGGTCGGCATCGGCGTAAGCGTCCCGGGCCTCGTGCGCCGCAGCGACGGCCTCGTGCGCCTCGCGCCCAACCTGGGCTGGCACGACGTGTCGTTCGGCCCGATCGTGCTCGCGGCGCTCGGCGTCGACGTGCCGGTGTCGGTGGCCAACGACGCCGACCTCGGCGCCCTGGCCGAGCACCACCGCGGTGCGGGACGCGGCGTCGACGACCTGATCTACGTCTCGGGCAACGTCGGCGTCGGTGCCGGGGTGATCACCGGCGGACGTCGCCTCGAGGGCGCGGGCGGGTACGCCGGCGAGGTCGGCCACCTGCGCTACGACCCCGACGGCGCCCCCTGCCACTGCGGCAACCGCGGCTGCTGGGAGACCGAGGTCGGAGCCCACGCGATCGCCGCCGCCATCGGCCTGACGGCCGACCGGGTGGCCGAGCTGCACTCCGTGCTCGACGGCTACGCCGAGCCGACCGAGGCGCTGCGGCGCACCGGCGTCCACCTCGGCCACGGGCTGGCCAGCGTGGTCAACGCCTTCAACCCGCAGGTCGTCGTGCTCGGCGGGTACTTCCGCCCGCTCTACGCGCTCGTGGGCGACGCCGTCGACGCCGGCCTCGCCGACCGCGCGCTGCCGGCCCCGCTGGAGTCGGTGACGCTGACCGCGCCCGGCCTCGGCGCCGACTCCGTGCTGATGGGCGCTGCCGAGGCCGCGCTCGAGCCGCTCTTCCAGGACCCCGTCGCGGGCCTGTCCACCGCGTTGTTCGACGTCGGCACGGGCCTCGACCCGCGCGGGCTGCAGCGCTCCCCCGCCTCCGCCTGAGGGGCCGGGGTGGGCAGTTTCCCCGGCCGGCCGGGGAAACCGGCACTGGGTGGCTGAAATTTCGGCCGCCCAGTGCCGGTTTCCGCCTCACTCCCTGGACGTCGGTCGCCGGGAGGCGGCTCCGCACCCGCGCCGACGACCGGGCCACGCGCCCGGACTACGGCGCGAGGCACCGCCCGCGGGGGTCGTCGAGGTCGCGGGTGCCGGCGAAGACGCCGTCGAGCGACAGCTCGGCCGCGCCCAGCGCGGCGGCGCGGATGCCGAGCAGGCTGGTCCGCAGCTCCGGGCGGCGCTGCGCGCTGGCCGGCAGGCGGGCGTCGAGGGTAGCCCGCGCGGGGTCGAGCACCAGCTCGCCGAGCGCGCTGAAGTAGCCGCCCAGCACCACCACGTCGGGGTCGAGCAGGCAGGTCACCGCCGCCAGCCCCAGGCCGACGTGCTCGCCCACCGTGACCAGCCCGGCACGCACCTCGGGGTCGGTCGCCGCGGCCTCGGCCACCGCCTGGGCGGTGCGCAGCGGGGTGTCCAGCTCCTCGCCGCCCACGGCCTCGAGCATCGCCAGCAGCCCGACCGAGGCCTCCCAGCAGCCGCGGCGACCGCACCCGCAGCGGGCGGCGGGGTCGCCGACGGGCATGTGGCCGACCTCGCCCGCGAACCCGCCGGAGCCGTGCACGACGCGCCCGTCGGCGAGGATGCCGGCACCGATGCCGACGGTGCCGGTGACGTAGACGACGTGGCCCACGTCGACGGCCGCGCCGTGGCGCGACTCGGCGTACACCGCGCAGTTGGCGTCGTTGCCGACGGCGACCGGCGTACGGCGCCCCAGCGCCTCCTCCACGACCGCGGCGAGGTCGAGGGCCGGCGGCAGCACGCCGGGCTGCAGGTTGGGTGCCCACGCGATCGTGCGGTCGTCGCTGCGCACCTGCCCCGGCACGGCCACCACGGCGCCGACGACGTGGTCGGTGGCGACGGCACGGGCGACGTCGGCGGCGAGGGCCACGAGGTCGGCCAGGCCGTCGCCGTGGGCGGGCCGGGTCTCCTGCAGCCGCTCGACCCCGGCGAGGTCGACCACGACGGCCGCGACGTAGTCGACGTTGAGCTCGAGGCCCACACCGACGTACGACGCGCCCGTGAGCCGCACCGGTCGGCCAGGGCGGCCACGCCCGACCGGCGCGGCCGCCTCGTCCTCGGCGACCGCCCCGGCCTGCTCGAGGGCGGCGACGATCGAGCCGACGGTGGCCTTGGCGAGCCCGGTGGCCTTGGCCAGGTCGGCCCGGCTGGCAGGGCCGTCGGCGCGCAGGGTGCGCAGCAGCAGGGCGGTGTTGGCCCGGCGCAGCCCCTCGCCGGTTCCCCGCTCCCCGGTCGCCCGGTCGCCGGGGACGCCGAACGGCGCCACCCCCGTCCCGACGGCCCCGGAGGTGCGGGGGGCGTCAGGGACGACGGTGGCGCCGTCGGTGTCGGTCACGCTCAGCGCACGCCGTAGAGGTGCTCGAGGGCGAGCTGGTCGAGGTGCTCGAACGCCATGCCCTTGGCCGCGAGGGCCTCGACGTCGGGCTCGGGCGAGGCGAGCAGCTCGGTCCAGCCCTCGCCCTCGTCCATCGTCGGGGTGCTGAGCTCGGCGACGCGGGCGGCGGCCAGCGCCTCCTGCACCTCGGGGTCGGCGCGGAACGCCTTGGCCTTCTCGCGCAGCACGAGGTAGTTGGTCATGCAGCCCTTGGCCGAGGCCCAGACGCCGTCCTCGCCCTCGGTGCGCGCGGGCTTGTAGTCGAAGTGCACAGGACCGTCGTACCCACCGGCGAGCAGGGTGTCGACGACCCAGAAGGCGCCGCGCACGTTGCCGGCACCGAAGCGCAGGTCCTGGTCGAAGCGGGGGCCGTGCTGGCCGTTCAGGTCGATGTGGAAGAGCTTGCCCTGCCACATCGCCTGGGCGTAGCCGTGGGCGGCGTTCAGGCCCGCCATCTCCTCGTGGCCGATCTCGGGGTTGACCCCGACCAGCTCGGGACGCTCGAGGGTCTCGATGAAGGCCAGGGCGTGGCCGATCGTCGGCAGCAGGATGTCGCCACGGGGCTCGTTGGGCTTGGGCTCGATCGCGAAGCGCAGGTCGTAGCCCTTCTCGACGACGTAGTCGCCGAGCACGTTGAAGGCCTCCTGGTAGCGGTCCAGGGCGGCCGCCACGTCCTTGGCCGCGCCCGACTCGGCGCCCTCGCGCCCGCCCCACGCGACGTACGTCTGCGCGCCGAGCTCAGCGGCGAGGTCGATGTTGCGCATGACCTTGCGGAGCGCGAAGCGGCGCACGTCGCGGTCGTTGGCGGTGAAGCCGCCGTCCTTGAACACCGGGTGGGTGAACAGGTTGGTGGTGGCGGTGGTGACGACCAGGCCGGTGTCGGCCAGGCCGGTGCGCCAGCGCTGGATGATGCCGTCGCGGGTGGCGTCGTCGCTGCCGAAGGGGATCAGGTCGTCGTCGTGGAAGTTCACGCCGTAGGCGCCGAGCCCGGCGAGCTGCTCCAGGGCGTGCACGGGGTCCATCGGTGCCCGGGTCGCGTCGCCGAACGGGTCGCGGCCGGAGTAGCCGACGGTCCACAGGCCGAAGGAGAACTTGTCCTCGGGGGTCGGGGTGGGGATCTGCACGGTGGTGCCTCTCGGTTGGCTGGTCACGACCACGACTCGGTGCGGTCGCGCAGGGTGGCGTAGGCCGCGCGCACGTCGGGTGCGTCGGCTGGGGACGGGGCGGGGGTGTCGAGCGGCAGCTCGACGGTGCCGTGCAGGGGCCAGTCGGGCGGCGTCGCCGCCCCCGACAGGGCCCAGGCGGCCTGGCGGGCGGCGCCCAGGGCGACGTACTCCCCCGCCGGCGGCAGGGTCAGCGCTCGACCCAGCACGGCGGGGCCCAGCGCGCGCAGCGCGGGGCTGCGGGTGGCGCCGCCGACCAGCAGCACCCGGCGCGGCTGCTCGCCGGTCTCGGCGACGAGGCGGTCGACGGCGTCGGCCAGCGAGCAGAGCAGGGCCTCGAACGCGGCGCGGGCCAGGTCGGCTCGGGTGGTGGTGTCGCTCAGGCCGGTCCAGGTGCCGACGGCCTGCGGGCGGTCGGGGGTGCGCTCGCCGCCGTAGTACGGCGACAGGGTCACCCCGCCGGCGCCGGGGGCGGCCGTGAGGGCCAGGTCGGAGAGCTCGTCGAGGTCGACCCCCAGCCACCGGGCCTGGTGGGCCAGGATGCGGGCGGCGTTCATCGTGGTGACCATCGGCAGCCAGCCGCCCTGCGCGTCGGCGAAGCCGGTGACCGTGCCGGTCGCGTCGGCGACCGGGCGGGTGCTGATGGCGGAGGCGACACCCGAGGTGCCGACGGAGACCAGGACGTCGCCGGGCCCGAGGCCCAGGCCGAGGGCGGCGGCCATGTTGTCGCCGGTGCCGGCGGCGACCACCTGGCCGGCGGCGGTGCGGCCGGCGACCGCGCCAGGGGCGACGACCTCGGGCAGCGCGGCGTCGTGACCGAGCGCGCTGGCGAGCAGGTCACGGCGCCACTCGCCGCTGCGCGCGTCGAGGTAGCCGGTGCCGGAGGCGTCGCCGCGGTCGGTGAAGACCGGGGTGCCGGGCGCGCACAGGTGGGCGGAGACGTAGTCGTGGGGCAGCAGCACCTGCGCGACGCGCGCCGCGGCCGCGGGCTCGTGGTCGCGCAGCCAGCGCAGCTTGGTGGCGGTGAACGAGGCGACCAGCACGCTGCCGACGCTGTCGGCGCAGGCCTGGGGGCCTCCCCACTCCTCGACCAGGTCGCGGGCGGCGCCCGCGGAGCGGGTGTCGTTCCACAGCAGCGCGTCGCGCACCGGCTCGCCGGCCTCGTCGAGGGCGACCATGCCGTGCTGCTGCCCGCCCACGGCGATCGCCGCGGCCTGCTCGCGCAGCCCGTCGGTGGCGGCGTCCACGGCGGCGAGCCAGACCCGCGGATCGACCTCGGTGCCGTCGGGGTGGGGCACGCTGCGGCTGTCGACGACGGTGCCGTCGGCGGCGTCGACCAGCAGCGCCTTGGTGCTCTGGGTGGAGGAGTCGATGCCTAGGACGTACGTCACCCCCCTATTAAGTACGGACGTCGAACTAAAGTCAACCCTCGGTCCCTACGGGTGACCCGACCCGCTCGGGGCCTGCCTAGGCTGTGCCCATGACCGAGAGCACCGGAGACCCGACGACCGACGCCGAGACCTACGGCGACTACTCCGTCGACGACGAGGACCAGCCCGGCAACCTGGAGGACCTCGGCGACCCCGACGTCGGCGACGCCCTCGACCGCGGCTACTCCCCGCCCGAGCACTACTCCGCCGCGCAGGGCTTCGGCAACACGCCCTACGAGGAGGCGCTCGGCGAGACCCTCGACCAGCGGGTCGCGCAGGAGATCCCCGAGCCCGACCCGTACGTCGAGGCCGAGAAGGCCGCCTCCGACCCGGAGAACGGGCTCGACTCGGTGGACGACGGCGAGGTGGGCGCCCTGCGCGCCGGCCGTCTGGTCGACCCCGACCAGGGCCTCGGCGAGGACGTGGAGAAGGACCTCGTCGGCGACGACGTGGGCATCGACGACGCCGCCGCGTCGGCCGAGGAGGCCGCGGTGCACATCGTGCCCGACGACACCGACCCCGACACCTTCGCGGTCTGAGGCGCCCGCCCGCACCCCGCACGACGAAGGCCCCCGGCACCCGCCGGGGGCCTTCGTGCTCCCCTGCTCGGACGGGGCGGAGCCGAACGGGCAGTGCCCGGCAGCGGTGTCGTCACCGGCCCGCGGCGCGGTGCGAGCCGACGACCAGTGCGCTTGTCGCGGCGGCACTGCACGTCGGAATCGCGTCAGTCCCGGCGACTCACTCCCACTCGATGGTGCCCGGGGGCTTGGAGGTGATGTCGACGGTGACCCGGTTGACCTCACTCACCTCGTTGGTGATGCGGGTGGAGATCTTCTCCATCACCTCGTAGGGCAGCCGCGCCCAGTCGGCGGTCATCGCGTCCTCCGACGTCACCGGGCGCAGCACGACGGGGTGCCCGTAGGTGCGGCCGTCGCCCTGCACGCCCACCGACCGGACGTCGGCCAGCAGCACGACCGGCATCTGCCAGATGTCGCGGTCGAGCCCGGCGGCGGTCATCTCCTCGCGGGCGATGGCGTCGGCCTGGCGCAGGATCTCCAACCGGTCGTGGGTGACCTCGCCGATGATGCGGATGCCGAGCCCGGGGCCGGGGAACGGCTGGCGCCACACGATCTCCGGGGGCAGGCCCAGCTGCTCGCCGACCAGGCGCACCTCGTCCTTGAACAGCGTGCGCAGCGGCTCGACGAGCTCGAACTCGAGGTCGTCGGGCAGGCCGCCCACGTTGTGGTGGCTCTTGATGTTGGAGGTGCCGGCTCCCCCGCCCGACTCGACGACGTCGGGGTAGAGCGTGCCCTGCACCAGGAACGCCACCGTCTCCCCCGAGGCCCGCACGGCCTCGCCGAGCACCTCGGCCTCCGCCGCCTCGAAGACGCGGATGAACTCCCGGCCGATGACCTTGCGCTTCTCCTCGGGGTCGACGACACCGGCCAGCGCGTCGAGGAACCGCTGCTCGGCGTCGACCACCTTGAGGTCGACGCCGGTAGCGGCCACGAAGTCGCGCTCCACCTGCTCGGTCTCGCCCTGGCGCATCAGCCCGTGGTCGACGTACACGCAGGTCAGCCGGTCGCCGATGGCGCGCTGCACGATGGCGGCCGCCACGGCGGAGTCGACGCCGCCCGACAGGCCGCAGATCGCGTGGCCGCGCTCGCCGATCTGGGCACGGATCGAATCGATCTGCTCCTCGACGATGTTGACCATCGTCCAGGTCTGGCGGCAGCCGGCGATGTCGACGAGGAAGTGCTCCAGCACCCGCTGCCCGTGCTCGGTGTGCAGCACCTCGGGGTGCCACTGCACGCCGGCCAGGCCGGTGGCGACGTCCTCGAAGGCGGCCACCGGCGTGGTGGCGGTCGAGGCGAGGACGTCGAAGCCGGCGGGGGCCTCGGTGACGGAGTCGCCGTGCGACATCCACACGGTGTGCTGCTCCGGCAGGTCGGCCAGCAGGGTCCCGCCGGCCGACACGGTGACGCCGGTGCGGCCGTACTCCCGGGCGCCCGTGGGGGCGACCGTGCCGCCCAGGCCCTGCGCCATCAGCTGGAAGCCGTAGCACATGCCGAAGACCGGGGTGCCGGCGCGGAACAGCGCGCTGTCGATGCCGGGGGCGCCGTCGGCGTACACCGACGACGGACCGCCCGACAAGATGATGGCCTTCGGCCGGCGCGCGAGCATGTCCTCGACCGGCACGGTGTGGGGCACGATCTCGGAGTAGACCCGCGCCTCGCGCACGCGGCGGGCGATCAGCTGCGCGTACTGCGCGCCGAAGTCGACCACCAGGACGAGGTCGTGGTCGGGCGTCTCAGTCATGGCCGCAGCCTATCGGCGCGGGGCCGCGGGGCCGGTGTCGGCCTCGCGGGCCGTCGGTCTCGACACGCCCGTCGCGGGCTCGGCCGAGGGCCGCTCAGAAATGACACCAGGGCCCGGCCGGGGAGGGAGGGTGGCCGGGCCCTGGGCGTCCACGCACCGTTGGACAGCGCCTGGAACGACGACCCGGCCCTTGGGAGGGAGCATGACTGCCGGGTCTGACCACCTCAACGACCCCCTCCCGGCCGCGTTACGGCCCTGGTCGCGGGATTTCTCGCCACGCCCGGGCGGGTGGTCCGCCGGGGCGTGCGGGGCCTCAGCTCACCGCGACGATCGGCAGCCGCAGCGCGGCCGGGGCGTGCGGCGGCACGGCCGGCGAGCGGGGCTCGACGGGCGCGAGCCGCTGGTAGGCCTCGCCCAGGGCCGGACGGGTGTCGGCCTCGCCCTTGTTGGGCCAGTACGCCATCGCCCGCTCGGCCTGCGCGGTGATGGTCAGTGACGGGTTGACCCCCAGGTTGGCGCTGATCGCCGAGCCGTCGGCGACGTGGAGGCCGGGGTGGCCGTAGACGCGCTGGTAGGCGTCGACCACCCCGGTCTCGGTGGACTCCCCGATCGCGCAGCCACCGATGAAGTGCGCGGTGAGCGGCATGTTGAACGGCTCGCCGATGTTGCCGCCCGGGGTGCCGCCGAGCACGCCGGCGATGCGCCGCACCGCCTCGTTGGCCACCGGGATCCACGTGGGGTTGGGCGCGCCGTGGCCCTGCCGCGAGGTCATCCGCCACGTGCCGGTGACACGGCTGCGCTTGCCGTACGTGGTGATCGAGTTGTCGAGGCTCTGCATCACCAGGGCGATGACGGTGCGCTCCGACCAGTGCCGCAGGTCGTAGAGCTCGCGCAGCTGGCGCCGCTCGGTCCACATCGCCTTGGCCCAGGCCTTCCAGCGGGGCCCCTGCTGGTCGCCGTCGGTCAGCACCGTCTGCAGCATGGCCATGGTGTTGAAGCCCTTGCCGTAGCGGCACGGCTCGATGTGGGTGTGCTCGTCGGGGTGGAAGCTGGAGGTGATGGCCACGCCGTAGGAGTAGTCGGTGGGGTCGTCGACCGGCGCGATCGCGCCGAGGATCGACTCCGAGTTGGTGCGCGAGAGGTAGCCGAGGCGCTCGGAGAGCCGGGGCAGGTGGCCCTCGTCCTTCATCCGGTGCAGCAGCTTCTGGGTGCCGAGCGAGGCCGCCGCCATGACCACGTGCTCGGCGGTGAGGGTGCGGGTGGTGCGGGCGGTGGCCCGCCGCGCCTTCGTGTACTTGACCCGGACGTCGTAGCCGCCGCCGTCGCGGGGCGAGATGCGGGTGACCGTGGTCAACGGCATGATCCGCGCGCCCTTGCCCTCGGCGAGGTGCAGGTAGTTCTTCACCAGGGTGTTCTTCGCGTTGTGCCGACACCCCGACATGCACTCCCCGCAGCTGAGGCAGGCGTTGCGCTCGGGACCGGCGCCACCGAAGTAGGGGTCGGCGACCCGCTCGCCCGGCTCGGTGCCGGGTCCGCCGAAGAACACGCCGACCGGGGTCGGGTGGAAGGTGTCGGAGACGCCCATGTCGCCGGCGACCTTCTCCATCACGTCGTCGGCCGGGGTGCGCACGGGGTTGTCGACCACGCCGAGCATCCGCTTGGCCTGGTCGTAGTACGGCGCGAGCTCGTCGCGCCAGTCGGTGATCGAGGCCCACTGCGGGTCGGCGTAGAACTGCCCGAGCGGCTCGTAGAGGGTGTTGGCGTAGACCAGGGAGCCGCCGCCGACCCCGGCGCCGGCCACGATCATCGTGTCGCGCACGGCGTCGATGCGCTGGATGCCGTACATGCCCAGGGCGGGCGCCCAGAGGTACGTCGACATGTCGAGGGTGCCGGAGGAGAAGTCGTCGTCCTCGAACCGGGCGCCGGCCTCGACGACCCCCACCCGGTAGCCCTTCTCGGTCAGCCGCAGCGCGGCGACGGAGCCGCCGAACCCGCTGCCGACCACCAGCACGTCGTAGTCGTAGGTCTGCTCGGCCATCAGGCTCTCCCCAGCTTCTTCAGGACGCGGAGGTTGACGGTCATCACCTTCGCGTAGGTCTCGTCGGACATGCCCAGCACGGGCGCGAGGCGCAGCAGCCGCTGCGTCGCGATCGACCGGGTCTCGGTGAAGCGGTGCACGCCCTCGGCGCCCTGGCGCCGGCCCATCCCCGAGCGGCGCATGCCGCCCATCGGGGCGGCGATGCTGGCGAAGGTGGCGGCGAACGCCTCGTTGACGTTGACGGTGCCGCAGCGCAGCTCGCGGGCCACCGCTCGGGCGCGGGCGCCGTCGCGGCTGTAGACCGACGCGTTCAGGCCGTGGTCGCCGTCGTTGGCCCGGGCCACGGCGTCGGCCTCGTCGTGGAAGCGGTAGAGCGAGACCACCGGGCCGAAGGTCTCCTGGGCGAAGCAGGTCATGTCGGGGGTCACCCCCTCGAGCACGGTGGGCTCGTGCACGTACGGCCCCAGGTCAGGCCGGGCGCGGCCACCGGCGAGCACGCGCGCGCCCTTGGCCACGGCGTCCTCCACGTGGGCCACCACCGTGGCGAGCTGTGCGGCGGAGACCAGGGAGCCCATGTCGTTCTCCCACGCCAGCGTCGCCCCCAGCGTGAGGGCCTGGGTGCGGGCGACGAGGCGCTCGACGAAGCGGTCGTAGACCTGGTCGGCCACGAACAGCCGCTCGGTCGAGACGCACAGCTGGCCGGCGTTCGAGAACGCCCCCCGCACGGCCCCCTCGGCGGCCTTCTCGACGTCGGCGTCGCGCAGCACCAGCATCGGGTTCTTGCCCCCGAGCTCGAGCGAGCAGCTCACCAGCCGCTCGGCGCACGCCCGGGCCACCAGCGTGCCGGTGGCGGTCGACCCGGTGAAGCTCACGTGGTCGGCCGCGGCGATGACCGCGGCGCCGACCTGCGGGCCGGGACCGGCCACCACCTGCCACAGCTCGCGAGGGAAGCCGGCCTCCTCGAGCAGCTGCGCCCCGAGCAGGGCGGTCAGCATCGTCTGGGCGTCGGGCTTGGCCACGACGGCGTTGCCGGCGAGCAGGGCCGGCAGGCCGTCGCACAGCGCCATCGTGAAGGGGTAGTTCCACGGCGAGATCAGCCCGACCACGCCCTTCGGCACCCGGTCGACGTCCACCCGGGTCAGCAGCGGCACCACCCCTGGGCGCCGGCGCGGGTCGAGGTGCTCGTGGGCGGTGCGGGCGTGGTAGCGCGCGGTCAGCGCGACGTGCAGCACCTCGTCGAAGGCGTGCTTGCGCGCCTTGCCCGACTCCTGCACCACCAGGTCGAGGATCTCCTCCTGGCGCTCCAGCACCAGGTCGTGGAAGCGCAGCAGGATCGCGGCGCGGTGGTCGAGGCTGGTGCGCGCCCACGCCGCCTGCGCCCGCCGGGCCCGCACGAACGCCTCCGCGACGTCGCCGTCGCTCGACTGCGGCACGTGCGCGAGCGGGGCGTCGTTCAGCGGCGAGCGGACGACGACGCTGCGTCCGCCGGTGGCCAGCACCCGGCGGGTCAGCGAGGCGGCGTAGGCCGGCTCGAGGGCGTAGGAGGCGGTCGGGTCGTGCTCGGGATCGGGCGGCCCGACCACGAGGGGACCACCGGCCGAGCCGGGGGTGACGGCGTTCATGTACCGAGAGTATGTGACTGCGGTCTCCGACACTACCCTTCAGTAGCATCGGCCTGCTGCGGACACCGCCGAGAGCCGTCCGCGGTGGCGGCCTGGCTCAGCCGACGACGACGCCGACCCGCTGGAACTCCTTGACGTCGGTGTAGCCGGTGGTGGCCATCGAGCGCCGCAGCGCCCCCATCAGGTTCATCGTGCCGTCGGCGACCCGCGACGGGCCGAACAGGATCTCCTCGAGCGTGCCGACGGTCTCGAACTGCACCCGCCGCCCGCGCGGCAGCTCGGCGTGGTGGGCCTCGGTGCCCCAGTGGAACCCGCGCCCCGGCGCGTCGCTGGCACGGGCGAACGGCGAGCCGACCATGACGGCGTCGGCACCGCAGGCGATGGCCTTGGCGACGTCACCGGACTGGCCGATGGAGCCGTCGGCGATCACGTGGACGTAGCGACCGCCCGACTCGTCGAGGTAGTCGCGGCGCGCGGCGGCGACGTCGGCCACCGCGCTGGCCATCGGCACCGCGATGCCGAGCACGGTGCGGGTGGTGTGGGCCGCTCCCCCGCCGAAGCCGACCAGCACGCCGGCCGCCCCGGTGCGCATCAGGTGCAGCGCCGCCTGGTGGGTCGCGCACCCGCCGACGATGACCGGCACGTCGAGCTCGTAGATGAAGTCCTTGAGGTTGAGCGGCTCCGACTGGCTCGAGACGTGCTCGGCCGACACCGTCGTGCCGCGGATGACGAACATGTCGACCCCGGCGTCGACGACGGTCTTGGCGAACTCCTTGGTGCGCTGGGGCGAGAGCGACCCGGCGACGGTCACCCCGGCCGCCCGCACCTCGCGCAGCCGCTCGGTGATCAGCTCGGCGCGGATGGGCTCCTCGTAGATCTCCTGCATCCGGGCGGTGGCCGCGGTGCCCTCGAGCCCGGCGACCTCCTCGAGCAGCGCGGTGGGGTCGTCGTAGCGGGTCCACAGCCCCTCGAGGTTGAGCACCCCGAGCCCTCCGAGCCGACCGAAGGCGATCGCGGTCTGCGGCGACATCACGGAGTCCATCGGCGCGGCGAGCACCGGCAGGTCGAAGCGGTAGGCGTCGATCTGCCAGTCGGTGCTGACCTCCTCCGGGTCGCGGGTGCGCCGCGAGGGCACGATCGCGATGTCGTCGAAGGAGTAGGCACGCCGAGCCCGCTTGGCCCGGCCGATCTCGATCTCGGTCACCGGGGAAGGCTACTAGAGCCCGCCCCCGGCCCCGGTCCCCCGGCCGGTCCCGCGGCCGGTCCCCCGGCGCGCGGCGGAGGCGGCCCGGGCACGGCCGACCACCTCGAGCAGGGTGCGCCGCAGCCAGGCGCCGTACGCCGCGTCGGAGAGCCCCAGCTCGTCGCGGAACAGCAGGTAGGTCTGGCCCGCAGTGGCGACGTACACCTCCTCGGCGGCCGTCGCGAGCGCCACGTCGTCCACCTCGCGCCCGTCCCCGTCCCCGGACGCCCCCGCCCCGACCAGGCCCTGGGTGAGCAGCAGGGCCGTGCCGCGGCGGGCGTCGCGCAGCCGCTCGAGGACCCCGCGGGCGCGCTCGTCGGCGTCGGCGGCGTGGCGCAGCGCGGGTCCGAAGCGGGTGACCGGGGCGACCGAGCCCACCACGAAGGCCACCGCGCGCTCGATGCGCGCGTCGAGGTCGGGCTCGCGCTCGAGGTGCAGACCGCGCACCGCGGCGTCGAGCCCGGGGTGGGGGGCGAAGGCGCGGCGCATCGCGGTCAGCAGCAGGTCGACCTTGCTGCCGAAGCTGCTCAGCACCAGCTCCTCCGAGACGCCCGCCCGGGCGGCGATGCCGGCGATGGTGGAGCGCGACCACCCCAGCTCGGTGAAGCTCGCCGACGCCTCCTGCAGGATGCGGCGGCGCCGCTCCTGGGCGGCCCTCAGGCGCCCGCTGTTGTCGTAGCCGCGGCGCGGACGGTCGCCGGTCACCGACCGGAGTAGTTCGGCGCCTCGACGGTCATCTGCACGCCGTGGGGGTGGCTCTCGGTCAGCGACGCCGAGGTGATCCGGACGAACCGGCCCTTGTCCTGCAGGTCCGGCACGGTGCGGGCGCCGACGTAGAACATCGACTGGGTGAGCCCGCCGATCAGCTGGTGGGCCACCGCACCGAGCGGGCCGCGGTAGGCGACCTGGCCCTCGATGCCCTCGGGCACGATCTTGTCGTCGGTGGACTCGGCCTGGAAGTAGCGGTCCTTGGAGTAGGACTTCTTGCCCCGGCTCGACATCGCGCCGAGCGAGCCCATGCCGCGGTACTTCTTGTACTGCTTGCCGTTGACGAACACCAGGTCGCCGGGCGACTCCTCGCAGCCGGCGAGCAGCGAGCCGAGCATCACCGTGTCGGCGCCCGCGACCAGCGCCTTGGCGATCTCGCCGGAGTGCTTCATGCCGCCGTCGGCGATCACCGGCACGCCGGCCGGCTTGCAGGCCAGCGAGGCCTCGTACACGGCGGTGACCTGCGGCACCCCCACCCCGGTCACGATGCGGGTGGTGCAGATCGAGCCCGGCCCGACCCCCACCTTCACCGCGTCGGCGCCGGCGTCCACGAACGCCTGGGCGCCCTCGCGGGTCGCGACGTTGCCGCCGATCACCTGGGCGTGCCGGGTGGCGGGGTCGGACTTCAGCCGCTGCACCATCTCCAGCAGCAGCCGCACGTTGCCGTGGGCGGTGTCGGCGACCAGCACGTCGACGCCGGCGTCGATGAGGGTGGTGGCGCGCTGCCAGGCGTCGCCGAAGTAGCCGATCGCCGCGCCCACCATCAGCCGGCCGGCGCCGTCGTACGACGCCTGCGGGAACTGCTCGCCCTTGACGAAGTCCTTGACGGTGATCAGCCCGGCCAGCCGGCCCGCGTCGTCGACCAGCGGCAGCCGCTCGCGCTTGTGCTTGCGCAGCAGCAGCGTGGCCTCGTCGCGCGAGATCCCGACGTGGCCGGTGATCAGCGGCATCGGCGTCATCATCTCGTCGACCTTGGTGGTGGCCCACTCGGCGACCGGGGTGAACCGCAGGTCGCGGTTGGTGATGATGCCGAGCAGGCGCATGTCGGCGTCCACGACCGGGAGCCCGGAGACGCGGTACTCACCGCAGATGCGGTCGAGGTCCTCCAGCGTCGCGTCGGGGCCGATGGTGACGGGGTTGGAGATGATGCCGGTCTGGGTGCGCTTGACCAGGTCGACCTGGTAGGCCTGGTCATCGATCGAGAGGTTGCGGTGCAGCACCCCGAGGCCGCCCTCGCGGGCCATCGCGATCGCCATCCGCGACTCCGTCACGGTGTCCATCGCGGCGCTGACCAGCGGCACGTTGAGGCTGATCTCGCGGGTCAGCCGCGAGCCGGTGTCGATGTCGGCGGGCGCCATGTCGGAGTGACCCGGCAGCAGCAGGACGTCGTCGTAGGTCAGTCCGAGGGCGGCGAACTTGTCGGGGAGCTCCACACCCCCATCCTACGGGCGACCCGAGGCCGACGACGGGTCGGCGTGGGCCCCGACGCGGGCGCCCCGGTCAGGCGGGCAGCGGCTTGAGGTCGCGCACCGGCACCCGCACCGTCAGCACGTCGGCGGCCATCCGGATGCGTCCGCGCATGCCGGCCGCCAGCACCATCGGCAGCACCGCCTGGTTGTCGGAGCGGGTGGTCAGCAGCACCTCCGTCGCGCCGAGCGAGTGGGCCAGGCGCGAGGCGTCCACGAGCAGCCGGGTACCGACGCCGCGCCGGCGCCACGACGGGTCGACGCGCAGGCTCAGCGGCCGTACGTCGGGCTCGTCGCTGGCAGGGTGCACGGTGGCGACGCCGACCACGACGCCGGCGTGCACCGCGGAGATCGAGCTGCCGTCGCGCAGGTAGTCGGGCGCGGCGCCGCCGCCCAGGCGGCGCCCGGTGCTCCCGCTGCCGATCGCCGCCGACTCGCGGCTGCGCTGGAGCACGTCGCTGACCAGGTCGGCGATGGCCTCGCCGCGGGCGCGCTCGGTGTCGGTGAACGGCGTGCTGCGGCGCACCTGCACCTGCACGTCGCCGACGGTCAGCTCCATCGCGTCCTGGGGCGGGCCGTCGTCGTCAGCGGGGTCGGACTCCGCGTCGAAGAGCTGGGCCACCACCTCGGGGAACGCCGTGGGCCGGGCCAGGATGGTGCGGGCGGCCTGCACGTAGCGGGTGGGCTGGTCGGTGAGGGCGGCCGCCGTGCAGCGGGTCGCCGACACGTGGCGCCACCCCGAGGCCTCCACGAGCAGCGCGATGTCGTGCTCCCCCCACGTCGGCGGGGTGCGCAGCACCAGCTCGTCGGTGACGCCGTCGGCGCCGGGGAAAACCTGCACCCCCAGGATGTTGACCCCTGCCTCCCCGCACTCCCGCGCCAGGCGGGCCAGCCCCCCGGGCTGGTCGGGCAGCGTCGTGCGCACTCTCCACAGCATGTCGTCGCCCTCCTCGTCGTCCGTCGGTCGTCGGCCTGTCCTCGGCCGCGCTCGGCCGTGCCCGGCCGTGCTCGCAGCGTGCGCGCCGCCTGTTGCCCGTCGGGGTCGGGCGTGTTTCGCCCGGGTCACACGGGTCGCCGCCGAGGTGTGCCCCACCGGCCCGCGAGCCCCCCACCCGGGTGCAGCCGCGCGGGCCCGCGGCCTGAGAAGGTGTCGGCCATGACCCCCACCGACCCGTCGACGTCGCGCGGGGTGCGCTGGACCGCCCGGGCCGCCGCCGTGGTCGAGTCGCGGTGGACCGTCACGGTGTGCGCCGTGCTGGTGGTGCTGCTGCGCCTGCCCGGGCTGTCGCGTCCGATCCGCGCCGACGAGGCGGGCTTCCTGCTGGTGGCACGGGCGTGGGACCCGCGCCCCGACAGCGTCTACGGCCGCTACTTCGTCGACCGGCCCCCGTTGCTGATCGAGGTGTTCCGGCTCTCCGACCAGGTGGGCGGCCCGCTGTTCATCCGGCTGCTGGGCGCCCTGGCCGCGGCGCTGCTGGTGGTCGCCGCCGCGCAGACCGCTCGGCTCGTGGCCGGTGACCGCGCGGCGTCCTGGACGGCGGTCGCGGTCGCCGCGGTCACCGCCAACACCCTCATCGACGCCGTGGCGGTGAAGGGCGAGCTGCTGGGCGTGCCGTTCGTGATGGCCGGCTGCTGGCTCTCCCTGCTCGCCCTGCGCCGCCAGTCGGTCGCGCTGGCGTTCGTGGCGGGGGTGCTGGCCTGCACCGCGGTCGGCTTCAAGCAGAACCTGGTGGGCGGGCTCGCCTTCGCCGGCGTCCTGCTGCTGACGTCGGTGCTGACCCGCGCCGTCGCGCCGGCGGTGTTCGCCCGCCTCGCCGTCGCCGGCCTGGTGGGGGCCGCCGTGCCGGTGCTGGCCACCGTGGCCTGGGCCCGCGCGGCCGGCGTGCGCCTCGACGTGCTCTGGTACGCCGTCTACGGCTTCCGCTCCGACGCCGCCGTGGTGCTCGCCGGCGACACCACCGCGGAGCCCACCACCCGCCTCGTCACCCTGCTGCTCAGCGCGATCGGCGCCGGGATGGTGCTGATCATCGCCGGGTTCCTCGTGCACGTGCGCGGCGAGTGGGCCGGCGACCCGGCGCTCACCGCCGCCACCGTCGCCCTGGTCGTCGTCGACCTCGCCGCCCTGGTGCTCGGCGGCAGCTTCTGGCGCGACTACCTGCTCGCGCTGCTGCCCGCCACCGCGCTGTGCGTGGCGCTGATGGTGCGCCACGGGTCGCGCCGCGGGGTGCGGATGCGCGCGGTCATCGTGGGGGCCGCGGCCTCCACGGTGGTCTGCGCGCTCGGGTGGGCCGCGATCCAGCTGGCCGGGCTGCAGGAGTTCGACGAGGTCCGCACCGGCGAGGCCGTCGAGGCCGCCGCGGAGCCGGGCGACACGCTGCTGGTCTTCGGCGGCCGCGCCGACCTGCAGCTCACCAGCGGGCTGGCCTCGCCGTACGCCCACCTGTGGAGCCTGCCGATGCGCACGCTCGACCCCGACCTCGCCGAGCTGCAGGCCGTGGTGTCGGGCCCCGAGCGCCCCACCTGGATCGTGGAGTGGGTGGACTGGCGCATCTGGAGCGACGACGGCGGCGCTGCGCTGGAGCGGCTCGTGGAGGAGCGGTACGTCGCGCACGGCGCCGGCTGCGGCGAGGACACCGAGAGCGACGCGGGCGGTGAGCGCACCGTGTGGCTGCTCGCCGGCACCGACCGCCCCGAGGTCGCGCCCACCTGCGGCTGAGCCACCGGCCCCGTCACGCGCAGCGACCTGCCCCACGACGCCCGCAGGCCGCCGCCCCCCGAGGGGGACGACGGCCTGCGCGGTGGTGCGGGTGCCGCTGTCGCGGCGGAGAGGTCAGTGACCGTGGCCGTGCCCGTGGCCGGAACCGGCCGCGGACTCGTCCTCCTCCTCGGGCTTCTCGACGATCAGCGTCTCGGTCGTCAGCAGCATCGCCGCGATCGAGGTGGCGTTGACCAGCGCGGAGCGGGTGACCTTGACCGGGTCGAGGACGCCCTGGGCGACCAGGTCGCCGTACTCGCCGGTGGCGGCGTTGTAGCCGTTGCCGACGCCGAGCTCGCGGACCTTGGTGGTCACGACGTAGCCGTTCTCGCCACCGTTCTCGGCGATCCAGCGCAGCGGCTCGTCGGCGGACTTGCGCACGATGCGCACGCCGGCCGCCTCGTCGCCGGTGAGGCCGAGGTCGTCGGAGAGCACGGAGACCGCGTGGACGAGGGCGGAGCCGCCGCCGGCGACGATGCCCTCCTCGATCGCGGCACGCGTCGCGGAGACGGCGTCCTCGATGCGGTGCTTCTTCTCCTTCAGCTCCACCTCGGTGGCGGCGCCGACCTTGATCACGCACACGCCACCGGCGAGCTTGGCGAGACGCTCCTGGAGCTTCTCGCGGTCCCAGTCGGAGTCGGTGTTCTCGATCTCGGCCTTGATCTGGTTGACGCGACCCTCGACGGCGGCGGTGTCGCCGGCGCCGTCGACGATGGTGGTGTCGTCCTTGGTGACCACGACGCGACGGGCCTGGCCCAGCACCTCGAGGCCGACCTGGTCGAGCTTGAGCCCGACCTCGGGGGTCACGACCTGGCCACCGGTGAGGGTGGCGATGTCCTGCATCATCGACTTGCGGCGGTCACCGAAGGCCGGGCTCTTCACTGCGACGGCGTTGAAGGTGCCGCGGATCTTGTTGACGACCAGGGTCGAGAGCGCCTCGCCCTCGACGTCCTCGGCGAGGATGAACAGGGGCTTGCCGGCGGCGATGACCTTCTCCAGCAGCGGCAGCAGCTCGGCGATCGCCGAGATCTTGCCCTGGTGCAGGAGGATGTAGGGGTCGTCGAGGACGGCCTCCATGCGCTCCGGGTCGCTGACCATGTACTGCGACAGGTAGCCCTTGTCGAACTGCATGCCCTCGGTGAACTCGAGCTCGGTGCCCATCGAGCTGGACTCCTCGACGGTGATGACGCCGTCCTTGCCGACCTTGTCGAAGGCCTGCGAGAGCAGCTCGCCGATGTGCTGGTCGCGGCTGGAGATGGTGGCCACCGAGGCCATGTCCTCCACCGAGTCGACCTCGCGGGCGGCGTCGCGCAGCGCGTCGCCGACGGCGGCCGCGGCGAGGTCCATGCCCCGCTTGAGGCCCATCGGGTTGGCGCCGGCGGCGACCGCGCGCAGACCCTCGTGGACCATCGCCTGGGCGAGCACGGTGGCCGTGGTGGTGCCGTCACCGGCGACGTCGTTGGTCTTGGTGGCGACCTCCTTCGTCAGCTGCGCGCCGAGGTTCTCGAACGGGTCGTCCAGCTCGATCTCACGCGCGACGGTCACGCCGTCGTTGGTGATGGTCGGCGCGCCCCACTTCTTGTCCAGCACGACGTAGCGGCCCTTGGGGCCGAGCGTCACCTTGACGGCATTGGCGAGGGCGTCGACGCCGCGCTCGAGCGCGCGGCGGGCGTTCTCGTCGAACTCCAGGATCTTGGGCATTGCTCTCCTCTAACGAGATCCGGCTCGTGGGTCCCGGGGTGCACCGCAGTGCGCCCCGGGCCCCACGAGCCGACAGGTGTGGATCAGGAAACGACGGCGAGGACGTCGCGGGCGGAGAGGATGAGGTACTCCTCGCCGGCGTACTTGACCTCGGTGCCGCCGTACTTGCTGTAGATGACCTTGTCGCCGACGGCGACGTCGAGGGGCACGCGGTTGCCGTTGTCGTCGATGCGGCCGGGGCCGGTCGAGACGACCTCGCCCTCCTGCGGCTTCTCCTTGGCGGTGTCCGGGATGACCAGGCCGGAAGCCGTGGTCTGCTCTGCCTCGAGCGTCTTGACCACGATGCGGTCCTCGAGGGGCTTGATGTTGACCGACACGATGTCGACCTCCACTTTCGTCACTACTGATGGCGGGTGATGCACGTCTGGGTCGCCTGGCGGTCGAGCACGCCGTCGCGGGGGTCGTGCGCTGCTGCAGGCTGTTGGCACACTCACGGGGAGAGTGCCAGCACTGAAACTAGCACTCGTGCCCGAGGAGTGCCAGACCAGGTCCGGTGTCGGTGCGGCGCCGGTCCCGTGCCCGGCCCCGGAGGGGCGCTGCGCCCCTGCGAGGATCGCCGCCATGGACCTCGACGCCTTCCGGTGGCTGCTCACCGACGACGGCCAGCGGCTGCTCGCCGACGCCGACGCCGTGGCCGGCGACGACCCGCTGCGCGCCAGCGCCGGCCTGCGCCGCGACCACCCCGGCACCGCGCCCGCCCACGTCGCCGCGGCGCTGACGCAGGCGACCCTGCGCGTGCGCGGCGCGGCGAAGTACGGCGCCGACGCGACGCGGATGTACTTCACCCCCGACGCCCTCGAGCAGGCCACCCGCCGCCCGGTGGCCGACCACCGGGCGGCCCGGCTGCGCGCCTTCGGCACCGGGTCGCTGGTCGACCTCGGCTGCGGCCTCGGCGGCGACCTGCTCGCGGCGGCCCGGGCCGGCATCGTGTGCGCCGGGGTCGACCTCGACCCCGTGCGGGTCGAGGTGGCCCGCGCCAACCTCGCCGCGCTCGGTCTCGACGGCGCGGTGAGCGTCGCCGACGCCACCACCCTCGACACCACGCCGTTCGACGTGGCCTACGCCGACCCCGCCCGCCGCGGCGCGCGCGGGCGCACCTTCGACGTCGACGACTGGACGCCGCCGTGGTCGTTCGTCGAGTCGCTGCTGCGTCGCGACGCCTGCGTGAAGGTGGCCCCCGGTGTGCCGCACGACCTGGTGCCGCTGGGGGTGGAGGCGGAGTGGGTGAGCGACCGCGGCGAGGTGAAGGAGGCCGCGCTCTGGTCGGGCGGGCTGGCCACGACGCGGCGCCGTGCGACCGTGATCGCCGACGGCGGCCTGGCCACGATCACCCACGAGGACGACCCCGGGGCCGCGGTGCGGCCCGTCGGCCGGTGGCTGCACGAGCCCGACGGGGCGGTGGTGCGCGCCGGGCTGGTGACCGCGCTGACGACCGGCCACGTGGGCGCCGGGGCGGGCCTGCTCGACCCGCACATCGCCTACCTGACCTCCGACGAGCCCGCGCGCACGCCGTTCGCGCGGGGCTACGAGGTGCTCGAGGTGCTGCCCTACCGCGAGAAGCAGCTGCGCGCCGCGCTGCGCGAGCGCGGCGTGGGCCGGCTGACGATCAAGAAGCGCGGCGTCGACGTCGTGCCGGAGCAGCTGCGCAAGCGGCTCGCGCTGCAGGGCGACGCCGAGGCCACGATCGTGCTGACCCGGGTGGCCGGCGAGGGCACCGCACTGCTGGTGCGCCCGCTCGGCTGAGCTCCGGGCAGGTCGGGCGGTGCGACCCCCGGACCGCGCCCGGCCGGGGGTCGCGCCGGGTCAGGCCAGACCGGCCCGCTCCGCGCCGATCGTGGTGTCCGGGCCGTGCCCGGTGTGCACCACCGTCTCGTCGGGCAGCTCGAGCAGCCGCGCGCGGATGGAGCCCTTGATCAGGTCCTCGTCGCTGAACGAGCGGCCCGTGGCGCCGGGACCGCCCTGGAACAGCGTGTCGCCGGTGAACACGCACCCCAGCGCGGGGGCGTGGAAGCACACGGCGCCCGGGGCGTGGCCCGGGGTGTGCAGGGCGCGCAGCACCGTGCCGCCCACCATGATCTCGAAGCCGTCGCCGAGGTCGACGTCCCAGAGGTGGCCGTCGGCGTCCTGCGGGTGGGTGAGCTCCCACAGCGGGCGGTCGTCGGGGTGCAGCATGATCGGCGCCACCACCCGCTCGCGCAGCGCCGGCGCCATCCGGCTGTGGTCGTCGTGGGCGTGGGTCAGCAGGATCGCGCGCACCGTGCGGCCCCCGACGAGCGCCATGATGTCGTCCACCGAGTGCGGTGCGTCGATCACGACGCACTCCGCGTCGTCGCCGACGACCCACAGGTTGTTCTCGACCTCGTGGGTCTCGCCGTCGAGGCTGAACGTGCCGCTGGAGACGGCGTGGTCGATGCGGGCGCTCACAGGACCACGACCGAGCGCAGGACCGGGTCGACGCCGGGGCCGCCGTGCATCTTCGTGAACGCGGCCTCGACGTCGTCGATGCCGATCTCCTCGGTGACGAAGGCGTCGAGGTCGAGGCGGCCCTGGCGGTAGAGGTCGACCAGCATCGGGAAGTCACGGCTGGGCAGGCAGTCGCCGTACCAGCTCGACTTCAGCGACCCGCCGCGCCCGAAGACGTCGATCAGCGGCAGCTGCGGCAGCTGCATGTCGGGGGTGGGCACGCCCACCAGCACGACGGTGCCGGCGAGGTCGCGGGCGTAGAACGCCTGCTCCCACGTCTCGGGACGCCCGACGGCCTCGATCACCACGTCGGCGCCCTCGGCACCTGCGTAGGTCTGCGCGCAGATCTCCTTGACCGCCGCGACCACGTCGACCTGGGAGGAGTCGACGGTGTGGGTCGCGCCCATCCGCTTCGCGGTCTCCAGCTTGCGGGGGTCGATGTCGACGGCGATGACCGGCGAGGCCCCCGCCAGGGCGGAGCCGGCGACGGCGGCCACGCCGACGCCGCCGCAGCCGATGACGGCCACGGACTTGCCGCGGGTGACGGCGCCGGTGTTGATGGCCGCGCCGATGCCGGCCATCACGCCGCAGCCGAGCAGGCCGACGGCGGCCGCGCGGGCCTCCGGGTCGACCTTGGTGCACTGGCCGGCGGCGACCAGTGTCTTCTCCGCGAACGCGCCGATGCCGAGCGCCGGGCTGAGCTCGGTGCCGGCGTCGTCGCCCTCGGCGAGCGTCATCTTCTGGGTGGCGTTGTGGGTGGCGAAGCAGTACTGCGGCTCGCCGCGCTCGCAGGCGCGGCACTCCCCGCACACCGCTCGCCAGTTCAGCACCACGAAGTCGCCCGGGGCGACCGTGGTGACGTCGTCGCCGACGGCCTCCACGACCCCGGCGGCCTCGTGGCCGAGCAGGAACGGGAACTCGTCGTTGATCCCGCCCTCGCGGTAGTGCAGGTCGGTGTGGCAGACCCCGCAGGCCTGCACCGCGACCACCGCCTCGCCGGGCCCGGGGTCGGGGACGTTGATGGTGGTCACCTCGACGGGTGCGCCCTTGCTGCGGGCCACCACGGCCTTCACCTGCTGCATGTGTCTCCTCGCGTCCGGCGGCGACGTCGCCGCTGACCCCATGCAACCCCATGACGGGGCCGGCCCGCACCACCCGTGGGGTCGGTGAGCCGGTGAGCGGGGTCAGCCGGCCAGGACGTCGGTCACCGGCAGCGACGAGTCGGCCGGCAGGTCGAGCGACGACGGCGTGCGCCCGCGGGCCACCATCTCGGCACCGAGGGCGGCCACCATGGCGCCGTTGTCGGTGCACAGCCCCGGGCGCGGCACCCGCACCCGGATGCCGAGCGGAGCGGCGCGCTCCTCGGCGAGCGCGCGCAGCCGCGAGTTGGCCGCCACGCCGCCGCCGACGAGGAGGTCGTCGATGCCCTCGCTGACCGCGGCGTCGAGCGCCTTGCGCACCAGCACGTCGCACACCGCCTCCTGGAAGGCCGCGGCGACGTCGGCCACCGGCACGGGCTCGCCGCTGCGCTCACGGGCCTCCACCCAGCGCGCCACGGCGGTCTTGAGCCCCGAGAAGGAGAAGTCGAAGCGGTGGCGCTCGAGGTCCTTGCGCGAGGTCAGCCCGCGGGGGAAGTCGATGGCCACCCGGTCGCCCTCGCGGGCCATCCGGTCGATGTGGGGGCCGCCGGGGAACGGCAGGCCCAGCAGCCGGGCCACCTTGTCGAAGGCCTCGCCCGCGGCGTCGTCGATGGTGGCGCCCAGGGGGTCGATGCCGCGGCCGTGGCCGGTGACGTCCTCGACGCGCAGCAGGCTGGAGTGCCCACCGCTGACCAGCATCGCGATGCACGGCTCCGGCAGCGGGCCGTGCTCGAGCTGGTCGACCGCGACGTGGGAGGCGAGGTGGTTGACGCCGTACAGCGGCTTGCCGAGGCCCAGCGCCAGCGCCTTCGCCGCGGCCACGCCCACCAGCAGCGCGCCGGCCAGGCCGGGGCCGTTCGTCACCGCGATCGCGTCGACGTCGTGCAGCGCGATGCCGGCGGTGTCGCAGGCCCGCTCGACGGTGGGCACCATGGCCTCGAGGTGGGCGCGGCTGGCGACCTCGGGCACCACCCCGCCGAAGCGGGCGTGCTCGTCGACGCTGCTGGCCACGGCGTCGGCGAGCAGCGTGCGGCCGCGCACGATGCCGACGCCGGTCTCGTCGCACGAGGTCTCGATGCCCAGCACCAGGGGTTCGTCGCGCACCCCGCCATTGTGCCCCGCCCCCGGCCGTGGCCCCGGCGGTGGGCCCGTCGGTGGGCCCACGGCAGGATGGCGGGGTGCACGAGGTGGACGTCGACGAGCTGTACGCCGCCTGCGCCGCCCCGCTGCTGCACCGCCAGGTGGCGCCCACGTCGGTGCGGCGAGCCTGGCTGCACGTCGGCCCCGAGGGCACCGCCGCGGCGTGGTGGGGCGCCGGCGGGCGACCCGCGCGCGGCGCCGTCACCACCGTCACCGCCGTCACCGATGTCGTCACCGCCGTCGGGCCGGTCGACCTGCTGGCCCCGCTGCTCGCCGCCGCCGCGGACGGCGCGCCGGTGCCCGACCGGCTCTCGGTGGAGTCCCACGCCGCCGACGCCGTGCCGCCCGCGTGGCGCCACGCGCGGTCCTGGACCTGGCACTGGATGCTCACCGGCGGGGAGGTGGCACCGCCCCCGACGCCCGAGGTCGTCGACCTGGGGCTCGACCACGACGCCGAGGTCGACGCCGTGCTCGACGAGGCCAACCCCGACTCCTTCGCCCGCCCCGGCACCCCCGGCGTGCTGACCTGGCACGGCGTGCGGCGCGGGGGCCGGCTGGTGGCGGTGGGGGCGCTGACCGGCCAGCCCGACGGCACCGCCCACCTGCGCGGCGTGGCCGTGCTGCCCCAGGAGCGCGGCCGGGGCCTGGGCGCCGCGGTCTCGGCGTCGCTGACCCGCGCCGGGCTGGCGCGCGGGCCGGTGGTGACGCTGGGCGTGTACGCCGACAACGCCGCGGCGCTCGCGGTCTACCGGCGCCTCGGCTACGCCCCGGTGCACACCTTCGTGTCGGGCCCGACGACGCGCTCGAGCACCACCGCGGTCGCGCCGTCGCGGTAGTAGCGACGGCGCCGGGCCAGCTCGGCGAAGCCGCGGGCGGCGTAGAAGGCCCGGGCGCCGTGGTTGTCCTCGCGCACCTCCAGCAGCACCCGCTCCACCCCGGCCCCGCGGGCGAGGTCGACCACCGCGTCGAGCAGGGCGCTGGCCAGGCCGCCGCGACGGTGGGCCGCGGCCACGGCGATGCGCTGCAGCTCGGCGACGTCGGGCACGACGCTGACCACCGCGTGGCCGACGACCTCGCCGCCCACCTCCGCGACCAGGCACTCCAGGGTCGGCAGCCGTCCGCCCACCGCCTCGGCGACCAGGCCCGGCGACCACGCGTCGTCGCCCAGGCCGGCCACCTCGAGCGCGGCGACGGCCGCTGCGTCGTGCGGGGTGGCGACGCGGATCACGAGACGCGCTTGGGCGCGGCGCCCGCGACGGCGTCGGGCCGGCGCAGGTAGAGCGGCTCGGGGTCCATCAGCTCGACCCGCTCCTCCGCGATCGCGCGGGCCAGCCAGCCGGCGCCGGGGCGCTGCGGGCCGGTGGCGCCCGGGAACGCGTCGGGGTAGAGCCGGGCGCCCTCCCCCACGACGGGCAGGTCGCTGGCGAGGTCGGCGGGGCGGCCCACCTGCGGACCGGTCAGCCGGGTGCCGGCGGCGTCGTAGGAGGCGAGGTAGACCTCCTTGCGCCGCGCGTCGGTGGCCACGAGGAAGCCGGGGCCGTCGGGGGCCACCACACCGGTGTCCACGGCCTCCACGGCCAGCACGTCGAGCGAGCAGGCGGCGTACGCCGGCACCTCGAGCACCATCGCCAGCGTGCGGGCCGTCACCAGCCCGACCCGCAGCCCGGTGAACGGGCCGGGGCCGGCGCCCACCGCGACGGCGGTGAGGTCCTGGCGCACCACGCCGGCCTGGCGCAGCGCCCGCTCGACGAGCGGCGCGAGCTGCTCGCCGTGCTTCATCGCCCGCTCGGAGGTCAGCTGCACCACCACGTCGTCGCCGTCGTGGAGGGCGACGCTGACCTGCGGGGTGGCGGTGTCGAAGGCGAGCAGCACGGCGCCGAGGCTAGCCCAGGCCGCGGAAGGACAGCGCGTGCCAGCGCGGCCCGACCGGCGTGATCTCGACCCGGCGGGGGTCGTGGTCGCCCTCGGGGTCGAGGTCGCGCACGATGTGGACCTCGAGGCGCGACTCCGCCAGGCCCTCGGCCAGCCCCGCGCCCCACTCCACCACGGTGACGGCGTCCTCGAGGGAGGTGTCGAGGTCGAGGTCGTCGAGCTCGTCGAGGCCGCCGAGGCGGTAGGCGTCGACGTGCACCAGCTCGGGTCCGCCCACCTCGGAGGGGTGCACGCGGGCGATGACGAAGGTGGGCGAGGTGACCCCGCCGCGCACGCCGAGTCCGGCGCCGAGGCCCTGGGTGAACGTCGTCTTGCCGGCGCCGAGCTCGCCGGTGAGCACGATCAGGTCGCCGCGGGTGAGCTGGCCGGCCAGCGAGCGGCCGATGCCGCGCATCGCCTCGGCCGAGGGCGCGGCGAGCACCGCGGTGCGCAGCGGGCGGCGCATCTCGACGTGCGGCGAGCGGCGCAGGATCTCCTTGAAGCCCTGGCGCTCCCAGAACCGCACGGTGCGCGGCAGCTCCTCGCGGGCCACCACGGTGAGGTCGTCGGTGCCGACGCCCGAGGCGTCGACGGCCTCGACGGCGGCGTCGATCAGGGCGCCGGCGATGCCGTGGCCCTGGTGGTCGGGGCTGACGGCGAAGCGCCGCAGGTAGGTGGTGCTGCCCACGGGGTCGAGCACCAGCGCCCCCACCGGCTCCCCGTCGAGACAGGCGAGCAGGCCCCCGCCGCCGGCACCGTCGCGGTCGAGGTGGGCGGCGATGGTCTCCACGGTCTCGGCGAGCGCGTCGGCCGGCGGGTCGAGCGGGGGCCGCGCGGAGAACGCCGCCGAGACCACCTCGAGCACCTGCGCCGCGGCCTCCGGGCCCACGGCCCGCACGACCAGGCTCACCGGCGGCCGACCCCCTCGGCGGCCGCGGCGAGCAGCTGGTCGAGCTCGGCGTTGACCAGGTCGTGGCGCTCCATGACGACCAGGTGGCCCGCGCCCTCGCACTCCAGCAGCCGCGAGCCCGCGATGCGGCTGTGCAGCTTGCGGCTGTGGCCCACCGAGGTGAGCTTGTCGGCGGTGCCGCAGATGATCGACGTCGGCACCCGCCCGAGCACCTCGACGCTGTCGAACTTGTCGAGGCCCTTGAAGCTGGGGAAGAACTCCGCGACCACGGCGAACGGCGTGCTGCCCAGCATCTCGTCGACGAAGCGGACGTAGGAGGTGGGCACCTCGTCGCCGAAGGCGAACACGTCGGTGGCGACGGCGGCGAAGGTGCGGCCCGCGCGGCGCACGAGGTCGACGAGGCGGTGGCCCCGGGCGAGCGTGGCGACCGCGGGGCCGGTGACGCGCCTGCCCAGGGGGGCCGGGACGAGCGGCAGCAGGAGGCGGCTGGGGTCGAGCCCGCCCGCGGTGGTGGAGATCAGGCCGATGCCGACGACGCGGTCGCCGACGAGCTCGGGCGCCTGCTCGACGGCCGCGATGATCGACATGCCGCCCATCGAGTGGCCCACCAGCACGACCGGCCCCTCGGGCACGACCTCGGCGAGCACCTGGCGCAGGTCGCGGCCGAGCTGGTCGATGGTGGCGCCCTCGCGCGGCGAGCGACCCGAGCGGCCGTGGGAGCGCTGGTCGTAGTAGACCGCGCGCACCAGGCCGCGGTAGGCCGCACGCTGGAAGTGCCAGCAGTCGAGGGTGAGGGCGTAGCCGTGCACGAAGACGACGGTGAGGGGCTCCCCGCCCGGCACCCGGTCGCCGAAGTCGGCCGCGTCCACGGCGTCCACCTCGGGGTCGTGCTCGTCGACCTCGACGTGCAGCAGCACGCCGTCCTCGGCGACCACGGTGAGCGGGCTCGCGCGCAGCGACCCCAGCGGGACGTCGTCGCCGTGGCCACGGCGCCCCATCACCCGGCGGTGGCGCACGACCTGCACGGCGGTGCCGGCCGCGGCGACGCCCAGCGCGCCGGCTGCGACGCGCAGGGCCCTGCCCACGGTGCTCATCGGGTCTCCTCGGTTCGGGGGTGGTGCTGGTCGTGGTCGCTGTCGTGGTGCTGGCCGTGGTGCGGGTCGTCGTCGGGCTGGTCGGTCCAGCGCCGCGCGAGGCGGCCGCCGACCCGCGAGACGATCTCGTAGCTGATCGTCCCGCACGCCTGCGCCCACTCCTGGGCGCTCGGGGCCGGCGCGGCCCCGAACAGCACGACCGGGTCACCGGCCCGGGCGGGGTCGTCCGGCCCGAGCTCGACGACGAGCTGGTCCATGCACACGGTGCCCCGCACCGGCCGCCGCACGCCGCCGACCGACACCTCGACCCGATCGGAGGCGTGGCGCGGCACGCCGTCGGCGTACCCGACCGGCACCAGGCCGAGGGTGGTGGGGCCCGGCGCGGTCCACCGGTGGCCGTAGGAGACGCCAGCGCCGGCGTCGACCTGCTTGACCAGCGCCAGCGGCGCCTGCACGGTCATCGCGGGGCGCAGCCCGAGGGCGGGCGTGTGGCCGGGAGCGGGGTCCAGGCCGTACGCCGCCAGCCCGCAGCGCACCAGGTCGAAGCGGGCCGAGGGCCGCAGCAGCGCGGCCGCGGAGTTGGCGAGGTGGCGCACCTCCGGCTCGAGGCCGGCCGCCGTCGCGACGTCGAGGGCGGCGCGGAACGCGGACTCCTGCGCGTCGTTGGCCGGGTGGTCGGGCTCGTCGCTGCAGGCGAGGTGGGACCAGACGCCGGTGACCCGCCAGGCGCCGGCGCGCTCGCCCTCGCGCGCGGCGGCCACCAGGTCGGCCCACTGCGCGAGGGTGGCGCCGCCGCGCGACAGCCCGGTGTCGACCTTGAGCTGCAGGCGCGCCGGCCGGTCGGCGCGCTCCACGGCGGCGGCCACCGCCGACAGCTGCGCCAGGTCGTAGGCGGTCACGTCGACGCCCGCGGCGACGGCGGGCGCGTGGTCGTCGCCGGGCACCGTGAGCCAGGCCAGCAGCCGCCCCTGGTCGCCGGCCGCGCGCAGCTCGAGGGCCTCGGCGAGCGTGGCCACCCCGAGCCAGCCGGCTCCCGCGGCGCGGGCCGCCCGGGCGACCGGCACCATGCCGTGGCCGTAGCCGTCGGCCTTCACCACCACCATCACCCCGGCGCCGTCGGCGGCCACCGTCTCGCTCAGCAGGCGCACGTTGGCGCGGATCGCCGCCAGGTCGACGACGATCTCGGGACGGGTGGGCGGCGGGGTCATCGCCGCGATTGTCCCACCCGTCACGGGCGGCGGGTCACCCGGCGAGCAGCGCGCGGACCACGACCGGCACCGCAGGGGCCACCTGGGCGGCCACCAGCGGCCCGCCCGCGGAGGCCGTCGTGGCCGCCGCGCCGTGCAGCCACGACCCGACCGACGCGGCGTCGTACGGCGTGAGGCCGGCGGCGAGCAGCGCCCCGACGAGCCCGCCGAGCACGTCGCCGGCGCCGGCCGTGGCCAGCCACGGGGTGCCGGTGGTGGTGGCGCGCACGCGTCCGTCGGGCGTGGCGACCAGCGTGCGGGCGCCCTTGAGGAGCACCACGGCGTCGAAGGTGGCCGCGGCGTGCCGGGCGTGGCGCAGCGGCTCGGCCTCCACGGCGGTGCGCTCGACGCCGAGCATCGCGGCGAGCTCGCCGGCGTGGGGCGTGAGCACGGCGGGCGGGCCGAGGGGACCCTCGACGTGGCCGAGGGCGTCGGCGTCCACGACGAGCGGCACGCCGTCGGCCAGCGCCGCCCGCAGCTCCTCCCCCGCGCCCGCCCCGCCGCCGGAGCCGACGACCCAGGCCTGCACGCGGCCGGCGCCCACCACCTCGGGGTGCGCCTCGCGCACGCGGTCGGCCACGGCGGAGTCGCCGACGTAGCGCACCATGCCGACCAGGCCGGTGGCCGCGCCGGCCACCGACAGCAGCCCGGCACCGGGGTAGGTCGCGGAGCCGGCCCGCACGCCCACCACGCCGCGGGTGTACTTGTGGGCCTCGCGCTCGGGCCGCGGCAGCAGCGCCGCCACGTCGGCGGGCTGCAGCGCCTCCACCGCGGGGGCCGGCAGGTCGAGGCCCAGGTCGACGAGGTGCACCACCCCGCAGGCCGCGGCCGCCGGGTCGACGAGGTGGGCCACCTTGTGGGTGCCGAAGGTGACGGTGAGGTCGGCGCGCACGTGGGGCCCGGTGACGGTCCCGGTGTCGACGTCGACGCCCGACGGCGTGTCGACCGCCACCAGCGGCACGCCCCGCAGCCGCTCCACCACCGCCGCGGCGTCGTCGCGCAGCCCGCCGCGCCCGCCGATGCCGACGATGCCGTCGACCACCACGTCGTAGCGCCCCGCGGGGTCGTCGGGCAGCGCCTCCACCACGCGCCCGCCGGCCGCCCGCAGCGCCGTCAGCCCCGCGCCGTGCGCCCGCGGCGCGAGCAGCAGCGCCTCCACGCCCGCCCCGCGCCGCGCCAGCGCCGCCCCCGCCCACAGCGCGTCACCGCCGTTGTCGCCCGATCCCACCAGCAGCAGCACCCGCGCGCCGTACGTCGTCCCGAGCAGCCGCGCCACCGCGTGCGCCAGCCCCGTCGCCGCGCGCTGCATCAGCGCCCCCTCCGGCAGTCGCGCCATCAGCGCGGCCTCCGCGGCCCGGACCTGCTCGACGGTGTGGGCCTGCCTCATGCGCCCGACCCTAGTCACCCTGCGTGGGTCGTGTGCCCCACGACGCACCCCGCCGCGCCCCCAGGCACACGACCCGACCACCCCACCGCGGCGGCGTCACCCGAGGCGACCCACCACCCGGGTCGTGTGCCCCACGACGCACCCCACCGCGCCCTCAGGCACACGACCCGATCACCACCGGCCCGCGCCCCGCCAGCCCGAGTCGTGTGCCTGGGTCGTGTGCCTGGCGACGCACCCCGCCGCGTTGCTGGGCACACGACCCCACCACCCCACCGCGGCGGCGTCACCCCGGGCGATCCACCACCCGGGTCGTGTGCCCCACGACGCACCCCACCGCGCCCTCAGGCACACGACCCGACCACCACCGGCCCGCGCCGCGCCAGCCCGAGTCGTGTGCCCGAGTCGTGTGCCCGAGTCGTGTGCCCGAGTCGTGTGCCTGGCTCGCGGTGAGCGGGGTCGTGTGCCTGGCGACGCACCCCGCCGCGTTGCTGGGCACACGACCCCACCACCCCACCGCGGCGGCAATACCCGGGGCGACCCACCACCCGGGTCGTGTGCTCCACGACGCGCCCCACCGCGTCCTGAGGCACACGACCCGACCAGCACCCGGCCGACGTCAGGCCACCTGTGGAGAACCCCCCGAGCACTGGCGGCGGACGGGGAACGGTCCTGGCATGGCACCCGAACCCCTGACCACCGACCTCGCCCGCATCCTCGCGACGCAGCACCAGGTCGTGGCGCGACGACAGCTGCGGGCCCACGGCATCGACTCCGACGCGGTGCGCAACCAGCTCGCGGCGAGGCGGTGGGCCGAGCGCACGCCGCGGGTCCTGACGACGAGCACCGGCGCGCTCACCGTGGAGCAGCGGCGGTGGGTCGCGGTCCTCCACGCGGGGCCACGGGCCCTGGTCGGCGGGCTGTCGGCGGCCGCGGTGCACGGGCTGCAGGGCTGGGAGCGCGACGACGTGACGGTCTGGGTGGACGACGAGCTCGCCTTCGAGCCGGTCGACGGCGTCCGGTTCTTCCGCACCCGCCGGCCGTTCGAGCTGCTGGCCCACCCGCGGACCGGCCTGCCGGTGGCCCGGCTGGAGCCGTCGCTGCTGCTGTGGGCCGGGTACGTCGCCGACTCGCGCCCGGCCCACGCCGTGCTCGCCGCGGCCGTGCAGCAGCGGCTCACCACGCCGACCCGCCTCGTCGAGTGGATCCACCTGCTGCGCCCGCTGCGCCGCGCCAAGGCGTTCGCGCGCACGCTGAGCGACGTCGACGGCGGGTCGCACTCCGGCGCCGAGCTCGACCTGGCCCGCGTCTGCCGGCGCCACCGGCTCCCCCTGCCCGACCGGCAGCGGGCCCGCGACGACAGCCTCGGTCGCCGTCGCTGGACCGACGCGGAGTGGGACCTGCCCGACGGGAGCACGGTGGTGCTGGAGGTCGACGGCGGGTTCCACGTCGAGGTCCGGCAGTGGACCGAGGACAAGAAGCGCGCACGTCGGCTCGCCGCGCCCGGGCGCGTCGTCGTGGGGTGCACGGCGTACGAGCTGCGGCACGAGGCCGCGGCGCTGGTGGCCGACCTGCGGTCCCTCGGGGTGGGCGGGCCGGGTCGTGTGCCCGAGAGCGCGGCATGACGCGTCCCCGGGCACACGACCCACGCACCCGACCCAGGCACACGACCCAGGCACACGAACCAGGCACACGACCCGGGCACACGACCCAGCCGCACGACCAGGCCGGAAGCGGGGCCTACGACTCCAGCACCACCACGGCCGAGGCGACACCGGCGTCGTGGGAGAGCGAGAGGTGGGTGGAGACCACGCCGAGCTCGGCGGCGCGGGCCAGCACGGAGCCGCGCATCTCCATCACCGGGCGGCCGGTGGACTCCGAGACGACCTCGGCGTCGTGCCAGGACATGCCGACGGGCGCGCCCAGCGCCTTGGCCAGCGCCTCCTTCGCGGCGAACCGCGCGGCCAGGGAGGCCAGCGGGCGCACCGCCTCCGACGGGGTGAACAGCCGCTCACGCAGCCCGGGCGTGCGGGCCAGGGAGGCACCGAACCGCTCGATGTCGCAGACGTCGATGCCGACGCCGATCACGGGCACGGCGTGCTCACTCGACGGTGACCGACTTCGCCAGGTTGCGCGGCTGGTCGACGTCGTGGCCCATGGCCGAGGCCAGCTCGCAGGCGAACAGCTGCAGCGGCACGACCGCCACCAGCGGCTGCAGCAGCACCGGCACCCGCGGCAGCGGGATGAGGACGTCGGCGTAGGGCACGATCGACTCGTCGCCCTCCTCGGCCAGGCAGATGGTCACCGCGCCGCGGGCCCGCACCTCCTGGATGCCCGACAGCATCTTGTCGTGCAGCTGGTCGCGGCCCCGGGGCGGGACGACGCACAGCACCGGCAGGCCCTCCTCGACCAGTGCGATCGGGCCGTGCTTGAGCTCGCCAGCGGCGAAGCCCTCGGCGTGCAGGTACGCCAGCTCCTTGAGCTTCAGCGCGCCCTCGAGCGCCACGGGGTAGCCGGCGTGGCGGCCCAGGAACAGCACCGAGCGGGTGCCGACGTGGGAGCGGGCGAGCTCGTAGACGGTCTCGGCTCGCCCGAGCACGGCCTCGATCTGCGCCGGCACGGCCTCGAGCTGCTCCACCACCTGGGCGATCTCGTCGCCGTACCGGGTGCCCTTGACCTGGGCGAGGTAGAGCGCGAGCAGGTAGCAGGCCACGAGCTGGGTGAGGAACCCCTTGGTCGAGGCGACGCCGATCTCGGGGCCGGCGTGGGTGTAGATGACCGCGTCGGACTCGCGCGGGATCGTGGAGCCGTTGGTGTTGCAGATCGCGAGCACCTTCGAGCGCTGCTCGCGCGCGTGCCGGATGGCCTGGAGCGTGTCGGCGGTCTCGCCGGACTGGCTGATCGCCACCACCAGCGTGGAGTAGTCGAGGATCGGGTCGCGGTAGCGGAACTCCGAGCTGAGCTCGACCTCGACCGGCACCCGGCACCAGTGCTCGATGGCGTACTTGGCGACCATGCCGGCGTAGAACGACGTGCCGGCGGCGATGATGATGATCTTGTCGATGTCGCGCAGCTCCTGGTCCGACAGGCGCATCTCGTCGAGCTGCAGGGCGCCCTCGCGGTTGCGCCGGCCGAGCAGCGAGTCGGCCACGGCGCGCGGCTGCTCGAAGATCTCCTTGCGCATGAACCAGTCGTGGCCGTCCTTCTCCGCCGCCGACAGGTCCCAGTCGACGTGGAACTGGCGCCCCTCGGCGGGCCGGCCGTCGAAGCCGGTGATCCTGACCCCGTCGCGGGTCAGCGTGACGACCTGGTCCTGGCCGAGCTCGAGGGCCTCGCGGGTGTGCTCGATGAACGCCGCGACGTCGGAGCCGAGGAAGTTCTCGCCCTCCCCCAGGCCGACCACGAGCGGGCTGTTGCGCCGCGCGGCGACCACGCGGTGGGGGTCCTCGGCGTCCACGGCGACCAGGGTGAACGCGCCGTCGAGCATGCCGCAGACCCGCTGCATGGCGGTGGTGAGGTCCTCGCCCGACTGCACCTGCAGCTCGAGCAGGTGGGCGACGGTCTCGGTGTCGGTCTCGGAGACCAGCACGTGGTCGTCGGCCTCGAGGCGGGCGCGCAGGTCGGCGAAGTTCTCGATGATGCCGTTGTGCACCAGCGCCACGCGGCGCCCGGCGCCGACGTGCGGGTGGGCGTTCACGTCGTTGGGCGCGCCGTGGGTGGCCCAGCGGGTGTGCCCGATGCCGAGGGTGGCCTCGGGCAGCGGGTCCTCGGCGACCAGCTTCTCGAGGTTGGCCAGCTTGCCGGCCTTCTTCCGCGTCGCGAGCGTGCCGCCGTCGACCAGCGCGATGCCCGCGGAGTCGTAGCCGCGGTACTCGAGGCGACGCAGGCCCTCGACCACGACCTGCTGAGCGGGCCTGTCCCCGACGTACCCGACGATGCCGCACATGGGGCGAGAGTCTATCGACCGCCGGACCCGACGGCGTGCAGGGCGCGGCGACTGGAAGGATGCAGACCATGTCGCACCACGGGCCGAGCCAGGGCCCCCACCTCGGGCCACGGGCGACCCAGCAGGCGCAGCGGGCCCTCCAGGCCCTCCAGGGCCCGGCCGGCGCCACCCCTCCCGGCGGCGGCGGTCACCCGCACGACGAGTCGGCGCGGGAGAGCTCGCCGTACATCGAGCTCGAGCGCGCGGCGTGGGCGGCGCTGGCCCAGGAGACCGAGAGCCCGCTGAGCGCCGAGGAGATCCGGCGGCTGCGCGGCCTCGGCGACAACCTCGACCTCGACGAGGTCCGCGAGGTCTACCTGCCCCTGTCGCGCCTGCTGAGCCTGTACGTCGGCGCCGCGGGCCGGCTCCACCGCGAGCAGGAGGGCTTCCTGCACCGGCGCACCCCGCCGCGCACCCCGTTCGTCATCGGGGTCGCCGGCTCCGTCGCGGTCGGCAAGTCGACCACCGCGCGGGTGCTGCAGCAGGTGCTGGCCCACTGGCCCGAGCACCCCAACGTCGCGCTGGTGACCACCGACGGGTTCCTCTACCCCAACGCCGAGCTGGAGCGCCGCGGCCTGCTGCAGCGCAAGGGCTTCCCGGAGTCCTATGACCGGCGCGCGCTGCTGCGCTTCGTGGTCGACATCAAGTCGGGCCGCGAGGAGGTGGAGGCCCCGATCTACTCCCACCTCGTCTACGACGTGGTGCCCGACGAGAAGGTGGTGGTCAGCCGCCCCGACATCGTCATCGTCGAGGGCCTCAACGTGCTCCAGCCGGCGCGGGTCCGTGAGGACGGGCGCACCAGCCTGGCCGTCAGCGACTTCTTCGACTTCAGCGTCTACGTCGACGCCGGGCGCGACAAGATCCGCGACTGGTACGTCTCGCGCTTCCTGCGCCTGCGCGAGACGGCGTTCCGCGACCCCGGCTCGTACTTCGCCCGCTACGCCGCGCTCACCCACGAGGAGGCCGTGGCGGAGGCCCAGCGCATCTGGGACACGATCAACGGCCCCAACCTGGTGCAGAACGTGCTGCCCACCCGCTCGCGCGCCACGCTGGTGATGCGCAAGGACCAGGACCACTCCGTGCGCTACGTGCGGCTGCGCAAGCTCTGAGCCCGCCGGGCACCTGCGAGGCCGGCCCGGGAGCCGGGCGGGCCCGGGCGGGCGGGCTCAGGCCAGCGCGAGCCGGTCGCGCACGACGCCGGCGAGCCGCTCGGCGACCGCGGCGGCGAGCACCTGCGTCGGGGCCTCCACCATCACCCGCACCAGCGCCTCGGTGCCCGACGGGCGCAGCAGCACCCGACCGGTCTCGCCGAGCGCGGCCTCCTCGGCCGCGACGGCGGCCTGCAGGTGGGGGTCGGTGTCGCAGCGGTCCTTGTCGACGCCCGGCACGTTGACCAGCAGCTGCGGCAGCCGCGTCATGACCGCGGCGAGGTCGCGCAGGCTGCGCCCGGTGCTCACCATGCGCGCGCAGACGTGCAGCGCGGTGAGCAGGCCGTCGCCGGTGGTGGCGTGGTCGCTCATGATCACGTGGCCCGACTGCTCGCCGCCCAGGTTGAACCCGCCGGCGCGCATCTCCTCGAGCACGTAGCGGTCGCCGACCTTGGTCTGGCGCACCGTGACGCCCTCGCGGCGCATCGCCTGCACCAGCCCGAGGTTGCTCATCACGGTGGCGACCAGGGTGTCGTCGGCGAGCCGGCCACGCTCGCGCAGGGCCAGGGCCAGCACGGCCAGCAGCTGGTCGCCGTCGACCACCGCACCGGTGGCGTCGACGGCCAGGCAGCGGTCGGCGTCGCCGTCGACGGCGAAGCCGGCGTGGGCGCCCTCGTCGACGACGGCGCGCTGCAGCCGCTCGAGGTGGGTGGAGCCGTAGCCGTCGTTGATGTTGAGCCCGTCGGGCTCGGCGCCGATCGTGACGACGTCGGCACCGGCGGCGGCCAGCGCACGGGGCCCGACCTCGCTGGCCGCGCCGTGGGCGCAGTCGAGGACGACGCGCAGGCCGGCCAGCGGGGTGCCGGTGCTGCGCACGAGGTGGGCGGCGTACTCCTCGACGGTGGGGGCGTAGGGGCGCACCCGGCCGACGTCGGCGCCGGTGGGGCGCACCCACTCCTGACCGAGGTGGGCCTCGATCTCGCGCTCCAGCTGGTCGTCGAGCTTCACCCCGCCGCGGGCGAGGAACTTGATGCCGTTGTCGGGCATCGCGTTGTGCGAGGCGCTGATGACCACGCCGAGGTCGGCGCCGAGGGTGTCGGTGAGGTGGGCGACACCCGGGGTCGGCAGCACGCGCAGGCGCAGCACGTCGACGCCGGCCGAGGCCAGCCCGGCCACGACGGCGTGCTCGAGGAACTGCCCGGAGATACGGGTGTCCCGGCCCACGACGGCCAGTGGCCGCCGGCCGCGGAACTCGCCGTGGTCGGCGAGCACGCGGGCGGCGGCCACTCCCAGGGCCATGGCCAGCTCGGCGGTGAGCACACCGCCGTTGGCCAGGCCCCGGACGCCGTCGGTGCCGAAGAGGGGCCCGGTGGGAGCCACCACGTCGGCGGGGATCAGCGCTTGCTGAACTGGGGCGCCTTGCGCGCCTTCTTCAGACCGGCCTTCTTGCGCTCGATGACGCGCGCGTCGCGCGTCAGGAAGCCGGCCTTCTTCAGCGTGGCGCGGTTGGCCTCCTCGTCGATCGCGTTGAGGGCGCGGGCCACGCCGAGGCGCAGGGCGCCGGCCTGGCCGGTGATGCCGCCGCCGTGGATGCGGGCGACGACGTCGAAGCGGCCCTCGAGCTGCAGGGTGGCGAACGGCTCGTTCACGACCTGCTGGTGCAGCTTGTTCGGGAAGTAGGAGTCCAGGGTGCGACCGTTCACGGTCCACACGCCCGAGCCGGGCACGAGGCGGACGCGGGCGACGGCCTCCTTGCGACGGCCGGTCGCGTTGGCGGGGGCGATGGTCGCCGGGCGCTCGGGGGCGTCGGCGGACGGGGAGCTCTCGGAGCTGTAGGCAACGCCCCGCTCGTCGGTCTCGAAGGTCTCCTCGACCTCGGTGGTGGTCTCAGCCACGGTGATCCTCACTCAGCTTTCTGCATGGACGTTGAAGGAGCCAAGGCTCACTGGGAGATCTGCGAGATCTCGAACGGGGTGGCCTTCTGGGCCTCGTGCGGGTGGTTCGGGCCGCTGTAGACCTTGAGCTTCTTCAGCACCTGACGGCCGAGCTTGTTCTTGGGGAGCATGCCCCACACGGCGTTCTCGATCGCCTTGCGCGCGTCCTTCTCGAGGAGCTCGCCGATCGGGGTGGCCGAGAGGCCGCCCGGGAAGCCGGAGTGGCGGTAGGCCATCTTGGTGGTCTTCTTGGTGCCCGACAGGGCCACCTTCTCCGCGTTGATGATGATGACGAAGTCACCGGCGTCGACGTGCGGGGCGAAGATCGCCTTGTGCTTGCCACGCAGGAGGTTGGCGGACTGGACGGCGAGCTTGCCCAGGACCACGTCGGTCGCGTCGATGACGTGCCACTCACGGGTCACGTCACCGGGCTTGGGGCTGTAGGTGCGCACGGCTGTTCTGCTCTTTCGTTCGTCGTTCCCGGGCGGATGGACCCGCCGGGTGGGTGGAACCGCGACTTCTGACGAACACGGCCCGGCTCGCCGGCCCCGCGTGACGGGGCGGACGGCGTCCGGGACTGCACCTCGTCCCACAGCTGGGACGGGGCGCGGCAGGAGTCGCGACGTTCGAGAATAGGGGGGCGCGACCGGCGGGGTCAAAACGCTGCCCCGTCGCACGCGCGGGAGGCCTCCCGACCCGGCGCCCGACCCGAGAGGTGGACACCGGCTTCACGCGGGCTCCGCGCGACGGATACGTTGAGAGACGTGACTGATTCTCTGACCGTCCGTGACAACCGCACCGGACAGGAGTACGACGTCCCGATCCTCGACGGCACCATCAAGGCCGCCGACCTCGGGAAGATCAAGGCCGCCGAGGACGCACCAGGCCTCGCCGTCTACGACCCGGGCTTCGTCAACACGGCCTCGTGCCGCAGCTCGGTCACCTACATCGACGGCGACAAGGGCATCCTCGAGTACCGGGGCTACCCGATCGAGCAGCTGGCCGAGAAGTCGTCGTTCCTCGAGGTGGCCTACCTGCTGATCCACGGCGCGCTGCCGACCAAGGTGGAGTACGAGGCGTGGGTGCACGAGATCACCTACCACACCTTCGTCCACGAGAACGTGAAGTCGTTCATGCAGGGGTTCCGCTACGACGCGCACCCCATGGGCATGCTGATGGCCTCCACCGGGGCGCTGTCCACGTTCTACCCCGACGCCCGCAACATCAGCGACGCCGACAACCGCCACATCCAGATCGTGCGGATGATCGCGAAGATGCCGACCCTGGGTGCCTGGGCCTTCCGCCACGCGCAGGGCAAGCCGTACGTCTACCCCGACAACGACCTCAGCTACACCGCCAACTTCCTCTCCATGCTGTTCAAGATGAGCGAGGCCAAGTACGAGGCCGACGAGCGCCTGGTCAAGGCCCTCGACGTGCTGTTCATCCTGCACGCCGACCACGAGCAGAACTGCTCCACGAACGCCGTGCGCTCGGTCGGCTCCTCGCAGGTCGACCCCTACTCGGCGGTCTCCGCCGGCGTCGGCGCGCTCTTCGGCCCGCTGCACGGCGGTGCCAACGAGGCCGTGCTGCGGATGCTGCGGCGCATCGGGTCGAAGTCGAACATCCCCGCCTTCATCGAGGGCGTGAAGGCCGGCAACGAGAAGCTCATGGGCTTCGGCCACCGGGTCTACAAGAACCACGACCCGCGCGCCACGATCATCAAGAAGGCCTGCGACGACGTCTTCGAGGTCACCGGGGTCAACCCGCTCCTCGAGATCGCCCAGGAGCTGGAGAAGATCGCGCTCGAGGACGAGTACTTCATCAAGCGCAAGCTCTACCCCAACGTCGACTTCTACTCCGGGCTCATCTACGAGGCCTTCCAGTTCCCGCCGGAGATGTTCACCGTGCTGTTCGCGATCGGCCGCACCCCCGGCTGGCTGGCCCAGTGGGTCGAGCTGGTGCAGGACAAGGAGCAGAAGATCGCCCGCCCGAAGCAGATCTACACCGGCGACCGCCGCCTGGACTTCACCCCGGCCGCCGAGCGCTGGGCCTGATCCCCTGAACGACCGCACCACCACCACGACCCCCGCCGGGACCCCGGCGGGGGTCGTCTGGGACCTGGGCAACGTGCTGGTCGACTGGGACCCCGCCGTCGCGATCGCCGCCGGCGTGGGGCCTGCGGAGGCTCAGCGGTTCCTGGCCGCCACCGACTTCGACTTCCGCGCCTGGAACCACAGCGCGGACGCCGGCGCCGCGTGGGACGACGTGGAGACCGAGGTCGCCCGCACCCACCCCCACTGGCGTCCGCACGCCCACGCCTACCGCCGCAACTTCGCCGCGTCGCTGGTCGGCGAGGTGCCGGGCAGCGTCGACCTGCTGCGCGAGCTGCACGCCGCCGGCGTACCGATGTGGGGGCTGACGAACTGGTCGGCCGAGCTCTACCCGCACGCCCCGGCGCGCTTCGACTTCCTGGCGCTGCTGCGCGACGTCGTGGTCTCCGGGGTGGAGGGCGTCGCCAAGCCCGACCCGCGGGTCTACCGCGTCGTGGAGGCCCGCAGCGGCCACCGGCTCGCCGACCTGGCGTTCGTCGACGACCGGCCCGAGAACGTCGCGGCGGCCGACGCGCTGGGCATGCGCGGCGTGGTGTTCACCGACGCGGTGGCGCTGCGCCGCGACCTGCGGGCCCTGGGGCTGCCGGTCTGAGCCCGGCGCTCCCGGTCGTGGAGGTGACGGCGCTGTGGCGTCCCGGCACCGACCGGACCGGTCTGCGCGCGGCCGTCGAGGCGGTGGTCGGCCCCACCACGCGGCTGTGCCCGCGCTGCGGCGGCGCCGACCACGGCCGGCCCCGCTCCCCCGCCGGCCCGCTGTCGCTGGCGTACGCCGACAGCGTGGCGATCGTTGCGCGCACCGCCCACCGCGGGCTGCGCCTCGGGGTGGACGTCGAGCCCGACGGCCCGCCGCCGGTCGGCCTGCCCGACCGCGCCGCCTGGACCCGCGCCGAGGCGGTGCTGAAGGCCACCGGCGAGGGGCTGCGCCGCGACCCCGCCACCGTCGGCCCCGACGACGCCTGGACGACGCCGCTCCCCCTCCCCCCGGGCTGGGTCGGCACCCTCGCCGTCCTCCCCGCCGCCCCCGTGACCCTGCGCTGGTCCCTCGCCTGACCCGCCCCGGCCGGCGTCCCGGGTCGCCGGGACCGGTCCGAGGACAGGTGCCAGTGCAGGCTGCGGAGGTCTCGACACGAGCGCCAGCGCGCCCTGCTCGACCAACGAAGGGACCTCGCGGTCCGCCCCTGCCCGACCGACGCACGGACCCGCCCTCGCCGGTCGAGTGCCGAGGAGCGCCAGCGACGAGGTGTATCGAGACCACCACCCGACTAACGGGTACCAGCGCAGGCCTGCGGAGGTCTCGACACGAGCGCCAACGCGCGCTACTCGACCAACGAAGGGACCGCGCCCTGCGCGCCCTGCTCGACCGACGCACGGACCCGCCCTCGGTGGTCGAGTGCCGAGGAGCGCCAGCGACGAGGTGTATCGAGACCACCACCCGGCTAACGGGTACCAGCGCAGGCTGCGGAGGTCTCGACACGAGCGCCAACGCGCCCTGCTCGACCAACGAAGACAGACCCGCCCTCGCTGGTCGAGTGCCGAGGAGCGCCAGCGACGAGGTGTATCGAGACCACCACCCGACTAACGGGTACCAGCGCAGGCTGCGGAGGTCTCGATACGAGCGCTAGCGCGCCCTACTCGACCAACGAAGGGACCTCGCGGTCCGCGCCGCGGCCGGCGGGGGTCAGGCGCCGGGGAGGGCGGGGAGGGGGGTGTCGTGGAGCCAGGGGTGGAGCAGGGCGGCGACGTCGATGCCGGTCTGCTCACCGGCGTGGGCGAGGAAGTCCTCGGTGGTGACGGAGGCGCCGGAGCGCTCGGCGACCCAGCTGCGCAGCAGCGCGAAGAAGACGTCGTCGCCGACGACCAGGCGCAGGCTGTGCAGGGCCATCGCACCGCGCTTGTAGACCCGGTCGTCGAACATCAGCTCCGGGCCGGGGTCGGCGAGCAGCAGGTCCTGGTCGAGGCCGCCGAGGCGCTCGTGGTGGCGACGGGCGTGGTCGTCGGCGCTGTCGCCGCCCGACTCCTCCGACCACAGCCACTCGCTGTAGCAGGCGAAGCCCTCGTGCAGCCAGATGTCCTTCCACCGGCGCAGCGTCACGGCGTTGCCGAACCACTGGTGGGCCAGCTCGTGCGCAATCAGCCGGGTGGCGTCCCAGTCGCCGCGCACCAGGTTGCGCCCGAACGTGGACAGCGACTGGCTCTCCAGCGGGATCTCCAGGTCGTCGTCGGTGACCACGACGGTGTAGCCGGCGAACGGGTAGGGCCCGAAGAGCCGCTCGAAGACGTCGACCATCTCGTGCTGGCGGCCGAACGCCGCCGTGTGCTCGGCCTCGTCGAGGTCGGCAGGGGCCACGAGGCGCAGCGGCAGGCCCGAGGCGGGGCGCCCGGCGAGCGGGAGGTCGGTGTAGCGGCCCACCTGCACCGTGGCGAGGTACGTCGCCATGGGCTCCTCCTGCTCGAAGAGGAACGACTCGGTGCTGCCGCCACGACGGTGCTCGCTCAGCACGCCGTTGGACACCACGTGGTAGCCGGCCCCGACCCGCACCGTGATGCGGTAGGACGCCTTGTCGTCGGGCCGGTCGTTGCAGGGGAACCACGTCGGCGAGCCGTGCGGCTGCGCGGCCACGATGACGCCGTCGGTGAGCTCCTCCCAGCCGGCGTCGCCGAGGTGCCGGTCGACCACCGGCCGCGGCTGCCCGCCGTAGCGCACCACGACGGTGAGCGCCGTGCCGGGCGCCGCCTCGTCGGCGAGGGTCAGCACCAGCCGGTTCGACCGGTGGGTGTGCTTGGCGAGCCGGGCCCCGGTCACCCGCACCTTGTCGACCTTGAGGTGGGCGAGGTCGAGCACCAGGCGTCGCGTCGGCTCCACCACGGTGACCGCGAGCGTGGCCACGCCGTCGAGCCGGTTGCCGTCGACGGCGTAGTCGAGGTCGAGGTCGTAGTGGCCCACCGCGTACGACGGGTCGCCGTGGCCCGGGAGGTAGTCGTCGGCCGTGGGGGTCGTCACCGGACCGCCCCGTCGGGCTGCACCGCGGAGGGCGCTGCGGGCTGCGCACCGGACGGGCTCACCCGGTCGTCGGCGGCCCACGGACCGATCGGGTTGCCGATCCAGACGGTCTTGTCGGGCACCGTCTCACCCCTCATCACCAGCGACACCGGACCGACCGTAGCGTGCCGGCCGATGCTCGCCGCGGGCAGGATCACCGAGTTGGGCCCGAGGGTGCCGCCGCGTCGCACGCGCACCCTGTCGCAGGCCAGCAGGCGGTCGTGGAAGAGGTGGGTCTGCAGCACGCTCCCCTGGTTGACCGTCGCCCCGTCGCCGAGCTCGACGAGGTCGGCCTCCGGCAGCCAGTAGGTCTCGCACCACACGCCGCGACCCACCGTGGAGCCCATCGCGCGGAACCACGTGGTGAGCAGCGGGGTGCCGGTGGCCAGCCGCGCGAACCACGGCGCGGCCACCACCTCCACGAACGTGTCGGCCAGCTCGTTGCGCCACACGAACGAGCTCCACAGCGGGTGGGTGCCGGCGCGGTGGCGTCCCACCAGCACCCACTTGGCCACCGCGGCCAGGGCCGCGGCGAGCAGGCCGGCCACCCACAGCAGCACCGCGATCGCCGGCAGCGCCAGCAGCAGGTGGGTGTCGGCGGCGACCTGCAGGGCCAGCAGCCCGACGGCGGCGTGCAGGGTCACCGAGCAGGCCAGCGGCACGACCCGCGCGGCCTCCCACAGCGACCGGGCGACCTTGAGCCGGGTGGGCGGTGCGTAGGTGCGCTCGTCGTCGCCCTCGGCACCGGTGCGCCGCAGCGGCGCCGGCGGGCTGCCCAGCCACGACTCGCCCTTGCGTGCGGTCTTGCGGTTGGGCGCGGCCGAGAGCACCGCCACCAGCGCCCGCTTCGGGACCTTGCGCCCGGGCGCGGCCATCCCGGAGTTGCCGACGAAGGCCCGCTTGCCGATCGACACGCGCTCGATGCGCAGCCAGCCGCCGCCGAGCTCGTAGCCGCCGATGAGGGTGTCGTCGGCGAGGAACGCCAGGTCGCCGACCCGGGTCATCGCCGGCACCATCAGCACCGTCGAGGCCTCCACGTCGGCGCCCACCCGGGCCCCCAGCAGCCGCAGCCAGACCGGCGTGAGCATCGAGGAGTACAGCGGGAACAGCCAGGTGCGGGCGTCGTCGAGCACCCGCACGGTGGCCCACACCTGCAGGGCCGGGCGGCTGCGCACGGGGTGGACGCCGGGCACGACGCCGACCGCGGCGAGCCGCACCACGCCGAGCACCAGCGCGGCCAGCGCCACCAGCCCGACGAGCGTGGCCGGCAGCACCCACGGCAGCAGCGCGACGAGCAGGTCGGCGGGGCCGTCGACGTCGTCGAGGTCGGCCAGCAGCAGCGCCGACCACGCCCCGGCGGCGATGGCGACGGCCGGCAGCAGGGCGAGCAGCACGGCGGTGACGGCGTACGCCCCCCACCAGGCGGCCGGGCTCGCCGGGCGCGGCAGCCAGGGCCCGCGCGCGGCGCCGGAGAGGCGGCTGGCGGGAGCGCCCGACCAGAACTCGCCCTCGGGCACGCTGCCGAAGACCGCCGACCCGGGGGCCACCTCGGCGTCGTCGCCGACCGCGGCCCCGGGGCACAGCATGGAGCGGGTGCCGACGCGGGCGCGCTGGCCCACCGCCACCCGGCCGACGTGGAGGACGTCGCCGTCGACCCAGTAGCCGGTGAGGTCGACCTCGGGCTCCACCGAGCAGCCCTTGCCGAGGGTGAGGAAGCCGGTGACCGGCGGCAGGGAGTGCAGGTCGACGTGGCGTCCGACCTCGCAGCCGAGCAGGCGGGCGTACCAGGTGACCAGGGCCGCACCCGACAGCGACGTGGCGCCGACCTGGTCGACGAAGCGCTCCGCGGCCCACAGCCGCAGGTGCACGCGCCCGCCGCGCGGGTGGTCGCCGGGCTCCACGCCGCGCAGCCACAGCCGGGCGCCGCCGGCGGCCAGCAGCGCTCGTCCCGGCGGGGAGAGCACGACCAGGGCGGCCACGACCAGCAGCCACCACGGAGCCGTGGGCAGCGCGTCGACCGCCGGCCCGACCCCGAGGCCGGCGCCGAGGTCGTGGACGGCGGTGCTGGCCCCGAGCAGCCACACCAGCCACCGCGGCGCCGCCACGGCACGCAGCAGCGCCAGCGCCACCACCTGGCCGGCCTGTGTCTTCACCGGGGTCGGCGGCACGTCGCGGTCGGTGGCGTTGTCGACCCCGGCGCCCATCGCGTCGAGGTGGGCGGCCAGCGCCCCGACCGTCGGGTGGTCGTAGACGTCGCCGACCGCGACGTCGGGGTGGTCGCGGCGCAGCAGCGTGACCAGCTGGGCGGCGGTGAGGCTGCCGCCGCCGACGTCGAAGAAGTCCTCGTCGAGGCGGGTCACCGAGGCGCCCAGCACCTCGTTCCACAGCTCGGCGAGGTGCGCGGCGGTGCCGGTGAGGCCGGCGTCGACCGGGCTGGCGGTGGCCAGCGGCCACGGAAGGGCGTCGCGGTCGACCTTGCCGGACGTGCGCGTCGGGATGTCGTCGACGACGGCCAGGCGCGGCACGAGCGCCGCCGGCAGCCCCCGGCGCAGCGCGGCCACCGCCGCCGCGGCGTCGTAGCGCGCGTCGACGGTGACGTAGCCGACGAGCAGCTGGTTGCCGGTGCGGGTGCGGCGCACCGCGGCGGCCGCGCCCACCACGCCGGGCAGCGCGAGCAGGGCGGAGTCGACCTCGCCGAGCTCGATGCGGCGCCCGCCGAGCTTGACCTGGTCGTCGGCGCGACCGCCGAACAGCAGCCCGGCGGGGTCGTGCACCACCAGGTCGCCGGAGCGGTAGGCCCGCTCCCAGCCGAGGGTCGGCATCGGGGCGTACTTCTCGGCGTCCTTCTCGGGGTCGAGGTAGCGGGCCAGGCCCACGCCGCCGATGATCAGCTCGCCGGTCTCCCCCACCGGCACCGGCCGGCCCTCGCCGTCGACGACCGCGAGGTCCCAGCCGTCGAGGGGCAGCCCGATCCGCACCGGGCCGTCGGCGGTGAGCAGCGCGCCGCACGCCACCACGGTCGCCTCGGTGGGGCCGTAGGTGTTCCAGACCTCGCGGCCCGGGCGCACCAGCCGGGTGGCCAGCTCGGGCGGCACCGCCTCGCCGCCCATGATCAGCATCCGCACCCGCTCGAGCGCGGTGTCGGGCCACAGGCTCACCAGGGTCGGCACCGTGGAGACGATGGTGATGCGGTTGGCCTCCAGCCACGGCCCGACGTCGACGCCGCTGCGCACCAGCGCTCGCGGCGCCGGCACCAGCGTGGCGCCGTGGGCCCAGGCCAGCCACATCTCCTCGCAGCTGGCGTCGAAGGCCACGCTCAACCCGGCCATCACCCGGTCGTGGGGCCCCAGCGGCGCGTCCTGCAGGAACATCCGCGCCTCGGCGTCGACGAACGCCGCAGCGTTGCGGTGGGTCACCGCGACGCCCTTCGGCCTGCCGGTGGAGCCGGAGGTGAAGATCACCCACGCGTCGTCGCCGTACGCCGGGTCCGCGCGCTCCCGCGGGGCCGCGGCGGGGCGCCGCGACTCGATCGCGAGGTCGGCGCCGACCACCGCGGCCACGTCGGCCTCGCCGAAGACCAGCCGGGCCCGCTCGTCGGGGTCGTCGGCGTCGACGGGCACGTAGGCCGCGCCGGCCAGCAGCGTGGCCAGGATCGCGAGGTAGAGGTCGGTGGTGCCGCTGGGCAGCCGCACCCCGACCTTGTCGCCGGGCCCCACGCCGAGCGCGGCGAGCTCGTCGGCCACCCCGCCGGCGGCCTCGGCCAGCTCGAGGTAGGTGAGCTGCTCGGCGCCGCTGTCGACCGCGGTGACGTCGGGCCAGGCCGCCACCGTGGCGCGGAAGACGTCGACCAGCGTGCGGGGGGCGGGAGCGGCGGCGCTGGCCAGGAGCGGGCTGGGCGTCTCGGTCACCGGCGGAGGTTGGCGCAACGACGTGAACGGTGGGTGTCGGGCGTGGGGAGCACCCCGGCTCACCGGCCCCGGCCCAGGGCGCCGTCGCGGACCAGGTGGTCACGGGTGAAGTCGTCGGCGGGGAGGTCGGGGTTGCGCTCCAGGGTGGCGCGCAGCTGACGGGCCAGCTCGGGGGCGTCGCCGAGGATCGGGGTGGTGACCGACAGCGCCGCCTCGTCGGGACGGGTGACCCGGAACCGGACCTGCTCCAGGTTGCCCACGTTGACCCACCGCACGTCCACCCGGGCCGGCGCGTCGAGGGAGCGCACCTGCGTGCGGCCGAACATCGACACCTCGAGGGTGTTGGCGACCGGGTCGACGACGACGCCCACCGTGGCGAAGAGCCACACCCCGCCCACGAGCACCAGGTCGACCGCACCCAGCGCGAGCAGGACGCCGAGCGGGGCGCCCGAGGCCACGTTGACCGCGGTGCCCACCAGGGCGGCCACCGCCAGGGCGAGCACGACGAGCCGCCACAGCGGCGAGGTCCGGATGGTGCGGTTCTCCACGGCGCGCTCCTCGGATCGGCGGGCCCGGGTCCGGGCCCGCCGCAGAACCTAACGCAGGCCCGCGTCGGCGGTCGGCGGCGCGGCCGGCGGACCGCGTTTCGCCGCAGCGCCGGGGGGTAGGACGACGGCGACGCCCACGGAGAGGAGCTCTCGTGACCACCCAGCAGGAAGCGCGCGACCACGTGCGCCGCATGGTCGAGCAGGCCCAGGAGCGCGCCGAGGCCGCGCAGCGCATGGTCACGGAAATGGAGGCCCTCAGGGTCGTCGGACGCTCGCGGGACGGAGCCGTGGTCACCCTCGGCCACACCGGCGCGCTGGTCTCCGTGCAGCTCGGCGACACGCTGCGCCACGCCGACCTGCGTCGCCTCGAGTCGTCGATCGCCGAGGCCAACGCCGACGCGCAGTTCCGGCTGCAGGGCGAGGTCACCCGGCTCTCGGCGCTGCACTACGGCGCCGACAGCGCGACGGCGGCCGACTTCGGCCAGAAGTACGACCAGCTGTTCCCGGCCGCCGCGCCGGCGCAGGACGACCAGGGCCCGTCCTCGGCCTACGGCCAGGGACGGGGGCGCTGACGTGGACGTCGAGGTCGTGGCCGACCAGCTGCGGGCGCACGCGTCGCGGCTGCACACCATCTCGGAGTCGGGCGAGACCGCCGTCTCCGCCGGGAAGTACGTGCAGACCAACGGGTCCGCCTACGGCGTGCTCTGCTCCTTCATCGGCGGCGCGCTGGTGCCGGCCCAGGAGGGTGGCATCGCCGCCGCCCAGAGCGCCGTCAGCTCGCTGGCCACCCTGGCCGACACGCTGAAGGTGGTCGCCGACACCTTCGAGACCACCGACCGCGTCGTGCGCGACGCCTTCGACTACCTGAAGGGCTGACCATGGCTGACAACCCTCTCGTCGTGGCGGAGCAGGAGCTCCCCGCGTCGGGCCCGCTGGGACTGCTCAAGCCCGTCGACGGGTTCGTGGGCGCCGCCGACAACATCGGCTCGGGTGAGTGGATCGAGGGCTCGCTGCTCGGCATGGACGCCGGGCTCGACGTGCTCGGCTTCATCTCCGACCCGCTGGGCTCGCTGTTCTCCTGGGGCGTCGGCTGGCTGATGGAGCACGTGGAGCCGTTCCCGACCTGGCTCGACGAGCTGTGCGGCGACCCCGACGTCATCCACTCCTTCGCCTCCACGTGGCACAACGTGGCCGGCGACGTGCGCGGCACCGCCGGCGACTTCCGCAGCGCGGTCGACACCACCACCGCCCAGTGGGAGGGCCTGGCCAGCACGGCGTACGGCAGCACCGCCGACGCGCTGGCCACCACCCTCGACGGCATGTCGTCGATGATCACCGGCCTCGCCGGCGGGGTGGAGGCGGCCGGGGCGCTGGTCGGCGGCGTGCGGTCGACGGTGCGCGACGCGATCGCCGACATCGTCGGCGCGATCGGCTCGGCCATCGCGAAGTTCCTCTCCGTCGTCCTCGCCCCCGACGCCGTGCGCAGCCTGTCGATGAAGGTCGCCCAGCTGTCGGCCAAGATCGGCAAGTTCCTCGACGACCTCATCGTGTCGATGGGCCGGTTCGGCTCGCTGCTCGACGAGCTGCTCACGCTGGCCCAGAGCGTCGGCGACGACCTGCTGAAGTTCGAGAAGGCCTGGGGTGCGGCGACCCTGAAGACCCCCGACATCGCGCTGAACGCAGCGACCCAGCTCTCCCAGGTCGACGACTACAGGATGTGACCCCGTCCGAGCCCCGCGGGGCTCAGTTGACCGCGCGGTCGCGGCCCTCCCAGTAGGGCTTGCGCAGCTCGCGCTTGAGGATCTTGCCGGTGGGGTTGCGCGGCAGCGCGGGCAGCACGTCGACCGAGCGGGGGCACTTGAACCGGGCGAGCTGGTCGCGGCAGAACGCGATGAGCTCCTCCTCGCCCGCCGCGGCGCCCTCCTTGAGCGACACCACCGCCTTCACCGACTCCCCCCAGGTGTCGTCGGGAACGCCGATCACCGCCACCTCCGCGACCGCCGGGTGCTCGGCGAGGACCCGCTCGATCTCGGGGCTGTAGATGTTCTCCCCGCCCGAGATGATCATGTCCTTGAGCCGGTCCTCGACGTAGAGGAAGCCCTCGTCGTCGAGGCGGCCCATGTCGCCGGTGCGGAACCAGCCGTCGCCGGTGACGACCTCGGCGGTGGCCTCCGGCTTGTGCAGGAAGCCCTTCATCAGCTGGGGGGTGCGCAGCCACACCTCGCCGTGGCCGCCGGTGGCGACGTCCTCGAGGGTGGCGGGGTCGACGACGCGGATCTCGACGCCGGGCACGGCCTGGCCCGCCGAGGTGAGCCGCTCGGGGTGGGCGGTGTCGCGGTGGGCCTCGGGCATCAGGTGGGTCGCCACCCCGGCCACCTCGGTGAGGCCGTAGACCTGGATGAAGTCGGTCTCGGGCCAGGCCGTCATCGCCGCCCGCAGCAGGGGGGCCGGCATCGGCGCGGCGCCGTAGGTGTAGGTGCGCAGCCGGCCGAACAGCCGCACGGCGTCCTCGCCCGACTGCAGCACCTGCGCGAGCACCGCCGGCACCAGGAACGTGCGGTTGGCGCCGGCCATGATCGCCCCGGCCAGCGAGGCGCCGTCGGGGTCGCGGGTCATCACGGTCGGGATGCCGTCGTGCAGCCCGAACAGCACGTACGACGAGCCGCCGACGTGGAACAGCGGCATCGCCACCATCGACTTGTCACCGGGCTCGAAGACCCAGCCGTCGTGGGCGTTGACGGTGTGGGCGGTCATGTTGCGGTGGGTGAGCATCACGCCCTTGGGGTGACCGGTGGTGCCGGAGGAGTAGAGCACCAGGCAGACGTCGTCGGGGGTCACGTCGGGCGAGCGGTCCACCGGGGTCGCCGCGGCCAGCATCGCCTCGTAGGCGTCACCGTCGCCACCGTCGGGGGTGACCTCGACGACGTGGCGCACGTGGGTGAGCCGGTCGCGGATCTCCTCGACCAGCGGCACGAGCTCGCTGCCGACCACCAGCACGGTGGCACCGGAGTCGTTGACCGCGTAGTCGACCTCGGCGCCGGCCAGGCGCCAGTTGACCACCGCGTTGGCGGCGCCCAGCGACGCGGCGCCCAGCGAGACCTCGACGCAGGCCGGGTGGTTCTTGTCGAGGAACCCCACCACGTCGCCGCGCCCGACACCCAGGGCGCGCAGCGCACCCGCCGCGCGGCGCACGCGGTCGTCCCACTCCGCCCAGGTCCAGGTGCGCCCGCGGTAGGTGAGGCACTCCGCGTCGGGGGTGGTCGCGGCCCAGTGGGCCACCCGGTCGTCGACGAAGACGTGGGGCGGCGCGTCGGACCGCTCGGTGGCGGGGGCGTCGGCTCGGGTCGTGGTCATGGGCCCGAGTGTGACGCAGCCCACAGGTGGGCCACAAGGGTCGGTTCGCGGCCTAGGCAGGGGCCCGCTCGAGGTGGCGCACCTCGCGCGAGAGCAGGGTCGCGAGGGCACCGACGGCCATCACCGCGGCCACCACGAGCAGCCAGGTGCGCAGCCCGGTCAGGGCCACCACCGGCCCGGTCAGCGCCAGGCCGACGGGCCGGGCGAGGAACGACCCGGCGAGGTCGAGGGAGTAGACGCGGGCCAGCCGGTCCTCCGGCACGTGCTGCTGGATCGCGAGGTCCCACTGCACGTCGAAGAGCTGCAGCACCAGGCCGTGCACGAAGGCACCCAGCAGCAGCAGGCCGAGCCGGTCGGACAGCGCCATCGCCAGCGGGAAGACCGAGGTGAGGGAGAGCAGCGCGGCGCCCGCGGCCAGGCCACGGCGCGGACGCCAGCGCAGCGACACCAGCCCACCGACCACGAAGCCGCTCATCAGGACGCCGAGCGCCAGCCCCCACGCCGCCCGACCGTGGTCGTCGGCCACCACGATCGGCCCCACCACGCCCTGTGCCCCGCCGTAGAACAGGTGGTAGACCAGCGCCTGGGCGATCATCAGCCACAGCCAGGCGTGCCGGCGCACCTCCGCGAACCCCTCCCCGAGGTCGCCGAGCACCGAGCCCGTCGCGGGCGCCGTCGCGGCCCGCCCGGCACGCACCCCGGCGAAGCAGAGCGCGGCCACGGCGTACGACGCGGCGTCGACCGCGAGCGCCCAGCCGGGCCCGACCACCGCGATCAGCACCCCGCCCAACGCCGAGCCAGCGGCGAACGCCGCGGTCTGCAGCACACCGCGCAGGGCCACGGCCGCAGCCAGGTCGGCCGCCGGCACGGTGTGGCGGGTGATGGCCTGCGACGACGGGCGGCTCAGCGCCGACAGGCAGCCGACGACCGCACCCAGCACCGCGAGCAGCGCGAAGGTGGCGTGGTCGGTGACGATCACGGCGACGGCGACGGCCTGCACCACCGCGCTCACGGCGGCGGAGCCCTGCATCAGCAGGCTGCGCGACACCCGGTCACCGACCACCCCGCCGGCCAGCGTGGTGACCACCTCGGCCAGCGCGAACGCCGCGACCACCAGCCCCAGCTCGGCCGCCCCGCCGCCGAGGTCGAGCACGGCGAAGGCCAGCGCCAGCGGGGCGACCGCGCTGCCGAGCGCGCTCACGGTGATCCCGGCCACGAGCAGGCGGAAGTCGCGCGAGGCGAGCGGGCCGCGGCGCCACCGCGGTGGCGCGCCCACGTCGGGCCGGGGTGGTGAGGAGGTCACTCCGTCATTCAATTCGCTCACGAACTGTTCGTCAACGAAATACCGTCCTAGGATGGGTGGATGGCCGACCCCGCTCCTGCCTCCCCCTCCGGTGCGTCACCGGCGGCCTCCGGCCGCGACCGGGCCGACGAGCACGTCGAGCGGTGGCGCGACCACGAGCTGGGCGTCAGCTTCGACCCCGAGGTCGAGGCGCTGTGGATCCGCGTCTCCCAGCTGGTGCGCCACCTCGGGCGCCGCACCCGTGGCGCGGCCGCGCAGGCCGGCCTCGCCGACCACGAGTACGTGACGCTGCACCACCTCATGGTGCGCGACACCCCCGGCCACGCCAGCCCGTCGGCGCTGGCCGCCGACCTGCAGATCAGCAACGCCGGCATGAGCGGGCGCCTGGACGCCCTGGAACGTGCGGGCCGGCTGCAGCGCACCACGTCGGCCACCGACCGGCGCCGGGTCGAGGTGGAGGTGACGCCCGCCGGGGAGGACGCCTGGCGCGCGGCCATGGCGGTGCGCGGGCACGACGAGGAGCTGCTCGCCCGGGCGCTGACGCCGCAGGAGCGGCGCACCCTCAACGCCCTGCTCAAGAAGCTGACCCTGGCCGCCGAGGCGGCCGAGCGCGAGGAGGAGGCGGCCCGCGCCGAGCGCGGCCCGTTCGGCTTCTTCACCGCCGACTAGCCAGGTCTCAGCCTCGTCACAGCCTGCGCGGGCACTGTCGTGGACATGAGCGAGACTCCCCGCACCCCCCACGAGGGCGACCAGCCCCTCCCGCACCAGCCGCAGGCCCCGCAGCAGGCCCCGCAGCAGACCGGGCAGCAGACCGGGCAGCAGACCGGGCAGCAGACCGGGCTGCCGGGCTGGACCGACAGCTGGGCCCACGACACGCAGCCGCAGCCGGCCTGGGCGCCGGCCGGCCCGCCGCCGGGTGCGCCTCCGGGTGCGGCCCCCACTGCCGCGCTCCCCCGGGAGCGCCGACGCGGCCGCGCCACGTTCGCGGCCGGCGTGCTCACCGCGGCGCTGGTCGTCGGCGGTGGCGCCGGGGTGGGCGGCGCGGCGGTGTTCGCCTCGCTCAGCGACGACGCCACCACCAGCGCGGCCTCCTCCGCCGACGGCTCGCGCACGACCGCCCAGGTCGTGGACACCCCGGCCGACCCCGGCGAGGCCGGGTCGGTGCAGCAGGTCGCCGCCGAGGTGCTGCCGTCGGTGGTGAAGATCGAGGTGCAGGGCGCCGAGGAGTCGGGCTCCGGCTCGGGCATCGTGCTCAGCTCCGACGGCCAGATCCTCACCAACAACCACGTCGTCGAGGTCGCCGGCGACGACGGCGAGATCCTCGTCGACTTCGACGACGGCAGCAGCGCGGCGGCCACCATCGTCGGCACCGACCCGCTCACCGACACCGCGGTCATCCAGGCCGAGGGCGTCAGCGGGCTGACCCCCGCCACGATCGGCTCCTCCGACGACCTCGAGGTCGGGGAGGGCGTGGTGGCCGTCGGCTCGCCGTACGGCCTCGACGCCACCGTGACCAGCGGCATCGTCAGCGCGCTCGACCGTCCCGTCGACGTCGGCGAGGACGGCGAGGGCAACGTGACGGCCTACCCCGCGGTGCAGACCGACGCGGCGATCAACCCCGGCAACTCCGGCGGCCCGCTGGTCGACATGTACGGCCACGTCGTCGGCGTCAACTCCTCCATCCGCACCGCCGCGAGCAGCACCTCGCCGTACGCCGAGAGCGAGTCGGGCGGGTCGATCGGGCTCGGCTTCGCGATCCCCATCGACGAGGTGGTGCCGATCGTCGAGCAGATGGTGGCCGGGGAGACCCCGACCCACGCCCGGCTCGGCATCACCGTCAGCGACGTCGGCGCGCAGAGCGCCGCGACCGGCGGTACGCCGGGTACCGCGCCGGAGGGCACGACGGGCCAGGCCGTGGTCACCGACGGCGCGCAGGTGCAGGAGATCGGCGACGGCTCCACCGCCGGCGACGCCGGCCTGCAGGCCGGTGACGTGATCACCCGGATCGACGACACCGCCATCTCGGGCTCCGACTCGCTGATCGCCACGATCCGCTCCTACCGCCCCGGCGACTCGGTCACCGTGACCTACGTCCGCGACGGCGAGAGCGCCACCACCGACCTCGAGCTCGACTCGGACGCCACCGGCTCCTGAGCCGAGGCTCCACGGGGCTCAGAGCCGCTTGCGGACCTCCGCCAGCCGCGCCTGCGGCTGGAACCCGAGGGCCTCGTTGACGGCCACCATGTGCAGGTTCTCCTCGGCGTTCCAGGTGGTCACCGACGTGGCGGCGGGGTCGGTCTCCTGGAGCAGCCGCAGGGCGGACACCTTCAGAGCGAGCCCGAGGCGGTGACCGCGGTGGTCGCGGCGCACGATCGTGCCCCACTGGTAGGCGCGGCCCGGCTCGTGGCGTGTGGTCACCAGGTGGCTGTGGCCCACGACCTCGCCCTCGGCGGAGAGCGCCACGGCGTGGAACGACGTCCGCCCCTGGCGGGCCTGCAGCGCCTCGGCCTCACGGTGCGCCGCGACGTCGGTGGTCTCGTCCTCGCGCTCGATGCTCCCCGTCGGCGCCTCGGTGGCCAGGGTGCTGCTGAGCCGCAGCCAGCCCGCCACCAGCTCGTCGGGCACCGGTCCCACCCAGCAGCGCAGCTCGTGGTCGCGGTGGTGGGGCGCCGCCCCGGCGGCGAGCGCGTCGAGGCGCGCCGACGCCAGCGGGAGGCGCAGCCGGCGCTGCACGTCACCGAGCCCGAACTCGTAGCCGTGGCGCCGGGCCAGCTCCCAGCCGGGCACGCCGGCGGGGTCGGAGCCGTGGGCGTGCAGCCAGCCGATCTCCGCGTCGAGGTGGCGGCGGCCCAGCGCGCGGGCGCGCTCCTCGAGGTGGGCCAGCAGCAGCCGGGCGTGGCCGCGGCGACGGTGGGCGGGCGGGGTGGCGACGTGCAGCAGCGCCGACTCGAGGTTGTCGAGCAGCGGGGCGTCGAGGAACCCCGCGCACAGCACCTCGCCGTCGGCGCGGCCGTCCGCTCGCAGCGCCCACGCCTCGCGGTGGCGCCGGCGTCCGCCCTCGGTGAGCGCCTCGGCCAGCTCGGGCGCCGTCCAGGTGGTGGCGGCCTCGCCCAGCCCGGCCAGGTCGGCGGCGCGCAGGGCGGCGTGCCACGGCAGGTACGCCGCGGCGTCGCGGGCGTCGACGGCCACCACCGCGGGCGGGCTCGTCCCGACCGGGCTCATCGGGGCCGGGCTCATCGGGCCGGGCTCATCGCGACCGGGCCACCCGTCCCTCGTCCCACACCGGGCCGTCGGACTCGTAGACCTCGCCGTCGGCGCCGTAGACCAGGAACCGGTCGAAGCCGCGGGCGAACCACCGGTCGTGGGTGACCGCCAGCACGGTGCCCTCGAAGGCCAGCAGGCCCTGTTCCAGGGCCTCGGCCGACTGCACGTCGAGGTTGTCGGTGGGCTCGTCGAGCAGCAGCAGCGTGGCGCCCGAGAGCTCCAGCAGCAAGATCTGGAAGCGCGCCTGCTGCCCGCCGGAGAGCGACTCGAAGCTCTGCTCCGCGGCGTGGGCCAGCTCGTAGCGGTCGAGCACCCGCGCCGCCTGCTCCCGGCCCATGCCGGAGCGGCGGTCGTCGCCGCGGTGCAGCACCTCCACCAGCGTGCGCCCGACCAGCTCGGGGTGGTCGTGGCTCTGCACGAACCACCCCGGCCGCACCCGCGCGCCGAGCCGGGCCCGACCGCGGTGGAGCACCGGCTCGATCGGCACGTCGCCGACCGGACGGTGCTCGACGTCGGGGTCGGTGCCGCCGGCGGCGAGCAGCCGCAGGAAGTGGGACTTGCCCGAGCCGTTCGAGCCCAGCACCGCGACCCGCTCGCCGAACCACACCTCGAGGTCGAAGGGCCGCATCAGCCCGCTGAGCTCGAGCTGCTCGCACACCACGGCGCGCTTGCCGGTGCGCCCGCCCTTCAGGCGCATCGTCACCTGCTGCTCGCGCGGCTGGTCGGCCGGCGGCCCGGCCTCCTCGAACTTGCGCAGCCGGGTCTGCGCGGCCTTGTACTGCGCCGCCAGGCCGTCGTTGTACTCCGCCTTCACGCGGTAGCGCAGCACCAGCGCCTTGAGCTTGGCGTGCTCCTCGTCCCAGCGCCGGCGCAGCTCCTCGAAACGGGCGAACCGGTCGGTGCGGGCCTGGTGGTAAGAGGTGAAGCCGCCCGGGTGGGTCCACACGGTGTTGCCCGCGGCGCCGAGCTCGACGGTGACCACCCGGGTGGCGGTGCGGTCGAGCAGCTCGCGGTCGTGGCTGATCATCAGCACGGTCTTGTCGGACTCGCCCAGCCGGTCCTCGAGCCAGATCTTGCCCGGCACGTCGAGGAAGTTGTCGGGCTCGTCGAGCAGCAGCACCTGCTCGGGCCCGCGCAGCAGGAACTCCAGCACCAGCCGCTTCTGCTCCCCGCCCGACAGCGTGGACAGGTCGCGGTGCTTGGCCCGGTCGTAGGGCACGGCGAGGGCGGCGATGGTGCACACGTCCCACACCACCTCGACGTCGTAGCCGCCCGCGTCGGCGTACTCGCCCAGCGCGGTGGCGTAGGCCATCTGAGTGGCCTCGTCGTCGCTCTCCATTAGGGCCATCTCGAGCCGGTCGACCTCGGCCGCGGCGGTGCGCACGCGCGGGGGCGCCACGCTCAGCAGCAGGTCGGCCACCGTGGGGCGCTCCCCCAGGTCGCGGCCGACCATCTGGCGCATCACGCCGAGCCCGCCGGAGCGGGTGACCACGCCGGCGTGCGGCTGGAGATCGCCGGTGATCAGGCGCAGCAGGGTGGTCTTCCCCGCGCCGTTGGCGCCGACCAGGGCGACCTTGGCACCCTCGCCCACCCGGAACGAGACGTCGTCGAGCAGCACCCGCCCGTCCGGCAGCTCGTAGCGCACCCCGGCGACGTCCACGTGTCCCACGAGCCGACATCCTCCCCCACCGCGGCGCCGGGGGCGAACGGATTCCCGGCGCTCAGCCCGGGGGCGGCGCCGAGCCCGGGCCGGTCAGGCGGCGCAGGGCGTCGAGCAGCCCGGGCAGCGCGGTCGGCTCGGTCGGCTCGGTGCCCCGCAGCGGACCCGAGCCCGACGTCGGCACGGCCACGGCGACCTCCGCGGTCCCGGCGGTCTCGGCGACGTCGAGGTCGCGCACCTCGCTGTGCAGCCGCTCCATGGTGGCGTCGAGGGCGTAGGCGGTCTCGGCGGCCTCCGCGAGGCCGTCGAGGAGGTCCTGCGGGACGTCGCGGCGGTACTTGTAGAAGATCTTGTGCTCCAGGCTCGCCCAGAAGTCCATCGCGATCGTGCGGAACTGCACCTCCACGACCACCGGGCGCACGCCGCCGGAGAGGAACACCGGCACCTCCACCAGGGCGTGCAGCGAGCGGTAGCCGTTGGCCTTCGGCGTCGCGATGTAGTCGCGCACCTCGAGCACGGTGACGTCGTCGTGGGCGGCGAGCAGGTCGAAGACGCGGCGCACGTCGGAGAGGAAGCTGCAGGTGACCCGCACCCCGGCGATGTCGGTCACGGTGGCCCGCAGCGCCTCGAAGGTGGGCTCGCAGCCCTTGCGCTCCATCTTCTCGACCAGGCTGGCCGGCGACTTCAGCCGCGACGACAGGTGCTCGATGGGGTTGTAGGCGTGCAGGTGGGCGAACTCGTCGCGCAGGATCTCGAGCTTGGTGACGATCTCCTCGAGCCCGAACTTGTACTCCAGCATGAACCGCCGGAAGTCCTGGCCCAGGCGCCCGACCTCGTCCTCCCACGACTCCGCGACCACGCGCCACACCCTAGGGCTCGGGCCTGTGGGGACGCTGAGGAGGCGTGACGGGCCGCGCGGGCCCGAGCGGGCCCGGCAGGCGCAGACGGGCGCGGCTCAGCCGCGGGCGCGGGCCGCGTACGCCGTGGCGGCCGCGTGCACCGCGTCGACGTACTCCCGCGACGGGTTGTAGCGCAGCACGGCGTCGACCCAGGCGGCGCTGGTGGTGAGGTCCTCCCCGCCGCTGCAGAGGTAGCGGGCCGCACCGGCCGCGGCGTCGTCGAGGTCGCGGGGGTCGGTGGTGCCGTCGGCGTCGCCGTCGGCGCCCCACTGCGCCCAGGTGGCCGGCAGGAACTGCATCGGCCCCACCGCGTGCTCCCACACCGGGTCGCCGTGCCAGCGCTGCGAGCCGGGCGAGGCCGGCACCGCGGCGAAGTCGCCGGCCCCGTCGAGGGCCGGGCCGAGGATCGTCGAGGAGCTGCGGCCGTCGTCGCCCAGGGTGCGCCCGCCCAGCGTGCCGTGCTGCGACTCCACCCACCCGATGCCGGCCAGCGTCGTCCAGCCGACGTCACAGCCGCCGACGTCGGAGACCTGCGCGTCGGCGTACGCCCGCAGCGCCGGCACCGGCACGTCGAGGTGGGCGGCGGTGCGCTCGAGCCAGCGCTGGTCGACCAGCTGTCCCGGGGTGCCGCCGCCCTGCGGCGGCAGGGGGGCCGAGACGTAGTCGCCGGTCGGCGTCAGGTCGACCGGGCGCTGCTCGGCGTAGAGCCGCGACGCCGCCCACCCGCCGCCGCTGACCGCCACCAGCAGCAGCGCGAGCGGCAGCAGCCCCCGCGGCGGGCCGCCGGGACCGCTGCGGGCGGGGGGTCGGGAGCGCGGCACCGCCACATGATGGGGGGCGGCGGGGCTCCGGCGCGGCAGCGACCCGCGGGTCAGCCGGCCTGCTCGCCCTCCTCGACCTCGGCGAGGGAGCGCAGGATGCAGAACTCGTTGCCCTCGGGGTCGGCCAGCACCACCCAGCCCGTGCCGGGACCGTGGAGGCCGCGCAGGTCGGCGACCTGGGTGGCGCCGTGCGCGAGCAGCCGCGCCACCTCGTCGTCGCGGGTGCCCTCGCGGGGGCGCAGGTCGAGGTGCAGCCGGTTCTTCACCTGCTTGGCCTCGGGCACCTCGATGAACAGCAGCCGGTGGTCGGTGGCGGGGTCGAGCACCATGCACTCCTCGTGGCCGGGGAGGTTGGGGTCGCCGTCGACGTCGACGTAGCCGAGCACCGGCTTCCACCACTGGGACAGCGTGTAGGCGTCGGCGCAGTCGATGCTGGTGTGGGACACGAAGGAGGTCATCGCGCCACCCTGGCGTCCCGACGGCCCAGCGGGCAACCGGGTTGCCGGCGCCCGCGCTGCCAGGCGGTGGTCAGGCGGTGCCGTGGGAGGCGATGAAGGCCAGGATGGGCTCGGCGAGCTCGGGGCGGCAGACCACGACGTCGGGCAGGTAGACGTCGTCCTGGTTGTAGACCAGGGGGCTGCCGTCGACGCGGGAGGTGAACAGGCCGGCGGCGCGGGCCACGGCCACGGGCGCGGCGGAGTCCCACTCGAACTGGCCGCCGGCGTGCACGTAGGCGTCGGCGACGTCGCGCACCACCGACATCATCTTCACCCCGGCCGAGCCCATCGGCACCAGCTCGGCGTCGATCTGCTCGGCCAGCGCCTGCACGAACGCCGGCGGGCGGCTGCGCGACACCGCGATGCGCGGGCGGCTCGACGTGGACGGCGGCACCACCGGGGCGGCACCGGTGCGGAAGGTCTCGCCGAGCACCGGCTGGGCCACGGCGCCGGCGGTGAGGTCGCCGCCGTCGCCGGCGCGCTCCCACAGCGCGACGTGCACGGCCCAGTCGTCGCGCGGGGGCTCGGAGAACTCGCGGGTGCCGTCGAGCGGGTCGATGATCCAGACGCGGTCGGCGACCAGGCGGGCCTTGTCGTCCTTGCCCTCCTCCGACAGCACGGCGTCGGCGGGGCGCAGCTCGGCGAGCAGGCCCATCAGCAGCTCGTGGGCGGCGCGGTCTCCGGCGTCCTTGAGCTCGCGGCCCTCGAGGCCCTCGCGGCGCACCTCGAGCAGGCGGCGTCCGGCCACCTCGGCCAACCAGGCGGCGAGGGCGTGGTCGTCGGAGGCGGCGGCGGGCGGCGGGGTACCGGGGTCGAAGGTCACGCCACCACCCTAGGTGCGCCTCAGGAGTTGTACTGCTGCTGGGTGCGCTCGAGGCCGTGGGTCAGCAGGCTCTCCACCGCGTCGGCGGCGAGGTCGACGGCGAACGGCAGCACCTTGCGCTCCGTCGTGGAGTAGTTCGACAGCACGAAGTCGGCGACGTCCTGGCGCCCCGGCGGGCGGCCGATGCCGACCCGCACGCGGTGGAAGTCGCCGGTGCCGAGCGAGCCGCGCATCGACTTCAGCCCGTTGTGGCCGTTGTCGCCGCCACCCAGCTTGACCCGCATCGTGTCGAAGGGCAGGTCGAGCTCGTCGTGCACCGCCACCACACGGGCGGGCGGCACCTTGTAGAACGACGCCAACGCCTTCACCGGACCGCCGAGGTCGTTCATGTAGGAGCGCGGGCGCGCCAGCACCACGCGCGGGCCCGGCGTGCCCGGCGTGCCGAGGCGGCCCTCGACGACGTCGGCGCGACCCGACTTGTGGGCGCGGAACCCCGAGCCGAGACGACCGGCCAGCTCGTCGGCGACGAGGTAGCCGATGTTGTGCCGGTGTCCGGCGTAGGTGGGGCCGGGGTTGCCCAGCCCCACCACGAGCCAGACGTCGGCGGTGCCGCCGGCGTCGCTCGAGACGGTCACTCGTCGGTGGAGGAGTCCTCGGAGCCCTCGGGGGCGTCGCCCTCGGCGGCCTCGGCGGCCTGCTCCTCGTCGGACTCCTCGCGCTCGATGCCGGCCTCGGCCTCGGCCTCCTCCAGCTCGGCCTCGAGGGCCTCGGCGGAGATCTGCTCGGTGATGTTGACGATCAGCGTCTCGGGGTCGAGCAGCAGCGTCGAGCCCGAGGGCAGCACGAGGTCAGAGGCGAGGATCTGGGTGCCGGCGGCGAGGCCCTCGATGGAGACCTCGATGGTCTCGGGGATGTGGGTGGCCTCGGCCTCGAGCTCGATCTCGGTGGTGTCGGTAACGACCAGCGTGTCGGGACCGGCCTCGCCGAGGACGGTGACGGGCACCTGCACGGTGACCTTCTCGCCCCGGATGACCGCGACGAAGTCGATGTGCTCGAGGTGGCGCTTGATCGGGTCGATCTGCACCTCGCGGGTCAGCGCGAGCTGGCTGGTGCCGTCGATGTCGAGCTCGATGAGCGCGTTCGCGCCACCGCGCTTGAGGGCCATCATCGTGGTGTGGCCGGGCAGCGTGATGTGCTGCGGGTCCTTGCCGTGGCCGTAGACGACGGCGGGCACCTTGTCCTCGCGGCGGATGCGGCGGGCGGCGCCCTTGCCGAACTCGGTGCGGGCCTCGGCGGTGATCTTCTCGGCGGACATGGCGTCTCCTCGTGCGTGGTCGGACTGCGGGTCGTGCTGCGTGGGGGTCACCCGGCGCGGGCGCACGACGCACGAGGCGCCGCGCACTCGAGGACGTCGAGCAGCGCGGCGCGGTGAGGCAGCCGACCGCGTCGATCACGGACACCCGGAGGCGTCCCTCGCCGAGGCAACCTCCACAGCCTAGCGGGGTGGGTCGTCGGGTGCGAATTCTCCCGCTGCCCGTGGTCGCTCGGGGTCGCTCGGGGTGGCGGTGGTGGCGGTGGTGGCGGGGTGGGCCCTGCGTCATACGTTGCGTGGAGTCGCACCCACCATTCGTATGACGCTCCCCACCCCCACCCGGGCAGCGCACCGGACGTCATACGTCCCGTGGAGTCGCACCCACCATTCGTATGACGCTCCCCACCCCCACCCGGGCAGCGCACCGGACGTCATACGTTCCGTGGAGTCGCACCCACGATCCGGATGACGCTCCCCCGCGGCTCCGGCCGAGTGCGCGGTCGAGGAACGGCGGCCGGTCAGTCGGTCGCGACAGCGGCGGCCTGCAGCACGTCGGCCAGCAGGTCGAGGTCGGTGGGGCGGTCGGTGGTGGCGGCGGGCGGGAGCGGCGGGGGCGGCAGCGCCAGGCCGGCCCAGGTGACCCGCTGCACCCGGGCGCGCGGGTCGCCCTCGGCCGCGCCGGGCGAGGGTGCGGGCGGCGCAGGCGGCACCGACCCGCGCGGCGAGGTGACGGCGGCGAGCTGGGCGACGCGGTGGGGCACCGACCCGCGGGCGTGCACGGCGCGGCCCGGGGTGCGCGCGGGGGTGCGGGCAGCGCCCGGGCCACCGAGGACGTCGTCGCTGTCGGAGACGGACAGGCGCAGGGCCAGGCGGTCGGAGACCAGCGCCCGCAGCGCGGGGGGCACGCGCCGGGGTGCACCGGTGGACACCACGAGGTGCAGTCGCGCGTCGGCGACGACCAGCCCGGCCAGCGCGGCGGCGGTGCCGGGGGCGCGCTCCTCGAGCCGGTCGAGGTCGTCCACCACGACGAGCGCCGCCGCGTCGGCGGGCAGGTCGGCCACGGCGCGCGCCACCGCGGCAGCCTGGCCCGCGGCACCGAGGCCGGCGGCATCGGGGCCGGCACCGGCGGCGTCGGGGCCGGCGCCGGCCGCAGCGGCAGCGGCCGACCGGGCGTGCGGCAGTGCGGCACACCCGGCCAGCGACCCGTCGGCGCCGCCCTCGACCAGCACCACGCGCAGCCGGCGGGGCGGCAGGGCCAGCGCCGCGGCGGCGACCAGGGTGCGCAGGGCCTCGCTGCGCCCCGACCCCGCAGCGCCGGCGACCAGCAGGTGGGTCCCGGGCGCGGTGGGTGCCAGCAGCAGCGGGCCGTCGGCAGCAGCGCCGACCGCGACGGCCGGCGGCCCGGGCGGCGACGTCGACCAGGCGCGGACCACCGCGGCCACGGCGTCGTCGTGCCCGCCGTCGGATCCGCCGTCGGACCCGGCGTCGGGCCCGGCGTCGGGCACGGCGACGGACCCGGCCGCGGCGAGCGGCCCGCCGGACAGGTCCCGGAGGCGCACCTGCTCGGGCAGGCCCGGCCCGCTGCCGAGGTCGACCACCGGGGAGAGCCGGCGCGCGACCCGGTCGGCCCAGGTGGCCGACACGCCGTCGACCCGCAGCCGCGCGACCCGCGCCGCGCCCCGCCGCTCGAGGGCGGCCCACGACGGCTGCGCGGGGTCGACCACCACCGTGGCGGCGCACTGCTCGGGCAGGCCGGTCTCCGCGACGTCGGTGCAGACGGCGAGGACGCCGACCGCGGGGCCGGTGGCCAGCAGCTCGGCGAGGGCTGCGGCGAGGGCCGGTTGCGCCCGCAGCGCGCGGTGGCCGTGCACCACCACGACGTGGGCGGGGCCGGCCTCGCCCGCACGGCGCCGTCGTACCAGGTCGAGGAGGGCGGTCAGGCGCGCCTGCAGCGCGGCCGGGTCACCGGCGACCCGCGCCACCGCCGCGCCGGGGTCGTCGGTGCGCAGGTGCGGCAGCCAGCGCAGCCACCCCCAGGCGGCAGCGACGCCGGAGCCGTCCGGGCCGCCGGAGCCGTCGGGCCCGGCCGCGCCCTCGCCCGCGGTCAGGAAGCTCAGCTCGAGGTCGCGCGGGGCGTGCAGCGCGGCCAGCTGCACCACCACCCAGCGCGTCGCCGCGTCGACCGCGTCGGCGGGTCCGGCCAGGCCCAGCACACCGGTGCTCGCCAGCGGCACGGCGAGCGGTACGTCGCGCAGCCAGGTCCGCTCGTCGGCGCGGCCCCCGCGCACCACGGCGGCCGACGGCGCCGGACCGGTGCCGAGGCGCAGCAGCAGCGCGTCGGGGTCGTCGGGACGCCGCTCCCACAGCCGCCGGCCGTGCACGTGGCAGGTCACCCCGGTGGCGGCGGGGTCGGGCAGGTCCTGGCGCAGCCGCTGCTGCTCCTGCACCACCGCCTCGCGCAGCAGCCGCTGCACGTCGTCGCGCGTCGGGTCGGCCGCGTCGGGCCGTGCGGTCTCCCGGGCCCCGCGCCGCAGCAGCCCTCGGGGTCGCGCCGGCAGGTCGACCACCAGCGCGGCGCCGGCGGGGCGCACCCGGGGCGGGCGGGTCAGGCGCAGCCAGCCCGGCGAGAGCGGCTCGGTGACGGGAGCGGCGCTCGTGCCGACCCGCAGCTCGCACAGCGAGTCACCCAGCTCGAGCGACTCCCCCTGGCGCCACGACACCGGCACCTGCGGCGGGCACGCACGGCCGTCGACGGCGGTGCCGTTGCTGGAGCCGAGGTCGGTCACGGTGACGGCGACCGAGGTGACGCTCACCCGGCAGTGGCGCCGCGAGAGGGAGTGGTCTCCCCAGGAGAGGTGGCCGCTTCGTCCGAGGTCGTGGGCACCCACGGGCAGCGGGAACACCGCGCCGCTGTCGGGCCCGCTCACGACGTGCAGCTGCAGGCCCCGCCCCAGGCGCGGCGCGCCCACGTCGGCGCCGCGGAAGCCGACCCGGGTGCCGTCGAGCAGGCCGAGGTCGGCCACCACCCCGCGCCCGGTCGGGATGCCGCCGTCGAGGGTGCCCGGCACCGCCCGCGGGAAGGACATCGGCGTGTCGGGTGCGGCCACCACCTCGCGCAGGGCCCGCTCGAGGGTGGCCGCGGGAGCGCCGTCGTCGGCGTCGACCAGCACGTCGACGCTCGTCGCCGGGGTCTCCAGGGTGACGGTGATGCGCATGCTGCGGCGGTGGTGGGGTTCAGGGGGCGTCGGCGACGCGGAACGCCGTACGCCTGCTCGGGTCGAGCTCGCCGACGACGGCGCGCAGGTAGCAGCTGGTCGCGAACGTGACGGTGGCGGCGAGCCCGTCGGTGGAGAAGGTGAGCTCGGGGCAGCCCTCGAGGCGGGCGCCCTCGCGGCCGCCGGCCACGGAGGTGAGCAGCGTGGTGGCCTCGCCGGCGGTCGAGCTGAGCAGCGGGTGCAGCCGGTCGGGCTCGCCGCCCCACACGGGGAAGACGTCGTAGGGCACGTCGGCGCCCCCGGCGTCGGCCTCCAGCACCGGCGGCACCACCACGACGACGTCGGTCATCCGCTGCACGGGGTAGGCGTCGTCGCGGGTCTGGGCGCGCAGCGCCGTGCGGCCGGCCTCCGCCGCGGTGTCCACCCAGTCCTCCAGCTCGTCCTCGGTGTCGTCGCCGAGCTCGAGCGGGAAGTCCGCGGTCACCTCGACCGAGCCCTGGCGGGGCACCTGGCCCGGGTCGACGCTCCAGCCGCAGTCCACCTGCACCCCCGTGGCGGCGACGTTGTTGGGCGTGGCGCTGGCCCCGCCCCAGGTGACGGCCGGGCAGGTCGCCGTCCCGGTGGCCGGCACGACCTCGAGGAACGGGCCGGTGAGGGGCGCGTCCTGCGCGGAGTAGGTGAGCGTGAGGGTGACCTCGCCGCTGTCGGGGTCGTACGACGCCTCGCGGTCGACGGTGAGGCCGGTGGGCGACGGGCTGCCGTCGAGCCGGGTGCTCGCGGCCACCGCGGTCGTCGCGGTGCCCGGTGTCCCCGGCGGGGGCGCCGGCTCGTCGGTCGGCGACAGCGCCGCCACGGTGACCCCGGTGGTCAGCACGACCGCCACCGCACCCGCGACGGCCCAGGGCAGCCAACCGCGGCGACCGACGGCGCGCCGACCGCCGAGGGTGCCGCCGGCGGCCGCTGCGTCCTGGGACGTGGGCGGTGACGTGGGCGGCGTCGCCGGGCGCGGGCCGAGGCCGGCGGGGTGCAGGTTGGTCGCGCCGACGTCGAGACGCGCAGGGCTGGCGTCGATCTGCACCGCCGGGGCTCGCAGCATCGTGCCCTGCACGATGTCCCACTCCTCGGGCGCCGGCTGCACCTCCAGGCGCGGGGCGTCGAGCACGCTGTCGGGCAGCTCGCGCAGGGCCCGGGCGGTCGCCGCGGCGGTCATCCGCGTGGCGGGGTCCTTGGCCAGCATCGTGGCGAGCACGGTCCACAGCTCGGCGTCCACCGGCAGCTGGGGCGGCTGCACGGAGGCGTGGCGGAACCCGACGGTGTGGGCCGTGCCGGAGCCGGAGAACGGCGTGCGGCCGCCGAGCAGCTCGTAGAGCAGGATGCCGGCGGCGTACACGTCGGAGGCGGCGCTGAAGCTGCCCTGCACGAACAGCTCGGGCGGCATGTAGCCGGGGGTGCCGAGCAGTCCGGTGGCCTGCACGGTCGACTCCTGGGCGAGCCGGGCGATGCCGAAGTCGGTGAGCAGCAGGTCGCCCGCGTCGTAGGGCCCGGCACCGCGCAGCAGCACGTTGTCGGGCTTGACGTCGCGGTGCAGGCAGTTCTGCTGGTGGGCGGCGTCGAGGGCGTCGAGCACCGCCGCGGTCAGCCGTACGGCGTCACGCGCGCCGAGCGTGCCGACGTCGCGCAGGTGCTTGCGCAGGTCGGTGCCGTCGACGAGGTCCATCACGATCGCGAGGGCGTCGCCCTCCACCACGAGGTCGTGCACCTCGACGATGTTGGGGTGGTGCAGCGACAGCAGGATCGCGCGCTCCTGGATGAAGCGGCCGACGATCTGGGGGTCGTGGGCGAGCTCGCGGCGCAGCACCTTGGCCGCCACCCAGGACTCCTCGACGCGGTCCCAGGTGCGCCACACGGTGCCCATGGCGCCCTCGCCGAGCTCGTCGACGAGCTCGTAGCGGCTGCCGAGGGCGCGGCGGCTCACCGACCCACGCTCGTCGTCCGAGGGCACCCGGGCACGGCGCTCAGCCCGCCGTACGGGTGGCGAACCAGTAGAGCCGCGGGGTCTGCTCGGTCGCGACCGGACGCACCTGCGGGTCCTGCGTGGTCGCCTGGAGGGCCACCACGGCGTCGTCGGGCAGCGCCTGGCTCGAGGAGAAGTCGAGGGCCGGACCGGCCAGGCCCTCCTCCAGGCCCACGGCGAGGCCGGAGAGCGCCTCGGTCACCTCGGCGGGCTCCGCGGAGCCGGCCTCCGCGGCGGCCGCGGCCAGCGCGATCACGGCGTCGTGGCTGGCGGTGTCGGCGCCGGCGGCGACGTCGGCGAACGGCACGCTGTCGAAGAGGTCGCGCAGCTCGGGGTCGCCCGAGGCCAGGCGCAGCGCCGAGAAGTACGACGCGGCGCCGTCGGCCTGGTCGCCCTGGCCCAGCGTCGTGGTGTCGGAGGCGTCGACGCCGGCGGTGGTGAACTGCCCCGCCGGGGTGCCGCCGGCCTCGGTCAGGTCGGCGGCGAAGGTGGGGCTGAGCGCCTCGGGGGTGAGCACCAGCGGCACCGAGACCCCGCCTCCCTGGAGCGCGGCGACGACGCGGGCCTGGGTGGGCGCGGAGGCCGCGACCACCACGCTGTCGGCGGTGCCGGCCTCGACCGCGGCCACGACCCGGTCGACGACGCCGGTCAGGTCGGCCCCGGCGAGGTCCTCACGGGCGGTGGCGTCGACGCCGACGGGCACCCCGTCGGCGGCCACCACGAACGGCTGCTGGAGGTCCTGCTCGCCCAGGGCGGTGCCGAGCGCCTGGTCGACGGCGTCGGCCGACGGACCGGTGGCCCACACCCCCTCGGGCAGGGTGCCGAGGCCGCGGGCGTACGGCAGCAGGAGAGGCACGTCACCGGCCGACGCGGCGTTGACCGCGCCCCGCACGTGGGTGCCGGTGGTGGCGGCGACGATGCCGGCCACGCCGTCCTCGACGAGCTGCCCCACGGCGTCGGCCGCGCCGGCCGCGGTGCCGCCGTCGTCGACGACCTGCAGCTCGACGTCGGCCCCGCCCAGCACGAGGCGGTACGCCGCGACGCGCGCGCCCTCCGCGGCCGGGAGCACGTCCTGGCCCTCGCCGGGCTCGGAGCGCAGGCTCACGACCACGCCGAGGCGCAGCGGGTCGCCGCTGGCGAGCTCGTCGGCGGTGCCGAGCTCGACGTCGGGTGCCGGGGCGGCGTCACCCGACGGCGCGGGCGCGGCCTCCTCCTCGTCGCTGCTGCCGGAGCAGCCGCTGAGCAGGACGGTGGTCAGGGCGGTGGTCACGGCGAGGCCGCGCACCGCCACGACCCGGCGTCGGGGCGGGGTGGAGCGCACCGGTCAGTCCTGGCCGAGGTGGAAGGAGTAGACCGTGAGGTGCTCGACGCCGTCGGCGACCTCGGTGCCGAAGGCCGGCAGCTCCTCCTGGAGCTCCGCGGCCCGCGCCATCTGCTCGCCCTGCAGGAAGGCGTCGGAGAGGGCCTGGCTGCGCACGCCGGAGAAGCGGGAGGCCTGCGCGGTCGCGGAGGTGACCTGCTGGTTGGCCACCGCCGTCTGGGTCGCCCCGGTCACCAGCGAGCCGAGGATGCCCGTGCCGCCCGCCTCGCGGGTGCCGAGGTCGGCCAGCACGTCCTGCAGCGAGCCGGTGAGGCGCGCCTCGGAGTCGTCGACGCTGCGGTTGGCCGCCGAGATGTTCGTGGCCATGGTGGTCACGGCGTCGGCGACGGCGTCGTCGAGGGCGAGACCGGAGGAGCGGACGGTCTGCTCGAGCTGCTGACGCTGGGCGATGATGCGCTGCGCGCCCTCGCCGGTGATCTGGTCGGACACCTTGTCCGACCCCTTCTCGAGCGAGCTGAAGAGGCCACCGAGGCGGGTGCTGGCGTCCTGGCGGGCGTCGTCGGTGTCGGTGATCGCGTCGTCGAGGTCGCCGTTGGTCTCGACCAGCTCGTCCTGCGCCTCGCCGAAGGTCGCCTCGATGTCGGCCTCGAGACCCTCCTGGTTGCAGCGCAGCTTGTGGAAGGCGAGGTAGAGCCGGTTGATGCCGTTGCCGGCCGGCACCGTGCCGAGGACCTCGTCGCACTTGGTGTTGTTGTTCGGGACCGGCACGCCGGGGTCGGGCGAGAGCTGGTCGACGACCTCGATCAGGTCGTCGAGCAGGTCGTCGATGCCACCGCCGGACTCGTCGCCCGAGGTCAGCTTGATGGCGTTGTCGACGAGGCCGCGGGCGCCGCCGACGCTCTTGTCGATCGCGGCGAGGTCGGTGGCGACGGCCGCCGGTGCCGTCGCGGTCGCGACGGTCTCGAGGCCCGCCACGATGGTGTTCAGGTCGGACTCCGGCGTGGCACAGCCGGCGAGTCGCTGGGCCTCCAGGACCTGCGCCTTCAGGGGCTCCGCGGCAGCGACCGAGTCCATCGCGCAGACGGTCGTGGCGAGCGCCGGGAGGGTGGCGCGCGCGGCGGCGAGCTGGGTGTTGGCGGTCGCGTTCGCCGAGGCGAAGGTCGCCCGGACGCTCTCGACCGGGCCGTCGGCGGCCAGCACCTGGTCGAGCTGGACGAGGGCCGCGCGGAGCTTGGCCAGGGCCGGCTCGAGCGGGGCGCCGTCGTCGTCCTCGTCCTCGAGCTCCTCCGCGGCCTCGCGCACCCGGTCGAGCTGGCGGGCCAGCTGGGAGAGGTTGTAGTCGAGGTCGGTCACCAGCGCCTCGTCGAACTGACCGCTCAGGCGGGTCTTCAGGTCGCCCAGCAGGCTGCTCTGCGTGGTGAGCTCCTCGCGGGCGCCCTGGATGGTGCAGATGGCGGAGTCGGGAGCGACGTCGCAGCCGGTGGCGGCATCGGCGGCGGTGCCGATCTGGCGACGCAGCGAGCTGGTGATCTCGGTGCGGCAGGCGCCGCTCGCAGCGCTCAGCGTCTCGAGCTGGCTGGCCACGTCGACCATCTGGCCGTACACGGTGTCGGAGCCGCCCCGGCCGCCGAGGCTCACGCCGCAGCCGTCGGGATTGCCGACGGGCGAGGGGGCCTTGATCTTGGACGGGTCGCCCAGCTTGGCCTTGACCGCGTCGATGCTGGTGGCCAGCGCGGCGGTGGCGGAGTCGGAGGCGCCGGCGAGCTGCTTGCCCATCGAGCCCTGCAGGTCGTCGAGGTCGGTGGTCAGGCCCCGCAGCGAGGAGCTCACGTCGGTGGAGGACTGCTGCAGCTGGGCGATGGTCTCGGCGCCGAGGCGGTCGGCGGAGCCGCCGAGGCGGGCCTCGATGTCGCCGAGCACGCCGCTGGCCTCGGCCAGCACCGCGTTGACGTTGCCGAGCAGCTGGATGGTCTGGGCCTCCATGGACACGGTGCTGTCGGCGTCGTCGGAGAACGCCTTCTCCAGCAGCGCCTCCACCGAGGAGTCGGTGACCAGGCCGGGCTGCACGCTCACGTCGATGTCGGGCACGGTGAGCTCGTCGCCCTCGAGCACGAGGCGGTAGGTGGCGCTGGGGGCCAGCCGGGGCGGGGCCAGCAGCGAGGCCCACTGCACCTGCGCGGCGCCGTCGGCACCCTGGCTGAGCAGGCCGTTGGTGGTGTCCTCGCCCTTGGTGATCACCCGGGCCAGGCCGCCGTCGCCGAGACCGGCGGAGGCCACCACGGTGAGGGGGGCGCCGATCAGGGCGTACTGCGAGCGGGACACGCCGTCGGCGTCGTACGAGATGCGCTCGGGGCGCACGGTGGTGTTCTGCACGGTCACGTCGATGACGGCGCGGCCGCTCTGGCCCTCGAGGTCGGAGAGGTCGGTGCCGGCCTGGTCGCCGAGGCGGTAGGAGGTGGAGATGCGCACCGGCAGGTCGTCGCCGGCGGTCTCGGGGTCGTAGGTCTCCTCGGCGCTGTCGCTGCCGCCCTCGGAGTCCTGGCTGACCATCGTGCCCGACACCGACGAGATGGTGCCGTCGGAGTCGAGGCGTACGTCGACGGCCTGCAGCACCTGGTCGGTGGCGGCCTCCGCGGTGGTGCTGGCAGCGGTCAGCAGGCCGCCGACCAGGGCGACGACGACGGCCGACTGGGCGGTGCGGCGCACCGTGACCCGGCGCTGGTCAGGGCGGGACAGGCTCCTCGCCGAGTGACGGGCGTCAGACATGCTTCTCCTCGAGATGACCGGCGGCCGCCGGGCGGTGGTCGTGCGCGGTGGTGCTCGTGGTGTGCGGTGGGGCAGGCGTGCAGACGGTCCCGGGAGGCCGGGGCCGATGGTGGTGTGCCCACTTTCTGCAGACGGCACACGTGCTCAGGACAGATCACACCACGGAGGGGGGCCCCCGCGCACGCGAACGGCCACGGCTCGCGGGGTCGGCCGGCCCCTGCCCCGCCGGGCCCGGCGTGTCGCGCGGCGCGCCACGCGCTCGCGGGGCGGGCCTAGGGTCGGGCCATGTCCCTCACGCTGGCCGAGGCGCGCCACCGCGCCACCCACCTGACCGACCTGGCCTACGTGGTCGACCTCGACCTCACCGGCTGGGAGTCGGGGCGCTTCGGGGTCGAGGTGATGCTGACCTTCACCACCTCGCTGCCTGACACGTTCCTCGAGCTCACCGCGGGGAGCGACGTCGTGGTCACCGTCGACGGGGTCGAGACCGCGGTGGCCTACGACGGCCGGCGGCTGCCGCTCACCGGGCTGCCCACGGGGGTGCCGGTGCAGGTGGGGGTGCGCGCGTCGGTGCCGTACGTCAGCGACGGCGACGGCATGCACCTGGTCACCGACCCCGCCGACGGACTGACCTACGCCTCGGCGTACCTCGGCATGGACGTCACCCAGCGGGTGCTGCCGTGCTTCGACCAGGTCGACCTGAAGGCGCCGGTCACGCTCTCGGTGAGCGCCGACCCGTCGTGGACGGTGCTGGCCAACGGCCGCGGCACCCACCACGGCGGGGGCCGGTGGACCTTCGCCACCACTCCCCCGGTGCCGGTGGACCAGCTGGTGGTGTGCGCCGGGCCCTGGCACTCCGTCACCTGGGAGCACGCCGGCCTGCCGTTCGGCTGGCACGCGCGCGCGTCGTTGGCCGCCGACCTCGATCGCGACGCCGACGAGCTCAGGGCCACCACCACCGCCTGCTTCGACCACTACGCCGAGCTGTTCGACGAGCCGTACGCCTTCGACTCCTACGACCAGGTGTTCGTGCCGGGGCAGAACTGGGGCGCGCTCGAGACCCCGGGGTGCGTGACCTACCGCGACGAGATCCTGCCGCGCGGGCGCACCACCGACGTGCAGCGCCTGCGCCGCGCCACGGTGGTCGCCCACGAGATGGCGCACATGTGGTTCGGCAACCTGGTCACGATGCGCTGGTGGGAGGACACCTGGCTCAACGAGAGCTTCGCCGACTACATGGGCTACCGGGTGGCCGCCGACGGGGCCGGCTTCGCCGGCACGCTGGTGGCCCACGAGGCCGGGCGCAAGCCGGCCGCCCACGACGCCGACGAGCGGCGCTCCACCCACCCGGTGGCCCCGCTCGCCGAGGACGTGCCCGACGTCGACGCGGCGTTCGCCAACTTCGACGCGATCTCCTACGCCAAGGGCAACTCCTGCCTGCGCCAGCTGGTGACCTGGCTGGGCGACGACGACTTCCTCGCCGGGGTCAACACCCACCTGCGCCGCCACCGCTTCGGCAACGCCACCCTGGCCGACCTCGTCGACGCCCTCGACGAGGCCTCGCCGCGCGACGTGCGGGCGTGGGCCGAGGTGTGGCTGCGCCGGCCCGGCTTCGACACGGTGCGGGTCACCCGCGACGGTGACGTGCCGGTCGTCGCACGCGAGGGCGTGCGGCCCCACCGGCTGCGCGTCACGGCGTACGACGGCGCGGCGGGGGCGCCGCGCGAGGTGGGCTCGCGGATGGTCGACCTGGCCGACGAGCCGGTGCGGCTCGAGGAGTGGGCGGGTCTCGCGGTGGTGCCGAACAGCCACGGCGAGACCTTCGCCCGGCTGCGCCTCGACGAGCGGTCGTGGGGCGTGGTGGTCGACGGCCTCGGGGCGGTGGAGGACGACCTGGTGCGCACCGTGCTGTGGACCACCGCGTTCGACCTGGTGCAGGACCGCGCGGTCGACGCGGCCAGCCACCTCGACCTGGTGGCGCGACACCTCCCGGCCGAGCGCAACGTGGCGCTGCTGCAGGCCGTGCTGGGCCGCACCACCGACGCCGTGCTGCTGCGGCGGCTGCCGGCCGAGCGCGCCGGGGCCGCCCTCGAGGTGGTGGCGGGCGCCTGCCGCGACGGGCTGGCCGCCCTGGCCTCTCCCGCCCCCGGCTCGCCCGGCGCGCAGCTGGCGATCGCGTTCACCGGCGGCCTCGCGGGCAGCACCCACGACGCCGACCTGCTGCGCGGCTGGCTGCGCGACGGGGTCACCGCCGACGGCGTCGAGCTCGACCCCGGGCTGCGGTGGGCGGTCGTGCGGCGCCTGGCCGGTCTCGGCGGCGCCGACGAGGCGCTGGTGGACGACGAGCGCCGCCGCGACGCCGGCATCGGCGGCGAGCTCGGCGCGGCCGCCGCCCTCGCCGCCCGACCCACCGAGGAGGCGAAGGAGCAGGCGTGGCGGGCCGCCGCCGACGACGACCAGGTCTCGAACCGGATGTTCGAGGCGCTGCTCTCGGGGCTCTGGTCGCCCGAGCAGGCCGACCTGGTCTCGCCGTGGGTGGGCCGCTACCTCGACGAGGGACCCACCATCGCCGCCCGCCGCGGCCAGGCCTTCTCACAGGTCGTCGGCCGCGCCTTCCCCCGCGTCGCCTTCTCCCCCGACCAGGTCACCCGCCTGCGCGACGCGCTCACCGGCGACGTGCCGACGGTCCTGCGCCGGCACTGGGACGACCGCCTCGACGACCTGGGCTGACCCGCCCGGGGCAGGTCCCAGCGCGGGCTGCGGAGGTCTAGACACGGGCGCTGCGCGCCCTCCCGACCCCCGAACGGAGGCCGGGCCCCCTCGGTGGTCGAGTGCCGAGGAGCGCCAGCGACGAGGTGTATCGAGACCACCCACCCGTTCGCCGCGACCCGGACACGGGCAGGTCCCAGCGCGGGCGGCGGAGGTTTCGACACGGGCGCTGCGCGCCCTGCTCAACCAACGAGCGAGGGGCGCTGCGCGCCCAGCCGACCGACGAACGTGCCGGGCCCCCCTCGGTGGTCGAGTGCCGAGGAGCGCCAGCGACGAGGTGTGTCGAGACCACCCAGCCGTCCGCTCGAACCCACCCGGGACAGGTACCAGCGCACGCTGCAGAGGTTTCGACACGGGCGCTAGCGCGCCCTGCTCAACCAACGAACCGGGCCCCCCTCGGTGGTCGAGTGCCGAGGAGCGCCAGCGACGAGGTGTATCGAGACCACCCGCCCGTTCGCTGGGACCGGACGCGGGCAGGTCCCAGCGCAGGCTGCGGAGGTTTCGACACGGGCGCTGCGCGCCCTGCTCAACCAACGAGCGAGGGGCGCTGCGCGCCCGGCCGACCGACCGACGAGCGAGGCCGGGCGTCCGACCGGGGTCGGCTCAGGTGTGGCCGTCGAACATCGAGGTGACGGAGCCGTCCTCGAAGACCTCGCGGATGGCGCGGGAGACCAGGGGCGCGATGGAGAGGACGGTGAGCTTGTCGAAGTGCCGGTCGGCGGGGATCGGCAGGGTGTTGGTGACGATGACCTCGGTGGCGGGGCTGTTCTTCAGCCGGTCGACGGCGGGGTCGGAGAGGATCGCGTGGGTGGCGGCGATGATGACGCCCGCGGCGCCGTCGGCCATCAGCGCGTCGGCGGCCTTCACGATGGTGCCGCCGGTGTCGATCATGTCGTCGGTGAGCACGCAGATCTTGCCGGCCACCTCACCGACCACGCGGTTGGCGACGGTCTCGTTGGGGCGGTCGGTGCGGCGGGTCTTGTGGATGAACGCCAGCGGGGCGCCACCGAGCTTGGCCGACCAGCGCTCGGCCACCTTGATCCGCCCGGCGTCGGGCGAGACGACGCACAGCTGCTGGTCGCCGTACTTCTCCATCACGTAGTCGGTGAGGATCGGCAGCGCCATCAGGTGGTCGACGGGGCCGTCGAAGTAGCCCTGGATCTGGTCGGCGTGCAGGTCGACGGCGATCAGCCGGTCGGCGCCGGCGGTCTTGAAGAGGTCGGCCATCAGCCGCGCCGAGATGGGCTCGCGGCCGCGGTGCTTCTTGTCCTGGCGGGCGTAGCCGTAGAACGGCATGACCACGGTGATCCGCTTGGCGCTGGCGCGCTTGAGCGCGTCGACCATGATCAGGTGCTCCATGATCCACTCGTTGATCGGCGCGGTGTGGCTCTGCAGCACGAACGCGTCGCAGCCGCGCACCGACTCCTCGTAGCGCACGTAGATCTCGGAGTTGGCGAACTCGTAGGCCGACGTCGGCACGAGGTTGACGCCGAGCTGGTCGACCACCTCGAGCGCGAGCTCGGGGTGGGCCCGTCCCGTGAAGACCATGAGGTTCTTCTCGGTGGTCTTCTTCATTCCGGTCACGTCGCTGCCTTCGGTCGCGAGGAGGTGGGACCCCTGCAGTGTGTCGCAGATCGAGTGCGGTGCCCACGCCGGGTCCACGTCAGGCGTCAGGGGTGTGCGACACCTCTCGTTCACCCTCGCGTCGCGCGGACGACGCCGCTGCGGCCTCGGCCTGGGCGGTGCCCGCGCGGCGCGCCTGCGCCCACCCCTCGACGATGCGCAGCGGGCCGGCCGAGACCGCCAGGGCGCCGGCCGGCACGTCGGCGCGCACCACGGTGCCACCGCCCGTGGCGGCGCCGTCGCCGATGGTGAGCGGGGCGACGAAGGTGTTGTTGGACCCGGTGCGGGCGTGCCGACCGACGGTGGTGCGGTGCTTGGCCACGCCGTCGTAGTTGGCGAAGATCGTGCCGGCGCCGATGTTGGTGCCCTCGCCGATCTCGGCGTCGCCGACGTACGAGAGGTGCGGCACCTTGGCGCCGTCGCCGAGCACGGCGTTCTTGGTCTCGACGAACGTGCCGACCTTGGCCTCGACACCGGTGCGGGTGCCGGGACGCAGGTAGGCGAACGGGCCGACCGTGCTGCCGGCGCCGACCACGGCCAGCTCGCCGTGGGTGCGCACCACCCGGGCGCCCGCGCCCACCTCGCAGTCCTTCAGCGTGGTGTCGGGGCCGACGACGGCGTCCTCGGCCACCACGGTGGCCCCGAGCAGCTGGGTGCCGGGCAGGATCGTCACGTCGGGCTCGAGCACCACGTCGGAGTCGATCCAGGTGGTGTCGGGGTCCATCACGGTGACGCCCTCGCGCATCCAGCGCTCCACGATGCGGCGGTTGAGCTCGCGGCCGAGCGCGGCCAGCTGCACGCGGTCGTTGGCGCCCTCGGTCTGGCGGACGTCGTCGATGGCGTAGGCCCCGACCATCATCCCGCCGTCGCGGGCGAGCTGGACGAGGTCGGTGAGGTAGTACTCGCCCTTGGCGTTGTCGTTGCGCAGGTGGGGCAGCGACTCCACCAGGAAGTCGCCGTCGAAGGCCATGATCCCGGAGTTGATCTCGCCGATCTCGCGCTGCGCGGGGGTGGCGTCCTTCTCCTCCACCACCGCCACGACGTCGCCGTCGGGGTCGCGCACCACGCGGCCGTAGCCGTGGGGCTCGGGCACCAGTCCCGACAGGATGCTCACCGCGCGCTGGGCGGCCTCGTGGTCGGCGGCGAACGCACGCAGCGACTCACCGCTCAGCAGCGGCGTGTCGCCGTACGCCACCAGCACGGTGCCGCTGGGCCTGCCCTGCGCCGCGACCAGCGCGTCGACGGCCACCCGCACGGCGTGGCCGGTGCCGTGCTGCTCCTCCTGCACCGCCAGCACGGCGTCGGGAGACAGCGCGGCGATGTGGGGACCCACCTGCTCGCGCTGATGACCCACCACCGCCACCACCCGCCGCGGCTCCAGCGCACCGACGGCGGCCAGGACGTGGCCGATCATCGTGCGCCCCCCGATGGGGTGCAGGACCTTCATCGTCTTCGACCTCATCCGGGTGCCGCCTCCGGCGGCCAGGACGATGACGGTCACGTCGTTCAACTGTTCCTCCATGCTCCCCGGGCAGGAGTCGAACCTACGCCAGTGGTCCTGGTCGAGGAGCGACTTCGCCCGTCCCACCTGTGGGTCTCGCCGGGGATGGTCAGTACGGGCGCATGGTTTCACAGGTCCGGGCGCGGCGGGCCGGTCCGGTGCCGCGGAGGGGTGTGGCCTCAGCGCACCATCCGGACCACGGCGACCACGGTGTCCCGGACGGCCGGGGCGTGCTCGGAGGCCGCGCGGACGGCGAGCCTGCGGCTGTCGCCCGCGGTGGCGGCGCGGGCCGGGCCGGTCCTGACGGTCAGCGTGACCGCCCCGCCCGGCGCCAGCTCGGCGGTGCGGTAGGTGCCCGCCGTGACGGCCCGGGTCACGTCCGTCGTGCCGGCCAGGTACTGGACGGTGAACTCGGGGCTGCGCGCCGCGCCGCGCACCGTCAGGGCGTCGCCCACGTCGCCCCGGTTGGTCAGCCGGACCTGGTAGGTGGCGACGGCCCGCGCCCGGACCCGCTGGCTCACCCGCTGGTCGGCGCCGTAGGACTCGACCCCGACGTAGGCCCCCGTCGTCGACCGGATCGCGGCGTCGGGCCGGTGGCGCGGCTCGGGGTCGACCGGCGCGTCCCCCACGACCAGGGTCTGCTGGGCGGTGCTGGTGTTCTGCGCCGCGTCCGTGACCGTGGCCACGACCGTGTAGGAACCCTCGGGCACGTCGGTCGCGCTGACGCTCCAGGTGCCGCCGCTGCGCACGACCGCAGTGAGGTCCTGCCCACCGATGGCGACCCGGACGGTCGTGCCGGCCCGCTCACCGGTGGTGCCGTAGGTCCAGGGCGAGGTGTCGTCGGTCGACCGGGTGGCGCCCCCGTCGATGGCGATGACCGGCAGCGTCACGTCGATCACCAGGACCTGGGTGGCGCTGCCGGTGCTCCCGGCGCGATCGGCGACCGAGGCCACCACGGAGTGGGCCTTCTCCTCCAGCGGGCCTGCGTCGACGCTCCAGGAGCCGTCGGCGGCCGACGACGAGACGAGGGTGCGCCCGTCCACGGTGACGGTCACCGGCGTGCCGACGGGCTCGTCGGTCGTGCCGGTGACCGTCGGTGCCGCGTCGTTGGTCTCGCGGAGGGCACCACCGTCGATGCCGACGCTCGGCGCGGAGAGGTCGACGACGAGGACCTGGGTCGCCGTGCCGACGTTCTGCGAGGCGTCGGTGACCGCGGCCACGACGTCGTGGGGCCCCTCGACCAGCGTCGTCGCGCTGACGGCCCAGGCGCCGGCGGCGCCGACCTTCGTGGTCAGGACCTGGCCGCCGGGCCCGTCCACGGTGACGGTCACCGGCCGACCGGTCGGCTCGTCGGTCGTGCCCGAGATCATCGGTGTCGTGTCGTTGGTGGACCTGGTGTCGCCGGCGTCGATGGTGACGACCGGGGCCGTCAGGTCGTCCTTGGGCTCGGTGACCGGGGTGTTGGCGAGGGTGACCGTCGACGGGGTGAGGACACGTCCCTTGAGCGAGGCGCCCTCGCCGAACGCGACGGCGCCGGCGGCCAGGAACGTCCCGACGTACTTGGCGCCGGCGCCCATGGACACCGCGCCGTTGACCTGCCAGAACACGTTGTTCGCCAAGGCTCCGTCGGTCAGCACCACCTTCGTGGCCGCGGCCGAGCTGAGCGCCGCCCCGACCTGGAAGACGAAGACCGCGCTCGGGTCGCCGTCGGCGTCGAGGGTCATCGTGCCGGTGTTGGTGAAGGCCGCCGCACTGGTGTGGACCCCGGGCCCGAAGGTCTTCCCGGCCTGGTCGCCGGCGAAGGCGCTGGTGCTGGGCAGCGCCACCACCTGGTCGTAGGCCGCCTGCCGGTCCTCCTGCGCCGCCTCGGCGGCCGCGTCCTTGTCGTGCACCGCGCCCTCGACCTCGCCCGGCGGGAACCCGGAGATCGTGCCGGTGGGGCTGAGCCCCAGGTCCTTGGCGAGCACGGTGGCCGCGCCGGTGCTGGCGACGCCGGCACCGGCCAGCACCGAGTAGGCCTCGGTCGTGCCGAGGTCGACCGCGGGGGTGGGCGCCTCGACGGCCGAGGCGACCCCGACGGTCGAGACCGTCGCCAGGGGGACGACGACCAGCAGGGCGGACAGTCCGAGGGCCACCCGCGCGATCGAGGTGCGGGGGGTGGTGCGGGGACGGGCACGGGTCGGCAGCATGGGGGCGCCTTCGGTCGAGGCACCGCGAGTGTCCGTCTGGTGCTCCAGACGAGGGGGGGTCGCGGTTGCCTGCACCCGCAGTGTGCGCGCCGCACGGCCACGCGTCCGACGAACGCCGATCCTGTGGCCGTTCGGCTCGCGGACGGGTGTGGCACCGTGCCGTGGCACGGGCCGGTCAGCTCCCCGGGATGGAGTCGAACCATCGTCGCTAGTCCTGATTCAAAGTCAGGCGGGCCCTGCCGGCAGACCAACCGGGGATAGGTGCCACAGGGTATGGCCCGCCCCGCCCCCGCGCACACCAGCCCGCGACCACCGCACGGCCCGGATCGCTACGGTGGCGGGGTGGACCTGCCCGTGATGCCGCCCGTCCAGCCGATGCTCGCGAAGTCGGTGGCGGGGGTGCCCGACCCGGCGTCGCTAGGCGGGCTGTCGTTCGAGCCGAAGTGGGACGGCTTCCGGTGCCTGGTGTTCAAGGACGGCGATGAGGTGGAGCTGACCTCGCGCAACACCAAGCCGCTCACCCGCTACTTCCCCGACGTGGTCGCCGCGGCGCGCGAGCAGCTGCCGGAGCGGTGCGTGCTCGACGGCGAGCTGTTCGTCGCCTCCGAGGGCCGCCTGCAGTTCGAGGTGCTGCAGGAGCGCATCCACCCCGCCGCGTCCCGCGTCGACCTGCTCGCCGCCACGACCCCGGCGTCGTTCGTGGCCTTCGACCTGCTCGCCCTCGACGACACGTCGTACGTCGACCACCCCTTCCGCGAGCGCCGCGCGGCGCTGGAGGAGGCGCTGACCCCGCTGGCCGGGCTGGGCGGGCCGTGCCACCTGACCCGCACCACCACCGAGCAGGCCGAGGCGCAGCGGTGGTTCGAGCAGTTCGAGGGCGCCGGGCTCGACGGGGTGGTGGCCAAGCGGCTCGACGCGCCGTACAGCCCGAACGGGCGCACCATGCTGAAGGTCAAGCACGTCCGCACCGCCGACGTGGTGGTGGCGGGTTACCGCGAGCACAAGACCTCCACGCCGGAGAAGCCACTGCTGGGCAGCCTGCTGCTGGGGCTGTACGCCGACGGCGTGCTGCAGCACGTCGGGGTCAGCGCGAGCTTCACCGCGGTGCGGCGCGCCGCGCTCGTGGAGGAGCTCGCCCCGCTGGTCTGCCCGGTCGAGGAGCACCCGTGGGGGGCCTGGGACGAGTGGGCCGTGGCCAACCCCGACCGGGTGCCGGGCACGCAGAGCCGGTGGAGCGCCGGCAAGGACCTGTCGTTCACGCCGCTGCGCCCCGAGCTGGTGCTGGAGGTGAAGTACGACCACATGGAGGGCCGCCGCTTCCGCCACACCGCGCAGTTCCAGCGCTGGCGGCCCGACCGCGACCCGGCGTCGTGCGGCTACGAGCAGCTCGAGGAGCCGGTGCGCTACGACCTGGGCAGCGTCCTGGGGGCCTCCGGAGGCTCGGGGGACGTCGCCGCGACGCACTAGGGTCGCGGCATGAGTGAGCACAGCCAGCCCGTGACCCCGTCCTCCGCCCCCGCCGACTACGACGTCGTCCTGCTCGTCGAGCAGGCGCTGAGCGCCGGTGACGCCGCGCAGGTGCGCTCGCTGCACGACGCCATCGAGGAGCCGGTCACCTACCACGTGCTGCTGCCCGTCGAGGACGCCGCGGCGCAGGTGCAGGCGGCCATGGGCTCGCTGTCCGGGGAGCCGCTGGCCGCGCCCGCGGTCACCCTGGGCGAGGTCGACCTCGACGCCGTCGAGCAGGACGCGCGCCACCGCGCCGTGGAGGGCCTCGCCGCGACGGTGCACCACCTCCAGGCCTCCGGCGTCACCGTGCACGGCGAGCTGGTCGCGACCTCGCCGGTGGAAGCCCTGGCCGCCAAGGTGGCGCAGGTCGACGGCCGCGAGGCGATCATCCTCACCCAGCCCCACGTGGTCGCGGAGTTCTTCCACGTCGACTGGTCGTCGCAGGCGCGGCGCAAGCTGGGCGTGCCGGTGCTGCACCTGCTCGAGCACGAGAGCTTCGACGAGCAGGCCGGCGGCGGCGAGGGCGTCTCGCTCATCTGAGCGGCCACCCCGGTCGCACACCGCGACCGGACGTCGACGGCCCCCGGTTTTGTTGACGAACTGTGGATTTCGCTTTGCCCCGTTGTGAGGCCCACCCGCCTAGTGTTCTGGTCGTCGGACAGCCGGGGGGCTGACCGGCACGACGGTCCGAGTCGGCGAAGCACCGCGATCCTGGGGGGAACGCGGTCACGACGACGAGGACCGGGTCCAGGAGTCCGGGGGGACTCCACAGGTCGCCGGGGGGCGACCGGACCACTGACAGGAGACCCGCCCGGCCACCGGCCGGGCGGGTCCCTGCATTTGCGGGCCCTGCGGATCGGACGCCCCGGCGGCCCTCAGTCGACGACGGCCGCCCGCACCACCATCACGTCGGACAGGTGCCGCACGACCTGGCGCCAGGTGTCGCCGCCGTCGGCGGAGCCCCACACCGACCCGTCGCGCGCGCCGACGTACAGCCCGGCGGAGGCGTGGGTGTCGGTGCACATCGCGTCGCACATCACCGCGACGTAGAAGTCGTCGGGCAGGCCCTCGCCCAGCTCGGTCCACGACGAGCCGGCGTCGCGCGAGCGCCACACGCGGGCCCGGCCCTGCGGCGGGTAGCGCCCCTCCCCGATGGGGAAGACGTACACGGTGTCGGGCTCGTGGGGGTGCACCACCACCGGGAACCCGAAGTCGGAGGGCAGCCCGTCGTGGATGGGCTCCCACCGCGCGCCGGCGTCGTCGGAGCGGTAGACGCCGCCGTGGTTCTGCAGGAACAGCCGCTCGGGGTGCGCGGGGTGGCGGGTCACCTTGTGCACGCACTGGCCGAACTCCGGGTACTGCTCGCCCTCGGGGAGGAAGTCGGCACGGATGCCGTGGTTGGCCGGCGCCCACGACGCACCGGCATCGGTGGTGCGGTAGACGCCTCCGGTGGAGATGGCCACCGTCACCGCGGCCGGGTCGGTGGGGTGCGGCAGCACGGTGTGGAACGCCTGGCCGCCGAAGCCCTCGCCCCACTGGGGTCGGTGCGGGTGGTCCCACAGCGCGGTCTGCAGCGCGAAGGTCTCACCGCAGTCGTCGGAGCGCCACACCGCGCCCGGCTCGGTGCCGGCCCAGACCACCCCGGGCGTCGCGCCCGCCACCAGCTGCCAGACCCGCTCGACGGAGGCGTCCACGCCGGCGGGGAAGCGCACGCCCCCGTCGGGTGCCTCCTGCCAGGTGGCGCCGAGGTCGTCGGACCAGCGCACCCGCGGACCCAGCCAGCTCGACGAGGCACCGGCCAGCAGCCGCACCCTCCCGTCGCGGGTGTCGACGAGGCAGGAGTACACCTCCTCCAGGTCGAAGTGGGGGCCGGTGAACGTCCAGTCCTCCCGGGCCTCGTCGGACGTGCCGAGCCACAACCCCTTGCGGGTGCCCACCATCAGGACGGTGCGTGCCATGTCGGTTCCTCTCCTCGCGCGCTGTGTGCCTAGGTTGACCCGGTGAGCGCCCGGAAGTCATCGCCCGACCTGCGCCGGGTCCTCACCTCCCCCGTCGTGCTGGTGCTGGTGGGCATCGCGTCGGTGCAGTTCGGGGCCGGGGTGGCCAAGAGCCTCTTCGACGAGGTCGCCCCCACCACGATCGTGTGGCTGCGGCTGGCCTCCAGCGTGGTGATCTTCGCGCTGCTCGTGCGTCCCCGCCTGCGCGGCCACACCCGCACCGACTGGCTGGTCGTGGTCGGCTTCGGCCTCGCCCTCGGCAGCATGAACTGGGCCATCTACCAGGCCTTCGCCCGCATCCCCCTCGGCATCGCAGTGACCATCGAGTTCATCGGCCCGCTCAGCCTGGCCGTCCTCGGCTCGCGACGGCGCCGCGACCTGGTGTGGGTGGGCCTCGCGGCCGCCGGCGTGGCCCTGCTCGGGCTCGACACCGACGGCGTCACCTGGGCCGGCGTCGGCTTCGCGCTGCTGGCCGGGGCGGCCTGGGCCTGCTACATCCTGCTCAGCGCGCAGACCGGACGCCGCTGGGAGGGCGTCGACGGGCTGGTGGTGGCCAGCCTGGTCGCCACGGTCGTGCTCACGCCGTACGTCGTCGGGCCGGGCCGCTCCGACCTCGACGGGATCACCATCCTGCTCCTCGGCGCCGCCGTCGGCCTGCTGAGCTCGGTGGTGCCGTACAGCTGCGAGCTGGTGGCGCTGCGCTCGCTGCGCCCCGCGGTGTTCGGCATCCTGATGAGCCTGGAGCCGGCCGCCGCGGCGCTGGCCGGCCTGCTGGTGCTCGGCGAGACCCTCGGCGTGGCGCAGTGCCTGGCGATGGCGTGCGTCGTCGCGGCCAGCATCGGCGCGACCAGGTCGGGGCGACCGGTGCCGGCGCCCGTGCCCGACTGAGCCCGAGGACGTCGTTCACCGGGACGTCACACCACGGTGACGCCCACGTCGTGGGGGCTGCCTACGGTGGGGGCTCTCCGGCCCCAGGAGCCCCCGATGTCGCACGACCTGTCCCACCACCTCCCCCGTCCCCTCTCCCACCGGCTGGTCCCCCGACCGCCCACCTCGCTCGGCGCCGCCCTCGTCGGCGCGGTCGCCGACGCCCGCCCGTGGCGCCCCGTGGTGCGTGCCGCCGTGGCCGCGCAGGCGTGGCCCCGCACCTCCCAGCAGGCCGCCTGTCGCAACGCGATGGTGGCCAGCACCGCCCTGGCCCGCACCCGCGCCGAGCGCGAGGAGGTGGAGACGTTCCTGGCCGCACGCGCCCTCGACGCCGGCTCCCCCGCCCTCGGTCCGGACGCCGCGCGCGCCCACCGCTGAGCCAGCCCGACCCCCGCCCGACCCCCCGCACCGGCCGGGGCAGGGAGCGATGCAGGTCACGCCCCACGGGGCGGCTCCTGCGGCATGATCGGGGCATGTCGACCTCACCCGCACGCACCGCGACCCCGCCGTCGCTGAGCCACCACGAGGTGCTCGCCGACGACGGCACCCGGCTCCGGGCCTGGACCAACGACGCCGAGGGCCGCTTCGACGGCCCGACCGTGCTGCTGTGCAACGGCCTCGGCACCAGCCCCTTCGCCTGGCCCGCGCTGCTCGAGCCGGACTGCGGCGTGCGGGTGGTGTCGTGGTACCACCGCGGCACCGGCGGCTCCGAGCGCCCCAGCGACCCCGCACGCGTGAGCGTGGAGGACTTCGTCGAGGACGGGCTCTCGGTGATGGACCACTTCGGCATCGACCGGGCCGTGCTGATGGGCTGGTCGATGGGGGTCAACACCATGTACGAGCTGGCCCGGCGCCACCCCGAGCGGGTCTCCGGGCTGTTCGCGGTGGCCGGCGTGCCCGGCGACACCTTCGCCACCATGCTGGGCCCGCTGCACCTGCCCCACGCAGTGGCGCGGGCGCTCACCGTCGGCGCCTCGCGGGCCCTGCGCGTGGCCGGGCCGCTGCTCACGCCCCTCTCCTCGCGCCTGCCGGTCGGCGAGCGCACGATCACCCTGCTCAGCCACACCGGCTTCATGCTCCCGGTGGCCGACAAGGCCGCGGCGGCCCGCGCGGTGAAGGAGTTCCTCACCACACCGCTGGGCTGGTACTTCCACCTCGCGCTGCGCACCTCCGAGCACGCCCGGGTGCCGCTGCGCGACGTCCGGGTGCCCGCCGCGTTCGTCGCCGGCACCTGGGACCTGCTCGCCGGCGCCCGCGACATGGCCACCGCGGCCGACCGGGTGAGCGGGGCGACGTACGTCGAGCTGCCCTGCAGCCACTTCGTGTCGCTGGAGGAGCCCGCCCTGCTGCACGCCCTGCTGCGCGACTTCCTGACCCGGGTGGCCTGACATGGCCGGCCCCCGCCTGCGGCACCTCGGGGTCGCCGCGGCGCTGGCGGGCGCGCTCGCGCTGACCGGGTGCCTCGAGGAGGGCAGCACGACCGTCGTGGACGTCGAGGTCACGGCCTCCCCCGACGGTGGCGTCCCGTCGTCCTCGTCCACCCCGTCGTCGAGCCCGTCGTCCCCGCCCTCCGCACCCTCCACCTCGCCGAGCCCGTCGCGCTCCGCCGGGGGTGGCCCGCCGCGGGTGGTCGGCACGGTCGCGACCGGCCTGCAGGCGCCCTGGGGCCTCGACTTCCTGCCGAACGGCGACGCCGTGGTCACCGAGCGCGACACCACCCGGGTGCTGGTCCTGAAGGGTCCGCAGCACCGCGTCGTCGAGGCCGGCACGGTCGACGTCGCCGCCCCGCAGGGCGAGGCCGGGCTGCTCGGCGTCGCGGTCTCGCCCGACTTCGCCCGCGACGCCACGATCTACCTCTACGTCAGCACCGCCACCGACAACCGGGTCGTGCGCACGACCCTGCGCGACGACCGTCTCGGGGCGCTGCGGCCCGTGCTGACCGGCATCCCGAACGGGTTCATCCACGACGGCGGCCGGATGGTGTTCGGCCCCGACGGCCACCTCTACGTCTCCACCGGCGAGGCCGGCGAGCCCGAGCGGGCCGCCGACCGCGACGACCTGGGCGGCAAGGTCCTGCGGATCACCACCGACGGCGACCCGGCGCCCGGCAACCCGTTCGGCTCCCCCGTCTGGTCCTACGGCCACCGCAACGTGCAGGGCCTCGCCTTCGTCGGCGACCGCCTGTTCGCCTCGGAGTTCGGCGACAGCGAGGCCGACGAGCTCAACGCCGTCGAGAAGGGCGGCGACCACGGCTGGCCCGCCGTCGAGGGGACCGGCGGACGGGCCCAGGGGTACGTCGACCCGCGCGTCACCTGGCCGACCGCCGAGGCCTCGCCGTCCGGGCTGGCCCACACCGACGGCGCGCTGTGGCTGGCCGCGCTGCAGGGAGAACGGCTGTGGCGGGTGCCGGTCGACGCCGGCGGCCGCACCGGGGAGCCGACGTCGTACCTGGTCGGCGACTTCGGCCGCCTGCGCACGGTGGAGGTGGCACCCGACGGGTCGCTGTGGGTGACCACCAGCAACCGCGACGGCCGCGGCGACCCGCAGCGCGGCGACGACCGGATCCTGCGCGTCCGGCCCTGACCCGGTCTGCCCTGACCCGGTCGACCCTGACCCGGCCGGCTACCCCGCGGCGCCGCCGAGGGCTCGACCGCCCGGGACGTCGGCCGCGGCGGGGGCGTCGGCGACGTGGCCCACCACCAGCGCCCGGCGGGCGGCGCGGCGCAGCGTGGTGAGCACCGCCGGCCCCAGCACCACCACGGCCACGACGTTGGTCAGGGCGCGCATCGAGTCCCAGCCCAGGGTGGAGGTGAGCAGGGTGTAGACGAGGAACGTGTGGAGGTTGTCGAGCACGGGCGCGCCGGGCACGTAGGACAGCGAGGTGCCGCCCTCCGAGGTCGCGACCCCGGTGAGGAACGGCCAGCCCGACAGGTTCATCAGGAGCCCGTAGGCGTAGGCCGAGACGGCGCCGTACCCGGCCAGCAGCGCGATCTCCGCCCGCCCGCTCACCCGCCGCGGGAGCAGCCCGGCACCCATCCCCACCCAGGCGCAGCACAGCATCTGGAACGGCATCCAGGGTCCGACGCCGGCCGTCAGCAGCGCCGAGGCGAACAGGCCCGTGCAGCCCAGGACGAAGCCGAACCCGGGGCCGAACACCCGCCCGGCCAGGATGATCAGGAAGAAGACCAGCTCGACACCGCCGGTGCCCGGCGAGACGCCGCGCACCACCGCCACCAGGGCGCTGAGCACCCCGAGCACGGCGAGCACCCGGGGGTCGAGGCCCCCCTCGCTGATCTCGGCCAGGACCACCGCGATCACCACCGGCATCAGCGCGAGGAAGACGAACGGCGGGTGCACCTCAGACTCGGGCGACACGTCGAGCAGCAACGGCCACGCGAGCATCATCAGCCCGGCCACCGACGCGACGGTGAGCACCGCCGCGGAGCGGCGCGAGAGCGGTACGGCGCAGGGCGCGGCCGCCGCCGTGCGCGGGCTCATGCCCCGCCCCCGCGCACGTCCGAGCCGACGGCGGGACCGGCGGGACCGGCTGCCAGGGCGACCACCACCTCGTCGACGTGCAGCCAGGGACCGCCGAGCACCTTGGTGACCTGGGGGGCGAAGGCGGGCGACTCGGCGACCACACGCCGCACCGGACCGGCCGAGACCACCTCGCCCTCGGCGAGCACCACCACGTCGTCGGCGGCCCGGGCGACGAACTCGACGTCGTGGGTGGCCACCAGCACCGCGTGGCCGCGCGCCGCGAGGTCGCGGAGGACGTCGGCGAGCACCTGCTTGGCGGCGTAGTCGAGCCCCCGCGTGGGCTCGTCGAGCAGCACCACCCGCGGGCGGGCCACCAGCACGACGGCGAGGGCGAGGGCGAGGCGCTGGCCCTCGGAGAGGTCGCGCGGGTGCACGTCCTCGGGCACGCCGGGCACCAGCCGGTCGAGCAGCGCGCGGCAGTCGCCGGGCGCCCCGGCGACGTCGGCCGCGGCGCACTCGTCGGCCACGGTCTCGAGGTAGAGCAGGTCGGCGGCGCTCTGGGGCAGCATCGCGACGTGGGCGCGGCGCTCCGCCGCTTCCAGGCGCGCGGTGTCGACGCCGTCGACCTCGAGGTCGCCGCCACGGCGGCGGCGGGTGCCCTGGAGGGTCCACAGCAGGGTCGACTTGCCGGCGCCGTTGCGGCCCATCAGCCCGGTGACCCGGCCCCCGAGCAGCGTCAGGTCGACCTCGCGCAGCGCCACGGCCTGGCCGTGGGCGACGGTGAGGTGGCGGGTGCGGGCCGCGTGGGGGGTGGCGGGGTCGGCGGCCGGCGGGCCGGCGGGGGGCTCGGCGAGCCGGTCGCGCAGGTCGCGCGCGCGGCGGCGGGCGTCGCGCACGCTCAGCGGCAGGGGCTGCCAGCCGGCGGCGCGGCCGAGCTCCACGAGGGGCGGGGCCACCGGGGAGGTCGCCAGGAGCTCGGCCGGCTCCCCCACCCGCACCCGGCCGTCACCGGTGAGCAGGCACATCCGGTCGGCGAAGGGCACGACCCGCTCGAGGCGGTGCTCCGCCAGCAGCACCGACACCCCGAGGTCGTGCACGAGGCGGGTCAGCGTGGCCAGCACGTCCTCGGCCGCGGTGGGGTCGAGGGCGGAGGTGGGCTCGTCGAGCACCAGCAGGCGGGGGTGCATGGTGAGCACCGAGCCGATCGCCACCCGCTGCTGCTGGCCGCCGGAGAGGTGGCGCAGGTCGCGCCCGCGCAGGTCGGCGATGCCGAGCAGGTCGAGGGTCTCCTCGACGCGGCGGCGCATCGTGGCCCCCGGCAGCCCGAGCTGCTCCATGCCGTAGGCCAGCTCCTCCTCGACGGTGTCGGTGACGAACCCCGCCGCGGGGTCCTGCCCGACGTACCCGACGGCGTGGGCGCGCTCGCGCGGCGGCGTGCGCACGACCGAACGGCCCTCGAGCAGCACGTCGCCGCTGAGCACCCCGCCGGAGAACCGCGGGACCAGGCCGGTGACCACGCCGAGCAGGGTCGACTTGCCGACCCCGGTCGGCCCGGAGACCAGCACCAGTTCGCCCTCGTCGAGGAGGAGGTCGACGCCGTCGAGCACCGGCGCCGAGGCGGGGTCGTAGCGGAAGCCGATGTCGCGCAGCTCGATCACGACACCAGCTCCCGGTCGTCGGCCCCGCGCACGGCCCCGCGTGTGGACAGGTGGCCGGTACGACGGGCGCCGGCGGTGGGTGCCGGCGGGGTGGCCAGCACGCCGAGCAGGGCGGCCCCGACGCCGAGCAGCACCAGCAGGCTGACCGTCGGCACCTCGGTGAGGAACGGCTCCGCGATCAGCTCCTGCGTCTCCGCCACCCGCAGGCCCGCCCAGGCGGTGACCGCTCCGGAGGCGACCAGCAGCAGCTCGGGGGCGCGCCAGCGGTCGGGGCGGTAGCGGGTGCGCTCGACGCGCCGGCCCGCGCTGACCAGGCCGAGCACGGCGACCACGAGGCCGCCCAGCAGCATCGGCCGGGCCAGCCCGCGCGGCATCTGCGCGTCGAGCCCGGCGTAGACCCCGAGGCACACCCCGCACAGGCCGGTCAGCATCAGAGCGCCGGTGACTCGGCGCTGGGTCGCGGTGGTGCCCCCGGAGCGGCCGTAGCCCCGGGTGTCCATGCCGGCGGCCAGGGCCAGCGAGCGTTCCAGGGCGTCCTCGAGCACCGGCACCAGGAACCGGCGCAGTCCCCGCACCCGTCCGACGCGTCCCCCACCGCCGGGCGGCACCGCGCGCAGCGACTGGGCGGTGCGGACCCGCTGCACGCTGTCGGCGAGCTGGGGCAGCACCGAGACCGCCACCACGAGCGCGGTGCCGACCTCGTAGAGCGCCGGCGGCACCGAGCGCAGCAGGCGCTTGGGGTTGGCCAGCGAGTTGGCGGCGCCCACGCAGATCACGATCGTGGCCAGCCGCAGGCCCTCGTAGGCGCCGGCCAGCAGCGACTCGAGGACCACCGGGCCGAGCAGCACGATGCCGGCGACCTCCTCGGGCAGCGGCACCCGCGGCAGGTCGAGCAGCACGGTGCCCTGCCCGCCTCCGCCGAACACCACCCGGAACAGCACGCGCACGACCACGATCGCCACGCCGAGCCAGACGTAGAGCCGGAAGGACGCGCCCCACGGCTGGTCGGAGCGCCGCAGCCCGACGGCCACCGCCGCCACGGCCACCAGCAGCAGCAGGCTCAACGGGTTGAGCGTCGTCGAGGCCGCCACGGCGAGACCGATCGCCCACAGCCACCAGGCCACGGGGTGCAGGTCTCGGGCCAGGCGGGCCACGCTCACGCCTCGGGCCCGCCCGTGGCCCGTCGTCGCAGCAGGACACCGGCACCGGCGAGGACGAACAGCGCCACGACCGCCACCGGGGCCACCCAGGTGGGCAGGCCGTCGTCGACGGCCGCCGCGGCGACCGGCTCGGGCAGGACGTCGGTCGTCGCCTCGGACTCCTCCGCAGCCGCGGACGAGGAGTCCTCGGCCGCCGCGTCGCCGCGTCCGGCCTTCTCGTCCCGGCCGCCGCGCTGGCCGTCCCGCTCGTCACGGTCGCCGCGGCGTCGGTCGTCGGCGGCCGGTCGGTCGCCGCGAGCCGTGCCGTCCGCGCGCCCGGCGCGGGGCCGGTCGCCACGACCGGCGGCCGCGTCGGTCGGGCTCGGCGTGACGCTGGGCGCGGGGGTCGGCGCGCTCGTCGCCGGCGCCGGCGTGGCCTGGGGTGCCGGGGCGGCGGGGGTCCCCGCACCACCGGAGCCCGTGCCTGCGCCGCCCGAGCCACCCGAGGCACCTGCACCGCCGGAGCCACCTGTGCCGCCGGAGCCGCCTGTGCCGCCGGACCCGCCGGACGCCGGCTCGTCGTGCGTGGCCGGGGGGACGCCGGGCTGGTCGCTGCCGTTGCCGTCGACCCAGGCGAACGCGACCGAGCCGCCGTCGGGCACCTTCAGGGTGCTGACGCCGCGCGTGGCGTAGGTCCACGACGACGACGTGCCGTCGGCCACCCACAGCGACCAGTACGCCGTGGCCGGCGGGGTGCGCTGGCAGGTCTGGTCGGCGGGCTTGCCCTGCACCTGGCACACGAAGTCGCCCTGGCCCCGCACGTAGGTCATCTGCACGCCCGCCGCCCGGAGGACCTGCTGGGCGGTGCCCCCGCCGGAGGAGACGCAGAGCGCGACGGTGCCGCCGCCCTGCTCCTTGAAGTCCACCACGACGGTGGCGCCGGTGGAGCTTGAGCAGGCCGCGGCCGAGGCCGGCGCAGCGACGAGCACGGGCGCCAGCACGGGGCTCACCGCCACCGTCGTGACGACGGCGGCGGCGAGCACCCGGAGCGACGGGAGGACACGCACGGTCAGCGCACGACCTGGAAGGTCGCCGAGCCCGTGCGGTTGCCGAACTGGCCGGTGGCCACCACGCGCGCGGAGCCCAGGGGCCCCTCGGCGGTGAACCGGGCACGGAAGGTGCCGTCGTCCTCGGCGGTGCCGCTCGCGACCTTCTCGCCACGCACCTTCACCACGGCGCGCTCGCCGACGGCCAGGCCGTCGACGACCACGCGCTGCTGCTCGCCCTGGGCGACCCGGGCACGCAGGGCGAGGTCGAGGGTGGTGGCGCCCAGCACGCGGAAGGACACGGTCCCCAGCGAGCCGTCCTCGGTCGCCACGTCGTACGACACCGTCCCGGCGCGGGTGAGCGGCACGGTGGCGGTGGCGGTGCCGGTGCGGTCGGCGGTGTCGCCCACGGCCGCGCCGGTGTTGCTCACGCACACCACGCTGCCCGGCGTGAGCCCGCTGACGACGACGTCGGTGGTGCGGCCCTTGCGCTGGAAGCCGTCGGCGGCGTCGACGACGTCGGCACCGGGGTCGACGGAGTAGGCCAGGGCCGGAGCGGCCTGGGCGGTGGCCCGCAGGAACTGACCGCGGTCGGCGGCGCGGATGTCGTCGCGACGGGCGGCGCGCAGGGCCGCGGTGTCGTAGGCGACGGCGCCGAGGTCACGCGGGGCGAAGGTGTTGCACTCCCCCACCCCGGCGAGCTGGCGTCCCCGCAGCCACGCGGTGGCCCGCGCCAGGGCAGCCTGGTGCTGCGTGGTGAAGGCGTCGGTGACGCCGGTGTCGAGGGCCGCACCGATTGCCCAGCCGGCCAGGCCGGTGCTGTTGGCGTTGCCGGGGAAGTCGGTGTCGCTGGTGCCGGAGCCGAAGGACCCGTTCGGCTCCTGGAAGTCGCGCAGCCACTCGACCGCGTCGATCACCGTGGCCGCGACGCGGGGGTCGTCGGTCTGCGGGAGCAGCGACAGCACGGCCTGGGCGGTGGCGTCGGTGCTGGCGTCGGCGTCCGCACCGCACGTCTGCGAGGCGGCGCCGGCCGCCGGGAGGTCCTGGCGGAAGAAGCCGTCGGCGCACTGCTGCAGCAGCAGGTAGTCCGTGGCGGCGGCGGCCTCGCTGCTTCCGGCGGCGTCGAGCGCGCGCACGGCGAAGGACTGGCCCAGGACGTTCGCGTAGTCACCGGCGGGGTCGGGCTCACCGTTGGCGGTGGCCTGGTCGGCGATCCGTCCGGCGGCGCTGCCGCGGTCGGCGGTCTGCGCCTCCAGGGCGCCCACCAGGTCGATCTGGTCGACCGTGGCGGGGTCGACGCCGGCGGCCTGCAGGACCACCAGCGACTTCGCCACGGCCCCGGCCGCGCGGCCGGCGTAGTCGACGCCGCTGAAGGTGTAGGCGTAGTCGGTGTAGCGGGTCGGGTCCTCGGCCACCGCGTCGGCGGTCGCGCGCACGGCGGCGTCCTGCCCGCCCACGGCGTCGAGGGCCAGCGCGGCGTCGATCGACAGCCCGTAGTCGGTGGTGGCGGCACCGAAGCTCCGGTAGGTCAGCAGACCGCCCTCGGCCTGGCCCGCGAGCCAGGCGGCGGCCCGCTCGGCGGCGGCCGGGTCGCGCGTCTCCGCGGCCTGCGCCGGGGACGTGACCGCGAGCGCGGACAGGGACAGGGCCGGGACGACGGCGAGCGTGGCCAGCCGGCGCAGGGTGTGGGACATGTGTTCCGTTCCCGCTGCGCGCAACGGGAGGCGCCCCGGCAGGTCCGAGGACGGGCCACCCGCCGCGTTCCTCGACAGCGAATGATCAGACGCGTCGCGGTGGGTGCTCCGGCTCGCCGGGCCCCGTGCTGCGGGCTCGGCCTACGGTTGCGGGTCAGCGCCGGACTCGGACCGGCTTTCCCCACCTGCGGGCGTGATGAGTGGTGCGTCGTCAGGGTAACCCCGCGGACGGGGTCGCCACGACATCGTCCGCGGCGGGCGTCTCGGCGACGCCGCGCCGCCGCAGCTGCGCGGCGCCCACCCGAGGACCGTGGTGCACGCAGGGGCACACGTGTGCCCCTGCGTCCACCACGCAGGAGGTCGGGTCAGGCCAGCTTCTCCAGCACCAGCTCGCGCACCCGGGCGGCGTCGGCCTGGCCGCGCATCTCCTTCATCACCGCGCCGATGAGGGCACCGGCCGCGGCGACCTTGCCGTCGCGGATCTTGTCGGCGATCGCCGGGTTCTCCGCGATGGCCTTCTCGACCGCGGCCGACAGGGCGCCCTCGTCGGAGACCACCGCGAGGCCGCGGGCGGCCACGATCTCGTCGGGGCTGCCCTCGCCGGCCAGCAGGCCGTCGAAGACCTGCCGGGCCAGCTTGTCGGTGAGCTCGCCGGCGTCCACCATCGCCTGCACGCGCGCCACGTGGATCGGGGTGACCCCGAGCGCGCCGATCTCGACGCCCGAGTCGTTGGCGCGGCGCGCCATCTCACCGAGCCACCACTTGCGGGCGGCCTGCGGCGCAGCGCCGGCGGCGATGGTGTCCTCGACCAGCCGCAGCGCTCCGGCCCCGACGGTGTCGCGCATCTCCAGGTCGGTGAAGCCCCAGGCCTCCTGCAGCCGGCCCAGGCGCAGCCGGGGGTTCTCCGGCATGGTCAGGCGCAGCTCCTCCACCCAGGCGCGGCTCGGCGCCACCGGCACCAGGTCGGGCTCGGGGAAGTAGCGGTAGTCCTCGGCGTCGGACTTCTCGCGGCCGGAGGTCGTCACGCCGGTGTCCTCGTGCCAGTGCCGGGTCTCCTGGAGGATCGAGCCCCCGGCCGAGAGGATCGCGGCGTGGCGCTGCATCTCGTGGCGCACGGCCCGCTCCACCGAGCGCAGGGAGTTCACGTTCTTGGTCTCGGTGCGGGTGCCGAGCACGCCCGAGCCCGACGGCGCCAGCGACAGGTTCACGTCGGCGCGGATCGAGCCCTGGTCCATCCGGGCGTCGGAGACGCCGAGGGCGACGATCAGCTCGCGCAGCTGCGCGACGTAGGCCTTGGCGACCTCGGGCGCCTTGGCGCCCATGCCGGTCAGCGGCTTGGTGACGATCTCGATGAGGGGGATGCCGGCGCGGTTGTAGTCGACCAGCGAGTAGTCGGCGCCGTGGATGCGTCCGGTGGCGCCGCCGACGTGCAGCGACTTGCCGGTGTCCTCCTCCATGTGGGCGCGCTCGATCTCGACCCGCACGACCTCGCCGTCGACCTCGACGTCGAGGTGGCCCTCGAACGCGATGGGCTCGTCGTACTGGCTGGTCTGGAAGTTCTTCGGCATGTCGGGGTAGAAGTAGTTCTTGCGTGCGAAGCGGCACCACTCGGCGATGTCGCAGTTCAGCGCGAGACCGATGCGGATGGCCGACTCCACCGCCTTGCGGTTGACCACCGGCATCGCCCCGGGCAGACCCAGGCACGTCGGGCAGACCTGCGTGTTGGGCTCGGCACCGAACTCCGTGGGGCAGCCGCAGAACATCTTCGTGGCGGTGTTCAGCTCGACGTGGACCTCGAGGCCCAGCGCCGGGTCGTAGGAGGCCAGCACCTCGTCGAAGGGGACGAGTCGCTCCCCCGTGGTGGTCGGGCTCATGCCGGGGCTCCGTTCCTGCTGGTCGTGCTGCTGGTGAGGGCGGTCAGGTCGGGCGCTCGGTCCAGCAGCGGCCCGCCCCACTGCTCGTGCAGGGCCGCCTCCAGCGCGGCGCCGACGCGGTACATCCGGTCGTCGGCCAGCGCGGGCGCGAGCACCTGGAAGCCGGCCGGCAGGCCGTCCTCGGCGAGGCCGCTGGGCAGCGACATGCCGGGCACCCCGGCCAGGTTGGCCGGGATGGTGGCCAGGTCGTTGAGATACATCGCCAGCGGGTCGTCGAGCTTCTCCCCCAGGCGGAACGCCGTGGTCGGCGCGGTGGGCGAGACCAGCACGTCGACCTGGCCGAACGCGGCGGCGAAGTCGCGGGCGATGAGGGTGCGCACCCGCTGGGCGGTGCCGTAGTACGCGTCGTAGTAGCCGCTCGAGAGCGCGTAGGTGCCGAGGACGATGCGGCGCTTGACCTCGTCGCCGAAGCCGGCGTCACGGGTGGCGCGCATGACCTCCTCCGCGCTGGGCGAGGCCACGCCCTCGGGCAGCACCCGCAGGCCGTAGCGCATGGCGTCGAACTTCGCGAGGTTGGAGGACGCCTCGCACGGCATGATCAGGTAGTAGGTGGCCAGGGCGTGCACGAACGTCGGGCACGACACCTCCACGACCTCGGCGCCGGCCTTCACCAGCAGGTCGAGCGACTCCTGGAACCGGGCGAGCACACCGGCCTGGTAGCCCTTGCCGCCCAGCTCGGTGATCACCCCGACGCGCATGCCGGTGAGGTCGCCCTCGGCACCGCGGCGGGCGGCGTCCACCAGCGACGGCAGCGGCTGGTCGACCGAGGTGGAGTCGCGGGGGTCGTGGCCACCGACGACCTCGTGGAGCAGTGCGGCGTCGAGCACCGTGCGGGTGACCGGGCCGACCTGGTCGAGGGAGTTGGCCATGGCGACCAGCCCGTAGCGCGACACCCCGCCGTAGGTGGGCTTGACGCCGACGGTGCCGGTGACCGCGCCGGGCTGGCGGATCGAGCCGCCGGTGTCGGTGCCGAGGGCGAGGGGCGCCTCGAAGGCCGCCAGCGCCGCCGCCGAGCCACCGCCGGAGCCGCCGGGGATGCGGTCGAGGTCCCACGGGTTGTGCGTGGGGCCGTAGGCGGAGTGCTCGGTGGAGGAGCCCATCGCGAACTCGTCCATGTTGGTCTTGCCCAGGATCGGCAGGCCGGCGGCCTTCAGCCGCGACACGACCGTGGCGTCGTACGGCGGCAGCCAGCCCTCGAGGATCTTCGAGCCGCAGGTAGTGGGCAGGCCCTGGGTGGCCAGCACGTCCTTGACCGCGATCGGCACGCCGTCGAGCGGGGAGGCGGTGGAGCCGGCCTCGCGGCGCGCGTCGGAGGCCGCCGCGGCGGCGAGCGCGCCCTCGGCGTCGACGTGGAGGAAGGCGTGCACGGCGCCGTCGACCTCGGCGATGCGGTCGAGGTGGGCCTGCGTCAGCGCGACCGAGGTGGTGGAGCCCGCGGCGAGGTCGGCGGCGAGGTCGGCGGCCGAGCGGCGGGTGGGGTCGGCGCTCACTGCTCGTCACCCAGGATGCGCGGCACCATGAAGCGCTGCTGCTCCGACTGCGGGGCGCCGGCCAGCGCGGCCTGCGCGCCCAGGCTCGGCACGACGACGTCGTCGCGGAACACGTTGGTCAGCGGCAGCGCGTGGGACGTCGGCGGCACGTCGTCGCCGGCCACGCCGCTGATCGAGGCCACCGACTCCAGGATCACCGTCAGCTGCGGGGCCAGGTGGTCGAGCTCGGCGTCGGACAGGTCGATGCGGGCGAGGTCGGCGAGGTGGGCGACCTCCTCGCGGGTTATCTCGGGCATGCCCTGATCCTAGGCGCGCGCGTCGGCGCCGCCGACCGCGGTCGGCGCCGACCGCCCCGGCCCCGCACGGTGACGGCCCCGCACCTCGGGCCCGCACCCGGCCCGCACCCCGGGCCCGCACCCCGCCCGACCCGCCGCCACACCCGACGGGCTGTTGTGCCTCGCCGCCGCGTGGGTACCGTGGTTGACGTATCAACCAATTCTTCGCAGCACCCACCAGGAGGTCCACCGATGGCCAGCAAGCTCGCGATCATCTACTACTCCGGCTTCGGCAGCACCCACGCCATGGCCGAGCGCCTCGCCCAGACCGCCGAGGGCCTCGGCGGGGAGGTGCGCCTGCGCCACGTCGCCGAGACCGCCCCGCGCGAGGCCGTCGAGTCCGTGGACGCCTGGAAGCAGCACGTCGACGAGCAGGCCGGCAAGCCGGTCGCGACCCCCGACGACATCGACTGGGCCGACGCCGTGCTCTTCGGCTCGCCCACCCGCTACGGCCACATCACCAGCCAGCTGCAGTCCTACATCGACACCCTCGGCCCGCTCTGGGGCCAGGGCAAGCTGGCCGACAAGGTGTACGCCGCGTTCACCTCCAGCCAGACCGCCCACGGCGGCCAGGAGACGACGCTCGAGGCCATGCACACGACGTTCGCCCACTTCGGCGGCATCATCGTGCCCCCGGGCTACACCGACCCGGTGAAGTTCGCCGACGGCAACCCGTACGGCGTCGGCAAGGTCACCGGCGCGAGCACCACCCTCGACGACACCGACCGCGACGCCCTCGACCACCTGGTCACCCGGCTGCTGACGGTCAGCGACCGGCTCACCGCCTCCGCCTGAGCCGAGCACCCCGGCTGAGCCCGGCTCACATCGCGCCCTCGACGCCGTCCCCGCCACCTGGCGGGGGCGGCGTCGTCGCGTCCCCGGGGGGGGCCGGGCAGTTTCCCCGGCCGGCCGGGGAAACTGCCTCATGGTGGCTGAAATTTCCGCCTCCAAGAGGAGGTTTCCCCGCTCGAGCGGGGAAACTGCCCGGCTGGCCGTGACCCAGGTCAGGCGTCGTCGGCGGGCTCGGCGGGCTCCGCGACCTCCTCGGGCGCCTCGGGCTCCTCGGGCTCCTCGGGTGCCGGGGGCGGACCGTCCTGGAGGAGCCGGGTGAAGCCGTCCTCGTCGAGCACCGGCACGCCGAGCTGCTCGGCCTTGTCGGCCTTGGACCCGGCGTTCTCGCCGACCACGACGTAGTCGGTCTTCTTCGACACCGACCCCGAGGCCTTGCCGCCCCGGGCCAGGATCGCCTCCTTCGCGGAGTCGCGGCTGTAGCCGACCAGCGAGCCGGTGACCACCACGCTGAGGCCCTCGAGGGTGCGCGGCACCGACTCGTCGCGCTCGTCGGCCATCGCCACGCCGGCGTCCTCCCAGCGGTCGACGATCCGGGCGTGCCACGGCACGGAGAACCACTCGATGACGGCCTCGGCGATGGTGGGACCGACGCCCGCGGCGGCGGCGAGCTGCTGCTCGCTGGCCCCGCGGACGGCGGCCATCGTGCCGAACTCCTGGGCCAGCGCCCGCGCCGCGGTGGGGCCGACGTGGCGGATCGAGAGCGCCACCAGCACCCGCCACAGCGCGACCTGCTTGCGATCGGCGAGGTGGGTCAGCAGGCGCTGGCCGTTGGCCGACAGCACGCGCTCGCCGTCCTCGCCCTTCTTGGCCGCGCGGGTGAACAGCTCGGTGCGCAGCAGGTCGGCGGTGGCGAGGTGGAACACGTCGCCCTCGTTGGTGATCACGCCGGCGTCGAGCAGGGCCGAGGCCGCCTCGTAGCCGAGGCCCTCGATGTCGAAGGCCCCGCGGCCCGCGACATGGAAGACGCGCTCGCGCACCTGGGCCGGGCACACCTCGTGGTTGGGGCAGCGCAGGTCGCGGTCGCCCTCCTTCTGCTGGTAGAGCGGGGTGCCGCAGGCCGGGCAGTCGGTCGGCATCTCCCACTCCGGCAGACCCTCGGGACGCAGGCTCAGCACCGGCCCGACGATCTCGGGTATCACGTCGCCGGCCTTGCGCAGCACCACCGTGTCGCCGGGACGCACGTCCTTGCGGCGCACCTCGTGGGCGTTGTGCAGGGTGGCCTTCTCGACCGTGGAGCCGGCCACGCGGGTGGGCTCCATCCGGCCGAACGGCGAGACCCGGCCGGTGCGGCCCACCTGCACCTCGATGGCGTGCAGCAGCGTGTTGACCTCCTCGGGCGGGTACTTGAACGCGATCGCCCACCGCGGGGCCCGGCTGGTGGAGCCCAGGCGGCGCTGCAGCCCGACGTCGTCGACCTTGACCACGACGCCGTCGATCTCGTAGCCCACGATCGAGTGGCGCTGCTCCCCCACCCGCGCGACGTACGCCTCGGCCTCGGCCATCGTGGCGACCACCTGCACCTGGTCGGAGACCGGCAGCCCCCAGGTGGCGAGCGCGCGGTAGGCCTGCGACTGCGCCTGCGGCTCGAAGCCACGCCGCTCGCCCATGCCGTGGCAGACCATGTCGAGGGCACGGGTCGCGGTGGTGCGCGGGTCCTTCTGGCGCAGCGAGCCCGCGGCGGCGTTGCGCGGGTTGGCGAACACCGGCTTGCCGGCCTCGGTCATCGCCTCGTTGAGCCGCTCGAAGGCGGCCACGGGCAGGAACACCTCACCGCGCACCTCGAGCAGGTCGGGCACGGGGAACTCGTCGGTGCCGGTGAGGCGGTGGGGCACCGAGGCGATCGTCTTGACGTTGGGGGTGACGTCCTCCCCCGTGCGGCCGTCGCCGCGGGTGAGCGCCCGCACCAGGCGGCCCTGCTCGTAGAGCAGGTTGATGGCCAGGCCGTCGACCTTCAGCTCGCACAGCAGCGCGGGGTCGGTGACGCCGTCGCGCACCAGACGGGCGTGCCACGACTCGAGCTCGTCACCGGAGAAGGCGTTGTCGAGGCTCTCCATGCGCTGCAGGTGGTCGACCGCGGTGAACTCGGTGCTGACCGCGCCGCCCACCTTCTGCGTGGGCGAGTCGGGTGTGCGCAGCTCGGGGAACTGCTCCTCCAGCTCCTCCAGGCGGCGCAGCCGCCGGTCGAAGTCGGCGTCGTCGAGCGCCGGGTCGTCGAGCACGTAGTAGCGCCAGCGGGCGTCGTCGACCTCCTCGCTGAGCCGGCGGTGCTCGTCGCGGGCGTCGTCGCTCACGGGGGTGGGCTCGCTCATGGGCTCATCCTGCCGCGTCGCGCCGACAGCCGCCCCACCCCATCCGAGGGGCCGCCGGTGTCGAACCACGCCCGTGACCGCCTCCCCGCCCGCACCGCGTCCGGGGGCGCCGCGCCCCGGACGACCGGGCGGACCCGGTGGCCAGCCCTCGCTCACCTGCCTCGACGTGGAGGGCGTGCCGCGCGGGCTGGTGCTGCTGCTGCACGGCGGCAAGCCCGCCTCGCAGCTGCCGGTCGACGCGCGCAGCGCCTCGTGGCGGCGCGTCGACGCCCTGCAGCGCGCGCTCGCCCCCGACCTGCACGCCGCCGGCGTCGCCAGCTGGCTGCTGCGCTACCGCCGCCGCGGCTGGAACGGTGACGGCGCCGACGTGGTCGCCGACGCCCGGTGGGCGCTGGAGCGGGTGCGCGCGGCGTACGGCGAGGTGCCGGTGGTGCTGTGCGGGCACTCGATGGGCGCCCGCGCCGCCGTGCGGGTCGCCGACGACCCCTCCGTGGTGGGCGTGGTGGCCCTCGCGCCGTGGCTGCCGCCGGGCGACCCCGTGGACGCGCTCGCCGGACGGCGGCTGCTGGTCGCCCACGGCCGCAGCGACAAGATCACCTCGGCGCGGCAGAGCGCGGCGTACGTCGCCCGGGCCGCGCAGGTGGCCGGCGAGGCCTCGACCACCGACATGGGCCGGGTGGGTCACTACATGCTGCGCCGGGTGCCGTCGTGGAACCGGTTCGCTCTCGACTCCTGCCTCGACCTGCTCCCGTAGGCGGCCCGGGCCCGTGACCGGCCCTCTCGACGACCCTCTCGACGGCCCTCTCGACGGCCCTCTCGACGGCCCTCTCGACGGCCCTCGCGACGACCCGGCCGACGACCCGGTCACCTCGGCGACACGCGATCGTCACCACCTCGCAGCGAAATCTCGCTTGGCCGGGAACACCGGGGACCCGTACGCTGTTCGACGAAACGGAACCGTTCCGTTTCATCCGTGTGAACGACGTGAGAGAGACCCGATGACCCCCGACAGCCGACCACGCGTGGAGGGCGACCGCGAGCGCGAGATCCTCACCGCTGCCCTCGAGCTGCTCGGGGAGGTCGGCTACGACCGCCTCACCATGGATGCCGTGGCCCACCGGGCCAAGGCGTCGAAGGCCACCCTCTACCGCCGCTGGAGCGGCAAGGTGGCACTGGTCATCGACGCCCTGAAGGCGATGAAGGAGGTGCCGGAGGTGCCCGACACCGGGACCCTCCGCGGCGACCTGCAGGCGGCGTTCTGCGGATTCGGCGGCCTCACCGACCCCGACACCGTGGCGCAGTTCAGCAGCATCATCACCGCCCTCACCGTCGACCCCGAGTTCGGCGAGGCCTTCCGCCGCGACGTCCTCGGCGACAAGGTGGCCGCCTCCCGCACGATCTGGGAGCGGGCGCGCGAGCGCGGCGAGCTGCGTGCGGACGTCGACCTCGACCTCCTCGAGCCGGCCCTGGCCGGCATCGTCATGCACCGCGTCTTCGTGCTGGGCCAGGTGCCCGACGCCGAGACGGTCACCCGGGTGATCGACCAGATCATCCTGCCCGCCGCGACCACGGCGTGACGGCCACGTCGCCCGCCGCACGAACCATCCGTCACCACCGCTGAACCGGGCCCGGGGCCGGGCCCGGCCCCGACCGCACCACCCGCCGCACCGCTGCGCCACCGCTCGCACCACGAGCACCACCCCGCCACACCGGACCGAGAACAAGGACACCAGGACACGTCATGACCGACACCGCACCGCCCGACCAGCAGGTCGGGAAGCCGCAGCGCGAGCTGCACCTGGGATGGGCGCTCGTGCTCATCTCGATCGCCCAGCTGATGGTCGTCCTCGACGCCACCATCGCCAACATCGCGCTGCCGTTCATCGGCGCCGACCTCGACATCGACCAGGCCAACCTCACCTGGATCGTCACCGGCTACGCCCTGTCCTTCGGTGGCCTCCTGCTGCTCGGCGGTCGTCTCGGTGACCTCTACGGCCGCCGCCGGGTCTTCATGATCGGCCTGATCGTCTTCGCCGTGGCCTCGCTGCTCGGCGGCATCGCCACCAACGAGCCGCTGCTGCTCGCCGCCCGTGGCCTGCAGGGCCTCGGCGCCGCGCTCGCCTCCCCCGCCGCCCTGGCGCTGATCACCACGACGTTCCCGGCCGGCCCGGCGCGCAACCGTGCCTTCGCCATCTACGCCGCCATGTCCGGTGCGGGTGCGGCCGTCGGCCTCATCCTCGGCGGCTGGCTCACCGGCATCTCCCCCGAGGTCCTCGGCACGGAGATCGACGGCTGGCGCCTGACGTTCCTGATCAACGTGCCGATCGGCCTGGTCGCCGCGGCGCTCGCTCCCCGCTTCCTCAACGAGTCGGAGGGCAGCGAGGGCCACCTCGACGTGCCCGGCGCCGTCACCGGCACCCTCGGCCTGCTCGGCATCGTGTACGGCCTGACCCGCGCCGGCGAGGAGGCACACGGCTGGGGCGACACCTGGACCATCGCCTCCCTGGTGGCCGGTGTCGTGCTGCTCGTCGTCTTCGGCCTGATCGAGTCGCGCGCGGCGCACCCGCTGCTGCCGATCCGCATCTTCCGCAACCGCACCCGCGCCGCGAGCTTCGCGGTGATGATGCTAGTGCCTGCGGCGATGTTCGCGATGTTCTACTTCCTCAGCCTCTTCATCCAGCAGGTCGTGGGCTACAGCCCGCTGCACACCGGCTTCGCGTTCCTGCCGTTCTCCGTCGGCATCGTCGTCGGCGCCGGCCTGTCGTCCAACCTGGTCAACCGCGTCGACCCGCGCTTCATCGCCGGCATCGGCACGCTGATGGCCGCGGCGGCCCTGTTCGGCTTCTCGCGGATCTCCGTGGACGACTCCGCCGCCGGCGTGCTCCAGGCGCTCGGGCAGAACGAGTACGTCGGCGCCGACCTGAACTACTGGACGGCGATCTTCCCCTACATCACGCTGATGGCGGTCGGCATGGGCATGGTCTTCGTGCCGCTCACCCTGACCGCGGTGCACCACGTGAAGGCCGAGGACTCCGGCATCGGCTCGGGCGTCCTCAACACCATGCAGCAGGTGGGCGGCGCGCTCGGCCTCGCGGTGCTCAGCACCGTGTCGCTGCAGTTCGCCCAGAACACCGGGGAGACGTTCTCCTCCGACCTGCGCGGGGTGCCCGGCGCCGACCAGCTGAGCCCCGCCCAGCTGGAGTACGCCTCGTTCCTCGGCACCTTCACCGACGGCGCCACCGCGGCGTTCCTGGTGGGTGCGGTCATGATCCTGGTCGGCTCGCTGATCGTGTGGCTCTTCCTCGACGTCAAGCACGAGGAGCTGGCCACCGACGGGCCTGAGGGCGCACCGGTGCACATCGGCTGAGCGTCCCCCAGGTCGTCCGACGGCCCGTCACCCCGGCTGGGTTCAACCGAGGTGGCGGGCCGTCGCCCGTACCAGCTCCGACGCCGCGCGGGCCCAGGGCCCCGACGCCCCGGCCAGGCCGCAGGTGGGGCTGACCAGGAGCCGACCGGCGACCTCGCCGGGGTCGAGGCCCAGCGCGTCGAGCCAGCGCAGCACCCGCTCGGTCACCTGCTTCTCGGTGGGAGCCGTGGCCGGGTCGGTCGAGGGCACCACGCCGAGCACGACGCTGTCACCGGCCTCCAGCGCCTCGCCGAGGTCGTCGTGGTCGCGGGCGCTCAGCACGGAGAGGTCGACCGCGAGACCGCGCGCCCCGGCCCCGCGCAGCAGGCCGAGCGGCGTACCGGCGGCGCAGCTGTGCACCCACGGCTCGGCCCCGGCCTCGGTGACGGCGCCGAGCACCCAGCCCAGCGCCTCCGAGACCTCGGGCGGGTGCACGGCGCGGTGACGACCGAAGCCCGAGGCGGTCGGCACCCGCGCGTCGAGCACGGCGGCCAGCACCGGCTCGTCGACCTGCACGACCAGCCGGCTCGCCTCAGGCAGGCGGCGGCGTACGTCGTGCACGTGGGCGCCGAGGCCCTCGGCGAGCGCCTGGGCCAGCTCGCGCCGGGCGCCGTGGTCGGCGAGCAGCTTGTCGCCGCGGGGCCGCTCCACCGTGGCCGCGAGGGTCCACGGCCCTGCGACCTGCACCTTCACCGCACCGGTCAGGCCCTGGGCCAGCTCCTCGAAGGTGTCGAGGTCCTGGGCGAGCAGGCTGCGGGCGCGGCGGTGGTCGGCGCCGGCGCCGCCGCCGGTGAGCCGCCAGCCCGCGGGCTGCAGGTCGGCGCCGAGCTCGGCCAGCACGGCCAGGCCGCGGCCGGTCATCGACGCCGCCGCTCCCCGGCCCGGCAGCTCGGGCAGGTACGGCAGGTCGGGCAGCACGTCGAGGACGAGCCGGGTGGCCTCGCGGTGGGCGGCGTCGTCGTCGCCCGGCATCGAGCCGATGCCGGTGGCGACCACGGCGACGGCGGGCCGGTCGTGCTCGGGCCCGCTCACGCCGGCACCCGCTCGGTGGCGGTGATCGTCGCCGAGCCGACCACGCGGGTGCCGTCGTACACGACCGCGGCCTGGCCGGGGGCGATGCCGCTGGCGGGGTCGAGCAGCTCGATCGAGACCCGCTCGCCGACCACCTCGACCCGGGCGCGGTGCTCGCCGCCGTGGGCGCGCAGCTGCACGGTCACCGCGTCGCCCGCGAGGACGTCGGGCGCGCTGCCGCACCAGCGCGGCCGGTCGGCGTCCAGGCGGGAGACCGCGAGCCGCTCGCGCGGGCCGACGGTGACGGTGCCGCTGACGGGCTCGATGTCGAGCACGAAGCGGGGCTTGCCGTCGGGCGCCGGCGTGCCGAGGCGCAGGCCCTTGCGCTGGCCGACGGTGAAGCCGTAGGTGCCGTCGTGGCGGCCCAGCTCGGCGCCGGTGGCCTCGTCGACGACGGGCCCGCCGTGGTTGGGCGCGCGGTCGCCGAGCGCGTCGCGCAGCCATCCCGCGGTGTCGCCGTCGGCGACGAAGCAGATGTCGTGGCTGTCGGGCTTGTCGGCCACCAGCAGCCCGCGTCGGGCCGCCTCGGCGCGCACCTCGGTCTTCGTGGAGCCGCCCAGCGGGAACAGCGAGCGGGCCAGCTGCTGCTGGTCGAGCACGCCGAGCACGTAGGACTGGTCCTTCCCGGCGTCGAGGGCGCGGTGCATCTCCACCAGCCCGTCGGGTCCGGTGCGCAGCCGGGCGTAGTGGCCGGTGGCCACCGCGTCGAAGCCGAGCGCGAGGGCCCGGTCGAGGACGGCGGCGAACTTGATCTTCTCGTTGCACCGCAGGCACGGGTTGGGGGTGCGCCCCGCGGCGTACTCGGCGGTGAAGTCCTCCACCACGTCGGCGTGGAAGCGCTCGGAGAGGTCCCAGACGTAGAACGGGATGCCGATGACGTCGGCGGCGCGACGCGCGTCGTTGCTGTCCTCGATCGTGCAGCAGCCACGCGCCCCGGAGCGGTAGGACGCCGGGTTGCGCGACAGGGCGAGGTGGATGCCGGTGACGTCGTGGCCGGCCTCGACGGCGCGGGCTGCCGCGACCGCGGAGTCGACTCCCCCGGACATGGCGGCGAGCACCTGCATCAGCGGTGCCCTGCCGTGCGCGAGGCGCTCACAGCCGCGCCGCCCGGGCGCGCTCGACGACCGGGCCGATCGCCTCCAGCACGGCGGCGACGTCGGCGGCGGTGGAGGTGTGGCCCAGGGAGAAGCGCAGCGAGCTGCGGGCGTCGTCGTCGTGGCGGCCCATCGCGAGCAGCACGTGGGAGGCCTGGGGCACCCCGGCCGAGCACGCCGAGCCGGTGGAGCACTCGATGCCGCGGGCATCGAGCAGCATCAGCAGGGAGTCGCCCTCGCAGCCGGGGAACGACAGGTGGGCGTTGCCGGGCAGCCGGTCGACGGGGTGGCCGTTGAGCACTGCCCCGGGCACCGCGGCCAGCACGCCGGCCACCAGCTCGTCGCGCAGCGCCCGCACCCGCTCGGCGTGGTCGGGCTGGTGCTTCACGGCGAGCTCGACGGCCGCGGCGAACCCGGCGGCGGCGGGGGTGTCGATGGTGCCGCTGCGGATGTCGCGCTCCTGGCCGCCGCCGTGCACCAGCGCGGTGACCTCCACCTCGCGGCGCACCACCAGCGCGCCCACGCCGTAGGGGCCACCGACCTTGTGGCCGGTGACCGTCATCGCGTCGACCCCCGAGGCGGCGAAGTCGAGCGGCACCGTGCCGAGGGCCTGCACGGCGTCGGTGTGCACCGGGATGCCGTGCTCCGCGGCGATCGCGACGACCTCCTCCACGGGCTGCAGGGTGCCGACCTCGTTGTTGGCCCACATCACCGAGACCAGCGCGACGCTCTCCGGGTCGCGGGCCACGGCGGCGCGCAGCGCGTCGAGGTCGAGGCGCCCGTCGGCGTCCACCGCCAGCAGCTCCACCTCGGCGCCCTCGCAGGTCGCCAGCCAGTGCAGCGGGTCGAGCACGGCGTGGTGCTCGACGGCGGTCGACAGGATGCGCACGCGGCGCGGGTCGCCGGCCCGGCGCGCCCAGTAGACGCCCTTCACCGCGAGGTTGTCGGCCTCGGTGCCCCCGGAGGTGAAGACCACCTCGGCGGGGCGACAGCCGAGCGCCTGGGCGAGGGTCTCCCGCGCCTCCTCCACCACGCGCCGCGCGCGGCGGCCCGAGGCGTGCAGCGAGCTGGGGTTGCCCACCCCGCTCAGCTGCTGCGTCATCGCCGCCACCGCCGCCGGGACCATCGGGGTGGTCGCGGCGTGGTCGAGGTAGACGGGTGCGGTGCTCATGTCGCTCCCAGCCTACGGCGCACCGGCACACGCACCCCCAACGGCGCCCCTCGCCCGCGCTTTCGGTGGTCGGGTGCCGAGGAGCGCCAGCGACGAGGTGTGTCGAGACCACGTCACCTATCCGCTGGGAATCGACCAGGACCAGTACCAGCGCACGCGGCGGAGGTTTCGACACGGGCGCTGCGCGCCCCACCGACCAACGAAAACGAACTCCCTCGGTGGTCGAGTGCCGAGGAGCGCCAGCGACGAGGTGTATCGAGACCACGCAACCCCCGCTGAGAATCGACCAGGGCCAGTACCAGCGCACGCGGCGGAGGTTTCGACACGGGCGCTAGCGCGCCCTGCCGACCAACGAACGGGGGGCCGGCGCTGCGCGCCCTGCCGACGAGCGCCAGCGACGAGGTGTATCGAGACCACGCAACCTCCGCTGGGACCGGTCACGACCAGTACCAGCGCAGGCGGCGGAGGTTTCGACACGGGCGCTGCGCGCCCTGCCGACCAACGAACGGGGGGCCGGCGCTGCGCGCCCTGCCGACCAACGAAAACGAACTCCCTCGGTGGTCGAGTGCCGAGGAGCGCCAGCGACGAGGTGTATCGAGACCAGGCAACCCCCGCTGGGAATCGACCAGGACCAGTACCAGCGCACGCGGCGGGGGTTTCGACACGGGCGCTGCGCGCCCTGCTCAACCAACGAACGGGGCCGGCGCTGCGCGCCCTGCCGACCAACGAACGGGGCCGGGTCAGCCGCGGCCGAGGTCGGCGACGAGGGCCAGGTGGTCGGTGCCCTCGATCTCGACGGTGCGGGTGTCGAGGGCGAGCAGCGGGTCGGCGAGCAGCACGTGGTCGATGGCCACGCTGGTGGGCAGCGGGACGCCGAGCACGTCGAAGAGCCCGTTCGCGGGCCAGGTGGGCTGCCACCCGGCGTTGCGCTGGGCCGCGGCGTCGGCGTACCCGGCCTCGAGCAGGCGCCGCATCGGCTGGTGGTCGAGGGTGGCGTTGAAGTCGCCCACCACGAGGTCGGCGCCGGTCTCGACGGCGGTCTGGCGCAGCAGGCGGTGGTCGGCGTGCCACGCCTCGACGTCGACCGGCGCGGCGGGGTGCACCGCGAGCAGGGTGAGGTCGCCGACGTCGACCACCCACGACTGCGTGTAGGTGTCGACCTCGGAGGCCCTGCCGAGGGGCAGGCGCGAGAAGACCATGGTGCCGGTGATGGTCTCCCCCGTCTCGCCGATGCGCTCGGGCAGCAGCTCGGCGAGCCCGGCGCGCTCCATGTCGGCCAGCGCGGCGTCGGTGACCTCCTCCACGACCAGCACGTCGACGTCGGCCTCGGCGGCGGCACGCACGACCGCGACGCCGTCACCACCGCCCATCAGCAGGTTGGAGGTCATCACCGTGAGGCGCTCGCCGTCGGGGGCGTCGGGCGCCGTGCCGGACACCAGCGGCGACCACCACCACGCGTGCAGGGCACCGGCGGCGAGCACCACCACCGCGGCGAGCAGCGCCGGGGCGCGTCGGCCGCGGCCGACGACGGCCGCACCGAGCAGGAGCAGCAGCGCCACGGCGTACGCCGGGAGCGCGAGCGGCAGGAACGCCACGGCCTGCACGGCCCAGGCGGCGCGCAGGTCGGCCAGCCGGGCCGTGGTCAGCACCACCGCAGGCGCCAGGGTCACCAGGAGCAGGACCCACCACAGACCTCGTCGCCACCGCACGCGTGCGAACCTAGGCCGCGCCGCCCGACACCGGTCGTCCGGGGGTGGGCGGGCGCGGGGTCACAGCACGACCAGCGCGTCGCGGTGCACCAGCTCGCGCTCGTAGGCGGACCCGAGGTCGCGGCCGAGCTCGGCGGAGCGCCGCCCCAGCAGGGCGGGCACCTCGGCGGCGTCGAAGCCGACCAGGCCACGGGCCACCACGGTGCCGTCGGGGCCCACGAGGTCGACCGGGTCACCGGCCAGGAAGCTCCCGCTGACCCCGGTGACGCCCGCGGCGAGCAGCGAGGCCCGACGCTCGACCACGGCCCGCACGGCGCCGGCGTCGAGCACCAGCGAGCCCACAGGCTCCGTGGCGTGGGCCAGCCACAGCAGCCGCGTCGGTCGGCGGCGTCCGGTGGGGTGGAAGAGCGTGCCGACGGGCTCCCCGGCGAGCGCCTCCGCGGCCCGGGCGGCCGAGGTGAGCACCACCGCGACGCCGGCTCCGGTGGCGATGCCGGCGGCCTCCACCTTGGTGGCCATGCCGCCCGTGCCGACACCGGCCGCGCCCGGGGCGCCGACCTGCACGTCGTCGAGCTCGCCGGGGCCGTGCACCTCCGCCACCAGGCGGCTGCCGGGCTCGCGCGGGTCGGCGTCGTAGAGGCCGTCGACGTCGGAGAGCAGCACCAGCAGGTCGGCGTGCACGAGGTGGGAGACCAGGGCGGCGAGCCGGTCGTTGTCGCCGAAGCGGATCTCGGAGGTGGCCACGGTGTCGTTCTCGTTGACGATCGGCAGCACGCCGAGGTCGAGCAGGGTGGCGAGCGTCTGCTGGGCGTTGCGGTGGTGGGTGCGGCGGGTGACGTCGTCGACGGTCAGCAGCACCTGCCCGGCGGTGAGGCCGTGGCGGCGCAGCTCCTCGGTGTAGCGGTGCACCAGCAGGCCCTGGCCCACGGCCGCCGCGGCCTGCTGGGCCGGCAGCCCGCGCGGACGGCGGGCCAGCCCGAGCGGGGCGAGCCCGGCCGCGATCGCCCCCGACGACACCAGCACGACCTCCGCACCACGAGCGCGCACGGCGGCGAGCACGTCGACGAGGTCGCGCACCCGCGCGGGGTCGATCCCGCCGGCAGCGGTCGTCAGCGACGACGAGCCGACCTTGACCACCACCCTGCGCGCGGCGAGCACCGCCTCGCGGGGCCCGGCCGGCCCAGTCACCGGCCCAGTCACCGGCCCAGTCACCGGCCCTGTCACCGGCCTGCCACCGCCGGCCGGGTCACCGGTCGGGGTCCTGCTCGGCCCAGTCGGGGTCGTCGCTCCCGCCGATCTCGTACGACGTGGGCCCGTGGGTCTCGGGCTTGCGCTCGGCGTCGAGGCGGCGCGCGACGTCGGCGCGGGTCTCGTTCTCGCCACGGAACTCCATGGCCTCGTCGATCTCGCGGCGACGCGAGGCGGCCGGGCGGGAGTGGTCGATGCGCTGGTCCTCGCCGCGGCGTCCGAGCATCTCTGCGCCGGCGTCCATGCCGGGCTTGAAGTCGAAGACCACCGCGTTGTCGGGGTCGCCGATCAGCACGGCGTCGCCCTCCTCGGCGCCCAGCGAGAGCAGCTTGGCCTCGACGCCCAGCCGGTCGAGGCGGTCGGCGAGGAAGCCCACGGCCTCGTCGTTGCTGAAGTCGGTCTGGCGCACCCAGCGCTCCGGCTTGGTGCCGCGCACCCGCCAGCCGTCGACGGTGCGGCTGACGGTGAAGTCGGCGCCGCCGTCGACGCCCGGGGGCCGCAGCACGATGCGGGTGGGCGCGGCGACGGCGGTGGCGGTGCGGGAGGCGGCGACGATCTCGGCCATCGCGAAGGTCAGCTCGCGCACTCCCTCGCCGGAGGCCGCCGAGATCGGCACGACCCGCAGGCCCCGCGCGCGGAACTCGTCGATGGTCATGTCGGACAGATCGCGCCCGTCGGGCACGTCGACCTTGTTCAGCGCCACCAGCCGGGGCCGGTCCTCCAGCCCGCCGTAGCGGCTCAGCTCGTTCTCGATCACGTCGAGGTCGTCGACCGGGTTGCGGCCGGGCTCGATGGAGGCGGTGTCGACGACGTGCACGATCGCCGCGCAGCGCTCGATGTGGCGCAGGAAGTCGTGGCCAAGGCCGCGGCCCTCGCTGGCGCCCTCGATGAGGCCGGGCACGTCGGCGACGGTGAACGTGGTGTCGCCCGCGCTGACCACGCCGAGGTTCGGCACCAGCGTCGTGAACGGGTAGTCGGCGATCTTCGGCCGGGCCCGCGACACCGCGGCGATCAGGCTGGACTTGCCCGCGCTGGGGAAGCCGACCAGGCCGATGTCGGCCACGACCTTCAGCTCGAGGGCGATCTCGAGCTCGTCGCCCGGCTCGCCGAGCAGCGCGAACCCCGGGGCCTTGCGCTTGGACGAGGCCAGCGCGGCGTTGCCGAGGCCACCGCGGCCGCCCTGGGCGATCACCAGCTCGGTGCCGGGGCCCACCATGTCGGCGAGCACCGTGCCGCGGGCGTCGGTGACCACGGTGCCCTCGGGCACGGGCAGCACGAGGTCGGAGCCGTGGCCGCCGTTGCGGTGCGACCCGGCTCCGTGGCCGCCGTTCTCGGCACGGCGCTTGGGGCTGTGGTGGTAGTCGATCAGCGTGGTGACGTCGGTGTCGACGCGCAGGATGATCGACCCGCCCGGGCCACCGTTGCCGCCGTCGGGGCCACCGAGGGGCTTGAACTTCTCGCGGTGCACCGAGGCCACACCGTCGCCTCCGCGGCCTGCGCTGACGTGCAGCGTGACCCGGTCGACGAACGTGGGGACAGCCATGGTGCCTTCTCTCGGTGCGGTGCGGGGGTGGTGCGGGGGTGGGTCAGGTGCGTGTCGCCGCTGGTCCGGGCGGGCGGCCCGGAAGGCACGACAGGGCGCCCCGGTGTCCGGGACGCCCTGTCGTACGTGTCGTGCGGGGTGGGGTCAGCTCACTCGCCGGGGACGATGTTGACGACCCGGCGACCGCGCCGGGTGCCGAACTCGACCGCACCGGGCTGCAGGGCGAACAGGGTGTCGTCGCCGCCGCGGCCGACGCCGCTGCCCGGGTGGAAGTGGGTGCCGCGCTGGCGCACGATGATCTCGCCGGCGTTGACGAGCTGGCCGCCGTAGCGCTTGACGCCGAGGCGCTGGGAGTTGGAGTCGCGGCCGTTCTTGGTGGACGCCGCGCCCTTCTTGTGTGCCATGTCAGATCCTTTGGTGTGCGCTGTGCTGCTCGGGGCCTGGGACCGGGAGGGTCAGAGGGAGATGTCGGTGACCTTGACCTGGGTGTAGCGCTGGCGGTGGCCCTGGCGCTTCTTGTACCCGGTCTTGTTCTTGTACTTCTGGATGATGATCTTCGGGCCCTTGGTCGCACCGAGCACCTCGACGGTGACCGAGGCCTTGTCGAGGTCGGCGGCACCCGCGGTGACGCTCTCGCCGTCGACGGCGAGGACCACGGGGAGGGTCAGCGTCTCGCCGACGCCGGTCGTCACCTTGTCGATCTCGATGACGTCGCCCACGGCAACCTTCTGCTGCTTGGCGCCTGCGCGCACGATCGCGTACACCGCGGTCTCCTTCGTCGGTTCATGCTGCGTCTGTTTGACAGGTGTGTCAGGGCCTGCGGCTCCAGCGTCGCCACCGCCGGCCGGTGGGCCGCGGGGTGGGTGGTGCCAGGCAGGAGGGCACGCACGAGGCGCACCGAGGACTCATACTACGGACCCCCGCGGGTGACAGCAATTCGGTGCCACCCGCCGCGACGGGCCCCGCGCTGGCGGGGCCCGTCGCGGGCTGTCGGGTGCTCGCAGACCGGGTCAGCGCCGGCGCGAGCGGGTGCGCACGACCGGGGCCTGCTCCCCTGCGCCCGCCGGCTCGCCGCCGTCGGACGTCGGCTCGTCACCGGGCGCCGCGACGGCCGGGGCCGTCCCGTCTGCCGTGCCTGCGGCGTTGTCGGCGTCCGCCGCGTCGGCGGTCGGCGCGCCGGCGGGCCGGGTGGCGCTGCGCCCGCGGGTGCGGGTTACCACCCGGGCCGGTGCGGCCGCCGGGGCGTCGGTGACCTGCTCGACCGGTGCGGGCGTCGGCTCGGCCACGACCACCACGGCAGGAGCCGCGGCGGTGGCCGGCTGCCCGGCGGGACGGGTGGCCGTGCGGCGACGGGTGCGGGTCACCACGGTGGTCGCGGGGGCCGGGTCGGCCGCCGCGTCCGGCGACTCCGGCGACACCGACGCCTCGGACGACTCCGGGGCCTCGGGCTCCGGGGTCGTCGGCGCCTCGGGCTCCGAGACCTGCTCCGGCTCGACCGGCTCCGCAGCCTGCTCGACGGGCTGGTCGGGCTGGTCGGGCTGGTCGGCCTGGTCGGCCTCGACCTGCGGCTGCGCGGCGCGGGAGGCGCCGCCGCGGCCTCGGCGGCGGCTGCCCCGGGTCACCGTGGTCACCGGCTCGGCCACGGTGGGCGAGTCGGCGGCGTCGGCGGGGTCCTGCTCGACCACCGGCTGGGCCGGGCTGGCCACCGGGGTGTCGGCAGCAGCCTCAGGGGCCAGCTCGCCGGCGCTGTCGACCACCGCGGTGTCGACGTGGGCGGTGTCGACGTCCGCGGTGTCGACACGAGCGCCGTCGGCGGCGTCGGGCGTCCGGTCCTGGGTCACGGGCACGTCGGACGGCTCGGGCTCGGCGGGCCGGGCCATCGCAGCGATGTCCTTGGGCGAGGGCGCCTTGGGCGGTGCGCTGACCACCTCGGCGTCGTCCTGGCCGCGACCGCGACCGCTGCGACCCCGGCGTCCGCCGTTGCCGCCGCCACCGTTGCCGCCGCCACCGCCGTTGCCGCCACCGCCGCCTCGGCGACCGTCGTCGTCGGAGCCCTTGGGCTCGACGGGCTCGTCGTGGGTGACGATGCCACGGCCCTGGCAGTGCTCGCAGGTGTCGCTGAAGGCCTCGAGCAGGCCGGTGCCGATGCGCTTGCGCGTCATCTGCACCAGGCCCAGCGAGGTCACCTCGGCCACCTGGTGGCGGGTGCGGTCACGTCCCAGGCACTCCACCATGCGGCGCAGCACGAGGTCGCGGTTGGACTCCAGGACCATGTCGATGAAGTCGACGACGATGATGCCGCCGATGTCGCGCAGCCGCAGCTGGCGCACGATCTCCTCGGCCGCCTCCAGGTTGTTCTTGGTGACGGTCTCCTCGAGGTTGCCCCCCGAGCCGGTGAACTTGCCGGTGTTCACGTCGACGACCGTCATGGCCTCGGTGCGGTCGATCACCAGCGAGCCGCCCGAGGGCAGCCACACCTTGCGGTCGAGACCCTTGGCGATCTGCTCGTCGACGCGGTACGTCGAGAACAGGTCGTGGCCGTTGTGCTCGGCCGGCTCGTAGCGCTCGAGGCGGTCGGCGAGGTCGGGGGCGACGTGGGAGACGTAGTCCTGCACCGTGCTCCACGCGTCGTCGCCCTGGATCACCAGGCGCGCGAAGTCCTCGGTGAACAGGTCGCGCACGACCTTCAGCGTCAGGTCGGGCTCTCCGTAGAGCAGCTGGGGAGCGCTGCCCTTGGTGCGCTTCTCGATGTCCTCCCAGCGCGCCTTGAGCCGCTCGACGTCGCGGGTGAGCTCGTCCTCGGAGGCGCCCTCGGCGGCGGTGCGCACGATGACGCCCGCCGACTCGGGGACGATCTGCTTGAGCAGCGTCTTCAGGCGGTGGCGCTCGGTGTCGGGCAGCTTGCGCGAGATGCCGCTGGTGGTGCCGTCGGGCACGTAGACCAGGAACCGGCCGGCCAGGCTGATCTGGCTGGTGAGCCGGGCGCCCTTGTGGCCGATGGGGTCCTTGGTGACCTGCACCAGCACCGGCTGCCCGGAGGACAGCACCGACTCGATCTTGCGGGGCTGGCCCTCGCGGTGGCCCATGGCCGACCAGTTCACCTCACCGGCGTACAGGACGGCGTTGCGGCCCTTGCCGATGTCGATGAACGCCGCCTCCATCGAGGGCAGCACGTTCTGCACCCGCCCGATGTAGACGTTGCCGATGATGGAGGTCTGCGACTCGCGGGCCACGTAGTGCTCCACCAGGACCTTGTCCTCGAGGACGCCGATCTGGGTGAGGTCGTCGCGCTGGCGCACGACCATGGTGCGGTCGACCGACTCGCGGCGGGCCAGGAACTCCGCCTCCGAGACGATGGGGGCGCGGCGGCGCCCGGCCTCGCGGCCGTCGCGGCGACGCTGCTTCTTGGCCTCGAGGCGCGTCGAGCCCGCGATGGCGGTGATCTCGTCCTCGGCGTTGCGCGGCTTGCGCGCCCGGCTGCTCGACTGGTCGGCGTCGTCGCCGCCCCGGTTGCTCCCGCGGTCACCGCGGTCGCTGCTGCGGTCCCCGCTGCGGTCACCCCCGTCGCCGTTGTCGTCGCCCGAGCGGCGACGCCGGCGGCGGCGGCGCGACGAGCCCTCGCCGCTCCCGCCGTCCCCGTTGTCGTCGGCGCTGTCGTCGGCACCGCTGTCGCCGGCGCCGTCGGTGTCGGGGCGGTCCGCCGCGCCCCCGTCCTGGGCGTCCTGGGCGTCCTGCGGCGCTGCGGCCTGCTGGCCCTGGCGACCGCGGCCGCCACCCTGCTGCTGGCGGGCTGCCGGCTCCTCGTCGGAGTCGGCGTCGGTGTCGTCCTGCGCGGAGGAGTCACCGGACTTGCGACGGCGGCGACCGCCACGACGGCGGCGACGGCGTCCGCCGCCCTGGCCGTCGGTGTCCTCGGAGTCGTCGGTGTCCTCGGCGTCGTCGGCGCTGCCGTCGGTGTCGTCACCGTCGTCGTCGGAGTCCGTGGCGGCGACGGTGTCGTCGGGGGTCGAGGCGGCGGCCTCGGCCGCGGTCTTCTCGAGCTCCTCCTCGTCGACCGCCGGCTCGGTGGGCGCCTCCTCGACGGCGGGGCGCGCGGCGCGCGATCGACCGCGACTGCGGGTCGTGGTGGTGGTGCGCGTCCTGGGTGCCTGGTCCGCGTCGGCCGCGTTCGGGGTCGCGTCCTGGGCGACCGGCTCGGCCGCGGGCTCCGGGGTCTCCGGCGCGACGGGCGCAGCGGGCTCCGCCGCGGCGGCCGGCCGGGTGGCCGGGGAGGCCTTCGACCGGGTGCGGCGGGTGACGGTGGCCTTGCCGGCCTGGGTGGTGTCGGGGGCCTGGAACAGCACGGCGGCCGAGGCAGGGGCCGCGGTGGGCTCGCCGGCAGCGGGGACGTCGACGGCGGCGACCGTGTCGGCGGAGGCGCCGGTCGGGTCGACCGCCGGGGCCGCGGGGTCGGCGTCGGCCGTCACGGGCGCGTCGGCCGGGGCCTCGCCGGAGGCGGCGGCCTTCTTGGTCGCGGTCTTGCGGACCCGCTTGGCCGGGGCCTTGCGCGCGGTCGTGGTCGCGGCGGTGACGCCGTCGGTGGGGGCCTCGGCGGCCTCGGCGGCCTCGGTGGGCTCGGCGGAGGGGGCCTGCGTGGGCTCGGCGGCCGCGGTCTTCTTGGTGGCCCGCTTGCGGGCGGCCTTCTTCACCGGCGCCGACGCGGCAGGGGTGTCGTCGGCGCTCTCACCGACGGCCGGGGCCTCGGCAGGCACCTCGGGGGCCGCGTCGTCCGCCGTGGCCTTCTTCGCCGGTGCCTTCTTGGCCGCCTTCTTGGTGGCGCCCGACTTCGTGGCGCTCTTGGCGGTGGCGGACTTGGCCGCGGTCTTGCGGGTGCTGGTGCGCGTGGTCACGGTGACGACCGGCGCGGTGTCCGCGGCCGGCTCGGCCGTGCCGGTGTCGGCACCGGTCGCAGTGGCGGGGGCTTCCTCGCCCTGGATCTCGTCGGGCATGTGGTGCTCCTCTGCCCGGGGGGCGCACTGGCGACCCGGGCGGGTCGGACGCCCCGGCCCGCGGGAGCAGGGCAGAGGCGCAAAGCCTTCGGTGGCGGCGACACCCTCCGCGGTGCGTCACTGGCTGCCGTCTCGTCACCTGCCGCGGTCGCTGGGCCTGCCCCGAGGATCTCGGGGCCGAGGGCCGGCTCGCTGTCACCGAGGCCGACCGGGCCGCGTCGCGGTCTGGCGACGACGTGCACCCACTGTGCCGACCCCATCAGTGCGAGCCGGCGAGAACGTCGTCGGGTCGTCGGCCTCGGCGGGTTGCACCTCGGGTCGTCGACCGCGGCGAGTATCGCACACCGCCCCGCCGATCAGGTCATGCGCGAGGCGCCAGCGGGTCGCGCACGACGGTGCCCGTCTCGTCGAGCGGGCCCTGGGCCAGCCGGGTGAGCAGGGGGGCCGGTCCCGCCTGCAGCCCGCCGACGGCGGCGAGGCCGGTCAGCACGTCGTCGGGCCGCACCGACGGCACGCCGTGGCGCAGCACGAGGTCGAGACTCGTGCCGCCCCCGACGACGCTGCGCGGCCCGCAGGACAGCGCAGTGACCGCGGCGCGGCAGTCGAAGGTGCGCAGGCCCTTCTTGGTCATCCGCTCGACGTCCACCTGCTCGGCGGCCAGGAACGCCGTGACCGCCCGCGCGGCGTCGTCGGGGCCGGCGGCGACGTCGAGGCTCCAGCGGCTGCCCTCGAGGAGGTCGGCCAGCGAGCCTCCCGGTGACTCCACGACCTCGAGCACGTCGAGCCCGGTGGGCAGGGCCTCGTCGAGCTCGGCGTGCACGCCGGCGGGGTCGACGACGGCGGCCAGCCCGATCTCGAGGTACTCCGCCTCGCTGGCCGACCCGGTCGGCGCGGCACCGGCGTAGGAGATGCGGGGGTGCGGGTTGAACCCCGAGGAGTAGGCCATCGGGATGCGGGCGCGGAAGACCGCACGCTCGAAGGCCCGGCTGAAGTCGCGGTGGCTGGTGAACCGCAGGCGCCCGCGCTTGGCGTAGCGGATCCGGAGTCGCTGCACCGGGGGGGCCTGCTGCTCGGGCTGCTCACGCACGGGCGCAAGGGTACGAGAGGTGGCGCTCAGCCCTTCATCGCCGGCGACGGGTAGACGGTGCCGACGCGCTCGCCGCCGAGGAGGTCGGTGAGCCGCCGGGCCTCGCGGTCGAGCAGGTCGCGCCCCGCGGCCGGCACGTCCTCGAGCAGGCGCACCTCGACGACGCCGTCGGCGTCCTGCACCCAGCAACCGACGACCCGACCGTCCCACCAGGCGGTGGTGCCGGCGTTGCCGTTGCGGTCGAAGAGCCGCGGGGCGTGGGGGCCCAGGAGGAAGCCGCGCTCCTTCCAGCCCATGACGGTGGGGTCGAGGACCGGCAGCAGCGCCGCCCACGGCTCCACCGGGGCGTCGTCGCCCCCGTCGTCGTCGCCGGGCAGCACCCAGCCGGTGGCGCCGCCGTCGAGGGACACCGGCACGGCCGCGACGTCGTCGAGCGCGCGTCGCGTGATGCCGGCGGTGGCCCCGAGCCACCACTGCAGGTCGGCGGCGGTGCCGGGGCCGAACGTGCACAGCCAGCGTCGTGCGAGCTCGGCCCACCCGGCCTCGGCGGCGAGGGCGGGCGGCACCTCGCCCAGCCAGGTCTCCATCGTGGTCCACCGCGGGCGGGAGACCCGCCAGTGGGAGGCGTTGCTCCCGCGCACGATGCGGGCCTCGACGCCGAGCTGGGTGAGCACCCGGGGCCCCACGGGCAGGCCACCCCGCCCGTCGGGGCCGGCGTGGAGTCGCCCCGCCAGCTCGGGCACCTGCGCGCGGAGCTCCTGGGCGGTGAGCGCGTCGCCGCCGGCGAGCCGCGCGAGGGTGGCGGCCCGCGCGGCCTCGAGCCAGGCCGTGCCGTCGTCGGCGAGGCCGGCGGCCTCGACGTCCTTGGCCAGCCGGACGCCGACAGGGCCGGCGACGCGGGCGGAGGCGCTCCCCCACGCCGCCGGCAGCAGGTCACGCGGGAACACGAACAGCGTGCGGCGCATCGCGAGCTGCTTGACCAGGCTGCGGTCGTCGTGGAGCGCCCGCTCGACGTCGCCCACGGTGAGCCCGTCGACGCGCGCCTGCAGCGACAGGTGGACCGTGGGCGGCTCGGTGGCGTGCAGCACCGTCATCGCACGCGTGGCCGCCACCGCGTCGTCGAGGCGGTGGGCGGGGGCCAGCGCGTGCCGGCGGGCCACCCGCGCACGCCGCCGGTCGTCGTCGATGTGGCGCACGACGCGCATCCTGCCCCACCGCACCGACGTCCCCGCCGGGGCCGATCCTCGGGGCCGGTCGGTGCGGTGCGAGCATGACGCGGTGAGTCGACGTCCGGTCCCGTTCGTGCTCGTCGGCGTGCTGCTGCTGGCGCTCAACCTGCGCCCGGCGGCGGTGAGCGTGGGCCCGGTGCTGGCGGAGGTGCGCGACGGCCTCGACATGTCGGCCACCGAGGCCGGGCTGCTGACGTCGCTGCCCGTGCTGGCCTTCGCCGTCTTCGGTGCGTTCGCGCCGGCCGCGGCCGCCCGCGCGGGGATCCACCGCACGACGCTGGTGGCGCTGCTCGCCGCGGTCACCGGCCTCGTGGCCCGCGTGCTCACCGACTCCGACCTCGTGTTCCTGGCCACCTCGCTGCTGGCGGTGGCGGGCATGGCGATGGCCAACGTGCTGCTGCCCTCCCTGGTGAAGCGCCACTTCCCCGACCGCATCGGTCAGGTGACCGCGCTCTACACCACCGCCCTCGCCATCGGGCTGACCGCCGCCCTCACCCTCACCGTGCCGCTGGCCGACGCCACCGGCGGCTGGCGCTCGGGCCTCGGCACCTGGGCGCTGCTGGCGGTCGTGGCCGTGGTGCCGTGGGTGGTGCTGGCCCGCCTCGACCGGAGCCCGCCGACCACCGACCGCGGCCCCGGCGGTCGCAGCGGCGACGGCGCGGACGGCGCAGCAGCCGGCGGCGGCGGGGACGGGATCACGTTCACCGACGTGGCCCGCACCCCGCTGGGCTGGGTGATGGCCGGGTTCTTCGGCCTGCAGTCGATCCAGGCCTACGTGATCTTCGGGTGGTTCGCCCAGCTGTGGCGCGACGACGGCTGGTCGGCGTCGGCGGCCGGGGCGCTGGTGGGCCTGGTGGCCGGCGTGAGCATCCCGCTCAGCCTGTGGCTCCCCCGCCGGCTGGCCTCCACCTCCCGCCCGCGGGCGCTGGTGCTGGCCGTGACCGCCACCTACCCGGTGGCCTACGTCGGCATGCTGGTGGGCCCGTCGTGGGCGGCGCCGCTGTGGGCCGTGCTGGCCGGCATCGGCTGCTGCACCTTCCCCCTGGTGCTGACCCTGATCGGCCTGCGCTCGCGCACCGCCACCGGCACGGCCGCCCTCTCGGCGTTCACCCAGTCGACGGGCTACCTGATGGCCGCTCTCGGGCCGTTCGTCGTGGGCGTGCTCTACGACGCCACCGGCGGCTGGACGGTGCCCCTGCTGCTGCTCACGGCGCTGGTGGCGCCGCTGGCGGTGCTGGGTGCGCTGGCCGCGCGCCCCGTGTTCGTGGAGGACCAGGTCGGCGCGCGCGGCGCGCCCCTACAGTGACCGCGTGACGACACCGCCCGGCGGGCCCGGCACCGGCCCGGACGACGCACCCGACCGGCCCGACGCCCCGCCCTCCCCCGGCCCCTACGGCCAGCCCGGCCCCCACGGCCAGCCCGCGCCGTACGGCCAGGCCAACCCCTACGGCCAGGCCAACCCCTACGGCCAGCCGGCGCCGTACGGCGCCCGGCCCGGGCCCGCGGGCGCGGAGACCGACGCGGTGTCGGTGGTCGCGCTGGTGCTCAGCCTCACCTGCTGCCTGTCGGTGGTCGGTGCGGTGCTGGGCGTGGTCGGGCTGCGACGCACCAGCGGCGGACGGCGCAGCGGCCGGTGGGCGGCGGTGACCGCGGTGGTGGTCGGCGTGCTCGGCACGCTGGTCGCGGTCGGCGCGGTGGTCGCCGTGGTCGTGGTGGGCGAGCGCTACAGCAGCATCGACGAGCTCGAGACCGGCGACTGCTTCACCGCCTCCGGCCTCACCGACGACCTCGACGAGCCGGTGAGCGGGATCGAGGTCGTGGCGTGCGACAGCCCCCACGGCGGCGAGGTCGTGGGCGCGACCACCCTGGAGGGCGACGAGGTGGAGGACTACACCGGCGACGTGTCGTCGTTCTGCACCGACCTCGCCACGTCGCAGGGCGTGGTGCCCGACGGCGACCTCGCCGACCTCACCCTGCTCGGCATCACCCCGAACGACCCGCCGCAGGACGGCGACGCGCTGGTCTGCGTGGTCTTCGCCACCGACGGCAGCGACCTCGACCGCCGCCTGGGCGGCGGTCGAGGCGGTGACGTGACCGCCTGAGCGGTCCTCAGACCACCGCGAGCGGCAGCAGCTGCCGACCGGTGGGCCCGACCTGGATCTCGGTGCCCATCTCCGGGCAGACGCCGCAGTCGTAGCAGGGCGTCCAGCGGCAGTCCTCGACCTCGACGTCGGAGGACGGGTCGATCGCGTCCTCCCAGTCGGCCCAGAGCCAGTCCTTGTCGAGGCCGGAGTCGAGGTGGTCCCACGGCAGCGTCTCGTCGTAGCCCCGCTCGCGCACGGTGTACCAGTCGACGTCGACGCCGGTGCCGGCCAGCGCCTGCTCGGCGGCGACCATCCAGCGGTCGTAGGAGAAGTGCTCGCTCCAGCCGTCGAAGCGGCCGCCGTCGCGCCAGACCTGCTCGATGACGGCGCCGACGCGGCGGTCGCCGCGCGAGAGCAGTCCCTCGACGATGCCGGGCTTGCCGTCGTGGTAGCGGAAGCCGATGGCGCGGGCGAACTTCTTGTCGGCGCGCACCAGCTCGCGCAGCTGGCGCAGCCGGTCGTCGGTGGTCTCGTGGTCGAGCTGCGCGGCCCACTGGAACGGCGTGTGCGGCTTCGGCACGAACCCGCCGATCGAGACGGTGCAGCGGATGTCGTTGCGTCCGGAGACCTCCCGGCCGGTCGCGATGACCCGCTTGGCCAGGTCGGCGATCTGCAGGACGTCCTCGTCGGTCTCGGTGGGGAGGCCGCACATGAAGTAGAGCTTCACCTGCCGCCAGCCGTGGGAGTACGCCGCGGCCACCGTGCGGATCAGGTCGTCCTCGGTGACCATCTTGTTGATCACCTTGCGCAGCCGCTCCGAGCCGCCCTCGGGGGCGAACGTCAGCCCCGAGCGCCGGCCGTTGCGGGAGAACTCGTTGGCCAGGCTGATGTTGAACGCGTCGACGCGGGTGGACGGCAGGCTGAGGGAGACGTTGGTGCCCTCGTAGCGGTCGGCGAGGCCGGCGGCCACCTCGGCGATCTCGGTGTGGTCGGCGCTGGAGAGCGAGAGCAGGCCGACCTCCTCGAAGCCGGTGGTGCGGATGCCGTTCTCGACCATGTCGCCGATCGTCTCGATGGAGCGCTCGCGCACGGGGCGGGTGATCATCCCGGCCTGGCAGAACCGGCACCCGCGGGTGCAGCCGCGGAAGATCTCCACCGAGAAGCGCTCGTGCACGGTCTCGGCCAGCGGCACCAGCGGCTTGGCGGGGTACGGCCACGCGTCGAGGTCCATCAGCGTGTGCTTGCGCACCCGGTGGGGCACGCCGACGACGTTCGGCACGACGGCGGCCACCGCGCCGTCGGCGGTGTAGGTGACGTCGTAGAACTTCGGCACGTAGATGTTGCCGCTCACCGCGAGGCGACGCAGCAGCTCGTCGCGGGGCGAGGCCATCGCGCCGGCCGGGCGGCCCTGGGCCTTCCAGTCGCGCACGACCTCGGAGATGGCGAGCACGACCTCCTCGCCGTCGCCGAGCACGGCCGCGTCGACGAAGTCGGCGATCGGCTCGGGGTTGAAGGCCGCGTGGCCGCCGGCCAGCACCACCGGCTCGTCGGCGCCGCGGTCGGCGGCGTGCAGGCTGATGCCGGCGAGGTCGAGGGCGTTGAGCATGTTGGTGTAGCCCAGCTCGGTGGAGAAGCTGAGGCCCAGGACGTCGAAGTCGCGCACCGAGCGGTGGGCGTCGACGGTGAACTGCGGGATCGGGCCGTGGGCGTCGCCGGCGCGCATCACGGCCTCCATGTCGGGCCACACCGCGTAGGTGCGCTCCGCCACGATCCAGTCGCGCTCGTTGAGCACCTCGTAGAGGATCTGCACGCCCTGGTTGGGCAGGCCGACCTCGTAGGCGTCGGGGTACATCAGCGCCCAGCGCACGGTCTCGCCGTCACCGGTCGCCGCACCGCAGTCCCACTCCTTCACGGTCGAGTTGAGCTCGCCGCCGACGTACTGGATCGGCTTGGAGACGCTCGGCAGGAAGGGCTCGAGGCGCGCGAAGACGCTCGCGCCGGTGGCGCGGCTCGTCTCGGTGCTCTCGAGACCCGGGATGGTGGACATGCGGCAACCTCACAGCGATCGGGGACCGGTCCAGGGTACGGCGGGCTCCCGCACGCGCACGACACGGCGGCCACGGCCGCGGCGCAGGCGCCCCGGGCCGGCCCCGACCGCCCGTGACCGGCCCTCACCGCCCTGACCGGCCCCGATAGGGTCGAGGCCGTGAGCGACACCGCCGTACGCGGCTCCCTCCGGTGGACCGTGGTGGTGCCCGTGGGCGCCCTGGTGGTGCTGGCCGCCACCTGGGCCAGCCACGAGGCGTGGCCCGTGCTGGTGCTGATCGGGGTCTTCCTCGTCGGCGCCGTGGTCGCGGCCGTGCACCACGCCGAGGTGGTCGCCCACAAGGTGGGCGAGCCGTTCGGGTCGCTGATCCTGGCCGTGGCGGTCACGGTGATCGAGGTGGGCCTCATCGTGATGCTGATGACCAGCGGCGGCGAGGGCACCAGCAGCTACGCCCGCGACACGGTGTTCGCGGCGCTGATGATCACCCTCAACGGCATCGCCGGCATCTCGCTGCTGGTGGGCGCGCTCAAGCACCACCTGGTCGCGTTCAACGCCAGCGGCACGGGCTCGGCCCTCTCCACGGTCGTCACGCTGGCCGGGGTGGCCCTGGTGCTCCCCAGCTTCACCACCTCCGCGCAGGGCCGGGAGTACTCCGCCTCGCAGCTGGCCTTCGCCGCCGTCGCCTCCCTGGCGCTCTACGCCGGGTTCGTCTTCACCCAGACCGTGCGCCACCGCGACTTCTTCCTGCCCGTCAGCAGCGACGACCACGGCCGCGTCACCGGCCTGCTCGACGAGGACGAGGACGGTCACGCCGACCCGCCCACCTCCCGCCAGGCGCTGACCAGCCTCGCGCTGCTCACCGCGGCCCTGGTGTCGGTGGTCGGCCTGGCCAAGCTGCTCTCGCCCACCATCGAGGACGGCGTCGCCGCGCTCGGCTTCCCGTACGCCGTCGTCGGCGTCGTGATCGCGCTCCTGGTGCTCGCCCCCGAGTCGGCCTCGGCGGTGCGCAACGCCGCCCGCGACCGCGTGCAGACCAGCCTCAACCTGGCCTACGGCTCGGCGATGGCCTCCATCGGCCTGACCATCCCCGCCATCGCGGTGGCGATGATCTGGCTCGACGGTCCGCTCGAGCTGGGCCTGGAGCCGACCCAGATGGTGCTGCTCGCCATCACCGTCCTGGTCTCGGTCCTGACCGTGGCCCAGGGCCGCGCCAAGGCGCTCCAGGGCCTCGTGCACCTGGTGCTGCTGGCGACGTTCCTGTTCCTGTCGGTGCAGCCCTAGCCGACGACCGCTGCCGGTCTGGCTCGCACCGGTGGCGCGAGCGGCCTGGTCCCGCCCTGCCCGACCGGCGCGATCGCGCCACTCGGGGCAGCACCGCGCAGCAGCCCAGCAGCCGTCGAACAGCGGACCGAGGCGCAGGTCAGCGGACGGCGAGCACGCGGGGCGAGGCGGTGTAGCGCTTGGGCTGCGGCGCGGTGGCGCGCAGGTGGATGTTCTGCAGCAGGCCCACGGCGAGCATGCCGGCGAACATCGAGCTGCCGCCGTACGACACGAACGGCAGCGGGACGCCGGTGACCGGCATGATGCCCAGGCACATGCCGATGTTCTGGAAGGCCTGGAAGCCGAACCAGCAGGCGATGCCGGCGGCGGCGACGCGGCCGAAGACGTCGTCGGTGCGGGTGGCGATGGCCAGCGCCCGCCACAGCACGAGCAGCAGCAGGCCGATGAGGACGCCGGCGCCGACCAGGCCCAGCTCCTCGCCGGCGACGGTGAAGACGAAGTCGGTGTGCTGCTCGGGCACGAAGCCCGAGCGGGTCTGGGAGCCGTCGAAGAGGCCCTCGCCGAACAGCCCGCCGTTGCCCACCGCGATGCGGGCCTGCTCGACGTTGTAGCCGGCGCCGCGGGGGTCGAGGTCGGGGTTGGTGAAGGCCAGGAACCGGTCGACCTGGTACTCCTTCAGCACGCCGGCCGCCACGGCGGCGACGGCCACGGTGAGCCCGCCGCCGGCCAGCAGCGCCAGCCACCGGCGCCGGGCGCCGGAGACGGCGAGCACGCCGAACACGGTGGCGGTGAGCACGAGCATGGTGCCGAGGTCGGGCTGCAGCAGGATCAGCGCGGCCGGCACGGCGGCGATGACCAGCATCAGCAGCACCTCCACCAGCCCCACCTGCGCGCGCCAGCGACCGCGGGCGCGGCCGCTGAGCACCAGGCCCATGCCGATGACCACGGCCAGCTTGGCGAACTCCGACGGCTGCACCGACATCCCACCGACCATCAGCCAGGACCGGGAGCCGTTGATGGTGGAGCCCATGACCAGCACCAGCACCAGGCCCAGCACGGAGCCGAGGTAGACCAGCGGCGCGGCGATGCGCACCCACCGGTGGTCGGAGACGGCGACGGCGGCCATCAGCACCGCCCCGATCACCACGTTGGTCAGGTGGCGGTCGCGGTAGGCGGTGGGGTCGCCGCCGGTGAGGTCGTCGCGCCCCGCGGTGGCCGACCACACCAGCAGCGTGCCGATCACGACGAGGCCGAGCACGGCCCCGAGCAGCACCCAGTCGATGCCGGCCCAGCGCAGCCGCGGTCGGGTGGACGCCGGTGCGGGGCGCAGTCCGGTGCTCACGGGGTGCCTCCCTGCGACGCCCGGGTGGTGCGGTCATCGGTGGTCGTGGGACCCACCGGCGGCAGGATCGAGCCGTCACCGGCGAAGGTGGGCAGCCCGGCGGGCGGGGTGGTGCCGGGGATGGCGGCGTCGTCCGGCACGACCGACTCGCCCTTCACGCCGTACAGCGACTCCCAGATCTCGCGGACCGCCGGGCCCGACGTGCCCGAGCCGGTGCCGCCCTGGCTGACCATCATCACCACGACGTAGTCGTCGGAGTAGGAGGCCACCCACGACGTCGACTGCTTGCCGTAGACCTCCGCGGAGCCGGTCTTGGAGCGGATCGGCACCTCGTCGAGGGGGAAGCCGGTCATCCGCCAGGCCATGGTGCCGCGGCTGGTGACGCCCTTGAGCGCCTCGTCGATGTAGCGCAGGGTCTCGGCGGGCAGGTCGACGGTGCCCTGCACCTTGGGCTCGATGCGCGAGATGACCTTGCCGTCGGGGCCGACGACGGCCTTGCCCACGCGGGGCGCGTAGAGGGTGCCGCCGTTGGCGAGGGCGCCGTACGCCCGGGCCAGCTGCAGCGGCGTGACGATGGTGTCGCCCTGGCCGATGGCGAAGTTGACCGCGTCGCCGGCGCGGTAGGCGAAGCCCTCGACGCAGAACTCGCCGGCGAAGGTGTAGACGAAGTCGGAGGTCTGGGCGTCCTGCGGCGCGTCGGCGATGCCGCAGTAGTAGTCCTTCATCGAGCGGTAGTACTCCCGCTTCCACTCCCGGTCGGCGATCCGGCCGGCGGCCTCGCCGGGCAGGTCGATGCCGGTCTCGCTGCCGAACCCGAACGCCTTCGACTCCTCCACCAGCGGGTCCTTGGCGTCCACGTCGGCGACGTCGGAGCCGAAGCGCTGCCAGTAGTCGTAGCCCACGCGGTAGAAGAAGGTGTTGCAGGAGACCTCGAGCGCCTGCGCGAACCCGATCGAGCCGTAGGCGCCCGACTCGTAGTTCTTGAAGTCGCGGTTGCCGACGCGGAACGACGAGGAGCAGTCGAGGCGGGTGTCGGGCGAGTAGCCGTGGGTGAGCGCGCCCGCGGTCATGAACGGCTTCCAGGTGGACCCCGGGGCGAACTGGCCCTGGGTGGCTCGCCCGAGCAGCGGGGTGCCGGCCGCCTCGGAGTACAGCCGCTTGAGCTGCGACTGGCTGATGCCGCCTACCCAGTCCTCGGGGTCGTAGGTGGGCTGGCTGGCCATCGCCACGACCCGGCCGGTGTCGGCCTCGAGGACCACTGCGGCGCCGGAGTCGGCGACGTAGTTCCTGCCCGTCACGGTGTCGAAGGTCCTGCGTGCGGTGGCGATGGTCTTCGCGAGCTGGCGCTCGACGACGCCCTGCACGCGGGCGTCGATGGAGGTGACCAGGGTGTCGCCGGGTCGCGCCTCGACCTCGCCGTCGTCGCCGAGCACCCGGCCCATCGAGTCGACGGCCACCGACTTGTAGCCCGGCATGCCGCGCAGCCAGGAGTCGTACTGCTTCTCCACGCCCGCGCGGCCCACCGACGAGGCGCCGTTGACGGAGGCGTCGTTGTCGGCCTCGGCCTGGTCGAGCTCGTCCTCGGTGATCGGGCTCAGGTAGCCGAGCACGTGGGCCAGGTTGACGCCGAAGGGCTGGGGGTAGGACCGCACGGTCTGCTGCTCGGCGAGCACCGAGGGGTAGTCCTCGGGCTGCTCGAGGATGCGCAGGGCCACGCCCTGGTCGACGTCCTCGGCCACCGGCACCGGCTGGTACGGCGAGCCGTTCCAGCACACGCCGTCGACGCTGCCGGGGTCGCCGCAGGTGACCAGCGAGCGCTCGACCGTGCGCAGCGGCACGCCGCTCACGTCGGCGACCCGCTCGAGCACCGTGCGGGCGTCGCGCTCGCGCAGGTTGCCCAGCAGCGTGCGGTCGACCGAGACCACCCACGACGTGCGGTTGGCGACCAGCGGACGACCCATGTCGTCGACGACCAGGCCCCGCTGGGGCTGCACGACGATGTCGCGCACCGACTGCGAGGCCGCCTGCGTCTGGTACTGCTCGCCGCTGACGACCTGGAGGTAGTACAGGCGCACCAGCAGCGTCGCGAAGAGCGAGAACACCAGGGCCTGGATGACCACGAGGCGCAGCCGGCTGCGGCGGCTGCCGCTCTGCTCCTCGCCGGTGACGCTGAGACCGCTGACCCGCCCGGCGGACGGACGCACGGACCGCGACGGGCCGGGGAGCCAGGACGGGCGGGAGCCCGGGGAAGGGGTGCGGGCCATCAGGCCAGCGCCCGACCGGGCTCGAGGCGGCGGAAGGCCGCCATCAGCGGCGGCAGCACGAACGGGGTGAGCAGCACGTCCCAGACGAGCGCGACACCGATCACCTGCAGCAGCTCACCGACGCCCAGCGCGGGGTCGCGCAGCAGCAGGCCGGTGATCGCGAACAGCGACGTGCCGACGAACGACGACGCCGCCACCGTCGCGACCACCGTGGTGGCCGAGGGGCGGCTGTCCTGGCGCACCAGCCCGGCGACGTACCCGACCAGCATCAGCGCCAGCGCCCAGCGCCCGGCCACGTGGTCGGCCGGCGGGGCGAGGTCGAGCAGCACACCGGCGGCGAAGCCGAGCACCATCGCGAACTGGGGCCCGCGGGTCAGGGCCGCGGCCACCACCACGAGCAGGCACAGGTTGGGCACGATGCCCTGCCACGCGAGGTGCGGGAAGAGGGTCACCTGCAGCACCAGCGCCACGAGCACGGCCAGGCCCGCCACGGCGGCGCGCACGGCGCTCACCGCAGCGTCCCGTCGTCCTCGATGACCGCGCGGTCGCTGGTGGTGCCGGTCGGCACCACCACGCCGACGAGGTCGAGGGCGGAGAAGTCGACGTAGGGCTCGACGACGGCGCGCTGGGTGGTCTCGCGCAGCGAGCTGTAGACACGGGTGACCCGGCCGATCGGGATGCCGGAGAGGTACGGCGCGCCGCTGTCGCTGCCCCAGGTGACCACGGTGTCGTCGCGGTCGGGCACGTAGGCGTCGTCGACGAGCTCGAGGTCGAGGTCGCCGTCCTCGGCCAGGCTGCCGCCGCCGCGCAGGAAGCCGACCTCCATGCTGCGCCCGACGCGGGCCCCGACGGTCGACTCGGGGTCGACGGCGAGCAGCACGGTGGCGGTGGTGCGGGTGGTGCGCAGCACCCGCCCGACGAGCCCGTCGTTGTTCAGCACGGTCATGTCGGGGGTGAGCCCGGCCTCCGAGCCGGCGTCGATGGTCACGGTGCTGGAGAACGACTGGGCCGCGCCGATGCCGACCACGCGGGCCGGCACGAGCCGGTGACCGAGGTCGGAGGCGACGTCGCTGAGCGCGTCGTACTCGGCGAGGCGGTTGCGGTCGAGGTCGGCGGTCGCGAGCCGCCCGCGCAGCAGGGAGTTCTCGGCCTTCAGGTCGTCGACGTCGGCGCGCAGCGCGTCCTGGGTGCGGAACCACTGCGACACCGAGGTGAAGGGGCGCACCACCGCCGCGGCGCCGACCTCCACCGGGCCGAGCACCTCGCCGATGCCGGCGCGCACGGGCTCCAGCGGGGAGTCGTCGCCGGTGGTGGCGTCGAGGGTGGTGAGGCTGAGGCTGGCCAGCACCAGCGCGAGCAGCAGCGCGCGCGACGGGCGCTGCGGCGGCTCGCCGGGGCCGCCGGCGCGCCAGCGGCGCTCGCGCTGGGAGCCCTGGGACCGCGCCCGCGACCGCAGGCGGGGACCGGTGGCGCCGGGTCGGCTCTCGGGCTGCTCAGGGGTGCGCACGCGCTCGAGGAGGCTCATCAGTAGCGCCTCGGGTCGGTGACCAGCACCTGCTGGAGGGCCTCGAACTCCTCGACGCACTTGCCCGCGCCCAGGGCCACCGAGCTGAGCGGGTCCTCGGCGACGTGCACCGGCATCCCCGTCTCGTGGCGCAGCCGCTCGTCGAGGCCGCGCAGCAGCGCTCCCCCGCCGGTCAGCACGATGCCGCGGTCCATGATGTCGCCGGCCAGCTCGGGCGGGGTCTGGTCGAGGGTGGTGCGCACCGCGTCGACGATGGTGTGCAGCGGCTCCTCGAGGGCCAGGCGCACCTCCGCGCTGGAGACCACGACGGTGCGCGGCAGGCCGGAGACCATGTCGCGCCCGCGGATCTCGGCCTCGGGCTCGTCGGGCAGCGGGAACGCCGAGCCCAGGGTCATCTTGACCTCCTCGGCGGTGCGCTCGCCGAGCATGAGCGAGTACTCCTTCTTCATCCACGCCACGATCGCGGCGTCGAGGTCGTCGCCGGCGGTGCGCACCGAGAGGCTGGTGACGATGCCGCCCAGCGAGATCACGGCCACCTCGGTCGTGCCGCCGCCGACGTCGACGACCATGTTGCCGGTGGCCTGGTGCACCGGCAGCCCGGCGCCGATGGCCGCGGCCATCGGCTCCTCGACGATGTAGACGCGGCGGGCGCCGGCCTGGTAGCCGGCCTCCTTCACCGCGCGCTGCTCGACGGCGGTGATGCCGCTCGGCACGCAGATGACCATGCGGGGCTTGGCCCAGGAGCGGCGCCGGTGCACCTGCTGGATGAAGTAGCGCAGCATCTGCTCGGTCGCCTCGAAGTCGGCGATCACGCCGTCCTTGAGCGGGCGGATGGCGGTGATGGTGTCGGGGGTGCGCCCGATCATCCGCTTCGCCTCGTGGCCCACCGCGAGGATCTCGCCGGTCGCGGTGTTCAGCGCCACGACGCTGGGCTCGTCGAGCAGCACGCCCCGGCCGCGGGCGTAGACCAGCGTGTTGGCGGTGCCGAGGTCGACGGCCATGTCCCGGCCGAAGAAGCTGTTCGCCATGACTGGTGCCTCGCAGTGCGCTCGAGCCGTGCAGGGGGAAGAGGGCACGGCGTGCCGACCCTGGGCGAGAGCGTAGGGAGGCCACCCCCCGGTTCGGCGCAGGCACGCCGGGGCGCGTGTTGCGCGTGTGACCGGTGCGGGCGCGGGTCTCACCAGCCGGCTGGTGACTCCGGCACCTGTCGGCCTACGCGTGGGCCGACAGGTGCGGGTTTCGCCAGCCGGCTGGCGAAACCCGCGACACGGCTCAGAGGCCGGGGAACCAGAGGGCGATCTCGCGGGCGGCCGACTCCGGGGAGTCGGAGCCGTGCACGAGGTTCTCCCGGTTCGACAGCGACAGGTCGCCGCGGATCGTGCCCGGGGCGGCCTTGCGACCGTCGGTGGCGCCGTTCAGCGCCCGCACGACCTCGACGGCCTCGTCGCCCTCGAGCACCATCGCCACCAGCGGGCCGCTGGTGACGAACGCCCGCAGCGGCGGGTAGAAGTCGCGCTCGACGTGCTCGGCGTAGTGGCGGTCGGCGAGCTCGGCGTCGACGTGGCGCAGCTCGAGGGCCACCACGTCGAGGCCCTTGGCCTCGAAGCGGGAGAGCACCTCCCCCACCAGGCCCCGGCGGACGGTGTCGGGCTTGAGGAGGACCAGGGTGCGCTGCGTCATGGCACGGACCCTACCGAGCCGACGCCGCGGGCGCCTCCACCCCCGACGCACCCAGCTGCTGCGCGCGCCCGAGCACGTCGGGAGGCACCGGGCCGGAGGCTGCGACGGCGTCGGCGTCGGGCACCGGCGCGCCCGCCACCAGCGCCAGCGGCACCTGCCCGCCCCAGGTGCCGGCCGCGACGTCCTCGTCGTCGTCGACCGGGCCGCCCGCACGGGCCTTCACCGAGGCCTCGCGCAGCGGCACGGCCAGCACGGCGGTGGCGGCGAGCTCCTTGCGGGTGGTGGCGCGCAGCGTGGCCGAGCGGCCCGGCACGACGTGGTCGACCACCAGGTCGAGGGCGTGCGCGCGCTCGGCGGGGTCGTCGACCAGCCGGCCGGCGCCGATCACCACGGCACAGCGGTAGTTCATCGAGTGGTGGAACGCCGAGCGGGCCAGCACCAGCCCGTCGAGCAGGGTCACCGTCACGCAGACCTGCGCCGCCACCGAGGCGCGCAGCCACCCCGCCGCCACCGAGGCGTGCACGTAGAGGGTGCCCTCGTCGTCGGGGCCGTCGGGGTCGACGGCGTACGCCGTGGGCAGCACCAGCGGGTGGGCGTCGTCGCCCTCGCCCACCGTCACCGCGAGGTGGGCGACCAGGCCCTCGGCCAGCACGGCGTGCAGCGCGGCGCGCTCGGCCACCATGCGGGTGCGGCCGCGGGTGACGGTGGTGCGCGGGGTGGGCGAGAGCGGGGCGGCGGGGGTGGTCACCGGTCGATCCTGGTGGCACAGTGGCCTGTGCGCACGGGCCACCAAAGCCTCCCTCGCGCAGGCCACTTGAGCCGGTCACCTCCCCCAGGAGCTCCGATGCCCCCCGCCCTCCCCCTGCGGCTCGACCGCGCGGCCGCGACGCCGCTGGGCGCCCAGCTGGCCGGCCAGGTGCGCGACCTGGTCACCGGCGGCACGCTGACCCCGGGCGACCGGCTGCCGAGCAGCCGAGCGCTCGCCGCCGAGCTCGGGGTCGCCCGCGCGGTCACCGAGCAGGCGTGGGGCCAGCTGGTGGCCGAGGGCTGGCTGGAGGGACGTCGCGGCTCCGGCACCTACGTCGCCAGCGCCCCGCCGACCGCCGTGCGCCCTCCGCGCCGCGCCGGCCCGGTGGCCCCCGACCGGGCGCCGCTGGTGCGCCTCGACACCGGCACCCCGTGGATCGACCCGCGCCACCGGGCGGCCTGGCGACGCGCGTGGCGCGAGGTGTCGGCGGCCAGCCCGCCGCCCGGGTACGCCGACCCCCGCGGCCTGCCCGCGCTGCGCGAGGCCCTGGCCGACCGGCTCTCGCGCACCCGCGGCCTGGCCTGCGACCCCGACGAGGTGCAGGTGACCGCCGGCACCACCGACGGCCTGCGCCACCTGCTCGCCGCGCTGCCGCCGGGCCCCGTGGGCGTCGAGGACCCCGGCTACCGCGCCGCGGTGGAGACCGTGCGCGCCGCCGGGCGCCCGGTGCGCGACCTGCCCGCCGGTGAGCGGGTCGACGACCTCAGCAGGTGCGTGGCGGCGTACGTCACCCCGGCCCACCAGCACCCGCTCGGCACCACCATGCCCGGCGCCCACCGGGTGGCGCTGCTCGACGCGGCGCGCGCCGCCGCGACGCTGGTGGTGGAGGACGACTACGACTCCGAGTTCCGCTACGACGTCGCGCCGATCCCGGCGCTGGCCGCGCTCGACCGCGAGCAGGTGGCCTACCTCGGCACCACCAGCAAGACCGTCTCCCCCGCGCTGCGGCTGGGGTGGCTGGTGGCGCCCGCCGGCGTCGGCGAGGCGGTGGCCCGGCGCCGGGCCGCCACCCACGACGCCGCGTCGTGGCCGGCCCAGCGGGCCTTGCTCTCGCTGCTGCGCGACGGCTACGTCGACGCGGTGGTGCGCTCCGCGCGTCGCGTGTACGCCGAGCGCGCGGCCCGCGTGGTGGGTGCGCTGGGCCCCCTCGGCGAGCTCGGCGGCCCGGCCGCCGGCATGTACGTCACGGTGCGCCTCGAGGCCGCCCGCACCCGCGCGGCCCACGCCGCGGCGCGGGCGGCGGGCTTCGACGTGCCGCTGCTCGCCGACTACTCCCGCACCAGCGACCTCACCGGGCTGGTGGTCGGGTTCGGCGGGTGCACCGACGCCGAGCTCGACCGGGTGCTGGTGGTGCTGGCCCGCGCGCTGACCGGGTGAACGACCGGGTGGACGACCGGGTGGACGACCGGGTGGTCGTCAGACGGGGGCGTCGGCCCCGGGGTCGTCGTCGTGCTCCGCAGCGGCGTACGCCGCGGCCCGCTCGCGGTCGATCTTGTCGGCGAGGAAGATCGCGCTGCCCCACAGCAGCGCGAAGATCGCGCCGAGGAGGAACATCGCCGGCACCACGAAGCCGAGCAGCACGGCCGCGGCCTGCACCACCCAGCCGGCGGTGTAGGCCCACGACGAGCGCAGCATGCCGGCGAGCAGCACGCAGGCCAGCGCCAGGCCGAGGCCGATGGCCAGCCCCACGGGCGTCGAGACGTCGGTGAGGGTGAGCAGCACCGGAGTGGTGAGCCCGAGGGTCACCGCCTCGAGGCTGAGGATGGCCGAGCACATCGCGCGGCGCGGCGAGCGCTTCACGGGAGGTCCTCACGCTCGGCCACCGGGGTGGCCCGCCGGCGGTCGCGGCGCTCGCGGTCGCCCACCAGCAGGCGCCGGGCCTCGCCGGCGGTGACCACGGAGCCGGTCACCAGCACCGCGCCGGAGCCCAGCGGGTCGCCGAACGCGTCGCCGGCCTCGGCCAGCGCGGCCGCGGCGTCGAGGGCGTCGCCCAGCAGCGGCACCACGCTCACCCTGTCGTCGTCGAAGATGTTGCGGGCCACCTCGGCGAGCGCGTCGGCGGGCATCGCGCGGTCGGTGGAGGCCTGGGTGCACACGACGTGCGCCAGCTGCGGCTCCAGCGCCGCGAGCAGGCCCTCGGCGTCCTTGTCGCCCATCACGCCGACCACGCCGATGAGCGGGGAGAAGGTGAAGGAGTCGTCGATGGCCGCGGCCAGCGCGGCGGCACCGTGGGGGTTGTGCGCGGCGTCGAGCACGACGGTCGGGCTGCGCCGCACGACCTCGAGGCGGGCCGGGGAGGTCACCCCGGCGAACGCCGCCGCGACCAGCTCGGCGTCGAGCGGCTGCTCGCCGCCGACGAACGACTCCACCGCGGCCAGCGCGACGGCGGCGTTCTGCGCCTGGTGGGCGCCGTGCAGCGGCAGGAACACCTCGTCGTAGCGGGCACGCAGCCCCTGCAGCGAGACCAGCTGCCCGCCGACGGCCGCCACCCGCGACACGACGCCGAAGTCGAGGCCCTCGCGCACGACGTCGGCGCCCACCTCGGTGGCGCGGGCCAGCAGCACCTCGGTCGCCTCGGGGCCCTGCTGCGCCAGCACGGCCCGGGAGCCCGGCTTGATGATGCCGGCCTTCTCCCCCGCGATCGCGCCGATGCTGTCGCCGAGGTACTGCGCGTGGTCGAGGGCCACCGGCAGGACGACGGCCACCGCGGCGTCGGCCACGTTGGTGGCGTCCCACGACCCGCCCATGCCGACCTCGACGACGGCGACGTCCACCGGCGCGTCGGCGAAGGCGGCGAAGGCCATGCCGACCACGGTCTCGAAGAACGACAGCGGGTGCGGCTGGTCCTCGTCGACGAGGTGGGTGAACGGCGCGACGTCGTTGAACGCCCGCACGAACGCCTCGTCGTCGAGCGGCTCGCCGTCGATGCTGATGCGCTCGTTGATCCGCTCGACGTGGGGGCTGGTGAACCGGCCGGTGCGCAGGTCGAGCGACCGCAGCAGGGCGTCGACCATCCGCGCGGTGCTGGTCTTGCCGTTGGTGCCGGTGAGGTGCACGACGGGGTAGGAGGCCTGCGGCTCCCCCAGCATCTCGGTGAACGCGCGGATGCGGTCGAGGGAGGGCTCGAGCCGGGTCTCGGGCCAGCGCGAGAGCAGCGCGTCCTCCACCTCGGCGGCGGTCTCGGCGAGGCGGGGGGCAGCGGGTGTCGCGGGGCTCTCGGTCATCTCGAGCCCAGTCTAGTGAGGGCTCCGCACCACCCGCAGGTTGGCGGTGTCGACGACGGGGCGGTAGCCCAGCGCGGTGTAGATCCTGTTCGACACCGGGTTGGCCTGGTCGGTGAACAGGCACGGGCGGTGGCCCTCGTCGAGCACCCGCTGGGTGAGCGCGGCGACGGCGGCGCTGGCGTAGCCCCGGCCGCGGCTCTCCTCGGGGGTGTAGACCGGCCCGACCCGCACCACGCCGAGCCCCGGGGCGCTCACGGCGGTGAGGTGCACCGGGCGGCCGGCGTCCTCCCACAGCCAGACCAGGCCGTCGTCGACGCGACGCGTCATCTCCTCGGGCCCGACGTGCTCGAGGGTGTCGCCGCCCGGGTCGCGACCGGCCTGCGCGGCGGCGGCGTCGTGGAAGGCGGCGAACCACGCGACGGCGAGGTCGACGTCCCCGCGGGTCGCGACGCGGAGGCGGCCCGTCACCGGCCGGGGCGCCACCACCGCGCGGGCCTCGAAGAGCCGCAGGTGCTCGTGCACCCGCGCCTGCCCGCCGGCGCGCGCGGCCACCCGCTCGCAGAACACCCGGGTGGCCGGCAGCATCCCGTTGGCCGCGGTCAGCTCCTCCCCGCGACCGAGCACCACGTCGGCCAGCGCCTCCGCGGCGTCGTCGGGCATCGGCAGCAGGTACGGCGGGTGCGGCGGCAGCGGCGCCGTGCGCATGGCCGCGCCGACCAGCTCGTCACCGCGGCGCACCAGCGCCCACCAGCACGGCTGGTCGGCGGGCGGTCCTTCGCCGCGCTCGGCCGCCGCCACGGCCCGCCGGGTCACCGTGACCACCACGCTGGAGACGACCGGGTCGGCGGCGAGCACGTCGGCGGCCTCGCGCAGGAACGCGACGGGGTCGGTGGTGAGCTCGACGCTCAGCCCGGTGTCGGGGTCGGGCGCGGCGGAGGTCATGCCCGGAGGCTAGGGCGACCCCGGCGCCGGGGGCACCTCGGTTCCGCGGCCGGCCGGCCCGGCGACGACCCGGCGACCACCCGGCGACGACCCGGCCGCCCGCCCCGATCCGTGCCCTGACCAGCGCGAATCGATTTCGGGCCCGACCCTCGGCACCCCTAATCTGGGGCCATGACCGAGACCCAGTCGCCCCAGGCCCCCGACACGTCGAGCGCTCCCCGCGCCGTCGTCGTACCGGACAAGCCGGCGCTGGAGGGTCTCGAGGCCACCTGGAGCCAGCAGTGGAAGGCCGACGACACCTACGCCTTCGACCGCACCCAGCCGCGCGCGAACGTCTACTCCATCGACACCCCGCCGCCGACGGTGAGCGGCAGCCTGCACGTGGGCCACGTCTTCTCCTACACCCACACCGACCTGATCGCCCGCTTCCAGCGGATGCGCGGCAAGTCGGTGTTCTACCCGATGGGCTGGGACGACAACGGCCTGCCCACCGAGCGCCGGGTGCAGAACTACTTCGGCGTGCGCTGCGACCCGTCGCTGCCCTTCGACGCCGACTTCACCCCGCCGGCCAAGCCCGACTCGAAGCGCCAGGTGCCGATCAGCCGGCCCAACTTCATCGCGCTGTGCGAGCAGCTCGTCGAGCAGGACGAGCAGGTCTTCGAGTCGCTGTGGCGCACGCTGGGTCTGTCGGTGGACTGGAAGCAGCACTACACGACGATCGGGCCGAAGGCGCAGACCGTCAGCCAGCGCGCGTTCCTGCGCAACTTCGCCCGCGGCGAGGCCTACCTGCAGGAGGCCCCCACGCTGTGGGACGTCACCTTCCAGACCGCGGTGGCCCAGGCCGAGCTGGAGTCGCGCGAGTACGCCGGCGCCTACCACCGCGTCGCGTTCCACCCGGTGTCGACCGACGGGGCCGCGAGCTCCCCGGTGCACGTCGAGACCACCCGTCCCGAGCTGATCCCCAGCGTGGTGGCCCTGATCGCCCACCCCGACGACGAGCGATACCAGCCGCTGTTCGGCACCACCGTGTCCAGCCCGGTCTTCGGCGTCGAGGTGCCCGTGCTGGCCCACCCGGCCGCGGAGCAGGACAAGGGCTCCGGCCTGGTCATGTGCTGCACCTTCGGCGACCTCACCGACGTCACCTGGTGGCGCGAGCTCGACCTGCCGGTGCGCACGGTCGTGGGCCGCGACGGCCGCTTCACCCGCGAGACCCCCGAGTGGCTGGCCGCGCCGGCCGCCGCCGCGGCGTACGCCGAGCTGGCCGGCAAGACGGCGTTCAGCGCGCGCGAGGCGCTGGTGGCGCTGCTGCGCGAGAGCGGAGACCTGGTCGGTGAGCCCACGCCGACGCAGCGGATGACCAACTTCTACGAGAAGGGCGACAAGCCGCTCGAGATCGTCGCGACGCGGCAGTGGTACGTGCGCAACGGCGGCCGCGACGGCGACGTGCGCGCCGAGATGCTCCAGCGCGGCGACGAGATCACCTGGGTGCCTACCCACATGAAGCACCGCTACGACAACTGGGTCGGCGGCCTCAACGGCGACTGGCTGATCTCGCGCCAGCGCTTCTTCGGGATCCCGTTCCCGGTCTGGTACCCCGTCGACGCCGACGGCGAGCCCGACCACGCCCACCCGCTGCTGCCGACCGAGGCCGAGCTGCCGGTCGACCCGTCCACCGACGCGCCCCGCGGGTACGACGAGTCGCAGCGCGGCCGCGCGGGCGGCTTCGTCGGCGACCCCGACGTGATGGACACCTGGGCGACGTCGTCGCTGACGCCCCACATCGCGGGCGGGTGGGAGTCCGACCCCGACCTCTTCGAGCGGGTCTTCCCGATGGACCTGGCCACCCAGGCCCACGACATCATCCGCACCTGGCTGTTCTCGCGCGTCGTGCGCTCCCACTACGAGAACCACGCCGCGCCGTGGACCCACGCGATGATCTCGGGCTTCATCATGGACCCCGACCGCAAGAAGATGTCGAAGTCGAAGGGCAACGTCGTGGTGCCCACCGAGGTGCTCGACAAGTACGGCGCCGACGCGGTGCGCTGGCGCGCGGCGATGGCCCGCCCCGGCCTCGACTCCCCCTTCGACGAGAGCCAGATGAAGGTGGGTCGCCGCCTGGCGATGAAGGTGCTGAACGCCTCCAAGTTCGTGCTCGGCGGCGTGGGCGCCACCACGCTCAACGCCTTCGAGGTCGCCGAGCCGGTCGACTGCGCCCTGCTCGGGCGCCTGGCCGTGGTGATCGGGCGGGCCACCGACGCCTTCGAGGCCTACGACTACACCACTGCGCTGGAGACGGTGGAGAAGTTCTTCTGGGAGTTCTGCGACGACTACCTCGAGCTGGTCAAGGAGCGCGCGTACGACGAGTCCGGCAGCGCCGGCGCCGCGTCGGCGAAGGCCACGCTGGCCATCGCCCTCGAGGTGCAGCTGCGGCTGCTCGCGCCGTTCCTGCCCTACGTGACCGAGGAGGTCTGGTCGTGGTGGCAGCCGCGCGGGGAGGCCGTGGCCTCGATCCACCGCGCCCCGTGGCCCACCGCGCTCGACCTGGGCTCCCCCGCCGCGGCCGACGCCTCCACCCTCGACGGGGTCGCCGCCGCCCTGATCGGCATCCGCGGCGCCAAGTCGCAGGCCAAGGTCTCGATGCGCGCCGAGCTGTCCCGCGTCGAGGTCACCGGCCCCGAGGCCCTGGTGCGCGCCGCCGAGCTCGCCGCCGACGACCTGCGCCGCACCGGCCGGATCACCGGCGACCTGGTCTTCACCCCCGTCGCCGACGCCACCGAGCTGCGCGTCAGCGCCGAGCTCGCCGAGGCCCCCCAGGCCTGATCCCGGGGGCAACGCCGGCCCGGGCTGCGGAGGTCTCGACGACGCTCGCCGGGGGCTCGCTGCTCGACCACCGGGGCGCGCCCGCGAGATGCCGACGGGGCCACGACCCGGGTGGGTCGCGGCCCCGTCGGGCTCGCCTGCGCCGGTCGTGACCGGCGTCGGGTCAGGCGGACTTCTTCTTCTTGGTCTCGCTCTCGCGGGGCACCAGCGTGGTGGTGACGGCGCCGGTGGCGACGTCACCCTGCACGACGACCTTGGCGATGTCGGCGCGGGACGGCACGTCGTACATCACGTGGAGGAGGACCTCCTCGATGATGGCGCGCAGGCCGCGGGCGCCGGTGCCGCGCTCCATGGCGTTGTCGGCGATGGCCTTGACGGCGTCGTCGGTGAACTCGAGCTCGACCCCGTCGAGCTCGAAGAGCTTCTGGTACTGCTTGACCAGGGCGTTGCGGGGCTCGGTGAGGATCTGCACCAGCGCGGCCTGGTCGAGCTTGGAGACCGAGGCGATCAGCGGGAGCCGGCCGATGAACTCGGGGATCAGGCCGAACTTGGTGAGGTCCTCGGGCCGCACGAGCGTGAGGAGGTCCTCCTCCTGCTTCTCGGCCTGGGTGCGGACCTCGGCGGTGAAGCCGAGGGTCTTCTTGCCGACCCGCTGCTCGATGATGTGCTCGAGCCCGGCGAAGGCCCCGCCCACGACGAACAGGATGTTGGTCGTGTCGATCTGGATGAACTCCTGGTGGGGGTGCTTGCGACCGCCCTGCGGCGGCACCGAGGCGGTGGTGCCCTCGATGATCTTCAGCAGCGCCTGCTGCACGCCCTCACCGGAGACGTCGCGGGTGATCGAGGGGTTCTCCGCCTTGCGGGCCACCTTGTCGATCTCGTCGATGTAGATGATGCCCGTCTCGGCCTTCTTGACGTCGTAGTCGGCGGCCTGGATGAGCTTGAGCAGGATGTTCTCGACGTCCTCGCCGACGTAGCCGGCCTCGGTGAGCGCGGTGGCGTCCGCGATCGCGAAGGGCACGTTGAGCATCCGCGCCAGCGTCTGGGCGAGGTAGGTCTTGCCGCAGCCCGTGGGACCGATGACCAGGATGTTGGACTTGGCGACCTCGACGACCTCGTCCTTGCTGTGCTTGCCGGTGATCGGCTGCACGCCGGCCTGCACCCGCTTGTAGTGGTTGTAGACCGCCACCGCGAGGGACTTCTTGGCCTGCTCCTGGCCGATCACGTAGGAGTTGAGGAACTCGAAGATCTCCTTGGGCTTGGGCAGCTCGTCGAGGCTGACCTCGGTGCCCTCGCTCAGCTCCTCCTCGATGATCTCGTTGCACAGGTCGATGCACTCGTCGCAGATGTAGACGCCGGGCCCGGCGATCAGCTTCTTGACCTGCTTCTGCGACTTGCCGCAGAAGGAGCACTTCAACAGGTCACCGCCGTCACCGATACGTGCCACGGTCATCCTCCTCGTCGCCGGCGCGCTGCGCCGGGGTGGTGCTGGGTGTGCTGGGTGTGCTGCACGGTCGTGGCCGGCCCGGGGACGCCGGGAGCGGCCTGCGGGTGCGACCCGACGACGGTACCCCTCGGCCACCCCCACCGGGGTGGCCGACACGAGGAGCACCGCGCCGGGGTCGCACCCACGGGTGCGTCGCCGGGTGGGTCAGGCGAGCGCGGGGGTCTTCAGCGACTCGAGGACCGAGTCGATGAGGCCGTACTCGACCGCGGCCTCGGCGGTGAGGATCTTGTCGCGCTCGATGTCGCGGCTGACCTGCTCGATCGACTTGCCGCTGTGGTCGCTGATCATCTTCTCGAGCAGCTCGCGCATCCGGATGATCTCGTTGGCCTGGATCTCGATGTCGGAGGTCTGGCCGAACGTGCCCTCGGTGTAGGGCTGGTGGATCAGGATGCGGCTGTTGGGCAGCGCGAGCCGCTTGCCGGGGGCACCCGCGGCGAGCAGGATCGCGGCGGCCGAGGCCGCCTGGCCCAGGCACACCGTCTGCACGTCGGGCTTGATGAAGCGCATCGTGTCGTAGATGGCGGTGAGCGCGGTGAACGAGCCACCGGGGCTGTTGATGTAGATGCTGATGTCCTGGTCGGGGTTCATCGACTGCAGGCACAGCAGCTGGGCGATCACGGCGTTGGCGACGTCGTCGGAGATCGGCGTGCCGAGGTAGATGATGCGCTCCTCGAACAACTTGCCGTAGGGGTCGATGCGCCGGAACCCGTAGGACGTGCGCTCTTCCCACTGGGGGATGTAGTAGTTCATGTCAGTCCTTCTGCCGGGCCGGACGGCCGTCGTCGGCTGCTTCGCGGGCGCTCTTGATGACCTGGTCGACCAGGCCGTACTCCTGGGCCTGGTCGGCGGTGAACCACCGGTCGCGGTCGGCGTCGGCGATGACCTGCTCGACCGGCTGGCCGGTGTGCTCGGAGATGAGGTCGAGCAGCACCTTCTTGATGTGCAGCGACTGCTGGGCCTGGATCTTGATGTCGGAGGCCGAGCCACCCATGCCCGAGGAGGGCTGGTGCATCATGATCCGCGCGTGCGGCAGGGCGTAGCGCTTGCCCTTGGTGCCGGCGCAGAGCAGGAACTGGCCCATCGAGGCGGCCAGGCCCATGCCGACCGTGGCGACGTCGTTGGGGATGTAGTTCATGGTGTCGTAGATCGCCATGCCGGCGTCCACGGAACCACCCGGGGAGTTGATGTGCAGGAAGATGTCGGCCTCGGGGTCCTCCGCCGACAGCAGGAGCAGCTGGGCGCAGATGGCGTTGGCGTTCTGGTCGCGCACCTCCGAGCCGAGGAAGACGATCCGCTCGCGCAGCAGTCGCTGGTAGATGTGGTCGTCGAGGACGTTGAGCCCGGCTCCGCCCATCGTGGGGCCGTGCGCCGAGGAGCTGGAGTTCTGGTTCACGTCGCCGACACTAGCCCGCGCCCCGGACAGTTCCACGCCTTATCCACCCCTGTTCGCCGACAGCGGATTTCGCGGCCCTGATCAGGGCTCGCGGCGGGCTGGCGGCGGGTCAGGCCGCCTCGGCCTCGGCGCGCAGCCGGTCGAGGCTCTGGGCCATCCCGGCCTCGAGCTCGTCGGCGTGGCCCGCGGCTCCGCCGAGCAGCAGCCCTGCGAACACGCCGCTGGTGCGGGTGAGCGCCCGGGGCACCGGGCGTCGGTGCACGACGTGGGTGCCGCCGTCGGCAGGGCGCAGCTCCCAGATCCACCGGGCGCCGCTCGAGGGCGTGTCCCACGACAGCAGCCGCGGCGCCTGCACCTCGGCGACGACCGAGCGGGTCGGCCAGACCACCGCGCCGCGCCGGTTGATCCCGAGGTACCACTGCCCGGGACGCAGGCCGCCGGGCCGCAGCGCCCGCATGGCCACGAGCTCGGGGCTGCGCGCCGGCATGCGCGACACGTCGGCCAGCAGCTCCCAGACCCGCTCGGGCGGGGCGGCGACGTGGCCCTCCACGCGCAGCTCCCGGTCGGGTGCTGCCGCTGGTGCGGCCGGTGCGGGGACCGGGGCGTCGGCGGGGTCGGTGGGGTGGCTCATGCCAGCCACTCTCGCAGGGCGCGGTGGACGTCGGGGTGGTTGAGCAGGCCCCAGTGGTCGGTGTGGCCCACGTGCAGCACGTCGGCGCCGGGGAACAGCTCGCGCCCGCGGGCGTCGCGGCCGTACGCCGACGGGGGCCGCACCAGCAGGTCGCCGACGAACCGGCCCACCGGGTGGCGCGGCGACCCGCTGAGCGTGGCGGCGACCAGGTGGTAGCGCGCGTGGGGCAGCGGGGGCACGTCGTGGGTGAGGCCCGCGACCAGGTCGTGCACGCCGGAGGAGCGCCAGTCGAGGATGCGCCCGAAGGCCGCGGTCTCGGGCAGCAGGCCCAGGCCACGGCTGCCGTGGCCGACCCCCTTCGCGATGGGCGCCCCGAGGTGGGGGGTGCCGAGGGTGACCACGTCGGTGACCACGTCGGTCCACGGGTCCTCGGCGGTGGCCCCCACCGCGCCCGCCGCGCGGATCACCAGGCCACCGAGGGAGTGGCCGACCAAGGCGATGCGGGTGACCGGCACGGGCCAGGCGTCCACGACGCGCTGGAGCAGCGCGGTCGTCGCCACGCCGTTCTCCCGCAGCGGCAGCCCGGTGTTGGCGCGCAGGTAGACAGGGGTCCAGCCCTCGGCGGCGAGGGCGTCGCCGTAGGTGGTGTGCCCCTCGTCGCGCCCGCGGTCCCAGTACGACTCGTCCTCGCACAGGCCGTGGAGGAACACGACCAGGCGCCCGGTGGCCCGCGGGAACGCCGTGGCCAGCGACCCGGGGTCGGGCTCGACGTCGCGCCCGTCGCGGCGCACCGCGAGCGGGATCGCCATCTGCGGGCGCTCCCGCAGCAGGCGGTCGCCGATCAGGCCGTTGACGGCCGCGCTGAGGAAGCGGCCGGGCGGCGCCTCCTCGAGCCGGGGGCCGACGCCCGAGGCCGCCACGGTGTCGAGGCCGCGCGACGCCGCGCGCAGGCCGGCGCCGAGGCCGCCGTACACCCCGCCGGCGATGCCGCGGTGGGTGCGCTCCACGACGCCCGGCCCGGCGCCGACCACGGCACGGCCCACGCCGTGCACCCGGTCGAGCACGGCGACGTGGGTGTCGCGCACGCTGCGCAGCACCAGCTCGTCGGCCACCTCGAGCAGCAGCGAGGCGGCGTCGAGGACGGAGGGACCCGGGGGCACGGGCGCTGCGTGGTCGACGGGCGGCGGGGTCACCTGCCCAGGGTACCGCCTGAGTGCACAGGCGTGCACTCAGCGCGTCCCGGACGGGAACGCCACGAGCCCGCCGGGGACCGGCGGGCTCGTGGGTGGTGCGGTGCGGCGTGGCCGCGCGGGATCAGGCCGTGGTGTCGTCCTGGTCCTCGGCCTCGACCTCGGCCTCGTCGGCGGCGACCGCCTCGGCGTCACCCTCGACCTCGGCCTCGGGGGCACCGATGGTGCCGTCGGGGCGCAGGTTCTTCAGCTCCACCGCGGTGCCGGAGGCGTCGGTGACGACGGCCGACTCCACGATGGTGGCCAGCGCCTTGCCGCGCAGGATCTCCTGCACCAGGTCGGGGATGTGGTTGTGCTGGAACATGTGGTTGGCGAACTCCTGCGGGTCCTGACCGGACTGCTGGGCGCGCCGCACGAGGTGCTGCGAGAGCTCCTCCTGGTTGACCCCGAGCTCCTCGCGCTTGGCGATCTCGTCGAGCAGGAACTGCGCGGCGACCGCGTCGCGCACGCGGCGCTCGAGGTCGGCCTCGAACTCCTCCTGGGTCTGCTCCTCGTCCTCGAGGTAGGCAGCCATGGTCACACCGGACATCGCGAGCTGCTGCTCGATGCTGCCGCGGCGGGCGTTGAGCTCGTCGGCGACCAGGCTGTCGGGCAGCGGGATCTCGACCTTCTCCAGCAGCGCCTCGAGGACGGCGTCGCGGGCGGCGGCGGCCTGCTCGAGGCGCTTGCCGCGACCGAGGCGCTCGCGCACGTCGGCGACGAGCTCGTCGGCGGTGTCGAACTCCGAGGCCTCCTGGGCGAAGTCGTCGTCGAGCTCGGGGAGCTCCTGCTCCTGCACCTGGGTGACGCCGACCTGCACCTCGACGTCCTCGCCGACCAGGTCACCGCCCACCAGCTGGGAGGAGAAGGTCTTCTCGTCGCCGGACGACATGCCGACCAGCGCCTCGTCGAGGCCCTCGAGCATGCCGCCGCGGCCGACCTGGTAGGACATGCCGCTCACCTCGGCGCCCTCGAGCACCTCGCCGTCCTTGGTGGCCTTGAGGTCGAGGACGACGAAGTCGCCGTCGGCGGCGGGCCGCTCGACGTCGCTGAGGGTGCCGAAGCGCTCGCGCAGCGCGGCGACCTGCTCGTCGACCTCCTCGTCGGAGACCTCGAGGTCCTCCACCTCGGCCTCGAGGCCCTCGTAGGCGGGCAACTCGAAGGTGGGCTTCACGTCGACCTCGGCGGTGAACTCCACGACGCCGTCGGTGCCGTTGTCCTCCAGCTTGGTCACCTCGATCTCGGGCTGGGCCAGCGGCTCGAGGTCGTTCTCCTGCAGCGCCTCCATGTACTTCTGGGGCAGCGCCTCGTTGATGGCCTGGTCGAGCACCGCGCCGCGGCCGACCTGCCGGTCGATCACCATCGGCGGGACCTTGCCGCGGCGGAAGCCGGGCACGTTGATCTGCTGGGCGATCTGCTTGTACGCCGCGTCGAGGCTCGGCTTGAGCTCCTCGAAGGGCACCTCGACGGTCAGCTTGGCCCGGGTCGGGCTCAAGGTCTCGACGGCGCTCTTCACAGGGTGTCTCCTCAGTCGGTTGGGGGTCTGCTCACCGGTCGGTGAGGGGGTGGCTGTCGTCGGGGCGACAGGACTCGAACCTGCGATCTCCTGCTCCCAAAGCAGGCGCGCTAGCCACTACGCTACGCCCCGCCAAGAGGCGTCCCCGGTGGTCGGGCACGCTCCTGAGAGCGGATGACGGGAATCGAACCCGCGTAATCAGTTTGGAAGACTGAGGCTCTACCATTGAGCTACATCCGCACGCCCGCGGACCACCGCCCGGTGGGCAGGCGGCAGCACCGGTGGACCGGGCCTCATCGTGCCACACGGGGCGTGTCCGCCCCCAACCGTGCCGCTCAGGTGGTGGGGCCGCCCGCACCGCCCGCGCGGGAGCGGAACCGGCGCTGGCACCCGGGGCACCAGAACAGGTTGCGCCCCTGCAGCTCGGTGGTGCGCACCCGCGAGCCGCACACCAGGCACGGCTGCCCGTGGCGCCGGTAGACGTACACCTCGCCGCCGTGGTCGTCGCGGCGCGGTGGGCGCCCCATGGCCTCCGGGGTGTGCTCGGGCCGCACGGTGTCGATGCGCCCGGTCAGCACGCCGTCGGCCATCAGCACCACCAGGTCGTCCCACATCGCCTGCCACTGCCCCGACCGCAGGGTGTTGCCGGGCCGCATCGGGTCGAGGCGGTGACGGAAGAGCAGCTCGGCGCGGTAGACGTTGCCGACCCCGGCGAGCACGTGCTGGTCCATCAGCAGGCCGCCGATGGGCGCACGGCTGCGCCGGATGCGCTCCCAGGCGCGGCCGGGGTCGGCGTCGGCACGCAGCGGGTCGGGCCCCGAGCGCTCGACCACCGCGTCGCGCCCGGCGGCGCCCACCAGCTCGCAGGTCGTGGCACCGCGCAGGTCGGCGTACGCCGCGCCGCGCGGGTCGTGGGCGACCAGGCGCAGCCGCACCTGGCCCACCGGGTCGGGGACGCCGAGCAGCGCGTCGACTCCGGGGTGCACCGGGAAGGTGCCGTAGAGGCCGAGGTGCACGTGCACGAACCGGTCGCCGGGGAACGCCACGAACAGGTGCTTGCCCCAGGCCTCCGCGCCCTCGAGCACCTGCCCGTCGAGCTGGGCAGCCTCGGCGGCGAAGCGGCCCTGCGGGCTGCCCACGGCGACCGCACGCCCCGCGAACGTGGTCGTGAGGTCGTGGGCCAGCCGGTGGAGGGTATGGCCCTCAGGCATCGTCGTCCGCGGCCGAGCCGTCGCGACCTGACCTGTCGGGGGGCCCGGCCTGGGCGGAGGCGGGCAGCGGCGGCAGCACGCGGGTGAGCTCGTAGTCGCCGACCTGCGAGATGCGCCGCACGTGACGGTCGTCGTGGCTGAAGGGCTCGGCGAGGAACACCTCCACGAAGCGGGTCATCTCCTCCAGGCTGTGCATCCGCCCGCCCACCGAGACCACCTGGGCGTCGTTGTGCTCACGGGCCAGGCGGGCGGTCTCCTCCGACCACACCAGGGCGCAGCGGATGCCGACCACCTTGTTGGCCGCCATCTGCTCGCCGTTGCCGGAGCCGCCGATCACCACGCCGAGGCTGTCCTGCCCGGTGGCGCGGTCGGTGGCCACGCCCTCGGCGGCGCGCAGGCAGAACACGGGGTAGTCGTCGAGGGGGTCGTGCTGGAACGGGCCGTGGTCGACCGGCTGGTAGCCGTGCTCGCGCAGCCACGCGAGCAGGTGGGCCTTCAGGTCGAGGCCGGCGTGGTCGGAGCCGAGGTGGACGCGCATGTCCCGATCCTCCCAGAGCGGCGCGCACCTCCCCCACCGGCCCGCGGACCGGCGGGCGGGACGGGTCGGGACGGGTCGGCCCGGCCGGCGCGCAGGCCCGGACGCCGTCAGGGGTGCTGGCGCAGGAAGCCCGCGACCTGGCGGGTCAGCGGCTCCGCGGCGTCGAAGGCGCCCGGGTGGCGCCAGAAGCCGTGCAGCTGGCCGAGGTAGCGCGTCGCGACGACCTGCACCCCGACGAGCGCCAGGCGCCGGGCGAGCTCCTCGCCCTCGTCGCGCAGCGGGTCGTGCTCGGCGGTGACCACCAGGGTGGGCGGGAGGGTGTGCAGGTGCTCCGAGCGCAGCGGGGCGAGGTCGGGGTGGGTGAGGTCGTCGGGCGTGGCGGCGTACTGCTCCCAGTACCAGCGGGCGTCGCGGGGGTCGAACCCGTCGGCCGCCGTGGTGTAGCTCTCGAACGAGCCCTCGGGGTCGAGGAACGGGTAGATCAGGGCGACGGCCGCGAACCGGCCCGGGTGGCGCAGGGCCGCGACGAGGGCGAGGTTGGCCCCGGCGCTGTCGCCGTGCGCGTACGTCGGGCCCGTGAGGCCCCGCGCGGCGCCCTCGCGCCCCAGCCAGCCGAGCACGGCGTCGACGTCGTCGGGCGCGGCCGGGAACCGGTGCTCGGGCGGGCGGCGGTAGTCGACGCTGAGCACGGCGAGGCCGGCCCGGTTGGCCAGCCGCCGCGACGCCGCGTCGTGCACCTCGACGTCGTTGAGCACGAACCCGCCGCCGTGCAGGTGGACCACCACCCCCGGCGCGGCGCCCTCGGGGCGGTAGAGGCGACAGGCCACTGCGTCGGCGTCGACATCGACCACCTCGGCGACGGCCTCGCGGGGCTCGCGCGCCGCCGCCTTGCGCGACTCGCGCCGCGCGGCGCCGACGTCGAACCCGGGCTCGTGGACGCCGGTCTCCCCCGCCGCGTCCTCCAGGGCGCGACGGGCCTGCGGGAACAGCACGGGACCTCGCCTCAGCGCTGCATCAGGGCGTCGAGCCCGACGGCGACGGCCGCCGCGACACGGAAGTCGACGCGCTGGTCGGGCACGTGCACGGTGTACTTGTCGCGCACCGAGCCCTGGCGCTCGACGCCCAGCAGGGCCTGGCCCTCGGGGCTGGTGAAGTCGAAGTGGATCGGCAGGAACGGGATGTCGGTGAACCGGCGGATCAGGGCGATGGCCTGGCTGCGCTCCTGGCCGGTGCCGGCGTACCCGGGCCCCTCGAGGTGGAACGTCGAGCGGAGCATGCTGGCGCCGAAGTCCTTCTTGAAGAACCCGATCTGCTGGCGCGTCTCGTCGAAGATGTCGTAGCCGGCGTTGAGGTCGATCTTCTTGCGCGCCTTGAAGCTGAAGACCGCGCGGGCCTTCGAGGCGTCCTCGTAGAAGGTCACCTCCTCCTTGAACGCCAGCCGCTTCTGCTCGGCCAGCCCCATGAGCTGGCCGAACGAGCCGTCGGGGTTGGCGGCGTAGAGCTCGTAGCGGTTGGTCGTCATCGCGAACTTCTGCTTGACGAAGAAGGTGGGCAGGTACATGGCCGCGGTCATGGCAGGAACCTAGCGGGTGCCGACCCTCCCGCGGGGCGCCGCTCCACAGCCGGCCCGACCGCGGCCGCGGCGGGCGCTCAGCCGCCGAGGCGCGCGAGCTCCTCGTCGACGAGGGAGGCGTCGAGCTTGGTGAAGATCGGCGACGGCTTGGCCACCGGCGTGCCCGGGACGAGGGGACGACGGCGCCACGGCGGCACACCGGTGTAGTCACCGGTGAGGATCGGGTAGGGCGCGCCGCCGTCGAGGTCGTCGACCTCCTCGAGGTGGGGCATCGGGGCGACGTCGCCGGCACCGCCGAGCGCCCGGTCCACCTCGTTGGCCGAGAACGGCAGGAACGGGGCGAGCACCAGGTTGAGGTCGGCCACGCACTGCGCGACGACGTGCAGCACGGTGCCGAGCCGCTCGCGCTGGTCGTCGCCCTTGAGCTTCCACGGCTCGGTGTCGGAGACGTACTTGTTGACCTCGGCGACCGTGCGCATCGCCTCCCCGACGGCCTGGCGCATGCGGTTGCGCCCGATCAGGTCGCCCACCACCCCGAACGACGCCTCGACCGAGGCCAGCAGCGCCTCGTCGGCGGGCTCGAGCGGCCCGGCGGCCGGGATCTCACCGAAGTTCTTCGCGATCAGCGTGGCGGTGCGGTTGACCAGGTTGCCCCAGCCGGCCACCAGCTCGTCGTTGGTGCGCCGCACGAACTCCGCCCAGGTGAAGTCGGAGTCCTGGTTCTCCGGGCCCGAGGAGGCCACGAAGTAGCGGAACGCGTCCGCCTGGTAGCGGCTGAGCAGGTCGCGCACGTAGATCACGACCTTCTTCGACGAGGAGAACTTGCGCCCCTCCATCGTGAGGAACTCCGAGCTCACCACCTCGGTGGGCAGGTTCAGCTCGCCGTAGGCGTGGGTGGCGCCGCCGCGGGTGCCGCGGCCGTCGTAGGCCAGCAGCTCGGCGGGCCAGATCTGGCTGTGGAAGGTGATGTTGTCCTTGCCCATGAAGTAGTACGACAGCGCCTCCGGGTCGGTCCACCACCGGCGCCACGCCTCGGGGTCGCCCGAGCGCCGGGCCCACTCGACGGAGGCCGACAGGTAGCCGATGACGGCGTCGAACCACACGTAGAGCTTCTTCGTGGGGTTGTCCTGCCAGCCCTCCAGCGGCACCGCGATGCCCCAGTCGATGTCGCGGGTGATCGCGCGGGGGCGGATCTCCTTCAGGATGTTCTGCGAGAAGCGGATGACGTTGGGCCGCCACGTGCCGGTGGCCTCGCGCTCGTCGAGCCACTCCCCCAGCGCGTCGGCGAGGGCGGGCAGGTCGAGGAAGAAGTGCTGGGTCTCGATGAACTCCGGCGTCTCGCCGTTGATCTTCGAGCGCGGCTGCAGCAGGTCCTGCGGGTCGAGCTGGTTGCCGCAGTTGTCGCACTGGTCGCCGCGGGCGCCGTCGTACCCGCAGATGGGGCAGGTGCCCTCGATGTAGCGGTCGGGCAGGGTGCGCCCGGTGGACGGCGAGATCGCGCCGAAGGTGGTCTGCTCGACGAAGTAGCCGTTGGCGTGCACGCCGCGGAACATCTCCTGCACGACCGCGTGGTGGTTGCGCGTGGTCGTGCGGGTGTAGAGGTCGTAGGTGAGCCCGAGGGCCACGAAGTCCTCGCAGATCAGCCGGTGGTTGGTGTCGGCGAGCTCCTGCGGCGTCACGCCGGCCTCGTCGGCGGCGATCAGGATCGGCGTGCCGTGCTCGTCGGAGCCCGACACCATCAGCACGTCGTGCCCGGCCATCCGCATGTAGCGGGAGAAGACGTCGGAGGGGACGCCGAAGCCGGCCACGTGGCCGATGTGGCGGGGGCCGTTGGCGTAGGGCCAGGCGACTGCGGACAGCACGGTGCTCATGGGGGTGATCCTAGGGACGACCGGGCGTGCGCCCCGCGCCGGACCCGGAGCGTGGGCCGGGCCCGCCGGTCGGGGGCGGGTCAGGCCTGGGTGAGCCGGGCGACGCGCTTGCGGGCGCGCCTGCGGATCTCGGGGAGGCGGGCGTAGAGGAACGAGCCCGGGCAGGCGGTCTCGTTGGTGTCGCGGTGGCCGTCGATGACGGGCAGGCGCACCACGCGGCCGGCGGCGTACCGGTCGCTGCCGGTGGAGCGCACCGCGCAGGTGCCGGCCGGCGAGCGGCCGTACAGGTGCAGCTTCCAGGCCGCGACCTTGACCACCGCGGTGATCACGTCCTCGGAGGGACGCGCGGCCTCGTGGTTGCCGATCACCGAGACGCCGGTGGAGGTGTCGTTGAAGCCCAGGGTGTGCGCCCCGCGCACGGCCTTGCCGGGTCCACCGGCGCGGCCCACCCAGATGCGCCCGAAGCGGTCGACCAGGAAGTTGTAGCCGAGGTCGGACCAGCCCAGCGTCTTGGTGTGGTAGCGGTACATGCCGCGCAGGAGCGCCGGCACCTCCGCCTTGCTGTAGGTGTTCGCGTTCACGGTGTGGTGCACGTGCACCTGCCGGATGGTGGTGTTGTACGTCGCCGTCCTGGCGCGCCAGGACTCGTCGGCGCCCCAGTCGCGGCGCTGGTGCATCGCCGGCCACAGCGACACCGGCTGGGCCCCGCCGGAGCGGCGTGCGGAGATCTCGGCCTCGGGCGGCACCACGGCCACCACGGTGGCGTCGGCGGGGCGGCCCTTCGGGTCCAGCAGCACCAGGCGCAGGTCGTCGGGACGGGTCCCCTCCACCGACACCTCGACGGCGTCGCTGCGCCCCACCCAGGTGACGTCGGTGGCGCGCTGGCCCTCGACGCCCTCGCCGGTGCCGGCGTCGGGGCCGTCACTCATCGTGGCGGGGGTGACCCACGGCGACCAGTCGCCGTCCTTGCGGGTGCGCACGCGCAGCTCGGGGTCGTCGCCGGTCCAGGTGAGCCCGACCATGGCGAACGTGGTCGCCTCGAGCGGTCCGGTGGTCCACCGGCGGGCGCCCGACGACTGCTCGCCGCGCAGGCGGCGGGAGTCGAGGGCGACGTCAAGGGTACCGACGTCGGAGCCGTCGTCGGCGGAGAGCAGGAGCCGACCGTCGGGGGTCGTCGGCTCGTCGCCGGGACCCCAGCGCGCCAGGGCACCGACGATCGGGACAGCCACCACCCCCGCCCCGGCGGCGAGGAGGAGCTTGCGGCGGCCAGCATCAACGTGAGACATCACGAACATCATGCGTCACACCGACCACAGGAGTCGACCCCGCCCGGGGCGTGTCGGCGTCCGTCTGCCGCCGCCCCGGGGCCCCGGGAGGGGCTCAGCCGAAGTCGAGATCGGCGGTGCGCGAGCGCTTCAGCTCGAAGAAGAACGGGTACGCCGCGAGCGCGACAGCGCCGTCCCACACCTTGCCGGCCTCCTCGCCGCGCGGGATCGAGGTCATCACCGGACCGAAGAACGCGGTGCCCTCGATCGCGATCGTGGGGGTGCCGACCTCGTCGCCCACCTGGTCCATCCCGAGGTGGTGCGAGGCCTTCACGGCGTCGTCGTACTGGTCGTCGTCGTAGGCCTCGACCAGCTCGGCGGGCAGGCCCACCTCGGCCAGCGCCTCGGCCACCACGTCCTTGCCGTGGCCGCGCTTGTCGTGGTGGATGCGCGTGCCCAGCGCGGTGTAGAGCGGCAGCAGGTGCTCACGCCCGTGCGCCTGCTCCACCGCCGTGCACACCCGCACCGGCCCCCAGCCGCCCTCGAGCATGGCCCGGTACTCCTCGGGGATGTCCTTGTCCTGGTTGAGGTAGGCCAGGCTCATCACCCGCCAGGTCACCTCGATGTCCCGCACCTGCTCCACCTCCAGGATCCAGCGGGAGGTGATCCAGGCGAAGGGGCACATCGGGTCGAACCAGAACTCGGCGTCGGTCGTCATGCTCCGATCCAAGCACCCACCGCCAGCGAGCGGGAGCGGGCACGGTGGCGCCGGCGTGACCCGGGCGCCCCTGCGGCCGGGTCGTCGACCCGACCCCGCGGCGGGTCAGCGCATGACGCGGACGACGCCGACCTCGCGCCGGGCCTCGACGACCTGCGTGCCGGCGTACAGCACGCGCACCTTCTTGCGGCCAGCGCCGAGGCCGGTGAGCACCAGCCGGGCGGCGCCGTCCTGCAGGCGTGCCGACGTCTCGTGGTCGCCGATCTTGAGCGTGACGAGACCGCCGGGGTCGGGCACGCCGGGGGCGCGCACCGATACCTTCACGACCGCACGACGGGAGCCGCCGTCGGGGTCGATGGTGACGGTGGGGCGTGTGGTGACCAGCGAGGCGGCCCGCACGTCGACGGTGCGGTCGGCGTAGCCGGTGCGGCTCAGCCGGGTGCGCAGCGTCACGGCCGCGCCGGCGTCGGCCGGGCGCAGGTCGTAGCCGCGGCCGGTGGCACCGTCGACGGCACGGCCGTCGCGCAGCCAGACGTAGGTGACGTCGGCGTCGGCGGGCGTGGTCGTGCCGGGGGTGACCGTGAGCCGCTGGCCGACGCGGGTCGCGCCGTCCACGACGGGACGCCGGTCGTAGTCGATGCGGCCGGGCGCCACGTCGCGGGCCGGACCGCTGCGCAGGACCAGCGGGCGGTAGCCCTCACGGACGGCCCGCACGGTGGCCCACACCCGGGCCCCCTCGAGGCGCGGAGGCACGGCGAAGCGGGAGGTGGTGGCGCCCCGGACGGGCTCGCCGTCGGCGTACCACTGCACGGTGGTGCCGTCGGGGCGGGGCGCGAAGCCACCGCGGGTGGTCTGGAGCACCTGGCCGACGCGGGCGGTGCCGGTGACGGCCGGGGCGGTGACGTTGTCGAGCAGGCCCTTGCGGACCTTCGCCGTGGCGCCGGAGCTCACCAGGGCCGGCGCGTAGCCGCGGGCGGTGGCCCGCACCTGGGCCCGGAGCCGGTGCCCGATCATCGCAGGGCCGGGGGTGAAGGTGCGCGAGGTCGCGCCGCGGATGGGCCGGCCGTCGCGCAGCCACTGCACCGACGTGGCCGCTGCGGGCCTCCAGCGACCGGTGGTGGCGCTCAGCTGCTCGCCGACGCGCGCGGCGCCGACCGTGTCGGGGCGCACGGTGGCGTGCACCTCGCGGTCGTCGAAGTGGATGAAGCCGGAGGGCCAGCCCGGGTCGCCCTTGGTGAGGCGGCGCCAGTCGAAGTCGCCGCCCCAGCTGTCCTCGGAGACCACGATCTCGGTGCTGGACACGACGCGCTCCACGAACGCGACGTGGCCGGCGGAGCCGGCGCCCGGCACGTTGGCCTTCCACCACGCCACCGACCCGACCATCGGCGTGCGGTCGGTGATGCGGGACATGTGCTCGCCCCAGTACTCGGCGTTGCCGCCGCCGACCCACGGCCGCTGGGCCGGCATGCCGCCCTTGACCAACCGGTAGGCGACGTAGTTGGTGCAGTTGTGGCCGGCGTACATCTGCCACCACATCTTCTGGCCCTCGGTGCGGTAGCCGTAGTGCGGCAGCCCCTTCTCCTGGCAGCCGACGTACCCGGTGCACAGGTAGGTGGAGGCCGCCGAGGCGCTGGGCAGGGGGACGCCGGGCAGCACCGCGAGGCTCGTCGTGAGCGCGACGACCCACCCGAGAAGACGGCGAGGGGCAGGGGATGTCCGAGTCACGGGACGCCATGTAACACCACGTCAAGCACCGACACGCCGTTGTGTGACTAATTTTCACTTTGGTCACACGGGTCTCCCCCGCCCCGCCAGCCCCACCTCGGGGCCCGATCGACGGCCGACGACCCCGCAGGAGACCCCTGGGCAGGGGACGCGGACGACGCGGGCGTGGCGTCGGGCACACGCGGTGGCAGGATGCACGCCATGCCTGGAACCAACCTCACCCGGGACGAGGCCGCCACCCGCGCCGCCCTCCTGGACGTGTCGTCCTACACCGTCGACCTGGACCTGACGACGAGCGAGACGACCTTCGCCTCCACCACCACGATCGAGTTCACCTGCAGCGAGCCCGGCGCGGAGACCTTCGCCGACCTCGTCGACGCGCAGGTGCACGAGATCACGCTGAACGGCGAGGCGCTCGACCCCGCCACGGCGTACGTCGACAGCCGCATCACGCTGGGAGGGCTGGCCGCGACCAACACCCTCGTGGTGCGCGCCGACTGCACCTACTCCCGCACCGGCGAGGGCCTGCACCGCTTCGTCGACCCCGTCGACGACCGGGTCTACCTCTACTCCCAGTTCGAGGTGCCCGACGCCCGCCGGGTGTTCACCACCTTCGAGCAGCCCGACCTGAAGTCGGTGTTCACCTTCGTGGTGCGCGCCCCCGAGGAGTGGAAGGTCGTCTCCAACTCCCCCACGCTGGAGCCTACGGGGCTCGGCGACGGCACGGCGCGCTGGTCCTTCGAGCCGACGAAGAAGATGTCGACGTACATCACCGCGCTGGTGGCCGGGGAGTACCACGAGGTGCAGGACGTCTACGAGGGCGTGCACGGCGACATCCCGCTGGGCCACTACTGCCGCCAGTCGCTGGTCGAGCACCTCGACCGCGACGAGCTGGTCAAGCTCACCAAGCAGGGCTTCGCGTTCTTCGAGGAGGCCTTCGACTTCCCCTACCCGTTCGGCAAGTACGACCAGCTCTACGTGCCGGAGTACAACATGGGCGCGATGGAGAACGCCGGCTGCGTGACCCTGCGCGACGAGTACCTGCCGCGCAGCCGCCAGCCCCGCTCGTTCTACGAGTTCCGCTGCTCGGTGATCCTCCACGAGATGGCGCACATGTGGTTCGGCGACCTGGTGACCATGAAGTGGTGGGACGACCTCTGGCTCAACGAGTCGTTCGCCGAGTGGGCCTGCTACCACGCCGAGGTGGAGGCCACCGAGTACACCGACTCCTGGACCGGCTTCGCCAACGCGCGCAAGCAGACCGGCTACCGCCAGGACCAGATGCCCTCGACCCACCCGATCGCGGCCGACAACGTCGACCTGCAGGCCGTCGAGGTCAACTTCGACATGATCACCTACGCCAAGGGCGCGTCGGTGCTCAAGCAGCTGGTCGCCTGGGTGGGCCTCGACGACTTCATGGCCGGGCTGCGCCAGTACTTCAAGGACCACGCGTACGGGAACTCCGAGTTCGCCGACCTGCTCGCCGCGCTGGAGAGGTCGTCGGGCCGCGAGCTCGGCGGCTGGGCCAAGGAGTGGCTGCAGACCGCAGGGGTCAACACGCTGACCCCCGAGTTCGAGCTCGACGCCGAGGGCGCCTACACCCGCCTCGCGGTGCGCCAGAGCGCCCACCCCGACTGGCCCACGCTGCGTCGCCACCGCCTCGGCATCGGCCTGTACGACGAGCGCGACGGCCGCCTGGTGCTGCGCCGCACCGTCGAGGTCGACGTGGAGGGCGAGCGCACCGAGGTGCCCGAGCTGGTCGGCGAGACCCAGCCCGACCTGCTGCTGCTCAACGACGGCGACCTGGCCTACGCCAAGATCCGCCTCGACGAGCGCTCGCTGGCCACCGTCGTCGGCGGGCTGTCGAAGCTCGACGACTCGCTGGCCCGGGCCCTGGTCTGGGGCGCCACGTGGGACATGACCCGCGACGCCGAGCTCGCCGCCTCCGACTTCGTCACGCTGGTGCTGGCCAACATCGGCAGCGAGACCGACGCGTGGGGCGTCAGTCGCATCCCGGCGTACGCCGCCCAGGCCGTCGGCTCGTTCTCCGCACCCGCCCACCGCGACGCCCTGCGCGCGCGCTGGGAGAGCGGGCTGCGCGAGCTGGTGCTGGCCGCCGAGCCGGGCAGCGACGCCCAGCTCACCTTCGCCCGCTCCTACGCCGGGGCCGCACGCAGCGACCAGGCGCTCGACGACGTCGTGGCGCTGCTCGACGGCACGCTGGAGGTCGAGGGCCTGGCCGTCGACCAGGACCTGCGCTGGTCGCTGGTCACCTCGCTGGCCGCCGCCGGTCGGGCGGGCGGCCGCATCGACGACGAGCTCACCCGCGACGGCACCATCTCGGGCCAGGAGCACGCCGCCGCGGCGCGCGCCGCGCAGCCCACCGCCGAGGCCAAGGCCACCGCGTGGGAGCAGGCCGTGGTGTCGACCGAGACGCCCAACGAGACCCAGCGCTCGGTGGCGATGTCGTTCCAGCGCTCCGGGCAGGACGACGTGCTGACCCCCTACGTCGCGCGCTACCTCGAGCAGGCCGACGACGTGTTCGACCGTCTCGGCAACAAGCGCGCCTCGACCGCGCTGGAGGCGATGTTCCCGCGGCAGCTGGCCAGCCCCGAGCTGCTCGAGCAGGTCGACGCGTGGCTCGCCCGCACGCCGGCCCCGCCGGCGGCGCAGCGCTACGTGGCCGAGGGACGCGCCGACGTGGTGCGCGCCCTGGCCGCCCAGGAGCGCGACGCACAGGGCTGACCCCCCGGCCCGGGGAACCCCCGGGAGCACCGACGGGCCCCACCGCTGCGGCGGTGGGGCCCGTCGTCCGTCGTGGCGCGCACCCGCCGCCAGGGCGGGCGGCGCGGCCTCAGGAGCCGGCGTGCAGCGTGTTCTGCGGGCGGGCGTAGTCGGCGAGCATCCGGATGCCGGCGCGCAGGCCGCCCGCGACGTCGTCGTTGGCGAAGTCGTTGCACATGTGCAGCGCCACCAGCTCGACCTGCTTGTCGCCCAGCGTGCGGCGCACGTGGCCGCCGGTCACGATCTCGCAGACCCGCAGGCGGGGGTCGACCATGATCAGCACGCTGCGCGCAGGGGCGACCAGCGAGTTGTGCAGGCTGGTCGCGAAGGCGCGCGAGTCGCCCTGCACGTTGCCCACGAAGACGGAGAACTCGACGCGGCTGAGCAGCTCGGCGCGGCGGATGGCCTCGTCGAGCGAGGCGCGCTCCGCGGCGGTGAGGAGGTCACCAGCGGGCACTTGCGCCACCCGCCTGCGACTCCTCGGTGTCGGGAGCGGCCAGCTCGGCGGTGGCCCGGCTCGGGCCGCCCAGCCACTGGTTCTGCACCCGCGCGGGGCTCGGGGAGACCTTCTCGCCGCGCAGCAGCGGCGGCAGGTAGATGCCCGCCACGATCAGCAGCAGGAGCAGCAGCGGGATGCCGCCGAGCACCAGTGCGGCGTGCAGGGGGTCGACCGACTCGGGGTCGGACCAGCCGATCGGCACGTCGGCTGAGGCCGGGCCGGCCAGCGCGACGGCGCCTGCGCCGCCGAGCACCAGCAGCGCGACGACGGCCGCAGCGCGTCGGACGAGGGCGGCGAGGGGAGGCATCACCGGGGCAGGATATCCGCTCCGCACGGGTCTACCGGAACCGCCCGCCGTGCACCACGTCACACCGGTGGCACCGGGTCGCCGAGCCTGCGCGGACGGCGGCCCGGCGGCCCACCTCGTCGACGGGCGTCACGACGCCGCCGTGTGTTTACTGGGCGCCATGCCCGCCCTCGTCACCGATCCCTGCACCGACGGCCAGCAGGTCTGCACCGCGGTCCTGCGCTGGACCGACAACAGCACGCTCGCCGACGTCTCCGACGTCGTGATCGGCAAGCCCGCCGCCCTGGTCGGCCTGCTCGTGCTGGGCCTGGTGGTGCGCTGGCTGGCCCACCGCGCCGTCGACCGGATCGTCGCGCGCGCCGAGGAGGGCGTGCTCCCCGACGGGATGGGCCGCTTCTCCCGCGCCCGGCGTGCCGCTGCCGGCACCGCCCCCAGCCGCACCGACGTCGCCGCCAGCACGCGCCGGGTGCAGCGGGCCAAGACGATGGGCAGCCTCCTGAAGTCGATCGTCACCGGCCTGGTGCTCGCCGTGGTCGGCACGATGATGCTCAGCGAGGTGGGCGTCGACGTCGCGCCGATCATCGCCAGCGCCGGCATCCTCGGCGTCGCGATCGGCTTCGGCGCCCAGTCACTGGTCAAGGACTTCCTCTCGGGCATCTTCATGATCTTCGAGGACCAGTACGGCGTGGGCGACGAGGTCGACCTCGGTGAGGCGATCGGCACGGTGGAGGCGGTGAGCCTGCGGGTCACCCGGCTGCGCGACGTCAACGGCACCGTCTGGTACGTGCGCAACGGCGAGATCCTGCGCGTGGGCAACATGAGCCAGAACTGGGCGCGCACCGTGCTCGACGTGCAGGTCGGCTACCACGAGGACCTGGTGCGGGTGCGCCGCGTGCTCGAGGACGTCGCGCACGACCTGTGGGAGGACGAGGACTTCCAGGGCCGGGTCATCGAGGAGCCGTCGGTGTGGGGCGTGCAGGACCTCGGCATCGACGGGATCAGCGTGCGGGTGGCGCTGAAGACCGCGCCCGGGGAGCAGTGGGGCGTCGCGCGCGAGATGCGCCAGCGGATCAAGGCGCGCTTCGAGCACGAGGGCATCGAGATCCCGCTGCCCCAGCGCGTCGTGTGGCACCGGGACGCCCCCGCCGGGGAGCCCGGGACGAGCGGCGCCGGGGCAGCGGGCACCGGAGCAGCGGCCGGGCGCCCGCTGGCCGACCGCACCTCGGGCTGAGCCTCCTGCGCGTGGGCGGTGCGCCCCCGATGTGGGCGGCGGCGGCGCGCCGCGGGAGGATGGGGCCGTGAGCTTCTACGAGGAGATCGGCGGGTTCGCCACGATGCAGCGCATCGTGGGGACGTTCTACGCCGGCGTCCGCGACGACGAGGTGCTCCGGCCGCTGTACCCCGAGGAGGACCTCGGCCCCGCCGAGGAGCGCTTCCTGCTGTTCCTCGTGCAGTACTGGGGCGGGCCGACGACGTACTCCGACACCCGTGGCCACCCCCGCCTGCGCATGCGGCACGCGCCGTTCGCGGTGACCCCGGAGACGCGCGACCACTGGCTCACCCACTTCCGCGCGGGCCTCGACGCCGTCGACCTCACCCCGGAGCAGGACCAGCAGTTCTGGGAGTACGTCACCCACGCCGCGCAGTTCATGGTCAACACCCTCGAGTGACCGCCCCGGCCGTACGGCGTGCGGGCGGGCCCGCGGGGGCCTAACCTCGTCGGGTCGGACGCGCCCGCGTGAGGGCGCGAAAACTTTCTCGGCGCCCAGGTAACGCCCGACCGCCCCGGTGACAGGTAGGGGGTGGGACGGCCGCCCCCGCGCTTCGAGAACCGGCACGACCGCCCACCCCGAGCGCGCAGGAGACCGCATGGAGCGCCAGGACCTGCGCCTGCAGGTGCCCGAGCTCGAGCCCGACGACGCGTTCGTCGAGCAGCTGGCGCTGCTCGCCCGCGCGTCCGGTGCCCCGAGCGGGGTCGACCTCCCGCGCACCGGTTGGCGAGTGGCGGTGGTGACCGCTGGCAGCTCGCTGGTGCTGGGCCTGACCGCTTGGCTGGCCGGGGCGCTGCCGGGCGGGTCCCCGCTGGACCCGGCCGACCCACCCACCCCGACCCCCTCACCCTCCTCCCCCACCTCCCCGGCCACGCCGGGGACCACCGACGCCCCGTCAACGGGAGGGGCCGTGTCACCGAGCGCATCCCCCCGGCCCGGTGACAGCGGGAGCCCGGCGCCGCCGTCGAAGTCTCAGGACGGCGGTGCCGGGTCACCCGGCACGTCGTCCCCCGACGCGCCGACCGGCCTGCCGTCGGCACGCGTCGACGACGCCGTGCCCTCCACCCCCCTGCCCACGTCGCCGGTGCCGTCCCAGACGGTCTCGCCCGCGCCGTCCGCCGTGCCGTCCGCCCCGCCTGCCCCGGTGGACCCGCCCGGCGTCGGCGGCCCCACCGGCCAGCCGTCCCCGCTGCCCACCGGCAAGCCCGTCGGGAAGCCGCCCAAGCCCGCGAAGACCGAGAAGCCGAAGCCGGGGAAGTCCGGCAAGTCCGACAAGCCGGGAAAACCCGACAAGCCCGCGAAACCGGGGAAGCCCGACGAGCCGGGGAAGCCCGCGAAGCCCACCCCGCCCGGACAGGCTCGGGGGATCGACCTCGGCGGCCTGCTGGACGACCTGACGTCGTGGCCGGGACCCACGACACCGGGAGCGGACGCCCCGGCGCAGGACCGCCCGCACGGCAGTGAGCGCGGACGGGGACACGGCCGCGGACAGGACCCGGTCGGGTGAGCACCCCCGACGCCGCCACCACGACCAGCGCCGGCCCGGGCCTGGTCGCGCGCGCCCGCACGGGCGACGCGGAGGCCTGGCGCGCGCTCTACCGCGCCCACGCCGGGCGGCTGGTCCTGTGGCTCGGCACCCGTCCCACCGGTGACGCGGCCGTCAGCGCCGACGACGTGGCCGCGGAGGCCTGGCTGGTGGCGGCCCGCCGCATCTCCGAGTTCGACGGCGACGACGACGAGTTCGCCGGCTGGCTCTTCGGCATCGCCCGACGGGTGGGCCTGAACCTGCACCGGCGCAGCGGTCGCCGGGAGACCGCGCCCGTCGCCGAGCCGCCGGAGACGGAGCCCCTCGAGGGGCCGGAGGCCTCCCGGGCCGCCCTCGACTGGGTGCGACACGTGCTGGAGCGGCTCCCCGAGCGGGAGCGCGAGGTGGTGGCCTGCACCGAGGTGGTGGGCCTCGACGACGCCGCCACCGCCCGCGCCCTCGGCATCAGCACCGTCGCGGTGCGGGTGGCCCGCCACCGCGGGCTGCGTCGGCTGCGCCAGCTCGCCGACCGCCCGGGCACCACCGCGGTGACCTGAGCCGACCTGCCCGTCCACCGGGCCCGGGCAGCCGGACCAGGTCAGCCGGACCAGGTGCCGGCGTACGCGGCCTCGAGCGCGGCCCGGGCCTGCGGCGGCGGCTCCGCCGAACGACCGGTGTCGGTGTCGAAGAAGACCAGCACCACCCGGGCGCGGGCCAGCACCTGCGCCCCGTCGCGGATCTCCGACTCCACCACCGACGAGCTGCGCCCGACGTGGGAGACCCAGCTCCACACGTCGTACGGCTCGGGGCGGAACAGGATCGGCACGCGGTAGTCGACGTCGATCTGCGCGACCACGAGGCTGGGCCGCGACGACGCCCCGGGTGCCTCGCCCCACAGCCGGGCGAGCATCGCGATGCGCGCCTCCTGGAGGTACTCGAAGTACTTCACGTTGTTGACGTGGCCGTAGACGTCGACGTCGGAGAAGCGCACCTGCAGCGGGAAGTGGCCCAGGGCCTCCTCCCGTGCCGGGGTGCGCGGGGCGCGCACGGCGGGCCCGTCGTCCTCGAGGAACCCGGACAGCACGGCGCGCTCGTCGGCGCCGAGGCGTCGCGGCCGCTCCTCGGAGAAGACGTACGGCGTGAGCACCGTGGTGGCCCTCAGGTAGGTGCGCCGACCCTCGGGGGTCTCGTCGAAGATCTCGTAGGCCATCGTGAAGGTCGCGGCACGCACCTCGCTGACCCAGCACTCGATCTGCACGGGCTCGAAGCGGAAGGTCAGCGGCGCGACGTAGTCGACGCGGTGGCGCACCACGACGAGCCCCTCGACCAGCGCGTCGACCGCCTCGGCCCCGGGCGGGCGGTGGGTGCGCAGCATGTCGACCCGCGCCTCCTGGAGGTAGTCGACGTAGACCACGTTGTTCACGTGGCCCAGGAGGTCGAGGTCGGCCCACCGCAGCTGGCACTCGTAGAGGTGTCGCACGGGGCGACTCTCGCAGACCGGCGCCCGACTCGCCCGGTCCGTGCCGGGTCGGTGTCGGTCGGTGCCGGGTCAGTGCCGGCTCGGTGCCGGGTCAGTGGCTGAGGACCAGGCCGCGGTAGTAGGTGCCGAGGCTCTGGTGGCGCGCGATCCGGGTGCTGCGGTGGGTGCGCAGGACGCCGGTGACCACGGCGAGCGAGACGGTCCCCGCGACGAGGGCCACGACGACGAAGGCCCACAGGGCGACGACGACCGGGGTGCTGAGGAGCTCCATGGGGGTACCTGTCTTTCTACAGACGTAGACTTTCTACTTGTGTAGAACATACGCCGGGCGTGCGGACCCGGCAACGGTCGCGGGTAGTGTCCGCGCCCACACCCGCCGCCGAGGAGGACGCCGTGCCCGAGCCCGCTGGTGACGCCCGCCGCGCGGGCGCCGCCGCCCGGCGCCGCCGGCTGCTCGACGCCGCGCTGGCGGTGGTCGCCGACGACGGCCTGCGCGGGCTGACCCACCGCGCCGTCGACCGCCGCGCCAGCATCGCCGAGGGCAGCTGCTCGGCCTACCTGCGCACCAGCCGCGCGCTGCGCCACGCCCTGGCCGAGCACGTCGCCGGCAGCCTCGCCGCGGACGTGGACGTCCTCGCCGAGCAGGTGGCGGCGCTGCCGGTGGCCCCCGACGGGGCCGCCGGCCCGCACCGCGACGCCGACGGGGTGGGCCCGGCGCTGGCCCTGGCCGTCGAGCTGATGCAGCGGTGGCTGGCCGAGCGGGTCCTGCTGGTGGCCCGTCAGGAGCTGCTGGCCGCCGCGGCGCGCGACCCGGAGGTCGCCGAGCTGCTCGGCGCGTGGCGGGCCCGGCTCGTGGTGGTCGTCGACCACGTGCTCGCCGCGACCCGCGGCCACGGCGACTCCCCCGACACCGGACCCGACCGGCCGGACGAGCAGCCGCTCGACCGGGCCGAGGCGCTCGTCGCGGCGTACGACGGCATCCTGGGCGCGGCGCTGCTGCGACCCGTCGCCGAGCGCGCCCGGTTCCTGGAGCGCTCGACCACGCTGGTCACCCACGGCCTCGCCCGACCTCTCGAGCGGCCCCACGACGGGCCCCAGGACGGGCCCCTCGACGGGTCCGCCTCCGAGACGTAGCCGGCGCGGCCGCGGCGGGGACTATGGTGGGCAGGCACCGTTACCCACCAGTAGATCGTCCCCACCGAACCGGAGTCCCCATGCCCGAGGCCGTGATCGTGTCCGTCGCCCGCACCCCCATCGGGCGCGCCAACAAGGGGTCGTTGAAGGACCTGCGTCCCGACGACCTCGCCGCCTTCATCGTGCGCACGGCGCTGGAGAAGATCCCCGGCCTCGACCCCGCCACGGTCGACGACCTCTACCTCGGCTGCGGCCTGCCCGGCGGCGAGTCGGGCAACAACATGGGCCGCGTCGTCAACGTGCTCAACGGCATGGACACCGTGCCCGGTGCCACCGTCACCCGTTACTGCGCCTCGTCGGTGCAGACCACCCGGATGGCCTTCCACGCCATCAAGGCCGGCGAGGGTGACGTGTTCATCTCCGCCGGTGTCGAGACGGTCTCGCGGTTCGCCAAGGGCACCTCCGACCACATCCCGCACACCGTCAACCCGCTCTTCGACGACGCGCAGTCGCGCACCGCGAAGACCGCCGAGGGCGGCGTCGACTGGCACGACCCGCGCCAGGACGGCCAGCTCCCCGACGCCTACATCGCGATGGGCCAGACCGCCGAGAACGTCGCCCGGATGCGCGGCCTGTCGCGCCAGGAGCTCGACGAGTTCGGCGTGCGCTCGCAGAACCTGGCCGAGAAGGCCATCGACAACGGCTTCTGGGCCCGCGAGATCACCCCGGTCACCACCCCCGACGGCACCGTCGTCAGCACCGACGACGGCCCCCGCGCCGGCGTCACCTACGACGCCATCAAGGACCTCAAGCCGGTCTTCCGCCCCGACGGCGTGGTCACCGCCGGCAACTGCTGCGCCCTGAACGACGGCGCCGCGGCGGTCGTGGTTATGTCGGACACCCGGGCCGCCGAGCTCGGCCTGACCCCGCTGGCGCGCATCGTCTCCACCGGCGTCAGCGGCCTGTCCCCCGAGATCATGGGCCTCGGCCCGGTCGAGGCGACGAAGAACGCCCTGAAGCACGCCGGGATGAGCATCGGCGACATCGACCTCGTCGAGATCAACGAGGCGTTCGCCGCGCAGGTCGTGCCGTCGTACCAGGACCTCGGCATCGACCTCGACCGGCTCAACGTCAACGGCGGCGCCATTGCGGTGGGCCACCCGTTCGGCATGACCGGCGCACGCCTGCAGAACACGATGGTCAACTCCCTCGACTGGCACGACAAGTCCACCGGCCTGATCACGATGTGCGTCGGCGGCGGCCAGGGCATGGCCCTGATCCTCGAGCGCGTCTGACCCCGCACCACCAGCCGGCGAGTGCCGGCGCCTGGACGCCCGGCCCCCCTCGGGGCCGGGCGTCCCGTGCGTGACGGGTGCCGGCGAGGCACCACGACGTGACCGGCCTCCTAGACTGGCCGCGATGAGCACCCACGACGACGTCGCCACCGAGGTCGCCGCCGACCCCGCCGAGGGCCGGTGGCTCGACCAGGGTCAGCAGCGCTCGTGGCGGGCCCTGCTGGTCGGGCACCAGCTGCTGCTGGCCCGCCTCGACGACGACCTGCGCCGCCACTTCGACCTCTCGATGACCGAGTACGAGATCCTCGTGCGCCTCTCCGAGCGCGACGGCCGGTTGCGGATGGCCCAGCTCGCCGACGCGATGGCCCACAGCCGCAGCCGCGTCACCCACACCGTCGCCCGCATGGAGCGCGCCGGGCTCGTCGCTCGCTGCTCCTCCCCCGACGACGGCCGCGGCATCGTGGCGTCGCTGACCCCCGAGGGCCACGCCCTGCTGCGTCGCGCCGCGCCGATGCACGTCAACGGCGTGCGCGACCACCTCGTCGACCTCGTCGACCCCGCCGACCTCGCCGCCCTGGGACGCGTCATGGACGCCGTCGCCGACCACCTCGTCGCCGGCCACCCCGAGGTCGACATCCGCTAGCCGGGCCGCTCCAGCGGAGCAGCTGCTGGCGCTCGAGCGAGCACCCCTGACCGAGGACGGGGTCGCGACGGCGTGTGTCGCAAACCCGGGACGCGCCACCGGGCCGGCGTACGGCTGGACCTGGTGCCGGAAACTGTCACTGGGTGGCTGAAATTTCGGTCACCCAGAGGCAGTTTCCCCGGCCGGCCGGGGAAACTGCCCACCCTGCCCCGAACGCACGCGTCGCCCCGGTCGAGGCGACCGGGGCGACGGGTGGTGGAGCGGGTGGGGTCAGTCGCGGGTGAGGCGACGGTGGGTGACGCGGTGGGGGCGGGCGGCGTCGGCGCCGAGGCGCTCGATCTTGTTCTCCTCGTAGGCCGCGAAGTTGCCCTCGAACCAGAACCAGCGCGCGCCGTCCTCGGCGTCGCCCTCCCACGCGAGGATGTGGGTGGCGATGCGGTCGAGGAACCACCGGTCGTGGGAGGTGACCACGGCGCAGCCGGGGAAGTCGAGCAGTGCGTCCTCGAGCGAGGACAGGGTCTCCACGTCGAGGTCGTTGGTGGGCTCGTCGAGGAGCAGCAGGTTGCCGCCCATCTTCAGGGTCAGCGCGAGGTTGAGCCGGTTGCGCTCCCCACCGGAGAGCACCCCGGCCTTCTTCTGCTGGTCCGGCCCCTTGAAGCCGAACGACGCGACGTAGGCGCGCGAGTTCATCTCGAAGTTGGCGACCTTGATGAAGTCCAGGCCGTCGGAGACGACCTCCCACACGTTCTTGTTGGGGTCGATGCCGCCGCGGCTCTGGTCGACGTACGACAGCTTGACCGTCGTGCCGACCTTGAGCACGCCCTCGTCGGGCTGCTCGCCGCCGGTGATCATCCGGAACAGCGTGGTCTTGCCGACCCCGTTGGGGCCGATGACGCCGACGATGCCGGCGCGGGGCAGGGTGAAGGTGAGGTCGTGCATGAGGGTGCGGCCCTCGAAGCCCTTGCTGAGGTCCTGGGCCTCCAGCACGATGTCACCGAGGCGCGGACCCGCCGGGATGTTGATCTCGGAGGTGTCGATCTTGCGCATCCGGTCGGCCTCGGCCGCCATCTCCTCGTAGCGCGCGAGCCGCGAGCGGCTCTTGGTCTGGCGGGCCTTGGCGTTGGAGCGGACCCACTCCAGCTCCTTCTCCAGCATCTTGGCGCGCTTGACGTCCTTCTGGCCCTCGATCTTGAGCCGGTCCTTCTTGGTCTCGAGGTACTTGGAGTAGTTGCCCTCGTAGCCGTGGGCCTGGCCACGGTCGAGCTCGAGGATCCACTCGGCCACGTTGTCCAGGAAGTACCGGTCGTGGGTGATCGCCAGGACGGCGCCGGGGTAGTCCTTGAGGTGACCCTCCAGCCACTGCACCGACTCGGCGTCGAGGTGGTTGGTGGGCTCGTCGAGCAGCAGCAGCGTCGGCTGCTGGAGCAGCAGCTTGCACAGCGCCACCCGGCGGCGCTCGCCACCGGAGAGGTTGTCGACCAGCATGTCGGCCGGCGGGCACCGCAGCGCGTCCATGGCCTGCTCGAGACGGCTGTCGAGGTCCCACACATTGGCCGCGTCGAGCTCGGTCTGCAGGTCACCGGCCTCGGTCGCGACCTTGTCCTGGTCGGCGTCGGGGTCGCCCATCATCATGTAGAGCTCGTCGAGGCGCGCCATCTTGGCCTTGGTCTCGGCCACCGCCTCCTCGACGTTCTCCAGCACCGTCTTGCCCTCGCTCAGCGGCGGCTCCTGCTGGAGCATGCCGACCGTCGCCTGGGGGTCGAGGATCGCGTCGCCATTGTTGGGCTGGTCGAGCCCCGCCATGATCTTCAGCAGCGAGGACTTGCCGGTGCCGTTGGGGCCGACGACGCCGATCTTCGCGCCGTGCAGGAAGGACAGGGTCACGTTCTCGAGGACGACCTTGTCGCCGTGGGCCTTGCGCACGTTGCGCAGGGTGAACACATATTCCGCCATGGTCAGCGAGCCTACGGGTTCTCGACCCCCGACGCCCACACGGGGCCGGGGCCGCCCCACCCCCACCCGGCCCCTCCCCGGCCCCTCCCCGGCCCCTCCCCGCTTCCTCCCTCGCCCCTCCCCGGGCCGCCGTCGCGGCGCGCCGGGTCAGGCGGCGCGCGGCTCCCCGCCGGGCGCCTCGGTCCCGGACGCGGCGGCCTCCCCGCCGGCCTCCCCGCGGGCCTCCCCGCCACCACCCGCAGCGACCGGCTGGCGCTCGGCGCGCGGGGTGCGGGAGAACACGCTGGTGCCGCGGGAGAGGTCGTGGCCGACCAGCACGGCGTCGACCTCGACGGTGGTGACCTCCACCCCGGCGGAGTTGACCCACACCGAGGCGTTGAGCCGGCCGTGCACCACCAGCGGGTCGCCGCGACGCACGGAGGCGGCGACGTTGTCGGCCAGGCCGCGCCAGGCGTTGACGGTGTACCACTGGGTGGTGGCGTCGACCCACTCCCCGGTGCGGCGGTCGAAGCGGCGCGGCGTCACCGCCAGCCGGAAGCCGGCGACCGGCGAGTCGCCGGCACGGCGCAGGGTCACGTCTCCCCCGACCCAGCCCTGCAGGGTCACGGTGGTCTCGTTCGTCACGGTGGTCTCCTCGTCTCGAGCGGTGCCGCCCCGGACGGGGCGACGAGACCAGCGAACTGCGCCGCGCCGACACGCGGCGTCGGCGCGCACCAGGGCTGTGCACACCGGGCCGGGCGAGGCGCGCTGTGGACGGCCCGTGGGCCGAGCGGTGGGTCGAGCGGCGGCCCGGGGGCTACGCCAGCGCCCGGGCCAGGCCCTCGCGCATCACGGCGTACGCCGACAGCTCGCGCTGCACCGGCGCGACGACCAGCTCGTCGGCGACCGACGTGACGGCCTCGCGCAGCCGACGGTCGGCGGACTCCGCGCGGGTGCGGGCGGTGGCGGCGACGAGCCCACGGCAGGCCAGCGACAGCAGCAGCCCGAGCACGACGCCGCCGATGAGCAGCACCAGCGGTAGCGCGATGCCGGCGACCTGCACCACGTCGGGCAGCGTCTGGGAGACCCCGGCGGCGATCGTCCAGACCAGGCCGACCCCGGCGGCGAGCAGCAGCAGCCACTGCAGGACGCGGACGACCCCGGCCCACAGCGGCATCCGGGAGGCGTCGAGGTCGACGCCGGCGACCGCGGTGTCGAGGCGGTCACCGAGCTCGGGGAGCCCGGAGACGGAGGCGCCGCGCACGGCGTCGGCCCACGGCCGCGGCATGCCGGTGGTGACCTCGTCGACGAGCGCGCGCACCTCGGTGTCGACGCGGGCGCGCTGCACCGCTCCCACCTCGGGCACGGCGCGACGACCGCGCAGCACGTCGCCCTGGTCGCCCAGGTCGAGGCCCAGCTTGGCGAGCGGGTCCTTGCGGAAGCGTCCGGTCCAGGCGATGGCGGGCCAGCCCGCGGCGCGCGCGCCGCGCAGCCGGGTGGACCGCTCGACGGCGGAGACGACGCTCGGCACCCCGGCGGCCTCGGCGAACGCGGAGCGCATGGCCTGCACCCGCGGCTCCGGCAGGGTGCGCGCAGGGCCGCTGCCACCGGCCTGCTCCAGGCGGGTCGCCGCGGCGCGGACGTCGGCGCCCAGGCGGGTGGCGGTGACCTTCTTGGCCCGCACCCGTCGCTCGATCTCACCGCGCAGCTCGTCGAGGCCCAGGCCGTGCCGGGCGCTGAGGGCGATGACGGGCACGTCGGGCAGGCCGTCGGCGGTGAGCAGGCGGCGCACGTCGTCGATCATCGAGGCGCGCCGGTCCTCCGGCACGCTGTCGATGTGGTTGAGCACCACCACCATCACCTCGGCGTGGGTGGCCAGCGGTGCGAGGTAGCGGTCGTGGATCGCGGCGTCGGCGTACTTCTGCGGGTCGAGCACCCACACCAGCATGTCGGCGAGCTCGACGAGCCGGTCGACCTCGAGGTGGTGGGCCACCTCGGTGGAGTCGTGGTCGGGCAGGTCGAGCAGCACGACGCCGTCGAGGGCGCCGCCCTCGCGGCGGGTGTCGAGCATGGAGTCGCGGGTGGTCTGGTGGCGCGGCGGGATGCCGAGCCAGGCCAGCAGCTCCTCGGCGCCGTCGCTGCCCCACACGCAGGCGGTGGCCCACGACGTGGTGGGGCGCCGCACGCCGACGGCGGACAGCTCCAGGCCGGTGAGCGCGTTGAACGTGGACGACTTGCCCGAGCCGGTGGCGCCGGCGATGCCGACGACGGTGTGGGTGGCCGAGAGCCGCAGCCGACCCGCGGCGCGCTCGGCGACGGCCGCGGTGCCGTCGAGCAGCGCGTCGTCGAGACGACCGCGCGCCGCCTCGGTCGCCGTGGCCAGGCCCTCGATCCGGGCGCCGATGTCGGTGCCCCGGGTGGCCAGCTTCTTGGCCCCCTCCAGCAAGGACGTCATGTTCTCCCACTCAGCAGCACGGTCGCGTCGGTCCCCACACCTTAGGGGGTCCCGACGCCGCCGGTGGCGGGCAGGGCGAACTCGCCGCGGGCGCCCGCTCCGGCGGCCTCAGGACTCGCGACGCGTGCTGGCGTAGCGCACGTCGTCGACGCGCCGGGCGGCCTGCCGCAGCCGCTCGTCGGCCCCGGGTGAGAGGTCGAGCCCGTCGAGGACGCCGGTCCAGCGGTCGCGCTCGGCCTCGAGGAGCCCCCGCACCCGCTCGTCGAGTCGGCTCCGGGCGCTCTCGGCGAGGCGGCGCACCGCCTGGTCGCCGAAGACGGCCTCGAGCAGCTTCTGGCCGAGCACGGCCGAGCCCGAGGCGATGCCGACCTCGGCACCGGTGACCCCGCCGGTGCTGGAGAACACCACGACCATCAGCGCCACGGACAGCCCGTTGACGCCGAACGCCAGGAAGCGCGCGGTGGAGCGCTTGTCGGCGCCCTCGTCGCGCACCATCTGCAGCACCTCGTCCTGCCACTCGCGCACCGAGCGCTCGGCACGACGGCGCAGGTCGCGCGAGGCCCGCCCGAGGTCGGGCCCGGCCGCGTCGAGCAGGCCCTGGCCGGCGCCGGTGCGCTTCCACGACTGCTCGGCGCGCTCGGCGGCGGCCTCGGCGTGCTCGAGCACCAGCAGCTCGAGACCCGACTCGACGGCCACGGTCACCCGCTCGGCCTGCTGCGGCTTGCCCTTCACGGCGTTGACCACGCGGTCGCGGATCCAGCCGACGCGGTTCTCCAGGGAGCGCAGCAGCTCGCCGGTCCCGACGAACTCCTGCCAGCGCGCCAGGATCTCCCCGCGCAGCAAGGTGCCGTCGGCGGTGGCGGCGGTGGCCCCTGCGGCGGCCTCGTCGTAGGCCCGGTCGACGTCGGTGCGCAGCGACGCCAGGGCGGTGGCCTGCTCGGCGGCGGCGTCGGCCACGGGGTGCACCCGGTGGGTCAGCGCCCGCACGGCGCCGTCGAGGGTCTGCTTGACCACGGCGGTGCGGGCGTCGGCGTCCTCGGCCAGCGAGGCCAGCCACCCGCGGATGTCGACGACGTGGTCGGGCGGGAGCAGGCCCTGCTCGTCGACGGGCCCCTCGTGCACCACGAACATCGGGGAGTCCTTGAGCCCGCGCGAGGCCAGCATCCGTGCGAGGTGGGCCGAGACCGTCTGCACCGCGTCGGCCGGGGTGCGGTCGAGCACGATGGCGACGGCGGTGGCCCGGTCGGCCGCGCCGCGCAGCGAGTCCCACGGCACCTGGTCGGCGTAGCGGGCCGCGGAGGTCACGAACAGCCACATGTCGGCGGCGGCCAGCAGCTGGGCGGCCAGGGTGCGGTTGCGCTCCTCCACCGAGTCGACGTCGGGGGCGTCGAGGATCGCCAGCCCGGCCGGCAGCGTGTCGGAGGCGACCAGCTGCAGCGCGTCGGGGTCGTTGGTCGCGTGGTCGACGCGGGCGAGGTCGGGCAGCAGCCGGTCCTGGCCGAACCACTCCCGGTCGTCGGGGTGGTGGACCAGCACCGGCGAGCGCGTGGTCGGGCGCAGCAGGCCCGGCTGCGTCACCCGCCGTCCGACCAGCGAGTTGACCAGGGTCGACTTCCCCGCGCCGGTGGAGCCGCCGACGACGGTGAGCATCGGGGCGTCGATGGTCATCACCCGCGGGATGACGTAGTCCTCGAGCTGGTCGACCATCTCGCGCTGCGCGGTGCGCTGGGCCGCCGCACCGGGCACGTCGAGCGGGAGGGCGACGGCCTGCAGCGCGCCACGCAGGCGCACCAGGGCGGTGAGCATCTGCGCGTCGGCGCCGCTGAGGCCGCTCAGGCCGCTCGAGCTGCCTGCGCTGGGGCCGTCGGTCGGGGCTGTCATCGTGTCGGGACCACCTGTCCGGGGAAAGCGATGGCCGGCCTGGCCGCGCCGATGCGGGCCACGTGGGCCTGCCCGCGCGCCGCGAAGTCGGGAGGAGGGGTGCCGCGCAGGTAGCGGGAGTGCAGGAACCCGAGCTCCACGGCGGCCTGCTGGTAGTCGCGCATCGCCCGCTCGGCGGTGGCGCCGCCGGTACGGCGGGCGTGGGCGCGGGCCTCGCGGCGCGCGCGCAGGTCGACGACCCACGCGATGTCGGTGGCCGGCACCAGCCCGCGGCGGGCGGCGTCGTCGAGGGCGGCGGTCAGCATGCGGCGCTCGCGCCCGCGCGCCCAGGCCGCGAGGCACACGACTGCGACCAGGGCCGGCAGCACCAGCACGACGTACACCGCGACGAACCCGCCGAAGCCGTAGAGGGTCGAGCCGTTCCACAGCCCGTGGGCGAGCACCGCGAGGGCGTAGCCGGCCAGCGGTGCGAGGACCCGCACGACGCCGCTGCGCGAGGAGACCGCGAGACCGACGCCGATGCCGATGAAGGTGGTGAACAGCGGGTGGGCGAAGGGGCTGAACAGGCAGCGCAGCACGAAGGTGGTGGTCAGCGCCTCGGTGCCGCCGGGGCCGGTGCCGGCGGTGCCGTTGTAGGCCGCGGCGAGGTAGAGGATGTTCTCGACGAACGCGAAGCCGATGCCGACCATGCCGGCGTACACGATGCCGTCGAGGACGCCGTCGAGCTCCGCACGGCGCCACCACAGCAGCAGCACCAGGAAGGCGCCCTTGCTGAGCTCCTCCACCACCGGCGCGACGACCGCGATGCTGGCGGCCTCGGTGAAGCCCACGACCAGGCCGCCGACTCCCTGCACCAGCAGCGCGGCCGCGGTGGCCACGAAGCCGCCCCACAGCAGCCCCAGGAGCAGCAGCGAGCGGGGCTCGGGCTCGTAGCGGTCGAGCCACAGGTAGCAGGCCACCAGCGGGACGACGGGCAGCGCGGCGAGGGCGGTGGCCAGCGCCAGCGAGCTCGGGGCGCCCGAGAGCGCGATCACCAGCAGCACCGGCAGCGCCCCGAGCACCACCAGCACGCCCACCACGACCGTGAAGGCGACACTCTCGCGGCGGGGGGCGGACATGGGCGGAGCCTATCGGTCGGGCGCCCTGGGGCCCTCCGGCGCACCGCCCGGCGGGCCGGCGGCGTCGCTACAGTGAGGTCCATGAGCGAGGACACCTCCGCGGAGCAGGCCAGCAGCACCCCCGCCACCGAGTCGCACGACCCCGCCGTGCCGGAGGCGTACGCCGCCTTCATGCGCACGGGCTGGGGCGAGCGCGAGCTCGACCTGCCGCTGCACCCGGTGGCCGAGCTGGCCGCGGCCCGTCGAGCGCGCCTGGCCGAGGCGTTCCCGGGCGAGCGCCTGGTGCTGCCGGCCGGGGGGTTCAAGGTGCGCTCGAACGACACCGACTACCGCTTCCGCCCCGACACCGCCCACACCTACTTCACCGGCAACCAGACCAGCGACGCCGTGCTCGTCGTCGAGGACGGCGACGCCGTGCTCTACGCCCGGCCGCGCTCCTCCCGCGAGACCGACGAGTTCTTCCGCGACCGCCAGTACGGCGAGCTGTGGGCGGGACGCCGTCCGTCGCTGCAGGAGATGTCGTCGTCGCTGGGCCTCGAGGTGCGCCACGTCGACCGGCTGCAGGACGACCTGACGGCGACGTCGGCGAAGACGCGCGTGCACCGCGGCGTCTCCTCCACCGTCGACGGGCTGGTCGCCGCCGACCGCTCCCTCGACGACGACCTCGCCCGGGTGGCCTCCGAGCTGCGCCTGGTGAAGGACGACTGGGAGGTGGCCCAGCTGCAGGACGCCTGCGACATCACCACGCTGGGCTTCGAGGACTCGGTGCGCGAGTGGCCGCAGGTGCGCGAGCACGGCGAGCGGTGGATCGAGGGCACCTTCTTCCGCCGCGCGCGGGCGATGGGCAACGACATCGGCTACGACTCGATCGTCGGCGGCGGACGCCACGCCACCACCCTGCACTGGATCGAGAACTCCGGCCCGGTGACCCCCGGTGAGCTGGTGCTGCTCGACATGGGCGTGGAGGGCCGCGACCTCTACACCGCCGACGTCACCCGCACGCTGCCCGTCGACGGGCGCTTCACCGCCGTGCAGCGCGAGCTCTACGACCTGGTCTTCACCGCCCAGCAGGCCGGCATCGACGCACTGCGGCCCGGCGCGCGCTTCCTGGTGGCCCACGAGGCCGCCATGCACGTGCTCGCCCACGGCCTCGAGGACATGGGCCTGCTGCCGGTGAGCGCCGAGGAGGCGCTCGACCCCGCGAGCAAGGTCTACTCGCGCTGGACCCTGCACGGCACCAGCCACATGCTCGGCATGGACGTGCACGACTGCGGCCGCGCCTCCACCGAGGTCTACCCCCGCGGCGACCTCGCCGAGGGCATGGTGCTCACCGTCGAGCCGGGGCTGTACTTCCAGGAGGACGACCTGCTGGTGCCCGAGGAGCTGCGGGGCATCGGCATCCGCATCGAGGACGACCTGCTGATCACCGCCGACGGCTCGCGCAACCTCTCCGAGGCGCTGCCGCGCACGTCCTCCGACGTCGAGGAGTGGATGGGCCGGCTGATCGGCTGAGGCCCCCACCTCGCTGCTGCACCGGTGGACGCGATGCCGCCGCGCGTCCGCGTCTGCCTACAGTGGGGGTCCGGGACGACGACCGCGGCCCCCGCCGCGGCCACCCCCCGGGACGGCGGCGGCCGGAGAACACAGCCCGGGGGGCCCGCGATGACCACCCTGCAGAGCGCACCTCCGACCACACCGCACCCCGACGCCGTACCCGAGCAGGAGCACCCCTGCCTCGTCGCGATCGCCTCCCGGGTGGCCTCGACGCTGCTCGTGGCGTGCGTCGTGCCGGCTGCGCTCTTCTACGTGATGCTGGTCAGCGCCGGAGTGACCCCGGCGGTGCTGGCGGCGCTGGGGTGGAGCTATGCCGCGATCGTGTGGCGCTGGGCCACCGGCCGGCCCATGTCGGGCCTGCTGGCCCTCACGGTGTCGGTGCTGACGATCCGCACCGTGTTCACCATGTCCACCGGCAACACCTACGTCTACTTCCTGCAGCCCGTGGTCAGCGACGCGGTGGTGGCCTGCCTGTTCCTGGTCTCGCTCGGCACCGCCACGCCCGTGGTGGCCCGGCTGGCCCACGACTTCTACCCCCTGCAGCAGGGCTTCGCCGAGCGTCCGCGGCTGCGACGGCTGTTCTGGCGGCTGACCCTCATGTGGGGCGCCGTCGGGCTGGCCAAGAGCGCCCTCGGCTTCTGGCTCCTGGAGTCGCTCAGCGTGCAGACCTTCGCGCTCCTGCAGCCGCTGCTGATGACGTCGCTGACGGTCGTCACCGTGGCCCTCACCATCGCCGCGTCGATGCGGGTGCTCCGCGAGGAGCGCCGCGTCACCCTCGCCTGATCCGGTGCGGCCACCGCCGGGCCGGCCGGCTACCGGCTGACGTCGGTGTCGTCGCCCGGGATGAAGTCGTAGTAGGAGTCGCCGCCCGACCCACCGTCGAACTGGTCGCGCCCGGGCCCGCCCCACAGGCTGTCCCAGCCTGCCCCGCCGACGAGGGCGTCGTCGCCGTCACCCGCACGCAGGAGGTCGTCGCCGTCACCGGCGACGAGCAGGTCGTCGCCCGGACCGGCGCGCAGGACGTCGTCGCCGGCGCGGCCGTCGACGACGTCGGCGCCTCCGCCGCCCTCCACGGTGTCGCGCCCGACGCCTCCGCAGAGCAGGTCGACGCCTCGGCCCCCGGCGAGCGTGTCGGCGCCACGCAGACCGAGCACGACGTCGGTGCGCGCCGTGCGCCCGACGACGTCGCGGCCGACGGTGCCCACGACGACCCGCAGGTCGGTCGCACCGGTCTGGCCGCCGACCTCGGCCGACACCGTCACCGTCGCCGTGCCCTCGCCCCGCCGGACGAGGGTGACGGTGTGCTGACCGGCCTCGGGCGTGGGGGACGACCAGGCGAGGGCCACACCGTCGTCGGAGGACTCGACCGACACCACGACGTCGTCGCTCGAGGCGCCCTCGTCGGTGACCTGCACGACGACCGTCCCGCTGCGGGGGTCGCACTCGCCACCGGGCACGACGGACACCACGGGGGCCGAGTCAGCGCCGCCGGCCTGCGCGGCTTGCGGGACCACGCAGACCCCGGCGACGACGAGGAGGGACCCGACGACCGGTGCCACGGCGCGGTCGAGGTGCCTCGGGGCCCGGGTCGCCCGGGCGGCTGCTCGAGAGGGGGTTCGGCGGGTGGACGACACGTGGGGGTCCTTCCTGCGGGCGACCGGGGGCACCGGTCGCGACGAGGCCCGGAGCGGTCGGGTGACGCCGCCCTGGGCGCGGCCCGTCGAGCATGCCACGTGCGCCGGGTCCGCGTCACCGACGTCGCAGCCCGCTCGTGCCGGGCGGGCGCCCCCGGCAGGACTCGAACCTGCGACCGGCGGATTAGAAGGCCGCTGCTCTATCCAGCTGAGCTACGGGGGCCGGGACCGGGCGAGGTGGGGGCACGGGCGCGGGCGCCCGGCGTCTCCACGTCGTACCGGTCCGGGCGGAAGTCTAGGGGCTGCGCGGTGCGCCGGCGGCCCGCCCCACCGCCGTGCCCGGTCGACCGTCGCGGTGGCAGCATCGGGGCATGACGGCGCTCGGACACCACACCCCGCCCGACATGGGTCGCCGTCCGCGCGGCGGCGACTTCCCGCAGCCCGCCGACGCGCCCGCACGGCACGTCTGGGTCGGCGCGGCCGACGACGCGGGCGCGGACGACGAGGTGGTGCCGGGGCTGCTCACCGAGTGGCGCCGGACCGGCACCGCGTGGGAGGGGCTCACCACGAGCCCCGTGCGCGCCACCGACGGGTCGTGGCGGGTGGTCCGCGCCTGGGTGCCGGCCACGCGCCTGCGACTGGCCTGACCACGCCTCCGGCGGGGTCGACGGGCCGACCAGGACAGGTCGGGACGAGGGCGTAACCCACCGGCGGGTGCGTCGTTGAGCCGGGGTCGGTGCAGGGGGGAAGCACCGACCGGCGGCGCAACGACCCGAGCTCGGGCTCGTCGTTGCGACGTCCGCCGCCTCCCGGGCGGCCGGACACGGCGGGTCTCACCCCGGCGGCCGGGACCCCCGGGACGTCAGGAGACGCGCGTGCCGCTGGGCTGGCGCGCCATCTCGGCGTCGCCGAGGCCGTGCTGCAGGCCCCACGCCACGGCCTGCGTGCGCCGCTCGACGTTGATCTTGCGGTAGGCACCGCGCACGTAGGTCTTCACCGAGTTGATCGACAGGTAGAGCTTGCGACCGATCTCGACGTTGGTGTAGCCCTGCGTGATCAGCGCGAGGATCTGCGCCTCCCGCGGGGTGAGCCCGCTGTCGACGGTGCCGCCGCGGCCCGCGACCAGGGCCTGGGCCGACCGGTCGACGCTGGGGCGGGGGACGCCGAGGCCGGTCGGCGCTCCGCGGTGGAGCGACTCGATGCCGGCGACGAGCTCGCCACCGGTCATCGACTTCGAGAGCCGCTGCGCCGCGGGCGCACCGGCGGCCGGCCCGGCGTGCTCGCGCCAGGTGTAGACCACGGCGCGGGCGCTGCTGGAGGTCGCCAGCGAGCGGAGCATGGAGTGGCTGCTCTGCGAGAGCCGCACGGGCTCGTAGAGGATGACGTCGAGCGACGACGGGTCGACCAGCGCGTCACCGAGCTCGATGAGCTGGACGCGGCTGCGGAAGGGTTCCAGGAGGGCCCGGACGCCCGGGAGCACGACGTGGAAGTCGTCCACGAGCGTCACGATGACAGGCGTAGGGGTAATCACGTTCTCGAAGGTATACACCGTATGGCGGTTCCGACAGCCCACGATCCGGAGCCTCGCCCGTACGGGCGAGGGCCAGGTCGACCTGCTCATCCAGGGGGGACCCACTTCCACCCCTACGGGCGAGGCATCGCGGCCCTGCAACGGGGCAGGCGGGTCAGTCCGGCGAGGTGTCGTCGGTGCTCCCGGCACCGCCGAGGCGCTGGTCGAGCACCTCGGTGCCGACGGTGACGGCGGCCTCCAGGGCGTGCAGCAGCCCCGCAGGCGGGGCGGCCGCACCACGGGCGGCCTCCTCCACGTCGCCGGCGAGCCGGTGCACCTGCACCAGTCCCAGGTTGCCCCCGCTCCCCCGCAGCCCGTGGGCCGTGCGCGACGCCTCCTCCCACGCACCGACCCGTACGGCCTCGCGCAGCTCGGCCAGCACCTCGCCCGCCCGCTCGGCGAAGCGGGCCGCGGTCGCCCGCATCCGCTCCGGGCCCAGCAGGTCGACCAGCTCGTCGAGGTGGGGGACGTCGAGCACCCCCTGCTCCCCGGGCGGCACGTCGTCCGGCGCACCCACCTCGTCGCCCGGCCCGGCCGCTGCCGCACCGGGGGCCGGGGCCACCCAGCGGGACACGGTGGCGTCGAGGTGGGCCACGTCGACCGGCTTGGTGAGGAAGTCGTCCATGCCGGCGTCGAGGCAGCGCTGCCGCTCGTCGGCCACGGCGGAGGCCGTCATCGCGATGATCGGCAGCCGCGGCCCCGGCAGCCGCAGCGCGCGGATGGCCCGGGTGGCGTCGTAGCCGTCCATCACCGGCATCTGGCAGTCCATCAGCACCAGGTCGAAGCCCCGCGGCTCCGCGGTGACGGCACGCAGCGCCTGGGCGCCGTCGCCGACCACCACGACGTCGTACCCGAGCCGCTCGAGCAGGCCCTGGGCCACCATCTGGTTGACGGCGTTGTCCTCGACGACCAGCGCCCGGCCCGCCGGGGCCGCACCGGTGCCGGCCTCGACGACCGGCTCGTCGTGCTGCGGGGCGGCCACGGTGGCCAGCGCGTCGAGCAGGTGGGAGGCCAGCACCGGCTTGATCAGGCACAGGTCGATGCCGGCGCCGCGCAGCATGGCCTTCTCGGGCTCCACCGCCGAGGTGAGCAGCACGATGCGGGTGCGGTCGTGGTGCGGCTCGGCCCGCACCAGGCGCGCCACCTGCTCGCCGTCGGCGCCCGGCATCATGTAGTCGAGCAGCACGACGTCGTACGGCACGCCGTCGCGGGCGGCCTCCTCGAGGAGCACCAGCGACCGGAACGGTGACTCGGTCGCCTCCGTGGTCACCTGCCAGGCGGTGAGCTGCTCGACCAGGATGAACCGGTTGGTCTCGTTGTCGTCGACGACCAGCACCTTCAGCCCGGCCACCGCGCGGGCCAGGTCGGAGGCGCCGCGCGGCTGGGGGTCGCCGGCCGGCGCGAGCCGTGCGGTGAACCAGAACGTGCTCCCCTGCCCCGGCACGCTGTCGACGCCGATCTCCCCGCCCATCGCCGCGACGATCTGCCGGCTGATCGACAGGCCCAGGCCCGTGCCGCCGTACTGCCGCGTGGTGGAGGAGTCGGCCTGGGCGAAGGAGTCGAAGATCGCCACCTGGTCGGCGGGGTCGACGCCCGAGCCGGTGTCGCGCACCTCGACCCGCAGGCCGCCGGGGTCGGACCCGTCGAGCGGCAGCGGCTCCACCCGGATCGACACCTCGCCGGTGGAGGTGAACTTCACCGCGTTCGAGGCGAGGTTGGAGATGACCTGGCCGAAGCGCACCGGGTCGCCGGAGACCCGCTCGGGCACGCCGGGGTGGCAGGAGACGACCAGCTCCAGCGACTTCTCGCGGGCCCGCTCGGTGACGAAGCCGGCGCTCTGCTCGAGCACCAGCCGCGGGGAGAAGTCGACGGTCTCCAGGTCGAGGCGCCCGGCCTCGATCTTGGAGATGTCGAGGATGTCGTTGACCAGGGCGAGCAGCGTGCGGGCCGCCTGGCCCACCCCCTGGCTGAGGCGTCGCTGGCGCACGTCGAGGTCGGTGCTGGCGAGCAGCTCGCCGAGGCCGATGATGCCGTTGAGCGGGGTGCGGATCTCGTGGCTCATCGTGGCGAGGAACGCCGACTTCGCCCGCGACGCGCCCAGCGCCTCGTCGCGGGCCTGCGCGAGCCGGGCGGCGTCGAGCTCGCGGTCGGCGACGTGGGCCAGGACGGCGGCCACCTGCGTCATGGTGGCGACGTCGTCGGTGGGGTCGGTCACGGCGAGGGTGTTCAGCACCAGCACGCACGGGACGCCGTTGTCGGTGACGACCGGGGTCACCACGATGTTCACGCCCGACTCGAGTCGGCCCACGCGCGTGGCGGCGCCCTCGATGGCCTCGGTGATCAGACCCACCACCAGGTCACGGGTCGCGGGTGTGACCGGGAGCTCGACGGTCGGCGGGAGCAACAGCTCGATCCCGTGGTCGCCGGAGCGCACGACCGCGACGGGGCGCAGGCCCTCGATGCTGCGCAGCAGGGCGCCGGCGGAGGTCACCGCGTCGGCGAGCGTGGTGGCGCTGTTGGCCGCCGTGGCCACCGCCAGCGACAGGGCCCGCCGCTCGGCGGTGACCTTGGTCAGGGTGGTGTCCTGCACGACGCCGACGGCCGTCATGGCCCGCCCGGAGCGGTCTCGGGTGATGCGGCCGCGGCTGCGCAGCCAGGTGACCGCGTCGCCGCCGCTGACGACACGGGCCTGCCAGTCGACGGTGTCGCCGGCCTCGACGGCGGCCTCGAGCGCGGCGACCACGCCGTCGCGGTCGTCGGGGTGCACGTTGCTCAGGAACTGCTCCGTCGTGAGCCGTAGGCGCCTGCCGCCGGACGTCGCCAGGTCGTCCTCGGGGACGTCGAGGGTGCCGGCGGCGCTGGCCAGCGCGGTGCCGGCGAGGGGGGCGACGTCGATCTCGATGACGTCGCCGAGCACGTCCCAGGACCAGGTGCCGATCGCGGCCAGCGTGCGGACCTCGGCCATCTGCGACTCGCGCGCCTGGAGCCGCTCCACGCCGAGCCGGTCCTCGGTGACGTCGCAGAACCGGTGGAGCCAGCCCACCCGCGCCCCGTCGGCGCCGACGACCTCGCTCACCCGCAGGAACGTCGGGTGGGTGCGGCCGCCGGGGAGGGTGGAGCGGTGGAAGGCCTCGCGGCCGTCGCTCCCGCGGGCGGCCAGCTCACCGAGGTGGCGCACGATCCGCTCGGCGAGCTCCTCACCCACCACCGCGCTGACCGAGCGGCCCTCGACCTGCTCGCGGCCGAGGCCGTAGAGCACCGTCCAGGCGTGGTTGACCGCCACGGTCACACCGGCGTCGCTCATCACCCACACCGGGTCTGGCAGGGCGTCGAGGACGAGACGGTCGAGCGACTCGGTGCCGTCGGCGCCCTGCTCAGCGTGAGCCATGCCCCGATCCTCCCGCACGCACCCAGCAGCGGCTCGACGAACCCCCCGTGGGGGACGGTCCGGGCACCCTCAGCCGCGCCCGGGCCCGACGACCCGCACCCGGTCGGGAGCGAAGCCGTGCTGCATGCCCCACGCCACCGCCTGCGCGCGACGCGACACCTCGATCTTGCGGTAGGCCGTGCGGATGTAGGTCTTCACCGAATTGATGCTCAGGTAGCAGAGCTCGGCGATCTCCTGGTTCGACAGTCCCTGGGTGATCAGCGCGATCACCTCGGCCTCCCGCGCCGACAGCCCGAACTCGCGGCCCGGCCAGCCGGCGGTGCCGCCCGCGCTGCCCGGGGCGTCGGCCGCCGCGAGGTCGTCGGAGCCCGCCGGCGCGCCGGCCCGGCCGGGGCGGACGACGTGCCCGGTGCAGACGCGGTCGATGGCGGCCACGATGTCGGCGGCCTCGGCCTCCTTGGAGAGGTAGCCCGCCGCCCCCCGGGCCAGGGCGCGCTCCACGAGCTCGGCCTGCACGTTCCAGCTGAAGACGATGACCTTGGCGCCGGAGCCGCGGGTCAGCTGCCCGAGGTCGACCCCCACGCCGTCGACCTGGCCGAAGGTGTCGTAGAGCACCACGTCGACGTCGCTGGCGACCGACCGGCCGGCGTCCAGCTCGACCACGGTGACCACGTCGGAGTGCGGCGCCAGCAGGGCGGCGACGCCGGCGACCACGATCTCGTAGTCGTTGACCACCGCTACGCGCCGGGGTCCGTCGTGGGGTGACATGGGGTGACCCTATTCACCCGCGGAGGCGAAGCGGTACACGACGCGGCAGATCTAACGTCCGGCCGGTGACGACGCCGTCAGGACCCGGAGGCCGACCGAGCGGCCCCGCGGCCTCGTCGGACTCCCCCGGCCCGCCCAGCGAGCGCGCCAGCGACCCCGCCGGCGACCCCGCCGGCGACCCCGCCGCGCCCCCTGCGCCGCCCGGTGCCACGGTGGCGCAGTGGCGTGCCCACCCGCGCTACGGCGCGGTGCCGCGGGTCGAGCTGGTCAACGGCGAGGAGCCCTGCACCCGGCTGGTCGTCGTGAGCGCCCACCCCGACGACGAGAGCCTCGGCGCCGGCGGCCTGATGGCCACCGCCGCACGCCACGGCGTCGCGGTGTACGTCGTCCTGCTCACCGCGGGCGAGGCCAGCCACCGCCCCGACCGCAGCGTCACCCGGCACGCCCTGGCCACCACGCGCCTCTCCGAGATGGACGACGCGCTCGCGGAGCTGGCGCCCGGCAGCCCCCTGGTGTTCCTGGGGGCCGCCGACGGCGAGGTGGCGGCGCAGGAGGACACGGTCGCCGACAGCCTGACCGACCTCGTCGGCGCCGGCGAGCGCACCATCGTGGCCGCGCCGTGGCGCCACGACGGCCACCCCGACCACGAGGCCGCCGGCCGCGCCGCGGCCGTGGCGGCCGCCCGCTCGGGGGCCCGGCTGCTGGAGTACCCCGTCGGGCTCTGGCCCCGCTCCCACCCCGACGACGCCCCCTGGGACCGCCTGGTCTGCCTGCCCCTCGACGACGACGTGCTCGCCGCCAAGCAGCGCGCGGTCCGCTCCCACGCCAGCCAGGTGCAGACGCTGTCGGAGCGGGTGCTCGCGCACTTCGCCGCCCCGGTCGAGCACTTCGTCGAGGAGCCGGTGAGCCTCTGACCCCACCGCTCCGCCCGGGCGGGCGCGGTCTGGGGCGGGCGCGGTCTGGGGCGGGCGCGGTCTGGGCACGGGCTGCGGTGCGTGCGTCATACGAGAGGTGGAGTCGCATCCACGACTCGGATGACGTCAGCCCCGGGCCGACCGGGCCGAGCGAGGCCGCCGCGGGGGCCGTCCTCGAGGAGCGCCGGCGATGGGGGGTGTGGAGACCCCCGCGGCTGGACCGGGCTCAGCCGGCGTAGGCGTCGATCTCGGCGAGCACCCGGGCCCGGGTGGCGGCGTCGGCGAAGGAGGCGCGCACCCCGGCGCGGGCCAGGTCCTTGACGCCCTCGGCGTCGAGGTCGAGCATGCCGGCGGCCAGCTCGTACTCCCGGTTGAGGGTGGTGGAGAACATCGGCGGGTCGTCGGAGCCGATCGTGACCGGCACCCCGGCGTCGCGGAAGAGCGGCAGCGGGTGCGCGGCGAGGTCGGGCACCGCGCGGGTGGCGAGGTTGGACGACGGGCACACCTCGAGGGCGATGTCGTGCGCCGCGAGGTGGGCCAGCAGCGCGGGGTCCTGCGCCGCCGACGTGCCGTGCCCGATGCGCTCAGCACCGAGCAGCCGTACGGCGTCCCAGACCGTCTGCGGGCCGGTGGTCTCCCCGGCGTGCGGCACGCTGTGCAGCCCCGCGGCGCGGGCCGCGTCGAAGTGGGGCTGGAACTGCGGGCGCGGCACGCCGACCTCGGGGCCGCCGAGGCCGAAGCCCACGAGCGCGTCCGAGCCGTGGCGCAGCGCGTGGTCGAGGGTGGCGTCGGCGGCGGGCAGGCCGGACTCCCCGGGGATGTCGTAGATCCAGCGCAGCACCAGCCCGTGGTCGCGCTCCGCGGCCACCCGGGCGTCCTCGATGGCCTCGGTGTAGGCCTCGATCGCCATGCCGGGATGGCCGCCGTGCGCGGTCACCGAGGTGTACGGCGTGCAGGTCAGCTCGGCGTAGCGCAGCGACTGGGTGGTGGCCATCTCGCGGGCCACCTCGTAGGTGAGGAAGCGGACGTCCTCGGGCGTGCGGACGAGCGCGACGACCGCGAGGTAGACCTCGATGAAGTGGGCGAAGTCGCGGAAGGCGAAGAACTCGCGCAGCCGGTCGGGGTCGCTCGGCACGGTGCCGGGGTGGCGCTCGGCGAGCTCGCTGACGATGTCGGGGCTCGCCGATCCGACGTGGTGCACGTGCAGCTCGACCTTGGGCAGGCCGGCGATGAAGGAGCGCAGGTCGGGGTCGCTCACCCGACGGTCTCCTCGATGGTGTCGAGGACGTCCTGCGGGTCGCCCGAGACGACCTCGCCGTCGAGCACCACCGTGGGGGTGCCCGTCACGCCGGCGTCGCGGGCCGCGGTGGTGGCCTCCTCGACCCAGTCGGACTTCGCGCCCTCCAGGATCCCGTCGCTCACGTCGCCCTCCTCGGCGCCGGCCTCGACGGCGAGGTCGAGCAGCGCCTGGTCGTCGGGGAACGGCCCCGACTCCGACGGCTGGTTCTCGAACAGCAGGTCGTGGTACTCCTTCGCGACCTCGGGGCCGCTCTCCTCCAGCACCACCGCGAAGGCGTTGGTGGCGCGCGCGGAGTAGTCGCTGATGCCGCTGAGCAGGTTGAAGGGGCGGTAGTCGACGACCAGCGACCCGTCCTCGGCCAGCTGGGCGAGGTCGTCGCTGGTGGCGGCCTCGAGCTGGCCGCAGTAGGGGCACAGGAAGTCCTCGTAGATGATGACCTCGTGCTCGGCGTCGGCGTCGCCGATCGTCACGCCGTAGTCGGTCTGCCCGGCGGGGGCGGCCGTCACGTCGCCCGGGCCGCGCAGGGCCTGCACCACTACGCCGATGCCGACCACGACCACCAGGGCCAGCACCACCAGGGTGATGCTGCGGATCGTGCGGCGCCGCTCGGAGCGCCGCTGCGCCTCGAGCGCCTCGGCGGCACGCGCGGAGCGCCCCTGGTCGGTGGACTTCTTGGCCATCGGGCGGCTCCGGCTCGGCTGGTCGACCGGGACGGTCGACGTCGGGTGGGGTGGTCACGCGGGTCTCGACGCGGATCGCCTGCACTCTAGGTGTCCCGCCTGAGCCTGCGCTGAGACCCCGGGCGGGTCGACCGTGCGGGCCGGCCGAGGCCGCCCGTCGGCGTAGGGTGCGCCCATGAGTGATCGACTGGTCTGGATCGACTGCGAGATGACCGGGCTCGACCTCGGTGCCGACGCCCTGATCGAGGTGGCCGCGCTGGTGACCGACTTCGAGCTCAACGTCCTCGGCGACGGCATCGACCTGGTGGTCAAGCCGCCGGCGGGCGCCGTCGAGCAGATGAGCGACTTCGTGCGCGCGATGCACGAGAAGTCCGGGCTGCTGACCGAGCTGGACGGCGGGCTCTCGATGGCCGACGCCGAGCAGCAGGTGCTGGCCTACGTGCGCAAGCACTGCGGCCACGGCGCCCGCCCGCCGCTGGCCGGCAACACCGTGGCCACCGACCGCTCGTTCCTCGCCCGCGACATGCCCGACCTCGAGGCGTTCCTGCACTACCGCATCGTCGACGTCTCCTCCATCAAGGAGCTCGCCAAGCGCTGGTACCCCCGCGCCTACTACGCCGCTCCCCCCAAGCGCGGCAACCACCGCGCGCTCGCCGACATCCAGGAGAGCATCGAGGAGCTGCGCTACTACCGCGAGGCCGTCTTCGTGGGCGCCCCCGGACCCGACAGCGACACCGCCCGCGGCATCGCGGCCACCCACGGCGGCTCCCTCACCGGGCTGGGCGACCCCGCCCCGGCCGCCGCGACCGCGAGCGCCGCGGCCACCGCCGGCACGGCCGACGCCGCCGTGGCCCCCGCCGCGGAGTAGTCACCGCCCCCCTCGTCCCCACCGCGCCGGGGGTGCGATTTCCCGGCCGACGGGCAGGTCCCCTACACTTCATCGCGCGGTTCCGGCTGGCTCGGAACAGGCACCTGGTGGGTATAGCTCAGCTGGTAGAGCGCTGCCTTGTGGTGGCAGATGTCGCGGGTTCAAGTCCCGTTACTCACCCCGACGAGAAGGCCCCCGATCCGCGCACGTGCGGGTCGGGGGCCTTCTCCGTTCCCCGGCGTGACACCGGACCTGGCCGTACAGCACCTCCGGCCGTAGCGTCGAGCCGTGTCGAGCTCTCGGAACGGCTGGCTGGTCCTCGCCTGCGCTGCCGGCCTGGTCCACGGGGCGTTCAGCGCCTACTGGGCCCTGGGGGGCTCCTGGCTGCTCGACACGGTCGGCCGGTGGGCGCTCGACTGGCGTTCGGAGGCGCCGACCACCGCGCTCCTGGTGCTGTCGGTGGTCGCCCTGGTCAAGGTCGCCGGAGCCGTGGTGCCGCTGCTGGTGGAGTCGGGCCGGCTGCCCGGGCGCACGGCGTGGCGCGCGGCGTCCTGGGCCGGCGCGGTCGTCCTGGTCGCCTACGGGCTCGCCAACACGGTCGGCGCGTGGCTGGTGCTCGGCGGTGCCGTCGGGGGCACCGCGGACGCCGAAGGCCCTGACCGCCCCGCCCTGCTCGGCCATGCGCTGCTGTGGGACCCGCTGTTCGCCGGCTGGGGCGTCCTGCTCGCCGTGGGCCTGTGGACCACCCGGCGCAGCGCGGCCCCGCGCCGCGTGACGCAGGGCTCGAGCGGGTACCAGGGGTGATGGTCGGACGAGTGGTGTGGCAGGGGCTCCTCGCGGGGCTCGCGGGCGGCGTGGCGATGACGGTCACCGAGAAGGTGGAGCAGCGGATCACGGGGCGACCCGACTCGACCGTGCCCGGGCTGGTGCTGGCCCGGCTCACCGGCCGCGCCGAGAGCGGTGACCCGTCGCCGGCGCTGAACGCGACGATGCACCACGGCCAGGGCGCGGTGGCCGGCGTGCTGCGTGCGGTGATGGCGCACGTCGGGCTGCGCGGGCCGGTGGCCTCCGCGATGTTCGCGGTCGTGCGGTTCACCAACGACCAGGTGCTGGAGAACGCCACCGGCGTCGGCGCCCCGCCGCAGACGTGGCCGCGCACCGAGCTCGTGGTCGACCTGGTGCACAAGACCGTCTACGCCTTCGCCACCGGCCTGGTCGCCGACGCGCTCGCGTCCAGCGACGGCCCCGGCCCCGGGCAGCGGCACGCCGCGATGGCTCCCGGCCGGCGCAGCGGTGTCGGCCCGGTGCCGCGCGGGGACGTCGGCCCCGCCTGACCTGAGGACGCGCACGGGACGGGGGCTGGCCGCCGGGCCACGGGCCGGTATCGTGCGCAGCGCCAGTCGACCTCCACGGCAGCCGTCGTGGAGGTCAGGGAACCCGGTGGGAATCCGGGACTGACGCGCAGCGGTGAGGGTGACGGGCGGGGCTTCTGTCTCACGACAGGCCACTGGACGCGAGTCCGGGAAGGTGCTCCGTGCCGGGTGATCCCGAGTCCGAAGACCTGCTGGCCCTCGCGGCGCCCGCCGTGAGGTCGTGACGGGCTTCGCGCACGAGCCCCGGCCTCGAGAGCGACCCGATGCGACGCATCCCCCCTGCCCCCGCGCGCCCGTCCCCCGCGCCCCGCTCGGCCCCCGACCAGCCGGCCCAGCCGCACTCGCCTGCCGCCGTACGGCGACGCCACGACCGGTGCCCCGGCGTCCTGCGGCCGTGGGTGGCCGACGACGGCGCGCTGGTGCGCCTGCGACTGGTGGGCGGGGAGGTGACGCCGGCCGCGCTGGCCGCCCTGTCGCAGGTCGCGCAGCGCCACGGCGACGGGGCGGTGCACCTGACCGCCCGGGCCAACCTGCAGGTGCGTGGCCTGCCCCACCACGACGACCGGCTGCCGCCCGAGGTGGTGGCCGACCTCGGCGCCACCGGGCTGCTGCCCTCGCGCACCCACGAGCTGGTGCGCAACCTCATGGTGTCGCCGCAGTCGGGGCTGTCCGGCGGCCGCGCCGACCTGCGCCCCGTCGCCTGGGCCCTGGACGCCGGCCTGCGGGCCGACCCGGCGCTGGCGTCGCTGCCCGGGCGCTTCCTGTTCGTGCTCGACGACGGCCGCGGCGACCTCGTCGCCCGCCGCACCGACCTGGGGCTGGTGGCCCTCGACGACCGCACCGCCCAGCTGCGGGTGGGCAGCCACGGGTGGGGGCCCGTCGTGCCCCTCGACGAGGCCGCGCCGCGGCTGCTCGACCTCGCCCGGCTGTTCCTGCAGGCGCGCGGCGAGGGCGAGGCCGCGCCCTGGCACGTCGACGAGCTCGCCGCTCCCCTCCGGCCGGCGGTCGCGCGCGACGTCCGCACGCAGGTGTCGAGCGACCCCCTGCCGTACGGCGAGGTGCCCGGCGGGCGCCACGTCGCCGCGCCGGACGGCGTGCTCTCCCCCGCCCTGGTCGACGGGCTCACCGGGCTCACCGCCCGGCCACCCGACGGCGGGGTGCTGGTCGTGACGCCCTGGCGCGGCGTGCTGGTGCCGGAGGTGACCCGGTGAGCGACGTGCCGACCACCCCCGACCACCCCGCCTCCGTCGGCGCGCCCCGTCCCCCCCGGCCGGCCCGGCCCCCGCGGCGCTACGCCTACGTCGACGACGGCCCGGCCATCTACGCCGACTCCTTCGCGACCATCCGCCGCGAGACCCGCCTCGACCGGGTGCCGGCCGCGGCTGAGCGGCTGGCGGTGCGCATGGTGCACGCCAGCGGGCAGACCGACCTCGTCGACGACCTCGTCGTGCACCCCGACCTCGTCGGCGCGGCGCGCGCGGCGCTGCGTGCCGGCGCGCCGGTGCTGACCGACGCCCGGATGGTCGCGATGGGCGTGACCGCCGGGCGCCTCCCCCGCGACAACGACGTGCGGTGCCTGCTGCCCGACGAGCGCGTCCCGGGCCTGGCCGCGGCCTGGGGCACCACCCGCACGGCCGCGGCGGTCTCGCTGTGGGAGCCGCACCTCGACGGCGCGGTGGTGGCCATCGGCAACGCCCCCACGGCCCTGTTCCACCTGCTGGAGATGCTGCTCGACGGGGCGCCGCGGCCGGCGGCGGTGATCGGCTGCCCGGTCGGGTTCATCGGCGCGGCGGAGTCGAAGGAGGCGCTGGCGTCGTTCCACGACGACCACGGCATCGACCTGCCGTTCGTCACGGTGCGGGGGCGCCGCGGCGGCTCCGCGATGGCCTCGGCCGCCGTCAACGCCCTCGCCCAGGACGAGGAGTGAGCCCGGTGGACCCCGTGGACCCTCTCGACGCTGGGGGCCCGACGCCCGGGTCCGGCCGCTTCCACGGCGTGGGCGTGGGCCCGGGCGACCCCGAGCTGATGACGCTGAAGGCCGCGCGGCTGGTCGCGGAGGCCGACGTGGTGGCCTACCACGCCGGCGTCGGCAAGCAGTCGCACGCGCGGCGCATCGCCGACGCCCACGTGCGCCCCGGCGTCGTGGAGGTGGAGCTGCGCTACCCCGTCACCACCGGCACCACCGACCACCCCGGCGGCTACGCCGGCGCGCTGGCCGACTTCTACGCCGAGTCGGCGGCGCGGCTGGCCGCCCACCTGGAGGCCGGTCGCGACGTGGTGCTGCTCGCCGAGGGCGACCCGCTGTTCTACGGCTCGTTCATGTACATGCACGACGCGCTGGCCGAGCGCTTCACGACCGCGGTCGTGCCGGGCGTCCCGGCGTTCTCGGCCGCCACCTCCGCCGCGGCGCTGCCGCTGGTGCGCCAGACCGACGTGCTGACCGTGCTGCCCGGCACGCTCCCCGAGCCGGAGCTGGCCCGTCGTCTCGCCGACACCGACGGCGCGGTGGTGATGAAGCTGGGCCGCACCTTCCCCGCCGTGCGCCGGGCGCTGGCGGCCGCCGGTCGGCTCGAGCACGCCGTCTACGTGGAGCGCGCCTCCATGCCCGGCGAGCGACGGATGCCGGTGGCCGACGTGGACGCCGACGAGGTGCCGTACTTCTCCCTGGTGGTGGTGCCCGGTGACAGCCGGCACGCCGCGCCCGCCGGACGACGCCCCGACCCCCTCGCGGGCAGCGCGCCCGCCACGGCCGGCCCGGCCGCCGAGCTGCTGGTGGTCGGGCTGGGTCCCGGCCCCGAGGGGTGGCTCACCGCCGAGGCGCACGAGGCGCTGGCCGGGGTCGACCACGTGGTGGGCTACGCGCCGTACGTCGACCGGGTGCCGCAGCGCGCCGGGCTCACCCGGCACTCCTCGGGCAACACCGTCGAGCTCGACCGCGCCCGGCTGGCCCTCGACCTCGCCCAGCGCGGCGAGCGGGTCGCGGTGGTCTCCGGCGGCGACGCGGGGGTGTTCGGGATGGCCGCGGCGGTGTTCGAGGCCGCCGACGACCCGGCGTACGCCGACGTCGACGTGCGGGTGCTGCCGGGGGTGAGCGCGGTGCAGGCCGTGGCGGCCCGGGCCGGTGCCCCGATCGGCGGCGACTTCGCGGTGCTGAGCCTGTCGGACCGGCTCAAGCCGTGGTCGGTGGTGGAGCGGCGGCTGCGCGCGGTGGCGGAGGCCGACCTGGTCCTCGCGATCTACAACCCGGCGTCGCGCTCGCGCACCGAGCAGGTGGTGCGGGCGCAGAAGACGCTGCTGGAGCGGCTGCCCGCCGACACCGTGGTGGTGGTGGGCCGCGACGTCGGCCGCGCCGAGGAGAGCCTCTCGGTGACGACGCTGGGCGGCCTCGACGCCGCGAGCATCGACATGAAGTGCCTGCTGCTCGTCGGCTCGGCGCAGACCCGGGTCACCGCCGGCGGGCGGGTGTGGACCTCACGGGCGGTGCCGCCCGGCTGAGTAGAGGTAGGACTCCCCCGACCCCTCGGCGTCGCGCTCCAGGGCCCGCCCGACGAGGATGACGGCGGCCTGGCGCAGCCCGGCCGCCTCGACGGCCCCGGCGACGTCGGCCACGGTGCCGCGCAGCACCAGCTCGCCGGGCTGGCTGGCGCGGTGCACCACGACCACCGGGCAGTCGTCACCGAGGTGGGGCGCGACCTGCGCCATCAGCTCACGGGTGCGGGTGACCGCGAGGTGCACCACCAGCGTGGCCCCGGTCGCCGCGAACGCCGCCAGCGACTCCGCCTCCGGCATCGCGGTGGAGCGGGCCTGCGCGCGGGTCAGCACCACCGACTGCGCCACCAGCGGCACCGTCAGCTCGCGTCCCACCAGCGCCGCGGCCGCGGCGTAGGACGCGACGCCGGGGGTCACGTCCCACGGCACCCCCGCGGCGTCGAGGCGGCGGGTCTGCTCGGCCAGCGCGGAGTAGAGCGACGGGTCGCCGCTGGTGAGGCGCACGACGCCCAGCCCCGCGGCGTGGGCCGTGGTGGTCTCGGCGGTCATCGCGTCGAGGTCGAGCCCCTGGGTGTCGACGAGGCACACGCCGTCGCGGCAGTGGCCGAGCACCTCGGCGTCGAGGTAGGTGCCTGGGTAGAGCACCACGTCGGCCTCGGCCAGCAACCGCGCGGCGCGCAGGGTCAGCAGGTCGGCCGCGCCCGGGCCGGCGCCGACGAAGTGCACGGGCGGGGCGGTGGGGGTCACGGGGTCTCCTCGGGACGGTCGGCCGGGGCGGTCCAGGCCCACTGGGTGACGGCGCGTGCCGGCGTCCAGCCGGTGAACGAGCCGATCGGTGCGGCGCTCTCCACGGCGTGGCGGGTCAGCTCGCCGCCGTGCTCGGCGTACGCCGCGACGAGCAGCTGCTCGGTCTCCAGCGTCACGCCGTGCACGACCAGGCGGCCTCCCGGGCGCAGGCGGGTGCGGCACAGCCCGAGCAGGCCGGGCGCGGTCGCCCCGCCGCCGACGAAGACCGCGTCGGGGCGCGGCGCTCCGTCGAGCACGCCGGGGGCCCGGCCCTCGTGCACCTGCAGGTGCGGGACCCCGAGGCGCCGGGCGTTGCGCCGGGCCCGCTCGGCGCGGGCGGGATCGGCCTCGAACGCCGTGGCCCGCAGCGTGGGGTGGGCCCGCAGCCACTCGATGCCGACCGAGCCGGCACCGGCACCGACGTCCCAGAGCAGGTCGCCGGGGCGGGGGGCGAGCCGGGCGAGGGCCGCCGCGCGGACGTCGCGCTTGGTGAGCTGGCCGTCGTGCTCGAAGGCGTCGTCGGGCAGGCCGGCGGCCCACGCGCCGACCGCGGGCACGACCCCGGCGCCGCCCACCTCGAGCGCCAGCACGTGCAGCGGCGACACCGCGGCGTGCCAGTGGCCGGCCGTGCCCTCGACGCGCGTCGCGCGCGGCGTGCCGAGGTCGCCGAGCGCGGTCATCGCGGTGGTGCCGTGGCCGGCCTCCACCAGCAGCGCCGCCACCTCGGCGGGCGTGCCGGCGTCGGAGGACAGCACGAGCAGCCGCCTGCCCGGGGCGAGGTGGCGGCGCAGCAGGTCGACGTCGCGGCCCACCAGCGTGACCACCTCGCAGTCCTCGGCGCCCCACAGCATCCGGGCCCGGGCCAGCGACACCGACGACACCGCCGGGTGCACCTCGAGCGCCCCGGGCGGCAGCAGGGCGCGCAGCGTGGACGCGACTCCGGAGACGAACGGGTCGCCCGAGGCCAGCACGACCAGGTCGTCGCCCGCGTGCTCGGCGAGGACGGCGCGCAGCGAGTCGTGGAACGGCCGGCCCCAGGCCCGGCGCACCTGCACCCCGGCCGGCGGCAGCAGGTCGAGGTGGCGCCGCCCGCCGAGCACGACGGGCGCGCGGAGCACGCGCTCGCGGCCCTCCTCGGGCAGGGAGGCCCACCCGTCGGCACCCACGCCGACCACCACCACCCGGCCCGCGCGGTGCCCGGCCGGGGGTGGCTGCGGGGCCGGCTGCGGGGCCGGCTCCAGGGCCGGCTGCCGGGCCTCGGAGGGCCCCGGGGGGCGCGGGTCGGGGGTCACGCAGCGTGACGCTATCGTGGCGGCCACAGCCACGAGGTGCCCCTCCGGGGGAGAATCCGGGAAGCCGGTGAGAATCCGGCGCAGGCCCGCTGCGGTGACCCGGGCGACGTGCAGACGTCGACCCGGGAAGTCCGAAGACCGGCCTCGCGGCGTCCATCCGATGGCGGACGAGCGGGAGCCTCTCATGCCAACGCACTACCCCTTTGCCGCTGTCGTCGGCTCCGAGGACCTGTCCCTCGCGCTGCTGCTGGCCACCGTGTCGCCCGAGATCGGCGGCGTGCTCGTGCGCGGCGAGAAGGGCACCGCCAAGTCGACGATCGTGCGCGGCCTCGTCGGCGTGCTGCCCCCCGTCGACGTCGTCGCGGGCGACCGGTTCTCCTCCGACCCCCGCGAGGCCGCCCCGCTCTCGCCCGACGGTCCGTTCGCCGCCGACGCCGCGGTCGAGTCGCGCCCGGTGCGGCTGGTGGAGCTGCCCGTCGGGGCCACCGAGGACCGCGTGCTGGGCTCGCTGCACCTCGAGAAGGCCCTCGCCGAGGGGCGGGCGGAGTACGAGCCCGGGCTGCTGGCGCGGGCCCACCGCGGCGTGCTGTACGTCGACGAGGTCAACCTGCTCCACGACCACCTCGTCGACGTGCTGCTCGACGCCGCCGCCACCGGCCGCGCCACCGTGGAGCGCGACGGGGTCTCGCTGACCCACGCCGCGCAGTTCGTGCTGGTCGGCACGATGAACCCCGAGGAGGGCGAGCTGCGCCCGCAGCTGCTCGACCGCTTCGGGCTCACCGTGGAGGTCGCCGCGCCCCGTGACCCGGCGCTGCGGGTGGAGGTGGTGCGCCGCCGGATGGCCCACGACGCCGACCCCGAGGCCTTCGCCGCCCGCTGGGACGACGCCGGCCGGGCGCTCACCGCACGGGTCGCCGCCGCGCGGGCGCTGCTGGCGCAGGTGGTGCTCGGCGACGACGTGCTGCTGAGGATCGCCGAGCTCTGCGCGGCCTTCGACGTCGACGGCCTGCGCGCCGACCTGGTCACTGCGCGCACCGCGGTGGCCCACGCCGCCTGGCACGGACGCCGCGAGGTCACCGTGGAGGACGTGCGCGCCGCCGCCCGCCTGGCGCTGCCCCACCGGCGCCGGCGCAACCCGTTCGACGCCCCCGGCCTCGACGAGGACCTCCTCGACGACGTGCTCGGCCCCGAGCCGGGCACCGACCCCACCCCCGACGGCGACGGGCCGGGCGACGGTCCCGGAGGCGAGCCCGGCGCCGGGCCCGCTGACGGTCCGGGCGCGCCGGGCGGGCCCGGCGACGGGCCCGGCGGGCAGGGGCAGTCCCCCGCCGGGCCGGACGCCGGTGGGGCCTCCAGCGGCGAGGCCGACGGCGACGCGACGGCCCAGGCCGGCCCGGCGGACGCGGGCCCCTCGGGCGACGCCCCGAGCGGCACCCCCAGCAGCACCCCCGCCGGCACCCCCACCAGCACGGGTACGACGGTGTCCGCGGGGTCGACGTACCGCGCCCGGCTGTTCACCGTGGCCGGCACCGGTCGCGGCGAGGCGGGCGGCCGCAGCCGCGCGACCACCGACTCCGGACGCCGGGTCGGCAGCGAGCCCGGGCTGCGCGGCGCGCTGCACCTGACCGAGACCGTGCGGGCCGCCGCCCCCCACCAGGCCGCCCGCGGACGCACGTCGGGCCGGTTGCGGCTGGCGCCCGACGACCTGCGGGTGGCGGTGCGGGAGGGGCGCGAGGCCAACCTCGTGCTGTTCTGCGTCGACGCCTCGGGGTCGATGGCGGCCCGCACGCGGATGGAGCAGGTGAAGGCCGCCATCCTCAGCCTGCTGCTCGACGCCTACCGCCGCCGCGACACCGTCGGCCTGGTGACCTTCCGCGGCAGCGGCGCCGAGCTGACGCTGCCGCCGACCCGCTCGGTCGACGTGGCCGCCGCGCGGCTGCAGGTGCTGCCCGCGGGCGGGCGCACCCCGCTGGCCGAGGGCCTCGTCGAGGCCGCCCGGGTGCTGGCCACCGAGCGCCGCCGCGACCCGCGACGACGTCCGCTGCTGGTCGTGGTGACCGACGGGCGCGCGACGTCGGGCCCCGACGCCGTGGCCCGCTCGCGCCGGGCCGCGGCGGCGCTCGCCGCCACCGGGACCACCGCGCTCCTCGTCGACTGCGAGTCGGGCGCGATGCGCCTGGGCCTGGGCCGGGTGCTCGCCGAGCACCTGGGCGCCGAGCACGTGCCGCTGGCGCGGGTGAGCGCCGACGTGCTGGCGGCCAGCGTGCGCGAGCGGGTGGCCTGATGCCGCAGGGCAAGCCGGTCGTCGTCCCCGACGACGGCCTCACCACGGCCCAGCGGCGCAACCAGCCGCTGCTGATGGTGCACACCGGCGACGGCAAGGGGAAGTCGACCGCCGCCTTCGGCCTGGCGATCCGCTCCTGGAACCAGGGGTGGGACGTCGGGGTGTTCCAGTTCGTGAAGTCGGCCAAGTGGCGCATCGGCGAGCAGAGCGTGCTCGAGCGCCTCGGCGAGCTGCACCGGGAGACCGGCGAGGGCGGACCGGTGGAGTGGCACAAGATGGGCGCCGGCTGGTCGTGGACGCGGAAGGAGGGCTCGGAGGCCGACCACGCCGCCGAGGCCGCCGAGGGCTGGGCGGAGGTCAAGCGCCGCCTCGCCGAGGAGCGCCACGACCTCTACGTGCTCGACGAGTTCACCTACCCGATGGAGTGGGGCTGGGTCGACGTCGACGACGTCGTCACCACGCTGCGCGAGCGGCCCGGTCGCCAGTACGTCGTGGTCACCGGCCGGCGCGCCCACCCGGCCCTGGTGGAGGCCGCCGACCTGGTCACGGAGATGACCAAGGTCAAGCACCAGATGGACCGCGGCCAGAAGGGCCAGCGAGGGATCGAGTGGTGACCACCCGGCTCCCCCGCGTCGTGGTGGCCGCCCCGTCCACCGGGCAGGGCAAGACCACGGTCTCCACCGGGCTGATGGCCGCGCTGCGCCGCCGCGGCCTCGCGGTGAGCGGCCACAAGGTCGGCCCCGACTACATCGACCCCGGCTACCACGCCCTGGCCTGCGGACGTCCCGGACGCAACCTCGACCCCCACCTGGTCGGCGAGCGGCTCGTCGTCCCGCTGCTGCTGCACGGCGCGCGGACGCCGGCGCCGGCCGACGTCGCGGTGGTCGAGGGCGTGATGGGGCTCTACGACGGCCGCGTCGGCGGCCGGGGCTTCTCCTCCACCGCCCACGTCGCCGCGCTGACCGCCTCCCCCGTCGTGCTGGTCGTCGACATCTCGCGCTCGTCGCGCTCGATCGGCGCGGTGGTGCACGGCATGGCCACCTGGGACCCCTCGGTCACCGTGGCCGGCGTCGTGCTCAACCAGGCGGGCTCGCCCCGCCACGCCGCGGAGGTGCGCTCCTCGATCGACCTGCCGGTGCTCGGCACGATCCCGCGCGACGCCGGCGTCGCCGCGCCGTCGCGCCACCTCGGGCTGGTGCCGGCCGCCGAGCGCGACCTGTCGGCCGAGGCCCTCGACCACCTCGCCGACCACGTGGCCGCCCACGTCGACCTCGACGCCGTGCTGGCGCTGGCCGCGACCGCCCCCGACCTCGACGCCGGGCCGTGGTCGCCGGCGGCGGTGGTCGCCCCGCCGGCGGACGCGGGCGGGCGGCGGCGTCCCGTCGTCGCGGTGGCCGGGGGCCGGGCGTTCACCTTCCGCTACGCCGAGACCGAGGAGCTGCTGCGCGCCGCCGGCTGCGACGTCGTCGGCTTCGACCCGCTGCGCGACCCGGCGCTGCCGCCCGGCACCAGCGGGGTCTACCTCGGCGGCGGGTTCCCCGAGGTGCACGTCGGTGACCTCGGGGCCAACGAGCCGCTGCGCCGCGGGCTGCGCGAGGCCGTGCTGGCCGGGGTGCCGACGGTGGCGGAGTGCGCCGGGCTGCTCTACCTCTGCCACACCCTCGACGGCGCCCCCATGGTGGGCGCCCTGCCCGCCGCGGCCGCGATGACGCCGCGGCTCACCATGCGCTACCCCACGGCCACCGCGGCCGGCGACAGCCTGCTGACCCGGCGCGGCGAGCAGGTCACCGGGCACGAGTTCCACCGCACCCACGTCGAGCCGGTGGCCGGCGACACCGCCACCTGGGTGGTCGACGGCGAGGCCGTCGGCTTCGGCACCGCCACCCTGCACGCCTCCTACCTGCACACGCACTGGGCCGGCCACCCCCACCTCGCGCAGCGCTTCGCCGACGCCGTGCACGCCCACGCGGGCCCGAGCGGTGGCTGAGCCCGCGCGCGACCCGCTGCTCTTCCACGGCGACGTCGAGCTGCGCGACGCCGTGCGCCCCCTGATCGACCTCGCCGTCAACGTGCACCCCGGCCCGCGCCCGCCCTGGCTGGAGGACGCGCTGCGGGCGAGCCTGGCCGACGTCGGCGCCTACCCCGACGCCGGCGCCGCGGAGGCCGCCCTCGCCGCGCGGCACGCCCGGCCCGTCGGCGAGGTGCTGGCGACCGCCGGCGCGGCCGAGGCGTTCTCGCTCGTGGCGCGCTGGCGACCCTGGCGGCGTCCGGTGGTGGTGCACCCGCAGTTCACCGAGCCCCACGCGGCGCTCGAGCGGGCCGGCCACGACGTCACCTCCGTGGTGCTGGCGGCGGACGACGGGTTCGCCCTCGACGCCGCGCAGGTGCCCGACGACGCCGACCTGGTCGTGCTCGGCAACCCCACCAACCCCACCGGCGTGCTCCACCCCGCCGTCGCCGTGCGGGCGCTGCTGCGCCCCGGCCGGGTGGTGGTGGTGGACGAGGCGTTCATGGACACCGACCCCGGCGAGCCCGAGTCGCTGGCCGGGACGCGCCTGCCGGGGCTCGTGGTCGTGCGCAGCCTCACCAAGCAGTGGGCCGTGCCCGGCGTGCGGGCGGGCCACCTGCTCGCCACGCCCCGCACCGTGGCCGCCCTGCGCCGCGAGCAGGTGCCGTGGTCGGTCTCGACGACCGCGGCGGCGGTGATGGTGGCCTGCGCCGGCGACCAGGCCCGCGCGGAGTCGGCCCGCCGTGCCCGCGACGTCGCGGCGTGGCGCACCCACCTGCAGCGCGGCCTGGCCGGCCTCGGCGTCGACCACGTCGCGTCGTCGACGTCGTTCGTGCTGGCCCGCCCGGGCGCCGGCACCCACGCACGGCTGCGCGACGCCGGCGTCGCCGTACGACGCGCCGACACCTTCCCCGGCCTCGACGACACCTGGGTGCGCCTCGCCGTGCGCCCGCCCGACGTCACCGACCGGGTGCTGGCCGCGCTCGCCGCGCTGCGCTGACCTGCGCCCCCTCGGTGCCGGCGTCGGCGCTCGCCTCGCTCCCGCCGTGCGGCGCGGTCAGCGGATGGGGACGCCGCGCTGCTGCAGGTTGCGCATCCGGAACGCGATGCCGATGCCGAGCAGCCCCATCAGGCCGGTGCCGATCACCAGTGCGTCGACCGGACCGACCACTGCCAGCAGCACCGCCAGCACCACCAGCACGGCGCCCATCCCACCCACGATCCACGGGGTGCGGTCGGGACGCGGCGGGGGCGCGGGAGGGCGGGCCATGCCCTGAAGGCTAGCCCCACCTCGTCCGCGTCTCCCGGGGTCGGGGCCCGCGCTGGGGGCGGGGTGGTGCGTCATCCGAACCGTGGATGCGACTACACCACCCGTATGACGCAAGCCCCAGCCCGCCCGACCGCCGCACCCGCACGCAGTAGGACGTCATACGAACCGTGGATGCGACTCCACCACCCGTATGACGCAAGCCCCAGCCCCCCGACCGCCGCGCCCGCGAGCAGCCGGACGTCATACGAACCGTGGATGCGACTCCACCATCCGTATGACGCCAGCCCCAGCCCCGGCCCCGGCGGCGAGCAGAGGAGCGGCGCGGCTCAGTCGCCGACGGTGAACACCGCGGAGACGACGTGACGCCGGCGGTCGGCGACCTCGGCGATCAGCGTGGGCGCCTCGGCGAGGGGCAGCACGTCGGTGACGAGGTGCTCGCGCACGGCGGCGCCCTCGTGGCGCAGCAGGTCGACGGTGGCGGCGGAGAGGCGCTGGCGGTCCCAGGCGTGGGCGGTGCCGCGGGGGGTGCGACCGATCTGGGCGCACACCAGCCGCAGGCCGTTGTGGTGGAACTCCCGGCCGAGCACGAGGTCGGCGGCGGGCTCGGTGTAGAACGCCAGGTCGACCACGGTGCCCTGCGGGCGCACGGCCCGCAGGGCCGTGTCGAGCGCCGCCGTGCGTCCGCGGCACTGCAGGACGACGTCGGCGCCGTGGTCGCCGGGGCCGTGGCGCCAGCGCGTCTTCAGCGCCCGCGCGGGGTCGTCGCCGGAGCCACCGGCGCCGCCCGTTCCGTCGAGGGTCTCCAGGCCGAGCCGCCCGGCGACCGCGCGGCGGCGCTCGTCGTCCTCGACGACCACCACCTCCTCGGCGCCGTGGTGGCGCGCCATCAGCGCGCTCATCAGCCCGATCAGGCCGGCGCCGACCACGACGACGCGCCGTCCGGCCACGCCGTCGGCCAGGCTGGTGGTGCCGGGCCCGACGAGGTCGGCAGCGGCGTGCAGCAGGCCGTTGGCGCAGATCGGGCCGAGGTGGGCGACGTACACGCCGAGCAGCGGGTCGAGGTCGTCGGGCAGGCGCACGACGTGCTCGCGCACCGGGTCGGAGACGTGGGCGGTGGCGTGGCCGTACGACGCCGCCACCAGCCCGCCCTCGGCGAAGCCGGGCGCGCGCGACTGCGCGACGCGGGCGACCTCCATGTAGCCCAGCTTGGTGACCGGCCACGCGGTGCCCGGCGCCGAGCGGCTGGGGTCGAACAGGCCCAGCTCGGGGTCGTGGTGGGTGGTGAGCGCGGGGTTGTCGCCGCGCTGGAAGGTGATCTCGGTGCCGGCCGACAGCCCGGTGGCCACCGTCTCGAGCAGCAGCCCGCCCTCGGGCACCTCCGGGACGGTCTCCTCGCGCAGCACCAGCTCGCCGGGCCCGAGGGCCACCAGCCGCTGCAGGGTGCTCACGAGACCGCCCCGTCGGTGCGCACGCGCACGGCGCGGCCCTCCGCCGCCGAGCGGGCGACGGCGCGCGAGAGGCGCAGGGTCTCCACGGCGTCGGCGTACGACGAGCGGGGCGCGGGGCCGTGGCCGGCCACGGCCAGCACGAACTCCTGGTCGACGAGCACCCGCGCGTCGGCGGTGACCGGGTGGTGCTGGGTGTCGGTGCCGCGGTGCACGGTCAGCCCGGTCTCGTCGACGTCGACGACGGCGCCGTCGGCCACCAGCCGCAGCCCGGCGCCGTGCTTGGCGCGCAGCGCGGAGGTGGCGGTGTAGGTGGCCACCGCGCCGGAGGCGAAGCGCACGGCCGCGGCGGTGGCGTCGTCGACGTCACCGCGGTCGCCCTCGGGCTGGCCGGAGCCGGCGGGCGGTGCGTCGCGCCGCACCCCGGCGGCCCAGACCTCGTCGGCCTCGCCGAGCAGCAGGCGGGACAGGTCGAGCACGTGCGCGACCTGCTCCACCATCTGGCCGCCGGACTGGTCGCTGCGCGCCCACCACGGCACCGGCGGACGCTTGTCGAGCCACCAGCCGCTGGCCAGCACGGGCCCGCCGGCCAGCAGGTCGTCGAGCAGGGGCAGCACGTCGAGGCAGCGCCAGTGGTGGCCGGTGGCGGTGACCACGCCGGCCTGCGCGGCGAGCGCCGCCAGCTCCTCGGCGGCGGCGACGTCGAGGCCCACGGGCTTCTCGACGAACAGCGGCAGCCCGGCCGCGAACGCGGCGCGCTCCGGCTCGCCGTGGGCGAACGGCGGCACGCACACGTAGACCGCGTCGGGGCTGGTGGCCTCGATGGCGGCGCCCACCTCGGCGAAGGCGGTGGTGCCGGCCTCCCGGGCGAGGGCCTCGGCGGTCTCGGCCGCGGGGTCGACGACGCCGACCAGCTCGGTGCGGGCGTCGCCGTCGAGGCCGGCGAGCACCTCGACGTGGCGACGGGCGACACCTCCGGCCCCGACCATCAGGATGCGGGTGGTCATGGGGTGGTGTCCTCCAGGAGTCGGTCGTACAGGTCGAGGTAGGACGCCGCCATCGCGGCCGGCGTCCACCGCCGGGCGGCTGCCCGGCAGTCGTCGGGGTCGATCGTGTCGAGGCGGCCCAGCGCGGCGGCGAGGTCCTCCTCGGTGTCGGCGAGGTAGCCGGTGCGCCCGTGCTCCACGAGGGAGGGCAGCACCCCGAGCGGGGTGCCGACGACCGGTACGCCGCGGCGCAGCGCCTCGACCACGGCTGTGGCGCCGGGCTCGGCCCAGCGGATCGGGGTGAGCAGGGCCCGGGCCGAGGCCAGCAGGTGCTCCTTCTCGGTCCCGGCCACCCCGCCGACCCAGCGCGCGGTCTCGCCGTCGAGCAGCGGTGCGACCTCGTCGCAGAAGAAGCGGACGTCCGGGTGGGAGGTCAGGGTCGGGTCGCCCTCGGCGACGCGGCGACGCAGCTCGTCGGGGTCGCCGATGCCGGCGACCGGCCCGGCCAGCACGACCGGCACGCCGGCGCGCCCGGCCACGCGCACGGCGACGTCCTGGCCCTTGTCGCGAGTGATCCGCGCCAGCACCAGCACGTGGTCGCCGCGCGCGACCGGCCCGGTCGACGGGTCGGGGTCGGGCGAGGCCAGCGGCACGACCCCCATCGTCTGGGCCTGCAGCGCGGCAGGTGCCCGGTCGAGCTGCGACTGCGACACGGCGGCGAACCGCACCCGGCCGCGGCCGTCGAAGGAGGAGTAGAACTCCTGGTGCTTGCCCAGGTCCCAGTGCAGCGTCTGCACCGTCGGCGGCGCCGCGGTGCCCATGGCGCCCAGGACGGCGGGGCCGACCACCTCGAGGTGGTCGTGCACGAGGTCGACCTCGAGGCCGTCGCGCAGCGCCGCCACCACGCCCTGCATGTGGGCGTGGGCGACCCCCGAGACCTGGTTGTAGGGCTGCTGGATGCGCGCGAAGCACGGCTCGGGCAGCACCGGCAGCACCTCGTCGACCTCCAGCGTGCTCGTGCCGACGGTCGCCAGCACCACCCGCACGCCGCGCGCGCGCAGCTCGGGCACCAGGGTGGCGACCACCGCCTCGATGCCGCCGTAGCCCTCGGGCGGGACGGGCAGCCAGGGACCGGCGTTGACCAGGACGCTCAGACCCACTGACCGACCTCGGAGAACCGGCGACGGTAGGCGTCGACGGTCACCATGGGCGGGCGCTCGATCACCGAGACGTCGTGGGTCTCCGGCACGAACGACGCGCCGTCGCGGGCGAACTGCGTGAGCCGGGGCGTCGGCTCGGTGGTGAGCACGCCGACCCCGTGCAGCTCGATGCGCGAGAGCAGCGCGAGGTAGACCTGCGCCGCCATCCGCCCCAGCGAGGCGTCGGAGCTGTTGCGGTGGCGCCGGCTGCCGAGGTCGACCTGGGCCATCGCGTCGAGGCCCACCGACTCCAGGACGTCGATCAGCATCGCGATCTCCACGCCGTAGCCCGACAGGAACGGCAGCCGCTCCAGCAGCCGCCGGCGCCCGGCGTACTCCCCCGCGAGGGGCTGCACGATGCCGGCAAGCGCCGGCCAGTGCAGGTTGAGCAGCGGGCGGGCCAGGATCTCGGTGACCCGGCCGCCGCCAGCGGGCATCAGGGTCTGGCCGCTCTGCAGCGGCCGGTCGTAGAAGGCCTTGACGAACTCGACGCCGGGGTCGGCGAGCAGCGGTCCGAGCAGGCCGACGGCGAACTGCGGGTCGAAGTCCTCGAGGTCGGCGTCGATGAACGCGACGATGTCGCCGCGGGTGACGTGCAGCGACTTCCACAGCGCCTCGCCCTTGCCGGGCTGGTCGACGAGGTGGTCGAGCACGGCTTCCTGCCGCTCGACGCGGGCACCTGCCTCGGCGGCGATGCGGGCGGTGTCGTCGGTGGAGCCGGAGTCGATGACGACCAGCTCGTCGATGAGCGGCACCCGCTCGACCAGCTCGCGGCGCAGCCGCTCGACGATCGGGCCGACGGTGGCCTCCTCGTTGCGCGCGGGCAGCACGACGCTGGTGGTGGTGCCGTTCTTGGCGGCGGCGAGAGCCCGGCGGTCCCAGTCGGGGCCCGACGTCGTGCGCCGGCGGAACCACTCGTGGAGGCGCGCGTCCACCTCAGGCCCTCCACCGGGTGGCGGGCCGGACGGGGCGCGGGCTCACCCGCACGCCTCCTGGCCGGTCGTGCTCCCTCGTCGTCCTGCTGCTGGTGCGACCATCACGACCACCCTCCCTCGAGCCCCCGGTTGTGCCGGCCCTCCAGCCGGACGCAACTAGTACCCCGTGTGAGCGACTTCATGCCGTGCAGTCAGCCACACCGAGGTGAACACCCGGCGCCGTGCCGGGTCGACCGACGCGTGCAGCCCGCGCGGCCCACGGGGCGCCGACGTGCCCTAGGGTGAGCCCGCGGGCACGAGGAAGCCGGTGGGAATCCGGCACAGTCGCGCTACTGTGACAGCTCCTCCGAGGCCGACCCACGGGTCGCCACGGACGGCTGGAGTCAGACCCGAGTGTCCGTCAATCCATCCGATCCGTCAGGGACGCACCCATCCCTCAGGAGGACCCATGTCGTCGTCTGCTCCCCTCTCCGCCCCCGTCACCGGCACGCTCGCCGGCACCGCCCAGGTGCCCACGGTGCCGCTCGCCGAGCTGGCCCCCTGGGCCCTCTTCGGCGGCCTGCTGGCCACCCTCGTGCTGTTCTTCGTCAGCACCGACCAGGGCGCGGTGTCGCTGCTCTCCGGCACCGCGCTGCACGAGCTCGTGCACGACGGTCGCCACCTGCTCGGCTACCCCTGCCACTGAGCCCCGTCCGGCCCACCCCGCCACCTCCTCGGTGGTCGGGGCGCGCTGCGGCGCGCCCTGGCACCGGTTCCCGAACGGACTCCCCATGAGCACACGCACCACCGGGGGCGACCCCGGACCGACCCGTCGCACCCCCCGGATGACCGCCCGCGCCCTGCTGGTGCGTGGCCTGCTGGTCGGCCTGCTGGCCGGCTGCGCCACCTTCCTGGTGGCCACCTGGGCCGGCGAGCCGTCGCTGGAGGCGGCCGTCGCCCTCGAGGGCGGGGCCGGTCACCACCACGACGAGGGCACCGCCCCCCACGACCACGCCGCGGGCGAGGGCGGGGAGGGCACGGACGCCGTCGTCTCGCGCAGCACCCAGCGCACCTGGGGCCTGCTGCTGGGCTCGGTGGCCGTCGGCACCGCCCTCGGCGGGCTGCTGGCGCTCGCCGCGGCGCTCGCGGTGGGCCGCCTCGGCGGCCTGCGCCCCGGGCCCACCGCCGCGCTCGTGGGCGGCACGGGCTTCGTGGCGTTCGCGCTCGTGCCGTTCCTGAAGTACCCCGCGCTGCCGCCCGGCGTCGGCAGCGCCGAGACCATCGGGGCCCGCACCGGGCAGTACTTCGCCTACGTCGCGCTCTCGCTGATCGCCGCCGTGGCGGCCGTGCTGCTGGCCCGACAGCTCGCCCGGCGGCTGGAGGGGTCGTACGGCGTCCCCCTGGCGGTCGGCGCCGGGCTCGGCCTCTACCTCGCCGTGGTCGTCGTCGCCGGGGCGCTGCTGCCCGCGGCGGCGTCGGCCGGCGACGTGCCGGCCGACCTGCTCTGGTCGTTCCGCCGCGGGTCGCTGCTGACCCTCGGCGCCCTGTGGGGCGTGCTCACCCTCGGCCTGGCGGTGGCCGTCGGCCGCCTCGGTGAGCAGGAGCGTGCCGTGCGCGCCCGCCGCGAGCTGGCGGCGAGCCTGTGACGCCGCCCGGGGGGACGCCGCAGGTCGACCCGACGATCGACCCGCCGTCGGCGGCGGCGGCGGCGGAGGCCACCGAGCGGCTGGCGGCCCTGGCCACCCCGGCGGGCGCGCTGGGGCGCCTCGGTGAGCTGGGTGCGTGGCTGGCCGCCGCGCAGGGGCAGGTGCCGCCCCGACCGCTGACCCACGTGCGGCTCGTCGTCTTCGCCGGCGACCACGGCGTGGCGGCCCACGGCGTCTCGGCCTACCCGGCGGCCGTCACCGGCGCCATGCTGCGCACGTTCGTGGCCGGACGCGCCGGGGTGTCGGCCCTGGCCCACGCCCACGACGTGCACGTGCGGGTGCTCGACCTGGGCGTGGACGGCGACCTCGGCGACCTGCCGCCCGCGGTGGCCGCGGCCGTCGGGGCCCGCAAGGTGCGCCGGGGCAGCGGCGCGCTGCACCTGGAGGACGCGCTCACCCCCGCCGAGCTCGACGCCGCGCTGGAGGCCGGACGGCTCACCGCACGCGAGGAGGTGGCGGCCGGCGCCGACCTGCTGCTCACCGGCGACATGGGCATCGGCAACACCACGGCCGCCGCCTGCCTGGTGGCGGCCGCGCTCGACCTCGACGCCGCCGCCGTCACCGGCCGCGGCACGGGCGTCGACGACGCCACGCTGGCCCGCAAGCGCGACGTCGTCGACACCGCGCTGCGCCGCGTCGGTGACCGCGCCCGCGACCCCCGCGAGGCGCTGGGCGCGCTGGGCAGCGCCGACCTCGCTGCGACGGTCGGCTTCGTGGCACAGGCGGCCTCGCTCGGCGTACCGGTGCTGCTCGACGGGCTGATGTCGGTGGCGTGCGCGCTGGTCGCGGAGCGGATGCACCCCGGCGTCGCGGCGTGGTGCGTGGCCGGGCACCGCTCCCCCGAGCCGGCCCAGGGACTCGCGCTGGAGGCCCTCGGGCTGGCGCCGCTGCTCGACCTCGGCCTTCGCCTGGGCGAGGGCAGCGGCGCGGTGGCCGCGGTGCCGCTGCTGCGGGGGGCGGTCGCGCTGCTGCGCGACGTCGCCCTGCTCGCCGAGCTGCTGCCGCCCGAGACCCCCGACGCCGGTGCGTGACGCGCGTGCGTGACTCGTGGCGGCTGGCGGTCGGCACGCTGACCGCGCTGCCCGTCGCCCCGCCGGGCCGGGTCGACCGGGCCGTGGCCGGCCGGGCGATGCTGCTGGCCCCGCTCGCGGTGGTGCCGCTCGGGCTGCTGGTGGCCGCGGTCGGCTGGGCCGGGCGCGAGGCCGGGCTCGCCCCCCTGGCCGTGGCGGCGGTGGCCGTCGGGCTGCTGGCCGCGGGCAGCCGGGCCCTGCACTGGGACGGCCTCTCCGACACCGCCGACGGCCTCACCGCCTCCTACGACCCCGAGCGCTCGCTGCAGGTGATGCGCACCGGCACGTCCGGGCCCGCCGGCGTGCTGGCCACGGTCGTGCTGGCGGTGGCGCAGGTGGCGGCGCTGGCCTCGCTGCTGCGCCTCGACGACGGCCCGCTGCTGGCGGGGCTGCTGGTGTGCTGCTCGCGCGTCGCGCTGGTGCTGACCTGCCTGCGGGGGGTGCGACCGGCGCGCCCCGACGGGCTCGGCGCCGGGTTCACCGGCACCGTGGCGCCGCTCGCGGCCGCGGCCGTGTGGGGCGTGGTGCTGCTGGCGGTGGCCGTAGCCGCGGAGGCGGCCGGCGCCGGCTGGGCGCGCGGCGCGGTGGCGGTGGTGCTGGCCGTGGCCGCGGTGGCGCTGCTGGTGCGGCGCACCACCCGCCGCCTGGGCGGGGTCACCGGCGACGTGTACGGCGCCGGCGTCGAGCTCGCCCTCACCGTGCTGCTGGTGGTGCTGTCGTGAGCGACCGCGCGTCGCACGGGTCAGAGCCGGAGCACGCGCCCGGCCACCACGAGGTGCACCTCGTCGCACGCCGCGGCCACCCGCTGGTTGGCCAGGCCGAGCAGGTCGCGGAACACCCGCCCCGAGCGGTGGGCCGGCACGACGCCGAGCCCCACCTCGTTGGTCACCACCACCACGTCGTGGGCGTGCGCCCCGAGCGCGTCGGTGAACGACGCGAGCCGGTCCTCGACCAGCATCAGCTGCTCCTCGCTGGTGGCCTCCCAGGCGCCGGCGTCGTCGAGCAGCCGGGTCAGCCAGGTGCCGAGGCAGTCGACCAGCACCGGCCCGTCGGCGTCGCGCAGCGCCGCGGCGAGGTCGCCGGTCTCGGCCGTCGACCACGCCCCCGGGCGGCGGTCGCGGTGGGCCGCCACCCGCGCGGCCCAGTCGGCGTCGTCGAGCGCCGGCCCGGGTGCGACGTACGTCGTCGACACCTCCGGCGCCAGCAGCGCCTCGGCGTGCGACGACTTGCCGGAGCGCACTCCCCCGGTCACCAGCACCTTCATCGGGTCCTCCTGGTCGCTCTGGTCGTCCTCCCGGCCCGGACGCCGGCCAGGCGCGGGTCGCTGCGGTGAGCACGAGCCGGGCGCTCGGGCTCGCGGTGGGCGTCGCCGCTGACCGGTTGCTGGGTGATCCTGCCCGGGGCCACCCCGTCGCGGGGTTCGGGGCGGTGGCCGGTGCGCTGGAGCGGCGGTGGTGGGCCGACGACCGGGCGCGCGGCGCGGCGTACGCCGCCGTGCTGGTCGGCGTGACCGGCGTGGGAGGCGCGGTGGTCGAACGCGCCGTCCGCGAGCGCCCCCTGCGGCACGTCGCGGTGACCGCGGGCGCGACCTGGGTGGTGCTGGGCGGCAGGTCGCTCGACCGCGAGGCCGCAGCCGTCGACGCGCTGCTGCGCGCCGGCCGCCTCGACGACGCCCGCCGCCGGCTCACCCACCTCGTGGGTCGCGACACCGCCGTGCTCGACGCCGCCGGCGTGGCCCGCGCGGTCGTGGAGTCGGTGGCGGAGAACACCTCCGACGCGGTCGTGGCCCCGCTGCTGCTCGGGGCCGTGGCCGGCGTGCCGGGGCTGCTGGGCTACCGCGCCGCCAACACCCTCGACGCCATGGTGGGCCACCGCACCCCGCGCCACGAGCGGTTCGGCTGGGCCGCGGCCCGCCTCGACGACCTGCTCAACCTGCCCGGCGCGCGGCTCTGCGCGCTGCTCGCGGTCGTGCTCGGCGACGACCGCGCCGGCGCCGTGCGCGCCTGGCGGCGCGACGCCCGCCACCACCCGAGCCCCAACGCCGGCCCGGTGGAGGCGTCGTTCGCGGGGGCGCTCGGCCTGCGCCTGGGCGGCGAGACCGTCTACCCCACGCGCGTGGAGCAGCGGCCCCTGCTCGGCGACGGGCGCGACCCGGACCCTCACGACGTCACCCGCGCCCGGCGGCTGGCCCGCCGGGTCGCTCTGGGGGCGCTCCTCGCGGTGCTCCCCCTCGCTGCGCGCCCACCCAGGCGCGCGCGGCCGCGACGTCGCTGACGGCGGCGACCCCGGACGGTGGCGCGGGGCGCCGTACGACGACGACCGGCACGCCCAGCGCGTCGGCGGCCGCCATCTTGGGCCAGGTCAGCGCACCGCCGGAGTCCTTGGTCACCAGCACGTCGGCGCGGTGGGCGCGCAGCAGCGCCCGCTCCCCGGCGAGACGGTAGGGCCCGCGGCTGCGCAGCACGCTCCACGGCGCCGGCACCGCCACCTCGGGAGCGTCGACCACCCGGGCCAGCACCGCACGGTCGGCGAGCGGTGAGGTGAACCGGCCGAGCTCCTGGCGACCCACGGTGAGGAACGGTCGCCGGCCGAGCGCCGCTGCGCGGGCCGCCGCGTCGTCGTGGCCGTCGACCCAGTGCCACCCCGCGGCGCCGGGCGCGTCGGCCCACCCCGGTCGGGCCAGGCGCAGCAGCGGCACGTCGACGGTCGCGGCGTGCGCCGAGATGCGGGCGGCGAAGGGGTGGGTGGCGTCCACCACCGCGTCGTACCCGCGGGCGTGGGCGCGCAGCCCCTCCGCACCGCCGAACCCGCCGACGCGCACGTCGCCCTCCGGCAGCGCCGGGCGGGCCACCCGCCCGGCCAGCGACGACACCACCTCGACGCCGTCGGCCACCAGCGCGGCCGCCAGGGCCCGGGCCTCACCCGTGCCGCCGAGCAGCAGCACCCTCACGGCACAGCACCAGGCGCCGGTCCGGGCAGCGACGGGGCGCCCGGCGGCAGGAACGGCAGACCGGCGGGCGCGCCGCCGCGGGCCAGGGCGAGCAGGGCGTCCACGTCGAGGTGCTCCTCCACCAGGTCGCCGAGCAGGTCGAGACGGCGCTCCCGGGCGGCCGGGAACGACACGGTCGACCCCACGCCGAGCGCGTCGCGCAGGAACGCCGCGCGGTGGTCGTCGTCCTCGAGCCGGCCGTGCACCATCGTGGCCTGCACGGCGCCGCGGCGGGTCTCACCCACCACCCGGCCGTGGTGGATCTCGTAGCCCGCGGGCTCGTGGCGGCGCAGCACCTTGTCGGCGCCGAAGGTGGTGTGCAGGTCGAGCAGGCCCAGCCCGTCGACCTCGGCACCGGCCTCCCCCTCCACGCCGTCGGGGTCGCTGATCCGGCGTCCCAGCACCTGCGCGCCGCCGCAGATGCCGAGCACGGGCCGCCCCGCCGCGGCGTGCGCGAGCACCGCGGTGTCCAGGCCACGGGCGCGCAGCCAGGCCAGGTCGGCGAGCGTCGCACGGGTGCCGGGCAGCACCACCAGGTCGGCCCCGGCCAGCGCCTGCGGGGTGGAGACGAACCGCACGTCGAGGCCGGGCTCGAGGCCCAGCGCGTCGACGTCGGTGAGGTTGCTGATCCGCGGCCAGCGCACCACCGCCACCACGGTGGCCGCGCCGGTGGAGCGGCGTCCCTCCAGGTCGAGGGCGTCCTCGCTGTCGAGCCACACGTCGGGGCGCCACGGCAGCACGCCGTACGTCGGGCGCCCGGTGGCCGCGGCGAGCTGGGCCAGCCCGGGCTCGAGCAGGCCGACGTCGCCGCGGAACTTGTTGACCACGAAGCCGGCCACCAGCGCCTGGTCGGCGGGCTCCAGCAGCGCGACGGTGCCGAGGAACGCCGCGAACACCCCGCCGCGGTCGATGTCGCCCACCACCACGACCGGCAGGTCGCCGTGGCGGGCCAGCCCCATGTTGACGTAGTCGCCAGCGCGCAGGTTCACCTCCGCCGGGCTGCCGGCGCCCTCGGCGACGACCACCTCGAAGCGGCCGGCGAGGTCGTCGTACGCCGCGTGGGCCGCGGCCGCGAGGTGGCGCCGGCCGTCGACGAAGTCGCGCGACGACACCGCGCCGGCGGGCCGGCCCATCACCACGACGTGGCTGCGTCGCTCCGAGCCCGGCTTGAGCAGCACCGGGTTCATCGCCACCTCGGGCTCCACCCCCGCGGCCAGGGCCTGCACCCACTGGGCCCGGCCCATCTCGCCGCCGGCCCGGGTGACCATCGAGTTGTTCGACATGTTCTGCGCCTTGTACGGCGCCACCCGCACGCCGCGGCGGGCCAGCGCCCGGCACAGCCCGGTGGTCACCACCGACTTGCCGGCGTCCGAGGTCGTGCCGGCCACCAGCAGCCCGCTCACCGCAGGTCCCCCTCGCCGGTGGTGGGGGCGGCGTCGTGGCCGGGGGCGCGCAGCAGGTAGATGTCCATCACCCAGCCGGCCGCCTCCTTGCACCGCACCCGCGCGGCGTCGACCTCGCCGGCGACGTCGCGCACCCGCCCGGCCACCAGCTCCTCGCTGGCGGTGCCGAGGTTGCCGCCCCACCAGATCGACCAGTCGCCCAGGTCGAGCGCCGGGCCGGTGAGCTCGACGACGCGGTTGAGCATCACCACCACGTTGTCCTGGCCCTGCCCGTGCGGCGGCGGGGCGACGGCCTCGGCCAGCCGGCGCCGCGTCGTGACGTGGAGCGCCTGGCCCACCTCGTGCAGCACCAGCCGGTGGCGCGCCGCGAGCAGCTGCACCGACGAGATGCCCGGCACCACGTCGAGCCTCAGTGGCAGCCGTCGTCCCACCCGCTCCAGCACCCGGATCGTCGAGTCGTAGAACGCCGGGTCGCCCCACACCAGGAACCCCGCCGCGCCGTCGTGGGCCCGCAGCGCCGCCTCGTACGCCGCCGCGCGGGCGTCGTGCCAGGCCTCGACGGCCGCGGCGTACTGCTCCTGGGTGCCGGTGCGCGCGGGGCGCCGCTCGCGCGACGGGTCGTCGACGCGCACGACCACGGGCGGGGCGTCGAGGTGGCGGTCGAGCAGCCGCTCCCGGGCGACCACCAGCGGGTCGGGCATGCCCCCGCGCGGCGACGTGAGGCCCGCCGACTTGTCGGAGACCACGAAGAAGTCGACGTCGCGCATCGCCCGCACCGCCTCGAGGGTGACCTGGTCGGGGTCGCCCGGCCCCACCCCGATCACCCGCACCCGCTTCATCGCTGGCCCCCGCCTCGGACGGGCCAGGTCGTACCCCTCTCCTCGTTGGTCGAGTAGCGAGCGCCAGCGAGCGTATCGAGACCCAGCGCGCGCGTCGGAGGTCTCGATACACCTCGTCGCTGGGGCTCCTCGGCACTCGACCACCGAAGGGCCTGACCGTACGCGGTCACGAGTGGCGGTCCTCGAGATCGCCCTCGAGGTCGAGGTAGACCGCCTGCATGGCGGCGAGGACGTCGGGGTCGGGTGCCTCCCACAGGCCGCGGTCGACGGCCTCGTGCAGCTTCTCCACGATGCCGCGCAGCGCCCAGGGGTTGGAGGTGCGCATGAACGCCTGGTTGGTCTCGTCGAGCACGTACTCCTTGGCCAGCGTGTCGTACATCCAGTCGTGTACGACGCCGGTGGTGGCGTCGAAGCCGAACAGGTAGTCGACGGTGGCGGCCAGCTCGAAGGCGCCCTTGTAGCCGTGGCGCTGCATGGCGCCGATCCACCGGGGGTTGACCACCCGGGCGCGGAAGACCCGGTTGGTCTCCTCCTGCAAGGTGCGGGTGCGCACGGCGTCGGGGGTGGTGGAGTCACCGACGTAGGCCTGCGGCGAGGTGCCGGTCAGCGCGCGCACGGTGGCGACCATGCCGCCGTGGTACTGGTAGTAGTCGTCGCTGTCGGCGATGTCGTGCTCGCGGGTGTCCACGTTCTTCGCGGCCACCTTGATGCGCCGGTAGTTGGCGCGCATGTCGTCGGCGGCGGCCGCGCCGTCGAGGCCACGGCCGTAGGCGAACCCGCCCCAGGCGGTGTAGACCTCGGCGAGGTCGGCGTCGTCGCGCCAGGTGCCCGACTCCACGACCTGCAGGATGCCGGCGCCGTACGACCCCGGCTTGGAGCCGAAGATGCGGGTGGTGGCCCGGCGCTCGTCGCCGTGCTCGGCGAGGTCGGCGCGGGCGTGCGCGGCCACGAAGTTGAGGTGGTCGGGCTCGTCGAGGCCGGCGACGAGGCGCACGGCGTCGTCGAGCATCGCCACGACGTGGGGGAACGCGTCGCGGAAGAAGCCGGAGATCCGCACCGTCACGTCGATGCGGGGGCGGCCGAGCTCCTCCAGCGGCACGACGTGGAGGTCGCTGACCCGTCGGGAGGCCTCGTCCCAGGTGGGCCGCACGCCGAGCAGCGCCAGCACCTCGGCCACGTCGTCGCCGGAGGTGCGCATCGCGCTGGTGCCCCACACCGAGAGCCCCACGGACGTCGGGTGTGCGCCGGTGTCGTCGAGGTAGCGCTGCACCAGCGAGTCGGCCATCGCGACGCCGGTCTGCCAGGCCAGCCGCGAGGGCACCGCGCGGGGGTCGACGGTGTAGAAGTTGCGCCCGGTCGGCAGCACGTTGACCAGCCCGCGCAGCGGCGAGCCCGACGGCCCGGCGGCCACGAAGCCGCCGGCGAGGGCGTGCACCACGGCGTCGAGCTCGGCGGTGGTGCCGGCCAGCCGGGGCACGACCTGGGTGGCGGCGAAGGCCAGCACCCGCTGCACCTCGGGGTCGGCGTGCAGCCGTGCGGCGGCGGCGACGTCCCAGCCGGCCTCCTCCATGCCGAGCACGAGCGCGCGGGCCTGCTCCTCCACGGCGTCGACGGCGACGACGGCCTCGGCGCCCTCCTTCAGCCCGAGCGCGGCGCGCAGCCCTGGCACCGAGGCGCTCTGCCCGCCCCACACCTGCGCCGCGCGCAGGATGGCCAGCACCAGGTTGACCCTCGCCTCCCCCGCCGGGGCCTGGCCGAGCACGTGGAGGCCGTCGCGGATCTGGGCGTCCTTGATCTCGCACAGCCAGCCGTCGACGTGGAGGATGAAGTCGTCGAACTCCTCGTCGTCGGGGCGCTCGTCGAGGCCCAGGTCGCGGTGCATCTCGGCGGCCTTCATCAGCTGCCAGATCTCCCCGCGCACGGCGGGCAGCTTGGCGGGGTCCATCGCCGCGATGTTGGCGTGCTCGTCGAGCAGCTGCTCGAGCCGGGCGATGTCGCCGTAGGTCTCGGCGCGCGCCATCGGCGGGATCAGGTGGTCGACGATGACGGCGTGGGCGCGGCGCTTGGCCTGGGCGCCCTCGCCGGGGTCGTTGACCAGGAACGGGTAGACCAGCGGCAGGTCGGCGATCGCGGCGTCGGTGGCGCAGGCCGCCGACAGCGCGGCGTTCTTGCCCGGCAGCCACTCCATCGAGCCGTGCTTGCCCAGGTGCACCACGGCGTGGGCGCCGAAGCCGCCCTCGCTGGTGTCGGCCCGCAGCCAGCGGTAGGCGGCGAGGTAGTGGTGCGACGGCGCCATGTCGGGGTCGTGGTAGATCGCCACGGGGTTCTCCCCGAAGCCGCGCGGCGGCTGGATCAGCAGCACGACGTTGCCGGCCTGGATGCTGGCCAGCACGATCTCGCCCGCACCGCTGCCGTCGACCGACGGGGCCACGAACAGCCCGCCGGGCGACTCGCCCCAGGTGGCCACGACGGCGTCGCGCAGGGCCGCCGGCAGCTCCGCGGTCCACGCGTCGTACTGCGCCTTCGTGATCCGCACGTGGGCGTCGGTGAGCTGGGCGGAGGTCAGCCACTCCTCGTCCTGCCCGCCGGCCTCGATCAGGGCGTGGATGAGGGCGTCGCCGGCCTCGGTGTCGTCGTCGAGGTCGAGGCCGGGCACCGCCCCGGCGGGGCCGAGGTCGTAGCCCTCGTCGCGCAGCCGCCGCAGCAGCCGCACAGTCGACACGGGGGTGTCCAGGCCCACGGCGTTGCCGACCCGGCTGTGCTTCGTCGGGTACGCCGAGAGCATCAGCGCCACCCGGCGCTGCGCGGGGGGCACCCGCCGCAGCCGGGCGTGGTTGGCGGCGATCCCGGCCACCCGGGCGCACCGCTCGGGGTCGGCGACGTAGCGGGGCAGCCCGTCCTCGTCGACCTCCTTGAACGAGAACGGCACCGTGATGATGCGGCCGTCGAACTCGGGGATCGCGATCTGCGTCGCGGAGTCCAGCGGGCTCACCCCGTCGTCCGAGGCCTCCCACTCGGCGCGGCTGCTGGTCAGGCACAGCCCCTGCAGCACCGGGATGTCGAGGGCCGCCATCCGCTCGACGTCCCAGGCCTCGTCGTCGCCGCCCGCGCTCGCCGTGGCGGGGGTCGACCCGCCGGCGGCCAGCACGGTGACCACGAGGGCGTCGAGGGTGCCGAGCGCGGCGTACAGCTCGTCGGGCGCTGAGCGCAGGCTGCTGGAGAACACCGGGACGCCGACCGCGCGCCCGGTCGCGTCGACGGCGTCGGCCAGGGCGTGGGCGAAGGCGGTGTTCCCGCTGGCCTGGTGGGCGCGGTAGAACAGCACGCCGACGCGCGGGAGGGCGTCGGCGGAGGGGTCGACGGGCACGTCGCGGGCCCATCCCCAGGCGGGGATCTCCGCTGGCGGTGCGAAGCCCTCGCCGGTGAGCAGCACGGTGTCGGACAGGAAGGCGTGCAGCTCGCGCAGGTTGGCCGGGCCTCCCTCGGCGAGGTAGCGGTGGGCCTCGGCGGCCACCCCGATCGGCACCGACGACTGCTCCATCAGCTCGGCGCTGGGCTGCTGCTCACCGCCCAGCACCACCATCGGCATCCCGGTGGCGCGGATGCGGGCGAAGCCGGAGCAGAGGTCCTGCGGGGAGCCGAGCACCCGGCCGACGACGAGGTCGCAGCCCTCGATCACCTCGGCCATCGACTGGTGGCCGGGCCGGGCGGGGTTGGCCCACACCCAGTCGGCGCCGGAGGCCCGGGCCGAGAGCAGGTCGGTGTCGGACGTCGAGAGCAGCGCGATGCGCACAGGGCCTCCTCGGGGTTCTCGCCCCGCAGTAGTGGCGGAGTCCCGTGGCCAGTATCTGGCTGGGCCGACCTCGCCGGCCGAGGACGGCGGGGGCGGCGTCACAGTGGCGGAACCGCCCCGGACTGGGCATCGCTGCCGCACCGGGTTCCTGGGTCCACGAGACGTGTGGCCGCAGCCTAGTCCGAGCCGGGCGCCACCGCGCGCCCGCCGCCCGGTGCCCGCGGCAGCCGGTGGTCGCCCACCACGGCGCCGCCGACCAGGTGCTCGGCCACCACCCGCCCGGCCACCTGCGGGTCGACGTCGGCGTACCAGACGTCGTCGGGCTGCACGACCACCACCGGGCCGTGGCTGCAGGGCAGCAGGCAGCCAGTCTGGGTGAGCAGCACGTCGTCGTCGCCGAGGTCGTGGGCCATCGTCGCGAGCAGCACGGCGGCGGCGGTGTCGTCGGAGCCGCGGGCGGTGCAGCGCGGCCCGCGGCAGACCAGCACCTGGCGCCGGTGCGCCGGCACGCCGTCTCCCGCGGCGGTGTCGAGGCCCGCACCGGCGCCGTCGACCGGTCTCGCGGCCGCCACGGCCGCGCGCAGTGCGGCGGGCTCGGGGCCCGGGGCGCCGAGCAGCGTCGGGGCCACCGCGACCTCCGGCGCGCCGCCGTGGTCGCCGTGGTCGCCGTGGTCGCCGTCCGGGGCGCCGCCGCGCTCGCGCCACCAGTGGGTGGCCACCCGGCGCAGCCAGGAGACGCCCGGCGCGAGCGGGCCGAGCGACACCCCGACCAGCACGACGTGGGTCGCGCCGGCGTCGGCGAGGCGGGTCAGCTCGCGCGACACCGACGGATCGCCCTGCTGCAGGAACGCCACCGACCCGCCGTGGGCGGCGGCGAGGTCGACCAGCGCGGGCCGCGCCGCCACCTCGCGCACCGACATGCCGACCACGACGAGGTGCGGCACGCCGTGCGCGGGGCGGCGGGTGCGGGCGGGTCCGACCATGGTGGGTGACGCTAGCCCGGCCCGTCGCCGCCCGTCGGGGCGGGCGCGCACTACCGTGACCGGATGAGCGCAACGGGTGCGGCACGGTCCTCCTACGACGTCGTGGTCGTGGGAGGTGGGCACAACGGGCTGGTCTCGGCGGCCTACCTGGCCCGCGCCGGGCTGTCGGTGCTGGTGCTGGAGCGGCTCGACCACACCGGCGGCGCGGCGGTCTCGGCCCCGGCGTTCCGCGGCCACGACGTGCGGCTGTCGCGCTACTCCTACCTGGTCTCGCTGATGCCCGAGGCGCTCGCGGCCGACCTCGACCTCGGGCTGCGCCTGGAGTCGCGGCCCACCGCCTCCTACACCCCGTGGCTGCGCGACGGCCGGGCCGGTGGGCTGCTCGTCGAGCGCCCCGAGGGCCCCGCCACCGCGCAGTCGTTCCGCGACCTCACCGGGGGCGACGAGGAGTACGCCGCCTGGCGCGAGTTCTACGCCGACGTCGCCGACCTCGCCCACGCGGTGGCCCCGACCCTGCTGCAGCCGCTGCCCGGCGAGCGCGACCTGCGCGACCGCGTCGACCCCGACATCTGGCGCGACCTGGTGGCCCGACCGCTGGGCGAGGCCGTGGAGCGCCGCTTCCGCGACGACACCGTGCGGGGCGTCGTCGCCACCGACGCGCTCATCGGCACCTTCGCCTCGCTGCGCGACCCCTCGCTGGTGCAGAACCGCTGCTTCCTCTACCACCTGATCGGCAACGGCACCGGCGAGTGGCGGGTGCCGGTCGGCGGCATGGGCGCGGTGACCGACGCGCTGGCGGCCGCGGCCGGGCGGGCCGGTGCCGAGCTGCTCACCGGCGCCGGGGTGTCGGCGGTGCGCCCCGGCGGGGAGGGCGGAGGCGCCGAGGTCGACTACGACGCCGGGGGCGAGCGCCACACCGTGCAGGCGCGCTGGGTGCTGGCCAACGTCGCCCCGTGGGTGCTGCAGATCCTGCTCGGCCAGGGCGAGGACGCCGCCACCAAGCCGCAGGGCTCCCAGCTGAAGATCAACGCGCTGCTCGACCGGCTCCCCGCGCTGCGCTCCGGGGTCGACCCCGCGGTCGCCTTCGCCGGCACCCTCCACCTCGGCGAGGACTACACCCAGCTCGAGCGCGCCCACGCCGAGGCCGCCGGCGGCGCGGTGCCCTCGGCCCTGCCGGGCGAGGTCTACTGCCACTCGCTGACCGACCCCTCCATCCTGGGGTCGGCCGCCCCCGGCACCCACACGCTCACCTACTTCGGCCTGCACACCCCCGCCTCGCTGTTCGCCGACCCCGCGACCCGCGAGGCCGCGAAGGCCGAGGCCGTGGCCCGGGCGTTCGCCTCCCTCGACCAGCACCTCGTCGAACCCCTGGCCGGCTGCATCGCCCGCGACGCCGAGGGCCGGCCCTGCATCGAGGCCAAGGTGCCCCAGGACGTCGAGGCCGACCTGGCGATGCCCGGCGGCCACATCTTCCACGGCGACCTCGAGTGGCCCTGGGCCCCGGCCCGCGCCCGCCTGGACACCCCCGCCGAGCAGTGGGGCGTGCAGACCGGGCACGACGCGGTGCTCCTCTGCGGCTCCGGCGCCCGCCGCGGCGGCGCCGTGTCCGGCATCGCCGGGCACAACGCCGCCCAGGCCGTGCTGGCCTCCCGCTAGCCGTCGGCTCGATTTCGCTGCCCGGTCGGCCGCTGGTAACGTCTTCCTCGCTTCACCGCGCGGCATTAGCTCAATTGGCAGAGCAGCTGACTCTTAATCAGCGGGTTCGGGGTTCGAGTCCCTGATGCCGTACCGACACCACAGCCCCTGGCCCACCGGCCAGGGGCTGTCGTCGTTCCCGACCCTTCCTCGTCAACCGTCCGCCGGTGGGTCGGTGGAGGGGGTCGTGTGCCCCACGACGCGGCCGGGCGCGCCCCCAGGCACGCGACCCGACAGCCCGACTGCCCCGCTGCCCGGATGCCCCGCGAACCCCGGGCTCCCGGCGAATCCGGGTCGTGTGCCCCACGACGCGGCCCAGCGCGCCCTCAGGCACACGACCCGACTATCCGACTGGCCCATTGCGCGACTGCCCCGCGAACCCGGGTCGTGTGCCCCACGACGCGGCCCAGCGCGCCCCCAGGCACACGACCCGCCGACCCGAGGCCAGACCCGAGGCGACGGACCGCCCGGGGCCGCCTCAGGAGGAGGAGCCCGTCGCCGGGCCGTCCAGGTCCTGCAGCGCCGAACGGTCGCCGAGCTTCCCCGCGGGGATCACGCTGAACGTGCCGTCGCTCTCGACCACCACCGACCCGACCGTGGCGAGGTCGCCCACGCCCGACGAGCGGACGGCCTGGCGCACCTCGCTGGGGGTCAACCGCTGCCGGCGTATCGCGTCGTCGAGCAGCCGTCCGTCACGCAGCACCTCCGTGGGCCTGGCGGTCAGCACCGCCCGCGAGGCGGGCACCAGCGCCGTGGAGCCCGCGACGAGGAGCTGCATCGCCACGAGCACGGCGAGGGCGAAGGCCCCCTCGGTCCAGGAGACGTCGGAGCTGAGGAAGATCGTGGCGAGGGTCGACCCCAGCGCGACGGTGACGACGAGGTCGAAGGCGTTCAGCTTCGCCAGCGTGCGCTTGCCCGACGTACGCAGCACCACCACCAGGAAGACGTAGGCGGCCGGGCCCACCAGGACCACGCGGAGGACGTCTGACCAGGTGTCGAACCACATGGGGCCTTCCTACCCCATGCGCCCCCGCACGAGCCCGGCACGGCGGGCCGACCGGGCCGGACGCGGGCGTCGGGTCCAGCGGCGGAGGTCACCCACCGGCGGAGGGGGACGACGTCGGCGAGGGCGATCCCGAGTCGAGCGGGGCGTCGGTGACGGTCGTGCCGGTGCAGGTGCCGGCCTGCTCGCGGGCCAGGGCGTCGAGGTCCTCCAGCGAGTTGAGCAGGTCGATGATCTCGTCGGCCCGGAAGTCGCGGATCGACCCGATGCCGCCCCTGATCAGCTCGGTCGCGCGCTGCACGGTCTCGGCCGCGTCGAGGCAGGAGTCGGGCACGACCACCGCCGTGGCGGGGTCGTCGCTCGGGCTGGCCGTCGGTACGTCGCTCGCGTCGGGCCGGGCGTCGTCCCCGGTCTCGCCGTCCTGGGCGACCCCCACCACGAGGCCTCCGAGGACCAGCCCCACGAGCAGGGCGAGCGCGGGCACCGCCACGGCCCACCGGCTCGCGGGCCGGGGACCGGCCGGAGGAGGTTCGTGTGACGTGCTCATGCCCGGGCTCCCTGGTGTGCTGGTGTCCTGGTCTGCTGGTGGCCTGTCGACCGGTGGCGGCCACCGGGAGCGACACCCGGCGCCCCGCACGACGCACGAGCCGGCCGACCGCCGCTAGGTTGTCCGGCATGGCCTTGTCCGTACGCACTGCCGACGAGAGCACCATACGACTCCTCGACGGCGCGGTGGTGGCGTGGACGGTGCTGTGGATCGTCATCGGCGGCTGGTCGGCCTGGACCACGTGGCAGCTGTCGGAGCTGGGCGACACCGTCTCGCGCTCCGGCAGCGCGATCAGCTCCGCCGGTGCGGCGCTCGAGTCGCTGCGCGAGGTGCCGGTGGTGGGTGAGCGCCCGGCCGAGCTGGGGCAGGAGACCGCCGCTGCCGGGGAGGACATCGAGGCGCGGGGGCAGCAGGTGGAGAGCCAGCTGCGCCAGCTCGCGGTGCTGCTCGGCCTCGCCGTCGCGGTGATGCCGGCCGCACCGGTCGTCGGTCTCTACCTGCCGCTGCGCGGGGCGCGCCGTCGAGAGCGCGACGACCTCGCCCGCGTCCTGCGCGGCCCCGGCGCCGACGCGCGCTTCGACCGGCACCTCGCCGAACGAGCCGTGCGCAACCTGTCGTGGAGCGAGGTGCGCCGCCTCGACGACGACCCGTGGCAGGCGCTGGCCGAGGGCCGCCATCGCGGGCTCGCCGACGCCGAGCTCGCCCGACTCGGACTGAGCCGCTCCGGTGAACGCGCCTGACCCGCCCGACCACCACGGGGGTCGTGTCGCACGGGCCACCGCACGGTGGCTCGTGCGCCTGCGGTGGGTCGTCATCGCGGGCTGGGCCGCGGCGGTCCTGGCCTCCCTGTTCGTGCTGCCGTCACTCCCCTCCTCGCAGGGCAGCGACGGCTTGAACGGGCTCGTCCCCTCCGACACCCCCGCCGTGGCCACCGAGCTGCGCAGCGTCGAGCTCTTCGGGTTCCCGCTGATCGGCCGCACCGCGCTGGTGCAGCGCGACCCGGCGGGCCTGTCGGTCTACGACCAGGGGCGCACGGCGACCGCTGCTGCGGCCGTGACCCGCGGGCGCTTCCCGGGCCTGGAGCGCATCGAGGGCGCGCTGCCGCTGAGCAACGCGTTGGGGGTGTTCCCCTCCTCGGCCGAGCGCGACACCACCGCGATCACCTACCTGCTGTTCCGTCCCGACGTCGGCCTCGGCACCCAGACCCGCCAGGCCCGCCGGTACGGCGAGCGCTTCCTCGGCGAGCGCGACTCGGTGGTCGGGGTGTCGGGCTCGGTCCCCGCCCGTGCCGCCCAGGGCGCCCTGATCCGGGAGAACCTGCCGCTCGCCGAGCTCCTCACGCTGGGGGCGATCGTCCTCATCGTCGGTGTCGCGATGCGGTCGGTGGTCGCGCCGCTGGTGGCCGTGCTGTGCGCCGGGGTGGCCTACGTGATGACGTTGCGGGTCTCCGGTGCACTCACGACCGCGCTGGGCGTCTCGAGCCCCAGCGAGCTCGAACCCGTCGTGGTGGCCCTGCTGCTCGGCGTCGTCACCGACTACGTGGTCTTCTACCTCACCGCCATGCGCCGTGAGCTCCGTCGCGGGCGCACCTCCCTCGACGCCGCGCGGGCGGCGGCCACCAGCTTCGGGCCGATCGTGGTCGTTGCCGGGCTCGCCGTCGCCGCGGGCACGGGTGCGCTGCTGGTGGCCGAGTCGACGTTCTTCCGCGCGCTCGGCCCGGCCCTGGTCTTCACCGTGCTGGTGGGCCTGGTGGTCGCGGTGACCCTGGTGCCCGCCCTGATGGCGGTGCTCGGGCGGTGGTGCTTCTGGCCCGACCGTCCCCGTCCCGCCGGCGCGGGCGCCGGCACGCCCGCCGACACGGGCACCGTGGGCACGGGCACCGACGCGCCTCCGGCAGGTGACCCGGACGACGGGTCCCGGGTCGCCGCGCTCATCGTCTGGCTCACCGGGTCGCGACGACGCGCCGCAGTCGTGGCGGCCTCGTGCGTGGCCGGCCTCGGGCTGGCCGCCACTCCCCTCCTCGGGCTCAGCCTGGGGGTGTCCTTCGTGGGGTCGCTGCCCGAGGACACCGGCGTCGCCCGGGCCGCCGACGCCGCACGCACGGGCTTCGCGCCGGGCATCCTGTCGCCGACGACGCTGCTGGTCGAGGGTGACGGCCTGGACCGCCAGGGGCGCGAGCTCGCGCGGCTCGAGACGCTGCTGGAGGACCGGCCGGGTGTCGCCGGCGTGCTCGGCCCCGGCGACGTGACCCCGCGCCTGGCCCGCGACGTGCTGGTCAAGGCCGACGGCTCGGCCGCCCGCTTCCTCGTCGTGCTCGAGGACCCCGCCCTCGGCGCCGACGCCATCTCGACGCTCGACGCGCTCGATGCCGACCTCGACGCGCTGGTGTCCAGCAGCGGGGTCAGCACCTCGGCCGCCGGGTTCGCCGGCGACACCGCCACGGCGGCGTACATCGTCGGCCAGACCGGCGGCGACCTCAAGCGGCTCGCGGTCGCCGCGCTCGGGGCCAACCTGCTGATGCTCGTGCTGTTCCTGCGCGCGGTGGTCGCCGCGCTGTACCTGCTGGTGGGCAGCGTCCTCTCGCTCGGCGCGGCGCTCGGGCTGACGATGCTGCTCTTCGGCCAGCTCGACCCGGGGGCGGGGCTGACGTTCTACGTGCCGTTCGCGGCCGCGGTGCTGCTGCTCGCGTTCGGGTCCGACTACAACATCTTCGCGGTCGGCAGTGTCTGGGAGCACGCTCGTCGACATCCGCTGCGGGAGTCGGTGCGGGCGGTCATGCCGACCACGATCGTCGCGATCTTCGTGGCGGGACTCGCCCTGGCGGCGAGCTTCGGCATCCTCTCCGTGGTGCCGCTGGTGCCCTTCCGGCAGCTCGCGTTCGTCATGTTCGTGGGCATCATGATCGACGTGCTCGTGGTCAGGGCGCTGCTGCTGCCGGCGCTGCTCACGGTGTTCGGAGCCGTCAGCGCGTGGCCGAGCTCCCAGCTGAGCGACACGCGGCGGGTCACCGCACCCGACGCCTGACCGGGTCCCTCGGCCACGGCCTCCGCCGCGGCGGAGGCCACGCCACGACCCACCACCCCGCAGGTGCGGTGTGCGAGGGTCGGGTCATGACGGCCCCCGCACCGCCGACCCCACCGGCCCTCGTGGCGGCGATCGACCTGCCGCCCGTCACCGGGGAGGCCCTGCTGCTGGGCGGTGGGGTCCTCGTCGCGGGCTGGGTGGTGGGTCGGGCCGCGAAGTGGGCGACCGGGCACGTGCTGCGGTGGCGTGGTCGCTCCCCCAGCGCGAGCTCGATGTTCGCCTCGCTCGCGCAGACCCTGGTGGTGGTGCTGTCGGTCGCCGCCGCGCTGACCCTGGTGTTCCCCAGCGTGAAGCCGGTCAACGCCCTCGGGGGCATCGGCGTGCTGTCGATCGCCGCCGGCATCGCGTTCCAGACCGTCCTCGGCAACATGTTCGCCGGCATCGTCATCCTCGCCCGTGACATCTTCCGCGTGGGCGACCAGATCGCCGTGGGCGACGTCGCCGGGACCGTGATCGAGATCAGCCTGACCAGCACCGTCGTGCGGACCTTCGACGGTCGCAAGGCGCTCGTCCCGAACGCGGTGGTCCACTCCGAGGTGGTCACGGTGCAGACCGGCTTCGAGCACGTGCGCTCGACCGTCACCCTCGACATCGACGACCAAGCCGACTTCGCGCGGGCCGCCGACGTGGCCGAGGCGGCCATGCGCGGCGTGCCGGAGGTGCTGGACGAGCCGGCGCCGCAGGCGCTGCTGCAAGGGGTGGGCTCGGCGACGGTCCGGATGGACCTGCGCTTCTGGTCCGGGGCCAGGCAGATGGAGACCCGGGTCGCCCAGCACCAGGTGATCGTGGCCGTGCTGCGCGAGCTCGCGGACGCCGACGTCGTGACCGGCTCCGACGTCCTCGTCGTCGAGGGCGGCCCCGGGCTCCTCGGGGCGATCCGACCGGGCGGCGCGTCCGAGGCGGGCCCGGGCGCTCCCGGGAGGTGACCCGCTGACCGCCTTCCGGGTCCGTGGTGCGCCGGCTGCCCTGTCGGGCGGGCGGGCTGGGGTCGCGGAGCCGGGTCGTGTGCCCCACGACGCGGCCCGACGCTCCGCCAGGCACACGACCCCGCCGACCAGCTGCCCAGCGGACGGACGGGACCGGGTCGTGTGCCCCACGACGCGGCTCAACGCGCCCTCAGGCACACGACCCCGCCGACCGGCTGCTCAGCGGACGGACGGGACCGGGTCGTGTGCCCCACGACGCGGCCCAGCGCTCCCCCAGGCACACGACCCCGCCGACCGGCTGCCCGCTGCCCGGCGGAGGGATGGAACCGGGTCGTGTGCCCCACGACGCGGCTCGACGCGCCCTCAGGCACACGACCCCGGACCACCGATCGGAGACACAGCGACCCCGGTGGCCGCACGCAGGTCGTGTGCCCAACGACGCGGCCCGACGCGTTGCCAGGCACACGACCCGACCGACCCGCCCGCCCACAGCGCCACCCTGTGAGCACACAGCGCCGCGGTCGCTACCGGCCCGCGGTACGCCGCCGCAGGCTGGTGTCGTGACCACCGCCCCGCTCGCGCTCCCCCGACCGGCAGCGCCCGCCGCCGACCTCGCCCCCGCCGCGGCCACCCCCGAGCGGGCCGTCACCGCAGGCGCCGGCACGGACCCCAGCACGGACCCCAGCACGGACGCCGTCTCCGTTGCCGGCGCCGCCACGGCCATGCCCGCCACGCCCGCCACGCCCGCCACGCCCGCCACCCCCACCACGAGGCGAACACGGGGCGGGTTCCTGGCCGAGCTCGACGGTGCGTCGCCGGTGGGGCACATCGGGCCGAACTGGTTCGCCCCCGTGATGGGCACCGGCATCCTCGCCGTGGCCCTGGTCGGGGCTCCCGTGGCGCTGCCCGGGCGCACCGCCCTCGCGCTCGCGGCGTGGGCCCTGTCGGTGCTGGTGCTCCTGGCGGTCACCGCCGCGACGGTGGCCCACGCGCTCACCCACCCCGCCGCGGCGCGCGCCCACCTGCGCCACCCCGTCACCGCGCACTTCTACGGCGCACCGGCCATGGCGCTGATGACGGTGGGCGCCGGCACGCTGCTGGTCGGCCACGAGGTCGTCGGCGTCCGGGCCGCCCTGGCCGCCGACGTCGTGCTCTGGACGCTCGGCACCCTGCTGGGCCTCGCCACCACCGTCGTCGTCCCGCTGGTGGCCCGCGCCCACCACGGCCGCGGCCCCGACGCGGCGTGCGGGGCCTGGCTGATGCCGGTCGTGCCGCCGATGGTCAGCGCGGCCACCGGCGCCCTGCTCGTGCCGCACCTGCCGGCCGGCCTCCCCCGCCAGGGCCTGCTCGTGGCCTGCTACCTGCTCGCCGCGGTGGCCCTGGCCGCCAGCGTCGTGGTGGTGCCGATGGTGCTGCGCCGCGTCGTCCGGTACGGCGCCGGGCCGGCCGCCGCCGTACCGACGCTGTTCATCGTGCTGGGCCCGCTGGGGCAGTCGGTGACGGCGGTGCACCACCTCGGGGCGCTGGCGCCCCAGGTGCTGCCCGGGGCGTGGGGTGACGCGTTGGCGCGGCTCACGCTGCTCTACGGCCTGCCGGTCTGGGGTGCGGCGATGGCCTGGCTGGGTGTCGCCGGCGTCCTCACCTGGCGCACCGCGCGCGGCCCCGGCGGGCTGCCGTTCGGCCTGCCGTGGTGGTCGTTCACGTTCCCCGTCGGCACCGTCGTCACCGGCACCGCCGCGCTGGCCGACGCCACCGGCTCGGTGGCGCTGCGCGCCGTGGCCGTGGTGCTCCTCTCCGCCCTCGCGCTGGCCTGGGCCATGGTCGCCACCCGCACCGTGCGCGGCACGTGGAGCGGCCGGCTGCTGCGCGCTCCGCTCCCCGCGCGCTGACCCGCGCCCGCTCCCCGGCCCGTCCCGCCCGCTCGCGCCCGTCCCGCGAGGTTCACCCCCACGGGCGGTGGGGCCACCGCAGGGGCGGGGCAGGGTGGGAGCACGGGCCGGCGTCGCCGACCCGTGCTGACTGCCCCCGACGAAAGGTCACCCCATGCCCGAGCTCGACGGCAAGCGCATCGCCTTCCTGGTCGCCAACTCCGGGGTCGAGGAGGTCGAGCTGACCGACCCCCGCCGTGCGCTCGACGAGGCCGGCGCCGAGACCGTGCTGATCGCGCCCGAGAAGGGCACGGTGCAGGCGTTCGAGGGCGACGTCGACAAGGCCGGCACCTACCAGGCCGACCTCGCCGTGGCCGACGCCTCGGCCGACGACTTCGACGGCCTGGTGCTGCCCGGCGGAACCACCAACCCCGACGCCCTGCGCCTCGACGCCGCCGCAGTGGCGCTCGTGAAGGCCTTCGCCGACGCCGGCAAGCCGGTGGCCTCCATCTGCCACGGGCCGTGGACGCTCGTGGAGGCCGGCGTGCTGGAGGGCAAGACGCTCACCAGCTGGCCCAGCCTGCGCACCGACGTCACCAACGCCGGTGGCACCTGGACCGACGAGGAGTCGGTGACCTGCCCGGTGGGCTTCCCGCTGGTGACCAGCCGCAACCCCGGCGACCTCCCCGCCTTCTCCAGCGCCGCGATCGCCGCGTTCGCCGGCGCCTGAGCGTCCTGCCCAGGACGGCGCAGCGTCCCGGAACAGCACGACGCCCCGCTGCGCAGTGCGCAGCGGGGCGTCGGTGCTTCAGGTCGTGCGGTGGGCCGACCAGGTCCGGCGTGGGATCAGGGTGCCGGTCGGTCCGGCGGCCGAGCGTGGAGTCCGGCCGCGGTGGAGCGTGGGGGTCAGACCCGCGAGCGGGACTTGTTCTTGCCCATGACGGCCTCGGCGAGACCGATGAGCAGGAAGGCCGCGATGACGGCGACGACGAAGCCGATGATGTTCAGCTCGAAGATGTCACCCGAGCCGAGGAACGAGGCGACGAGGCCGCCGATGAGGGCGCCGACGACGCCGAGCACGAGGGTGCCGAGGATGCCGAGGGACTGACGGCCGGGCTTGATGAGACGGGCGAGCGCGCCGATGATCAGACCGACGACGAGGAGACCAATGATGTTCAACATGCGAGCACCGTACCGTCGTCCCGACCCCGGGCGGTCCACCCCTGCGGGCGTCCCCCCTGTGGGGTGACCCGGCCCACGTCTTGCTGGTGCCGGGAACAAACCGAGCCTGACCTGCTGTTCCGTGACGGTTGACCAGCACAACCAACCCCCCAGGAGCAGCGCACCCGTGTCACCCAGCATCCGCGGCAACCAGGCCGTCACCTTCGCTGTCCTCACCGTCGCGGTCTCGTCGTTCTCGCTCCTGCAGTCGCTGATCGTGCCCGTGCTGGCCACGATCCAGCTCGAGTACGACACCGACCAGACCACGGTCACCTGGGTGCTCACCGCCTACCTGCTCTCCGCCTCCATCGCCACGCCCCTGCTGGGCCGCATCGGTGACGCCGTGGGCAAGAAGAAGATGCTCGTGGTGACCCTGAGCGCGCTGGCGGTCGGCTCGCTGATGGCCGCGCTCGCGCCCAGCATCGGCTGGCTCATCGTCGCGCGGGTCGTGCAGGGCCTCGGCGGCGGCGTGCTGCCGCTGTCGTTCGGCATCATCCGCGACGAGTTCACCGGACGGGTGACCGGCGCGCTCAGCGTCATCGCCTCGCTGACCGCCGTCGGCTTCGGCGCCGGCATCGTGATCGCGGGCCCGATCGTCGAGTCGCTGGGCTACCACTGGCTGTTCTGGCTGCCGATGGTCGCCACCGCGCTCGCCGCGCTGGGCGCGCTGCTGCTGGTGCCGGAGTCGCCGGTGCGTACGCCGGGGCGCCTGCCCGCCGTGCCCGCCGTGCTGCTCGCCGGCTGGCTGGTCGCCCTGCTGCTCGCGGTCAGCCAGGGCAACAAGTGGGGCTGGGGCTCCGCGGAGGTGCTCGGGCTGTTCGCCGCCGCCGTCGTGCTGGCCGCCTTGTGGATGCGCGTCGAGACCCGGGTCCCGGTGCCGCTGATCGACATGCAGATGATGCGCCTGCGCGGGGTGTGGACCACCAACGTCGTCGCGGCGTTCGTCGGGTTCGGCATGTTCGCGTCGTTCGGCTTCCTGCCGCAGTTCCTGCAGACCCCGTCGGAGGCCGGCTACGGCTTCGACGCCACGATCACCGAGTCGGGCCACCTGCTGCTGCCCAGCGCCGTGGCCAGCTTCCTCGTCGGGTTCCTCACCGCGCGCCTCATCGGCCGCTTCGGTGCCCGTCTGGTGATCGTCACCGGCACGCTGCTCAACGCGGTGGCGTTCGCCTCGATGGCGCTGTTCCACGACACCACGGCCCAGCTCTACGCCGCCACCACGATCCAGGGCGTCGGCTCGGGGCTGGTGTTCTCCAGCCTGGCCGGCGTCGTGATCGCCAGCGTGCCGCGCGAGCAGACCGGCGTGGCGAGCGGGATGAACGCCAACATCCGCACCATCGGCGGCTCCATCGGCTCGGCGGTGATGGCCGGGATCGTGACCGCCGAGATCAGCCCGGAGGGGTTCCCCGTGGAGCGCGGCTACACCATCGGCTTCGCGCTGCTCGGCGCCGGCATGCTGGTCGCCGCCCTCGCGGCGCTGCGCATCCCCGACGTGCACGACCCCGCCGCGGACCGGGTCGACCCCCAGGGCGACCTGCGCCCGTCGGAGGCCACGGACGCTGCGCCCGACGACATCGTCACCGCCGGCACGGCCACCCCGGTCGCCCGCTGAGCGGTCGCCCGCCGAGGTCTATTCCGGGCCGGCCGGAGCGGCCAGAGGCACGGAGCGGCTAGAGGTACAGCCCGGTGGCCTCGTCGCCGACGCGCTCGGCGGCCACCGCGTGCACGTCGCGCTCGCGCATCACGACGTAGAGCTCGCCGTGCACCTCGACCTCCGACTTGTCGTCGGAGTCGAACAGCACGCGGTCGCCCGACTCCACGGCGCGTGCGTGCGGCCCGACGGCCACGACCCGCGCCCACGACAGGCGCCGTCCGCCCATGGCGGCGGTGGCCGGGATGACGATCCCGCCCGATGAGCGGCGCTCACCGGCCTCCGCGTCGAGCTCCACCAGCACGCGGTCGTGGAGCATCTTGATCGGCAGCTTGTCGGCCACCTCAACCCCTCCCGACCGGAGCGGGGCCGGTCACCCTCAGCGGGTCACCCGGCGCACGACCACGAGGGCCACCACGGCGCCGACGACGATGCCGACGGTGGTGAGGATGTGGTCGGTGCGCGGCTGGCCGGTGGCCGGGTCGACGTAGTGGGCCTTCACGGAGTAGGCCTGTCGCCCGGCGATGGTCTTCGGGCTGGCCCGGTGGAGCAGCTGGTCGATGGTGCCCGCGAGGCGCTCTCGGGTCTCCTCGATCTCGCGCTCGAGGGAGCTGGGCGGCGGACTCGCTTGGTGGCTCACGACGTGCACGCTACCAACTGCGCCGGCACGGCGGTCCTCGGCGGTCACCCGCGGTCACCGGCGACCACCGGGCGGCGGCCCGACCGTGCGCGGGTCGAAGCCGAACGGCAGCTCGAGACGGTGGCGCCGCATCAGGGCGTCGTCGGTCAGCACGTCGTACGTCGACCCGTCGGCCACGACCGTGCCGTCGTGCAGCACCACCGCGCGCGGGCACAGCTCGAGGGCGTAGGGAAGGTCGTGGGTCACCATCAGCACGGTGACGTCGAGGGAGCGCAGCACGTCGGCGAGCTCGCGGCGCGAGGCGGGGTCGAGGTTGGACGACGGCTCGTCGAGCACCAGGATCTCCGGCTCCATCACCAGCACGGTGGCCACGGCCACCCGGCGGCGCTGGCCGAAGGAGAGGTGGTGGGGCGGGCGGTCGGCGTACTCCGCCATGCCGACCTGGTCGAGCGCGGCCATCACCCGGCGCTCGAGCTCGGCGCCCTTGACGCCGAGGTTGGCCGGGCCGAAGCCGACATCGGCGCGCACCGAGCCCATGAAGAGCTGGTCGTCGGGGTCCTGGAAGACGATGCCGACGCGGCGGCGCACCTCGCCCAGGTTCTCCTTGACCACCGGCAGGCCGCTGACCGCGACCGTGCCGGCACCGGTGCCCGACCCGGCGCCCAGGATGCCGTTGAGGTGGAGCACCAGCGTGGTCTTGCCGGCGCCGTTGGGCCCGAGCAGTGCGACCCGCTCGCCGCGACGCACGTCGAGGTCGACGCCGAACAGGGCCTGGTGGCCGTCGGGGTAGGCGTAGGCCAGGCCACGGACGTCGAGGACCGGGCGGTCGTCGTCCGAGGCGTCGGTGGGCGCAGGGGTCATCAGGGCATCTTGCCGGTGTAGCCGCGCGAGAGCATCGCCAGGTGCACGCGCTCGCCGCGCTCGTAGGAGCGGATGAACAGCGCACCCATCGAGCGGGCCAGCACCGGCCAGTGCGCGGGGTTGCGGGCGGTGAACCCGCGCGACTCCCGCGCCACCTTCATCCGGGCCATCTCGCTGGTCACCACGTCGAGGTAGCGGATCATGAACGCCATGATCTGCACCAGCTGCTGCGGCACCCGCAGCCGCTCCAGGCCGGCCAGCACGTCCTGCGGCTCGGTGGTGGCGGCCAGGGTGAGGCTGGCCAGCACCCCGAGCGTCGCCTTGGCCAGCAGCCCCCACGCCGCCAGCAGGCCGGGCTCGCTCACCGCGACGCCGAGCACCTCGACGTCGGGGCCGTGCGCCACGAAGGGCAGCAGCAGCGCGAAGACGACGAACGGCACCTCGACGACCATCCGCTTGAGCAGGTACGTCGGCGGCACCGTGGAGAGCCGCACGACCGCGGCGACCAGCAGCAGGTAGAGCCCGTAGACCGGGTACCACTCCCGGGGCGTGGCCACCACGACCACCATGAAGCCGACCAGCACCACCAGCTTCAGGTGGGCCGGGAACCGGTGCACCGGGGAGTGCGCGTGCAAGTGCAGCCGGTGCCCGTGTCCGGCACCCATGACGCTCGCCGGTCGCCTAGGCGACCGGCTGGTCCTCCGCGGACGGGGCGCCGGCGCCGGCGGCGTTCTCACGGGCGCGGCGGCGCAGCAGCAGCGTCAGGCCGCCGGCCACGCCGAGCACCACGAGCACGCCGACGACACCGGCGACGCCGCCGCTGAGGCGCTCGTCGTCGATGAAGCTGCTGCCGTAGCCGGCGAAGACGCCGTCACCGGCGGCGTGGTCGGTCTCGGTGTCGGCGAAGCCCTGGTCCTGCGACACCTTCGCGAGCCCGTCGGGGTCGGCCGAGGCGTAGTGGCTGACCACGCCGGCCAGCAGCAGGCTGACCAGCAGGACGCCGAGGACGACGGCGCGGGTGCTGACCCGGCGCACGGCGCTCACGCGCCGGCCCCGGCGGGGGTGCGGATCTCGAGCTCACGGCGCGCCAGCACGCCGCGGGCGCCGTGCACGAGGTCGGGGCGCACGGCGATGATCGCGCCGACGGCGAGGAAGGTGATCACGGCCTCGCCGAGGCCGATGAGCAGGTGGACGCCGAGCATCGCGGTGGTGAGGGTGTCCAGCGGCAGCGGGGCGGTGCCGCCGACGGCGTACAGGCCGACGAAGACCAGCGCGGCCACCGGCACCGAGACGAACGCCGCCACGCCGGCGGCGAACGGCACCAGCGCGAGCTTCTTGGGCAGCACGGCCTGCAGGCCGCGGAAGACCAGCCAGCCCACGACGCAGGTGGCCACGCTCATCAGCACGACGTTGGTGCCGAGCGCGGTGATGCCGCCGTCGGCGAAGAGCAGGCACTGCACGATCAGCACCACGCTGGTGCACAGCACCCCGGTCCACAGCCCGACCAGCACCGCCGCGATCGCGCCGCCCATCAGGTGGCCGCTGGTGCCGGAGGCCACCGGGAAGTTCAGCATCTGGGTCGCGAAGACGAACGCCGCGACCAGCCCCGCCAGCGGGGCGGTGCGGTCGTCGAGCTCGCGGCGCGCGCCGCGCAGGGCGATGCCGACCGCGGCGGCCGCGACGACCCCCGTCACGACGGACGTCGGTGCGTCCAGGAATCCGTCGGGCACGTGCATGGGTGCTCCTGCTGCTCAGGGTGCCGGTGGTGGCTGCTGCGGGCTGGTGCGGGCTGCTGCGGGACGGTCGGGCGCCGCTGTCGGCGTCGGCTACGGTTCGTGGCCGACACCCACGACGGATGGGTCGTTGCCCATGTCGCGTTGTTGCACATCGTTCGCGACAGCAACGATAGGGCACGTCCCCCGCAGCCACCAGGAGCCCCCGATGAGCGAGACCGCCCCCGCCCGCCTCTCCCCCGGCGACCCCGCCCCCGACCTGGTGCTCAGTGACGACACCGGCGCGACGGTGTCGCTGGCCGACCTGCGCGGGCGCAAGGTGGTCGTGTACTTCTACCCCGCCGCGATGACGCCGGGCTGCACCAAGCAGGCCTGCGACTTCACCGACTCCCTCGACTCCCTGCGCGCGGCGGGCTACGAGGTGCTGGGCGTCTCCCCCGACAAGGCGGAGAAGCTGGCGAAGTTCCGCGAGCGCGACGGCCTCACGATCACGCTGCTCTCCGACCCCACCAAGGAGTCGATGACGCGGTGGGGCGCCTTCGGGGAGAAGACGATGTACGGCAAGGTCGTCCAGGGCGTCATCCGCTCGACCTTCGTCGTGGACGCCGACGGCACCATCGAGCTGGCGCAGTACAACGTGCGCGCCACCGGCCACGTCGCCAAGCTGCGCAAGGACCTCGGCCTCGGCGCCTGAGGCCGGGACGGGATACTGGCCGCCGGCGCCCGTAGCCCAACGGCAGAGGCAACAGGTTTAGGTCCTGTCCAGTGAGAGTTCGAATCTCTCCGGGCGCACACGCTGCCGCCGTACGACGACAGCCCGGGCCGCGGTTGCCCGCCGGCGCGGCGGAAGCTGCCTCTTGGTGGCCGAAAGTTCAGCCGCCCAGTTCCGGTTTCCCCGGCCGGCCGGGGAAACCGCCCGCTCAGCCCTCCTCGCGCAACCGGGGCGGGGTGAAGTCGTCGGGGTTGATGCCGCGCTTGTCGGCGTAGAACTCCCGGACGCGGTCCATGTCGGCGCGCACGTCGCCGGTGGTGGGGAACGTGGGGCCCCAGCCGACGGTGCGGGAGGGGGCGTCGATGAAGGCCAGCGTGATCGGCAGCCCGGTCTGCTGGGAGATGCGGTAGAAGCCCGACTTCCAGTGCTCGCCGCGGCTGCGGGTGCCCTCGGCGGCCAGGCCGAGGAGGAACGAGTCGTCGGTCTCGGCGTCGGCCAGCAGCGCCCGCATCGTGGCGCCCGGGTCGTCGCGGTCGAGCTCGACGGCGCCGGTGGCGCGGAAGAACGCGCCGAGCGGCCCGACGAAGAACGACTTCTTCACCAGCAGCCGGATCTGCACGCTGCTGTCCCACGCCAGCAGCATGGTCAGCACCCAGTCCCAGTTCGAGGTGTGCGGGGCGCCGACGAGGATGCCCTTCGGCGGCACGGTGCCGGTGGTGCGCCACCGCGAGAGGCGCAGCAGCAGCCGGGCGAGGTTCCTGCGGACGAAGAAGTGCCTGGTCACGGCGCGACGGTACCGCCGTCGCGGCTCAGGCCAGCAGCCGGCCGACCAGCGGGCCGAGCTCGCGCAGCGCCCGGCCGCGGTGGGAGATCGCGTCCTTCTCCTCGCGGGTCAGCTCGGCGGTGCTGCGACCGGGCTGCTCCGCGGCCTCGAACAGCCCGTCGTAGCCGAAGCCGCCGTCGCCGCGCACCTCGCGCAGCACCCACCCGTCCATCCGGCCGAGCACCACCTCCTCGCCACCGGGGTGGCACAGCGCCACCGCGCAGGCGAAGTGCGCGCCACGGCGTACGTCGGGCACGTCGGCGAGCTGGGCCAGCAGCAGCGTGTTGTTGCGGGCGTCGTCCTTGGGCGGGCCCGACCACCGCGCGCTGAGCACGCCGGGCATGCCGTTCAGCGCGTCGACGCAGAGCCCGGAGTCGTCGGCCAGCGACGGCAGCCCGGTGGCGGCCAGGCCGGCGCGCGCCTTCAGCAGCGCGTTGCCCTCGAAGGTCGGCTCGTCCTCGACCGGCTCGTCGTAGTCCGCAGTCCCGAGGCCGGCGAGGTCGTCGAGCCCCACGACCTGCACGCCGGGGGCGTGCAGGCGCAGGATGCGCTCGAGCTCGGCGACCTTCTTGGCGTTGCGCGAGGCCAGGAACACCCGCGGCGGGGTGGGCGTGCCACCGCTCACGGACGGGGCCCGGAGGCCAGCGCCTCGGCCTGCAGGCGGGTCAGGTCGGCGCAGCCGCGCTCGGCCAGGCCCAGCAGGGCGTCGAGCTCGGCGCGGTCGAACGGCGCGCCCTCGGCGGTGCCCTGCACCTCCACGAAGCTGCCGGTGCCGGTCATCACCACGTTCATGTCGGTCTCGGCGCGCACGTCCTCGACGTAGGGCAGGTCGAGGCGCGGCACCCCGTCGACGATGCCGACGCTGACCGCGGCGACCGAGCCGGTGAGAGGACTGACCCCGAGGTGGGCGCAGGCGTCGGCGAGAGCGACGTAGGCCCCGGTGATCGCGGCGGTGCGCGTGCCGCCGTCGGCCTGCAGCACGTCGCAGTCGAGGCTGATCGTGTTCTCCCCCAGCGCGCGGTAGTCGATCACCGCACGCAGCGAGCGCCCCACGAGCCGGCTGATCTCGTGGGTGCGCCCGCCGATGCGGCCCTTGACCGACTCGCGGTCGGAGCGGGTGTGGGTGGCCGCGGGCAGCATCGCGTACTCCGCGGTCACCCACCCCAGGCCCGAGCCCTTGCGCCAGCGCGGCACGCCCTGCGACGCCGAGGCCGCGCAGAGCACCTTGGTGCGGCCGAACTCCACCAGCACCGACCCGGCGGCGTGGTCGAGCCAGTGGCGGGTGATGGTGATCGGGCGGAGCTCGTCGTCGGCGCGGCCGTCCTCGCGTGCAGTCATGGCCCCGACCCTAGCCAGCCCGCCGCCGGCGCCCGCAGGCGGCGAGCGCCTACTTGAACTCGATGCGCAGCAGCCGGAGGATGCCCAGGACCAGCGGCACGACCAGCCAGATCGTGCCCGACACCGCGAGCTGCGCCCACTGCTCGCCGGTCGGGGTGAAGTCGCCCGAGAAGAGCGGCGTCTGCGCGGTGTTGAACTCGATCCACGGCGCGAGGTCCCGGAAGCCCTCGCTGAGCGAACCGAGGATGCCGACCGCGATCGGCAGGATCAGGCTGTAGGCGAAGTAGGCCACGATGGCGGCGGCGGTGTTCATCAGCAGGGTCGCGATGGCGAAGCCGACGAGGACGCCGATCACGTTGGCCAGCACGAAGCCGTTGAACAGCAGGTTGCCGTCGACCTCCCACGCCCCCCCGCCGCCGGTGGCCGAGCCGACCAGGGTGCCGATCGCGGCGACGACCGAGGCGAGCACCACCAGCCCGAGCGCCAGCGCGAACCCGGCGATGAACTTCGCGACGACCACTCGCGGGCGCCGCGGCTCGAGGGTGAACGTCACCAGGCCGTTGCGCTGGCTGGCCTCGCTGGTGACCAGCATGATCACCAGGATCGGCATGAAGTAGCCGAGCACGGCCCCGGCGATCCCGAGGAAGTCACCGAAGTCCTTCGCGTCGTCGGGGGCGGCGAACGCGTAGATGACCTGCACGGCCAGCACGAGCAGCAGGATCGAGACGGCGAACCAGCGCCCGGCGCGGGTGTCCAGCGCCTTGCGCAGCTCGACCCCCGCGAGCCGGGTCATCGGCACGTGCGGCGTCGAGGAGACGTCCATGGTGGGGGCGGCGGGTGCGGTGCTCGTGGCGGTGCTCATGCTCGGGCTCCTTCGGGAAGCGAGTCGCGCTGGGTGTCGGAGGTCAGGTCGAGGAACAGGTCCTCGAGGCCGCCGTCGCCGGCGCGCAGGTCGGTGAGGACGATCGTGTGCTCGGCGGCCGCGCGGCCGACCTCGACCGGGGAGGCGTCGACACGCAGCCCCGGCCCGGCGGGGGTGACGGTGTGCCCGCGCTGGGTCAGCGCCCCGGCGAGGCGCTCGTTGTCGAGCGAGGTGACGTTGGTGCTCTGCTGCTCGGCGCCGGCCAGCAGCGTGGCCTTGTCACCCTGGGCCACGATCTTGCCGCGGCCGATGAGGATCATCTCGTCGGCGATGATCTCCACCTCGTGGAGCAGGTGGCTCGAGAGCAGCACGGTGCCGCCGCGCTCGGCGTAGCCCTTGAGCAGCCCGCGCATCCAGCGGATGCCGGCGGGGTCGAGGCCGTTGGCCGGCTCGTCGAGGATCAGCACCGACGGATCGCCGAGCAGGGCGTGGGCGATGCCGAGGCGCTGCTTCATGCCGAGGGAGTAGTTGCGCAGCCGGCGCCGCGCCTCCTTCTCGTCGAGCGAGACCAGGGCGAGCATCTCGTCGACGCGGGAGGCCGGCAGGCCCATCGTGCGGGCGCCCAGGGTGAGGATCTCGCGGCCCGTGCGCCCGGCGTGCTGGGCGGAGGCGTCGAGCAGCACCCCGACGTGGCGACCGGGGTTGGGGATGTCGCGGTAGAGGTGGCCGCCGATGGTGACGCGGCCGCGGGACGGCGGGGTGAGGCCCACCATGACCCGCATGGTGGTGGTCTTGCCGGCGCCGTTGGGGCCGAGGAAGCCGGTGACCCGGCCTGGCTGGCAGGTGAAGCTGACGTCGTCCACCGCGGTGAACGCGCCGTAGGTGCGCGTGAGTCCTTCGACGTTGATCATGGCTCTCACCCTGCCCGACCCCGCCGCCGTGCGCACCGGACCACGGTCCAGGACCGCCCAGACCAAAGTAGGGGGTGGCCACGACCTCCGACCCTGCGCGACCGGGCCGGGGCCCCCTACGCTGAGGCCGTGCAGCGCCCGAGCCCGGAGGAGTACCAGCCTCCCCTGACCTGGTGGCACCAGGCGTGGCGCCTGGTGCTGTGCGTGCTGATCAGCGCCGTGGTGTGGCCGCAGTACGCCGTGGCCCAGCTCGACGTCGCCCCGGTGCTCTTCGCCGTCGACCTCGGCGTCGGGCTGCTCACCTACGTGCTGGTCTTCTGGCGCCGTCGCTTCCCGGTGGCCGTCGCCCTGCTCACCAACGCCGCAGCGGCGGTCTCCGGCGTCTCGGCGGGGCCGGCCACGCTGGCCGCGGTGTCGCTGGCCTCGCGGCGCCGCTTCCTGCCCATCGTGGCGGTCTCGCTCGTCGGCGTGGTCGCGTCGATGGTGTACGTCGTCGTCGAGCCGCAGCTCGCGCAGAGCCCGCTGTGGCTCTCGCTGGTCGCGACCGTGGTGGCGGTCGGGGCGAGCATGGGCTGGGGCATGTACATCGGCTCGCGGCGCGAGCTGGTCTGGACCCTGCGCCACCGCGCCGAGCGCGCCGAGGCCGAGCAGGACCTGCGGGCGGGCAAGGCGCGCACCGACGAACGCTCCCGCATCGCCCGCGAGATGCACGACGTGCTGGCCCACCGCATCTCGCAGATCTCCCTGCACGCCGGCGCGCTGTCGTTCCGCCGCGACCTGAGCGCCGACGAGATGCGCGAGAGCGCCGAGGTCATCCAGCACACCGCCCACCAGGCCCTCACCGACCTGCGCGGCGTGCTCGGCGTGCTGCGCGACGAGGGCGGTGACCTGCTGGAGCCCCCGCAGCCGACGTACGCCGACGTCGCGGCGCTGGTGGAGGAGGCCCGCGCCTCGGGGTTGAACGTCGGCCTCGACGACACCGTGACCGACCGCGACGCCGTGCCCGACATCGTGGGGCGCACCGTCTTCCGCATCGTGCAGGAGGGCATCACCAACGCCCGCAAGCACGCCCCCGGCGCGCGGGTCTCGGTGAGGATCAGCGGCTCCCCGCGCGACGGCATCGACGTGCGGGTGCGCAACCCGCTGGGCTTCACCGACACCGTCTCCCCCGACGCCGGCACCCCCGGCGCCGGCCTGGGCCTGGTGGGCCTGGCCGAGCGCGCCGAGCTGCGCGGCGGTCGCCTCCACCACCGTCGCGACGTCGACGACTTCCTGCTGCACGGGTGGCTGCCGTGGGCGGCCTGACTCCCCCGGCCGGCCCGGCCGGTCCCGCCGCCGTCCTGGGCGCGCCGCCGTCGGAGGCGCCGGTGCGGGTGCTGGTGGTCGACGACGACCCGCTCGTGCGCTCAGCGCTCGGGCTGATGCTCGGCGGGCAGCAGGACCTGCTGGTGGTGGGCGAGGCCACCGACGGTCGCCAGGCCCTCGACCTGGTGGCCGCGCTGCGGCCCGACGTCGTGCTGATGGACATCCGGATGCCGCGGCTCAACGGCCTCGACGCCACCCGGGCGCTGCTGCGCCCCGAGGCCCGCCCCCCGGGCACGACCCCGCCACGGGTCATCGTGCTGACCACGTTCGACGCCGACGAGCACGTGATGGGCGCGCTCGGCGCCGGCGCCGACGGCTTCCTGCTCAAGGACACCCCGCCCCACGACCTGGTGGCCGCGGTGCGCCGGGTCGCGGCCGGCGAGGCGATGCTGTCGCCGTCGATCACCCGCACCCTCGTCGAGCGGCTGCGCAGCGACGCCCCCGCCGGACGCGCCGGCGAGGCCCGCGCCCGCCTGGCCCGGCTCACCGACCGCGAGCTGGAGGTCGCCACCTGCGTGGGCCGCGGCCACAGCAACGCCGAGATCGCGGCGACCCTGCACCTGTCGGTGCCGACGGTGAAGGCGCACGTCTCGCGGCTCTTCGACAAGCTCGGCGTGACCAACCGCGTGCAGATCGCGATCTGCGTGCACGACGCCGGCCTGCTCTGACCGGCCCGCGCCGATCGACCTGCGCCGATCGACCTGCTCTGACCGGCCTACAGCTCGTACGTCGCGCCCGCGACGGCCAGCTCGGTGGGCCCGTCCCACGCGGCAACGGCCTCGGCGAGCATGTGGGCGGGGTCGAACCACGGCGGGACGTGGGTGAGCACGAGGCGACCCGCCCCGCTGCGCCGCGCGGCCTCGGCGCACTCCCGGCCGGTGAGGTGCATCGCGGGCGGGTTGTCGTCGCCGGTGCGGAACGACGCCTCGGCCAGCAGCAGGTCGGCCCCGCGGGCCGCCTCGTCGAGACCGGCGCAGGGGCCGGTGTCGCCGCTGTAGGCCAGCACGGCCCCGGCCACCTCGACCCGCAGGGCGTAGGCCTCCACGGGGTGGTCGACGGGCACGGCGCGCACCACGAACGGCCCCACCTGCACCTGCGCGGGCCAGGTGCGGAAGTCGAACTCCTCGCGCATGCCGGGGTCGACGGGCAGGTCGTAGGCGCGCGCCATCCGGTCGGCGGTGTCGGAGGGACCCCACACCGGCAGCTGCGGCTGCGGGCCGCTGGGGTGGTACTTGCGCAGCACGTAGTAGCCCGACAGGTCGAGGCAGTGGTCGGCGTGCAGGTGGCTGAGCAGCACCGCGTCGATCGCCAGCGGGTCGGCGTGGCGGTGCAGGGCGCCCAGCGCGCCGCTGCCGAGGTCGAGCAGCACCCGCCAGGTGCGCAGGCCGCTGCCGTCGTCGTGCTCGGCCTCCAGCAGGTAGCAGCTGGCCGGGGAGTCGGGGCCGGGGTAGGACCCGGAGCAGCCGACGACGGTCAGCCGGGGCCGACGCCACGCCGGCTGCTCGGCCGACTCCTGGGCCGACTCCTGGGCCAGGGGCCCGCTCACGCGAGACCACCGGCGAACTGGCTGGCCGCCGACATCTCGGGGCCCAGGAAGCGCCGGCCGATGGTCTCGAACTCCGCCGGCGAGCCGGTGGTGAGGAACGTGTGGGTGGCGTCGCCGCCGCTGCGGGCCAGCCCGGTGCGCAGCAGCATCTTGTAGACGTCCTTGCCGCACTCCTCGGCGCTGCTGACCAGCGTGACGCCGTCGCCCATCACGTAGGAGATGACGCCGGTGAGCAGCGGGTAGTGGGTGCAGCCCAGGATCAGGGTGTCGACGCCGGCCGAGGTCAGCGGGTCGAGGTACTCGTGGGCCACCGCGAGGAGCTCGTCACCGCTGGTCACCCCGGCCTCGACGAAGTCGACGAACCGGGGACAGGCCCGGGTGGTCAGCTCGACGTGCGGTGCGGCGGCGAAGGCGTCGTCGTAGGCCATCGACTCGGCCGTGGCGCGGGTGCAGATGACCCCGATGCGACCGGTGCGGCTCGCGGCGACGGCACGGCGGGTGGCCGGCAGGATCACCTCCACCACCGGGACGTCGTAGCGCTCGCGGGCGTCGCGCAGCATCGCCGCGCTGGCGGAGTTGCACGCGATGACCAGGGCCTTCACCCCCTGCTCGACCAGGTGGTCGAGGCACTCCAGGGCGTACTCGCGCACCTCGCCGATCGGCTTGGGGCCGTAGGGCTGGCGGGCGGTGTCGCCGACGTACAGCACCGACTCGTGGGGCAGCTGGTCGATCACCGACCGGGCCACGGTGAGGCCGCCGAACCCGGAGTCGAAGATGCCGACGGGGGCGTCGGCGTCGGCTGCGGGGACGGGCACGACAGGAAGGCTATGTCCTCGACGCCGCAGCCGCACGGCCCCACCCGCCGCGGCGACGCAGGTCACGTCGACGGTGGTGGTGCGCCCCGTCGTCCGGGGCGGGACGGCGTCGCCGCCGAGGCGGGGACGCCGGGGGCCCGCTCAGGCCCAGAGCTGGCCCTCGAGACGGTCCTCGGCCTCGTCGACGGTGCCCTCGTAGGCGCCGGTGGACAGGTACTTCCACCCGCCGTCGCAGACGATGAACGCGATGTCGGCGCTCTCCCCGGCCTTGACCGCCTTGGCGGCCTGGCCCAGCGCGGCGTGCAGGATCGCGCCGGTCGAGACGCCGGCGAAGATGCCCTCGAGCTCGAGCAGCTCGCGCACGCGGCGCACGGCGTCGCGCGGGCCGACCGAGAAGCGGGTGTCGATCAGGTCGGCGTCGTACAGCTCGGGCACGAAGCCCTCGTCGAGGTTGCGCAGGCCGTAGACCAGCTCGCCGTAGCGCGGCTCGGCCGCCACGATCCGCACCCCGGGCTTGGCCCGGCGGAAGAAGCGGCTGGTGCCCATCAGGGTGCCGGTGGTGCCGAGCCCCGCGACGAAGTGGGTGATCGAGGGCAGGTCGGCGAGCAGCTCGGGTCCGGTGCCCTCCTCGTGCGACAGCGCGTTGGCGGCGTTGCCGTACTGGTAGAGCATCACCCAGTCGGGGTGCTCGGCGGCGACCTGCTTGGCCACCCGCACGGCCTCGTTGGAGCCGCCGGCGGCGGGTGAGGAGATGATCTCCGCCCCCCACATGCGTAGCAGCTGGCGGCGCTCCTCGGAGGTGTTCTCCGGCATCACGCACACGATGCGATAGCCCTTGAGCTTGGCCGCCATGGCCAGCGAGATGCCGGTGTTGCCCGACGTCGGCTCCAGGATCGTGCAGCCCGGACGCAGCGTGCCGTCCTTCTCGGCCTCCTCGATCATCCGCAGCGCCGGCCGGTCCTTGATCGAGCCGGTGGGGTTGCGGTCCTCGAGCTTGGCCCACAGCCGGACGTCGGGGCTCGGCGAGAGCCGCGGCAGGCCCACCAGGGGCGTGCCGCCGACGGAGGCGAGCAGGTTGTCGTAGCGCATGGGTCTCCAGGCCCGCGGGGGCTACCGCAGGAAGGTCTCGGGGTCGAAGGCGTCGAGGTCGATGATGCGCACCCGCGGCAGCGGCACGTTGAACGCCGCGACGTCGTCCTCGAGGTCGAACACGTCGAGGTCGAGGGCCGACAGGTGGGTGGAGGTGTACTCCCGCAGCGCCATGATGCCGACGCGGCGCTCGCCGGTGAGCAGGCGCTGCAGGTGGGGTGCGAAGTCGCTGTCGTGGCTGACCAGCATGACGTCGGCGTCGCGGCCGAGCAGCGCGTCCAGCGTGCGCTGGATGCCGATGTCGACGACCTTCTCGTCGGAGCGGCCCGACAGCGGGACCGGGCGGTAGTCGAGGGCGAGCAGCGCCTGCACGAAGCTGGCCGGCAGGTGGCCGTTGCTGGCGTTGAGGAAGAACAGCCCGGTGACCGGCTGGCCCCACTCCTCCTCGGCGAAGGCGGTGACCCGCTCCCAGCGGGGCCGCTCCTCCGGGGTCGGGCGGCGCCCGAACAGGGAGTTGCCGAGCGTCGCGTCGATGTTCTCCCCGTCGACGAGGACGAAGGTGCGGCGTTCGCTCATGGTGTCGTCGGTCCTGTCGGGGGCGGGGCCTGTCGGCGGGCGGGTGCGGGTGCGGCTCGTGAGCCGGGTGACCGGCTCGGCCGCCGCCACCGGGTCCGCTCCCCCGTCCGGGGTCATCCCCCGGCGACCGCGGGGAGGACGACGACCTGGTCGCCGTCGCTCAGCGGGGCCTGCAGGCCGCCGATGAACCGCACGTCCTCGTCGTTGATGTAGACGTTGACGAAGCGGCGCAGGTCGCCGTTCTCGATCAGGCGGCCCTTGATGCCGGGGTGGTGGGCCTCGAGGTCGTCGATCAGCGCGGTCAGGCTGGCGCCGTCACCGTGCACGGCCTTCTCGCCGCCGGTGTAGGTGCGCAGGATGGTCGGGATGCGGACCTCGATGGCCATGGGTGCGGGCTCCTTGGTGCTGGGCGGTGGGTGACGCTGGTGGGTGCTGCCGGACGGTCGCGCAGGTGGCTCAGGCGCTCGGCGCGGGAGGCAGGACGTCGACGACCACGACCTCTTCCTCGGTCACCTCGCCGTCGACGATCCTGTAGGACCTGAACTCCACGGGACCGTCGTTATTCCCCTCGGGGGTGGAGCAGTCGCGGGTGCTGACCAGCACGTAGTGGGCCTCCGGCTCGCTGGCGAGGCCGATGTCGGTGCGGCTGGGGTAGGCCTCGGTGGCGGTGTGGGAGTGGTAGACGACCACCGGCACCTCGTCGCGCTCGTCCATCTCCTTGTAGAGCTGGAAGAGGTCGGTGGAGTCGAACTCGTAGAACGTCGGGCTGCCCGCGGCGTTGACCATCTCGACCAGCCGCTCCGGGCGGTCGCTGCCCTCGGGACCGGCCACGACCCCGCACGCCTCGTCGGGGTGGTCGCGCTTGGCGTGGGCGACGATCGCGTCGTGGGTGGCCCGGTCGATGGTCAGCACGACGTCCAGCCTAGGCCCCCGCGGCGCCCGGGCACGACCCGGCGCCCGCCGGCCCGGGCCTCGGACGATCCCGGGTCACGGAGCCGGCTCGAGCCCCACGACCTCGTAGGTCGGGGCGCCATCGGCGGTGCCGGTGACCAGCACCAGCCCGTCGGGCAGCACCCGGTCGAGACGGCCCGCCACCTGCTCACCGGCCACGGCACCGGCGCGGTCGAGCAGCCAGACGCCGTCGGCGCCCTGCACCACGACGTGGCCCTGGGTGGTGCCGAGCAGGCGGGGCGAGGGGTCGGTGAGCACCGCCTCGGGCAGCGGGGCGGTGACCGGGCGGTCCTCCCCCGAGGCCAGGGTCACCAGCTCGACGGCACCGGTGCTGTGGTCGGCCTCCACCCAGGCCAGCAGCGCGTCGCCGCCGACCGCCGGCCCGGCGGCGACCGCGGTCTGCAGCTGCTCGGTGCTGTCGGTGGCGCCGTCCACCAGCAGTGCCCCGGCCTGCCCGTCGACGGTCAGGGCGTACACGTCGTCGGTGGCGCCGGCGAAGTAGCCGGGCTGCGGGGCGCGCCAGGTCTCGCGGCCGGTGGCGGCGTCGAGCAGCACGACACGCTGCGGGCCGCTCCGGGGCGCGGGCGCCGCGGCCACCACCACGTCGCCGGCCACCGCCGAGCCGGTCAGTCCCCGCACCCGCCAGGCCACGGCCCCGCTCGTGGGGTCGAGCCCCACGAGGGTGGCCGCGCCGGCACGGCCCGAGGGCGCGGCGACCTCCACCACGACGGCGTCGGGTCCGAGCCCGACCGTGCGCACGGCGCCGGACCCGCCGGAGGGCGCCCAGCGCCACTGCAGGCTTCCGTCGTCCTGCGACAGCGCCGCCACCCCGCGCTCGCCCGCCGCGGGTCCGCCGCGCACGACGTACGGCGCGACCACCGGCACCTGCGGGCCGCGGCCGAGGCGGGCGTCGGTGGGGTCGAGGTCGAGGAGGCGTCCGTCGGCGCGCACCGGGTCGCCGGCGCTGCCGCCGGCGCTGCCGCCGGTGCTGCCGCCGGTGCTGCCGCTGCTGCTACCGCCGAGCGACCAGCGCACGCCGCCGGTGGCGCGGTCGACCACCTCCACCAGCGGCCCGTCCCCGGCGGCCGCGCCCCGCACCAGCACCGAGCGCTCCCCCACGCCGGCCGGCACGGCCCCGCGCGCGGAGGAGTCGAGGCTGGTCCACTGCGCGTCGCCGATCCGCACGGCCGGGGCCGACGTGGCGGCCTCCGCGGCCTCGCTGCTCGCCGCGCTCACCGAGTCCTCCGTGCCCGCCGTGCCCGCCGTCGGCCCGGCCGGGTCACCGGAGCAGCCCGTGGTGAGCACCGCCGCCGACACCGCGAGGGCCGCCAGGAGGCGACGCGCCGGGCGGGGCCGGGTCACGTGCGGAAGGCCGCGGCGACGTGGCCGGCCAGCACCGCGTCGAGCCGCTCGTGGAGGAAGGGCTGCATCGGCGGCAGTGCGTCGAGGGGCCACCAGCGCACCTCGAGGTTCTCGTCGTCGCCGACCTTCGCCTCCCCGGAGACCCACGAGCAGGCGAAGGTGAGGTCGAGGTAGACCGCACGGTCGCCGCCGGCGTGCACGACCCGGGGGCTCACCGACACCGACGCCAGCCGGTCGACGCTCACCTCCACGCAGCACTCCTCGAGCGCCTCGCGCGCGGCGGCCACCGCCGGCTCCTCGCCGGGGTCGACGATCCCGGTGACCAGGGCCCACTCGCCGTTGTCGACGCGGCGGGTCAGCAGCAGCTCGCCGTCGCGCACCACCACCGCGGTGACCCCCGGGAGCCACAGCTCGCGGGTGCCGACCAGGGCGCGCAGGTCGGCGACGTACGGCGGGATCGCCATCAGCGCGCGCTCATCGTGAGAGCGCCCCGACCAGGGTCTCCTGCAGGTAGCCGACCCAGTCGTAGATGTCGTGGGCCTGCGCGCGCGGGTCGTCGTCGGGCAGCGCCTCCCAGTAGGCCTCGTCGCCGTCCTCGACGCCCAGGCGGGTGGCCAGCGCGAGGCGCAGGTCGGTGAAGGAGCGCATCCAGGTGCGGGCGGTGTCCTCGTCGAGCTCGACGTCGATGACCAGGCCGTCCTCGGTGAGCTCGGGCGGCAGCCCGGCCTCCTCGAGGCCGTCGATGATCGCGCTGGCGGCCGCGGCCTTGCCGTCGCGCAGCCCGCCCTCGGTGAACCGACGGAACTCCGCGGCGGCCTCGGCGTCGTCGCGGTAGGCGGTCGGGAACAGCCGCGCCAGCACGGGGTCCTCGGGCTCGGTCTCGGGCCCGGAGAAGTCCATCATCGCCTCGAACGGGTCCTGGTCCTCGCGCGGCACGGCGGCCTCGTTGCGCAGCAGCTCGACGAGCTGGGAGGCCAGCGAGCGCAGCAGGTCGGCCTCGAAGCCGGTGAAGTTGGCGAAGACCAGGCGGCTGCGGCGGTGACGGGCGAACCCGCTCACGACTGCTTCTCCATCGTGGCCCACAGGCCGTACTCGTGCATGGCCTGCACGTCGCGCTCCATGTCCTCGCGGGTGCCGGAGCTGACCGTCGAGCGACCGTCCTCGTGCACCTCCATCATCAGCTTCGTGGCCTTCCTGCGGCTGTAGCCGAAGTGCTGCTGGAAGACGTAGGTGACGTAGGACATCAGGTTGACCGGGTCGTTCCAGACGATGGTCACCCACGGTGTCGACGGCAGCGTCGACGACTCCGGGGTGAGGGTCGGCTCGACCTCGACGGGGCTGGGAGCGGACACGTCTCCATGCTCGCACAGCACCGCACACCCCTACGCTGAGCCCCGTGACCCGCCCGCCGGCCCGGCCCTCCACCGCCCTGCTCACCGACCACTACGAGCTGACGATGCTGCAGGCGGCCCTGTCGTCGGGCACCGCCGAGCGCCGCTCGGTCTTCGAGCTGTTCCCCCGCCGGCTGCCCGAGGGCCGCCGCTACGGCGTGGTGGGCGGCGTCGGCCGCGCGCTCGAGGCGATCGAGGACTTCCGCTTCGACGACGACGTGCTGGCCGCGCTCGACGGCGTCGTCGACGACCGCACCCGCGAGTGGCTGGCGTCCTACCGCTTCCGTGGCGACGTGTCGGGCTACGGCGAGGGCGAGACCTACTTCCCGCACTCCCCGCTGCTGGTGGTCGAGGCCAGCTTCGCCGAGGCGGTGCTGCTGGAGACCCTGCTGCTGTCGATCTACAACCACGACTCCGCGATCGCCTCCGCGGCCTCGCGGATGACCACCGCCGCGCGCGGGCGGCCCTGCATCGAGATGGGCTCGCGGCGCACCCACGAGCAGGCCGCGGTCGCCGCGGCACGGGCGGCGTACGTCGCGGGCTTCACCGCCACCTCCAACCTCGAGGCCCGCCGCCGCTGGGGCGTGCCGAGCACCGGCACCAGCGCCCACAGCTTCACGCTGCTGCACGACACCGAGCGCGACGCGTTCCGGGCGCAGGTCGACTCGCTGGGCGTCGGCACGACGCTGCTGGTCGACACCTACGACGTGGAGGAGGCCGTGCGGCTCGGGGTGGAGGTGGCCGGCACCGACCTCGGCGCCGTGCGGCTCGACTCCGGTGACCTCGGCGTGCTCGCCCACCGCGTGCGCGACCAGCTCGACGCGCTCGGGGCGCGCGAGACCCGGATCGTGGTGACCAGCGACCTCGACGAGTACGCCATCGCGGCGCTGGCCGCCGCCCCCGTCGACGGCTACGGCGTCGGCACCCAGCTGGTCACCGGCAGCGGCCACCCCACCTGCGGCTTCGTCTACAAGCTGGTGGCCCGCGAGGACGCCGGCGGCGCGCTGCAGCCGGTGGCCAAGCGCTCCCCCGACAAGGCCTCGGTGGGCGGTCGCAAGTGGGCGCTGCGGCGCCGCGGGACCGACGGCGTCGCGCAGGCCGAGGTGGTCGGCATCGGCCACGCCCCCCTCGACGACGGCGACGACCGGCCGCTGATGCTGCCGCTGGTGCGGGGCGGCGAGGTGGTGGGCCGCGAGCCGCTCGAGGCCGCGCGGGAGCGCCACCACCGCTCGCGCGCCGAGCTGCCCCTCGCCGCGCAGTCGATGACCCGTGGCGAGCCGGTGGTGCCGACCGTGGTGGAGGCAGCCCCCTAGGCTCGTGGCATGACGCGTGCGCTGATCGTGGTCGACGTCCAGAACGACTTCTGCGAGGGCGGCTCGCTGGCGGTCACCGGCGGTGCCGCCGTGGCGGCGGGGGTGACCTCGCTGCTCGCCGGCGACCACGGCTACGACCACGTCGTGGCCACCCAGGACCACCACGTCGACCCCGGCGCCCACTGGTCGAGCGAGCCCGACTACGTCGACTCGTGGCCGGTGCACTGCGAGGTCGGCACGCCCGGCGTCGAGCTGCACCCCGCACTCGACGCCTCCCGGCTCGAGGCGGTGTTCCGCAAGGGCGAGCACGAGGCGGCGTACTCCGGCTTCGAGGGGCGCGCCGGCTCCGGTGAGACCCTCACCGACTGGCTGCGCACCCGCGGCGTCGACGCCGTCGACGTCTGCGGCATCGCCACCGACCACTGCGTGCGCGCCACCGCCCTCGACGCGGTCACCGAGGGCTTCGCCGTGCGCCTGCTGCCCGAGCTGTGCGCCGGGGTCGCCCCCGCCACCACCTCCGCCGCGCTCGACGCGCTGCGCCACGCCGGGGTGGCCGGTGCCTGAGCTGCCGGGCCCCGACCTGCGGGTGGAGGTCGCGGCGGGCGTGCTGCGGCTGACCGTCGACCGGCCCCGCGTGCACAACGCCCTGTCGCCCGAGCTGGTCGAGCGGCTGAGCGCCGAGCTCGAGGGGGCGACGGCGCGCGACGACGTCCGGGTGGTGGTGCTCGCCGACGCCGGCGCGGCGTTCTCCACCGGTGCCGAGATGGTCGGCGACGACCCGGTGGCCGGGTTCGACATCACCTCGATGGACCGCGCCAACCGGCTCGTGCGCGCGGTCGTCGCCCTCGACAAGCCGGTGCTGGCCGCGGTGGGCGGCGTGGCCGCCGGCGTCGGCTGCTCGCTGGCCCTGGCCGCCGACCTCGTCGTCGCCGCCGAGTCGGCGTCGTTCCTGCTGGCCTTCGCCCGCATCGGCTTCATGCCCGACGGCGGCGCGTCGGCCACGGTCGCGGCGTCGATCGGGCGCGCCCGGGCGATGCGGATGGGCCTGCTCGCCGAGCCGCTGACCGGCCGCGAGGCGTACGACGCCGGCCTGGTCACCCACCTCGCCACCGACGCCGACTTCCCCGACCTCGTCGACCGGCTCGCCGCCCGCCTCGCCGCCGGCCCGCCGCTGGCGATGGCCGCCACGAAGAAGGCCGTCAACGCCGCCACCCTCGCCGAGCTCGACGCCGCCCTCGAGCGCGAGCGCCTCGGCCAGGCCGTGCTCATGCGCACCGCCGACGCCACCGAGGGCATGCGCGCCTTCACCCAGAAGCGCCGCCCGGTGTTCCGCGGCGACTGACCCGCCCCCGCCCCCAGCTGAAACGCGCAGTTGTCACTTCTGCTGCCCCGTCGTGACGGGGCAGCAGAACGGGTAACTGCGCGTTACAGGTGTCCCACCGGCCGAGCGGGCACGGTGAGCGGAGTGGCCGGGCCTAGGCGGCCGGGTGACGCTTGCCGAGGCGGTACGGCGCCAGGTCGGACAGGTCGTCGCCGCAGCGAGCCCGGGTCGCCGCGATCTCCCCGGCCACCCGCGTCTGCGTCGCGCGCCACCGCTGCGCCGTCAGGTCGGACCAGGTCAGGCGGGTCATGCCGAGACCCAGGCTGGTGATGCGGTCCTGTCGCCGCTTCTCCTTCCACACGACCTCCTCCGCGGCGACCGCGGACACCCCGCCTTCGGCCTCCCGGCGGTACTTGACCCGACCGTCGAACTCCACGACGTGCCGCCCGATGCGCAGGTCGCACCACACGTCCCGACCGTCGAGCCGGAGCCCGAACTGGGTCTCCACAGGTCCGAGGCCGAGGTGGGTGAGGAGCAGCCGGGACAACGTCTCACCGGGACTCTCGGCCCCGGCATCGGCGAGGCCGACGGCCGACCGGGCCACCGTCACCCCCGGCCAGCACGTCATCGGAGCGACCGCGTCGTGCAGCTGCGACCTCGCGACACCCGATCGAAGTGCGGCGTCGGCGACGACGAGGCCGTGCCGAAGATCGGAGTGCCGGGCCACGTCGGCCACAGTCCTCGCCGCGTCGAGCACGGGGAGGCCGCGGACGAACTGCAGCTGGTCGGGGACGAAGGGAGCTTGGTGGTGACACACCCCGTGCTTGGTGCGGCCACCCAGGTGTCCGAAGCGGGTGACGTGCACGAGCTCCGGCTCGTCGCGGAGGACGGCCAGGCCCAGCAGCCGCGCACTCGAGGTGTGGCTGACCACGTGAGGCATCGACATCGCGACACTGGCCGCGTGGACTCGCAGAAGAGGGCGCCCCACCAGGTCGTCAGCGCGCTCCCACGTCGTGCGCGTGGCGTAGACCCCTCGTCTGACGACGACCCACTCGCCGGTTCGCACCTGTCGGTCGATCACCACCGCCGGCACGCCGCTCGCCAAGGCCTGACGACGAAGCATCACGCCGTGCTGGTGCAGGAGGATCTCGGCGAGGGCAGGAGGCACCCGGCAACGGTGGCCGATCGGGTCGCAGCCCAGCACCGGGCGCCGCGGGTGTGTGGACCGCCACCTTGGTCGGCCCGGCTGTGGACGACTCACGGTCCGTCGGGCTCCGGGCCGGCTGGCACGTGTAACGCGGGGTTTGCCTCTCTTCCACCCCGTCGTGACGGGGTGGAAGAGAGGACAACTGCGCGTTACAGGCGGCGGGCGGGGGTCAGTCGGTGATGGTGACCGGGGTGGAGCCGTTGACCAGGCGCCAGTCGACGGAGGCGAAGGCGGCGGGGTCGATGACCTCGTTGGCGAGCACCCAGTCGATGAGCAGCTGGCGGATCTCCTGCTGGCCGTTGACGACGACCGGGGCGGTGGAGACGGCGGGGAAGCCGCCGCCGCCGGACTGGCGGTAGTTGTTGACCGCCATCACGAACTGCTGGGCGCCGGTGACCGGCACCCCGCCGTACGACAGGCCGACGATGCGGGAACCGGGCTCGGCGCTGACGTCGATGTCGTAGGTCAGCGGCGCGTCGAGGCCGAAGACGGAGTCGAAGTTGTAGTCCGGCGTGCCGTTGGGGGCCACCGCGGTGACCGCGTTGGTGAGCTCGGCGATCGTGGCGGTGGTGTCACCGGAGGCGAGCTGCTTGAAGTAGCGCGCCGAGAACTCCAGGTAGTCCTTCAGCTCGGCGCCGGTGATGCGCACCCCGAGCAGCGTGTTGTCGAAGACGTAGAGCCCGGCGACGTCGCGCACCGTGATGTCGCCGGCCGGGAACACCGCCGAGCGACTGAACGGCGCCGCGATCGACAGCACCGGCAGGCCCACGTCGGCGCCGGTCAGGTCCTCCTTGACGGCCTGGGCCTGCACGTACTGCACGAAGTCGATGATCGCGACGTCCTCGACCACGCCGCGGGCCGCGGGCAGCCGCTCCAGCGACTCACCGACGGGCGTGTTGACGTACTCGACGACCTGGTCGTGGGAGGCACGCACGGCGGCGACGATCTCGGGGTCGGCGTCGACGGTGTTGGAGTTCAGCGTCTGCGAGCGGGCGCCGAGCAGCTGCCAGCGCGAGGGCCGGCCCTTGCGGTCGCGCACCAGGCGCAGCTCGAGGTCCATCACCGCGACCCGCATGCCCCAGTAGAGCGGCTCGCACAGCAGCACCTGCTGGCCGGTCTTCTCGTTCTCGACGTAGCGCTCGGAGATCTCCTTGTGGGCGTGGCCCACCAGGATCGCGTCGATGCCGGGCACCTTCTGGGCCACCAGCGAGGCGGCGTTCTCGGGGAACGGCAGCGCGTCGCCGTACGACGAGGAGGTGTCGGCACCGGAGTGCGCGGCCACGACGATCACGTCGCAGCCCTTCTTCTTCATCTCGGGCACGTACTTGCGGGCCTGCTGGACCAGGCCGGGGAACTCCATCCTGCCCTCGACGTTGGCCTTGTCCCAGATCGCGATGCCCGGGTTGGTCAGCCCCAGCACGCCGACCTTGAGCCGCTTGCCGGTGCCGGTGGCGTAGGTCTTGACGACGTAGGGCGGGAACACCGGGCGCCCGGTGGCGGCGTCGACGGCGTTGGCACCGAGCAGCGGGAAGTTCAGCTGCGACTCGAAGGTGCGCAGCAACGGGATGCCGTAGTTGAACTCGTGGTTGCCCAGCGCGGCGGCGTCGTAGCCGACGAGGTTCATCGCGGCGGCCATCGGGTGCTCGACCGTGGCCGAGATCGGCTCGATGCGCGCGTAGTAGTAGGCCAGGGGCGTGCCCTGCAGGGTGTCGCCGGCGTCGAGGGTGAGGACCGGGCCCTGGCCCTCGCGCTTCGCGCGCACGGCCTCGATGACGGTGCGTGCCTTGGCGAGGCCGATGTCGTCGCCGGCGGCGTTGGCGAACTCGGCGTTCTTGAAGTAGTCCCAGTTCAGGACGTTGCCGTGCAGGTCGGTGGTGCCGAGCACGGTGAGGCGCACGTGGTCGTCACCGCGCGGCTTGGCGGGGACGCCGGGGGTGGCGTCGGCCGGGGTGGCGACGTAGCCGGCGGCGGCGAGGGCGGCAGCGCCGGTCAGGACGGTGCGGCGAGAAGCGGACGAGGCGTGCGACAACGGAGGTTCCTCCCGAGGACGGTGGGCCCGCCGGACGACCGGCCCAGCGTTGTCTACCCCACCGCACCGACGCCGGTCGACACGGCTCGGGTCCCGTCACCGGATCGACACCTGCGCGTCACCCGCACCACCGCTGCGCCAGGGTGCGCACGACGGTCGCGTTGCGGTTGGTGGCCACGCCGAGGTGCCGCTCGACCAGCGCGTTGCCCAGCCGCGAGGAGCGGACGTCGCGCGGCACCAGCAGGTGCACCGCCCGGCCGACGACGTGCGCCGACTCCCCCTCGCGCCCGGGCGCCTCCACCGCAGCGACCCCCTCGGCGGTGAGCTCGTGCTTGAGGAACGAGACGTAGTGGGGGCCGTCGTGGTCGGCGCCCAGGCGCTCCACGTCGGCGGCCACGCCGAGCAGCTCGTCGGGGGCGAGCACGATCGTCGGCACGGCGAAGCCGCGGTCGGCGAGGAACGCCTCCTCCAGCCGGGCCTCCACGTCACTGCGCGAGGTGGCGTCGAGGTCGAGGCGCAGGTTGCCGGTGTTGAGGTGGGTGAGCACGTCGGTGCCACCGGCGGCCTGCGCCGCGGCCGCGACGTCGGTCTTGGGGAACTTGCGCACGGCGCCGAGGTTGATGGCCCGCAGGAAGGCGATCCAGGTGGTCATGGCCCCATCCTGGCCCGCGCGACCCGGCGGTGCACCCCAGGACGAAGCAGCGCCCGGAGCCGCAGGCTCCGGGCGCGTGCTCCCCCACGGAAGGCCGTCCAGCGGGTCGGTGGGCCGGACGTGCCGGCCGGTGGTCAGCCCTTGGGCAGGGCGACCGTGATCGTGGCGACGCCGACGAGGAAGTTCGCCGGGATGGTCGTCTTCCCCTTCAGCTGGTAGGTCGCGTTCAGCAGCTTCGCGGCCACCGGGGAGATCTTCACCTGGGTGCCGGTGAGCACGGCGGTGGCGTCGGTGAGCTTCGGCGGCTTGAGCGTGCGCCCGTCGAGCTGGAAGAGGAAGGCGCTGGTCACCGCGGTCTTGCCGTTGACCGCCACGTCGCCGTACACGCGGGAGACGCCGGGGTCGACGTTGAGGTTCGACAGCCGCACGGTGGTGCCGCCCGCGCTCAGGGTGAGGCCCGAGCCCTCGTGCTGCAGCTGGCCGATGACGTACGGCGAGACCTGGCCGGGCTCGAAGAGGGTCACGTTGCCGCCGGTGATCGGGAAGACCAGCGAGCCCTTGGTGAGCTTCGCGCCGCCGACGACGCCCGGCGCGACGCCGCGGTCACCGAGGGCCTTCACGAAGCCCTTGTCGAGCTTGATCGCGGTGGTGCGTCCGCTCACGGCGTCGAGCGAGGCCACCGCGGCCGGGGCGTTGCCCGCGCCGCCCTCGTCGTCACCGCAGGCGCTCAGCGGTGCGGCGAGCAGGACCAGGGCGGCCACGGCGGCGGCCCGGCGACGGGCGGTGGTGAGCAGCGACATGGCGACGTCCTCGGGGTGGTGCGAAGGGAGCTGACACCACCTGTTCGGTGACACCCCCCACCCGGATTGGTCGCCGTGCGCCCTCAGAGGTTGCCGCGGCGGTCCTGCTCGCGCTCGATGGCCTCGAAGAGCGCCTTGAAGTTGCCCTTGCCGAAGCCGAGCGAGCCGTGGCGCTCGATGAGCTCGAAGAACACCGTGGGGCGGTCGCCGACCGGCTTGGTGAAGATCTGCAGCAGGTAGCCGTCCTCGTCGCGGTCGACCAGGATCCCGCGGCTCTTCAGCTCCTCGATCGGCACCCGCACCTCCCCGATGCGGGCGCGCAGCGCGGGGTCGTCGTAGTAGGAGTCGGGGGTGTCGAGGAACTGCACGCCGCGTGCGCGCATCACGTCGACGGTGCGCAGGATGTCTCCGGTGGCCAGGGCGAGGTGCTGGCAGCCGGGGCCGGCGTAGAAGTCGAGGTACTCGTCGATCTGGGAGCGCTTCTTCGCCACGGCCGGCTCGTTGAGGGGGAACTTGACCCGGTGGTTGCCGCTGGCCACCACCTTGCTCATCAGGGCGGAGTACTCGGTGGCGATGTCGTCGCCGACGAACTCCGCCATGTCGGTGAACCCCATGACCCGGTGGTAGAAGTCGACCCACTCGTCCATCCGGCCGAGCTCGACGTTGCCCACGCAGTGGTCCACGGCCTGGAACAGCCGGCGCGGCTCGTCGTCGCGCTTCACCACGGTGCCGGCGCGCGCGACGAACCCGGGCAGGTAGGGGCCGTCGTAGCGGCTGCGGTCGACCAGGGTGTGCCGGGTCTCGCCGTAGGTGGCGATCGCGGCGGTGCGCACCGTGCCGTGCTCGTCGGTGACGTCGTGGGGCTCCTCCAGCACCTGCGCGCCGCAGGCGCGGGCGTGGGCGATGCAGCGGTCGACGTCGGGCACCTCGAGGGCGAGGTCGACGACGCCGTCACCGTGGCGGCGGTGGTGGTCGGCCAGCGCGCTGTCGGGGTGCACCGCGCCGGTGAGCACGAACCGGGCGCTGCCCGAGCGCAGCACGTACGACGTGGTCTCCCGCGAGCCGGTCTCGGGCCCGGCCCAGGCCACCAGCTCCATGCCCATCGCCAGCTGGTACCAGGACGCCGCCATCGTGGCGTTGCCGACGACGAACACCACGGCGTCGAGCGCGGTCACCGGGAACGGGTCGCGGCTGGGGTCGTGCTCGACCAGGCCGACCAGCTGCTGCAGCTGCTCGAGGGTGAGGTCGGCGCGGAGCTCGTCGGGGGTGAGGGCGCGGTGCGGCGTGGTGGTCATGCCCGCCAGCCTGGGCAGGCCGGGCATCTTGTGCAACAGTACGTCGACACGCTGGACAACCTGCACATCCAGGAGGCCGCCCGTGGACCAGCTCGACCGCAGGGTGCTCGACCTGTTCGCCGCCGAGCCGCGCATCGGCGTGCTGGAGGCGTCGCGTCGCCTCGGCGTGGCCCGCGGCACCGTGCAGGCCCGCCTCGACCGCCTCGTCGCCGGCGGCGTGGTCACCGGCTGGGGCCCCGACCTCTCCCCCGAGGCGCTCGGCTGGCCGGTGACGGCGTTCCTCACCCTCGAGGTGCGCCAGGAGCCGGGCGCCCACGACGCCGTCGGCGCCCACCTCGCCGCGATCGCGGAGGTGCTGGAGGCCCACACCACCACCGGCGCGGCCGACCTGATCGTGCGGGTCGTCGCCCGCTCCAACGCCGACCTGCAGCGCGTGATCGACCTCGCGCTGCGCCACCCCCAGATCGTGCGCTCGTCGACCACCATCGCCCTGGCCACGCAGGTGCCATACCGGGTGCTGCCGCTGGCGCGGCTCTCGACGGAGGACGAGTCGACCCAGGAGTAGCTCGGGACCGGGTCGGGGCGAGGGGTCAGCGCAGCGAGGAGCTGCGCCGGGGCCGGCGGGCGACCGGGGCGGTCGCCGCGGGCGGTGCCTCCTCGGGCGGGGCGGGGGTCAGCGCCCGGGTGAGCTCGGCGGCGGCCTCCACGACGTGGGCGGCGACGTCGCGCTCGTCGACGTCGCCGAGGCTGACGATGCCGACGCTGCCCTCGAGGCCGTCGACGTCGAGCGGGGCGGCCAGGCCCTGCGCACCGGTCTGCAGCTCGCCGAGCGTGACGACGTACGCCGGTCGCGGCCCTTCGGCGCGCCCGGCGAGGATCGCCTTGCCGGCCGCGCCCTGCAGCAGCGGATGGCGGGTGCCGACGCGGTAGGAGACGTGGAAGCCGGTCCACGACGGCTCCACCACGGCGATGGCCAGGGCCTCCTTGCCCTCGGCGACGGTGAGGTGGGCGGTGCAGCCGACGGCCTCGGCGAGGCGGCGCAGCACCGGCTGCGCGACGTCGCGCAGCACCGGGTGCACCGCGGAGGCGATGTGCAGCACGCCCAGGCCGACGTGGAGGCGCCCGCGGCGGTCGCGGCGCACCAGCGCGTGCTGCTCGAGGGTGCTGACGAGCCGGTAGACCACGGTGCGGTTGACCGCCAGCGCCGCCGACAGCTCGGTGACGGTGAGCCCGCCCGGCGAGACGGCGAGGACGTCGAGCACGCGCAGGCCCCGGTCGAGGGTCTGGGAGGTCTCGGCCGACATGGTGGCGAGTCTAGGTGCGGGTGCTCAGCCCGACTTGCGGGCGGCCCAGTCGCGCACGCGGTCGATGCGCGCGCGCAGCTGCTCGGCGTCGGCGACGGCCGCGGCGGGGCCGCCGCACTCGCGGCGCAGCGCGGCGTGGGTGATGCCGTGGGCCTGGCCGGTGCGGTGGAACCAGGCGGCCACCAGGCCGTTGAGCTCGCGGCGCAGCACGGCGAGCTGCTCGTGGGTGCTGACCTGCTCCACCGAGTCGGGCGCCCGGTCCGACGACGGAGCCGCAGCAGAGGGTGCCGCGGGCGGCGGCGCGGCGGCCTGCTTGCGGGCGCGGTCGCTCTGGCGCTGCTGGAGCAGCTCGCGCATCTGGGAGGGCTCGAGCAGGCCGGGGATGCCGAGGAAGTCCATCTCCTCCTCCGAGCCGACGTGCACCTCGCCGGCGTGGCCGAACTCGCCGCCGTCGTAGAGGACCCGGTCGAAGCGGGCCTCGGAGCCGAGCGCCTCGAAGGGCAGCCCGTCCTCCTCGGCGGAGGCCGACTCGGCCTGGTTGGCCTGGGCGAGCAGGTCGTCCTCGGCGGCGAACAGGTCGTCCTCGTCGGTGACGCGGCGCCCCAGCACGTGGTCGCGCTCCACCTCCAGCTCGGAGGCGAAGCCGAGCAGCCGCGGCACCGACGGCACGAACACCGACGCGGTCTCGCCACGGGTGCGGGCCCGCACGAACCGGCCGACGGCCTGGGCGAAGAACAGCGGCGTGGCGGTGGTGGTGGCGTAGACGCCGACGGCCAGGCGCGGCACGTCGACGCCCTCGGAGACCATCCGCACCGCCACCATCCAGCGCGAGCCGTCCTCGGCGAAGGCGGTGATCTTCTTCGACGCCGCCTTCTCGTCCGAGAGCACCACGGTGGCGGCCTCGCCGGTGATCTGGCGCAGCGTCTTGGCGTAGGAGCGCGCGGAGACCTGGTCGGTGGCGATCACCAGGCCGCCGGCGTCGGGCACGTGGCGGCGCACCTCGGTGAGCCGGCTGTCGGCCGCGGCGAGCACCGACGGGATCCAGGAGCCGGAGGGGTCGAGGGCCGTGCGCAGGGCCTGATTGGTGAGGTCCTTGGTGAGCGGCTCGCCCAGGCGCGCGGCCACCTCGTCGCCGGCACGGGTGCGCCAGGTCATCTCCCCGGAGTAGGCCAGGAACAGCACCGGGCGCACGACGTGGTCGGCCAGCGCGTGGGCGTAGCCGTAGGTGTAGTCGGCCACCGAGCGCGGCACGCCGTCGTCGCCGGGGGCGTAGGTGACGAACGGGATCGGGTTGATGTCGGAGCGGAACGGCGTACCGGTGAGCGCGAGCCGGCGCGCGGCGGGCTCGAAGGCCTCGCGCACCCCCTCGCCCCACGACAGCGCGTCGCCGGCGTGGTGCACCTCGTCGAGGATCACCAGCGTCTTGAACCGCTCGGTGCGGATGCGCATGGCGAGCGGGTTGACCGCGACGCCCGCGTAGGTGACGGCGATGCCGACGTAGTCCTGCGACGTGCGGCCCTTGCCGGCGGAGTACGTCGGGTCGAGCGGGATGCCGGCGCGGGCGGCCGCCTCTGCCCACTGCAGCTTGAGGTGCTCGGTGGGGGCGACGACGGTGATCCGGTCGATCATCCGGCGCCCCAGCAGCTCGGCGGCCACCGACAGGGCGAAGGTCGTCTTGCCCGCGCCGGGCGTGGCCACGGCGAGGAAGTCGCGCGGGAGGGCGGCGAAGTACTGCTCCACCGCGGCCTGCTGCCACGCGCGCAGCGACGGCGCGGTGCCCCAGGCGGCGCGCTGCGGGAAGGCCGGGCTGAGCGGGACGAGGTGGGGGGCGGGCTCGGGGCCGCCGCTCACGCGTCGGAACCCGCGTCGTCCTTGAGGTTCTCCCAGGCGTCCTTGCAGTCGGGGCACACCGGGAACTTCTCCGGCGCCCGGCTCGGCACCCACACCTTGCCGCACAGCGCCACCACGGGGGTGCCCATGACCATCGCCTCGGTCAGCTTGTCCTTCTCCACGTAGTGGGAGAACCGCTCGTGGTCACCGTCGTCGGTCGGGACGGTGCGCTCGTCCTGACGGACGTCCTCCTCGACCGCGGTACCGGTCCCGAATCCGAAGCTCACGCAGAGAAGTGTAGGCGAGCCCGGGGACGCCCGGCGACGCCCCGGGCCATCCCGCTGGAGCCCGCAGGAGCCCGCAGGAGCCCGGATCAGTTCAGCGTAGGGTCGCCGGGACGGGTGGAGACCCACGCCAGCTCGCCGGGCTGGCGGCGCATCACGTCGCGGCGCAGGTCGGTGGTGTCGGCGCGGAACACGTCGTCGGCGGTGCCGGGCACCACGTACCAGTCGCCGCCGGCCACCTCGGCCTCGAGCTGGCCGGCGCCCCAGCCGGCGTACCCGGCGAAGACCCGGAGGTCGGTGACGCCGGCGGCCACCACCTCGACCGGCGCGTCGAGGTCGACCACGCCGAGCCGGTCGAGCACCGCACGGAAGCCGACCGGCGGCTCGGAGGTGGCCGACAGGCCCACCGCCAGGGCGCCGTCGGTGCTCACCGGGCCGCCCTCGAAGAGCACGTCGGGCTCGGAGACCACGTCGCCCCAGCCGGCGAGCACGGCGGAGACGTCGATCGGGGTGGGCCGGTTCAGCACGACGCCCACGGCGCCGTCACTGTCGGCGTCGAGCAGGAGCACGACGGTGTCGGCGAAGTGCGGGTCGACCAGCCGCGCTGCCGCGACCAGCAGGGTGCCGGGCCCGGGGTCGGTCATGGCTCCATCATCGACGCCCGTGCCCGTGACGGCCTCACCCGCACGGCGAGTGCCGTGCGGGTGAGGGTCCGGACAGCCCGGGAACGGGGCGGCAAGGCCTCAGGCGGCCAGCGCGGCGCGCAGCCGGCCGAGCAGACCGGAGACGCGGTCGCCGGGTCGTACGGCGGTGACGGTGCCCGACCCGGTGGTCTGCCCGGGGCGCCAGCCGGCGCGGGCGCGCTCCTCGATGCGGGCGCCGACGCGCACGCCGGCGGCGGTGGCGTTCGTGCCGGCCTGGCCCGCCATCACCGCGAGCACGTGGCGCTCCTTGGCGGTGGCCTTGGCCAGGGCGGTCGCCATCACGTCGTCGAGCGGTGCGGCGCGGTGACGGTCGATGATCGCGCGGACGCCGGGCATGTCGTCGGCGGCACCGCGCCAGGCGTCGACCACGGCCTGCTCGAGGTCGACGGGCTGGCTCATCAGCTCGCGGTCGATGCGACCGGTCAGCCGGGTGTGCCAGCGCAGCAGCAGGGCGCCGAGCAGGTCGAGCTCGTCGGGGAAGGCCGCGGCCACCCCGTCGACGTCGTAGGGCAGCAGGCCGTCGCGGCGGGTGTCGGCGACGGCGATCACGGTGCGGAGGGTCTCTCCGCGGTGGCGAAGGGTGGTCATGGTGGCTCCTCTGTCGTCCACGTTCACGTACCGTGGGTACGTACCCACTGTAGGGACACATACCGTCGGTATCCAGGCGCTGGGAGGTGATCCTCGCCGCTCGTCGGGTGATCCCGCCCACGCCCCATGACCGGCGTCACGCCGGGCGCGCCTAGGCTGGCCCCATGGCCAAGTCGTCCGTCTCGAAGCTGGTGCCGAAGGTGCCCGGCGTGCCGGGGGTCCCGGGTGCGAGCCGGCGCCAGCAGTACTCCGCCTCCACCAAGCGCGCGCTGGTCGACGTGGCCGAGCAGATGTTCACCGAGCACGGCTACGCCTCGAGCTCGCTGGACTCCATCGTGGCCGGCGCGCAGGTCACCAAGGGCGCGCTCTACCACCACTTCAGCGGCAAGCAGGCGCTGTTCGAGGCGGTCTTCGAGCGGGTGGAGGCGGACGCCGCCCGCGAGATCCAGGCGGTGCTGAAGGGCAAGCGCGACCCGTGGGACAAGGCCCGCGCGGGCCTGCGCACCTTCCTCGAGGTGGTGCAGCGCCCGGGCTACCGCCGCATCGTGGTGCAGGAGGGCCCGGCGGTGCTGGGCTACGAGCGCTACCGCGAGCAGGAGGAGCGCTCGACGTACGCCAACGTCCTCGAGATCATGCGCTCGGTGCTGGGCGCCGGGCCGTGGGAGCTCGACGACGACATGCTGCAGACCTTCTCGCGCATCTTCTTCGGCGCGATGGCCTCGGCCGGTGAGTCGGTGGCCGGCTCCGACGACCCCGTGGCCGCTGCCGCTCGGGTGGAGGCCGCGATCGGCTTCATGATCGCCGGGTTCCAGGCGCTGGCCGACGCCGGCGTCGAGCTGCCGACCGGCCCTCTCGGGCCGGTACCGCCGGCCTGAGCCGCCCGCCCGCAGGCGCGCCCGGCCCGCGGCTACTTCGCGAAGGTGACCGAGCCGCCCTTGGCCGGCACCAGCTCGATCCAGGTGCGTCCAGCCGGCACCTCCAGCGGCCCGGCCTTCGTGGACAGCTCAAGCGGCTGGCCCAGGCCCGCCTTCGACCAGGTGCCGCGCACGAGCGTGCCGCCGTGGAACAGCATGGCCTCGCCACGGCCGTCGAACGTCGTCTCCGGCACGGTGTTGCCGGCGGGGTCGAGGTAGCCCGCGTCGCCGACCGCGACCCGCAGCACCAGCACGGTGTCGGCGGGGAACTCGTCACCCTGACCGGCGAAGGAGTTCTCGTTGGTGTAGCCGCCGTCGGCGTAGGCCCAGCTCGTGGTGTGGCTGTCGGAGAAGCGGGCGTCGAGGCTGCGGGCCGGCTGACCGGCCGGCAGGTCGTCGGCGGTGCCCCACGGCAGGTAGTCGTCGGGCCGCTCCTCCTCACCCTCGGCCAACGTGGTGGTGGCGCGCAGGTCGGTGAACAGGTCGTAGGGCGCGGTGCGGTCGGGGTCGCGGAAGAACCCCTTGTCCTTCTCGACGAAGAACGGGATGCCGGCCTTCTTGATCCGCCCGATCGTCACCGGCGCGGCACCGCTGGTGACCACCGCGGCGTCGGCGGGCGAGACGATCCCGATGTCGCTGGCGCGCATCGAGCGCACCGGGCCGACGGTGCCGGGGATCTCGGAGTAGAAGAACGCCGCCAGCCGGGTCATCCCGCCCTCGACGAGCTCCTCGACGACGAGGTCGGCGTCGCCGAGCCCGACCTGCGGGGCGCTGGAGGAGGTGTTGTCCATCTTCAGCACCATCACCGGGTGGGTCTGGCTGGCCGACTCCTCGCCCTCGACGGGCAGGCCGGTGAGCGGCCAGGTCGACTCGAGGGTGGCCCCGTTCGCCACGTCCTGCGCCCGCCCGCCGTCCTCGCCGCCCTCGCCGCCGCCTCCCCCGCAGCCGGCGAGCAGCAGCCCGGCGATGGCGAGCAGGGCCAGCGGCCGGGTCAGCGGCGTACGCCGCGAGGGCTGCGCCTGGGACTGGGCCTGGGACTGGGGGGCGGTGCGGGGGGACGTGGCGTGAGGTCGCACGACGGTCTCCGTTCGGGGAAGGAGCAGGAAACTCTACTGAGTCGGTGGACTAAGCAGCGGACCCGACCCAGTGTGCGAGACGGGCGCGCCTCCCCTCGGGAGGCGCGCCCGGCGCGCGGCGGTCGGGCTCAGCCGCGGGACAGGGTGGCCCCGCCGTCGACGTACAGCGTCTGCCCGGTGATGTAGGAGGCCTCGTCGCTGGCCAGGAACGTCACGGCGGCGGCGATGTCCTCGGGGTGGCCGACGCGCTTGACGGGGTTGGCCTCCGCGCTGAGGCGGCGGAACTCGTCGACGTCCATCTTGAGCCGGGCCGCGGTCGCGTCGGTCATGTCGGTGGCGATGAAGCCGGGGGCCACCGCGTTGACGTTGACGCCGAACGAGCCGAGCTCGAGGGCGAGGGTCTTGGTGAAGCCCTGCAGGCCCATCTTGGCCGCGGAGTAGTTGGCCTGGCCGCGGTTGCCGAGGGCGGAGGTGCTGGAGGTGTTCACGATCTTGCCGTAGCGCTGCTCCACGAAGTGCTTCTGCGCGGCCTGGCACATCAGGAACGCGCCCTTGAGGTGCACGCCCATCACCAGGTCCCAGTCGACCTCGGTCATCTTGAACAGCAGGTTGTCGCGGGTGACGCCGGCGTTGTTCACCAGCACGTGCAGCCCGCCGAGCTCCTCGACGACGCGGGCGACGGCCGCCTCCACCGACGCCTTGTCGCTCACGTCGCAGCCGACGCCCACCGCCCGGGTGCCGAGGGTGGCCGCGGACTCCGCCGCCGCCGCCTCGTCGAGGTCGATGATCGCCACCGCGGCGCCCTCCTGCGCGAAGCGCTGGGCGGTGCCGAGCCCGATGCCGCGTGCGGCTCCGGTGACCACGGCCACGCGTCCGTCGAATCGACCCATGCTGGTGTCCTCCTGGTGTGAGCGCCCGCAGCGGGCGGCTGGTGCACGACGCCGGTCACCCTAGGACACCCGCGCGGGCCCGGGAGGCGCGACCGGGGGCCGGTCGGTCCCGGTCGTTGCGGGCGGGCCTCAGTCCAGCACGGCCCGCAGGCGGGCGGCGGTGGCGGCGCGCTCGCCCTCGGCGTACCGCGTGCGGGGCCAGAAGAACCCCCGCAGGCCGTCGCCCTTCGTGCGCGGGACGACGTGGAGGTGCAGGTGGGGCACCGACTGGCTGACCGTGTTGTTGACCGACACCCAGCTGCCCTGGGCGCCGAGGCCCTCCACCACGGCGGTGGCCAGGCGCTGGGCGGCGGCCAGGAACCCGTCGCGCAGCTCGGCGGGCAGGTCGGGCAGCGTCTCCACGTGGGTGCGCGGCACCAGCAGCACGTGGCCGTGGAACACCGGGCGCTGGTCGAGGAACGCCACGAACGACTCCGTCTCGAGCACGCGGTCGGCCGCCGACTCCCCCGCGACCACCGCGCAGAACACGCAGCCCGCGGCCCGCACCGGTGCGGAGGGACGCTCGGCGTCAGTCACAGATGATCCCCACGCAGCGCGGGTCGGTGACGAGCCGGCCGCGGCCGGCGGTGGCGTCGAAGTGGTGGGCGTCGGCGACGCCGTAGGTCCAGCGCAGGCCGTGGGCGCGCATCGTGGCGACCACGGGGTGGGAGGCCGAGCGCCACGCCACCCGCGGGTGCGACCGCGAGGGCCACCAGGTGTTCGGCACCGTGCCGCCCGCCGAGCGGTAGGGGTTCTCCCAGGGGTTGACGTCGAGCGAGCGGCCCGAGGCGTGGGGCGAGCGGATGCCCGGGCGGCCCACGACGTCGCGGCAGTTGAAGGCGGAGGTGTTGTCGGCGGCCATCGAGCGGTAGTCGTCGGCGCCGCGCAGGCGCGAGGACCAGCCGAAGCGGTCGACGCGGTACATCGAGCGGATCGGCAGCCCCCGCCGGTACATCTGCGACAGGGCGCCCGACATCTGACCCACGGCACCGGCGGCCGCGACCAGCTCGCCGCGGTAGCGGTAGCCGTCGAAGCCCCAGTAGTTGATGCGCAGCAGCCGCAGCCCGGCGCGGCCGACGGGGCAGCCGCGGTGCCAGCTGCGTCCGGTCATCTGGTTCCACACCGCGTTCGGCACCCGGGTGGTCACGGGGTCGGCCCCGGCGGTGGTGGCGCGGGCCTGCCGGGGCAGGTGGACGCGCGGCGCCGGCGCGGCCGCGGGCAGCCGCACCGGGGTGCCGGGCGGGCGGTTGTCGACGAGGTGGGCTCGGCTGACCGAGCGCTCCAGCCAGTCCTGACCGGGCGCGGTGGCGCGGTAGAGGGTGTCGACCCGCGGGCGCACGGTGAGCGACCCGCGGCCCTCGGCGTCGGTGCGCACGACCCGGGCGTCGCCCCAGCGCTTCGCCCCGCGCGCCTTGGAGCGCACCTGCACCCGCCCCGCCACCGGGATGCCGCTGCGGGTCGCCCAGCGCACCGTCAGGTCGACCGTGCGCTCGTCCACCACCGAGCCGGGGCCGGCGACGTCGAGGGTCGCGGCGCGCTTGCGCAACGCCGGCCGGCTCGCGGCCGAGGACCCCCAGTGGGTGTCGTTGTTCTCGAACTGCACCCTGATCACGTTGTCCGCGCGCGAACGGGCCAGCACCACGTCGAACGTCGCTGAGCCGTCCTCGGCGGTGACCACGCGCGTCACCTCGATCCAGGAGCCGTCGCGGCGCCGTTCGACAATCAGCTCGTTACCGGCCAGTGGACCCCGCTCGTCCAGGAGGGTGGCTCGCATCGGGACGGCGGTCCCGGCGTACCTGGCCTCGGTGTCGTCGATGACCACCACGGTGGAGGCGGGGTCGACGATGGGGTCGGCCGCGCTGGCGGGCAGCGCGACCCCGACGAGCACCGTGGTGACGAGGACGACGAGCAGGCGCAGGCGGGACCCGGGAGACATGCGGCCAGTGTGCCGACTCCGCGGCCGTCCCGCAGCCGGTACGACCGGCCCCACGTACGACGACGCCCCGCGACCGTGGTCGCAGGGCGTCGTCGCAGGGCGTCGCGCGCCCGGGGGTGCGGCGGTCAGTCGCGCTCGGCGACCCAGGCGTCGCGGGCGAAGACCACGGAGTCGGGGTGGTCGGCGAAGATGCCGTCGACGCCGGCGTCGAGGAAGGCGTCGGCCTCGGCGAACACGTCACCCGTGGCGTTGGGGTCGGTGCCGCGGCGGAAGTCGGTGGCCATGAACTGGTTCTCGTCGCGCACGGTGAACACCACGACGCGCATGCCGGCCTCGTGGGCGTCGTGGACCAGCGCGGTGGGCTGCGTGAGCGCACCGGTGGAGTCGCGCGGGAGCACCAGGTCCTTGTTCGGGCCCACCCAGTCGGCGTAGCGGCTGATCCGGGCCAGGCCCTCGGGGGTGACCAGGTCGGCGTAGGTGGTGTCCTTGCCGGCGTCGACCAGGTCGTACGGCGCGCCGGAGGCGTCGAGGAGCTGCTCGACCGGGGCCTCCGTGCGGCGGTTGATCTGCTTGAGGTTGCTGGTCTCGAAGGACTGGATCAGCACCTTGCTGCGGGCCTTGTCGAGACCGAAGCGCTTCAGCTCGCGCAGCATCGGCTCCTCGAGCGAGAGCCCGATGGAGTCGAAGTAGGTGGGGTGCTTGGTCTCGGGGGCGATGCCGATGCGGCGGCCCTCCTCCTTCGAGGCCTGCTCGACCAGGCGAAGCACCTGGGTGAACGTCGGCACCTGGAACCGGCCGTCGTAGCGGGTGTTGTCGGGGCGCACGCCGGGCAGCCGCTCGACGGCGCGCAGGGTGCGCAGCTCGGCGAGGGTGAAGTCCTCGGTGAACCAGCCGGTGACCTGGCGGCCGTCGATGGTCTTGGTGGCGCGGCGGTCGGCGAACTCGGGGTGGTCGGCGACGTCGGTGGTGCCGCTGATCTCGTTCTCGTGGCGGGCGACCAGCACGCCGTCCTTGGTCGGGACGAGGTCGGGCTCGATGTAGTCGGCGCCCAGCGCGATCGCGAGGCGGTAGGAGGCCAGGGTGTGCTCGGGGCGGTAGCCCGAGGCGCCGCGGTGGCCCACGACGAGCGGGGTGCGCAGCTGACGCACCGCGTCGTCGGCGGTCGACTGGCCGGCCTGGCCGGCGCGCTCCTGCTCGAGCCCGCGGACGGGGTCGGCCTGGGCGGGGCTGAGCAGCGCGGGGCCGGCGAGCACGGCGGCGGCGGTGAGGCCGGCGACGGCGGCGAGGACGGGGCGGGGGCTGGTGCGGGCGGTCCGAGGGGTCATGGGCCGCACGGTAGGTGAGCGCCGGGGCGTCCGGGCGAGCCGCAGGTGAACGCCGGGCGACCGGTCGTGGTCGCCTGCCGGGTGCCCCGCTTGTGCCCCTCCCGGGCCGCGGGCATATTGACCGCAGCCCCGGGCGCCTGCCCGGGCCGATCCCCAGGAGCCCCGTGCACCCCGACCCCGCCGTCCTGCTGGCCACCCCGTCGGCGCGTGCCGTCGAGCTCCACGAGCGGATGCGGACGTTCATGCGCGACCACGTGCTGCCCGCCGAGGCGACGTACGCCGCGCAGCGCCGCGCCGACGGCCCCGACGGCCACGCCGTCCCGCCGGTGGTGGAGGAGCTGAAGGCGGTGGCCCGCGAGCAGGGGCTGTGGAACCTGTTCCTGCCGGCGGAGTCGGGCCTCACCCAGCTCGAGTACGCCCCGATCGCGGAGCTGTCGGGCTGGTGCAACGACCTGGCCCCGGAGGCGATCAACTGCCAGGCCCCCGACACCGGCAACATGGAGCTGCTGCACCTGCTCGGCACCCCCGCGCAGCAGGAGCGCTGGCTGCGACCCCTGCTGGCCGGCGAGATCCGCTCGGCGTTCGCGATGACCGAGCCCGACGTCGCCAGCAGCGACGCCACCAACATCGCCACCCGCATCGAGCGCGACGGCGACGAGTACGTCGTCAACGGGCGAAAGTGGTGGACCAGCGGGGCGATGGACCCCCGCTGCGCGCTCTTCGTGGTGATGGGCAAGACCGACCCCGGGGCCGCGCGCCACCGCCAGCAGTCGATGGTGCTGGTGCCGCGCGACGCCCCCGGGGTCACCGTCGTGCGTGACCTGCCGGTCTTCGGCCACCACGACCAGCACGGCCACGCCGTGGTCACCTTCGAGGACGTGCGGGTGCCGGTGGCCGACGTGGTCGGTGAGGAGGGGGGCGGCTTCGCCGCGGCCCAGGCCCGCCTCGGCCCGGGCCGCATCCACCACTGCATGCGCGCCCTCGGCGCGGCCGAGCGGGCGCTGGCCCTGCTCGTGGCGCGCGCCCAGCAGCGCACGGCCTTCGGCGCCCCGCTCGCCGACCAGGGCGTGGTGCGTCAGCAGGTCGCGGAGTCACGCCTCGAGATCGACCAGGCCCGCCTGCTGTGCCACCGCGCCTGCCAGGTCATCGACACCGAGGGCAACAAGGCGGCCGCGTCGCTGGTGGCGATGGCGAAGGTGGCCGTGCCGCGCGCCGCGACCGCGGTGATCGACCGGGCCATCCAGGTGCACGGCGGCGCCGGCGTCACCGACGTGACCCCGCTGGCCGCGATGTACGCCTGGCACCGCGCCATGCGGCTCTTCGACGGCCCCGACGAGGTGCACCTGCGCGCGATCGGCAAGGCCGAGCTCGGTCGCGAGCCGGTGCTGCCGCCGGGACCCGTCGGCCTCTGACGTCCTCAGGTGCGCTGCTCAGGCGCGCCGCTCAGGTGCGCAGCCGCAGCGCGCCGACCAGGTGGGGCCACAGCAGCGCACCGAGCGCGGCGTCGGCCTCCGGGGTGCCGCCGCGGGCCATCGTCACCCCGCCGGCGGGGCGCTCCTCGCCGGGCAGCACGGCGTGGTGGCCGGCGCTGGCGTGCTCGACCACGGTGGTGGGCAGGCCCCGGCGCGCCCGGCGCTGCGCGATCGCCCGGGCGGCGTCCACGGCGGGCCACACCCGGTCGTCGCCGCCCGCGGCCAGCACCACCTCGGCGGCCGTGCGCTCCACCGCGATGGTGGCAGCGGCGGTGACCTCGGCGTCGGCGGCCGCGCTGAGCCGGTACAGCCCGCGGAACTCCGGCGGCTGCCGGTCGGGCTCCCACCCGTCGAGGAACGGCACGTACGGCACGGGCGTCCCACGCCACGTCCAGTGCGACGACCAGCGCCCGTCGGCGAGGCCGGCCCAGGCCACGGCGCTGGGCGAGCAGGCCACCACCGCGTCGACCCGCGGGTCGTGCACGGCGGTGAGCAGGGCGGCCTCCGCGCCGAACGACGTGCCGACGACCGCGAGGCGGTCGCAGGTGGGTGCCAGCCGGTCGAGCGCACCGGTGAACGTCTCGAGCGGCACCTCGTGGGGCGCGGGTCGCTGACCGGGCCCACCGAACCACCGCAGGGCCAGCGCCTGCGCCCCGTGGCGCGCCAGCAGCCGCGCGCGACCGGCGTCCACCCGGCCGCTCGAGCCGGTCAGCACCAGCACGCCCGTGCCGCACGGGACGTCGGGGCGCACCCACGCCTCGCCCGTGGCGTCGACGTCGACGTCGACGTCGACGTCGACGTCAGCGGGGGTCGTGGCGACGGGTCGGGTCATCCCGGCAGCCTTCCACGCGCACGCCCGTCCGTGGCGTGGGCGAGGATGTCGCCCGTGGCGAACGCACCTCGACGCCGGCCCGGCGGCCGCCCGGTGGCCCGCACCCGGCTGTGGCTGGGGCTGGCGTGCGCCGCGATGGTGCTGGTCGGCGCCGTCGTGGCCGGGGTGGCCCTGTCGGCGGCGGGCTCGGGGGTCTGGCGGCTGGCCGGTGTGTCGCTGCTGGTGAGCGTGGTGTCGGCCACGGCTGCCGTGGCCCTGCCGCGTCACCGCGGCGCCGCGGCCTCCCTGGCGCCGTGGGACGACGGGGTGGCGGTACGGCTGCCGACCCGGCGCGGCCACGCGGCGGCGGTGGTGGTGGCCACCTGGGCTGCGGCGGTGGCGACGACGTCGCTGGGCTGGGGGGCCGTGGTCACCGACGCCGCCGGGTCGGGGCGGCGCGACCCCGCCGTCCTGCTCCTGCTGGGTCCGTGCTTCGGGGTGATGGCGCTGTGGATGACCTGGCAGGCGCTGCGGGGCCGCCCGCACACCCTGCTGGGCGCCGACGCGGTCGTCCGGCTCGGCCTGTTGTCCACGCCCTCACCGGTGCGGTGGGCCGACGTGGTGGGTCTCGGCCCGGGGCCGGTGCGCTCCAGCGCGGTGGCGCTGCGGCTGCGCTCGGAGGCGGGCTCCGACGCGCCGCTGCTGGTGTCGGTCGTGGGGCTGGCCTGGAGCCGGGCGGAGGTGGAGGCCGTGCTGCGGTGGCTCGACGCCGACCGGCGCGCCCGGGCCCGGCTGGCCGACCCGCGCGCCGCCGAGGCCCACTGCGCGGTGCTCGCGGAGGCGGACGCCGTGGCGGCGCGGGCCCGCACCCCGGCCCGGGGCGGCGACTAGGACCGGTCGAGGCGCACGACGCCCAGCCCGAGCCAGCGGGCGAGGTCGTCGACCTCGGCGTCGACCGCGTCGACGAGGTCGGCGGTGGCCTCGACGTCGAGGTGGACGGCGTTGACCTGCAGCTCGCCGGCGTCACGCTCGGCGCGGGCGTCGAGCTTGCCGACGAGCCGGTCGCCGTGGAGCACCGGCAGCGCGTAGTAGCCCCAGCGCCGCTGGGCGGCCGGCTTGTACATCTCCAGCACGTAGTCGAACGCGAACAGCTCCGTCATCCGGCGGCGGTCGGCGAGCAGCAGGTCGAACGGCGAGAGCAGGGCCGTGCGCGGCCCGCGCCCTCCCCCGGCCGCGTCGTCGGCAGCGTCGGCGAGCAGCGCGGGGTCGACCCGCCAGGCGCCCCGCACGCCCTCGACCACCGCCGGCTCCCCCACCGTGCTCGAGCCCAGCGCCCGGGCCCGGGCGATGCCGAGGGCCGCCAGCGTCCGACCGGCCAGCAGCTGCTCGGCCTCCTCGAGGCTCGGCACGGGGTCGTCGGGGTAGACCCGCGAGGCGAGGTCGTAGAGGCGCTCGCGGCCCTCACGACCGGCCACGGCCACCTCGCCGCGCTGCACCAGCTGGTCGAGCAGGCGCTCGACGTTCTTGCCGTCGGTCCACCCCGTGGAGCGCCACGGCCGCACGCACGTGTCGGGCAGCTCGCGCAGCGGCAGCGGGCCGTCGGCGCGGAGCCGCTCGAGGAGGTCGCGGCGGCAGCCGTCGTTGTCCTCGACCCAGGCCCGCAGCTCGTGCTGCCAGGGCCGCAGCTCGCCGGGGCCGGGCCAGTGCGCCATCTCGGCGCGCAGCAGCACGAGGTCGTCGGCGGGGCGCAGGAAGCCGCGCAGCTCGACGAGGTGCTGCTGGTCGGCGAGGTCGCGCAGCTCGGCGGGGCGGTAGCCGGCCCCGAGGCGGCTCCACAGCACCAGGTCGGCGCTGGCCGCGACGGCCGCCGTGGGCTCGAGCTGGACGCGGGTGAGGTGGTGGACGACGTCGAGCACGTCGGTGGGCCGCGGCGCGTCGAGCAGCTGGGCACGCACCGCCACGCGGCACGCGTCGCGGCGGCTGAGGTGGTGGACCGCGGCCATGCGTCGACCCTAGGGGCCACCGCCCCCGGTCGGCGGCGCCGATCCTGGGGAGCCGCTCAGCAGCCGAGGACGGCGCGCCCGGCCTCGACCAGCTGGCGCGCCACCCGGGCGGGGTCGTCGGCGGCCGGGCCGGCCACCATGGCGCCGTCGCGCAGCATCAGCAGCTGCTCGGCGCGCTCGTCGGGACGCTCCACGCCGAGGGCGGCCACGAGCTCACGGGCCTGCCCGGCCAGCCAGGCGCGGTGGCGGGTGACGACCTGGCGGCCCGGGTGGGCGGGGTCGGCGAGCTCGGCGGTGGCGTTGAGGAACGGGCAGCCGCGGAACCCTGGCCCGCAGGCCATCGCGCCCACGGCCCCGGCGTACCAGCGCAGGGTGGCGGCGGGGTCGTCGGCGTGGGCGGCGCGGTGGGCGACGACGCGGTCGCGCTCGTCGGCGGCGACCTGCTCGAGGTAGGCCTGCACCAGCGCGTCCTTGGTCGGGAAGTGCCGGTAGAGCGTCACCTTGGAGACGCCGGCCTCGGCGAGCAGCCGGTCGGCGCTCGCGGTGCGGATGCCGTCGGCGTAGTACTGCCGGGCGGCCGCGGCGAGGATCCGCTCGCGGGGGGCGAGGTCGGGCGGGGTCTGCGCGACCAGGCGCCCGGTCACGGTGACCGGCGGGGTGGGGGCTGGCACGGGCGGGCCTCCTCGAGGCGTGGACACGGCGCTTGAAGCATGTGGACGTACTGGTTAGTCTACATGGAGAGCGACTGCACCACAGGTCCCTCGCACCCCGACCCGAAGGAGCACCACATGCCCGAGAGCATCGCCTACACCGCCGCCGCGACCGCGACCGGAGACGGCCGCAACGGCCACGCCTCCACCAGCGACGGCGCCATCGACGTCGAGCTCGTCGTGCCGAAGGAGATGGGCGGCGCCGGTGGCGGCACCAACCCCGAGCAGCTCTTCGCCACCGGCTACGCCGCCTGCTTCCTCGGCGCGCTGAAGGCCGGCGCGAAGGAGCACGGCGTCACCCTCGAGGACGTCGCGGTCACCGCCGAGGTCGGCATCGGCCCCCGCGCCGACAAGGGCTTCGGCCTCGCGGTCAAGCTCGTCGTGGAGTTCGGCGGCGGCGTGAGCCAGGAGGACGCGCAGAAGGCGGTCGACACCGGCCACCAGATCTGCCCCTACACCCACGCCACCAAGGGCAACGTCGACGTGGTCACGGAGATCGAGGTCGCCTGACCCGCTCCCCCGCGTCACACCCAGGAGCCCCCGGCCGGTCGGCCGGGGGCTCCTGCGCGTCTGCAGCGCGCTGACCGGTGGTCGCAGCGGGGACAGGGGGTCTCGATACGCGTCGTCGCTGGCGCTCCTCGGCTACTCGACCAACGAGGGGCGTTGCGTGGTCGGGCACGGCGGACGTACCGCCTTTCGTTGGTCGAGTAGGGCGCGCCAGCGCTCGTATCGAGACCCCCGACGGCCGTGCTCAGACCCGACCAGGGGTCTCGATACGCCTCGTCGCTGGCGCTCCTCGGCTACTCGACCAACGAGCAGCAGCTCGCTGGTCGAGCAGGGCGCCGGTGGCGCTCGCGTCGAGGGGATCCAGCTCAGGGGCGCCGGCTGAGCTTGTAGTGCAGCCGCACGACCGGGGCCGACCAGAGCCGCAGGTCGTGGTCGGTGCGCAGCACGCCCTCGGCGTCGACGTACACGCGGAAGGTCTCGTGGATGGGCGCCCGGGCGGCGTGGGTGCGCCCGCCGACCTCGACCAGCACGTAGGCACCGTCCTCGCCGAACCGGCCAGACGGCGAGCTCAGCTCGAGCCCGCCGCCGGGCAGGACGCGGGGACGCAGGAAGACCTGCACGTTGCCGGCCTCGAGCGGGAACGCGACGTGCACGCTGGGCTGGTCGCTGCCGGGCAGGGTGCGCTCGGAGTAGCAGCCGCTGAAGACGTACTCGCCGGTGGAGCGCAGGGTACGGATCCAGCCCGCGGCCTGCTGCTCGCCGGCCGCGTCGACGATCGTGGCGACCCGGCTGTCCATGCCGAGAGCGACGTCGAGGGGCCGCATGGGCAGCGCGAGCTGCTGCACCCGGCGTCCCCAGACCCGGCTGATCACCTCGCCGCCGGGCTGGAACACGGGGTTCCACTGGGTCCACACCTCCATCCGCCACTGCGAGGTGTGCTCGTAGAAGTCGCGCACCTCCGGGCGCAGGTCGGCGGCGCGGAACGTCGCGCCGTCGAGGTGGGCCAGGTCGGCGACCAGTCCCGCCCCGGGCACGTCCTCGTGCACCTCGCCGCCGACCGCCTCGGCGGCCGAGCGGAGCCACCCGTCGGCGACCAGCGAGGCCGCGCTCACCGGAGCCCGCAGCCACCGCTCCTCGCCGTCGAGGTCGACCGGGCGGCCCACGGCGCGCCAGAAGAGCCGGGTCGAGCGGTCGAGCCGGTCGGTCACCGCGTTGCTCGTCATCACGGCCCCCACCCTGCCGTGGAACGGGGTCGCCCGCGGGTCGGCACGCGCAGCACGACGCCCGGGGCCCTGGCGGGCTCCGGGCGTCGTGTGGCCAAGAGGGCTGAGGGGGCGCCTCGCAGGGGCGCCGTCCTCGTCGGTGTGGAGCTGGCGGGAATCGAACCCGCGTCCTCGAGCGTCGAACCAGGTCTTCTCCGGGTGCAGTCGGTGAGATCGCTTTTCTCGGCCCCGGCGCTCGCACAGACACGTCGCCGACAGGCCCAGTCAGGATTGAGTCCCGATCAACCCCCCTGACAGGGGTTGAGCAGCAAGTCTCCTAGATGACGCCAGGGTCCGGGACGGAGACGGATGCCCGGTCTGACGCTTCGATCACCGCTCAGGCGGCGAGAGCGAAGGAACTGCGCTTAGCGTCGGCAGTTATAGGTTTCCAACGATCGTTTACGAGATGACGTTGGCTCCTCGACCCGCTTCTTCTGGAACTAACGTCCCAAGTCGAAACCGATCAGCCCCTCTTGAGTTGTCGTGCACCGACCACTCTACCCGGCACCGCCCCGCGGTCGCGACCGCCGTTCCCGGCGACGTCCTCGAGGCGCTCGGCCCAGGCGCGGGCGACGGCCGCGCCGACCTCGTCGGGCAGGTGCCGGCCCGACGACCACACCTGGTGCCAGGCGTACGCCGGCGCGGCCCGCTGCAGCTCGGCGACCTCCAGGGCGTCGGCCACCGGCACCGACGTGCGCCACTCCACCTCGACCAGGTTGCGGGTGGCCGCGGGGTCGGGGAACGGCCCGCCGAGCAGGACGCCGGTGGCCACCACCCCGCGCCCGTGGGCCCCCTGGCGCAGCAGGTACGCCGGCTGGCCGGGGGCGAAGCCGTTGACGTGGCGGCCCACGCCCCAGGTCGTGACGACCACCTCGCCCCGGCGGTGGGGCGCGACGAGCGCGGCGTGCCACTGCAGGCGGGTGAACCGGCGGTCGTCGTGGGGCCCGGGGTTCCAGGTCAGCAGGACCCCGCCGTGCTCGTGCACGTGGTCAGCGCCCACGCGCCCACCCCCGCAGCGTGTCGGTGCCGGGCCCGGCGAGCTCGTCGAGGCGTGCGGTCGGCCGGCGCGAGACGGCCAGGGCCAGCGCCTCCGCGGACGCCTCGACCAGCGGCCCCTCGCCGTGGCGCCACCCGGCGTCGGTGGCGTGCAGCGACAGGGCGGGCAGGCCCTTGGGCAGGAACCCCGGCGTGGCGCGCGGACCCACGAGCAGGTCGAGCGCGGCGGGCCACAGGTCGAGCGCCGGCGGCGCGACGAGCCCCAGCGGCACGACGACGTCGAGGCGGTGCAGCAGGAAGTCGGTGAGCGGGGCGTGCCAGTCCATGCCCGGTGGGCTGAACCGGCTGTCGACGCAGGCCCGGGCGTCGTCGACGATCGCCTGGCGCGGCCGGCCGATCCGGCGCGCGACCATCACCCGGTTGGCCTCGGCGAAGCGCCCCCGGGCCTTGAGCATCGCGGTCGCGAACTGCCTCATCGACCCCGTCGGCCCGACGGTGAGGTGGGTGGCGACCTCGGCGACGCTCCACCCCGCGCACAGGCTGGGGGTGTCCCACTGCGCGTCGTCGAGCCCGGCCAGCAGGTCGGCGAACGAGCGCCGCTCCTCGCCGAGGCGGGTCCACACCAGCTCCTCGTCCATGCGCCGAGGCTAGCGGGGCGACGCCCCTCGCGCGGTCCCGAAGAGGCGCACGCCGTTGTGCCAGCACACCGCCCGCAGCCAGTCGTCGCCGAGGTCGAGCCGGGCCAGGCCCTCGAGCTGCTCGACGTAGGGGTAGGGGATCGTCGGGACGTCGCTGCCCAGCAGCACCTTGTCGCCGAGGTCGACCAGGCGCGGCAGCAGGTCGGCGGGGTAGTCGTGGCCGAAGAAGTCGGTGAACATCATCGTGGTGTCGAGGTGCACCCGCTCGTGGCGCTCGGCCAGCGCCAGGAACTCCGCGCACTCCGGCGCCCCCATGTGGGCGACGACCAGCGCGAGGCGCGGGTGGCGCTCGAGCACCCGCACGGTCGAGGCCGGCCCGGTGAACTCGTTGCCGACCGGGCCCGACCCCGCGTGCACCACCACGGGCACCCCGGCGTCCTCGAGCAGGCCCCACACCGGGCGCAGCAGCTCGTGGTCGAGGTGGAACTCCCCCACCTGCAGGTGCAGCTTGAACACCTCCACCCCGGCCTCCAGCGCCGCCGCGACGTACGACGCGACGCCGGGCTCGGGGTAGAACGTCGCCGACCACAGCGACTCGGGCACGTCGGCGGCGAACCCGGCCGCCCAGTCGTTGAGGTACGTCGCCACGCCCGGCTTGTGGGCGTAGGGCAGGGCCGAGAACCGGGCCACACCCATCTCGCGCAGCAGCGTGACGCGGTCCTCGACCGGGACGCGGTAGCGGATAGGCCACTCCCGGCCGATCTTCGGTCCGGCGAGGTCGAACTGCGCGTGCACCGCGCGCTCGATGCCCGGCGGCAGGAAGTGCACGTGCACGTCGACGAGCCCGGGCAGGCCGAGGCCCTCCCAGAACGCCCGGACGGCGGGGACGTCGCCCCGCAGCGCGGCGAGGTCGGCCACCCGCGCCTCAGTCGCCCATGCCCTTGAGCCGGCGGCCCACGGCCTGCTCGGTCTCGCGGACGGCCTGGCGCTCGGCGAGGGCCTGGCGCTTGTCCCACGACTTCTTGCCCTTGGCGGTGGCGATCTCGACCTTGGCGCGGCCGTCGACGAAGTACAGCGACAGCGGCACGATCGTCAGGCCCTTCTCGTTGACCCGGCGCTCGATCTTGTCGATCTCGACGCGGTTGAGCAGCAGCTTGCGCTTCCGGCGCGCGGAGTGGTTGGTCCAGGTGCCCTGGGAGTACTCCGGGATGTGCACACCGTGCAGCCACGCCTCGCCGCGGTCGATGTCGACGAAGCCGTCGACGAGGGAGGCGCGCCCGAGGCGCAGCGACTTCACCTCGGTGCCCTGCAGCACCATGCCGGCCTCGAAGACGTCCTCGACGAGGTAGTCGTGGCGCGCCTTCTTGTTCTGCGCGACCAGCTTGCGCCCCTGCTCCTTGACCATCGGACCATCATCCCAGAGCGGGCCAACGCCCGCTCGCCCGGGCGAGCGGCCGCCAGGCCGCACGGAGGAGCCGCGGGCTACATCCAGCGCATCGGGTCGACGGGGTCGCCGTTGACCAGCACGCTGTAGTGCAGGTGGCAGCCGGTCGACCAGCCGGTGTCGCCGACCCGGCCCACGACGTCGCCCTCGCCCACCCGGTCGCCGGGGCCGACGCGGTAGCCGGAGGCGTGGTTGTAGACGACGGTGAGGTTCTTGCCGTTCACCTGGCCGAGGTTGAGGTAGAGCCGGTTGCCGTAGACCGAGGAGAAGTAGCGGGAGATCACGGTGCCGGCGGCGGGGGCGCGCATCAGCTCACCGCACGCGACGCCGAAGTCGGTGCCGTCGTGCAGGCCGCGGTAGCCGTAGATGGGGTGGACGCGCATCCCGAACGGCGAGGTGACCGGGCCGGAGACCGGCGGGGCCAGGAAGCCGTCGGCGTCGGCGCTGACGCTGCTGCCGCGCGCCGCCCGGGCGGCGGCGAGGATGCGCTGCTTGATCCGCGCCTCCTCGTTGCGCAGCTCGGCCAGCAGGGCCCGGTCGGCGGCCAGCACCCGCCCGGCCTCGCTGCGGGCGTCGCGGCGGTCGGCGACCATCTCGCGCACCTTCTCGCGCCCCGCGACGGCCTGGGCGGTCAGCGAGCGCATCGTGGAGAGGTGGGCCGCGGCGGCCTCGCGCTGGTCGGCGACGTCGTCGCGGGCGTCGGTCAGCTGGTCCTCGCGCACCTGCAGCAGCACCTCGGCGGCGTCGAGGTCGTCGTAGGCCGAGGTCTGGTTGCCGGCGATGATGCTGTCGGCCGACTCCTGGCGGGTGAGGTCGGCCGGCGAGCTGGAGTTCAGCAGCGCCGACAGCGCCATCAGCTGGGGGTCGCCCTGGCGGTAGACCTCGTTGACGGTGTCGGTGAGCAGCGTGCGCTGGTCGGCCAGCGCCTCCTGGCCGTCGACGAGCTCGGCCTCGGCGGTGGTCAGCCGCTGCTCGGCGCCGGCGAGCTCGGTGGCCATCTCGTCGTCGCGCTCGCGGGCGGCGTCCAGCTTCTCGCGCACCGCCGTGAGCTCGGCGACGGCGTCGTCGAGGCGGGCCTGCGCGGCGTCGAGGGCGCCCTGGGCACGGCGCATGGCCGAGCTCGACTCCTCGAGGTCGTCGTGGGCGTGGTCGATCTGCTTCTCGACCTGGGCCTGACGCTTCTCCAGCTCGTCGTCGGCGTGGGCGATCGGGGCGGCCACGGCACCGGAAGCCAGCGCCGCGGTCGCGAGGACCACGGCGAGGCGACGGCGAGAGGCGCTGGGGAAGTAGCGCACGGTCTGCCTTCAGCTGTCGGGGAAGAGAGCACCCCGACGGTAACCCGGCGCGCTCACACCTTGAGGTATTTGCGGGTCAGCAGGAGTGTCGGCAGCAGCGTCAGGACCGGCCCGAGCACCAGCACGACCAGCGCGGCGACCACGTAGTCGTCGTACCCGATCCACGGGATGAAGCCGAGGTAGTCGGTGAAGCGCTGGCGCACCCCGAAGAACATGAACGCCGCGAGCGCGGCCAGCGCGAGCGCCACGCTGATCAGCGCGGTCACCACGGCCTCGAGCAGGAACGGCAGCGCGATGTAGATCGTGGAGGCGCCCACCAGGCGCATGATCCCGATCTCGCGGCGCCGGGCCAGCGCGGCCAGCCGGATGGTGTTGCCCACCAGCAGCAGTGCGGCCACCACCAGGAACACCGCGACGCCGAGGGAGCCGATCTGCATCGCGTCCATGATGCGCAGCAGCGGGGCGATCGTGTCGCGCTGGTCGCGGATGGAGGCCACGCCGTCGAGGCCCACGATCGCGCTGGTCACGCCCTGGTACTCGTCGGGGTCCTCCAGCGTGATCCACAGCGTCTGGGGCATGTCGGCCTCGGTGAGGATCGCGTTGGGTCCCTCGAAGCGGTCGGCCTGCTCGGGCCCGTAGAGGTCCTTGACCTTGTCGAACGCCGTGGCCTGCGACTCGAAGTAGTACGACTGCACCTCCGGGCTCTGCTCGACGGCGCGGGCGATCTCCTCCTTCTGCGTCTCGTCGACCGCGCTCTGGCAGTTGGGGTCGGGGTCGTCGTCACGGCACAGGAAGGCCGTGATCTGCAGCTCGCTGCCCCACTGGTCGACGGCCTTCTCGGCCTGGGCGCGCACCAGCAGGCCCAGGCCCACCAGCGTCAGCGAGACGAAGAGGGTGAGGATCACCGCCAGGTGCATCGAGAGGTTGCGTCGCAGGCCCTGGGCGAGGTTGGAGAAGACGTAGCGCATGAGGGGAGGAGGACTCCTGTGGTGGTCCGGACGCGCGGCCCGCGGTGGTGGGCTCGGGGTGCGCCGGGGATGTGTCCGGGGACGTGTCGGGTCCCGGTCGGGGACGGGTCAGGTCGGGTCAGGTCGAGGTCAGTGCTGGAAGCCGTACACGCCCTGGGCGTGGTCACGGATCACGCGGCCGTCCTCCAGCTCGACGACGCGCTTGCGCATCTGGTCGACGATGCCGTGGTCGTGGGTGGCCATGACCACGGTGGTGCCGGTGCGGTTGATCCGGTCGAGCAGCTTCATGATGCCCACCGAGGTGGTGGGGTCGAGGTTGCCGGTGGGCTCGTCGGCGATGAGGATCATCGGGCGGTTCACGAACGCGCGGGCGATCGCGACACGCTGCTGCTCCCCACCCGACAGCTCGTCGGGCATCCGGTCGGCCTTGCCCTCCAGGCCCACCAGCTCGAGGGTCTCCGGCACGACGCGGCGCACCTCGGGCCGCGACTTGCCGATCACCTCGAGGGCGAAGGCGACGTTCTCGGCCACCGTCTTGTTCGGCAGCAGCCGGAAGTCCTGGAACACGGTGCCGATCTGGCGCCGCAGCCGCGGCACCTTCCAGCCGGCCAGGCGGTTGATCTCCTTGCCGGCCACGTAGACCCGCCCCGACGTCGGCCGCGCCTCGCGCAGCGCCAGCCGCAGGGCCGTGGACTTGCCGGAGCCGGAGGCACCGACGAGGAAGACGAACTCGCCCTTCTCGACGTCGACGCTCACCTGGTCGAGGGCGGGGGCGCCCGTGCCGGGGTAGGTCTTGGTCACCTTCTCGAAGCGAATCACCCGAAGGAGCGTACGCGAGGCGCCCACCCCCGGGACACGTCGCCGCCCGACCCGGCGGCGCTCGTATCGTGGCTCACATGCCGCTCCACCGACGCCTCCGGCCCGTGTCCGCCCCGGCCGCGGCCCCGGCGGCCGTGCTGGCGGCGGTCCTCGTCGTCGCCGGCTGCACGGGCGACGGTGGCGACGGCGGGGACGGCGGCGACGCGTCGGGCACGCCGTCGGCGTCGGGCTCCCCCTCGCCGAGCGCGCCGCCGCTCGACCTCGACGACCTCGACACCGGCGCGCTCACCGTGGCCCGCGCCGACTTCTGCCCCGCCGTCGACCCCGCCGCGGTGAGCGCGGCGCTGGGCGCCGAGCCGGAGGAGAGCGACTCCTACGGCAACGGCGAGGTGGTGGAGGTCGCCCCCGGCCTGCGCGACGTCGTCCACGAGCACGGCTGCACCTGGAGCGGTGCGGGGCGCGCCGCGGCCCGGGCATGGGTGCTGGCCCCGCCGGTCACCCGCGGCAGCGCGCAGCAGCTGGCGCGCTCGCGGACCGACGCCGAGGGCTGCCGACCGCCCCGGCGCGCGGAGCCGTACGGCGCACCGTCGGTCGGGCTCGTCTGCGCCGACGGCCCCGCCGTGCGGGTGGAGCACGCCGGGCTGCTCGGCGACGCCTGGCTGAGCTGCACCCTCACCCTTCCCGGTCGCACCGACCGTGCCGAGCTGCTCGAGCGCGGCAGCCGGTGGTGCGCCGCGGTGGCCCAGGGCGCCGCGGCCTCGTCGTCGCCGTCGGCACCCACCGACGGCCCGTAGGCGGACGACCGGCTCAGACTGGGTCGGGCACGTTGTCGCGGCCGAGGTCGAGGCGCCGCATCACCGGGCCCGCGAGCACGCCGTGCACCAGCACCGAGGCCACCACGGTGAAGCCGACGGTCGACCAGAGCCAGTCGCTGCCCAGCTGGGGCGCCTCGCCGGCGGCGTACGCGAGGTAGTAGATCGAGCCGACGCCGCGCACCCCGAAGAACGCGACCGCACCGGCCTCCGGGAGCGTCAGCGCGCCGGCGCGCCCGCGCGGGGTCGACCAGGCGCCGAGGGCGGCCAGGCCGGCCAGCGGCCGCACGACCAGGATCAGCGCCAGGCCGATCATCACGCCGCGCCAGTCGAGGCTCTCCAGGAGCCCGCGGGTCAGCGCGATGCCGAGCACCAGCAGCACGAAGAGGGTGAGCAGCCGCTCGAGGCGCTCGACGACCTCGTGCATGGCCCGGTTGTAGGAGTGGTTGCGCTCCACCGAGCGGAACGCCATCGCGCAGGTGACCACCGACAGGAAGCCGTAGCCGGCCAGCACCTCGCCGACGCCGTACGCCGTGGCGAGGGCCGCGACCGCGAGCAGCGGCTCGCCGCGCTCGGCCAGGCGCAGGGCGTGCGACTCGGAGCGGAAGGCGACCTTGGCCAGCGCCCAGCCCACCGCGATGCCGACGAGCACCCCGATGACGACCTTCGCGACCAGGTAGAACCCCACCCACTCCAGCGCCCAGTTCGAGACCGCGCCCTCGGTGGCCAGCAGGATCGCGGCGTACACGAAGGGGAAGGCGAGGCCGTCGTTGAAGCCGGCCTCGGAGGTGAGGGTGAACCGCACCTCGTCGGACTCGTCGACCTCGTCCTCGTGCTCGGCCTCGATCTGGGGGCCGGCGACCTGCACGTCGGAGGCCAGCACCGGGTCGGTGGGGCTCAGCACGGCACCGAGCAGCAGGGCCGCGGCCGGCGCGAGGCCGGCCCACCAGCCCAGCAGGAACGTCGCGCCGATGCAGACCGGCATGGTGATGCCGAGCAGGCGCCACGTCGGGTTCCACCCTCGCCAGCTGGAGGGGCGCAGCAGCGACAGCGGCCGGTCGACGGCCAGGCCCACGCCCATCAGCGCCACCAGCACGGTCAGCTCGGCGACGTGCTCGATGGCCCCGCGGTTCTCCTGGGGGTCGAGCGGGAGCGCGTCGGGCAGCGACGTCAGCCCGAGCAGCATCCCCACGCCGACCAGCACCATCGGTGGCGAGACAGCACCGCGGCCGAGCAGCCCGGGCAGGGTCACCGCGAGGATCAGGGCGAGCCCCGCGACGACGTAGGTCAGGTCGGCAGTCAGCTCGCGTCAGCCTTCTCTGCGCCCCGGCGCCAGCGGATGCCGGCCTCGAGGAACCCGTCGAGATCACCGTCGAAGACGGCCGAGGGGTTGCCGGACTCGTACGTCGTGCGCAGGTCCTTCACGACCTGGTAGGGGTTCAGCACGTAGTTGCGCATCTGGTCGCCCCACGAGGCCTGCACGTCGCCGCGCAGCCCGTCGAGGTGGGCCTTCTCCTCGGCCTTCTTGCGCGCGAGGAGCTTGGCCTTCAGCACGACCATGGCGCTGGCCTTGTTCTGCAGCTGGCTCTTCTCGTTCTGGCAGCTGACGACCGTGCCGGTGGGGATGTGGGTGAGCCGCACGGCGGAGTCGGTGGTGTTGACCGACTGCCCGCCGGGTCCGCCGGAGCGGTAGACGTCGACGCGGATCTCCTCGTCGGGCACGTCGATCTCGTCGGTCTGCTCCAGCACCGGCACGACCTCGACGGCCGCGAACGACGTCTGGCGGCGGCCCTGGTTGTCGAAGGGGCTGATCCGCACCAGCCGGTGGGTGCCCGACTCCACGCTGAGGGTGCCGTAGGTGTAGGGCGCGTGCACCGCGAAGGTGGCCGACTTCAGCCCGGCCTCCTCGGCGTAGGAGGTGTCGAACACCTCGACGGAGTAGTCGTGCTGCTCGGCCCAGCGGGTGTACATGCGAAGCAGCATCTCGGCGAAGTCGGCGGCGTCGACGCCACCGGCGCCGGAGCGGATCGTCACCAGGGCCTCGCGGGCGTCGTACTCGCCGTTGAGCAGGGTGCGGACCTCGAGGCCCTCGACGGCCTTCTTGATGCGGGCCAGCTCGCGCTCGGCGTCGGCCAGGGAGTCGGCGTCGCCCTCCTCGGTGCCGAGCTCGACCATGATGCCGAGGTCCTCGATGCGCTCGCTGAGGGCGGCGAACCGGTCGACCTGGCCCTGCAGGTCGGAGAGGCGACCGGTGACCCGGGTCGCGTTGGCCTGGTCGTCCCACAGGTCGGGCGCGGCGACCTGCTCGCCGAGGTCGACGATCTCCTTGCGCATCTCGTCGATGTCGAGCACCTGCTCGATGGTGCGCATGGTCGCCTGGAGCTGCTTGAGCTCGGTGTCGTAGTCCAGTGCCACACCCTCAGGCTACGTCGCGCCGACGGCCCACACCTACTCGCGGACCTGGCCCCGCCCACGCATGGCACGGGGGTTGCGGGGTACCGCCCCGCCATGACCACCCAGCCCTCCCACCGCGGAGCGACCGGACTCGCGGGCCGGGCCCGCTCGCGCGCAGCCGCCGTCGCCGGCCCCGTGGGCCGCCGCCTCGGCATCGGCGCCGCCGGCGGGCCGGGCGGCGAGGGCGTCGTGCGACAGGCCGTGACGATCGGGCGCCCGCTCGAGGAGCTGTCGGCGCTGCTGGCCGACCCCGACGTGCTCACCGGGCTCGGTGCCGTCAGCGACGGGCCCGACCTGCACGTGGTGACCACCGGCCCCGACCGGCAGCGCTGGACCCTGCGCCTGCCGGGCGGGGTCCAGCGAACCACCGACGTGCACGTGCGCCCCGGCTCCGGCACCGAGCCGCTGCGCTTCCAGGCGGTGGTGCCGGAGACCGACGACCACGCACCGGCCCACCGCGGCGTCGTACGCCTGGTGCCGGCGCCGCCTGGCCGCGGCACCGAGGTGCACCTCGAGCTGACCGTGCCGCTGCCCCCCGGGCCGGCCGGCACGGCGCTGCGCCTGACCGTCAGCACCGTGGCGATGAAGAGCCTGCGCCGGCTGCAGGCGCTGGTGGAGTCCGGCGAGGTCGCCACGCTGGCCGAGAACCCGTCCGCCCGTCCTGCCCCGTCCGACGAGAGCTGAGGAGGGCCCGTGCGCGCCCTGTGCTGGAACGGCGTCGACGACCTGCGGGTCGAGACCGTGCCCGACCCGACCATCGTCAACCCCCACGACGTGGTCCTGCGGGTGCTGCGCACCACGACCTGCGGCTCCGACCTGCACGTCATCTCCGGCTACATCCCGACCGTGCGGCAGGGTGACGTGCTCGGCCACGAGTTCATGGGTGAGGTGGTCGAGGTCGGGTCGGCGGTGGAGCGCACCCGCCTCGGCACCCGGGTGACGGTGCCGTCGTTCATCGGCTGCGGGTCCTGCTGGTTCTGCGAGCACGACCTGTGGTCGGCCTGCGACAACACCAACCCCCACCCGGAGCTGCAGGTGCCGGAGATGGGCTACCCCACCGCCGGCATCTACGGCTACACCCACGCCTTCGGCGGGTACGCCGGCAGCCACGCGGAGTACATCCGCGTGCCGCACGCCGACCAGAACTGCTTCGCGGTGCCCGAGGGCATCACCGACGAGCAGGCGCTCTACCTCTCCGACGCCGTGCCGACCGGCTACATGGGCGCCGACTTCTGCGACATCACCGAGGGCGACACCGTCGCGGTGTGGGGCGCCGGCGGGGTGGGCCTGATGGCCGCCGCGAGCGCGCGGCTGATGGGCGCCGGGCGAGTCATCGTCATCGACCGCATCCCCGAGCGGCTCGCCGTGGCCCGCGACGTCCTCGGGCTCGACGTGCTCGACTACACCGCCACCGACGTCCTGGAGGAGCTGAAGCAGACCACCGGCGGCCGCGGCCCCGACGCGTGCATCGAGGCGGTGGGCATGGAGGCCCACGGCACCGGCCCGCAGTACGCCTACGACAAGGTGAAGCAGGCCCTGCGCCTGGAGACCGACCGCGCGCAGGCGTTGCGCGAGTCGATCATCGCCTGCCGCAAGGGCGGCGTGGTCTCGGTGCTGGGGGTCTACGGGCTCACCGACAAGTTCCCGATGGGCGTGGTGATGAACAAGGGCCTGACGCTGCGCTCGTCGCAGCAGCACGGCCAGCGCTACATGCCCGAGATGATGGCCCACGTCGCCGAGGGCCGCCTCGACCCGACGGTGCTCACCACCCACCGGATGTCGCTCGAGGAGGGCCCGCGCGGCTACGAGCTGTTCAAGGAGAAGAAGGACGGCTGCCTGCGGGTCGTCTTCACGCCGTGAGCGTCAGGCGCGCCCGAACACCTGGGAGACGTACCAGCGGTCGTCGTCACCGCGGCGCGCGCCCACGCCGATGAGGCGGTAGGCGGGGTTGACGATGTTGAGGCGGTGGGTCAGCGAGTCCATCCACGCCGCCACGACCGCCTTGCCGCTGGGGTAGCCGTAGGCGACGTTCTCCCCCACCAGGCTCAGGTCGCACTCCTGCAGCACCGGCGGCAGCGGCTGGTGGTCCATCACCTCCCGGCGCGCCATGCTCTTCGCCTGCGCGACCGCGAACCGCTGGACGCAGCGCTGCCGCTTCACCGTGGCCAGGTCGCGCTCCGAGCGCTCGGCGTTGGTGTGCCGCACCGTCGAGGCCTGGTACTTGCGCTGGGCCTCCGCCTCGTCGCCGGCCTGCGCGCCGGCCGCGCTCCCGGCGCCCGCGGCGCCGACCGCGGGGGCGGTCAGCACGAGGGTGGCCAGGGCGGTCAGCACACGGTGGCGGAGGATCACGGCGTCACCGTAGTGACGTCACGACTCCGGCGGCACCGGCCGATCGGTGGAACGACGGGTGCCGGACGGGTGGGGTCGGCTCACCGGGCGGTGGGCGCTCCGGCTGCCGCTCCCGGCTGCGGCTCCCAGGCGAGCACCCCGTCGCGCAGCGACTCCCGCGGGGCGACGGCGTCGAGGCGCAGCACGGGGCAGCCCAGCGTGGCGAGCCACTCCTCGTGGCGCGCCCGGCTGCGGCCGTCGAAGGTCGGGTCGTCGTACCCGCGGGCCCAGGCCAGGAACGCCGCCAGCGCGGGCTCGTCGACCGGCTGCCCGGCGGCGCGCACCCGCTGCCGCTGCTCGAGGCGCCGCATCCGCTCGGCGGGGTCGAGGGTCAGGAACACCACGGCGTCGCAGCGGGCCACCACCGCGTCGCCCCAGCCGAGCATCGAGCCGGAGAGCACCCACGCGGGCCGCGGCAGCACCACCTGCTCCATCAGGGCCACCCGCTCGGCCTCGGGCCGCTTCGCGGCGTACGGCGGGTCGGTGGGGAGCCAGAAGTAGTCGTCGGCGTCGACGTGGGGCACGGCCCAGGCGTCGGCGACCGCACGCGCCAGCGTGGTGGTGCCGGCGCCGCTGGCGCCGGTCACGTGGAGTCGTCGGGGGCGCACCGGTGCATCGTGCCAGGCCGGGACCGCCCCCGCCGTAGGCCTGCGCTGCCTAGGGTGGGCCCATGAGTGCGAGTCGCTGGGTCCGCGGGCTGGAGCAGGCATGGGACGGGACGCGGCTGCGCCGGGCCCGCACCCGCACGCCGGTCGACCTCCGCATCGAGACCTACCTCGGCCACGGCAGCGACCACGGGGTGGTGGTGCGCGGCCGCGTCCTCGACGACCCCAACCCCTCCGAGGCCGTGGAGGGCGAGGGCGTCGTCGCCGCCGTGCGCCGGACCGTGCGGCAGTTCCTCACCGACGACCTGCCGGGGGTGCCGCTGCGGGTCACCGTCGCAGGCACGACGGTGGAGACCGTCACCGACGCCGACGGCTACTTCCAGGTGCGCCTGGAGCCGGAGGCCGGCCGGCTCACCTCGCCGTGGACCCGCGGCACCGTCGAACTGGCCGGCACCTACCGCGGCCTCACCGACCCGCGCACCACGCCGCTAGAGGTGCTGGTGCCGCGCGGCGACGCGGCGTTCGGGGTGCTCTCCGACGTCGACGACACGATCCTGCAGACCGGCGTGCAGCGCGTCGGTCACATGATCCGGCAGACCGTCACCGGCTCCGCCCTCACCCGCACGCCGTTCCCGGGCGCTCCGGAGCTGTACGTCGACCTCGCGGCCGGCACCAACCCCGTCTTCTACGTCTCCTCCAGCCCCTGGAACCTGCACGGCTTCCTGATGTCGTTCCTGCGCTATCGGGCGTTCCCGATCGGGCCGGTGCTGCTGCGCGACCTGCTCGGCACCGCCGCCGGCCGCGAGCAGAAGGCGGGGCGCCTCCAGGAGGTCCTCGACCTCCACCCGCGGCTGCGGTTCGTGCTGCTGGGCGACTCGGGCGAGAAGGACCCCGAGATCTACGCCGCCGTCGTGCGCGCCAACCCCGGGCGGATCATCGCGATCTACATCCGCGAGGTGCGCGTGGACACCGGCGACGGGCGGGTGGAGCAGGTCACCGGCGCCTGGACCGAGGACGTGCCGTTCGTGCTCGCCGCCGACAGCGACGCCGTACGCCGGCACGCGGTCGGCCTCGGCCTGCTCTGACCGGCTCAGCCCGCGAGCACCACGTGCGCCAGGACGCTGACGCCGGTCACGGCGACGAGGACCTGGACGACCGGGCGGAAGACCGCCTCGACGGTGCGGCGTCGCAGTCGCACGCCGAGGAGCAGGCCGAGGGCCGGCGCCGGGGCGAGCGCGAGCGCCCACCACCACGACGCACCCGACGAGACGCCCGTGGTGGCAGTGACGAGGAGGCAGACCACCGCGCAGACGAGGGAGATCGCCGCGGTCGTCGCCCGTGTGAGGCGAACACCGACTCCATCGTCATGCCGGCCGGGACCCGGAGGCTCGGCCCGACTGGCGCCTGCGCCGTAGGACCTGGAGCCCCAGGGCCAGCGCGAGCACCGCGACGCCGTACAGCGCCTCCCACGCCGACTGCACCAGGCTCACCACGATGACGACCATGAGGACCAGGTTCAGCACCGATCGGAGGGTCAGCCCGCGGACCCGCACGTAGGACAAGATGCTCAGGATGTAGAGCAGCATGAAGATGCCGCTCGCCGTCGCGGTCAGCTCCACGACCAGGGAGGGCCGCACGGCCAGCACCACCGAGGCGGGGACGAACAGCACCGCGATCAGCACCAACGCCGGCCGGGCGACCCCGTCGTGGGTGGCCGCGAAGCGGGCGGGCAGCATCCCGTCCTCGGCGGCGTCCCGGACCAGCTGGGACACCCCCCACACCCAGGCAACCGCGTTGAGCAGCATCGCGCAGCAGGCGATCGCGGTCACCAGCAGCACCACGGCCCGGCCGAGGCCGGTGCCCTCGGCGAGCTGGAGCAGCCCCACGACCTGGTCGACGTCACTGCGCGGCACGACCACCGCGATGGCGACCGTCAGCAACACCGTGAAGGCGCCGTAGACGGCCAGCGCGATCGCGCTGACCGGCAGGAAGTCCCTGGCGGGCTCCCTGAACTCGTGGGCCAGGAACGTGAGGTTCTCGAAGCCGGCGAAGGCCCAGAAGGCGAGCAGCACCCCCGGGAGCACCAGGCTCAGACCCTGCCCGTCCGGCACCACGCGACCGACGTTGTCGGCCGACGGGATCGCGCTGAGCAGCAGCACGCTGGCGATCAGCACCAGGGCCCAGGTCGTGACGGTCTGGACCCGGGTGCTCGCCCGGACTCCGGCGGAGTTGACGACGACGGCAGCCAGCAGCACCGCGGCGGCGACCGCGATGACGACCACCTCGTCGAGCGAGAGCGCAAGCGCGACGTAGCGGCCCGCGACGAAGGCCCCCGACGGCAGCCCGACGATGACCAGCGCGGTGAACATGATGGGGACGCAGCGCGCGAAGGCGTCACCGAGCCCGGTCCTGATGAAGGACTCGATACCTCGTCCCTCGGGGTTGGTGCGCACCATGTCGTCGAACATCAAGAGCATCGGCAGGCACAGCAGCGTCGCGGCGACCCACACGAGGAGGCTGTTCTGCCCGGCGCGGGCGTAGACGGCCGACGGGAGGAAGAGGATCCCCGAGCCGGCGACCGATCCGATCGCGAGGGGCACCGCCTGCCACCGGGTCAGGCCCCGCGGCTCGGAGGACCCGGTCGCCGGCCCGGATGTCGCCTCGGCGCCCGGCTGCGCCTCGGTCATCTTGCGCCTCTCCGGTCCAGGGCGGCCCGCCGTCGTGGTTGAGCACACAGCGCGGGTCCGAAGGTCATCGTGAGCAAGGTCATCAGCTCGATCTCCTCCGGTCTCCCGCGCTTGATCCGCCACGTCCCCACAACAAAACCACGCGGGCGGTTTGTTTACAAGGCTCGCGTAGCTAGTCAGGGAAATGTCGCCGCCTCGACCTCGACACCCGCTGCTACTGAGCAGGCCCACCTCCAGGTCGCAGGATCAAGCGGCGGCGCACCCGGGGCACGACCAGGCCCGGGAGCGTGAGGTTCCACAGGACCTCGAGGCGGTGGTCGAGATCGGCCCGGGAGGCGACCGCTTCGGACACGAGCTGGACGCCGGAGATCGCCGCGGTGATGAAGCTCGCGGCGTCGCCCACGTCGACGCCATCGACGAGGTGGCGTTTGTCCTGGGCCAGCGACAGGAGCTGGGTGGCAGCGTCCATCCACTCTTCGTAGGGTCGTGCGTCGCGGAACCCGAAGGTTCTCTGCTCGATGGTGACCCGGATGCTGGCCCGGACCAGGACGTCGTCCCGGAGGGCCCGACCAAACGCGTAGCTCAGGTCGATGGCCGCCTGCACCGGGTTGTCGAGGTCGAGCCCCACGCCTTGGCGCCAGTTGCTCTGCTCGTCGACGATTGCGTGCATGAGCGCCTCCTTGGAGGCGAAGTGGAAGTACAGCGCACCCTTGGTCACCTGCGCCTCGGCCAGGATGTCGGCCACGGTCGCGAGGGCGTAGCCCTTGTCCTCGAACACGCGCGCGGCGGCGGCCAAGACCGTCGCCCTGGTCTCGAGAGCACGTCCCTGCACAGCCATCCTGGCGAACTCTCCTGTCCTGGGCAGTCAACCGCCGAGCGGCGACGCCCATGGTAGTAGAACCGACCGTCCGAGCGGTTTCTTCCGACGGGTCAACCGGGAGTTGAGCCGGGGTTGCCGACTTCTTCGCCACGAGGACACCTCGTGGGACCGAGCTGTACGCGACGCCGTTCGAGCTGGCCCGGCACACCTGTACCTCGGCGAAGGACCTCGCCCGTGGGCTGGCCGCCCTAGGTGGGTCACGACCGCACCGGAAGCGGTGCGTGCTGCCCACCGCGGCGGTGCCGTCGTCCTGGCCGGCAACGCCCCTCGCACCTTGCGCGAGTTCCTGGGTGACGATGAAGCCCTCCGCGACCACACGAAGACCGTGAGCCGCGAGGCCGTCCACGCCAACCGTCCGGCCGACGAAGACCGGGCACGGTGGGAGCGCGACGTCGACTTCATCTCCCTTGACCACGTCCTGGACGTCGCCGCCTGGTCAGGGCTCACCTCGACGTCCCATGCGCCCGCCGTCCCGACGTGACCGGCCCGACGGTCCGTGCTCTGACTGCACCGGGCGTGAGGCGGCCGCCGACAGCAGCCCGGTCAGGACGCCGGCGACGGCGCCCCCGTGGGTGAGCGGGACCATGTGGGCGCCCCGGTCCAGGGTGACCTGCCGCCGGTCGAGGCCGGTGGCCCAGTCGGCCGGGCAGATCCGGTCGCGCGGCCCGCGCACCACCACCACCGGGCAGGTCACCTGCGCGAGCGTGCGGCGCACGTCGTCGCGGCGCGAGACGTCCAGCGCCCGCGCCATCGAGGCCAGCCCGGTACGGCGGTACTGGCGCAGCAGGGCCGGCACCTGGCGGGGGTCCTCCCCCACCCCGGTGGCGACCCAGCGCCGCACCAGCGCCGGCCACCCCGCCGCCCGCGGGTCGGTCGTGGGGCCGACGAGGACGAGGGCGGCCACCCGGTCGGGCGCCAGCCGGGCCACGTGTGCCGCGACCTGGGCGCCCGAGGAGTGGCCGACGAGCACGACCGGCGAGCGGTCGTCCGCCGCGGGCAGGCCGTCGACCACCTGGGCGGCCAGCGTGGCGGGGGCGAGGTCGGCGCCGGCGGGCGCGGGGAGCCCGTAGCCGGGGAGCGGGTGCACCGTCACCGGCCACGGCAGCCGCTGCGCGACCGGCCGCCAGGAGCGCGCGTCGAGGCCGAGGCCCGGCACGACGACCACCCGGCCGGGGGCGGGGGTGCTGCCGGGGTGGTCCACAGGCGGCCAGTACCCCGGCGGCTGCGGCACAACGGCCGACCGGGCGGTCGGTGTCGTCGGCCGGCCGCAGGGCGGGCCCGGTCGCTACCAGACCTCGCCGGGGTCGGAGCGGCGCAGGACGTCGCCGTCGGCGTCGAGGGCCGTGACGACCGCCCGGTCGAGCTCGTCCTGGGTCAGCGAGCCGTCGTCGAACCAGAAGAAGGCGAGGCCGTCGGCGAGGCTGCCGTCGTAGGTGTCGCCGCCGACGGCGACCTCGACCTGCGCCACGTCGGGCGCGGTGCGGACGACGGCGTACGCGTCGACGAGGGTGCCGCCGAGCGGCCCGGGGTCGGCCGCGCCGGAGGTGACCAGCGACAGGTACCGCCCGTCGGGGACGGGCTGCGCCACACCGGCGCTCTGCCCCGTCACCTGGAACGTGCCGTCGTCGGCGGGCTCCAGCGCACAGCTGGCGTAGTCGCGTCCCCTGCTGAAGTGGGTCAGCACGACGTCGCCCCGCTGCTCGGCGGCGACCGGCGGGGTGGTGCCGGGCAGGCGCCAGCCCGGCTCGGAGAACCCGCTGCCCCTCGCCGAGGCGGCGCACGCCGCCTGCACCGCGGCGATCTGGTCGGCCGACAGGTCGGCGGTCGGGCCCGACCACGACGCGACCTGCACCGCGGCGGGCCGGGCGGGGTCGGCGGGGTCGACCGCCTCGACGGGCCGACGCTCGTCCGGCGGCTGGGCGACGACGGCGGCGGTGCTGAACGCCGCCACCGCGGCGACCCCCGTGGCCCCGAGGGCGACGGCCCGACGCCGGCGGTGGCGCACCCGGTCGCCGCGCGCGAGGACGTCGGTGACGGGGGTGTCCAGGGTGAGGTGTGCGGTGCTGCCGCGGAGCGCTCGCTCCAGCTCGTCGTTCACAGCGGTGTCCCTTCGGAGGTGGTGAGGTGCTCCCGCAGCGATGCGAGGGCGTGGTGGAGGTGAGCACCGACGGTCCCGGGGGCGACGCCCATCACCTGGGCGGTCGAGCGGGTGTCGAGGTCGAGCAGGTAGCGCAGGACCACGACCTCGCGCTGGCGGGGCGGCAGCCGGCGCACGGCGGCGACGAGGTCGACGCGGCCGTGGTCGTCGGTGACCGGCTCCGCGGCGACGACGTCGACGAACACCTCGCGGCGACGCGAGCGCCACCACGAGATGTCCTGGTTGATCGCGGTGCGCACCACCCAGGCGGTGGGGTGCTCCATGACGCGCACGGCGCGCCACCTCGACCACGCCCGGGCGAACGCCTCGGCGACCGCTTCCTCGGCGCGGCCGGGCTCCATGCCGCTGGCGACCGCCGCCCGCAGGCACCGGTCCTTCTGCGCGGTGTAGAACTCGACGAACTCCTCGCTGCTCACACCACCCTGACGCACCGGCCGCTCCGTCCCTTTAGGCCTTCCCGGCCTCGTGCGAGTGTCGCGCCCCGACCACCGGTCTCACCCGATGCTGGCCACCGCCGAGCCGGTCGCACCGATGGTCGCCGTCCCCGGCGAGCCCGGCACCGTCAACGGCAGGTCGAGCGGGGCCTCCACCCGCACCGTCACCTCCCGGGCCCCGGCGTCCACCGACACCGCCACGTCGAGACCCGGGTACTGCCCGTACGCCCCCACCTGCTGCAGGTAGCCCACCACCGCGGCCCGCGCCGCGGCCTCGGTCAGCCGCAACCGCTCCTCGCCCAGCCCGTCGGTGTAGACCTCCTCACCACCCGCCCCGGCGTCGGCGGCGGTCAACGCGGCCCCGTCGGCCAGGGTGTTGAGCCCCGAGCGCTGCAGGTACGCAGCGGTCGCGTCCACCACCATCGCCACCCCCATCAGCAGCACGAAGGCGAACCCCACGATCAGCAGGCTCACCTGCCCGTCGTCGTCGCGCCTCACTCGTCGGCCTCCTGGTAGCGGCCGATCGGCACCGTGTGGCTCGCGTCCAGCGCGAAGCTCGGCGCACCACCCCCCAGCACGTCGGGCAGCAGCGGCAGGCGCACCCCCGACCCCACCCGCACCGTGATCACCGACCCCGGGCTGTGGCAGTCGGGGTACGGCGCACAGCTCACCTGCACCGACACCGGCGCACCCGGCAGCCCCTGGTCGACCAGCGCCTGCCGCGCCGCGGCCTCCGCACGCGAGCGGCCCGCGGCGTCGTCCGGCGCCAGGGCGTAGGCCCGACCCGCCGCCCTGGCGGCCTCGCTGACCCCCAGTGCCCCGCGCTGCACCTCGAAGACGCTCAGCACGATCCACACCACCGGCACCAGCAGGATGACCCCGAGCCACACCAGCTCCACGACGGCGGTGCCGTCCTGGGCGGGCCGGTGGCGGAGGCGGCCGAGGCGGCCGGGCCGCAGCCGCGGTCGCGTCACGGCGCACCCGCCGGCGCCACCACCGGCTCCTCCACCGCGTGACCGGCGACGTCGAGCTGCACGGCCGGTCCACCGATCCCGAGCGCCGGCACCCGCGCCTGGATCACCACCCGGTACGCCGGGGCGCCGTCGATGCTGACCTGCTCCACCCGCACGTCCTGGGCGTAGCGCCCGGCCACCACCTCGGCCACCTGCCGGCGCGCCGCGGCCTCCCCGTCGCCACCGGCCCGGTCGGCCGTGGCGGCCACCCGCGCTCCCTCGGCCGCCGCTGCGGCAAGGGTGTTGCGCACGAACAGGGTCAGCGAGACCTGCAGGATCCCGAGCACCACCGGCACCAGCACCACCAGGACCAGCACGAAGTCGACCACCGCCGCCCCGTCCTGGTCCGGTCGGCGCGGGCGAGCGCGTCGATCCCACCGCGCCGCGCTCACGGCTACTTCACCGAGTTCAGCGCGTCTCGCAGCAGGGCGGTCAGCTGGTCCTGGGCGACGGCCGACAGCGCGACCACCAGGCCGGCGGTCATCACCGTCACCAGCACCCAGCCGGGCACGTCGCCGCGGTCGCCGTGCACGCGGTGACCTGCAGGGACGCGGGCCCGAGCGAGGAGGACGGCACAGAGCCGGGTCAGCAGGAGGGACAGCGGGGGCATCGTGGTTCCTTTCCGAGAGGGTGGAGCAGGTGGGGCGTCGATCAGGGGGCCACCAGGCTGAGGCCGACGACCCCGGGCCAGAAGGCGAACAGGACGGTCACGGGGAGCACCAGGAACACGACGGGCACCATCATCAGCACCTCGCGCCGCGCGGCCGACTCGATCAGCTCGCGGCGCCCGGCCTCGCGGACGTCGGCGGCCTGGGCGTGCAGGACGTCGGCCAGCGGCGTGCCGCGCTCCACGGCCACCGCGATGCCCTGGGCGAAGCGCGACACCAGCGGCAGCCCGCTGCTCGCGGCGAGCCGGTCGAAGGCCGCACCGACGGGCTCGCCGGTGCGGACGTCGGCCAGCACCCGGCCGAGGTCCTCCGACAACGCTCCCCCGCTGCGGGCGACCACCCGGTCGAGGGCGCCCACAGGGCTCTCGCCGGCGGCGACGGCCAGCGCGAGCAGCTCCGCGACGGTCGGGAACTCCGCGAGCACCTGTCGCTCGCGCCGGCGCACCTGGCTGGACAGGTGGTTGTCCCGGGCGAGCACGCCGAGCACGAACGCGATGACGCAGACGACTGCGGAGCGGGCGACCCCGGTCGGGTCGGACAGCGCCTGCAGCAGACCCCACGCGGCGGCCACACCGAACGCGGCCAGCCCCCACTGCACCTGCTCGATGCGGAGCTCGTGGACGGTGCGGTCGAGACCGGCGCGCTCGAGGCGGCGGCGCACCGAGGTGGCGCCGCCGAGGACCCGCTCGACGGTGTCGGCCAACGAGCGCACGGTCGGCCCGAACACCCGGGCGACCACGGAGCCGGGCGCCGACGTCGGCGCCACCGGGCCGAGCCCGACGCTGCGGCCGGCCTGCGGCAGGTCGCGCACGTACGGCAGCACCCGCGGCCCGAGCCGCGGTCGGCGCACGGCCTGCACGCGGGCCGCGACCAGCAGCAGCCCGGAGGCGAGGACGGCCGCGAGCACGGCGCCCCACGTCGTCGGGGTCACGACAGGATCCGCCGCTCGGTGGGCAGCCGGCCGATGCGCATCATCAGCCGGTAGGCCACCACGCAGGTGACCGCGCCGATGACCAGCACGACGACGCCGGCGGGCGAGGCGTAGCGGCGGATGACGTCGGTCTGGAACGACATCAGCAGCAGCACCAGCCAGGGCGCGGCCACCGCGAGGCGCGCGCCGTTGACGGTCCACGCCTGGCGCGACTGCAGCTCGGAGCGGGTGCGGGCGTCGTCGCGCAGGTAGCCCGACAGGTTGCGCAGCAGCCGACCGAGCTGGCCGCCGCCCACCTCGCGAGCCACCCGCAGCCCCTCGACGACGCGGTCGCCGACGGGGTCGGCCAGCCGGACCTTCAGCCGGTCGAGGCACTCGCCGAAGCGTCCGGTGACCTGGTAGTCGAGGGCGAACTGGGCGAACGCCTCGCGCAGCGGCTCCGGGCCGCGCACGGCGAGATTGGCCAGCGCGTCGGGCAGCGACAGCCCGGCGCGCACCGCGGAGGCGAGGTTGTCGACGGCCTCGGGCCATACCTCGGCGAACTCCGCCTGCCGCCGCCGGGCCCTCCCCGACACGACCGCCAGCGGCAGGTAGGCGCCCATCACGCCGAAGGCGACCGCGACCGGTGGGGTGCGCGACGCCACCTGCACCACCACCGCCGACACCGATCCCACCGCCACGCAGAGCAGCACGAAGCCGGTGACCGCGACGTCGGCGAGGCCGGCCCGCGCCAGCAGGACCTCGACGCGCCCGGGACGCCGTTCGCTGGGGCCGGCGGTGGTGCGGGGCAGGGTGAACGCCGACCAGATCAGCATCAGCCCGACACCGACGCCCAGGCCGACCAGCGCGCCCATCAGGGCCTGCGCAGCGGGTCGTCGGCGGACAGGATGTGGTGCACGTCGATCCCGGCCCGCTCGAACAGCTCGGGCCGCGGCGCCGAGCCGTGCCCGCGGCGCAGCTCGCCGCCGCTGCGGGTGAACACCGGCTCGGTCTCGATCACGTCGCTTTCGACGCGCCCCGGCACCCCGACGATCTCGTTGACGCGGCGTGTCCCCCGGCCGTCGACGCCGAGGTGGACCACGAGGTCGACCGACGAGGCCACCGTCGGCACGACGAAGCGCGCCGCGATGTTCTCCCCCGCGAGCAGCGGCAGCAGGCACATCTTCACCAGCGCCTCGCGGGCGCTGTTGGCGTGGATGGTGCACATGCCGGGCAGGCCCGCGTTCAGCGCCAGCAGCAGGTCGAGGCACTCCTCGGCGCGCACCTCGCCGACGATGATGCGGCTGGGCCGCATCCGCAGGCTCTCCTTCACCAGGTCGCGCAGCCTGATCTGGCCGGTGCCCTCCAGCCCCGACTGCCGTGTCTGGAGCGGCACCCAGTCGGGGTGGGGGAAGCGCAGCTCGTACACCTCCTCGGCGGAGACCACGCGGTCACCGCCGGGGATGGCCGCGGCCAGGCAGTTGAGCATCGTGGTCTTGCCCGCCTGCGTGCCGCCGGCGACGAGGATGTTGAGCCCTGCGCGGACCGACGCCTCGAGGAACGCCGCGGCGCGGGGCGTGAGGCTGCCGAGCTCGACGAGGTCGGAGAGCCGAGCCGCGCGGAGCACGAACTTGCGGATGTTGACCGCGGTGAACCCTCGCGAGATGCCCTCCAGCACGACGTGGAGGCGGTGACCCTCGGGCAGCATCGCGTCGACGAACGGGCTGCTGACGTCGATCCGGCGTCCGCTGGACTTCAGCATCCGCTCCACCAGCTCGGTCACCTGGGCGGTGGTCAGCATCAGGTTGGTCAGCTCGTGGCGGCCGTTGCGGGCCACGAACACCCGCGTCGGGTCGTTGATCCACACCTCCTCCACCGAGGGGTCGTCGAGGAACGCCTGCAGCGGACCGAAGCCCGAGACCCGGGCCACCAGCTCCCCGACCACGGCGTCGATGTCGGCGACCGGGGCGACCATCCCGGTCAGGCTGCGCTCGTCGTGGGCGCGGACGACGCCCTCGGCGATGCGACGCACCACCGGGGCGTCGCGCTGGGGGTCGACACCCTCGCGCCGCACCACCTCGCGCACCCGCAGGTCGAGCTGGTCGACCAGGTCGCCGCGCGCATCGGCCGTGATCGCCATGCGGCCTCCGTCCCGAGTGGAGTCGTCGCGTGGGGCGGCCCCGATGCCGCCCGCAGCTCACGCTACGTAGCGGGCAGCGTTGCCGCGACCGGTCGACTTCAAACTGTGGAGAACCTGTTTCGCGGCGAGTTGGTGCTGGTGTGGTCCGAGGGGCGGAGGGGGTCTGATACGAGCCCTAGCGGGCCCTGCTCGACCGACGAACGGGGCGGGTGCTGCTCGATCGTCGAGATGACGGGTCAGCGGGACGGTCTTCGTCGATCGCAGATCAGGAGTGGCAGCGCGCTCGTAGGCTGCGCCGGACGCCACCGGGCGTGCTCCACCTCCCCCGCAGCCGAAGGGCCACCCATGCGTCTCCCCTCCGTCCCCCGCCCGAGCCGTCCCAGCCCGTGGCTCGCCGTCTCCGCCCTCGCCCTCGTCGCCGCGAGCGGCGGCACGTCGTACGCCGCCGCCATGATCAGCTCGGGCGACGTCGTCGACGACTCGCTGCGCAGCCGCGACCTGCGCAACGACACGGTGCGCTCGGCCGACGTGCGCGACGGCACCCTGCGCGCCCGCGACTTCCGCGACGGTGCGCTGGTGGGCGGCGGCGCCCAGAGCGAGCCGGGTCCGGTAGGTCCCGAGGGCCCGGCGGGCCCGGCGGGCCCGGCCGGTACCGGCCGGTGGCTGCTGGTCGACGCGACGGGCGCGATCGAGGCGCAGTCGGGCGGGTTCACCGTGGTGTCGCGCTACGACGCCGACCCCCTCACTCCCGCCGGCGCCGTCGGCAACGTCTACGTCGACGCCGGCGAGGACCTCTCCGACAACGCCGTGGTGGCCACCATCGCGCTGCAGAACCAGGTGGACCAGAACGGCGACACCGTCCGCAACGGCCGGGCGCTCGGCGCCGACAACAACCCCGAGTTCTCCGGCGAGATCACCGCCACCCGGTGCGGGATCGCCGGCGTCGTCGTCTGCGCCCCGTCGGGCACCGACGACGCCCAGCACCTCGTGGTCAGCCCGCGCCTCAGCGACGGCTCGGTCACCACGGCTGCGGACCGCAAGCGCTTCTACGTGGTCGTCAGCGGCGACTCCACCGACTACGTGCCCGCCGCCGGCTGACCTCAGGACCGGTCGGATCGCTGCTCCACGGAGGGGCACACGTGTGCCCCTCCGTTGACCACGCCGAGACCCTGTCTCCCAGTCCCCGCACCGGGCCCGGCCCGTACCGTGCTCACCCGTGCCGCACCGGGCACCCGCCAACCCCCGGCACCGGCCACGTGCCGAGCGTGGCGACGTCGACGCCGTCGGGGTGGCTGCGCACCCAGGGCAGGTCGTTGGCCGTACGGGCGGTGGTGCGGGCCGGGAAGCGGCGCAGCAGCCGGCCGCGGGCCCGCAGGGCCGCGCGGGAGGCGGCCACCACGGGGGCCGGCGGCGCGGCGTACCCGAACGCCTCGCGCAGGGGCGGGTCCATCAACGCCCGGGAGAACACCTCGACGGCCGCTGCCGCCGGGCGCGGGTAGAAGGTCTGCACCAGCGCCGTCGTGGCGTCGGCGACCCGGCGCCCACCGGGGTCGGGCCCGAAGTGCGCGGCCTCGTAGTCGTCCATCAGCCGCGCGAAGCCGGCGTAGTCGTCGGGCACGTCACGGACGCCGAGGTGGCGGCCGAGCTCGCGGTAGTAGTTCACCGACGCGCGCAGCTCACCGTCGGTGAACGGTCGCTTGCCGTAGTCGTCGAGCCACCGCTTCGGCACCACCACGAAGGTCGACAGCACGTAGGCCATCTCGTGGTCGGGGATGTCGTAGGCGCGGTGCATCTGGTTGACGCGCCGCAGCGCGGTGCGGGCCTCGGGGTCGGCGAACCCCTTCAGCAACGGCACCTCCAGCAGCAGCGCGGTGTCGTCGTAGCGACGCTGGGTGGCGGTGGTGAACGCACCGGTGGCGTCCAGGAGGCGACCGATGCCCGGCACGGCGTAGGTGCGGAACAGCGCGAAGGACAGGGCCTGGTTGAGGTCCCACGGGAACTCGTAGACCGCCAGCATCCGGTAGATCTCGACGTGGTCGACCTCGGGGTCGAGCGCGGCGGCCGCGCGCTGCCAGTGGTCGCGCGGGACGCCGCCGAACCGCTGCCCGCGCCAGGAGAAGGACCTCATGCGAGCCAAACTAGAGCAACCGCTCTGTTCTCGCTACGGTGTGCGGGTGAGGACCCCCCTGCAGTCGCGCAGCGAGTCGTCGGCCGACCGCATGCTCACCGCCACCCTCGACCTGCTCGCCGCCGGTGGCCCGGCCGTCGTGACGGTGGCTGCGGTGGCCCGCGCGGCCGGCACCTCGAACGGCGCCCTCTACCACCGCTTCGGCGACCGCACCGGACTGCTCGTCGCGGCCCAGGCCCGGGCGCTCACCCGGCTCGAGGAGCAGACCGCGGCCGCCTTCGCCGAGGCCGACAAGGAGCCCGACGACGCTGCGGCGCTCGACCTGCTGGCCCGGGCCGCGCTGCGGATCTTCGCCGACGAGCGCGCCACCCTGCGCACGCTGGTCGTCGAGGGCCGCACCGATCCGCGCCTCGGACCACCCGGCACCGCCGCCACCCACCGTCTGGCGGCCGCCGTCACCGGCTGGCTCGAGGCCCGCTTCGCGACCACCCCCGCGTGCGCCGAGGCGGCGTGGCGGCTGCTGTTCTCCCTCGGCGCCACCCAGGCGCTCTTCGACGAGGACCGCCTGTCGGCGCGCCCGCTCGCCACCGACGACCTCGCCCCGGCCGTCGCCCGGGCCGTGCTCGCCGTCGTGCGCCGCTGACCGGTCCCGCAGCGCCCGACCCCGACACGGGGCATGCTCACCCCATGCGCCCCGACTCCCCCGCCACGCCGCCCCCGGCCCGCCTGACGGCTGCACCCACCGCCCGGAGCGCCCGGTGAGGGCCGTGACCTGCGCGGGCGGTCACCTGCAGGTGGCCGACGTGCCCGACCCGCGCCCGGCCCGCGGTCAGCTGGTGCTGGACGTCCTGCGCTGCGGCATCTGCGGTTCCGACCTGCACGCGAAGGACCACGCCGACGAGCTCAACGAGGTGATGGAGGAGCTCGACTACACCGACTTCATGCGCTCCGACACCACCGTCGTGCTGGGCCACGAGTTCTGCGGCGAGGTCGTCGAGCAGGCTCGCGGCGCCGGCGGCCGGGAGCTGCGTCCCGGCACCCACGTGGTGTCGTTCCCGCTGGTGCGCGCCCGCGGCGGGGTGCACCTGACGGGGCTGTCGCCGCTGGCGCCCGGCGGGTACGCCGAGCGGGTGCTGGTGGAGGCGTCCATGACGTTCCCCGTGCCGAACGGCCTCGCGCCCGACGTCGCGGTGCTCACCGAGCCGATGGCGGTGGCGCTGCACGCGGTCAACCGCAGCGAGGTGGGCAAGCGCGACGTGGCGGTCGTGCTCGGCTGCGGCCCGGTCGGGCTCGCCGTGATCGCCCACCTGCGCGCCCGCGGCGTGCAGACGGTCGTCGCCAGCGACCCCTCGGCCGGGCGCCGCGCCCTGGCGAGCGCCTGCGGCGCCGACGTGGTGGTGGACCCGACCGTGGAGTCGCCGTGGGAGGCCGCCGGCGCCCGCGGGTGGCTGACCACCGCCCCCGACCTGCTCGACCTCGCCGTCGACTCGATGGACAAGCTGCGCCGCCTGCCCGGCTGGTCGCACGTCTACCGCGCCGCCGACCACATCGGCGCCACCGACCCGAAGCGCCCCGTGGTCTTCGAGTGCGTCGGCGTGCCCGGCATGCTCGAGAGCGTCGTCTCCAGCGCGCCACTGGCCACCCGGGTGGTCGTCGTGGGCGTCTGCATGGGCCAGGACGCCCTCCGCCCGGCGATGGCGGTGAACAAGGAGCTCGACCTGCGCTTCGTGCTCGGCTACACGCCGCTGGAGTTCCGCGACACCCTGCACCTGCTCGCCGAGGGCGAGGTGGACGCCTCCGCCCTGGTCACCGGCACCGTCGGCCTCGCCGGCGTCGCCGCCGCGTTCGCCGCGCTGGGCGACCCCGAGCGGCACGCCAAGGTGCTCATCGACCCCCGCAGCGCCGCCACCGCCCCCTGACCTGCAGGGCTGACGGGGCCGACGAGGCCGAGCGGCTCAGTCGGCCTCGGCGGCCTCGGCCCCGGGCGACTGCACGCCCTCCCCGACCAGGTCGACGAGGTCGGCGATGGAGTCGACGACGCGGGTGGGCCGGTAGGGGAACGTCTCCACCTGGTCGCGCCGGGTGGAGCCGGTGGTGACCAGCACGGTGCGCAGGCCCGCCTCGAGGCCGGAGATGATGTCGGTGTCCATCCGGTCGCCCACCATCACGGTGGTCTCGGAGTGGGCGTCGATGCGGTTGAGCGCGCTGCGCATCATCAGCGGGTTGGGCTTGCCGATGAAGTACGGCTGGCGGCCCGTGGCGGTGCTGATCAGCGCCGCCACCGAGCCGGTGGCCGGCAGCACGCCCTGCTGGCTGGGTCCGCTCACGTCGGGGTTGGTGGCGATGAACCGGGCGCCGGCGTCGACGAGGCGGATCGCGCGGGTGATCGCCTCGAACGAGTAGGTGCGGGTCTCGCCCAGCACGACGTAGTCGGGGTCGCGGTCGGTCATCACGTAGCCGATGTCGTGCAGCGCCGTGGTGAGCCCGGCCTCGCCGACGACGTACGCCGTGCCGCCGGGACGCTGGTCGGCGAGGAACTGGGCGGTGGCCAGCGCCGAGGTCCAGATCGCGTCCTCCGGCACGTCGATGCCGCTGCCGAGCAGGCGGGCGCGCAGGTCGCGCGGGGTGTAGATGGAGTTGTTGGTCAGCACCAGGAACCGTCGCCCCGAGCTCTTCAGCCGCTCGATGAACTCCTGGGCGCCGGCGATCGGCACCTCCTCGTGCACCAGCACGCCGTCCATGTCGGTCAGCCAGGTCTCGACCGGTCGCTCGCCGCCCACCGCGCTCACCCCTGCGGGCTCTCGAGGCGGAAGCCCACGCCGCGCACCGCGACGACCTTCTCGACCGCGCCGACGCTCTCCAGCTTCTGGCGCAGCCGGCCGATCGTCACGTCGAGGGTCTTCGTGGAGCCGAACCAGTTCTCGTCCCACACGTCGGCCATCAGCCGGCCGCGGGAGACCACCTTGTCGCGCTGGGCGGCCAGGATCGTCAGCACGTCGTACTCCTTGCCGGTGAGCGGCACCTCCGCGCTGCCCGAGTACACCCGCCGGGCGTCGCCGTCGATGCGCAGGCCGAGGGGGTTCTCCTCCGCGCCGCGCGGGCCCGACGTACGGCGCAGCAGCGCCCGCACCCGCGCCTGCAGCTCGGCGAGACCGAACGGCTTGGCGACGTAGTCGTCGGCGCCGTAGTCGAGGCCGACGACGCGGTCGAGCTCGGCGGCGCGGGCGGTGACGATCATGATGGCGCCGAGGTAGCCGGCCTCGCGGGCGCGGCGGCACACCTCGAGGCCGTCCATGTCGGGCAGCCCGAGGTCGAGGATCACCACGTCGGCGGGCGTGGTGCCGGTGGAGAGGTCGTCGAGGGCCTTCTGGCCGCTGTCGACCCAGACCACGTCGTAGCCCTCGCGCTCCAGCGTCCGGACGAGGGGAAAGGCGATGTCCTCCTCGTCCTCGACGACCAGCACACGCGGCATGGGACCACCCTAAGGGTCGGTCGTCGCGTGGCCGACGCCACACTCCCGGCACGGACGCGGACGCGGACGCGGCGCCGGTCAGCCGGCGTCGAGCGCGAACAGGTCGCCGAGGTCGGCCACCCGGTCGAGGACCTCCTCGAAACGCACCTGATCCAGCCCCAGCGGGTCGTCGGCGCCGGCCTCGACCTCGGCCCAGGTGAGCGGCGTGGCGACCGTGGGACGCTCGCGCCCGCGCAGGCTGTAGGGCGACAGGGTGGTCTTCGATCCGGCGTTCTGCGACCAGTCGAGGAACACCTTGCCCGAGCGGCGGGCCTTGGTCATCGTGGCGGTCACCAGCGCCGGGTGGCGCTTCTGCAGGGTCTCCGCGACCTCCTTGGCCAGCGCCGAGGAGTCGTCGGGGCGCATCCGGCCGGGGAGGTCGGCGTACAGGTGCAGGCCCTTGCTGCCGCTGGTGACCGGGCGCACGGCCAGGTCGCGCTCGGCCAGCTCGTCGCGCACCATCAGCGCGACCTGCGCGCACTCGTGCAGCCCGGCACCCTCGCCGGGGTCGAGGTCGACCACCAGCCGGTCGGCGTTGCGGGGGCGGCCGTTGCGGCCCACCGTCCACTGGTGCACGTGCAGCTCGAGGGCCGCCAGGTTGCCCAGCCAGGTGAGGGTGGCCAGGTCGTCGACGACGGGGAAGACCAGCGTGTCGCCGTTGCGGCTCGCCCCGCGGCTGCCCGTGGTCGACACGGTGGCGGTGCGCACCCACGCCGGCGTGCCGGGCGGCACGTTCTTCTCGTAGAAGCTGCCGCCCTGCACGCCGTGGGGCCAGCGGATGCGGGTGACCGCCCGGTCGGCGAGGTGGGGCAGCAGCACCGGCGAGATGCGCGCGTAGTAGTCGAGCACCTCGCCCTTGGTGGTGCCGGTGGCGGGGTAGAGCACCTTCGCCAGGTTGCTCAGCACCAGCGTGCGCCCGTCGACCTCCACGCGCACCTCGTCGCGCGCGGCCGGGCTCACAGGTCCTCCGGCGAGAGGTCGCCGCGCACGCCCTGGTACGACGGCTGGCGCAGCCGCTCGGCGCGCGAGGTGTGGTGGGTGTCCACGTCGACGACGACGACCGCCTCCACCCAGTGGGTCCCGCGGGCGTCGATGCGCGGCACCTCGTCGGCGAACGGGCTGCGCTCGCGCGCCAGCGGCGCGAGCAGCTCGGAGAGCACCGCCGCGGCCCGGCCGCCGATCCCGCTGCCCACGCGGCCACGGTAGAGCAGCCCGTCGGGCGTCGGCTCCCCCAGGAGCAGCGCGCCGAGCCGGTCGGTGGTGCCCTCCTGGGGGCGCCAGCCGCCCACGACGTACGACAGCCGGTGGCGGTGGGCCTTCTTCAGCCAGTGCGGGCTGCGGGCCCCCGGCGTGTACGGCGACGACCGCCGCTTGCTGACGATGCCCTCCAGGCCCTGGGCGTGGGTGGCGTCGTGCAGCATCTGGCCGTCGTCGTACGCCGCCGGCACCTGCCAGGCCGGGTCGAGGCCGTCGGCGACCAGCCCCGCCAGCAGCTCCCGGCGCCGCTCGAGCGGCTCGTCGAGCAGCGGGCGGCCGTCGAGGCGCAGCAGGTCGAAGACCATGTAGGTGGCCGGCAGCTGCTCGGCCAGGCGGGCGGCGGCCGGGGCCTTGCGCACGTGCATCCGGTCCTGCAGCACGCGGAAGTCGGGCAGGCCGGCGTCGTTCAGCGCGATCACCTCGCCGTCGACCAGCAGGTCACGCCCCGCGAGCGGGTCGCCGGCCAGCTCGGGCCAGGCCACCGTGACCACGTTGTCGTTGCGGCTGGTCATCCGCACCGCTCCCCCGGCGGTGTCGGCGAGCACGCGCACGCCGTCCCACTTGACCTCGTGGGTCCAGCCCTCGCCCGTGGGCAGGACCTTCCCGGGTGTGGCGAGCATCGGCAGCATGGGTCCATCCTTCCCGAGTCGGCCGCGCCGATGAATACTCGGCACCACACCCGTCACACCAGCGACACGCTCCACCTCCCCGCGCCACCCCTCGCGCACCACCCGCCCCCGGACGACAGGACCCGACATGCGAGCCATCTGGAAGGGCGCGGTCTCCTTCGGCCTGGTCAGCGTGCCCGTCAAGCTCTACGCCGCCACCGAGTCGCACGACGTGTCGTTCCGCCAGGTGCACGCCAAGGACGGCGGCCGCATCCGCTACCAGCGCGTGTGCGCCATCGACGGCGAGGAGGTGGCCTACGCCGACATCGCCAAGGGCTACGAGACCGAGGACGGCGAGATGGTCGTGCTCAGCGAGGACGACATGGCCGAGCTGCCGGCGACGTCGTCGCGCGAGATCGCGGTGGAGAAGTTCGTGCCGAGCGACCAGATCGACCCGCTGCTGTTCGAGAAGAGCTACTACCTGGAGCCGGAGAAGACCGGCGCCAAGCCGTACGCCCTGCTGCGCCAGGCCCTCGTCGACGCCGACCGGATGGCGGTGGTGACCGTGGCGCTGCGCCAGCGCACCACGATCGCGGTGCTGCGGGTGCGTGACGACGTGATCGTGCTGCAGACGATGATGTGGCCCGACGAGGTGCGCACCCCCGACTTCTCCGTCGACAGTGGCGAGGTCAAGGACAGCGAGGTCAAGATGGCGACCATGCTGGTGGAGACCCTCGCCGGCGACTTCGACGCCAGCGAGTTCGAGGACGACTACGCCGGGGCGGTCGAGGCGCTGGTCAAGGCCAAGATCGAGGGCGGCGACATCCAGCGCACCCCCACCTCCACCAAGTCCTCCGGCGAGGTCGTCGACCTGCTGGCCGCGCTGCAGCGCTCGGTCGAGGCCGCGAAGACGGCGCGCGGCGAGTCGGGCTCCTCGGGGTCGGCGGGCTCCTCTGGCGACGCCCAGGACGAGTCGGCGGACGACGACAGCGAGTCGGCGGACGCGACGCCGGCGAGGAAGGCCCCGTCCAAGCGGGCCGCGGCGAAGTCGACGTCCGCGGCGAAGAAGGCCCCTGCGAAGAAGACCCCCGCCAAGAAGACCGCCTCGAAGACGGCCGACACCGCCGCGAAGAAGACCACCACCCGGAAGACGGCGGCGAAGAAGGCCAGCTGACCCCGGTCCCGGTCCCGGTACGCCGGGTTCGCGCGGCCGCCGCGGATCGCCGTACCTGTCGGCCCGGACCCGCACCTGTCGACCCACGCGACGGCCGACAGGTGCGGGTTTCACCGGCTGGCTGGTGAAACCCGCACCCCCTCCGTCACCGCGTGGAGGCGTACGGCGACCTCGGCGGCGACGGCGACGGCGAGGTCGCGGGGGGTGTCGGAGGGGTGCTCGGGGACGACGTGGTGGACGGTGCCGGCGCGCAGCATGTCGACCGCGCGGACCTGCTGCTGCTCCGACATCGACGCGGCGTGGGAGGTGTCGCCGCCGTGCACGATGGCGCTGGCGCCCTCGGGGGGCAGCGGGGCCAGCCAGGCGTGCTCGGCGGCCACCACCTGCTGGGCGGCGAGCAGGGCCAGCGCGCCGCCGCCGCAGCCCTGGCCGAGCACCACCGAGACCGTCGGCACGGTCATCGTGGTCATCGTGGCGATGCAGCGCGCGATCTCCCCGGCGATGGCGCCCTCCTCGGCGCGCTGCGACAGCTCCGCACCGGGGGTGTCGATGACGGTGACCAGCGGCAGGCCCAGCTCCTCGGCCAGCCGCATCGCACGACGCGCCTCGCGCAGCGCGGCCGGGCCCATCGGCGTCTGCGGCGACTGGCGGGTGCGGTCCTGGCCGACGACCACGCACGGCTGCCCGTCGAGGCGGGTCAGCGCCACGATCACGGTGGCGTCGAGCTCGCCCTCGTCGGTGCCGCGCAGCCGCACGGTGCGGGTGCCGGCGTGGCGCAGCAGGTCCCGCACGCCTGCCCGGCCGGGGGCCCGGGTGATGCCGATCGACTCCCACGCCGAGCCGTCGCCCGCCGCCTCGCCCTCGCGGCGCGGCAGCGCCGGGACGTCGGGGGCGTCGACCAGCACGGCGAGGGCGTGGTCGACCAGCGCCGGCAGCTGCTCGGCCGGCACCACGGCGTCGATGACCCCGCGCGCCGACAGGTTCTCCGCGGTCTGCACGCCGGCCGGGAACGGCTCGCCGTGCAGCGCCTCGTAGACCTTGGGCCCGAGGAACCCCACCAGCGCGCCCGGCTCGGCCACCGTGACGTGGGCCAGCGAGCCCCACGACGCGAAGACGCCGCCCATCGTGGGGTGGCGCAGGTAGACCAGGTACGGCAGGCCGGCGGCGCGGTGGGCCATGATCGCCCGCGAGATCTCCACCATCCGCACGAAGGCCGGCGTCCCCTCCTGCATCCGCGTGCCGCCGGAGGCGGTGGTCGCGAGCAGCGGCAGCCCCTCGGCGGTCGCCCGGCGCACCGCGGCGGTGATGCGGTCGGCGGCGGCGGTGCCGATCGATCCGGCCAGGAAGCCGAACTCCCCGGCCAGCACCGCCACCGGGCGCCCGCGCATCAGGCCCCGCCCGGTGACCACCGACTCGTCGGTGCCGGCCTTCGCGGCGGCCCGCTCCAGCGCCGCGCGGTAGTCGGCGGGGTGGTGGGAGGTGTCGACGGCGACGTCCCACGACGCGAAGGAGCCGTCGTCGAGCACGAGCTCCAGCAGCTCGCGTGCCGTCCAGCGCTCGCTCACGCGCCCGCTCCCCCGCCGACCCCGTCAGCCGGCCCGTCGGCGTCCAGCCAGGCCCGGAGGGCGGCGCCGTGCTCGTCGAGCACCGGCGGCGCGGTGTGGTCGCGGCGGGTGACCTCGGTGCCGTCGCCGTCGAAGAACCGCAGCGGCGGGCCGGGGAGGGTGAGCGGGCCGAGGGTGCTGTGGTCGACGTCGACGAGCAGGCCCTGGCTGCGGGTCTGGTCCCAGGCGTAGACCTCGTCGAGGCTGCGCACCTTGCCCGCCGGCACCCCCACCTCGGCGAGCCGCGCCAGCAGCGGCTCGGCGTCCCAGTCGGCGAAGACGCCCTCCACGACCTCCACCACCCGCTCGCGCACGGCGACGCGCTCGGAGTTGGTGGCGAGCCCGGCGGCGTCGGGGTCGAGGCCGAAGCCGGCGCAGAACCGCTTCCACAGCCCCTCGCTGCCCAGCGCGATCTGCACCGAGCCGTCGCGGCAGCGGAACAGCCCGTAGGGCGAGATCGACGGGTGGTGGTTGCCCTGCGCGCGGCCCACCTCGCCGGCCACGGTCCACCGGGTGCCCTGGAAGGCGTGCACCCCGACCACCGAGGCCAGCAGCGAGGTGCGCACGACGCTGCCGCGCCCGGTGCGGTGGCGCTCGTTGAGGGCGGCGACCACGCCGTAGGCGCCGTACATGCCCGAGAGCAGGTCGGCGATGGGGGTGCCGACCCGCTGCGGGTCCTCGGGGCCCGACCCGGTCAGCGACATCAGGCCGGCCTCGCCCTGGGCGATCTGGTCGTAGCCGGCGCGCCCGCCCTCCGGGCCGTCGTGGCCGAAGCCGGTGATCGAGAGCACCACCAGGCGCGGGTTGCGCTCCTGCAGGGTCGCGATGCCGAGGCCGAGGCGCTCCAGCACCCCGGTGCGGAAGTTCTCCACCAGCACGTCGGCGCGGTCGACGAGGCGCAGCAGCAGCTCGCGGTCGCCGCCCTCCGCGTCGTCCTTGAGGTCGAGGGCGATCGACTCCTTGTTGCGGTTGGCCGAGAGGAAGTACGTCGACTCCCGCGCCTCGGGCTCGCCGACGAACGGCGGGCCCCAGCCGCGGGTGTCGTCGCCACCCGACGGGGTCTCCACCTTGACCACGCGGGCGCCGAGGTCGCCCAGCATCATCGTGGCGTGGGGCCCGGCCAGCGCGCGGGTCAGGTCGACCACCAGCACGTCGGACAGCGGCGCGCCGGTCGGAGGGCCGGTGGGGGTCTCTGGGGTGCTCATCAGGTGGGTCCTCTCACCACTGGGGCAGCACGAGCGCGGCCCAGACCAGGAGCGGTCCGACGGCCACGACGATCACGCTGTAGGTCAGGATCTGCTTGTAGAACACCGGCTCGGTGATCGTGTCGGGGCGGTTGGCGAGCATCAGCGCGCCGTTGGTGCTGAACGGGCTGACGTCGACGATCGTCGAGCTCACCGCGAGGGCCGCGACGAACAGCGCCGCGCTGACGCCGCCGTCGGCGATCAGCGGCACCGCGATCGGGATGATCACCGGCAGCAGGGCGGTGGAGGAGGCGAACGCCGAGACCACGCCGCCGACGTAGCAGAGGATCAGGGCACCGATGGCGACCGCGCCGAGACCGGCGGCCCAGGTGCCGACGAACTCCGGGGACCCGGCGGCGGTGAGGATCGCGGCGTACGTGCTGACGCCGGCGACCAGCAGGACGGTGGGCCAGGCGATCTGCTTGACGGCGTCCTTGTGCTCGTTGGGCGAGAGCATCGCGAGGATGACCGCCGCGGTGATCGCCACGAAGCCGATGTTCTTGTCGAAGACCAGCGCGATCACGGCCACGGCCACGAACGCCACCAGCGTCAGCACCTGGTCACGACGTACGCCGACGGCCTGGGTGGGCGACTCGGTGGTGGTGCCGGTGCCGCGGGCGGCCACGGAGCGCCCGCCGCGGTGGAGGTCGTCGTCGAGGGTGTCGGTCTCGCCGGGCTCGATGCGCCGGCTCATCAGCTCGCGCCCGCCGAGGACGACGAACAGCACGACGGCGAGCAGGAAGTTCACGACGAGGCTGGAGAGGAACACCGCGATCTCGCTGGAGGGCAGGCCGGCGTCCTCCATCACGGAGTTGGTGATGGTGCCGTAGATGCTGATCGGCGAGAAGCCGCCGGCCTGGGCGCCGTGCACGACGAACATGCCCATCATCAGCGGGCTGATGCGGTAGCGCCCGGCGAAGCCGAGGGCGATCGGGCCGATGATCGCGCAGGCCGCCGGGCTGGCGGCGCCGATCGCGGTGAGCAGCGCGGTCACGAAGAACATCACCCACGGGATCAGCGCGACCCGTCCGCCCACGGCCCGCACCGCGCTGCGCACGATGAGGTCGACCGTGCCGTTGTTGCGCGCGATCGCGAAGAGGTAGGTCACCCCGATCAGGGTGAGGATGAGGTCACCGCTGACGCCGGCGAGGATCTCCTTCTCCTCCAGGTCGAGGGCGTACATGCCCACGAGCCACGCAGCCACGTAGGCCAGCGCTCCCATGTTGATCGGCAGCACCGTGCCGATGACGAACAGCGCGACGAGCGCGATGATCGCTACCCATTCCGGTCCCATTCCTGTGCCTTCCTCCTGGAGCCGACGGCCCTGGTGACCGCAATCACATCTGGCTCAGTGGCCTAGCCAATAGGCCGGTGTGCCATTCGTCAATAGGCTGCCCCCATGTCCGACGCACCGCGGTGGCCCGACGACCGCGCCGACGCCCCCGCCGACAGCCCGGCGGAGGGCCTCCCCGACGCCCCGGCCGCGACCCCCCTGCCCGGCCGGCTGGCCCGCACCCGCCTCTACGAGCAGGTGGCCGAGCAGATCACCGGCTGGATCTCGCAGCACGGCCTGGGCGCCGGCGACCGGCTGCCCGCCGAGCGCGAGCTGGCCGCACGCCTCGGCGTCAGCCGGGCCACGCTCAGCCAGGCGCTGGTGGCCCTCGAGGTGATCGGCGTGGTGGCCGTGCGCCACGGCGACGGCACCGTGGTGACCGATGCGTCGGGCGCCACCCGCATCACCGACGCCATCCGCGCCCACGCCGACCGGCTGCCCGAGATCATCGAGACCCGCGACGCCCTGGAGACCAAGATCGCCGCGCTGGCCGCGGCCCGCCGTACCGACGACGACCTCGCCCGCATCCGCGACGCCCTGGCGGCGATGGAGGACGACATCGACGCCGGCGGGCGCGGCGTGGAGGGCGACGAGCGCTTCCACGGCGCGGTCACCGCCGCCGCCCACTCGTTGCTGCTGGCGCGGCTGATGGGCGAGATCAGCGACCTGGTCAGGGAGTCGCGCATCGAGTCGCTCTCGCAGCCCGGGCGCCCCCGCGACTCCCTCGCCGGACACCGCGCCATCGCCGACGCGATCGCCGCGGGCGACCCGGCGGCGGCCTCGGCCGCGATGCACGCCCACGTGGAGATGGTCAGCGACGTCGCGGTGCTGCGCGAGGAGCAGCGGTGAGCCGGCGGTGACGCCGCTCGAGCAGCTGGCGGTGCTCGCGGCCGGGCTCGGGGCCGGCGTGCTCACCTCCACCGTGGGCGTGGCCTCGCTGCTCAGCTTCCCGGTGCTGGTGGCCCTCGGCGTGCCGCCGGTGGTGGCCAACGCCTCCAACACCGTGGGCCTGCTGCCGGGCGCGGTCAGCGGCTCGGTGGGCTACCGCGCCGAGCTGCGCGAGCAGCCGGCGCTGGCCCGGGCGGTGGCCGCGGCCTGCGGGCTGGGCGCGGTGGCCGGCGCCGTGCTGCTGCTGGCCCTGCCCGCCGAGGTGTTCGGCGCGGTGGTGCCGTGGCTGATCCTGATGACCTGCCTGCTGGTCGGCGTGCAGCCGCGACTCTCCGCGTGGGTGCGCGCCCGCCACACCGGCGACACCCCCCTGCACCGCACCACGATGTCGCCGCTCACCCGGCTCTTCTGCACCCTCACCGGCGTGTACGGCGGCTACTTCGGCGCCGGCTCCGGGGTGATGGCGCTGGCCGTGCTCGGCCTCGGGCTCGAGGTGGACATGCGGGTGCTGAACGCGCTGAAGACCCTCGCGGTGATGGCCGGCAACCTGGTGGCGACCGTCGTGTTCGTCGCCGTCGCCGACCTCGACTGGGCCGTGATCGGCCTGCTCGCGCTGGGCTCGGTCGGCGGCGGGTACGTCGGCGCTCGCATCGGCCGGCGGCTGCCGCCGACCCTGCTGCGCGCACTGATCGTGGTGGCCGGGGTGGCCGCGGCGGTCCTGCTGCTCTGATCAGGCCAGCGACGCGGCCCACGCGTCGTGCAGCGCGGAGTAGCGCCCGTCGCCGCCGGCCGCGACGAGGTCGGCGGGGGCGCCGTCCTCGACGATGCGCCCGTGCTCCATCACCAGCACCCGGTCGGCGATCTCCACCGTCGAGAGGCGGTGGGCGATGATCACCGCGGTGCGCCCGGCCAGCACGGTGCGCAGGGCGCGCTGCACCAGGCGCTCCGAGGGCACGTCGAGCGACGACGTCGCCTCGTCGAGGATCAGCACCGCGGGGTCGGCGAGGAACGCCCGGGCGAACGCGACCAGCTGGCGCTGGCCCGCGGAGAGCCGGCCGCCCTGGTTGGCGACGTCGGTGTCGTAGCCGTCGGGCATCGCGGAGATGAAGCCGTGCGCCCCCAGGGCGGTGGTGGCGGCGACGACCTGCTCCATCGTGGCGTCGGGGCGCCCGAAGCGGATGTTGTCGGCGATGGTGCCGGAGAACAGGTAGTTCTCCTGGGTGACCATCACGACGTGGTCGCGCAGGGTGGTCGACGACAGGTCGCGCAGGTCGACGCCGTCGAGCAGCACCCGCCCGGCGGTGGGGTCGTAGAAGCGGGTGGCGAGCTTGGCCAGCGTGGTCTTGCCGGCCCCGGTGGTGCCGACCAGCGCGACGGTCTGCCCCGCCGGCACCACCAGGTCGAGGCCCGGCAGCACGGGCCGGCCGTCGACGTAGGCGAACTCCACGCCCTCCAGGCGCAGCTCGCCACGCGCGGTGTCGAGGGCCACCGGGTCGGTGGGCTCGGCGACGTCGGGCTCCTCCTCCAGCACGCCGGCCAGCTTGTCCAGCGCGGCCGAGGCGGACTGGAAGGTGTTGTAGAACTGCGAGATCTCCATCATCGGCTCGAAGAACTGGCGCAGGTAGAGCAGGAACGCCGCCAGCACGCCGACGGTCACCTCGCCCTGGTAGGCCAGGTGGGCGCCGTAGAGCAGCACCACCGCGATGGTGACGTTGCCGATCAGGCGGATGCCGGGCATGAACCACGCGACGAGGCGGAACGCCACCAGCGTGGCCGCGCGGTACTGCTCGTTGACGTCGTCGAAGATCTCCTGGTTGCGCTGCTCGCGGCGGAAGGCCTGCACCGCCCGGATGCCGCCCATCGACTCCACGAACTGCACGATGACCAGCGCCACCTTCTCGCGCGTCGTGCGGTAGCTGCGCGCCGAGGCCTTGCGGAACCAGTTGGTCAGCCACGCCAGGAACGGGCCGCACAGCAGCGCCACCAGGCCCAGCTCGACGTCGAGGAACAGCAGGATGCCGGCCGTGCCGACCAGCGTCAGCGCCGCGGTCACCAGGCCGTCGAAGCCGGTCTCGAGCATCTCGTAGATGGCGTCGACGTCGGAGGTCTGCCGCGAGATCACCCGGCCCGAGGTGTAGCCGTCGTGGAAGGCCGGGCTGAGCGCCTGGAAGTGGCGGAACACCCGGCGGCGCACCTCCAGCAGCACGTCCTGGCCGATGCGCCCCGAGCGCACCAGGAACAGGTGGCGGGTGATCGCCTGCACCACGGTCGCCACCAGCACGGCCCCGACCACCAGGCCGAGCACGCCCAGGTCGTCGTCCTCGCGGATCGGCGGGATGCCGCTGTCGATGCCGACCTTGACCAGGTAGGGGATGGCCAGTCGGGCGGCGTTCTCGACGACGACGATGAGCACCAGCAGCTGGATGGCGCGCTTCCAGGGCCGCAGCAGCTCGCCGAGCAGCCGGCGCGAGCCGCCCGTGGCGCCGGTCATCTGCTCGGCGGCCTCGTCGGCGTCGACCTCGGCCGCGCCGCGCCAGTCGGTGGGCGCGCTCACGCCGACACCGCGTCGCCCAGCTCGGCGTCGGCGGAGAGCAGCGCGGCGTACGCCGGCACGCCCGCCAGCAGCTCGCGGTGCTCGCCGACGTGGGTGATCGTGCCGTCCTGCAGCAGCGCGACCCGGTCGGCGAGCAGCACGGTGGAGGCGCGGTGGGCCACCACCAGGCCGGTGGTGGAGCCGAGCACCCGCTCCAGCGCCTCCTCCACCAGCTTCTCGGTGTGCACGTCGAGCGCGGAGAGCGTGTCGTCGAGCACCAGCACGGACGGGCGGGCCAGCACGGCGCGCGCCAGCGCCAGGCGCTGGCGCTGGCCGCCCGAGAGCGAGTGGCCCTGCTCGCCGATGCGGGTGTCGAGGCCCCACGGCAGGTCGTGCGCGAACTGGGCCTGGCTGATCTCCAGCGCCTCGGCGACGTCGTCGTCGGAGGCGTCGGCGCGACCGAGGGTGAGGTTCTCCCGCGCGCTCATCGAGAACAGCGTGGGCTCCTCGAAGGCGGTGGCCACCAGCGAGCGCAGGTGGGCCAGGTCGAGCTCGCGCACGTCGACGCCGTCGAGGGTGACCCGGCCCCCGGTGACGTCCCACAGCCGCGGCACCAGCGCGGTCAGCACGGTCTTGCCCGACCCGGTTGCGCCGACCAGCGCCACCGTCTCCCCGGGGGCGACGTCGAGGCAGACGTCGCGCAGCACCGGCTCGTCGGGGGCGTCGGGGAAGGCGAAGTCGACGTGCTCGAAGCGCAGGTGGCCGCGGGGGTGCTCGATGCGGCGGGTGCCGCCGACGATGGCGGGCTCGGTGTCGAAGATCTCCAGGATGCGGGCGGCGGCGGTCATCGCCTCCTGCGCCATCGCGAGGATGACGCCGAGCGAGGCGATCGGCCAGACCAGCGAGAGCATCAGGGTGATGAAGGCGACCAGCTCGCCGGGGGTCAGCGCCCCGCGGCCCACGCCGATCGCGCCCAGCAGCAGCACCACCGCCACGGCGAGGTTGGGGATGGCCCCCAGGAAGGTGAAGAAGCGCGCCGAGAGGTGCACCTTGTCCATGCTCGTGGCGTGCAGGGTGCGGGCGGCGTCGTCGTACGACGCGCTGACGTGGCCGCTGCGGCCGAAGGACTTGATCACGCGGATGCCGACCGCGCCCTCCTCGGCGCGGGTCGCCAGGTCGCCCTGCTCGTCCTGCACCCGCCGCGACACCACGACGTAGCCCTTCTCGAAGCGCATGCACAGCCACACGATCGGCGCGGCCGCGGTGGCGACCACCAGCCCGAGCGGCCAGTACATCTGCAGCAGCACCACCGTGGTGGCGACCAGCTGCACCACGTTGACCAGCAGGAACAGCACGCCGAAGCCGCTGAACCGGCGGATAGCGGAGAGGTCGGTGGTGGCGCGCGAGAGCAGCTGGCCCGAGCCCCAGCGGGCGTGGAACGCCATCGGCAGCTGCTGCAGGCGGGCGTAGAGGTCGTGGCGCATCGCGGTCTCGATGCCGAGCACGGCGTTGGACTGCACCCAGCGCCGCCAGAAGATCAGCACCGCCTCCAGCACGCCCAGCCCCAGCGCCAGCAGCCCCAGCGGCAGGATCGCGTCGGCGTCGCGCTCGGCGATCGGCCCGTCGATCAGCGCCTTGGTGACCAGCGGGATCGCGATCGACAGCCCCACCACCGTCAGGCTCGTCACCAGCATGATCGCCAGCGCCACGGCGTGGGGGCGCAGGTAGCCACGCAGGCGCAGCAGCGACCGGACGTCGGCCGGGGGCGGCACGTCGGGGTCGGGGACGTGAGCGGCGGACCCGAGACTCGTTGACATCGTCAATCAGCCTAGGTCGCCCCACCGACGCCCGGCGAATCCTTTCCGGCCGGGCGCCGCGCCGCGGTGCGGCGGTCCTGGACGCGGCGCGGAGGCCCGCTCCGGACGTCCGGTCCCTCTCACATGTCGACGCCCACGAAGACCGGGTCGCCCGAGCGGCCGGTGAGCGGCGCGAGCTCGGTGCACGACCCGTCGGGCACCGTGCAGTCGTAGACGTCGGCGCCACCCCTCGAGCGTGGCACGGCGACCAGCACCGAGCCGTCGGTGTCGAACGCCCAGAAGGCGTAGCCGCCCCCGGCGGGGCCGCGCTCGAGGACGACGGGAGCGCCCGGACCGGTCGGCTCCAAGGTGCTCGACCACGACAGGACGTGTCGCCCGTCGAAGGTGAGCTGGGCGTCGACGGCGCCCCGCACGACCCGCAGGCCGTCGGCACCGGGTCCGTCGGGGGGCGGGCCGTCGACCAGCAGCACGCCACCTCGGAGGTCGGCGACCCGCGTGCCCGGGCCGGCCAGCTCCAGGAGCTCGCCCGTGGTCGCCCGCCAGGTGCGGGTGCCGTCGTCGGTCCGCAACACCACCAGGCCGTCGTCGAGCGCGTCGATCGTGGTGTCTGCAGGCACCTCGATCCGTGCCACCTCCCGGCCGTCGGCCAGGTCACGCACCACCACCGTCTCCACGCCGTCGACGTTCGCGCCATAGGCGACCCACGGCTGCGCCGAGTCGGCCCTCGCCCCGCGCACCGACCCGCCCGGCTCGGCGTCGGGCTCCAGTGGCCGCGACGTCCCGTCCTCGCCCAGCAGCAGCGGGACGCCGTCGGCGTAGTAGACGATGCCGGCCGGCGTGGCCGCGGCGTCGGTGTCCAGTCCGCTGAGCCGGTCGGCCGGAAAGGCGCGCCCGCCCAGGTGCACCTCGCCACCCGGGTCGGCGTAGGCCCGCAGGCCGTCGCCGTAGTCGAGGGCACCCAGGGCCGGCACCCCGGGGTCGGTGGCGGTCTCGGCACCGGGCCCGCCGGGCAGGCCCACCACGCTGCTCGCCAGGCCCACCACGGCCGCCACCCCGAGGGCCGCGGCGCCGACCCTCCCCGCCGCGCGGCGCCGCCGCAGCCGTGCCCCGCGGGCGCGCACCGCACGGAGGTCGGCCGCGGGGACGTCGACGGCCTCGAGGTGCTCGCGCAGGGTCTCGGTCAGGGGGGTGCTCACGTCAGGCCTCCGTCGGTGGTGGCCGCGTGGCGGCGCAGATGGGTGAGGGCGGCCGAGGCCTGCGACTTCACGGTGCCGGGGCTGCACCCGAGCACGTCGGCGATCTCCCGCTCCGTGAGTCCCTCGTAGTAGCGCAGCACGATGACCGCGCGCTGGCGTGGGGCCAAGGTGGCGACCGCCGACCACAGTGCGTCGTGGGTGACCACGACGTCGTCGACGGCCGGGACGACCGGGGACCCCGCGACCCCGTCGGGCTCACCGACCGGGCGCTCGCGGTGCCACCACAGCCGGCGCCGGGCGCCGAGCACCTCGTTGACCGCCATCCGCCGCACGTAGGCCTCGGGGTGGTCGGTGCGGCTGACCCTGCCCCACAGCGAGAAGGCGCGGGCGTAGGCCGCCTGCAGCGCGTCCTCGGCGTGACCGGCGTCCCCGGCCACCGCGTAGGTGGTGCGGTAGAGGCGCGGCCAGGTGGCGGCGAAGAACGCGTCGAAGTCGGCGTGGTCCCGTTGCCGACCGCTCCCGGGTGCGCCGAGGGTGGCCGCGGTGTCGTCGGTCGGTGTCCTCACGCCCTGGTGATGCGACGAGGGCGGCGCGAGGTTGTGCCGTGCGCGCCCCTCGTCTCCCGTGCCCGTGCCTGCGCCCCGTCGGCCCACCTCAGGTCGCCAGCAGCCCCCGCACGACGCGCAGCGCGACCGACATCCGGGCGAGGTCGGCGGTGTCGTCGGAGCAGATCTCCTGCAGCGTGGTCGCGGCGCGGCCCACCAGCGCGGCCTCGTCGTCCTCCCACGTCGAGATGCGGGCGGTCGCCGAGCCCTCCGGCGTGGTGGCGGCCAGCACCTGGCCGGTGAGCTGCACGTGCACGGCGTGCAGGTCGTCGCGCAGCGCGGCGCGGGCCATCGTCTGCCACCGGTCGTCGCGGGGCAGGGCCAGGATCCGCTCCACCAGGGCGGGCAGGCCCAGCCGCTCCCCCAGCGCGAAGTGCACCCGCGCCACCTCCACCGGGTCGAGGTCGTCGCGCAGCGACACGTCCACGACGCCGAGCACGACGTACGCCGGCTGCAGCACCGCCACCCGGGTGGCGAGGTCGGCGTCGACGCCCTGCTCGACCAGCCGGTCGCGCCGGCCCTGGAACGCCTCGAGCTCGCGGCCGGTCATCAGCTCGGGCAGACGCGCCATCGTGGTCTGCACCGCGTCGCGGAACCGCTCGACGGTCGCGGAGCTGTCCAGCGGCGGTCGGCGGTTGACCACCAGCCAGCGCGAGGCCCGCTCGACCAGGGTGCGCATCTCCAGGCGCATCCGGGTCTGCAGCCGCGCGTCGAGGGTGTTGTCGAGCCCGGCCAGCTCCTCGCGCAGGCCGAGGGAGCCGTAGATCTCGCGGGCCACGAAGTTGGCCCGGGTGAGGTCGGCGGGGCCGGCCGCCGTCTCGCCGCCCAGCCGGGGCCAGAAGGTCATCCCGGCGCCGTTGACCAGGTCGCCCACCACCTGCGTCACGATGATCTCGCGGCGCAGCGGGTGGTCCTGGATCTGGGCGGCGAACCGCTCGCGCATCGGGGTCGGGAAGTAGCCCAGCAGGTCGGTGCCGAGGTAGGGGTCGTCGGGCAGGTCGGAGTCGAGCAGCGCGTCGGCCAGCACGATCTTGGTCCATGCCATCAGCACCGCCAGCTCGGGCACGGTGAGCCCCTCGCGGCGGTCGAGGCGGCGGCGCACCTCGCGGCTCGACGGGAGCCCCTCGATGGCCCGGTCGAGCACGCCGTCGCGCTCGAGGCGGCGCATCCAGTCCTCGTGCACGTGCAGCAGCGCGGGGGCGTGGTCGGCGGCGTTGGCCAGGGCCAGGTTCTGGTCGTAGTTGTCGGCGAGCACCAGCGCGGCGACCTCGTCGGTCATCTCGGCCAGCAGCTCGTTGCGCTGCTTCGTGGTGAGGTCGCCGGCGGCCACCACCCGGTCGAGCAGCACCTTGATGTTGACCTCGTGGTCGGAGGTGTCGACCCCGGCGGAGTTGTCGATGAAGTCGGTGTTGATCGCGCCGCCGCCGTCCTGGCCGCCGGCGAGGGCGTACTCGATGCGACCGGCCTGGGTCAGGCCCAGGTTGCCGCCCTCCCCCACGCAGCGCGCCCGCACCTCGCGACCGTCGACGCGGATGGCGTCGTTGGCCTTGTCGCCGGCCTCGGCATGGGTCTCCTCCGAGCCCTTGACGTAGGTGCCGATGCCGCCGTTCCACAGCAGGTCGACCGGGGCGCGCAGGATCGCGCGCATCAGCTCGGTGGGCGCGAGCCGCTCGACGTCGTCGGCCAGGCCGAGCGCCCGGCGCACCGGCTCGCTGACCGGCACCGACTTCAGCGAGCGCGACCACACGCCGCCGCCCGACGAGATCAGCGACGTGTCGTAGTCCTGCCAGCTCGAGCGGGGCAGGGCGAAGAGGCGCTGCCGCTCGGCGTACGACGCCGCGGGGTCGGGATCGGGGTCGAGGAAGATGTCGCGGTGGTCGAAGGCCGCCACGAGACGGGTGGTCGGCGAGCAGAGCAGGCCGTTGCCGAAGACGTCGCCGCTCATGTCGCCGATGCCGACGCAGGTGAACTCCTCGCGCTGGCAGTCGACGCCGCGCTCGCGGAAGTGGCGTTGCACCGAGACCCACGCGCCGCGGGCGGTGATGCCCATGGCCTTGTGGTCGTAGCCCACCGAGCCGCCCGAGGCGAAGGCGTCGCCGAGCCAGAAGCCGTAGTCGGCGGCGATGCCGTTGGCGATGTCGGAGAACGTCGCGGTGCCCTTGTCGGCGGCGACCACGAGGTAGGAGTCGTCGCCGTCATGGCGCACGACGTCGGCCGGCGGCACCGTGGCGCCGTCGACGAGGTTGTCGGTGAGGTCGAGCAGGCCGCGGATGAACGTGGTGTAGCAGGCCACGCCCTCCGCCAGCCAGGCCTCCCGGTCGCCGGCGTCGGGCAGCTGCTTGGCGTAGAAGCCGCCCTTCGCGCCCACCGGCACGATCACGGTGTTCTTCACCATCTGCGCCTTGACCAGGCCGAGCACCTCGGTGCGGAAGTCGTCGCGCCGGTCGGACCACCGCAGGCCGCCGCGGGCCACCGAGCCGAAGCGCAGGTGCACCCCCTCGACGCGCGGGGAGTACACGAAGATCTCGAAGCGGGGCCGCGGCTGCGGCAGGTCGGGGACGCCGCGGGGGTCGAGCTTGAGCGACAGGTAGGCCTTGGGCCGGCCGTCGGTGTCGCGCTGGAAGTAGTTGGTGCGCAGCGTCGCCCGCACGTGGGCGAGGTAGGAGCGCAGGATGCGGTCGTGGTCGAGGCTGGCGACGTCCTCGAGCGCCCGCTCGAAGCGGGCGACCAGCTCGCCCTCGCGACCACCGTCGGCCTCGCGCCGGGCCGGGTCGAAGCGGGCCTCGAAGACCTGCACCACGAGCCGGGTCAGGTCGACGTTGTCGCGCAGCGCCGCCTCCACGGAGTCCTGGCCGAACGGCGAGCCGCCCTGGCGCATGTAGCGCGCGTAGGCCCGCAGCACCATCGCCTGGCGCCACTCCAGACCGGCGGCCAGCACCAGCGTGTTGAAGCCGTCGATCTCGCTGCGGCCGTCCCACACCGCGCGCAGCGCGTCCTCGAAGTCGTCGCGGGCGTGCTCGGGCAGCTCACGGCCGTAGCGCAGGCCGAACTCGTACACGTACGACGCCCGCTCCAGGCCGTCGAGGCGGTAGGGCCGCTCGTCGACGACCTCGAGGCCCAGCGACGACAGCATCGGGAGCACGCGCGACAGGCTCAGCGGCTCACCGACGCGGTAGACCTTGAGCCGCGCCTCGCCGCGACCGGCGTCCAGGGGCTGGTAGAGCGACAGGTCGAGGCCCTCGTCGCCGGTGATGGCCTCCAGGCGGCCGAGGTCGATCGCGGCGGTGCGGGCCGAGAAGTCCTCCTTGTAGGCCTCCGGGAAGGAGTCAACGTAGCGCCGCCCGAGGCGGGAGCCGGCGCCCTCGCCGTGCTCGGCCACCACGGCGGCGGCGAAGTCGTCGCGCCAGCTGCGGCTGGCCTCCGAGAGGCGCCGCTCCAGGTCGGTGGTGTCGACGTCGGGCAGCGCGGGGCCCTCGAGCACCTCGGCGGGCAGGTGCACCACGAAGTGCACCCGGGCGGTGGTGGACTCGTTGATCCGCACCGTGAACTCCACCGAGTCGCCGTGCAGCCGGTCGAGCAGGATCTGCGAGAAGCGCTCGCGCACCGCGGTGTTGTAGCGGTCGCGCGGGAGGTAGACGAGCACCGAGACGTAGCGGCCGTAGGTGTCGCGGCGGATGATCGTGCGCACCGCGCGGCGCTCGCGCGCGTGCATCGCGGCCTCGGCGCGCGGGGCGAGCTCCTCGACGCTGGTGTGGAACAGCTCGTCGCGCGGGTAGGTCTCCAGGGTGTCCATCAGCGCCCGCCCGGCGTAGCTGCGGGGGTCGAAGCCGCTGCGGCGCAGCACCGCCGCGGCGCGCTCGCGCAGCAGCGGGATGCGGGTGAGCGACTCGGCGTACGCCGTGGAGGAGAACAGGCCGAGGAAGCGGCGCTCCCCCACCACCTCGCCGGCGGCGTCGAAGGACTTGACGCCGACGTAGTCGAGGTAGGCCGGTCGGTGCACGGTGGAGCGCGAGTTGGCCTTCGCCAGCACCATCAGCGTCTTCTCGCGGGCCCGCGCCCGCACCGCCTCGGGCAGCCGGCCGAAGGACGTCGACCGGTCCTGGTCGGCGCGCAGGATGCCGAGCCCGGTGCCGGGGACGGCGCGCAGCAGCTCGTCGTCGCCGTCGCGCTCGAGGCGGTACTCGCGGTAGCCGAGGAAGGTGAAGTGGTCGTCGGCGAGCCACTCCAGCAGCTCGGCACCCTGGCGCACCTCGTCGGCGTCCAGCGGCGGGGGGTCGGCGCGCAGCTCGTCGACGACCTCGAGCATCCGCCCGCGGGTGCGCGACCAGTCCTCCACCGCCTCGCGCACGTCGCGCAGCACCCGCTGGACGTCGGCGACCAGCGCCTCCGCGTGCACCTCCCCGTCATCGGCGCCGCCGTCGGCACCGTCGCCGCGACGCGGGCCGTCGGGCACCCGGTCGATCTCGACGTGCATCCACGACTCGCGCTGGGCCTCGCCGGCCGGACGCACGGCGCCGTCGTCGACGACCTCGACGTGCTGCAGGGCGCCGGTGATGTCGCGCACGACGTCGACGTGGGGGTGCACCACGAGGTGCACGTCGCGCAGCCGGCGGGCCAGCTCCATGGTGAGGGAGTCGACCAGGAACGGCATGTCGTCGGTGACGACCTCCACGACGGTGCGCCCGCCCGCCGACCAGCCGTGCTCGGCCAGCGTCGGGGTGTGCACCCGCACGGCGGCGGTGCCCTGCGGCCGGTCGGAGGCGAGGCGGAAGTGGGAGGCCAGCGCGCCGTAGACGTCCACGTCGCTGCGACCCGCGAGGTCCTCGGCGGCGACGTGGCGGTAGTAGGCCGCCAGCAGCTCGCCCACGTCGTCGTGCGGCGGGCCGCCCGATCCCGTGCCGGTGCGGGCCACCGCAGCAGCGGCGGCCAGGAGGTCGGACTTGTCGGGATCGTGCGTCGGCGTTGACACGCACCGACCCTAGGACTCCCGACGGCACCCCCACAACGCGCCCCGCCGCCCCGTCAGGGCGGGACGCCGGGGCAGACGTGGGGGCGGACGTCGGGGCGGGACGGCGGGCCGGCTCAGCGGCCCCCGGGCCCGGCGCCCGGGTGACCGGCGGCCCTCCCCCCAGCGGGGCCGCCGGTCGTGCCCGGGCCACCGGGACGCCGGTCGGGCGCGCCCAGCACGCCCGGCGGTGAGGCGCGTCGGGGCCTGTCGGTCGCGGTGACCTCGGCGGTCGTCGCCTGCGCCACCGCCACCACCGCGGCCCGCACCAGCCCGACCCCCGCACGCCCGTGGGCGCCCGGCTCGCGCCACACGGTCTCCCACGTGGTGGCACCGCGGGCGACGTCGTCGGCCAGCCGGCGCTGCGCCGGAGTCCCGCCGTCGGCGGCCCGCCGCATGGCCGCGTCCACCCCGGCGGGCAGCGAGCCCCGGTCGAGGCGCCGGGCCCGGCGCAGCGTCGCCTCGGCCCGGGCCAGCACCTGCGCCAGCCGGGCCTCCGGGTCGGCGCTCACGGCAGCATCCCGGGCAGCTCGGCGAGCACCGCCAGGCGCTGGCGCTGCTGCTCGGCCCACTGCGGCACGACCTCCACCAGCTCGAGCAGCCGGTCGACGAGGTCGACGACCAGGCGGACGTCGTCGACGACGTCCATCACCGCGTCGAGTCCCTTCGTGGCCAGCTCGAGGCCGAACGCCGCCCAGCCGCCCGGCCCCGACGCCCGGGTCGCCAGCTTGCGCACCAGCCGCGCCAGCGCCTTGCCGAGCTCGACCACGAGGTGCTCCACCTCGACGCCGAGCCGTTCGCAGGCGTCGGCGACCGACTCGAACACCGCCGCCCCGCTGCCGACGGCCAGCCCGATGCCGCGCCCGGCCAGCGCGAACGCCTCGAGCCGCCCCGCGCACGCGAGCCCGGCCAGACCCTGCCAGCCCACGGCGACGTGGAGGGCCAGCCGGTCGAGGTTGCCCGCGACGGTGGTCCACGCCTCGGCGCTGGTGGCGCAGGCGTCGGCGTTCTGCCGGATGGCGGTGTAGTCACCGCTGAGCGGGGTGACGACGAGGTCCTCCAGGCTGCCCCCGGGCAGCAGGGGCAGGCCCGCGCCGGCGTGGTTGAGCACCCGCACGCCGAGGTTGACGGTGTCGCGCATCGCGGAGAACGCGCGGTCCCACGACTCGAAGGTGGCGTCGTGGCGCAGCTCGGGGTCGCGCTCGGCGGGCGCGGGCAGGGACGGGTCGACCAGCGGCGTGGCGCTCACGACGCCACCTCGCCCGCAGCCGGGCCCGCCGGACCCGCCGGACCCGCCGGGACCCCGAGCAGGCCCGCGAGGTCGGTGGCGGCGACGTCGGCGCCGACCGCGGCGGCCTGCCCCGCGGCGGCCAGGTCGGAGGCCTCCAGGGCGCCGAGGGCCTCCACCAGCGCGGCCCGGGTGTGGGCCCAGCCGGCGGAGAACTCCTCGTCGAGGCGGCCGAAGGCGGCGTGCAGCAGGTCCATCCCCAGCGCCAGCGGCTGCAGCACGCACACCGGGCTGGGAGCGAAGCCGTCGCGGCGCGCCACCCACTCCTGGGCGTGGGCCACGACCGCGCCCTCCTGGTCGGCGACCGCGTCCATCGTCGCCGTCACCTGCCACATGTCGGCCCAGCTCTCCACGGCCAGCGTCCCACCGTCGACAAGTCCCATCCGTCCACCTCCCGAGTAGTCGTGGGCGCCGGACGCACCCACCCCCAGGACGTGCCCGCTCGGGGCGTGCTTTGAAACGGGAGCATGATGGGCCTGTGGACAATGTGCTGCTGTTCGATGCCAGGGCACGGGTGCTGGCCGACCTCCTGGCCCGCGACCACGCCACCCCGGACGCGGTCTCGGCCCTCGAGGACGCCGTCTCGGCGCGCCTGTGGTGGGCCGAGCAGTGGCCCGAGGGGTCGCAGTACGTCGCCGGCCTGGTCGCCCAGGACGTGCAGGACGCGCTGCTGGAGACCGTGGGCCGCTGGCCGCTGTGCCTGGGCTGCCCCGACGTCGACGAGCACTCGCTCTACATCCAGCCCGACCTCGGCGGCCCCGACCCGCGCTGGGTGTGCGAGGAGACCGGGGTGGCCGTGGCCGCGCTGGGCCGCCTCGGCGAGTGGCGCCCGGCCTGACCGGCCCGGCGCGCGCGACGGACCGGGCTCAGTCCTCGGCGCCGAGCTGCACCCGCAGGGTGAACCGGTCGGCGCGGTAGACGCTGCGCGAGACCTCCACGACCTTGTCACCGGCCAGCGCGCGGCGCGAGTGCCGCAGGACCACCGTGTCGGGGCCGACCTCGAGCAGCGCCGACTCCTCGGGGCTCGCCAGGTCGGCGGCGACGGAGTCCTCGGCCCAGGTGGGGCGCAGCCCGCGGGCCTCCAGCGCCTCGTACAGGCTGGTCGGCATCCCGCTCTGCAGGAACCCCGGCAGCAGCACCTCGGTGAGGTAGGCGTCCTCGAGGCACATCGGGCTGCCGTCGGCCCGGCGCAGGCGCCGCCAGTGGATGACGGGGTCGCCCTCGGTGAGGCCCAGCGCGCGGGCGACCCCCGGGCCGGCCTGCTCGCGGCGCGCCAGCAGGGTCTGCGACTCCCCGAGCAGGCCACGGCGCGCCATCTCCTCGGTGTAGCCGGTGATGCGTCGGTGCGGCGCGGGCCGCGGGCTCGCCACGAACGTCCCGCGCCCGGGCATCCGCTCGAGCAGCCCCTCGGCGACCAGCGCGTCCATGGCCTGGCGCACCGTCATCCGCGCCACCCCGAACCGCTGCACGAGCTCGCGCTCCGACGGCGCCGCCGAGCCCGGGGCGCACCCCGTCACCAGCGACCGCACGTACTCGCGCACGGCGACGTGCTTCAGCCCGCGCCCGTCAGACACCCCCACGTGGTCCACGTCGCGAGCATAGGGACGCCCCGGGGGGCCTGTCCCGCTGTTGTCCCCCACGGGGACACCCACTGGGACGCCCGGTGGGCCGCCCGGTGGGACGCGGACCGCCCGCCGCCCCCGGGGTGCTCCTAGGCTCGCCCCATGCACGTCGAGCGCACCTTCACCGTCCCCCGTCCCGTCGAGGCCGTCTTCACCTACCTCGCCGACTTCACCCACACCGAGGCGTGGGACCCCGGCACCGTCTCGACCACCCGCACCGCGGGGGACGGCGGCGTCGGCACGACCTATGCCAACCGGTCGGAGTTCCTGGGCCGCCAGGTGGAGCTGACCTACGAGACGGTGGAGGTCGACGAGCCCCGCCGGCTGCGCTTCCGCGGCACCAACGACACGGCCACGACGTACGACACGATGACGTTCACCCGGGCGGGCGACGGCTCGGCCACGCAGGTGCACTACCGTGCCGACTTCGAGTTCGGCCGGCTGGTGTCGCTGGTGGCCCCGGTGCTGCTGCGCCGCAAGCTCGACGCCCTCGCCGACGAGACCGTGGAGCAGATGACGCGCACCCTGCTCAACCACACCTCCTGACGACACGCCGCACCCCGCACGGTCGCACGTCGAACGCGTGTTCGACCCGAGGCGCTAGCATCGGCGCATGGACTTCCAGTCGTCGCTGTTCGAGGCGCCGGCCACCGACGCCCTCGACCTGTCGGCGGTGCAGCGCCACCGGCTCGACCACGGTGCGTGGGTCGACGTGCACCGCAGCTGGCTGCCCGAGCCCGACGACGTGTTCGCCACCCTGGTCGGCGACGTGCCGTGGCGCGCCGAGCGGCGCCAGATGTACGACCGCCTCGTCGACGTGCCGCGCCTGCTGCACACCTACTTCGTGGGCGAGGCCCTGCCCCACCCCGGCCTCGAGGCCGCTCGCGACGCGCTGAGCGACCACTACCGCGACGAGCTGGGCGAGCCCTTCCGCACGGCGGGCTGCTGCTACTACCGCGACGGCCGCGACAGCGTCGCGTGGCACGGCGACACCATCGGGCGCGGCAGCACCCACGACACGATGGTGGCGATCGTGTCGCTCGGCGACCCCCGGCGCCTGCAGCTGCGCCCGCGCGGCGGCGGGCCGACGCTGACGTTCGAGACCGGCCACGGCGACCTGCTGGTGATGGGCGGCTCCTGCCAGCGCACCTGGGAGCACGCGGTGCCGAAGGTGGCCTGCGCCGGGCCCCGGGTCTCGGTGCAGTTCCGCCCGCTCAACGTGTTCTGAGCCCCGACCCGGGCCCGGTGACGGCGCGCCACTCACCCCTTTGCGGGGAACAGCGTCCCTCGAGGCGTGGTTGCGTAGTGCCATGGAGCCACGAGCCACGATCGGCCTGACCGGCCTCGCCGTCATGGGCCGCAACCTCGCCCGCAACATCGCCCGCCACGGCCACACGATCGCCGTGCACAACCGCAGCGCCGCCCGCACGACCGGGCTGATGGAGGAGTTCTCCGACGAGGGCGACTTCGTGCCGTCGGAGACCCTCGAGGACTTCGTCGCCTCCATCAGCCGCCCCCGCACGGTGCTGGTGATGGTGAAGGCCGGCGAGGCCACCGACGCCGTCATCGACGAGCTGGCCCCCCTGCTCGACGAGGGCGACATCGTCGTCGACGCGGGCAACGCCCACTTCGCCGACACCCTGCGCCGTCAGCACGCGCTGGAGGAGCTGGGCCTGCACTTCGTCGGCATGGGCGTCTCGGGCGGGGAGGAGGGCGCCCTCGCGGGGCCCTCGATCATGGTCGGCGGGTCCGACCACGCCTACGCCCACCTCGGGCCGGTGATGGAGTCGATCGCCGCCCAGGTCGACGGCACGCCGTGCTCCGCCCACGTCGGCCCCGACGGCGCCGGGCACTTCGTGAAGATGGTGCACAACGGCATCGAGTACGCCGACATGCAGCTGATCGCGGAGTCCTTCGACCTGCTGCGCAGCGTGGCGGGCCTCGAGCCCGCCGAGATCGCCGACGTCTTCGACGAGTGGAACCGCGGCGACCTCGAGTCGTTCCTCATCGAGATGACCGCCGACGTGCTGCGCCACACCGACGCCGCCACCGGCAAGCCGTTCGTCGACGTGGTGCTCGACCAGGCCGAGCAGAAGGGCACCGGACGCTGGACCGTGCAGAGCGCGCTCGACCTCGGCGTGCCGATCACCGGCATCGCCGAGGCCACCTTCGCGCGCAGCCTCTCGGGCCACGTCGCGCAGCGCGAGGCCGCCCGCGAGATGTTCTCCACCACCTCCGAGGCCCACAAGGTCGAGATCGACCGCGACGTGTTCGTCGACCAGGTGCGCGCCGCGCTCTACGCCTCCAAGGTCGTCGCCTACGCCCAGGGCTTCGACCAGATCGCCGCCGGCGCCGAGGCGCACGGCTGGGACGTCGACCTCGGGCAGGTGGCCACGATCTGGCGCGGCGGCTGCATCATCCGCGCGCAGTTCCTCGACCGCATCAAGGAGGCCTACAGCGACGAGCCCGACCTGACGACGCTGCTGACCACCCCGTACTTCGCCGAGGCCGTCACCCAGGGCGTCGACTCCTGGCGCGACGTGGTGGCCACCGCCGCGCAGGCCGGCGTGCCGACCCCTGCGTTCGCCTCGTCGCTGGCCTACTTCGACGGCCTGCGCCGCGGGCGCCTGCCCGCCGCGCTGATCCAGGGCCTGCGCGACAACTTCGGCGCCCACACCTACCAGCGGGTCGACCGCGAGGGCACCTTCCACACGACCTGGGCGGGCGACCGCTCCGAGCAGGAGATGACATGACCGACACGTCCAGCACCGAGACCACCAGCGCCCGTCCCTCGGGCACCTTCCGCATCGGCGGCGACCTCCCCGTCGTCCGTCTGGGCTACGGCACCATGCAGCTCACCGGCGAGGGCGTCTGGGGCCCGCCGAAGGACCACGACGGCGCCGTCGCCGTGCTGCGCCGCGCCGTCGAGCTCGGCACCACCTTCTTCGACACCGCCGACTCCTACGGCCCCGAGGTGGCCGAGGACCTGCTGCGCGAGGCGCTGCACCCGTACGCCGACGACGTGGTCATCGCCACCAAGGCCGGCCTCACCCGCACCGGTCCCGGCGAGTGGATCCCCGTGGGACGCCCGTCGTACCTGCGCCAGCAGTGCGAGCTGAGCCTGCGCCGCCTCGGCGTCGAGGCCATCGACCTGTTCCAGCTCCACCGCGTCGACCCCGACGTCCCCCTCGAGGAGCAGGTCGGCGTGCTCGCCGAGCTGCAGCAGGAGGGCAAGGTGCGCCACCTCGGCCTCTCCGAGGTCGACGTCACCCAGCTGCAGGCCGCCCAGCAGGTCGCGACCATCGCGACGGTGCAGAACCTCTACAACCTGGCCGACCGCAGCGCCGAGGACCTCCTCGAGCACTGCGAGCGCGCGGACATCGGCTTCATCCCGTGGTTCCCGCTGGCCACCGGCGCCCTGTCGCAGGAGGACGGCCCCCTGGCCGCCGCCGCGCAGGAGCACGACGCCACCCCGTCGCAGCTCGCGCTGGCGTGGCTGCTGCGCCGCTCGCCGGTGATGCTGCCGATCCCGGGTACCAAGAGCGTCGAGCACCTGGAGTCGAACACCGCCGCGGCCGGCATCGAGCTGACCGACGACGAGTTCGAGGCCCTGGCCCGCGCCACGGCCTGACCCGGGCCCCGCGCCACCGCCACACCAGCGACACCCACGGCCGCAGCGACGGCCACACCCACCGCGACACCGGAGGACCACCATGACGACAGGCCCGACCGACCCCACGCCCACCACGCACGGCACCGGCGACACGACCGGCACCGACGCACCCCGCGGCGAGGCGCTGCCCGTCGACGACCGGCGTCACCAGCCGGACGGCGGCACGTCGAAGAACCACGACCCGCTGCGCCGCTCCCGCACCAGCGGGCTGTGGGCGGGGCTGATCGCCCTGATCGTCGTGCTGGTGCTGATCATCATCTTCATCGTGCAGAACACCGAGACCGTGACCGTGGCGTTCCTGCCGTGGGAGGCGGAGGTGCCGCAGGCCGCGGCGCTGCTCATCGCGACCGTCGCCGGCATGCTGCTGGCCGGCATCATCGGCTCCATGCGCATCTTCCAGCTGCGCCACCGCGTCAAGCGCGAGGGCAAGGCCGAGAAGCGCCGCTGATCCCCGCGACCCGCACCCGCCGGCCCCGTCGTCCACCCCGGACGGCGGGGCCGGCGGCGTACGTGGGACTGCGCGTGGGACTGCGCGTGGGACTGCGGCCGGGACTGCGGCGCGGCGGGCACGGCGACGTCCGAATCCCGCGTGCGCGGCGTCGGTGGCGCCTGCGAGACTCAGGCACGAGATGAGCACCGCTTCCCCCGCGCCCCGGCCCGACCGCCCGACCCTCGCGTCCTTCTGGCACGACCTGCCGCGGGAGGGCCGGCTGCTGCTGTCGGTGGTGGTGCTGGAGTTCTTCGGCACCGGCCTGGTGCTGCCGTTCCAGGTGGTCTACCTCGTCGAGGTGCGCGGCTTCGCGCTCGCCGACGTCGGCCTGCTCCTGGCGCTGCCGCCGCTCGTGGGCTTCCTCGTGGTGGGCCCCGGTGGCGCCGCGATCGACCGGCTCGGCGCGCGGCGCATCCTGATGGCCTCGCTGCTGATGCTGGTGGCCGGGAACACGCTGCTGGCGTTCTCCTCCAGCCTGGCGGTGGCCGGCGTCGCCCTCACGCTCAACGGCGTGGCGTTCGGGGTCTCGTTCCCGGCCTCGCAGAGCTTCATCTCCGCGGTCGTCCCCGCCTCGGTGCGCCAGCGCTACTTCGGGCTCAACTTCACCCTGCTCAACCTCGGCATCGGGATCGGCGGCATCGTCGGCGGGGTCTTCGTCGACGTCGAGCGGGCGATCACCTTCCAGGTCATCTACCTCGCCGACGCCGCCAGCTACCTGCCCGCCCTGCTCGTGCTGGCCGTGCCGCTGCGCCACGTCGCCGGTCGCCCGGCCCACGACCCGGTGACCGCCGGTGAGTCCGTCGGCTACCTGGTGGTGCTGCGCCGCCCGGCCGTGGCGTCGGTGATGGCGCTGGGCTTCGTGTCGTCGTTCGTCGGCTACTCCCAGCTCAACACCGGCATGCCGGCGTTCGCCCGCGCCGTCGGCGAGGTCTCCACCCGCGGCCTCGGCTTCGCGTTCGCGGCCAACACGCTGGTCATCGTGGTCCTGCAGCTGGTGGTGCTCCAGCGCATCGAGGGCTACCGGCGCACCCGCGTGATCGCGGTGATGGGCGTGGTGTGGGCGCTGTCGTGGCTGCTGCTCGGCGGCACCGGCCTGGTGGCCGGCACCCTCGGCGCCACCCTGCTGGTGGCCGCCTGCGCCTCGGTGTTCGCCCTCGGCGAGACCCTCCTGCAGCCGACCATCCCGGCGCTGGTCAACGACCTGGCCCCCGACCACCTGCGGGGGCGCTACAACGCGCTGAGCTCGGCGTCGTTCCAGCTCGCCGCCGTGATCGCCCCGCCGGTGACGGGGTTCCTCATCGGTCACGACCTGAGCGAGGTCTACATCGCGATGCTGGTCGTGGGCTGCCTGCTCTGCTCGGCCCTGGCGGTGCTGCGCCTGGAGCCCCAGCTCGACCCCGCCACCAACGGTGTGCGCACCCCGGCTCCCGCCGCCGCCGGCACCGGCACCGCCGCCGGCACCGGCGACTGAGCCCGCCGCCACGACGCTCCGGGGCCCCGGCTCACTCCCGGGAGATCGCGCGCAGCACGTCGAGGCGGGCGGCCCGGCGCGCCGGCAGCACGGCGGCGAGCACACCCACCACCACGGCCGCGACCAGGAACAGCCCCAGCTGGCCCCAGGGCACGTCGATGACGTCGAGGCCCTCGTCGCGCAGCGAGCGCATCAGCGCCATCCCGAAGACCACCGACAGCACCACACCCAGCACCGCGCCGAGCACCGCGATCACCACCGACTCCAGCGTCACCATGGCGCGCAGCTGCGCCCGGCTCACCCCGATCGCGCGCAGCAGGCCCACCTCGCGGGTGCGCTCGAGGATCGACAGGGCCAGGGTGTTGACGATGCCGAGCACGGCGATGACCAGCGCCAGGCCGAGCAGCGCGAACACGATGCGCACCAGCTGGTCGATGGGCTCGCGCTGCTGCGCGGCGAACTCGTTCTGGTCGAGCACCGTGACCGTCGGCAGGTCGGCCACCACCGCCTCCAGGCGCTCCTGCACCCCGGCCGGGTCGCCGGCGTCGGAGCTGTCGGCGCCGTCGGCGCCGTCGCCGACCTCGACGGTCACCAGGTTGTCGGCCGCGGGGTAGCCGGCGTCCTCGAGCGTGGTCAGCGAGGTGAGCAGCGGGAACGGCACGAACGGCGTCGCCTCGTAGGTGCCGACGACCTCGAGGCGCCGCTCGCCCTCGGGGAAGGTGACCGCGACGTCGTCGCCGACGGCGAGGCCCTCCTCCTCGGCGTACTCGTCGGTCAGCAGCACCCGGTCGTCGCCGAGGTCGGCCAGCGAGCCGGTCAGCACGTCGAGCGACACCGCGCGCACGAGCACCTCCGGGTCGACGGCGCTGATGCCGGTGGTGCGATCCCCCACCCGCACCGGCGCGTAGCGCTGACGCACGACGGCGCTCACCCCCTCGACCTGCGCCATCTCGTCGGCCACGGCGGGGTTGATCGGGCGCTGCAGCGGACCGCTGACGACGTAGTCGCCGACGAACTGCTCGGCGATGGTCTCGTCGACCGTGGCGCTGGCCGAGGCGCCGACGATGGCCATCGTGCCGGCCAGCGCGAGGCCGATCATCAGCGCCGAGGCGGTGGCGGTGGTGCGCCGCGGGTTGCGCAGCGAGTTCTGCCCGGCGAGCCGGCCCACCGAGCCGAACACCCGCCCCAGCACCCGTGCGGCGAGCACCAGGAACGGCCGGCTCAGCACGGGGCTGGCGGCCGCCACGCCGAGCAGCACCGCCAGCACGCCCAGCCCGACCCACCACCCGACGTACGGGGGCACCACCAGCAGCCCGACGGCCAACGCGCCGCCGCCGAGCAGCACCAGCGCCAACCCGGCCTGCCAGCGGCGGCGCAGCGCCGACTCCGGCAGCGCCACGTCGTCGCGCAGCGCCTCCACGGGCGCCACCCGGGAGGCCCGGCGCGCCGGCAGCCAGGCCGCGGCGAGGGTCACCAGCACCCCGACGCCGAACGACGCCAGCACGGTGCGCGGCGCGAACACCAGGCCCGTGCCGGACAGGTCGATGCCGAACGACGCGAACACCTCGCGGATGCCGAGCGCCAGGGCGTAGCCCAGCGCCGTGCCGAGCGCGGAGCCGACCAGGCCCAGGAGCAGCGCCTCCACCAGCACCGATCGGGTCACCTGCCGACGCGACGCGCCCAGGGCCCGCAGCAGCGCCAGCTCGCGGCTGCGCTGGGCGACCAGCATCGAGAAGGTGTTGACGATGAGGAAGCTCCCGACGACGAGCGCGATGCCGGCGAAGATCAGCAGGAACGTGGTGAGGAAGCCCAGCGCCTCCAGCAGCCGGCTGGCCTGCTCCTCGGCCAGCACGTCGCCCTCCACCGCCTCCAGGCCCTCCACCGCCTCCAGGCCCTCCCCTGCCCCCGCGGCCGCGAGCCGCTCGGCCACCGCGGTGCGCAGCTCGGCCTGCGAGGTGCCGTCCGCGGCGGTGACCCACACCGAGGTGAACGCGTCGCGGCCGTCGAGGAAGAGGTCCTGGGCGGTGGCCAGGTCGAACAGTGCGAGGGTGGAGCCGTTGAGCGAGCCGCCGTCGACGTACGCCGTGAGCCCGACCAGGCGTGCGCGCAGCGTGGGGTCGCTGGAGGTGCTGAGGTTGAGCAGCACCTCGTCGCCCAGGGCGTAGCCCGCGCGCTCGGCCGTCACGTCGTCGAGGACCACCTCGCCGGCCTGCTCCGGCTCACGGCCCGCGGTGATCTCGAGCCCCTGCAGGCCCCCCGCCGCGGGCGCCTGCGACCACGCGCCGCCGAGGGCCGGCGGGCCCTGGCCGCCGACCAGCTTGCCGTCGCCGTCGATGACGTAGACCCCGCCGGCGCTGACCTGCCCGTCGACGCGCGCCGCTCCCGGCAGGTCGGCGAGCGCGTCGAGGGCCCCGGCCGGCACGGTGGGGGCGGTCGCGATGGTGGGATCGACGTCGAGGTCGCTGCGGGGCTGCACGACCACGTCGCCGACGCTGGAGGCGAAGCGTGCGGTGAAGCTCTTGCCGAGGGTGTCGGAGAGCACGAGGGTGCCGCAGACGAAGGCGACGCCCAGCACCACCGCGAACGCGCTCGAGAGCAGGCGCCACTTGCGGCCGAGCAGGCTGGCCAGGGTCGCGCGCCACACCTCAGCGGGCCCCGGGCCGGGGCGGCGGCGACACGTCGGAGACCCGGGTCATCACGGCCAGCACGGCGTCGCGGGTGGGCGCGCGCATCTCCTCCACCACCCGCCCGTCGGCGAGGAACACCACCCGGTCGGTCCAGGCGGCCGCGACGGGGTCGTGGGTGACCATCACGACGGTCTGGCCGTGCTGGGTGACGCTGCGGCGCAGCAGCTCGAGCACCTCCGCGCCCGAGCGGGAGTCGAGGTTGCCGGTGGGCTCGTCGGCGAAGACGATGCGCGGGCGGCTCACCAGCGCCCGGGCCACCGCGACGCGCTGCTGCTGGCCGCCCGACAGCTCGGAGGGCTTGTGGTGGAGGCGGCCGCGCAGCCCCACGGTCTCCACGACCTCGTCGAACCACGCCGGGTCGGGCCGGCGCCCGGCGATCGACAGGGGCAGCACGACGTTCTCCTGCGCAGTCAGCGTCGGTACCAGGTTGAAGGACTGGAAGACGAAGCCGATGTCGTCGCGACGCAGCCGGGTCAGCTCCTTGTCGCCGAGGCGCGACAGGTCGTGCTCCCCGACCACGACCGAGCCGCTGTCGGCGGTGTCGAGCGCCGCGCAGCAGTGCATCAGCGTCGACTTGCCCGAGCCGCTGGGGCCCATCACCGCGGTGAACTCCCCGGCCAGCAGGTCGAGGCTCACGTCGTCGAGGGCGCGCACGGCGGCCTCGCCGGTGCCGTAGACCTTGGTCAGGTGGCGCACGGTCGCCGCGGCCGCCCGCCCCGGCGCGACGGCGGGTGGGGTGGTCATGGGCCCACTGTGACCGACGCCGACAACCCGCGCCACGCGCCCCGACGTACGCACGGCGGACACGCGGCCGACACGTGGGGGAGCGCCAGGAGAGAGCAGCAGGACCCCGGGCGCACCATGACCACAAGGGTGTGAGCGGGTGGGGAACCGGGGGCTACCGTCGACCCAGCAGCCCGGGGTGGCCACCGCGACCCGCCGGCCGCCGCACACCCTGCCGAGAGGTCCCCACGATGGCACCACCTGCCCGTTCCGCCGCCGAGCACGACGCGGTGGTGCTCCTCGACGACGACGGCCGGCCCACCGGGCAGGCCCCGCGCCTGGCCGTGCACACCACCACGACGCCGCTGCACCTCGCGTTCTCGCTGCACCTGCTCGACCCCGACGGCCGCACGCTGGTGACCCGCCGCGCGCTCGGCAAGCAGGCGTGGCCCGGGGTGTGGACCAACTCCTGCTGCGGCCACCCGCGGCCCGGGGAGGCCGTCGCCGACGCCGTGCGCCGGCGCACGGCCGAGGAGCTCGGCGCCACCGTGCACGACGTGGTCACGGTGCTGCCCGACTTCCGCTACCGCGCCGTCGACGCCAGCGGCGTCGTGGAGCACGAGGTGTGCCCGGTGCACGTCACCGTCGTCGAGCCCGACCTCGCCCTCGACCCCGACCCGAGCGAGGTCGCCGAGCACGCCTGGATCCCGTGGGCCGACCTGCACGCCGCCGTCACCAGCGCCCCTGTCGCGTTCAGCCCGTGGCTGGTGCTGCAGGCCCGCGAGCTCGGCCCCGACCTCGCCGAGCAGGTGCTGGGCGACCGCGCCCCGAGCCTCGCCCACCCCGGCGGCGGGACCCGATGAGGTCGCTGTCGGTGGTGCCGGACACCGCGACCGCCGCCCCGTCGGCGACCGACACCCTCGCTGCCGTCGACGGCCTGCTCACCACGTGCATGGCGGCGCTGGCCCACGAGTGGCACGGCGCCAGCACCGCCGACGACGCCGTGCTCGGCGCCGACGACCTGCCCGAGCTGCTGGCCGACGTCGTCCTCGGCGCCGGCAAGCGCTTCCGCCCGCTGCTGGCCCACTGGGGTTGGGTCGCCGCCGGCGGCGCCGAGCGCGACCCGGGCCAGGTCGGCCACCCCGAGCTGGTGCGCCTCGGCGCGGCCCTCGAGCTCCTGCACGCCTTCGGGCTGGTGCAGGACGACGTGATGGACGGCTCGGCCACCCGGCGCGGCCGGCCCGCGGCCCACCTCGCCGCCCGCGAGCGCCACGTCGCCGCCGGCGGCCGCGACGACGCCGCGCGCTACGGCGAGAGCGTCGCGGTGCTGGTCGGCGACCTCGGCCACGCGGAGGCCGACGCGCTGGTGGCCGGGCTGGCGCCCGACGTACGACGCCTGTGGTGGCGCACCTGCGTGGAGCTGGTGCGCGGGCAGGCCCGTGACCTGTCCGGCGCCGCCGCCGGCCACGGCCCCGACGCGCTGGAGCGCGCCCTCGAGGTCGCCCGCGCCAAGTCGGGGGCCTACACGGTGCAGCGCCCGCTCGAGCTCGGTGCGACGCTCGCCGGGGCCGAGGCGTCGGCGCTGCGGGCGCTCAGCGGCTACGGCCACCTGCTCGGCGAGGCGTTCGCGCTGCGCGACGACCTGCTCGGGGTGTGGGGCGACCCCGCGGTGACCGGCAAGCCCGTCGCCGACGACCTGCGCGCCGGCAAGGCCACGGTGCTGCTGGCCCTGGCCGAGCAGCGCCTCGACGGTGCCGCCGCCCGCGCCCTGGCGCGGGTGCGCACCCACCAGCACGACGAATCCGATGTGACGACGCTCGAGGAGGCCATGGTGAGCACAGGAGTGCGAGACGAGATCGAGGTGCTGGTCGACCAGCGGGTGCGCGAGGCGGTCGACCGGCTCGACCCCACGGTGCTCAGCGCCGACGGCGTCGAGGGACTCACCGCCGTGGCCGGTCGCGTCGCGTGGAGGCAGCAGTGAGCAGCGTCGTCGTCATCGGCGGCGGCCTCGCGGGCCTCGCCACCGCCTGCCACCTCTCCGGCAGCGGCCACGAGGTCACCGTCGTGGAGCGCGAGCCCATCCCGGGCGGGCGCGCCGGGCGCATCCACCGCGACGGCTTCACCTTCGACACCGGCCCCACCGTGCTGACCATGCGCGGCCTGCTGGACGACGTGGTCTCCGCCGCCGGCGGCGACCTCGAGACCCTGCTGCCCATGCGCCGCCTCGACCCCGGCTACCGCGCGAGCTACTCCGACGGCAGCGAGATCCTGGTCAAGTACGGCCACGAGGCCATGCGCGAGGAGATCGCCGCGAAGAGCGGCGCCCACGACGCCCAGGCCTTCGACGGCTTCGTCGACTGGCTGCGCAAGCTCTACGACGTCGAGATGCCCCACTTCATCGACAAGAACTTCGACTCGCCGCTCGACCTGCTCGCCTCCCCCGGCGCGGCCGCGCGCCTCGTGGCGATGGGTGGCTTCGGCCGTCTCGGCCCGGCCGTGCGCCGCCGCTTCGACGACGACCGCCTGCAGCGGCTGTTCACCTTCCAGGCCATGTACGCCGGCCTGCCGCCCTCCAGCGCGCTGGCGCTCTACGCCGTGATCACCTACATGGACTGCATCGAGGGCGTCTGGTTCCCCGACGGCGGGATGAGCCAGGTGCCGGTGGCCCTGGCCCAGGCGGCCTCCGACGGCGGCGCCGAGCTGCGCTACGGCACGTCGGTGACACGACTGCTGCGCCGCGGCGACGGCGCCGTGGCCGGGGTGGAGGTCGACGGCGGCGAGCGGATCATGGCCGACGCCGTCGTGTGCACCCTCGACCTGCCGGTGGCCTACGCCCACCTGCTGCCCGACCTCAAGCCCCACCGCGCCGTGCGCAAGGGCAAGTACTCCCCCTCGGCCGTGGTCTGGCACGTCGGCGCGCGCGGTGCGCTGCCCGAGGGCGTGCACCACCACAACATCCACTTCGCCGACGCCTGGGACAGCTCCTTCGACGCGCTGATCAAGCGTGGCGAGCTGATGCCCGACCCGTCGCGGCTGGTCACCGTGCCGTCGATGAGCGACCCCAGCCTGGCCCCCGAGGGCGCCCACACCCTCTACGTGCTGGAGCCGGTGCCGAACCTCGACGGCGTCGTCGACTGGCGCAGCCACCGCGAGCCGATGCGCGAGTCGCTGCTGCGCTTCCTCGAGCGGGAGGGCTACCCCACCGACATCGTCGCCGAGGAGTTCGTCGACCCGCTCGACTGGGAGCGCATGGGCATGGAGCGCGGCACGCCGTTCGCACTGGCCCACACGTTCCCCCAGACCGGCCCGTTCCGCCCGCCGAACGTCGAGAAGCGCGTGCCGGGGCTGTTCTTCGCCGGCTCCGGGACGACGCCCGGCGTGGGCGTGCCGATGGTGCTGGTGTCGGGCCGGCTCGCCGCGGAGCGGGTGACCACCTACCTGCCCTCCCCGGCGCGCCCCGCGCGACCGGCGGCCGAGCGGGTGGGCCGATGACCGCGACCCTCCCCACCCCCACCGCACCCTCCGGCGAGCAGGAGCGCCAGGACCTGCTGCGCGAGGGCTACCGCCGCTGCGCCGAGCTCACCCGCCGCCACGGCACGACGTACTACTGGGGGGCGGCGATCCTGCCCGCCCCGCAGCGCCGCCACGTGCACGCCGTCTACGCGCTGTGCCGCCTCGCCGACGACATCGTCGACGACGCCGGCGCGACCCGCGGCGACCGGGTGCCGGCCACCACCGCCGCCCTCGAGACGTTCCGCCGGCGCTTCCAGGACGCCGTGGCCACCGGCACCAGCGACGACCCCGTGCTGGCCGCGGTGGCGCGCACCGTGATCGACACCCGCATCGACCCCGAGTGCTTCGACCGGTTCTTCGGCGCGATGGCCCAGGACCTGCACACCACGACGTACGACACGTGGGACGACCTGTGCGACTACATGGAGGGCTCCGCGGCCGTCATCGGCGAGATGATGCTGCCGGTGCTGCAGCCGACCAGCCCGGCGGCGTACGAGCCGGCGCGCCGGCTGGGGCTGGCCTTCCAGCTGACCAACTTCCTGCGCGACGTCGACGAGGACCTCGGGCGCGGCCGCGTCTACCTGCCGCAGGAGGACCTGCAGCGCTTCGGCGCCGACCCCGCGGTGCGCGCGGTGACCCCCGAGTGGCGCGAGCTGATGCGCTTCGAGGTCGCCCGCAACCGCGAGCTCTACCGCGAGGCCGACGCCGGCCTGCCGCACCTGCCCGGCGCCTCGGAGCGCTGCGTGCGCACCGCCCGGGTGCTCTACTCCGGCATCCTCGACCGCATCGAGGCCGCCGACTACGACGTGTTCACCTCCCGCGTGCGGGTGCCGACCTGGCGCAAGGCCACCGTCGCCGCCCGGGCGTTCGGCAGCCGCGGGCCCGGCGCGACACCGGTCGCCCCCGCCCCGGAGGCCCGCACGTCGCCCGCGCCGGTGCGGCCGCGGGTGCCGCTGGAGCTGCGGCCGATGCCGCGGCGCACCGAGCTCACGCCGTCGTGGAGCGAGGCCAAGCCCGCCCGCATCCGCCGCTCGCTCGAGGCCGCCCTGGCCGCCGACCCGGGCGGCTGGTACTGCGTGGGCGCGAGCAGCGACCTCGGCGAGCGCTCGCTGACCCGCAGCGTCGGTGGGCGCGAGGTGGTGCTGTGGCGCACGTCGACCGGGGTGGCGGCCGGCCCCGGCTCGTGCCCCCACCTCGGCGCGCTGCTCACCGACTGCGAGGTGATGGGTGACGCGGTCGTGTGCCGGTGGCACGGCCTGTCCCTGCCCCCCGGCGGCGCCGCCGGCTGGACGCCGTACGCGGCGCTCGACGACGGCGTGCTGCTGTGGGTGTGCATCCCCACCCAGGGCGAGGTCACCGCGCCCGCCCCCGCGATCACCCGCCGCCCCGACCCCGCCGCCTCGGTGGCGGCGGTCGTCGAGGTGGCCGGCACCTGCGAGCCGCGCGACATCCTCGCCAACCGGCTCGACCCCTGGCACGGCTCCTGGTTCCACCCCTACGCGTTCAGCCACCTCAGCGTCGACGAGTCGGCCACCACCGACGAGCTGCTCACCGTCGACGTCACCTTCCGGGTCTCGCGCACGTGGGGCGTGCCGGTGCGCGCGGAGTTTGCCTGCCCCGACGCCCGCACGATCGTGATGACGATCGTCGACGGCGAGGGCACCGGCAGCGTGGTGGAGACCCACGCCACCCCGCTCGGGCACGACGCCGCCGGCAACCCGCGCACGATGATGGTGGAGGCCACGGTCGCCACCTCCGACCGCGCCGGCTTCGCCGTCGCCCGCCACCTCGCCCCCCTCCTGCGCCCGGCCATGCGGTCCACCGCCCGCCGCCTCTGGGTCGACGACATGGTCTACGCCGAGCGCTCCTACCAGCTCCGCTCCCGCGGGGAGTCGTACGGCGTCTGACGGAGGGGCCGCGCCGCCTCCTCGGTGGTCGAGTGCCGAGGAGCGCCAGCGACGAGGTGTATCGAGACCACGCCAACGGCCGCTGGGACCCGGCCACGGCCGGTACCAGCGCGGGCTGCGGAGGTTTCGACACGGGCGCTAGCGCGCCCTGCTCAACCAACGAACGGGGTCGCGCGCGCGCCCAGCCGCCCAAACGAACGGGGCACGCGCTGCGCGCCCTACCGACCGAAGAACGGGCGCCTCTCGGTGGTCGAGTGCCGAGGAGCGCCAGCGACGAGGTGTATCGAGACCACGCCACCTGTCCGCTGGGACTGGCGCACGGCGAGTCCCAACGCGGGCTGCGGGGGTTCGACACGGGCGCTGCGCGCCCTGCCGACCGACGAACGGGGTCAGGCGCTGCGCGTGCCCGCTAGCGGCGGACCTTGGCCAGGCCGCGGCGGAGGGTGGGGACGACGCGGTGGCGGGGGGTGACGGGGACGCTCCAGACGCCGTGGCCGGCGACGTCCCAGCCGGCGAGGAGGGCGTCGGCGGCCTGCCAGCCGGTGGTGGCGGCGCGCTCCATGAGCGCCACCGGCAGCGCGCACCGCACGCCGTCGCCGGCGAGCACGACGCGCGGGTCGGGGGTGACCACGCCGGGGCGCTCGGCCCAGGGGTCGGTGCCGACCATGGGGCAGTCGCGGCGCACCAGCCACTCCTCGTGCAGCACGGCGGCGCCGTCCAGCTCGGGGTGGATCCGCGCGAGCTCGGCGCGCAGCTGCGCCCGCAGCGCGTCGTCGTCGGGGCCGTCGGGCGCGTCGGGCACGGCGTAGGCGTGCAGCTCCACGACCGACCCGCCGTGGCGCCGGCTCCAGCGGGCGGCGCCGTCCTCGAACAGCTCGAGCACGGAGACGTTGTCGAGGGGGCCGTAGCCGCTGGTGGCCAGGAACGGCGAGCTGCCGGGATCCACCTGCCGGTCGAACCAGAGCCGCCACACCGCGAAGCGGGGCGCCGCGGCCTGCCCGGCCAGCGCCGTGCGCCAGCGCTCGTCGCCGAGCCACGGCGCGGAGCCGACGAGACGCTGCAGCGGCGCGCGGTCGGTGGCGAGCACCACCGCGTCGGCCACGACCTCGCCCGGCGACGTCCCGCCGACCTCGACGACCAGAGGTCCGCCGGAGCCGCCGGGGCCGCCGTCGGCGAGGTGCAGCGCCTCGGCGGGCGCGGAGGTGCGCACCTCCACCCCGCGGGTGTGCAGGTAGGCCCCCAGGGGCGCCCACAGCGAGGTGTCGTAGTCGTCGACGGGCACGTCGAAGAGCAGTCCCTCGGAGGAGCCGAGGAAGTAGGCATGGAACATCGCCACCAGCTCGCCACCGGAGAAGTCACGGGGGTCGGCGAAGAAGCTGCGGGCGAACACCTCGAGGGCGAGGTGACGCGCGTCGTGGGGGAAGCGCAGGCGGTCGAGCACCTCGGCGGCGCTGGTGCCGTCGTGGTCGGTGAAGGTGCGCGGGAAGGCGACGTCGAGCAGGCCCATCGCGGCGTCGACGTCCACGGCGGCGAGGTCGCGCAGCCGGAAGCTCGGGGAGCGCGCCACGAACGCCATGATGTTCAGCGGCGGGGTGCGGGGGATGTCGGTGAAGGAGTCGGTGGGGCCGCCGGCGAGGCTGAGCGGGTAGTCCTGCACCGCCCGGAGCCGGTCGAGGGTGGGGTCGGTGCGGCGCAGCAGCGCCCGCAGGTTGTAGTACTGGCGGAAGAAGGCGTGGAAGCCGCGGCTCATCGTGGCGGCGCCCCCGTCGGCCTCGGTGGGCCAGGCGGCCACCCGCCCGCCGAGCTGCGCACCGGCCTCGAGCACGGTGACCCGCACGCCGCGCTCGGCGAGCCCGGTGGCGGCGGCCAGGCCGGCGACCCCGCCGCCGACGACCACCACGTGGTGGCGCCCGCCGTCGTCGTCGCGGCCGGCCGCGACCGGCGGGTGCCACACCGCACGCCGGTCGGCGCCGGGGCGCCAGCCGCCGGGGTCGCCGGGCGCGCTCGCGCCGGACGTCGGGCGGGCCGAGGAGCCCCCGAGGCGCACCTCAGCCGCCGAACGCGGCGGGACGCCGGGCCAGGAACGTGTGCAGCACGTCGCGCTGCCAGCCCCCGAAGGTGCGGCTGCGCACCCGGTCGAAGCCGCCGGCGACGAGGCGGCTGCGCAGCTCCTCGGCGCCGTCGAAGTCGAGCACGCTGCGCCACAGGTAGCGGTAGATGCCGCTGCGGGGGGCGGTGAGCAGCCCCAGCGGCACCACCACGCCCCAGCACACGACGTCCCACTTGGCCCGGCCCGCGCGGCTCTCCTTCACGCTGTACTCGTGCACGACGAGCGCACCGTCGGGCACCAGCAGGTCGCGCACCTGCGCGACGAGGCGGTCGCGGGCCTCCACGTTGCGGAAGAGGTACGCCGCGAACACGCCGTCGTACGGCAGGCGGTCGCCGCCCAGCGAGGCCGGGGTGAGGGTCTCTGCGTTGCCCTGCACGAAGCGGACCACGCCCCGCCACGGCTTGCGGCGGGCCTGGGCGAGCATGCCGGCCGACCCGTCGACACCGACCAGCTCGTAGTCGAGGTCGGCGTCGCGCAGCGCGGCCTCCAGCGCGGCCGTGCTGGCGCCCGAGCCGCAGCCGAGGTCGGCCACCCGCACCGGCCGGCCCGCGGGACGCGGCAGCGAGGCCACCAGCACGTCGGCGGAGGCGCGCAGGTGGGCGTGGTAGCCGGGGTTGAGCGCGACCATCAGGTCGTAGGTCGAGGCGACCCCGTCGAAGGCCGTCGGCACGGCGTCCACGTCGACGTCCACCGCGGGCGCGGTGGTCTCGGCGGGGCGGGTCGTGGTGGTCACGCGGTCTCCTGAGGGGTGCGGTGACGCTCGCGGTCACCGAGGCGGATCCAGACGAGCATGGCCAGGGTGACCATGCCGAAGCCGAAGGCGAAGTCCTCGACCGGGATGTCCCACGGCACCCGGACCCCGGTCATCTCCGCCTCCTCGTACAGCACGATCGGGTCGGAGAGCTTGGTGAGCCAGCCGTCGACCGGCACCTGGAAGCCCAGGACGATCGCCATCGAGAGCCAGTACTGCCAGCGGCGGAAGATCCCGGTGCGCAGCCACAGCACCTCGAGCAGCACCACGACCACCACCGACGCCACGGCCGGCACGGTGTAGAGCAGCATCAGGCGGCCCCGCCCGCGTGGGCGTCGACCGGGGCGGCACGGCGGTCGTCGCCGCCGGCGCGCACGACCCGCAGCGCCTCGCGCAGCCCGGCCCCGTCGCGCAGCGCGCGCCAGCCCGCCAGCGAGTTGCCCACGGCCTCGTAGGTCAGCAGGGCGCAGATCGGGATGACCACGAAGAACGCCAGCTCCTCCACGGGCATGGCGAAGGGCAGCAGGACGCCGGTCGTGTAGCGCTCGCTGTAGTCCCACATGCCGCTCTCGATGGCGAGCACGTCCCAGACCGAGTAGACGACCACGACCGGCAGCAGCGTCACCAGCAGCCGCAGCGGACGGCGCCACACGCGCGCGCCGAGCACGACCTCGAGGGGCAGGGTGATCAGCAGGCAGCCGCCGAGCAGCAGCAGGTACTGGTACTGGTCCACGCGCTCCCCTGGTCAGCTGCGGGGCCGGCTGCGGCCCCCTCGCGGTGACTCTAGATCAGGGGCGGGAGCGGCATCTCCCCCCGACGGCCAGAGTCACCACCGGCCGGGTCACCGCCCGGCCGGTCACCGCGCCCGGGTCACCGGCGGCCCAGCAGCCACCGCAGCACGAGCAGGACCGCGACGGCGCCGAGCAGCGGCCCGGCGTACGCCCGGGCGAGCACCGGGACCACGGCTGCGCCCAGGTCGAGCGCGTCGTCCTGGGGCGGCGCCGGACGGGACGCCGCAGCAGGCGCCGGGGGCGCCGGGGCTGCGGGCGGGGGCGCCATCCCCGTGGCCGCGGCCGCGGCGTCGCCGATCGGTGCGTCGCCGCCCGGCGGCGCGGGGGCCGCGGCGACCGCCTGGTCGGCGGCCGTCGGCTCCCCGGCGGCGGGGTCGGTGGCGGGGTCGGTGGCGGGTCCGCTGAGCCGCTGCTCGAGGCAGGCGACGAACTGCCCGAGCAGCTTGTCGGAGACGTCCTGCATGACCCCGCGGCCGAACTGCGCCGGCTTGCCGGTGACGGCGAGGTCGGTCAGCACCTCCACGTCGGTGGCGCTGCCGGCCGGGGTCATCGACAGGGTCACCTTGGCGCCCGCCGTGCCGTTGCCGCGCTTGTCCTTCCCCTTGGCGTCGACGACGAAGCGGTGGGCGGTCTCGTCCTTCTCCACGAAGGTGCCGGAGCCGGTGTAGACCAGGGCGATGGGTCCGAGCTTGACCTTGCACGACCCGGTGAAGGTGGTGGCCTCCACCGAGGTGACGGTGGCGCCCGGGAAGCACTCGGCCAGGCCCTGGATGTCCTGGAAGTGCGCCCAGGTCTCCTCCACGCCGGTCGGCACGGTGAAGCGGTGGGTGAGGTCCACCGGCGTCACGCCCCCGCAGCCGTGAGCACCGCGCGGCGCGTCAGCACCACCGCGAGGTGGCTGCGGTAGGCGGAGTCGCCGTTGAGGTCCGACGGCGGCGCCGTGCCCTCGGTGGCGAGCGCGGACGCCGTGCGCACGACCTCCTCGGTGAGCGGCTGGCCGCGCAGCGCGTCCTCCACCGCCCGGGCACGCAGCGGCGTGGAGCCCATGTTGGTCAGCCCGATGCGCACGTCGGCGATGGTGTCGCCCTCGGTGCGCACGGTCGCGGCGACCGCCACGATCGGCCACTGGTGGGCCACCCGCACGAACTTCTCGTAGTGCGCGCCCCACCCGGTGTGCTTCGGCACCCGCACGGCGGTGAGGATCTCGTCCTCGCCGACGGCGGTCTCGAACAGGTCGACGAAGAACTCGTCGGCCGGCACGGTGCGCGACCCGCCCGGACCCTGGATGACGAACTGCGAGCCGAGGGCGAGCGCCGGGGCGCCCAGGTCGCCGGCGGGGTCGGCGTGCGCCAGCGCCCCGCCGAACGTGCCGCGGTGGCGGATCTGGTGGTCGGCGAGGTGCTCGACGGCGCGGTGGACGAGCAGCGCGTGCTCGGCCACCAGCGGGTCGTGCTCCACGTCGGCGTGCCGGGTCATCGCGCCGATCACCAGCGCGTCGCCCTCGTCCCGGATGCCCTGCAGCGACGGGATCCGGTTGAGGTCGATGACCATCTCCGGGGCGTTGAGCCGCATCCGCAGCACCGGCAGCAGGCTCTGCCCGCCGGCCAGGATCTTCGCCTCGTCGCCGTGTGCCACCAGCGCGCTGACGGCCTCCTCCACGGTGGTGGGGGCCAGGTAGTCGAACTGTGCGGGGATCATGCGTCCGCTCCTCCGGTCGTGCGGTCGACGGTGCCTTCCATGCCGGTAGAGGCGTCGAAGTGCGGCGCGGCCGCCCCGACGGTCTCGGCGTGCTGTCCGCCTCGCGAGGCCCTGCCCTCGGCCTCGGCGATCGCCTTCCAGACCCGCTCCGGCGTGCACGGCATGCGTACGTCGGTGACGCCCAGCGGGCGCAGGGCGTCGACGACGGCGTTGACCACCGCCGGGGTGGAGGCGATCGTGCCGGCCTCCCCCACGCCCTTGGTGCCGAGGGTGTTGGTGGTCGCCGGGGAGGTCGTGTGGTCGAGGTCGAAGCTGATCGTGTCGGCGGCCGTGGGCAGCAGGTAGTCGACGAACGAGCCGGTCACCAGCGTGCCGGCGTCGTCGTACACCGCCTCCTCCCACAGGGCCTGCGCGATGCCCTGCACCAGCCCGCCGTGCAGCTGGCCCTCGACGATCAGCGGGTTGATGATCGTGCCGATGTCGTCGCACGCGGAGTACTTGCGCATCGTGATCTGACCGGTCTCGGTGTCGACCTCCACCGCGCACAGGTGGGTGCCGTGGGGGTAGTTGAAGTTGACCGGGTCGAAGGTGGCGTCGGAGTCGAGCGACGGCTCCACGCCGTCGGGCAGGTCGTGGGCCGCGAACGTCGCCATCGCCACCTCGGCCATCGCCACGCCCTGGTCGGTGCCGCGCACGCTGAAGCGGCCGCCGGAGAAGTCGAGGTCGTCGACGGAGGCCTCCAGCATGTGGGCGGCGATGACCTTGGCCTTCTCGATCACCTTGTCGGCTGCCTTCACGATCGCCTCGCCCCCCACCACCAAGGAGCGGGAGCCGTAGGTGTCCATGCCCTTGTGCGCGACCTGGGTGTCGCCGTGCAGCACCTCGACGTCCTCGAAGGCGACGCCGAGCCGGTCGGCCACGATCTGGCTGAACGCCGTCTCGTGGCCCTGCCCGTGCCCGGAGACGCCGGTGAGCAGCTCGACCTTGCCCGTCGGCAGCATCCGCACGCTGGCGTGCTCCCAGCCGCCGGCGCCGTAGTCGAGCGAGCCCAGGACGCGCGAGGGCGCCAGGCCGCACATCTCGGTGAACGTCGAGACGCCGATGCCGAGCTGCACGGGGTCGCCGGCGTCGCGGCGGCGCTGCTGCTCGGCGCGCAGCTCGTCGTACCCGAACATCTCCTTGGCCCGCTCGGTGGCGGCCTCGTAGTTGCCGGAGTCGTACTCGAGCCCGGCCACCGTGGTGAACGGGAACTCCTCCGCGGTGATCCAGTTCTTCTCCCGCACCACCAGCGGGTCGACGCCCAGCTCGGCGGCGAGCTCGTCCATCATCCGCTCGATGCCGAAGGTGGCCTCGGGCCGTCCCGCGCCGCGGTAGGCGTCGGTCCAGGTCTTGTTGGTCAGCACGGTCTGGCAGGCGAACCGGTAGGCCGGGAACTTGTAGATGGCGTTGAACATGAACGCCCCCAGCACCGGCACCCCGCCGCCGATCAGCGACACGTGGGAGCCGAGGTCGGCGAGGAGCTCGACCTTGAGGCCGGTGACGCTGCCGTCCTTCTCGGCGGCCAGCGTCAGCTTCTGCCACTGGTCGCGGCCGTGGTGGGCCGCCATCAGCGACTCCGAGCGGGTCTCGGTGTACTTCACCGGCTTGCCCAGGCGGCGCGCCAGCAGGAAGGTGATGAACTCCTCCGGGGTGGTCTGCAGCTTGCCGCCGAAGCCGCCGCCGACGTCGGGCGCGATCACCCGGATCTTCGACTCCGAGACGCCGGTGACCGCGGCGAGCAGGAACTTCAGCACGTGCGGGATCTGCGTGGCCGACCACATGGTGATCTGCTCACCGGTCGGGTCGACGACGGTGGAGCGGGGCTCCATGAACGCCGGGATCAGCCGCTGCTGGCGGAACTCGCGCTCCACGACCACGCCGTCGGTGCGGGCCGCCGCGATCGCGGCCTCCACGTCGCCGCCGGTGCCGGCCTCGCCGGAGTCGAAGACCCAGAACGCCGACTTGTTGGTGCCGAGCTCGGGGTGGGCCAGCGCGCCGCCGTTCTCGGGGGTCGCCTCCGCGGCCGCCTTCAGCTCGAGCGCTGCGGGCAGCTCGTCGTAGTCGACATCGACCAGCTCGGCGGCGTCGCGGGCCTCCGCGGCACTGCGGGCCACCACGACGGCCACGACCTCGCCGGCGAAGACCACCCGGTCGACCGCGATCGGGGGGTGCACGGGCGTCACCTGGTCGGGGGTGATCGGCCAGGCGTTCGGCAGGCCGCCCTGCTCCTCGGCCACCTCGGCGCCGGTGATCACGCTGACGACGTTCGGGGCCTGCTTGGCCTCGCTGGTGTCGATGCGGGTGATGGTGGCGTGGGCGAAGGGGCTGCGCACCATGGCGACGTGCACCATGCCGGGCAGCACGATGTTGTCGGTCCAGCGGGTGCGGCCCGTGATCAGCCGCTGGTCCTCCTTGCGGCGCCGGTCGCGGCCGATCTCCTTGGCCGGGTCGGGCGCGGCCTGGGTCAGCTCGTCCTCGGTGAGCGTCACTGGGCACCTCCCGCGGGCTGGGCCACGGTGGTGCCGGCGGCGGCTGCGTCCTGGGCGTTCTGGGCAGCAGCGGCGTGCTGCACCGACTTCACGATGTTGTGGTAGCCCGTGCAGCGGCACAGGTTGCCCTCGAGACCCACGCGGATCTGCTCCTCGGTGGGGTCGGGGTTGCCCGCCAGGAGGTCGACGCTCTGCATGATCATCCCGGGCGTGCAGAAGCCGCACTGGAGGCCGTGGCACTCGCGGAACGCCTCCTGCACCGGGTGCAGCTCGCCGTCCTTCGCCAGGCCCTCGATGGTGGTGACCTCCGAGCCGTCGGCCTGCACCGCGAGCACGTTGCAGGACTTCACGCTGGTGCCGTCGAGGTGGATCGTGCAGGCGCCGCAGTTGCTGGTGTCGCAGCCGATGACGGTGCCGGTCTTGCCGAGACGCTCGCGCAGGTACTGCACGAGCAGCATCCGCGGCTCGACGTCGTCGACGACCCGGTCGCCGTCGACGGTGAGGTTGATCCGGGTCATGGACTCTCCCTGGGGTGGTGTGGTCCAGGTCACGCTAGGACCCCGGGGTTGGTGCCGGGTTGGTGCCGGGTTGGTGCCGCCCCTCCCCCGCCCCGGGCCGTCGTTGGACGAGGCGCGCCGAGACCCCCGACGCCTCGTCGGTCAACCGCCGGGCCCTCCCGTTGGTCGAGCGGGGCACACAGCGCCCGGCCCTCCCGTTGGCCGAGCAGGGCGCACACCGCCCGGCCTTCCCGTTGGTCGAGCAGGGCGCGCAGCGCCCGTGTCGAGACCCGGCGGTGGGTGCGACCGTGCTCCTCGTCCGTCGGGTCGACTGCCGAGGAGCGCCGGCCCCTCGTTGGTCGAGTGCCGAGGAGCGCCAGCGACGAGGTGTATCGAGACCCCGCAACTCGGCCATCGAGCCGGTGGAGAACTGCTGCAATCGAACGTGTGTTCGAGTAGAATGAGGTCATGACCTCGACCGCCCTCCACCCCCGCCGCCAGGGGCCCGCAGCAGGCTCGCTGCTGGAGCGCGCGAGGTCGTACCGACAGGCTGCGGACGCTGCCGAGGTGGGTCTGCTGACCACGGCGGTGAAGTGGGCCGCGGCGAACGAGCTGGAGCCCGACGACCGTGACCTCGCCGCGGCGGTCCCCGGGACCGACCAGCAGCTGGCGGTGGCGGGCGACGGCGCGCCGTTGGTCTCGGAGTTCGCCGTCATCGAGCTGGCGGCCACGCTGGGCATGAGCAGTGACGCCGGGATGCGGTACGTCGGCCATGCCCTCGAGATCGCCCACCGCCTGCCGCGTCTCTGGTCCCGGGTGACCGCGGGCGACGTGCAGGTGTGGCGGGCGCGTCGCGTGGCCGAGCAGACCCTCGCCTTGTCTCCCGATGCTGCGGCGTTCGTGGACCGCCACGTGGCGCCGGTGGCGTCGAAGATCGGGTTCCGTGCGCTGGATCGGTTGGTCGAGGAGGCGATCGTCCGTCACGACCCTGAGCAGGCGCGAGCACGAGCGGCGAAGGCCGCGGACGACCGGTGCTTCGACGTGGACACCTCGCAGGTCTCAGTGTTCGGCACCATGCACGTGCAGGGTGACCTCGACCTGGCCGACGCGCTCGACCTGGATGCCGCCGTCGCGCATTGCGCGGCGCAGCTGGCCGACCTGGGCTGCACCGAGTCGCTGGACGCCCGCCGCGCGATGGCGGTCGGGGAGATCGCCCGTGCCCAGACCGCACTCGACCTGACCCGCGACGACACCGAGCCCGAGTCCACGCCGCGCAGACGACGTCCGGCGGCCAGGTGGTGCTGCACGTCCACCTCAGCGACGCCGCCCTCGCCGACGACTCCGACCTGCACCTGGTGCGGGTGGAGAAGACCCGCGGCTTTGTGACCGCCGAGCAGGTGAGGACCTGGTGCGCCAGCAGCGGTACTGCGGTGACCGTCCGCCCGGTGCTGGACCTGGCGGACCAGATCGCCAACGACGCCTACGAGGTCCCCGACCGGTTGCGCGAGCAGGTCGTGCAGCGCGACGGCACCTGCCGCTTCCCGCACTGCACCCGCCCGGCCCGGTCCGCGGACGTCGACCACATCACCCCGTACCGGGCACTCGCCGACGGCGGCCCACCAGGCCAAACAACGACCGACAACCTCGCCTGCCTGTGCAGACGCCACCACCGGGCCAAGACCCACGACGGCTGGACCTACACCCGCATCGCGGCCGCGGCGTACGAGTGGACCAGTCCCCACGGGCACCGCTACGCCGTCGACCCTTCGGGCACCACCCACCTCACCTGACCGGCCGCTGCTCGTCGGGGAGTTGCCCGTTCGTTGGTTGAGCAGGGCGCGCTAGCGCCCGTGTCGAAACCCCCGCCGCCCGCGCTGGGACCTGCCCTGGGCAAGCCCCAGCGGACGGTTGCGTGGTCTCGATACACCTCGTCGCTGGCGCTCCTCGGCACTCAACCACGAAGCGGGCCGGGGTTCGTTGGCGAGTACGGCGCGCAGCGCCCGGCCCCTCATCGTTGGTTGAGCAGGGCGCGCTAGCGCCCGTGTCGAAACCCCCGCAGCCAGCGTTGGAATCTGCCCCAAGGCGGGGAACTAGCGGTCGGTCGGGTGGTCTCGATCCACCTCGACCAGCGAGGCGAGGGTCAGGAGTCGGCGGCGGCCAGGCGGCCCTTGAGCAGGGGGACGGCGGGGTGGGGGCCGTCGTGCTGGGCCAGGACCCGCAGGCACGCCTCGACGACCTCGGTGTCGTACGGCGCGAGCTCGCCGTAGCGGAGCACGGCGTCGGGCTGGGGGTCGGCGAGGAGGGCCTCGCGCAGCGACACCGCGACGTAGTCGCCGAGCTCGGAGAGGGCCGGGGAGCCGGTGCCGGGCAGCAGGTCGCCGCCGTAGGCGTCGACGGCCGCGCGCACGTGGCCCCGGCGCAGCAGCGCCAGCACCTGCTCGACGTCGGTCGCGACCGGCATCAGCAGTCGGTAGGGCCGCGACGACAGCTGTCCGCCGAGCGCGGCGCGCAGGTGCGACACCTCCGCCTTGAGCGTGGAGAACGTGACGGCCTGGTCCCCGTAGACCATCGCGTGCAGCTGCTCCAGCGACAGCCCGCCGGGGTGCAGCGCCAGCAGCGCCAGCACCTCCGTCTGACGCCGGTTGAGCAGCAGCCGGTGACCGTCGAGCCGCGACTCCGCCGTGCCGAGCAGCGTCATCACCAGGCCGGGGTCACCGGTCTCCTCGAGCGCGGCGTCGCCGGCGTCGGTACGGCGCGAGCGCGGCATCGCGCCCTCGATGAGCCGCGCCATCACCCGCGCCGTGGCCATGCCGATGGGGTGGGTGCGGTCCCAGGTGGTCGACAGGTCGAGCACGCCGAGCTGGCGGCCGGTGACCGGGTCGTGCAGCGGCGCCGCCCAGCAGACCCAGTTGTGCACCACGGAGGCGTAGTGCTCGGCGCTGAAGACCATGCTCGGGGCGTCGAGGCGGTTGGCGAGGTCGAGGGCGTTGGTGCCGGCGGAGCGGTCGTCCCAGCGCCCCCCGGCCACGAAGTTCACCGTCTCGGCCTTGCGGCGCATCACCCGGCCGCCGTACGTCCACAGGATGCGGGTCTCCGGGTCGGTGACGGCCACCACCAGGTCGCCGTCCTCGGCGGTGCGCCGCAGCTCCGACTCCACCCGCTCCACCGCCACGGCCAGCAGCGAGTCGCGCCACAGCGCCGCGGTCTCGCCCTCGTCGGCCAGCGGCGCGGCGCTCAGGTCGGTCGGCACGGTGGCCTCGGAGCGCGTCCAGCTGGAGAGGATCTCGGGTCGTACGCGGGTCGCGGCCTCGTCGCCGCGCTCCACGAACGAGCTCCACGCACGCACCGCGTCGTGGCGACGTGACTGCAGGTCGTCGACCGTCATGGCACCCCCGTCGTGGCTACCGGCTCGCCCTCAACGTAGCACCGGGGGTGATGCCGATCACAGGGTGACCGCGAGCCCTCAGCGGGCCAGCTCGCGGCGCAGGAACGTCGTCGCCGTCGCGATCGAACGCTGCCACGCGCCGTAGAACGTGTGGCCCTCCCCGGGGTAGACGACCAGCCGCGCGTCGACGTCGGCCCGGCGCAGCGCGGCGTGGGTGGCCCGCGCCCACGGCAGCGGGCACGTGGTGTCGACGGCGCCGTGCAGCAGCAGCACCGGCTCGCTCACGCGGTCGAGGTAGGTGCGTGCGGAGAGCCGCCGGTAGGAGCCGGGGCTCCCCCGCGGCGTGCCGAGCCGCGCGAACAGCGCCTGCGCTGCGTCGGGTCGCCCCGGCAGCGTGAACTGGCGCAGGTTGTCGACGAACCGCGAGCTGACCCCGGCGTAGACGACCGCGGCGTCGACGAGGCCCGGCGCGGCCACCAGCGCGTTGAGGGTCGTGCCGCCGCCCATCGAGCGCCCGAGCATTCCCATCCGCTCGTCGTCGACCCACGGCAGCCGCTCCAGGGCCTGCACGGCGGCGATCGCGTCGCGGGCGTACCCGACCCGGCTCTCGAGGTCGAGCGGCGTCGTCGGCGACGACCCCGCGTGGCCGCGGTAGTCGGTGTGGAGCACCGCGAAGCCCTGCCGGGCCAGCCAGTCCTGCTCGCGGGCCAGGCCCTGCCCGGTCACGTACGCCGACGGCTCGATGTAGCCGTGGTTGAGCACCACCCCGGGGAACGGGCCGCGCCCGCGCGGGCGCAGCAGGATGCCCGAGATGCGCAGGTCGCCGCTGCGGTACGTGACCTCGCTGCGCGTGTACGCGTCGGTCTCCAGCACCGTGCGCCCGACCCGCAGCCCACCGCCCACCACCTCACCGGCGGCGACGTCGCGCATCAGCGCCGGCAGCGACAGCTCGTCGCGCACGGCGGGCACCGCGGGTACGTCGAGCGCCGCGGTCTGCGGCGGGTCGGCCGGCGCGCCGGACGCCGGGCCGCTGGCCGCGCTGCTCGGCGTGCTGGTCGGCGTGCTGGTCGGTGTGCTGGTCGGTGTGCTGGTCGGGGCCGCCGCACCGCCGTCCGACCCGGGCGAGCAGCCGGTCAGCAGGGCGAGCAGGAGCAGCAGGGCAGCGGGTCGCACGAGGACTCCCGTCGTCGGCCGGTGGGCGCCTCCAGGGTGCCTCGGTCGTGGTGGACCGGCGGGGGTCAGTCGTCGTGGTGGATGCGGCCGTCGGTGCGGGCCAGCCGCTCACCGGTGCCGCCCCAGCGTCCGGCGATGATCTCGGCGGCGATGCTGACCGCCGTCTCCTCGGGGGTGCGCGCTCCGAGGTCGAGGCCGATGGGGCTGGAGAGCCGCGCCAGCTCGGCGTCGTCGAGACCGACCTCCCGCAGGCGTGCCATCCGGTCGTCGTGGGTGCGCCGGGAGCCCATCGCGCCGACGTAGGCGACCTCGGGGAGGCGCAGCGCCACCTCGAGCAGCGGCACGTCGAACTTGGGGTCGTGGGTGAGCACCGTCAGCACGGTGCGCCCGTCGACGCGGCCCGCCTCCTGCTCGGCGGTGAGGTAGCGGTGGGGCCAGTCGACGACCACCTCGTCGGCCTCCGGGAACCGGCTGGCGGTCGCGAAGACGGGCCGGGCGTCGCAGACCGTGACGTGGTAGCCCAGGAACGCGCCGACGCGGGCGACGGCGGCGGCGAAGTCGATGGCGCCGAAGACCAGCAGCCGCGGCTTCGGGGCGAACGCCCACACGAACACCCGCATGCCCTCCCCGCGGCGCTCGCCGTCGGGGCCGTAGGTCAGCACCGCGCTGGTGCCGGTGGCGAGCAGGCCGAGGACGTCGTCGTGCACCGCGGCGTCGGCGCGCGGCGAGCCGATGCTGCCGGCCACCGGGCCCTCGACCCCGGGACGCACCAGCACGCGCCGACCGCGCCGCTCGGCGTCGGGGTGGTCGATGACGGTGGCCACCGCCACCGGGCGCCCCGCGGCCACGTCGGCGGCCACCTCCGCGAGCTCGGGAAACGTCTCGCGGCTGACCTCCTCCACCCACACGTCGAGGATGCCGCCGCAGGTGAGCCCCACCGCGAACGCGTCGTCGTCGGAGACGCCGTAGCGCTGCAGCTCGGGGGCGCCCGACGCGACCACCTCCTGGGCCAGCTCGTAGACCGCCCCCTCCACGCACCCGCCAGAGACCGAGCCCACCGCGGAGTCGTCGGGCCCCACCAGCATCGAGGCGCCGGGGGGTCGCGGGGCGGAGCGGAACGTCGCCACCACGGTGGCCACACCGACGCGCTCGCCGGCCTCCCACCACGCCATCAGCTCGGGGAGCACCTCACGCACGGCCGATCACCTCGCACAGCTCGGCGTAGGTCGCCAGCGAGTGGCCTGCGAGGAAGTCGTCGACGTGCGGCAGCACCGCGAGCACGCCCTGCTGCACCGGCGCGTAGCCGGCCTTGCCGCGGTGGGGGTTGACCCACACCACACGGTGCGCGACCCGGTGCAGCCGCTCCATCTGGGAGGCCAGCAGCGCGGGGTCGCCGCGCTCCCAGCCGTCGCTGAACACCACCACCACGGCGCCGCGGGCCATCCCGCGCCGTCCCCACCGGTCGAGGAACAGCTGCACCGACTCCCCCAGGCGGGTGCCGCCCGACCAGTCGGGCACGGCCTCGCCGGCCGCGACCAGCGCCCGCTCCGGGTCGCGCAGGCGCAGGGCACGGGTGAGGTGGGTCAGCCGGGTGCCGACGGTGAACGTCTCCACCCCGCCGGCGCGGCCGGTGGCCTCGGTGGTGGCGACGGTGAGCCGGTGGGCCAGGCGCAGCAGCGCGTCGGCGTACCCGCTCATCGAGCCCGACACGTCGAGCAGCAGCACCACCCGGCGCGGGCGGGTGGCCCGCCGGCGCCACGCGATGTCGGCGGGCTCGCCGAGGCGGCGCAGGCTGGCGCGCAGGGTGCGGGCGGCGTCGACGTCGCCGCGGTGCCACGACTGGTGGCGCGACGTGCGGCGCACCGGCGGGCGCACCCGCAGCGTGGCGAACAGCGCGGCCAGGCGGGCCTTCTCGGCGTTGCTCAGCCCGGCGACGTCGCGCTGGCGCAGCACCTCGGTCTCGCTGGCCATCGCCCGCACGACCTCCTCCTCGCCGGTGGAGCCGGCGCCGCCGTCGGCCTCGCTCTCCGGCAGCCCGGAGGTGGTGGGCGCGCCCGGCGCGCTCGCCGGCACGGTGCGCGGCAGCCCGTCGCGGGCGTCGAACCACGCCGCGAACACCTGGTCGAAGCGGGCGAGGTCGTCGGGACCGGCGCACAGCGTCGCGCGCCCCGCCCACCGGGTGGCGTCGGGGTCGTCGAGGCCGACCACGGCGGTGGCGGCCAGGAACGACTGCGAGCGGTCGGGGGTCACCGCCACGCCGGCCGCGCGCAGGGCGCGGGTGAAGCCGAGCAGCACCTCGTCCGGCTGGTGCACGGGGCCGGTCACGGGGCTGATCACGGGGCCGGTCACGGGGCCGGTCACGGGGTCAGCATCCGGTCGAGGGCGTGCCGCACCCGCTCGGCGTCCTCGCGGTACTTCACCAGCGCACCCAGCGTGGCGGCCGCCGTGGCGAGGTCGAGCTCGGTGGCGCCGAGGTGCTGCAGCGCCCGGGCCCAGTCGAGGGTCTCTGCGACGCCCGGGGGCTTCTGCAGGTCGCCGCGGTCGCGCAGCTGCTGGACCAGCGTGACCACCTGGCGCGCGAGGACGGCCGACACCTCGGGGGCGCGGGTGCGCACGACCTCCACCTCCCGCTCCAGGCCGGGGTGGCCGATCCAGTGGTAGAGGCAGCGGCGCTTGAGGGCGTCGTGCAGCTCACGGGTGCGGTTGGAGGTCAGCACGACCACCGGCGGGGTGGCCGCGGCGACCGTGCCGAGCTCGGGGATCGACACCTGGTACGTCGACAGCACCTCGAGCAGGAACGCCTCGAACTCGTCGTCGGCGCGGTCGACCTCGTCGACCAGCAGCACCGCGGGGCTCTGCTGCAGCGCGGCGAGCACCGGGCGGGCCAGCAGGAAGCGCTCGTCGTACAGGCTCTTCTCGGCCTCCTCCACGTCGGCGCCGCCGGCGGCCTCCAGGGCGCGCAGGTGCAGGATCTGGCGCGGGAAGTCCCAGTCGTAGAGCGCCTGGGTGGCGTCGATGCCCTCGTAGCACTGCAGGCGCACCAGCGGCACGCCGAGCGACTGCGCCAGCGCCTCGGCCAGCGCGGTCTTGCCGGTGCCCGGCTCGCCCTCGAGCAGCAGCGGGCGCTCCATGACCAGGGCGAGGTAGGTGACCGTGGCCAGGTCGTCGTCGCACAGGTAGCCGGTGGCGCCGAGCAGGGTCGCGACCTCGGCGGCGGACGTCGGCAGCGGCATGGCGCCACCGTAGACGCCCCCGTGTTGGCGCACGGTTGGCGCGCGGCCGACACACGGCCGGCACCCGCCTGGGTCGCGGTGGGCACACTCGGGGGGTGAGCGTGCCCGAGCCGAAGACCTGTGCCTCCTGCGGGCGCACCATCGAGTGGCGCAAGAAGTGGGAGCGCGACTGGGAGCAGGTGCGCTACTGCTCGACCGCGTGCAAGCGCCACGGCGTCACCGACACCGACCGCGCGCTCGAGGAGTCGATCCGCAGCCTGCTGGCCGCGCGGGCCCGCACCGCCACCATCTGCCCCTCCGACGCCGCCCGCGCCGTCGGCCCGGCCGAGGACGACGGCTGGCGCGACCTGATGGAGCCGGCCCGGCGCGCCGCGCGGCGCATGGTGGCCGCCGGCGAGGTCGAGGTGACCCAGGGCGGGCGGGTGGTCGACCCGTCGACCGCGAAGGGGCCGATCCGCATCCGCCGCGCCCGCTAGCCCGAGGTCAGGGGACGACGCGCGGCGGGGCGATCAGGTCCCAGGTGCCGCCGGCGACGTCGCGGAAGATCGCCACGGTTCCGTGGGCCTCGTGCCGCGGCTCCTCGACGAACTCCACCCCCGCGGCGACCATGCGGGCGTGCTGGGCCTCGAAGTCGTCGACGTGCAGGAAGAACCCGACGCGGCCACCGGCCTGGCGCCCGAGCGCGGCGCGCTGCTCGTCGTCCGTGGGCTCGGTCAGCACCAGCCCGGCGCCCCCGCGCTGCGGGCGCACGACCAGCCAGCGCCGGGTGCTGCCGTCGGGGCGGGTCGTGGTGGTGTCCTGGTCGATGTCGAAGCCGAGGGCGTCGACGAAGAACCGGACGGCGGCGTCCTGGTCGGGCACGAGGAAGGTCACGAGGTCGAGGTGCACCCGCTCAGCCTAGGAGCGCCCGGGCCGAGTCGAGGAAGCGCCGCCCCACGACGTCGGCACCGAACGCCGTGACGAACAGCCCCGTCGAGACCCGCTCGAGGTAGCCCCAGTCCCACACCGCGGCGCGGTCGAGGCCGGTGCGGTCGGCCAGCAGGTCGGCGTAGCGCCCCAGCACGCGACGCGGGTCGGGACCGCGCAGCCGCCCCGTCCAGTCGCGCAGCGCCACGCCGAGGTCGTACGCCGGGTCGGCGCGCCGGGCGCTGGGGTCGACGAGCACCCACCCCGACGCCGCGCCCGCCCGCGGCGTCCGCACGCGCAGCAGGTTCGCGGGGTGGGGGTCGCCGTGCGCAGCGACGTGGCGAACGGGGTCGTCGGCGGCGGCGAGCCGCTCGGCGCAGGCCAGCGCCTCGGCGAGCACGGCGGGGTCGGCCGGGCCGCCGAGGCAGGCGTCGCGCGCCACCGCCTGCGCCGCGAGGTCACGGGCCAGCGCACCGGGTGCGGCCGGCGCCAGGTGGTCGACGGGCACGGTCCAGGCCTCGCGCAGCGTGTCGGCCAGCGCGGCGAGCGCGACCTCCGGCTCGCCGGGGGTCTGCTCCAACGACGGTCCGAGCCGCTCGAGCAGCAGCGCGTCGCGGTCGGCGTCGTGGGCGTGCAGCAGCACGTGGCCACGCCCGGCGGCCGCGGCGAGAGCGCCGGCCTCGTCGGGCAGGTCCGGGTCGGGCAGGCGCAGCTTGACGACCCGGTCCTCGCCCGCGGCGGTGCGGGCGGCCACGACGTACGACGCGCTGCCACCGGGCAGCGGGCGGCCCGGCTCGAGGCGCCACCGCTCGACCACCTCGTCGAGCAGGCGGGGCAGCCGCTCCACCCACTGCGCGCCCGCGGGTCCCAGCGTCGCGGCACGAGCCCGGGTGAGCGGCTGCAGCCGCACGGGCGTCACGGCCGCAGGGCGGGCGGGGTGTCCACGTCGGCACCGGTGGCCAGGTCGGCGCACTCGACCAGCACGACGGGGCGGGCGGCGAGGTAGTCGCGGGCACCGCGGTCACCGGTGGCGGCGGCGCGCACCCCGGCCCAGTGGTCGCGTCCGAGCAGCACCGGGTGGCCGGGCTCGCCGTCGTACGACGCGCGCGCCAGCACGCCGGGCGCGCTGCCCGCGGCGGCCAGCACCCGCGCGACGACGTCGGCGCCGACGTCGGGCAGGTCCACCAGGCTGACCACGGCGAGGGTGGCGTCGCCGGCGTCGAGGGCGGTGAGCCCGGCCGCCAGCGACGCCGACATCCCGCGGTGCCAGTCGTCGGCCACGACGTGACGGGCTCCGGTGGGGGCGAGCAGGACCACCGCGTCGTCGACGGCGGCGCCGAGCACCACCGTCACGGGGTCGCAGCCGCCGTCGCGCAGCACCTGCACCCCGCGCACCAGCCAGGGCCCGTCGTCGTCGCGCACCAGCGCCTTCGGCCGGCCCATCCGACGCCCGGCGCCGGCCGCGAGCAGCAGGCCCGCGACGCTCACCGCGGCGCTCCCGTCACCGGTCGAAGGCGTCTGCGTAGAGCTCCTGCTGCGAGGCGGAGGCGACGTCGCTGTAGCCGCACAGCATCACCTGGCCGCCGTCGGCGGCCACCAGGTAGTCCTCGCCCGCCTCGAAGTCGACCGCGAAGATCAGGGCCTGCAGCTCCTCGCTCGGCGCGCTCACCTCGACCACGTCGGTGGCGCGGCCGGCGAAGAACTCGGTGGTCTCGAGCACCGCGGTGCCGCCGCGCAGCTCGGTGACGGTGCCGGCGAAGGCCAGCGGTGCGCCGCTGAGGACCTCGGCGGTCGGCACCATGCAGCGACCGGCAGCGGCCTCCCCCACCTGCAGCTCGGTGACGGTGGGGCCGGTGCCCTCGCCGGTGCCGGCGCCGTCGGTGGGCCCGCCCTCGGACCCGCCCTCGGGCCGGGGGTCGAGCGCGCCGTCGCCGGCGGTCACCACCGGCACGTCGTCGGGGTCGTCGGCGCCGACGATCGCCACCACGCCGAGCGCGGCGATGATCGCGACCGCCGCGGCCGCCAGCAGCCAGGTCAGGGGGTTGCGTCCACGGGTGCCGGCGGCGCGGGTGGCCGGGGCCAGCGGCGTGGCGCCGGTGCCCTCGGTGGGCAGGGGCTTGCTCATGACGTCCTCCACGAGTCGGGCCACCCGCTGGGGGTCGGCCGGGCCGAGGGAGGCGGCGGGGTCGAGGCCGCGCAGCCGGGCACGCAGCGCGGCGTCGTCGTCCTGGCCGGGCTCGCCGTGCGTGTCGGGTCGGTCGTGCTGGCTCATCGGGTGCTCCTCCCTGTCGTGCCCTCATGTCCGGCAGCGCGCTCGTGCTTTCGCGCGACCAGCTCCTCGCCGAGCCGCCCGCGGGCGCGGTGGAGGCGGATGCTCGCCGCGTTGGGGGTGATGTCGAGCACCACCGCGACCTCGGCGGCGCTCAGCCCCTCCCAGGCCCACAGCCGCAGCAGCTCGGCGTCGTCGTCGCGCAGCGCGTCGAGGGCGGCGGCCAGCGCGTCGTCGTGGTCGCCGGCGTCGGGCCCGTCGGTGACGTCGCGGGGCGGGTCGACGACCGCCACCCGCGCCACCAGCCGCCGCCGCCGGCGCTCGCCGCGCTCGGCGTTGGCCAGGCAGTTGCGCGCGACGCCGTACGCCCACGGCAGCGGCTCGTCGGGCAGCTGGTCGACGCGGCGCCAGCACACCAGCAGCGTGTCGGCGAGGACGTCCTCGGCGGTGTCGGCGTCCGTGCGACGCACGAGGAACCGGCGCAGCGGCTCGACCAGCGCGGGTGCCAGCCGCTCGAAGCGCGCGCGGTCGCGGTCGTCGTCGGGCAGGGGGTCGACGGGATCCACCCCACCACCCTCACACACCCCCTAGGCCTCCCCGGCCCCGTCCACCCCCGTGGGCGAGGACCGTGCCCGCACGACGTGCGCCGGGAGCTGCGTGGCCCGCCTGCGGGCCGCCGGGCGAGTTGTCAGGCAGGTTGCCGGGCGGGTTGCCGGGCGGGTTGCCGGGCGGGTTGCCGGGCGGGTTGCCGGGCGGGTTGCCGGGCGGGTTGCCGGGCGGGCCGCCGGCGTGTTGGGCGGCGGGGCGCCGGCGTGTTGGGCGGCGGGGCGCCGGCGTAATGGGCGGCGGAAACTGCCTCATAGTGGCTGAAACTTCAGCCACCAAGAGGCGGTTTCCCCGGCCGGCCGGGGAAACCGCCACCCCAGAACGACAGCAGGGCCCCCGCCGGAGCGGGGGCCCTGCTGGTGGTGCGGGTCGTGCGGGTGCTGCGACTACCGAGGGGCGGGACTCAGAAGTCCATGCCGCCCATGCCGCCCGAGGGGTCGCCGCCCATGGGCGCGGCCTTCTCCGGCTTGTCGGCCACGACGGCCTCGGTGGTGAGGAACAGCGCCGCGATGGAGGCGGCGTTCTGCAGGGCGCTGCGGGTGACCTTGGCGGGGTCGATGATGCCGGAGGCCAGCATGTCGACGTACTCGCCGGTCGCGGCGTTGAGGCCGTGACCCGGGGTCAGGTTGCGCACCTTCTCCGCCACGACGCCGCCCTCGAGGCCGGCGTTGATCGCGATCTGCTTCAGCGGGGCCTCGGTCGCCACGCGGACGATGTTGGCACCGGTGGCCTCGTCGCCCTCGAGCTCGAGCTTGTCGAACGCGGTGGCCGACGCCTGCACGAGGGCCACGCCGCCGCCGGCGACGATGCCCTCTTCGACGGCCGCCTTGGCGTTGCGCACGGCGTCCTCGATGCGGTGCTTGCGCTCCTTGAGCTCGACCTCGGTGGCCGCGCCGACCTTGATGACCGCGACGCCGCCGGCCAGCTTGGCCAGGCGCTCCTGCAGCTTCTCGCGGTCGTAGTCGGAGTCGGACTTCTCGATCTCGGCGCGGATCTGGTTGACCCGACCCTCGATCTGGGCGGCGTCGCCGGCGCCCTCGACGATCGTGGTCTCGTCCTTGGTGATGACGACCTTGCGGGCCTGGCCGAGCAGCTCGATGCCGGTCGACTCGAGCTTCAGGCCGACCTCCTCGGAGATGACCTGGCCGCCGGTCAGGATCGCGATGTCCTGCAGCATGGCCTTGCGGCGGTCGCCGAAGCCCGGGGCCTTCACGGCCACGGACTTGAAGGTGCCGCGGATCTTGTTGACGACCAGGGTCGACAGGGCCTCGCCGTCGGTGTCCTCGGCGATGATCAGCAGGGGCTTGCCCGACTGCATGACCTTCTCGAGGATCGGCAGCAGGTCCTTGACGCTGGAGACCTTCTGGTTGGCGATCAGCACGTAGGGGTCCTCGAGGACGGCCTCCATGCGCTCCATGTCGGTGGCGAAGTACGCCGAGATGTAGCCCTTGTCGAAGCGCATGCCCTCGGTGAGCTCGAGGTCGAGCCCGAAGGTGTTCGACTCCTCGACGGTGATGACGCCTTCCTTGCCGACCTTGTCCATCGCCTCGGCGATGATCTCGCCGACGGTGGTGTCGGCGGCGGAGATCGACGCGGTGGCAGCGATCTGCTCCTTGGTCTCGATCTCGGTGGCCATCGCGAGCAGCTGCTCGGAGACGGCCGAGACCGCGGCCTCGATGCCGCGCTTGAGGCCCATCGGGTTCGCACCCGCGGCCACGTTGCGCAGGCCCTCGCGGACCATGGCCTGGGCCAGGACCGTGGCGGTGGTGGTGCCGTCGCCCGCGACGTCGTCGGTCTTCTTGGCGACCTCCTTGACGAGCTCGGCACCGATCTTCTCGTAGGGGTCCTCGAGCTCGATCTCCTTGGCGATGCTGACACCGTCGTTGGTGATCGTGGGGGCGCCCCACTTCTTCTCGAGGACGACGTTGCGCCCCTTGGGCCCGAGGGTCACCTTGACGGCGTCGGCGAGCGTGTTCATGCCACGCTCGAGCCCGCGTCGGGCCTCTTCGTTGAATGCGATCAGCTTCGGCATAACTCCTGCGATCCTTCGCATGGAAAGTGCGTGATGGCCCGGTTCGTTGCCCGCGACGGACGATCTGGCCGATCCGGCGGACCCTTCCCGCCGACGCTGCAGACCTCAACTGACCGGTCCGGTTGTCTTGGCAGTCTCCGAGGGAGAGTGCCAGCGCCATGTCTAGCACTCGGCATGGGCGAGTGCAAGAACGCCCGACCCGTACGACGGGTGCCGGGGCGGGTCAGGCCCCCGTGGCGCCCAGGGCGGCAGCGACCGTCGCGGCGAAGGCGTCGGCGTTGGCCGGCACCAGGTCGAGGTAGAGGCCCGGCTCGATGAGCTCCAGCTCGCTGACGACCAGGCGCCCGTCCACCTCGAGCAGATCGACCCGGCCGTAGGGCAGGGTCCGCCCGAAGCGCCGCGCCACGACGGCCATCGCCTCCTCGGCCAGCGCCACGGCGGCGGGGTCGAGCGGCACGGGCCGCGACGTGCCGCCGTACTGCGGGTGCACGCGCAGGTCGTGGGCCGGGGCCACCTTGTCGACCTGCGAGCACACCCGGCCGTCGAGCACGAACAGGGAGCGCTCGCCGCTGGTGCGCACCGACGCCACCACCGGCTGCAGCAGCCAGGGCCCGGCACCGAGCTCGGCGAGGCGGGGGTCGTCGGTGGCGCCGGCCACGACCAGCCCCACGCCGCCGGCACCGGTGCGGGGCTTGAGCACGACCTCGCCGTGCTCGGCGAGGCCCGCGGCCAGCGCGTCGGCGAGCGAGGCGTCGTCCACCAGCCGGGTCGGCACGACGGGCAGGTGCTCGGCCACGTCGAGCAGGTAGGCCTTGTCGGCGTTCCAGGCGAAGACGTCGGAGCCGTTGAGCAGCGGCACGACCGCCTCGACGCCGCGCGCCCAGGTGAGGAACTCCGGCAGCCGGCGCGTGTAGTCCCAGGTGGAGCGCACCGCCACCAGGTCGGCGCCCGCCCAGTCGACGGCGTCGTCGGCCCACGGCACCCAGCGCGCCTGCACGCCGTGGCGCGCCAGCGCCTCGGGGAGCAGGGCGCCGCCGCGCTCGCCGTCGGGCAGGAGGTCGAAGGTCGCCAGCAGCACGGTGGTCACCCGGGTGATGCTGCCGCACGGCGCCGCAGCGGACGGAGCCCGGGTCAGCGGCGCTCGGGCGTGCGGTGGCCGGGCGGCAGCTGGGCGTCGGCGTCGTGGACGCCGAGCGCGGCGAGCACCGAGGGCAGCACGGCCTTGGCGGTGCGCTTGTAGCCGATCGCGCTGGGGTGGAAGCGGTCGAGGCTGAACATCTCGTCGGGGTTGGTGATGAAGAACGGGCCCACCACGTGGGCCAGCGACACCGCGTGGGCTCCGGCCGCCACGGCGGCGGCCTCCTGGGCCTGCGCCAGCTGCCGCGAGGCCCGCGACCCGAGCGCCCGCAGCGGCTGCGGCACCGGCCGCAGCAGCCCCAGGTCGGGACAGCTGCCCACCACCACCGCCGCGCCGCGCTCGCGCAGCAGGGCGATGGCCTCCTCGAGGTGCTTGACGCTGTCGGCGACCGGCACCCGGTGGGTGACGTCGTTGCCGCCCACGACGATGAGCGCGACGTCGGGGCGGTACGCCGGGTCGAGCGCGGCCACCTGGGCGGCCAGCATCGAGCTCTCCGAGCCCACCACCGCGGCGGTGGTCAGCCGCACCGAGCGGTGCGTCGCCTGCGCCAGGGCCTTGCTGAGCCGGCCACCGAGGGTGTCCTTCGGGCGGTCGGCGCCCAGACCGGCCGCGATGGAGTCGCCGAGCAGCAGCAGCTGCACCGGGTCGCCGTACGACTTCTTCCAGGTGCGGTCGGCGTCGGGGGCCGACTCCCCCAGCGGCTTGCCGATCAGCCGACGGGCGGTCTCGGCCTGGCGGTGGAGCAGCTCGCGGGCGCCGTACCCGACGCCGCCGCCGGCCGCCACCACGGCTGCCGTGGTGAGGCCGGTGGCCACCAGGCGCTTGCGGAGGATCACCCCCCTGTTAGACCACGCGCCCCTGAACGCCGTGTGTCGTGACGGTGGTCGCGACGTGTCGATCGGGACGACGCTCGACGGGGCGCGCCCGGCGTCAGCAGCCGCCGGCCACCGCGGGGATGACGGAGACCTGGGTGCCCTCGGGGGTCGGGGTGGCCAGGTCGTCGAGGAAGCGGACGTCCTCGTTGCCGACGTAGACGTTGACGAAGCGGCGCAGCTTGCCGTTGTCGTCGAGGACGCGGGCCTTGATGCCGGCGTACTGTGCCTCGAGGTCGTCGAGCACGTCGGCGAGGGTGGCGCCGGAGGCGCTCACCTCGGACTGGCCGCCGGTGTAGGTGCGCAGGATGGTCGGGACGCGGACGGACACGCTCATGTGCGGGGTGCTCCTGGATCGGTGGGTCGGGGGGAGGTCAGGCGATGCCGGTGGCGGCGAACGCGGCGTACGACGCGCTGATCGTCGCGGCGGGGCCGACCTGGTCGGAGATCGCGTCGAGGGTCTTCAGGCCCATGCCGGTGTTGATGACCACCGTCTCGAGCGAGGTGTCGAGCTGGCCGGTCTCGACGAGCTTCTTCAGCACGCCCACGGTGGTGCCGCCGGCGGTCTCGGTGAAGATCCCCTCGTGGCGGGCGAGCAGCAGGATGCCCTCGCGCACGGCGTCGTCGTCGATGTCCTCGACGGCACCGCCGGTGCTGCGGCAGATGTCGAGCACGTAGATGCCGTCGGCGGGGTTGCCGATCGCCAGGCTCTTGGCGATGGTGTCGGGCTTGACCGGCCGGATCGCGTCGACCTCGGCCTTGTACGCCGTCGACACCGGCGAGCAGCCGGTGGCCTGGGCGCCGAAGATCCTCACCGGCTTGTCCTCGACCAGGCCGAGGGCCACCAGCTCGCGGAACGCCTTGTGCACCTTGGTGAGCTGCGAGCCGGAGGCCACGGGGATGACCACCTGGTCGGGCAGGCGCCAGCCGAGCTGCTCGGCGATCTCGTAGCCCAGCGTCTTGGAGCCCTCGGCGTAGAAGGGGCGCACGTTGACGTTCACGAACGCCCAGCCGTCCTCCTCGCCGGCGATCTCGGAGGCCAGCTTGTTGACGTCGTCGTAGTTGCCCTCGACGGCCACCAGCGAGTCGGTGTAGACCGCCGAGTTCACCTGCTTGGGCTTCTCCAGGTTGCTGGGGATGAAGACCACGGTCTTGATGCCGGCGCGGGCACCGGCGGCGGCCACGGCGTTGGCCAGGTTGCCGGTGGAGGGGCAGGCGAACACCTTGGAGTGGAACTCGGTGGCGGCGCTCAGCGCGCAGGCCACCACGCGGTCCTTGAAGGAGTTCGTCGGGTTGGTGCTGTCGTCCTTGACCCAGAGCTTGTCGAGGCCGAGCGCGCCGCCGAGGTTGCGGGCCTCCAGCAGGCGGGTGAACCCGGGCTCCATGTTGGGGCTCTGCTCGATGTCGTCCGGCACCGGCAGCAGCGCCTTGTAGCGCCAGATGTTGCGCGGGCCGGCCTCGATCTCGGCGCGGGTGACGACCGGGAAGTCGTAGGCCACCTCGAGGGGGCCGAAGCACTCCGGGCACGCGTAGTGGGGCCCGAGCTCGACCTCGTGGCCGCACTCGCGGCAGGCCAGGCAGCGGGCGTTGCCGAACGCTCCCTCTCGGATGCCGGTGGTGCCCGGCAGCTCCTCGGGGGTGGGCTGGGCTTCAGCGATGACGGTGCTCACGCGTCCTCCTTCTCATCTTCCCCGGCTGCGACCGTCGCGCCGGGCGGAATTGGCACCGTCTCCACGTCCGTCCCCGTCGTGCCGGGTGGCGGAGGCTCGTGGCGGTTGCCGGGACTTCACTGGGCCGTTCCCTCAGTCCCTCTGGATGAGCTGTCCACGACAGTACGGGGGCGCCCCACGCGTCGCGCACCGGTCCCGGGATGTGGACCGCACGCCGCGGCGACCGGCCTCGTTCACCCGAGCGGCGCCCACGGCACGACCGCTGTTCACCGGCACGGTGGAGCGTCGCAGGGCTGGCCACGACGGCCGGCCCCCACCGACTCGAGGAGACCTGCGTGAGCAGCGATCACGACCACACGCACGGCCACGACCACGGCCATGACCACGCGCACGACCACGGGCACGACCACGGGCACAGCCACCACCGGGACACCACGGACGAGGCGACCGCCCTCACCACGGCAGCCCTCGACGGCTCCACCGGCGACCGCGACCTCAGCCCCTCCGAGCTCTCCCGCCGCAACCTGCTGCGCGCCGCCGGCCTGACCGGCGCGGCCGCGGCCGGCATGGCGGGCATGTCCGGCGTCACCGCCGCCACCGCCGAGGAGGCCGCGCTCCGCGGTCCCGGCCCGTCGGGCGGCTCGGTCACCCAGTGGCTCGCCGGCGACCACCACATCCACACCCAGTACAGCTCCGACGGGCAGTACACCGTGCTCGACCAGGCCCAGCACGCCGCGGCGTACGGCCTGGACTGGCTGGTCATCACCGACCACGGCGGCGCGACCCACGCCCGCATCGGCGTCGACCTGGTGAACCCCGACATCGTCGACGCGCGCGGCGAGCTGCCCGGCACCCTGATCTTCCAGGGCCTGGAGTGGAACATCCCCTCGGCCGAGCACGGCACCGTCTTCGTGGCGCCCGGCGCCAACGAGGTCTCGGTGCTCAAGCAGTTCGAGAACGACTACGACGGCTCGGTCAAGGGCGCGTCGCCGAGCTCGCCGGCCAACGAGGCGCTCGCCGTCTCCGGCATCCAGTGGCTGGGCCAGCAGGTCAAGAGCAAGCGGGTCACCGACGCGCTGTTCCTGGCCAACCACCCCGCCCGCAACGGCATCGACAGCCCCCACGAGATCCGCGCCTGGCGCGACGCCGACCCGACCGTGGCCATCGGCTTCGAGGGCGCCCCCGGGCACCAGGCCGCCGGCCTGCCCTACGGCGCGGCCTCCGAGCGCGGCTACTACGGCAACTCGCCGAACGCGAACTCCTACGCCGGCTACCCCGCCGAGAGCTACCGCACCTGGGGCGGCTTCGACTGGATGACCTCCACCGTCGGCGGCCTCTGGGACTCCCTGCTCGCCGAGGGCAAGCCCTGGTCGATCAGCGCCAACTCCGACTCCCACGTCAACTTCACCGACCTCTCGCGCCGTCCCGACGGCTCGGGCTCGACGCAGTTCAACGCCGACGGCCGCTACGGCGACCCGGTCTACGAGGGCGCGCTGAACACCACCGCGGGCGACTTCTGGCCCGGCTTCTACAGCCGCACCCACGTCGGCACCACGTCGCGCGGCTACCGCGCGGTGATGAAGGGCATGCGCGACGGGCGCATCTGGGTCGACCACGGCGGCCTGGTGAAGTCCGTCGACGTCAAGGTCGTCGCCACCCGCCCGGGCAACCGGCGCCCCCGCCAGCTCACCGAGACCCTCGGTGGCACGCTGGTGGCCCCGCGCGGCTCGCGCCTGAAGCTGGTCGTCACGATCACCGCCCAGGACGTGCCGAACTGGGCGCAGTTCACGCCCAAGCTGAACCGCGTCGACGTGGTGCAGGGCAAGGTCACTCCCGGCTACGTCACCGACCGCGACACGTTCGTGGCGCCCGACACCAAGGTCGTCGAGCAGTGGGACACCTCCACGCGCACCGGCACCTTCCAGCTGCGCCGCGACCTGGGCACCGCCGAGGAGGCGTTCTACGTGCGCCTGCGCGGCACGGACGGGAAGCGCCAGCAGCCGGGCTACCTCGGCGCCGAGATCGACCCGGCCGGTCCGGCCATCGACGTGGCCGGCGACGCCGACCCGTGGGTCGACCTGTGGTTCTACACCAACCCGATCTGGGTGGTCCCGGCCAAGTGAGTCCTGCGCTGGCGGTCGACGCCGGCAGCCGCGACCACGCCGCCGCCGAGCACCTCGCCCACCGGGTGGGCGAGGTGCTCGGGTGGACCGAGGGCGACCCGGGCCGCTGGGTCAGCACGCACGTCGTGCGCACCGGCGGCCCCCACGTCGCCCTCGCGGCGTCGTGGTCGGGTGGCACCGAGGTCGACCTGGACGCCCTGCGGGCAGCCCTGCCCGAGGCGGCCGTGGTCACCGACGTGGCCGGCGGCGACGCCCCCGAGACGGCTCCGACGTCCGGCACGGCGGCGGACGCCGACCTGGCGGCCGGTGCCCGGGCGGCGCTCGTCGAGCACCGCGCCCGCGCCACGGGCCGGCTGGTCGACTACCCCGGCCGACCCGAGGTGGAGCGACCCACCACGCCGGGCGAGGTGGTGGCCGCCAGCGGCATCGACGCGGTCGAGGGGCTGGCCGGCACCCCGGTGGACGACGGCTCGGGCCTCGACCTGACCGGGTTCGCCCGGCCCGTGTGGCGCGAGGGGCGCTGCGTGCTGCTGGTGCAGTCGGGGCGCGGCGGCCTGGTGCCGTTCGAGAAGCGCGAGCAGATCCCCTGCTGCCACGACCACTGAGCACCACCGGCACGCACACCGCGGCCCCCGACCCGTCCCGGGTCGGGGGCCGCGGTGGTGCTGCGCGGATCGGTGCGGGTCGGTGCAGGGTCAGGCGGCGCTGACGGTCGGACCGGCAGCCGGACCGGCGGCCTGCTGCTCGGCCACGGGCTCCAGCGCTCCGGCCACCACGTCGAGGACGTCGCCCACCACGTGCACGGTCAGCGCCTCGCGCACCTCCTGCGGCACGTCGTCGAGGTCGGGCTCGTTGCGCAGCGGCACGAACACCTCGGTGAGCCCGGCGCGCTGCGCGGCGAGCAGCTTCTGCTTCAGCCCGCCGATCGGCAGCACCCGCCCGTTCAGGGTGACCTCGCCGGTCATCCCGACCTCCTCGCGCACCGGGCGACCGGTCGCCAGGGAGGTCAGCGCGGTGACCATCGTGATGCCCGCCGAGGGCCCGTCCTTCGGCACGGCCCCGGCCGGCACGTGCACGTGCACGGCCTGGTCGAAGAAGGCCGGGTCGACGCCGAGCACGTCGGCGTGGGCCTGCACGAACGACAGGGCGATCTGCGCCGACTCCTTCATCACCTCGCCGAGCTGGCCGGTGATGGTGAGCCCCGCGGTGCCGGGGTGCGCCGAGGCCTCGATGAACAGCACGTCGCCGCCGAGCCCGGTGACCGCGAGCCCCGTGGCCACGCCGGGCACCGCGGTGCGCTCGGCCGACTCGGGGGTGAACCGCGGCCGGCCGACGAGCGCGGCCAGGTCGGCGCGGTCGACGTCCACCCGGTCGACGTCCTCGGTCGCCAGCCGGGTCGCGGCCTTGCGCAGCACCTTGGCCAGCAACCGCTCGACCTGCCGCACGCCGGCCTCGCGGGTGTGCTGCGACGCCAGCTCGTGCAGCGCCTCGTCGGTGATCGTGAACTCCTCCGCGGTCACCGCGGCGCGCTCCAGCTGGCGCGGCAGCAGGAAGTCGCGGGCGATGGCCACCTTGTCGTCCTCGGTGTAGCCGTCGAGGGTGACCAGCTCCATGCGGTCGAGCAGCGCCGACGGGATCTGCTCGACCACGTTGGCGGTGGCGATGAACAGCACGTCGGACAGGTCGAGGTCGAGCTCGAGGTAGTGGTCGCGGAACGTGTGGTTCTGCGCGGGGTCGAGCACCTCGAGCAGGGCCGCGGCGGGGTCGCCCCGGTGGTCGGAGCCGACCTTGTCGACCTCGTCGAGCAGGACGACGGGGTTCATCGAGCCGGCCTCGGAGACGGCGCGCACGATGCGGCCGGGCAGCGCGCCGACGTACGTGCGCCGGTGGCCGCGCACCTCCGCCTCGTCGCGCACGCCGCCGAGGGCGACGCGCACGAACTTGCGCCCCAGCGCGCGGGCCACCGACTCCCCCAGCGAGGTCTTGCCGACGCCGGGAGGCCCGGCGAGCAGCACGACCGCGCCCGACCCGCGGCCACCGACGACCTCGAGGCCGCGCGAGGCACGGCGGGCGCGGACGGCGAGGTGCTCGACGATGCGCTCCTTGACCTCGTCGAGGCCGTGGTGGTCGGCGTCGAGCACGGCGCGGGCGGCGACGACGTCGGTGTGGTCGGCGGTGCGCACGGCCCACGGCAGGTCGAGCACGGTGTCGAGCCAGGTGCGGATCCACCCGGTCTCGGGGCTCTGCTCGCTGGAGCGCTCGAGCTTGTCGACCTCCTTGAGCAGCGCGGTGCGCACGGCGTCGGGCACGTCGGCGGCCTCGACCCGGGCGCGGTAGTCGTCGGCGCCCTCGGGCTCGCCCTCACCGAGCTCCTTGCGGATCGCGGCGAGCTGCTGGCGCAGCAGGAACTCGCGCTGGCTCTTCTCGATGCCCTCGGCGACGTCGTGGCCGATCTTGTCGGTCAGCTCGGCCTCGGCGAGGTGGTCGGTGGTCCAGGCGATGACCTTGCCCAGGCGCACCTCCAGGTCGGTGGTCTCCAGCAGCTCGCGCTTGCGCTCCGCGGAGAGGTACGGCGCGTAGCCGGCGGCGTCGGCGATCTGGCCGGGGTCGGTCATCTGGTGCACCTGGTCGATGACCTGCCAGGCCTCGCGGCGCTGGAGCACGGCCACGACGAGGCGGCGGTAGTCCTCGGCGAGCTCGCGGGCGCGCTCGGTGACGACCTCGTCGACCGGCTCGACCTCGACCCACAGGGCCGCGCCGGGCCCGGTGACGCCGGAGCCGATGCGGGCGCGGCGCTCGGCGCGCAGGACGGCGGCGGGCGCGCCGGAGCTGCCGGGGCCGCCGAGGCGGCCGACGCGCTCCACGGTGGCCACGACGCCGTGGGAGGCGTAGCGGTCGTCGAGGCGCGGGGCCACCAGCAGGCGGCTCTCGCTGCTGGCGCGGGCGGCGTCGATCGCGGCCTGGGCCGGCTCGTCGAGCTCGAGCGGCACGACCATGCCGGGCAGGACGACGACGTCGGGGAGGAACAGGACGGGGAGGGTGGTGCTGGTGGACGACATGGTGCCGCCTCTCTCAGGGCTGGACGTGAGTGGTGTCGGCTCAACCCTGGGCAGGCCCCCGCTCTTCCACCGTTCGCCGTGGGCGAACGGGTCCCGCGGCCCGGCCCTGCCCGCCGGCCGCCGTACGACTGGGCCGGCCGACTGGGCCCGCCGTCCGACGCGGCCCGCCATCGGACTGGGAGGCGGAAACTGCCTCATGGTGGCCGAAATTTCGGCTGCCGAGTTCCGGTTTCCCCGGCCGGCCGGGGAAACCGCCCGCCCCGGCCCCACCCTCAGGCGCGAGCGGCGGCGGCGTCGGCGGTGAGGCGCGCGAGCAGCTCGAGGACGCCGTCGGGGCCGTGGACGACGACGTCCGACATGGGCACCAGGGTGCTCTCCTCGTCGGAGGCCGAGCAGACCCGCAGCGTGGGCAGGCCGGCGCGGTCGAGGGCGCCGACGGCCTCGAAGGCCTCGACGTCGCCGAGGTCGTCACCGGCGAAGAGGAAGCCGCCGGCGTGGAGCTCGTCGGCGAGGCGGTCGACCACCAGGCCCTTGTGCATGCCGGGCGAGCGCACCTCGATCACGTTGCGCCCCGGCTCCACACCGAGGTCGTGGCGACGGGCCAGCTCGCGCACGCCCGGCAGCAGCGCCTCGAAGGCCCGCTCGGGCTCGGCCAGCCGCCGGGTGTGCACGGCGACGGCCAGGCCCTTGTCCTCGAGGTAGGCGTCGTCGGCGCCGGCCTCGCGCAGCAGCCGGGGCAGCTCGGCGAGGAACGTGGCCAGTCCCTGCGGCGGGCGGGCGCCCACGATGCGGCGCCGGGTCGAGCTCCACCGCTCGTTGCCGTACTGCCCGAAGAGGTACAGCTCCTTGCCCGAGGCGGCCACGGCGTGGCCGACCTCCTCGAGACCACCGAGGTCGAGGGCCTGCCGGGCGGGTCGGCCCGTCACCACGGCGACCGCGGCGACCTGGGCGGCCAGCGCCACCAGCACGTCGCTGGCGTCGGGGTGGATGTGGGCCTGCTCGGGGTCGTCGACGATCGGCGACAGCGTGCCGTCGAAGTCGAGACCGACGACGGTCTCGGCGGCGACGCGCACGAGCGCGGCCCAGCGCTGCTCCCCCGCGGGCGAGGTGAACTCCATGTCACCAGCCAACCACGCCGGGGCCCCGCGCGGCGGGGCCGCGCGGCACCCGGTCGGCGAACGCCGCGTGAGTCCCCTCACGCGGGCCGGCGGCGTCAGGACAGGGGCGTCAGGACAGGGGCGCGGTGAGGATCAGCGTGAGCCGGTCGGGTTTCATCGCCCCGACGGCCGGCATGGTGCGGTCGACGCCGAGGTCGAGGGCCAGCAGGTCGGCCTCGCGGGCGAGGTCCTGCGGGAAGTAGACGGTGGTGGCCGGCACGGTGCCGTACCAGTTGTCGGTGCCGACGACCTGCCAGCCGACGGCGGTGGCGGCGCTCGAGGCGTCGGCGGCGAGGCCGGCGATGCTGGAGTTGTTGTAGACCTCGACGTAGACCTCGCCGCGCTCGACGGCGGGCTTCGGCTTCTTGGTCTTCTCCGGCTCCGCGGGAGCGGTGGACTCGGAGGCCCCGGGAGTGGCCGACGCGGACGCCGACGGGCTCGCCTCCTCGCGGGCGATGGGGGTGATCTCCCGCTCGGTGGGGGCGGTGCTGCGGGTGGCGACGAAGGCCACCGCCGCCATCGCCACGGCGATGATCGACAAGATCACCACGGGCGAGGGGTAGACGACCCCTCGTTGGTCACGCCGCATGCCGACTCCTGGTGAGGTGGGGAAGGGGAGGTGCTGGGGTCAGACGTCGAAGCCGAGCCGGCGCGCGGAGCGCTGGCGCTGGCGGGCGGCCCGCAGGCGGCGCAGGCGACGCACCAGCAGCGGGTCGGCCACCAGGGCCTCGGGGCGGTCGATGAGGGCGTTGAGGACCTGGTAGTACCGCGTGGAGCTCATGTCGAACTTCTCGCGCACGGCCGACTCCTTGGCGCCGGCGTACTTCCACCACTGGCGCTCGAACTCCAGGATCTCCTGGTCGCGCACGCTCAGGCCGTCGACGACGCCGTCGGTCGCGGCGTCCCGCTGGGGGTCTCGCTGGGGCTCCATGCGTGAGATCTCCGGGGGAATCGAGGGGCGTGACGGGGGTCTGACGTCCGTACTGTAGTCAAGGAACCACACCGGTGTCATTCGACCGGGCATTGCCGTCGGCGCGTCGGGCGGACACGCCGCCGCGCCACCCTCCGCCACCCCTCACCAGCCCCTCGCCGGCCCCTCGCCGGCCCCTCGCCGGCCCCTCGCCGGCCCCTCGTCGGCCGCCGCAGCGGCCTCCTAGGCTGGCGTCATGGCCTCCACCACCCCCTCCCCCACGTCCCCCCTCGGCTGGGGCGTCCTCGCCACCGGCAAGATCGCGCGCACCGTGGCCGCCGACCTCGCGCTGGTGCCGGGCGCGCGCCTGGCCGCGGTGGGCTCGCGGCGCGCGGAGGCCGCCGCCGCGTTCGCCGACGACTGGGCGGCCGGGCCCGGCGCCGCCGCCGAGCGGCCGACGGCGCACGGCAGCTACGAGGCGCTGGTGGCCGACCCCGAGGTCGACGTGGTCTACGTCGCGAGCCCGCACGCGCTGCACCTCGAGCACGCCCGCCTGGCCTTCGAGGCCGGCAAGCACGTGCTGTGCGAGAAGCCGGTGACCCTGGACGCCGACGACGCCGCCGAGATGGTGCGCCTGGCGCGCCACCACGACCGGTTCCTCATGGAGGCCATGTGGACCGCCACCCACCCGGTGGTGCGCGCGCTGGCCGAGCGGCTGCGCTCGGGGGAGCTGGGGGTGCCGCGGCACCTGCACGCCGAGCTCGGCTTCCGCGTCGACGCCGGGCCGGACGACCGGATGCTCGACCCCGCCCTGGGCGCCAGCGCCCTGCTCGACATGGGCGTCTACCCGCTCACCTTCGCCCACCTGATGCTCGGCGAGGCCGAGTCGCTGCAGGCCTCCGCGGCCCTCTCGGAGCGCGGCATCGACCTCGACGTCGCGGTGACGGGGCGCTACCCCGGCGGCGCGCTGGCCACGATGACGGCTTCGATGACGTCGTGGTCGTCGCGCACGGCCAGCATCGCCACCGACCTCGGCCGCATCGACGTCGCCGACTTCCACCACCCCACCCACGCCACCTTCACGCCGTACGGCGACGCCGGCAGCAACGACAGCACCGACCTCGGCGACGTCGTGCGCATCGAGGGCGCCGAGCCGGTGATCGGACGCGGCTACGGCAACGAGCTTCTCGAGGTGGGTCGCTGCCTGGCCGCGGGCCTGCGGGAGAGCCCGCTGGTGCCGCACGACCAGACGCTGCTGCTGATGCGCCAGATGGACGACGTGCGCACCCAGGTCGGCGTCCGCTTCCCCGGCGGCGGCGCGCGCTGAGCGACCCCGGGCGACTCCGGTCGCCCCCGGGCCACCCCGGTCGACCGGGGCGTCCTCGCCGTCCTCCACCCCACGGGAGGGCGCACCCGCCGTCGCGGGTGGCTAGGGTCGGGGCGTGCCCTACGACCTCGTCATCGTCGCCAACCGACTCCCGGTCGACCGGGTCGACTCCCCCGACGGCACGCCCGGGTGGCGCACCTCCCCGGGCGGCCTGGTCACCGCGATCGAGCCGGTGATGCGCGCCAACGACGGGGTGTGGATCGGCTGGCCGGGCGGCACCGACCAGGACATGGAGCCCTTCGAGCACGACGGCCTCGAGCTGGTGCCGATGACGATGACCCAGGACGACATCGAGGGCTTCTACGAGGGCTTCTCCAACGGCACCCTGTGGCCGCTCTACCACGACCTGGTCGCCAAGCCGGAGTTCCACCGCGAGTGGTGGGACTCCTACGTCGCGGTCAACAAGCGCTTCGCGGAGAAGGCCGCCTCGCTGGCCGCCGAGGGCGCCACGGTGTGGGTGCACGACTACCAGCTGCAGCTGGTGCCGCAGATGCTGCGCGAGCTGCGCCCCGACCTGCGCATCGGGTTCTACCTGCACATCCCCTTCCCGCCTGCCGAGCTGTTCCAGCAGCTGCCGTGGCGCCGCCAGCTGCTCCAGGGCCTGCTCGGGGCCGACCTGCTCGGCTTCCAGCTGCCCGGCGGCGCCCAGAACTTCGTGCGCCTGGTGCGCCAGCGGGTCGGGCACAAGACCCACCGCGACGTCGTCTACCTGCCCGACGGCCGCACCGTGCGGGCCAAGCCGTTCCCCATCTCCATCGACGCCGCCGGCTTCGAGGAGATGGCCCGCTCCGAGCAGGTCGTGGCGCGCGCCGCGGAGATCCGCGAGGCGCTGGGCAACCCGCGCCGGGTCTTCCTCGGCATCGACCGGCTCGACTACACCAAGGGCATCTTCGCGCGGCTGCGCGCCTACGCCGAGCTGATCGAGGACGGCACCCTCGACGTCGAGGACGCCGTCTTCGTGCAGGTGGCGGTGCCCTCGCGCGAGCAGGTCGAGGAGTACCGCATCCTGCGCGACGAGATCGACCGGCTGGTGGGCCGGATCAACGGCGACCTGGGCCGCATCGGGCGCCCCGCGATCTCCTACCTGCACTCCTCCTACCCGCGCGAGGAGATGGCGGCGCTCTACCGCGCCGCCGACGTCATGGTCGTCACGCCCTACCGCGACGGGATGAACCTGGTCGCCAAGGAGTACGTCGCCTGCCGCTACGGCAACGACGGCGCCCTGGTGCTCTCGGAGTTCGCCGGCGCCGCCGACGAGCTGCGCCAGGCGTGGCTGGTCAACCCCTACGACATCAACGGCATGAAGCAGGCGCTGCTCGACGCCCACCGCGCCGAGCCGCGCGAGACGACGCGGCGGATGAAGGCCATGCGCAAGACGGTCACCCAGCACGACGTCGCCGCGTGGGCGGCGTCGTTCATGTCCGAGCTCGCCGACATCGACACCCACGAGAAGTCGGTGCGCCCGGCCGAGCTCTCCTGACCCCGGCCACGGCGCCCGGCCGGTCGTGGGCACCTCTGCCACGACTGGTGACCGCGGGGTAACTTCGGCACATGGCCCTCGTCCCCACGCCCGAGCAGGTCGTGTCGGCCGCCGGCAACGTCGCCCACAAGGTCTTCTACGGCGGCCTGGCCGACCTGCGCCCGATGCCGCGCACGCTCATCGACGAGGGCACCCTGCGCGAGGTCTACCACTACCGCCCCGCCGCGGCGGTCAAGGAGCACGGCGACCCGGTGCTGCTGGTGACGCCGCTGGCCGCACCCGCCACCTGCTACGACCTGCGCCGCGACTGCTCCCTGGTCGAGCACCTGGTGCGCGGCGGGCGCCCGACGTACCTGGTGGAGTACGGCCAGGTGTCGTTCCGCGACCGCGCGCTCGGCATGGAGCACTGGGTCGACGAGGTCGTGCCGACCGCGGTGCGGGAGGTCTCGGCGCACGCCGGCGGACGCCCGGTGCACGTCGTGGGCTGGAGCCTCGGCGGCATCTTCGCGATGCTCGCCGCCGCCGACTCCCGCGACCTGCCGATCGCCTCGCTCACGGTGCTCGGCTCGCCGGTGGACGTCGGCCTGGTGCCGCTGGTCGCGCCGCTGCGCCCGCTGCTCAACCTCACCGACGGCCGCGGGGTGGTGACCCGCAGCTACCAGGCGCTCGGCGGCGCCCCGGGGCCGCTGGTGCGGTGGGCCTTCCACCTCTCCTCGGTGCAGAAGCTGGTGACCAAGCCGCTGGCGGTGGTGCGCAACCTCGACGACACCGACTGGCTGGCGCAGATCGAGGCCGTCGACCGGTTCACCGCCGGGATGACGGCGTACCCGGGCCGCACGTTCGGGCAGCTGTACCACCGCTTCGTCAAGGGCAACGCCCTGGTCACCGGGCGCCTCGACATGGACGGGCGCACCATCGACCTCGCCGACATCGAGGTGCCGGTACTGGTCGTCGCCGGCGCCACCGACGGCATCGCGCCGGTGCCGGCGGTCAGCGCGGTCACCAGCCTGCTCACCGGCTCCGCGGAGGTGCAGCTGGAGATCGTTCCCGGCGGCCACCTCGGCATGCTCACCGGCCGCGCCGCCCGCGGCACCACCTGGCCCGCGCTCGACGAGTGGATCGCCCGGTGGTCGACGCCGGTCGAGACCGCGTCGAGGCCTGCAGCGAAGAAGGCCGCGGCCAGGAAGCAGTCGGCGAAGAAGAAGGCCGCACCGAGGAAGGCCGCCGCGAGGAAGGCCCCGAGCGGGCCGACGGGCGCCACGCCCGACGCGGACGGCGCTCGGCCCGCTGGGTAGCGTCGCGGCCATGAGCGCCCTGGCCGGACTGGTGGACAAGGGCCTGATGGCCCCCGACTGGGCCCAGGCCCTCGCGCCGGTCGACGAGCAGGTGGCCGCGATGGGCACGTTCCTGCGCGCCGAGGTCGCGGCCGGGCGCGCCTACCTGCCGGCCGGCGACCAGGTCTTCCGCGCGTTCCGGCGTCCGCTGGCCGACGTCCGGGTGCTGGTGGTGGGCCAGGACCCCTACCCGACCGTCGGCCACCCCATCGGGCTGAGCTTCGCCGTCGACCCCCACGTGCGTCCCGTGCCGCGCAGCCTGGCCAACATCTACACCGAGCTGCGCGACGACCTGGGGGTGACCACGCCCGCCCACGGCGACCTGACGGCCTGGGCCGACGCCGGCGTGATGCTGCTCAACCGCGTGCTGACGGTGCGCCCGGGTACCCCGGCGTCCCACCGCGGCAAGGGGTGGGAGGCGGTGACCCGGTGTGCGATCGAGGCGCTGGTGGCGCGCGGCGGCCCGCTGGTGGCGGTGCTGTGGGGCCGCGACGCCCAGTCGCTGAAGCCCGTGCTGGGCGCCGTCCCGGCCGTGGAGTCGGTGCACCCCTCGCCGCTGTCGGCGAGCCGCGGCTTCTTCGGCTCGCGCCCCTTCAGCCGCGTCGACGCCCTGCTGGTGGAGCAGGGCGGGGCACCGGTGGCGTGGCAGCTGCCGGAGGCGTGACGCGCCGGCGTGCGCCTGCCCGCCCGGAGAGGTGAGGACAGCCGCTGATCGGGCCGGGCTGTGGGTCACCCCCGGAGTCGTGGGTACCGAGGAGGTCCATCCCCTCCACACCTGTCCTCCCCGAGGAGACCACCATGGCTCGCAACACCCTGTCCCGCTCCCTGCACGACGTCGGCCTGGCTGCGTGGTTCGGCGGCACGCTGGCCAACGCCGTCGCGCTGAACCCCGCCGCTGCCGAGGCCACCGGCGAGAGCAGCTCCGGCGCCGTCGCCAACAAGGGCTGGGACCGCTGGACCCCGGTCAACGCGGCCGCCATCGGTGCCCACCTCGTCGGCAGCGTCGGCCAGCTCAGCGGCAACGCCGGCCGGATGGCCGCCCAGGAGGGCGTCGCCTCGATGGCGCTGGCCAAGACCGGCCTGACCGTGGCCGCCCTCGGCGCCACCGCCTACTCGCGTGCCCTCGGCAAGAAGGTCTCCGAGCAGCCCCGCGTGCCGGTCGAGTCGGGCACCACGCCCTCCTCGCACACCCCGGACGACGTCGCCGCCGCCCAGAAGAAGCTGGCCACCCTGCAGTGGGTCGTGCCCGCGATCACCGGTGCGCTCGTCGTGGTCACCTCGCTGGCCGGCGAGCAGCAGCGCGCCACCGAGCAGAAGAAGGGCATCGCCCAGCGCCTGATCGGCTGACCTGCACCACCGTCCTCGGCCGACCGGCCGATACCCGCGCGCCCGTCCCGACCCCGGGGCGGGCGCGTCGTGGTCCCACCACCGCCTAGTCGAGGGCGGGCAGCGGCCGGTCGGCCCAGGCGCGGCGCACGGCGCCGTCGTTGGCGTCGACCACCAGGCCGCGGTCACGCAGCCCGAGGCGCTGCGCCACCCGCGCGGAGGCGACGTTGGCGTCGAGCACGAACGCCACCACGGGCGAGCCGGCGTCCACCGCGGTGGCCGCGACGAGGCCGGCGTGGGCCAGCTCGACGGCCAGCCCCTCGCCCCACCGGTGGGTGGCGATGCGGTAGCTGAGGTTCCACACCCCGCTGCGGTGGCGCTGCGAGCCACCGAGGCCGACCACCTCGCCGGTCGTCGCGTCGCGCGCCGTCCAGTACGACAGCGCCTCGGTGGGCCACCGGGCGGCTGCACGCTCCGCGAAGCCCGCGGTGCGCGCCAGGTCGGCGTGCCGGGCCGCGGGGTCGAACCACCACCCCCGGGCGTCCGACAGCACGGCGTGCAGCCCCTCGGCGTCGTCGGTCGCCATCGCGGTCAGCAGGAGCCGCTGCGTGCGCACCTCCCGCAGGTCGGGCGCGGCGCCTCCGGCGCCGGTCGGGGTGCTCACACCCAGTAGGTGTCGTGGCGCAGCATGAACGCGGCGCGCTCGTCGTCGCTCACCGGCTCGGCCCGCGCGAGGGTCTCGAAGTACTCCTCGCGGGGCGCGCCCGGTGAGAACATCAGCAGCATCGAGGCGCCCCCGCCGCCGCGGAACCCGTGCACCCCGCCCTCCGGCACGTGCACGAAGTCGCCGGGCCCCGCGCGCAGCCACGAGCGGCCGTCGTACAGGCGCACCTCGCCCGACAGCACGTAGAACTGCTCGCTGATCGAGCGGTGGAAGTGCGCCGCCGGGCCGCTCTCCTCCTCGCCGAACGTCCACCGGTAGAGCCCGTAGCGGCCGCCGGTGCGCCCGCCCTGGGCGAGGTACTCGCACGAGCCGCCGCCGGGCAGCGTCAGGTCGGGCGGCTCGGAGGCCAGGCGGGACCACGCGGAGACCTCGCCCTCGGCGCCGGTGTAGCGGTCGGGCGGGTAGGTACGCGGGGCGGACACCCGGCCAGGCTGCCACGTCGACGGGGCGGGTGCCACGATGGCGACGTGCAGATCCTCTCCATCCAGTCCTCGGTGGCCTACGGGCACGTCGGCAACTCCGCAGCGGTCTTCCCGCTGCAGCGCCTCGGGCACGAGGTGTGGCCGGTGCTCACGGTGCACTTCTCCAACCACACCGGGTACGGCGCCTGGCGCGGCCCGCTGCTCTCGCCCGACGACGTGCGCGACGTGATCACCGGCATCGGCGAGCGCGGCGTGCTGGGGCAGGCCGACGCGGTGCTCTCGGGCTACCAGGGCGACCCCGCCGTCGGGGCCGTGGTGCTCGACGCCGTCGCGCAGGTCAAGGCGCTCAACCCGGACGCCGTCTACTGCTGCGACCCGGTCATGGGCGACGTCGGCCGCGGCATGTTCGTGCGCCCCGGCATCCCCGAGTTCATGCGCGACACCGTCGTGCCGGCCGCCGACGTGGTGACGCCCAACCACTTCGAGCTCGACTTCCTCGCCGGCACCACCACCCGCACCCTCGCGGAGGTGCTCGACGCCGTCGACGTCGTGCGCGCCCGCGGCCCCCGCGACGTGCTGGTGACCAGCGTGCTGCACGACGCCGTGCCGGAGGGCCACCTCGACGTCGTGGCGGTCTCCGACGCGGGGGCCTGGGCCGTCACCACGCCGCTGCTGCCGATCAGCCCCAACGGCTGCGGCGACGTCACCGCCGCGCTCTACCTCGCCCACCTGCACGAGACCGGCTCCCCCGAGCAGGCGCTGGCGCGCACCACCGGCTCGGTGTTCGCGGTGCTCGAGCAGACCATCGCCGCCGGCACCCGCGAGATCCAGCTCGTCGCCGCCCAGCACGACATCGCCCACCCCCCGGCCACCTTCACCCCGCGCCGCCTGCGCTGAGCTGGGTCGGGCTCGGTCCGCGGTGGTCGAGGCGCCCGCGAGCGCCGCGGGGCAGCCGCCGCCGTAGCGGCCTTCGTCGACGGTGGTCGAGGAACGGGCGCCAGCGAGCGTCTCGAGACCACTGCGGGTGGGAGGCGGGCTCCGTACGGAGCCGGTGACAGGAGTCGAACCCGCGACATCTTCTTTACAAGAGAAGCGCTCTACCTACTGAGCTACACCGGCGTGCGCCCGAGGAGCGCCGGGTCATCGTAGCGACGTCGCCCGCCGGTGCCCGGCCGCGGTCCCTGGCGAGCGGCTCGCGCCACCACTAGGGTCGCGTGATGGCCCTGCGCATCGTGGCCCACCGGCCCGACCCGGCGATCGTCACGCTGCCCTGGTCGACGCCGCTGGAGGAGTGGGACGACCGGGTCGTCGTACCGCTGCCGCGCGGGCTGTCGCGTCACGTCGTACGGATCGTGCGGCTGCACGGACGCACCTACGCGGTGAAGGAGACCGTGGAGGCGATCGCGTTCCGCGAGTACCGGCTGCTGCGCGACCTCGGGCGCCTCGGGCTGCCGGCGGTCGTGCCGCAGGGCGTGGTGGCGGGGCGCACCGACGCCCACGGCGAGGAGCTGCCGGCGGCCCTGCTCACCGAGCACCTCCAGTTCTCGCTGCCCTACCGCAGCCTGTTCAGCCACGGCACCACCGCCGACGGCCTCCCCTCGCTGGTCGACGCGCTCGTCGTGCTGCTGGTGCGCCTCCACCTCGCCGACTTCTACTGGGGCGACGTGTCGCTGTCGAACGTGCTGTTCCGCCGCAGCGCGGGCGGGTTCGCCGCCTACCTCGTGGACGCCGAGACCGGCGAGCTCAACTCCACGCTCTCGCCGCGGCTGCGCGAGCACGACGTCACCGTGGCGACCGAGAACGTGTTCGCCGAGCTGCTCGACCTGCAGGCCAGCCGGGCCGTCGACCACGAGCTGCGGCCCCACGACGTGGTCGACCTGCTGGCCCGGCGCTACCACGAGCTGTGGGACGAGCTCACCGGCGCCGAGCAGTTCTCCGTCGGCGAGATGTGGCGCATCGAGCAGCGCATCGACCGGCTCAACGACCTCGGCTTCGACGTCGACGAGCTCGACATCGTCACCGACTTCGACGGCGACCAGGTCCGCATCCAGCCCAAGGTCGTCGACCTCGGCCACCACTGCCGCGAGCTGCGGGCCCTCACCGGCCTGAACGTCGAGGACGCGCAGGCCCGGCGGCTGCTCAACGACCTCGCGTCGTTCACCGCCCACCACGACCTCGGGCGCGAGGACCGCTCGCTGGTCGCCAACCGCTGGCTGACCCGCATCTACGAGCCCGTCACCGCGCTGGTGCCGCCCGACGCGCGCGGCAAGCTGGAGCCGGCCGAGGTGTTCCACGAGATCCTCGAGCACCGGTGGTACCTCTCCGAGCAGGCCGGGCGCGAGGTCGACATCTTCGACACCGCCCGCGACTACGTCGCCACCGTGCTGCCCCGCCGTCCCGACGAGGTCGTCGCGCTCGACCAGCCCTGAGGCCCTGCCGCGGGTTTCACCGGATATCCGGTGAAACCCTTGGTTGTCGACCGAGGCTTCGGCCGACAACCAAGGGTTTGGGCTGACAACCCCGGCCGGGAGTCGGGTTTCACCAGCCGGCTGGTGAAACCCGCACCTGTCGGCCGTCGCATGGGCCGACAAGTGCGGGTCCGGGCCGACAGGTACGCCGGCCGCGGCTCGGCCAGGCCGGCCGGCCGGCGACCAGGTAGGTCAGTCGGCGGCGGCGAGGTCGAGCTCGACGTAGGGGCGCACCAGGAAGGTGCCGTCGCTCTGCAGCTGCACCGACTGCACCCCGGCGGGCCGGCCGTCGCGGTAGGTCACCAGGCTGATGTCTGCGGGGCGACGGATCTTGCTGCCCACCGCGATGGCGTACGCCGCACCGCCGGTCGTGCCGTTGGTGAGGCGGTAGCCCACCGCGCCGTTCTCCCCCGTCACGGCCTCGGGCCCGCGCTGGACGTGCGAGTGGCCGCCGACCACGAGGTCGGCGCAGCCGCGCTCCAGCACCTCGACGGCCATGTTGGCGTCGTGCACCAGCACCGTCTCGATGCGGTCGTCGGCGGCGCAGGCGGCGTCGCCGAGGCGCTCGGCGAGCTCGTTGAACCCGAGGCCCGCCTCGTCGCGCCAGCTACCGAGCCCGCTGGCGCGGGGGTCGGAGACGCCGAGCAGGTCGCTGCCGCCGGGCCCGTCGACGACCTCGCCGGCCGGCACCGTCCAGCCGCGGTCGGCGAGGTAGCCGGGCACGAAGTCGCCGTTGTCGTGGTTGCCGGCCACCGCCCAGCGATCCTCGTCCCAGGGCTCGCCGTCGAAGGCGGCGTCGAGGGAGTCGAGCGAGAACGCCTCCCAGGGCTGGCCGGTCGAGGTGTCGTCGCCGGCGTCGAGCACGGCGGTGGCCCCGGCGGCGGCTCCCACGGCGGCCGCCACGGCGTCCATGCCGATGTTGAGGTGGCGGTCGGAGACGAGGACCGCGACCGTCTCGTCGTCGGCGGGCTCGCGCAGGTCGAGGTCGGCGGCGGCCTCGGCGGCGTCGGCGTAGAACTGCTGGCTGGTGTCGTAGGTGTCGACGGCGCTCTCGACGAGCCGGGTGGTCTGGGCCGTGGTGAGGTCGCCGAGCACCTCCACGTCGTCGAGCCCGGCAGGCACCGGCACCCGCGGCCCGAGCAGGTCCTGCAGGCTCTGCCAGTCCTGGTCGTCGCCGAGGCCCTCCGGCTCACCGGTCCACGGCTGCCACAGCGCCACGACCAGCCCGGCCGCCAGCAGCAGCGCCAGCGGGCCCCGGCGGGTGCGTGCGGCCCGCAGCAGGTCGCGACGGCGTCCGGCCCCGAGCAGCACCCACCCCAGCACCGGCAGCAGCCCGAGCGCCGCACCCCGCAGCGCGGCGTCGAGGGCCATGTCGCGCACCACGTCGCGCAGCCGCAGCTCGACGCCCTCCGGGTTGGCCGCGATCAGCGCGTAGCGGTCGAGCAGGACGGCGGTGCTGGTGGCGTCGGTCTTGCCGAGCACCACCTCGAGACCCAGGCGACCGCCGGAGTCGACCCGGACGTCGGGCAGCACCGGTCCGGTGCGCACCACCAGCTCGCCCGACGTGCTCGGGCGCACCACCGCGTCGTGGCTGGCCAGGTTGACCTCGCGCTCGCTGACCGCGAACAGCACCAGCCCCGCGAGCGCAGCGGTCACCAGCCACACGACGACGTACGCCGGCACGCGCGCGATCGGAGGCCGACGCCGCCGACCCGCCGGCGCGGGCAGCGCGGGCGGGTCGGCGGGGTGGTGGGTCACGGGCGTGGTGCTCGGCGGCGCTGCGGGCGCCCGCCGGGGCGGTGCGTCAGGCGCGGGCCTGGGCGACGGCGTAGAGGGTGACCGAGGCGGCGACGCCGGCGTTCAGCGACTCGACCTGGTTGGCCATCGGGATCGACACCAGCTGGTCGCAGGTCTCGGCCACCAGCCGCGACAGGCCGTTGCCCTCGGAGCCGACGACGACCACGAGGGGCCCGTCGGCGAGGTCGAGGTCGGGCAGCGCGACGGTGCCGTCGGCGCTCAGGCCGACGACCATGCAGCCGGCCTCCTGGTAGGCCTTCAGCTGGCGCACCAGGTTGACCGCCTGGGCGACCGGGATGCGGGCCGCGGCGCCGGCGCTGGTCTTCCACGCCGAGGCGGTCATCCCGGCGGCACGCCGCTCGGGGATCACCACGCCGTGGGCGCCGAAGCCGGCCGCGCTGCGCACGACCGCGCCGAGGTTGCGCGGGTCGGTCACCTGGTCGAGCACGACGATGAGCGGCGGCTCGCCGAGCTCCTCGGCGCGGTCGAGCAGGTCGTCGGGGTGGGCGTAGGCGTAGGCCGGGATCTTCGCGGCCAGGCCCTGGTGCACGGCGCCCTGGGTGAGCCGGTCGAGCTCGCCGCGACCCACCTCGAGCAGGCTGATGCCCTTGTCGGAGGCCAGCGCGAACGCCTCGCGCAGCCGCCCGTCGCGCTCGGCGCCCTCGGCGACGTACACGCCGCTGACCGGCACGCCCTCGCGCAGCGCCTCGACCACGGAGTTGCGGCCCGCGATCCACTCGATGTCGCTGGAGCCGGTGCGGCGCCGCTTCTGCGGGCGCCGCTCGGCCGACTTCTCGGCGCGCTTCGCGTCCTTGTGGGCCTGGTGGTAGGGCCGGTCGGTCGCCTTGGGCGTCGGGCCACGGCCCTCGAGGCCACGACGCACGCGGCCCCCGGAGCCGGCGGTCGGGTTGCCCTTGCCGGTCTTCTTGATGGCGCCCTTGCGCTGCGAATTACCTGGCATCAGCCGATGCTCCACTTCGGTCCGTCGGGGGTGTCCTCGATCGCGATGCCGGCGGTGGTGAGCCGGTCGCGCAGGGCGTCGGCCGTGGGCCAGTCCTTGGCGGCCCGGGCCGCGTCGCGCTGCTCGAGGAGGCCGCCGACGAGGACGTCGACGGCGTGGGTGAGCTGGTCGTCACCGCCGGGGGCGGGGCCCCAGGCGGCGTCGGCGGGGTCGAGGCCGAGCACGTCGAGCATCGCCACCACCTGGTCGGAGAGGGCGCGGGCGCCGGCACGGTCGTCGGCGGCGAGCAGGCGGTTGCCCTCGCGCACGGCGTCGTAGAGCACCGCGACGGCCGCCGGGGTGCCGAGGTCGTCGTCCAGCGCTGCCACGAAGGCCTCCGGCAGGACGTCGGGTGCGGCGTCGGTGACGTCACCGCGACCGGCGCGGTCGAGGAAGCCCTCGATGCGGCGGAAGCCCTGCGCTGCCTCGTCGAGCGCCTCGAAGCTGAACTCCACGTGGCTGCGGTAGTGGGCCGCCACCAGGTAGAACCGCAGCTCCACCCCGCGCACGCGCTGCAGCACCGACGGGATCGACAGCGTGTTGCCCAGCGACTTGCTCATCTTCTCGCCGGCCGTGGTGATCCACGCGTTGTGCAGCCAGTAGGAGGCGAACGGGTGGCCGGCGGCGCGCGACTGCGCCTGCTCGTTCTCGTGGTGGGGGAAGCGCAGGTCGACGCCGCCGCCGTGGATGTCGAAGGCCGACCCGAGGTACTTGCCGGCCATCGCCGAGCACTCGATGTGCCAGCCCGGTCGGCCGCGGCCCCACGGGCTCGGCCACGACGCGGTCTCCGGCTCGGCGGCCTTGCGGCCCTTCCAGAGCGCGAAGTCGCGGGGGTCGCGCTTGCCGCGGGGGTCGGCGTCCTCGGCCGCCTCCATGTCGTCGATGCCCTGCCGGGTCAGCTCGCCGTACGCCGGCCACGACCGCACGTCGAAGTAGACGTCGCCCGAGCCGTCGGCCGCGGCGTAGGCGTGCCCCTTCTCGACCAACGTGCTGATCAGCTCGACCATCTCCGGCACGTGGCCGGTGGCCGCGGGCTCGTACGTCGGCGGCGCGACGTTGAGCGCGGCGTACGCGCGGTCGAGCTCGCGGTGCATCGCGTAGGCGAGGTTGAACCACGGCCGGCCCTGCTCGGCGGCCTTGGTGAGGATCTTGTCGTCGATGTCGGTGACGTTGCGGATGAAGGTGACGTCGTAGCCGGAGCGGCGCAGCCAGCGCTGCAGGACGTCGAAGACCACCCCGGAGCGCACGTGCCCGACGTGCGGCTCGGACTGCACCGTGAGCCCGCACAGGTAGAGACCCGCCCGACCCTCCTGGAGGGGGACGAAGTCGCGCACCCCGCGCGTCGCGGTGTCGTAGAGCCTGAGCGTCACCCGCCCAGTCTAGGAGCGCGGCGCCCCCGCGGGCGCATCGTCGGATCCTGTGACCAGAGTGACGGGAGTGACCTATCGTCGGGGTCATGTCCCGATCTCGACGCCTCGCCCCCGTGCCCGTCGCCCTGCTGGTCGCCGCCGGCCTGCTCGCCCCGGGCCCGGCCGGCGCCGCCGACGGCACCGCTGACAGAACCGCCGGCGGCGCCGGCACCGCCGCCGCGAGCGAGCGCGCCACCACGTCGGCCCGGGTGGCGACGCGCCACGTCGATCAGACCCGCTTCGACGACGCCACCGCGCTGCGCCGCGGCACCTTCACCGGGACCCGCGCCGCCCGCGGGCGCGTCTTCCTCGACGACCCGGTGGCCACCCGCACCGTCGACGGCCGCGCCTACGACGTGGCCCGCTGGTCGACGCCGTGGGTCGACCCCGGCTTCGGCCTCACCGAGCTGGTCGCCTCCTGGGAGGCCCGCACCCCCGGCGACAGCTGGGTGGAGGTCGAGGTGCGCGGCCGCGGTCCCGCCGGCGCCACGTCGTCGTGGGACACCCTGGGCCGCTGGGCCGCTGCCGACACCCACCTCGAGCGCACGACCGTCTCCGGCCAGGACGACGACCTCGGCTCGGTGGCCGTCGACACCTGGCAGGTCGGTGACGACCGCGGCGCCCAGGTCTGGCAGCTGCGCGTCTCGCTGGTGCAGCGCGACGGCGCGCGCACCAAGGTGCCGTCGTTCGGCATGGTGGGCGCGGTGTCGTCGCGGCTGCCCGCCGGCGACGTCGCGACGTCGCAGCCCGGCGTCGCCCGCGGCGTCGTCCTCGACGTGCCCCGCTACTCGCAGATGGTCCACCAGGGCCACTACCCGCAGTGGGGCGGCGGCGGCGAGGCGTGGTGCTCCCCCACCGCCACCTCGATGGTCCTGGGCTACTACGACGCCCTGCCCGACCCGGCCTCCTACGCCTGGGTGGGCGACGACCACGTCGACCCGTGGGTCGACGCGGCCGCCCGCTCCACCTACGACCACGCCTACGACGGCACCGGCAACTGGCCCTTCAACACCGCCTACGCCGCCGCGCACACGACCTCCGGCGACGAGGGCGGGGCGTTCGTGACCCGACTGAAGTCGTTGCGCCAGGCCGAGGACCTCGTGGCCGCCGGCATCCCGGTGATCACCTCGATCTCCTTTGGCTCCGGTGAGCTGACCGGAGCCCCGATCTCGTCGACCGCCGGCCACCTGCTGGTCGTCGTCGGGTTCACCCGCTCCGGCGACGTCGTGGTCAACGACCCGGCCGCGCGCGAGCGCAGCGGGGTGCGCCGCACCTACGACCGCGGGCAGTTCGAGGACGCCTGGCTCCCCACCTCCGGCGGCCTCGCCTACGTCGTCACCGACGCCGACCACCCGTTGCCCAGCCCCGGCACCCACCGCAGCTGGTAGCCCGCCCGCGGCGGCCGGGTCTCGGCACGCCCACCCTCGCCGCTCGACCGATGGACCGAGACTCTCGGCCCCCTGGTCTCGACTCGCTCGCCCTCGTTGGTCGAGTGCCGAGGAGCGCCAGCGACGAGGTGTATCGAGACCTCGGCGCCACGGGTCTCGATACGCTCGCTGGCGCTCGCTGCTCGACCGACGAACCGGGCCTCGGTGGTCGAGTGCCGAGGAGCGCCAGCGACGAGGTGTATCGAGACCCCCGGCGCCTAGCCCCGCGCGGTGAAGTCGACCGAGGCGAGGCCGGTGGCGCCGTCGGGGAGCACGTCGCGCTCGACGGCGGTCTGCACCAGACCGGTGGCGTCGGTGGCCCGCACCCGCACGACGTGGTCACCGGGCGGCACGTCGGTCTCGCCGACCCACTGCACCCAGGTGTCGTCGCTCGGCACCCGCCCGAGCTCGGCGTCCATCCACGGGCCGCCGTCCACGGAGAACTGCACCGCCGAGATCCCGGTGTGCTGCGACCACGCGACGCCGGCGACCCGCACCGTCCCGGCGGCGACCTCCGAGCCCGACGACGGCACGTCGACGCGCGACGACATCTTCACCGGGCCCTGCTCGCCCCAGCCGCGCTGGGTCCAGTAGGCGTCGACGTCGGCGAAGCGGGTGACCTCGTAGTCGACGACCCACTTCGTCCCCGAGACGTACCCGTAGAGCCCCGGGACGACGGAGCGCACGGGGAAGCCGTGGTCGATGGGCAGCGGCTTGCCGTTCATCGCCACCGCCAGCATCGCGTCGCGCCCGTCGGTGAGCGCGGCGAGCGGGGTGGCGCAGTTCCAGCCGTCCTCGGAAGTCTGCAGCACCGCGTCGGCCCCGGCTCGCACGCCGGCCTCCTCGAGCAGGTCGGCGATGCGCACGCCGCTCCACCAGGCGTTGCCGATCAGGTCGCCGCCGACGGGGTTCGACACGCAGTTGAGGGTCACCCACGCCTCGGTGAGCTCGCGGTCGAGGAGGTCCTGGTAGGTGACGACGACCTCGCGCTCCACCATGCCGTGGATGCGCAGCGTCCAGTCGGCCGGCTCGATGGCGGGTACGACGATGGCGGTGTGGATGAGGTAGAAGTCCTCGCTGGGGGTCATCCACGGCGAGATGCCGTCGACCTCGATGCGGGCGCCGGCCGGCACGGCGGGCTCGGTGACGCCGTCGATCTTGAGCAGCTTGCGGGTCTCCTCGACGTGGCGGCGCCCGGAGCCGAGCACGCGCCCGGCCACCCCGAGCACGACGCCCACGCCGACCATGAGGCCCGCCCGCACCACGAACGCGCGCCGGGTGCCGGCGTCGGCGGCGGCCGCGGTCTCGGGGTCCAGGCTGCCGTCGGCCAGCGCGCGGTCGCGGCGGCGCAGCGGCTCGGTCAGCAGCGAGAGCGCCACCATCCAGGTGACGTAGCCGATCGCGACCGGCACCAGGTCGATGGTGGTGGCGCTGCGCTGCAGCATCACGGCCACGGCGGTGAAGACGGCGAGCGCCGAGTAGACGGCGGCGGGGGCCCACCAGCGGGTGCGGGCGAGGCGGCCGGTGCCCCAGAAGATCCAGGAGGCCAGCAGCAGGATGACCACGACGAGGAACGGCTTGTCGAGGGTCCCGAGGAAGCGGATGGCCCGCTCGGCCACCGCTCCCGGGGTCAGCCGGATCACCAGCTCGGCGATGGCCACCACCGGCGACTCGCGGATGGTCATCAGCATCGCCGCGGCGTAGCTGGTCAGCAGGCCGGCCCAGCCGGCCACCAGGCCGGCGGGCGGCCACAGGTCCCGGGGTCGTTCCACGCCCCGATCATGGCTCAGGCATCATCATCGGCGTGCAGGAACCCCCGCTGGGCCCCCGCGTCGGCCTCGGCACCGACGTCCACCGCCTCGTCGCCGGGCGCCCGATGCACCTGGCCGGCCTCGCCTGGCCCGACGAGCCCTTCGGCCTCGAGGGGCACTCCGACGCAGACGTCGCCGCCCACGCCGCCTGCGACGCCCTGCTCGGCGCCGCGGGCCTCGGCGACCTCGGCACGAACTTCGGTACCTCCGAGCCGGAGTGGGCCGGGGCGGCCGGCACGGCGCTGCTCGCCGAGACCGTACGGCGGGTGCGCGCGGCCGGCTTCGACGTGGTCAACGTGTCGGTGCAGGTGATCGGGAACCGCCCCCGCCTGGGCCCGCGCCGCGCCGAGGCGGAGGCCGTCCTCGGTGCCGCTGCCGGGGCACCGGTGTCGGTCTCGGCCACCACCACCGACGGCCTGGGCCTCACCGGTCGCGGGGAGGGCGTGGCCGCCGTCGCGGTCGCGATGCTGCAGGGGCGTGGCGGCCCGACGGGCTGATCCCCGCCCTCGTGGGTGAGACCTGTCAGGCGGCGTCGACCTTGCGGTGGCCCACCAGCACCGTGCCCTCCACGACCTTGACGCAGTAGACCGGCACGGAGACCCCGACCTCGTCGAGGCAGCGTCCGGTGCGCAGGTCGAAGGCGTGCTTGTGGGCCGGCGAGGCCACGAACGGCACCCCGCCGCGGCGTCCGACGATGCCGCGCGCCAGCACCGAGGCCTTGGCGAACGGGTCGTGGTTGCCCAGCACGTAGACCTCGTCCTCGGGGGTGCGGAACAGCGCCACCGCCTGGCCGTGCACGAGCGCGGTGGCGCCGCGCTCGACCTCGAGCTCGCTGACGCGGCAGACGGGCTGCCACTCGTCATGGCTCGTCGTGCGGGCCGCGCGCGGGGTCACCCGCGCCCGACGGCGGGCCGAGTCATCGCCATCCGGGTGCCTCCTTCACCCCGCCGACGCTAGGTCTGCTCTGTTCGGGGGCTGTTTCGCCGCGTTACGGGCGTGAAAACCCCGGCGGCCGACCACAGGTCTTGCCGCGGTGATCCACGTCACCTACAGTCGGGACATCCGTGACTGACATATGCACATATGTGCGCAAGGAGCGATCATGACTGCTGCCCCGCTCGCCGACCCGACCCGGGCCCGCCACGCCCTGCTGACGATGTGGACCATCCGCCGCTTCGAGGAGGCGGTCGACGACCTCTTCGCCCGCGGCCTCATGCACGGCACCATGCACCTCTCCATCGGCCAAGAGGCCTCGGCGACCGGGGCCTGCATGGCGCTGCGGGACGACGACGCGATCACCTCCACCCACCGCGGCCACGGTCACTGCATCGGCAAGGGCGCCGACCTGACGCGGATGATGGCCGAGCTGCTGGCCAAGGAGACCGGCTACTGCCGCGGCCGCGGCGGCTCGATGCACATCGCCGACGTCGCCACCGGCAACCTCGGCGCCAACGGCATCGTCGCCGGCGGCATCCCGATCGCGACCGGCGCGGCGCTGGCCTACCGCCTGCGCGGCGAGGACCGGGTGGTGGCCTGCTTCTTCGGCGACGGCGCGGCCAACGAGGGCGCGTTCCACGAGGCGGTCAACCTCGCCGCGATCTGGAAGCTGCCGGTCGTCTTCATCTGCGAGAACAACAAGTACGGCATGTCGTTCTCCACCGAGAAGTCGATGGCGGTGGCCAACGTCGCCGACCGCGCCACGGCGTACGGCATCCCGGGCGTGACCGTCGACGGCAACGACGTGCAGGCGGTGCACGAGGCCGTGGCCACCGCGGTCGACCGGGCCCGCGCCGGTGAGGGCCCGACCCTCGTCGAGAACGTGACCTACCGCTGGAAGGGCCACTCCAAGTCCGACAAGAACCTGTACCGCAGCAAGGAGGAGATCGCCGGCTGGCGGGCCCAGGACCCGATCGTGCGCTTCGAGGCCGTGGTGCAGGAGCAGGGGCTGCTCGACGCCGACGCCGTCGCGGCCGTGCGCGCCGAGGCGATGGCCGCGATGCGCGACGCCGTCCGTGCCGCCGACGCGGCGCCCGACGCCGACCCGACCGACCTCCTCTCCGCCGTCTTCGCCCCGGCCTGACCGCCCGCACGCACAGGAGCACCCATGACCACCACCCTCGACCCGTCCCTCGACCCCACCTCGCCCCCCGCGGGAGAACGCGTCATCACCTACTCCGAGGCCGTCCGTGAGGCCATCGGCCAGGCCATGGAGGCCGACGAGCGCGTCTTCATGCTCGGGGAGGACATCGGCGTGTACGGCGGCGCCTTCGGCGTCAGCGGCGACCTCTTCCACCGCTTCGGACCGGAGCGCATCCGCGACACCCCCATCTCCGAGCTCGGCATCGTCGGTGCCGCGGTGGGTGCGGCGCTGGCGGGGATGCGCCCGATCGTGGAGATCCAGTTCTCCGACTTCACCAACCAGGCGATGGACCAGATAGTCAACCAGGCCGCGAAGATCCACTACATGCTCGGCGGCGCCGCGAGCGTGCCGATGGTGCTGCGCGCCCCCTCCGGGTCCGGCACCGGCGCGGCGGCCCAGCACTCCCAGAGCCTGGAGGCGTGGTTCGCCCACGTGCCCGGGCTCAAGGTGGTGATGCCGGCGACCGCGGCCGACGCCAAGGGCCTGCTGCTCTCGGCCATCGACGACCCCAACCCGGTCATCGTGCTCGAGCACAAGCTGCTCTACCGCACCTCCGGGCCGGTGCCGACCGAGGCGGTGCGGGTGCCGCTCGGCGAGACCGCGGTGCACCGCCGCGGCGCCGACCTGACCATCGTGGCCACCGGCGTGATGGTCTCGCGCTCCCTCGAGGCGGCCGAGACCCTCGCGGCGGAGGGCATCGAGGTCTCGGTGCTCGACCCGCGCACGCTGACCCCGCTCGACGACGCCCCCATCCTCGACGACGTCTCGCGCACCGGGCGTGCCCTGCTCGTGCAGGAGGCCCCCGGCCACGCCGGGTTCACCGCCGAGATCGCCGCGCGGATCACCGGCTCGCCCACGCTGTTCCGGCTGCTCGCCCCGGTGCGCCGCCTCAGCGGCCTCGACGCGCCCATCCCCTACGCCCCGCAGCTGGAGCGCGCCTCGGTCCCGCAGGTCGACGACATCGTCGAGGCCGCCCTGACGCTGGTGAAGGAGTCCTGATGGCACGCTTGGCCATCCGCATGCCGAAGATGTCGATGACGATGACCGAGGGCGAGCTCGCCTCCTGGATGGTCGCGGTCGGTGACACCGTCGAGACCGGCGACGTCGTGTGCGAGGTGATGACCGACAAGGTCGACATGGAGGTGGAGAGCACCGTCGCCGGCACGCTCGTCGAGATCACCGTGGACTCCGGCGAGGTCGCCGCTGTCGGCGAGCCCATCGGCTGGGTCGAGGGCGAGGACGACGGTGGCGGGTTCGGCGACCTGCTCGCCGCTCCGGACGCCGCACCCGCGGCCCCGGCCACCCCTGCCCCGGAACCCGCCGCGGAGCCCGCCGCGGCGCCGGAGCCCCTGCCCACCGACACCACCACCGAGGGGGTGCCGGCCGCAGAGGTGCCGGCCACCACGCTGGTGGCCGAGACGACCACCCCGGTCCCCGCCCCCGCACCGGCCGCACCGCCTGCCCCGCAGGCCGCCGCACCGACGGCCCCGCCGCCGGCGGCGGCACCGACGGCTGCGGGACCGGTCGCCGCCGTGCCCCGGGCCCGCGCCCTGGCCGCCGAGCACGGCATCGACCTCGCGACGGTCAGCGGCACCGGCCCCGACGGGCTGGTGCGGGTGGGCGACGTGGAGGCCCTGCTCACCCCGGCGGCCCCCGCACCGGCGGCGACCCCCGCACCGACACCGCAGCCGCAGGCGGCGCCTGCTCCCCCGGAGCACCGTCCCGCGGCGGCCGCCGCCCCGGCAGCCCCCGCCGCCGCGCGGCCGCCCGCGCCCGACCGCCGTACGGCGATCCGGGTGGCGGTGGCCCGCAAGATGGGCCCGAGCGCTGCGGTGCCGCAGTTCACGGTGTGGCGCCAGCTGCACCTCGACGCCGCCGACGCGCGCCGTCACGGGCTCTCGTGGACCACCGTGCTCCTGCGGGCCTACGCCGCCTCGCTGCGCGAGGTGCCCGAGCTGCTCAGCCGGTGGGAGGACGAGCGGCCCAGCCCGGCGACGCCCCCGTCGGTGGCTCTCGCGGTGGCGACCGACCGCGGGTTGCTGGTGCCGACGTTCACCGAGCCCGACGTCGACACGGCCGCCGAGCTCGACCGCGAGATCCGGGCGGTGGTGGCCTCGGCCCACCGCGGCAAGCTCGACCCGAGCTACATGGGCGTGGCGAACGCCTCGCTGTCGAACCTCGGCGGCATGGGAGTCGACCGCTTCCAGGCACTGCTCACCCCGCCGCAGGCCAGCGTGCTCAGCCTCGGGAGCATCGCGCAGCGCCCGGTGGCCGTGACCGGCGGCGTCGGCCTCGCGCTCACCGTGGAGGCCGGCCTCACCGTCGACCACCGGGTGGCCGACGGCGCCCACGCCGCCCAGCTGCTCGAGCAGGTGCAGCGACGCCTGGACGGCAGCCTGTAGCGCCGCGCCGGCCGCGCCGGCCCGCCCCCTGCACCGCCCCCACGGGCGGTGCAGGGGGCGGGCGCGCCCCGGCGCCCCGCAGCTCTCCCGCTCCGCAGGGCGCCACCCGGAAATGACCGGTTCATGTCTTGACGTGACCGGCCTCACACTCCTATACATGTCCCACCGACATATGTGATCCACGTCTGCACAGAGGTGACGATGCCTAACCCCCGAGATCCCGCGATGCTGCTGGCTGCGGCGCGCCTGTACTACCTGCAGGGACGCTCCCAGGCGCAGGTGGCCGACGCCCTCGGCACCAGCCGCTCGAACGTCTCGCGGATGCTCACCGAGGCCCAGCTGCAGGGCATCGTCGAGATCCGCATCAACGACCCCGAGGGGCGCGTGCACGAGCTCGAGGACGCCCTGCGCACCCGCTTCGGCCTCCAGGAGGTCCGGGTGGCGCACGCCCGGCTGGCGCCCGGCATGCGCATCGACGACCAGGTCGGCACCCAGGCCGCGCGGCTGCTGCTCGACAACCTCAAGGACTCCATGACCGTCGCGCTGTCGTGGGGCCACGCCCTGCAGACGATGGTGTACGCCACCACCTCCGAGCAGCAGCACGACCGGCTCTCGCTGGTGCAGCTGGTCGGGGGGCTGTCCTCGGTGAGCAACGAGATCAGCGGCCAGGAGCTGGTGCGCGAGCTCGCCGTCCGACTCGGGGCGGAGTACCGGTTCCTGCACGCACCGGCCACGCTCGAGAGCGCCCGCTCGCGCAACGCCCTGGTGGCGGAGTCGTCGATCGCGGACGCGCTGGCCGAGGCCGGCCGCGCCGACCTCGCCTTCGTCGGCATCGGCACCCCCACCCACGGGTCGTCGTCGGCGATCCTCGAGGCGCTCAACCTGACCCCCGCCGAGCAGGACGAGTTCTGGTCGGCCGGGCCGGTGGGCGACGTCGCCGCCCGCTACTTCGACGCCCAGGGCCGCCCCGTGCGCGGGGCCGTCGACGACCGCGTCCTCGGCATCGGCCTCACCGCGCTGCTCGAGATCCCCCACGTCGTCGGCGTGGCCTGCGGCCGGGCCAAGACCCCCGGCGTCCTCGGCGCCCTGCGCGGACGCATCGTCGACTCGCTGGTCTGCGACGAGACCCTCGCCCGCAGCCTGCTCAGCAGTGCGCAGGAGCCTGTCCCGCCCACCACCCCCGGCTCCGTCGCCGGCAGAGGAGCCTGACCATGCCCACGTCCTGGATCCTCGTGCTCGCGGCCGTCGTGGCCGGCTGGGTCGTCCAGCTGGTGCTGTCGTACCGGCAGTCGACGGCCTTCAACGACGCCGTGCGCGGCCTGCGCCGCTCCGGCACCGTCTCGGTCGGCGCCGCCGGACGTCGCTACCGCGGCGGTCGCGCCTTCGTGGCGGTGGCCGTCGACGACCACGGCGTCGTGCGCGACGCGCTCACCCTCAGGGGCTTCACCACCTTCGCCCGCGCCCGACCGGTGCCCGCGCTGGTGGACGTGAAGTCCTCGCTCGTCCTCGGCGAGCGCGACCTGCCCCCTCTCTCCCCCCAGCAGCGCGAGGCGGCCCGCCAGGCCGTGCAGCTGCTGCGGGCCGGCACCAGGGCCGCCGACCGGGCGACGGCCTAGCACCACCCGACACCACCCAGCACGAGCACCTCAGCACCAGCACCTCAGCACCAGCACGACCTCCGTCGACCCCGGGGTGGAGCCCGGGACCGACGAGAGGCACACGGATCGAGCGGGCCCACCCGCCGGTCGTCACCACGATGCCGGGCACGCATCACGAACTGGCCCCCGACGGCGGCCTACTCGACGAGGAGCAATCATGCCATTCACCACCACCGTGGGACTGCTGCCCTGGGCAGCAGATCCCTCGATCGACGAGCCCACCGGGGTGTTCGGCGCCCTCGCCGACGGCGCCGAGTGGTTCATCGGTCTGTTCGAGGCCGGCGGCGAGGTCTTCATCGGCCTGGTCACCGGCATCCTGCCGACCCTGATCGTCCTGCTGACGGCGGTCAACGCGCTGATCCGCTGGATCGGCCCCGAGCGCATCGACAAGCTCGGCGAGTACGCCGCCCGCCCCGGCATCCAGTGGTACCCGGTGCGCTACCTGGTGTTCCCGATGCTGTCGGTCTTCTTCCTGACCAACCCCATGTGCTACACGATGGGCCGCTTCCTCCCGGAGCGCTACAAGCCGGCCTTCTACGACTCGGCCGTCAGCTTCGTGCACCCGATCACCGGCATCTTCCCGCACGCCAACGCCGGTGAGCTGTTCGTCTACCTCGGGATCGCCGCGGGCATCACCACCCTCGGCCTCGGCACCAGCGACCTCGCGGTGCGCTACCTGCTCGTCGGCCTCGTGGTGATCCTGCTGCGCGGCATCCTCACCGAGATCATCACCGCCCGGATGCTCGCGCGCCGTGGCACCACCCAGGAGGTCGCGGCATGAGCACCACCACCAACACCCCGAGCGGACGCACCCCGAACAAGGGCGTCGGCGCGGTCAACCGGGCCCTCGTCGGCGTCGGCAAGTCCGTCGGCGGCGTCGTCAACACGCTCTACCAGGCCGGTCGCGACACGATCGACACCGTCATCCGCAACATCCTGCCGTTCATCGCGTTCATCGCGGTGCTCATCGGCATCATCCAGGAGTCGGGCCTCGGCGACCTGCTGGCCCACCTCGTCGAGCCCCTCGCGGGCAACCTGCTCGGCCTGCTGGCCATCAGCATCTTCTGCTCCATCCCGATCCTGTCCCCGGTGCTCGGGCCCGGCGCGGTCATCGCCCAGGTCGTCGGCGTCATCCTCGGCACCCGCATCGGCGAGGGCGACATCCCGCCGCAGTACGCGCTGCCGGCCCTGTTCGCCATCGACCCGCAGGTCGGCTGCGACTTCATCCCGGTCGGGCTCGCCCTCGGCGAGGCCGAGCCCGAGACCGTCGAGGTCGGCGTCCCCGCCGTCCTGATCTCGCGGATGATCACCGGCCCCCTGTCCGTGGTCATCGCCTACTTCGCCAGCTTCGGCCTCTACAGCGCCTCCAGCTGATCCCACCCACCGCCACACGAAGGACTCCCATGAGCGACTACACGTCCGTCACCGTCAGCAAGGGCCGTGGAGGCTGGGGCGGTCCCCTGACCATCACTCCCACCGCCGAGCGCCCGCTGATCGCCTCCATCACCGGCGGCGGCATCCACCCGGTGGCCCAGCGCATCGCCGACCTCACCGGCGGTGAGGTCGTCGACGGCTTCAAGGGCTCCGCGCCCTTCGACAAGATCGCGGTCGCGGTCATCGACTGCGGCGGCACCGCCCGCGTCGGGGTCTACCCGATGAAGAAGGTGAAGACCGTCGACATCCACGCCACCAGCCCGGCGGGTCCGCTGGCCCAGTTCATCACCGAGGAGCTGTTCGTCTCGGGGGTCGGCACCGACGACGTGGCGCAGGCATGACCACCACGAGCCGGGCCGTCACGACGGTGTACTCCTCGCAGGTGACCCAGGTCGGCGACCAGGTCGAGGCGTTCCTCGGCCACGGGCTGCTGATCCTCTTCGCCGACGGCTCCCCGGCCGAGCTGCACGACATCTCCGTGCTGCACCGCGCCGACGTCGCCACCGACGGGCCCCGTCCCGGCGACACCGTGCACGTCGGGGGCACCTCGCTCGAGGTGCTCGCGGTGGGCGACGTCGTGCGCGACAACCTGCTGCAGCTCGGCCACCTCGACCTCAAGGCCGACGGACGCACCGAGGCGAAGCTGCCCGGTGACGTGTGCGTGCGCAAGGGCGACCTGCCCCTGCTCGCCGTCGGCGACTCGTTCGCGATCACGCGCGCCAGCGCGACACAGGAAGGCAGCCCATGAGCTACCGAGACAGGCTCCAGGTGCGCCTGGAGGAGACCGGACGACCGCTGCGCATCGGCCTGGTCGGCGCCGGGCAGATGGGCCGCGGGTTCGCGGCCCAGCTGCTGCGGATGCCGGGCATCACGCTGTCGGCCGTCGTCGACGTCCAGCACGAACGGGCCGTCGAGGCGCTCACCCAGGCGGGCATCGACCCCGTCGCGGTGAGCGGCCCCGACGAGGCCGCCCGGGTCGTGGAGAGCGGGGGCAGCGTCGCGCTGACCCGTCCCGAGGACATCGCCGCGCTCCCCCTCGACGTCGTCGTCGAGGCCACCGGTGTGCCCGACGTGGCGGTCAACGTCGCGGTGCAGGCGCTCTCGGCCGGCATCGGCGTCGCCACCCTCACCGTGGAGGCCGACGTCACCGTGGGCCGCTACCTGGCCCACCTGGCCGCCCAGTCGGGGGCGATCTACTCGGTGTGCCGCGGCGACGAGCCGGTCGAGACCAAGATCCTGGTCGACTACGCCCGCGACCTGAACTTCGAGGTCATCTGCGCCGGCAAGGGCAAGAACAACCCGCTCGACCCGTACGCCACCCCCGTGTCGCTCGCCGAGCGGGCGGTGGGCAAGCAGATGAACCCCAAGATGCTCACCAGCTTCGTCGACGGCTCGAAGGCCATGATCGAGATGGCGTCGCTGGCCAACACCACCGGCCTCGGCGTCAGCACCCGCGGCATGCACGGTCCGGCCTCCACCGTCCCCACCCTCCACCAGACGTTCGCGCTGGTCGAGGACGGCGGGGTGCTCGAGCGACCCGGCGTCGTCGACTACTGCACCGGGCCGGTGGCGCCCGGCGTCTTCGTGGTCGTGCGCACCGAGGACCCGTACGTGCACCACGAGATGAGCTACCTGCAGATGGGCGACGGGCCGTACTTCGCGCTCTACCGGCCCTACCACCTCGCCAGCATCGAGGCGCCGCTCACCGTGTACGAGATGGTGCTCGACCACCGGGCGAGCCTCACCACGGAGCACTGGACCGCCGAGGTGGGCGCGCAGACCAAGAGGGCGATGTCGGCCGGCGAGCGCATCGACGGCATCGGGGGGATGACGGTGCGCGGCCTGATCGACCCCGCCGACGACTTCGCCCGCGGCGGGCTGGTGCCGCTAGGCGTGCTGGCCGGCGCGGTCCTCACCCGCGACGTGCCGGTCGACCACGTGCTCACCTACGACGACGTCACGCTCGACGAGTCGTCGCTGATCGTGCGGATGCGGCGCATCCAGGAGTCGATGGACACCCCCGGCGCCGACGTGCCGGCGCTGGGCGACCTGGCCCGTCGCCTCGTGGCGGGCTGAGCCGGGTGGACGTCGTCCGGGTGGGCCGGGAGGGGGCCGCGCCGAGCGCTACGCTCGCGGCGTGCCGCCCCGTCCCTCCCGCCCGCCCGGACGGTCCCGGCACCCGGGTGTTCCGGCGGCGGCCTCCACCGGCCGCGAGCCAGGTCCGCGTGCCGCGGTGGTCATGCTGGCCGCCGGCGAGGGGCGCCGCGCGGGCTACCAGACCAACAAGGTGCTGCTGCCGCTGGCCGGGCGGCGGGTCTTCACCTGGGCCGTGCGCTGGGCCCGCGAGCTGCCGAGCGTGGTGCGCACCGTCGTGGTGATCCGCGAGGCCGACCGTGCCGACGTCAGCGCCGCCGTCGCCCGCGAGGTGGTCGGCGCCGACGTCACGGTGGTGACCGGGGGCGACAGCCGCCACGCCTCGGAGTGGGAGGCGCTGCAGGCCCTCGCCCCCGACATCGAGGGCGGCGCCGTCGACGTCGTGGTGATCCACGACGCCGCTCGGCCGTTGGCCACCACTGCCCTCTTCGCCTCCGTCATCGCGACGGCGCTCGAGCACGGCGGGGCCATCCCGGTGCGCGACCAGCCCCACCTCGCCTCGTTGGACGGCACCACCAAGCCGCCGGAGCGGGTGGTCGCGGTGCAGACCCCGCAGGCGTTCCGCGCCGCGCCCCTGCTGGAGGCCTACCGCCGCGCGGCCGCCGACGGCTTCGTCGGCACCGACACCGCCAGCTGCGTCGAGCGCTACACCGACCTGGTCGTGCAGTGCGTTGACGGCGACGCCCGCAACGTCAAGATCACCTTCCCCGAGGACCTCTTCCTCGCCGAGCGGCTGCTCGCCAAGGCCGACTACGACCTCTCCGCACCGGCCGGCCAGCGACCCCACCGCCGTCCTCTGCTGCGCGGGCTCTGGCCCGGGGGTGAGCACGCATGAGCGTCGAGCAGGCGGCACTGCGCTGCGAGACCTGCGACCGGGTCACCGACCACGAGCTGCACTACGCCGGCCGGCTGCTCGACTCGGTGCGCTGCACCCGCTGCGGCACCCACCTCGAGCTGTCGCAGCGCGCGCTGCTGCCGGCGTACGTCGTCGACCTCGAGCACCGCGTCGCCAGCAAGCCCGGCCGCATGCTGCGCCGCGCCTCCGCCGACCCCGTCGGCTTCGTGCGTCACCTGCCGGGGGCCGTGCTGCGCCAGCCGGTCAAGTTCCTGCGCGAGTTCCGCGAGCTGGTGCGCCGGTAGTGCCGTGCTCCTCCGGCCCGGTGCCCCCGGCGCGATCGCGCCGTTCGGGCTGCCCGTGACAGCCTCGCAGTGCTCGACCAGCGCGATCGCGCCGGTCGGGCACGACCCGCCGGGCCGGTGGAAGCCGCGCCGGCGGTCGCCTGCGCAACTGACGGCGCCGAGCCGGCTGGTGGTCAGCTGGTCCAGAAGGGGTCGGTGGCGATCTTCTCGACCTGCTCGACGGTGAGGGCCGGCACGTCGGCAGGGTCGTGCACCGTGTCGGGCCGGTCAGCAGGGCTGCCGTCGGCGACGTGGAGCTCGACGTGCCCGCCCCCGGGAACGGTGACCGCGGCCAGGACGAAGGTCTTGTCGGTGGGCTGCTCCTGCCCGTCCACGTCGACCAGCTCGGCCTGCTCGGTGACGACGCCGACGACCTCGCCGTCCTCGGAGCGGACCTCGGCACAGGCCAGGAGGCCGGTGAGCTGGTCGCACGGCTGCACCGGCTGCAGGGGCGCGTTGCTCCCACCCCCGCAGGGCCCCAGGCTGCGCGCTTCCTCGAGGGTCCTCCTCGGGCCCAGGACACCGGGGGGCGGCAGCAGGGTGAGGCTGGCGAAGTCCACGTCGTCGCCGACGACGAGGGTGCCGCGCCACTCGCCGGCCACGGCGCCGTCGGTCTCGCCGATCCGGGTGCCCCCGGGCAGGTGGGCGGCCAGCTCGGCCTCGATCTGCGCCGTGGACTTGCTCCACCACCCGGTCGCCGCCGCGCCGCACGTGTCGTCCCCCGGGCCACCGTCGCCCGGCGTCGCCGTGGGGCTCGTGGAGGGGGCCGTGGAGGGGCTCGTGGGCGTCGGATCGGTGGCCACCTGGGGTGAGGAGGGGTCCTGCTCCTGCCCCGGCAGGTCGGCGGCGAACGTCGGCACGGTGAGCACGAGCGCGGTGGCGGCGGCGAGGCCGCCGGCACCGTAGGCGAGACGCCGGTGGGTGCGCTGCCGGCGTCCGCGTGCCATCGCGCGGTCGGCGACGTCGGGGGCGCGCAGGCCGCCGACGGCGCGGTCCATGCGCTCGCTGAGGTGGGCGTCGTGCCCGTCGAAGGGGTCGGTGTCGTTCATGAGGTGCTCCTCGGGAGGTCGATGTCGTCGGCGAGCAGGTCCCGCAGCCGTTGCAGTGCCCGGCTGGTGCGGTTCTTGACTGCCGGCTCGGTGAGGTCCAGGTCTGCGGCCGTGGTGGCGACGCTGAGGTCGTGCCAGTAGCGCAGCACGACCACGGCGCGGTCGAGCGGGGTGAGCTCGGCCAGGGCGGCCATCAGGGTGACGCGGTCGGCGACGTCCGCCGACGGCGTGGCGGTGTCGGCGGCGTGGTGGTGGGCCAGCTCCCCGAACGGGAGCTCGCTGCTGCGGCGCAGCCGCCGCTCTGAGAGGAACGCGTTGAGCAGGATGCGGTGGCAGTAGGCCACCGGGTCGTCGGTGGTGCGCAGCCGGCCCCAGCCGGCGAAGGCCTTGGCGAGCGTGGTCTGCAGCAGGTCCTCGGCGCCGTGGGGCGAGGTGGTGAGCAGGTACGCGCTGCGGTAGAGCCGGTCGGAGTGCTGAGCGACGAACTCGGTGAACTCGGTGTCGTCGCGCCTGCTCCCGCGCACGGTGTCTCCTCTCTGTCGGGGTCGGTACGTCGAGAAGACGCGCCGGGTGCTCGATCAGGTCTCACACCGGTTCAGGACCGTCCCGTCCGTGGCGTGCCTACGGGGTCGACGAAGCCTGCTTCGCGCGGTTCGGGCAGGTCTGCCGTCTCGCGGCCCTCGACCGGCGCACCTGCACGGAACGGGCGACCGCCGGCGCACGGCGTCAGTGCCGCACGTGCCGGCTGAGCTCGTCGACGCACTCGAGCAGCTCGACGGCGGAGCGGTCGTCGACGCGGCGGGCCAGCGACGGCCCCTTCACCAGGTGCACCGGGCCGCGGGCGCGCATCCACGACACCAGCGCGGTCATGTCCTCCACCGGCGGCGCCTCCCCGTCGCCCACCGCGGCGCCCACCAGGTCGCCGCACACCACGGCCGGCCCGATCAGGGCTGCGAGGCCCTCGCGGTCGATGGTGCCGGAGATCCGCCCGTCGTCGACGGTCTTCACCGTGTCGGTCACCGGCCGGAAGGTCGCCACCGACGTCCCGGGCCGGGCCGCCTGCTCGGCAGCGACCGAGGCGAGGAAGTCGGGCGCGGCCAGCGGGCACAGCGCGTCGTGCACGAGCAGCGGCGCGCCCGGTCGGGTACGGCGGTCCGCCCACCACTCGCCGGCCGTGCGCACGACCACCTCGCCCGGGCCGCGGCCGGCGCCGTCGACGGCGGCCCCGGCCCAGCCCGCGACGACCCGGTCGCGGTCGGCGTCGGTGACCACCAGCGTGGTGCGGGTCGGGGTCGCCCCCACCGCCGCCACCAGCGACGCGGCGGCGTGCAGGTAGAGCGGGCGTCCGTGCAGGAGCGCGAAGGGCAGCGCGTCGTGGTGGCTGACGACCAGCACGGCCTCCAGCGCCGCGGCGGGCGGGGCCGGCGTGGTGTCAGCGGTCGTCCTCATCGGCCCCACCGTAGAGGGCGCCTCCGCGGCGTCAGGCCCGGGTCAGCGGCGTACGGGCGTGGTGAGGGCCTCGAGGGCGTGCACGTCGTCGAGCGAGGCGACCCGCCGCCCGGCCGTCGGCACCTCGAGGCGTACGACGGGGTGCTGCTCGGCCAGGGCCGCCACGAGCCCGGCCAGGTCGCCGCCGTCGATCCCGTCGCCCTCCCTGGACCCGTCGGAGCCTCCGGCCAGGTCGCCCACGCCGCCGGACGCCCGCTCGGCCCAGGCGGCCACCACGGCGGGCGGGAGCACCACGGGCGAGGCCACCCGCGGGGTGCTGTCGAGGTCGGGCTCGACACCCACCACGACGGAGTCGTGCTCGACGGCCGTGGCCACGCACTGCGCGATGAACGACGCCGGCGTCATCGGGCACAGCGCGTCGTGCAGCACGAACGGCTCACCGGAGTCGGCCAGGCCCTCCCACCGGGTGCCGAGGTCGACCGCGCTGACCCCGGCCTCGCCGAGGGCCCACGCCGCGCAGGCGACCAGCGCCTCGCCGTGCACGAGCGCGAACGGCAGCGACCCACGTCCCTGCTCCACGACCACGCCCAGCGCCGGGACGGGCTCGGCGTCGTCCTCGAGGGGGTGCTGGTCGCTCGGCTGGTCGCCGGGCTGGCCGTCGAGCTGGCCGTCGAGCTGGGGAGAGGTCACGCCTTACCGTACGGCGAGGCCCCCGGCACGCACGACGCCCCCAGGGGTGCTCCCCGGGGGCGTCGTGGTGGTGCGGGACCCGGCTCAGGCCGGGTCGGTGGATCAGGAGGCGAGGACCTCGTCGAGCAGTGCCTCGGCCTTGTCCTCGTTGGTGTGCTCGGCCAGCGCCAGCTCGGAGACGAGGATCTGGCGGGCCTTGGCCAGCATCCGCTTCTCGCCGGCCGACAGGCCGCGGTCACGCTCGCGGCGCCACAGGTCGCGCACGACCTCGGCGACCTTCATGACGTCGCCGCTGTGCAGCTTCTCCAGGTTGGCCTTGTAACGACGCGACCAGTTGGTCGGCTCCTCGACCTGGGCGGCGCGCAGCACGTCGAAGACGCGCTCCAGGCCCTCCTTGTCGACGACGTCGCGAACCCCGACCAGGTCGAGGTTGCAGGCCGGCACGCGCACGACCAGGTCCTGCTGGGCCACGATCCGGAGGACGAGGTACTGCCGGTCCTCACCCTTGATCGTCCGCATCTCGATGTCCTCGATGACTGCGGCCCCGTGATTCGGGTAAACAACCGTTTCGCCGACGGTGAATGTCATATGTCAGGTACCCCTTCCTAGGCGGCTATCTTAACACGGCCTGAGAACGACGCCGGCCGCGTTTGTGCAGGTCAGACGCGTGTTCGGGTCTTGACAGGATTCGCACTGTGTGGTGCGGCACGCTCCGTCGACCCCCTCCGGAAGCCTCCCGACGCCCCCGCGCAGCCCCCGGCGACACGTGCACCGCGCGTTCCCCTCCCGCACCGGCCCCGGGTGACCGATACTGCGGAGCATGTCCAGACCGACCCCGTGGCGACGCCGCCGCGCCGACGCCGCGCAGCCCGGCGACACCGTGAGCGAGACCCCGCGCCCGGACGCCGGCACGACCGCCGCCGCACCGGGCGCGACCGCACCGGGCGGGACCGCCCCGGGCGCGACCGCGGTCGCCGTCGCCGACCGACCCGCGGACCCGCACGCCGACACCGTCTCGAGCGGCGACGCCGGCCGGGCCGGGCGCTTCTCCCCCTCGCGGCTCACCGGCGTCCAGCTGCTGCAGGCCGCCCACCCCAAGCAGGCCGCGCTGACCGCCGTGCTGGTCACCGCCGCCGCGGCGCTGGCCGACCGACCCCTGCGCGAGCTCGCGCTGGTGCTCGCCACGGTGCTGGTCGGCCAGGCCGTGCTGGGCTGGCACAACGACCTCGTCGACCGCGGCCGCGACGCCGCGCACGCCACCGCCGGCAAGCCGCTGGCCGACGGCCGCCTCGACCCCGGGACGGTGTGGTTCGCGCTGGCGTGCGGCGTCCTGCTGGTGGTGCCGCTGGCGATCTCCCACGGCACGACCGCCGGCTCGGCGTACCTGGTCTCCCTGGCCGTGGGGCTGGTGGGCAACGTGGTGCTGCGCAGCGGGCTGCTGTCGTTCGTGCCGTGGGCGGTGTCGTTCGCGCTCTACCCCGTCTTCCTCTCCTACGGCGGCTGGAACGGCGAGGACGCCGGCTCCGCGCCCACCGTGGTGATGGTCGTGCTGGCCGCACTGCTCGGCATCGGGGTGCACGTCCTGCGGGCGCTGTGGGGCCTGGTCGCCGACAACGAGGACGGCTGGACCTACCTGCCGCTGCGGCTCGGCCTCAAGCTCGGCGCCACCCGGGTGCTGGCCGTCGTCGTGGTCTACCTGGCGCTGGTCGTCGTCGGTCTCGGCGTCGCCGGCACCGTGGTCGGGCTGCGCAGCTGACCGCCCCACCTCGCCGGCCGGCACCCCGCCGCTCACCGCGCCCCTCACCGCGCCCGGCGCCGTACCGGACCGGCGCTGCGGCCCCCGGGGCGACCGCTAGGCTGGCGCCACAGTCACGCGCCACGACGACCTGTGAAGGCCACCACATGCTCCTCCCCCGCAAGCTCACGCTGGCGGTGGGCGCGATCGCGCTCACCGCTCCCGTGCTGACCTCGTGCGGCTTCCAGCCCGGCACCAACCGGCCCAACACCATCACCGCCGGCACCAACGCCGGTGACGGTGCCGTCCGGGTGCTCGGCGCGGTGATCGTCTCCGCCGCCCCCGGCGCCGGCACCCTGGTGGTCACGGTCACCAACGACAGCCAGTCCGACGACGCCAGCCTCGAGAGCATCTCGGCGCAGTCCGACGCCGAGACCGAGCTGACCCTCACCTCGATCGAGGGGGGCGAGATCGCGCCGCAGAGCCTGCTGAACCTCGCCGAGCTGGAGACCCCGGTCGGCATCACCGGAGACTTCGTCGCGGGCCAGGTGCTGCCGCTGACGTTCACCTTCGACGACGACACCGTCGACATCGAGGTGCCGGTGGTCACCGCGTGCGACGAGTACGAGGGCTACGACACCGCCAACGGCGGCACGGTCGGCGACGACGGGCAGGTCTCCGACGAGGAGGAGACCGCGGCCTCCGAGGAGTCCGCGAGCGCGGAGCCCTCCGAGTCGTCGGAGTCCGCCGAGAGCACCGAGAGCACGGAGGGCGCCGGCACCACCGAGGCCTACGACTGCGAGTTCCCCGAGGCCGTCGTCGAGTACGGTCCCGAGCACGGCGGCGAGGAGTCCAGCGAGGAGTCCGAAGAGGCTCCCGCGCCGAGCGAGTCGGAGGAGGGCTGATGACCCACACCCTGGTCCTGCTCCGCCACGGCGAGAGCGAGTGGAACGCCAAGAACCTCTTCACCGGCTGGGTCGACGTGGCCCTGACCGAGAAGGGCGAGGCCGAGGCCGCCCGCGGCGGCGAGCTGATCCGCGAGTCGGGCCTGCTGCCCGACGTCGTGCACACCTCGCTGCTGCGCCGCGCGATCAACACCGCAGGGCTCGCCCTCGACGCCGCCGACCGCCACTGGATCCCGGTCAAGCGCTCGTGGCGGCTCAACGAGCGCCACTACGGCGCGCTGCAGGGCAAGGACAAGAAGCAGACGCTCGCGGAGTTCGGCGAGGAGCAGTTCATGCTGTGGCGCCGCAGCTTCGACGTGCCGCCGCCGACCATCGCCGCCGACGACGAGTGGTCGCAGGCCGGTGACCCGCGCTACGCCGACCTCGGCGAGGAGATGCCGGCCACCGAGTGCCTCAAGGACGTCATCGAGCGGATGCTCCCCTACTGGGAGTCCGACGTCGTGCCCGACCTGCGCGCCGGCCACGTCGTGCTCGTCGCCGCCCACGGCAACAGCCTGCGCGCGATCGTCAAGCACCTCGACGGCATCTCCGACGAGGCCATCGCCGGCCTGAACATCCCCACCGGCATGCCGCTGGTCTACCACCTCGACGACGACCTGCGCCCCACGGTGCCGGGCGGGGAGTACCTCGACCCCGACGCCGCCGCCGCAGCCGCCGCAGCCGTGGCCAACCAGGGTCGCTGAGTCACCGCACAGCGGCAGGCGAGGGACGAGCCTGCCGCGTGGGTGCGGGGAGGTCGAGCAAGCCCCGCGACCGAGGAACGAGGTCGCGACGGGCGGGTCGAGACCACTCGAGGTGGCGCGCCCGAGCCGACGCAGAGGTTCGGCGCGGGGCTGAGGTGGTTTCGAGACGCTCGCTGGCGCTCGCTCCTCAACCACCGGGCCGACTCGCTGGCGCTCGCTCCTCAACCACCGGGCTGACTCTCTGGCGCCGGTCCTCGACCACCGTGGGCCCGCAGCGACGAACGCCCCCACCCGGCTCGGGTGGGGGCGTTCGTCGTACGACGGGGCAGCGCGCAGGCGCGGGCGTCAGGCCTGGACGGTGTGGGGGTTCTCGCCGGTGACGACGAAGACGATGCGGTTGGCGATCGACACGGCGTGGTCGGCGATGCGCTCGTAGTAGCGACCGAGCAGCGCCACGTCGACGGCGGCCTCGACGCCGTGGGCCCAGTCGTCGGAGAGCAGCTGGGTGAAGCTGGTGCGGCGCAGCTGGTCCATGACCTCGTCGTCGCGGCCGAGCTCGATGGCGGCGCCGACGTCGCGGCTGACGATGATCTGGCCGACGCGCTTGACCATGTCCTCGGCGACCTCGGCCATCCGCGACACGGTGGGGTGGATCTGCTCGGGCACGGCGATGTTCGGCACCCGCAGGCGCGCGATCTTCGCGACGTGCACCGACAGGTCGCCCATGCGCTCGAGCTCGGTGACCATGCGAAGGGCAGCGACCACGACGCGCAGGTCGCCGGCGACCGGCTGCTGCAGCGACAGCAGCGCGAACGCCTGGTCCTCGACGCGCTCGCGCGCCCGGTCGATGTCGACGTCGGCGCTGATCACCTGCTCGGCGACGGCGGCGTCACCGCTCAGCAACGACTCGGTGGCGAGGCGCACCGCGGTCTCGACGTCGCGGCAGATCCCGGCGAGGTCGTGGAAGACCCCGTCGAGCTGGTCGTGGAAGGCATCGCGCATGCAGGCAAACGTAGTGAGCCTAGGTGTCCTGATCGCGTCGACGGGTGAACGAGCGGTGAACATCGCCGGCCCACAGGTTCCTGGGCGAACTGCCGGTGAAGTCCTGCGTACCATTCCGACGTGGACCCGACGACGCAGGCCTTCCTGGCCGCGATCATCGGCGCTGTCGTCGCGGGCGGAGCCGTGCTCGCCTGGCACGTCAGCGACCGCCAGCAGTACGCCGCCCGGCCGGTCGAGATGCCGCTGGTGCCGCCCGGCGTGGCCACCGTGCTCTCGGTGCTGCGCAGCAGCGCGGTCGTGGTCGACGACGAGGACAACGTGCTCAAGGCGTCCGCCCCGGCGTACGCCCTGGGGCTGGTGCGCGGCACCCGGCTGCTGGCCGACGAGCTGGCCGACCTGGTGCACCAGGTGCGCCGCGACGGGCAGATCCGCGAGACCGAGATCCTGATGACCCGCGAGGGGGTGCCGGTGCGCCACGTGACCGCGCGGGTCGCCCCGCTCGGCTCGCGACTGGTGCTGGCCCTGGTGGAGGACCGCACCCGCGAGCGCCGGGTCGAGGCGGTGCGGCGCGACTTCGTGGCCAACGTGAGCCACGAGCTGAAGACCCCCGTCGGGGCGCTGCGGCTGCTGGCCGACGCCACCCGCGACGCCGCGGAGGACCCCGAGGCCGTCAAGCGCTTCTCCGACCGGATGCTCACCGAGAGCGACCGGCTCTCCAAGCTGGTGCAGCAGATCATCGAGCTGTCGCGGCTGCAGGCCGACGCCCCGCTCGACGAGCCGGTGGTGGTGCGCCTCGACGACGTCATCCGGGTGGCGGTCGACACCAGCAAGATCGACGCCGAGGCCAAGCGCATCTCGGTGCTGGTCAGCGGCACCCGCGGCCTGGAGGTCTACGGCAACGACGAGCAGGTGATGGCCGCGGTCTCCAACCTGGTCGCCAACGCGGTGTCCTACAGCGACCCCGAGTCCACCGTGCTCGTCACCACGAAGGTCGACGCCGGCTCGGTGGAGATCTCGGTGGTCGACCAGGGCATCGGCATCCCGGCCGACGAGCTCGACCGGATCTTCGAGCGGTTCTACCGCGTCGATCCCGCACGACACCGATCGACGGGCGGCACCGGTCTGGGGCTGTCCATCGTCAAGCACGTCGCCGCCACCCACGGCGGCGAGGTCCGGGTCTGGTCGGCGGAGGGTCGAGGGTCCACCTTCACCCTCACGCTGCCCCAGCACCACGCGTTCGAACGACAGATGCAGGAGGAGAGCCCGTGACACGGGTACTGGTGGTCGAGGACGAGGAGTCCTACAGCGACGCCCTGGCGTACATGCTGCGCAAGGAGGGGTTCGAGGTGGCCATCGCCGCCGACGGCAACGCCGCACTCGCGGAGTTCGACCGCAACGGGGCCGACATCGTCCTGCTCGACCTGATGCTCCCCGGGCTGCCCGGCACCGAGGTGTGCCGCCAGATCCGGGTCACCTCCAACGTGCCGGTCATCATGGTCAGCGCCAAGGACGACGAGGTCGACAAGGTGGTGGGCCTCGAGCTGGGCGCCGACGACTACGTCACCAAGCCCTACTCCCCCCGCGAGCTGGTCGCCCGCATCCGCGCCGTGCTGCGCCGCGGCGCCGAGCCCGACCTGGCGCCGGCGACGCTGGAGGCCGGACCGGTGCGGATGGACGTCGAGCGCCACGTCGTCACCGTCGACGGCACCGAGCAGCGGCTGCCGCTCAAGGAGTTCGAGCTGCTCGAGATGTTCCTGCGCAACCCCGGACGCGTGCTCACCCGCGGCCAGCTCATCGACCGCGTCTGGGGCTCCGACTACGTCGGCGACACCAAGACCCTCGACGTGCACGTGAAGCGGCTGCGCGCCAAGCTCGAGCCCGACCCGGGCGAGCCGAAGTTCCTGGTCACCGTGCGCGGGCTGGGCTACAAGCTTGACCTGTAGCCGGCGACCCTCCCTGCCCTCCCCGCCTCCTGACCCCGTCGGTCGGCCCGCTGCTCAGCCGAGCAGGGGCAGGCCGGGGAGGTCGGCGGGGAGGCGGCCGGTGCCGCGCAGGACGGCCTCGGTGTCGTCCCACGACGCCGGCAACGGCCCGCCGTGCAGCCGCTCCAGCACCCCGCGGGTGTGCGCGAGCGCCGCGGCCGGCGGCGTCGCGTCGGGCCCGGGCGCCAGGCCCGGACCCAGGTCGAGGTGGTGCACGGTGGCCTCGACCAGCAGCGTCGAGACCAGGTCGCCCACCCGCAGCACGTGACCCTGCGTGGTCACCGTGTGCGCCGGGTCGGCGGCGACCGCCGCGCGGGCGGCCGCGCGGGAGGTCTCGACCCACTCCTCGCGCACCACGCCGGGCTCGTCGTACGCCGCCGCCGCGCGCACGACGTACGCCGCGTGGGCCGCGCCGCCGTCGCCCTCGTCGGGGTGGAACCCGCGCCAGTAGGTGACGGCGTCGACGTCGGTGGGTCCGGGCGCGGGGCTGGCCAGGGCGACGAGCGCACGCCGCGCGTCGAGCACGAGGTGGAGCAGCAGCTCGCCGACGTTCCAGGCGGCGGTGCGGGTCGACCGGGCCGCGGCCTCGTCGTCGAGGTCGCCCACCGCTCGGCCGATCGCCTCCCAGGTGACGGCGAGCAGGGCCGCCGGGTCGGCGGTGGTGTCGGCGGTGGTGTCGGCGGTCGGGGTGGTGGTCGCGGGGTCGGTCACGGGCCGATCCTGCGCCACCCGCCCCGGGTGGCGCGAGCGGCGCGAGCACGACGTCCGGAACCCGCGTGCGTGCCGGGCCGCCGGCTCCCTAGAGTGCGCCCGTGGGCACCGAGCCGAGCGTCGCGAGCAGCCGCACCCAGACCCGCACCGCCCCGTCGTGGCTGCCGGTGGCCGCGGTCGCCACGACGCTGGTGCTGTGGGCCTCGGCGTTCGTCGCGATCCGCCACCTCGGCGAGGACTTCTCCCCCGGCGCGCTGTCGCTGGGGCGGCTGGTGGTCGGGGCGCTGGTGCTGGCGCCGTTCGCGCTGGCGCGGGGCGTGCCGCGGCCCACCGGCCGCGAGTGGGTCTCGCTGGTGACGATCGGGGTGCTGTGGTTCGGCGTCTACAACGTGGCGCTCAACGAGGGCGAGCAGCGCGTCGACGCCGGCACCGCCGCGATGCTCATCCAGGTCTCGCCGGTGCTGATCGCGCTGCTGGCCGCCCTGGTGCTCGGCGAGCGGTTCACCGTCTACCTCGGCCTCGGGCTGGCACTGGCCTTCGGCGGGGTGGCCCTGATCGGTCTGTCCACCTCGGACAGCGGCGAGCACGACCTGCTCGGGGTGTTCCTGTGCCTGCTGGCCGCGGTCGTCTACGCCATCAGCCTGATCCTGCAGAAGCCGCTGGTGGCGCGCCTCGCGGCCGTGCACGTGACCTGGCTGGCGTGCACCGTCGGCGCGGTCGTGTGCCTGCCGTTCGCCGGCCAGCTGGTCGGCGAGGCCCGCGACGCGCCCACCTCATCGCTGCTGTGGGTGCTCTACCTCGGCGCGTTCCCCACCGCGATCGCGTTCACCACCTACGCCTACGCGCTGGCGCGGATGAGCGCGAGCAGCCTGGGCATCTCGACGTACCTCGTCCCGCCGATCACCATCGTGCTGGGGCTGCTGCTGCTCGACGAGACCCCGCCGAGCATGGCCTACCTCGGCGGGGCGCTCGCGCTGGTCGGCGTCGCGGTGACCCGGCGCAAGCCGCGCCCGCGGGTCGACGACGTCCCGGCCCCGGCCTGACCGCTCGCCCCGCCTCCTTCGGCTTCGGCTCCACCGGGGTGGGGGCTTGCGTCATACGAACAGTGGAGTCGCATCCACGATGCGCATGACGCTCCACACCCGCCACGGGGGCCGCGGGCTTGCGTCATACGAACAGTGGAGTCGCATCCACCATTCGTATGACGCAACCCCGCGGCCGACCGCGACGAGCGGCGCCGCTGACAGGGGTCAGTTCTCGGAGACCGGCTCCTCGTCGGACTCCAGCCACCCGCGGAACGCCTCGAGGTTGGCCGTCGACTCGCCCCGCAGCTTGCGCCACTCCCACTCCTTGCGGATCGAGGAGGCGAAGCCGAGCTCGAGGATCGCGTTGAACGACTCGTCGGCGTACGTCAGCACCGAGCCGAGCAGCCGGTCGAGCTCGACCTCGTCGAGGGCGCGCAGCGGGAGCCGGCCGTCGAGGTAGATGTCGCCGAGCCGGTCGACGGCGAAGGCCACCGCGAACATCCGCAGGTTCTTCTCCAGCAGCCAGCGCCAGACCCGCTCGTGGTTCTCGTCGGGCTTGCGGCACACGAACGCGTGCACGCCGAGGGCGTGCGCCCCCACGTCGAGGCGCACGGGGGTCTGCAGCTTCTTCTCCCCGGGCAGGGCGAAGGAGAAGACGCCCTCGGCACTCTCCTGGACGTCGATGTCGTTGGCGGCCAGCCAGTCGCGGACGACGCCGGCGGCCTGCTCTCGCGTGGTGTTCACACGAGCGACTGTGACATGGCACTGCGCGCGCGGTCGTAGACCTCGACCATGCGGGCGGCCGTGGAGTCCCACGAGAAGTGCCGGGCCTGCTCGGGCGCGCCGGCGCGCAGCCGGGCCAGCAGCGCCTCGTCGTGCACCACCCGGCCCAGGGCGTCGGCCCACGCCTCCGGGTCGTGGCCCTCCACCAGCAGCCCGCTGCGCCCGTGGGCCACCACGGTGGTCAGCCCGCCCACCGCGGCGGCCACCACGGGGGTGCCGGCGGCCTGGGCCTCGGCCGCGACCAGCCCGAACGACTCGTTGTACGACGGCACCGCCACCGCGGTCGCCGCGGCGTACCAGTGCGCGAGGTCGCCCTGCGCCACCGGCGGCACGAAGCGGACGACGTCGGGGTGGCCCGGGCGAGCGGCGAGGCCAAGCTCGGCGGCGAGCGAGGCCAGCGCCTCGGGCCGGTCGAGGCCGCTGCCGGACGGCCCGCCGACCACCGGCACGACGAGCCGGTCGCGAAGCGACGGGTCGCGCTCCAGCATCACCGCGACCGCCCGGAGCAGGACGTCGGGCGCCTTGAGCGGCTGGATGCGACCGGCGAACAGCAGCACGTGGGCGTGCGGCGGCAGGCCGAGGGCGACGCGGGTGGCGGCGCGGTCGCGGGGGCGGAACAGCGTGAGGTCGACACCGGGGTGCACGACCTCGACGCGACCGGGGTCGGCGTCGTACAGGTTGATCAGCTGCTTGGCCTCGAGGTCGGTGTTGGCGACCAGCATGTCGGCGGCCTCCACGACCTGCTCCTCGCCGATCACGCGGGCCAGGGGCTCGGGTCGGTCGCCCGCGGCGAGGGCGTCGTTCTTCACCTTCGCCATCGTGTGCATGGAGTGCACGAGCGGCACGCCCCACCGGTCGCGGGCCAGGGCGCCGACCTGGCCCGAGAGCCAGTAGTGGGAGTGCACGGCGTCGTAGTGGCCCACCGGCTGGGCGGCCTCGGCGCGCAGCACCTCGCGGGCGAAGACGCACAGCTGGGCGGGCAGCTCGCCCTTGGTGAGGCCCTCGAACGGCCCCGCGTGGATGTGGCGCACGACCAGGCCGTCGCCGGCCTCGACCACCGCGGGCAGCGAGGAGCGGGTGGCACGGGTGAAGATGTCGACCTCGACGCCGCGCGCGGCCAGGCGCCGGGCCAGCTCGATGACGTAGACGTTCATGCCGCCGGCATCGCCGGTGCCGGGCTGGTCGAGCGGCGAGGTGTGCAGGCTGATCATCGCCAGTCGCCTCAGGTCCCCCACGCGCCGTCCTCCCCGTGCTCGGTCGTGCCGTCTCGTACGTCGGCGGGCGCCGCGGCCCGTCGGGGCCGGGACGTACCCGATCCTCAGCAGAACCGCCGACGGGCCCCGTCGATTCCCGTCACCCGGACACCGCACCGTGGCGGGCCCCCACCGGCCCGGCACGATGGACCCCATGACCACCTCTCCCGCTGCCCCGGACCGTCCTCTCGCCGTCGTCACCGGCGCCAGCAGCGGCATCGGTGCGGCGACCGCCCGCCGGCTGGCCGCAGAGGGCTTCCGGGTGGTCTGCGCCGCGCGGCGGGCCGAGCGCGTCGAGGCCCTCGCCGCGGAGATCGACGGCGTCGCGGCGGTCTGCGACGTCACCTCGGCGGAGTCGGTGGCCGACCTCGCCGCGCTGGTGGGCGACCGGCTCGACGTGCTGGTCAACAACGCCGGCGGGGCGTTCGGCTCGGCCCCGGTGGCCCAGGCCGACGCCGACGACTGGCGTCGCATGTACGAGGTCAACGTCATCGGGCTGATGCAGGTGACGCGGGCGCTGCTCCCGGCACTGGTGGCCAGCGGGGCCGGCGTGGTGCTCAACGTCGGCTCGACCGCCGGTCGGGTCGCCTACGAGGGCGGCGGCGGCTACACCGCGGCCAAGCACGGCACGCAGGTGGTCACCGAGACCCTGCGCCTGGAGCTCTTCGACCAGCCCGTGCGGGTCTGCGAGATCGCCCCCGGCATGGTCCGCACCGACGAGTTCGCGCTGGTGCGCTTCGACGGCGACGCGGAGAAGGCCGACGCGGTGTACGCCGGGGTCGCCGAGCCGCTGGTGGCCGACGACGTGGCCGACGCGATCGTCTGGATGGTCACCCGTCCGGCCCACGTCAACATCGACGAGCTGGTCATCCGTCCGCGCGCCCAGGCCGCCCAGCACAAGGTGCACCGCGTCACCTGAGCCGCGCGCCGACCGGACCGGCTCGACCCGATCCGCTCAGCCGAGGTCGGGGCGCAGCACCACCTCCACCAGCCGCTGCAGGTCGGCGTCGAGCACCTGCTCGGGCAGCGTGACGTGCTGGTCGCCGACGTCGAGGTCGTAGACGTAGCGGTCGGGCCGGGCCGGCGGGGCCACCGCCGCCACCGCGGACAGGTCGAGGCGGGCCAGCAGGTCGCGCAGCTCGGGCGTGCGGGGGTCGTCGTCGGCGTCGAGGTCGACCACTCCCTCCGTGTGCAGCCCGGCGATCCCGCCGGTGCGGCGCACGGTGAGCAGGCGCCCGCCTGCGGGCACGGGGTCGAGCTGCGCCACGAGCGGGACGTCGTCGATCGCCGTCGCCCGGGCGACGACCCCGACCTGGGCCCACGCCTCGCGCACGGCGTCGGCGTGCGGGCCCGCCGCGGCCACGGTGGCGGCGGCGAACCCGGCGAACTCAGTCTGCGGCCTGACGTCGCCGCCGGTGAGCGCGGCGTACCAGATGCGGCCGGCGCCCTCCCAGCTCGAGGTGCCGATCGCGACGGCGGCCAGCTGGAACGCCCGGTTGGGGATGCCGGAGTTGACGTGCACCCCGCCGTTGTCGTCGCTGGTCTCGACGAGGTCGTCGAGGTGGGCGGGCTGCGGGTCGCGCCCCAGCCGCGGGTCGTCGTACGCCGTGCCGGGCGCGCGCATGTCGCGCAGGCCGCGGGCGGCCACCCCGGGCAGGAAGATGCCCTCGCCGATCAGCCAGTCGGCCTCGGCCGGCGACTCACCGCGCAGGCGCTGCTTGAGGCAGGCCGCGAACACGTCGGACACCGACTCGTTCAGCGCCCCCGACTGCCCCTGGTAGACCAGCCCGGCGCTGCGCTCGGTGACGGCGTGGGTGAGCTCGTGGGCCAGCACGTCGACGGCGGCGGTGAACCGGCCGAACACCTCGCCGTCGCCGTCGCCGAAGACCAGTTGGGTGCCGTCCCAGAACGCGTTGGCGTAGTCGCGGCCGTAGTGCACCGTGAGGCTGACCGGGGCGCCGCGACCGTCGTAGGAGTCGCGGCCGTAGACCTCGGCGAACAGCGCCAGCGAGGCCGCCACCCCGTCGCCCGCCTCGTCGACCGCCGGGTCGCCGACCGCGGGCGAGCCGGCGCGCCGGGCCACCTCGCCGGGCAGGTCGGTGGAGCCGGCCGCGGTGTGCACCGTCCAGGCGGCGCGGGCCGCGTCGGCGCGGTCGGTGCCACCCGGGCCGGCCGCCCCGGGCGCACGGGGCCCACCGGCGCCTGGACGTCCGTCGCGGAAGCCCTCGTCGAGGCTCAGCGTGGCGTCGTACCCGAGCTGGCGCAGCAGGTAGGGCGGCACGAAGCCGCAGCGGCGGTGAGGGTGCGGTGGTGGTGCCGAAGGCGGGGTCCCGAGGTCCATGTCGACAGCAAAGACCACGGCACCGACAGCCACAAGAGCGGTCCGCACGGGGCTGTGGAAGGCCTGGGCAACCCCGCTCCGGGGCGGGTGGCGGCCGGTGGACGCGCGATGTGGGAGCGGGGGCGGCAGCGGGTAGGTTGCCCGCGTCACGACCTCCCGACCCACCGATCGAGGCCCCATGCTCCTCGGGCAGCACCCCGGCCGACGTCCCCACCCGCAGCGTGCGCGCACCCTGCTCGGGGTGCTGGTGGCGTGCGTCCTGGTAGTGGTCGCGCTGGTGTCGTGCCGGTCGCTGGACGGCGGCTCCGCGCAGGACCCCGCCCCCGCGGCCGGCCTCCCCCCGGTCCCCGACGTGGCCGGCACCCGGCCCAACATCGTGCTGCTCAGCTCCGACGACCAGACCGACCACGAGCTCGCGCACATGCCGCTGACCCGGCGCCTGCTCGTCGAGGAGGGCCTCGACCTCACCGACGCGATCAGCCCCCACCCGCTGTGCTGCCCCGCGCGCGCGGAGATCCTCACCGGCGAGTACGCGCAGAACAACGGCGTGCGCCACAACCGCGGGCCGTACGGCGGCTACCGCGCCTTCGCCCGCGACAACACCGACGAGAACCTCGCGGCGTGGCTCCACGACGCCGGCTACCGCACCGGGTTCGTCGGCAAGACGCTGAACGCCTACTCCGCGAGCGAGCCCCGGATGCGTGGCTGGGACTACTGGAGCCCCACGGTCGGGGCCACCTACGGCTACTACGGCACCACGTTCCTCGACGACGGCGACCCCCGCACCTACGACGACTACGTCGCCGACGTCGTGCGCGCCCAGAGCGTGTCGATGATCGAGCGGTGGTCGGGCCGGGACCGGCCGTTCTTCGTGTGGGCCTCCCACGTCGGGCCGCACGACTCGACCGAGGACGACGGCACCTGGGGCCCGCCGGTGCCGGCGGCGCGCCACCGCGACCTGTTCGCCGACGCCCGGCTGCCCAGCACCGACGACCCGTCCTTCGACGAGGCCGACACCTCCGACAAGCCCGCCCCGGTGACCGACGGCCGCGACGGCGTGCCGACGCGCACCGAGTGGTACCGCGACCGGCTGCGCAGCCTGCAGGCCGTCGACGAGGCCAACGCGGCGGTGGTGCGGGCGCTGCGGCGTACCGGCGAGCTCGACGACACCGTCATCGTCTACGTCTCCGACAACGGCTTCCTGCTGGGCCAGCACCGCATCTACGGCAAGAACTACCCCTACGAGGAGGCCCTGCAGGTCCCCTACGTCATGCGCGGGCCGGGAGTGCCGGTGGGCAGCAGCCCCGAGACCGCCACAGTCGTCGACCTGGCACCGACGTTCCTCGACCTCGCCGGGGTGCTCGACGACGTCCGCGCGGGCGGCCACACCGACGGCGAGTCGCTGCTGCCGGTGCTCGGCGGGGCCTCGCTCGGCGACACCTCGCTGATCCAGGCCGGCACCTCCGAGCCCGACGCGCTCGACGCACTGGGCTGGTCGTTCCGCGGCGTGCGCACGGGGCGCTACACCTGGGTGCGCTGGTGGGACGGCGCCGAGGAGCTCTACGACCGCGAGGTCGACCCCTTCCAGGAGGACAACCTGGTCGACGCCGGCGGCGCCGTCACCGACCCGGCGTACCAGGGGGTGCGCGACGAGCTGGAGCAGCGGTTCCGGGCGCTGCGCTGGTGTCGCGGCGTGGAGGAGTGCGAGCGGCAGGACCTCGGCCCGGAGCCGCTGCCCGAGGGCTGAGCGCCCCTCCCCCCTCGCCGGCCGGGCCGGTGGGTCAGGAGGGCACGCGGTCGGGCGGGAACCCGCCGGTGGCCACGGGCCCCCAGCCAGTGATCGTGATGCGCAGCAGCGACTTGCCCTGCCGGCGCATCGCGTCGCGGTACTCGTCCCAGTCGGAGTGCTCGCCGGCGATGCAGCGGAAGTACTCGACCAGGCCGTCCTCGGCCTCCTGGCCCGGCATGTCGAGCACCTCGGCGGTGCCGTCGACCTGCACCCACGGCCCGTCCCACTCGTCGGAGTGCACCAGCACGGTGGCCGCGGGGTTGCGCCGCAGGTTGCTGGCCTTCGCGCGGTCGGGGTAGGTGGAGATGACGACGCGGCCCTCCGCGTCCACCCCGCCGGTGACCGGCGAGACCTGCGGGCGCCCGTCGCCCTTGGTGGTGATCAGGGTCAGGTGGTGGCGGGTGCGCACGAAGTCCAGCAGCTGCTCGCGGTCGACCCGCTCGGTGGTGGCGATGTTCGGCATGGCGCCAGCCTAGGCAGTGCTCGTCGACCCACCGGTCCCCCGACCCGCGACCCTGTCGCCTCGCGGTCGGCCCGGTCGGCCCGGACCCGACCCAGGTGCCCCAGCCGTCACACCGGTCGGGTCCGACCCGCACCTGTCGGCCCACGCGACGGCCGACAGGTGCGGGTTTCGCCAGCCGGCTGGTGAAACCCGCAGCCCGCGTCGGCCACCATGAAGGGGTGGCGAGGACGAGCAGGGACCGACCGGTGCGGGTGGTGGTGGACCGCGACAGCGTGGCGATGGGCGACGACGTGGAGGGCCACGAGCGCAGCGTGGAGGTGCCGGGGACGACGACGCTGGGGGCGCTGCTGTCGCAGCTGCGGCCCGACGTGTCGGTGGCCGGGCCGGCGGCGTGGGTGGTGCGGGTGGGCGGTCGCGGGGGCGACTGGGTGGGGATGCTCAGCGACGAGACCGGCATGCGAGTGCTGCGCGAGGCCGAGCGGGCCGTCGAGGACCTGCCGACCCCGTCGGTGCACTTCGACTACTGGGCCGGCGCGCCCGCCGACCTCCTGCTCGAGCAGCTCACCGCGGGGCGGCTGCCGGACCGGCAGGCCCTGCAGCAGGAGGGCTGGCGCCGCCGCTGGCAGGCCGAGGAGGCCGTGGCCCGGGAGAAGGCGGCCACCACCACGAGGCGCCTGCTGCCGCCCGACACGGTCGCCGCGGTCGAGTCGGTGGGCGCACGCCTCGACGTGCACGCGCCGGCGTACGCACGGATCACCGCGGCCGACGCGACGACGTACGTCGTGCGCGCCGACGCCCACGGGGGTCACCTCTCCCGCGTCGACGCCGAGGGGCTGGAGCGGCCGTTCGCCGACCTGCGGCCCGCCGGTCCGCGGCTGGTGAGCACGCTGGGCGCCACGCTGCTGGCCCTGCTCGGCCCGGCCTGGCGCGAGGCGACCGGCCGCGCGCCGGTGGACCCGCCGGAGCCGACGCCCGCCACCCGGGTCGACCTGTCGCGCAGCGCCGGCATCTGGCGCTGGTCGTGGGGCGACGAGCAGGGGCGCCACGAGGGCCGGTTCGCCGCCGACGGCGCGCTGGCCGCCGCCACGGCCCCCTACGCCCGGATGGCCCCCGCCGACGTCGCCGCCCACCTCACCGCCGACGGGAGCGAGCAGGAGCGCGGGTGACCCCCGTCACGGCGGGGCCGTGGGAGACGGCCGGGGTGTCCGCCGATGGGGGTGACCACCCCCCGCGGGCCTAGGATCGACGCGGCTCCTCGTGGGCCTCCTCCGACTCCCACTGGAAGCGACGACGCACCGAATGTCTGGAAACACCGCACGCACCGACCTGCGCAACGTCGCGATCGTCGCGCACGTCGACCACGGCAAGACGACCCTCGTGGACGCGATGCTCCGCCAGGCCGGCGCCTTCACCGCCCACCAGGCCGAGTCCGTCGCCGAGCGCGTCATGGACTCCGGCGACCTGGAGCGCGAGAAGGGCATCACGATCCTCGCCAAGAACACCGCGGTGCACTACGCGGGTCCGGCGGCCGACGGCAAGCCGATGACGATCAACATCATCGACACCCCCGGCCACGCCGACTTCGGCGGCGAGGTGGAGCGCGGCCTGTCGATGGTCGACGGCATCGTCCTGCTCGTCGACGCCTCCGAGGGCCCGCTGCCGCAGACCCGCTTCGTGCTGCGCAAGGCACTGAACGCCGACATGCCGGTGATCCTCGTGGTCAACAAGACCGACCGCGGCGACGCCCGGATCGGCGAGGTCGTCGACGAGACCTACGAGCTGTTCATGGACCTGCTCGACGAGAGCCACAGCCAGGACGCGCTCGACTTCCCCGTGGTCTACGCCTCGGGTCGCGCCGGCGTCGCCGGTCTCGAGGCACCCGCCAACGGCGAGCTGCCCGACTCCCCCGACCTCGAGCCGCTGTTCCGCACCATCCTCGAGACCATCCCGGCCCCGACGTACAACGCCGGCGCGCCGCTGCAGGCCCACGTCACCAACCTCGACTCCTCGCCGTTCCTCGGCCGCCTCGCGCTCGTGCGGGTGCACCAGGGCGAGCTGAAGAAGGGCCAGACCGTGGCCTGGATGAAGCGCGACGGGTCGGTCAAGAACGTCCGCATCACCGAGCTGCTGATCACCGAGGGCCTCGAGCGCAAGCCCGGCGAGTCCGCCGGCCCCGGCGACATCGTGGCCATCGCGGGCATCCCCGACATCACCATCGGCGAGACGCTGGCCGACCCGGAGAACCCCGTCGCGCTGCCGCTCATCCACGTCGACGAGCCGGCCATCTCGATGACCATCGGCACCAACACCTCGCCGCTGGTCGGCCGGGTCAAGGGCTCGAAGGTCACCGCGCGCCTGGTCAAGGACCGCCTCGACCAGGAGCTCATCGGCAACGTGTCGCTGCGCGTGCTGCCCACCGAGCGCCCCGACGCCTGGGAGGTGCAGGGCCGCGGCGAGCTGGCGCTGGCCATCCTGGTCGAGCAGATGCGTCGCGAGGGCTTCGAGCTCACCGTCGGCAAGCCGCAGGTGGTGACCAAGGAGGTCAACGGCAAGGTCCACGAGCCCGTCGAGCGCCTCACCATCGACGCCCCCGAGGAGTACCTCGGCACGATCACCGAGCTGCTGGCCGCCCGCAAGGGCCGCATGGAGCAGATGGTCAACCACGGCACCGGCTGGGTCCGCATGGAGTTCCTGGTGCCGGCGCGTGGCCTGATCGGCTTCCGCACCGAGTTCCTCACCGACACCCGCGGCACCGGCATCGCCCACCACATCTCCGAGGGCTACGAGCCGTGGGCCGGCGAGATCCGCTCGCGCAACAACGGCTCGCTGGTCGCCGACCGCAAGGGCGCGGCCACGGCGTACGCGATGACCTCGCTGCAGGAGCGCGGCGTGATGTTCCTCGAGCCCGCCACCGAGGTGTACGAGGGCATGATCGTCGGCGAGAACTCCCGCGCCGACGACATGGACGTCAACATCACCAAGGAGAAGCAGCAGACCAACATCCGCTCCGCGACCTCCGACAACTTCGAGAAGCTGATCCCGGCGAAGAAGCTGTCGCTGGAGCAGAGCCTGGAGTTCTGCCGCGACGACGAGTGCGTCGAGGTCACCCCCGAGATGGTCCGCATCCGCAAGGTCGTCCTCGACGCCAACGCGCGCGCCAAGACCGCCTCGCAGGCCCGCAAGGCCAACAAGTAGCCAGCACGCACCACGCCCGAGGGCCCGCACCGTCCACCGACGGTGCGGGCCCTCGTCGTTCCGGCCGGGGTCGCCCGGATCGCCCGGAGCCGGGCACCGCCGGCTCGGGGCACGGGTTGGCGGCGGCAGGCAAGGTGGTGCCGTGATCCCCGAGCCGTACGCCCCCGCGCCGCCCGACACCGCACCCCCCGGGTTCCCCGACCTGCGCAACCTGCGCGACGTCGGCGGCCTGCGCACCACCGACGGCGGGCGGGTACGCCGTGGCGTGCTGCTGCGCAGCGGCACGGTGGCGTTCGTCGACGAGGAGCAGGCCGATCGCCTGGTCGGCGACGGCCCTGGCGGGCTCGGGGTGCGCTGCCGCGTCGACCTGCGCGGGCCCCGCGAGGTGGCCGAGGAGACCTCGGCGGCGCTGCTGGCGCGCGAGCACCGCGTCGAGCACCTCGAGGTGCACGCCGACGACACCCCGTGGGACTTCGCCTCCGCCCACCGCGTCGACTGGGTCGCGGCCCACTACGCCCGCTACCTCGCGGCGTCCGGCCCCCACCTCGCCGCCGTCGCGCGGCTGCTGCTCGACCCCGCGGGGCCGCCGCTGCTGGTGCACTGCTCGGCCGGCAAGGACCGCACCGGCGTCGCGGTGGCGCTGCTGCTCTCGGCCGTCGGTGTGCTCGACGACGACGTGGTGGCCGACTACGCCCGCACCGCCGAGGCCATCGACGCGCTGCGTGAGCAGTTCGCGCTGCTGCCGGCGTACGGCGACCGGGTCGCGGAGGTGCCGCAGGAGGCGTTCGCCTCGACCCCGGAGACCATGCGCGTGCTGCTGGCGACGCTCGAGGAGCAGTACGGCGGCGCCCGCGGCTACCTGCGGGCCCACGGCCTCGACGACGCCGACCTCGCGGCGCTCACCGCGGTGCTGGTCGACCCCGCCGGCTGACGGACCCGGCACCCCGGAGCAGCCGAGCAGCCGAGAAACAGCAGGGCCCGGCGCGTGGTGGCTGCTGCCACCACGCACCGGGCCCGGTGCTGATCTCTTCAGGAGCTGCGCCGTCAGGGCGCCGTGCGCACCCCCAGGCCGTCGACGCGCACGGTCTTGCCCGAGCGGGCGACGATCTTGACCTGGCCGCTCTCCTCGTCGAACGAGCCGAGCCGCACGAGCGCCGAGGGGGCGGTCCCGCTGCCCAGGCGCACCGTCTTCAGCAGCTCTCCGCGGAAGTACACGTCGAGCGCGCCGTAGCCGGGCTGACGCCCGACGACGATGGCGAGCCCGGTGACGTCCTCGACGCGCTCCACCAGGGTGGCGCCCTTCTGGTTCGCGGTGCGGAAGGTGCCGAGGTAGGAGGCCGGTCCGCGGCGGTCGGTCCAGGTGCCGCGGGCGACGTCGAGGGCACGGTCGTCACGCGGCAGCGTGAAGGTCCGCGAGGCGGGCGTCGGGTCGACGTTGCCGAAGCGGTCGACCGCGGCGACGGTGAGCTGGTGCGTGGACTGCTCGAGGTCGGTGAGGGTCACCGACGGCTCGGTGCACTCCACCTCGCGGCCGTCGAGCAGGCACTGGAAGGTGACGTCGTCCTCGTCGGAGTCGAAGGCCACGGTGACCTCGTCGTCCAGCACGTAGGCGCCCTCGCTGGGCCCGTCGGTGATGACGGTCTCCGGGCCGGTCTCGTCGGCGGTGACGGTGAGGTCGGCGTCGTTGACGTCGAAGAACACGTTGTCGACCGCCTCGATGCGCACGCGCCCCGTGGTGGTGTCGACGTTCGGCCACTCCACCGAGGCCGTGCCGTCGTTCGGGGTGCTCTGGGCCAGCACGTGGGGGAAGGTCTCCCCGCCGTCGTCGGACATCGTGATCCGCACCTCCGGGGCGAGCGCGGCGGTGTCGGTGCCCGCGACGTCCCAGGTGAGCTCGGTCTCCGTGCCGCCGACCACGCTGGTGGTCTCGTTCAGCGACGAGACCAGGAACGGGCCCGCCGAGGTGTCGATCGTCAGCTTCGTGTCGTCGAAGTAGTACCCGCCGGCGGCGGGGTCGAGGTCACGGGCGGTGAGCCGGAAGTTGAGCGAGGGCTCGATGTTGCCGGCCTGCACCGAACCGGTGTAGTCGCCGGTGGGCAGCCACTCCGAGAAGCAGTCGAGGACGGGGCCGTCGCGCAGGGTGTTGACGCGCCCGGCGCTGTCGGTGGGCTGACCGTTGACGAAGTCCTCCGCGGTCGGCGTGGGGCAGGTGCCGGTGACGGCGTTGGTGTCGCCGGCCAGGACCTGCTCCATGTCGGGGAACGTGCGCGTCGGCGAGCCGTCGGCGATGTTCTCGCCGGGCGAGCCGATCAGCAGGGTGTCCTCGTCGCTGACGTCGGCGTAGTCGCCGAAGACCCGGAACAGCGGGCCGTTGGTCTTGTTCTGGTCCAGCAGCCCGGTGCCGGTGCCGGCACCGCGGTCGGTCTGCTCCCACAGGTAGACCAGGGCGTCGTTGTCGACGTCGCTGCCCGAGCCGGTGAGGCTGAACGGCGTACGGGCCGGGATGGTCTCGTCGGCGGGCGCCTGCACGGCGGGCGCGCGGTTGTCGAGGAGCTCCTTCTGCCAGCCCTGGTTCTCGATCGGGCCGCCGTCGGCGGTGACGCCGACGACCGGGGTGGCGTCGCCGGAGGTGACGGCCACCGAGGCGGTCGGCACGTCGGTGCCCATGGAGGTCACGCCGTTCCAGGTGATCTGGAAGCCGGCGTCGGTGAGGGTCAGGCCGCTGCCGTACAGCGGGGAGACGGTGACGTCGTTAACCGAGCCGAGCGCGGTCTCGATCGCGAGGTCGAGGCCGAGCAGGGTGTAGTCGGAGCCGCGGGTGATCGGGGCCGTGGTGGCGCCGCCGATGGAGATCGTGAACGCCTCGCCGTCGGTGTCGTAGCCGATCAGGCCGACGTTCTGCACCTCGTTGATCGCGGGGCGCTGGGAGAGGATGTAGGCCCACATCTCCTGCTGGCTCCACTGCGAGAAGTACGGGTCGGTGTGGGGCTGCAGGTCGTCGGAGCGGCAGATGCCGGCGTAGGCCATCACCGAGGAGCCCGAGCCGGGCTCCACCGACGGGGCGGCCTTGTTGCCGCCGCAGTTGAGCTGGGTGCCGTTGAAGGTGTGGTTGCCGGAGAACTGGTGACCCATCTCGTGGGCGACGTAGTCGATGGCCATGAAGTCGCCCTCGGGCGTCGGCAGGCCGGTGCAGCCCTGCGCCTTCGAGTTGCCGCCGACGACGCCGAGCGAGGCGATGCCGCCGCCGTTGATGCCGAGCATGATGTGGCCGATGTCGTACTTGTCGGCGCCGACCAGCTGGCCGATGGCCAGGCGGTTCTGCCGCAGCAGCCCGCCGGTGCAGCCGTTCTGGATCTGCGCGGCACCGGTGAAGCAGCCGACCGCGCCGCAGGGCCCGTTGGCGCCGAACAGCTTGGCGTCGGTGTCGAGGTTGAGCTCGTCGCTGTCGTCGATCAGCAGCATCCGCACGGCGAGGTCGTCGTTGTAGATCTGGTTGACCCGGTTCATGAGGACGACCTTCTCGGCCAGCACGTTCTCGCTGCCGAAGTAGGCGGCGTACGACGGGTCGGTGAGGAGCGCGAGCCGGTAGGTGCGGCGGGTGACCTGCTGACCCGGCTGCTCACCGGTGCGCGCGGCGCCGGCCTCGTCGTCGGCCTCCGCCTCCTCGGCGGCCTCGGCCTTCATCGAGGCGGGCAGCTCGGGCTCGACCAGCGGCTGCTCGCTCGGCGGCAGGTCGGAGCCGAAGTAGGACAGGTAGGCGCCGTCGCCGCCCTGGTAGGCGGGGTCGACGAACCAGGCGGTGCCGGTCTCGAGGTCGCGCACCGAGGCGTGGAAGCCGACGGGGGTGAGGTCGAGGCGGATGCTCGCGGTCGGCACGTCGATGCCGGTGCCGGCGTACGTCGTGATCTCGGGGTGCTCCTCGGCCAGGCCCTGCTGCATCACCGGGGAGTCGACCACCGAGAAGCGCAGCAGCTCACCGGTGGGCGAGGGCACCGTGACGGTGACCGGCTCGGCGCCGCGGCGCGCCGCACGCTCCGTGGGCGCGCGGTCGAGGCGGGCGGCCAGCGCGGCGGTGTCGAGGGTGTGGGCCTCGAACTCGCGCGGGTTGACCCGGCGGCGCTCGCCGTCGAGCGTCGCGGGCAGGCGGGTGGACGTCGGCGACCACACCGCGTCGAGCGGGTCGGCGGCGGGCGCGGCCACCGGGCCGGCCTGGGCGCTGGTGGTCAGCGTCAAGGCGGGCACGAGGCCGGCGACGAGGGCGGACAGGCCAGCGAGGGCGCCGATGCGCCCCCGTCGACGTGAACGCGCGGAAGTGGGGCGCGAGGAGGCTGGCACGTGGGTGGTGTCCTTCGTCCGGAACGGGAGCAGTTCCGTGACCTTACGCACACCGCGGCCTCGCGGAGGTCACGATAGAAAAACAGTTCGAACCGGGAGGGGTCGGCGGCTCAGGGCTCAGCCGGCACCGCGGGGGCGGCGCCGGCGTCCTGGCGGGACCCGCGCAGCGACGGCGCGAGCACCAGCAGGCCCACCAGGGGCAGCACCGCGAGCACCGCCAGGCTCGGGCCGATGCCGATCACGTCGCCGAGGCCGCCGACCACCGCGGACCCCACCGACCCGCCGGTCATGAACACCAGGGTGGCCACGCCGAGGGCGACGCCGCGCACGTCGACGTCGACCGACCGGCTGACCGCCGCGCCGAGCGCCGGCTGGCCGAGGCCGAACGCGAAGGTCACCAGCACCACCGCGGCGCCCAGCACCGGGGGCTGGTCGGCCACCGCTCCGAGGGCGGCGACCAGCAGGGCCGCGGAGGCCACGACGCCGGCCACGGCCAGGCACCACGGCGGGCCGAGGCGCTCGATCATCGGCCCGGCCACCCGCGGCACGGCCAGCGCGATGGCGGCGCTCGGCACGAGCAGCAGCCCGACCTGCCAGGGGTCCCAGCCCTCGGCGACGAGCACGGCCGGCACCGCGATCAGCTGGCCGAACCACGCCGCCGGCACCGCCGCGGCGGCCACGGCACTGCGCACCACCGCCGGGTTGCGCACCACCGCGAGCGGCAGGAACCCGTGGGGTCGCCGGCGCACCCGCAGCGCCACCAGCGGCGCGCCGAGCACGAGCAGCAGCAGTCCCACCAGCGCGACGACCAGGCCGGTGGACGGCGACTGCACCAGCAGCACCAGCCCGGCGGCGGTGAGCGCGACCAGCACGGCGCCGAGGACGTCGAGGCTCGCGCCGGTGCCCTCGCCGACCAGCGAGCGCCACAGGAACGGCAGCACGGCCACGCCGAGGATCGGGATGGCCATCACCGCACGCCAGCCGAACGCGGCCTCGACCGCGCCGCCGAGCAGCGGGCCCAGACAGCTCACCGCGGCCGCGACGCCCGCCAGCCGGCCCAGCGCGAGACCGCGCACGGCGCCCTCGTAGCGGCCGCTGAGGATCGTCACGCCGAGGGTCGGCACCGCCGCGGCGCCCGCGCCCTGGAAGAGCCGCGCGGCCAGGAGCACGCCGTACGACGGGGCGAACGCCGCGACCAGCGCTCCCCCGGTCATCAGGCTGATGCCGACCAGCAGCGGCAGGCGCACCCCGACCAGGTCCGAGACCCGGCCGTAGACGGCGGTGGTGACGGCGAGCATGAGGGCGTAGAGGCTGATCACCCAGGTGGCGCCGCCGACGCTGGTGTCGAACTCCGCCCCGATCGCCGGCAGCGCGATGGCCGCCGACGCCGAGCCCATGCCGGCCAGGCCGAACAGCAGCCCGAGCAGCACGGACACGCGGCGTGAGTCGTCGGTGGGCACGACCGTGGGCAACGCCCCCGCCCCCGGCCGCATTCCGGGCCCCGGCGCGTCGTACGCCGGGCGGGTCGGTCGGGCGGGGTTGTCGACCCGAACCCTTGGTTGTCGACCGAGGCTTCGGCCGACAACCGAGGGTTTCACCGGATATCCGGTGAAACCCGCGCCGCGAGCCTCAGCCGAACGCCGGCTTCTCCTTGGCGAGGAACGCGCGCACGCCCTCGGCGAAGTCGGGGCCGGTGTAGACCTCGCGCAGCAGGTCGTGGTCGGTGGCCGGGGAGGCCTCGAGGCGCCGGGCGCGGTCGAGCAGCTGGCCCTTCGTGGCGCGCAGGGTGACCGCGGAGGCGCTGCGCAGGCCGTCGATCAGGGTGGCGAGCTCGGCGTCGAGGGCGACGGGGTCGGGGACGACGCTCATCACCGCGCCGACGGCGTGGGCGCGGTCGGCGCCGACGAGGCGGGAGGCGAGCAGCATCTCGCGGGTGATCGGCTCGCCGAAGACGCTCGCGCAGCGGTAGACGATCGAGGCGGCCAGCGCGTTGCCGAGGGTGCGGGCGATGGGGTAGCCGAAGCGGGAGCCGGCGGTGGCCAGGCGCAGGTCGCAGTGGGTGGCCACGGCCAGGCCGCCCCCCACGCAGACGCCGTCGACGGCGGCCACGGTGACCTGCGGGAGCGCGAAGAGCTGCTCGAGCAGGTCGCGGATCCAGTCCTCGTAGGCCACGGCGTCGGCGTCGACGAAGTCGGAGATCTCGTTGCCGGCCGCGAACGCCCGCCCGCCGGCCCCGCGCAGCACCAGCACCCGCACGCCGTCGTCCTCGCGCAGCTCGGCGCACAGGTCCTTGAGCGCGCCGTACATCGCCCGGGTGAACGCGTTGTGCCGGTGGGGCCGGTCGAAGACCACCTCCACGACGCCCTCGGTGCGGGTCACGGTCAGCTCGGGCTGGCTCTGGCTCACGGGGCCCGACCCTACGACCCGACCCTCATGTAACGCGGGGTTACCCCTTCTGCTGCCCCGTCGTGACGGGGCAGCAGAAGGGACAACCCCGCGTTACAGCTGGCGGCGGCGGGCCACCACGAACGCCGCGAGGGCGCCGGCGAGCGCGCCGAAGAGGTGGCCCTGCCAGGAGACGCCGGGCTGGCCGGGCAGCACGCCCCAGAGCAGCCCGCCGTACGCGACCAGCAGCAGGACGCCGAGCGCCATCTGGCCCACCCGCCGGGCGACGAACCCGCGCAGCACGAGGTAGACCAGCCAGCCGAACACCAGCCCGGAGGCGCCGAGGTGCACCGTGCCGGCCGGGGCGACCAGCCACGTGGCGAGGCCGCCGACCAGCCAGACCACCGCGGTGGCGGCGAGGCCGCGCCCCACGTCGCCGAGCAGCACCAGGAACAGCAGCAGCGCCACCAGCAGCGTGTTGGAGCCGAGGTGGTCGAAGCCGACGTGGAGCAGCGGCGCCAGCAGCACCCCCACCAGCCCGTCGACGGTGCGCGGGCGGATGCCGTCGTCGTCCCAGGTCACCCCGGGCGCGCTGTCGATCCCCTCGAGCACCCACAGCAGCGCGGTGAACCCCAGCGCGAGCGCCGCGGCCACGGGCCAGGTGCGCCGGCGCGCCGGCGGGTGCGTCGGGAGGCTCACCCCGCGAGCCTAGCCAGCGGGCCGGCCGTCACCCGCCGTCACCCGCGGCGGCCAGCACGGCCGCCAGCGCGGCCGTCAGCAGGGCCGGGGTGCACCATCCGGGTGACGACCTGTCGCAGCTGGCGGCGCCGGCGATCGTGGTCGGCCTCGGGGTCGGCGGCGCTGGCGGCGTAGGTGGCGCTGATCGGCGACCACGCCATCGAGGTGGCGATCACCAGCGCGAAGACGTCGCCGGCGTCGAGGTCGGGGTCGACGACGCCGGCGGCCTGGGCGGCGGCGATGGCGTCCACCTTGTGCCGGTCCTGCTCCCGGGGCCGGTGGAGCAGCTCGCCGGTGGGGCGGCGCTCGAGCCGGTTCCACGCGGCGAGGCGCACGACGTGGGGGTGGGCGAGGTAGTCGTCGTAGAGCCGCACGGCGTAGTCGCCGAGGTCGTCGGCGCTGATCGGGACGTCGGCGACGATGCCGGTGAGGTGGTGGTCGAGCACCACGTCGAACAGCTCGTCCTTGCCGGCGAACCAGGTGTAGATCTGCGCCTTGTTGGCGCGGGCGCGCTGGGCCACCCGGTCGACGCGCGCGCCGGCGATGCCGTGGGTGGCGAACTCCTCGGCGGCGGCCTCCAGGATGCGGGCCCGGGTGGCCGCGCCGCGGTCGGTGGTGCGGCGGTCACCGGTGTCGTCCATGCACCCAGGGTAACCAACCGGTTTGTCTCCCGCGGCCGACCCACTACAGTGAAACAAACCAGTTGGTTGCTCCACCCGACGAGACGAGGACCCCCGTGCGATCCACCCACGCCTACGGCCTGACCGGCCCCGCCACCCCCGCGACCCCCGGCGAGAGCAGCAGCGGCGCCACCGGCCTGCCGCCCCTGGAGCGGGTGACGCTGGAGCGGCGCGACCTGCGCGCCGACGACGTCGCGGTGCGGGTCGACTTCGTCGGTGTGTGCCACAGCGACCTGCACGCCCTGCGCTCGCGGCCCGAGGGGCTGCTCGTGCCGGGCCACGAGCTCACCGGCACGGTCGTCGAGGTCGGCGCCGACGTCGTCGACCGCTCCCCCGGCGACCGGGTGGCGGTCGGCAACATCCTCGACTCCTGCGGCGCGTGCCGCATGTGCCGGCGCGGGCAGGAGAACTACTGCGAGGAGTTCCCGACGCTCACCTACGGCGGCACCGACCGCGTCGACGGCTCGCGCACCCAGGGCGCGTACGCCGGGGAGGTGGTGGTGCGCGAGGGGTTCACCTACCGCCTGCCCGACGGCCTCGACCCCGCCGGCGCCGCCCCGCTGATGTGCGCCGGGGTCACCGTGTGGGAGCCGCTGGTCGCCTGGGGCGTCGGGCCCGGCACGCGCGTCGGGGTGGTCGGCCTCGGCGGCCTGGGCCACCTCGCGGTGAAGCTCGCCCACGCCCTCGGCGCGACCACCACGGTGTTCACCACGTCGGCGGCGAAGGCCGACGACGCCCGCGCGCTGGGCGCCGACGCGGTGGTGGTCTCCACCGACCCCGAGGCGATGGCCGGCGTCGCCGGCAGCCTCGACCTGGTGCTCGACACCGCCGCCGGCGGACACGACCTGACGCCGTACCTGCTCACCCTCGACCTCGACGGCACGCTGTGCTCGCTGGGGGTGCTCGGCGAGATGCGCTTCGACCCGATGGCGCTGCTGCTGGGACGCCGCCGGCTCGCCTCCTCGGGCAGCGCCGGCACGGTGCAGACCCAGGCGTTGCTCGACTTCTGCGCCGCCCAGGGCATCACGGCCGACGTGGAGGTGCTGCCGCTGGCGCAGGTCGACGAGGCTCTCGACCGGGTGGCCCGGAACGACGTCCGCTACCGGCTGGTGCTGGCCACCGCGACCGCCTGACCCCGCCTGAGGTCCGCCTGACGGCTCAGTGGGCCGCGTCGGCCCACTTCTCCGACTGCGTGAGCGAGAACAGGTACGCCAGCGCGGGCAGCACCACAGCGCCGGCGATGCCGACGGCCACCAGCAGCGCGGCCAGGGTGGCGTCGGCGCCGGCGGCGTCCACGATCCGCACCTCGTCGACCAGCAGCCACGGGTACTGCCCGACGCCCCAGCCGCTCACCACCGCGGCCACCGCGGCGACGGCGGTGAGCCGGGCGAGGCCGTAGCGGCCGGTCCAGAGCAGGGCGAGGGTGGCGGCCCCGGCCACCGCCGAGCCGACCACCAGCGGCAGCGCCCGGCCGGTCAGCCCGGCCCACAGCGTGGGGGCGTCGTCGGCCAGCGGCACCAGCGCGGCGAAGACCACCAGCCCGGTCACCACGCCCACCCCGAGGGTACGGCGGCGCAGCTGGGCGGTGAGCCGCTCGCGGCCGGCCCGGTGGGCGTCGGCGACGAGGAAGCAGCCGGCCAGGAAGGCGCAGGTGCCGACGGCGATCACGCCGCCGAACATCGACGTGGGGGTCAGCCAGGAGCCCCACACGTCGCCGCGCCCCTGGGCCGGCACCCGCCCCGAGGCGATGGCGCCGGCCACCGCGCCGAGGAAGAACGGCGTGATCAGCGAGGAGGCCGCGAAGACCGCCCCGAAGAGCCGCGCCTGGCCCAGCGTGCCGGCGTACTTGCGGAAGGCGAAGGACGCCCCGCGCAGCACGATGCCGAGCAGCGCGAACAGCATCGGCAGGATCAGGGTGCTCATGGTGACCGCGAACGACTCGGGGAAGCCGGTCCACCACACGACGAGCACGTAGATCAGCCACACGTGGTTGGCCTCCCACACCGGGCCGAGGCTGTGGTCGACCTGGGTGCGCAGCTCGGCGCCGCGACGGCTGCCGCCGGCGGTGAGGTCGTAGAACCCCGAGCCGAAGTCGGCGCCGCCGAGCAGCGCGTAGGCCAGCAGCCCGGCGAAGAGGGCGGCGGCCACCGCCAGCTCGAGGCTCATGCGTCCACCGACTCGCGCTCGGGCCCGTAGGGACTGGGCAGGTCCTCGTCGCCGTCGCGCCAGCGCCGGGCCATCGAGCGCAGCACGACCACGGCACCGAGGGTCATCAGGGAGTAGACGACGAACGAGATGCCGAACATCCACCACAGCCCGGGGTTGTCGCCGGCGGCCTCGGTGGTGCGCATGACGCCGTAGACCACCCACGGCTGGCGGCCGACCTCGGTGGCGATCCAGCCGGCCTCGAGGGCCACCACGGCCAGCGGCCCGGCCAGCACGGCGCCGCGCAGGAACCAGCGGTGGCCCAGCAGGTCGTGGCCGCGCCAGCGCGCCAGCCAGAACACCACCACGGCCAGGGCCAGCAGCGTCCCGATGCCGACCATCGACTGGAAGGCGAGGTGGGTGATGTTGAGCGGGGGCTGCTCGTCGAGCGGGATCGTGTCGAGGCCCTGCACGGGCTCGGTGAACGAGCTGCGCGCGATCAGCGAGCCGAGGTAGGGGATGTCGAGGGCGTAGCGGACCTCCCCGTCGATGACCAGCCCGCCCAGGCGCAGCGGCGAGGGGCTCTCGGTCTCCAGCGCCAGCTCGAAGGCGGCCAGCTTGGCCGGCTGGGTCTCGGCGAGGCGTCCGCCGAGCAGGTGACCGACCACCGGCTGCAGCAGCGCGGCGACGGAGGCGAAGACGAACGGCACGGTGAAGCCGAGGCGGTGGTGGCGGTCGCGGCGCCCGCGCAGCATGCCGGCGGCGTACACCGCGCTGATCGCGAAGCCGGCGACCATGAACGCCGCCACCCACATGTGCAAGAACTGCAGCCACACGCCGTCGTTGAGGAACGCCACCCACGGCTGCACGTCGACGACCTCGCCGTCGACGATGCGGAAGCCGGTGGGGTTGTTCATCCAGGCGTTGACCGCCAGCACGCAGAAGGTGCCGACCACGCCGGTCACCGCCATCGGCACCAGCATCAGCAGGTGCCTCTTCGGAGGGATGCGGCCCCAGCCGTAGAGGTAGATGCCGAGGAAGATGGCCTCGAGGAAGAACGCGAGGCCCTCGAAGGCGAACGGCAGGCCCAGCACGTCGCCGAAGCGGCTCATCAGCCCCGGCCACAGCACGCCGAACTCGAAGGACAGCACGGTGCCAGAGACCGCACCGATCGCGAAGAGCACCGCGGAGACCTTCGACCAGCGCTGGGCCAGGCCGAGCGCCACCGGGTCGTCGCGGTAGATGCCGCGCCAGTGCATCGCGAAGATGATGGAGGGGAAGGCGACGCCGAAGCAGGCGAGCACGATGTGCCAGCCCAGCGACAGCGCCATCTGCTGGCGGGCCGGCATCAGTCCGGCGGGCTCCTCGGCGGCCAGGGTCAGGAGCGATACGAGGGGTTCCACGTCCCCGACGCTACGCCGGTCGGCACCCCCTCCGAACCCTTTGTGAAACTTTTCACGAAGTGGTGCGGAGCACGTCGACGACCGCCGCGGAGGTCACTGCGCGGCGGGTCCGTCCGGGCCGTTCAGGCGCTGCTCGAGGCGGTCGAGACGACGCGCCTGGCGCTCGAGGCGCTCCTCGTGGTGGCGCACCGTGCGGCGGGCCTCCTGCAGCTGCTGGCGCACCTGCGCGAGCCGCTGGTTGACCACCGTGTCGCTGCTCCCCTGCCGCTCGCGCATCCAGCGCAGCCGCTCGAGCACCAGCGGGTCGGGGCCGGCGGGCAGCGGCGCGACCGGGGCGGGCAGCGGTGCGGCGGCGACGCGGGCGTCGAGCTCGGAGGTGCCGTCGCCCTGCCACACGTGGGGCAGGCCGTTGCGTTCGAGGAAGGCGGCGTACGTCGCGAACCGCGCGTCGTGCCCGTCGTTCCAGGCCGACGGGTCGTAGCGCTCGGCGAGCTTGGCGGCGTCGAGGCCGGGGCGCAGCTCGCCGGGCAGCACGTGCGGCACCCCGAGGTGGGCGGCCAGCTCGACGGTGCGCGAGTCGTGGGCCAGCACCATCGCCGGGGCCCCGCCGAGCAGCGCGGCCATCGCGCCGTGGAAGCGGGTGCCGACCACGAAGTCGGCGTCGGCGAGGTCGCCCATCCAGGTCGTGGGGTCGAGGTAGACCCGCATCCGGCCCTCGGCGACGTAGGGGTGGTCGAGGGTGTAGGGCAGGCCGTGGGTCGAGGCCATCGAGGGCGACTCGGCCCCCCACAGCAGCAGGTCGAGCTCGCGGGCGTCCTGGCCGACGTACGTCGAGCGCGGGTAGGCCGCGGCGTGGTGGTCGACGAAGTCGCGCAGCGCGGGGATGCCGGGGGTGTGGTTGAGCGCCACCCGGCTGTCGGGACCGAGCGGGCCGGGGCGCTCGGCGATGCGGAAGCCGGGGCCGTGCAGGTACGCCGACGGGCAGCCGATGACCTCGACGGCGTCGTCGGGGAAGCCGAGGCGGCGCAGGTGCTCGGCGGTGCGCTCGCCACGCACCCCGATGCTGGCGGAGCGCTCGAGCACCGCCGAGACGAACCGCTTCACCGACGGGGCGACGTCGGCGAGCTCGTCCCCGGCGTGGTCGTCGTGGGAGGTCTGCGCGCCCACGCCGACGACCACGACGGGGATGTCGAGGGTCTCGATGAGGGTGCTGAGGTTGTCGAGCTGGTCGCGGAAGGCGGGGCGGAACGCGTTGGCCAGCGGCAGCACGAAGGCGTCGTACTGCTCGCGCACCCGGGCCTGCTGGCGCAGGGTGGCGGCCGAGCGGTCGAAGCGCAGGTGGTCGGAGACCAGCGTCGTGCCCGGCACCGCCAGGGCCCGGAAGACGGCGTGGGCGAACATGAAGTTGCCGACGTTGCCGGCCATCACGTTGTCCTGCAGGGCCGAGGGCCCGTCGATCGCCGAGCTCGGCAGCTTGCCCGAGCGCACCAGCACCCGGCGGGTCGTGTCGTCGCTCATGCTCAGGCGCCGACGCGCCAGCGCCCCAGCAGGGTGCCGTTGTCCTCGAGCAGCAGGGTGAGGTCGAGCGGCTTGTCGATGGGGGCGCCCTCGGTGATCCGACCGTTGTGGCCGGCCACCAGGCGCGGCACGGTGGTGCCGGTCAGCTCGTCGACGCAGCCCTGGAAGACCATGTCGCGCAGCAGGTGGGGCCCGCCCTCGCAGAGCATGTTGCCCCAGCCGCGCTCGGCGAGGCTCTGCTTGAGCAGCGGCAGGTCGACGCGGTGGGAGCCGAGGGTCAGCACGTGCTCCTCGCCCAGGACGTCGCGCGCCTCGTCGATGCCGTCGGAGCGCGAGCAGGTGGCGAGGTAGACCGAGCCGGCCGGGGCGTCGCGCAGCGACGGCGGCACCTGCGCCTTGCGGCTCACCAGCACGATCGGCACGCCGGCGGGCCGGTAGCCCTCCGCCTTGGCCGTGCCGGCGCCCACGATGACCACGTCGGCCAGGCTGCGCAGGGTGTCGAAGACACGCTTGTCGGCGGCGTTGTTGATGTTGCCGCTGACGCCGGTCTCGCCGCTGGCGCTGCCGTCGACGGTGCTGACCATGTTGGCGCGCAGCCACGGCGTCGACGGGGCGGCGTAGAGCCGGCGCAGGTCGTCGTCGTCGACGTGGTCGGGATTGCTCGTGTCGGGACCGATCAGGACTCGCATGTCCACCTCATCACCCAGTACTGCACGCCGAACGGGTCGTCGGCGTAGTCCACCTCTGCCCGCCAGGCCCCCTGTCCGCCCCCGAGGAGCCGGCCCAGCGTCACGAACCCGTCGACGTGGCCGACCAGCAGCTGCTCCGCGAGCTCGCGGTCCAAGCGTGTCAGGTCGTCTCCGGCGGCTCGACGGAGGGCCTCCCCCAGGCCCGCGTCGAAGTCCGCAGCGCGGGGGTCGAGGTGCCCCGGCGCCTTCTCCCCGCGCCGCGCCGACCCGTTCGCGACCACCAGGTACGCCGCCTCGGCGGTCGAGGAGCGAGCGCCACCGGCGTCGGCCTCGGTGGTTGAGGAGCGAGCGCCAGCGAGCGTCTCGAAACCACCCTCGCTCGGAGCCGCCGGGTCTCGATACGGGCCCTGGGGGGCCCTGCTCGACCGACGACCGGAATCCCCACCCCCGGTGGTCGAGCAGCGAGGAGCGCCAGCGACGAGCGTCGTCGAGACCCCCGCAACGGCGAGCAGTGCCCGCCCCACCCGCGCACCTTGCGGATCACCCACGACCTCGACGGCCCGGCCGTCGCCGGCCAGCCACCCCACGGCGCCCAGGCACGCGGCGCGCAGCTCGGCGACCGGGTCGGCCTGCCCGGCGTACGACGGGAGCAGCGCGGGCACGCCCGGCACCAGCACGACCCGCGCCCCGCCCGGGGCGCTCACGCCAGCCCCCGGATCGCGCGGGCGGGCCGGCGGCGTCCGAGCACGGTGTTGACCATGTCGACGGTCTGCCGTGTCTCGACGACCTCGTGCACGCGGTAGATGCGGGCGCCGGCCTGGGCGCAGAGCGCGGTGGCGGCCAGGGTGCCGACGAGGCGCTCGCCGACGGGCAGGTCGAGCGACTCCCCGACGAAGTCCTTGTTCGACAGCGAGACGAGCACGGGCCGGCCGGTGGCCACCATCTCGCCCAGGCGGCGGGTGACCTCGAGGGAGTGGAAGGTGTTCTTGCCGAAGTCGTGGGCGGGGTCGATGACCACGCTGCGGGGGTCGACGCCGGCGGCGACGGCGCGGTCGGCGTAGGCGGTGGTGTCGGCGATGGCGGCCGCCACGACGTCGTCGTACTCGACGCGGTGGGGGCGGGTGCGGGGGGTGGCGCCGCCGGTGTGGGTGCAGACCACGGCGGCGCCGGCCTCGGCGGCGGCGTCGACGAGCTCGGGGTCGGCCCCGCCCCAGGCGTCGTTGAGCACGTCGGCGCCCGCAGCGCACACGGCCCGGCCGACCTCCGCGCGCCAGGTGTCGACGGAGATGACGACGTCGGGGTGGGCCTCGCGCACCTGCGCGACGAAGTCGACGACGCGGGCCTTCTCCTCCGCGGCGTCGACCTCGACGCCCGGTGCGGCCTTGATGCCGCCGATGTCGACGATCTCGGCGCCCTCGGCCACGACCTGCGCCACCCGCGCGAGCGCCCGGTCCTCGGCCCAGGTGGCGCCGCGGTCGTAGAACGAGTCGGGCGTGCGGTTGACGATGGCCATCATCAGCATCGCGTCGTCGGCGAACTCACGGTGGCCGAGCTTGAGCGTCACTGCCAGGTCCTCCGCGGGGTGGCTCGGGGTCGGGCACCTGCGGTCGACCGCGTCGGTGCCCCGTCACCGGCACCGTACTGCCGGGGCAGAGACGGTCCCTCCCCCTTCAGGCCCGTCGCGCCGAGGCGCGGTGTCCGAGCAGGGGCGGGTGGGTGGCCGGTCAGGCGGTCCGGCGCTCCGACAGCTCGGCAGAGGCGTCCGCGACCGTGGCGACGGCACCGGAGGCGGGGGCTGGCGCGACGGGCCGGGGGCCGGCCTCGGCAGTCGTCCTGCCGCGTCGCAGCCCCGCGGCGACCACCAGGCCGAGCGGCACGGAGAGCAGGGCCCAGGCGACCAGGACCACGACGACGACGGGCACCCCACCATCGTGACGGCGGCGGGCGCTCGACACACTCGCCGTTCGTCGCGCGCGACGTAGTCATTTCTGACTAGTCACCTGCGACCACTCGGGCCCACCCGGGCAGGGACCGACGGGTCAGGACCGCCGCGGGCGCCACCACAGCACCGCGCACAGCAGCGACCCGAGGCCCCACAGCCCCAGAACCGGCACGTCGCCGCGGTTGAGGCCGTGGCGCTCGTCGAGCACCCAGATGGTCTCCCCCGCCCACGGGCCGTGGCCGGCCAACAGCAGCCCCGTCAGCGCGGAGATGACCAGGAAGACCCCGGTCGCGAGAGCACGCTGCATCCGGCCAGGTTAGTCAGCGGGGTGGTGGCGTCGTCAGGACGGCCGGAGCACGAGCGTGGTGTCGTCGCCCACGAGCTCGAGCCCGGAGTCGGTGCGGGTGCCCGAGCGCACCTCGCCGAGGCCGTCGAGCAGCTGCTGCTCGAGGTCCTCCTCGGCGGGCGTGCACTGCGCGGGGCTCGAGCTGCCACCGCCGAAGGTGAGGCCGAAGTCGTCCTGGGAGAACTTCAGGGTCCAGTCGCTGCACCCGAGGGTGCCCTCGAGCTTCTTGCCGTCGAGGGTGAAGTCGACGTCGGCCGCACCCGGCTCCAGCGCGGTGCCGTCGACCTCGCCCGACTCCAGCGTCCAGCTGCCCTCGAGGTCGACCGGGGCGTACGTCGGCTCGGGGGGCGCGAGCTCGGTGCTCTGGGCGTCAGGGGCGTCGCCACCGTCGTCGTCACCGCCCGAGCAGCCGGCCAGGGCCACCACGGTGACGGTCACGAGCGCTGCCAGGGTGGGTCCACGCATGGTGGTCCTCTCGGGTGTGGGCGGGCCGGAGCCGCCATTGTGCCGGGACCGGGCCGAGTCGGGGCACGACGCGGTGTTTCGCGCCGGGCGCTGAGACGTTGACCGCATCCGCTGGCGGCAGGGGGTCGGTGCCCCCTACATTGGGCACGACTTTACCTGCAGGTCGCCCCGACACGGGCCTGCACGACAGCCACTCCGGGGGGTGCGGCGACGATGCCTCGACCTCTCGGGACGGGTGGTCGCTTCACGGCCGGTGCGGGGGAAGCAGCATGACCGTCTTGTCAGACACTCGGAGGGCCGCCACGACGGGCGCGTCGTCCCGCGCGTTCCGGTACCTGCCGGCCTCGGCGCTGCTCATCGACCTCGTCGTGCTGACGCTGGTCGGGTTCGCCGCGGTCGTGGGTCGCCGCCGGTTGCACATCTTTCCGAGCGCGGCCGACGTCGAGAGCACGCTCACCGTCGCCGGCCCCCTGATGGTGGTCGGGTGGCTGGGCTCGATCGCCGTGCTCGGGGGCTACCGCACTGACGTGTTCGGCGCCGGCACCGACGAGTACAAGCGGGTGTTCAACGGCGGCCTGGTGGCGGCCGGCCTCACCGGGGTGGGCGCCTACCTGGCCAACTTCGAGCTGTCCCGCGGCTTCTTCCTGATGGCCGTGGGCCTGGGGCTGCCGATGCTGCTCATCGGCCGGTTCGTCTTCCGCCGGGCGCTCTACACCGCGCGCCGGCGAGGCGTGCTGGGCCAGCGGGTCGTGATCGCCGGGTCGCGCGCCCACGTCGACGAGGTGGCCAGCGTGCTGCGGCGCGAGTCGTGGCTGGGCTACCAGGTCATCGGGGCGCTCACCCCCGCCTACGACATGAGCACAGCGACGTCGAGCGGCATCCCGGTGCTGGGCGACGCCGACGAGGCCGCGCGGGTGGCGGGCGAGGTGGGCGCCGACGTGCTCTTCTTCGCCGGCGGGGCGCTGGGCTCCGCGGGTCAGCTGCGCAAGACCGTGTGGGAGCTCGAGCACTCCGAGCAGCGCACCCACGTCGTGGTGGCGCCCAGCGTCACCGACATCTCCGGTGAGCGCATCCGCGTGCGCCCGGTGGGCGGGCTGCCGCTGATGCACATCGATCCCCCGACCTGGACCGACGCGTCGCGGTGGGGCAAGCGCACCTTCGACCTCGCCGGCTCGCTGGCCCTGATCGTGGTCTTCAGCCCGCTGCTCGCGCTGATCGCACTGGCGGTCAGGCGCAGCGACGGGGGGCCGGTGTTCTTCCGCCAGACCCGCACCGGGCGCCACGGCGTGGAGTTCAGCTGCCTGAAGTTCCGCACCATGGTGGTCGACGCCGAGGCGCGGCTCGCTGCGCTCCACGCCGAGTCGGGCCACGAGGGCGGCTTGTTCAAGATGCGCGACGACCCGCGGGTCACCCGGCCCGGCCGGCTGCTGCGCCGGCTGTCGCTCGACGAGCTGCCCCAGCTGTTCAACGTCGTGCGCGGCGAGATGAGCCTGGTGGGCCCGCGCCCGCCGCTGCCCCACGAGGTGGCGGCGTACGAGGGCGAGGCCGCACGGCGGCTGCGGGTGCGCCCGGGCATGACGGGCCTGTGGCAGGTCTCCGGGCGCTCCGACCTGTCGTGGGACGAGGCCATCCGCCTCGACCTCTACTACGTCGACAACTGGTCGATGCTGCAGGACGTCTCCATCCTGGCCAAGACCGTCGGCGCCGTGATCGCGTCCCGCGGCGCCTACTGACCGCTCCGCCCGGCTGGTCTCAATCTCAGCAGCGGTCGTAGTCGTCCTCGAGGCGCACGATGTCGTCCTCGCCGGTGTAGCGACCCATCTGGATCTCCACGATCTGCAGCAGCTCGTCCTGCTCGTTCATGATGCGGTGCGCCTGGCCGACCTCGACGTCCACGGTCTCCCCGGGGCCGGCGATGACCGTCTCGCCGTCGATGACGCAGGTGGCCTTGCCGGTCACCACGAACCAGTGCTCGGCGCGGTGCTCGTGGGTCTGGTACGAAAGCCGCGAGTGCGGCAGCACGTCGATGCGCTTGACCTTGAACCCGTCGGCCTCGTCGAGGACGTACCACGCCCCCCAAGGACGGTTCTCGAACTCTCCAGCCATGGTGGCGAACCCCTTACACGTGTCGGCGGCAGCAGGTGTCGTCGACGGCAGCCCTCACCGTGACAAAGCAAAGGGTAAGGGGGCCTGAGGCCCCACGGCGACGATGTCGCCGATTGGTCACCTTCTCTTCAACCCGGCCAGCGCGGGGCGCACGTCGGCCAGGTAGACCAGCGCCGCGATGGTGAACACCAGGTTGAGCAGGCCGATCGGAGAGTTCAGGAACAGCACCTGCACGACCACCCCGATGCCCAGGATCAGGCTCCAGCCGACCTTGGTGAGCTTGCCGGCGGCCTCGTAGGACTCAGCGGAGAACATCAGCGCGTTGACGAACGCGAAGATCTTCACCACCAGCAGCGCGAACGTGAGGACGAGGTAGAAGCCCAGCTCGAGCTCGGAGACGTTCGACACGGCCGTAGCCTACCGGCTCGGCCCACAGCCGTGGACGCAGGAGACCCCCGGGCCGTGGGCCCGGGGGTCTCGCGGTTCAGAACAGCCGCAGCTGCTCCTCATCGGTCCTTCAGTCGCCGACCTTCGACGCGGCGTCGGTGACGGCCTCGCCGGCGGCGGAGGCGGTCTTCTTCGCGGCGGTCGTGGTGGCCTTCGCGCTCGACTTCGCCGGGCCCGAGGTCTTGGCGGCCGTGGTGGTCGTCTTCTTCGCCGCGGTCTTGCTGGCGGTCGTGGTGCGCTTGGCCGCGGTCTTGGCGCTGTCGGCCGTGGTGGAGGCCGACGCCTTGGCGGTGCTGGCGGTGGCAGAGGCCGTCTTCTTGGCGGTGCCAGTGGTGGCCTTGGCCGACTTCTTGGCCGTGGTGGTCGTCGCCTTGGCCGAGGTCGAGGCCTGCTTGGTGGTGGCCTTGGCCGACTTGCTGGCCTGGGTGGCGGTGGTCTTGGCGCGGGCCTGGGTCGACTTCGCCCCGGTCACGGCCGCCTGGGTGGCCTCCTGGTTGCGGATGCGACCCACGAGCACCTCACCACGCTTGGCGAGGTCGGCGTAGGCGGAGGTGGCAGTGGTCTGCACGCGGGTGGGGAGCGCGAGGGCCTCGCCCTGGAGCTCGGCGACGCGGGCCTCGACGGCGCTGCGGCGGGCCTTGGCCTCGTCGGAGAGGGTCTCGACGCGGGAGCCGACGGCCCCGGTGGCCTTGTCGCGCAGGGTGACGGGCGAGAACTCGGCGACGCGTGTCTGCACCCCGCCGACCTTCCCGGCGACGTCCTTCTGCACGTCGACGAGCTTCTTCTGCACGTCGGCGACGTAGTCGCGGACGGCCTCGACGGCGAGGTCGGCCACGCCGGCGCCGACGTAGAGCCCCTTGGTCGCCTCGGTCTTGATGTCGAACTTGGTCTTCGCCATGTCTGGTACCTCCTGTGCTGGTGGGCCGGCTCGCGCCGGGCCCGGTGATGGGTGGTTCAGGCCTCGTCGCCCGGCGCCGGCGGCTGGGCCGCGGCGTTGAGCGAGAGGAACGACTGGTAGACGTCGAGCAACGACTGCTTCTGCCGCTCGGTGAGCGCCGCGTCGTTCAGGACGGCGACCTCCACGTCGCCGCCGACTCCGTCGTCGGGGCTGACGATGCCGGCGTGCACGTAGAGCTGCTCCGCCGAGATTCGCAGCGCCTTGGCGATCTGCTGCAGGACCTCGGCAGACGGCTTGCGCAGCCCGCGCTCGATCTGGCTCAGGTAGGGGTTGGAGACGCCGGCCTGCTGGGCGAGCTGCCGCAAGGAGAGCTGCGCGGCGGTGCGCTGCTCCTTGAGGTAGTCGCCGAGCGACCCGACGGTCTTGCCGACCTTTCCCTGTGCCATGCCTCCACTGTGCTAGCAACTGCTAGCGCTTGCAACCAGCTAGCACTGTGCAACGGCTCACACGGGCCCACAGATCCGGGGCACGAGGCCGCTTGCCGGGCTAGCAGCGCGTGCGGCGGACTCTGACGACTCGCTGCCAGCGATCAGAACGTCGCGACGATGCGTCCCACCGGCACGCCGCCACCGAGGAGCTCGAGCACGCCCGTGCGCCGCACGGCGTCGCCGTCGACGCCGGGCTCGGCGTCCACGCCGCTGCGGTGCAACGCGGCGGCCATCAGCACCGGCCGCACCCGCGGCGCGCCATCGTCGGTCTTGAGCGCAAAGGCACGGCCGTCGGGCAGCGCGACGACGTAGCAGGACTCCGCACCGGCCTTGCCGATGGCGCCGGGGATCGCCCGCAGCAGGGCGAGCTCGTCGCGGCGGGTGCCAGAGACGTGCTCGGGGAACGCGCGCACGGCCTCGGCCACCCGGCGCTGCGGCCCGTCCTCGGCCACCGCCAACGCGCGGAACGCCCGCGCCAGGCCCACCAGCGACGTCGGCAGCAGCGGCGCGCCGCACCCGTCGACCGCGATCCCGTCCACCGTCTCGCCGGTCATCCGCTCGAACGTCGCCAGCACGGCCTGTTGCAGCGGGTGGTCGTCGTGGAGGTAGGTGTCGAGGTCCCAGCCGTTGACCACGCAGGTGACGAGCATGGCGGCGTGCTTGCCCGAGCAGTTCATCAGGATCGGCGCGCGCGACCCGCCGGCGCGCACGACGGCCTCCCGCGCCTCGTCGTCGAGCGGGTAGTCGGGCGGGGTCTGCAGCAGCGCCTCGTCGAGGTCGGCGGTGGCCAGGATGCGCCGCACCGCTTCGATGTGGAACGGCTCCCCCGAGTGGGAGGCACAGGCCTGGGCCAGCAGGTCGGGCGGCAGGTCGAGCCCGGCCTCCACCATCGCCAGCGCCTGCAGCGGCTTGTTGCACGAGCGCGGCAGCACCGGGGTCGCCACCGCTCCCACCGACCAGTCCACCGACGCGTCGGTGGCCAGCGCCACCACGGAGCCGTAGTGGTGTCCCTCCGCGAAGCCGGAGCGCTGGATCTCTGCGACGACGACGGGCATATCGGGGTCAGGCATGACTGCAGGCTACCGGCGCCCCTGGCGCCAGGCTCGTATCAGATGCTCACGTCGTACTGGCTCATCGGTCCTCGCGCCTGGTCAACTACACCCCAAGGTGAACAGCCTATGTAGCAGCCGGGAGGCACTCTTGCCAGCATCGAACCGACGGTGATGTCTGTGGGGCCGCGCCCTCGGCGGGACGCCCGATACGCATACCGCCGAGATCACAGGGGCGGTCGCTTGCCCCGGTTGCCAATCCGGCCGTGCGCAACAACGCGCCCGGCGCGCGACAGGCCGTGGCAGGATCCGGAGCCATGACATTGAAGCGTTCGGTGCGCTCGCTCGGCCTTGATCCCCGCCGCACCGCAAACAGCATCAAGGGGCTGCGAACCTTCCGCGCCAACCGCCGTGACTTCGTGGCCCGCTCGAAGGACAGCGACTGGGCGCTAGGAACCGACTGGCCCTGTCTATCGGACCGGTACGACGAGGGTGGCGTGGGCACCGGGCAGTACTTTCACCAAGATCTCTACGTCGCCCAGCAGATCTTCGCCGCCGGGCCCGACCGCCACGTCGACGCAGGTTCACGCGTGGACGGTTTCGTCGCCCACGTCGCAACCTTCATGCCCGTCGAGTTCCTCGATATTCGACCGCTTCGCAGCACCGCCAGCAACATCGACTTTGCCCAGCGCGACCTGATGATCGAGGACCCAAAGTTCGACAATTACACCGACTCGCTCTCGTGCCTGCACACACTTGAGCACTTTGGCCTCGGCCGCTACGGCGACCCTATCGACCCCGACGGCCACCTCCGTGGCTGGGAAAATCTGACCAGGATGCTCCGGCCCGGCGGTACCTTCTACTTCTCGGTTCCGATCAGCTGCCGCGAGCGCGTCGAGTTCGATGCTCATCGCCTGTTCGGTATCCCCCGACTCCTCGACATGATCAGCCCGGCGTTTGAAATTCAGCGAACCGCCGCCGTTGGCGACGACAACGAGTTGCGCCGCGACCTCGACCCCCGCAGTCCCGAGGGCAGCCGTACGTTCGACATCGACTACGGGTGCGTGATTTTCACTCTCATCAAGCGGTGAACCTGCGCGACCACGTGCCCCGTCGTGGGGGGGGCGGGCCGCCCAGGCCGTGGTCAGCAATCAACCCCCGGCGCTCTCGGCTTGGGCGGCACCGTGTCACGGTGGCGCCGAACCGAGCGGGGGACGCTGCGTCTGCGCAGTGCCGGTCACCGACAGAGATGGGCGGCCGGCGCGGAGTGGGTGTGCAACACGCCAAGCAGCAAGGTGGCCCAACCCCAATCGGAGCCAGTTAACCCGTCCCTAGACCCCCGATGCGCTGCCAGTGCTTCCACTGCTAGCTCGTTCACCGCTAACCCGTCGCCCACACATGGTGAGCCATTCGTGATCGGCGGCTCATCCGCAAGCTGGCACCACCCCTACCCAAGTCCCCCGCGCTGGCGACCCTGGCGCCGGCAGTTAGCGCAGGGACGGAGCAGCCACGCTGGCTCGACGCTCGCGGGTTCAGCGCGGCGACGACGGCCGAGCTGACGCTGCTTGCACCGTTTCTGCGGACGATGACGAACAAGATTTTCCGCTCTGGTCTCGGAACTTGGGCCTGCCTGTCGTAGGCGCCGCCGGGGAGCGGTCCGCTGAGTACGGCGTCGGCGCCAGTGTTCGCTTGATTGGCTGGGCATTGGAACCACCCCCGAAAGGCGTGGCTCAGCCGAGCCCGGCTGTGGGGGCGACCGGGCGGCGTTGAGTGACGCCGTAGCATTCCGTGCATGACGCGGGCACTGCCGATCGCCGGAATTGCAGTACTAACCGCGGTGATGATCTTGGTCTGGACGGCCACACTGAATCGCGAGCCTGCAGAGCAGGCGGGTGAGGAGCTCGCCCTCGGCCCCACCAGGATCTCCGCGCTGTCGGACTCGCACATTTACAATGCTAATTCTTGGTTCCGGATCACCGTCGAAGCGGGCGCGGTACCGGGTGCAGAAGTGGGCAAGTATGCCTCCTACCCGGGCGGCAACACTGCGGCGGTGCGGGAGGGCTTATCCGCCGTGCGTGGGAGTGACGTCGTCATCGTGTCGGCCGGCACCAACGACCTACTGGGCGGCGCGACGGCCCTAGAGACGGCCGAGGCGGTCGAGCAGCTCGTCCTGGACGCGGCCGAGGGAGGCACGGAGATCGCGTTGTCGTTACTTCCGCCGTCCGACGAGCGCGGGATGGAGGTAGCGGCTGCTAACGACCTCCTAACCGCTTGGGCAGACACCGAGGGCATCACACTGCTCGACGTGTACACACCGGTCGCCGATGACGATGGGACTTGGGCCGACGGGCTTAGCGACGACGGCGTTCACGCCAACGATGACGGCGCCGAACTGATGGCCGACGCCGCGACCACCGACCTGAAGACGCTTGTGTGACCCCTCCAGCGCCGGTGCGGGCCGACTCGCTGACAGGCGTGCGTGCCTATGCAGCACTTCTAGTCTTTGCGTTCCACGTGTCCGCGGTCGGCGCGCTGAGTCCGGACTCGGACTGGAACGTGTTGAAAGCCGGGATGGTGGGGGTCTCGGCGTTCTACGTGCTCAGCGGGTTCGTGCTTACCCTGAGTTACAGACCCGGCGATTCAAGGCGCCTGTTCTACCAGCGCCGTGCAGCCCGCATCTACCCCTCCTATGTCGTGGCGTGGGCAGCTGGCGCCGTCCTCTTGCTCGCCACCGGGGCCGGTATCGCTAGCGGTGACCTATGGTCGCTCATGCTCCTGCAGTCGTGGTTCCCCAGCGATGACATCCACTACGCAGTTAACGCCGCTTTCTGGAGCCTGTCCTGCGAGGCGTTCTTCTACCTGATCTGCCCCTGGCTATTGCCGTGGGTAATCCGGCTAGAGGCCGGTTCGCGGCGGGCCGGCATGGTCGTCTGCGTGGCTGTTCCGCTGGCCGTAGCCCTCATGCTGCACCCGATCGTGGAACCGTCGGTTGGCTACTGGTTGTTGTACCTCTTCCCGCCAGTGCGTGCCTTCGAGTTCGTGATGGGAATGCTTCTTGCCGCGGAGTTCACTGCAGGCGGACGCCTCCGGCTTCCCGTCGGTGGCGCCGTGGTCTTGACCGTTGCTGCCGTGGTGGGCGCCAGCATGCTGCCACTAGCCTTCACCCCCGTGGCGGTGACCCTCGTTCCCTTCGCGGTCCTCGTCTTTGCGTGCGCGTCAGCCGACCGGCACGCTATGCAGTCACCATTCAGAGGGCCAATCATGGTCCGGCTGGGCGTCTGGTCTTACTGCTTCTATCTCGTTCACTGTTTCGCCATCGTCGTAGCTGTCGAGGCCGCCCCTCGAGTAGGCCTGTCTCTAGACCAGCGAGCAGTCTTGGTTGGCGTGATCTTGCTGTCCCTCGCCGCGTCAATCCTCGGCGCCTGGCTACTCCACAGGTTCGTCGAGGCCCCTGCAGACCGACTGTTGCGACCCGCCAGAAGAAGTGCGACGGGGCCGTTGCCGCCTGCGCTTCCCGAGGTCTAGTTCACGGCTCCGTGCTGAACCGGAAACCAGACGCCATCTGCGCGCGCCGAGTAGGACAAAGCTATGAGCGCTCGCTGCGTCAGCCTGTGGCGGTGTTGGTGGGCGCACTGACTTCTGCTGAACGACGTCAAGCGTGGAGCCATGGCGGGGATCAACTGCCGAGCTTCGAGAAGCGCAACACATTGAAGTTCATGCGAAGTCGAATGATCTACGCCGGACCAGCAGTGACTACGTGCGTCGCGTCGCGACGCCGTTGCGACTGTCCCCGGGCCTGGCAGAACGGGCCGCAGCCGAGACGTGCCATTGGGCCTGGGTGCCCAACTCGCGGAGAGTACGGCCGAGCGACTAAGCAAGGCGCCTCGCTTACTCCGCTTAGGATGGCGCGGTGCCTGACCTCCCTGCTCCCCAGCACTGCCCGGCGCCGCGCGAGCTCGACGACCTCGAGCTGCTCGCCTCCGGGGCGCTGTCGCCCCTGACCGGTTTCAACCAGCCGGGCAGCGCGGTGACGCTCTCCCTGCCCGCCGCCGTCGCCGTGGCGGCCGAGGCCGCCGGTGTCGTCGAGCTCGTCGACCCCGAGGGGCTGCCGCTGGCGCGCGCCCCGTGGCCGACCGGGCCGGTCGAGGTGCTCACCCACGCTCAGTACGGCCCGTTCCGCGACCGCTACCTCTCCCCCGCCGTCGTGCGCTCCTCCTACGCCGGCCGCACGTTCGTGCCGGTCGCGCAGCCGCTGAGCGTCGACGACCTGCACCACCTCAGCGGTCTCGGGCCCGTGGTCCTCCTCGCCCTGGTCGGCACCGGCACCGGCACGCTCTCCCCGGTGGCCCTGCTGCGCGCCACGCTGGCCGCCGCCGCCGAGCTGCCCGACGCCGCCGTGGTGGCCGTGCCGCTGGCGGCCCACGGTGACCCCGAGGCCGACCACGCGCTGGGCCACCAGGTCGTCGCCACCTACGCCGCAGGCGACCCCGTGGTGGCGCTGCCCAGCACTGCACCCGACTCCGACGCGGCGCTGCCCGACACGGTGGCGGCGATCGTGGAGCGTGACCGGCCCGAGCCGGCCGAGCAGGGCCTGGTGCTGTTCTTCACCGGCCTGTCCGGCAGCGGCAAGTCGACGCTGGCCCGCGCGCTGATGGACCGGGTGCTCGAGCAGGGCGAGCGCACCCTCACCTCGCTCGACGGCGACGTCGTCCGGCGCAACCTGTCGGCCGGCCTGTCGTTCTCCAAGGCCGACCGCGAGACCAACATCCGCCGCATCGGTTGGGTCGCCGCCGAGGTCTCCCGCCACGGCGGGGTGGCGGTGTGCAGCCCGATCGCCCCGTTCGACGAGACCCGCCAGCAGGTGCGGGCGATGGTCGACGACGCCGGCGGCGCGTTCTTCCTCGTCCACGTCGCGACGCCGCTGGAGGAGTGCGAGCGGCGCGACCGCAAGGGTCTCTACGCCAAGGCCCGGCGCGGTGAGATCCCCGAGTTCACCGGCATCTCCTCGCCCTACGAGGAGCCCACCGACGCCGACGTGCGCGTCGACACCACCGGTCGCAGCATCGACGACGCCCTCGACGACGTCGTGGGGGCCCTGCGCGAGGCCGGCTACCTCGACCTGGCTCGTACGCCCGCGGTCGGCCGCCGAGCCCGCCGCGACACCACCGCCGCCGGGGCGTCCCCCGCCGCGGCCACGCCCGTCGCCGCACCGGCCGCCGAGCCGCTGCGCGTGCTCTTCGTCTGCACCGCCAACATCTGCCGGTCCCCCTACATGCAGCTGCGCGCCACGCAGCTCGCCGACGGGGCGCCGGTGGTGTTCACCAGCGCCGGCACCCACGGCTACGTCGACCACCCGATCGACGACGTGATGTCCCAGACCCTCACCGGTCGCGGCACCTCGGACCTCGACGGGTTCCGCAGCCGCCCGCTCACCCGGGCGCTGCTGGAGGAGGCCGACGTCGTGCTCACCGCGGAGACGGCGCACCGCCAGTACGTCCTCGACGACCACCCGGGGTTGTTCCGCAAGGTCTTCACCCTCGGCCAGTTCGCGCAGGCCGTCAGCGCGACCGGCGCCGCCGACGCCACGGACGCCCCGTCGGGGCGAGAGCTGCTGGAGCAGGTCGGTGCCCGCCGGGGCTCGGCGGACGCCGGCCTCGACGTGGCCGACCCCTACCGCCGCGGTCCGGACGCGGCTGAGTCCGCTGCCGGACTCATCGACGACCTCCTGCGCGTCGTCGTCCCCGCCCTCGTCCGATCCAGGAGCATGCCCGCATGAGCGACATCATCACCATCACGGCGCTGTCGATCCTGGCGGCCGGCTTCTTCGTCGGCATCATCGTCGGCCTCACCGGCATGGGCGGTGGCGCACTGATGACCCCGGCGCTGATCTTCCTCGGTGTCGGCGGCGGCGAGGCCGCGACCATCGTGACCGCCGACCTGACGGCTGCGGCCGTCTACAAGAGCGGCGGCGCCGTGGTGCACGCCCGGGAGGGCTCACCCAACCTGAAGATGGCCGGCTGGCTCATCGTGGGGTCGGTGCCGATGGCCTTTGCCGGGCCCTACCTCGTGCACTTCCTCACCACCGACGAGGAGCAGCTCGACCGCGTGCTGAAGCTCGCCATCGGCTTCGCGCTGCTCTTCGCCGCCGCCACCTACGCGCTGCGGCTCTACGTCAACCTGCGCCGTGTGCGCTCCGGCGGCGAGACCGGCGACCCCGACCCGAAGGTGCGCCCCGTGCCGACGCTGCTGGTGGGCGCCCTGGGCGGGTTGCTCGTCGGCATCACCAGCGTGGGCTCGGGCTCGGTCATCATGATCGCGCTGCTCATGCTCTACCCCGGCCTGTCGGCCGTGAAGCTCGTCGGTACCGACCTGGTGCAGGCGGTGCCGCTCGTGCTGGCCGCGGCCATCTCCAACATCGCGATCAACGGCCTGGACTGGGGCATCGCGCTCCCGCTCATCATCGGATCCGTGCCCGGCACCCTCCTGGGCAGCAAGATCGCCCCGCGGGTGCCGCAGTCGTTCATCCGCCGGGGCATCGTCGTGGTGCTGACCATGTCGGGCGTCGCGCTGCTCGACAAGGCCGGCTGGGCGCCGCTGGGTCGCGACGAGACCCACCCGGTGCTGATCGGGGTCGTCGGCCTGGTCACCCTCATCCTGCTGCCGGTCGTGTGGGGGTTCCTGCGCAAGGAGCAGGGCCTGCCGATGTTCGGCGCCCCCACCGTCGCCGAGCTCGACTCCTGGTCCTACGGCGGCTCGCGCAGCGACCGCACCGCCGAGCGAGACGCCCGGGCAGCCCGGGCCCCCACGGCCCCGCCGGTGGACTCTCCCGACACCCCCGAGCAGCGCCGCTAGCGTGACGCCGTGAGCGAGCAGCGCGACGTCCCCGTCATCGACCTGTCGAAGGCCCCGGGCTCCCGCGAGTCGTGGGACCGTCCGTTCTGGGTGGTCCTCGCCTGGGCCGTCGCCGAGCGGCTGCTGGTCACCAACGGCCTCCAGCTGAGCTCGGGCGTGCGGGTGCGGGTGCTCCGCGCGTTCGGCGCGCAGATCGGCGACGGCGTGGTGACGCGCCCGGGTCTCAAGGTGCGCTTCCCGTGGAAGCTGACCGTCGGCGACCGGTGCTGGATCGGTGAGGACGTCTGGCTGCACAACCAGGACCAGCTCGTCATCGGCGACGACGTCGTGGTCTCGCAGGACACCTTCGTCACCACCGGCACCCACGCGTTCCGCCGTGACATGGCCCTGCTCACCCGTCCCGTGCAGATCGACGACGGGGTGTGGGTGACCTCGCGCTGCATGGTGCTCGGGGGCGCCCACCTCGGCCGGTCGGCGCTCATCCTGCCCGGCACCGTGGTGCGCGGCGCCGTGCCGGCCAACGCCGTGTTCGGCAGCCCCGAGGCCGCCGTGGTCGGCGAGCGGTTCAGCGACCCCGACGCAGCAGGTCGGCAGCCCACGCCCGGTAGGCCGTGAACGCCGCCTCCTCCGAGAGGCGCTCGCGGGCGTAGGCCGCCCCCCGGCGTCCGGTGGCCGCGGGGTCGTCGAGCGCGCGCAACCGCTCCAGGCCGTCGAGCAGCAGCTGCGGCTCGCCCGACGGCACCACCAGCCCGGCGCCGCTGGCGGCGATCTCGACGGCGGCCGCGCTGTCGGGGTCGGTCACGGCGAGCACCGGCCGCGCCGCGGCGAAGTACGACGTCAGCTTGCTCGGCGCACACATCTCCTTCAGCCCCGGGCGCTCGTGGAGCAGCAGCACGTCGGCGGCCGCGAGCACGTCGGCGAAGCGGTCGCCGTCGACCGGGTCGAGGAACTCCAGGCACGCGACGCCCGCGGCCTCCGCCTCCAGCGACTGGCGCATCGCGCCGGCGCCCATCAGCACCACCCGCGGCGGGCGGGGCAGCGAGTCGGCCAGCCGCGCCGCACGCACGACGTGGTCGAGACCCTGCTTGGCGCCCATGTTGCCGGCGTGCACCACCACGTGGTCGTCGTCGGCCCAGCCGAGGGCCCGCCGCGTCACGCTTCGGTCGGCCGTCGGCTCGCCGACGTGGGTCCAGTTCGGGATCACGGTGAGGCGGTCCGCCTCGACGCCGCAGTCCTCGGCGATGACCCGGGCCATCCGCTCGTGGATGGACACCACGCCGGTCGCCGAGCACAGGATCCGCGCCTCGAGCGCGGGCACGGCGCGTCCTAGACGTCCGCCGAGCAGCCCCAGCTCGCTGGTGGCCTTGCCGTAGAGGTCCTGCACCACCACCCCGACGGGCACCCCCCAGCGGCGTGCGCGGCGGAGGACCGGCGCGGCGGGCAGCAGGGCCGGGGTGACGGCCACGACCAGGTCCGGCCTCGTCGCGCGCGCGGTCGCGACCCGGCCGGCGAACGACACCTCGCTGACGATGCGCGAGACGCCGGTGGGGTCGCCCGGCACGTAGTGGCGCAACCGGGTCACGTCGATGCCGTCGATGCGCTCCGAGGAGCGCCAGCCGCCGTACCCGTCGTGCACCTCCCACTCGGGGTAGTGCGGCAGGGCGGTCAGCACCTCCACGTCGAAGTCGTGGGCGAGGGCGCGGGCCGTGCCGTGGGTGTACGGCGCGATGCCGGTCTCCTCCGGGGCGTAGTTCAGCCCCACCACGAGGGCGCGCGGTCGCCTGCCGGCCCCGGTCACGGACGCCCGAGGGCGCGGTAGGTCCAGCCGGCGGCCCGCCAGGCCTGCGGGTCGAGGCAGTTGCGTCCGTCGATGACCCGGGCGGTGGCGACCTTGGCCAACAGCTCCGCGGGGTCGATCGCGACGTACTCCGGCCACTCCGTGAGCACCATCACGACCTCGGCGCCGGCCACGGTCTCGTCGACGGTTAGGGCGAACGCCAGGTCGGGCCACTTCTTCTGGGCGTTGTCGATGGCCTGGGGGTCGGTGACGGTGACGTGGGCGCCCTGCAGCTGCATCTGCGCAGCGATGCTGAGGGCGGGTGAGTCACGCACGTCGTCGCTGTCGGGCTTGAACGCCGCGCCCAGCACGGCGATGCGGCGGCCCACGATCGAGCCGCCGAGCTCCTCGCGCGCCAGGTCGACCATCCGCACCCGGCGGCGCATGTTGATGGAGTCGACCTCGCGCAGGAAGGTGAGCGCCTGGTCGACGCCGAGCTCGCCGGCGCGCGCCATGAAGGCGCGGATGTCCTTGGGCAGGCAGCCCCCGCCGAAGCCGATGCCGGCGTTGAGGAAGCGCCGCCCGATGCGGGCGTCGTGGCCGATCGCGTCGGCGAGCAGGGTCACGTCGGCGCCCGTGGCCTCGCACAGCTCGGCCATGGCGTTGATGAACGAGATCTTGGTGGCCAGGAACGAGTTGGCCGCGACCTTGACGAGCTGGGCGGTGGCGAGGTCGGCCTCGATCTTGGGGGTGCCCTCCCCCAGGGCCGCGGCGTACACCTCGTCGAGGCGCGTCGCGGCCGCGCGGGCCTGGTCGGTGTCGGGCAGGCCGTAGACGAACCGGTCGGGGTGGAGCGTGTCCTCGACGGCGAAGCCCTCCCGCAGGAACTCGGGGTTCCACAGCAGCTCGGCCTGCGGCTCCGCGGCGTGCACGCGCTCGGCAAGGTCCTCGGCGGTGCCGACGGGAACGGTCGACTTGCCGACCACGACGTCACCGGGGCGCAGCAGCGGCAGGATCGCGTCGATCGCGGAGTGCACGTAGCGCATGTCGGCCGCGAACTCACCGGCCTTCTGCGGGGTGCCGACACAGACGAAGTGCACGGCCGCGCCAGCGGCGCGCGAGGCGTCGGTGGTGAACTCCAGCCGCCCAGTGGCCACCCCCTCGGTGAGCAGCTCGGGCAGCCCCGGCTCGAAGAAGGGGGCCTCCCCCCGCGCGAGGGCGGCGACGTGCTCGGGCACGACGTCCACGCCGACGACCTCGTGGCCGAGCTTGGTCATGCAGGCGGCGTGGACGGCACCGAGGTAGCCGCAGCCGAAGACGGAGATGCGCACGCCGGGAGTCTAGGGACGATCGGTACCGTCGAGTCACCTGTTCACCGTCTCGACGCAGGGTGAACACCGGTGCGTCGCCGCCCGACCAGGCCACGCGGCCTGGGACACTGGGGCCTCGTCCGGTTTCGAGGGCCCGCCGCCGGCGGGGCTACGATGCAGGCTGCTGTCCCGAGGAGAGGTCCCCTTTCGCATGCCCGAAACGCACGCCGACTACCGGCTGAGCCAGCTCGACCAGCTCGAGGCGGAGTCGATCCACATCTTCCGTGAGGTCGCCGCGGAGTTCGAGAAGCCCGTCCTGATGTTCTCGGGCGGCAAGGACTCCATCGTGATGCTCCGCCTCGCCGAGAAGGCCTTCTACCCGGCGAAGATCCCGTTCCCCGTGCTGCAGGTCGACACCGGGCTCGACTTCCCCGAGGTGCTCTCCACCCGTGACTCCTGGGCTGACCGCCTGGGTCTGCGCCTCATCGTCGCCTCCGTCGACCAGGCCATCGCCGACGGCGTCGTCGTCGACGACGGCAAGACGAGCCGCAACCGGCTCCAGATCGGCACCCTGCTGAACGCCCTCGAGGAGGGCCAGTTCACCGCCGCCTTCGGTGGCGGGCGTCGGGACGAGGAGAAGGCCCGCGCCAAGGAGCGCGTCTACTCCCACCGCGACGAGTTCGGCCAGTGGGACCCGAAGATGCAGCGCCCCGAGCTGTGGAGCCTCTACAACGGCCGCCTGCACGCCGGCGAGCACATGCGCATCTTCCCGATCTCGAACTGGACCGAGCTCGACATCTGGGACTACATCGGCCGCGAGGGCATCGAGATCCCCTCGATCTACTACTCCCACCAGCGCCGCGTCTTCGAGCGCGACGGGATGCTGCTCTCCGAGAGCGAGCGCAACCCGCTGCGCGAGGGCGAGAGCGTCACCGAGCGCACCGTCCGCTTCCGCACCGTGGGCGACCTCAGCCAGACCGGCTGCGTGGAGTCCGACGCCGACACCATCGAGAAGATCATCGAGGAGGTCGCGGTCGCCCGGGTCACCGAGCGGGGCGCCACCCGCGGTGACGACCGCTTCTCCGAGGCCGCCATGGAAGACCGCAAGAAGGAGGGCTACTTCTGATGGCCACCGACACCCCGACCACCAACATGGACCTCCTGCGCTTCGCCACGGCGGGCTCCGTCGACGACGGCAAGTCCACGCTCATCGGCCGCCTGCTGCTCGACTCCAAGTCGATCTTCGAGGACCAGCTGGAGGCCGTCGAGGCCACCAGCCAGTCCAAGGGCTACGACTACACCGACCTGGCGCTGCTGACCGACGGGCTGCGCTCCGAGCGCGAGCAGGGCATCACCATCGACGTGGCCTACCGCTACTTCGCGACGCCCAACCGCAAGTTCATCATCGCCGACACCCCGGGCCACGTGCAGTACACCCGCAACATGGTCACCGGCGCCTCCACCGCCGACCTCGGCCTGGTGCTCGTCGACGCCCGCCAGGGCCTCACCGAGCAGTCGCGCCGTCACGCGGTGATCCTGTCGCTGCTCCGGGTGCCCCACCTGGTGCTGGCGGTGAACAAGATGGACCTCGTCGACTTCTCCCAGGAGGTCTACGAGAAGATCCACGCCGAGTTCACCCAGTTCGCCACCAAGCTGAACATCCCCGACCTCGAGGTCATCCCGATCTCGGCGCTGGCCGGCGACAACGTCGTCAATCGCTCCGAGAACATGGACTGGTACTCCGGTCCGACGCTCATGCACCACCTCGAGCACGTGCACGTCGCCTCCGACCGCGACCTGATCGACGCGCGCTTCCCGGTGCAGTACGTCGTGCGCCCGAAGTCCGACGAGCACCACGACTACCGCGGCTACGGCGGCCAGGTCGCCGGCGGGATCCTGAAGCCCGGCGACGAGGTCGTCGTGCTGCCCAGCGGCATGACCTCGAAGATCGCCGGCATCGACCTCTTCGACCAAGAGGTCACCGAGGCGTTTCCGCCCATGTCGGTGACCATCCGCCTCGAGGACGACGTCGACGTGTCGCGCGGCGACATGATCGCCCGGGTGAACAACGCCCCGCAGCCCAGCCAGGACCTCGACGCGATGGTCTGCTGGATGACCAACGCGCCGCTGAAGCCGCGCCAGAAGCTGGCCATCAAGCACACCACCCGCTCTGCACGGGCCCTGGTCAAGGACATCCAGTACCGCCTGGACGTCAACACGCTGCACCGCGACCAGGAGACCAAGGAGCTCGGGGTCAACGAGATCGGTCGCGTGCAGCTGCGCACCACGGTGCCGCTGCTGTGCGACCCGTACTCGAAAAACCGCACCACCGGCTCGTTCATCCTCATCGACGAGGCCACCGGCATCACCGTCGGCGCCGGCATGATCAACAACGCCGGCTGACAGCGACACACAGAAGGGCCCGGCGGACACTGTCCGCCGGGCCCTTCTGCGTGGTGCTGGTCGTTGGTCGAGAACGAGCGCTCCTCGTTCGTCGAGCAGCGAGCGCTCCTCGTTGGTCGAGTAGCGAGCGCCAGCGAGCGCCAGCGAGCGTATCGAGACCCCGCCAGAGCTCACCCGGCCTCGCGCAGGCTCCCCACGTGCTCGCGGTACCACGCCACCGTCGACTCGATCCCCTCGCGCAGGCCGATTCCGGCCTCCCAGCCGAGGTCACGCAGCTTGGACACGTCGAGCAGCTTCTGCGGCGTGCCGTCGGGCTTGGTCGTGTCCCACTCGGTCCGGCCCTGGAAGCCGACCACGTCGGCGATGACGCCCGCGATCTCCTTGATGGTGGTGTCCTTGCCCGTCCCGACGTTCACCTGGTCGGGGCCGTCGTAGTGCTCGAGCAGGTGCAGGCAGGCCGCGGCCATGTCGTCGACGTGCAGGAACTCGCGGCGAGGGGTGCCGGTCCCCCAGTTCGTCACCGACTCCGCACCCGAGGACGCCGCCTCGTCGTACCGTCGGATCAACGCCGGCAGCACGTGCGAGCCGGTGGGCGAGAAGTTGTCTCCCGGGCCGTAGAGGTTGGTGGGCATGGCCGAGATCCACGGACGTCCGTACTGCCGCCGTACCGCCTGCACCCCCAGGATGCCGGCGATCTTGGCGATCGCGTAGGCGTCGTTGGTGGGCTCGAGGTGTCCGGTCAGCAGCGTGTCCTCCCGGATCGGCTGCGGGGCCATCTTCGGGTAGATGCAGGACGAGCCGAGGAAGAGCAGCCGCTCGGTGCCGAACTCCAGGGCGGCGTCCATGACGTTGGTCTGGATGCGGAGGTTCTCGGAGAGGAAGTCGACCGGGTAGGTGTTGTTGGCGAGGATTCCGCCGACCTTCGCCGCAGCGAGCACGACGTAGCGAGGGCGCACCTGGGAGAAGAAGTCGAACACGTCGGCCCGCTCCCGCAGGTCGAGCTCGCTGGACCTGCGACCGACGAGCTGCTCGAAGCCGCGTGCCTCCATCTGTCGCCAGATGGCGCCACCGACCAGGCCGCGGTGGCCTGCGACGTACGTCGTCGCCGACGGGTCGAGGGGCCCGGCCGCCGGCGCCGCGCTCATCGAGCGTCTCGCAGCACGGGCCAGCCCGGGAGCGTCACCTGGTCGAACCAGGCGGTGCCCTCGTTCTTCAGCAGCTCGATGTCGGCGTCGACCATGATGCGGGCCAGCTCGTCGGTCTGCACGGTGGCCTTCCACCCGAGGTCCCTCTCGGCCTTGCTGGCGTCGCCGACCAGTGCGTCGACCTCGGTGGGACGCAGGTAGCGCTGGTCGAACTTGACGTGCTTCTCCCAGTCGAGCCCGGCACGCTCGAAGGCGGTGACCACGAAGTCCTTGACGCTGAAGTTGCCACCGGTGGCGAGCACGTAGTCGTCAGGGGTGTCGACCTGCAGCATCCGCCACATCCCCTCGACGTACTCCGGGGCGTAACCCCAGTCGCGGATCGCGTCGAGGTTGCCGAGGTAGACGTGCTGATCGAGCCCGGCCTGGATGCGGGCCACGGCGCGGGTGATCTTGCGGGTCACGAAGGTCTCGCCCCGACGCGGCGACTCGTGGTTGAAGAGGATGCCGTTCACCGCGAACATGCCGTAGCCCTCGCGGTAGTTGCGGGTGACCCAGTAGGCGTACACCTTGGCTGCGCCGTAAGGCGAGCGCGGGTAGAACAGCGTGTCCTCGTTCTGGGGGGGCGGGCTGGCGCCGAACATCTCGGAACTGGAAGCCTGGTAGTAGCGGCACTGGACACCAGCCATGCGCACCGCCTCCAGCAGCCGCATAGCACCGATGCCAGTGGTGTCGCCAGTGTGCTCGGGCTCGTCGAAGCTGACGCGCACGTGTGACTGCGCTGCGAGGTTGTACACCTCGTCGGGGTTGATCTCCGCAATCAGGGTGACCAACCGTGCCCCGTCGGACAAGTCGCCGTAGTGGAGGAACAACTTGGCCTCGGGGTCGTGCGGATCCTGATAGAGGTGGTCAATCCTCGCCGTGTTGAAGGTCGATGCGCGGCGGATCAGTCCGTGCACCTCATAGCCTTTGCCGAGCAGCAGTTCGGCCAGGTACGACCCGTCCTGACCAGTGATGCCAGTTATCAATGCACGCTTACTCACTGCTTCTCCATCTGCACATAGGGGCACACCATCAACGGTAGGCTACCCACCTCATCACCCCCGCGCACTGAGAGCTGGACAGCTGTTGTGACCACTCGCCCCGCCACTAGTATGAAGTCACCCACCGTTCTGCAACTCAACGTGCGTCTCAGCGAAGGCGGTGCTGCTCAAGTAGCCCGCACTCTCCACCGGTCGCTTCCCGACCACGGATTCCGAAGCGACTTCAGTTACGGATATGGCCCCCACGGACTTACCTCGCCGCTGGAGCGCGGATTGGACGCATCGCGGGTCACCTCCCGTGGCGAGGCGGCCGCAAACCGGGCGGCCTATCTCGTTCACGGCCGCGACATCTTGCCGCGACCTCAGAGTGCCACATTTCGAAAGCTAGCCTCCCAAATCGAGGCGGCACACGTTGTTCATTTGCACGTGGCTCATAGTTACTGGCTACCCTATGGCCCCCTGTTCGACCTACTGACGGCAGCCCATAAGCCTATTGTTTGGACGCTGCACGACCAGTGGATCCTAACGGGTCGATGCGCGCAGCCGAAAGGTTGCCGGCGATGGACACACGGTTGTGCACCGTGTCCCGATCTTGCCGCTTACCCCCCAGCAATAGTAGACAATTCTCGTCCAGAGTGGTCGCGCAAGCGGGCGGCTTTAGAACAACTCAGGCGGGCCGCTCCGATCACATTGGTCTCATGCGCCAATTGGCTCGCTGACGACGTCAATACTGCCGGATTGGGTCCCGCGAGAGTTATTCGCAACTCCGTTGACCCTGAATTCTGGGCGGCAACCAGAAGTAGCCCGCGAGGGGCAAGCGACGGGGATGCCGGCAGAGCAAGACGCATCGCGTTCCTGTGTCGCGACTTGAGGGATCCGAATAAAGTTGACTGGCCTTTGCTCGAACGCCTAGCCATTACCAAAGACATAGAACTGCACGTAGTCGGCAACAACGCTCCCTCTGGGATCTCCGGGAAAATTCACCACCACCCAGCGATCGAAGACCGCGGCGAACTCGCGCAACTTCTGAGACGCATGGACGTGCTCCTATTCTCGTCGACGGTGGACTACTATCCACTGACTATTGTTGAGGCCATTGCAGCCGGGTTAGCGGTGGTCGCAAGGAACTCTCCCGCTGCGCGAGAGTTCGAGGAATATCCGTCAATCCGAACCTACGATAATCATGATGAAGCCATCGTCCTAGTCCAGGAGATCCAGCTATCGCCTTCCGATGATGGCGACTTCAACCCGGACCGCATGACAGCGGAGTACGCACGCTTGTACAGAAGGTTGCTTGCCGAGCATCATGAGTGACACACGCCTCCAACATCGTACTGGCGCAACGCTCCTCGTCGGGCTCATCGTCTTTCAGCATTTTCAGGTCGCATCGATCGGCACATTCCCCGTCACCATCGGCGCAATGTGTGGCGCACTCTTGTTGTTAGTCGCAAAGCCACGTTTCCCACCAGTATCAGTCGCACTGCTGGCCGCTACTGTACTTGCCGTGGCACTACTCAACGGTCTCACCGCTGATTTCACTAATGATGACACCGAACTCTTCCCTACCTTGGGTCTATTGATTGCCAGCGTGGCCGTAATTTCACTGGCGGCTGCACCATCTCGCAGTGGCATCATCGAATCGACGGCAATAAAGAGCGCACTTCTACTTGCCCTCTTCGTCGTAGTTGGACTTTCAGTTGCCCAGGTACTAACGGGCAGTCAAGGAAACGTCATCCTATACAACCCTTTCAGAGGATTTCAATATCTTTACCAGTACGACCCACTACTACAGTTTAATCCCATCCCTCGCTCGGCGGGGTTTTACCTCGAGCCGAGTTATAACGCCTTCGTTATTGGGACACTCGGCTCAGTACTGTTGACACTAAACCACCGGCCTGCATTAACTTCCATGCTGGTGCTGCTAGGCCTAATCGCCGCCCAATCAGCCACAGGTCTCGTCATCGCAGCAGCTATCGGAGCGCTTTGCGTACTTCGCGCGCGCGGCATCCGTTCTGCAATTGCCCTACTAGCCACGGCTACTGTGCTGTTGCTGATGGGCCAAACCCTGCTCGGCCGAGTTGCGAGCATTTCGACGTCTGGATCCAGCGCGAACTTTCGCCTAGTCGCGCCACTGCGTGTGTTGGCTGACGTACTCGCGGACCGCCCTCTGGGGAGCCCACTCGGATCAGTTCAGCGCGTGGTTGGTTCCTACCGGCTCGCGAACGGCGAAACCGTCGGCACTTCTTTGGACAACGGGTATTACCTACTGGTGTTCTACTTTGGCTGGGTGGGCGTAGCCATGACTCTGAGCATATTGGCAGTCGCCGGATACCGGACATCCCAGAGGTTCAAAACTGGTGCGACATTCGCTTTCGTGGCACCCATGTGGGCTGCGGCCTCGCTACTCTTTTCTGGCGGCATCCTCCTGCCAGAGTTCGTCTTAATGACGTGGCTCCTTCTGCAATCTGCACAAGAAACCAAAGAGGCAACATCAATGGTACCGGAGTCACGTTTTGCAGCCTGATCTTTCGATCATAACAGTGAGTTTCCGAGACATTGTCGGACTGCAAAGGACCCTACAATCTTTGCAGAGCTTAGCCAGTACGAATGATTCGATCGAGGTCCTCGTCCAAGACGGTGGATCTGACGCCAAAGAGGTCTCCCGCTTGCAGCAACAGTACCCGTGGGCGCGGATCGTGTCAGCGCGCGACGACGGCATCTACGATGCGATGAATCGCGGGCTTTCTCGGGCCAGAGGTAGGTACATCTGGTTCCTCAACGGCGGGGACGAATCGCTGACACAGCGGTGGTCCAGCCTCAAGCCGTTTCTGACAGAGCCGCCCGTAGTACTCATGTTCTCCTACCAGCTTGCGATGGGTTCGCGCGTCGTCGAGCGCGGTCCCCGCCGTCCCCGCTACCTGCGTCACGCCCTCCCCACCTCTCATCAGGCCATCCTCTACCCGGGTGACCTAGCTCGCGAAATGCGGTACGACCTCAGCTACCGAATGAGCGGTGACTACGAGTTCACACTACGCTTGGTGAAGGCGGGCTGCCCCGTTCGCGTTCATGAGCTGACCATCGCCCGTTTTGAAGGTGGCGGGTACTCAACTAGACATGCACATCTCATAGCCAAGGACGCACGTAATGCGCAACGAGCCCATGGCATTCACCCCCTGTCACGGCTCGTAAGCCGGTTTCTGTTTGCTGCTGCACGAACGGTCCGTTCAGCACACGAAAGGCGACCAGGATGACCCAAGACGATAAAGCGTCTCGCAAAGAACATCCGTGGGCCGACTTTCGAGTCGATAAACAACGCTACGGCACTCACCCGTGGCTCCTGCAGCCATCAATGTGGGCCGTGGCCGTGTATCGATTCGGGCGCTGGTCACGCTTAGCCCCCTTGCTGGTGCGACCTGTCGTACACGGCTTCTACTTCGCGATGTACTCCGTCGTTCGGCTAGCCGTGGGCGTCGACATACCCCGTAGTTGCGAGATCGGGCCAGGGTTGATGATCCACCACTTCGGAGGTGTGATTGTAAACCCCGGTGTAATCGCTGGAAGCGACCTGACCCTCCGTCACAACACCACGATCGGCACATCGGTCGACGGAGGGGCCGTGCCGCGAATCGGTAATGGCGTCACAGTGGGCACAGGCGTTGTGATCATCGGTCCGATTCTGGTCGCCGACGGCGCTACGATCGGCGCGGGCTCGGTTGTGAGGACCGATGTGCCGATGGGGGCGACGGTGGTGGGGAACCCGTCCAGGGTGATCACTTCAAACTCCAAAGATAGATAGAGGCCACCGGCACCCACGCGGCGGCGACTAACCCCCACCTCAGCATCGGCGTGGCCGGTAGGACATCTTTGTGAACCAACGTCAGCACGAGCGGCTGCACCAAGCCCGCGGAAACCACGAGGACGCTAAGCGCTACTTCGATGCCATACTCCGCGCATGCCCCCACCACGACCATTGGGGCGACCAACACTACTGAAAGATGGCGGATGGTGTTGTTGAAGCTGGGGTTGACCTGCCGGAGCCACGCGAAGTAAGTAGCTATAACCATTGAAGGGACACAACACGCCATGGCGCGAAGAGCCATTGGCACATTCAACCAATCGGCCGTGAACAGTAACCTGTCGATGAGGGGGACCGCGCTAGATAGCAACACCGCCATCGCGGCCGAGCCGATGCACACCAACACCCAGAGGCGGCGACCAGCACCGCTGGTTAGCTGCCCACCCCTTGACATGTGGGACAGGCGTTGCAGTGCGATTGACCCCAAGGACAGTTGAGCTTGAGCCAGCGGCGCAACCATCACCTGGTACGAACGAGAGTAGGTTGCGGCAGCAAGCGGAGAGGCAACGTAGGGTAGCAGCCCAGAATCTAAGGCTCGGCCCAAGTAGGCCGACAAGTTGAGTGGCGCAACTCGCAAGCCGTAATGAACGCCGTCTCGGAGAACTAACGGCACCCCTGTGCCTGCGTCGACCCTCCAAGGTCCAATGAAGGCAGCGTATGTCAAACTAGCTACCAACCGCACGCCTGGGACGAGGGCCAACTGCAGAAGCAATACGTACGGTGCCCCCGATGAAGTAGCTACGCCTATGGCGATGAGCGATGCTGCCGCGACACCCACAAGATCGATCAGCGCCATGGTGGCATACCGCCGCTCGTTAGTGAACCGGGCGCGCAGCGGTTGGCCCATGAATTGAGCAACCATTGCTGCTATCAGGAGGAGTGACTCGACAGCCGACACTCTCCCCCCCGGCAAGAACGGCGAAGCGAGAACTACGGTGACCCCTAGCACGGCCGAAGCTAGGCCACTGGAGACGACCGCTAGGCGCCGCCCCACGCGAACTGCTTCGACCGTCAGTGGCCTTGTCAGAAGAAACCCCTGAGACGACAAGTCACAAACCAACGAGACAACCGTTGAGATGAAAATAAGGCCAGCGAATCGAGCAAAAGGTACAGGCCCGATGAGGCGAGCGAGAACAGCGAATGTAGCTATCGAAATGAGGATAGCCAGCAACTGGCCGGCCGGCAGAAGGGCCCACCTCGGAGCAATTCGTGGCATGTAAGACAGACTAGCCTGTGCGCTGATTCTCTACGGAAATCCAAGAGTCACTACGCAGGGTATGCCCGCGCCCGTCTAAGAACCATGATTCAGGTGCCGCCACGGTCGCGCCTCGACTTAGTGCAGCGGCCCACCAACTGAAAGTGCTATTAGGGATAACCAAACCCCCAGCGAGTGACATACCCACCATCGTGTCCAAGTCTGAGTAGTCTGCACTCGGTCCGATCACCTGTTCTGGACTCACGGATCGAAACTCCGCTAGAACTGCGCCCGGATCATCCGTGAACACAAGTGCATCTGCCAGCGTAGCACCGATGCGGTTTAGACCCCTCTGGTAATAGTCCTCCCCCAAAGTGCCGAACGTTTTGAGGGCGGCCGGTGACGAGGCGTAGTCACCCCGACGAACATGCACCACCGGGGCGCCCTTTACCCTAGCGCCGAGTGGCGACGCGAGCAACTTCGAACGGAGCCCATCAAGTCGATCTTGTACGTATCGTATGGACGAGAGATCGCGTTCCGCGCCTTGGAAAAACCCGAGCGCGACTGTCTTTGGCGCGGTGTTCTGCGGTTCGAATGCCACTGCCATGCGCAGGGGCCCTACCACTGATTTGCGCCGACCACGAAAGTCGTACGGTCGGCCGAGCAACAACTCCTCCATTGGCGAGAGGACTTCGTTGGCTTCCAAAGCAGGCTGTGAGCTGAACCCCCTCAACCCGTCCCGTCGAAAGGAAGCTTGGCTGAACAACGCTGGAATCTCTGACTCGCCAGCCTGCTGCAGCGCCCACTCCACTTGGAATAGCTGGTTCCCTAGCCCGCCTTGCAGCCACATAACACTGCTTCGAAGCATCCTCATCTGCTGTAACCGAATCTACGTGCGACTGCACGACCGATTGGTCGGGCCATAGGCGGCCAGATGCCCATCGCGAGAGCGTAATGATAACCGCGGATGTGGGCGCTCCGAACTCCGGGTGATTCAAACGCCCTCCGGAGGTGCACTAGTGCCCGTAGTTGCCGACGGGTTCGGTAGGCGATCTGCCGTCCCGCGACCTTCGCGTAGTGGCGGCGAATAGATTCAGCTTCGACGTTATCCCGCATCGGCGCTTGCGCTGACTTGCCTACGCCCATTTGATAGTCGGTCAAAACGACGTTCGTTGTAACAATCTCCGAGATCAACGAAGCCCGCAACATCAACTCGTAGTCCTCCGCGTACCGCGGCCACAACGCTGGCGGGTTCTCACCCAGACAACGCTTCAGATCGGCCGTCCGCCAGATTGCGCAACTGGGCGGCCCGACAGAGCTACCGCGCGCAAGCAGTGAGTCCGTCGTGACCCCTTCAGCCCACGGGCGGATCTCTCGGATCGCGCCGTTGGGTGTGGTCGCCCGTGTGCCACCAACTAGAACGCCAGCGCTCAGGCTTTCAAGCAGGGTCGTCGCAGGGGCGATTGCACTACTAATCAAGGTGTCATCGGCGTCCAATAAGATGGCGAAGGCGGTCTGGATCTCCCGGATACCGGCACGCCGAGCCGCGGCGGCACCACAGTTTTCTTGGGTTATTACGCGTGCAGGACTTCGTTCGGCACATTCAGCGGTGGCGTCGGTAGATCCATCGTCGACAACGACGATCTCGGCCGCCCCAGCAGCAACGGCGCTGTCAATGGCGCGCGTCACAGTCGCGGCCGAATTGTAGGCTGGGATGACAACCGTGAAAGCCGGTGCATTTAGTGTTCGGGCTGATCCCTCGTCGGAGGATGTCATGGACCGAATAGTAGTGCATCTGTTGACCGTGCCACGACGCACGAGAGTTCTGAGATGGGTCACTTGACAGGCTGGCTAGGCAAAGGCTTGGAAGAACGTCACCGGCACATGATGCCTAGTGGTCACCACCGTGCACCCGTGCGTCTATCATGGGCACACAACAGTGGTGACGGGAGTCTCAGTGGAACTGCAGTCTTACCTCAAAGCCCTCCGGCGGCGATGGATGCTGATTTTTGGCGTAGCGTCCCTGCTGCTAACGCTGGTTGGTGCTTACACCTACACCATTACACCCCAGTACGCCTCAACAGTGCGACTCTTTGTCTCAACTTCTCAAACAGATGCGTCTCTGGCCTACCAGAACGGCCTATTTTCGGCACAGCGCGTGACGTCGTATGCAGATATCGCCAAGCAAAGTCGAAATCTCGCCCAGTCGGTTGTCGACGATCTCGAGTTGTCGGTGGATGCGGCCGAGTTGCTGGGGCGATTGTCCACAGAGTCCACCCCCGACACTGTCAACCTCACACTGACGGTGGTGGACCCTGACCCAAAGCAGGCTCAGGCCATTGCGCAGGCCTACGGCGAGAACCTGTCGGAACTCATCCGCAAGTTGGAAGCGCCAACGAATTCGTCAGCCTCTCCAATCAAGGCAACCATAGTAGACGCTGCACTTCTTCCGGAGTCGCCAGTCTCGCCGAGACCAGTTCGAAACCTAGTGCTCGGGGCACTACTTGGTCTCATAATCGGCTGCGCCGCGGCACTTGGTCGGGAGGCGCTCGATACGACTATCAAGGGACCGCAGGATTTGGATCCTCTCGGGGTGCCTGTGCTCGGATCCATCGGTTACGACCGCAGTGCGCGTTCCAGGGAACTGGTCACTTCGCTCGATTCCCACGCTCCGCGCGTTGAGGCGTTCCGAGTGCTGCGGACCAATATCCAGTTCGTTCGCGTGGACAATCCAGACAAGGTTTTTGTAGTCACGTCGGCGGTGCCGTCAGAGGGCAAGACAAGCACCTCGGTTAACCTTGCGATAACTATGGCGCAAGCGGGTTATAGCACCGTCCTCATTGAGGGCGATCTACGGAGACCGAAGGCAGCATCGGCACTCGGCCTAGACCAAACAACAGGCGTAACAACTGTGCTTACCGGCAATGTGAAACTCGCGGAAGCGGTCCAGACGCACCGGCCAAGCGGTCTGAGGTTCATTGGAAGTGGTGCGGTCCCGCCCAATCCGGCAGAGTTGGTGCAATCTCAGGCTATGGCGGAAATGCTGCGTGAGCTCCGTATGCAGTTCGACGTCATTCTGATCGACGCTCCGCCGCTACTCCCCGTCACGGATGCAGCACTCCTATCGTCTCAGGCCGATGGGGCCTTGTTAGTCATCAAGTTCGGCAAGACGACGATTGATCAGGTCAAGCACGCGCGAGATCGCCTTGTCCAAGTAGATTCATCGATTGTGGGCACAGTGTTGAACATGGTGCCGACTGGGCGCCGAGGCGGTAGTTACGGGTACGGGTACGGGTACGGCGGAGGTTATGCGCCCGCAAGTGTTCCTGAGAGTTCGAAAAGGAGGGCGAAGGGGAAACACTAGTGCCAGAGCCCTCAAACGGCCGGAAGTCGGTCAGCTCGAAGTGAGCCCGGCAAGGTCTTGACGACGGGGCAGGATGCGGGGTGGGCCCGCGATCACTAGCATGCTCCCGCCACAGTCCCCGAGGGCGTTGCGGACTGAGCGGTTGGCGTAACTCTGAATTCAACATTGCCAGTCTGATTTTTGCCCGAGCGCATGCCCCAGGCCAATTCCACCGTCTCGCCAGGTTCAAGCAGTACGTTCGTTGTCGCCACCGGGCGCCCGTCGAGTTTGGTTGGGCGGATTTCGATGGGCATTGAGTTGATACTTACGTAGGCGAAAGAGCCGCCCAGCGGTGCAAACAGATTCACCGAAACAAGTTGATCGCCAGGTCGAACACCGTATTGTCCTGAGCCAGTAACGTATGGGGGCAGCGACGCTGCATTGACGGGCGCCGACGAGGTCAAGGTAGCCTCACCCACGAGGCCCTGTTCCTGGTTCACGCAGTAGGTGGCATCCACCGCGGCATCGACGTCGAGGTAGTAGGACATTTTGGCCCCAGTGCGGTCGTTCAGCGCGAGGGCAACCTGGGGCTCCTCTTCTGGCCCTGGGCTAAGCTCCCCAGCGACAACACTGCCAGTCAGAGTTTGCTGCTCTGGTCCGAACAGGTGAATGTAGATGCGACGCTCCTGTGCACCCCGCGCAAGTGCGACGAGTAGCGCCTGGGGCGACTCCACCCCGGTCAGGACCTGGTCGAACACAGCCCGCGCGACGTTGCGAAAGAACTCGTCCTGGTCGGCGGGGTCGGTAATCCGCAGGTAGGCCAGGTGGAGCAGCTCGTCGACCGCGTTCTCAGCGGTCAACGTGCGGCCACCGACAGTCACCGGGCCGGTCGCTCCCAGCACGTAGGACAGCGCCACGGGGTCGAGCGAGATCACGCTGTCGAGCGGGTCCGTCGGGTACACCTCGTCCCATCTCGCCCGCATCAGGTCGGCAGTCCGCGGGAAATCGGGGGTGAAGTTGGCGTCGAGGAAGTAGGTGCCGAGCTGGGGGCCGTACAGCTCGCGCTCTGCGACGGTGAGCGGAAGCACCGGTCCCCCGGGCCGCTCGCCGAACGCGGCCCCCGAGGTCTGCTCCGTCAGACGGATCCTGCCGCGGTCGCTCTGCACCAACGACACCGCACCCGGCAGCCCGCCGGTCGCCCGCACCTCGGCGTTGTTCTGAACCACCAGCAGGTGGTTGCGGGACTCGCGCTGCCCCAGCATCGACGGCATCACCTCGAGCGCCGTGGTTGCCGCCGACATCGCCGACGCCGCGTCCGTCACCTGCGTCGACAGGTCGCGGTAGGGGTCCCGCAGCCGGCCCATGAACCCGGACGGATCCTGGTCGCCGAGGCGCTGCGCGGCAGACGACAACGCTGTTTCGGCGTCGGCCACGGGCGCCTGGAGCTCCACCACCCGAGCGACAGGGACAGCACCGTTCACGGGCACGATGCCGGCCAGGTCACGAGCGCTGCGGATGAGGGGCCCGAGGCCGTCCCTGCTCAGGTCGTGGACGACCTCGCTGACCAGCGCGACGCCGCGCGCGTCGTCGCCGATCCAGGGCAGGCGGGTCAGCACCGACCAGGTCGGGCCGCTGGAACGTTCTGCTGCGTCCTCGCTGTGCGAGTCCAGCTCGTCGAGCAGCCGTTGCGCCTCCGAGTCCTGACCGGAGCTGATCGCTGCCCTGAGCTCGGCCACGTCGTCGCCCGCCGCGTCGAGGCTGGACGCGACGCGAAGCACCTGCCAGCCCGCCCACGCACCGCCGACCAGGACCACCCCGGCGACGAGCAGGAGGAGGCTACGTACGGGGTGGGAGCGCATGGCTGCCTTTCACGGGTCGAGCTCGAACGCCCAGCGATGACGCACCACCGCTGACGCCCGGGACGGAACAGACGAAGAGGGCCCCCACGGCAGTGCCGTGGGGACCCTCTTCAACGCGGTGCGGTCAGCGGGCGATGACGGTCTTGGTGACCGTGGAGCCGACGAAGGCGGAGTTGGCCTTGGGCTGGAACTCGAAGGTGACGATGTACTTGCCCTTGGTGGGCAGGGCCGGGGTCTTGACCGAAGCCGAGCCGTCGTAGTCGAAGATGATCTTCGAGGTGGCGTAGTTGCCGCTCTTCTTGCGGATCGTGATGACGAGCTTGCCCTCGACACTGCGACCCTCGGCCTCCGGGGACTCCTCGGCGGTCGTGGTCACGTTGTAGACGGCCTGGTCGCCCTTGTCGACGCGGCTCGGGCCGTCGGCGGTGGTCGAGGTGCCGATGGAGCCGGTGTAGGGGGCGGCAGACGCGGTGCCAGCGGTGGCAACGAAGCCGGCAACCATCAGGAAGGAGGCGAGGATGCCTGCGATCAGCTTGGTCATGGTTGGGCTCCCGTTGCGTGGCACTGAGTGCCTAGGTCTTGAATGAGACTGAAGCAAAGCACACCCGTGCCGCTTTCCGCACATATCCGCCGCAGGCTGGACAGATCGCACCCGGAATTAATCTCCCGGGCCCCGGAGGAAACCCCGGTGTTACCGGGCGGGGACCGTTTCTGCACGCGGACGGACGGCAACCGGACGGGGCTGGTCTAGTCCGGCCCGGCCCGCTCCGGACGTGACGAGGGCCCGGACCGTCTCCGGTCCGGGCCCTCGTCGGCGTACACGCGTCCGCTCAGATGGCGACGACGACCTCGGCGACGCTGCCGACCGAGGCGTGCACCTTCTTGTCCACGGGCTCGGCCTTGGGTGCGAGGGTGCGCAGGGTCCACTCCCCCTCGCCGGCGAAGAACCGGAAGTGGCCGGTGGCCGACGTCGGCACCTCGGCGGTGAACTCGCCGGTGCGGTCGAGCAGGCGCACGTAGGCGTTGCCGACGGGCTCGCCGCCGCGCACGACCTGGCCCTGCACGATGGCCTCCTTGGCGACGTTCACGCCCTCGAGCGACAGGCCGCCTTCAGTGGCGCCGCACATCAGGCGACGCCGGGCTCGTCGCCCAGGGCGACGGGGACGCCGACGAGGGAGCCGTACTCGGTCCAGGAGCCGTCGTAGTTCTTGACGTTCTGGTGACCCAGCAGCTCCTTGAGCACGAACCAGGTGAGCGAGGAGCGCTCACCGATGCGGCACAGCGCGATGGTGTCCTTCGAGTCGTCGATGCCGGCGTCGGCGTAGAGCGCCTGCAGGTCGGCGTCGGACTTGAAGGTGCCGTCGTCGTTGCAGTTCTTGCTCCACGGCACGTTGATCGACGTCGGCACGTGGCCGGCGCGCTGCGCCTGCTCCTGCGGGAGGTGGGCCGGGGCCAGCAGGCGACCGGCGTACTCGTCGGGGCTGCGCACGTCGACGAGGTTCTGCACGCCGATGGCGGCCACGGCGTCGTCGCGGAACGCACGGATCGAGCGGTCCTGCTCGGTGGCGGTGTAGCTGGCGGCCTTCGCGGTCGGCAGCTCGTCGGTCAGCTCGCGGGAGTCGAGCTCCCACTTCTTGCGGCCGCCGTCCATCAGCTTGACGTCCTGGTGGCCGTAGAGCTTGAAGTACCAGTAGGCGTAGGCGGCGAACCAGTTGTTGTTGCCGCCGTAGAGGACGACGGTGTCGTCGTTGGAGACGCCGCGCTCGGAGAGCAGGGCGGAGAACTGGTCCTTGGCGACGAAGTCGCGGCGCACCTGGTCCTGCAGGTCGGTGGTCCAGTCGAGCTTCAGGGCGCCACGGATGTGGCCCTTGTCGTAGGACGAGGTGTCCTCGTCGACCTCGATGACGACCACGGTCGGGTCGTCGAGGTGGTCCTCCACCCACTGGGTGGAGACGAGGGAGCTGTCGCGGCTCATGTCAGTACCTTTCTGTGCACCGGCGTTCGGTGCGGGTCGGATCTCGGGTGGCTGGGTGTGTCGGGGTGGTGCGGGTCAGGCGGTGGCGCGCCGGAGCAGCAGGTAGAGCTCGCAGCCCAGGCAGAAGCGGAAGACGGCGTTGAGCAGCGCGGCGACCAGCGCCAGGCCGATGGCCACCTGCGCCACGAGCACGGCGCCGAGCAGGTAGGCCACCAGCGCGACCCCGGTGAACAGCAGGCCCACGGCCTGGGCGAAGCGCGGCGGCTCGGGGTCCTCGAGCTCGGTGGGTGCGGCGAGGCGCGGCCGCACGACGGTGCGGAACAGCCAGGCGTGCGGGGTGCGCTGCACGCCCCACGCGGCGCCCACGGCGAAGAACGCCACCTGCACCGCGGTCAGCACCGTGGCGGCCGCGGTGGGCAGCGCCAGCACGACGACGAGCACCACCGCGGTGATCGCCGCGGTGAGCTGCGGCCCGCGCGGGTCGATGCCGCGGGGGGTGGTCGTGGCCGGCTGGCCGGTGGTGGTGCTGGACATGTCGCTCCTGGTCGGGTCCGGGGACGGCGCCGGGTGGCGCCTGCGGTGCGGGACGAGCCGCACGGTCGCACCGGGCCGATCGCGATCAGGCAGGGTGGTGCGACTCCGTCAGGACGGTCGACACAGCGACGAGCGCACGCGGCAGTGGTCCACCGCGCGTCGCTTGGTCAGCCAGGTCGAGGACATGCCTCCAGGGTAGGCCGCGGGCCGTGGCGACCTCGGGCCGCATCTCGCCGGTTGGTACGGGTGTCCGGATGGCGGACGACGACCCCCGGCTAGGCTCTCGCCACCATGAGCACCCCGCCACTCGCCCAGGGCCCCGCCACCCCCACGGCCCTGGTCACGGGGGTGGGTGGCCAGGACGGCATCCACCTCGCCCGTCACCTCCTCTCCCTCGGCTACCGCGTCGTCGGCACGGTGCGACCCGGCAGCGACGTGCGCCGGGTCTACCTCGACGGCGTCGACGTGGTGGAGCTCGACCAGCGCGACCGCCCCGCACTGGGCCGGCTGCTCGACGACGTACGCCCCGGCGAGCTCTACAACCTGGCGGGCATCACCTCGGTCGGGGCCAGCTGGGCGCAGGCCGAGACCGTCGCGGAGACGAACGCCATGAGCGTCCTGCGCACCCTCGAGGAGCTGGTGGCCCACCGCGAGCGGCACGGCACGGCGCCGCGCTTCTTCCAGCCGTCGAGCTCGGAGATGTTCGGCATCTCCGACCAGCAGCCGCAGACCGAGGGCACCGCCCACCACCCGCGCAGCCCGTACGCCGCGGCCAAGAGCTTCGCCCACCACCTGACGATCAACTACCGCGAGTCCTACGGGCTCTTCGCCAGCACCGGCACCCTCTACAACCACGAGAGCCCGCTGCGCGGCCAGCAGTTCGTCACCCGCAAGATCACCCGCGCCGTGGCCGAGATCCACCTCGGCCTGCGCGACCAGGTCACCCTCGGCAACCTCGACGTGCGCCGCGACTGGGGCTTCGCCGGCGACCACGCCCGCGCCATGCACCTCGCGCTGCAGCAGGACTCCCCCGGCGACTACATCGTGGCGACCGGCACCTCCCACGCCCTCTCCGACGTCCTGGAGATGGCCTTCGCCGAGGTCGGCATCGACGACCCGACGGCGTACGTCGGCCAGGACCCGGCGTTCATGCGGCCGGCCGACGTGGTGGACCTGGTCGGTGACCCCACCAAGGCCGTCGAGCAGCTCGGCTGGCGCCCGGAGGTCTCGCTGACCCAGGTGATCCAGCACATGGTGCGCGTCGACGTGGAGCGGCTGCACTCCGGCGTCGAGGAGCGGCTCGACTACCTCGACCCCGCCGCCCACCAGGGACGTACCCAGAAGCGGGGATGACGGGAGCGGCGGACGCCCCCGGGCGAGCCGCCGGAGCACGCTGCGTGAATGACCCTGCTCCAGCACAGGCCGTCAGCGTCGACGGTCGTCTGCCCCGAGTGCCACCACCGCGTCGTGCGTCACCACCTGCTCGACCACCGGCCCCGCACCTGCCACGTCGTCGTCGACGACTACCACCCCACCTGGGGCGAGCAGTGCGGGTGCGCGGCGGCCGTGCACCGCTGACCTGAGGTCAGTCCTGGGCGAGGGCCTGCAGCACCTGCTCCTTGCGCGGGGCGCCGGCGGCGCGGGTGACCTCGGCGCCACCGGCATCGAGCACGAGCGTCGTGGGGGTGCGGGTCACGTCGAGCCGGCGCACCAGGTCGAGGTGCTGCTCGGCGTCGACCTCGAGGTGCACCACGCCCGGCACCAGCTCGGCCACCTCGGTCAGCGTGCGCCGGGTCGCCCGGCACGGCGCGCAGAAGGCGCTGGAGAACTGCAGCAGCGTGGCCCGCTCGCCGGGTCGGGCGTCAGGGATCGCGTCGAGGACGTGGTGCCAGGTGGTCTCGACGACGCTCGCTGGCGCTCGCTGCTCGACCAACGGGGGTGCCGTCGCTGGCGCTCGCTGCTCGACCGACGGGGGTGCTGTCGCTGACGCTCGCTGCTCCACCACCGGGGGCGGCTGCTGCTCGACCGACGGGGTGGCCTTGCGGGGGCGGAAGCGGCCGTCGGTGACGGCGCGGTAGCCGCCGAACGCCAGCGCGACGACGACGGCGACGAGGGCGATCACGAGTCCGGTGGGCACCCGGGGAGAACGACCACCGCCGCCGCGGCATTCCGGCCCGACGACGACAGCGGGGCGGGAGGTCGTCGACCCCCCGCCCCGCTGCTCGTGCTGGTGCGTCAGCGGATGCGGATCCGCTCCACCGTCGAGCGGCTGGCGGCGTAGCCACCGTCACCGAGGTACAGCGCCTGCACCTTGACCTGCGCCAGGCGGCTCGGCGCCCGGAAGGTGAAGGTCACCGAACCGTCGTCCCCGACGGCCTGCTCCCGGACGACCCGGTAGTCGGCCGCGGGCGAGGTGATCTTCAACCGCACGGTGCCGGTGAGGGGGACGCCCTCCACCGCGCCGCCGACGGTGACGACCGCCGCGATCTTCTCGCGACCGTCCACGCTCGCCGGGACGTCGAGCGTGGTGGTCGTCTCGCGACCGGTGACGGACGCCGTACCGGTGGACTCCCGACCGGTGCCGGCGCCGACCGCGGTGACCGCGGCCTCGCCGAGCGCGGCGTCGGCAGGCACCGCGTAGGTGGCCGTGGCGACGCCCTGGTCGTCGGCGACGACCGTGGTGGGGTCGTAGCCCTCCACGGTGAACGTCACCGACTCACCGTTGCGGAAGCCGCCGGCGGTGAGCACCAGCTCACCACCCGGTGCGGTCGCACCCTCCTGGGTCACCGAGCCGCCCGCCTTCACCGAGGCGAGCTCGGCGCAGACCTCGCCCGGGGTGCCGTACGCCGGCAGCTCGGTCGGCGTGGTGGGCGGGGTGCCGCTGGGCAGCAGACCGTCGTCCTCACTGATGGTCGTGAAGACGATCGACTTGTCGCCCATCACCGCACCCGAGGTGTTGGTGACGCTGGCCTTGAGGGTCGTGCCGGCCGTCGTGCTGGGGGCCTGGTCGCCCTGCAGCGCGGTGGTGACGACCTGGCAGGTCTCGCCGGGGGCGAAGGTCACCTTCTCCATCGAGCTGCCCGCGCGGCTCGTGGTCGAGCCGAGCACCGACACGTAGCCGGTGACCGGCGTGGTGGCGGGCTCGTCGAGGTAGACCGCCGTGTCGACGGTGCTCGGCGCGTCACCCTCGGCGAGGTTGGGCGCGAAGACGTCGAGCGTGGGCCACTCGCGCGACTTCGCCGTGCCGACCGCCGAGGACTCGAAGGCCAGGTCGGAGAGGTACGCCGCCCCCGACGGCGTGCCGTCCTGCCCGGTGGCCGCGGTGAAGCGGACCTCGCGCAGGTCGCCGGTGTCGAGGCCGGCGTCGGTCAGCGTCGCCATCGGCACGTCGACCTGCTGGAGCACGACCTTCTTCAACGTCGAGGCGCTGGTGGTGGTCGCCGAGGACGGCAGCCGCACCAGGGCGAGCGGGTTGAGCGTGGAGACCGGGGCGCTCCAGCTGACGCCGGCCCCGTCGACGACCTCGAGGGTCAGGTCGGTGCCGGTGGTGACCGTCTCGTCGGCGGCCATCTTGACCGAGAGGCGCTCGGAGCCGGCGGCGTCACGCAGACGCGCCGGCACCGAGACGCGCACCTGGCCGGTCGCGGAGGTCCACGCCATCCGGGTCACCGGGGTGGCCGGGACGTTGCCGGCGTTGCTGGCGGGTGTCCAGTGCGGTGCCTGCGCGCTGGCCAGGGTGGTGGCGCAGTACGCCTTCTCCTGCGGCACCGTGCGGCCGCTCAGGCTGGCGCACGGGTTGGCGGTGGCGGTGCCGAAGGTGCGCACCAGCGAGGAGGCGTTCTCGAACGAGGCGATCGTGGCGCGCTCCGAGGCGGGAGCGGTGGAGACGCTGCGGACGTCCTCGTCGCCGAGGCTCGCCGGCACGGCGTTCGATCCGTCGAACATCGGCAGGAACTGCTCCTCGCCGCCGAGGGTCAGCCGGAACCAGCCGGCCATCCAGGCGGTGCCCTGGTCGTACTGCTCGGCGGCCGTCATCCGGATCGAGGTGGCCGCGACCGTCGGGTCGGTGCCGCAGACCGGCTCGACGCGACGGGTGGCGCTGCCGCTCCAGTCGTCGCTGACGCTGTAGGAGTACTGCCCCGGCGTCCAGACGGTGTTGTAGAAGTTGTGGTTGGCGCCCATCGCCCACACGCCGCTGCGCAGCACGTCGTCGCCGAACGCGTAGCGGGAGTCGTCGAGCATGTGTTGGCCCTGCTGGTTCGAGACGTCGCCGTCGCAGTAGGGCAGGATCACGTTCATCGGCACGTCGGGCACGCTCATCCGGCCGAAGTCGACCGGCGCGAGCGGCAGGATCGACTCGATCGCCCACGGCTGGTCCATGGCCTGGTTGAGGACCGTCGCCGAGGTGACGCCCTCACCGCCGCGGGAGTGGCCCATCAGGCCGATGGTGCTCAGGTCGAAGCGGCCCACCAGGTCGCCCGGGGTGACGGTGTCGAGCGGCTCCACGCCGTTCGGGAAGCCCTCGGCGCGCTCGGCGAGCGCGGTCGTGCCGTCCTGCAGGGCCTGCGCGAGCGTGACGTCGCGACCGGTCCACGCGTCGCGGTAGGTGACGCTGGCGCCCTGGTCGGCCCGCTTCAGCATGTCGAGGGTGTCGAGGATCAGCTGGCCGCGCGCCTGCGCGCCCTGGTCGGCGGCGAGCTGGTTGTCGTTGGCGTTGATCGCGTTGGCCGAGACCGACACGACGGCGTAGCCGTTGCTGGCCAGGGCGCGCGCCGTACCGTCGTACCCGAGGTAGCTGGGGATCGACTTGCGGTCGGTCGCCTCCGGGCTGGTGGCGCACGGCCAGCGCAGCGGGTTGGCGGTGCCGGTGCCGTAGCAGGAGCTGTGGCGGCCGTGCATCAGCACGACCGTCGGGCGCGCGCCGCCCGTGGTCGGCAGGTAGACCTTGCCCTCGAGCTCGCCGCGGACGCCGCCGATCGCGGCCAGCGGGATGCTCTGCTCACCGAACTTGTAGATCGACTCGGTCCAGTCGTAGGTACCGATCGAGGACGGGTCGGCCTCGAGCACCTCGCGCGCCGCCTCCGGCACCTCGGTCGGCACGGCGTCGCGCGACGCCGTGTCGCCCGTGGTCGCGCTGCTGGCCCAGCCGGGCTCGACCGAGCCGGCGTCGGCGACCGCGGGGTCGGTGGTGAACACCGACAGCGACAGGCCGTCGGCCGCCTCCGTGGCGATGCCGACCGACTCGCCGTCGACCACGATGGTCGGCGCGTCGGAGCGCATCTCGAGGGGCTCGTCGAGCTCGACGGTGACCAGGTAGCCACCGGCGGAGCGCTCGACGTCCCAGTCGGGGCCGGAGGCGACCGGGTCGGCGGCGTACGCCGGTGCGGCCATGGTGAGGCTGATGGTGCTCAAGGGCACGGCGAGCAGGGCGGTCGACACGGCGACGCCCAGGCTGCCGCGGAGCGGCTTGCGCAAGCTGACTCCCGGAAGTGGGTCACCACCGCCGAGACCGGGCAGAGCCGGGTCGGTGGTGACGGGTGAGCCGCCATCGTGCGAGCCGGATGTCACTGCAACGTTTCAGACGTGGTGCGCTGGCGTCACGTCGGTCGCCCGCGCGTTACCGGCGCTCGTCCGTCCCACGGGCCGGACGGACGGCGGCTCCTGGCGTGGGCGGTTTCCCCGGCCGGCCGGGGAAACCGGAACACGGTGGCTGAAATTTCAGCCACCCAGTGGCAGTTTCCGCCGCACTTCGTCGTACGACCCTGGTGGGCCCCGGTAGGCCCCGGCAGGCGGGGCGGTAGGCCCCGGCAGGCGGGGCGGTTTCCCCGGCCGGCCGGGGAAACCGGAACATGATGGCTGAAGTATCAGCCACCCAGTGGCAGTTTGCGCCGCACTTCGTCGCACGGCGCCGAGCCGGCGGGGCCTCCCGCGGGTCAGCCGCCGGCGAAGGGCGGCAGGAACTCCACCGAGGCGCCGGGCTCGACCATCACCGCGCCCGGGTCGCGGCGACCGACCGGCTGCTCGCCGACCAGCGTCGAGCACACCGCCAGCACCGCGGCGAGGTTCGTGCCGGGGTGCAGCGCGACCGCGCGTCGGACGACCTCGGCCAGCGCGAGGGGGCCGGCGACCGTGAGGTCGTCGCCGGCGACACCGGCCGCCGCCCGGGCTGCGGCCCAGTAACGAACGTGGATGATTTCGGTCTCATTCACTTTGGAACCTTCCAATGTGTCCCCCGAGTTTCCTACTGTGTCCTCTGTAGCACCGCGCCGGAGCCCAACGTTGCGTTTCGGTCCCCTGTCCGGCTTCCCGGAGGAGACCACCATGAGCACCCTGTTGCTGCTGACCAGCGCCCTGCAGCCCTCGGCGGAGGTCCTCCCCGGACTGTCGCTGCTCGGGCACCACGTGAAGATCCTGCCCTGCGAGGGCAGCGCGCTGCTCGAGGCCCCCGACTCCGACCTGCTGCTCGTCGACGGCCGCCAGGAGCTCGCCCACGCCCGCGACCTGTGCCGGCTGATCCGCACCACCGGCACCGACGTCCCGGTCGTGCTCGTGGTCACCGAGGGCGGCCTCGCCGTGGTCAACCAGGACTGGGGCATGGACGACGTCGTCCTGCACACCTGCGGCCCCGCCGAGCTCGAGGCCCGCATCCGACTCGCCATCGGTCGCCTCGCCGCCCGCCGCGACGCCGCCGACCCCGACGCCCACGTCATCCGCTCCGGCGAGGTCGTCGTCGACGACGCGACCTACACCGCCAAGATCGGCGGGCGCCCGCTCGACCTCACGTTCAAGGAGTTCGAGCTGCTGAAGTTCCTCGCCCAGCACCCGGGCCGGGTCTTCAGCCGCCAGCAGCTGCTGCAGGAGGTGTGGGGCTACGACTACTTCGGCGGCACCCGCACCGTCGACGTGCACGTGCGGCGCCTGCGCGCCAAGCTCGGCCCCGAGCACGAGACCCTCATCGGCACCGTCCGCAACGTCGGCTACCGCTTCGTGCTGCCGGCCAAGGAGAAGGCCGCCGCCGAGGACGACGCGCGCACGACGGACGCCTCGCCCACGCGCGTCGGCTGACCCCGGGTCCCAGGACGACCCCGGAGCCACCCGGCCCGGGGCCCCTGAGATCCCGCCTTAGAGGTGAGCCGCGGGCGCGGCGAGAGGCGCACGCTGGACGAGATGTCCACGCCCGCGTCCGCCGCTCCCCCGTCCCGGTGAGGGTGGACCCTGCCCGGCGCGAGGTGCGCACGCTCGTCGCCGGCACCGGGCGCGTGCTGCGCGGCCGCGACCTCGCCGGGGCCGCCGCGACGCTGACGTACTTCTCGGCCATCGCGCTGGTGCCGTGGCTGCTGCTCGCGCTGTGGAGCACGACCTGGACCCGCGGTAGTGACGGCGCCGAGACGCGGCTGCTCGACCTGCGCGTGCTGGTGCCGCCCGACATGGGCGGGCGCCCCGCGTGGGACACCCTCGCCGGCGCGGCCACCCACCTCGTCGACGACCTCGGCTGGGCCGGGGTCATCGTGCTGCTGCTGCCCGCGTCGTTCTACGGCGAGGGCCTGCGCCGCGCCGGCCTCGCCCTCACCCCGGAGCCCGACCGGTTCACCGGCTGGCGCGCGCGGCTCACCGTGATGGCGCTGCTCGTCGTCGTGCTGCCGCTGACCTGGGCGCTGCTCGCGGTGGCCGACCGGCTGGTGCCGCTGGCGCCCGAGGGCGGCGGCGGGGGCGCCGGCGACCTGGTCGTCCGCGTCGTCCTCGGCTTCACCGCGATCTGGCTGGCGCTCTCGGTGGTGCTCACCTGGGTGTTCCGCGCCGTGATGCCCGGGCGACCGCGCTGGGTGGTGGCGGCGGTGGGCGCGCTGGCCACGGCGTCGTTCCTGGCCGGCTTCCTGCACGGCTTCCAGCTGTTCCTGGCCATCCCGATCGACGTCGGCCTGCCGTTCGGTGGGCTCGGGTTCGTCGGCGGGGTCGTCGCCGTCGGGCTGTGGCTCTACGTCCTGCACACCCTCCTGCTCGTCGGCTGGGCCGCCACCCGCGCCCTCGACGAGCGCATCGCCGACCACCGCGCCGGGCGGCCGGCCGCGGCGGTGGCGTCGTGAGCGCCCCGACCGCCCCGACCGGCCCGCCGCTGGTGGAGCTGCGGGTGTGGGGCGTCGAGCGGGTCGGACCGGCGCTGCGGCGGATGGCCACCGGGCGCCGGGCCCTGCGCGGCGTGCCGGGCCTGGGGTTCGCCAAGCTGATGGGCACCGGTTCCGGTGAGACGTTCACGCTGCGCGACGCCGACCCCCACCACTGGGCGCTGCTGACCGTGTGGGACGACGCCGACCCCGCGCAGGCCACCGCCCGCGCCGACGCCTTCGCCACCTCCCGCCTGGTGACCGGCTGGCAGGACGCCGCCGACGAGGCGCTGCGGGTGCGGATGACCCCGCTCACCGCCCACGGCCGCTGGTCGGGCGCCGAGCCGTTCGGGACCGCCAGTGGCGGGCGCCACGACGGACCCGTCGCCGCGCTCACCCGCGCCCGGCTGCGACCCGTGAAGGCCCTGTCGTTCTGGTGCGCCGTGCCCCCGGTCTCCGCCGACCTCGTCGGGTCGCCCGGGCTGCGGCTCTCCCTCGGCGTCGGCGAGGCGCCGATCGGCCTGCAGGGCACGTTCTCCCTCTGGGACTCCTCGGCCGACCTCGTCGACTTCGCCTACCGCCGCTCCCCCCACCGTGCCGTCGTCGAGCGCACCCGCACCGCCGACTGGTACGCCGAGGAGCTCTTCGCCCGCCTCGCCGTGCACGACGTCGCCGGCACCTACCGCGGAAGGACCCCGTGACAATCTCCGCCCACCGGCCCCTGCCCCGGGCCGCGACCCACCCGGGCCCCCGACGTCCGCGGCCGGCTGCCGCGGCGGCGTGGGTGCTCGGCGCCGGCGGCATCCTCAGCCAGGTCGCGTTCCCGCTCACCGGCGGCGGCACGCTCGCCCTCACCGTGTCGGCGGTCGCGCTGCTGGCCACCGCGGCGGTGGCGCACGTGCTGCTCACCCGCGGCCCCGGCGCCGCGCTCGCCCTGGTCGTGGTGGCCGGCGGCGGGGGGCTGCTCGCCGAGGCCGTCGGCACCGCCACCGGCTTCCCGTTCGGCGGCTACCGCTACACCGGGACCCTCGGGGTCGAGCTGCTCGGCGTACCGCTGCTGGTGCCGCTGGCCTGGGTGATGATGGCCTGGCCCGCACTGGTCGCGGCCCGCACGCTCACCCGCGGTCGCAGCGCCACCTCCACGATCGCGCTGGGCGCCTTCGCCCTCACCGCGTGGGACGTGTTCCTCGACCCGCAGATGGTGGACGCCGGGCACTGGGCCTGGGAGTCGCCGACCCCCGCACTGCCCGGGGTCGAGGGCATCCCGCTCACCAACTTCGCCGGCTGGCTCCTGGTGGCGCTGGTGCTGATGACGGCGCTGCACCTGCTGCTGCCCGCGTCGCCGCGCGCCTCTGACGGTGGGCGCGGGCGGGTCGCCAGCGACGCGCTGCCGGTCGCGGTCTACCTGTGGACCTACTGGTCGTCGGTGATGGCCCACGCCGTGTTCTTCGGCCGGCCCTCCGTGGCCCTGGTCGGCGGACTGGTGATGGGGCTGGTGGGCGTGCCGCTCACCGTGCACGTCGCGCGCCGGTGGCGGGCGTCGCGGTGACCCCGGCCCGGGTCGGGGCCGGGCGGTGGGCCGTGCGGGCCGGTACGTCGCTCTCGCTCGCCTCGCTGGCCCTCACCGTCGACAACCTGCGCCGCGTGCGCCGTCCCGGCCCGGTCTCGCGCGCGCCGGGTGGGGCGGCCGGCGCGGCCGAGTCGGTGGCGGTGCTGCTGCCGGTGCGCGACGAGGCCGACCACGTGGCCGGCTGCCTGCGGGCGATCCGCCGGGCCGCGGCGCGGTGGCCGGGACCGGTGCGGGTGGTCGTGCTCGACGACGGCTCGACCGACGCCACCCCCGACGTGCTGGCGGTCGTCGCCGGCCAGGCCGCCGCCGACGGCTGGCCGCCCGTCGAGGTGGTGACCGGCGCGCCCACCCCGGCCGGCTGGCTGGGCAAGCCCTGGGCGTGCCAGCAGCTGGCCGACGCCGCCGCGGGCGCCGACGTCCTGCTGTTCGTGGACGCCGACGTCGCGCTGGCCCCCGACGCCGTCACCGCCACCGTGGCCCTGCTGCGCCGCCACGCGCTCGACCTGGTCAGCCCCTACCCCCACCAGCGCGCCGACACCCCCGGCGAGCGGCTCGTGCAGCCGCTGCTGCAGTGGTCGTGGATGAGCACCCTGCCGCTGGGCCTCGCCGAGCACTCCACCCGGCCGTCGCTCAGCGCCGCCAACGGCCAGCTGCTCGCCGTCGACGCCGCCGCCTACGCACGGGTCGGCGGCCACGGCGCGGTGCGCGGCGACGTGCTCGAGGACCTCGCGCTCGTGCGGGCCGTGAAGGCCGCCGGCGGACGCGGCGGCGTGGCCGACGGCAGCGCGCTGGCGTCGTGCCGCATGTACGACGGGTGGGCGCCGCTGCGGACCGGCTACACCAAGTCGCTGTGGGCGGCGTTCGGGTCGCCGGCCGGCGCCGCCGGGGTCACCGGCCTGCTCCTGCTCGCCCACGTCGTGCCGGCGCTCGCCGCGCTCGGCGGGTCGCGCACCGGCGCCGTCGGGTACGCCGCCGGCGTCGCCTCGCGGGTGCTGGTCGGGCGGCGCACCGGCGCCCACGTCGTCCCCGACGCCCTCGCCCACCCGGTGTCGGTCACCGTGCTCGCCGCGCTCACCGCGGAGTCGGTCGTCGCCCGCCGCCGCGGCACCCTGCGCTGGAAGGGCCGCCCCGTCGAGGTCGCCCGGTGAGCCCGCGCCGGGGGTCTCGATACGCTCGCTGGCGCTTGCTACTCGACCAACGAAAGGTCACCCTCGGCGGTCGAGCTCGGACGACGCAAACCCACCTCGGTGGTCGAGTGCCGAGGAGCCCTTCGAGACGCTCGCTGCGCTCGCTCCTCAGGAACCACGCCAGCGACGAGGTGTATCGAGACCCCTCAGCTCCGTCGCGCGTCGTGGTGGTCGGCGCGGGGGTCGGTGGACTGGCGGCGGCGGCGCGCCTCGCGGCGGCGGGCCACCGCGTGACGCTGCTCGAGCAGGCGGGCGTGGTGGGCGGCAAGCTCGGCACCCGCGTGGAGGACGGGTTCGTCTTCGACACCGGCCCGTCGCTGGTGACGCTGCCCCACCTGCTCGACGACCTGTACGCCGCGACCGGCGCCCCGCGCGCCGACGTGCTGCCGCTGCAGCGTCTCGACGTCGCCTGCCGCTACACCTTCCCCGACGGCACCGTGCTCGACCTGCCCGGCGACGCCGCGCGGGTGCCACAGGCGCTCGACGACGCCCTCGGCGAGGGCCGCGGCGCGCAGTGGACGGCCTTCACGGCCCGCGCCGAGCGCATCTGGGACGTCACCCACGCAGCGTTCCTCGAGTCGCCGGTGGGTGCCGCCGACCTGCTGCGGCTCTCGCGCCGCGTGGGCGACGTCGCCACGGTCGCGCCGTGGCGGAGCCTGCGCGGGCTGGGCGAGCAGTACCTCGGCGACCCGCGGCTGCGGATGCTCCTCGACCGCTACGCCACCTACACCGGCTCCGACCCGCGCCGCGCCCCGGCGGCGCTGGCCACCGTGCCGCACGCCGAGCAGGCCTGGGGCTCCTGGTACGTGCCCGGCGGGCTCGGCCGCATCGCCGAGAGCCTGCTCGAGCGGGTGCGCGGGCTCGGGGTCGACGTACGCCTCGACACCACGGTCACCGAGGTGCTGCTGCGTGACGGCCGGGCGAGCGGGGTGCGCCTGGGCGACGGCTCGACGCTGGACGCCGACGTGGTGGTGGCCAACGCCGACGCCGAGCAGCTCTACGGCGACCTCGTGCCCGGGGGCCGCGCCCGCCGCGCGCATCGGCGCATCGGCCGCACGACGCCGTCGCTGGCGGGGTTCGTGGTGCTGCTGGCGATCGACGACCCGCCGCCCGACCAGCCGCACCACCAGGTGCTGTTCGCCGAGGACTACGACGCGGAGTTCGACGCGGTCTTCGGCCGGGGCGGACCGCCGCGCCCGGTGGAGCGGCCGACCGTCTACGTCTCGGCCCCCGACGACCCCGCGATCGTGCCGGGCCCGGGCACCGGCGCGTGGTTCGTGCTGGTCAACGCCCCGCGCCACGAGCCCGGCACCGGCGTCGACTGGGACGAGCCGGGCCTCGCCGAGCGGTACGCCGACCAGGTGCTGGCCGTGATGGCCGAGCGCGGGCTCGACGTGCGCGACCGCGTGCGGCACCGCACGGTGCTGACTCCCGCCGAGCTCGCCCGGCGCACGCTCACCCCCGGTGGCTCGATCTACGGCACGTCGTCGAACGGCGCCCGCGCCGCTTTCCTGCGCCCGGCCAACCGCTCGCCGGTGCCGGGCCTCTACCTCGTGGGCGGCTCCGCCCACCCCGGGGGCGGGCTGCCGCTGGTGCTGCTCTCGGCGCAGATCGTGGCCGCCCTCGTCGGCCCTGCCTGATCCCCCAGGCGCCGCGCGATCGAGCGCGGTGTCAGGCGGCCAGCGCCCGGCGTACGGCGCGCAGCAGCTGACCGAACCCGGCGAGCGCCAGCACGGCAGCGGCGACGAGGGCGGCGGTGGCGATCGCGTCGCGGTCGACCGCCGGGAGGAGGTCGACGCCCGCGCGGCGGGCCAGCCAGAGCAGCCCGACCAGGCCGGTGCCGAACGCCGCGACGATGACGCGGGAGGGCCGCTCCCACACGGTGATCGCACCCGGACCGGCCATGCCGGCGGCCCGCGCCGAGGCCCTGACCGACTCGTGGAGCAGCGTGAACGCACCAGCGGCGACGGCGAGCCACCACGGTCCGCCGAGCACGACGAGCGCGGCGAGCAGCAGCAGGTCGCTGACCCGATCGGCCATCGCGTCGAGCACCTCGCCCCACCGCGATCCCGAACCGTTCTGCGCGGCGATCGCGCCGTCGACGCCGTCGAGCACGGCGCTGGCCACCATCACCACCGTGGCCAGCAGGGGCCAGGCGGCCGGCAGCGCCGCCAACAGCGGCACCAGCACGCAGACCCCGACGCCGAGCGCGGTCACCGTGTCGGGCGAGACCCCGCGCCGGGCCAGCGGACGGGCCAGCGCGTGCACCAGCCGCACCCAGCCCGAGACCCACGACGACGCCGAGGCGTCGACGCCGTGGGCCCGCGACCAGAGGGCCTCGGGATCACTCACCCGGCCGACCCTACGGGGTTCAGCCCTTCGAGCCCTTCGACGAGGTGTCGTCGCCGACGGCCGCCGGGTCGTCGGTGTCGCCGCGCGACTCGCGCAGGGCACGGCCCTTGGCGACGTCCTCCTCGTGCTTCTCCTCGGCCTTCTCCAGGCCCTTGGTCATCCGCGGCGGGAGCTGCAGCTCCTCCTCGGCGGGCAGCCCGGCCTGCAGCTCGCGGCCGCGCTCCAGCTCGGAGTCGAGCTCGGCACCGAACAGCAGCGCGAGGTTGGTCAGCCACAGCCACAGCAGGAACACGATGACGCCGGCCAGCGAGCCGTAGGTCTTGTTGTAGCTGGAGAAGTTGGCGACGTAGAAGCCGAACAGCGCGGAGACGATCACCCAGGTGATGATCGCGAGCAGCGCGCCCATCGACACCCAGCGGAACTTGGGCTGCTTGATGTTGGGGGTGACGTAGTAGAGCAGCGCGACGATGACCACGACGACGGCGAGCATCACCGGCCACTTGGCGATGTTCCAGACGGTCAGGGCGGTGCCGCCGACGCCGATGGCCTTGCCGACCGCGTCAGCGGCCGGGCCGCTCACGATCAGGCCGAGCGCCACCAGGGCCACCATGATGACCAGCACCAGGGTCAGCAGGAGCATGAGCGGGCGCAGCACGTAGAACGGCCGGCCCTCGCCCATCTCGTGGATGCGGTTCATCGCGCGGCCGAAGGCGCCGACGTACCCGCTGGCCGACCACAGCGCGCTCGCGAGGCCGATGACCAGGGCCAGGCCTGCGCCGGGCGCGTTGGCCAGCTGCAGCAGCGTGGGCTCGAGGGTCTCCGCCACGGAGCCCGCGCCGACGTCGCGCAGGATCTGCGTCAGGGTCTTCACCGTCGAGGGCCCCTGGCCGACGAGGCTGACCAGCGACAGCAGCGCGATCATCGCCGGGAAGAGCGCCAGCACGGCGTAGTAGGTGAGCGCGGCGGCGACGTCGGTGCACTGGTCCTTGCTGAACTCACGCGCGGTCTTGCGCACCACGTACATCTTCGACCGCTTCGTCAGGTCGGTGGGCGAGTCGGGCTTCTCGATGTCGTCGGGGTCCCTCAGCTGCCGCTGGGAGGTCCCGGTGTCGCTGCTGGAATCGCTGCTGCTGCTCATGGGGCCCATGGTGTCCGTGGTGACGCGCCCGGCACGACACCCGGTGGGGTGGACGGGCCTAGGGTGGCCGGCGTGGACGACCTGGAGCGGATCGCGGCCGCGGCCGAGCAGCACGACGGGGCCGCCGCCCTCGACGAGGCCACCTGGCGCGCGGTGCGCCACCACCCCGAGCGGGTGCGGTCGTGGGTGGACCCGCAGGGCGCGGCGCTGCTCGTCGGCGACGAGCTGACGCTGGTCGTCGACCCGGCGGCCCGTGGCGCCGGAGCGGGACGACGGCTGCTGGAGGGCGTGCTCGACGCGGTGGCGCCCGCCCCGCTGCTGGCGTGGTCGCACGGCAATCACCCCGCCGCCGCGGCGCTCGCCGCCTCCCACGGCTTCTCCCGGGTGCGCGACCTGTGGGTGATGCGCCGCCCCACCGCGGTGCCGCTGCCCGGGCTCGTCGTGCCGGACGGCGTCAGCGTCCGCTCGTTCTCGTCTGACGACGCCGACGCGGTGGTGCGGGTCAACGCCGCGGCGTTCGCCCACCACCCCGAGCAGGGCGCGATGGACCGCGCCGAGCTCGCCGAGCGGATGGCCGAGCCGTGGTTCGACCCCGCCGGGCTCCTGGTCGCCGAGCGCGACGGCCGCCTGCTCGGCTTCCACTGGACCAAGCAGCACTCCGCTGCTCTCGGCGAGGTGTACGTCGTCGGCATCGACCCGGCCTCGCAGGGCCTCGGCCTCGGCCGGCTGCTCACCCTCGCCGGCCTGCACCACCTCGCCGGCCTCGGCGTCGCCGAGGTGCTGCTCTACGTCGAGTCCGACAACACCGCCGCGGTCGCGACGTACTCGGGGCTCGGCTTCACCCACGCCGCCGCCGACACGAACGTGATGTACCGGCGCGGGTAGCGGCCGGGCGGTCCTGGTGTCAGTTGTGCCGCTCCGTGTGGGGGCACCGGCTGCCGTACTTGCGCCTGCAGCGCAGCTTGCGTCTCCACCGACCGAGGCTCATGGGCACGCGTCCAGTGGAGCAGCGCTCGGGCCCGTTCGCCACGGGTGACTAGACAACCCGGTCACCACGCCACGCCGGTCAGAGGACCAGGCCGAGCAGCGAGCCGAGAAGGCCGGCCCAGGCAGTCAGGCCGAGGCCGATGAGCACGTAGAAAGCAGACATAGAGAACCCCACGGGTCACGAGGATAGGGGTCCACCCCAGCCTCCCCCATGGCCCAGAATGACTATGGCCGTAGTCAGTTCGGACTAGTGGGGGGTGCCGATCGGCCGGTCCGGGACCACGGCGACGCACGGCCTTCGGTGGTCGGGTGCACCGGAGCGCGGAGGTCTCGATACGGCTCGTCGCTGGCGCTCCTCCCCTACTCGACCAACGAGACGCACGGCCTTCGGTGGTCGAGTGCCGAGGAGCGCCAGCGACGAGGTGTATCGAGACCCCCCGGGTGCACCGGAGCGCGGAGGTCTCGATACGGCTCGTCGCTGGCGCTCCTCCCCTACTCGACCAACGAGACGCACGACCTTCGGTGGTCGAGTGCCGAGGAGCGCCAGCGACGAGGTGTATCGAGACCCCCCGGCGCGCCGGGCGCGCCTCAGCGCAGCGGGCGCACGTGCAGGCCGACCTCGGGGTCGACGACGACCTCCTGGGCGGCGGGCATGCCGTCGACGTCGAGCTGGGCGTCGACCGGCACGTTGCGCTTGACCAGCGCCAGCGCGACCGGGCCGAGCTCGTGGTGGCGGGCGGAGGTGCCGACGAAGCCGACGACCTTCTCGCCCAGGCGCAGCTCGGCGCCGCGGGTGGGCAGCCGGTTCTCGGTGCCGTCGAGGTGGAGCAGCGTGAGGCGCCGGGGCGGCCGGCCGAGGGTGTGCACCCGCGCGACGGTCTCCTGACCGCGGTAGCAGCCCTTGTCGAGGTGCACCGCCGGGCCGACCCAGCCGGCCTCGTTGGGGATCGTGCGGGCATCGGTGTCGAGGCCGAGGCGCGGCTCGCCGCGGGCGATGCGCAGCGCCTCGAAGGCCCACAGGCCGGCGGGCGGCGCGGCGGCCGCGGCGTACGCCTCGAGCTGCTCGCGCGGGACCAGGTCGTAGCCGCCGGTGGCGGCGCGCCAGGCGACGGCCACCTCGGCGGTCACGTCGGCGAGCTCGACGCGGGTCATGAAGACCATGCGCTGCAGGAAGTCCAGGAGCGGCCCGGCCGCGCCGGGCTCGGTGTGGGCGGTGAACGCCGTGCCGTCGTCGACGCCGGTGAACGCGTGCTCCACGTGGCCCTGCGGGCTCAGCACCAGCGCGGTGGTCCAGGTGCCGGGGACGAGGCCGTGGAAGAACTGGGTGGTGAGGCTGTGCAGCCAGGTCAGCCGGTCGGGACCGGTGATGCGCACGACGTCGCGGTGCGACAGGTCGACAAAGCCCTCCCCCGCCTCGAGCGCGCGCTGCTCGGTGTTGAACGAGCCGTAGTGGGCCGCCACGGGGGCGTCGATGCCGTCGCCGCCGACGGCGCCGGGCAGGTGGAGCAGGGGGCTGGTCGTCATCGGGGGTCCTCACGGTCGGTCGCGCAGTCCTGGCAGTGGCCGAAGACCGTCAGGTGACCGAGGTCGACCACGAACTGCTTCTCGGCGGCCAGCCGGGCGACGAGCTCGGAGGCCACTGAGGCGTCAACGGAGGTGACCCGCTCGCAATTCCGGCACACGAGGTGGAAGTGCTCGTGGTCGGTGACCGAGTGGTACGTCGGAGCCCGGTCCGACAGGTGCGCGTGGCGCACCAGCCCGAGCTCCTCCAGCACCTCCAGGGTGCGGTAGATGGTGGAGATGTTGACCGCCGTGGAGTGCTGGTGCACCTCGGCCAGCACCTCGTCGGGCGTGGCGTGGCCGAGCCGCTCCACCGCGGCGAGGATCAGCTCGCGCTGCGGCGTCAGCCGGTATCCGCTGCCGCGCAGACGGCTGCGGAGGTCGTGCCCCCCTGGCGTCCCGGGTGTCTCGGACATCTCAGGCGCGCTGCAGCCGGGCCCACAGGTGGGGCTGCAGGGGCTGGCCCACCGCGGCCATGTCGTAGGCGTAGAGCAGGTCACCCTCCACGTTGCCGTACAGGCGGTGACCGGCGGTGACCTCCTTGGCGGTCTCGGTGCGGGCCACGGCGTCGGTGGCGAGCTCGACCTTGCCGTCGGCGGCCTCGCCGTACCAGATCTCGACCACGCCGGTGTTGTGGCTGAGCAGCAGCTCGACCTTGCCGTCGCCGGGGCAGCGCAGGAACCCGGTCTCCTGGGCGGCGTCGCGCACCTTCTCGCCGTGCTCGTCGACGATCCAGGTGCGGGAGAAGTAGTGCAGGAACGGTCGGCCGTCCTGCTGGAAGATCAGCTCCTGGGCGTAGTCGTACGGCTCGATCGCCGGGTAGTCACCCTTGCCGTTGCCGCGCCACGTGCCGAGCATCCAGGCCACGGGGCCGCAGTTGGGGTGGAGGTTGTCGGGGAGCTGGAAGACCACCGGCCCAGCCTAGCCGCGCAGGGCCGCTCCTCCTGCTGACGGTCGTCCACAGATGTTCGAACATCTGTTCCCATGGAGGTGGTCCGCGGCCTATGATGAGGCATGTCCGTGACCGCGCTCCGACCCCAGGCCACCGGGCCCCTGGCTGCCGTGGCAGCCGCCCGGACCGCGGTGGTCGAGGGCGCCGGGGTCTCGCCGGCCGCGCTCAGCACGCGCGACCTGGCCGAGCTGGTGCACGAGCTCGCCGAGCTGGAGTCGCAGGTGGTGGCCCTGCGGCTCGCGCTGAGCGTGGAGGCCGACGAGCGCGGCGTCGCCTCCGAGACCGCCGACACCGGCACCGACGCGTGGCTCGCCCGCCTCACCGGCGACCCCCGCGAGGTGATGCGCGGCGGGCTGTGGCTGGCCCGGCGACTGCACGAGCAGTACGCCGCGACGCGGGACGCGTTGAGCGAGGGCCGCCTGCGCCTCGACCAGGCCCGCGTCATCGTCCGCGCGGCCGAGCGGGCGCCGGCCGGGGTCACCCCCGAGCAGGTGCGGGCCGCGGAGGAGTCCCTGGTCGCCTGCGCCACCGGCCTCGGCACCCGCTCCGGGCGGCCGATGGACGCGCGGCGCCTGCGCCGGGAGGCCCGTCGAATGTTCGCCGCCGTGCCGGAGGTGCCGACCGAGGTGGTCGACGCCCACGAGGCCGCCGAGCTCGAGCGGGAGGAGCGTGCAGCGGAGGCCGAGACGTGGCTGGCGCTGCACGACAACGGCGACGGCACCTTCTCGGGCCGGTTCACCGTCCCAGAGCTGCACGGTCGGCTGCTGCAGTCGGCCCTGGAGGTGCTGACCGCGCCCCGCCGCCACGCGCGCGACGCCCACGGCGCCGTGGTCACCGACGACACCGTGCCCGGCACCGGCGCGGGCTTCTCGTGGGCCGAGGCGCGGGGCTCCGCGCTGTGCGAGCTGATCGAGCACCTCCCCCGCGACTTCTCCGGCGGCAACGCCGTCACCGCGCTGGTCCACCTCGACCTGGCGCAGCTGCGCCACGACCTCGGCAGCGCCCGGCTCGACGCCGGCGGGCAGGTCTCCCCCGGTGAGGCCCGGCGGCTGGCCTGCGAGGCCGGCCTGCTGCCGCTGGTGCTGGGCGGCGGCTCCGTGCCGCTCGACCTGGGCCGCGAACGACGGCTCCACTCGCGTCGCCAGCGCCAGGCGCTCTCCGCGCGCCACGAGACCTGCGCCGTCACCGGCTGCGACCGGCCGTCCGCGTGGTGCGAGGTACACCACCCCCATGCCTGGTCGGCCGGCGGCGCGACCAGCCTCGACAACGCGCTGCCGCTGTGCGGCCACCACCACCGCCGCGCCCACGACCGACGCTACGACCTGCGCCGCCACGGCACCGGCGACTGGCGGTTCCACCGACGACGGTGATCCCTGCTCCGGTCGGGCTCCCCTACGGTGGCGGCATGCCCCGATCCCTCGTCGTCAAGGTCACCTGCGCGCAGGCCGATCCCGAGCGCGCCAACCAGGCGTTCACCGTGGCCGCGGCCGCCGTCGCGATGGGGGCCGACGTGTCGCTGTGGCTGACCGGCGACGCGGCGGCGTACGCCGTGGCCGGGCGAGGACCCGACCTCGCGCTGCCCCACGCCACCCCGGTCGAGCAGCTGCTGACCACGGTGCTCGAGCTGGGGCGGGTGACGGTGTGCTCGCAGTGCGCCGCGCGCCGCGAGATCACCGCCGACGACGTGCGCGACGGGATACGGGTGGCGGGGGCCGCGGTGTTCACCGAGGAGGTCCTCCAGGACGGCGTGCAGGCGCTCGTCTACTGACCTCGACCCGGGCGCTCGGGGTGGGCCGCCCACGGCGTTCCTCCCGGTCCGGAGGAGGCCGGCGCGCCAGTAGGGTGCTGGCCTGATGAGTGCTCCTGGTGAACCCCCCGTGCCTCCCGAGGACGCCACCGGCCGGTTCTGGCGCCGCCGCGACCGGGCCGGTGACCCCGTGGCGCCGACGTTGACGTGGGAGGAGCTGCAGGCCCGTGTGGTCGAGCAGACGGCGGCGGCCGACCGGGCCGCGTCGCTGCGCCGCTCGGCCGAGATGGCCGCGGCCGAGCAGGCCGCCGAGCGGCTCGTGGCAGAGGAGAGCGCCCGGGCCGCGGTGACGGCCCGCGCCGAGGCCGACCGGGCCGTCGAGGAGCCCGCCCGCCTGGCCGCCGCGTCGTACGCCGCCCGCGACGCCGCCGACCGCGCCGCCGCCGACCACTCGCGGGCCCGCCAGGAGGCCGAGCGCGCCGCCGAGGAGGCCCACCGCCGGCGCGAGGAGGCCGAGGTGGTGGCCCGGGAGGCTGCTGCCGCCGCTGCGGGAGCCGCCGAGGCACGCACCGCGGCCGAGGCGGCCGCCACCGAGGCGCTCACCGGTCGCGCCGCCGCCGAGGAGACCGCGCGGGCCGCGCTGGCCCGGGCCGAGGTGGCCGAGGCGGGCCGCACCGCCGCCGACGACGACGCGGCCCAGCAGGCGCGCCTGGCCACCGACGCCGCTGCCGCCCGGGCCGCCGCCGACGAGGCCGCCCGGGCCCACGCGGAGGCCGCCACGCACGCCCACTCCGACCGCGAGAACGCCGAGCACGCGGCGGTCGCAGCCCACAGCGCGCGGCAGGGCGCGGAGATCGCGGCACGCGAGGCCGCCGAGGGCCGTGACCGCGCCGAGCAGGCGGCCGCCGCCGCCGCGGAGGCTCGCGGGGAGGCCGAGAGCGCCGCCGCGGAGCAGGCCCGACTGGCCGCCGAGGCCCACGACGCCCGCGTGGCGGCGGAGGCCCGCGCGACCGAGGCCGCCGACACCGCCCGGGTCGCGCAGGAGGCCCGCGCCGCCGCCGAGGCCCTCGCCCGCGAGCAGACCGAGGCCGCCGAGCGGGCCCACGCCGACCGCACCTCGGCCGAGGCGGCAGCCGCCGCTGCGGCCGCCGCCGCCGCCGTCGCGGCCGCGGCGCGGGAGGCCGCCGACACCACCGCCACCGCGGCACTGGCCGGACGGGAGAGCGCCGACGCCCGCGCCGCCGAGGCGCTCGCCGGGCGCGAGGCCGCCGACACCGACGCCGCCGAGCAGGCCCGGCGGGCTGCCGAGGCCCACGAGGCACGGCTGGCTGCGGAGGCCCGGGCGACCGAGGCCGCCGACGCCGCCCTCGTCGCGCAGGACGCCCGCGCCGCGGCCGAGGCCGCTGCTCGGGCGCAGGCCGACGTCGCCGGCCGGGCGCTGGTCGACCGCGCAGCCGCCGAGGAGTCGGCGACCGCCGCCGCCCGCGGTGCCGCTGCCGCCGAGGCCGCCCGGGAGTCGGCCGAGACCACGGCCGGCGAGGCGGTGGCCGCGCGCGAGCGCGCCGAGACCGTGGCCGCCGAGGCCCTGGCGGGGCGCGAGGCCGCCGACACCGACGCCGCGGAGCAGGCCCGGCTCGCCCGTGAGGCCCACGAGGCCCGGTCGGTCGCCGAGACCCGCGCGGCCGAAGCCGCCGATGCCGCCCGCGTCGCGCAGGAGGCCCGCGCCGCCGCGGAGGCCGTCGCCCGCACGCAGGCCGACGCGGCCTCCGTCGCCGCCGACGCCGAGGAGCAGGCCCACGCCGCGGCGCGCGCGCGTGCGGACGAGGCGGCCACGGCGCAGCAGGCACGAGCCGCGGCAGACGCGGTGGCCGCCGAGCACGCCGCCGCCGCGGTGTCGGCCCACGAGGCGCGGGAGCACGCCGAGACCGTCACCGAGGCCGCGGTGGCGGCCCGCGCCGAGGCGGAGGACGCGGTGCGCCGGGCGCTGGCCGACACCGAGGCCGCCCACACCGGCCGCACCACCGCCGAGGAGGCGTCCCGTGCGGCCGCCGACCAGGCGACCCGCGCGCACGACGAGCGCCGCGCGGCCGAGGAGGCCGGTCGGGCGCAGGCCGAGGCGGCGGCGGCGGCCCTGGCCGCGGAGGCCGCGGCCCGCGAGCTGGCCGCCCAGCAGGCGGAGTCGGCGCGCGCGGCGCTGGAGGCCCGGGAGGCGGCCGACACCACGGCGGGCGAGCACGCGGAGGCCGCACGGCAGGCGCAGGCCGCGCGCGAGGTGGCCGAGCTCGCTGCGGCCGCAGCGCTGGAGGCCCGGCGCGAGGCCGAGCGGGAGGCGGTGCGCCAGACCGAGCTCGCCGCTGCCGCGCAGGCCGACCGGCAGGCTGCCGAGGAGCGCGCCCAGCAGGCGGTCGACGAGGCCGGCGACGCCGTACGCCGCCACACCGAGGAGCTGCGGGCGGCGCAGGAGGCCCGGGAGGCGGCCGAGCGAGCCGGTGCTGAGCAGGCAGCGTTGCGCGCCGAGGCCGAGGCGATGCTGGAGCAGCGGGTGATCGACCGGCAGGCGGTGGAGTCGTCGGTGCGGCACCAGGCCGAGCTGGTGGAGGCGGCCCTGCAGGACCGGCTCGAGGCCGAGCAGCGGGCCGCCGCCCTGGCCGACGAGCTGGCGGCGCTGCGTGAGCAGGCGCTGGGCCGACCGGTGACGACCCGGGCGGTCGACCCAGCGTCGGCGTCGGCGTCGGTGTCGGCGCCGGTGCCGCTCGCGGCCACCCCTCCCGCCCCCGCTGCCACCGCTGACGGCGGCAGCACCGACGTCACCCGTCCGCGCACCACCGCGCCCGCCGTGCTGCTCGTGCTGGCGCTCGCCGCCCTCGGCGGGGCGGCCGTCACCGCGGTCACCGACCGGCCCACGGCGCCCCTCGCGCTGGGACTGGCGCTGCTCGCGGTGCTGCTCGTGGTGGCGGCGGTGCGGCTGCGCACCTCGGCCACCCACGTGGTGGTCGGCGCCTCCGGCGTGGTGGACGTGCGCAGCGGGCAGAGCCACCACACCTTCGACCTCACCCACCCGTCCACCGAGGTCGAGGTGGTCGGCTCGCCCGGCGACCGCGGCTGGGAGGCCCGCTTTCACCGCCGCGAGCTCGACCCCGTGGTCGTCACCGGACGGCAGGTGGACGCCGAGGCGTTCACCCGCGCGATCGCCCCGTGGCGGCCCCTGCCCTGACCGCGCCCCGGTTGTCCACAGGACGCGCGGAAGGGGTGGTCTCGGCGGGCTGATCCGGGTTAATTTCCCGGTGTGGCCCCCCGGCCTTGGGGGTCGGTCTCCTCGGGAAAGGCCTCCACGTGACACCTGTGCGCTCCGCCGCTGCCGCGCTCTGCGGCGCGCTCCTCCTGCTGACCGGGTGCGCGGAGGATCCGCAGCCCAAGGTCGCGCCCTCCCCCACTGACTCCCCGTCGACCAGCCCTGCAGTTGCATCCAACTCAGCAGAACCCAGACCGGAGCCTGTAGAACCGGTCATGCCAGCCGCGGCAGCGGAACAGACCGCTGAGGGGGCACGGGCGTTCACGAGGTACTTCTGGGACGTGGTCAACTACGCCCAGTCGGTTCCGGACCCGCGGGCGCTCGACGGTCTGTATACGCAGTTCTGTGGCTCCTGCTCACGCGCCGTGGCCTTCATCGAGGATCTTTCCACCAGCGGTGGGGTGGTTGAAGGCGGTGATTACACGATGTCTGTGGTGAACACGAGCCCCTTGTACGCGGACGGACAACGCTTCTTCGACATCGAATTCCGTGTGAGCAATACACAGATGACGGTTGACGCTGCCGGCCGGAAAAACGACAAGGTGTTTAACCCGTCGGCCTCGCGAGATCACTTTGTTGTCAACTGGGTCGACGGCGGGTGGCAGGTCAGTGTCTGGGAGCCGTTGTGAAGCGGCTGGCGATCGCCCTGCTGTCCCTCGTTTCAGCAATGGTGGGGTTCGGCGCCCTGGCTGCGGCCCCGGCCATGGCGGATTGCGCGATGCTGAGCGGCACGTGCGTCGAGGGCCAGGACGGCAGCTTGCTCGTTGAGTCCCACTCGTCGGCGCCCTCGACCTCGTCGCCCGGTTCGTCCGTGGCCAGTACCCACCCCACGACGCCTCAGGGTGCGCCTAGCTTCGCGAACGAGGCTCCAAGCGGGACCTATGAGGTCGTCAACGTGTGCGCTCTTGGCGGCAGTCAGACCTGCGCCGAACCAGCGACGTGTGCCGACGGCAGTGTGCAGACGTTCACGACATTCATTCCGACGGCAGGCACACCAGTCCCCTTGGGCTCGAACTGCGCAGAGTCGGTGACGACAGAAGCACCACCAGGAGCCGCTGCCGCGGCGCCCGTGCTCGCCACGATCACTCCCGGCATGGTGCTGCGCGCGCTCGAGCAGGTCCCGCTGCCGGTGCCCGACCTCGCCGTCCAACCACCCGGCGGGCGCACCCTGGTCAACTTCGAGACCAACTTCTACACCGCGGCCCAGCCGTTCACGGAGACCGTGACCCTGCTCGGCCGCACCATCGACCTCGACATCACCCCCAGCCAGTTCGTCTGGACCTTCGGCGACGGCACCACCACGACGACCACCGAGCCCGGGGCGCCTTACCCCGACCTCGACCTCACCCACACCTACCTCAGCCAGGGCGCCGTGCAGCCCCGGGTCACCACCGTCTACACCGCCGACTACCGCGTCGACGGCGGCCCCTGGCAACCCGTCCCCGGCACCGTCGACATCACCAGCACCCCCGTCGACCTCACGGTGACGGAGGTGACCAACCAGCTCGTCGACTACCGCTGACCCAGACCCGCGCGCAGCCGGTCGGCGATCTCGGCGACGGCGGCGCGCGACGAGCGGCCGACCCCCACGATGTTGAAGAAGCTGTGGATCTGGTCGGGGAACCGCTTCACCTCCACCCGCACCCCCGCGTCGCTCAGCTTGCGCGCGTAGGCCTCGCCCTCGTCGCGCAGCGGGTCGAAGCCCGCGGTGGCGACGTACGCCGGCGCCAGCCCGGCCGGGAGGTCGGCGAACAGCGGCGACAGGCGCGGGTCGCGCAGGTCCGTGCCCACGGCTGTGTAGGAGGTGGTGGCCAGCTCCATGAACGCCGCGCTCAGGTAGAACCCCTCGCCGAACAGCCGCAGGCTCTCGGTGTCGCGGGTGGCGTCGGTCGTCGGGTAGACCAGCAGCTGGAACGCGCACGGCAGGCCTGCCCGGGCCGCCTCGATCGCCACCCCCGCCGCCAGGTTGCCCCCCGCGGAGTCGCCGCCCACGGCGAGCCGGTCGCGGTCGGCGCCGAGCTCGTCGAGGTGCTCGACCACCCAGCGGTACGCCGACACCGCGTCGTCGTACGCCGCCGGGAAGCGGTGCTCCGGGGCGAGCCGGTAGTCGACGGCCAGCACCAGCGCGTCGCCCCGCTCGGCGAGGACGCGGCAGGTGGCGTCGTGGGTGTCGAGGTCACCGAAGAAGAACCCACCGCCGTGGAAGAACACCAGCAGCGGCGCCGGCGGCTGCGGAGCGAGCGCGGCCGCCCGCGTGCGCGGGGTGTACAGCCGCGCCGGCAGGCCCGCCACGCTCAGGTCGCGCACCTCACCGACCGGCTGGCGGCCCCCGGCCATCGCCGTCTGCAGCCGGGCCTGCTCGCGCCCGACGTCGAAGGCCAGCGTCTCGATCGGCGCCTCGCCCGACAGCCGCTGCAGGCGCAGCATCAACTGGGTGTCGGTGGCCAGCACCTGCCCGTCGAGCACGACGGGCCGACCCGCGAGCCGGCGCTGCACGGGCTCCGGCAGGGCCATCGCCCCGACCAGGGCGGCCTTCTGCACGGCATGGGACACGGACTGCAGGCGCGATGCGTTACTCACGGGTAGCAAACTACTGGTAGACCCGCACGTAGTCGACGACGTACCGCTGGGGGAACACGGTCTCGGGGGCCACCGGCCCGCCCAGGTCGCCGCCGACGGCCAGGTTGAGCAGCAGGTAGAAGGGCTGGTCGTAGACCCAGACTCCCTGCGTCTCGGCCTCCTCGCGGGAGATGCCGCCGTACGGCTCGCCGTCGAGCTCCCACTCCATCCCGCCGGGGCCCCACGCCACGGCGTAGGTGTGGAACCCGTCGCTCAGGGGGGCCCCGGCGTCGTGCTGGCGCGCGACGTACCAGTGCTCCCCCGTCTCGGTGGGCCCGTGCACGGCCCCCTGCACGACGGTCGGGCTCTGCCCGACGTGCTCCATGACGTCGATCTCGCCGGCCTGGGGCCAGCCCACCTCCGGCTCGTCGGCGCCGAGCGCCCAGAACGCCGGCCACGTGCCGACGCCGCCGGGCACCTGCGCGCGCACCTCGAGCCGGCCGTACTGCCAGGCGTGGTCGCCCTCGGTGGTGATCCGCGCCGAGGTGTAGTCGTTGACCACGCCGTCGGCGCAGACGTGGCCCGGCGCCTGCAGCGCGCTGATCACCAGGTGGCCCTCGCCGTCGGTGGCGACGTTGCCGGGCGCGTCGGTGTAGCACTGCAGCTCGCCGTTGCCGGAGCCGTGGCCGTAGGTCTCGTGCCCCCAGCTGGCGGGGTCGGGCGGCGCGCCGGCCGCACCGTCGAACTCGTCGGCCCACACCAGCGCCGGCCCCTCCGCGGCCTCGTCCCCGCCCTCGGCGCCATCGGCACCACCCGCGCTGCCGGGCCCGCACGCGGCGCCCACCGACGCCACCAGCAGGCAGCCCGCCAGGGAGGTACGTCGACGTCTCGCCACGCCGACCAGTGAACCAGCCACCCCGGCGTCCGCGTGGTCGTGGGAGTCATCTGCCGTTCACCGACTGCTGACACACTCCAGCCATGTCTGCCGAGATCGTCGAGAGCCACGACGCCGCCCCCGAGGAGCCGTTCGACGTCGAGCCGCCGTACGTGCCCGACGGCGACGCGCTCGCCGCCGTCGAGAAGTACGACGACCGCTTCCTCGACCGCGAGCTGAGCTGGCTGCACTTCAACCAGCGCGTGCTCGAGCTGGCCGAGGACCGCGAGCTGCCGCTGCTGGAGCGGGTGCGCTTCCTGGCCATCTTCACCAGCAACCTCGACGAGTTCTTCATGGTCCGCGTGGCCGGGCTCAAGCGCCGCATCGCCGCCGGGCTCGCGGTGCGCGCGGCCAGCGGGCTGATGCCGCGCGACGTGCTGCAGCAGATCTGGACCACCACCCGCGAGCTGAGCGAGCGCCAGGCGCGCCTGTTCAGCGAGGAGATCGTGCCGGCGCTCACCGACCAGGGCATCGAGCTGGTGCGCTGGGACGACCTCGACCGCGAGGAGCAGAAGCAGTGCAAGCGGATGTTCAAGGACCGGATCTTCCCGGTGCTGACGCCGCTGGCAGTCGACCCGGCCCACCCGTTCCCCTACATCTCCGGGCTCTCGCTCAACCTCGCCGTGCTGATCCAGAACCCGAAGACCGGCAAGGAGCACTTCGCGCGGGTCAAGGTGCCGCCGATCTTCAGCCGCTTCGTCCCGCTGGGCAACCAGCGCTTCGTCCCGCTCGAGGACGTCATCCGCGAGCACCTCAAGCGGCTCTTCCCGGGCATGGACGTGCTGGAGGTGCACACCTTCCGGGTCACCCGCAACGAGGACCTGGAGGTCGAGGAGGACGACGCCGAGAACCTGCTGGCCGCCCTCGAGAAGGAGCTGCTGCGCCGCCGCTTCGGCCCGCCGGTGCGCCTCGAGGTCGAGGAGTCGATCGCGCCCGGCGTCCTCGAGCTGCTCAAGGAGGAGCTCGGCGTGCAGGAGGACGAGGTCTTCCACCTGCCCGGCCCGCTCGACCTGCGCGGCCTGCACGGCATCGCCGACATCGCCCGCGAGGAGCTGAAGTACCCCGCGTTCGTGCCGACCACCCACAGCCGGCTGGCCGAGGTGGAGTCGGCCGCACCGGTCGACGTGTTCAAGGCCGCCCGCCGCCACGACGTGCTGCTGCACCACCCCTACGACTCGTTCGCCACCTCGGTGCAGCGCTTCATCGAGCAGGCCGCGGCCGACCCGCACGTGCTGGCGATCAAGCAGACGCTCTACCGCACCTCGGGCGACTCCCCCATCATCGACGCCCTGATCGACGCCGCCGAGGCCGGCAAGCAGGTCCTGGTGATCGTGGAGATCAAGGCCCGCTTCGACGAGTCGGCCAACATCCGCTGGGCGCGCAAGCTCGAGCAGGCCGGCTGCCACGTCGTCTACGGCCTGGTCGGGCTGAAGACCCACTGCAAGCTGGCGATGGTCGTGCGCGACGAGGGCCACCGCGGCGGTGGCATCCGCCGCTACACCCACATCGGCACCGGCAACTACAACCCGAAGACCTCGCGCACCTACGAGGACCTCGGCCTGATCACCACCGACGAGCGCATCGGCGAGGACGTCGCCCACCTGTTCAACAACCTCTCGGGCTGGTCCCGCAACGCCTCGTACGACGAGCTGCTGGTCGCGCCGGACTCGGTGCGCACCGGGCTGGTCGAGCAGATCCACCGCGAGATCTCCCACCACCTCGCCGGCCGCCCGGCGCGGATCCGCATCAAGGCCAACTCCGTGGTCGACGAGGCCGTCATCGACGCGCTCTACCTCGCCTCGCAGGCCGGCGTGCAGGTGCAGCTGCTGGTGCGCGGGATCTGCAGCCTGCGCCCGGGCGTGCCCGGCCTCAGCGAGAACATCGAGGTGCGCTCGATCCTGGGTCGCTTCCTGGAGCACAGCCGGGTGTCGTGGTTCGACAACGGCGGCGAGCCCATGGCGTGGATCGGCTCGGCCGACATGATGCACCGCAACCTCGACCGCCGCGTCGAGGTGCTGGTGCGCCTGCCCGGCCAGGAGAGCATCGACGAGATCGACCGGCTGCTCACGCTGGCCTTCGACGACGACACCAACGCCTGGGTGCTCGACAGCGACGGCTCGTGGACGCGCACCGCCGGGTCGGTGCACCTGCAGGAGTGCCTGATCGAGGGCCAGCGGCGCCGGCGGCACCCCGCCTGACGTCCCACCCTCGAACGGCCAAGCCCTAGCATGGTCGAGGTTCATGTCCGCCTCACCAGGAGTACATCGTGGGTTTGCGCTTCCGCCCGGTCGAGACGGCCTTCTACGAGGACTTCTCCGCCGCCGCGCAGCACCTCGTGGTGGGGGCCGGGCTGCTCGCCGAGTCGCTGGACACCACCGCCGACCTGGGCGCGGTGGCCGAGCGGATGCGTGACGCCGAGCACGCCGCCGACGAGACCACCCACGCCATCATCCGGCGCGTGAACACCACGTTCGTCACGCCGTTCGACCGGGAGGACATCTACGCCCTCGCCTCGGGCCTCGACGACGTGATGGACATGATGGACGAGGTCGTCGACATGCTCCTGCTCTACGAGGTGAAGCGGCTGCCCGCCCAGCTCTCCGACCAGGTCGAGGTGCTGCAGCGCTGCGCGGAGATCACCGCGGCCGCCATGCCGGGCCTGCGCTCGCTGCAGTCGCTCGACGAGTACTGGATCGAGATCAACCGCCTGGAGAACCTCGGCGACCGCAACCACCGGCGGATCCTGGCCCACCTCTTCTCGGGGGAGTTCAAGGCGATGGAGGTGCTGAAGCTCAAGGACATCGTGGAGTCCCTCGAGGACGCCATCGACGCCTTCGAGAAGGTGGCCAACATCGTCGAGCAGATCGCCGTCAAGGAGTCCTGAGCCCTCCATGGACCTCGCGATCGTCATCGCGGTCGTCGTCGTCGCGCTGGCCTTCGACTACACGAACGGCTTCCACGACGCCGCCAACGCCGTCGCCACCTCGGTGTCGACCCGGGCGCTGACCCCGCGGGTGGCCCTCGGCATGGCGGCGGTGATGAACTTCATCGGCGCCTTCCTCGGCCAGGGGGTGGCCGACACGGTGGGCTCGGTGATCACCCCGGAGACGGGCGGCTCGCACGGCCTGGTGATCGTGATGTCGGGCCTGCTCGGCGCCATCGTGTGGAACCTCCTCACCTGGTACCTCGGGCTGCCGTCGTCGTCCTCGCACGCGCTGATCGGCGGTCTGGTGGGCGCCGCCCTGGCCTCGGGGTCGGTGGTGAAGTGGGACGTCATCGTCGACAAGATCCTGCTGCCGATGCTCGCCTCGCCGCTGTTCGGGTTCGCCGCGGCGTTCGCCCTGATGGTCGCCGTCATGTGGGCGTTCCGGCGGGCCAACCCGCACCGCACGATGCGCGGGTTCCGCATCGCCCAGACGCTGTCGGCGGCCGCGATGGCGCTGGGCCACGGCCTGCAGGACGCCCAGAAGACGATGGGCGTGATCTTCCTGGCCCTGGTCACCGGCGGCTTCGCCAGCGCGGACGACGACCTGCCGGTCTGGGTGATCATCGCCGCCGCCACCGCCATCTCCGCCGGCACGTACGCCGGGGGCTGGCGGATCATGCGCACGCTGGGTCGTCGCATCATCGCCCTCGACCCCGCACGCGGCTTCGCCTCCGAGACCGTGGCCGCCGGCGTCCTCTACACGACGGCGTTCGCCTTCGAGGCACCGATCTCCACGACCCACACCATCACCTCCGCCGTGATGGGTGCTGGTGCGACCCGACGCTTCTCCGCCGTACGCTGGGGGGTGGTGCGCTCGATCCTCACCGCGTGGGTGCTCACGTTCCCCGCTGCAGGTGCCGTCGCCGCCGGCCTGTACGTCCTGTGCCGTTACCTGTTCCAGCTGCCGTGAGGACCCCCACCATCGACGACACCCGCCCCCGCCGCACCTTCGCCATCATCAGCCACCCCGACGCCGGCAAGTCGACGCTGACCGAGGCGCTGGTGCTGCACGCCCAGGTGATCTCCCAGGCCGGCGCCGTGCACGGCAAGGCCGGACGCAGCGGCACCGTCTCCGACTGGATGCAGATGGAGCGCGACCGCGGCATCTCCATCACCTCCGCCGCGCTGCAGTTCGAGCACGACGGCCACGTGATCAACATGGTCGACACCCCCGGGCACTCCGACTTCTCCGAGGACACCTACCGCGTGCTGTCGGCGGTCGACTCCGCGGTGATGCTCGTGGACGCCGCCAAGGGCCTCGAGCCGCAGACGCTCAAGCTGTTCCGGGTGTGCGCGCTGCGCGGCATCCCCGTCGTCACCGTGATCAACAAGTGGGACCGCCCCGGCCTCGACCCGCTCGAGCTGATGGACGGCATCGAGAAGCAGATCGGCCTGCGACCCACGCCACTGACCTGGCCCGTCGGCATCGCCGGCGACTTCCGCGGCGTGCTCGACCGCCGCACCGGTGACTTCATCCGCTACACGCGCACCGCCGGTGGTGCCACCCGCGCCCCCGAGGAGCACCTCGCCGCCGCCCGGGCCGCCGCCGAGGAGGGCGAGGTGTGGGACGCCGCGCAGGAGGAGCACGAGCTGCTCTCCGCCGACGGCGCCGACCACGACCAGGAAGCGTTCCTCGGCGGGCGCACCACCCCGGTGCTGTTCGCCTCCGCGCTGCAGAACTTCGGCGTGGCGCAGGTGCTGCGGGTGCTGGTCGAGCTGGCCCCGCCGCCGCACGCCACCCCCACCGACGACGGCGGCGTCCGCGAGATCGACGAGCCGTTCAGCGCGTTCGTCTTCAAGGTGCAGTCGGGCATGGACTCCGCCCACCGCGACCGGCTCGCCTACGCCCGGGTCTGCTCGGGCCTCTTCGAGCGCGGCATGGTCGTCAAGCACGCCTCGACCGGACGGCCCTTCGCCACCAAGTACGCCCAGGCCGTCTTCGGTCGCGAGCGCACGTCGGTGGAGACCGCCCTGCCCGGCGACATCATCGGCCTGGTCAACGCCAACGCCCTGCGCGTCGGTGACACCGTGCACGACGGCCCCGCCGTTCGCTTCCCCGCGATCCCGACCTTCGCCCCCGAGCACTTCATGAGCGTGCGGGCCAAGGAGTCGGGGCGCTACAAGCAGTTCCGGCGCGGCATCGAGCAGCTCGACCAGGAAGGCGTGGTGCAGGTCCTGCGCTCCACCGTGCGCGGCGACCAGAACCCCGTGCTGGCCGCGGTCGGGCCGATGCAGTTCGAGGTGGTGGCGGCCCGGATGGAGACCGAGTTCAACGCACCCGTCACCATGGACCACCTGAGCTACACGATCGCCCGGCGCACCCGCGCCGAGGACGTCGACGTGCTGGGCGGCGTACGGCAGGTCGAGGTCCTCGAGCGTGCCGACGGTGCCCACATCGTGCTGTTCCCCGACAAGTGGCGGGCCCACACCGTGGCCCGCGACCACCCTGACATCCTGATCGAGGAGCTCCCGGCCAGCACCTGACCCCGGTCAGCGGCAGGTCCGGGCGCTCCGGCGATCCCCGGCAACACCCCGAGAAGGGACATCAATGAGTCACCCCCATCCCGAGCTGAAGCGTCCTCCCCGCCTGCCCCGCAAGGGCCTGCGGATCGTTCCGCTCGGCGGCCTCGGCGAGATCGGCCGCAACATGACGGTCTTCGAGCACGACGGCAAGCTGCTGGTCGTCGACTGCGGCGTGCTGTTCCCCGAGGAGCACCAGCCCGGCGTCGACGTGATCCTGCCCGACTTCGAGTGGATCCGTGACCGCCTCGAGCACGTCGTCGGCATCGTGCTCACCCACGGTCACGAGGACCACATCGGCGGCGTGCCGTACCTGCTGCGCGAGCGCCCCGACATCCCGCTCATCGGCTCGCGCCTCACGCTGGCGCTGATCACCGAGAAGCTCAAGGAGCACCGGATCAAGCCGGTGGTCCACGAGGTCGCCGAGGGCGACCTGACGTCGTACGCGCCGTTCGACCTGGAGTTCCTCGCGGTCAACCACTCCATCCCCGACGCGCTGGCCGTGGCGATCCGCACCTTCGCGGGCCTCGTGCTGCACACCGGCGACTTCAAGATGGACCAGTTCCCCCTCGACAAGCGGATCACCGACCTGCGCGGCTTCGCCCGCCTCGGTGAGGAGGGTGTCGACCTGTTCCTCACCGACTCCACCAACGCCGAGGTGCCCGGCTTCACCACCTCCGAGCGCGAGCTGTCGCCGGCCATCGAGCAGGTCTTCCGTACCGCTCCGCGCCGCGTCATCGTCTCCAGCTTCGCCAGCCACGTGCACCGCATCCAGCAGGTGCTGGACGCCGCTCACGCCCACGGGCGCAAGGTGGCCTTCGTCGGCCGCTCGATGGTGCGCAACATGGGCGTGGCCCAGGAGCTGGGCTACCTCAACGTGCCCGACGGCCTCGTCGTGCCGCTCGACCAGCTCGAGCGGCTGCCCGCCCACAAGGCGGCGCTGGTCTGCACCGGCTCGCAGGGCGAGCCGCTGGCCGCGCTGTCGCGGATGGCCAACCGCGACCACAAGATCCGCGTCGGCGAGGGCGACACCATCCTGATGGCCAGCTCGGTCATCCCCGGCAACGAGAACGCCATCTCGAACGTGATCAACGGGCTGACCCGCTGGGGCGCCAACGTCGTCCACAAGGGCAACGCCAAGGTGCACGTCTCGGGCCACGCCAGCGCCGGTGAGCTCGTCTACTGCTACAACATCGTGCAGCCGCGCAACGTGATGCCCGTGCACGGCGAGTACCGCCACCTGCGCGCCAACGCCGACCTCGCGGTCGCCACCGGCATCGCCAAGGAGAACGTCGTGCTGGCCGAGGACGGCGTCGTCGTCGACCTGGTCGACGGCAAGGCCTCCGTGGTCGGCAAGGTGCGCTGCGGCAACATCTACGTCGACGCCAACACCGTCGGCGGCGTCACCGAGGCGACGCTGAAGGACCGCCGCACGCTGGCCGAGGAGGGCGTGGTCACCGTGCTCGCCATCGTCGACGCCGACTCCGGCGCCCTGGCCGACCCGCCCGACTTCCTCGTGCGCGGCTTCGAGCACCCCGCCGGTGCCTTCGACCCCGCTGTGGTGGTCGTCGAGAAGACGCTGGCCCGCGCGGCAGCCGAGGGCATCGGCGACTCCCGCCAGCTCGAGCAGATGCTCGGGCGCGAGGTCGGCCGCTGGGCGCAGAAGACCTTCCGTCGCAGCCCGCTGATCATCCCGGTGGTCATCGACGCCTGAGCCCCACCGCTCGACCCGACGGCCCCGTCACCCGCAGCAGCCGCCTGCGGGGGCGGGGCCGTCGTCGTACGACGCCGGTGCGCCGCAGACGCCGGTCTCGGGCAGCACCAGCTCGACGCGGGCCGCGGCCTCGTGGTCACCGGCGACGGCCGCCACGATGCTGCGGACCTGCTCGAAGCCGGTCAGCGCCAGGAACGACGGGGCGCGGCCGTAGGACTTCGTGCCTGCCAGGAACAGGCCCGGCTCGGGCTGGGCCAGCACGCTCGCGCCGTGGGGGCTCACGCTGCCGCAGGAGTGGTGGGCCGGGTGGATCTCGCCGGCCAGCGCCGTCGGGGCGCCCAGCTCGGCGTCGAGGTCGAGCTGCACCTGGTCGAGCCAGCTGTGGTCGGGGCGGAACCCGCTCACCACGACCACCTGGTCGACCCCGCTCACCGTGAGCGGCTTCGTGAGCGGCTCCGTGTGGGACGGGCCCGTGGGGCCGGTGGCGTCGGTCAGGTCCGGGAAGGAGGTGAGCGTGAGCCGTCCGTCGTCGTCGGCGTCCACCGCGGCGGTGCGGAAGGAGGTGACCACCTGCACCGGTCCGCCGCTCACCGCACGCCGGGCGGCGGCGCCGAGCGCGCCGCGGGCGGCGAGCTCGTCGTCGTCGCCCCCACCGAAGGCGTGGTCGGCCCCGGGGCGACGCACCAGCCAGGTCACCCGGGTGCCGGGGTGCTGCTCGGCGAGGGCGGCGAGCCGCACCAGCACGTGGTGGGCCGAGGCCCCCGACCCGGCCACCGCGACGTGGCGACCGGCGTAGCGACCAGCGACAGCCGCGTCGTCGAGGTCGGGGATGCCGTAGGTCAGGCGGTCGGCGTGCTCGGTCTCCCCGAGCGCGGGGTAGCCGTCACCACCGAGCGGGTTGGGCGCGCCCCAGGTGCCGGAGGCGTCCACCACCGCACGCGCGACCACCCGGGCCTGGTCGCGCGGCACCACCACGCCACCGGCGCCCTCGACGTGGAGCAGGAGCGGCAGCGCCTCCCGGCCCACGGCCACCAGGCGGTCGCGACCGTGCCGGGCCACCCCCACGACCCGGTGGCCGTAGCGGACGTCAGCGCCTGCCCCGGCCAGCGCGGCTGCGAGCGGCGCCAGGTAGCGCTCCACCCACTCCGCGCCCGTGGGCGTCCCGGTGGGGTCGGGACCGACCCACCCGGTGTCGGTCAGCAGCTTCTCCGCGGCCGGGTCGACGAGCTCCGACCAGGGCGAGAACAGGCGCACGTGGCCCCACTCCCGCACGCTGGCGGCGGCCGACGGCCCGGCCTCGAGGACGACGGTGGGCAGGCCACGGGACCAGGCGTGCGCGGCGGCGGCCAGGCCGATCGGACCGGCGCCCACGACGACCACCGGGTGCCGGGCGGCCGCGCGGACCTGGACGGCGGGGCTCTCGACCGGGGTGCTGACGACGGTGCTCATGAGGTTCCCTTCATCGACGACTGTCTATATCGAAGACCGTAGAGCGGAGCAGCCCACGACGCAAGGACTTCATAGGCGGACGTCGAAGTATGCTCGCCACATGACCCCACCCACCCTCGACCGGGCGCCCGCACGACTCGGGCGGGAGGACGCGCAGACCTACGCGACCTGGTTCGCGACCCTGGCCGACCCGACGCGGGTGCGGCTGCTGCACGCCGTGTCGACGGCGCCGTCGGGCCACCTGCGCGTCGGCGACCTGGCCACCGAGCTCGGGATCAGCCAGCCGACCACCACCCACCACGTGCAGCGGCTCGCCGACCTCGGGTTCGTCAGCGTCGACCGCGTCGGCACGAGCAAGTACGTCAGCGTCAACCCGGCGTGCTGCACCGGCCTCCCCCACGCCGCCGACGTGGTCATGGGCACGCTCGCCGAGCGGCCGTGCTGCCCCGAGGACCTGCCGGTCGACGTGTCCACGCGCGCGATGACCGACGCCGACCTCCCCGTCGTGCGCGACATCTACGCCGAGGGCATCGCGACCCGCCTGGCGACCTTCGAGACCGAAGTGCCCGACGTGGCGTCGCTGGCCGAGCGCTGGCTCCCCGGACACCGCTGGGTGGCCGAGGCCGAGGTGGCGGGCGAGCCCCGGGTGGTCGGCTGGACGGCGACCGGCCCGGTCTCGACCCGGGCGTGCTACGCCGGGGTCGGTGAGTCGTCGGTCTACGTCACCGAGGCGGCGCGTGGCCGCGGGGTCGGCCGGGCCCTGCTGTGGCGCCAGGTGACCGAGGCCGACGCCGGCGACCTGTGGACCCTGCAGACGTCGGTCTTCCCCGAGAACCGCGCCTCGATCGCCCTGCACCACTCCGCGGGCTACCGCACGCTGGCCGTGCGCTCGCGCATCGCCCGGCTCGACGGTGAGTGGCGCGACACGGTCCTGCTCGAGCGCCGGCGCGACGACGCCGCCGACGGGTGACCCCCACCGGCCCCGGTGGTCCCGCCCAGGAGGTGGACGTCTGCGTCGTCGGCGCGGGGCAGTCCGGGCTGGCGCTCGGCTTCCACCTGCAGCGGTCGAACCGGCGCGAGGAGGGGCCGCCGCTGTCGTACGTCGTCCTCGACGACCGCGGGACCGGCGGCGGCGCGTGGGTCGACTACTGGGAGGGACTCACGCTCTTCTCCCCCGCCGGTCACAGCTCGCTGGCCGGGTGGCCGATGCCGCCGTGGCCCCACGACGGCACCCCGACGGCCGCGCACGTGGCGGCGTACCTGCAGGCCTACGAACGGCGCTACGACCTGCCCGTCGAGCGCCCCCACCGGGTGGTGGCGGTGCGCGACCCCGGGCCGGGAGCGGGTGGCCGGCTCGAGGTCGCCACCGAGACCGGGACGACGTGGCGGGCGCGGGTGGTGGTGAGCGCGACGGGCACGTGGCGCCGGCCGTTCTGGCCGCGGGTGCCGGGCGCCGCGTCGTTCGGCGGCCGCCAGCTGCACGTCGCCGACCACCGGTCGTCGGCCGCGCTGGCCGGGCAGCGGGTGCTCGTCGTGGGCGGCGGCAACTCCGGCGCCCAGGTCACCGCCGACCTGGTGCTGCGCACCGACGCGCAGGTCACCTGGGCCACCCGTACGCCGCCCCGGTTCCTGCCCGACGACGTGGACGGCCGGGTGCTGTTCGAGGTGGCGTCACAGGCGGTCCGCGAGCGTGCCGCGGGCGAGGACGGTGGCGGAGCGGCCGGCGTCGGTGGCCTCGGCGACATCGTGGCGGTGCCCGACGTGCGGGAGGCCCGCGACCGGCGGGGGCTGCGTGCCGTGGCGATGCCCCACCGCCTGACCGCCACCGGCGCGGCGTGGGACGACGGCACCGAGAAGGACTTCGACGTCGTGGTCTGGTGCACCGGCTTCCGCCCCGCGCTGCACCACCTGCGGCCGCTGGGCCTGACCACCTCGGACGGGCACCCCCGCACCCGCTCCGCGGGCGCGGGCGGCACCGCGACGGTGGCCGCCGACGACCCCCGGGTGTTCTTCCTCGGCTACGGCGACTGGTGCGCCCCGGCCTCGGCCACCCTGATCGGGGTCAACCGCCCCGCGCGCGACACCGCCGACGCCGTCGCCGCCCAGGTGGCCGCCCAGGGAGCCGCCCGGACGACGGCGCCCGCTCAGTCCTCGCGGCGCGGGTAGAGGTACAGCACCACGGCCAGGCCGAGCAGCCCGCCGACGACCTGGACGGCGACGAACGCCGGCACCGACGACGGCGCGATGCCGGCGAAGGTGTCGGAGAACATCCGGCCCACGGTCACCGCGGGGTTGGCGAACGACGTGGAGCTGGTGAACCAGTACGCCGCGCCGATGTAGGACGCGACCGCCGGGGCGGCCAGCACACCGCGCCCGGTGCGGGTCAGCGTGAAGATCACCAGCACCAGCCCCGCGGTGGCCACGACCTCGGCGACCAGGTGGGCGCCCGACGCCCGCTCGTTGGTGGCCAGCTCGGTCGGCACCTCGAACATCACGTTGGCCAGCACCGCGCCCGCCACCGCGCCGAGGCACTGCACGACGACGTACGCCCCGACGCTCGCCAGCGACATGGCCGTGACGCCGTCGCGCCGGTCGGCGACCCAGGAGACCAGCGTGACCACCGGGTTGAAGTGCGCCCCCGAGACCGGCCCGAAGGCCAGGATCAGCACCACGAGGCCGAGCGCGGTGACCAGGCTGTTCTCGAGCAGCTGCAGGCCGACGTCGTCCGGGGAGAGCGACGCCGCCGCGATGCCCGAGCCCACCACCACCGCGACCAGCAGGGCGGTGCCGAGCAGCTCGGCGACCAGCTGTCGGTGCAGCGGGGCGACCAGCGGCGTCTCGTCGGCGGGGGCGCCCAGGGCGGTGTCGGTGTGGCTCACGGGCACATCTTGACGAACCACGGTCACTCAGTCAAACTTGACTCAATGACCACTGAGCGATCGACCACGACGGACCCCGGGACCGACCCGCGGGTCGCGAAGCACGCCGCGCTGGCCGACCCCGCGCGGCTCGCGGTCGTCGACCTCCTCCACGTCGGCGACGCGGCTCCCTCCGAGCTGCAGGCGGCGCTGGCGCTGTCGTCGGCCCTGCTGGCCCACCACCTCAAGGTGCTCGAGGACGCCGGCATCGTGGCCCGCCGGCGCTCCGAGGGCGACCGGCGCCGCAGCTACGTGACCCTGGTGCCCGGCGGGCTCGACGCCGTCGGCGCCGTCGCACGCCCGGTGGGGAGCCCGCGCCGGGTCGTCTTCGTCTGCACCGCCAACAGCGCCCGGTCCCAGCTCGCCACGGCCATCTGGCGCCGCAGCAGCGACCTCCCGGTCGCCTCCGCCGGCACCCACCCCGCCGCCGCGATCGCGCCCGGCGCGCGGGCGGCAGCGCGGCGCCACGGACTGCGCCTGGTCGACGACACCCCGCGCCACCTCGACGACGTCGTGCGCGACGGCGACCTGGTGGTCACCGTCTGCGACAACGCCCACGAGGAGCTCGGCGGGCGCGACGCCGTGCACTGGGCGGTGCCCGACCCCGTCGCCGTCGACACCCCGGGCGCCTACGACGACGCCGTGGCCGACCTCGACCGCCGCATCGGTGGCCTGACCGCCCTCACCGGCGCCTGACCCGCACCGACAGCACCCACCACTCCACCCGAGACGAGCCGTGATGACCACACCGACCACCTCCACCGGGCCGCTGAGCCTGGATCAGCACGCCGCCCTGCGCGCCTCCGCGGTGCGCCTCGCCGCCGAGTTCTCCGGCACCTACGGTGCCGAGACCATCGAGCGGTTCCTCACCAGCTCCTACGACGAGTTCGCCGGGCGCGCCACCGTGCCGGGGTTCCTGCCGCTGCTCGCCGAGCGGTTCGCCCGCCAGCGGCTGCAGGCCCTGGCCAAGGTCGAGGGCGCCCACGACGACGGCGTGCCCACCGTGCTGTTCCTCTGCGTGCACAACGCGGGGCGCTCGCAGATGGCGCTGGGGTTCTTCCAGCACCATGCCGGCGACCGCGCCGTCGCGTGGTCGGGCGGCTCGGAGCCCGGCGACCTGGTCAACCCGGTCGCGATCACCGCCATGGCCGAGCGCGGCATCGACATCTCTGACGAGTACCCGAAGCCGTGGACCGACGAGGTGGTGCGCGCCGCCGACGTCGTGGTGTCGATGGGCTGCGGCGACGCCTGCCCGATCTTCCCGGGCAAGACGTACGAGGAGTGGGAGCTCGACGACCCCGACGGCGCCGACCTCAACACCGTGCGCGCCGTCCGCGACGCCGTCGAGCGGCGCGTGCTCACCCTCGTCGACCAGCTCGACCTCCCCGTCGCACGCTGACCCGCACGCTGACTGAGCGCGCGCCCGCCAGACCCCACCGATCCACGACGACAGAAGGAACATCTGCTGTGACCACGCCCGTGACCACCACCCCGCCCCAGGTCGTCTTCGCCTGCCGCAAGAACGGCGGCCGCTCGGTGATCTCCCGCCTGCTCACCGAGCACTACGCCGGCGACGCCGTCGTGGCGCTCTCGGCCGGCACCGAGCCCGGCGACCACGTGCACCCCGAGGTGGCCCGGGTGCTCGAGGAGCTCGGCCTCGACACCTCGCGCGAGACCCCGAAGGCGCTGACCCGCGAGATGATCGCGGCCAGCGACGTGGCCATCACCCTCGGCTGCGGCGAGGAGTGCCCGTACGTGCCGGGGGTGCGCTACGTCGACTGGCCGGTCGAGGACCCCAAGGGCCAGGACGACGCCGTCGTGCGCACGATCGTCGCCGACCTCGACGCCCGCGTGCGGGCGCTGGTCGCCGACCTGGTGCCGGGCGTCGCCCTGCCCGCCTCGGTGCTGGCCTGACGACGCGGGCCCGACGGGAGCTGTCGGCTCAGCCGAAGCGGCCGGAGATGTAGGACTCCGTCGACTCCATGTCGGGGTTGGTGAACATCTTCTTGGTGGGGTTGAACTCCACCAGGTGGCCGGGCTCGCCGGTGGCCTTCAGGTTGAAGAAGCCGGTCTCGTCGGAGACGCGGGCGGCCTGCTGCATGTTGTGGGTCACGATGACGATCGTGTAGTCGGCCTTGAGCTCGTGGATCAGGTCCTCCACGGCCGAGGTCGAGATCGGGTCGAGGGCCGAGCAGGGCTCGTCCATCAGCAGCACCTGCGGCTCCACCGCGATGGCGCGCGCGATGCACAGCCGCTGCTGCTGGCCGCCCGAGAGCCCCATGCCGGGCTTCGACAGGCGGTCCTTGACCTCGTTCCAGAGGTTGGCGCCCTTGAGCGAGCGCTCGACGATCGCGTCGGACTCCGACTTCTTCATCCGCTTGGCGTTGAGGCGGTTGCCGGCCAGCACGTTGTCGTAGATCGACATCGTGGGGAACGGGTTGGGCCGCTGGAAGACCATGCCGATCTGGCGGCGCACGGCCACCGGGTCGACGGAGGCGTCGTAGAGCGACTGGCCGTCGACGACGACCTTGCCCTCGGCGCGGGCGCCCGGGATGACCTCGTGCATGCGGTTCAGCGAGCGCAGGAAGGTCGACTTGCCGCAGCCCGAGGGTCCGATCAGCGCGGTCACCGCCCGCGCCTTGATGGACATGTTGACGCCCTGGACGGCGAGGAAGTCGCCGTAGTAGATGTCCAGGTCGGAGACGTCGATGCTCTTGGCCATGACGTGGGGGTCCTCTCAGGGTGCCGCGGTCAGCGGCCGGTCTTGGGGGCGAAGATGCTGCCGACGACGCGTGCGATGACGTTGAGCGCCATCACGATGATGATGAGCACGAGGGCAGCACCCCACGCCCGCTCCACCTGGAACGGTACGTAGTCGGCCAGCCCACCGCGAGTGGCCTCGGAGAAGATGAGGACCGGCAGGGTGGCCATGCTCCCCTCGAAGGGGTTGAAGTTGGTCGAGCGCAGCGTGCCGACGATGAGCAGCAGCGGCGCGGTCTCGCCGGCGACCCGGGCCACCGCGAGCATGACGCCGGTGACGATGCCGCCGACCGCGGTGGGCAGCACCACCTTGGTGATCGTGCGCCACTTCGGCACACCGAGGGCGTACGACGCCTCGCGCAGCTCGTCGGGCACCAGCTTGAGCATCTCCTCGGTGGCGCGCACGACGATCGGGATCATCAGCACCGACAGCGCGATCGAGCCGCCGATGCCCATCCGGGTGCCGGGGCCGAAGAGGAGCGTGAACAGCGCGAGGGCGAACAGGCCCGCCACGATCGAGGGGATGCCGGTCATCACGTCGACCAGGAAGGTCAGGATCCGGGCGAGCCGGTTGCCCTTGCCGTACTCGATCAGGTAGATCGCGGCCATCACACCGACCGGCACCGAGATCAGGGTGGCCAGCGCAGTGATGATCAGGGTGCCCATGATGGCGTGGTAGATACCGCCGCCCTCGCCGAGCACGCCGTCCTGGGAGAAGGTGAGGAACTCCATCGACAGGGCCGGGGCGCCACGGCTGACCACCTCGAAGATCACCGCCACCAGCGGCATCATCGCGATGGCGAAGGCGCTCCACACGATCGTGGTGACGAGGCGGTCGACACCCTTGCGGGATCCCTCGACGGCCGTCGACCAGACGGGCAGGGCGACGACGAGGATCAGCCAGCCGACGACGACGACGGCGGCGATCCCCCACCCGAGGAGCAGGCCGGCGAGGGCGGCGAGGCCGAAGGCCACCGCCATCGCCACGAACGGCGCCCACGAGGGCAGCTGCGGTCGCGAGAGCGAGATGCTGTCGCCGCCGGGAGCGGGGGCGGGACGGGTCTGGAGGTCGGTCACGGGGTCACCCCTTGGCCTGGCCGCGGGCAGCGAGCCAGCGACCGAGGAAGTTGACGGCGAAGGTCACGACGAAGAGCACGAGCCCGCCGAAGATGAGGACGTTGGTCTTGATGCCGGAGGCGTTGGTGTAGTTCAGCGCGATGCTCGCCGCGATCGTCGAGGGGTTCTGCGACGAGATCAGGTTGACCGTGATGATCCCGGAGGCGGCCAGCACCATCGCGACCGCCATGGTCTCGCCGAGCGCGCGGCCCAGGCCGAGCAGCACCGCCGAGGTCACGCCGGAGCGCGAGTACGGGAACACCGTCATCTTGATCATCTCCCAGCGGGTGGCCCCGAGGGCCAGCGCGGCCTCCTCGTGCATCCGCGGGGTCTGCGAGAACACCTCGCGGCACAGGGCGGTGATGATCGGCAGCGCCATCACGGCCAGCACGATCCCGGCGGTGAGGATGGTGCGACCGGTCGTCACCGGGCCGGCGAAGAGCGGGATGAAGCTGAGGTTGTCGGCCAGCCACTCGTAGATCGGGAAGACCCAGCTCTGCAGCGTCTCGCGACCCCACAGGCCGTAGACGACGCTGGGCACCGCGGCGAGCAGGTCGATGGCGTAGCCGATGAAGCGGGCCACGCGGCGCGGCGCGTAGTGGGAGATCACCAGCGCGACGCCGATCGCGAGCGGCGTGGCGATCACCAGCGCGATGATCGCGGCCAGTGCCGTGCCGAAGAGCAGCGGCCAGACGTAGAGGACGATGTTGTCCTTGCCGTAGGCCTGGTCGCCGCTGGCCGAGAGGGCCGGGATGCTCTGCAGGACGAGGAACAGCGCCACGCCCGCGAGCGCGACCATGATGAGCAGGCCGGCGGCCTTGGCGATGCCGGCGAAGACCGCGTCGCCGCGGCGGCTGACGTCGGCGCCGTCGAGCCCTGTGGGCACGTCCGGCTCGGTGCTGGTGGTGGTCACCTGGTCCCTCTTCCTGGGTGGATCTTCGTGCTCAGGGTCGTGCTGCGCGTGCTGCCTGCGCGGGTCGGGGGTCCGGGCCGCTCATGCGGACCCGGACCCCCGAGGTGCGAGCTGGTGTCAGCCTGCCGTGATGCTGTCGACGATGTCGAGCGCCTGCTCCTCGAGCTCCGGAGCGAGCGGGGCGACGCCCGCCTCGTCGGCGCCGAACTGCTGGCCCTCCGAGCTCAGGATGTAGCCGAGGTACGCCTTCACGAAGTCGGCGTCGGCCTGCTCCGGGTAGGTCGAGCACGCGATCATGTAGGACGTCAGCACGATCGGGTAGGTGTTGGCCTCGTCGGTGGTGTAGTCGAGGTCGAAGATCAGCTGGTTCTCACCCGCGTCGGCCGCCGGGGGCGACACCGAGAGGATGTTGGCAGCGGCCTCGGGCGACGGCGCGACGAACTCCTGGCCGACCCCGATGTTGGCCACGCTGAGGTCACCGGCCTGGCTGGCGTCGGCGTACCCGATGGCGTTCTGGCCGTCGCTCACGGCCGAGATGACGCCGGAGGTGCCCTGGGCACCCTCGCCGCCGAAGGCCTGCGGCCAGACCTCGACTGCACCCTCGGTCCAGGTGCTCTCCGCAGCGACGCTGAGGTAGTTGGTGAAGTTCTCGGTGGTGCCCGACTCGTCGGAGCGGTGCACGGGGTTGATCGTGGCCGAGGGGAGCTCGGCGTCGGGGTTGTCGCCCGCGATGGCCTCGTCGTCCCACTCGGTGATCTCACCGGCGAAGATGCCGGCGAGGGTGTCGGGCGAGAGGTTGAGCTCGTCGACGCCCTCGACGTTGAAGACGATCGCGATCGGGCTGACGTAGCTCGGCACCTCGATGGGGGCCTCGCCACCGCAGCGCTCGGTGGCCGCGGTGAGCTCGTTGTCGGGCGCCTCGTCGACCAGGTAGGCGTCGGAGCCGGCGGTGAGGTAGGCCTCGGAGATGAAGTTCTCGCGGCCGCCACCGGAGCCGACGGGCTCGTAGGTGACGGTGGCGCCGGGCTGCACGTCGGTGAAGCCGGTGGTCCAGGCGAGCTGGGCGGCCTCCTGGGCCGACGAGCCACCGATGGTGTACTGGCCCTCGACGGTGACGTCGGAGGACTCGGGCGAGGTGCCCTCGGAGGAGTCGCCGCTGCTGTCGCTGCTCTCCTCGTTGCCGGCGCTGCAGCCGGCGAGGGCGAGGGTCATGGCGGCGATACCGGGCACGATGGCGCGGCGGATGGAGGTGCTCTTCACTGCGGGATCTCCTGAAGTCTCAAGTGTGGGACGCCGAGGAAGTTAGGCAGTGCAGGTAGACGGATGCATCGCGAGACGTGAACGAGGCGTGAACGAGATCTGCCCGTTCCATGTCAGTGCGCGGGCCCTGCGGCGTACATCACGTGAACGCGGCTCAGACCGGTTGCCGAGGTCCCCGGAAGTGGTCTAGCGCACCAGGTGGCGCTCGGTGGCGACCACCCGCTGCTTGCGCAGGTGCACGACGAGCAGCTCGCCCGGCTCGAGGGCCACCTCCGGCACCCCCAGGGCCCGCAGCACCGGCGGCAGCACGGGCCGGTGGGTGCACAGCAGGGTGCCGCGCCGCGCCGCCGACTCCTCCTCGAGCAGCCGCTCCACCAGCCGGGCGACGCCGGCCTCGGTGGCGTCCTCCTCGCTGAGCCGGCGCCGGGTCTCGGGCACCACGCCCACCGTCTCGGTCCACGGCGCCACCGTCTCCACGCAGCGCGTGGACGGCGACGTCACCACCCGCACCGCGTCGTAGGCCGCCAGCACCGGCACCAGCCGCAGCGCCTGGGCGCGGCCGGCCTGCAGCAGCGGTCGCTCGCGGTCGTCGGCGCGCCACGCCTTGCGCGAGCGCGCCTGGGCGTGGCGCACCACCACCAGCGGGTGGGTGCGCCGGCGCACTCCCAGCGCCTCCTGCAGCGTGGCGCGGTCGCGCTCGTAGGTCAGCACGCGCGCGGCCTCGTCGCGGTCGACCCACGCGACGCCGTCGATCTCGTCGTTGACCGCGTAGCGGCTGACGTCGTCGTCGCCCACGGCCCGGGCCACCCAGTAGTCGACGCTCTTCATGCCGCGCACCGTGCGGTAGCGCTGACCGGTCAGCGGCACGCCGAGGCGCACGTGCAGCCCGGTCTCCTCCTCCACCTCGCGCACGGCGGCGGTGGCGGCGTGCTCGCCGCGGTCGAGCTTGCCCTTGGGGAAGGACCAGTCGTCGTAGCGACCTCGGTGCACCAGGAGCACCTGTCCCCCGCTGCGGAAGACCACGCACCCGGCGGCCCGGACGTCGTTCGGCGGGGTGACGGCCATGGTCGTAGTCTCACACCACCCACCGCCCGAGGGAGGACCCGCCGTGCCCCGACGTCCTGCGCGCCGCACGCTGCTGGTCGCGGTGGCCGCCGTGGTGGCGCTGCTCGTGGTGGTCGTCGGCGCGGTCGCCGGGCTGCGGGCCTGGCGCTCGGCGTCCCAGACCGACCTGCAGCGGGCCGTCGCGCTGGTGCCCGCCGACACCCAGCGCTACTCGTGGACCGACTGGGCCGGCGTGCGCGAGGAGGTGAGCTCGTCGGTGGACGCCGACTCCTCGCTGGAGGAGCTCGGGGCGTTCCTCGACGCCGGCTACGACCTCGACCTCACCTCGACCACCGCACTGGTGGAGTCGGCCGACCTGCTGCAGCAGGAGCTCGGCTGGTCACCGGCGTCGGTGGAGTGGGAGCTGTTCGCCCAGGCCGGCACCGGCGCCGTCGACGTGCTCGGCATGCCCGACGACACCGACTTCGCCGACCTGCAGCGCCGCCTCGAGGTCCTCGGCTTCGCCCGCATCGACGGCACCGACGTCTGGGACGGCTCGGGCCAGGGCCTCGCCGGCGCCAGCGCGCGCACCGGGCTCACCGCCTCCCCCACGCTCCAGTACGTCGCGCTGCTGCCCGACGACGGGCTCGTGGTCACCGGCGACAACGAGCGCTACCTCACGACCACGCTGGAGGGGCTCGGCGACGCCGAGCCCGACGCCGGCGTCGCTGGGGTGGTCGAGCGGGTCACCGCCGACGACGACCCGCTCTCGGCGGCCGTCTACTCCGGCGAGCACGCCTGCGAGGCCCTGGCCATGGGTCAGGCCGACCCCACCGACCGCGCCGAGGCCGACGCCCTGCTCGCCCGCGCCGGCCCGGTCGACCCGCTCACCGCCTTCGCCCTCGCCGTCGGTCCCGGACGGGAGGCCCGCGCCGCGCTCGGCTTCGCCGACGAGGACCAGGCGCGCGTCAACGCCGACACCCGGGCGGTGCTGCTGGACGGGCCGGCGCCCGGGCAGGGCGGCGACTTCACCGACCGGTTCACCGTGGACGCCGTCACCGCCGACGACGAGGTCGTCACGGTCGACCTCACCCCCGCGCCCGACGCGTTCGTCGTCTCCGACCTCTCCACCGGCCCGGTGCTGTTCGCCACCTGCTGAGCCGTCGTGGTGGGCCGTCGTGGTGGGCCGTCGTGGTGGGCCGCCGTGGCGACGGCGTCAGGTGAAGGCGCGCAGCCGCAGGCTGTTGGAGACCACGACGACCGACGACAGCGCCATCGCGGCACCGGCGATCATCGGGGTGAGCAGGCCGGCGGCGGCCAGCGGCAGTGCCGCGACGTTGTAGGCGAACGCCCAGAACAGGTTGACCCGGATCGTGGCCAGCGTGCGCCGCGCGAGCCGCACGGCGGTCGGCACGGCACGCAGGTCGCCGCCCACCAACGTCAGGTCGGCGGCCTGGATCGCGACGTCGGCGCCGGTGCCGAGGGCGATGCCGAGGTCGGCGGTGGCCAGCGCGGCGGCGTCGTTGACGCCGTCGCCCACCATCGCGACCACCCGCCCCTCGGCCTGCAGCCGGCGCACCTCCGCCACCTTGCCGGCCGGCAGCACGTCGGCCACGACCCGCTCGACGCCGACCTCGGCGGCCACCGCCGCAGCGGCGCGGGCGTGGTCGCCGGTGAGCAGCACCGGCTCCAGACCCAGCGCCCGGGCCTGCGCCACGGCCTCGGCGGCACCCGGCTTGACGGTGTCGGCCACCGCCAGCACCGCGCGGGCCTCGCCGTCCCAGCCCACGACCACCGCGGTGCGCCCCGCGGCGCGCGCCGCCTCGAGCGCGGCGTCCACCTCGGGGGTGGTCGCCAGGCCCTCGTCGGCGAGCAGGGCCGGGCGCCCGACGACCACGCGCACGCCGTCGACCTCGCCGACGACGCCGAGCCCGGCGCGACTGGCGAACCCGGTGACCGGCGGCAGCGGGCCGGACCACGCCGCGACGACCGCCCGCGCCACCGGGTGCTCCGAGCCCTGCTCGAGCGCGGCCGCCCGGCGGTGGGCCTGCGCGATGGCCTCGCCGCCGGAGCCGTGGTCAGGCGAGTCGCTTCGTTGGTCGAGTGCCGAGGAGCGCCAGCGACGAGGTGTATCCAGACCAGGCGACCCGCCGGGCAGGTCGCTTCGTTGGTCGAGTGCCGAGGAGCGCCAGCGACGAGGTGTATCGAGACCGGGCGACCCGCCGGGCACCACCACCTCGACCAGTGCCATGCGTCCGGTGGTGACCGTGCCGGTCTTGTCGAGCACGAGGGTGTCGACGCGGCGGGTCGACTCCAGCATCTCGGGCCCGCGGATGATGATGCCCAGCTGGGCGCCGCGGCCGGTGCCGACCAGCAGCGCGGTGGGCGTGGCCAGCCCGAGCGCACACGGGCAGGCGATGATCAGCACCGCCACCGCCGCGCTGAAGGCGCCCGCCGCCGACCCCCCGAGCAGCAGCCAGCCCGCCAGGGTGGCCAGCGACAGCGCGATCACCAGCGGCACGAACACCGCCGAGACCCGGTCGGCCAGACGCTGCACCTCCGCCTTGCCGCTCTGCGCCTCCTCGACCAGACGCGCCATCTGCTCCAGCTGGGTCTGCGCACCGACGTGGGTGGCCCGCACGACCAACCGGCCGCCGGCGTTCACGCACGCACCGACCACGACATCGCCCGGACCCACCTCCACCGGCACCGCCTCGCCGGTGAGCAGCGAGGCGTCGACGGCCGACGTGCCGCTCACGACGACGCCGTCGGTGGCGACCTTCTCCCCCGGTCGCACCACGAAGAGGTCGCCGGCGACCACCGACGCCGCCGGCACCGTGGTCTCCACGCCGTCGCGCAGGAGCACGACCTCCTTGGCGCCGAGCTCGAGCAGGGCGCGCAGCGCGGCACCCGCGCGGCGCTTCGAGCGCTTCTCGAACCAGCGACCGGCCAGCAGGAAGGTGGTGACGCCGGTGGCGGCCTCGAGGTAGATGTCGTCGAGGCCTCCCGAGCGGTCGACGGTGAGCTGGAAGCCGTGGGTCATGCCGGGTTCGCCGGCCGTGCCCCACACCAGAGCGACCACCGACCACAGGTAGGCCGCGGTGACACCGAGGGAGACCAGGGTGTCCATGGTCGTGGCGCCGTGGCGCAGGTTGACCGCGGCCACGCGGTGGAAGGGCCAGGCCGCCCACAGCACCACCGGGGTGGCCAGCACCAGCGAGGCCCACGGCCACCCGGTGACCTGCAGCGGCGGCACCATCGCCATCGCCACGACCGGCACCGTGAGCACGGCCGCCACGAGGAGTCGCCGCTTCAGCGCGTCCGCCTCGCGGTCGACGTCGTCGTCGGCCGCGCCGGCGCTGTCGCCGTCGGCGGCGCCGACCGGAGCGGGCAGGCGCGCGGCGTACCCGGCCGCCTCGACCGTGGCCACCAGGTCGTCGGCCGACACCGTGGCCGGGAAGACGACGTGGGCCTTCTCGGTGGCGTAGTTGACGCTGGCGGTGACCCCGTCGAGCTTGTTGAGCTTGCGCTCGATGCGCGACGCGCACGACGCGCACGTCATCCCGCTGATGGCGAGGTCGAGGTCGGTCGTGCTCATGGGCCCTCCGGGGTCGGTCGTGCGGGTGTCGCTGGTCGTGCGGGCCGGTGCGGGATCAGGCCAGCGCGTAGCCGGCCTCGGTCACCGCGGCCTCCACCTCGGCGCGGTCGAGCTCGCGGCTGCTGGTCACCACGACGCGGCCGTCGTCGAGGGTGACCGCGACGGTCTCGACGGCGTCGAGCTCCTCGAGCTCCTCGGTGACGGAGGCGACGCAGTGGCCGCAGGTCATGCCGGTGACGGTCCAGGTGCTGGTGGCGCTCATCGGGTTCTCCTCGTGGTGGGGTCAGGAACGGACGAGGCGGGCGATCGCGTCGACGGCCTCGGTGACCTTCTCGCGCGCCTGCTCGTCGCTCTCGCGGGCGGCGTCGACGACGCAGTGGCTGAGGTGCTCCTCGAGCAGGCCGATCGAGACGGCGTGCAGGGCCTTCGTCATCGCGGAGACCTGGGTGAGGATGTCGATGCAGTACTTCTCCTCCTCCACCATGCGCTGCAGACCGCGGGCCTGGCCCTCGATGCGGCGCAGCCGCTTGAGGTGCTCGTCCTTGCGGTGGAGGTAGCCGTGCTGGTGGGGAGCGTCGTCCATGCTGTCAGCATACCCCTGGGGGGTATCCGGCGGAAGGTCGTGCCACCACCGGGCCCGTGGGCCCGGGTCGACGGCGAGGTTCAGGCGGGCGCGTCGGTGTCGCGCGCGGGGTCGACGCCGAGGATCTCGTCGATCAGCCGCTGCGGGAGGTGCTCGTCGGACTCGCTCGCAGCGATGATGAGGTTGGTGGTCAGCTCGACCTCACCGAGCAGGTCGGCGTCCTCGAGCGACACGTCGAACTGGTCGTGCACCCTGGCCTCGCTCCCTGGTCGGTGGACATCAGGACAATGGTGCCCGACCGAGCCAAGAACAACCCGGATGGACACCAGTCGTCACCACGTGTTCCCCCACCCACCCGGGTCGGGAGACACGACGAGACCCCGCCCCCGGGGGGACAGGGCCTCGTCGGCCGTGCGATGACCGGTCGGACGTGCCGACCGGTCGAAGTCGTCAGACCGGGCGGACGTTCTCCGCCTGCGGGCCCTTGGGACCCTGGGTGACGTCGAACTCGACCTTCTGGTTCTCGTCCAGGGACTTGTAGCCCTGGGTCTGGATCGCCGAGTAGTGCACGAAGACGTCGTCGCCGCCGTCCTCCTGCGCGATGAAGCCGAAACCCTTCTCGGCGTTGAACCACTTCACGGTGCCTTGAGCCATCTGCTTGGTACTCCTGTGATCGGAAAGAGAGGCCATCACTTCGACGACCCCACAACTCGGTGCGGTGACACGTCGCTCCGACCAAGTGGATCACCACGAAGCAGAACGCCGTTGGATCACAAACTCCGCGGGCGTCAGACCAGCAGGAACTTGCACCTGTTGCTGACCGCGACACTACCCGGTCGGGCCTGGGAGCGGTCGACCCACGCCCCACTTCGTGGACGACGGCCCGTGAAGGTTGTGCGACGCGGGCGTGACGTCGAGGTGCTCCTCGTGGCGCGCGGGGCGCACCGGGACACCCGGCGAGGACGACGTGCCGGTGCGCGATACTTGCCCCCGCCCGTCGCCCGAGCGACGCGGGGGCCTCTAGCTCAATGGGCAGAGCAGGAGACTTTTAATCTCTTGGTTGTGGGTTCGAGTCCCACGGGGCCCACCCCGAGTCCGCACCTGATCCCAGGAGTCCCCCTTGCCACGACCACGCCACCTCGGCCCGGTGCTCCTCGCCCTTGCCCTGGGAGTCACCGTCGGTGTGCTCACCTCGCTCCTGCAAGCGCACCTGGACTACCCCTGGTTGGCGCTCGTCAACGCCGCGAGCCCGTGGCTGACGACCGCCTTCGTCGCGGGCGCGCTGCAGTCACGGCTCTCGACCGCCGTGGTGCTGGGGGTCGCCGCAACGCTGCTCGAGGTCGTCGCCTACTACGTCACCGCAGACCTGCGCGGCTTCGGTGTCTCGACGACGTACGTCGTCCTGTGGTCGCTGTGTGCAGTCGTGGGCGGCCCGGTCTTCGGGGCAGCGGGCCACGTCTGGCGGCGTTCGGCTCCTGCCGGCGTGGGTGCGGCGCTGCTGGTCGCGGCGTACGCGAGTGAGGCCGTGGTCCTGTACCACTTCCAGCTGGGCTACACCTCCGCCGCTTGGCTGTTCGGTGCCATCGCCCTGGCGCTCGCGGTCGGCCTGGGCTGGCACCGACGTCAGTACCCCGCCCTCGCGCGGTGGCTGCTCCCGGCCTTCGTCGCCGGGGTGGCCGGGCAAGCGGTGCTAGGCATGGTGCTCGTGTGAGGGTCGGCGCAGGGCCAGCGCGGCCGCGGCGGTGAGCGCCACCGCGGCCAGCACGTAGGCGTTGCCGACGACGTGCTGCCACGGCGACCAGGTGAGCTCGAGGTCGCCGCGGTGGGGCAGCCACCACATCGGGGCCAGCGCGAACAGCGCCGTCCAGGCGCCCGCCGCGACGCGGAGGCCGCGGCGCCAGAGCACGAGCGCGACAGGCACGGCCCAGACCCAGTGGTGCGACCAGGTGATCGGCGAGGCCAGCAGCATGGCCAGCGCACCCAGGCACAGCCCGACGTCGTGGGCGCCGCGGCGCCACCACGCGCAGCCGACCAGCAGCGTCGCCACCGACACCGACCCCGCCAGCGCGAGCCACAGCAGCGTGGGCGCCTCGCCGCCGGACAGCCGGGCGAGCACCCCGCTCACCGACTGGTTGCTGACGAAGGCGGGGCTGCCGGGGCGGGCGGGGTCCCAGAGCACGTGGGTCCAGTAGTCGAGCGAGGAGCGCGGGGCGACCAGCGCGCCGAGGGCGATCGTGGCCAGGACCGTGGCCACGGCCCGCCCGGCGTCGGCGCGACGCCCGACCACCACCAGCAGCACCACGAAGACCAGGGGCGTCAGCTTCACCGCCGCCACCAGCCCCACCAGCACGCCCGACCAGCGACGGCGCGGCCCGAGCAGGTCGACGGTGACGGCCGCCATCACCAGCAGGTTGACCTGGCCGAACAGCAGGTTCTCCCGCACCGGCTCCAGGAGCACCGCCGCGGCGGTGACGCCGACCAGCGCCCACGCCCCGGTGCCGGGCGAGGTGCGGTGCACGACGAGCCCGAGGGCCAGCACGCTGAGGGCGGCCCAGGCCGCGGCGGCCACCGGCAGCGGCAGCGGCACCAGCACGGTCATCAGCAGCGCCGCGAACGGCGGGTAGGTGAACGGCAGCCCGGTCGCCGGCTCGGCCGCGGTGTAGAGGTGGTCGCCGGCCAGCAGCGTCTGCCCGCCGTACCGGTAGACCTCCAGGTCGACGAACCCCGTGTGCACCTGCACCAGGGCCGCGGCGACCAGCAGCACCACCAGGGCGGCCGTTGCGGCGAGCACCGCCCCGGCCGGCCCACCGACCCGCGCCCGCCACGAGGGACCGTCGACCGCGGTCGGCAGGGGGGTCGGCTCGAGACGCGTCACGGCTGCGGACGATAGGCAGCCGGCCTACGCCGAGGTGAACGGCGGGACTCGTGCCGAGGTGGGGGCCGTGAACTCGTGCCCCACCCACCCCGAAGGTGGGGTGTACCTCCTACGACGAGCGGGTACCGGGACCTCATGGAGCCGATCCCCCAGACCCGTGCCGCCGCGACCGCGTTCGGACCGTTCGCGGGACCCGACGTGCTGGGCCGGATGACGCACTCCGCCGACCGGGTGCAGGCGCTCGTGCCGACGTGCGTCGGGGTGAGCGTCGCCCTGCGCGACCAGGAGGGCGTGGTGCTGACCTACGTGTCGTCGCGCGAGGAGATCGCACGGCTCGACGGCCTCCAGTACGTCGCCGGCGGGCCGTGCGTGAGCTCGCTCGACGCCGAGCGACCGGTGGTGTTCAAGAACGGCGACCCGCTCGACGAGGCCTCCTGGGCGTTCTTCTCCCGCGCCACGGCGGCGCACGGCATCGTCAGCACGCTGACCCTGCCGATCATGGACGGCGAGCACGCGACCGGCACCGTCAACCTGTACGCCGCCACCGTCGACGCCTTCGACGACCACCACGGCGAGCTCGCCGAGGTGTTCGGCGCCTGGGCGCCCGGTGCGGTGACCAACGCCGACCTGTCCTTCAGCACCCGCGCCGAGGCCGAGCGGGCCCCGACGGTGCTGCGCGAGCGCACCACCGTCGACCGCGCCGCCCACCTGCTGGCGCTGAGCCTCCAGATCGACGCCGCGGAGGCCCACCTGCGTCTCGACGACGCCGCCCGTCGTACCGGGATCGACCTGGTCGAGCTGGCCGAGGCCGTGATCGAGACCAGCCCCGGCGGGGACGCCGGCGCCGGACGCGGCTGACCCCCGGCGCTCCCGGGGGGAGGCGCGCCGGGGGCCGTCGCAGTCAGGGGTCGACCGGTAGGTCGGGTCGGGTCAGCGCGCCGAGAACCGGTCCACGTAGCCGAGCAGGCGCGCGACCAGCGCGCTCACCGAGGTGAGGTCGGTGGGGTCGGCCATCGGCGCCTCCTCCAGCTCGGTGCGCACGGCGGCGGTGCCCGGGGTGTCGTGCTCGGCGGCCACGGCCAGGCAGCAGCGCGAGGCCTCCCGCACCGCGGTGGGGTCGAAGGACAGCACGCACTCGAACATCCGGTCGCGGTCGGCCACCGTGTCCTGCCCGGGAAGCTCCCAGGCGCTGAGCACCGCCGGCAGCTCCTGGGAGTCGCACACCAGCGCCCACTCCCGCAGCAACGGCGAGCGCTGGTCGAGCCGCACCCGGGTGGGTCCGGCGGCCACCGGGCCGCCGGACGCACCAGGGGTGCCGGGCTCGTCCGGCTCGATGTCGGGGAAGTCGGCGTACACGAACGCCGAGCGTGACAGCCGCGCCAGGTCGTCCCAGCGCCGGCGGGCCCCGGTGTAGTGCTGGGCCTGCTGGAAGGTGGCGAACAGGTGAGGACGGTCGGCGACCGCGCAGAACTCGTCCTCGATGGCCCAGGTCAGCGCCAGCAGCGTCGACTTGCCCAGCCGCTGCACCGGGATGTGGGGGTGGGTGGCGCGCAGGGTGGCGAACACCGACTGCGGCCGGGCGGTGGAGCCCGGCGTCTCCCTCTGGGCCTCCTCGATGGCCGCGGCGAGCGTGAGGCCGGCGGCACGGCGCGCCATCACCACCTCGATCGTGCGCACCACCGACTCGGCGTAGCGGCGGTGGCCACTGGGCCTGCGCTCCGGAACGGGGAAGCCGAAGCGGCTCTCCCAGGCGCGCAGCGTGGGCGCGCTGACGCCCGTGCGCTCGGCGAGCTCGCTGACGCTGAGCCCGTCGTTCACCCGGTGGGCGGTCTCGCTCACGAGGCGTCCCCCGGCGCCGAGGTCGTGGACAGGTCGACCGACGCGCTCGCGGCCCGCCGGGAGACGGGCGGGCGAGCGGCGGCCGGACGTGAGACGGCCAGGGCGGCGAGCGTGGCCAGCAGGAAGCCCCACGGGTCGCGGCGCCGACCGGCCGCCGAGTCGGCGTAGCGCGGCGCCTGCGCCCAGACCTCGGTGAAGGTGTCGCACAGCAGGTCGTGGGCGGCGTCGGCGTCCGGCTGCTCCGACAGGGCGTGTGCCGCGCCGTGCACGACCGCGGCGGTGCGGTCGTAGAGCCGCGCGAACGCCGCGCGGTCGCCGCAGGCCACGCGGCGCAGCAACGCGTCGACCGACTGCTCGCATCGGACGTCGGGCGCGCTCGCCGGTCGCCGGAGGGCGCGCCGCCGCCGGGCCTGGTGCTGATGGGTGTCCACAACATCTCCTCGTCAACTGCTGTCACCACAGATGTTGACACACGTTGTCTAAGTTTGGAATATGGTTCTACACATCGTGTTCAAGTTTCATCGGGCGACGCCCGAGACCCCAGGAGCGGCAGACCAATGAGCGAGAACCCGCAGCAGAAGAGCCAGCACCCGTCCCGGCCGACGACCGAGGCCCGGGGCATGCGCGTCGTGCCCCTCGCGCGGCCCCTGGTGGTCGCCCTCGTCGACGACCACCCGCTGGTCGACGCCGGCCTGCGCGCCCTGCTGGCGCCGCACGCCGGACGCGTCGCGGTGGTCGACATCGACACCGCCCTGGCCGCCCCGAGCGAGGTGGACGTCGTCCTCTACGAGCCGGTCAGGCTCTCGCAGGCCGGGCAGACGCTGGTGCGCCGCCTGGCGACCGAGGGCGACGCCCGCGCGGTCATCTTCAGCTGGCGCGACGCCGGCCCGGGCGCCTCCCGCGGCCAGGTGCGGCTCTCCAAGACCCTGGGCGCCGAGGAGCTCGTCGCGGGCATCGAGACAGCGATGCGCCGCACCGCCGTGGCCTCCCACCGCAACCGACCGCTCGACCGCACGCCGCACGCCGTCCTCGGCGCGCACCCCCGCGGCGCGAAGGCCGGGCTGACCCCCCGCGAGGCCGAGATCCTGTCGCTGGTCACCCAGGGCCACACCAACGTGGAGATCGGCAAGCAGCTCTACCTGAGCATCAACTCGGTCAAGACCTACATCCGCGGCGCCTACCGCAAGATCGACGTGGAGCGCCGCACCCAGGCCGTCGCCTGGGGCCTGCGCCACGGCCTCGGACTGGAGCCGGCCCGCGCCGGCCTGGTCGACGTCTCCGCCTCCTGACCCACCGCACCACCCCCACTGACTCCCGGTCCGATCACTGCCTCCCCCCCCGGGGCAGTCGGTCGGACCGGGTCCTGCCACCCCGGCGGGTGGGTGGGCGCCGTCCGCCCCCGCCCTAGCGTGGCGGGGACGACCGCCACCACCGCCCTCCGGAGGCTCCTGTGTCCCGCATCGGCTACACCCTCATGACCGAGCAGAGCGGGCCACGACAGCTGGTCGGCTACGCCGCCGCCGCCGAGGAGGCCGGCTTCGACTTCGAGGTCTCGAGCGACCACTACTCGCCCTGGCTCACCGAGCAGGGCCACGCGTCGTACGCCTGGAGCGTGCTCGGCGCGGTCAGCCAGGTCACCTCGCGCGTCGAGCTGATGACCTACATCACCTGCCCCACGATGCGCTACCACCCGGCCGTGGTGGCGCAGAAGGCCGCGACGATGGGCTTGCTGTCACAGGGCCGGTTCACCCTCGGCCTCGGCAGCGGCGAGAACCTCAACGAGCACACCGTCGGTCGCGGCTGGCCGCCGGTGGCGCGTCGCCAGGAGATGCTGGTGGAGGCCGTCGAGATCATCCGCCGGCTGCTGTCCGGTGAGCTGCTGACCTTCCACGGCGAGCACTTCTCGGTCGACGGCGCCCGGGTCTGGGACCTTTCCGAGGAGTCCGAGCGGGTGCGGCTGGCACTGGCCGTGGCCGGGGAGAAGGGCATCGCCCACTTCGCCCCGATCGCCGACGACCTGATCGCCACCGACCCGCTCGCCGAGCTGGTGGACACCTGGAACGGCACCGACGGCGCCACCCGCATCGGCGACGGCGCCCGGGCGATCGGCCAGCTGCCGATCTGCTGGGACCCCGACGAGGCCGCCGCCACCACGCGGGCCCACGAGCAGTTCCGCTGGTTCGCCGGCGGGTGGAAGGTCAACGCCGACCTGCCCACCACCGCGGGCTTCGCCGGCGCCACCCAGTTCGTCACCGAGGCCGACGTCGCCGAGAGCATCCCGTGCGGCCCCGACCTCGACAAGATCGTGGACGCCGTCGGCGCGTTCTGGGACGCCGGCTTCACCGACGTCGCGCTGGTGCAGGTCGGCGACGAGGGCCAGGACCGGTTCCTCGCCGAGGCCGCCCGCCCGCTGCTCGACAAGCTGCGCGCCGCCGCACCCTGACCAGTCGCGCGACGGGTCGGGTCAGCCGCGCTCGAGGCCGCGCTGCAGCCGCAGCTCGGCGTGCAGCCGGTAGGGCATCGGCAGCCGGGCCGACTCCAGCGCCGCGGCGTACGCCTCGAGGGCCGAGACCAGGTCCTGCCGGGCCCGCTGGGCCTCACGGCTGCTGGCCGAGCGCTGCTCGAGCTCCTGCTGCAGGCGGGTGCGGCGCACGTCGATCTCGGCGCGCAGCCCGGGCAGCTGCCGACGGGGATCGGGGCCCTGGCCTCGCTCTGACGGGGTCGTGCTCACGCGGGCCGGCCTCCCGACCCCGTCGTGGGGCGCGACCCTGCGTCGCGCCGTCGAGGGGGCTCGGCACAGGTTAACGCCTCCGGCCGCTGCCCGGTGGCGGCCGGGCCCCGCGCCGGGCCCCTGGGGGTGAGGGGCCCCGTGCTCACGGCGTGGCAGCGTGGGGCGCACCCACCGCACCCGGCCGAGGAGCCCCCGTGAGCGACACCGCACCCATCGACACCGTGGTCCTCGACCTCGACGGCACCCTCGTCGACTCGGTCTACCTGCACGTCGTGGCGTGGCGCCGCGCGTTCGCCGAGGTCGGCCTCGACGTCGCCTCCCACGTGCTGCACCGCGCGATCGGCATGGGCGGCGACCGCCTGGTCGCCCACGTCGCGGGCGACGCCGCCGAGCGCTCCGTCGGCGACCGCGTGCGCGAGGGCCACGACGCCCACGTGGAGCGCCACCTGCACGAGGTCAGCGCCACCGACGGCGCGGCCGAGCTGGTCACCGCGCTACACGACCGCGGCCTCACCGTCGTGCTGGCCAGCTCGGGGGTCAAGGAGCAGACCGAGCAGCTGCTCGCCCTGCTCGACGGTGCCGGCGGCCTGCTCAGCGCCGTGGTCTCCGGCGCCGACGCCGGCGCCAGCAAGCCCTCCCCCGACCTGATGCAGCTGGCCCTGGAGGCCGTGCCGTCGCCGCACGCGGTGGCCGTCGGCGACGCGACCTGGGACGTGGAGGCCGCCGCCCGCGCCGGGCTGCGGTGCCTGGCCGTGCGCACGGGCGGCATCAGCACCACCGAGCTGCTCGACGCCGGCGCCGTCGCGGTCTACGACAGCCCGCGCGACCTGCTCGACCACCTCGACGACAGCCTGCTCGCCCGCCGCTGACCCGCCGCTGACCCGCCGCTGCAGCGGGCGGGTGCTCACCGGCCGACGGCGAGTCCCGCCTCGAGCAGCGGCCCGACGGCCCGGCCCGCACTGACGGGGTCGCCGCCTCCGCTCGCGCGGTGGCGGTGGTCGATGCCGGCCGCGATCACCGCGAGCTTGTAGAAGGCCAGCGCCAGGTGGGCGTCGAGGTCGACCAGCGGCGCCCCGCCGGCCCGCTCGTACGCCGCCGCGAGCCCGGCCGCGTCGGGCACCCGGGCCTGGGTCCACGCGCTCGGGAAGCCGAGCACGTCGTCGAACGCGGGATGGTGGTAGACGCCCATCAGGGCGACGTCGGCCACGGGATCACCGATCGTGCACAGCTCCCAGTCGACCACCGCCGCCACCCGGGCGCCGCCGCCGTCGGGGAGGTGGAGCAGCGTGTTGTCGATGCGGTAGTCGCCGTGCACCACCGCGGTGGAGCGCTGGCGGGGCAGGTCGCCGGCCACCCGGGCGGTGAGCCGCTCGGCCGCGGCCCGCACCTCGGGCGGCAGGTGCGCGCCGACGAGGTCCCACTGCCCCGACCACCGGCGCAGCTGCCGCTCGGCGTACCCGTCGGGGCGACCGAGGCGCTCCAGCCCCACGGCGACGTGGTCGACGGCGTGCAGCGCGGCGAGCACCCGCACCAGCTCGTCGACCGCCGCAGCGACCCGGTCGTCGTCGAGCGCGGCGAGGTCGTCGGCCGACTGCACGCTGTGGCCGGGCACGTGGTCGGCGACCGCGAAGGGCCCGCCGAGCAGCGTCTCGTCCTCCCACAGGGCCACCGCTCGCGGCACCGGCACGTCGGTGGCCCCGAGCGCCCGGGTCACCCGGTGCTCGCGGGCCACGTCGTGCGCCGACGGGGTGCGGCCCGCGCGCGGCGGCGTGCGCAGCACCCAGCTGCGCTCGCCGTCGTCGAGGCGGAAGGTGAGGTTGGAGCGACCGCCGGCCAGGAGCCGGGAGCGCAGCGGCCCGGCCGGCTCGGTGCCCGCGCCGGCCATCACCCGGGCCACGCCGGCGAGCTCCTCGGCGGTGAGCACGGGCCCCGCGGGCCGGTCGCCGCTCGTCGTCATCGGGCCCCCTCGCCGGTCTCGCCGGTCGCGATCCAGTAGCGGCGCTTGCCCTGCCGCACGTCCTCCAGCTCGCCGCCGGCGCCCTCGATGGTGCGCGCGGAGGCGAGGTTGTCGACGTCGCAGGTCACCAGCACCCTCGGCAGGCCGAGCCCCGCCGCGCGGACGACGGCCAGGCGCAGCGCGCGACCGGCGTGGCCGCGGCGGCGGTGGGCGGGCCGCACGGAGTAGCCGACGTGGCCGCCGACGTCGCGCAGCCACGGCGTGAGCTCGTGGCGCAGGTCGAGGAAGCCGACCAGCACGTCGTCGTCGTCGAGCATCCACAGGGCGTCGGAACGCACCCACGGCCCCTGCGGACCCGCGCCCGGCTCCGCTGCGGGGTCGGCCAGCGCGGTGACGGCGTCGACCCACACCCGGCAACCGGCCGGGGTGAGGTCGCGGCGGGCCGGCTCCGGCACCGCCCACTCCCCCGAGCCCGCCGGCCGCTCGTCACCGAAGTCGGCGAGCGCCGCGGCCCAGCCGGCCCAGAGCCGGACGTCGGGGCGCACCAGTCGGGTCACCCCGGGGTCCCGCGCGTCAGACGCGCTCGCCGGTCTTCACGCCGCGCTGACCGGCGTCGGTGAGCCGCGACTCCTCCTCGGCCTGCGCCTCCAGCTCGGCGCGCCGGGTGGTCTCCAGCATGTCGCGGGAGGCCTCGTAGGAGCCGGGTGCGGAGACCAGGTCGGTGGCCCCGCCGCGCAGCCTGCTGAGCGCGTTGCGCCCGAAGATCTGCTGCTCGGTGGCGGTGCGCTCGGAGCGGCCCCGGCCCAGGAACGACACGAACCAGTGCAGCACCGCGGTGATCCGGTTCTTGAACCCGGTGATGTAGACGAGGTGCACGGCCAGCCACATCACCCAGGCGATGAAGCCGGAGAGCCGGACGTTGCCGATCATCGCGACCGCGCGGAAGCGGCTGATGGTGGCCATCGAGCCCTTGTCGAAGTACTTGAACGGCGGCTGCGAGGGCTTGCCCTTGACCCGGTTGTCGATCTCCTTGGCGGCGTACTTCGCGCCCTGGATCGCCACCTGGGCCACGCCCGGCAGGTTGTCGAGCTTGATCATGTCGCCGACGACGAAGACCTCCGGGTGGCCCGGCAGCGTCAGGTCGGGGTTGACGCTGATCCGCCCGGCGCGGTCGAGCGGGGCGCCGGTCTGCTCCGAGAGTGTCTTGCCCAGCGGGCTGCCCTGCACGCCGGCGGCCCAGATCTTGGTCACGGCGTCGATCCGCTCGGTGCGGCCGTCCTTGTACTTGACCTCGAGGCCGCGCTCGTCGACGTCGGTGACCATCGCACCGAGCATCACCTCGACACCGAGCTTCTCGAGCTCCTTCTTGGTCTTCTCGCCGAGCTTGGCGCCGAACGGCGGCAGCACCTGCGGCGCGGCGTCGGCCAGGATCACACGGGCGCTGCGGGTCTCGATGGCCTTGAAGTCGCGGCGCAGCGTGCGCTGGGCGAGCTCGGCGATCTGGCCGGCCATCTCCACACCGGTGGGCCCAGCGCCGACGACGACGAAGGTCAGCAGGTGGTCGACGTTCTCGCCGCGCTGGGCGCCGAGCTCGGCCATCTCGAAGGCGCCGAAGATGCGCCCGCGCAGCTCGAGGGCGTCGTCGATGCTCTTCATGCCGGGGGCGAACTCGGCGAAGTGGTCGTTGCCGAAGTAGGACTGCCCGGCGCCGGCGGCGACGATCAGCGAGTCGTAGGCGGTGACGGTGGGCCGGCCCAGGACCTGCGAGGTGACCGTGCGGGCCTCCAGGTCGATGTCGGTGACCTCGCCGAGCAGCACCTGGGTGTTGTCCTGGCGGTTGAGGATCTCGCGCGTGGGCGGGGCGATCTCGCCCTCGGACAGGATGCCGGTCGCGACCTGGTAGAGCAGCGGCTGGAACAGGTGGTGGGTGGTCTTGGCGACCATGGTGATCTGCACGTCGGAGCGGCGCAGGGCCTTGGTGCCGAAGAGGCCGCCGAAGCCCGAGCCGATAACGACCACCCGGTGCGAGGCGGAGGGGTTGTCGGTGGTGGGCGAGTGGGCTGCGGTGCTGGCTGCCATGTCGGACCTCTCTGGTGGCTGCCGGGCGCGACGTCTCGTGCCGGGGGCGTTCGTCGTCCATTCTCCCGCGTGGGACGGGTCTTCTCCAATCTCCGTCATCGTCTGGTCGGTCACAGCACCCAGGGGGGTGGCGTGGCCGGGGCCGCACCCCCGGGTACGTCGGTTTTCAACGAGCCAGGTTTGCTGTGCCGAACCCGGGGGTAACCGCCCGGGGACGACGGCCGGCGTGCCGCCGTCTTCCCGTCCACCCGTCCGCCCTGCAGAGCTGGAGACGCCCGTGCCGCTGAACCGGCCCGCACTCTCGCTGGAACCCGGCCCCCGGGGCGTGCAGGAGGCACGCCGCTGGGTGGTCGGCACGTGCCGGGACGTGGGCCGTCCCGAGCTGGCCGAGTGCGCCGAGCTGGCCGTCTCCGAGCTGGTCACCAACGCGCTGCTGCACGCCGAGGGCCCGATCGACGTGCGGGTGCGCGGCACCCGCGAGCACCCCCGGGTCGAGGTGCACGACACCTCCTCGGAGCGGCCGCTGCTGCCCGACGAGGAGCCGCCGGCCGACCAGGACGGCGACGACGTCCTGGGCGACGACCTGGACGACCTCCCGCTGACCTTCGGGCGCGGGCTGGCGATCGTGGCGCGCTGCGCCGTGGCCTGGGGCGCCGAGATCGAGACCGACGGCAAGACGGTGTGGTTCGAGCCGGCCGCGGAGTTCGCCGAGGAGCGCGGCGTCCCGGGCGTGGTCACCGGCACCGGCGACGAGCCCCCGACGCCGGCCGACCCGCTGGTCGTGCACGTGCGCGGCGTGCCGGTCGACCTCTACACCGCGTTCCAGCGCCACTTCCGCGAGCTGCGCCGCGAGGTGCGCCTGCTCGCGCTGGCCCACGAGGACGACTACCCCGTGGCCAAGCACCTCTCCGACGTCTTCGGCGAGATGGAGCGCCAGCTGCGCGCCGGGCCGACCGCGCCCGGGGTGGAGCGTGCCGTCGACGGAGAGCGCGCCGACCGCTCCGTCGTCGACCTCGAGCTGGAGGTGTCGCGCTCGGGCTCGCAGCGCACCCAGCGGTTCATCGAGATGCTCGACATGGCCGACGCCTTCTGCCGCGAGCAGCGGCTGCTCGCGCTGGCGCGCAGCGACGAGCAGCGGCGCTTCCAGCAGTGGTACCTCGGTGAGTTCGTCCGCCAGGCCGCCGGCGCCGCGCCGACGTCCTGGCAGGGCGCCCCGGCCCGCCGCTCCAGCGTCTCGTGACCCGACCGGGGCCCGGGCCCCGGCTGCTCGCCCTGGTGGCGGTGGGGGGCGCGGCCGGCGCCGCGCTGCGCCACGCCCTGCTCACAGTGTTCCCCGACGCCGCCGTGGCGGCGTTCCCCTGGACCACGTTCGCGATCAACGTCGTCGGCTCGGCCGTGCTGGCGCTGCTGCCGGCGCTGCCCGCCGTACGGCGCAGCGCCGGGCTGGGCGCCGCCCTCGGCCCCGGGCTGCTGGGGGGCTTCACGACGCTGTCGGCCGCCTCGGAGCAGACCCGCTCGCTGCTCGCCGCCGACCACCCCGCGCTGGCCGGCGCCTACGTCGTCGCGACGCTGGCGGTCGCGCTGGCCGCGGTGGCGCTGGTCGACGCCTGGGCCGGTCGCCGCCCGGGCGCCCCCGAGGCCGCCGGGTGAGCGGCGCGGAGATCGCGCTGGTCGCGCTGGGTGCCGGCGTCGGCGCTCCCCTGCGCTACCTGGCGGCCCACCACCTCGACGGCCGCCGGCCCGCCGGCACGCTGCTGGTCAACCTCCTCGGCTCGCTCCTGCTCGGCCTGCTCACGCCCCTGGCGCTCTCGGGCCACCTGGTCGCGCTGCTCGGCACCGGGTTCTGCGGCGGGTTGACGACGTACTCGTCGTTCGCCGTGCAGACCCGTCGTCTGGGGGTCGCCGGGGTGGCGTACGCCGCACTGACCCTGCTCGGCGGCCTCGCGGCGGCGGCGCTGGGGTACGCGCTGACGGCCTGACCGCGGCGCCCGGACGCGGCAGCGGCGGCGGTCAGGCCCAGCCGAGCTCGTGGAGGCGGTCGTCGTCGATGCCGAAGTGGTGGGCCACCTCGTGCACCACGGTGATCCGCACCTCCTCCACCAGCTCCTCCTCGCTGTCGCACATGTCGAGCAGCGGGCCGCGGAAGACGAAGATGCGGTCCGGCAGCCCGCCCAGCACCGAGGAGTCGCGGTCGGTGAGCGCGACACCGTCGTAGAGGCCGAGCAGGTCGCGCGGCTCGCCCTCCGGCGGCTCCTGCTCCACCAGCACCACCACGTTGCTCACCAGCGCCGCGAGCTCGTCGGGGATCTCGTCGAGCGCGGCGTCCACGAGGGCGTCGAAGCGCTGGGGGTCCATCTCGACGGGCACAGCGGCATCGTGCCACCCGCGACCACGGGGTCGGGTCGGGGTGCCGTGGTCCGGGGACGACGACAGCCCCGGACCATGACGGTCCGGGGCTGTGCGTGAGGGCGACCCCGACGGGACTCGAACCCGCGGCCTCCGCCGTGACAGGGCGGCGCGCTAACCAACTGCGCTACGGGGCCAGGCGCTCCGTTGCAGGAGCGATGGAACCATAACCCACCGGTGTCGGAGGCACCGAATCGGTGTCCGGCCGGACCGGTGGTGGTACCCCCAACGGGATTCGAACCCGTGCTACCGCCGTGAAAGGGCGACGTCCTAGGCCGCTAGACGATGGGGGCCAGGCACCGGCGAGTCTAGGGGTGCCGGTCGACGGCCACCAAGGCGGAGCCGGGGTCGCCGACCTCAGGCGACCGGGGCGGTGGCGAGCACCACGTGGGCCGAGCGCGTGCTGCCCGGTGAGGTCGGTCACCGGCAGGTGGCGCGTGTGCGCCATGGCGCATCCCGGGCACGGCGTCGGGCCCCGCGCGGTCGCAGCGCGCACCACACTGACGCCACCGCTGCGACGGCCCCCGTCGCCAGCCGCAGGCCAGGAGGACCCCATGCCCCACCCCGTGCCCCCGTCCACCCCGTCGTCACCCGGCCGGTCGCCCGGCCGGTCGCCCGGCGCCGGGCCGGCCCGTCCGACCACCCGGGCCGTGCTCGCCGTCGGCGCCGCAGCACTGGCCCTCGGCCTGGCCGGCCAGGCGCCCGTCGGCGCCGCTCCCGGCGGCCCGTCGTACGGCGCCCCCGGTGGCGCAGGCGCTGCTGGCGCGGGCGCTGCGGGCGCAGGCGCTGCTGGCGCGGGCGCTGCGGCAGGCGGGGCGGCGGCGCTCGGTGGCGAGGTGCGACGGATCACCCTCGTCACCGGCGACACCGTGACGGTCACCGACGCCGGCGACGGGCGTCGCACCGCCTCGGTCATCCCGGGCAAGGGCCGCGACCGCGTCACCTTCCAGACCACCGAGGTCGACGGCGAGCTGCAGGTCGTGCCGAGCGACGCCGTGCCGTTCCTGGCCTCCGGCGTCCTCGACGAGGAGCTGTTCGAGGTCAGCACGCTCCTCGACGAGGGGTACGCCGCCCTCGACGCGCTGCCCCTGCTCGTCGCCTGGGCCGACGGCACCCGGGCCGCCACGCGCACCGTGGACGGGGCGAGCCGCACCCGCGCCCTGCCCAGCATCGACGGGGCGGCCCTGGCCGCCGACGTCGTCGCCCTGGGCGAGGTGTGGCGCTCGCTGACTCCCGGCCCGGCGGCGGTGGCACGCACCCCCGAGGACCCCGCGGCCGCCGACCGGCTGGTCGGTGGCATCGAGCACGTGTGGCTCGACGGGCGCGCCGAGGCCACCCTCGACCGCAGCGTCGCGCAGGTCGGGGCACCGGACGCCTGGGCCGCGGGCTACCGCGGCGAGGGCGTGGAGGTGGCGGTGCTCGACACCGGCGTCGACGCCGAGCACCCCGACCTCGTCGGGCAGGTGCAGGCCGCCCGTGACTTCACCGGCAGCGCGACCGGCACCGCCGACCTGTTCGGCCACGGCACCCACGTCGCCGCCACCGTCGCCAGCAGCGGCGCGGGTGGCGACGGCACCCACCGCGGGGTGGCCCCCGAGGCCGACCTGCTGGTCGCCAAGGTGCTCGGGGACGACGGCTTCGGCTACGACTCCGGGATCATCGCCGGCATGGAGTGGGCCGTCGCCGAGGGCGCCGCGGTCGTGAACATGAGCCTCGGCGGGGGCGCCTCCGACGGCACCGACCCGCTCAGCCTGTCGCTGCAGGCGCTCTCGGAGCGCAGCGGCGCCCTCTTCGTGGTGGCCGCGGGCAACGAGGGCGCCGACGAGGCCGTCTCCACGCCCGGCACCGCCCCCGCGGCGCTGTCGGTGGCCGCGGTCGACCGCGACGAGTCGCTGGCGCCCTTCTCGAGCCGGGGCCCGCGCGTCGGTGACGGCGGGCTCAAGCCGGAGATCAGCGCACCCGGCGTCGCGATCGTCGCGGCGCGGGCGGCCGGCACGGCGATGGACTCCCCCGTCGACGCCCTCTACACGGCGGCGTCGGGCACCTCGATGGCCACCCCGCACGTCGCGGGGGCGGCCGCGCTCCTGGCCCAGCAGCACCCCGACTGGTCGGGGCAGCAGCTCAAGGACGCGCTGGTCAGCACGGCCCGGCCCAACCCCGAGCTGGGTGTCTACGAGCAGGGCGCCGGACGGGTCGACCTGACCCGGGCGGTCGCCCAGGAGGTCACCGGCACCGGCGTGGCCGACTTCGCGCTGCAGGCCGAGGGCGACCCCGACGCGGTCACCGAGCGCACGGTCACCTACCGCAACAGCGGCGAGGAGCCGCTCGTGCTCGACCTGGCCGTCGACGCCGAGAACCTCGACGACCCGGGCGCCACCACCGAGGGCTTCACCGCTCCGGCGCAGGTCACGGTGCCGGCCGGAGGATCGGCGGACGTGACGGTGGCCCTGGACGCCGACCGGCTCGACCGGGGCCGCTGGAGCGGCGCCCTGACCGGCACCGGTGCCGGCGACGTCGTCGTGCGCACGGCGCTGGGCGCGGTGCGGCGCGGCCCCACCCACACCCTGACGATCTCCGCCGTCGGCTTCGACGGCGGCGACACCTTCGTGCCCGCGCTGACGATCTACGGCGACCACCCCGGCACCGAGTACCTCGGCTACCTCGGCGACGGCGAGGTCGCCACCCTCGAGGTCGAGGAGGGGGACTACCTCGTGCAGGGCATCATCGAGGACTACGCCAATGCGCAGGCCGAGCGCACCGGCACGATCATCGACCCGAACGTGACGGTCACCGGCGACACCTCGATCGTGCTCGACGCCCGCGAGACCCGCCCCGTCGAGATCCGCACCCCGCAGGTCGCCGAGCAGGAGTCGGTGATCAGCTGGTACACCCACCGGGCCTACGCCAACGGCCGTGAGGTGACGCACGGCGTCATGTCGTTCGCCCGCACCGAGCCATGGGTCACGCCGACCGAGCCGGTGCGCGACGGGGAGTTCGAGTTCTCCTCCCGCTGGCAGCTGGTGCGCCCGGGCGCGCTGCTGCGGGTGCCGGGCGCAGGGTTCCGCCCCCAGGCGAGCCTGCTCCCGGAGTCGCCGCTGCTCGACGGGCCCGGTCGGCTCGAGCTGGTGGCCCCCGGCTCGGCGATGAGGGGGGCGCGCGGCCGCGTGGTCGTGCTCGACGCGCCCCTGCGCGACGCCGAGGCCGACCAGGTGCAGGCGGCCGCCGACGCCGGCGCCGCGGCGGTGGTGCTGGTACGTCCCACCGAGAGCACCATCCGGACCGTCTTCTACCCCACCATCGACCGGGGTCCGCTCCCGGCGATGGTCACCACCGCGGTCGACGGCGCCCGTCTGGTCGAGCTGGCCCGGGCCGGCCGCCCCGGCGACCGGCCCGAGGTGGTGCTGGAGACCACGCGCAGCAGCCCCTACCTCTACGACGTCGTCCAGGTGTCCGCAGGTGCCGTCCCCGACGGCATCGTGCACGAGGTCAGCCGCGCCAACAGCCACCGCGTCGCCACGACGTACGTCGACAACGGCGGCTTCCCCTGGGCCAAGGAGCAGCGCTTCGGCTGGCGTCCCTGGATGACCTACGCCTGGAACGACACCGAGCGCACCGTGGCGACGCCCAGCACCCGCGTCGAGTGGGTCTCCTCCGGCGACACGCTGTGGCGCCACCAGGTGCTGCACCGCTGGCAGACGTCGTTCACCGGCCGGGTGACCGGCGGGCTGACCGGCCCCACCCGCACCTACGACCCCGGCGCGTCCGACGAGTCGTGGTCGGCACCGGTGGTGCGGCCCGCAGCGGTGCCGCAGGCGCCGTCCGACCGCACCGGTGACGTCCTCCGGCTGGCCGTGCCGGAGTTCGTCGACGCCGAGGGCCACTACTCGGTGGCCGACGCGACCACCGGCGCCAGGCTCTACCGCGACGGCGACCTGCTCGCCGAGCTGCCGCACGCCCGCACCACCGTCGACGTGCCGAGCAGCGCGGCGACCTACCGGCTCGTGCTCGACGTCGCCCGCGAGGAGCGCGAGTGGCGGCGCGGCACCCGGACGTCGACGGCGTGGACCTTCGACTCCGCCCGCCCCGCCGACGGCACCACCGTCCCGCTCGACCTGCTCCAGGTCTCCTACGGCGTGGCCACCGACGCCCACGGCCGCGCACCCCGCGCCGCGCACACCCTGCGGCTCCGGGTGGGCGACCAGGAGGGCGCCACGGTCAGCGGTGCGTCGGTGTCGGCGCGGGTGTCGTACGACGACGGGGCGACCTGGCAGCGCGTGAGCGTGCGCCGGGCCGGCAGCGGCCACGTCGCCCGGGTGCCGGCCGGGCGGGGTCCGGTCTCGCTGCGGATCAGCGCCACCGACGGGTCCTCGACGGTGGAGCAGGAGGTGGTGCGGGCCTACAGCCGACGCTGAGGGCCCCCGGCCGCCCGGAGCGGGGTCACACCCACCCGCGCCGCGCCGCCTGGTAGGCGAGCGCGGTGCGGGTGTCGACGCCGGCGAGCCCCATCAACCGGTCGAGCCGGCGCTGCACGGTGCGCCGGCTGATGCCGAGCTGGGTGACGATCGACTTGTCGGGCACCCCCGCGACGAGCAGGGAGAGCAGCAGCCGCTCGGCCTCGCCGACCGCATCGCCGGGCACGCCCCGCACCGCCGACGGCGGGCCGTCGACCGCGAGCGGGCTGGCCCGCTCCCAGTGGCCCTCGAACAGGTCGAGCAGGGCGTCGAGGAGCTGGCCGCCGCCGATCACGGCGGCGGTCGGCTCACCGATGCCCCGCTCCTGGTCGTGGGTGAGCGGGCAGATCGCCGTACGGCGGTCGACCACCGCCAGCCGCACCGGCAGCGACGGCGCCACCCTCGCCTCCTCACCCCACCCCACGCCCTCGAGCACGCTGGCGAGCTCACCGGGCTGCTCGAGCAGGGCACGCTCGTAGACCGCGCGGTAGCGCACGCCCCGGGCCAGCGCGTCGCGCTCCTCGGTGTTGTCGGAGCCCTGCATGGCCAGCGGGTTGGCCCGGCAGAACCACAGGATCTCCTCGCGTGCGGAGTCCTGCAGGGTGCGCAGGCGCTCGCGCAGCGCGGCGGCACCGATCACCACCTCCACGACGTGGTGGGCGTCGCGGCGGCGAGCGCCGGCGCGGTACTCCTCGCTCAGCGCCGCGACCATCCCGCGAGCCGCCTCCAGCGACTCCTGGCGCCGCAGCAGGGTGGTGCCGAGCGCGACGTCGGGCGGCAGCGGGCGGTAGACCGGCCCGTCGCCCTGACCGACCACCAGCCCCTTGGCCTGCAGCCGGCGCAGCACCTCGTCGGCGGCCTCCAACGGCAGTGCGGCCACCTCGGCGAGCTGCTCGGGGCGGGCCTGCGCCAGGCCGACGAGCAGCCGGTAGGCCTCCTCCTCCGCCGGGTCGAGCGGCAGCGACTCCTGCACCGGGCTCCCTTCCCGCGCGGCGACCTGCGCCGAGCGCGCCCATGCTAGCGAGCCTCGCTCCGGTCCTCCCCGGCGCCGGGTGCGGGCGATTCGTGGGGCCCCGGCGACTCCTGTAGGGTGCTGCTCGCTCGGGCAGGTAGCTCAGTCGGTACGAGCGTCCGCCTGAAAAGTGGAAGGTCGGCGGTTCGACCCCGCCCCTGCCCACGAGCACGACCGGTCCTCGGACCGTCGCACGAACGGCCCTCGCGGGAGACCGCGGGGGCCGTTCGTCGTCCCAGCGCCGGCCGCCGCCGATGAGTCGCGCGCCTCCCGGCGGTCGGTGTGGTCTGGGATGCTGCGGCCGACCGGTCGTCGGCGTCCCCGACGACCCACGCACCTGCCGCCCCGGGAGACCCGATGACCGCTCCGCACGCCGCCGACGCCCACGACCTCATCCGCGTGCACGGCGCGCGGGTCAACAACCTCAAGGACGTCTCGGTCGACATCCCGAAGCGCCGGCTCACGGTCTTCACCGGGGTCTCCGGCTCGGGCAAGAGCTCGCTGGTGTTCGGCACGATCGCCGCGGAGTCGCAGCGGATGATCAACGAGACCTACAGCGCGTTCGTCCAGGGCTTCATGCCGTCGCTGTCGCGGCCCGAGGTCGACCTCCTCGAGGGCCTGACCACCGCGATCATCGTCGACCAGGAGCGGATGGGGGCCAACCCGCGCTCCACCGTCGGCACCGCCACCGACGCCAACGCAATGCTGCGCATCCTGTTCAGCCGGCTCGGCGACCCCCACGTCGGGCCGCCGACGGCGTTCGCCTTCAACGTGCCGACGCGCACCGCGAGCGGCGTGATGACCACCGAGAAGGCCGGGCGCGAGGAGAAGGCGGTGGTGCGCGACGCGGTCTACCAGGGCGGCATGTGCCCGCGCTGCGAGGGCATGGGCGCGGTCAGCGACATCGACCTCACCGCGCTGTACGACGACACGCTCTCGCTCACCGACGGCGCGCTCACCGTGCCCGGCTACAGCATGGACGGCTGGTACGGGCGGATCTTCGCCGGTGCCGGGCTGCCGATGGACAAGCCGATCGGGTCGTTCACGGCGAAGGAGCGCGAGAAGCTCCTGTACGCCCCGCCGACCAAGATCAAGGTCGAGGGCATCAACCTCACCTACGAGGGGCTCGTCCCCCGCATCCAGAAGTCGATGCTGTCGAAGGACGTCGACGCCCTGCAGCCCCACGTGCGCCGGTTCGTGGAGCGCGCGGTCGCGTTCGCCACGTGTCCCGACTGCGACGGCACCCGGCTGAGCCGGGAGGCGCTGTCGTCGAAGATCCGCGGCCGCTCCATCGCCGACCTGTGCCGCATGCAGATCACCGACCTCGCGGCGTGGGTGCGCGAGCTCGACGAGCCCGGGGTGGCCCCGCTGGTGGCCGGGCTGCAGCACCTGCTCGACTCGTTCGCCGACATCGGGCTGGGCTACCTCTCCCTCGACCGGCCGGCCGGCACGCTGTCGGGCGGCGAGGCCCAGCGCACGAAGATGATCCGCCACCTCGGGTCCTCGCTGACCGACGTCACCTACGTCTTCGACGAGCCCACCATCGGCCTGCACCCCCACGACATCGAGCGGATGAACCAGCTGCTGCTGCGGCTGCGCGACAAGGGCAACACCGTGCTGGTCGTCGAGCACAAGCCCGAGACCATCGTCATCGCCGACCACGCCGTCGACCTGGGTCCGCGCGCCGGCAGCCACGGCGGCGAGATCGTCTACCAGGGCGACGTCGAGGGCCTGCGCACCAGCGACACCCTCACCGGGCGCCACCTCGACGACCGGGCCTCGCTCAAGGAGACGCTGCGCGCGCGCACCGGCGTCCTGGAGGTGCGCGGCGCCGACAGCCACAACCTGCGCGGCGTCGACGTGGACCTCCCGCTCGGCGTGCTGTGCGTGGTCACCGGCGTGGCCGGCTCCGGCAAGAGCTCGCTGGTGCACGGGTCGGTGGCCGGGCGCGACGGGGTCGTGGTGATCGACCAGGGCGCGATCCGCGGGTCGCGGCGCAGCAACCCCGCCACCTACACCGGCATGCTCGACCCGATCCGCAAGGCCTTCGCGAAGGCCAACGGCGTGAAGCCGGCGCTGTTCAGCTCCAACTCCGAGGGGGCCTGCCCGGCGTGCAAGGGCGCCGGCGTGATCTTCACCGAGCTCGGGGTGATGGCCACCGTCGAGTCGCCCTGCGAGGAGTGCGAGGGCCGCCGCTTCCAGGCCTCGGTGCTCGAGTACACGCTGGGCGGGCAGAGCATCGCCGACGTGCTCGCGATGTCGGTGACCGAGGCGGCGCGGTTCTTCGCCGAGGGCGAGGCCCGCACCCCGGCCGCGCACAAGGTGCTCGACCGCCTCGACGACGTCGGGCTGGGCTACCTCACCCTCGGCCAGCCCCTCACCACGCTCTCGGGCGGTGAGCGGCAGCGGCTCAAGCTCGCCAGCCAGATGGGCGAGAAGGGCGACGTCTACGTGCTCGACGAGCCCACCACCGGGCTCCACCTCGCCGACGTCGAGCACCTGCTCGGCCTGCTCGACCGGCTCGTGGACGCGGGGCGCTCGGTGCTGGTGATCGAGCACCACCAGGCGGTGATGGCCCACGCCGACTGGATCGTCGACCTCGGCCCCGGCGCCGGGCACGACGGCGGCCGGGTGGTCTTCGAGGGCACCCCCGCCGACCTGGTCGCGGCGCGCTCCACGCTGACCGGCGAGCACCTGGCGGCGTACGTCGGGCGCTGAGCCGGGCCCGCCGTCGGGATGGTCGACCGCGCTCATCCGCACACAACCGCTCGGACTCGCGCAGGCTCGCGCAGTGCCGACCCCGGGAAAGTGCGGCCTCGTGCGTCTTGAACTCAGACCCGCACACTGCGACAGTGATGACGGTCACACCACCAGTGCGCGGCGTCCGGGCCCGCACACGCCCCGAGGAGCCGTCATGCACCCGTCCGTCCCCCCTACGCCCGAGGCCTCCGCGGCGCCGGGCGCGCCCACCCTCGACCGCCGCTCGCTGTTCCGCGCGGCCGGCCTGGCCGGCGCCCTCGGCGCGGCCGGCGCCGCCCTGCCCGCTGGCGCCGCGGGTGCCGCGGGTGCCGCGGGTGCCGCCCGGCTGGCCCCGTCGGCCGACCTCGAGCCGATGGACCTCACGTTCGACGTGCGCCGCCAGCAGCGGCAGACCCACCTGGTCGCCGACCGGTTCGTCGAGCTGCGCGACCGCTTCGCCGGCGGCCCGGCTCCCGCATACGACGTGGTCTCCCCCGACGGCACCCCCGGCACCGTGCGGCGCCGTGACGGTCGCCTCCACCTCGGCCCCGGGCCCCACGCGACCCTGCTGCGCTCGCGCACCGCCCAGGTCGCGCCGTTCGCCGCCGTGGTGGTGCAGGTCGCCTCGATGGCGCAGGACCCTGAGGTCGACCGGGTGGACGCCGGCCTGGTCGCGGGCGGCCAGGACCACGTGCTGGCGTGGTACGACGCCGCCACGAGCACCGTGGGCCTCGACGTCACCGTCGGCGGCGCCGTCACCACGCTGGCCACGGCGGAGGTCGCGGCGCAGACCGCACCGTTCTCGCTGGGCTTCGCCCTCACCAGCAGCACGGTGGTGGCGTTCCTCGACGACGGCACCGGCCCGGTGCCGATCGTGCAGGGGCGCCTCGACGGGCTCCTCGACCTGCGCCGGCCCAGCGAGCTCGCCCGCTACCGCAACGGGTTCGGGGCGCGCTCGGGGTCGGGCACCACCGAGCTGGCCTCGGTGGAGGCCGGCTACTTCGGCGAGCTGGGGCTGCGCGACCCCCACCTGGTCACCCGCGCCGACGGCACGCCGTACCTGAAGGACGGCAAGGCCTACTTCACCTTCACCCAGGCCGGCCTGGCGTTCTTCGAGACCGCCCACTGGGGCGTGTGGACCCTCGACCTGCGCACGTTCGACCTGGAGCAGGTGGCCAACCTGTTCTTCCAGCGCGAGGGCCTGGACGCCGTGCTCGGTGACCACGCCGGCCACCTCGTGCTCGACGAGGCGAACGACCGTTGGATCGTCACCAACTCCACGTGGGGCGACTTCAGCTTCGACGGCGTCGAGGTCAACTACGTCACGGTGCCGTCGCGGCGCGACCTGCTCTCCGGCGTGCACGTGCTGCGCACCCGGCCCCTGGCGCTGCCGACCACCGACCTGCCCAGCGAGGCCGTGGGCCAGTGGGACCCGCACGTCGTGCGCATCCGCGGGCGCTGGTACGTCGCGTTCGTCAACGCGCGCCGGTTCTTCGACTTCTACCCGGCGCTGGCGCGCAGCCCCCGTGGAGCCGACTTCACCGACCTCGAGCTCGTCGGCGCCGACGCCTCGAAGAACGAGACCGAGGGCACCGTGCTGCAGAAGTTCGGTGACGAGTGGTACCTGCTGGCCAGCAACGGCGACGCCTCGCCCGAGGACATCCGCGGGCAGTACCCCGTCTACGACCTGGAGATGGAGCAGGTGGGCCTGCTCGACGCCCCCCACCCCACGAACATCCCGTGGCCGATGGTCTTCCCCGTGCCGCTGCGCGCGGGTCGCACCCGGTGGCTGCTGGTCACCTTCAACAGCCGTCAGCCCTACGAGCAGCTGCTCGGGTACGGCACCCACGGCGACACGATCGTGATGGAGGCCGACCGCACCACACCGGGGCTGCAGTTCCCGCGGCGCTGACCGCCGGCCCCGGGTCGGGGAGCGGTCAGGACACCGGCTCGGCGTACTCCAGCGCCGGCTGCTCCTCGGCCGCCGGGAGGCGCAGGCCGACCCGGGGGGTCGTGGTCACCACCGCGCCCGCCTCCTGCAGCGCCACGCTGGAGCCGCCGCGGAAGGTCATCGCGCCGGTGACCGTGGCGGGCACGCCGACCACGTCGAGCCGGTAGGGCGCCTCGATCGGCGTGCCGTCGACCACGAGGGCGCCGGGCCCGCCGTCGAACGACGAGGACAGCGTGATCCGCACGCCGTTGACCGCGATGGCCTCCGCCGCGGCGGAGCGCAGGTCGAAGACCAGTCCCACCATCGCGGTGGTCGTCACGACGGCGCCGGGGTCCTCGATGACCACGGAGATGCCGGGGCCCGTCACCGGCACCGTGCCGGCCACCAGCGCCAGGTCCTCGGCGCCGTCGGCCGCCTCCGCGAGCAGCCGGCGCTCCTCGGCCAGGTCGGCCTCCAGGCCCTGCTGCTCGCGCTGGAGCGCCTCGACCCGGCCCTGCTGGCGCGCCGTCGCGGCCTGCAGCCCGGAGTAGAGCCGCACCAGGTCGGACTCGCGGTAGGAGGAGAGCGCGTCGGGCTCGGCGAAGTTGTCGACCTGCACCACCGTGGCGAAGCCCAGCAGTCCCAGCAGCAGGCCGATGCCCACGCGGGCCGTGGTCGAGCGTCGCGGCCCGGGACGTCCCGGCGGGACGGGCGGTGTGCTCACGACTCTCCTCCGGGCTCGTCGGCGGGTGCTCCCCGCACCGAAGCATGCCAGCCGGCCCGCCGGTGGTGGACGAGCGAGCGCCAGCGAGCGACCCCCGGTGGTCGGGAGCGAGCGCCAGCGAGCGTCTCGAAACCCCCGCAGCTCGGCTCAGCGGCCGGTGAAGGTGGGCCGCTGCTTGGCGAGGAACGCCGCCACCGCGCCCTGGTGGTCGGCGGTGGTGCCGAGGCGGTGCTGGGCGGCCGACTCGGCGGCCAGCACCTCGGCGAGGCCCGCTCCCCCGGCTGCCAGCGCGAGCAGCGCCTTCGACTCGGCGTAGGCACGGGTGGGACCGGCGGCCAGGCGGGTGGCCAGCGTGTGCGCGGTGTCGCCGACGTCGTCGGGCTCGACGACGGTGCCCGTGACGCCCCAGGACACGGCCTGCTCGGCGTCGAACGACGTGCCGAGCAGCACCAGCTCGGCGGCGCGCGCCTGCCCGACGGCAGCGACCAGGGTGGCGGCGAGGCCGGAGTCGCAGGTGAGGCCGATGGCGGTGAACGCGGTGGCGAAGGTGGCCCGCGACGACAGCACCCGCAGGTCGCACGCCAGCGCCAGGCCAAGCCCGGCCCCCACGCAGGCACCGCCCACGGCGGCGACCACCGGCTTCGGCATCGTGGCCAGCGCCGTGACGACCGGCGCGTAGTGCTCGTCGACGGTGTCGAGGGCGGCCGCGGGGTCCTCGCGCAGCGCGGCGGCGTGCTCGGCGAGGTCCTGGCCCACGCAGAACGCCGGGCCGGAGCCGGTCAGCACGACCGCGCGCACGCCGTCGTCGGCGGCGACGTCCCGGAGGGCGGTCAGCAGCGCCCGCTTGGTGGCCAGGTCGAGGGCGTTGCGGCGCTCCGGGCGGTGGAGGGTCACGGTGGCCACCGCGTCGTCACGGGTGAGCAGCACCGGCTCGGTGGGGTCGGACATCGGGCCTCCTCGGTGTCGGACGGCGGTGGGCCGCCGGTCCGGGACGGCCAGTAGACCAGTCCGGCGACCACCCGGCGAGCACCCGCGGGCGGTGCCTGGCATCGTGCTCACAGGAGACCGGATCCCCACGAGCGACCTGCCCGACGACGAGGAGCACCATGAGTGCGACGACCGGCCGCGGCGAGCCCTTCGACCACCGACGCCTGGTGGGCCTCGGCGTGGCCGACGCCGCCGCGCAGGCCCGGGCCGCCGGCTGGCGCGTGCGGGTGGCGCGCCCCGGCGTCCTGCAGACGATGGACTACCGCGACGACCGGCTCACCCTGCAGGTCGACGCCCCCGACACGGGCTCGCCGGGCGTGCTGGACGACGACGCGGTGGTGACGGCCGTGCGGGTCGGCTGAGCCCGCCGGCACCCGGGCGGGGGTGGTCGCCCGACCCGGGTGTGCCTAGGGTCACACCACACGCGCCACCACCTTCCCGGGAGATCCCATGCCTCGTCGCCTCGCCGCCGCCCTCGCCGCGGCCGTGCTCACCACCACCGCCGGCCTCAGCGCCGTGGGCGCTCCCGCCGGCGCGAGCACGTCGTCCACCGGCAGCGTCGGCAGCGTCGGCACCGTCGGCAGCGCGAGCACGAGCGAGGCCCGGGAGGGGCGCGGCCTGCGCTACGTCGCGCTGGGCGACTCCTACAGCGCGGCGTCCGGCGTGCTGCCGCTCGACCCCGCCGCACCGCCGCAGTGCCTGCGCTCGAGCCTGAACTACCCCCACCTCGTCGCCGAGCGCCTCGGCGCCCGGCTCACCGACGTCACCTGCGGTGGCGCCGACACCTCGTCGTACACCGAGGAGCAGTACCCCGGCGTGCCCCCGCAGCTCGAGGCGCTCGACGGGCGCACCCGCCTGGTCACGATGACCATCGGCGGCAACGACAGCAACGTCTTCATCGGCACGATCCTGCAGTGCGGCACGCTCGGCGTGGCGTCGCTGGGCCAGGGCTCCCCGTGCCGCGACCAGTACGGCTCGTCGTTCGCCGACACCGTCCGCGAGGTCACCTACCCGTCGCTGGTCGGCGCGCTGCGCAAGGTGCGGCGCCAGGCCCCGAACGCACGGGTCGCGATCCTGGGCTACCCGTGGATCATGCCGCGCACCGAGGGCTGCTACCCGCAGATGCCGATCGCCGACGGCGACGTGGCCTACGTCCGCGGCGTGCAGGCCGTCCTCAACCGCGCCGTGCGGCGCGCGGCCGAGGCCACCGGTGCGACGTACGTGAACCTGAACCGGGTCTCCGAGGGCCACGACGCCTGCCAGGGCGTCGGCACCCGCTGGGTGGAGCCCGCCGTGCTCGGCACCAACCCCGTCGTGGTGCACCCCAACGCGCTCGGCGAGGCCCGGATGGCCACCCGCACGATCCGGGTGCTCGGCCTGCGCTGACCGGGGGCTGACCGGGGCTGACCGGCGCGGTCAGCCCAGCAGCTCGGGCTCGGTCTTCTCCCGCACCTCGTCGGCACTGACACCGGGCGCCAGCTCGCGCAGGTGCAGCCCGTCGGGCTCCACGTCGACGACCGCGAGGTCGGTGATCACGCGCTGCACGACGCCGCGACCGGTGTAGGGCAGCGAGCACTCCTCGACCAGCTTGTAGGACCCGTCGCGGGCGAGGTGCTCCATCAGCACCACCACCCGGCGGGCGCCGTGCACGAGATCCATCGCCCCGCCCATGCCCTTGACCATCTTCCCCGGCACCATCCAGTTGGCGATGTCGCCGGCGCGGCTGACCTGCATGGCGCCGAGGATCGCGGCGTCCACCTTGCCGCCGCGGATCATCGCGAACGACGTGGCGGAGTCGAAGTACGACGCCCCGCGCCGCACGGTCACCGTCTCCTTGCCGGCGTTGACCAGGTCGGCGTCCTCCTCGCCGTCGAGGGGGTGGTCGCCGACGCCGAGGATGCCGTTCTCCGACTGCAGCACCAGCTCCACGTCGTCAGGGACGAACGCCGGCACCATGGTCGGCAGCCCGATGCCGAGGTTGACGTACATGCCGTCGGCCAGCTCGGCGGCGGCCCGGGCGGCCATCTGCTCACGTGTCCAGCTCATGCCACGGTCTCCCTCGGGCGCACGGTGCGCCGCTCGATGCGCTTGTCGGCGGCCTGCTCGGGGGTGAGCGCGACGACGCGCTGCACGAACACCCCGGGGGTGTGCACGTGGTCGGGGTCGAGCTCGCCGGGCTCGACGAGCTCCTCCACCTCCGCGATCGTCACCCGTCCGCACATCGCGGCGAGCGGGTTGAAGTTGCGCGCCGAGGCGCGGTAGACGAGGTTGCCGTGCCGGTCGCCGCGCCAGGCCCGCACCAGCGCGACGTCGGCGACGACCGCGTGCTCGAGCACGAACTCCTGCGGTCCCGTGGCGGTCTCGAAGACCTGGGTCTGCTTGGCCGGCGAGGCCACCACGACCTCACCGGCGGCGTCGTAGCGCCAGGGCAGGCCGCCGTCGGCGACCTGGGTGCCGACGCCGGTGGCGGTGAAGAACGCGGCGATGCCCGACCCTCCGGCGCGCATCCGCTCGGCGAGCGTGCCCTGCGGGGTCAGCTCCACCTCGAGCTCGCCGGAGAGGTACTGCCGGGCGAACTCGCGGTTCTCCCCGACGTACGACGCCACGACCCGGCGCAGCCGCCGGGCGGCGAGCAGCCGGCCCAGGCCCCAGTCGTCGACGCCGCAGTTGTTCGACACCGCCTCGAGTTCGTCGACGCCGCGCTCGAGCACTGCCTCGATGAGCACCGACGGGATGCCGCACAGCCCGAAGCCGCCCACGGCGAGCCGCGAGCCGGACGCGACGTCCGCCACCGCGTCGGCCGCCGACGCCACCACCTTGTCCACGCCGTCCTCCTCGCCCGGCGCGACGTCCGCGCACCCGGTGAGGCAGATCACACGCCACGGCCGCGGCGGCGTCAACTCGACCCGTGCCCGGCCCCTGCCGACACCGGTCCACAGCCGGTGCACCGGGCCGTTTCGGGCGGCGGCGCCCCGGGTAGGGGCGGCGGGTGACCTCGACCCCCGGAGACCGCGAGCCCGTCCTGCGGCGCGTCGACCCCGCCGTGGTGGCGGCCGACCCGTTCTGGTCGCGCGTGCGCGAGCGCCACCCCGACGTCGACCTGGTGCTGCTGCCCCCGCCCCGTGGCCGCGACGGCTCCCCCACGACCGACGAGGCGAGCCCCGACGGGCCCGGCGGGTCCGGTGAGCCCGGCGTCCCGCGCGAGGTGGCCCGCGAGGCCGCCCGCGTGGCCTGGGCGACCTGGACGTCGGTGCGCCCGTTCCTGGTGGAGGCCGGCGGTGCCGACGCCGACGACGCCCCCGTGGTGCGCTGGCACCGCCGTGGCCCGCGGGCCGCGCTGCTGGTGGAGAAGGCGCTGCGGGGCGTGGGCCCCGACGCCGGCGAGGCGCTGATGACCGCGCTGGCCGAGCACCTCGGGCGGGCCGGCTGGGGCGTGGTGGCCGAGCGCGGCGCGCGTCCCCCCGAGCTGCCGCCGCTGCTCACCGCCTCCCAGGGCATGGTCGACCTGCGGGTCGAGACCGGCGCCGCGGCCACCGCCGTCACCGTGGCCACCGGCATGCTGCCCGTCGCCGACGACGACCGCCGCGCGCTGCTGGATGAGGTGCGGTCGTGGCGGTGACGCTGCACGTGCCGCCCGGCGTGCTGCAGCAGGCGCACGACGACTGGGACGGCGTCGCCGACGGGCTCGACGGCGCCTGGCGCCGCCTCCACCTCGTCGCCACCGGCGGGCTCGCCCCGACGGTGTCGGCGGCGGTGCAGGCCTTCCGCGAGGCCTGGGTCGACGAGGTGAAGGACCTGGCGACCACCGCCCAGGCCCACAGCGAGGCCCTCGCCCTGGTCGACGACGACGCCCGGGCCACCGACGCCGCGGAGGCCGGCGCCCTGCGCGCGCTGCTGCCCGCGGCGTACGCCGACGCACCGATCACGACGCGCTGATGGCCGTGCTCGTGCTGCCGGCGCCGGTCGGCCCGCCGCCGGAGATGCAGTCGACGTCGGCGCGGGCGCGCGCCGTCGCCATCGACCTGCGGGCGGTGACCACCTCGGTGAAGGACTCCCAGGCCTGGGCCGACCGCGGCTCCCTGGCCGACTGGGAGGGCGACGCCCGGGAGGCCGCCGAGCACGCGATGACCGTACTCGGCCACCGTCTCGACGCCGCCGAGGCCGCCCTCGACGCCGCGGTCGTGGCCACCGACGCCTTCGAGGACCGCCTGCTGGCCTTGGAGACCCGCCGGCTCGACCTCGACGGCGAGCGGGTGGTGCTCAACGACGCCGTCGCCGAGCTGCGCGCCCTCGCCGAGGGCGCCCCCGACGTGGCCCCGCTGCAGGACCACGCCCGGCTGCTGCGCGAGCGGGCCGCGCGCCTGGTGCGCGACATCGACGGCTGGTGGGACGACGTCGTGGCCTGCGAGGACGCCTACGTCGCCGCACTGCGCGCGGTCGACACCACCGGGGAGGGCGACGACGCCGCGGCCGCGCCCGGCCGCGCCTCGGCGGCGGCCCTGCGTCGCGAGCTGGAGGAGCGCGCCGGCGACCCCGTGGCGGTGCGCCGCTGGTGGGAGGGGCTGAGCCCGGCGCAGCAGCAGGCGCTGATGACCGAGCACCCCGAGCTCGTCGGCAACACCGACGGCGTGCCGGTGGCCGACCGCGACGAGGCCAACCGCGCCGGGCTGCACAGCGACCTCGACCGCTGGGCCGAGCGCGACGCCGACGGCCAGCTCACCGAGGACGAGCGCACCGCGATGGCCAACGCCACGGCCGTGCGCGACGCCCTGGAGGAGTACCGCGAGCAGGTCGACCTCGCCACCGGTGACCACCTGGCCCACCTGATCGCCTACCGCCCCGGCGCCCACTCCGGCGACGGCGGCGTGGCGCTCAGCCTGGGCGACCCCGACCGCGCCGACCACGTGTCGACGTACGTGCCCGGCACGACCAGCGAGGTCAGCGGCATGGCCGGCAGCCTCGACAACGTCGAGGACCTCCACCGCGAGGCCCGCGACCTGGGCAACGGGTCGGTGGCCACCGTGCTGTGGCTCGACTACGACGCCCCCAGCGCCGACTCCCTCACCGACCTCGACGAGCTCGAGGACCTGTCGTCGGTGGTGACCCCCACCGGCGCCGACACCGCCGGTGACCACCTCGCCGACTTCGTCGCCGGCCTGCGCGCCACCGACCAGGGCGACCCGGCCCACGTCACGCTGGTCGGCCACAGCTACGGCGCCACGGCCGTGGCGCACGCCGCCCAGGACGGCGCGGCCGCCGACGACGTGGTGCTGCTCGGCAGCCCCGGTGCCCCCACCGCGACCGCCGCCGGCCTGACCGACGCCGACGTGTGGGTGGGCGCCGCCGACTACGACCCCGTGTCCCTGCTCGGCCACGGAGCCAGCGGCGGCATCGGCGCACTGGGCCACGACCCCGCGCAGGAGAGCTTCGGTGGCACCCGCTTCGAGGTCGACCCCGGGTCCTACCGCGTGCAGGACCTGATCGCCAACCACTCCACCTACTTCGAGGACGAGTCGCTCGACAACATCGCCGCGGTGGTCGCCGGTCGCGACCCCACCGTCGTCGACGGGCGCGACGCCGGCGACCAGTCGCTCAGCGACGTGCTGGTCGGCTCGTCGGTCGTCAGCGGCGCGGAACAGGTGTGGGAGGGCGGGCGCGAGCTCGCCGAGGACGTCTGGGACCACGTCGACCCGCGAGGCTGGCTGTGACGCGCCGACGCCCGTCCTCGGCACGAGCAGCGCTGGCCGGCGCGGTCGTGCTGCTCGTCGCGGGCTGCGGCGGCCCCGACGGCTCCGGCGGGGACGACACCGGGGACACCGGGGGCGCCCCACCGGAGGCGACCGCGGCCGCCCTCGACGCCGCACCCGACGACGTGGCCTCTGCCGTCGACGACGTGCTGCCGGGGCTCGCCGACGCCCTCGGCAGCCAGGTGAGCGGCGGTGCCGCCGGCTACCGCACCTGCGGCATGGAGCCGTCGCCGTCGGGGGTGCGCTACCGCAGCACGCCCGTGCTCGGCGCCGCGCCGCGGCCGCTGGCCGACCTCGCCGCTCGGGTGCCCGACGCGCTCACCGACGCCGGGTGGGAGGTCGAGGACGCCCCCGACGCGGCGTCCGCCGAGGCCAGCGGGCTGCTCGTCGTGGAGGCCGCGCGCGACGGCCTCGAGCTGAGCCTCAGCGTGGGCCGGGCCGCCGCCGAGCTGGTGGTGTCGTCGCCGTGCGTCGACACCTCCGCCGACGTCGCCCGCTCCTACGCCGAGCGGCCGGTCGACGACCTCGACCCCCCGGCCTGACGCGGCCACTGACATCCTGGGGGCGTGCCTGCGACCCCACCGCCCCCCGCCCCGCCCGCGACCGGCGTACGCCTCGTGGTCGCCGACATGGACGGCACCCTGCTCGACGGCGCCGGGCAGGTGCCCGACGGGCTGTGGCCCCTGCTGGAGACCATGCGCGAGCGCGGTGTGGTGTTCGCCCCGGCCAGCGGACGCCAGTACGCCACGCTGCTGCGCACCTTCGAGCGGGTGCGCACCGGCATGGTGTTCATCGCCGAGAACGGCGGCTACGTCGTGCGCGACGAGGAGGAGCTCAGCTCGACGCTGATCGACCCCGCCGACGTCGCCGACGTGGTGGCCGTCGCCCACGCGCTGGCCGCCGACGGCGTCGACCTCGGCGTGGTGGTGTGCGGCAAGCGCGCCGCCTACGTGCAGCGCACCGACCGCGCGTTCCTCGACAACGTCGAGCCGTACTACGCCAGCCTGGTGCAGGTCGACGACCTGCGCGAGGTCGACGACGCCGTGGTCAAGGTCGCGGTGTTCACCTCCGGCGACCCCGAGACGACCACCGCCCCGGGGCTCGCCCGCTTCCGCGAGACCCTCCAGGTCGTGGTCTCGGGCCACCACTGGGTCGACGTGATGCCGCCCGACGTGCACAAGGGCCACGCCGTGCGCCGCCTGCAGGAGGCGCTCGGGGTCTCCGCCGCGCAGACCGTGGTGTTCGGCGACTACCTCAACGACCTCGAGATGCTCGACGCCGCCGAGCTGTCGTTCGCGATGGCCAACGCCCACCCCGACGTGCTCGCCCGCGCCCGCCACCGCGCGCCCGCCAACACCGAGGACGGCGTGGTCACCACGCTCACCGCGCTGCTGGGCTGAGCGGCTCGTCGGGCCCGGCGGACGACCCGTCGAGCAGGCCCGCCGCGGTGAAGGCGCGGACGTAGATCTCGCGCACCACCTGCTCCTTGCGCGCGTTGTACTGCATCGAGTCCTCACCGGCCTCGACCGCGGCCGCGGCGGCGTCCCGCTTGGTCGCGGCGTAGAGGTCGCGGTCGGCGGGGGTGGCGCGCAGCCAGTCGCGGAAGAGCCGGTGCTTGACGGGCTCGGGGCTCTCGGGGCCGAACACGTGCAGGTGGCAGCGCGGCTGCGCGGCGCGCAGCAGGCGGTGCTCGAACCACCACGGCTCGCGCACGCGCAGCTCGAAGCCCGCCGCCTCCAGCGCCGGCACGTAGGCCGCCTCGTCGCCGGCGTCGGCCACGACGAGGTCGACGTCGACCACCGGCTTCGCGGCCAGCCCCGGCACCGAGGTCGAGCCGACGTGCTGCAGCAGCAGCACCCGCCAGCCCAGGGCGCCGCGCACCCGGGCGGCCAGCTCGTCGTACCAGCCCGGCCAGGCGGGGTCGGCCGCGACGACCTCCACCGACGGTGCCGGGCCGGACCCCGCCACCCACGGCGACAGCCCGGGCGGCACCGGCGGGTCGTGGAAGGTGACGATGTCGGCGCGGGTGGGCATGGGCGCAGGCTAGCGAGCCGGAGCGGGAGACTGGGCGCGTGTGGACCTTCGACGTGGCGACCGCGTCGTGGGACGACCTCGCTCGGGGGGTGACCGTGACCCGGTGGTCGCGGGTGGTCGTCAGCCGCGCGGCGTACCCGGACTGGCGGGTCGCCGCCGACGTCGCGGGCGCCCTGGCCGCCGCTGCGCACCGCGGTACGGCGACCGCCGTGCTGCCGCGCCACTGAGCGCCCGGGGGCGGAGGTGTCCGGACGTGGCGACGCCCCCGCCACCAGGAGGTGACGGGGGCGCGGCCGGTGTGCGCGGCGTCCTGGCTAGCGCGAGAGCGCGAGCAGCAGGACGACGGTCACGACGACCGACAGCAGCAGCGATCCGAGACAGCCGAGCCGGTTGCTGAAGAAGAAGAACACCGGATCAGTGGTCGGAGTTGTCGTCGTAGTAGTCGCGGCTGCCCGACTTGGCCAGCCCGCGGCTCACCATGTAGCCGATGGTCAGCAGCGTGACGTAGAACCACGCCTCCTGGGTGCCGAAGTCGGAGACGTCGGTGATGGCCGCGGCCACCAGCACGCCGATGACGGTCAGCACGTAGGCGATGAGCTCGGTGGTCTTGACCGACGCCTTCGTCTCGGTGGAGATGCGGCGGGTGTGGTCGTGGTTGGTCGTGGCGGTGGCCGACGACGCGGTGTTCCTGGTAGCCATGGAGACTCCTCTGTGTTGCGGCTCGCGGGCAGCAGCGGCACGGAGCCGGTGCGAGCGGAGCGGGGCTGCCCATACCTCCGGTACCCCCGAGCGGGACACCATGTCTCACCCCAAGGGGTCGCGTTGTCGGCACTCCCGGAACCGGGGACGGGCGAGTACGGTGACCGCCGTCACCACCGACTCGGAGGAGCCCGCCATGGCCACGTCCACCACGACCCGTCCGCCCGACGGCCCCTCCCCCCACAGCGGTGGCGGCCGCATGTCGCCGCGCTCGATCGCGCTGTGGGTCGCGGTGGCGCTGGTGGGCGCGGTGTGCTGGAGCGTGCTGGCGCTCCACCGGGGGGAGTCGGTCTCCGCGCTGTGGGTGCTCTTCGCCGCGCTGTCGTCGTACCTGATCGCCTACCGCTTCTACTCCCGCTTCATCGCCCGACGGGTGCTGCGCCTCGACGACACCCGCGCGACGCCGGCCGAGCGGCTGGAGAACGGCACCGACTTCGAGGTCACCGACCGCCGGGTGCTGTTCGGCCACCACTTCGCCGCGATCGCCGGCGCCGGGCCGCTGGTCGGCCCGGTGCTGGCCGCGCAGATGGGCTACCTGCCCGGCACGGTCTGGATCATCGTCGGCGTCATCGCGGCCGGTGCCGTGCAGGACATGGTGGTGCTGTTCCTGTCGATGCGGCGCGACGGCAAGAGCCTGGGCCAGATGGTGCGCGAGGAGATCGGCGTGATCGGCGGCACCGCCGCCCTGGTCGCGGTCTTCGCGATCATGATCATCATCCTGGCGGTGCTGGCGCTCGTGGTGGTCAACGCCCTGGCGGAGTCGCCGTGGGGCGTGTTCTCGATCGGCCTGACGATCCCGATCGCGCTGTTCATGGGCTTCTACCTGCGCTTCTGGCGGCCCGGGCAGGTGCTCGAGGTGACCGCCATCGGCGTCGTCCTGCTGCTGCTCGCCATCGTCGGCGGCGGCTACGTGGAGGGCTCCGCGCTGGGCGACGACCTGACCCTGTCGCCCGAGACGCTCACCATCGCCCTGGTGGTCTACGGCTTCGTCGCCTCGATCCTGCCGGTGTGGATGCTGCTCACCCCGCGCGACTACCTCTCCACGTTCATGAAGATCGGCGTGATCCTGCTGCTCGCGGTCGGCATGGTGCTGGCCCGACCGGTGCTGGCCAACGACGCGGTGTCGTCCTTCGCCACCAGCGGCGACGGCCCGGTCTTCGCCGGCAAGCTGTTCCCGTTCCTGTTCATCACCATCGCCTGCGGGGCGCTGTCGGGCTTCCACGCGCTCATCGCCTCCGGCACGACGCCGAAGATGCTGGCCAAGGAGAGCCAGGTGCGGATGATCGGGTACGGCGGCATGCTGATGGAGTCGTTCGTGGCCATCTCCGCGCTCATCGCGGCCTCGGTCATCGACCAGGGCCTCTACTTCTCCATCAACGCCCCCGCCGCGGTGACCGGCGGCACCGTCGAGGGCGCCGTCGCCTTCGTCAACGGCCTCGGCTTCTCCCTCACCCCCGAGCAGCTGCAGGCCGCCACCGCGTCGGTCGAGGAGGACCTGGTCTCCCGCACCGGCGGCGCCCCGACCCTGGCGTTCGGCATCTCCACGATCTTCAGCGACGCCTTCGGCGGTGGCCTGGCGGCGTTCTGGTACCACTTCGCGATCATGTTCGAGGCGCTGTTCATCCTGACCGCCGTGGACGCCGGCACCCGCGTGGGCCGCTTCATGCTGCAGGACACCGTCGGCAACGTGTGGCCGCGGTTCGCCGACACCTCGTGGAAGCCCGCCGCCTGGATCTCCTCCGCGGCGGTCGTCGGCTGCTGGGGCTACATGCTCTACGTCGGCGTCACCGACCCGCTCGGTGGCATCAACCAGCTCTTCCCGCTGTTCGGGATCGCCAACCAGCTGCTCGCCGCGATCGCGCTGACCCTGTGCGTGACGCTGTTCCTCAAGCACGGGTGGGTCCGCTGGGTGTGGGTGCCCGCGGTGCCGCTGGCCTGGGACCTGGTCACCACGATGACCGCCAGCTACCAGAAGGTGTTCTCCGACAACCCCGCCATCGGCTACCTCGCCCAGGCCGACCGCTACCGCACGGCCCGCGACGCCGGCGAGGTGCTGGCGCCGGCCACCGACGCCTCGCAGATGGACACCGTGATCACCAACTCCACCGTCAACGGCGTCCTGCAGGCCAGCTTCGCGCTGCTGGTGATCGTCATCGTGGCCAACGCCGCGGTGATCTGGGTGCGTGCCCTGCGTGCCGGCTCGCTGCCGACCACCGAGGTGCCGGCCGTGCCCTCGCGCCTGGTGGCGCCGTCGGACTTCTTCGCCACCCGCGAGGAGAAGGCCGCGGTCGCGGCCTGGGAGGCCGAGCGGGCCGAGGGCGTCGGGACCGGCGCGGGCACCGGCGGACGACGGTGAGCGCCGTGCGCCGGGCGCTGGCGGGCGTGCGGTGGTACGCCCGCGAGCTCAGCGGCGAGGGCCGCTGGGACGCCTACCTGGCGCGCTGCGCCCGCGAGGGCACCGCGCCGATGACCCGGCGGGCGTTCGAGCGCCACCGCGACGAGCACCGGGAGACCTCGACGCAGGGCCGCTGCTGCTGACGCGGGTGCCGACGAAGGGCTGCCGGGTCAGAGGACGCCGAAGCCCACCAGGGCGACCCCGACGATCAGCAGCGCGGCGATGCCGCCGTGCAGGTGGATCGCGGCGCGCGGCATCTGGTCCTCGGCGCGGGCCCAGTCGCCTGCGTCGTGGCGGATCGCGCCCGCAGCGACGGTGACCGGCGCCTTGTCCTTGTGCAGGGTGCGGTGGCTCAGCGAGTGGCCCAGCACCGCGGCGACGAGCAGCTCGGCGAGCGCCAGCCACGCCGCGACCTCCGCGCCGGTGAAGACGTAGACGAGCCAGACGGTGATGCCGAGGAAGGCCAGCGAGGCGTGGGTGAACACCACGGCCGGGTGCAGCGAGGTGGCCCGTGCCGTGCTGTCGGGGCGCCCGGCCCCGAGGGTGAACGAGAACAGGTAGCTGCCGACGATCATGTTCGTCACCCACAGCCCTGTGATGAGCCCGATCATCGCGCGTCCTCCTCCGTCGTCGTGCTGGTCCCTGCGGTGGTACCCCGCAGGGGGGCGGCCGATCCCATCCTGACGGGTGGGTGGTCGGGGTCGCTCAGCAGGTCCGCTCCCGCGCCACGGGCAGCCGCGGCACCCCGCCGAGGCGCCGCGTGTGGCGCACGTGGTCGGCGTGGCGGCCCAGCGCCTCCCACAGCGCGACGTGGGCGGCCCACGGCAGCGGGTCGTCGTCGACGTACCAGCTCGCGCCGAAGGACACCAGGACCGGCGTCCAGCCGGCCGCGAGGTCCCAGGCGCCGCGGCGGGCCTCGACCAGGCGGCGCCGCACCTGGAACGCCGCCCGGGGACCGTCGGGGTGGACCGGGGAGGTCGCCACCGGCCACACCCACAGGTCCAGCGCCATCAGGTCGAGCTCGAGCTCGCGCAGCACGCCGGGGTCGACGAGCACGGTCGCGACGTTCTCGTGGGGCGGGCGCGACACGACCGTGGCCTCAGACGTGGCCGGACAGCTGCGCCATGCGCGCCTCGAGCGCGCGCAGGTACCGGTCGCGCTGCTCGGTGGAGACCGCGCCGTCGAGGTCCTCGAGGTGGCTGCACGCCGGCAGCACGTCGACCGACAGGTTGGCGGCCCCGGCGAGGGAGCGCAGGTCGTCGAGGCGGTCGCCGAACGGCGTGCCGCTGCCCGGGGAGTAGGAGCGCACCACGTCGTCGACCGACTCGGCGAACAGGTCGACCTTGGTCACCACCACGACCAGCCAGGTCGGGCGCGAGCGGCGCACGGCCATCGCGGCGATGCGGTGGGCGGTGACGGTCCAGTCCTCGAGCTCGGCGGCCAGCTGCTGCTCGCGGGTCACCACGGCGGCGCCGCTGGTGCCGGCCGGACGACGTCCGGTGGCGTGGCCGTCGGCGACGACGTGCAGCACGCCGTCGACCGGGTCGTCGTGGAACACCTCGTCGAGGGCGCCGAGGCGGGTGGCGGCGTTGTCGCCGGGCACGACCCGGAAGCGGAACCCGGTCAGCCGCGACCCGCGGTGCACCCGACGCTCGAGCACCGCCGAGCCCGCCTCGGGCGTGCCGTCGGCGGAGGGCCGGCCGCACAGGTGGTCGACCAGCTCGGTCTTCCCGACGCCGGTCATCCCGGTCACCGCGACCGTGGGGTAGCGCTGGCCCAGCACGCCGGTCACCCGGTCACGGCCCCTGCCCAGGGCGGCGCCCACGGCGCGGGGTCCACGGGGTGCTCGGGGTCCACGGGGACGGCGGTCGGTCACAGGTCCTCCGGAGGGTCGGTGCCCGGCCGGTCGGCGCCCGGGGCGTGGTGTGCTCACGCCGACCGTAGCGGCCGCCCTCAGACGCCGGCGAAGTGCTTGTTCACCTGGCGGGTCAGCCACGCCGGGGAGAAGCGCGCACCGAGCGCCATCGCCTTGGTCTGGCGGCCCACCGGGAAGTGCACCTGGTGCACCAGGCGCCGCGCCGCTGCGGGGTGCACGGCGTCCCAGATGGCCACCGCCACCTCGTCGGGGCCGAGGTTGACGCCCAGGGAGTCCGTGGTGGCGGTGTGCACGTCGCGGGTCATCGCGGTCTGCACGAACAGCGGCCACATCGCCACCACCCGCACGCCGTGGCGGCCCCACTCGAGGTCGAGGGCCTCGGTGATGCCGCGCAGGAAGAACTTGGTGGCGCTGTAGTTGGCCAGCTCGGCCTGGCCGTAGATGGCCGAGGCGGAGGCGAGGTTGACCACGGTGGCGACGCCGGCGGTGGCGGCGGTCGCGCGCAGCGGCTCGAAGCCGGCGTGCAGGCCGTTGACCACGCCCTTGACGTTGACGTCGATCTCACGGTGGTGGGCGGTCACGTCCATCTCGGCGAACTGCCCGGCCAGCAGGATGCCGGCGTTGTTGACCAGCACGTCGAGGCGCCCGGTCTGCGCCACCAGCTCGTCCACCCGCTCGGCGTACTGGGCGGCGTCGCGCACGTCGAGGTGGCCGGTCACCACCCGGCCGCCGGTGCCGAGGGCCTCCACGGCGGTGGCCAGCGAGGCCAGGCCGTCGGCGTCGATGTCGTAGGCGCCCACCGTCCAGCCCTCCCGGGCGAAGCGGAGGGCGGTGGCGCGGCCGATGCCGGCGGCGGCGCCGGTGACGAGGACGGTCTGAGGACTCATGCCCCATGCCTACCAGTCGGTAACACCTCGGCGACAGGGCCGATCCCGTCACACCCGGCCTGCTGGCCCGGTCTGAGGTCGCGTACTCAGGCCCGAGGAGTACGACGACGCTGCCGCCCGGGCCGGTGCCACGCGAGGGTCGGGGCATGTCTCCCTACGCCGACCCGACGCGGTGCCCCGACTGCCGCAGCGACCTCGTCGCCGCCCCGGCGGCCTGTCCCCGGTGCGCCCTCCCGCTGCGCGGACCGGTCGCCACCGCGCTGCTGGCCACCCTCGGCGAGGCCGACCGGCTGCTCGTCGTCCTGCGCGCCGACGCCGGCCCGCTCCCGGCCTTCGCAGGCGTGGCCGACCTGCCCCGCCACCCCGCCACCGACCGCGGGGACCGCACGGACGGCGCCGGCCGCGCCGGCCGTCTCTCCGTGGCGTCCGTGCCGCGCCTGCTGCTGGGCCTCGGCGCCCTCTGCCTGCTGGTCGCCGCGCTCACGTTCCTGGCGGTGGCCTGGTCGTGGCTCGGCGTCGGCGGCCGCACGGCCACCCTGGTGGCGCTGACCGGCGCCACCGCGCTCCTGGGCCACCACCTGGCCCGCCGCGGGCTGCGGCTCGCCGCGGAGGCGCTGACCACCGTGGCGCTCGGCCTGGTGGCGCTCGACGTCGCCGGTGCGCTGTCCGCGGGCTGGCTCGGCGACCGCGGCCCCGGCGGCGGGCTCGTCGTCACCGGGGTCGCGCTGGTGGCCGCCGCCCTGGCCCTGCTCGCCCCCCGCACCGCCCTGCTCGCCCCCCAGCTCGCGACCACGCTCGGGGTGGCGGTCGCCGCCACCGGCGCGGTGGTCGCCACGACCACCGACGCACTGTGGCCGGTGGCTGCCACCGCGGTCGCGGCGCACGCCGCGCTCGCCCTGCTCGCCCGCCCGCTGCGGGCCACCCCCCTCCCGGTCGTCGCCCTGGCGGGCGGCACCGCGGCCTGGCTGGTGCTGGTGGGCGACGCCCTGGCCGAGGTGCTGGGGCTCGCCGCCGTCGGCGGGTCCGTCACCGCGGCCGGGCTCTGGGGCGGTAGCGGCGGCCGGGTCCTGCTGCTCGGCGCCGCCACGGCCCTGCTGCCTGCGCTCCTCTCCCGCGGCGACCGGGTCGTGCTCCTGCCCGGCGCGGCCGCGGCCGGGACGCTGGTCGTGCTCGCGGGGGTGCTGCCCCTGGTCGACGCGGGCGCCGACCGGTCCGTGCCCGTGACGGCCGTGGTCGTCGCCGCCGGCGCGCTCGCTGCTGCGGTGCTGCGCACCCGGGCGGTGGGGGCGGTCGGCACTGCACTGCGGGCGGCCGCGCTGGCCCCCGCAGTGCTGGGTGCCGCGCCGCTCGTGGTCGTGGGGCTGCACGGGCTGGCGGAGGCCGCCGCCGGCCTCGCCGCCGTGGGTGCCCCCCTGACGCGCGACGCCGACGTCCGGGTGCCGGTGCTCGCCGGCGCGACGACGCCGTGGCTCCTGCTGCCGGCACTGCTCGCGCCCGCCCTGCTCGGCGTCGTCACCCTCCGCCTGGCCGCGGCTCCCGCCGCCCGCGAGGCGGCCGGGGTGGCGGCGCTGGCCGGGGTGGCCGGGGTGGTCGGGGTGGCGGTGACCGGGTGGCTGGTGCTGGCCGGCGCCCCGCTGGCCGCGGTGGCGCTGGTGCCGGGCGTCGCGGGGGCCGGCCTGGTCGCGACCGCGCGCCGACGAGCGACCGCACCCGTGCTCGCCGGGCTGGTGCTCCTCACCGGCGCCGTGGTGGTGGCGCTGCCGAGCGCCGTCCTGGGCGGAGCGCTGGCCACGGCGAGCGTGCTGGCCGCGCTCGCCGGGGCGCCCGGAGCGCTCCCCTGCGTCCGTCGCGCCGCCGACGTGGTGGTGGCCGGCGGCGCCGCCTGGGCGGTGTGGGCCGCGCTCGAGGTGGCCGGGGCCGACCCGGCCGCCCGCGGCCCGGTGCTGCTCGTCGCCGTGGGCCTGGTCGCGCTCCTGCGACCCCGCCCCCACGCCGAGGGCACCGCAGTGGTCGCCGGCGCCCTCGGTGCGGTGCACGGCCTGGAGGTGGCGCCCGACCTCGCCCCCGCCCTCGCGCTCCACCTCACGCTGGCCGGCGCGATCGTGGTGGCCACCGCACTGGTGCACCCGGCGCGGCGAGAGGCCGGCTGGGCCGGCGGGCTGCTGCTGACCGCGGCCACCTGGGTGCGGCTCGCCGACGCCGGCGTGAGCGCCCCGGAGGCCTACACGCTGCCCGCGGCGATCGCCCTGCTGGTGCTCGGCGCGGCCCGGCTGCACCGCGACCCCGCCACCACCAGCTGGCGGGCCCTGGGCGCCGGCCTGCTGCTGGCCACGACCCCCACCCTGCTGCACGTCGTCGTCAGCGGCGACGTGGTCTCGCTGCGGGCGGCGGTGCTCGGCGTGGCCTGCCTCGTCCTGGTGGTCCTCGGCGCCCACCTCCGCGCCGCCGCGCCGCTGCTGGTGGGCGGCGCCGTCGGCGGCCTGCTGGTGCTCGCCGAGGTGGCGCCGTGGGCGGCGGTGACGCCCCAGTGGGTGCTCATCGGGCTGGCCGGCACGACGCTCACCGTGCTGGGCACGACCTGGGAGAGGCGCCTGAGCGAGCTGCGGACGGCGGGCGACCTGCTCGCCCGGCTGCACTGATTCCACGCCGGCGCCGCTCGCGCCCGGCCGACGCGATCCGCTGTCTTGACAGTTGTCACGGAGCAGCGGGACGGCCGGCGGGTCGTGCGACGACGGGTCCGGTCGCGGCGGCCCCCGACCGGTGCCGCGGCCCCCCGCCACGGCCGCCGCCGGGCGGCATGAAGATGTTGTGTAGGCCCGGTGCCGTGCCGCGGACTGGCCCACGATGCACAGGTGATCGACACCGCGGCGCGACCGGCGGCGACCACGCGCCCCCCGGGCGCGGGCCGTCGTGCGCCGCGCGCGCTGACCACCCCGGTGCTGGCCCTGGCCCTGACCCTGACCGCCGCGCTCACCGTCGTCGCCGTGGCCTCGACCCCCCAGGGGTCGCACGCCGCGGCGTGGTGGCCCGCGACGGGCGCGGCCGCCCTCCTGCTGGTGCTGGTCGAGCGTGCTCACCGCCCCGCCGCGGCCACCGCGGTGGTCGTCGTGCTGGTGGCCGCAGGCCTGCTCGCCGGGCGTCCGCCGACCCTGGCGGTGCTGCTCGCCGTGGCCGACGTGGCGTCGGCGATCGCCGCGGCAGCCGTGCTCGGGGCCCAGCCGTCCCGTCCCCACCTGCGCACCTTCGACGCCCTCGGGCGGCTGCTGCTCGCGACCGCGGCCGGCGCGGCCACCGCCGCGCTGCTGGCGGCCGGCGCCGTCGCGGTGGTCAGCTCCGGCGACACCTCCGCGGTGCTCGCTGCGGCCCGCACGGTGCTGTTCACCCATGCCGCCTCCCTGCTCGCGGTGGTCCCGCTCGGGCTGGTGCTGGTCGACCACCCCCGGTCGCTGCCCACGCGCCAGCGCACCGTCGAGACCGCGGCGCAGACCTCGTTCCTCGCGGCGGCCGTGCTCGTCGCGTTCGGCCGCACCGACGGCGTGCCGCTGGCGATCCTGCCCGTCCCGGTGCTGGTGTGGGCCGCAGCGCGCCTGCCCGGCGCCGTGGCGTGCGCCCAGCTGCTGGTCACCGCGGCGGCGGTCACCCTGCTCACCGGCGGCGGCCGCGGGCCGGTGGGCGAGGGCGACAGCGCCGTGCTGGCCGGCGAGCTCGCCCAGGGCTTCGTCGTCGCCCTGGCGCTGGCCACCCTCCCGGTGGTGGTGGCGATGGCCCAGCGCGGCGAGGCCCTCCACCTCGCCGACGGCGAGCGGGAGCGGTGGCGCCGCGGCGTCCTCGACTCGCTGACCGGCGTGCTGGTGCTCCGTCCCGGCCCCGACGGGCTGGTCGTCGTGGAGGCCAACGCGACCGCCGCGGTCCTGCTCGACACCACCCCGGAGGCGCTGCTCGGCCGGCCCTGGACCCAGGGGCTCACCCTGTCGCAGCTGGCCCGCGTGGACGCCGCCGTGGCCGGCCTGGGTCCCGGCGGCTGGTCGCGCTGGGAGGCCGAGGCGTGGCTGCCCACCGCCCCGGAGCGGTGCGTGCGCCTGGGGCTGTCGTGGCTGCCCGACGCGGTCGACGGCGAGCACGTGCTGGCCCAGCTGGTCGACCTGACCGACGTCCGCACGTCCCAGGCCGAGCTCAGCCACGAACGGGACCGCACCCAGGCCGTCCTCGACAGCGTCGGCTCCCTCGTGGTGGTCCTCGACGCGAGCGGTCGCGTGCTGGAGGCCAACCGGGCCACCGAGCTGGCCACCGGCCGCGCCGACGGCTGCCTGACCGGCCACCCCGCCACCGGCCTGCTGTGCCCCGGCGAGGCCGCCGCCTTCGAACGGGCCCTGGCCGGCTGTCTCGCGGGCGCCGAGCCGCAGGTCGTGGAGGTGCTGTGGCGCGGTGTCGACGACGATCCGCAGGTGGTGCTGACCAGCCTCGCGCTGCTGCGCCACCCCACCGCCGACCCCACCGTGGTGATGACCGGCCTCGACGTCACCGAGCAGCGCCGCACGGCCCTGCAGCTGCAGACGGTGCTCGACGCCACCACCGGCACCGTCATCCTCGGCGCCGACGCGACCGGCCGGCTCACCTTCTGCAACCGCGGCGCGCGCACCGCGCTGGGGTGGCCGGCCGCCGGAGCCACCGGTGACGTCGTCGGCGACGTCACCCTGCTCTCCCTGTTCGACCCCGCCGAGGTGGCCGACCAGGCCGCCCGCCTCGGTGTGCCGCCCACCCACGAGCTGCTCCTGGCCCTGGCGTCGTGCCGGGGCGCCGCCGACGGCGACTGGACGCTGGTGCGGGCCGACGGCGGTCGGCTCACGGTGAGCCTGATGCTCGACCGGCTGCGCGACCACCGGGGCACCGTGGTGGGCCTGGTGGGTGTGGCACAGGACGTCACCGAGCGGCGCCGCACCGAGGAGGCGCTCGGCGCCGCGCTGGAGCACGAGCGTCGCGCCGTGGGGCGCCTCTCCGAGCTCGACCGCATGAAGAACGACTTCGTCGCCTGCGTCAGCCACGAGCTGCGCACCCCCCTCACCTCGGTGCTCGGGTTCACCCAGGTGCTCGGCTCAGGCGCCGTGGGCGACCTCACCCCCCGCCAGCAGGGCCTGGTCGACCGCGTCGAGCGCAACGGCCGGCGCCTGCTGCGGCTGATCGAGAACCTGCTCGACCTCACCCGCCTCGAGTCCGGTGCGCTGCCCCTGGCTGCCGACCGGCTCGACCTCGACGACGTCGTGCGCCGCGCCGTCGTGGGCGTCACCGACGTCGTCGGGCCCCGCGCGGTCGAGCTGACCCACCAGCAGTCGTCGACCCCGGCGGTCGTCGTCGGTGACGCCGCTCAGCTCGAACGGGTCGTGGTCGACCTGCTGGCCAACGCCGTGAAGTTCACCCCCGACGGCGGGCACGTGCAGGTCTGCGTCGCCGTGCGGTCCGGGCACGACGAGCTGGACGGGGAGTCCGGGCTGGACGGGCTGGTGGTGCTCGAGGTGACCGACGACGGCATCGGCATCGCCGCCGGGGAGCGCGACCGCGTCTTCGACCCCTTCTACCGCGCCGACGCGGCCACGGAGGCCGTCGCCCAGGGCACGGGCCTGGGCCTGGCCATCGCCCGCTCGGTCGTCGAGGGCCACGGCGGGCGCATCTCGGTCACCTCCGAGCCGGGCCTCGGCACGACGGTGCGGGTCGCCCTCCCCCGCTTCCGCTGAGCCCGGGCCCCAGGCCGGGCCCTCCTCAGCCGCGCGCGTCGCCGGTGGACGTCGGCGCTGTCGGCGCTGTCGGCGGTGTGGGCCCTGTGGGCACCGCGATCCAGCGGTAGCCCGTGCCGCTCTCGGTGCGGATGTAGGTGGGCGCGGCGGCGTCGTCGCCGAGCTTCGCGCGCAGGGAGCGCACGTGCGCCCGCAGCGCGTCCCGGGTCTCGTCGCCGTGGTGGGTGCCCCACGCCTCGTCCAACAGGCGGCGGTGGGTCATCAGGACGCCGGGCCGCGCGGCCAGCGCCGCGAGGATCCGCCACTCGGTGGGGGTCAGCCGCACCTCCGCGCCGTCGCGGCGCACGCTGCGCTCCGCCAGGTCGACGGCCAGACGACCGCAGTGCAGGTGGCGGCCACCGGCGCCCCCGAGTCGGCGGCGCTCCAGCGCCCGCAGCCGGGCCCCGGCGAGCGCGACGCCGCGCCCCAGCGTGACGACGTCGTCGGCCCCGGCGTCCAGCAGGGCGACCTGCGCCTGGTCGTCGCACCCCGGGGCGGCACCCTCGTCGGGGTCGGCGTCGGGGTCGGCGTCGGGGTCGGGGTCGGGGTCGGGATCAGCGGCGGAGCCGACGACGACCACGACGGGCACCGTCGACCACGTCCGCAGCCGGGTGAGGAACGTCAGCGCGTCGACCCCCGGACCGACGACCACCACCGCCGGGTCGAGCGTGGTCACCAGCTCGGCCGCGACGTCGGGGTCGGCGGTCCACTCGGCGACGTGACCGGCGGCCACCACCACCTCGGCCAGCCGGTCGGCCGGCCCCGGGTGCGCGGGCTGCGGCGCGGCCGACGGGGCGACCAGCACCACCGACGACGACATGCGGGCCAGGCTAGGCCCCGGCGTCCCCGGCGTCCGGCCTTTGCCGCGCCGCGGGTTTCACCAGCCGGCTGGTGAAACCCGCACCTGTCGGCCGTCGCGTGGGCCGACAAGTGCGGGTCCGGGCCGACAAGTGCGAGCACCACGTGGGCGTGAGCGCCCCCCGCGGGTCCGCGCCCTCAGGTACGCCGGTCGGCGCGAGTCACCGGGCACTGGCCACAAGGCACACAGGGCACCCACAGCATCGGCTCATCCGCACCTCATCGCGACGCCGTAGCGTCGGTGCCATGCCGCTCCTCGACCCCGCCCGCACGACCGTCGTCGTCAACACCGGCGCCCGCACCGGCGCCGCGGCCCATGCCCGGCTCCCCGGCCTGCTCGCCGGGGCGGGTCTCGGGGAGGCGCGGCTGCTGTCGGTCGCCACGGGCGGCGAGCTGGCGTCCACGCTGGACGCCGTGCTGGCCGACTCGCCCGAGCTGCTGGTGGTCGGGGGCGGCGACGGGTCGGTGAGCTGTGCGGCCGGCCGGGTGGCCGGCACCGACACCGCGCTGGGCGTGCTGCCGCTCGGCACCGCCAACGACTTCGCCCGCACCCTCGAGGTCCCCGACGACCTCGCCGCGGCGGTCGGCCACCTCGCCACCGGCCGGGTGGTCGACGTCGACCTGGGCCGCGTCGACGGCCGCGCGTTCCTCAACGTCGCCTCGCTCGGGCTGTCGGTGGGGGTGACCGAGCGGCTGAGCCCGCGGCTGAAGCGGCGGCTCGGACCGGTGGCCTACCCCGTCGCGACGCTGCGCGCCTACCGCGGCCACCGCCCGTTCGCCGCGCGCCTGGAGTTCCCCGACGGCGACCACGAGAACGTCGAGCTGCGCGACCTGATGCAGGTCGCGGTGGGCAACGGGCGCCACTACGGCGGCGGCAACGCGGTGGCGCCAAACGCCTCGGTCGACGACCACCTGCTCGACGTGTACGCCGTCGAGCAGGGCCGGCTGCGCGACCACGTCTCCATCGCCCGGCTGCTCAAGGACGGCGCGTTCCTCGAGCACCACCTGGCCCACCACTTCACGACCCGGCGGGTGCGGGTGGTCACCGACGAGCCGCTGCCGGTGAACCTCGACGGCGAGATCGCCGCCACGACGCCCGCGACGTTCGAGGTGGAGCGCAACGCCCTGCACGTGGTGGTGCCCCAGGACAGCCGGGCCGCCGAGCTGGACGGCGCCCGGGCGACCCGACCGCCCGACCGCCCGTAGGCTGGCAGGGCCATGACCTCCCCCACGCCGCCGCCCCCGCGACGGGCCCGGCACCTGATCGACCCCGCCCACCCGCCGACGCCGACGTCGGCGCGCGCGCTGACCGCCGTGCAGCAGTGGGTGATGTCGGCTCTGGCCGTGACCACCATCCTGCACCTCTCGGTGGGCCTGCTGATCTCGGCGTTCTTCATCGACGAGTCCGAGGTCGCCGCCCGCGTCGGCCTCTCGGTGATCGCCGCCGGCTTCGGCGTGGTGGCCGTGGCCGCGGGGCTGGCCATCCACAAGCGCTCGCCGCTGAGCCCGTGGCTGCTGCTCGGCACGATCCCTGGCCTGGTCGGCCTGGTCGTCGTCCTCGCCTGACGCCGCTCCCCTACCCTCGTCGGGTGACCTCCCCGGCCCCCGATCCCCGACCGGTCGGCGCGCCCGTCTGGCGCCGTGAGCAGGCCGCCCGGCTGCTCGTGGTGACCGCCGGCGCCGAGGTGGAGCGCGGCTTCGGCTGGCTCGACGACGACGGCGCCGTGCTCGAGCGCGACGCCCTCGAGCTGTGGATCGTCGCGCGCTGCACCTACGTCTTCTCCCTGGCCCACTCCCGCGGGCTCGCCCCCGCCGGCGTCGACGCGGCCCGGCTGGCCGCCCACGGCGTCGCGGCCCTGGGCGGGTTCGCCGACCCCGCGCACGGCGGCTGGTGGCGCACCGTGCGGGCCACCGGCCCCGCCGGCCCGGTCGACGACACCAAGGCCTGCTACGAGCACGCGTTCGTGCTGCTCGCGGCGTGCGCGGCCACCGATGCCGGGGTGCCGGGCGGGGCCGCGCTGCTCGACGCCGCCGCCGCCACGGTGCTCGACCGCTTCTGGGACGACGCCGCCGGACGCTGCCGCGAGGAGTGGGACGCCGCCTGGTCGGTGCTCGACGACTACCGCGGCGCCAACAGCAACATGCACGCCGTGGAGGCGTTCCTGGCCGCGGCCCGCACCACCGGCGACCCCGCGTGGCTCGAGCGCGCCACGTCGGTCGCGCGGGCGCTGGTGGGTCCCGCCGGCGCCACCGACTGGCGCGTCGTCGAGCACCACGACGGTCGGTGGACCCCGCTGCCCGAGCACCGCCGCGACCGCCCCGACGACCCCTTCCGCCCCTACGGGTCCACACCGGGCCACGGGTTCGAGTGGGCGCGGCTGCTGGTGCAGCTGCACGACGCCCGCGCCGCCGCCGACCTCGCGCCCGACCCCGACCTGCTGTCCTGGGCGCAGCGGCTGTTCGCGCGTGCGGCCGCCGACACCGACGACGGCCGCACCGGCTTCGTCTACACCGTCGACTGGTCGGGCCGCCCGGTGGTCGAGGAGCGCTTCCACTGGGTGGTGTGCGAGGCGCTGCTCGCCGCCGACGCCCTGGCCGGCGCCTTCCCCGACGACCCCCGACCACCGGCCCTGCGCGAGGCGTGGTGGCGCCTGGCCGAGCGGTGGTTCGTCGACGCCGAGCGCGGGTCGTGGCGCCACGAGCTGTCGCCGCGGCTGGGCCCGTCGGCCACCACCTGGACCGGTCGGCCCGACGCCTACCACGCCCTCGGCGCGCTGGCCCTCACCACACCGCCCCTGGGTCCGGAGGTGGCGCCGTGAGCTCCCCGCTGCCACCGTTCGAGGAGGTGGCCCAGCTGCGCCCCGTCGACGTCGTGGCGCCGGGGTCGGTGCTCGTCGACCTGGCCGACCCGGGCCCCTCGTCGCACCACCCCACCCCCCACCCCGCGCCGTACGCCGCCGTGGAGGCCGAGCTCGCCGGCCCGGGCGACCTCGGCGACCTCGGCGACCTGGTGCTGGAGCTGACCTCCGGCGTCGACCGGCTGCGCGCCACCTGGAACGGCGGGGAGGTGGCGCTCGAGGTGAGCACAGCCGCGGGGAGCCGCACCCACCGCAGCCGCCGCCACGCCCGTCCGCCCGCGCCCCCGCAGGCCCTCGCGCTCGCCCTCACCGGCACCCACCTCACCGCGTTCACCCGCGACGGCGCGGCCTGGACGGCGCGGGCGCGGGTCGACCTCGCCGCCGACCACGGTCTCGACCCGCGCGACGAGGCCTGGCTGGCCGCGCTGGTGAGCGGCCACCGCGCCTCGGGCCCCGGCCCGGCCCGGCTGCGCGCCGGCGGCTTCGGGCAGCTCGGCCTGCGCGACCTGCGGCTGGTGACCCGGGCCGACGGCTCGCCGTACCGCCCCCCGGCGTCGGACGGCGGCCCCGGGCCGGTGCTGCTGACCGCCACCAGCGCCGGCCCCGGCTTCTTCGACACCGCCCACACCTCGGTCTGGGCGCTCGACCCCGCGCGCCCCGCGCTCGAGCACCGCGCCGACCTGTTCTTCCGCCGCCCGCCCGAGGCGCGGCGACCCGGGGCGTACGGCGACCACGCCACCCACCTCGTGCACGACGACGGCCGCTGGCTGGTCGCCACCAGCACCTGGGGCGACTTCGACCGCGACCTGGTCGACGCAGGGGTGTCGGTGACGCTCGCCGAGCCGCCGCCCGGCACCGACCTGCTGAGCGGGCGCCACCTGCTCGACGCCCGCGCGCTGCCGCTGCCCGTCGACGGCCTGGCGTCGGTCGGCACCTGGGACCCCCACCTCGTGCGCGTCGACGACGGCTGGCTGGTGGGCTTCGTGTCGGCGCGGCGGTTCTTCGACTTCCACCCCGCGCTGGCCGCCGGACCCGCCCTCGACGACCTGACGCTGCGTGGCGCCTCGCCGCAGCGCCGGGCCACCGAGGGCACCACCCTGCTGCGCCTCGACGGCGAGTGGCGGGTGCTGGTCAGCGACGGTCGCGACGGCAGGCGCGGCCAGCGCGCCCAGCACGCCGTGCTCGACCTCGACCTCGACGACGTCGGGCTGCTCGACGCGCCGTACCCGACGAACATCCCGTGGCCCACCCTCGTCCGCCTGGACGGCGACACGGGCGACACGGGCGGCGACTGGCTGATGGTCACCTTCGACGGGACGCCGCACGGCGGGCCGCTGCCGGGCTACGGCACTCACGGCCGCGTCGTGCTCGCCCGGGCGGCGGGCCGGTCCTAGGCTGGGGGTGACCTGCGCCACCCCTGCGGGTCGCCCACCCGACGCCACACCACCCCGTGGCCCAGCAGAGAGCGGCACCACCATGCCCGAGACGCCCGTCCCCGTTCCCGACCGACCGCCCGCCCCCCTCGACGTCTTCGAGGCCGGCGCCGAGCACGAGCAGGTCGTGTTCGCCAACGACCCCGCCACCGGCCTGCGCGCCGTCGTGGCCATCCACTCCACCGCGCTGGGCCCGGCCCTGGGCGGCACCCGCTTCCACCCCTACGCCACGACGGCCGACGCCGTGCGCGACGTGCTGGACCTGTCGCGGGGCATGACCTACAAGGCGGCGCTGGCCGGGCTCGACCTCGGTGGCGGCAAGGCCGTGATCATCGGCGACCCGCGCACCCTGAAGTCCGAGGCGCTGCTGCGGGCCTACGGCCGGTTCGTGCAGTCGCTCGGCGGGCGCTACCGCACCGCCTGCGACGTCGGCACGGACTCCGGCGACATGGACCACGTCGCCCGCGAGTGCGACCACGTCACCGGACGCAGCGTCGCCCACGGCGGCGCCGGCGACAGCTCCGTGCTCACCGCGTACGGCGTGTTCCAGGGCATGCGCGCCTGCGCCGAGCACGCCTGGGGCGCGAGCGACCTCGCCGGACGCACCGTCGGGGTCGCCGGCGTCGGCAAGGTCGGCGGTCACCTCGTCGACCTGCTCGTCGCCGACGGCGCCGACGTGGTCGTCACCGACGTGCACAGACCCGCCGTGGACGCCGTGCTGGCCGCCCACCCGGGCGTGCGCGCGCTCGGCTCGACCGCCGAGCTGGTCGCCGGCCCGCTGGACGTCTACGCCCCCTGCGCCCTCGGTGGTGCGGTCGACGACGAGGTCGTGGAGACGCTGCGCGCCACCGTGGTGTGCGGTGCGGCCAACAACCAGCTCGCCCACCCCGGCGTCGAGAAGTCGCTGCTCGACCGCGGGGTCGTCTACGCGCCCGACTACTGCGTGAACGCCGGCGGCCTGGTCCAGGTCGCCGACGAGCTCGACCCGCGCGGGTTCTCCTTCGAGCGGGCACGCGAGCGCGCGCACGGCATCGGGGAGACCACGCGCCGGGTGCTCGCGCTGGCCGCGGCCGAGGGGGTCTCACCCGCAGCGGCCGCCGACCGGCTGGCCGAGGCTCGCGTGCGTGAGGTCGGCCGCCTGCGCGGCATCTGGGTCGCCTAGGCCGGAGGGTCCCCGCCGCTCAGCGGCGGGGTCCCGCCGGGCCCGGACGGGCCGCAGCGGGTGGGGTCAGCGCTCCGGGTCGACGTAGTCCGACCACTTCTCGAGCACTTCCGGCTCGACGTCGTCGGTGGTGCCCTCATGACTCTCGCCGTGCAGCTCGCTCGCCAGCGCCCCGAAGTCCGTCTCGTGAGTGCGGTACTTCAGGTCGCGGGCGACCTTCGTCTGCTTGGCCTTAGCTCGGCCGCGCCCCATAGGGTCAGCCCCCTCGCACGCTCGGCCGGGGCCGATGGCGCCCGGGCTGTCTCTCGGATACTCGTGGCGCCAACGCTACCTGCTGGTCGGCTGTTCCCGCACACCAACCCCCCCCTGCGAGCCCCCGCGGGTCGCCGCGGGGCCCTGCCGGGGGTCACCAGCCGGGGTGCTGCCCGGTGAGCAGCACGCGCCCGCCGTCCTGGTCGCTGGCGCGCACGTGACCGGCCACCCACGCGCGCACGCCGTGCCCGGCCAGCAGCGCCACGGCGCGGTCGACGTCGGCGGCCGGCAGCAGCGCCACCATGCCGACGCCGCAGTTCAAGGTGGCCTCGAGGTCGGCCTGCGACACCGAGCCGACCCGGCGCACCAGGTCGAAGACCGGCTGCGGGGTCCAGGTGGCGCGGTCGAGCACCGCCACCAGCTCCTCGGGCATCACCCGCTCCAGGTTGGCGGCCAGGCCACCGCCGGTGACGTGCGACATGGCGTGCACGTCGGTGGCCGCGGCCAGCGCGAGGCAGGGCTTGGCGTAGATGCGCGTGGGCGTGAGCAGCTCCTCGCCGAGGGTGCGGCCCAGCTCGGGCACGTCGCGGTCGAGGGCCCAGCCGGCGCCGCCGTCGGCCGGGGCGCCGAGCAGCACGTGGCGCACGAGGGAGTAGCCGTTGGAGTGCAGGCCGCTGGCCTCCATCGCCAGGACGACGTCGCCGGGGCGCACCCGTCCGGGGCCGAGCAGCCGGTCGGCCTCGACGACACCGGTGGTGGCGCCGGCCACGTCGTACTCGTCGGGCGCGAGCAGCCCGGGGTGCTCGGCGGTCTCACCGCCGATGAGCGCGCAGCCGGCCTCCAGGCAGGCCTCGGCGATGCCCTTGACGATCGCGGCGATCCGCTCGGGCACCACCCGGCCGGTGGCGATGTAGTCGGTCATGAACAGCGGCTCCGCGCCGCACACGACCAGGTCGTCGACGACCATGCCGACGAGGTCGAAGCCGATGGTGTCGTGCACGTCCATCGCCTGGGCCACCGCGACCTTGGTGCCGACGCCGTCGGTGGAGGTGGCCAGCAGGGGCCGCTCGTAGCGGGTGAGCGCGGAGGCGTCGAAGAGCCCGGCGAAGCCGCCGAGCCCGCCGATCACCTCGGGGCGGCGGGCCTTGTCGACCCACACCTTCATCAGCTCGATGGCCTTGTCGGCCGCCTCGATGTTGACGCCCGCCTCGGCGTAGGCGTTGGACTCGGTCACGCGGGCTCCTGCGGTGGAGGGGTGGGGTCAGGGGTTGTTCAGGACGGGCAGGGCCTTGCCCAGCGTCGGGGACTGCAGCGTCGCCTCGAGCAGGTGCTTGCCGAGCAGGCTCTCGTCGGGCAGCTCCACGGGGTACTCGCCGGTGAAGCAGGCCTGGCACAGGGTGTCCTGCGGCTGCCGGGTCGACTCGACCATCCCCTCCAGCGAGATGTAGCCGAGGGTGTCGGCGCCCACGCTGGCGGCGATCTCGGCGGGCGAGAGGCCGTTGGCGATGAGCTCGGCGCGGGTGGCGAAGTCGATGCCGTAGAAGCACGGCCACTTCACCGGCGGTGAGGAGATCCGCACGTGCACCTCGAGGGCGCCGGCCTCGCGCAGCATCCGCACCTGCGCGCGCTGGGTGTTGCCGCGCACGATCGAGTCGTCGACCACCACGATGCGCTTGCCGCGGATCATGTGCTCGAGCGCGTTCAGCTTCAGGCGGATGCCGAGCTGGCGCAGGGTCTGGCTGGGCTGGATGAAGGTGCGCCCGACGTAGGCGTTCTTCACGAACCCCTGGCCGAACGGGATGCCGCTCTCCTCGGCGTACCCGGCGGCGGCCGGGGTGCCCGACTCCGGCACCGGGATCACCAGGTCGGCCTCGACCGGGAACTCGCGGGCCAGCTGGCGGCCCATCTCGACGCGCGACTCGTGCACGCTGCGCCCCGCGATGGTGGCGTCGGGGCGGGCGAGGTAGACGTACTCGAAGACGCAGCCCTTGCGGGCGGTCTCGGCGAAGCGGTGGGAGCGCAGCCCGTTGTGGTCGATGACGATCATCTCGCCGGGCTCGACCTCGCGCACCACCGAGGCGCCGATGGTGGCCAGCGCGGCGTCCTCGGAGGCCACCACCCAGCCGCGGTCGAGGCGGCCCAGCACCAGCGGGCGGATGCCCTGGGGGTCGCGGGCGGCGTAGAGGGTGTCCTCGTTCATCCACACCAGGCAGAACGCCCCGCGCAGCTGCGGCAGCACCTCGAGGGCCCGCTGCTCCAGCGAGGTGTCGGGGTGGTGGGCCAGCAGCGCGGTGACCAGGCCGGTGTCGTTGGTGGAGGTCTCCACGGGCCGGGTGTGCAGGTCGAGCTCGTCGTCGGGGCCCGGCAGGGCGTCGACCAGCGCGCGCAGCTCGTGGGAGTTGATCAGGTTGCCGTTGTGGCCCAGGGCGATCGAGCCGTCGACGGTCGGGCGGAACGTCGGCTGGGCGTTCTGCCAGGTGCTGGCGCCGGTGGTGGAGTAGCGCGAGTGGCCGATGGCGAGGTGGCCCTTGAGGGAGTCGAGGGTGGTCTCGTCGAAGACCTGCGAGACCAGGCCCATGTCCTTGTACACCAGGATCTGGCGGCCGTTGGAGACCGCGATGCCTGCCGACTCCTGGCCGCGGTGCTGCAGGGCGTAGAGACCGAAGTAGGTCAGCTTGGCGACGTCCTCCCCGGGGGCCCACACGCCGAACACGCCACAGGCGTCCTGGGGGCCCTGGTCCTGCGGGTCGAGAGCGGTGGTGAGACGGCCGTCCCCACCCTTGCGCGCGCTGCTGATGTAGGGCACGACCCCCAGTCTAGGGCCACCGGGGGGCAGCAGCGGTCCGCGCGGGGCCGCACCCGGCCCCACGCCCCGCCCGCTTGTGCAGAACGGCGGTCAGGACGCACACCCGGGGCCTACTCTCGACAGAACGGGAGGACCTGCCGCTCCGGGCGTCCCCCGCCGCCGAGGAAGGGGACGCCATGGCCCTGCGCAGCCGCCGTGCCTCCGTGCCCTCCCCTGCCCGCGCGGCCCGCGCCGAGCGCGGCGGCGGCGGCACCCCCGGGCGCCGCGACCCCACCGGCAGCCCCACCGGCAGCCCCACCAGCGGGCCCGCCAACGCTGCGACGGGCGGCTCGGCGAACGGCCCCGGCGGCACGTCGGCCGGTCACGCCGGAGGTACGGGCGGCCCCGGCACCACCCGCAGCGCCACCGGCGCCGACGGCGGGCCGGCGCGGCCCGCGCTGCCCCCGCCCCCCGTGGTCAGCGAGAGCCTGCAGGTGATCGCCGACGGCGTGACCCGCATCGGCGGCTTCGGCGTCGCCGCGGTGTCACTGGTGCGCGACGCCGACTTCCTGGAGGTCGTGGCGGTCGCCGGCGACGCCAAGGCCTCCGCGATCCTTCTCGGCACCCGCACCGCCCTGGCCGACCTCGGCGCCGAGCTCGCGGTCGCCGAGACCTGGGGCTCCCTGCGCTTCGTGCCGCACACCCGCCTGGCCGAGCTGGGCGTCGACTTCGGCGTCGGCGGGTGGGTGCCCGACATCGTGCCGCTCGACGTGCCCGACGCCTGGCACCCCCTCGACCTGCTGTGCGCCCCGCTCCACGGCACCGACGGGCGCATCATCGGGCTGATGTCGATCGACGTGCCGCTCGACGGACGCCGTCCGGGGCCCGAGCGGCTGCGCGTGCTCGAGGAGTACGTGCGCCAGGCCGCCCACGCCGCCACCCTCACCCTCGAGCGCGAGGAGCTCGCGGAGCAGGTGCGCCTGGCCACGACCGCGCGCGAGGTGGTGCGGCGCACCAGCACCCACGTGGGGCTCGACCAGATCCTCGCCGAGACCGGCACCGCCCTGGCGGAGGGCTTCGGGGCCGTCGGCATGTGGATCCAGGTGTTCGGCTCCGCCGGCACCGGTGCCGGCGCGCTGATGGCCAACGACGGCAGCGACGTCGTGCTGCCCCCGCGGCTGGTGCGCGTCGCCGAGCTGGCCGCCCGGGAGTTCTGGACCCGTCAGCACGTCGAGGTCGTCGACGTCACCCGCACCGGCCACGCCGAGCTCACGGCCGCCGACCACCAGGCCGTGGTGGCGTTCCTCGAGACCATCGGGGTGGGCTCGATCCTCTTCGTGCCGATCGGTGCCGGCCCCGAGTGCCTCGGCAACCTGGTGCTCACCCGCAGCGTCGCCTGCCCGGAGTGGAGCGACGCCCAGGTCGGCGCGGCCCTCGACATCGGCCACGACCTGGGCCGGGTGGTGCTCAACACCCGCGGCTTCGAGCGCGAGCACGAGCTGGTGCGCGAGCTGCAGGCCCTGGACGCCTACAAGAGCCGCCTGATCGCCACGGTCTCGCACGAGCTGAAGAGCCCGCTGACCTCGGTGATGGGCCACCTCGAGCTGCTCGGGGTCCTCGACGAGCTCCCCCAGCGCACCCGGGCCTCGCTGGAGGCGATGGGCCGCGGCACGACCCGACTCGCGCGCATCGTCGACGACCTGCTGCTGCTCTCCCGCGTCGGCGACCCCCACCGCGAGGTGGACGCCCGGCCGGTCGACCTGCGGCAGGTGGCCCAGGACGTCCTCGACCTGGTGCGGGTCGACGCGCAGCGCCGCGGCGTGCACCTCGACGACCTCGCTGCGCCGCCCGAGCGGCTGGTGGTCGCCGGTGACCCCGAGGACCTCGACCGCGCCCTCACCAACCTGGTGAGCAACGCCGTCAAGTACACCCCCCGCGGTGGGCAGGTGTGCCTCACGCTGCGCCGCGGACTCACCGACTCCGGGGCGGCCCAGGTCGTCGCCGAGGTCACCGACGAGGGCATCGGCATCTCGGCGGGCGACCAGGAGCGGCTCTTCGAGGAGTTCTTCCGCTCCACCAACCCCGCCGCGCTGTCGCAGCCCGGCACCGGGCTGGGCCTGGCGATCGTCGCGCGCATCGCCGCGGCCCACCACGGCCGCATCGAGGTGCACTCCGCGCCGGGTCGCGGCAGCACGTTCCGGTTGTCGCTGCCCGCACCCTGACCCGGGTGCGTGCTCACATGTCGCGGGCGCCCTGCAGGATGGCCTCACGGATGCGGGTGTAGGTGCCGCAGCGGCAGATGTTGCGGATGGTGTCGAGGTCGCGCTCGCTGATCGCGCGGCCCTCGCGACGCACCTTGCGCACCAGCGCCACCGCGGCCATGATCTGGCCGGGCTGGCAGTAGCCGCACTGGGCGACGTCGCGGTCGATCCACGCCTGCTGCATCGGGTGCAGCCGACCGCCGTCGGCCAGGCCCTCGATGGTGGTGACGCGGTCCTTGGGTCGCAGGTCGCCGACGCGCACCGCGCACGGGTTGAACGCCCGGCCGTTCACGTGCGAGGTGCACGCCTTGCACACGTTGATGCCGCAGCCGTACTTGGGGCCGGTGACCCCGAGCAGGTCACGCAGCACCCACAGCACGCGCACGTCGTCGTTCACGTTCACCGTGACCGGCTTGCCGTTGAGGATGAAGGTCTGCTTCGCCATGTCGGGCTCCTGGTCAGTAGGTGAGCTTGAGCCCGTTGGTGGGCGAGGGGGGCACGGGCGGCACGAACGACTTCGGCTTGAAGGCGATCGGCTCGTCGTGGTTGATCGGGAAGCGCGTCGGCAGCTGGCCGGTGGCGCGGGCGTACGCGCAGGCCACCGCGGCGGCGGTGGAGCCCACCGCGGCCTCGCCGACCCCGCCGGGGGTGCGCGAGTCGGACTCCATGACGTGCACCTCGACCTCCGGCGGCACGTTCCACTGCCGGGTGTAGAAGTAGTTGTCCCAGCTGGCCTCGAGGAACCGGCCGTTCTTCAGGTGGCACGAGCTGGTGAGGGTCATCGCGATGCCGTCCATCACCCCGCCCTGCATCTGCGCCTCGACCCCGCGGGGGTTGATCACCAGGCCGCAGTCGACGGCGACGACCACCTTGGTCACCCGCGGGCCGGTGTAGGTCTCGGGTCCCAGGTCGCGCTGCACGGTGGCCGGGCGGGTGTCGATCTCGACCAGCACGGCGGTGGCGCCCTTGTACTCCTTGTGGATCGCCACGCCCTGCGCGACGCCCTTCGGCAGCGGCCGGCCCCACTGGCCCTCGCGGCGCACCTTCTGCAGCACGGCCTTGACCCGGTCGTTCTTGAGGAACTCCAGGCGGAAGTCCATCGGGTCCTTGCCGGCCTTCTTCGCCAGCTGGTCGATGGTGAGCTCGGCGGCCACGGCGACGTCGGGTGAGTAGATGTTGCGCATCGACCCGGTGCGAAAGCGGTCGTCGGTCTCGTTGAGCAGCTGGGTGACCACCCCGAAGTCGTAGGGCAGCTCCTGGGTCAGGGTGAAGATCGACTGGGAGAACGTCAGCCCGCCCAGCGCGCGGCCGACCTCGGTGGGCAGCTCGTCGGCGGTGGAGGTGAGGATCTCGCCGAGGCCGTGGCTGAAGTCGGTGACGACGCTGGTGTGGCGCTGCTCGAAGCTGAGCACCTGCCCGGCGAGCATCGTGGCGCGCACCCGTGACGTGCACATCGGGTGCAGGCGTCCCTGGCGCGGCTCGTCGGCGCGGTGCCACATCAGCTTGACCGGCACGCCCATGGCCCGGCTGGTCTCCGCGGCCTCGATGGCGTGGTCGCCGAAGAGCTTGTGGCCGAACGACCCGCCGCCGGTGATCACGTTGACCTTCACCGACGGGATCGGCAGGCCCAGCATCAGCGCGATGTTCTCCTGGGCCAGGATCGGCACCTTGAGGCCGGCCCAGATCTCGGCGCCGTCGTCGCGGACGTCGGCGATCGCGCAGTAGGGCTCCAGCGCGGCGCTGCTGCGGAACATGAACTCGAACTCGGTGTCGACCTGCTCCGCGAGCACCGGCACGTCGGGCACCACCAGCGGCAGCTCGGCGCGCCTGAGGCCCGCGAGCACGGTCTCGTCGTTCTCCCCGCTGGCCGTGCCGGGGTTCCACTCCACCTCCATCGCGCGGATCGCGTCGATGCACTGGCCGAACGTCTTGGCGCGCACGGCGATGCCGGTGCTCACCTGCACGACGTGGGTGACGCCGGGCATCGCCCTGACCGCCGAGGCGTTGCGCAGCCCGTCCTGCACGGGGGTGCCGCCGTGCTCGGGGGCGCGGCAGACCATGGTCGGCAGTGCGCCGGGCACGTCGAGGTCGGTGGTGAAGTCCTTCTTGCCCGTCACGGCCGCGCGGGCGTCGAGGCGGTTCTTCGGCGTGCCGATGAGGCGGAACTCCTCCTCGGGGCGCAGCACGACCTCCACGGCCTTCACCACCTGGCTGGCGGCGTCGAGGCTCAGCTCGCCGTACGTCGCGCTGTTGCCGGCGGTGTCGCTGATGACGCCACCGGTGGTGGTGAGGCGGTCGGCGGTGGTGCCGAACAGGAGGGCCGCGGCCTCCAGGAGCTGCTGGCGGGCGATCGCGCCGGCCACCCGGATCGGGGTGTAGGTCGAGAACGTGGTGTTGGAGCCGCCGGTGAGCTGGTTGAACACCAGCTCGGGGCGGGCCGGGGCGAGCGTGACCTTGACCTTGCTCATCGGCAGGTCGAGCTCCTCGGCGAGGATCATCGTCGTGGAGGTGACCACCCCCTGGCCGACCTCGGCACGGGGCAGCGCGAAGCTGGCGGTGCCGTCGGTGTTGATGGTCACCGTGATCAGCTGCGACGTCGGCAGCGCGGAGTCGGTCTGCAGGTCCTCGAGGTCGTACAGCTCGGGCAGCTGCGGTCCCGAGGGCACCGCGCCGGCGGCGCGCGAGCGGGTGGAGGCGAGGTCGGCGGCCACGACGAGCGTGGTGCCGGCCATCACGTAGCCGATGAAGCGGCGGCGGCCCAGGGCGGCCGGGGCGGCGGCGCCGGCGTCGCCCTGCTGGGCGTGGAGCTCGGTCATGCGGTCCTCCCACAGGTCCGGGAGCTCCCCCATGAAGCCGCCCGAGACCGCAAGAGTGACAGGCGGCACTGTCAGTCACCAGTGGCTGCCTGCCCACCATGTGACGCACGGCACTGTGCACGGTGCACACCCGGCGCACCGGCTTCCCGCAGCGGGGGCGAGGTCAGCCGCGACCGGTGCGCAGCGCCCGCAGCGCCAGGTCGAGCTCGATCGGCGGCGGGCCGGTGAGCACCTCCACACCGGTCAGGTCGGCCACGCGCCGCATCCGGTTGAGCACGGTGTTGCGGTGGCAGTGCACCTGCTGCGCCGTGGTCGTGGGCGACCCGCCGCTGGCCACCCACGCCTCGAGGGTGTCGAGCAGCGGAGCGAGCTCGGCGCGCGGGAGCGCGAGCAACGGGCCCAGCCACACCGCCACCAGCCGGGCGGCGACCTCCGGCGAGCTCATCAGCAGCGCCTCGGGGAGCCGGGCGTCGAAGGTGGCCACGGTGCCGTCGCCGTCCACCGTGCGCAGGGCCAGGGAGGCCTGGCGGAACCCGGCGGCCACCCCGGCGAGGCCGGCGACCACCACCGAGACTCCCAGGCCGACGGTGCCGGCGGCCACCCGTTCGAGGCGGGCCAGCGCCTCGGCCGGCGAGTCCTCCCGCAGCGCGACCAGGCCCACCACCCCGCCGGTGCGACGCACCCAGGCCGAGGCGTGGGGTGCGAGCAGGCCCTCGGCGCGCGCGGGGTCGACGCCGTCGCCGAGCACGACGAGGAAGTCGCCGGAGACCGGCAGGTCGAGGATGCGGGCGGCCTCGAAGGCGAACGACGGCTCCTGGGCGCGCCCGCTCAGCAGGCCCTCCCACAGCTCGGCGCGCTGCTGCTCGTCGGCGCGCACCACCGCCCGCTCGTGGGCGTGGTACGCCGCTGCCACCTGCGCCGAGGTCTCGTCGACGACCTCCCAGAGCCGGCTGCCCACCTCGCGCAGCTCTCCGCCGGCCAGCGCCGGCCCCGCCGGCGCCGGCCCCGCCTGAGCGGGGTCGGCCTCGTCGAGGGGGGCCCGGTCGAGGTGGGCCTGGTCGGGGTCGGCCTGGTCGGGGTCGGCTTGGGCGAGCAGGTCGTCCCAGATCATCCGCCCGCCCATGCGGTAGGACCGCAGCACGTCGTCGAGCGGCAGGCCCTGCTCGGCGCGCCGTCGTCCGGTCTCCCGGGCGGCGTCGTAGGCCGGGTCGTGGGCGGAGTCGCCGCCGCGCCCGACCACGAGGAGCTCCAGCACCCGCTCGATGTTGTCGTGGCAGGAGCGCCACAGGTCGTCGTGCGGCACGACGCGGCGCGCCTGGTAGCCCGGGTTGCTGCCCTCGATGATCGCCACCAGCCGCTCGGTCAGCGGCTCCAGCCGTGCGGCGCGGTGGGCCCGCAGCAGGGCCAGCGTGTCGTCGTGCACACCGGGCACGCTAGGCCGGGGCGGGCTGGCTCCCGGCTGGTCGCTCAGGCGGAGCCCAGACGGGCGAGCAGGAACGTCTCGGCCAGCACGACCCGCTCGAACTCCGCGAGGTGCAGGCCCTCGTTGGCGCCGTGGGCGCGGGTGTCGGGGTCCTCGACGCCGGTGACCAGCACGCTGGCCTCCGGGAACGCCTCGAGGAACTCCGCGATGAACGGGATCGACCCGCCCACGCCCATGTCGATGGGCTCGGTGCCGTCCCAGGCCTCGGCGAAGGCCGCGCGGGCGGCGTCGTAGGCCGGGCCGGTGGCGTCGATGCGGGTGGCCTCGCCGGTGTCGACGACGGTGAGGGTGAGCTCGGCGCCCCACGGGGTGTGCGCCTCGAGGTGGGCGCGCAGGCAGGCCAGCGCGTTCTCGGTGGTGTCGCCGGGGGCGACGCGCAGGCTGATCTTGGCGCGCGCGGCCGGCACGAGGGTGTTGCTGGCGCCGTCGACCTTGGGGGCGTCGAGGCCGGTGATGCTGAGCGAGGGCTTGGTCCAGAGCCGCTCGACGGCCGAGCCGGTGCCGATCCACTCGATGCCGGGCACGGCGCCCGACTCCGCGCGCAGGCGCTCCTCGGGGTAGGTCACGTCGGCCGCGGGGGTCGAGCGCAGGCCCGCGATCGCGACGTCCCCGGCGTCGTCGTGGAGGCTCGCGACGACCCGGCTCAGCGTGATCAGCGCGTCGGGCACCAGCCCGCCCCACATGCCGGAGTGCACCGCGTGGGTCAGCGTGCGCACCTCGACGTCGGCGCGCACCAGCCCGCGCAGGCTGGTGGTCAGCGCTGGCACCCCGATGTCCCAGTTGCCGGAGTCGGCGATCACGATCACGTCGGCGCGCAGGCGCTCCTTGTGCTCGGCGAGCAGCGCGGGCAGCGTGTCGGAGCCGACCTCCTCCTCACCCTCGATGAACATCGTGACGCTCACCGGCAGGTCGTCGCCGAAGACGCGCAGCGCGCCGAGGTGGGCGGCGATGCCGGCCTTGTCGTCGGCCGCGCCGCGGGCGAAGAGCCGGCCGTCGCGCTCGGTGGGCTCGAAGGGCGGGGAGTCCCAGTCGGCGTGGTCGTTCTCGGGCTGCACGTCGTGGTGGGCGTAGAGCAGCACCGTCGGCGCGCCCTCGGGGCCGGCCTTGTGGGCGATCACCGCGGGGGCGCCGCCCTCGGCGCTGACGACGTCGACGCTGTCGAACCGCTCGGCGCGGAACAGCTCGGCCACGGCCTCGGCGCTGCGCGCCACCTCGCCGGCGCGGGCGGGGTCGGCGCTCACCGACTCGATGCGCACCAGGTCCTCGAGGTCGCGCCGGATCGCGGGCAGCAGCTCCTCGACGCGGGCACGGAGGGCGGCGGAGTCGGTCAGCAGGTCGGGCTGGGTCATGCCGGTCAACCTACTGCCGGCCACCGCCGCGCCCGCCCCGCGCCCTCAGGTGAGGGGCAGGTACGGCGCCAGGTCGGCGCGCTGCCCGCTCGCGCTCACCCGCCCGGCGGCCTCGGCGTCGGCCCAGGTCAGCTCGCCGGCGGCCAGGGCCACCCAGGTGAGGGCGTCGGTCTCCACGACCGCCGGCGGGGTGCCGCGGGTGTGGCGCACCCCGGGGATGACCTGCACCGCGGCGTACGGCGGCACGCGCACCTCGACCGAGTGGCCCGGCGCCCGCTGCTCCAGCACGGCCAGGTAGTGCTTGACCAGCATCTTCAGGTCGGCGCGGTCGGGACGCTCGTCCCCGCCCGCCCTGGCGGCCGTGGCCACCTCGGCCAGGCGCCCGAGGGCGGCGGCGACCTCGTCGGGGTCGGCGCGACGCAGGCGGGTGGGCATCAGCGCTCCCCGGTGCGCCGGGACGCGGGCGGGCGGCGGGGAGGGCGGTCGGGCACGACGTCGACCCTACCGACGCCGGTGTGCCGCCGCCGCGGGCTCGTGGCCCCGCGCGACGCCGCCGGCGTGTAGACAGTGCCCATGGACCCGAAGACCTCCGGCCGCGCCGCCCGCTCCCTCGAGACCCTGCACGCGCTGTGCTACTTCGCCCCCGAGGTGGAGGCCGAGATCACCGCGCTCGGCGTGCGCCGCGGGCGCGGCGCCTACTTCGCCGGGCGGGCGGCCCCGATGGGGCGGGTGTCGGCCGGCACGGTGGCGGCGACCTTCTACGTGTTCAACCCCTCGCTGGTGGCGCGGTTCGTGCCGGAGTGCTGGGAGGCCGCCTCGCCCGACGACGTCACCGCGGCGCGCTACCGCGGGGTCGACGCCGCCTACCGGCGCCTGCTCGGCGAGGACGTGCTGGCCTCCGCGGAGGTGGCCGAGGCCGCCGAGCTGGCCCGCACCGCCGCCGCAGGCTGCACCGTGGCGGGCCGCCCGCTGCACGCCGGCCACGCCGACCTCCCCTGGCCCACCGAGCCCCACCTCGTGCTGTTCCACGCGCTGACGCTGGTGCGCGAGCACCGCGGCGACGGTCACGTCGCCGCCCTGCTCGGCGCCGGCCTGACCGGCATCGAGTCGCTGGTCACCCACACCGCCACCGGCCGCGGCTTCACCGTGCCGGCCGCGATGGCGACCCGCGGCTGGTCGGAGGAGGAGTGGGCCGGCACCGCCGGCTCGCTGGCCACGCGCGGGCTGATGACCCCCGACGGTGCGCTCACCGACGACGGCGCCGCCCTGCGCTCGGCCGTCGAGGCCGCCACCAACGAGATGGGCGCCGCCCCCTGGGACCACCTCGGTGAGGACGGCACCCTGCGCCTGGCCGAGCTCGGCCGTCCGCTGGTGCGCCGGGCACTCGAGAACGGCGTGTTCCCCGACGGCGTCTTCGCCTGACGGCGGTGGCGCGGACGGTTTCCCCGGCCGGCCGGGGAAACCGGAACTGGGCGGCTGAAATTTCAGCCACCCAGAGGCAGTTTCCGCCTCCCAGTTGCCCCGCCCCGGTTGACTCGACCCCGTGCCCGAGGGAGACAGCGTCCACAAGCTCGCGCGGCGGCTCGACCGCTCGCTGCTCGGGCACGCGCTGGCGCGCAGCGACCTGCGGGTGCCGCGGCTGGCCACGCGTGACCTCGCCGGGCGCACGGTGGTCGAGCACGCCACCCACGGCAAGCACCTGCTCACCCGGCTCTCGGGCCGACCGGGCGGCGACGACACCCCGGTGACCCTGCACTCCCACCTGCTGATGGACGGCGAGTGGAGCGTGACCCGACCCGGCAAGCGGCTGCCGACCCGGCTGATGCCGGAGGTGCGCGTCGTCCTGGAGACCACGGGCGGGGCCACCGCCTGGGGGCTGCGGCTGCACCAGCTCGACCTGGTGGCCACCGCCGACGAGCACCGCCTGGTGGGCCGGCTCGGGCCCGACCCGCTGCGCGACGACTGGGACGCCGACGAGGCGGTGCGCCGGCTGCGCGCCGACCCCGCGACCCCGCTGGTCTCCGCCCTGCTCGACCAGACCCGCATGGCCGGCCTGGGCAACCTGTGGGTCAACGAGCTCGCGTTCCTCACCGGCACCAGCCCCTGGACACCGGTCGGCGACGTCGACCTCGACCGGTTGGTGTCCCGCGCCGCCACCGCGCTGCGCCACTCCGCGCTCGTCCCGGGCGCCTACCAGGTCACCACCGGCACCAGCCGCCGCGGCGAGGACCACTGGGTCACCGGCCGCGCCCGCCGGCCCTGCCTGCGCTGCGGCACCACCGTGCTCGTCGTGCCCGAGCTGCCCGACGACCCGGCCAACCGGCGGACCTGGTGGTGCCCCCACTGCCAGCCGGGCCGCGGCCCCGACGCCCGCGTGGTCACCCCCCGCGGCGGCCGCGCCTGACGCGGCCCGCTGTCCGCCGGCAGCGCCGGTCAGCGCAGGTCGACGACGGTGCCGGGGGGTCCCGACACCAGCAGGTCGACCACCCGCAGGGCGGCCGCGCCCGCCCCGCCGGTTGGCCCCAGGGTGTCGGGCAGCCGCAGCCCGCAGACCCGCGCGGGCGTCGCGGCCCGGGCCACGAGCCGGTCGAGCTCCGGCCAGCCGCGGGGCCCTCAGGGCCGTCGGGGGCGCTCGGGTCGTGGCCAGGGCCGCCGAGCAGCACCACCCCGGGCAGCGCCTCGGCGCCCCGCGGCGTCGGCGCGCCGGAGGCGCCGTCGAGCACCAGCTCGGCCAGCGACGTGGAGCCGGTGACGAGCAGGTCGACACCCCCGAGGTCGCGCGCCCGGCCGGCCACGAGCCGCGCCTCGAGCGGGTCGGCGACGTCGGCGTGCAGCGGCCACGCGCCCACGCGGCTGCGACGTACGGCCGCGGCGGTGAGCCCGGCCGCGGTCGCGTCGGCGTCCACGACCAGCACGCCGGCGCCGAGGCGGCCCAGCCGCAGGCAGGTCTCGTGGCCGACGCCGCGACCGGCGCCGGTGACCACCGCCAGCTTCCACCGCACGTGCACGCCGGCGACCCTACGCACCCCTCACGCGCCGGGCCGGTCAGGCGATGCCGTCGAGGATCTCCAGCGTGGTGGCCCAGGCGGCGGAGTCGGGGTCGATGACGACGAAGTGGTCGCCGTCGACCCGCACCAGCTCGGCGGCGGCGCCGGCCGCGGTGGCCGCGTCGACGTACGCCTGCGACTGGCTCGGCGGCACGATCGTGTCGTCGCTGCCGTGCACGCACCACACCGGCACGTCGAGCGGCACCTGCGCGAGGGGGTCGACGTCGGCGGTCGCGGCGGTGGGCTCGCCGCCGAGGAGGGCCTGCGTGGCGCCGTCCCCGAGGTTCTGCTGCGCAGCGGCGACGAGGTCGACGACCCCGGCCTGGGAGATGACGTGGGTGACCTCCACCCCGCCGGCCCACCGCGGCGTGCGGCCGCGGGAGGCCGCCCAGGTGGCGAGGTGGCCGCCGGCGGAGTGGCCGAGGGTGACCACGGTGGACAGGTCGAGGCCGGTACGGCGCAGCGCGTCGATGCCGGCGGCGACGTCGTCGAGGGTCTCCGGCACCCCGCCCCCGCCGTCGGCGCCGCTGCCGACGCGGCGGTACTCCAGGTTCCAGGCCGCCCAGCCGGCCGCGGCGAGGCTCTCGGCCAGCGGCTGGCCGAGGTCGAGGCCGTAGCCGGTGCGCCAGAAGCCGCCGTGGACCACCACGACGACGCCGCGCGGGTCACCGTCGGGGAGGTAGAGGTCGCCGAACTGGCTCGGCCCCTCGCCGTACGTCATCCGGCCCTGCGCGGGTGCGCTCGCTTCGGGGTCCACGGGTGCGAGTCCCTCCTGGTCCTCGGCGCACGACGACAGGAGGAGCCCGAGCGCGCCGAGCGCGGGCAGGGACAGCACGGTACGACGGAGCACGTCAGTAGTTCGGAGCCGGGCGCCGGGTGGGCGGGCCGTCAGTCCCAGCCACCACCGCGGCCGCGGCCGCGCTTGACGTCGCTGCGCCGCTTCTTCGCCGAGAGCCGCCGCTCCTTCGACCCCCGGGTCGGGCGGGTGGCGCGCCGCGGCGGGGGCGGCGGGGCGGCCGCACGGCGCAGCAGGTCGGCGAGGCGCTCGCGCGCGGCGCGCCGGTTGGCCAGCTGGGTGCGGTGCTCGCTGGCGGCGACGGTGAGCACCCCGTCGACCAGGCGCCCCGCCAGGGCGGCCAGCACGCGGTCGCGGGTCGCCGGCGGCAGCGACGACGCAGCGACGTCGTACGACAGCTCCACGCGGCTGTCGGCGGTGTTGACCCCCTGGCCGCCGGGCCCCGACGACCGGGAGAAGCGCTCGGCCAGCTCCGCGCCCGGCACCACCAGGGCACGGGTCACGGGCAGGTCGTCGGGCACTCCCCCATCATCCCCCGCGACGCGGGACGTCGAGACCCGTGACCGGGCTCAGGCCGTCGCGACGGCCACGACGTCCGCGGCGGGGCCCGCCATCGCGGCGGGCAGGGTGGCGGTCCACGCGCTGCGCAGCTCGAGCAGCGCGGCGTCGAACAGCGGCCCCGAGGCGCCGGCCACGACGAGCGTGTCGCCGCCGGTGGTGCCGAGGTCGGTGACCGGCACGCCGTGGCGCGCGGCCAGCTCGGTGAGCCGGTCGACGTCGCCCTCGGCCACGGTGACCAGCACGCGGGCCGTCGACTCGCCGAAGAGCGCGACGAACGGGTCGCCGGGCAGGGTCACGGTCGCCCCGACCATGTGTCGCAGCGACGCTTCGACCAGGGCCTGGGCCAGGCCGCCGTCGGAGAGGTCGTGGGCGGAGGTCAGCACGCCGACGCCGGCGCGCAGCAGCTCGGCCAGCGACTTCTCCGCGGCCAGGTCGACCGTGGGCGGGAGCCCGCCGAGGTGGCCGTGCACGACGTGGGCCCACTCCGAGCCCGAGAGCTCCTCGCGGGTCTCGCCCAGCAGCAGCACCCGCTCGCCCGCCGCCTCGAACGCCGACGGCGTGCGGGTGGCGACGTCGTCGATCACGCCGAGCACCGCAACGACCGGGGTCGGCAGGATCGCGGTCTCGCCGGTCTGGTTGTAGAGGCTGACGTTGCCGCCGGTGACCGGGATGCCGAGCTCGAGGCAGCCGTCCTTGAGCCCGCGGCACGCCTCGGCGAACTGCCACATCACGTCGGGGTCCTCCGGCGAGCCGAAGTTCAGGCAGTCGGAGATCGCCAGCGGCGTCGCGCCGCCGGTGGCGACGTTGCGGTAGGACTCGGCCAGGGCCAGCCGGGCGCCGGCGTACGGGTCGAGCTTGGCGAAGCGGCCGTTGCAGTCGGTGGAGACCGCGACGCCGAGGCCGGTCTCCTCGTCGACGCGCACCATGCCGGAGTCCGACGGCTGCGCCAGCACGGTGTTGCCGCGCACGTAGCGGTCGTACTGGTCGGTGACCCACGACTTGTCGCAGAGGTTGGGGCTGGCGACCATCCGCAGCAGCGTCTCGTGCAGCTCCTCGGGGGTGCTGGGGCGGGGCAACGCCTCGGCGGCGTCGGCCTGCAGCGCGTCCTGCCACGAGGGGCGGGCGTACGGGCGGTGGTACGTCGGCCCGTCGTGCGCCACCGAGCGCGGCGGCACGTCGACGACCCGCTCGCCGTGCCAGTCGACGTGCAGGCGGCCGGTGTCGGTGACCTCGCCGACCACCACGGCCTCGACGTCCCACTTGGCGCAGATCGCCATGAAGCCGGCGACGTCGTCGGGCTCGACGACCGCCATCATCCGCTCCTGGCTCTCGCTCATGAGGATCTCCTCGGGCGAGAGCGTGGAGTCGCGCAGCGGCACGCGGTCGAGCTCGACGTGCATGCCGCCGTCGCCGGCCGAGGCCAGCTCGGAGGTCGCGCACGACAGCCCCGCCCCGCCGAGGTCCTGGATGCCGGCGACCAGGCCGGCAGCGAAGATCTCGAGGGTGCACTCGATGAGCAGCTTCTCCATGAAGGGGTCGCCGACCTGCACGCTGGGCCGCTTGGCCGGTCCGCTGTGGCCGTCCTCGTGGGCGTCGAAGGTCTCCGAGGCGAGCACGGAGACCCCGCCGATGCCGTCGCCGCCGGTGCGGGCGCCGTAGAGCACCACCTGGTTGCCGACGCCGCTGGCCTTGGCGAGGTGGAGGTCCTCGTGGCGCAGCACGCCGATCGACAGCGCGTTGACCAGCGGGTTGCCGAGGTAGGTCTCGTCGAAGACCACCTCGCCGCCGATGTTGGGCAGGCCGAGGCAGTTGCCGTAGCCGCCGACGCCGGCCACGATGCCCGGCAGCACGCGCTGGGTGTCGGGGGCGTCGAGCGGGCCGAAGCGCAGCGGGTCCATCACCGCGACCGGCCGGGCGCCCATGGCGAGGATGTCGCGGACGATGCCACCGACGCCGGTGGCCGCGCCCTGGTAGGGCTCGACGTACGACGGGTGGTTGTGCGACTCGACCTTGAAGGTGACGGCGTAGCCCTGGCCGATGTCGATGACGCCGGCGTTCTCGCCGATGCCGGCGAGCATCCGGCCGGCCGGCGTCTCCTGGGGGATCTCGGAGAACTGCTTGAGGTGCACCTTGGAGGACTTGTAGGAGCAGTGCTCGCTCCACATCACGCTGTACATCGCCAGCTCGCTGGCCGTGGGGCGGCGCCCGAGGATCTCGCGGATCCGGGCGTACTCGTCGGCCTTGAGCCCGAGGTCTGACCACGGTTGCTCGCGGGTGGGGTCGGCGGTGGCGACGGTGACGGTGTCGAGAGTGCTGCTGCGGGTCCCTGGCACGGCGGACAATCTACCGGCGCCCGCCCGCCGTGCCCGCCAGCAGGCTCCGACCGAGACCGGGGACGCCGCAGGCCACCGCCGCGAACCGGCCGGCAGGTCGCTGGCCTGCGGAAACGCCGCGGCGAACTACACGTCTGTAGTTCAGTCGAACGGCTGTTACCCCTGTGACTGGTGTGGTTATGGTGACGCCGAACCGCGCCGTCGGGTCCCCCGAACGAGCTGTCCTTCCCCCCGGCTTCTGGAGCACGTGATGACCCCCTCGGCCCCCCGTCCCCTCGTCCGGCTCCGTCGGCTCGCCCTCGGCGGCACCCTGTCCGGGGTGCTCGCCGTCGCCGCGCTCACGGGCCTCGCCCCCACCTCCGGCCCCACCGCCGCCGGCGCACCGCAGGTCGACCTGAGCGCCGCGTCGGCGTCCTCGACGGCCTCGGCTGCAGACCGCGAGGGCAGCGTGGTCACCCCCGGCAGCTTCACCGGCTACGGCTTCGACCAGTGCCTGGCGCCCACGCAGCGCACCATGAACACGTGGTGGCGCACCTCGCCGTTCTCGGCGGTCGGCATCTACATCTCCGGCGACTCGCGCGCCTGCCGCAGCCAGCCCAACCTCACCCCGTCGTGGATCAGCAACCAGGTCGACAAGGGCTGGCGCCTGCTGCCGATCACGCTCGGCCCGCAGGCCTCCTGCCAGCCGCGCTTCCCCCGCTACGCCGACGACAAGACGATCGACCCCGACCCGGGACCCCGCGGCCTGTACGGCGCCGCGCTGGCCATGGGCCGCGCCGAGGCCAGCAGCACCGTCGTCGACGCGCAGGCGCTCGGCATCGGCGAGGGCAGCACCCTCTGGTACGACCTCGAGGGCTTCAACGCCGCCGACACCCGCTGTCGCGAGTCGGCGCTGAGCTTCCTGTCGGGCTGGACCCAGCGCATCCACGCCCTCGGCTACGTCTCCGGGGTCTACTCCTCGGCCGGCTCGGGGATCCAGGAGCTCGACAAGGCCCGGATCAACCGCCCCGCCCGCTTCACGCTGCCCGACCGCATCTGGGTGGCCCGCTGGGACGGCGTCGCCAACACCTCCACCGACTACATCAGCGAGCAGGGCTGGCGCCCCGGCGGCCGGGTGAAGCAGTACCGCGGCGGCCACGACGAGGTGTGGGGCGGCGTGCGCATCAACATCGACAGCAACTGGCTCGACCTCGGCAAGGGCTCCACCGCGAAGCCGGAGACCATCTGCGAGGGCGTGCGGGTCAACTGGCCCGACTACGTGCCGCTGCAGCCGCCGGTCACCCGCAACGGCCGCACCACCTCCTCGCCCGAGGGCCAGGTCAAGGCGCTGCAGTGCCTGCTCAAGGACGAGGGCGCGTACGACGGTGTCCTCAGCGGCGTCTACAACGCCAAGCTGGAGGCCGCCGTGCGTGGCTGGCAGAACCGCAACGACCTCACCGTCACCGGTCGCTGGTACCGCGACACCTGGATGTCGCTGCACGCCGCCGGCCCGCACGCCACCCTCAAGCGCGGCTCCACCGGCGCCGGCGTCCGCCGCCTCCAGCGCGCGCTCAACGCCGCCTCCCCCACCGCACGGGTCGTGGTGACCGGCGTCTTCAACGCCGCCACCGAGAAGGCCGTGAAGGACTGGCAGTCGCGCACCGGCCAGCAGTCCAGCGGCGTGGTCAACCCGGCCGGCTGGGCGAAGGTCGCCTCCGGCGCCCGCACCTGACCGACCTCGGACGCCGGCGGCTGGGGCTCGACACACCTCGTCGCTGGCGTGGTCCCTGAGGAGCGAGCGCAGCCAGCGTCTCGAAGGGCTCCGCGCCCTGCTCGATCACCGAGGATGCGCCCTGTTCGTTGGTCGAGTAGGGCGCGCAGCGCCCGTATCGAGACCCAGCCCTCGTTGGTCGCGGAGGTCTCGATACACCTCGTCGCTGGCGCTCCTCGGCACTCGACCACCGAGGATGCGCCCTGTTCGTTGGTCGAGTGGGGCGCGCAGCGCCCGTATCGAGACCCCCGGGCGACTGGGTGTCCGCCCGGTCGTCAAAGCTCGTCGGCGTACCGCGCCACCGCCGGTCCGTACTCGCCGAGGTGCGGTGCGAGCGCGGCCAGGGCGACCGACAGCGCCTGCGCCGCCTCACCCGCCGAGTGCAGGGCCAGCGCCAGGAAGGCGTCGACCCAGTCCGTGGCCTCCGGCGGCGCCTCCGCCCGGGCCGTCCGCAGCACCCGCACGGCGGCCTCCGCGTCCCCGACGTTGCGCAAGGACGAACCCAGCTGGACGAGGCACCGGAGCCGCTCGGGCTCACCCAGCCCCCGTTCGAGCGCCTCGCGGTAGAGCGGGACGGCGTCAGCCTCGCGCCCGAGAAAGTCCCGCGCCCCCGCCCGTTCGAACGCGGCGCGCGCCCGGTCGACGTCCCGGGCAGTGAGGACGTGGTCCACGGCGAGGAGCAGCTCCGGCGTCTCGCCGTTCTCCGCGTAGGCCCGGGCGATCTCTTCGTCCACACCTGTCATGCCCCGAGGCTGTCAGAGAACGGCAACACCCTGCCGCGGGAACGGCGGCGCGAGGTCTCGATTCACCTCGTCGCTGGCGTGGTCCCTGAGGAGCGAGCGCAGCGGGCGTCTCGAAGGGCTCCGCGCCCTGCTCGATCACCGAGGATGCGCCCTGTTCGTTGGTCGAGTAGGGCGCGCAGCGCCCGTATCGAGACCCCGGGCAGGTGCGAGGGGTCTCGATACACCTCGTCGCTGGCGCTCCTCGGCACTCGACCACCGAAGCGTCGGCACTCGACCACCGAGGGCGGCTGGCGCTCGACCACCGAACGTCTTCGTTGGTCGAGCAGCGAGCGCCAGCGAGCGTGTTGAGACCTGGCGACGCGGGCGGTCAGCCGACGGGCGGGCCGGCGACGAGGGCGACGCCGGTGAGCACGGCGACGGCGACGAGGCCGGTCGCCAGGCCGCGCAGCGGGTTGCGCAGGAGCCAGGCCACCGGGCGCTCGTGGCCGGTGGCGGCCTCGGAGCGCAGCCGCCACGACGTGCCGAGGGCTCCGTGGCGCTCGGCCCAGAGGTCGAAGAGCACGGTCGCGAACGGCGGGATCGAGGCGAGCACGCCGACCAGCAGCCGCTTCGCCGACCACCGCTGGTCGACCGCGACCAGCACGGTGGTCAGCACGTAGGCGATGAACACGACGCCGTGCAGCATGCCGCCGATGCGCACGCCGAGCTCGGTGGTCTCGGTGACGTACTTCAGGAACATCCCGCCGAGCAGGAGCGCCCAGGTGACGGCCTCGGCGACCGCGACGGTGCGGAACAGCCGCAGCGGGCTCACGCGAACGCCGCCTCCGCCAGCGAGGTGAAGAACCCCAGGCCGTCGGTGCCGGTGCCGGTCAGCGCCTCCACGGAGTGCTCCGGGTGGGGCATCAGGCCGACGACGTTGCCGCGGGCGTTGGTGATGCCGGCGATGTCGCGCAGCGAGCCGTTGGGGTTCTCCCCCAGGTAGCGCGCCACCACGAGACCCTCGCCGTCGAGCCGGTCGAGGGTGTCGTCGTCGGCGACGAACGCGCCCTCGCCGTTCTTCAGCGCGATGGTCACCTCGGCACCCTCGGCGTACGACGACGTCCAGGCGGTCGAGGTGTTCTCGATGCGCAGCCGCTGGTCGAGGCACAGGAACTTCTGGCGCTGGTTGCGGATCAGCGCGCCCGGCAGGAGGTGCGACTCGCACAGCACCTGGAAGCCGTTGCAGATGCCGAGCACGGGCATGCCGCGCTCGGCCGCGGCCACCACCTCGGTCATCACCGGGGAGAAGCGGGAGATGGCACCGCAGCGCAGGTAGTCGCCGTAGGAGAAGCCACCGGGGAGCACCACCGCGTCGACGCCGCGCAGGTCGTGGTCGCCGTGCCACAGCGCCACGGCGTCCTGGCCGCCGAGGCGCAGCGCGCGCTGGGCGTCGACGTCGTCCAGCGAGCCGGGGAAGGTGACGACGCCGACCCTCATGCGGGCTGACCGTCCTCGACGCGCACGGCGTAGCTCTCGATGACGGGGTTGGACAGCAGCGTCTCGGCCATCCGGTGCACGTCGGCCAGCACGGCCTCGGTCACCTCGCCGTCGATCTCGAGCTCGAAGCGCTTGCCCTGGCGCACGTCGACCACACCGGTGAAGCCGAGCCGGGGAAGCGCGCCCTGCACCGCCTTGCCCTGGGGGTCGAGGATCTCGGGCTTGGGCATCACGTCGACGACGACTCGAGGCATGGCCCGATCCTACGGCGACGCAGCGGTGTCGCTGTCGTCGAGGGGCGTGATGTCCACGACCCGGCTGTCGCCCCACGGGCTGCCGGCCGTCGCCGGGTCGACCGACGGCGCCGCGAGCGCCAGCTGCGCGGCCAGCACGGTGGCCGAGGCGGTCAGCGACGCGGTGGCCAGCACCGTACGGCGGCGCCGCGCGGCGGGGCGGGGCGCGGGGTGGCCCGCGGGGTGGGGACTGTGGTCGGGCGGGGTGGGGTCCATGTCGTCCCACGGTGACCGCTCGACGTGGTCGGGGCCTGACAGGTGCCTGTGAGTCGGGTGAGAACTCGCCGCGCATGCGCCCGCCCGGGCCGCGCGGCCTGGGAAAACGGCGGCGCAGCGGCGAGACTCACCGCATGAGCATGTCCTCCGCCGGCCGCACCGCCCCCACCTCGCCCCTGAAGCTGCAGTTCCCGCAGTCGCTGGCGGTCTACGACGACTACGCCGCCGCGCAGCGCACCGTCGACCACCTCTCCGACCACAAGTTCCCCGTCGAGCAGTGCATGATCGTCGGCACCGACCTGAAGCGCATCGAGCGCATCACCGGGCGGCTCACCACCGGCCGGGTCGCCCTCGGCGGCATCCTGTCGGGACTGTGGTTCGGCCTGTTCGTGGGGCTCGTCCTCAGCCTGTTCACCGACGAGGCGCTCCTGGTGACGCTGCTGTCGACGGCGCTGTTCGGTGCGCTCTTCGGGGTCATCTGGGCGCTGGTGGGCTACGCGCTCGCCGGCGGTCGCCGCGACTTCTCCTCCGTCACCCAGGTCGTCGCCACCCGCTACGAGGTGCTGGTCGAGCACAAGTCGGCCGCCCAGGCCCGTGAGCTGCTCGCCGAGCTGCCCGGTGGCCTGCCCGACCCGTTCGCCTGAGCCGCGGGTCCCGGGGGTGGGTGCGGTCGACGTGCGAGCCGGGGCGGTCCGGGGGTCTCGATACAGGCGCTAGCGCGCCTTACTCGACCAACGAAGGCCGCGCGCCTTGCTCGACCGGCGAGCGGGGCGCGTGGTTTCGAGACGCTCGCTGGCGCTCGCTCCTCAACCACCGTTCGGGGCCGCTCGCTCCTCGACCACCGTTCGACGGTCAGCGGCGCTGCAGGACGACGATGAGCAGGGCGACGCCGAGGCCGGCGACGATCGGGCCGACGATGGCCCAGGTGTCGTCGCCGGACATGGCGCTGCCGCCGACGTACCCGAGGCCCTGCAGGGTCCACAGCGCGCCGAGAGCGACCATGAGGCCGGCCAGGGCCAGGCCGAGGGCCCCGCGTGAGGTCACGCGAGGCCCCCGACCGGTGCCGGGGTCACGACAGCTCGCGCTTGAGGATCTTGCCGGTCGCGGTCATCGGCAGCGACGGCACGACCTCCACCTGGCGGGGGTACTTGTAGCCGGCCATCTGCTCCTTGCTCCACGCCACGAGCTGCTCGGGCGTGGTGGTGGCGCCGTCGTTCAGGATGACGTACGCCTTGATCTCCTCGCCGTGGCTCTCGTGCGGCACGCCGATGACCGCGGCCAGCGAGACGTCCTCGTGGGTCATCAGCACCTCCTCGATCTCGCGGGGGTACACGTTGAAGCCACCGCGGATGATCATGTCCTTCGACCGGTCGACGATGTAGTACCAGCCGTCCTCGTCGCGGCGGCCGAGGTCGCCGGAGCGGAACCAGCCGTCCTGGAGCACCTCGTCGGTGGCGTCGGCCCGGCCGTAGTAGCCCTTCATGATGTTGTGGCCCTTGATCGCGATCTCGCCGACCGCGTCGGGGTCGGGGTCGATCTCGTCCCAGCCCTCGGGCTTGACCAGCTTCATCTCGACACCGGGGATCGGCCGGCCGATCGAGCCGACCCGCACCGGCTCGCCGTACGGGCTGAAGGAGGCCACCGGGGAGGTCTCGGAGAGGCCGTAGCCCTCCAGGATCGTCACGCCGAACTTCTTCTCGAACTGCTTGTGCACCTCCACCGGCAGCGCCGAGCCGCCGGCGGCCGCGACGCGCAGGTTGGCGGCGATCGAGGAGACGTCGACGCCCTCCTCGAGCGCGCCGAGCAGGCCCCAGTACATCGTCGGGACGCCGGCGAAGAAGGTCACCTGCTCCTTCAGCATCAGCCCCAGCGCGGCGGAGGCCTCGAAGCGAGGCAGCATCACCACGGTGCCGCCGAACGCGAAGGCGCCGTTCTGGATTACGGTCTGGCCGAAGGAGTGGAACAGCGGCAGCACGCACAGGTAGGTGTCGGGCTTCGCGGGGTCGGCGCCGAACAGGTCGGCGCCCGACAGCGCGTTGTCGCGCATGTTGCGGTGGCGCAGCTCGGCGCCCTTGGGCTGACCGGTGGTGCCGGAGGTGTAGAGGATGACGGCCGTGTCGTCCTCGTCGGTGGCCACGCTCTCGAAGGTCGGCGGCTGCTGGGCCATCGCGCGGCCCATCGTCTCGGTGCCCTCGATCGGCGACTCCGCGGCGGGGTCGGCGGTGATCATGAAGAAGTGCTCGCAGCCCTCGGCCTGCTCGAAGCCGGTGTGGCCCTCCGCACCGATCGCGAGGTCGGGGGTGCCCTGGAAGCAGAAGTACGCCTTCGCGTCGGAGTCGCCGAGGTGGTAGGCCACCTCGCGGCCCTTCAGCAGCACGTTGAGCGGCACCACGGTCGCGCCGGCCTTGAGGATGCCGTAGTAGACGATCGTGAAGTAGGGCAGGTTGGGGCAGCTCAGCGCCACCTTGTCGCCGGGCTCGATGCCCCGCGAGACGAGGAGGTTGGCGACCTGGTTGGCCGCACCGTTCACCTGGGCGTAGGTCAGCCGGGTCTCACCGAAGATGATCGCGTCGCGCTCGCCGTACTGCTGGGCGCTGCTCTCGAGCAGGCTGGACAGGTTGTACACGTATGGCCTCCGTCACGTGGTGGGTGGAGGCCAACCTACTCACCGGTCACGACAGCCGCGACACGATGTCCGCGGCCCGGCGCAGGTCGGCCCCGACCGCCGGGGTCGACACGGCGGTCGCGGCGAGCCCGAGGGGCCCGAGCGCGTGGATGCGGAAGCGGTAGGCCACCTCGCAGCGCGCGACGCCGGCGGCCCGGAAGGTGAGGGTCAGGTCGGCGCGCACGAAGCGCCACGTACCGGTCTCGCTCCAGCGCTCGGGGCGCACCAGCTCGGTGGTGCGCATCGCCGGGCGCAGGCCCGGCACGGTCACGTCGACCCAGGTCTGCCCCACCCGGGGCGCCCCGTCGACGTCCTCGACGCGGCGCAGGCTCGACTGCCACTCCGCGCGGTGCACCGGGTCGACGAGGTAGTCGAAGGCGACCTCGACCGGCACGTCGAAGACCACGGTGCCGCCCCTCGTGCCGGACGCACCCCCGGCCACGTCAGAACCTCTCGCCGGTGAGCAGCTCGTAGGCCTCGACGTAGCGGGCGCGGGTGCGCTCCACGACCTCGGGCGGGAGCGCGGGCGGGGGGCCGCCGGCGGCGCGGTCCCAGCCCGCCTCGGGCGACAGCGCCCAGTTGCGCACGACCTGCTTGTCGTACGACGGCTGCGCGCGGCCCGGGTGCCAGGCGTCGGCCGGCCAGAAGCGGGAGGAGTCGGGGGTCAGCACCTCGTCGCCGAGCACCGGCGACCCGTCGCCGCCGGGCACCACCCCGAACTCCAGCTTGGTGTCGGCCAGCAGGATGCCGCGCTCGCGGGCCAGGACGTGCGCCCGGTCGTAGACGGCCAGGGTGAGCTCGCGCAGCCGCTGCGCCGGGCCCTCCCCCACCGTGGCGGCGACGGCGTCGTACGAGACGTTCTCGTCGTGGTCGCCCAGGGCGGCCTTGGTGGCCGGGGTGAACACCGGCTCGGGCAGCCGGCTGCCGTCGACCAGGCCGGGCGGCAGCGGCACCCCGCACACCTCGCCGGTCGCGGTGTAGTCGACCAGCCCGGAGCCGGTGAGGTAGCCCCGCGCCACGCACTCCACGGGGTACATCTCCAGGCGCCGGCACACCACCGCCCTGCCCCGCACCGCCTCGGGCACGTCGGTGGACAGCACGTGGTGCGGCACCAGGTCGGCGAGCTGGTCGAACCACCACAGCGACATCCGGGTGAGGATCTCGCCCTTGTCGGGGATCGTGGAGTCGAGCACGAAGTCGAAGATCGAGATGCGGTCGCTGGCCACCATCAGGTAGTGCCCGGCCCACTCCCCCTGCTCCAGCTCGTAGAGGTCGCGCACCTTGCCCGAGTGCACGTGGCGCGCCCCGTCGAGGAGGGGTGCGGGCGGGAGGTTGACGTCGGCGGCGCTCACGGGCTCAGCGTAGGGGCGCCGAGGCGCCGGGCCCGCGCGCCGGGCCCATCCGGTGAGCGAGGTGGTCGGCGGCGCCGGCGACGAGGTCCTCCACCGGCAGCGGCAGCGGCAGGCACCAGTTCGGGCGCCGGGTGGTCCCGGGCACGTTGGGGCGCCGCTCCTCGCCGAGCGCGTCCTCCAGCGACAGCGACAGCATCAGGCAGGGCGCCTCGGCGAGCCGGTCGTAGGCCACCGCGACGGCCCGGTCGGCGCCGTCGTCGGCGGTGAGCCCGTCGTGGCCCACCAGCCGCGCCAGCAGCTCGGCGCGGCCGCCGCGGACGTCGGCCTCGGTCATGTCGCTGCTGGCGAGCTGGTCGTCGACGTCGCTGCCCGACCACAGCCCGGCCACGGTCGGCAGGTCGTGGGTGGTCACCGTGGCCAGGGCGCTGCGCGGCCACGTGTCGGGCTCGTCGTCCTCGAACCAGAGCACCCGGTAGGTGAGCACGTCGCGCTCGGCCAGCGCCTCGCGCACCCCGGGCTCCACCGTGCCGAGGTCCTCGCCGACCACCACGGCGCCGGCGCGGTGCGACTCCAGCGCCACGATGTCGAGCAGGTCGTCGCTGGGGTAGCGCACGTAGGCGCCCTCGGTCGGCGAGGCGCCCTGGGGCACCCACCACAGCCGGAACAGGCCCATCACGTGGTCGACGCGCAGCCCGCCGGCGCCGGCCAGCGTCGCCCGGACCGCCTCCACGAACGGCTCGTAGTCGGCCTCCTGCAGCCGCCACGGCACCAGCGGCGGCGAGCCCCAGTCCTGGCCGCTGCTGTTGAGGGCGTCGGGCGGGGCGCCCACGCTGACGCCGTCGGCGAGCACGCCCTGCCACGCCCAGGCGTCCGAGCCGCCGCCGGAGACCCCGATCGGCAGGTCCTGCACGACGGTCAGCGCCCCCGTGGCCGCGCGCAGCTGCTCGTCGAGCAGCCACTGCAGCCAGGCGTGGAACGTGACGTCGTCGGCACGCTCGACGGCCAGGTCGTCGACCGCGGGGGCCGCGGGGTCGCGCAGCTCCTCGGGCCAGGCGTGCCAGTCGGGGCCGTGCTCGGCGGCCACGACGCTCCACACGGCGAACCGCTCCAGGCCGGCGCCCTCCTGCGCACGCCAGGCCTCGAACGCCGCGCGGTCACCGGGGCCGTGCCGGTCGAGGACGGCACGCAGCGCGGCCTCCTTGAGCGGCCAGACCAGGTCGCGGTCGACGAGCGCGCTGGCGCGGGCCGCGGCGAGGTCGTCGACCAGGCCCAGGTCGTCGAGCAGCGCGTCGTCCCAGCCGGGCACGTCCTCGACCCGCAGGTACAGCGGGTTGCGGAAGCGGCGGGTGGCCGGGAGGTAGGGGCTGGCCTCCTGCGGCAGCGAGGGGCCCACGGCGTGCAGCGGGTTGACCACCAGCAGCCCGCCGCCGAGGTCCTCGGTCCAGCGCCGCAGGGTGGCGAGGTCACCGAGGTCGCCGATGCCCCAGCCGGCGCGCGAGCGTGCGGCGTACAGCTGCACGGCCCAGCCCCAGGTGGGCTCGTCGGGGGTCCAGCAGCGCCCCGGTGACACGACGAGCCGGCGCTGCACGCCCTCGGCGGTGGTCAGGCGGTGGTAGCCGAGCGGGAAGTCGTCGGGCAGCGCGCCGTCGACGGTGCGGGTGGTGCCGTCCTCGCACGCCACCTCGACGCGCCCCAGGCCGAGGTCGCGCCCGGGGCGGGAGACGACCGGGCCACGGCGGGCCAGGTCGGCGGGCGGCTCGCCGATGGCCTCGCGCAGGCGGGCGACCGTGTCCGCCGACGCCCGCTGGGGCTGGTCGCGGGCGTCGAGCCAGCTCAGCTGCAGGCCCCGGTCGTCGACGTCGGGGGCGACGGCGGGCCCCACGGGCGGCTCGACGTGCGGCCGGCCGTCGTGGGGCTCGCGCACGGGGCTCGGAATGGGGTCGCTCGGCGTAGGCATGTCCCGACCCTAGGGCTGGCCCCGCCCCTGGGCCTCAGCGCCAGGGCGCCGGGCGGCCCTGCAGCCACCACTCCATCCGGCGGGTCATCCACGGCAGCGCCACGTAGGTCATCACGGGCGTCATCACCAGCACGGTCGCCAGCACCCGCAGCGGCAGCACGGCGTCGGCGACGGTGTGGCCCGCCGCCCAGTTGGCCAGCACGCTCAGGGGGTAGAAGACCATGAAGATCACCGTCGCCTGCTTCCAGCGCGGCGGCCGGCTCGGCGCCACCCGCAGGTCGCGGACGTCACGGGTGGTGGGGTCGTCGAACCACCCCTCGATGCCGGTACGCCGCTCGACGCGCGACTCCACCACCCCGAGGCCCGCGGCCGAGTCGCGCCACCACTGCCGCTGGTGGGAGTCCTCCCACGACGCCAGCGCCTCGGTGTCGGCGAAGCGGTAGAGCATGTGCCAGGTCTCGGAGTCGCGCTCCGGGCGCACCCACCCGGCGCCGAGGAACCCCGGGAACCGCTGCGCCAGCGCCGTGCCGGCCTGCAGCCAGCTGGCCATCTCCGCCTCGCGGACGGGGTCGACGTGACGGGTGATCGAGACGGTGACCGGGCTGCCCATGGCACCAGGGTCCGGGGGTGGGCCGCGGGGCGGCAAATCCACCGGCGGCCCCCACCGCGTCCCGCCTTGCCGGGTCGGGCAGGGTGGGGACGTGACCGACGACGTCGTGCCGCACCCGTCGTCCGTGGACGCCGGCTCCGACGAGACCAGCCCCGACGCCTACGAGCCCGACCCGCGGCGCTGGCGCATCCTCGGGGTGTCGCTGGTCGTCGGCTTCATGTCGCTGCTCGACGTCTCGATCGTCAACGTCGCGATCCCCTCGATGCAGGAGGGCCTCGACACCTCGGCCGGCACGATCCAGTGGGTCGTGTCGGGCTACGCGCTCACGTTCGGGCTGGTGCTGGTCGCCGGTGGGCGCCTCGGCGACGCGTACGGCCGGCGCCGGTTGATGCTCATCGGGCTGGTCGGCTTCGTGGTCACCAGTGCCGCGGTCGGCCTGGCCCCCACCGCGGAGACCGTCGTGGCGGCCCGGCTGCTGCAGGGGGCGACCGCCGGGCTGCTCACGCCGCAGAACTCCGGCATCATCCAGCAGCTGTTCCGCGGCGCCGAGCGGGGCCGCGCGTTCGGCCTGTTCGGCTTCACCGTCTCCACCGCGTCGGCGGCCGGGCCGGTCGTCGGCGGGCTGCTGATCGCCCTGGCCGGTGAGGAGAACGGCTGGCGGCTGCTCTTCCTGGTCAACGTGCCGATCGGTGTCGTGGCGGCCGTGGCGGTGGTGCGGATGGTGCCGCGCAAGGTGCGCGACCGCGCCGACGACACCCGCATCGACCTGCCGGGCGCCCTGCTGCTGGGCGCCACCGTGCTGTGCCTGCTCTACCCCGTGGTGAGCCTCGAGAGCGGTGCCCGGCTGCCGCTGGTGCTGCTGGTCGGCGTCCCCCTGTTCGCGTGGGGCTTCGTGCACTGGGAGCGGCGCACCGTGCGTCGCGGTCACCCGCCGCTGCTCGACGTCGCCCTGCTGCGCACGCTGCCCGGCTACGCCAGCGGACTGTCGGTCGGCACGCTCTACTTCACCGGCTACACCGGGCTGCTGCTCGTGCTCTCGGTGTACCTGCAGGAGGGGCTCGACTACACCCCGCTGATGGCCGGCCTGCTGCTCGTGCCGTTCGCCCTGGGCTCGGCCACCAGCGCCCCCCTGGTGGGCCGGTTCATCTCCGCGGTCGGGCGCCGCATCACGGTGGCGGCGCTGGTCGTGACGATGCTGGGCGTCGTGGCGCTGGCCGTGGTCGCCCCCGGGCGCGAGGGCACGGCGCTGGTGGCGTTCGCGGCGCCGGCGCTGCTGGTCGCCGGGCTCGGCGGCGGCGCGGTGGTCTCGCCCAACATCACCCTCACCCTGGCCGACGTGCCGCCGCGCATGGGCGGCGCCGCCGGCGGGGCCCTGCAGACCGGCCAGCGCATCGGCGCCTCCATCGGGGCGGCGGTGCTGATGACGGTCTACCAGGTCGTCGACGGCGCGGCCTCGCCCGGCGCGGGGCTGCGCGCCGCGCTGCTCACCGGCGTCGCGCTGCTCGCGCTGGCGCTGGTGCTGGCCGTGCGGGCCCTGCGGCTGGAGCAGCGGGCGGCTGCCACCCCGGCCCCCGCCCGCTGACCGACGCGGCCCGGCTCAGAGGATGGCGCCGGGGGCGTACGCCGCCGCGGCCGGGTGCCGCTCGACGAGCTCGGCGACCCGGTGGCACACCACCTCCACCTGCTCCACCGCCGCGCCGGTGAACGTCAGCGGCTCGGCCACCAGCGAGGCGAGCTGGTCGGTGGTGAGCCCGAGCCGCTCGTCGGCGGCGAGGCGGTCGAAGACGTCGTTGACGGCCTGGCCGCGGCGCATGTCGAGCGCCGTGCCGACCGCCGCCTCCTTGATGGCCTCGTGGGCGCTCTCGCGGCCCACGCCGTTGCGCACCGCCGCCATCAGCACCTTGGTGGTGGCCAGGAACGGCAGGTAGCGGTCGAGCTCGCGCTGGATGACGGCCGGGAACGCGCCGAACTCGTCGAGCACGGTGAGGAAGGTCTGGAACAGCCCGTCGGCGGCGAAGAACGCGTCGGGCAGCGCGACCCGGCGCACCACCGAGCAGGAGACGTCGCCCTCGTTCCACTGGTCGCCGGCCAGCTCACCGACCATCGAGAGGTAGCCGCGGGTGACCACCGCGAGGCCGTTGACCCGCTCGCAGGAGCGGGTGTTCATCTTGTGGGGCATCGCCGACGAGCCGACCTGACCCTCCTTGAAGCCCTCGGTGACCAGCTCGTTGCCGGCCATCAGGCGGATGGTCGTGGCGAGGTTGGAGGGCCCCGCCACCAGCTGCACCACCGCGGAGAGCACGTCGAAGTCCAGGGAGCGGGGGTAGACCTGCCCGACGCTCGACAGCACCCGGTCGAAGCCGAGGTGGGCGGCGACGCGGTGCTCGAGCTCGCCGAGCCTGGTGGCGTCGCCGTCGAGGAGGTCGAGCATGTCCTGGGCGGTGCCCATCGGGCCCTTGATGCCACGCAGCGGGTAGCGCGCGAGCAGCTCCTCGACCCGCTCGACGCCGATCAGCATCTCGTCGGCCACGGTCGCGAACCGCTTGCCCAGGGTCGTGGCCTGCGCCGCGACGTTGTGCGATCGCCCGGCCATCACGGTCGTCCGGTGCTCGGCGGCCAGCCGTGCGAGGCGGGCCAGGGTGGCGACCGCGCGGTCGCGCAGCAGCTCGAGCGACTGCTTGAGCTGCAGCTGCTCGACGTTCTCGGTGAGGTCGCGCGAGGTCATGCCCTTGTGGATCTGCTCGTGACCGGCGAGGGCCGAGAACTCCTCGATGCGGGCCTTCACGTCGTGGCGGGTCACCCGTTCCCGGGCCGCGATCGACGCGAGGTCGACCTGGTCGACGACGGCCTCGTAGGCCTCCACCACACCGTCGGGCACGTCGATGCCGAGGTCGCGCTGCGCCTTCAGCACCGCGATCCACAGCCGGCGCTCGAGCACGATCTTGTGCTCGGGCGACCAGATCTGGGCCAGGTCGGCGGCGGCGTAGCGGGTGGCGAGGACGTTGGGCACGGTCACGGTCACGTGCCTCATCCTCCCACGGTGCGCCGGCCCGGCTCGCCCGCACGGCCGCGGCTGCCCGGGGCGGCCAGCGGGCGCCACCCCCAGACCACCCAGGCCGGTCCGGGCCCCGTCGTCAGCCGCGTCTCGCGGAACGTGGACCACCACGCGCCCGGGGCCGACAGCTCGAGCCGGGTCGTGGGCCACGGCGGACGTCGCCCGGCCCTCGGCTCCTGCTCGACCTGTCCGTCGACCTGCTGCTCGACCTGTCCGTCGACCTGCTCGGGAACGGCCCCAGACGGCTGTGCGGGCGGCTCGCCCCGGGTCGCCACGAGGTCGGCGCCGGCCACGACGTAGCCGGCCACGGTCGCGACGAACGGGAGCGGGCCGTGCTGGGCGATGCGGTGGCCGAGGAGAAGCCGGGTCCAGAGCGAGAGGGGCCAGCCGCCGGACAGCTCGCCGACGAGGGCGCCCCACGGCTGGTCGACCGCCACCGCCCGCCGCGACACGAACGCCCCCGCGGGGCACGCCTCGTCGACCGTCTCGTCGGCGAGCTCGGGGCGGTCGAGCAGCGCCAGCACGCGACGCCGGTCGTACCAGCAGCCCGCGCTGGTGCGCAGGGGCCGCCCCGCCAGCCCGGCGTCGAGCACCCGCCGGGCCGAGCGCGCGGTCAGCCCCGCCGAGCCCAGCAGGAACGTGGCCTCACGCCCGGTCACCGTCGTCGTCGCCGTCATCGGCCGACCGTAGGCCGCCGGCGACCCGGGCGCGGGTCGTGGTGGCTGGGCTGTGGACGGGTGCGGGTCGGCTGCTGCTGTGGACGGGCGGTGGGTCGAGAGGGTCTCGATACGAGCCCTGGCGGGGCCTGCTCGACCAACGAAGGAGCGGGGTCTCGATACGAGCCCTAGCGGGCCCTACTCGACCAACGAGAGGGGCGGCTCTGCTCGACCGGTGAAGGGGCGGCCCCTCCCCCCGACCCCTCCCCGCTGGTGCACCGAGGGGCACACCTGTGCCCCTCCGTGTACTACGCCGGACGACGGTCCCGGGTCAGCCCTCGGCGGCGCGCAGGGCGATGTCGGTGCGGTGCTGGGCGCCGGGGAAGTCGACCGCGGCGACCCCCTGGTAGGCCGCCCGGCGGGCGGCGGCGAGGTCGGGGCCGGTGGCGACGACGGCCAGGACCCGCCCGCCGGCGGTGACCAGGTCACCGTCGCGCAGGGCCGTGCCGGCCTGCACGACGTGCACGTCGTCGAGGGCCTCGGCGGCGTCGATGCCGGTGATCAGGTCGCCCGACGACGACGACTCCGGGTAGCCCCGGCTGGCCACGACGACGCCGACAGCGGCGCCGGGGCGCCACGACGGCGGCGGCACGTCGGCCAGCGTGCCGGTGGCGGCGCCCACCAGCAGCGGCGAGAGCGGGGAGTCGAGCAGGGCGAGCAGCGGCTGGGTCTCGGGGTCGCCGAAGCGGGCATTGAACTCCACCACGCGGGTGCCGCGGGAGGTGAGCGCGAGGCCGGCGTACAGGAGGCCGGAGAACGGCGTGCCGCGACGGGCCATCTCGTCGACGGTCGGCTGCAGCACGGTGGCGAGCACGTCGTCGACCAGGTCGTCGGGCGCCCAGGGCAGCGGCGTGTAGGCGCCCATGCCGCCGGTGTTGGGGCCCTCGTCGCCGTCGCCGATGCGCTTGAAGTCCTGCGCGGGCTGGAGCGGGTAGACGGTGGTGCCGTCGGTCAGGGCGAACAGCGAGACCTCGGGGCCGTCGAGGTACTCCTCGATGAGCACCTGCTCGCACTGGGCGGCGTGGGCGAGGGCCTCGTCGCGGTCGCTGGTGACCACCACCCCCTTGCCGGCGGCCAGGCCGTCGTCCTTCACGACGTACGGCGCGCCGAAGGCGTCGAGCGCCGCGGCGACCTCGTCGGGGCTCGTGCAGAGGCGGGCGGCGGCGGTCGGCACGCCGGCCGCGGCCATCACGTCCTTGGCGAACGCCTTCGACCCCTCGAGCGCCGCCGCGGCCCGCGACGGCCCGAAGACCGCGATGCCGCGGGCGCGGACGGCGTCGGCCACGCCCGCCACGAGCGGCGCCTCCGGTCCGACGACGACGAGGTCGGCGCCGAGCGCGACCGCGAGGTCGGCCACGGCCTGCCCGTCGAGGGCGTCGACGTCGTGCAGCGTGGCGACCGCGGCGGTGCCGGGGTTGCCGGGGGCGGCGTGCACCGCCGCGACGCCGGCGTCCTGGGCCAGCGCCCGGGCGAGGGCGTGCTCACGTCCGCCGGGACCGACGACCAGGCAGGTCAGCGGCCCGGTCGGCACCGGGGACGGGACGCCCTGGTGGGGCGTGGGCGCGGTCGGCTCGGTGGGGCTCACGGGCCACGAGCCTAGTGCGATCGGGCCCCCGCGGCCGGAGCGGTTCGCCGGGGTGGGCGGCGGGGTGGGCGGCGGGGTGGTCACGGGGTGGTCACGGGGTGGCCCCGGGGCGGTTCGACCGGGGCGCTGGGGGGAAGGAGGGGCCCATGGCAGACCTCCCCCGCGTGGGCGACCAGTTCGGTCGCTACCGCATCGACGACCACATCGGGCACGGCGGCATGGGGGTCGTGCTCGGCGCGACCGACCTGAGCCTCGACCGGCGCGTGGCGCTCAAGGTGGTCTCGGCCGAGCTCGGCGAGTCCGAGGAGTTCCTGCGCCGCTTCGACCGCGAGGCCACCCTGCTGGCCCGGCTGGCCTCCCCCCACGTCATCGAGATCTTCGACCACGGCGAGGAGCAGGGCTGCCCCTACATCGCCACCCAGTACGTCGCCGGCGGCGACCTCGGCGCCCAGCTGCGCGCCCGCGGCCCGATGCCGCCGCAGCTGGCCGCCACCCTGTGCGCCCAGGTGGCCGACGCGCTCGCCGACGCCCACCGCGCCGGCGTGGTGCACCGCGACATCAAGCCCAGCAACGTCCTGCTGCGCGACGCCACCGCCACCGACCTCCACGTCTACCTCTGCGACTTCGGCATCGCCCGCGCCGACACCGACACCGACCACATGACCGCCCCCGGCGCGGTGGCCGGCACCTGGAGCTACCTCTCCCCCGAGTGCGGCGAGGGGCGCGAGGCCACGGCGGCCTCCGACCTGTACTCGCTGGGCTGCCTGTTCTGGGCCGCGCTCACCGGCGTCGCGCCGTACGGCGGCTCCGACGTCGAGATCGCCATCGCCCACCAGAACGCGCCGCTGCCGCAGCTCGAGGGCGACGACGCGTTCACCCGCTGGGCCAACGCGGTCCTGCAGCGCTCGATGGCCAAGGACCCCGCCTCGCGCTACGCCGACGCCGAGAGCATGCGTCAGGACCTGCTGGCCGCTGCCGGCACCCCGTCGTCGGGCGTGCGGCCGCGCCAGGTGCCGGCGAACGCGCCGCGCACCGGCTCCGCGCCGTCGTCGCCGTCGGGCGCAGCCGCAGCCGCAGCCGCGGCAGCTGCGGCCGGGGGCTCCTCCGGCGGCTCGCACGCCGGCGCCCGCGGTGGCTCGACGGGCGGCTCGGGCGGGTCGACGGGCGGGTCGCACGCCCACGGCTCGTCCGGCGGACAGGGCCGACGCGGCCCGAGCAGGCTGGTCCTCGCGCTGCTGGCCGTGCTCGTGCTGGCGCTGGTCGGCGGCGGCGTGGGCCTGGCGGTGGCGAGCCCGTGGACCGACGAGTCCCCCGAGCGCGCCGACGACCCTGACGGGGACACCGAGGGCAGCACCGACGGCGAGACCGACGGGGCGACCGGCGGGGCCGACCCGGAGGTCACGGGCCCGGTCGCCGGCGACATCGACGGCGACGGCCTCGGCGACGCCGTGTCGATCTACCCCGTGGCCGACGGCGCCACCTACAGCATCTTCTCGAAGAGCTTCCTCTCCGACGGCGAGCAGCTCGTCGGCAACGAGCCCCGGCAGTTCGCGGTGGGCCAGCGGACCCTGCGCACCATCGCCCCCGCCGACGTGGACGGCGACGACGTCGCGGAGGTGGTGTCGGTCTACGTGCCGGCCGGCCGCGAGCGGCGCATCTACGTCGCTGCGGGGCTCGCCGCCGGCGGTGAGTTCGGGTTCAACATCGACCGCCCCAGCGACGCCCGCAACATCACGCCGTACGTCGGCGACGTGGACGGCGACGAGCAGGACGACCTGCTCCTGATGGCGTGGGAGCGCGACCGGCCCTACGAGTTCTTCGTGGCCCACGGCAAGGGCGAGGAGGGGTTCGGGGAGGCCGAGCCCCTGATGGAGGTCGAAGGACCCGGCGTCGACCTGACGCCGAGCGTCGAGGCCGGCGACTACGACGGCGACGGGCTGCTCGACGTGGTGGTCGGCACCAGCACCGACCCCACGGCCGCTGACGTCGAGCTGGTCAGCACGCTCTACCTCGGCACGGGCGACGGGTTCGACGACGGCACCACGACCCGCAGCGCCGACTCCTTCGACATCGCCTCGCTGGCCGGCGACGTGGACGGCGACGGCGACGACGAGCTGGTCTCGGTCTCGGGCACCGGCGGGGACTACTTCGACGTGTCGGTGACCGACGTGGAGGACGGCGAGCTCGGCCAACCGGTCGGGGCGGGCGTCATCGACTCCATCACCGGCGACGGCGGCGACCTGCAGGCCCGCTTCACGCTGAGCGACGTCGACGGCGACGGCAGGGTCGACCTCCTCGCCGTCGGGCCCCAGGACGACCGCACCGCGAAGGTGCTGGTCGTGCGCTCCGACGGCGAGCGGTTCGGCGCGGTCGAGGAGTGGGCCACGTGGAAGGCCGACCTGACCTACCGACTGGAGCAGAACGTGATGGGTCCGACCGTCCCGTGACGGCGGAGGTGTCCGGCCCGCTGCGGGTCGGGAGCGTGCTCGGTGGCTACCGCATCGACGCCGTGGTCGGGGTGGGCGGCATGGGCCAGGTGTTCGCCGCGACCGACCTCGGGCTGGGTCGCCGGGTGGCGATCAAGGTCGTGCGCGGGGCGCTCGCCGACTCGGCGTCGTTCCACGCGCGCTTCCAGCGCGAGGCCGCCGTCCTGGCGCGCCTCGACTCCCCCCACGTCATCTCGATCTACGAGCACGGGGAGCACGCCGGGTCGCCGTACCTGGTGACCCGGCTGGCCACCGGCGGTGACCTCGGCCGCCTGATCGGCGCCGGCGGTCCGCTGCGCCCCGAGCTGGCCGCCACCGTCGTCGCGCAGGTCTGCGACGCCCTGGTCGCCGCCCACGCGGTGGGGGTGGTGCACCGCGACGTGAAGCCGGCCAACGTGCTGCTGCGCGACGACCGGCTCGACCGCCCGCACGTCTACCTCTGCGACTTCGGGGTCGCCCTCACCGAGTCGAGCGGCCTCACCGCGCCCGGCGCCGTGGCCGGCACGTGGAGCTACCTCGCCCCCGAGCTCACCCGTGGCGAGCCCGCCACCCCCGCCAGCGACGTGTACGCCGTCGGCTGCCTCCTCCACGAGGCGCTCACGGGGCACCCGCCGTACGCCGGCAGCGACGTGCAGGTGGCGATGGCGCACGTCTCGGCCCCGGTGCCGCAGCTGCCCGAGGGCCATCCGGCGCGGGCGGCCTTCGACCCGGTGCTCGCGCGGGCGCTGGCCAAGGACCCCGCCCACCGCCACGCCAGCGCCGCGGAGCTGCGCGAGGACCTGCGCCGCCTCGCCGGCGACACCCGCTCGACCGGGTCGGGCCCCGCGCTGCGCCCCCCGCCCCCCGTGCGCTCCGGCCGCCGCGGGCGCACCCTGCTCGCCGCCGGCCTGGGGGTGGCCGTGGGCGCCGGGGCGGTCACCGCGGCGGTGCTGCTGCGACCCGCCGGCGACGACCCCGCACCCCCTGGACCCGACCCCACCGGGGAGCCCGCGGCCGCCCTGACCGACCCCGCCGTGCGCGGGGACGTCGACGGCGACGGCTTCGGCGACCTGCTGCTGCTCGCCCTCGACGGCGGCCGGCTGCAGCGCTCCGACGGGTCGGGCTTCGTCGGCGCGGAGCGGGTCGAGCAGGTCAACCCGCGCACCGTCGTCGGCGACGTGGACGGCGACGGGGTGCTCGACCAGGTGACCGTGGACGGTGAGCGGTCGAGCCTGCGGGTCGCGGTCGCCCCGGGTGCCGCCGCCGGGACCGGCGCGGGCTCCGACGAGGGGGCGCGCACGAGCACGCTGATGGTGGTGCCCGCGGCCGACGAGGTCGGCACCTTCGACTACGGCACCGGCACCGCCGCCCTGGGCGACTTCGACGGCGACGGTCGCGACGACCTGGCGGTGGCCACCAGCCGCGACGACACCGTCGCGGTGACCACGATGCTGAGCGCCGAGGACGGCGGGTGGCAGCGCGAGACGTCGTGGCTCGAGGACGAGAAGGTCAGGCGGTCGATCACCACCTGGGCGGTCGGCGACCTCGACGGCGACGGCCTCGACGACCTGGTGGCGGTCGACACCCTCGACCAGGCCACCGCGCTGCGGGGCTTCCTGTCCCGGGGCGACCGGTTCGAGCAGGTGGACGAGGCGCTGGTGCTCGACGACCTGCAGCTCGCCACGGGCGGCTTCCGCCTCGCCGACCTCGACGGTGACGGCGTCGACACGCTCGTGCACGTCGGCACCGACCTGTCGGTGACGGCGTGGTCGTGGGACGACGGCCTCGGCGACGAGACGTCCTTGGCCGGCGGCGCCCGCGGCTCCGACACCTACGCCGCGCACGCCGTCGTCTCCGACGTCGACGGTGACGGCGACGACGAGGTGGTGGCGATCGACGGCGTCGAGGCGCCGCGCGCCGTCGTCCTCGACCAGGCCGACGGCTCCGCCGACCTCACGGCCGCGACCTGGCGGCTCGTCGACGCCGAGCCCGTGATCGCCGCCGCCGACCGGGTCACCGAGGGCGAGCGCCAGTACTGAGCCCCGGCCGCCCCTGGCGTCGCCGGGGCCCCCGGCACCCCCAGCGCGGCCGGCTCAGACCAGTGGGTGCACCACCACGGTGGCGTCGCGCGAGGGCCCGACGCCGACCACGGAGATCCGGGCACCCGACATGGCCTCGACGGCCTTGACGTACGCCTGCGCGTTGGCCGGCAGGTCCTCGAAGGTGCGGCAGCCGCCGAGGTCCTCCCACCAGCCGGGCAGGTACTCGTAGATCGGCACGGCGTGGTGGAAGTCGGTCTGGTTGACCGGCATCTCGTCGTGGCGCACGCCGCCGACGTCGTAGGCGACGCACACCGGCACCTGCTCGAGGCCGGTGAGCACGTCGAGCTTGGTGAGCACGAAGTCGGTGACGCCGTTGACCCGGGCGGCGTAGCGGGCGATCACCGCGTCGTACCAGCCGCAGCGACGCGGACGGCCGGTGGTGGTGCCGTACTCGGCGCCGACCTTGCGCAGGTGCTCGCCGGAGTCGTCGAACAGCTCGGTGGGGAACGGCCCCTCGCCGACGCGGGTCGTGTAGGCCTTCACGATGCCGACGACCTGGTCGATGCGCATCGGGGGGATGCCGGAGCCGGTGCAGGCGCCGGCGGCGGTGGCCGAGGACGACGTGACGAACGGGTAGGTGCCGTGGTCGACGTCGAGCAGCGTGGCCTGGCCGGCCTCGAGCAGCACGGTCTCGCCGCGGTCGAGGGCCTGGTTGAGCAGCAGGCCGGTGTCGGCGACCATCGGGCCGAGGCGCTCGGCGTACTGCAGCAGCTCCTCCAGCGTCTCGTCGACCGAGGGGGCGCGGCGGTTGTAGATCTTGGTCAGCACCTGGCTCTTCAGCTCCAGGGCGCCCTCGATCTTCTGGCGCAGGATCTTCTCGTCGAAGAGGTCCTGCACGCGGATGCCGATGCGGTTCATCTTGTCGGCGTACGTCGGGCCGATGCCGCGCCCGGTGGTGCCGAGGCGGCGCGAGCCGAGGAAGCGCTCGGTGACCTTGTCGACGGTGCGGTTGTAGTCGGCGATGACGTGGGCGCTGGCGCTGACGACGAGCCGGCTGGTGTCGACGCCGCGGGCCTCGAGGCCGTCGATCTCCTCGAACAGCACGCCGAGGTCGATCACCACGCCGTTGCCGATCACCGGGGTGCAGCCGGGGGTCAGGATGCCGCTGGGCAGCAGGTGGAGGGCGTACTTCTCCTCGCTGCCGTCGGGCTGGCCGATGACGACGGTGTGCCCGGCGTTGTTGCCGCCGTTGAACTTCACGACGTAGTCGACGCTGGAGCCGAGCAGGTCGGTGGCCTTGCCCTTCCCCTCGTCACCCCACTGGGCACCGATGATGGCGATCGCGGGCATCTGCTCGCTCACTTCCGCTGCTAGGCGTGCTGGACTGCTCGGGAATGCAGAAGGCCCCGGGCACGGGAGCACCGGAGCTTTCGCGGGCACACGCTACCGCAGCGGCGGGGCCGGCCGCGGGGCCGGCTACGGGGCGGCGTACCGCCCCCGCCGGGGGCCCGCCTCCACTACTGTCGCTGGCGTGGAGCCCCTTCTCGTCATCATCAACAGCGACGCCGGCCCCGCTGGCGAGGAGACGCTCGAGCTGGCGCTGGAGGTCCTGCGCGCGGAGACCTCGGTGGAGGTCGCCGGCACCGCCGACCCCGGCGAGCTCAACGGCGTGCTCCACCGCGCCGGCACGCGACGCATCGTGGTGGCCGGCGGCGACGGCAGCATGCACGCGGTCGTGGCGGCCCTGCACCGGCGCAACGAGCTGCACGACGCCGTGCTCGGCCTGCTCCCGCTCGGCACCGGCAACGACTTCGCCCGCGGCAACTCCATTCCCCTCGACATCGAGGACGCCGCCCGGGTGCTGCTGGAGGGCGAGGTGCGCCGCGTCGACCTGATCGTCGACGAGGTCGGCGAGATCGTGGTCAACAACGTGCACGCCGGCGCCGGGGCCCAGGCCAGCCGCCGGGCCTCGCGCTGGAAGAGCCGGCTCGGCGCGGTCGGCGTGGGCCGGCTCAACCTCGGCAAGCTCGGCTACCCGATCGGCGCCGCGCTGGCGTCGTACAAGCCGCCGTTCGTGCGGCTGCGGGTGGAGGTGGACGGCGAGTGCGTCGTCGACCTCGACCGCCCGGTGCTGATGGTGGCGGTCGGCAACGGCTCCGACGTCGGCGGCGGCACCTCCCTGAACCCCGAGGCGGTCACCACCGACGGCCAGCTCGACGTGATGGTCTCCCTCGCGGTGGGGCCGCTGGCGCGGGTGGGGTACGTCGCGCAGCTGGTGCGCGGCACCCACGAGGAGCGCGACGACGTGCTGATGCTCAAGGGCTCGACGGTCTCGATCGCGGGCGAGCCGTTCTTTTGCAGCGCCGACGGCGAGATCTACGGCCCCGAGCGCCAGCGCACCTGGCACGTGGAGAGCGGCGCCTACTCGATGGTGCTGCCCCGCCGCACCTGAAGCCCGCCGCACCTGAAGCCCGCCGCACCTGAAGCCCGACGCACCTGAAGCCCGACGCACCTGAAGCCCGACGCGCCGGGGCCGCGGGTCAGATCCAGCCGCGGCGGGCCGCCTCGACGCCGGCCTGGAAGCGCGACTCGGCCCCCAGCTCGGCCATCAGGTCGGCGACCCGGCGGCGCACCGTGCGCAGGCTGAGGCCGAGGCGGCGCGCGATCTGCTCGTCCTGCTGCCCGGCGGCCAGTTGCTGCACGAGGAAGCGCTGCAGGTCGGCACGCGGCTCCACGCCCCCGGTCAGCGCGGTCACCGGCGCGGCGCGGTCCCACAGCGCCTCGAACCACAAGGTGAGCGCCGCGACCAGCCCGGGCTGGCGCACAAGCGAGCGGGGCTCGTCGACGAACCCCAGCGGCTCGGGCAGCACGGCGTGGGTGGTGCCGATGATGAACATCCGGGTCGGCACCGCCGGCAGCACGCGGATCACCTCGCCGAGCTCGGCGCGGTGGTTGAGGGTGTCGCGCGCCTCGGTGAGCGCCCGCACCGGGTAGACGGCCCGCGAGGCGCGGCCCTGCGCCACGACCTGGCCCACCACCTCGCCCATGAAGTCCTCGGCCGGGCGGCGCCACTGGTCGGGCCGCAGCCACAGCAGGTCGCCGGTGCTGTCACGGATCAACGAGGTCAGCAGCGGCACCGGGTTGCCGCCGCTGCTCACCTCGCCGTCGAGCGGGCCGACCTCCTGCACCTCGCCCTCGGGCGGGCGGGCGGCGCTGGCGCCGAGGAACGGGACGGCGGCCGCCAGCCCCTCGAGCCGCGCCTGGCTGCGGGCCACCGCGCTCGCCTGGTCGTGCAGCAGCCGCACCACGACCTCGGAGGGGTGGGTCACGAAGACCCGCACGTCCTCGAGGCGCACCAGGTCGTCCTCGAGCAGCGGGCGCAGCGCGCGCTGCAGGTCCTCCGGGGTGCGCTGCAGGGCCTCGGCCACCGACACCAGCTCGCGCCCGGAGTGCGGCAGGAGCTCCTGGTGGAGCCGGGCGACCGGCCGGGGGTACCCCAGGGCCGACAGCACGGACGAGGCGGGGCGGGGCACAGTGCATCGTAGGTCAGCGGGCGCCCTCTGCCGGACGAAGCCGGGCGTGGTGCGGCGTGGTCCGGGCGAGGTCCGCCGAGCACCGGGACGGCGCCGGGACGGCACCGGGAGCCGCTCCGGTAGCGTGGCGCGAGGCCTTCCGGGCCCACCCACCGCCACATCCCGTCAGATCCCACCGCCACACCCAGGAGCCCCATCCCATGCCACGAGGCGGAGCGCAGCAGTCCCCGGTCGACTGGGTCACCCGGGCCGCCGACGACGCCGTCCGGCACGCCGAGCAGGGCGGCTGGACCCCCGAGTCGGGCCGCGTCATCACCTGCGCGTCGGGCGCCAGCCCGTCGGGGCCGGTGCACCTGGGCAACCTGCGCGAGTTCCTCACCGTCCACTTCGTGACCGAGGAGATCCGGCGCCGTGGGCTGCCGGTGCGCCACCTGCACAGCTGGGACGACTACGACCGCTTCCGCAAGGTGCCGGCCGGGGTCGACCCGTCGTGGGCCGACCACATCGGGCGGCCCCTGTCCGGCGTGCCCGACCCGTGGCAGTGCCACCCCTCGTGGGCCGAGCACTTCAAGGAGCCGCTGGTGGCCTCGCTGCGCGCGCTGGGCGTGGAGATGGAGGAGGTCTCGCAGACCGAGCAGTACCGCGCCGGCACCTACCGCGCGCAGGTGCTGCGGGCCGTGGAGCAGCGCGACCGCATCGAGAGCGTGATGGCGCGCTACCGCACCAAGCAGGCCCCGCTCACCGAGGCGGCGGAGAGCGACGAGGAGGCCGCAGCGCTGGCCGACTCGGTCGCCAACGACGGCGAGGACGCCGCACCGTCGGGTCTCGGCGCCACCAACGACCTGGCCCGCTTCCCCTACAAGCCGTACTGCCGCGACTGCGGGCGCGACACCACCATCATCACCTCCTACGACGACGACACCACCGACCTCGCCTACACCTGCACCGCGTGCCCCTTCGAGGGCGTCACGAACCTGCGCACGCAGGACGAGGGCAAGCTGGTGTGGAAGGTCGACTGGCCGATGCGCTGGGCGTTCGAGGGCGTCGACTTCGAGCCGGGCGGCGTCGACCACGCCAGCCCGGGGTCGTCGTACACCGTCGGCAAGGAGCTGGTGAAGCTGTACGACGGCCGCGCGCCGTCGTTCGTCGGGTACTCCTTCGTCGGTGCCGGCGGCCAGGTGAAGCTGTCGTCTTCGCGCGGCGGGGTGCCGACCGCGGCCGACGCGCTGCAGGTGCTGGAGGCCCCGGTGCTGCGCTGGCTCTACGTGCGCCGCCAGCCCAAGCAGGCCTTCACCGTCGACTTCGGCCCCGAGGTCGTGCGCCTGTACGACGAGTGGGACGGCCTGGCCCGCAAGGCCGCCGACCCCGCCAAGCGCGACGCGCAGGTGCTGGCCTTCGAGCGGGCCTCCGCCACCGCCGCGGCCGGCACGCTGCCGACCCCGCGGGTCGTGGTGCCGTTCCGCCTGCTGTCGTCGGTGGCCGACGTGACCGCCGGCAGCGCCGAGCTGGTCAGCCGCATCGTGCGCGACGTGGGCCACGAGCACGACACCGTGGCCGACCTCGAGCCGCGGCTGGGCCGGGCGATGACGTGGATGGCGGAGTACGTGCCGGAGACCGAGCGCACCACCGTGCGCACCGAGCCCGACCTCGAGCGGCTCGCCCGCCTCAGCGACGACGAGGAGCTCTGGCTGCGCCAGCTGCTCGACCGGATGCCCGACGACCTCGACCTCGACGCCACCACCTCGCTGGTCTACGGCGTGCCGAAGCTCGCCCGCGGTCTCGGCCTCGACGACGCCCCGACCGACCAGGTCAAGGCCGACCAGAAGGCCTTCTTCCGGCTGCTCTACCAGCTGCTGGTCGACGCCGAGCGCGGCCCGCGCCTGCCCACGCTGTTCCTCGCCCTCGGCGCCGACACCGTCCGCAGCCTGCTCACCCCGCCTGCCTGAGGCCGGGGCGGTTTCCCCGGCCGGCCGGGGAAACCGCCTCTGGGTGGCTGAAATTTCGGCCACCGAGTGGCAGCTTCCGCCTCCTAGTCCGTCCCGCCGCTCAGTCGACGGAGGCGCTGAGCACCTCCGCGTCGCGCTCGCCGGCCTGCTGCACGGGCCGGTTGTCGTCGACGTACGCCGACTCGAGCGCGGCGATCTGGTCGGTGCCGAGCCGCACCGGCTGGTCGAGCACCATCCAGCGCACGCCCTCGCTGCACGGCGGGGTGGTCAGGCTGCCGTCGTAGGCCCAGTGCTCAGCGAGCCGGGCAGCAGAGCCTCGAGGTCGAGGTCGGCCTCGGCACCATTCGGCCCCGGGGCGCGCAATCGCGCGGCTCGGGCGTCACCTGCAGACGCGACGCGCGTTGTGACGCACGGCGCAGCGAGTGCGCCACACCTCACGGCGCCAACGGGGCCGGACGTCATACGCACCGTGCAAGCGACTCCACGCAACGTATGACGTCCGGCCCGCCGCGCCGACCAGCCGACAACGGGCGAGGCGAAAGGGGCGCGGGCGAGCAGCGCCCCGAGGGCGACGGACGGGTCAGTCGGCCATCAGGGCGGCGTAGCCGGTGGGGCTGGAGTCGCGCAGGAAGTCGCGGCAGCGCTCCCACTCGGGGGTCTCGCCGATGGCGCGGGCCGACTTGGCCAGCAGCGACAGGCACACCAGGAAGCCGCGGTTGGGCTCGTGCTCCCACGGCACCGGGCCGTGGCCCTTCCAGCCGTTGCGGCGCAGCAGGTCGAGGCTGCGGTGGTAGCCGACGCGCGAGTAGGCGTAGACGGTGACCGCGTCGGCGTCCGAGGCGGCGGCCTCGGTGGCGAGCGCGGCCCACGCCGAGGGCGACTCCGGGTGGCGGCGTACGACGTCGGCCGGCGACCCGCCCGCGGCGAGCTCGGCGGTGGCGGGGTCGGGCGGCAGGTGGGTGGGGGGCGGACCGGCCATCAGGTCCTGTCCGGGGATCACGGGGCTCATGGGCAGCATTGTGTCCCGGCCCGCCACACCCACCCGCCCGGGGTCGGGCGCGGGGTCACGCCCGGGGTCACGCGCGGGGTCGGGCGCGGGGTCAGGCGCCGACGGTCTTGCCGGAGGAGCGCAGGTTCTCGCAGGCCTCCACGACGCGGGTGGCCATGCCGGCCTCGCCGGCCTTGCCCCAGGCGCGGGGGTCGTAGGTCTTCTTGTTGCCGACCTCGCCGTCGATCTTCAGCACGCCGTCGAAGTTGGCGAGCATGTGCCCGGCGATGGGGCGGGTGAAGGCGTACTGGGTGTCGGTGTCGACGTTCATCTTGATGACGCCGTAGTCGACGGCGGCGCTGATCTCCTCCGCGGTGGAGCCGGAGCCGCCGTGGAAGACCAGGTCGAAGGGCTTGGCGCCGGCCGGCAGGCCGAGGCGCTCGGCGACCGCAGCCTGGGCGGCCTTCAGGATCTCGGGGCGCAGGGTGACGTTGCCGGGCTTGTAGACGCCGTGCACGTTGCCGAAGGTCAGCGCGGTGAGGTAGCGCCCGTTCTCGCCGTTGCCGAGCGCGTCGAGGGTGGCCAGCGCGTCCTCGGGGGTGGTGTAGAGGTGCTCGCTGATCGCGTTGTCGACACCGTCCTCCTCGCCGCCGACGACACCGATCTCGACCTCGAGCACGATGTGGGCCGCGGCGGCCTTGGCCAGCAGCTCCTGGGCGATGCGGAGGTTCTCCTCCAGCGGCACGGCGCTCCCGTCCCACATGTGGGACTGGAACAGCGGCGCCTGGCCGGCCTTGACCCGCTCGGCGGAGATGTCGAGCAGCGGACGCACGAAGCCGTCGAGCTTGTCCTTCGGGCAGTGGTCGGTGTGCAGCGCGATGTTGACGGGGTAGGCCTTGGCCACCTCGGCGGCGTAGGCGGCGAACGCGACCGAGCCGGTGACCATGTTCTTGACCGAGGGGCCCGAGAGGTACTCCGCCCCTCCGGTGGAGACCTGGATGATGCCGTCGGAGCCGGCGTCGGCGAAGCCCTTGAGGGCCGCGTTGAGCGTCTGCGACGACGACACGTTGATCGCCGGGAAGGCGAACCCCTTCTCCTTGGCGGTGTCGAGCATCTGGGCGTAGGTCTCGGGGGTGGCGATCGGCACGGGCTCTCCTCGGACGGGGGTCTGACGGCGACCCGGCCCACCCTAGACCGTGCGGCGGACACCGCGCCCGGACGTGTTCACGGCGCCGCCGTAGCCTCGGGGCATGAGCCGCCGGACCACCCTCCACACCAGCGCCCGCGCCAGCGACCTGCCCCTCGGCGCCGAGCAGGCGTGGGCCGCGGTGGTCGCCGCCGGCGGCGAGCCGCGCTGGTACGTCGACGCCCGCCCGTTCGCCGTGCGCGGGGGCATCGACCGGCTCACCCTGGGTCGCGGGCGCCGCTGGCCCGTGCCGGAGCACGCGCGGCTGCGCGCCGGCGACACCGCCGGCTTTTGGCGCGTGGTCGCGGCCGGCCCCCACGGCCCCCACGGCGGGGCCGGCCACCGACTGGTCATGGACGCCGAGGTGCGCGCCCCCGGGCTGGTCACCTGGCGCACCACCGTCGTGCCGCTGGCCGGCCCCGACGGCTCGGTGTGCCGCGTGGAGAACTCGGTCACCTTCTCCCCCGGCGGCCTGCTCGGTCGCGCCTACCTGCTGAGCGACCTGCCGGCCCGCGAGATCCTGATGGAGCTCGTGCACCACCGCGTCGTGCAGGACGTGCTGCGCCACGCCCGCTGAGCCGGGGTCTCGATACGCTCGCTGGCGCTCGCTACTCGACCAACGAAGTCCGCACCAGACCGGTGAGGAACCCTCGTTGGTCGAGTGCCGAGGAGCGCCAGCGACGAGGTGTATCGAGACCTCCCCGGACCCACGAACGGCCGTCACTCGTTCCGGGGTCTCGATACGCTCGCTGGCGCTCGCCACTCGACCAACGAACGAACGGCCACCGTTGGTCGAGTGCCGAGGAGCGCCAGCGACGAGGGGTGTCGAGACCCCCCGCCCGTAGGCTGGCGAGGTGACCACGACAACCCGCCCGCCCACGGCCGACCAGGCCGGCGAGGGCGACCCGGTGGGCGAGCTGTTCGCGAGCGGCTCGGTGGTCGAGCACGTCGTGCGCGGCGTGCTGGGCCTGGTGCTGGTGGTCGTGGCGCTCGCGCTGGCCGGGCGCAGCGCGTGGTGGCTGCTGCTGGCGGTGCCGGCGGTGGTCGCGTGGCGCGGCTGCCCCACCTGCTGGACCCTCGGCCTCGCGGCCACCGTGAGCCGCGGCCGGGTGGGCTGCGACGACGGCTCCTGCGCCCGCTGACCCGCGCCGGTCGAGCAGCTCAGCCCCGCCAGGCCCGGTCGTCGCCGAGGTCGGCGTGCGCTCGCACCCACGCGTGCATGGCGATGGCGGCCGCGGCGGAGGCGTTGATCGAGCGGGTGGAGCCGAACTGCGCGATCGAGAAGGTGCCGTCGCAGGCCTCCCGCGCGGCGGCCGAGAGCCCCGGGCCCTCCTGACCGAACAGGAAGCACACCCGCCGCGGCACGGCCATCGTCTCGAGGTGCGCCGAGCCGGGCAGGTTGTCGATGCCCAGCAGCGCCACGCGCCCGCCGGCCGGCTCCCCCGGCAGCGCGTCGAGGTGGACGCGCAGGTCGGCGGCGCTCTCGTGGTGGCGCACGTGCTGGTAGCGGTCGGTGACCATCGCGCCGCGCCGGTTCCACCGCCGGTTGCCGACGATGTGCACCTCGGCGGCGAGGAAGGCGTTGGCGGTGCGCACGATCGTGCCGATGTTGAAGTCGTGCTGCCAGTTCTCGATCGCCACGTGGAAGTCGTGGCGGCGGGTGTCGAGGTCGGCGACGATCGCGGCCATCGACCAGTAGCGGTAGCGGTCGACGACGTTGCGCCGGTCGCCCTCGGCGAGCAGCTGCTCGTCGTACACCTCGGCGCCCGGTCCGCTCGGCCACTCCCCCGGCCACGGTCCCACCCCGACCTCCGCGGGGCCGTGGGGCATCGGGTCGTACGGCGCCCGCCGCGGCGGCTCGGCGCGCTCCTCGGCACGCCCCTCGTCGCGGTCCTCGGCGCCCGCGTCGTCGCCGGTCACGAGCCCGCCCCGGGCCCCCGGCTAGGAGCCCTCTTCACCGTCGGAGGTCGGCGGTACGCTTGCGCGGTGACGACGATCCTCGCGCTCGTGTCGCCGATGTTCCTGGGCATCGACTTCATGGACCCGCACTGGCTCCTCTCGGAGTTCGGCAGCACCCTGTTCTGGCTCAGCATCGCCATCATCTTCGTCGAGTGCGGGCTGCTCTTCCCGTTCCTGCCCGGCGACGCGCTGCTCTTCGCCCTCGGCATCTTCATCGCCACCGGCGAGCTCGACCTCTTCCCGGGCTCACCACCGGTGGAGATGACCATCGCGATGGGGCTGCTGCTGGCCGCCGCGTGGACCGGCAACGTGGTCGGCTACGAGATCGGACGCCGCCTCGGGCCGCCGCTGCGCGAGCGCGACGGGCGCATCATCAAGCGCAAGCACCTCGACCACACCGAGGCCTTCTTCGACACCCACGGCAACAAGGCGCTGGTGATCGGCCGGTTCGTGGCGTTCGTGCGCACCTACATCACCGTGGTGGCCGGCATCACCGGCATGGCCCGCAGCCGGTTCTACTTCTGGAGCCTGGTCGGCGGTGCGGCGTGGGTGTGGTCGATCAGCACGCTGGGCTACGTGCTCGGCACTCGCGTGCCGTGGCTGGAGGACAACATCGACCTCGCGATCTTCGCGATCCTGGCCTTCACCGCGGTGCCGATCGCCTACGAGTGGTGGCACTCGCGCCGTCAGCACGCCGCGCACGGCACGGGCAGCGCCCGCGGCACCGACGGGGCCGGCCAGTCGCCGGTCACGACGTCGGGACCCGACGAGCTCGCAACCGGCGGATGACCAGCCACGCCACGCCGAACAGGACCGCGGCGATCACGGCGTACTGCAGGTAGGACACCACCGGCTCCACCTCGCGCCACTGCTCGCCGAGCTGGTAGCCCGCGACCACGAAGACGGTGTTCCAGATCAGGCTGCCGGCCGTGGTCAGGGCGAGGAACTGCCACAGCGGCATCCGCTCCACGCCGGCCGGGAGGGAGATCAGGCTGCGGAAGATCGGCACCATGCGGCCGAGGAACACCGCCTTGCGGCCGTGCCGGGCGAACCACTCCTCGGTGCGGACGAAGTCGCCCTCGTTGACCAGCGGCAGCCACTTCCAGAGCCGGAAGACGCGCTCGCGGCCGAGCCCGGCGCCGAGGCCGTAGAGCACCAGCGCGCCCACGACCGAGCCGATGGTGGTGGCCACGATCGCCTCCACCAGGCCGAAGTCGCCGCGGCTGGCGGTGAACCCGGCCAGCGGGAGCACGATCTCGCTGGGCAGCGGCGGGAAGAGGTTCTCCAGGGCGATCAGGACGCCGGCGCCCACCACCCCGAGCTTCTCCATGACGTCGACGGCCCACCCGGCGAACCCGCCCAGGTCGGCGGTGGTGTCGTCGGCGGCGCGCAGCAGCACGGTGGCGAGGGAGGAGCGGAGCATGGTCGCAGGCTAGACGGCGGTCGGGCGTCAGCCGCGGACGGCGTCGAGCTCGGCCTTGGTCAGCACCGCGCGCACCTCGAGGCCGACGTCGGCCAGCGGGTCGCTGCCCGCGGGGCTGCGGTCGATCGCGCAGACCACGACCTCGACGACCGCGCCGGCCTCCCGCAGCGCGCGGGTGGCGTCGCGCACGGCACCGCCGGTGGTGATCACGTCCTCGACGAGGGTGACGCGGCGCCCGGCCACGTCGGGTCCCTCGGCCAGCTTGCAGGTGCCGTACTCCTTGGCCTGCTTGCGCACGAACAGGGCCCGGTGGCCGGTGAGGCTGCTGACCATCGTCGCGATCGGCACGCCGCCCAGCTCGAGGCCGCCGAGCAGCTCGGTGTCGTCGGGCAGCAGGCCGACCATCTGCCGGGCCACCCGCGCCAGCAGCGCCGGGTCGGACTCGAAGAGGTACTTGTCGAAGTACTCGGTGGCGCTCTGCCCCGAGCGCAGCGTGAAGGTGCCCTGCAGCCGGCAGCACGCGTCGACGTCGGCGGCCAGGGTGGGGTCGGTCGTCGCAGAGGTGGTCACGGGTCCATTCAACCGCCTGCGCCTGTGACCCCGCTGAGCAGGAGCCGTACGGCTAGCGTGGCGGGCATGTCACGACCGCGTCTGGCCCGCCGGCTGCACGGCATCCCCCCGACGGTGTTCTCGGAGATGTCGGCGCTGGCGGTGGCCACGGGGTCGGTCAACCTGGGACAGGGCTTCCCCGACGTCGACGGCCCGCCCGAGGTGATCGCGCGCGCGGTGCGGGCGCTGGAGGGCGGCGCCAACCAGTACGCCCCCGGCCCCGGCGTACCGGCGCTGCGCCGGGCCGTCGCCCGCCACCAGGCCCGCCACTACGGCATCGAGCTCGACCCCGACACCGAGGTGGTGGTGACCACCGGCGCCACCGAGGGCGTGGCGGCGGCGCTGCTGGGCCTGGTGGACCCGGGCGAGGAGGTGGTGGTGCTGGAGCCGTCGTACGACTCCTACGACGCGATGATCCAGGTGGCCGGGGCCGTGCGGCGCCCGGTCACCCTGCGCGGGCCCGACTTCCGCCTCGACCCGGAGGCGCTGCGCGCGGCCGTCACGCCCTGCACCCGCGTCGTGCTGCTGAACTCCCCGCACAACCCGACCGGCACGGTGCTGACCCGCGCCGAGCTGCAGGTGGTGGCCGACGTGGCGGTCGCCCACGACCTGGTGGTCGTCACCGACGAGGTCTACGAGCACCTCGTCTTCGACGACCACGAGCACGTGCCGCTGGCCACGCTGCCCGGCATGGCCGAGCGCACGCTGACCCTGTCGAGCGCCGGCAAGTCCTACTCGCTGACCGGGTGGAAGGTCGGCTGGGCCACCGGACCGGCCGAGCTGGTGGGCGCGCTGATGGCGGCGAAGACGTGGCTGACCTTCACCTCCGGCGCGCCGCTGCAGCCCGCGGTGGCCCACGCCCTCGACGAGGAGCCCGAGTTCCCGGCCCGCCTGGCGCTCGACCTGCAGGCGCGACGCGACCTGCTCTGCGAGGGGCTGCGTGCGGTCGGGCTCGACCCGCGGGTTCCGGAGGGCACCTACTTCGCGCTCACCGACACCGCCGGGCTGGGCTGGCGCGACGGGCGCGAGCTGTGCCTGGCGCTGCCCGAGCGGGCGGGGGTGGTGGCGGTGCCGCTGCAGGGCTTCTACGCCGACCCCGAGGCGGGACGCCACCTGGTGCGGTGGGCCTTCTGCAAGACCACCGAGGTGGTCGAGCAGGGCGTCGCCCGCCTGGCCGCCGCCGACCTGCACGCCCGCTGAGCGGCGGTCGGCGCAGCAGCCGCAGACGCCTCCGGGCGGCCCCGCAGGGCCGCCCGGAGGGTCGTCGATCGGTCGGTCGGGTCAGTACGACGCCGACGGGCTGCGCCGGGCGAACCAGTCGTTGGCCCCGCCGGTGAACAGCATCACGATCACCGCGATGCCGGCCGCCAGCGTCACCACCGGGAAGAGCGCGCCGATGCTGATCAGGCTGAAGACCACCGTGATCGCCGCGGAGATCACCAGCAGGATGCGCCCGGCCTTCGAGCGGCGCAGCGTCATCACCGCGAACACGATGGCGAGCAGCGCCCACACCGTGATCACCGCGCACACCGCCAGCGCGGCCGTGGCCAACGCGTCGGCCGACAGGTCCTGGGCGCCCGCCTGGTTGCGCAGATCGGACTCGATGCTGTCGATCACGTCGTCGCGGGCCACCGCCAGCGCGATGGTCAGGAGGCCGAAGAGGAGGGCCGCCAGCGCGGAGAGCACGATGGAGATGATCGCGGCGATGGTGACGCGGCCGGGCCGCTTGTCGGCGTCGTGGCCGGGCGTGCCGTGGCCGGAGCCGCCGTACGCGCCGCCGCCGTAGGGGTTGCTCTGGCCGTACGGGTCGGACTGGCCGTAGCCGCCGCCCTGGCCGTAGGGGGCGGGCTGGCCCGAGCCTCCGGGCTGGCCGTAGGGGTTCGAGGGGTTCGCCGGGCCCGAGGGGCCGGGGTACGAGTCGCTCATGGCGTCATCGTCGCACGGGCGGGGCGCCGTCGCCCTTCCCCACGGCGGAGTACCACGACCGCACCTCCGGGCGCACCAGCAGCACCACGGTGGCCACGCACGCCGCGAGCGGCAGCGCCATCACCAGGCTGGTGAGGGCGGTGGCGACGTAGACCACCGCGGCCGCCGCGGCCGACACGATCAGCGCCGTGCGGGCGGGCCGGCTGCCGCGGAAGGCCAGGGCGGCGACCACGCAGGCCGCCACCGACCACACCACGACGATCGCGGCCATCACGTAGAGCGCGGTCGTGACGTCGCCGCGGGCGAGGTCGGCGTCGGCCAGCGACGGGTTCTGCCGGTAGACCTCGTCGAAGAGCGCGTCGGGCGTGGCGGCCACGACCAGCGCGGTCAGCAGCATCCCGACCATCGCCAGCGCGCTGAACGCCCAGGTGAGCGAGCAGGCCCACACCACCGCGGCCGGACGGCGGGCCGGCGCGGGCGGGCGCCCGCCGGCGTACGACGTGGCGCCGGTCGGCCGGGCCGGACCGTCGCCGAAGCCCGAGAACGGCGCAGGCCCCTGACCGGCCTGCTGACCGGGCTGCTGCGGCGGGGTCGGGCCCTGCGGCTGCTGCGGGTACGCCGGCGCCGACCCGCCGTCGGGACGGGGCTGGCCGTGGTCGGGCGGGGTGACCGGGGCGTACGGCCACGCCGCACCGACCGGCTGCTCCACCGACGCAGGGCGGGACGCGGCGTCGAGGCGCTCGGCCGCGGCGCGCTCGTCGTCGCGCTGGCGGGGGCTGATGCCCGCGAACCAGTCGCGGGCCGGCTGCAGCCACAGCATCAGGATGGCGGCGGCGACCAGCGACGACATGAAGCCGCCGGTGACGGTGCCGCCGAGGAACAGCGGGACGGCCAGCACCGACAGCACCGTGCGGGCGGAGCGGGAGCGCTGCAGCACCCACCAGCCGAGCACGGCGCACGCCGCGGCGCAGGCGCCGGTGAGCATCGCGACCAGGCGCAGCACCTCGAGCACGTCCTCGGTGCCGAGGCCCAGCCCGTCGCCGGGCGGCGTGGACAGGAACTGCTCGATGCCCTCACGCGTCTCGACCGAGCTCAGGCCCGAGATGCGGTCGAAGACGGACAGCACGACGACGACGGAGCCCAGGATGATGAGCCAGCCGGCGATCGTCACCTGCCGGGGGCGGGTGGGGGTGGCCTCACTCATGGGCTCATCCTCCCAGACCCGCCCAGCAGCGGCCGATCGGCCGGGACGGGACGACGACGCGGGCCCGGAGGGGGTCCTCCGGGCCCGCGTCGTCGCTGCGAGGTGGGGACGCTCAGCGCACGACCTGGACGGTGACCCGCTTCGTCGCCGCCTTGACGAGGCTGCTGCCGAGGTAGGCCGCCTCGACCGTCATCCGGCCGGTGCGGGTGGCCCGGGGCAGGGTGAACGCGACCTTGCCGGCGCGCACCTTCCCGCTGAGGGTCCTTGAGCCGGCGACACCGCCGGTGACGGTCAGCTCGACCCGGCCGGTGACCGGCACGCTGCCCGCGGCCCGCAGGACCACCGTGACCTTCGCGCGCCGGCCCTGGGCGATCCGGTCGGGCGCCCGCACCGTCGTGCGCGGCGTCGCCTTGAGCACCTGCAGGGTGATCGACCCCGTGGAGGCCGCGTGGTCGGCGTCGCCGAGGTAGCGCAGGCCCAGGGTGTGGCTGCCGGGCTCGAGCGCCTTCGCCGGCAGGGCGACCGGGGCCCCGCCACCCGCCAGTGTCGCGGTGCCGAGCACCTCGTCCCCGTCGAGCACCTCGACGGTCCCCGTGGCGGTGCTGTCGCCCCGGGTGGGAGCGACCCCCACCGACACGGTGGAGGGCCTGCCGTGCGCGACGGCCCGCGTCGACCCGGTGACCACGGTGGTCGCGGGCGGGCCCTGCGCCTCGGTGACCGTGAGGGTCACCGTCGTGGCCGCCGAGGAGCCGGTGGCGTCGGTCGCGGTGTAGGTGAAGGTGTCGGTGCCGGCGAACCCGGCGTCGGGGACGTAGGTGAACGACCCGTCGGCCTCGAGGGTCACCTGGCCGTGGTCGGGCTGGGTGGCGCCGGTCGCGGTGAGGGGGTCGCCCTCGGCGTCGGTGTCGTTGCCCAGCACGCCCGGGGCGGCGACGGCGAGGGTCTCGCCCTCCTCGGTGGAGTACGCGTCGGCCACCCCGACCGGGGCGGTGCCCGCCGACGGGCCCTGCGCCAGCTCGGCCACCTCGGCCGCGCTCAGCGTGCGGTCGAACATCCGCAGCTCGTCGACCGCGCCGTCGTAGCGAGGGTCGGGCCAGCTGGTGCCGCCGACGAAGTTGGCGGTGGTGGAGCCACCCACGCCGACGTCGCCCATGTCGAGGGTGAAGTCGGTGCGCTCGGCCTGCAGCTCGCCGTCGAAGTAGATCCGGCCGGTCGTGCCGCTGTGGGTGTAGACGACGTGCGTCCACTCCCCCAGCGGCAGGTCGTTGCCCGCCCCGAGGGTCAGCCGCTCCTGCGCCGAGCCCGGCGCCTTGAAGGTGGCGGCGAAGCCGGTGGCGCCGGCGGCCTGGGTCGAGGACTGCAGCAGGAAGAAGGTGTCGGTGCTGCTGCCGATCTGCAGCAGCGTCACCCAGTTGGGCAGGTCGTCGGGTCGGGCCCACACCGACACGGCGAACTCGTCGTCCATGCCGGCCTGCACGTCGTCGGGCAGCCTGACGTGGTTGCCGGTCTCCGCGCCGCCGCCGGGCAGCGACACGGCCGGGCCGAACCGGCCCTCCTGGGTCCACCCCGTGGCGCCCTGGAGCGTGGCCGACCCGACGGTGGGGTCGTCGCCGGTGTTGGCCGCGGTGGTGCCCGTGCCCTCGTCGAAGGCGTAGCGGATCGGCGTCCCCTCGCCCGGGGTGCCGGGGTCGTCCTCGCCCATCACCTGGATGTCGCGGAAGTCGACCTGGTCGCCGGCGCTGCGGTTCTCCAGCCCGACGTACCCGGTGGTGGGCAGGGCCTGGGGGCTGCTGAACGTGTTGACCGTCGTGCCGTTGAGGGCGACGGTGACCTGCGAGCCGGCCAGCCGGATCGAGTAGCGGTTCCACTCCCCCACCGGGCGCAGCGCCCCGGCGACGGCGGCCTGGTCGGCGGCCTGCGTGGCGCCGGACGCCGTGCGGATCGCGCCGGTGTCGTCGCCGATCCGGACGCTGAGGCCACCGACCGGGTCGGCGCCCCCGCGGCTGGTCGAGGCGAGGTGCACGCCGGAGTCGTCGTCGGCGGCCTCGCGGCGCCAGTCGAGCTCGAGGGTGTAGGGGCCGGTCTGCTGCTGGGTGAGCCACTCCGCGCCGCGCCCGCCGAAGGTCGAGATGGTGCAGTCGGTCTGCCGGCCGAAGCCGCCCGCGCCGGCCTTGCGCCACCCGTCGAACGACGCGAACGTGCCGTCGAACAGGCTGCGGTAGCCGGGGCTGGTCGGCGTCGCGACGCACGGGTCGGGGGCGGTGCCGCCGACCTGGATCGCGTCGAAGTTGAGCCGGCAGAAGTCGACGCTGCGGTCGCACTGCAGGGCCACGGTGTTGGCCCCCTCGTCGAGGGTCACGTCGTAGCGGACGAACCGCCACGCCTCCCAGTTGTCGGTGCTGGTCATCGGCAGCTGCATCTGCTGGCGGGCGCCCCCGTTGGTGAGCAGACCCATCGACCGGGTGACGTTCTCGTCCGGGCCGAGCGGGCCGGCGGCGTAGCGCACGTAGACCGGGTAGGTGCCGGCCGCGGGCGCGGTCACGCTCATCGTCGACGACATCCCGGTCTCGCGGAACGTGTAGGAGCCGCGGCCGGAGAAGTTGCTGTGGTCGCCGGAGTTGAAGCCGGGACCGCCGGCGATCACGCCGTCCTCGACCTCCGCCCAGGCGATGACGTCGTCACCGGGGGCGGCGGACGCGGCTGCGGACGCCGGCGCCACGGCGCCCAGGGCGGGCAGCGCGACGGCCAGCGCGGTGAGCGCGGTCGCCGACCGGGCGGCCGTGCGGCGCGGGCGCACCGGGGCACGACGGCGGGCGGGCCTGGGAGGCAGGTTCATGAGGCTCCTTGACTGGGGTGACGCCGACGCTATGGCGCACGTCACACACAGTCAAGAACCATGTCCACATTCATGAACGTCTGGACGGGCCGGTTCAGCAGGCAGAACCGACCAACCCCTTACGAACCGGCCTCGCCCGGCTCACCGCACCGGGCTCACCGCACCAGGCAGGGCCGCTTCGGGTCGAAGGACCATCCCGGCACGAGGTGCTGCATGGCCGCGGCGTCGTCGCGGGCGCCCAGGCCGTGCTCGACGTACAGCTCGTGGGCCGCGGCGAGCCGGTCGCGGTCGACCTCCACGCCGAGGCCGCCGCCGGTCGGCACTGCGATGGCGCCGTCGACGACCTGCGGCGGCGCGGTGGTCAGGCCCTGGCCGTCCTGCCAGATCCAGTGCGTGTCGAGCGCGGTGATCTCACCCGGCGCCGCGGCGCCGACGTGGGTGAACATCGCCAGCGACACGTCGAAGTGGTTGTTGGAGTGCGAGCCCCAGGTGAGGCCGAACTCGTAGCACAGCTGCGCGACGCGCACCGAGCCCGCCATCGTCCAGAAGTGCGGGTCGGCCAGCGGGATGTCCACGGCGTGCTCGCGCACGGCGTGGGCCAGCTGGCGCCAGTCGGTGGCGATCATGTTCGTGGCGGTGCGCAGGCCGGTGGCCCGGCGGAACTCCGCCATCACCTCGCGACCGGAGAAGCCGCCCTCGGCGCCGCAGGGGTCCTCGGCGTACGCCAGCACGTCGCCGAGGTCGCGGCACAGCTCGACGGCCTCGCGCAGCAGCCAGCCGCCGTTGGGGTCGAGGGTGATCCGGGCGTCGGGGAAGCGGGCGGCCAGCGCCCGCACCACCTCGACCTCCTGCTCGCCGGGCAGCACACCGCCCTTGAGCTTGAAGTCGCGGAACCCGTAGCGCTCGGCGGTGGCCTCGGCGAGGCGCACGACGGCCTCGGGGGTCATCGCCTCCTCGCGGCGCAGCCGCTCCCAGTCGTCGGCGCCGTCGGGCTCGCGCAGGTACGCCAGGTCGGTGCGGTCGGGGTCGCCGACGAAGAACAGGTAGCCCAGCATCGGCACCGAGGCGCGCTGCTGGCCCTCGCCGAGCAGCTCGGCCACGGGCACGCCGAGCTCCTGGCCGTGCAGGTCGAGCAGCGCCGACTCCAGCGCGGTCACCGCGTGCACGGTGGTGCGCAGGTCGAAGGTCTGCAGGCCGCGCCCGCCCGCGTCGCGGTCGGCGAAGCGGGCGGCCACCTCGCGCAGCAGCGAGCGGAACCGGGCGACCGGCTGCCCGACGAGCACGCCGGCGGCGTCCTCGATGGTGCGCCCGATGGCCTCGCCCCCGGGCACCTCCCCCAGGCCGGTGCGGCCCTCGGAGTCGGTCACCAGGGCGATGTTGCGGGTGAAGAACGGCCCGTGGGCGCCCGACAGGTTGAGCAGCATCGAGTCGTGGCCAGCCACCGGCACGACCTCGATGCGGGCGACGGTGGGCGCGCTCACGCGGGGTCGCCGAGCTGCAGGACGCCGTCGACGCGGCGCGCGAGGCCCCACGGGTTGGCGTCGGCCACGGCCGGCGGCAGCAGGTCGGCCGGCACGTCCTGGTAGCAGACCGGGCGCTGGAAGCGCTCGATCGCCAGCGAGCCCACCGAGGTGGTGCGCGCGTCGGAGGTGGCCGGGTAGGGCCCGCCGTGCACCATCGCGTGACCCACCTCGACGCCCGTGGGCCAGCCGTTGAACAGGATGCGGCCGACGCGGTCCTCCAGCACCGGCAGCAGCGCCCGGGCGTGCTCGGCGTCGGCGGCGTCGTAGTGGACGGTGGCGGTGAGCTGGCCCTCGATGCCGCGCAGCACGGTGAGCAGCTCGTCGAGGTCGGCCCAGCGCACGACGACGCCGGACGCGCCGAACACCTCCTGCTCGGCGGCCTCGGCGGCCTGGCCCCACGCGGCGACGCTGAGCGCGGGCGCCGGGGCGCCCTGGCCGCCGGCGCTGCCGGTGGCGACCTGCTCGACGCCGTCGGCGCCGGCCAGGTCGGACACGCCCTGCTCGTAGGCCGCGGCGATGCCGGGGGTGAGCATCGGCTGGCCGGTGGCCGCGGCGATGCGGCGTCCGGCCTCGGCCACGAACGCGTCGCCGGCCTCGCCGGCCGGCACCAGCGCCAGGCCGGGGTTGGTGCAGAACTGGCCGGCGCCCAGGGTCAGCGAGGCGACGAACGCCTCGGCCAGGGCGGCGGGGTCGCCGGCGGCGAGCGCGCCGGGAAGCAGCACGACGGGGTTGACCGACGACATCTCGGCGTACACCGGGATGGGCTCGCGGCGCCGCCGGGCGATGTCGACGAGCGCCAGGCCCCCGCCGCGCGAGCCGGTGAAGCCGACGGCCTTGATGCGGGGGTCGGCCACCAGCGCGGCGCCGAACTCGTTGCCGGCGCCGAGCACGAAGGAGAACGTGCCGGCGGGCAGGCCGGTGCGGGCCACGGCGCGGGTCAGCGCACGGGCGACGAGCTCGCCGGTGCCGGGGTGGGCCGGGTGGCCCTTGACCACGACGGGACAGCCGGCGGCCAGCGCGGAGGCGGTGTCGCCGCCGGCGGTGGAGAAGGCCAGCGGGAAGTTGCTGGCGCCGAAGACCGCGACGGGGCCGAGCGGCACCCAGCGCTGGCGCAGGTCGGCGCGCGGCATCGGGGTGCGGTCGGGCAGGGCGGGGTCGAGGCGCACCCCGAGGTGGTCGCCGCGGCGGGCGACCTCGGCGAACAGGCGCAGCTGGCCGGTGGTGCGGCCCACCTCGCCGGCGATGCGGCCCTCGGGCAGGCCGCTCTCGGCCACGGCGCAGGCGACCAGGTCGGCGCGGTCGGCCTCGATCTCCTCGGCCATCGCGGTGAGCAGCGCGGCGCGCTCCTCGGGGCTGGTGGCGCGGTAGGTCGCGGCGGCCTCGGCGGCGGCGGCCACGGCGCGGTCGAGCTGGTCGAGGTCGAGCAGCCCGAACTCCGGGCCGATCTCAGCGCCGCTGGCCGCGGCCAGCGCGCGCAGGGTGCCGCCGGTGCCGGAGACCTCCTCGCCGGCGACGAACGAGACGCCGCGCACCGAGGCGGGCACCTCCGGGAGGGGGGTGGTGGGGCTGGTGCCTGCAGACGTCACGCGGTGACTCCTTCGATGCGCTTGACCAGGTCGGTCAGGGTGGCGAGCTCGAGCTCGGTGAGGTCGGTCAGCGGGGTGCGCACCGGCCCGGCGGGCCGGCCGATCACCTTCATGCCGGCCTTCACGATCGACACGGCGTAGCCCTGCTCGCGGTCGCGCAGCTGGGTGTAGGGGATGACGAACTCATTCAGCATGCCGTAGACCCGGGTCTGGTCCTGGGCGCGCACGGCGTCGTAGAAGGCCAGCGCGAACTCGGGCACGAAGTTGAAGATCGCCGAGGAGTACGTCGTGACGCCGAGCTGCAGCAGCGGCAGCGCGAACATCTCGGCGGTGGGCAGCCCGCCGATGTAGACCAGGCGGTCGCCGTTGCGGGCGTAGGTGCGGGTCATGTCCTCGATGCGGCCGACGCCGTCCTTGAAGCCGATCAGCGTGGGGTTGCGCTCGCAGGCCTGCTCCACGGCCTCGGCCTGCAGCACGGCGTTGGCGCGGCTGTAGACCACGACGCCGAGCGAGGTCGCCGCGCAGACCGCGGAGACGTGGTCGACGAGACCGGACTGACCGGCCTCGGTGAGGTACGGCGGCATCAGCAGCAGGCCGTCGGCGCCCGCAGCCTCGGCGGCCTTGGCCTGGGCCACCGCGTTGGCGGTGGAGCCGGTGGCGGGGGCCAGCACCGGCACGGAGCCGTCGACGGCCTGCACGGCGGCGCGCACGACGCGGTCGGTCTCCTGCCCGGTGAGGGAGAAGCCCTCCCCGGTGCCGCCGGCGGCGAAGAGGGCGGCGACGGGGTGGCTGCTGAGCCACTCGAGGTGCTCGCGGTAGGCGGGCTCGTCGAGCTCGCCGTCCTCGCGGAAGTGGGTGACGGGGAAGGACAGGAGCCCGCTCCCGAGGGTGCGGGCGAGCTCGTCGGGGGACACGTGGGCCACGGTGGTTCCTCTCGCGCGGGCCGGCGGCTCTCGCTGACCCGCTGCCACGTTAGGCAGGTCCGTCGATGCCCGTCCAACGCTCTATCTGCATCCGCTCATTCCCCCAGAGCATCGTCGACCTCCTGGGCGGAGCGCTGCACCAGGTGCAGCACCTGGCGCAGCATCGGCGTCATCTGCCCGCGCGCCCAGATGGCGTGCAGCTCCACGGGGCGGGCGGGGTCGCTGTCGGGGTGGCCGCCGCCGAGGCCGGTCAGCGGCTTGAACACCACGCCCTCCACCGACAGCGCCGCCGCGCTGGCCGGCACGAACGCCACGCCCTGCCCGGCGGCCACCAGGATCACCGCGGTCAGCACCTGCTGCACGTGCTGCTCGATGCGGGAGTGGCCGTTGACCAGGAAGCGCACGGTCATCTCGTGGAAGTAGCGCGCGGTGGTGGGGTGGTAGCCGATCACCGGCACCCCGTCGAAGTCCTCGGGACCCAGCGGCCCGCGCGCCGCGGCCAGCGGGTGGTCGAGCGCCACCACGGCGCGCAGCGGCTCGCGGGCCACCACCCGCGACGACAGCACGGTGGTGTCGAACGGAGGTCGAGCCAGTCCGAGGTCGATCTCGCCGCGCCGGATGCCGTCGACCTGCCCGCCGGTGACGCGCTCGTGCAGCACCACCTCCACCGACGGGAGCTCGCGGGCCAGCAGGCCCAGCAGCGGGCCGAGCACGCCGATCGCCGAGACCGCGGTGAAGCCGAGGTGGAGGGTGCCGGCCCAGCCGCCCTCCACCCGACGGGCGTGGGCGACGGCCTCGTCGAGGGTCGCGGTGAGGCGGTAGCAGTCCTCGAGGAAGGCCGCGCCGGCGCGGGTGAGCGCCACCCGGCGGTTGTCGCGCTCCAGCAGCTGGGCGCCCACCACCCGCTCGAGCTTCTGGATCTGGCGCGAGAGCGGGGGCTGCGTCATGGCCAGGCGCTCCGCGGCCCGCCCGAAGTGCAGCTCCTCGGCGACCGCCACGAAGCAGCGCACCTGGTCGAGGGTCACGTTCATGTCGACCACGGTAGCCTGGTGGTGATGCCTTGGCTGCATGGAGCAATGCCTGATACCTCTTGGACAGGCATCGTCAACCGCTCGTACCGTCAGTGACGCCGGCCACAGGGCCGGCACCACGACCCACACAGGACACCGCCGCTCGCGGGGCGGGCCCACACGGACCAGGAGTGATTCCCATGGCGACCTTCGCGACGACGGCCCGACTCGGTGCTGCCGCTACCGCCTCAGCCCTCCTCCTCACCGCCTGCGGCGGTGTCGAGACCAGCACCGGCGGCGACGACGGCGGCGAGTACCCCTCGGGTGCCGTCGAGATGTACGTCGGCGCCGACCCCGGCGGCTCCAGCGACCTGATCAGCCGCCAGGTCTCGCAGGGCCTCGCCGACGAGCTCGGCGGCTCCTTCCCGGTGATCAACGTCCCCGGCGCCAACGGCGCGCTGTCGGCGGCCGAGGTCAAGGCGGCCGAGCCCGACGGCTCGACCATCGCGGCGCAGAACGCCTCGCTGTTCACGATCACCCCGCTGGCGGTGGCCGAGGACGAGGTCACCAGCATCGACGACTTCGAGGTCGTCGGCGGCATCTCCCGCGACGACTACGTGCTGGTCACCAATGCCGACAGCGAGTACCAGACGATCGAGGACCTGGAGGGCGCCAGCGGCATCAAGTACGGCACCACCGGCGTCGGCACCGGCTCGCAGCTGGCCCAGGCGCTGCTCTTCGGCGACCTCGGCGTCGACGCGACCGACGTCCCCTTCGACGGTGGCGCCCCCACCCTGACCGCGCTGCTCGGCAACCAGGTCGACGTCGCCGCGCTGCAGGTCGGCGAGGCCATCGAGAACATCGAGGCCGGCAAGCTCACCCCGCTGACGGTCTTCGGCCCCGAGCGCGTGGAGTTCCTCCCCGACGTGGAGACCGCCAAGGAGCAGGGCCTCGACGTCGAGGTCACCCAGTACCGCTTCCTGACCGTGCCGCTGGAGACCCCGCAGGACGTGCAGGACACCCTGGCCGAGGGCCTCGAGGCCACCTTCGCCTCGCAGGAGTACCAGGACTTCAACGAGCAGAACAGCCTGACCCCGCTCGAGCTCTCCGGTGACGAGATCGTCACCATGCTCGACGAGGACCAGCAGCGCTACGCCGACCTCCTCGAGGAGTACGGCATCAGCCTCGGCGAGGCCTGAGCCAGCACCACCCGGCCCCGGGGGAAGCACTCCCCCGGGGCCGTCCCCCGCGCGACGAGGAGCCCACGATGACCGAACCCCGCCCCGCCGAGGGGACGGGCCCGTCCCACGCGGGCTCCTCCCCGGCCGCCACCGGGCCCGGCGAGCACGACGTGCTCGCCGAGCTGCAGGCCGAGGTGGCCCGCGACCTGGCCGAGGAGCGCCCGCCCGCCGGCGGCACGACGTACCAGGTCGTCGCGGCCCTCGTGGGCCTCGGGATCGGCGCGTTCGGCGCCTACCTCTCGTGGTCCTACGGCCTCGGCACGCTGCAGGAGCCGGGCGCCGGGCTGTGGCCCTTCGCGGTGAGCATGCTCATCGTGGGGCTCTCGCTGCTGCTCCTCCTGGTGGGCCGCGGCCTCGACGACGCCGAGGCGTTCACCCGCTCCAGCCTGCTGCCGGTCGTCGGTGCGGCGACGTTCCTCGGCATGGCGTTCCTGCTGCCGGTGATCGGCTTCGAGGTGCCGTCGTTCCTGCTCGCGGTGGTCTGGCTGCGCTTCCTCGGCGGCGAGACCTGGCGCTCGACGATCGTGATCGCGCTCGGCACCACCGCGGTGTTCTACGTCCTCTTCCTCTACGGGCTCAGCATCCCGCTGCCCCACCTCCTCTGACGGCCCGGAGACCCCCGCATGGATGTCAACGCGTTCCTCGACGGCTTCGCCGTCGCCGTGCAGCCGACCAACCTCATGTACTGCCTCATCGGGGTGGTCGTGGGCATGCTCATCGGCGTGCTGCCCGGCCTCGGCCCGGCCGCGACCATCGCGATCCTGCTGCCGGTCACCTACAACGTCGAGCCGGTCTCGGCGATCATCATGCTGGCCGGCATCTACTACGGCGCGCAGTACGGCGGCACGATCACCTCGGTGCTGCTGCGCCTGCCCGGTGAGGCCTCGAGCGTGGTGACCGTCTTCGACGGCTTCGCGCTGGCCAAGCAGGGCAAGGCCGGCACGGCGCTCGGCATCGCGGCGATCGGCTCGTTCGTCGGCGCCACCGTCGCGGTCATCGGCATGACGCTGCTGGCGCCGATCGTGGCCGGCTTCGCGCTGAGCTTCGGCCCGCCGGAGTACGCCGCCCTCGCGCTGCTCGGCGTCCTGCTGGTCGCCACCGTCGGCAACGGCAACATGATCAAGGCGCTGATCGCCGCGGGCATCGGCCTGCTGCTGGCCACGGTCGGTCGCGACGGCTTCACCGGCGCCAGCCGGTTCACCTTCGACAGCCTCGAGCTCTCCGACGGCATCGACTTCGTCGTCGTCGCGATGGGCCTCTTCGGCGTCGGCGAGATCCTGCACAACCTCGAGCAGCGCCACGGCAAGGTGCACGCCCCCGCCCCGGTCGCCAACGTGTGGCCCTCGCGCAGCGAGCTGAAGCAGTCGTCGGGCGCCATCGGCCGCGGCTCGGTCATCGGCTTCTTCCTGGGCGTGCTGCCCGGCGGCGGCGCGGTGATGGCCTCGCTGGTGGCCTACGCCGCCGAGAAGAAGCGGGCCAAGGAGCCCGAGCGCTTCGGCCGCGGCGCCATCGAGGGCGTCGCCGCCCCCGAGACGGCCAACAACGCCGCCGCGACGTCGTCGTTCATCCCGCTGCTCACCATCGGCATCCCGGCCAACGCCTCGATGGCCATCCTGTTCGGCGCCCTGCTGGTGCTGGGCGTGACGCCCGGCCCGCAGCTGGTCGACGAGCGCCCCGATGTGTTCTGGGGCGTCATCAACTCCATGTACATCGGCAACATCATGCTGCTGATCCTGAGCATCCCGCTGGTCGGCGTGTTCGTGCGGGTGCTGCGGGTGCGGCCCGCGATCCTGGCCCCGATCACCGCCCTGATCACGATCCTGGGCGTCTACACGATCCGCAACTCGGTCTTCGACATCTTCGTGATGATCACCTTCGGCATCATCGGCTACCTGATGAAGAAGGCCGGCTTCGAGCCCGGGCCGCTGGTGCTGGCGTTCGTGCTGGGCGCGCTCGTCGAGGACTCCACCCGCCGCTCGCTGCTGATCTTCGGCGGCGACCCCACCGGCTTCGTGACCCGCCCGATCTCCGGCACGATCCTGGCCCTGCTGCTGCTGGTCATCCTGTTCCCGATCGGGCGCAAGCTGCTCGGGCGCCGCCCCGCCTCCCCCACTCCCACCGACAGCGAAGAGAGCCTGCGATGACGATCCTGATCGGCTACGTGCCCACGCCCCTCGGCGAGGCGGCCCTCGAAGCCGGGCTCGCCGAGGCCGCCCACCACGGCGAGGACGTCGTGCTGCTCAACAGCCCGCGCCGCGGCCAGCTCGTCGACGGCCAGCTGGTCGACGAGGCGGCCGAGGCCGCGCTGGTCGCCCGGGGCACCGCCGTCGGCGTCGCCCTGCGCGTCGACCGCGCCGACCACGGCGCCGACCTGGTGGAGGCCTTCCAGGCCAAGATCGCCGAGACCGGCGCCCGGCTCGTGGTCATCGGGCTGCGCCGGCGCAGCCCGGTGGGCAAGCTCGTGATGGGCAGCGACGCCCAGCGGCTGCTGCTCGACCTCGAGACGCCGATCCTGGCCGTCAAGCCCGCCCGGTGAGCGCGCCGGTCTCCCGGGTCAGCCGGGTCGTCGTCACGCCGGTCGCGTTCGCCGACCCGCCCCTGCTCAACGTCGTGGGCGTGCACCAGCCGTGGGCGCTGCGCGCGGTCGTGGAGGTGCACACCGACGACGGCGTCGTCGGGCTGGGCGAGACGTACGGCGACGAGACCCAGCTCGGGCGGCTGAACGGCGTGGCCGCCGAGCTCGGCGGGCACGACGTGTACGACCTGGCCGGCCTGCGCCGGCTGGTGGCGCGGGTCCTGGCCGCGGGCGACGGCGCCGCGGGCATGAGCTTCGGCGGCATGCTCGACGTCGACTCCGCGCTGGACACCGTCTACTCCCCCTTCGAGGTCGCGCTGATCGACGTCCAGGCGCGCCGCGCCGGCGTACCGGTCTCCGACCTGCTCGGCGGGCGCGTGCGCGACCGCGTCGACTTCTCGGGCTACCTCTTCTACAAGTGGGCCGCCCACCCCGGCCAGGAGCCCGACGCGTGGGGCGAGGCGCTCGACCCCGACCAGGTCGTGGCGCAGGCCCGCCGGATGGTCGACGGCTGGGGCTTCTCCTCGCTGAAGCTGAAGGGCGGCGTGTTCGCCCCCGAGGCGGAGTGCGAGGCCGTGGAGGCGCTGCGCGCCGCCTTCCCCGACCACCCGCTGCGCCTCGACCCCAACGGCGCCTGGACGCCGGCGACGTCGATCAAGGTCGCCGAGCGGCTGGCCGACGTCGTGGAGTACCTCGAGGACCCCACTCCCGGCATCCCCGGCATGGCCGAGGTGGCCCGCCACACCGACCTGCCGCTGGCCACCAACATGTGCGTGATCGCGATGGAGCACCTGCCCCCCGCGATCGCCGCCGACGCCGTGCAGGTCGTGCTCTCCGACCACCACCTGTGGGGCGGCCTGCACCGCTCCGCCCTGCTCGCCGGCATCACCCGGACCTTCGGCCTGGGCCTGTCGATGCACTCCAACTCCCACCTCGGCATCAGCCTCGCCGCGATGGTCCACCTCGCCGCCACCAGCGAGAACCTCACCTACGCCTGCGACACCCACTACCCGTGGAAGACCCAGGACCTCCTCGTGCCCGGCACCCTCGACTTCGTCGACGGCTCCGTCGCCGTCCCCACCGGCCCCGGCCTCGGCGTGGAGCTCGACCCCGACAAGCTCGCCGAGCTGCACGAGCAGTGGCTCACCTGCGGCGTGCGCCGCCGCGAGGACACCGTCTACATGCGCTCCATCGAGCCCGACTTCCAGGTCAACACCTCCCGCTGGTGACGCCGATCGGTGGTTGACGGGGCTCCGGTGGTCGGGAGCGAGCGCCAGCGAGCGTCTCGAAACCACCGCGCACGACCCCCTGACCCGACTCCGCCGGCTCGGTAGCGTGCGACCCATGCCCATCAAGCTGGAGAACGTAGCGATCGCCGTCCGCGACCTGGAGGCGACGATCGCCTTCTTCACCGACCTCGGGCTCGCCGTCCTCGGCCGCGACACGGTCAGCGGCGAGTGGACCGACACCGCGGTCGGCCTCGACGGCAACCACGCGAAGATCGCGATGCTCCAGACGCCGGACGGCCACGGCCGCCTCGAGCTGTTCGAGTACCTCCACCCCGAGGCGATCGAGACCGAGCCGACCCGGCCCAACGAGATCGGCATGCACCGCGTGGCGTTCTCGGTCGACGACCTCGACGCGGCGCTGGAGATCGCCGCGCGGCACGGCTGCCACCCGCTGCGCGGCGTCGCGACGTACGGCGACGTCTACCGGCTCACCTACGTGCGCGGCCCGAGCGGCATCATCGTGATGCTCGCCGAGGAGCTCCAGAAGGGCTGACCCGGCGACGCGCGGCTCAGCTCAGCAGGACGATGTCGCGCCGGACGTAGCGAAGGTGCGCCCACTCCTCCTCGAGGACGACGCGCACGCAGTCACCGACGCTGGGGTGCCAGTCGCCCTCGCCCCACGGGTTGTCGCGCTCCTCCGCGAGCAGCTCTGGCGTGGCCGTGGCCAGGAAGTCGGTGACCATCTGCTGCCGCTCCGCCCGCACCGCGAGGACCTCCTCGTAGGCCGGCGGGTCGGCGCGGAACACCGACATGTCGAAGCCCATCTCGGCGGCGCCGGTGAAGATCTGGCCGATCTCGTGGAACGGCTGCTCCACCCGCAGGATCCCGCCGCGCAGCCAGGCGTCGGTGGCCAGCACGAGGTGGCGCAGCGTCTGGGCCAGCGACCACTCGTCGTCCACGTGGGCGTCGACCAGGTCCGGCGGCGTACTCGCCACCGTCTCCTGCCACGCGGCCTGCACCGCGACCCACCCGTCGCGCAGGCCCTCGGGCGTCTGGGCCTTCTGCAGCTCCCGGCCCGGGAACTGCCGGTTCAGCTCGGCGTCCACGAGCGGCACCACGTCGACGCCGTTGACGAGGAGGCTGCCGAAGAACAGGTCGTGGCTGTCGATGTCGAGGCCGTCGACGTCGGCGCTGCGCATCGTCACCCCGCTGACGTCGGAGAACCGCAGGGTGGCGCCCTTGAAACTGGCGGCGACGAAGGTCGCGCCCTCGAACTCCGTGGTGCTGGAATAGGTCGTCATCGCTCCATCATCACCACGTCGCGCGCCGCTGGCGAGCGATGAGTCCGACGCCCGGCCCGGGTCGGTGCTGCATGCACCCGACGTACCGACGCCCGAGCGAGACCCAGACAGCCCATGGAAGGAGCCGGGAGTGAAGCTCCTCCTCACCTCCGCCGGCGTGACGAACCCCAGCATCAACGCCGCGATGGTCGAGATGCTGGGCAAGCCGATCGCGGAGGCCGACGCCCTCTGCATCCCGACGGCGCAGTGGGGCCACCCGATGAGCGGGCCCGCTGCGGCGTGGCGCTTCATCACCGGCAACACGCCGCTGCCCATGTGTGACCTGGGGTGGCGGTCTATGGGGGTCCTCGAGCTGACGGCCCTGCCCAGCATCGGCGAGGAGCGCTGGCGGCCGTGGGTGGAGGAGGCCGACGTGCTGCTGGTGGCCGGCGGCGACGCGCTGTACCTGCACCACTGGATGCGCGAGTCCGGCCTGGCCGACCTGCTGCCGTCGCTCGACGACACCGTGTGGGTGGGACTGAGCGCCGGGAGCATGGTGATGACCCCGCGCATCGGCAGCGACTTCGTGGAGTGGACCCCGCCCGGCGGCGGCGACCGCACGCTGGGCGTCGTCGACTTCTCGATCTTCCCCCACCTCGGCATGCTGCCCGACAACACGATGGCCGGCGCCGAGACGTGGGCGCAGGAGATCGCGGGTCCGGCGTACGCCATCGACGACCAGACCGCGATCGCCGTGGTCGACGGCTCGGTCGAGGTGGTCTCTGAGGGCGAGTGGCGCCAGCTCGCCTAGGGCCGGTGGTCGAGGAGCCAGCGCCAGCGCCAGCGAGCCAGTTCCTCGGTGGTCGGGAGCGAGCGCCAGCGAGCGTCTCGAAACCACCGGCCCGGACGGTACCCGGTCAGGGTCCCGGCGCCTAGCATCCCGGGATGAGCGGACCCACGCCGTACCTCCACCTCCCCGGCACCGCCCGGGAGGCCCTGACCTTCTACGGCGGCGTCTTCGGCTGCGCGGTGCACCTGCACACCTTCGCGGAGCTCGGCCGGACCGACGGCCCGCCCGACGCCGTCGGCCACGGCTACCTCGCCGACGGGCCCGTCGGGCTGTTCGCCTCCGACGTCGCCGGCGACGAGCCGACGTTCGCGGCCACCGGCTTGATGCTGTCGCTGCTCGGCACCGCAGCTCCCCCGGTGCTGCGCGCGTGGTTCGCCGCCCTCGCCGAGAACGGCCACGTCGTGGCCGACCTGCAGCGGCGCCCGTGGGGCGCTTCCGACGGCCAGATCATCGACCGCCACGGCCTGCACTGGCTGATCGGGTTCGAGGCCGACGGCGAGTAGCCGTCGGCCCCGGACCCCCAGCGCGGTCGTGCGCGCCTGGGCCAGCTCGCCGATCGCCGTCTGCGTCGGCTGCCGCCACGCCCTGGATCGGAGCTGAAGACGGTGAGAGGCTGAGCCGAGGAGGTCGCCCCGTGAATCTGTCCCAAGTCTTCGACCCGGAGCTGTACGAGCCCGCGACCGCCGCAGCGCAAGGCCAGTGCTCCCACCACGCGAAGGGTGGCGAGGCGGACGGCGGGTGCACGGGTGAGGCCGTCGTGTCGTTCCAGGATCAGGACGGCCACTGGCAGGCAGGCTGCTCCCTGGCGCTGGAGCAGCTGGTCGAGCAGGGCCAGATCGAGCCGCTCGGCCAGGGCGGCTGACGCTGGGCTCAGGCGCCGTTGGGCGCCTCGTGCCAGTCCCAGTGCGCCCGCGGGTACTCCCCCGACGCGGCCACCAACGACCCGCACACCCGGCACACGAGACCGTGGTCGGTCTCGGTGTCGAACATGACCATGACGTCCGGCCCGGCTGCGTCCGCGTTGTCCTTGACCATCAGTCCACGATAGGTCCGGTCGCTCTCGCCGACCACCCTCGCCTGAACGGGCACGTGCCGAACCAGACGCGTGGATCGCGATCGGCCCGCCTGCCCAATCGACTTCCGCACCATAAGCCGCCACGTCAACGCGTCGATCCGCCCAGCATGCTCACCCAAGGTTCAACCCGGTGTGACGTCCTCAGGTAGCCGCACGTCGGACTGGCGCGAGCGGCACTGCTGCCGTCGGCGTATAAAATGGAAGAGTCTGCTCTGACGCCTGCCGCACCCGCGACAGAAAGATCCGTCTGTAGCGCCTCGCGCGTTCAACGCGGGTATCAGTTTGCTCAGGGATCAGACCGCCGAAGGCGGCCGGAAATCTTTCCGCCAATCTGGTGGCAAACTCTGGCTCAACTGATTTCGCATAATGGAACTGACCCATCAGTCGATTGCCCGCGCGCACCGTACTTGCACCGATCCTTTCAGCATGGCCCGCCAAGCCGTACTTTTCCACAAAATAGAATTCGCGACGAAGGCTCGACTTGAACCGCTTCCGGAGACGCGGCCGAACTTCATCGGAGATTGCCAGCCCGGTTACGAACATAGGCTGCCCCAGCTTGAAAGATTTCGTCTTAGATTCGTTCAGTTCGAACCCGATCGATGTCAACGCAGCGTAGGCCTCGTCCCTTACATCGAACGGGATTTGGGCACTGAACGACAAATCATCGGCATACCGAGTGTAGACAAGATTTTTTTCCGCCGCCAGCGCGGTCATCGCATCATCAAACGACATTAATACCACATTCGATATTCGCGGGCTCGTCCTGGCGCCGAGCGGAATATGGCCATCACACGACACCAACCGACTAAGCATACCTGCTGCGTCCGCACCGAAACCAATGTCGCACAATGCGGACCGAACCTGCGCGGTCGTTATGTTGGCGAAGAAATCCTTGATGTCGAATTTCTGCAGGTACGCCGCCCCAACATGGGGCAGCGCGTTGGTGATCGTAGATCTCCGCGTTACAAAGCCGTTCACTTCTTTCCCCATTGCGAGATCGACGGGGAAGAGGAGAGAATTTATCCGGCCGTGAATATGATCTAGCCGTTGATCTGGAACGGCGACGGTTCGCAACTTTCCGCGGACCCACAGAGAGTGCGAGTTGTAAATCGCGCCGGACTCACAGGTCGAAGCCAGGAGTTGCAGATCTAGGGCGGGCTTGCCAAGAGGGATCTCTAACGAAGCCACGGACTGATGACACGTGAACTCAAAGAGGGGGACCGGGGGCGCCATAGCGGGATTCTCACACATCACATGGTCGCGAGGACGACTCGTCCCCAAGGCTGCAGCACCCCCGGCTCTTAGAGTATAGGGTGTTTCCTACCGCCTAGGTGTCGGTCGTCGTCGAAGTCGATGAGATAGGCGTAACTTCTCCCCAGTGCGGCGAATCGCCCCTTCTGGAAATCTGATGCGCCTTCCAGCAGGTGTGCCCGCGTGACACCGAGAACGTAGTCCGTTGCCGCCAGGCATGGCGCAGACTTCGTGCCGCGAAGTGCCGTTGCCGACTCCATACCCTCAACCGTTTCCTGCAGCACAGACCAGATCTTGCCATATAACGAATCCATCGTCGAGTTCTGCTCGAATACAACGGTGAGCGCGTATGAGCGGTATCGTGTTAGGACGCTCGACAGCAATGTTCCGTACATTGCCACGATGAGGTCGGTCGTATCGTCCTGTTCCTCGTTTCTCGCGTAGGCAGCGTAGGCCCTATATTCGATCGAGTCGAGCGCCGACAGAAAGATACTCCTTACCGATTCGGTGTCGTCTGTGAAATGAAAACCGACCTCGGAAAATCGTTGTCGTCGCTTTGCGTCTTTCCACAAAGTAGCGTCACCTAGCGTACGGCCATGCGCGTCAACGATCGCCGCTTCCGCCGTGGCGACGTCGTGAAATGCGGTAGCACCCACCATGGTCAGGGGATCATCCGGGGCCGTGCCCGATTCGTCCAGGAATAGGAAGATTGGTGGTCGATCTGGCGACTCTTGGTCTTCGGCGATCATGCTTAGACTCTAGTGAAGAATGGTCGCCCAGGCTGAGACATGAGCGCCGAACATCAACCAGCGGCACCTCCGAGGTTTCAGGGCGGAGGCGAGATCGTCTAGATGTCATCTCGTTCACCGCCCAGAGCACGGTGCTCCTCCCGAAGGATGAACACCGTTACCGCTCGCTGAGAAACACGTCGGGCGTGCCCGACGCTAGTCGTGGCGACCCTGCGATCTCGCGCAGGTCCGTTGTGGTGGGTCATTCCACCCCTGTGGGCCAGGGGTGGCCCCGTAGGCGGCCATGCCTGAACGGTGCGGTGCGCCAGAACGGCCCGCGGGACGCCGTAAGCCCGGCGCGATGGACCTGGAGAGCCAGCGGTGTTCGAGGCGGAGGTCCCGGTAGCGTCCGGGGGTGGCCAGTCCCCGGCGATCAAGCGCTCGCAGGCGCAGCGCGTCACCCGGCCGCAGCGCGACGCGGCAGCGGCCGTTGCCGGCCGCCGGGCCGGGCGAGCGGCTGTGGGTCCTCGACGTGCCGTACGGGACGCAGGTCGACGACGCCTCCTGGCACTCGGCGGTCAAGGCCCATCTGTACGTCGGTCGCGCGCTGCCGGCGCACCTCGCGCCGTACGCCCCTGGGCCGTACACGCTCGGTCGGTTCCTCGAGAACACGCTCAACCCCGGCAGTCCGACGCCCGGTCCCGAGCCGACCGACGCGCTCGAGCCCCGGAGGATCCAGTTCGAGGCGGCCGATGCGATCGCGGCGCGCGCCGCGGCGGGTGGGCGGCAGTTCCTGCTGGCCGACGAGCCCGGCGTGGGCAAGACGATCTCCGCCGTCCTCGGGGCGGCAGCGGTGGGCGACCTGCGCGGAGCGCGGCGGGTGCTCGTCGTGGCCGACCGGCCCGCCGCGATCACCATCGGCCACTGGTGCCGCACGATCACCGCGCTGGGCGACGGGGGTCTGGAGTGGGTCGTGATCACGTGGGACCGGCTGGAGAAGGTCACCGAGCACGAGTGGGACGTGATCATCGCCGACGAGGCCCACGCGCTGCGGCGTACGACGACGAAGCGGTGGAAGCTCTGGGCGAAGATCTCGGGGCACGGGCGCGCGCACGACAAGGCGCCGTTCGTCATCGCGACGACCGCGACGCCCGGTCACACGCCGCTGGAGCTGCCCTACCTCGCTCCCGCCTACGCGCAGGTGCTCGGCGAGCCGATGCGGGAGTGGACCTCGGCGACGCAGCCCGGCGCCACGTTCGCCGCGGCGCTCGAGCGGCACGGCGTCGGGACGGAACCGGGGCGCCACGGCGCGACCTGGACCCCCGACCCGGCGCGACGCGCCGCCGACCTCAAGCTGGTGCGGGGCTGGCTCGCCGACGAGCGGCCCCCGGCCATGCTGCACCGCGCCGCGCCCTGGGGGCCGGTGCCGATCTCCGGCATGCCGGTGGCGCTCACGCCGGCGGAGCGGGCGGCGTACGAGGCCGAGTGGGGCCAGTTCTGTCGCGACATGGACATCGCGCGACGCGGCCGGAACGTCGCCAAGGGCCGCGCCGCGCTGCTGCGCTTCCGGCAGAAGGCCGGACTGATCCGGGTCGACTCGACGGTCGCCTGGATCGCCCAGCAGGTCGAGTCGGAGCGGCAGGTGGCGTGCTCGGTCGAGTTCGTCGCGACCGCCGCCGACCCCATCGCCGACCGGCTGCGTGACTCCGGCATCGAGGTGGCCACGATCTACGGCCGCGACCGGTTCGACCCCGAGGCCGAGCGGCTCCGGTTCCAGACCGGGCAGGCGAAGGTCTGCGTCTTCACCACCGTCGCCTCGATCAGCCTGCACGCCGGCGAGACCCTCCCCGACGGCCACCAGGCGAGCACCGAGCCGCGCGTCGGGGTCTTCCACCAGGCCCGCTTCTCCGGCATCGCCGCACGACAGGTCACCGGCCGCACCCACCGCGACCACCAGGTCTCGCCGTGGCACATCGCCTACGCCGAGGGCACCGTCGAGGAGCAGGTCGGCCGGGTGATGGTGGAGCGGATCGCCGCCGCCTCCGACACGGTGGGCAGCGACACCGCCGGGCTCGCCGGGCTCGCGCACCTCCTCGGGGCCGACTGGCTGCCGCCCACGACCCTGACCGAGGACGGCACCTGACCCCCGGATCCACCGCGCCGGGCATCCTTGCGCTGTGGGTACCCCTGTCCTGGCCGCCGGGCCGCGCCACTCGGTGGGGCTCCGCGCCGACGGGTCCGTCGTGTCGGCCGGCGCAGAGACAGCGGGCGAGCGTCGGACCGGCGACTGGTCGGACGTCGTGGCCGTGGCGGCCGGGAACGTGCACGCGGCACGGAACACGGGTCGGTCGCACAGCGTGGGGCTGCGCGCCGACGGCACCGTGGTCGCTGCGGGGTGGAACGGGGACGGGCAGTGCGACGTCAGCGACTGGCGCCAGATCACCGCGGTGGCCGCAGGGTGGCGCCGCACGCTCGGGTTGCGTGCCGACGGCACCGCCGTGGCCGCGGGACGACACGACGAGGGGGCCTGCGACGTCGCCACGTGGCGCGAGGTCGTCGCGCTGGCCTGCGGCGACTGGCACTCCGTGGGCGTGCGGGCGGACGGGACCGCGGTGGCTGCCGGGAACGACCGCCGCGGGCAGTGCCGGGTCGGCGGCTGGCGTGACGTCACCGCCGTCGCGGCGGGATCGGTGCACACGGTTGCGCTCACGACGACCGGGCACGTCCTCGCGGTGGGGTCCCGTACGGCGGGAGCCTGCGACGTGGAGTCGTGGAGCGACGTGGTGGCCGTCGCGGCCGGCAGCCACCACACCGTGGGCGTGACCTCGAGCGGCCGGGCAGTGGCCGTCGGCAGCGACGACCACGGGCAGTGCGGGGTCTCCGACTGGCGGGACGTCGTCGCCGTCGCTGCCGGCGCACGCCACACCCTCGGCCTCCGCGCGGACGGTCGGGTCGTGGCGGCCGGGAGCAACGAGCACGGTCAGTGCGACGTCGCCGGCTGGCCCGCCCTCCGGACACCGGCCTGACGCGCGCCGGTCACGTAGCCTCGACCGGGTGACAGCGGATCCCCACCGGCTCGACCGGTTCGTCGACGCCCAGGCCCACGGCGTGCACGAGAAGGCGCTCGCCGAGCTGCAGGCCGGCCGCAAGACCAGCCACTGGATGTGGTTCGTCTTCCCGCAGGTCGCCGGGCTGGGCAGCTCGCCGACGGCGCAGCACTACGCGATCGGCTCGCTCGACGAGGCGCGTGCCTACCTGGACCACCCCGTGCTCGGACCGCGGCTGCTCGTGTGCGCCCGGGCCGTGCTCACCCACCCCGTCAAGAGCGCCCGCCAGATCATGGGGTCGCCCGACGACGTGAAGCTGCGTTCGTCGATGACGCTGTTCGACCTGGCCGCCGACGGCTCGGAGTCGGTGTTCCAGGAGGTGCTCGACGCGTTCTTCGACGGCGAGGCCGACCCGCGGACCGTGCAGCTCGCCGGCGCCTGATCCGGAGCTCGGCGGCCGGGCGGTCAGCCGGAGGCGCTGAGTCGCCGGCGGGTGTTGCCGAGGTGCACCCGCATCGCCGCGCGTGCGGTCTCGGCGTCACCGTCGGCGACCGCGGCGGCCACCTGCTCGTGCTCGCGGTGCACCCGCTCGACGTGGGCGGAGTCGGAGAGGGAGAACTCGTCGGACAGCTGCGTGCGCGGCAGCATGATCATCATCGGGCCGAGCGAGTCGAGCAGGTCGACGTAGAACCGGTTTCCGGTCGCCGCGGCCACCGCGCGGTGGAAGGCGAAGTCGGCCTCGACGGCGCCCTCGTGGCCGGTCTCGGTGAGCTGGGCCAGCGCCCGCTGCACCGTCGTGGTCGTCTCGGGTGTCGAGCGGGCGGCGGCCAGGGCCGCCGCCTCGCTCTCCACGCCGATGCGGAAGTCGACCATCGCCAGCACGTCGCGGTGGGTGCGGATCGCCGACGACTCCAGCGAGAACGTCGACGGCTGCGGCACGGCCAGCACGAACGACCCCCGGCCCTGGAAGGTCTCCACCAGGCCCTCCGCCTGCAGGCGCGACACCGCCTCGCGCACCACCGTGCGGGAGACGCCGTGCTCGGAGACCAGGGCCGACTCCGACGGCAGCTTGGCGCCCGGGGGCAGCGTGCCGGCGAGGATCGCGGCCTTCAGGCCGTCGACCACGCGCTGGGCCAGGGTCGTGGTCACGGGGTCACCTCATCATGCGGGGCGTCGGGCGGTCGGGTTCCGGTGGTTTCGAGACGCTCGCTGGCGCTCGCTCCTCAACCACCGCGAGGAGCGAGCGTGCCCGGCGTACCGAGGTCTCGATACGGGCGCTGCGCGCCCTGCTCGACCAACGAGCGGGCGCGCTCGACCAGCGAGGTGGCGGGGTCAGGCGCCGATGGTGACGGAGTCCTGGGTGAGGGCGCGCATCTGGTCGGAGAGGGTGAAGCCGAGGCCGGGGCGGTCGGGGACCCACATGCGGCCGTCGTGGATGTCGACGCGCTCCTCGAAGAGGGGGTTGAGCCACTCGAAGTGCTCGACCCACGGCTCGGTCGGGTAGGCCGCGGCGAGGTGGAGGTGGATCTCCATCGCGTAGTGCGGCGCGAGGGCCAGGCCGGCCTGGGAGGCGAGGGTGGCGAAGCGCAGGAACGGCGTGATGCCGCCGATGCGGGGGGCGTCGGGCTGCACGATGCCGCGGTAGCCCGCGTCGAGCAGCGCCAGGTGCTCGGGCACCGAGGTGAGCATCTCGCCGGTGGCGATGGGGGTGTCGAAGACGCGGGAGAGGTCGGCGTGACCGACGGCGTCCCAGGCGTCGAGGGGCTCCTCGATCCAGACCAGGTCGTGGGCCTCGAGCTCGCGACACATGCGGCGGGCGCGGGCGCGGCTCCACTGCTGGTTGGCGTCGACCATCATCGGGCCGTCGCCGAGGTGGTCGCGGATCGCCTCGACGCGGCGCAGGTCCTCGCGCCAGTCGGGCTGGCCGACCTTGATCTTGATGCCGCCGATGCCCATCTCGAGCGACGCGGTCGCCTTCTCCTTGATCTCCTCCACCGAGGCCTGCAGGAAGCCGCCCGAGGTGTTGTAGACCGCGCACGAGTCGCGGTAGGAGCCGAGCAGCTTGGCCAGCGGCAGGCCGGCGCGGCGGGCCTTCAGGTCCCACAGCGCGACGTCGAGCGCCGCCACGGCCTGGGTGGCCACGCCCGAGCGGCCCACGGAGGCGCCGGCCCACATCAGCGACTGGTAGATGCGGTCGATGTCGGAGGGGTCCTGGCCGATGGCGACCTCGGCCACCTCGCGCAGGTGGGTGTACTGCGCCGGGCCGCCGGCGCGCTTGGAGTAGCTGAAGCCCATGCCCTCGAAGCCGTCCTCGGTCGTCACCTCGACGAAGAGCAGGACGGTCTCGGTCAGCGGCTTCTGGCGGCCGGTGAGCACCTTGGCGTCGCTCACCGGCGTCTCCAGCGGCAGGACGACGTGGCTGAGCTTCAGGCTGCGGATCGCGTCGGTCACGGGTGGTTCCCCTCGTCGTGGTGCAACTTGTATGATGAGTGAGAACTTATCGTACGAGTCGGAGGAGCACCAGTGACCCAGGCACCGAACACCCCCGGACCGCAGGTGACGCCCCAGACCAGCGCGGCGGTCGACCCCGACGTCTCCCCTGACCCCGTACGCCGCGTCGCCCGCTCGGCCCCGCTGCCGCGACCGGCCCGGCAGGTGCCGCGCTACGGCGACCTGCGCCCGTTCCTGCAGCTGCGCGAGACCCACCGCGACCCCACCGAGCGCCGCCTGGCGCGCGCGCTGAGCATCGACGACCTCGAGCGGATGGCGCGCCGGCGCGTGCCGGCCGCGGTGTGGGACTACGTGGCCGGTGGCTCCGAGACCGAGGTGTCGCTGCGGCGCAACCGCACCGCCTTCGACCGGGTGGAGCTGCGGCCCACGACGTTCGGGCAGGTGCCGGAGCCCGACACCAGCACCACCGTCCTCGGGCGCCCCGCGGCCGCGCCGATCGTGCTGGCGCCCACCGGCTACACCCGGCTCAGCCACCACACCGGCGAGCGGGCCGTGGCCGCCTCGGCCGCCGCCGCGGGCCTGCCCTACACGCTCTCGACGTACGCCACCGCCTCGGCCGGGGCCGTCGCCGACGCCTCGCCCGGCGGGCGCAACTGGTTCCAGCTGTACGTGATGAAGGACCGCGCGGTGACCCGCGACCACGTCGCCCAGGCCCGCGAGGCCGGCTTCGAGGCGATCATGATCACCGTCGACACCACGGTCACCGGCCTCAAGCGCAAGGACGTCGCCAACGGCTTCGCGATCCCGCCGCGGCTCACCGCCCGCACCCTGGCCGGCCTGGCCCGCCACCCCGGCTGGGTGTCCAACATCCTGACCACCGAGCCGCTGCGCTTCGCGACCTTCCCCGAGGGCTCGCCGTACGGGCGCTGGGGCATGTCGAACCAGCTGCGCGAGCAGTCGCTGCGCCCCGCCGACATCGCCGGCATCAAGGCGGAGTGGGGCGGGCCCGTGGTGGTCAAGGGCATCCTCTCGGTCGGCGACGCCGTGGCCTGCATCGACGCCGGCGCCGACGCGGTCGTGCTCTCCAACCACGGCGGGCGCCAGCTCGACCGGTCCCCCGCCCCGCTCGAGCTGGTCGCCCCCGTGGTGCAGGCCGTGGGCGACCGCGCCGAGGTGTACGTCGACTCCGGCGTGCGCCACGGCGCCGACGTGGTGGCCGCGCTCGGGCTCGGCGCCCGCGCCGTGCTGGTCGGGCGGCCCTACCTCTACGGCCTCATGGTCGGCGGGCAGCGCGGCGTGGACACCGCGCTCGACCTGTTCGTGGCCGAGATGCGCCGCACGATGTGCCTGCTCGGCACCCCCGACGTCGCCTCGATCACCGACGAGCACGTGCGGCTGCGGCCGGCGTGACCCGCCGCCGCCCGGAGCCGGGGTCAGGGCAGCGGCGAGACCAGCGAGCCGTCGTCGAGGTACGCCGCGACGTTGGCCAGCACCAGGTCGCGCATCGCGGCCCGGGTCTCCACGGTGCCGCTGGCCAGGTGGGGCAGCAGCACGACGTCGTCGCGCCCGAGCAGCGCCGCGGGCACCTGCGGCTCCTGGCTGAACACGTCGAGCCCGGCGCCGCCGAGCCGGCCCGCCTCGAGCGCCGCGACCATCGCGTCCTCGTCGACCACCGCGCCACGCGCGACGTTGACCAGGAAGCCGTCGGGGCCCAGCGCGTCGAGCACGCGGGCGTCCACCGCGCCGCGGGTGCGGTCGGTGAGCGCACACGTCAGCACCAGCACGTCGACGCCGCGGGCGAGCTCGACCAGGTCGTCGACGTACGGCAGCGCCACGCCGTCCTGGGCGCGGGTGCCGGTGTAGGACACCGCGCAGCCGAAGCCCTCGAGGCGCCGGGCGACGGCCTTGCCGATGCGGCCCAGGCCGAGGACGCCGACCCGTGCGCCGCTCACCCGACGCGACAGCGGGAACGCGTAGGCGCCGCCGCCCTCGCCGGAGGCCCACTCACCGCGGCGCACGAACCGGTCGGCCGCGCTGAGCCCGCGCATCACGTCGATCACCAGGCCCACCGCGGTGTCAGCCACGCAGTCGGTGAGCACGTCGGGGGTCGTGGAGGCCACCACGCCGCGGGCGGCGAGCGCGTCGAGGTCGGTGCGGTCGTGGCCGACGCCGAAGTGCACCACCGCGCCGAGGTCGGGCAGCCGCTCCAGGGTGTCGGCGCGCACGCCGGTGCGACCCGTCGTGACCGCCACCCGCACGCCCGCGCCCGGCGCGGCGACCTCCTCGAGCGGGCGGGCGCCGTACCGCTCCTGCAGGGCCTCGACGAGGTCGGGCATCAGCGGGCCGACCATGACCACCTGGGGGTTCTCCACCGCCGGACCGTAGGCAGCGCCGTGGGGCATCGTCCAGTGCCGTCCGGGCATCGCCGAGCGACCGGGGAGCGCCCGTGGACCTGCTGACCGGCTTCACCACGATCCTCGCCGTGATCGGCGTGGGCGCCCTGCTGGCCCACCGCGGCGTCGTCGACGAGCGCGCCCAGCGCACGCTGGCCGAGGTGTCGTTCTTCGTGGCCACCCCGGCGCTGATGCTGGTCACGATCAGCGGCCTGGAGATCGGCGGCGACACCGCCGCCAACGTCGTCGCCTCCGCGGCCTCGCTGGCCGCCTGCTTCCTCGTCTTCGCGCTCGTCTCGCGGCTGCTGTGGCGCAACGACGGCGGCGACGTGCTGATCGGCGCGCTCGTGTCGTCGTACGTCAACGCCGGCAACCTCGGCATCGCCGTCGGGGCCTACGTCGTCGGCGACGCCGCCGTGGTGGTGCCGACGCTGCTCGTGCAGGTGCTGCTGGTGCAGCCGTTGGCGCTCGCCTGGCTCGACCGCCGCGCCGGGCGAGACACCGACGCCCGCACCGTGGTGCTGCGCCTGGCCAGCAACCCGCTGACCATCGCGTCGTTCGCCGGGCTGCTGCTCGCGGTCACCGGCTGGCGCCTGCCCGACGTGGTCATGCAGCCGGTCACGCTGCTGGCCGGGCTCGCCATCCCCGCGATGCTCCTGTCGTACGGCGCGGCGCTGCGGCTCAGCCCGCCGCTGGGCCGCGCGGGGCAGCGCCGCGAGGTCGTCACCGCCACCGTGCTGAAGCTGGGCGTGATGCCGGTCGTGGCGTGGGCCGTCGGGTCGGCCTGCGGCCTGGACGGCCAGGCGCTGCTCGGCGTGGTGATCGTCGCGGGCCTGCCGACCGCGCAGAACATCTTCCTGCACGCCACCCGCTACCGCGTCGGCGAGACGCTGGCCCGGGAGGTCGTGCTGGTCACCACGCTCGGCTGCCTGCCGGTCGCGCTGCTGATCGCCCTCCTGCTCGGCTGACCCACACCCCCACCAAGGAGCACCCGTGCCCGTCACCGACCGCCTGCTCGACGACCTCACCGCCGCGCTCGGCCCCGCCGGGGTCGTCCGCACCGCCGACGCCCCCGACGACGTCGCCGGCCACCTCGTCGACTGGCGCGGCGCCCACCGTGGGCTCAGCCCCGCCGTGCTGCGTCCCGCCTCCACCGAGCAGGTCGTGACCGCCGTGCGCCTGTGCCACGAGGCCGGCGTCGCGCTGGTGCCGCAGGGCGGCGGCACCGGCCTGTGCGGCGGCGCCGTGCCCGACGCCTCGGGCGAGCAGCTGGTGCTGTGGCTGGGCCGGATGCGGGCGGTGCGCGAGGTCGACCCGGTCGGCGACACCGCCACGGTGGAGGCCGGGCTGACCCTGCAGGGCCTGCAGGAGGTCGCCGCCGCGGCGGGCCGGCTCTTCCCGCTCTCGCTGGGCTCGGAGGGCAGCGCCACCGTCGGCGGCGTGCTGGCCACCAACGCCGGCGGCACCGCCGTGCTGCGCTACGGCATGATGCGCGCGCTCGTGCTCGGCCTCGAGGTCGTGCTGCCCGACGGACGCATCTGGCACGGCCTGCGCGCGCTGCGCAAGGACAACACCGGCTACGACCTCACCCAGCTGTTCGTCGGCGCCGAGGGCAGCCTCGGCGTGATCACCGCCGCGACCGTGCGACTCTTCCCCGCCACGCCCGCGCGGGCCACCGCCTGGGTGGCGGTGCCCGACGTCGCCGCCGCGGTCGACCTGCTCGGGGTGGCCAAGGAGCACGCCGCGGGCGAGCTCACGACGTTCGAGCTGGTGGCCCGCGAGGCGGTGGGACTGGTGCTCGAGCACCAGCCCGGCGCACGCGACCCCTTCGCCGAGGCGCACCCCTGGTACGTGCTCGTCGAGCTCGCCGCCACCTCCCCCGCCGGCCTCGACGACCGGCTCGAGGCGCTGCTCGGCGCCGCCGCCGAGCGCGGGGTGCTCGCCGACGCGGTGGTGGCCGGCTCCCCCGCCCAGCGCGCCGGGCTGTGGCTGCTGCGCGAGGGCATCTCGGAGGCGCAGAACCCCGCCGGGCCCAGCCTCAAGCACGACGTCACCGTGCCGATCGCCGCGCTCCCCGCGCTGGTCGCCGCCACCGACCGGGCGCTGGAGGCGGTGCTGCCCGGCGTACGTCGGGTCACCTACGGCCACGTCGGCGACGGCAACCTCCACCACAACCTCTCCGGGCCCGTCGGCGCGCCGCCGTCGGTGCTGCTCGAGCACGCCGAGCGGCTCTCGGCAGTCATCTACGACGAGGTCGTCGCCCTCGGCGGCAGCATCAGCGCCGAGCACGGCCTCGGCTCGGCCAAGGTCGCGCTCGCCGACCACTACGCCGACCCCGTGGAGCGCGACCTGATGCGCGCGGTCAAGAGCGCGCTCGACCCGCGGGGCCTGATGAACCCCGGCGTGGTCGTCGCGGCCGACCCCGCCGACGCCACCTGACAACCGATCCGGTGGTCGTCCCGTTCTCCACGTGACACGGTGCGACCACGGGAGGCGGACAGCAGATGTGGCACAACGAGATCGAGCAGTCGTTCGGGACGGGGCCGGAGCACCGGCCCGTCGAGCAGCACGTCGCGGCCGGACGACGAGCGCTGCGGCTGCGCCGGGCCGCGACCTCGCTGGCCGGCGTCGGCGCGGTCGTGGTGCTCGGCACCGCGGGCCTCATGGCGACGAGCGAGGCGTCGCGCGAGGCGACGGGGCTGGTGGCGGTCGACCCCACGCCCAGCCCGGGCCCGGTGGCCCCGACCACCCCGCCCCCGCCCACCAACACGGCGTCGGCCGACGGCTGGACCGGCGGGACAGCGGTGCGCTACCGCGACGGCGAGGTGGAGGTGCGCCCGGGCGCCGAGGTGCGTGAGCGCATCGCCGACCCGCTGCGGCTCGACCCGCCGCACCGCTCCGACGCCTTCGACGTCACCTACGACGGCACCCGGTCGTGGGTCCTGCTCCAGACCGGCCCTCAGGCGAGCTCGACCACCAGCGAGCCGAGCGCCGGCTGGGCGAGCTTCGCCGACTGGGTGGCCGACCAGTCCGGTTACAGCACGGCCGGCAACGGCTGGCCCGACACCGTGCGCCTCACCGACGCCTCCACCGTGGTCGCCAGCGCAGGCAGCGAGGTGCTCGAGCGCACCGACGACCCGCGCCTCGGTGCGACGTTCGCCGCCCCCGGCGCCACGACGGGCGCCGCACGGGTGCGCGCCGGCGAGGACGGCGTCGTCTACTTCGTCGTGTGGCGCGTCACCCGCGGCGAGCTCGAGGTGATCACCACCCGCCCGCGCGAGACGGTCGGCCGGACCTTCGAGGAGCTGCTGGCCGACGCCCGCTCGCGCTACGCCTCCGGCGAGGGCCTGCTGTGAGCCGCAGGCGCGAGGCGCGGGAGGCGGAGTTCGTGGCCTTCGTGACCGCCCGGCGCACCCACCTGCGCCGCGTCGCCTACGCCGTCTGCGGCGACTGGCACCAGGCCGACGACGTGCTGCAGGACGCACTGACCAAGCTGTACGTCGCCTGGCCCCGGCTCCACCGCGACGGCAGCGAGGAGGCGTACGCGCGGCGCATCATCGTCACCGCCACCATCGACGCGACCCGGCGCCCGTGGCGCCGCGAGCGCCAGGGCCTCGAGGGCCACGACCCCGCCGCCCGCGAGCCGCTGCCCGTCGAGGAGCGCTCGGCGCTCTTCGACGCCCTGCAGGCGCTGCCCCTGATGCAACGCCGCACGGTGCTGCTGCGGCACTGGCTGGGGCTGTCGGTCGAGGAGACCGCCCGCGAGCTCGGCATCTCCGCCGGCACCGTCAAGAGCCACACCTCGCGGGGGCTCGAGCGGCTGCAGGAGACGCTGACGCGGAGCTGACTCGGGTCGACCGGCGCTCGCGCCGGGGTCTCGATACGGCTCGGCGCTGGCGTGGTCCCTGAGGAGCGAGCGCAGCGAGCGTCTCGAAGGGCGCCTCCCCTGCTCGACCAACGAACCGGAGGCCTGCTCGACCGACGAAAGGCGGTCAGGCGACGGTGAGGACCAGGCCGTCGTCGGCCACGTCGACGGAGACCCGGCCGCCGTCGACGACCTCGCCGCCGATCAGCATCCGCGCCAGCGGGTCGCCGATGGCCGACTGCACGAGCCGGCGCAGCGGCCGGGCGCCGTACGCCGGGTCGTAGCCGGTGTCGGCGAGCCAGGTGCGGGCGGCGTCGGTGACGTCGATGCCGATGCGGCGCACCGCCAGCCGCTGCTCCAGCAGGGTCAGCTGCAGGTCGACGATGTGGGTGAGCTCGTCGCGGGTGAGCGCGTCGAACAGCACGATCTCGTCGAGACGGTTGAGGAACTCCGGCTTGAAGGAGGCCCGCACCACCGCCATCACCGACTCGCGGCGCACGGCGGGGTCGAGCAGCGGGTCGACGAGGTGCTGCGACCCGAGGTTGCTGGTCAGGACCAGCAGCGTGTTGCGGAAGTCGACGGTGCGACCCTGACCGTCGGTGAGCCGGCCGTCGTCGAGCACCTGCAGCAGGATGTCGAAGACCTCGGGGTGTGCCTTCTCCACCTCGTCGAGCAGCACCACCGAGTAGGGACGGCGCCGCACGGCCTCGGTGAGCTGGCCGCCCTCGTCGTAGCCGACGTACCCGGGAGGGGCACCGACCAGGCGCGCCACCGAGTGCTTCTCGCTGTACTCGCTCATGTCGATGCGCACGATCGCGCGCTCGTCGTCGAAGAGGAAGTCGGCCAGCGACTTGGCCAGCTCGGTCTTGCCGGTGCCGGTCGGGCCGAGAAAGAGGAACGAGCCGGTGGGGCGGTGGGGGTCGGCGATGCCGGCGCGCGAGCGGCGCACGGCGTCGCTGACCGCGGTGACCGCCTCGCGCTGGCCGATCAGCCGCTGGCCGATGACCTGCTCCATCTCGAGCAGCTTGGCGGTCTCGCCCTGGAGCATGCGGCCCGTGGGGATGCCGGTCCACGCCTCCACGACCTCGGCGACCTGCTCGGCGCCGACCTCCTCGCCCACCAGCGGCTCCACGCCGTCGACCTCGCCGCTCTCGGCGGCGGCCGCGGCCTCGATCTCCTTCTCCAGCGCCGGGATCTGGCCGTAGAGGATCTCGCTGGCCCGCCCGAGATCGCCCTCGCGCTGGAGGCGCTCGGCGTCGATGCGCAGCTGGTCGAGCTGGCGGCGCAGGTCGCCCTCGCCCTCGCGGGAGCTCTTCTCCTTCTCCCAGCGCGCCTCGAGCCCGCGCAGCTCCTCCTCGCGGTCGGCGAGGTCGGCGCGCAGCACGGCGAGCCGCTCCACGGAGGCGTCGTCGCTCTCCTTGGCCAGTGCGAACTCCTCCATCTTCAGCCGGTCGACCTGGCGGCGCAGCTGGTCGACCTCCTCCGGCGACGACTCGATCTCCATGCGCAGCCGGGAGGCCGCCTCGTCGACGAGGTCGATGGCCTTGTCGGGCAGCTGGCGTCCGGGGATGTAGCGGTCGGAGAGGGTGGCGGCGGCCACCAGCGCGGCGTCGGTGATCCGCACGCCGTGGTGGGCCTCGTACTTCTCCTGGATGCCGCGCAGGATCTGGATGGTGTCCTCGACGCTGGGCTCGCCGACGAACACCTGCTGGAAGCGGCGCTCCAGCGCGGGGTCCTTCTCGATGCGCTCGCGGTACTCGTCGAGGGTGGTCGCGCCGATCATGTGCAGCTCACCGCGCGCCAGCATCGGCTTGAGCATGTTGCCGGCGTCCATCGCGGAGTCGCCGCCGGCGCCCGCGCCGACCACCGTATGCAGCTCGTCGATGAACGTGATGACCTGCCCGCCGGCGTCCTTGACCTCCTCGAGCACGGCCTTCAGCCGCTCCTCGAACTCGCCGCGGTACTTCGCGCCGGCCACCATCGCGGCGAGGTCGAGGCTGAGCACCCGGCGCCCCTTGAGCGAGTCGGGCACGTCGCCGGCCACGACGCGCTGGGCCAGGCCCTCGACGACGGCGGTCTTGCCGACGCCGGGCTCGCCGATCAGCACGGGGTTGTTCTTGGTGCGCCGGCTCAGCACCTGCACGACGCGGCGGATCTCGGCGTCGCGGCCGATCACCGGGTCGAGCCGGCCGTCCTCGGCGGCGGAGGTGAGGTCGACGGAGTACTTCTCCAGCGCCTCGTACGTCGACTCCGCGTCCTGGCTGGTCACCCGGCGGCTGCCGCGCACAGCGGTGAGCCCGTCGCGCAGGCCGGCCTCGCTCAGGCCGACGTCGCGGAGCACCTGCTGGGCGCTCGACTCGGTGCCGGCCAGGGCGATCAGCAGGTGCTCGGTGGCGACGTAGTCGTCCTTCATCGACCGGGCGAGGTCGAGGGCGCCGGCCAGCACCCGGGTCAGCGCGGGCGCGGCGCCCGGCTGCTGCACGGTGGCGCCGCTGGCCCGCGGGAGCGCCTCGAGCGCGGCGCCCGCGCCGGCGACCAGCGCCTGCACGTCGACCCCGGCCCGGGTGACCAGGCTGCGGGTGGTGCCGTCCTGCTGGCCCAGCAGCGCGACCAGCAGGTGGATCGGCTCGGTGGCGATGTGGCCGGAGGTGGTGGCCGACAGCTGGGCGGCCTCGACGGCCTCCCGGCTGCGGGTGGTGAACTTCTCGGCGCCGAACTGGCTCATGGGTCGCGTCTCCTCACCGTGAGGTGGCTGGTGCTGGCGTGGGGGTCGTCCTGTGCAACGCGGCAGGAGTTGAGCCTGTTCCGCTCAGCCTTGTCCGATTCTGCCAGGTCAGCGGCGGGATCGACGACGTGGGCCCGACCCTCAGGGGGCGGTGCTGGGGGTGTCCCCGCCCTCGGTCTCCGGGGGCACGCCGTGGGCCGGGAACTCCACCACCGCGGTGTGCTCGTCGACCAGGCAGGTGCGGCAGAAGTCCTCCCCGAACGGCGTGAGGTGGATGCTGCGGCGCACGACCTTCGCGAACCGCACCGAGTGCATCGCCTCCAGCACGTCGGGCTGCGCCTCCAGCACTTGGTACTCCATCGGGTCGCGCAGCGACTCCCGCGAGAACCACACCAGCCCGAGCCGGAACAGGTTGTTCAGGTACGCCGGCACGTGGTCCTGGTAGCGCACCCCGGCCCGCGCCCCGACCATCGTCAGGCCGGGCGCCAGCAGCTGGCTGTTGACCATGCCGATCGGCCCACCGGTGCGCACGTCGACGCTGGGCTGCGGCCCGCCGCGCAGGAGCAGCAGCAGCAGGCGCGCCTCGTCGGGCGCGAGCTCGCCCAGGATGCGGGCGTACGCCGGGTGGGAGTGCCCGGAGTCCCACACGTCGCGGGAGCGCTCCAGCAGCTCGGCGCCGCGCTCGCGCAGGGTGGCCGGGGTGGCCGGCTGCTCGTCGTCACCGTCGCCGGGGTGGTGCACGTGGCCGGTGACGACCACCGGCTCGCTCACCACGATCTCGCCCAGCGCCTCCGCGGCGTCGACCAGCGCGCGGCCCACCGGCGTGCCGGAGGAGACCGAGCGGGTCAGGTCGCCGACCACGGTGGCGGCCTGGGTGGCGTCCTTGGCCAGCGCGGCCGCCTCGTCGGGGTCGCGCACGGCGCGCAGGAAGCGCCGGCCGGTGCGTGCCGACGTACGCACGCCCCAGCCGGTGGTGTGCCAGGCCGCGGTGGCCGCGACCCGGCCGAGGCCGGGCAGGGCCTCGACGGCCGGGCCGAGCCGGCCGACCAGCCCGGTCTCGTCGTCGGGACGGCGGAACGGGTCGTCGGGGTCGCGGGGGGCCCGGGGGTCGCGGGGGTCGACGTGGCTCACGCGGTCACCCGACCCCGAAGATCCACAGGTGCAGGAACCCGCCGGCCAGTCCCATGATCGCGCCGTGGGCGTAGAGCATCCACTCGTCCTCCTTGATGGCCGCGCGCATCATCTCGACGAAGTCGCGCGGGGGCAGGTCCTTGGTGCGGCGTGACACCAGTACCCGGATCTTGTCGGCCTGGCGCCGGCTGAACTCCTTGTCGCGGAACGGCGTGAGCGTGCGGCCCACGAGGTCCTGGGCGACGGAGTCGCGGATGTGGTCGAAGCGGTCGGGGCCGACCGCCACCCGCACGGCGCCGCGCGCGGGGCCGACGGCCAGGTCGATCGCGGGACGCAGCGAGGTGGCGAGCATGGCGCGGGTGCGGTCGCCGCCGGGGCCGTCGAGCAGGAAGTCGCCGATGCGCTCGAGGGTGATGACCTCCTCGGCGATGATGCGGGCGTAGACCTCCGCGGCCTGGTCCTGGCGGCGCGGGAAGAGCCCCTGCACGCGGATGCCGAGGATGCGGCGCGGCTCGGGCGGCTCGAAGATCAGCCACATGCCGAGCGCGTTGGTCACCCAGCCGACCACCACGCCGAGCACCGGCAGCAGCCACCACAGCCCGAAGATCGAGTCGACCACCGCCACCGGGATGCCGAGCAGGAAGCCGAACACGAAGCCGAAGGTGACCATCAGGTTGAGCTCGCGCTGGCCGAAGTCGCGGAAGATCCGCACCACCAGCGACGGGTTGTCGCGGAAGTGGTCGATCACCATGATCTTGGGGTCGAGCAGCTGGTCGATGTGGGTGCCGATCTCGTCGGTCACCCGGCCCACCACCGTCGGCAGCTGGGCGTCGACGCGCTCCACGACCGCGCGGCGCACCGGCCGCGGCAGGTCGCGCCACAGCCGCGGGTGCTCGCGACGCATCACGTCGTCGACCAGCTGGGGCAGCTCGGGACGGAAGACCGCGACGATGTGGGCGGCGATCTGGTCGGGCTCGAGCTGCTGGTAGAACTCCGCCGGCGTACCGAGCTTCGCGATCGCCTTGTCGACGGCGATGCTGCCCATCTTGGCCGCGCGCGCCGGGATGATGCCCTGCCAGCCGAGCCCGCCCTGGAGCAGCCCCGGGATCTCCTGCACCTTGCGCGGCAGCACGCTCACCACCTCGCGCATGCCGGGGACCCGCACGCCGTGGAACCGCACCGGGCTGAACAGCATCCACAGCCCCGACCAGTTGATCAGCCAGCCGATGACGCCGGTGAAGACCGGGATGGTCAGGAAGTGCACCCACTCGATGTCGTCGACCCAGTGGGCCAGCACGTCAAGCAGCGACTGCACGGAGAGCACCCCTTCGTGCCCGACCGTCCGGCCGGGGTGCGCCGAAGACTAGCGTCCCGCCCCAGGCGCCGGGGCGGTCGTTCGCCGTACGTCGAAGCCGGCCGCTCGGGGCGGTGCGGCTGCCCCTGAGGCCGACCGGGAGGCGGAAACTGCCTCTTGGTGGCTGAAGTTCCAGTCACCAAGAGGGGGTTTCCCCGGCCGGCCGGGGAAACTGCCCGCCCACGGCCTCAGCGCCCGCGGCGCCAGACGACGACCGACTGCGGGGGGTCGGGGCGGCGCAGGACGGGGAGCTTGTTGGGCAGTCGCTCGCGGTCGGGGGTGACCCGGCGCGCGACCAGCGCCTGCTGCAGGGCGGCGCGGGTGGCGTCGAGCTCGGCGATCAGCTCGGCGTTGCGGGCCTGCAGGGCGTCGACGCGGTGCTCGAGGTCGAGGATGCGCCGCACGCCCTCGATGCCGATGCCCGCGGAGGTGAGCTCGGAGATCGCCCGGAGCAGCTCGATGTCGCGGTGGGAGTAGCGCCGTCCGCCGCCGCCGGTGCGACCGGGGGTGATCAGCCCCATGCGCTCGTAGGTGCGCAGGGTCTGCGGGTGCAGCCCGGTCAGCTCCGCGGCGACGGAGATGACGTAGACGGCCGCGTCGTGGGCCGGCTGGAGGGGCTCGCGCACACCCACGACGTCATCCCGCCGGCTCGAAGAGCCCGGCGCGCAGCGGCCTCTGCGCGGTCGCGGCGCGGTAGGCCTCCACGGCCTCGCGCGCGGTCGCGTCGAGCACCGCCGGCACGTGCACCTCGACGGTGGCCAGCAGGTCGCCGGTGGTGCCGTCGGTCTTGCGGGCGCCCTTGCCGCGCACCCGGAACGTGCGCCCGTTGGGCGTGCCGGCCGGCACCTTGAGGGTGACCGCGGCGCCGTCGAGGGTGGGGATGCGCACGTCGGCACCGAGCGCGAGCTCGTCGAAGGAGACCGGCACGTCGAGGGTGAGGTTGTCGCCCTTGCGCCCGAAGACCCGGTGGGGCGAGACCTTCACGGTGACGAACAGGTCGCCGGCGGGGCCGCCGTTCTCCCCCGCCACGCCCTTGCCGCGCAGGCGGATGCGCTGGGCGTCCTTGACGCCGGCGGGGATGCGGGCCTGGATGGTGCGCGACGACTGCCCGCGCCCGCTGCCGTGGCAGGTGGGGCACGCCTCGTCGTAGACCAGCTGGCGACCGCCGCAGGCCGGACAGGTCTCGTTCATCGAGAAGGCGCCGCCGACCGAGGAGACGACGTACCCGGCGCCCTCGCACTCGGGGCACACGTGGGGCTTGCTGCCCGGCTTGCCACCGCTGCCCGCGCACGTCGGGCACGGGGCGTCGGAGCTGAGCCGCAGCGAGATGGTGACGCCGTCGAGGGCGTCGGTGAAGCTGATCGTGGCGGTGGTGTCGACGTCGGCGCCCTTGGTGGGGCGCGGGCGGGTCTGCCGGGCGCGGCCGGGGAAGCCGCCGCCGAAGACGTCGCCGAACATGTCGCCGAGGCCGCCCTGGGCGCCGGCGCGCTCGCGCAGCAGGTCGTCGAGATTGAACCCGCCGCCGGCGCCGCCGCCGCCGGGCGCACCGCCGCGGAAGCCGCCGCTGCCGTAGAGCGAGCGCATCTCGTCGTACTTGGCGCGCTTCTCGGGGTCGCCGACCACGTCGTAGGCCTCGGCGACCGACTTGAAGGTGTCGTGCTTGGCGGTGTCGCCGGGGTTGGAGTCGGGGTGGTTCGCCCGGGCCAGGCGCCGGTAGGCCTTCTTGATCTCGTCGGCGCCGGCGTCCTTGGCCACGCCGAGGGTCGCGTAGAAGTCCTTCTGCGCCCAGTCGGCGCGGAAGCCGTTGTCACTCACGGGACCACCTCCCCTCTCTGCTGCTCACGGTGCTGCGCGCCGGCCCGGGCGGGTGCCCGGGCCGGTGCGCTGCGGGTCAGGACGACACGGGTCAGGACGACGCAGGCTCGACGACGAGCACCTGCGCGGCGCGCACGACGCGCGTGCCGATGCGGTAGCCGGCCTTGGCGATGACCTTGCAGGTCGTCACCGTGACCTCGGGGTCCTCGCCGAGGTTCGACAGCGCCTCGTGCAGGCTCGGGTCGAAGGCGTCGCCGGGCTCGCCGAACCGGATCAGGCCGAGGCCCGCCACGGTGCGCTCGAGCTGCTCGGCGACCGACTTGAACCCGCCCTCGAGCGGCTCGTGCTCCCGCGCGCGGTCGATCGTGTCGAGCACCTCGGTGATCGGGGCGAGCGCGGCGTACGTCGCGTTCTCCTTGATCAGGTCGCGGTCGCGCTCGACGCGCCGCTTGTAGTTGAGGAACTCCGCCTGGAGCCGCTGCAGGTCGGCCAGCCGCTCGGCGGCCTCCATGCGCGCCACCACGGCCTCGTCGTCGGCCGGGTCGGACGCCGGCGCCGGCTCGGCCGGCACCGTGTCGTCGTCCGGGACGGCGGAGTCGGCCGCGTCGACGGCCTCCACCGGTCCGTCCTGCACCTCGACGCCCTCGGCCAGGCCCGCCGCCTCGTCGGTCGGCAGGCCCTCGGGAGAGGGAGCCCCGGTGGGCTCCCCCTCCTGCGGCAGACCCTGCTCGTCGCGGGGCTGGGTCACTTGGCGTCACCCTCGGTGGCGCCCTCGGACCCGTCGGTGCCGGGCTCCTCGTCGACGACCTCGGCGTCCACGATGTCGTCGTCGGCCTCGCCGGTCGCACCGGTGGCGCCGCCGGCGGCAGCGGAGTCGGCCTCGGCCGCGGCGTACATCGCCGCACCCATCTTCTGGCTCGACTCGTTGAGCTTGGTGGTGCCGGCGGTGAGCTCCTCGGCGCTCGCGTCGGCGTTCTCCAGCGTCGACTTCAGCGCGTCGAGGTCGCCCTGCACCTCGGTGCGGACCTCCTCGGGGATCTTGTCGCCGTTGTCGGCCAGGAACTTGCCCGTGGTGTAGACGAGCTGGTCGGCCTGGTTGCGGACCTCGATGGCCTCGCGACGCTTGGCGTCCTCCTCGGCGTACTGCTCGGCCTCGCGGACCATCCGGTCGATGTCGTCCTTGCCCAGCGCGGAGCCGCCGGAGATCGTCATCGACTGCTCGCGGCCCGAGGCCTGGTCCTTCGCGGAGACGTGCACGATGCCGTTGGCGTCGATGTCGAAGGTGACCTCGATCTTCGGGATGCCGCGCGGCGCCGGCGGGAGGCCGGTGAGCTCGAAGTTGCCCAGCGGCTGGTTCTGCGACCACAGCTGACGCTCGCCCTGGGCGACCTTGATCTCCACCGACGGCTGGTTGTCGTCGGCGGTGGTGAAGATCTCCGAGCGCTTGGTCGGGATCGTGGTGTTGCGCTCGATGAGGTTGGTCATCACACCGCCCTTGGTCTCGATGCCGAGGGAGAGCGGGGTGACGTCGAGCAGCAGCACGTCCTTGACCTCGCCCTTGAGGACGCCGGCCTGCAGGGCCGCGCCGATGGCGACGACCTCGTCGGGGTTGACGCCCTTGTTGGGCTCCTTGCCGCCGAGGAGGCTCTTGACGACCTCGGAGACCGCGGGCATGCGGGTGGAGCCGCCGACGAGCACGACGTGGTCGATCTTGTCGACCGCGACGCCGCCGTCCTTCAGGACGTTCTGGAACGGCACCTTGGTGCGCTCGAGCAGGTCGTCGGTGAGCTGCTGGAACTCCGAGCGGGTCAGGCGCTCCTCGAAGTGCAGCGGGCCCGACTCGCCGTGGGTGATGTAGGGCAGGTGGATCGTGGTCTCGCTGGAGGACGACAGCTCGATCTTCGCCTTCTCGGCGGCCTCCTGGAGGCGCTGCTTGGCGATCTTGTCGGCCGCGAGGTCGACGCCGTTGCCGGCCTTGAACTTCTTGACCATCCACTCGACGACGCGGGCGTCCCAGTCGTCACCACCGAGGTGGTTGTCACCGGAGGTCGCCTTGACCTCCACGACGCCCTCGCCGATCTCCAGCAGCGAGACGTCGAACGTGCCGCCACCGAGGTCGAAGACGAGGATCGTCTGGTCGTCGCCCTTGTCGAGGCCGTAGGCCAGCGCGGCCGCGGTGGGCTCGTTGACGATGCGGCTGACGTTGAGGCCCGCGATCTCACCGGCCTCCTTGGTGGCCTGGCGCTGGGCGTCGGAGAAGTACGCCGGCACGGTGATGACCGCGTCGGTGACGGGCTCGCCGAGGTAGGCCTCCGCGTCGCGCTTCAGCTTCTGCAGCACGAAGGCGCTGATCTGCTGGGGCGTGAAGTCCTTGTCGTCGATCTTCTGCTTCCAGTCGGTGCCCATGTGGCGCTTGACGGAGCGGATGGTGCGGTCGATGTTCGTGACGGCCTGGCGCTTGGCCACCTCGCCCACGAGCACCTCGCCGTTCTTGGCGAAGGCCACGACGGAGGGGGTGGTGCGCGCGCCCTCCGCGTTGGCGATGACGGTGGGCTCTCCGCCCTCCAGGACCGTCACGACGCTGTTGGTCGTGCCGAGGTCGATGCCGACGGCTCGTGCCATGGGTGGTTCCTCCATCTGTGGGTCGTGCGGGGATGTCAGGGATGTCAGGGGCTGGCCGGCGCGGGATCGTCCGGCGATGACTCCATGATGCGTCGCTGCGCGCCCGCAGACAAGTTAGTTGAGTCTCATCGACTCAAGTCCGGCTACTGCTCGCGCTCCTGGCGCAGCAGCCCGGCCATCCCCAGCGCGATGTCCACCACCGAGACGCGGTCGAGGGCGGCGACCTCGTCGAGCGGGAACCACCGCGCCTCGTCGGTGGAGCCGTCCTGCTCGGCGCTCAGCTCGCCGCCGGTCACCCGGGCGCGGAAGACGGTGCGCACCGCCTTCATCGGTCGCGACGACCCGTTGAGCCGCCGCTCGGGCGGGATGACGTAGGAGTCGACGCCCAGCAGCTCACCGACCTCGACGGCGTACCCGCTCTCCTCGGCGACCTCGCGCACCACCGCCTCCTCCACGCTCTCGTGCAGCTCGACGCCGCCGCCGGGCAGCGTCCACTGCGGGCGGTGGCCCTCGTTCCACAGCGCGAGGAGCACGCGGTCGTGCTCGTCGTGGATCACGGCGTAGGCCGCCAGGCGGGTGTCGTAGTCGGTGTAGTGCATCCCTCCAGTGTGCCCAGGGCCGGTCGGAGGGGCGGGTCGGAGGGTGCGTCGGGGGGGGGCAGACAGGCGCGGGCAGGGGCGGTCAGCGGCGCACACGAGCCGCCCGGAGGGGTGGGAGGTGGAATGCGCGGCCCCCGGCTGGGCATTGGGACACACATGACCGTTCCCACGATCACCCTGACCGACCAGACGACCATCCCCCAGCTCGGCTTCGGCACCTACCAGGTGCCGCCGGAGCAGGCCGCCGACGTCGTGACCACGGCGCTCGAGGTGGGCTACCGCCACATCGACACCGCGCAGATGTACCAGAACGAGCAGCAGGTCGGCGAGGCGCTGAAGTCCTCGGGCCTGGCCCGTGACGAGCTCTACGTGACCTCGAAGCTGAACAACGGCTTCCACCGCCCCGACGACGCGAAGCGCGCCTTCGAGGAGACGCTGACCAAGCTCGGCCTCGACCGCATCGACCTGTTCCTCATCCACTGGCCGCTGCCCACGCTGTACGACGGTGACTACGTCTCCACGTGGAAGACCCTGGCGTCGTTCGTCGAGGACGGTCGCGCCCGCTCCGTGGGCGTCTCGAACTTCCAGCCGGCCCACCTCGACCGCATCGTCTCTGAGACCGGCGTCGTGCCCGTGGTCAACCAGATCGAGGTGCACCCCTACTTCACCAACGAGGACGCGCGCGCGGCCTCGATCCGCCACGGCGTGGAGGTCGAGGCGTGGTCGCCCATCGCCCAGGGCGCCGTGCTCGACGACCCGGTGATCGGCGAGATCGCCACCGCCCACGGCAAGAGCGCCTCGCAGGTCACCCTGCGCTGGCACCTCGACCGCGGCGACATCGTCTTCCCGAAGTCGATGAAGCGCGAGCGCATGGAGGAGAACTTCGACCTGTTCGACTTCTCCCTCAGCCCCGAGGAGCTCGCCACGATCGCCGCGCTCGACAAGGGCGAGGACGGCCGCACCGGCCCCAACCCCGACTCGTTCGACTACGTGCCGTGAGCTGAGGCTCCACCCGCACGCCTGAGCGACGTCCCCGTCGCCGCGACCGCCTCCGCCCGGGCCACCACCTGGGCGACGAGGGCCGCGGTGGCGGGGACGGTCTGCGCTCCGGGGCGGTGGGCCAGGCCCACGTGGCGTCGCCCCAGCCCTGCCAGCTCCACCACCTGCACGTCGGGGTGGCGGTACGCCGCGAACGCCGACTCCGGGAGCACGGCCACACCGAGGCCGCGGGCCACCAGGTGCTGCACCACCACGTAGTCGTCGGTGGCGTGGCGCACGGTCGGGGTGAACCCGGCCGCCTCGCAGCAGTCGACGAGGTGGGTGCGGCAGCGCACGCACCCACCGATCCAGTCGGCGTCGGCCAGCGCCGCGAGCCCCCGGCGACCCGGCGCCGCCAGGTCGGGCGGCACCACCAGGTGCACGGCCTCGTCGAGCAGCGGTCGCCACGTCAGCGTGCCGAGGCCCTGCGGGGCGCCGTCGTAGCCGAAGACCAGGGCGAGGTCGGCCTCACCGCCCGCCGCGGCGGCCAGCGCCTCGGGCGGCTCGGCCTCCTCGAGCCCGACCTGCACCTCGGGGTGCGCCCGCCCCAGCGCGGCCACCGCGTCCGGCACCAGCGTGGCCGCCGCCGACGGGAACGCCACCAACCGCACCCGTCCGGCGCGCAGCTGGTGGAGCGCGGCGAGCTCCTCCCCCGCGGCGTGCAGCTCGGCGGCGACCACGTCGGCGCGGGCCAGCAGTGCCCGTCCGGCCTCGGTGGGCGTCACCCCGCGCGACCCGCGCAGCAGCAGGGGGCCGCCCGCCTCCCGCTCGAGGTGGGCCAGCTGCTGGCTCACCGCCGGCTGCGTCCAGCCCAGCTCGCGGGCGGCCGCGCTGATCGACCCGGCGCGGGCGACGGCGCGGAAGAGCAGCGTGCGGCGGGCGTCGAGGGCCATAGGCTCAGGTTATGCCTCGTCCTGGCAGGACGGCACTTCCGGTGTGCTCGGCGGAGCGCGACCATCGACACATGCAGACCATCGGCCTCGTCGGCGGCATGTCGTGGCACTCCACGGCCACCTACTACCGCCTGATCAACGAGGAGGTCGCGGCCCGCCTCGGCGGCCACTCCTCCGCCCGCATCTCCCTGCAGTCGCTGGACTTCGCGGAGGTGCGCGACTGCCAGCTGCGCGGCGACTGGGCCGGCTCCGCCGCGCTGCTCGCCGACGCCGCCCGTCGCTGCGAGGCCGGCGGCGCCGACCTCGTCGGGCTGTGCACCAACCTCATGCACAAGAACTTCGCGGCCCTCGAGGACGCCGTGGCCGTGCCGGCGGTGCACATCGCCGATGCCGTCGCCGCGATCGCCGTGCGCGAGGGCTGGACGACGCTCGGCCTGCTCGGCGCCCGCTGGGTGATGGAGGAGACCTTCTACGCCGACCGCCTCGCCACCCACGGCATCGAGGTGGTGGTGCCCGACGAGGCGGGGCGCGAGCTGGTCGACCGCGTGGTCTTCGAGGAGATCACCCGCGGCGTCGTGCGGGCCGAATCGCGCGAGGCCTACGTCGCGATCATGCGCGACCTGCAGGCGCGCGGCGCCGACGCGGTGGTGCTGGCCTGCACCGAGATCGGCCTGCTGGTCGGCGCCGACGACGCCCCGCTGCCGGTCGTCGACTCCGCCGTCGCCCACGCCTCGCTGCTGGTCGACCTCGCCCTGGCGCCGGCCGGCGCCGGCGTGCCCGTCGGCTGACCTGCTGGGCGGCTGAGCTGCTGGGCCGCTGGGCCGCTGGGCCGCTCAGCCGACGGTGACGCGCACGTCGTTCGAGGCGGTGCCGTCGCTGGTGTCGACCACGCGGAAGCGGTTGACCCCCGGGGAGCTGGTCTGCACGTACGTCGTGAACGTCTCGTTGCTGACCACCGCGGTGACCGGGAAGTCGTCCCAGCCGCCGCCCACGACGAAGCGCTGCACCTGCAGCACCGCACCCTCGCCGCCGCGGTAGACCCCGCTGAGGTCGATCTGGCCCATCGGCGCCACCGACGCCTGCCCGGCCGACAGGGTGAGCTCCTCGGCCTTCTCGCTCTCCGAGGCGCTGGGGGTCGGCGTCGCGGACCCGGACGACGCGCTGTCGGCGACGTCGGGGTCGAGGGTGATGTCAGGACCGCCCGGGCCGCCGGTGTCCTCGAACTGGGGCAGGAAGAACGACCCGCCGTCGGTGGCGGTGGACGTGCTGGCGCTGTCGTCCACGCCGGCCACCCGCGACACCACGAGCACCACCCCGCCGAGCACGAGGCCGACCACCAGGCCGACGCCGAGCAGCGCGGCCAGGCCCATGGCCACCGCGCGCCCCACCTCGCGGGGGTCGTCGGGGTCGCGCTCGAGCCGGTCGTGGTCGGCCACCGTCATCACTCCCGTGCTGGTCCTGTGCTGGTCGCAGGGCGGGCCACCCGGACCGCCGCGGCCATTGTCGCCGTGCGCCCCCCGTCACGCCACACCGACCGCCCGACGGTGGGTCGGCCGCGGGTCGCCTCAGCCGGCGACGGCGTACCGCACGCCGCCGTCGTGCGGCGCGGAGAGGAGCGCGCCGCGGGCCACCAGCAGGTCGAGGTGGGCCTTGGTCTCCATCGCGGCCATGCCCTGGTTGAACACGTCGAGCGCGGTCCACGCGTGCTCGTGGCGCGTCCACGGCAGCCGGCGGGCGACGTCGGTGGCGGTGCCGTCACCGCCCGACAGCGCGGCCAGGCAGGCCTCGAGCCGGTGCTCGTGGTGGGCCAGCAGCTCGTCGACGCGGGCGTGGGACGACGGCGCGAGCGGTCCGTGGGCCGGCAGCACCCGCAGGTCGGGGAGCGCCCGCACCCGGGTGAGGGACGCCATGAAGTCGCCCAGCGGCGACTCCACCACCGGCACGGTGAAGCCGATCGACGGGGTGATCGTGGGCAGCACGTGGTCACCGGCCAGCAGCAGGCCCGCGGTGCGGTCGGCGAAGACGAAGTGGCCGGGGGTGTGGCCGGGCGTGTGCACCGCGTCGAGGGTGCGCGCGCCGACGCGCACCTCGTGGTCGCCCTCCAGCCAGGTGTCGGGGTAGGCCCAGTGGGCGAGGTCGAGCTGACGTCCGGCGCCGTGGCGTCGCCACTGCTCGGCCACGTCGTGGGCGCCCGCGCCCGCCAGCACGTCGGCGAACGGGTCGCCGCCGGGCCAGGCCTCGGAGTGGAACAGGTCGAGGGCGGGCTTCTCCCCCGCGCCCAGCGAGACGTGGGCGCCCACCTCGGCGCCGAGCACGGAGGCCAGCGTGTAGTGGTCGCGGTGCACGTGGGTGACGAGGAACCGGCGGATGTCGCCGACCCCGGCACCCAGCTCGCCCAGGCAGCGCTCGAGGAGCGCCCGGGCCTGCGGGATCGCCCAGCCGCCGTCGACCAGCGTCAACCCGTCGTCGGTCTCGAGCACGTAGACGTTGACCGCGCGCAGGCCGTCGGAGGGCAGCGGCAGCGGGATGCGGTGGAGCCCCGGCTCGACCTGCCAGGCCCCCTCGGCCGCCCAGTGCAGGCCCGAGTCGGGCGAGACGGCGTGGGCGGTGGAGGTGCCGGGGTCGGACGCGGGGGTCATCCCGCGGACCCTACGCGCGCCGCTGCGGCAGGATCGTGGCCGTGCCCGCGCCTCCCCCCGACCCGCTCGTCGACCGGCTGCGCGCGGCGGGCTGCGTCTTCGCCGAGGACGAGGCCGCCGAGCTGCGCACGGCGGCACACGACGCCGCCCACCTCGCGCGCCTGGTCGACGAGCGGGTGACCGGACGGCCGCTGGAGGTGGTGGTCGGCAGCGCCGCCTTCGCCGGCACGCGGGTGGTGGTGGAGGCCGGGGTGTTCGTGCCGCGGCGCCGCTCCGAGCTGCTCGTTCGGCTCGCGCTGGCGCGGCTGCGCCCGGGGTCGGTGGTGGTCGACCTGTGCTGCGGCACCGGTGCCATCGCTGCCGCGCTGGCCGCGGCGGTGCCCGGGCTGCCCGGGCGGCCGGAGCTGCCGGGACTGGAGGTGCACGCCGCCGACGTCGAGCCGGCGGCGGTGGCCTGCGCCCGGCGCAACCTGCCGCCCCCCGCACAGGTGCACCTCGGCGACCTGTGGACCGCGCTGCCCGACGACCTGCGGGGGCGCGTCGACGTCCTGGTGGTCAACGCGCCCTACGTGCCGAGCGCGGCGGTGGCCACGATGCCGCCCGAGGCCCGCACCCACGAGCCGCTGGTCGCCCTCGACGGCGGCGGCGACGGCCTCGACCTCCACCGCCGCGTCGCCGCCGGCGCCGCCCGCTGGCTGGCGCCCGGCGGGTGGCTGCTGCTCGAGACCAGCCGCGAGCAGGCCGACCGCACCCGCGACCTGGTGGCCGCCGCAGGCCTGCGGGCGACCGTCCACCGCGACGACGACGTCGACGGCACGGCGGTCGTGGGCCACCACCCGGACCCCGCGCCCGGCGCGCCGCCGCCGGGCTAGGTTGGCCCGCGTGACGAGCCCCGCGACCTGCGCCCGGCGGCCCGCGTGCGCGACGCCGTGAGCCAGCGCGACCCGATCCGCGAGGCCCACCGGCAGTGGGAGGCCCACGGCTGGCACGACGCCGCCGACGGCATGGCCGTGGTCACCTCGGTCGTGCGGGTGCAGCAGCTGCTGATGGAGCGCATCGACGCCGTGCTGCGCCCGCTCGACCTCACCTTCGCCCGCTACGAGGTGCTGCAGCTGCTGTCGTTCACCTCCGCCGGCCGGCTGCCGATGACCCGCCTCGGCTCCCTGCTGCAGGTGCACCCGACGTCGGTGACCAGCGCCGTCGACCGCCTCGAGCGCCAGGGGCACGTGGAGCGCAGCCGCGGCGAGACCGACCGCCGCGTCGTGCTCGCCGCGATCACCGACAGCGGCCGCGCCGTCGCCGCCACGGCCACCACGGGCCTCAACACCGACGTCTTCGAGGCCCTCGGCCTCCCCGACGACGACGTCGCCGCCCTCACCCGCCTGCTGGCCGCGCTCCGCGCCCGCGGCGGCGACCAGGTCGACTAGCAGGCCGACCAGCGGGCCCAGCCGGCCGAGCACCGGGCACCGGGCACGACGATCCGGCGCAGGCCGCGGAGGTCTCCACGACGCTCGTCGCCGGCGCTCCTCGCTGCTCGACCGACGACGGGGCACCCCGGAGGCTCGAGCGCCGTGACCCCTGGAGGCCGCGCCGAGGGGGCGCTACGCTGGGCATTAGTTGGACGTCCAACTATCCCCCACGAACCACCGAGGTGACCCCCCGTGCCCGAGCTCCACGTCCCGACCCACCCGGTGCGCCTCGTCACGGCGTCCAGCCTGTTCGACGGCCACGACGCCTCGATCAACATCATGCGGCGCATCTTCCAGAGCCAGGGCTGCGAGGTCGTGCACCTCGGGCACAACCGCTCGGTGCAGGAGGTCGTCGACGCCGCGCTCGAGGAGGACGTGCAGGGGGTCGCGGTGTCGTCGTACCAGGGCGGGCACGTGGAGTACTTCGAGTACCTCGTCGACGCGCTGCGCGCCCAGGGCGCGGGTCACGTGAAGGTGGTCGGCGGCGGGGGCGGGGTGATCGTGCACGACGAGATCCAGCGGCTGCGCGAGCACGGCGTCACGATCTTCTCCCCCGAGGACGGCCAGCGCATGGGCCTGGCCGGCATGATCAACTCCGTCGTCGCCGCCTGCGACACCGACCTGTGGGCCCAGCGCCGGGTCGGCGCCGAGGAGGTCGTCAGCGGCGACCGCGCGGCCGTGGCCCGGGCGATCACCGGCGCGGAGACCGGCCGCCTCGGCGACGACGTCCTGGCCGTCCTGCGCGACGCCGCCGCCCGGCACGCCGTGCCGGTGCTCGGCATCACCGGCACCGGGGGCTCGGGCAAGTCGTCGCTCACCGACGAGCTGGTGCGGCGCTTCCGCGTCGACCAGCAGGACAAGCTGCGGGTGGCGGTGATCGCCGTCGACCCCACCCGCCGCAAGGGCGGCGGCGCCCTGCTGGGCGACCGCATCCGGATGAACTCCCTCGAGGGCGACCGCGTCTTCTTCCGCAGCCTCGCCACCCGCGGCGCCCACGAGCTGCCCGACCACCTCGGTGACGTCATCGACGTGGTGAAGGCCGCCGGGTTCGACCTGGTGGTCGTGGAGACCCCCGGCATCGGGCAGGGCGACGCCGCCATCGTGCCGTTCGTCGACGCCTCCCTCTACGTGATGACGCCCGAGTTCGGCGCCGCCTCGCAGCTGGAGAAGATCGACATGCTCGACTTCGCCGACGTCGTGGCGATCAACAAGTTCGAGCGCCGCGGCTCCCACGACGCCCTGCGCGACGTCGGGCGCCAGCTGGTGCGCAACCGGGAGGCGTTCGGCTCCCAGCCCCACGACATGCCGGTCTTCGGCACCTCCGCGGCCACCTTCGACGACGACGGCGTCACCGCGCTCTATCAGCACCTGCGCGGCGTGCTCGCCGAGCGCGGGCTCGCGGTGGGCGAGGGCACGCTGGCGCCGGTCGACGTGCGGCACTCCTCGGGCATCCGCCAGGTGGTGCCCGGCGAGCGGGTGCGCTACCTCGCCGAGATCACCGAGACCGTGCGCGGCTACCACGCCGAGACCGAGCGCCTGGCCGAGGCCGCGCGCCGCGTGCAGCGCCTGGAGGCGGTGAGCGCCGAGCTGGCCGAGGGCGACCACGGCGACGTGCCCCACCTGCTCGAGAAGGCCCGCACGGCGCTGCCGGTCGAGGTGGCCGAGCAGGTGGCGGGCTGGCCCGCCGTCGTGCAGGCCTACTCCGGCGACGAGCAGGTCGTCACCGTGCGCGGCACGCAGGTGGTCACCCCGCTCACGCGGGAGTCGCTCAGCGGCAACGCCGTGCGCCGCGTCTCGCTGCCGACGTACGTCGACCACGGCGAGCTGGTGCGCTACTGGCGCCGGGAGAACCTCCCGGGCCACTTCCCCTTCACCGCCGGGGTGTTCCCGTTCAAGCGCGACGGCGAGGACCCCGCGCGCATGTTCGCCGGCGAGGGCGACCCCGCGCGCACCAACCGCCGGTTCAAGATCCTCTCGGCCGACGGCGACGCGAAGCGGCTCTCCACCGCCTTCGACTCCGTCACGCTCTACGGCCGCGACCCCGACGAGCGCCCCGACGTCTACGGCAAGGTCGGCACGTCGGGGGTGAGCGTCGCGACCGTCGACGACATGAAGCTGCTCTACGACGGCTTCGACCTGGTCTCGCCCACCACCAGCGTGAGCATGACGATCAACGGCCCCGCCCCGACGGTGCTGGCGTTCTTCCTCAACACCGTGATCGACCAGCAGGTCGACGTCTTCCGCGAGCGCGAGGGCCGCGAGCCCGACGCGGAGGAGCGCGCCGCGCTCGCCGCGCATGCCGTGACCACGGTGCGCGGCACGGTGCAGGCCGACATCCTCAAGGAGGACCAGGGCCAGAACACCTGCCTGTTCTCCACCGAGTTCTCGCTGCGGATGATGGCCGACATCCAGGAGTGGTTCATCGAGCACGGCGTGCGCAACTTCTACTCCGTGTCGATCTCCGGCTACCACATCGCCGAGGCCGGGGCGAACCCCATCAGCCAGCTCGCCTTCACCCTCGCCAACGGCTTCACCTACGTGGAGGCCTACCTCGCGCGCGGCATGGCCATCGACGACTTCGCGCCCAACCTGTCGTTCTTCTTCTCCAACGGCATGGACCCCGAGTACACCGTCATCGGCCGCGTCGCCCGCCGCATCTGGGCCGTCGCGATGATGGAGCGGTACGGCGCCGGCGAGCGCTCGCAGAAGCTGAAGTACCACGTGCAGACGTCCGGTCGCTCGCTGCACGCGCAGGAGATGGACTTCAACGACATCCGCACCACCCTGCAGGCGCTGGTCGCGATCTACGACAACGCCAACAGCCTCCACACCAACGCCTACGACGAGGCCGTGACCACGCCCGGAGAGGAGTCGGTGCGCCGCGCCCTGGCGATCCAGATGATCATCAACCGCGAGTGGGGACTGGCGATGAACGAGAACCCGCTGCAGGGCTCGTACGTCGTCGACGAGCTCACCGACCTCGTGGAGGCGGCGGTGCTGGAGGAGTTCGACCGGATCAACGAGCGCGGCGGGGTGCTCGGCGCGATGGAGACCGGCTACCAGCGCGGCCGCATCCAGGACGAGTCGATGCGCTACGAGCACCGCAAGCACGACGGCTCGCTGCCGATCATCGGCGTGAACACCTTCCGCAAGCCCGAGCGCGGCGACGGCACCGACGGCACGCCGGTGCACGTGGAGCTCGCCCGGGCCACCGAGGCCGAGAAGGAGGGCCAGCTGAGCGGCGTCCGCGCCTTCCAGCAGGCCCACGCCGAGGAGTCCGCCCAGGCCCTCGCGCGGCTCAAGGAGGCGGCCACGTCGGGGGAGAACGTGTTCGCCGTGCTGATGGACGCCGCACGGGTCTGCACGCTCGGACAGGTGACGGAGGCGTTCTTCGAGGTCGGCGGCCAGTATCGTCGCAACGTGTGAGCCACTCCTTCCCGACATATGACCAGATCGCAGCCCTCCCGGCGTACACCGAGCAGCCCGTGCCGGTGGCCTTCGAGGACGTCAACGGCCACCTCAACGTGCGCCACTACCTCGGCATCGCCAGCGAGGGCCTCGACGAGTGCCTCGCCGGCCTCGGCATCCCGCCGAACTGGCCGATCTCGGCCGGTCACGCCTGCTTCTCCGCCGAGCACCACCTGACCTACCTCACCGAGCTGCGCACCGGCGACCGCCTGTCGGCGCGGGTGCGGCTCGTGGGCCGCTCCGAGCGCGCCGCGCACGTCGTGGTCTACCTGCTCGACGACACCGACCAGCAGCTGAGCTACGTGATGGAGGAGGTCTTCCTCCACATCGACATGAGCACGCGGCGCACCAGCCCCTGGCCCGACGACGTCGCCAAGGCGATGGACGACCGCATCGAGACCGACTCCGCCCTCGGCTGGGAGCCCGGCCTCTCCGGCTCGCTCTCCCTGCGCTGAACCGCACCGGGTCCCACCCTGACGGCCTACGGGCCGGAGGGGTGAGACCCGGTTTTGGGTGACCCGTCACTGTGGAGGACGACCCCTGAGGGGGAGGCCGACCGGATCGGGGAGCACGCATGGGCAGCGGCGGACGACGCGGGGCGCGGGCGTGCGTCGCGCTGGCGCTCGGGGCGCTGCTGCTGAGCGGCTGCCAGGGCGCGGCCACCGACGACGAGGCCCCCGCGCCCGACGGGGCCGCAACGGCGACGACGGCACGACCGGACGCCGACGAGACCCCGGCCTCGCCGCTCACCCTCGCCTTCGCCGGCGACGTGCACTTCGAGGCCGGCCTGAGGGGCGTGCCGGGGCGGCCCGGCTCCACGCTGGGGCCGATGTCGGCCGCCCTGCGCAGCGCCGACCTGGCGATGGTCAACCTCGAGAGCGCGATCACCCGGCGCGGGACGCCGGCGCGCAAGGAGCTGGAGGACCCGGCGAACCGCTACTGGTTCCGCAGCCCGCCCGCCGCGCTCGACGTGCTGGCCCGCTCCGGCGTCGACGTGGCGTCGTTGGCCAACAACCACGGCGCCGACCACGGCGTGCCCGGCCTGCGGGACACCCTGGCCGCCGCCCGCACCGGTCCCGTCGCGGTGGTCGGCGTGGGCCGCGACGCGCGGGAGGCGTTCGCCCCCCACCGCACCACCGTGCGCGGCACCGACGTCGCGGTCTTCGCCGCCGACGCCTCACCGCGCGAGAGCGCCGACCCGACGTGGGCCGTGGGCGACGGCACCGGCCCGGGCCTCGCCTCCGCCCGCACCCCGCAGGCCCGGCAGCTGGTCGCCGCCGTGCGCGCCGGCACCGACGAGGACGACCTCGTGGTCGTCTACCTGCACTGGGGCCGCGAGAACGACGCCTGCCCGACCGGCCTGCAGCAGGGCCTGGCGCGCACGCTGGCCGACGCCGGCGCCGACGTGGTGGTCGGCACCCACGCCCACGTGCCGCTGGGCGCGGGCACCCTCGGCCCCACCTACGTCTCCTACGGCCTCGGCAACTTCTTCTGGTACCACGGCCGCCGGCCCGAGACGGGCGTGCTGCGGCTGACCGTCAGCGACGACGAGGTGGTCGGCACCACCTGGCAGCCCGGGGTGATCCCGCCCGACGGCGGCGCGCCGCAGCCGCTGACCGGGCAGGCCCGGGCCGCGGCGGTCGCCGACTGGCGCTCCCGGCGCGGCTGCACCGACCTCGCGCCCGGCCCCGGCGCCGGACCGGCGGACCAGGACACGGGGACCACGGCGGGCCCGGGAGGCCGGGACGCGACCCCGGCCGAGCGCCGGCTGCCGGCGTTCGCGTCGTCGGTGCGGCGCATCGGCCCCGAGCTGCGCCGCTCGATGCTCGGTCGCAGCCACCGCCCGTCGTGCCCCGTGGGTCTGGGTGACCTGCGCCGCGTGGGCCTGTCGTACGTCGGGTTCGACGGCCGTGCCCGCCGCGGGGCGCTGGTGGTCGCCGACGACGTCGCCGACGACGTGGTCGGGGTGTTCCGCGCCCTCTACCGCGAGCGGTTCCCGCTGGCGCGGATGCGCCTGGTCGACGCCTACGGCGGCAGCGACGCCCGCTCGATGGAGGCCAACAACACCTCGGCCTACAACTGCCGCACCGTCGCCGGCACCGACCGGTTCTCCGACCACGCCTTCGGCCGCGCGGTCGACCTCAACCCGGTGCAGAACCCCTACGTGCGCGGCGCCGTGGTGGAGCCGCCCGCCGCGCGGCGCTTCGTGGACGTCGACCGCGGCCCCGGCGCGGCGTCGCGGCCCGGCGTGATCCGGCGCGGCGACGTGGTCGTGCGCGCGTTCGCCCGGGTCGGCTGGGAGTGGGGCGGCGACTACGCCGACCCCGACTACCAGCACTTCAGCGCCGGCTGACCCGTGCGGCCGGTCCGGCCGGTCCGGCGGCAGGCTCCTCGCCGTCGGGCTCCCAGCGCAGCAGGTCACCGGGCTGGCAGTCGAGCACCTCGCAGAGGGCCTCGAGGGTCGAGAACCGCACCGCCTTGGCGCGACCGTTCTTCAGCACCGCGAGGTTGGCCGGGGTGATGCCCACCCGCTCGGCGAGGGTGCCGACGGCCATCTTGCGCCGCGCCAGCATCACGTCGACGTCCACGACGATCGCCATCAGATGACCACGTCGAGCTCGGCCTGCAGCTGCGTCGCCTCGGCGTCACGGGCCACCGCCTGCGCGAGCAGCGCCCGCATCACCAGCACCACGAGGGCGACCCCGCTGACCAGCACGCCCACGCCGCCGACGAGCAGGACCACGCCCGGAGCGACGGTGGGGCCGGGGGCCAGCAGCACCCCGAGGGCGAACGTGAGCAGGGCGGCCGTCGCGATCGCACCGATCACGACGTCGACCCAGCGGAAGGCGGCGTGGGAGAACACGGTGCCGCGACGCACCATCGTCACCAGCCGCCACGTGCACACCAGTGTGACCTGCACGGTGAGGATGCCGAGCACGACGATGACGACCAGCGGCACCCGCAGGTCGCCGACGGCCCCGTCGGGGTCGAGGTCGGCGGCGAGCAGCGGCACCATCACCGCCTGCACGACCAGCGACCCCAGCAGCGCAGCGGCCAGCACGACCCGCAGCGCGAGGATGGTCAGGTGTCCCATGGCGTTCTCCTTCGATCGACGTCCAGCAAGAATCTATCGAACAACGATAGCTCCGGCAAGGGTTAACCGTCACAGGCGACCCACAGACCGACGACAGCCCACCCACCACCGCCCCGCCCACGATGGAGGCCCACAGCAGGCGACACGGAGGAGCGGGACATGAGCAGCGGCACCCAGCGGAGCACGAGGGCACGGACCTGGCGGGGACGGGCGCTCCCCCGGGCCGACGAGGACGTCGAGGACCAGGGCCTCGGCTTCGACGTGCAGACCCTGCTGCAGCGGCGCTCGCTGCTGCGCGGCGCCGGGCTGGCCGCGGTCGGGGTGGGCCTCGTGGCGTGCGGGGGCGACGCCTCCAGCGACTCGGCGGCCACCGCGGCCGGGTCGACGGGCAGCAGCGGGTCGGAGGAGATCCCCGACGAGACCGCCGGACCCTACCCCGGCGACGGCTCCAACGGGCCCGACGTGCTGGAGGAGAGCGGCATCGTGCGCAGCGACATCCGCTCCAGCTTCGGCGAGGCCAGCGGGACCGCCGAGGGCGTCCCGATGACCCTCGAGCTGGCCCTGAGCGACCTCGCCGACGGCGGCTCGGCGTTCGCCGGCGTCGCGGTCTACGTGTGGCACTGCGACCGCGAGGGCCGCTACTCGATGTACTCCGAGGGCGTCGAGGACGAGAACTACCTGCGCGGCGCGCAGGTGGCCGACGCCGACGGCGTGGTGCAGTTCACCAGTGTCTTCCCGGCCTGCTACACCGGCCGGTGGCCGCACGTCCACTTCGAGGTCTACCCGGACCGCGAGTCGATCACCGACTCCACCAACGCCATCGCCACCTCGCAGGTGGCCCTGCCCCTGGCGGTCTCCGAGAAGGTCTACGCCACCACCGGGTACGAGGACTCGGTGACCAACCTGGCCGCCGTCGGCCTGGAGAGCGACAGCGTGTTCGGCGACGACGGCGGGGCCAGCCAGCTGGCCACCGTCACCGGGAACGTCACCGACGGGTACGCCGTCCGGCTGGCCGTGCGCGTCGACACCCGCACCACCCCCACCGCGGGCGGCGCGGCGCCCTCGGGCGGCGCGCCCGGCGGCGACACGGGCGGCGAGCCGCCGGAGACGGGTGGAGAGACGGGCGGCGAGCCGCCCGAGGGCGCCCCCGAGCCGCCGGCGGAGGACACCACCTCCTGACCCGTCAGCCCGCAGGTCGGCCCGCGGCGCGGCCGCGGGCGGCCTCGCGCACCGCCAGCGCGGCGAGCAGCGTGGTGATCGGCACCGCCGCCATCAGGCCGAGGGTGGCCACGGCGGCGCGCACGACCTCCTGGGCGATGACCTGGTCGGTCACCACGTCGCCGAGCCCGTCGTCGCTGGCCACCACCAGGATCAGCAGGGGCAGCGACGAGCCGGCGTAGGCCAGCACGATGGTGTTGATCACCGAGGCGATGTGGGAGCGGCCGACGCGGGTGCCGGCGCGGTAGAGCTCGCTCAGGCCGTAGCCGGGGTTGGCGCGCGCGATCTCGTCGATGGTCGCGGCCTGGGTGACGGTGACGTCGTCGAGCACGCCGAGCGAGCCGATCACGATGCCGGCGATCAGCACCCCCTGCAGGTTGACGCCGTACTGCGCGCCCACCGACGTCGACAGGTCGTCGGAGACCCCGCTGAGGCCGAGGGCGGCGATCGTCAGCGCCGACAGCACGCCGGTCAGGGTGAGCGCGGCGAGCGTGCCGACCACCGCCACGGTGGTCGACACGCTGAACCCGTGGGTGAGGTAGAGGACGGTCAGCACGATCGCGGCCGAGCCCACGATGGCCACCAGCAGCGGCGACTCCCCACCCAGGATGGCCGGCACCACGAACCACACCAGCAGCGCGAACGTCACCCCGAGCCCGACCAGCGCGCTCAGCCCCCGCAGCCGGCCGAACGCCACGACGGCCAGGGCGAACGCCGCGGCGAGCAGGGCCAGCCCGGTGCCGCGCTGCTGGTCGACGATCGAGTACGTCTGCGCGTCGGGGTCGCCCGGGTCGCCGACCAGGACCAGCAGCACGTCGTCGCCGGTCTCGACCTCGGGGGCGCCGGGCCCGGTGGGCAGCGGCGCCTCGACGTCGGTGTCGGCGTCGGCGCCGCTGGTGAGCCGCACGGCGGCGGTGCCGCAGCCGTCGGTGGGGACGGCGTCGGCCGCGGCGCCGGCGTCCGCCGCCTCGGGGCAGGCCTCCCTGCTCACCCCGGTCACCGTGCCCTCGACCTGCGCGAGCGACGCGGCGGTCTCCGCCCCGGGCAGCGCACCGGGCCACAGCCACACCAGGCAGGCCACCGTGACCACCGCGATCGGGACCACCACGGCCAGCGCGAGCCGGCGCATCCGCCGGGTGTCGTGCGCGGCGTGCCGTGCGTGGTGGGCGCCCATGAGGCCCCCGATGCTAGCGGCGCCCCGTGGAGCGGCGTGACATCGTGGGCGTCATGACCCCCTCCCCCGCCGAGTCCGCGCCCGAAGCCCCCGTCGAGGCCCCCATCGAGGCCCCGGTCGTCGTCGTCACCGGCGCCAACGGCCTGGTCGGCTCCCACACCTGCGCAGCGCTGGTCGAGCGTGGCGTGCAGGTGCGCGCCGTGGTGCGCCGTGCCGGCACCGGACCGACGTTCGCCGGCGCCGACGAGCACGTCGGCGACTTCACCGACCCCGCCTTCGCCGCCGAGGTCGTGGCCGGCGCGGAGGCCGTGGTGACCACGGTGCACCCGATGGGCAGCGACCTGGAGACCCAGCACCGCATCGGGGTGGAGGGCACCACCGTGATCGCCCGCGCCGCGGCCGAGGCCGGCGTCGCCCGCCTGGTGCACGTCTCCACCGCCGCGGTCTACGACCGCTCGCCGCAGGCCGGCGACGTCGACGAGGCGTCGGCGCTCTCCGGCGACGACGCGGGCGACTACCCCGTCACCAAGCGCGACGCCGACGCCGCGCTCGCCGACGTCGACGGGATCACCCGGGTGCTGCTGCGTCCGCCGGCCATCCTGGGCGCGGGCGAGACCTCGGTGTGGAACACCCTGCGCCCCGCCGCCGCGCGCGACGACGAGCAGGCCCGCCGCGCCAACCCCGACCAGAGCTTCGCGTGGGTGCACGTCGACGACCTCGCCGCCCTCGCCGCCGACGTCGCCACCGGGGCGATCGCGACTTCCGACGACCCCGAGCAGGGCCCCGTCGCCGGCGGCTGCACGCCGGTCAACGTGGCCGCCGGGCCGGCCACCGCCCGCGACTACTGGACGACGGTCACCGAGGCCGTCGAGGTCGAGCCGGTCTGGGCCGACGGCCCGGCGTGGACCGGTCGCATCGTGGCCGACCGCGCCCGCGGCTGGGGCTGGACCCCGTCGGTCGACCTGGCGACCGCCCTCGACGAGATCACCGCCGGCCTGCGCCGCTGAGGTGGACGACGACCTCGGCACGCCGTACGACGGCCCCCGCCCGGCCGGGCGGGTGGTGTCGCTGGTGCCGTCGCTGACCGAGGCGCTGGCCTCGGTCGAGCGCGGCGCGGTGGTGGGGGCCACCGACTGGTGCACCCACCCCGCCGACCTCGACGTCACCCGCGTGCGCGGCACGAAGAACCCCGACCTCGCCGCCGTGGCGGCGCTGGCCCCCGACGTGGTGGTCGCCAACAAGGAGGAGAACCGCGAGCTCGACGTGCGGCGGCTGCGCGAGCGCGGCGTGCGGGTGTGGGTGACCGAGATCGAGACGGTGCCGCAGGCCGTGGCCTCGATCGAGCGGCTGCTCGACGCCCTGGGCTGGTCGCGGCCGGCGTGGCTCGGCGAGGCCCGGTCGCTGTGGTGCGGCCCGCTGCCGCCGGTGACGCGCCGGGTGGTCGTGCCGGTGTGGCGCGACCCCTGGATGGCGGTCGGCGGGCGCACCTTCACCGGCGACCTCGCGCGCCGGTTGGGCTGGGTCAACGCGCTGGCCGACCACCCCGAGCGTTACCCGCACGTCGACGCCGCCGCGCTCGCCGCCTGCGGCGCCGACGTCGCGCTGCTGCCCGACGAGCCCTACGCCTTCACCGCCGACGACGGCCCCGAGGCCCTCGACCTGCCCACCGAGCTGGTGAGCGGACGGCTGCTGACCTGGTACGGCCCGTCGCTGATGCAGGCCCACCGGTCCCTGGCCCGCGCACCCGAGGACGGTGCCTAGGACTCCGGTGCTGTCGGCACCGCCAGCTGCGTCTCCACGCTGCGCCCGCGCAGCACCGCGCTGCCGTGCCGGCGCCACCGCTCGGCCTCGGCCCCGCCGGCCTGCTCGACGGTGTCCCACGACGTCAGCACGCCGCCGTCGACCTCCTTGGCCAGCTCGGTGAGCCGGGCGGCGGCGTTCACCGCGTCACCGATCACGGTGTACTCGAGGCGGTCGGTGGTGCCGACGTTGCCGGCGACCGTCTCGCCGGTGCAGACGCCGATGCCGGCGGCCACGTCGGGCTGCTCCTCGACCAGCCGGCGGGCCATGCCACGGGCGGCGGCGAGGGCCCGGGCGGCGTGGTCGGGCAGCTCGACCGGCGCCCCGAAGACCGCGAGCACGGCGTCGCCCATGAACTTGTTGACGAAGCCGCCCTGGGCGTCGATCTCCTCCACCACCACGCCGAAGAACCGGTTGAGCGTGTCGACCACCTCCGCCGGTGCGCGGTCGGCGGCCATCGAGGTGGAGCCGACGAGGTCGACGAACAGCACGGTGACCACGCGGTTCTCCCCGCCGAGCTCGAGGTCGCCGGCCGCAGCGGCCTGCGCCACCTCGCGGCCGACGTGGCGCCCGAAGACGTCACGCAGGTGCTCGCGCTCGGTGAGGCCCTCGGCCATCTCGTTGAAGCCGGCCTGCAGCAGCCCCAGCTCGGTGCCGTCGTAGACCGGCACCCGGCGCGAGAAGTCGCCGCGGCGCACCAGCGCGATCGCGCGGCGCACCGACTCCAGCGGCGCCACCACCGCGCGGGCGTTGAGCACGGTGACCAGCAGCCCGAAGACCAGCACGACGCCGCCGAGCACCAGCACCTGCACGGCCAGGCGGGTCGTGCTCACGGCGTCGTCGGTGAGGGCCAGCACGGCGGCCACGACCAGCCCGACCACCGGGGCGCCGGTGCCGAGGAGCCAGAAGGTCAGCATCCGCCCGCCGACACCGAGCCCGCGGGGCTGACGCGGGGCGTCACCGGTGAGCGCCCGCGCGGCGATCGGGCGCAGGGTGAACTCGGTGAGCAGGTAGGCCACCGTGCACACCACCATCGCCGCGATCCCGACGGTGAGCCCGGTGCTCACCGCCCGCGAGGGCTGCAGCACCACCGAGAGCACCGTGAACACCACCGTGGCCACCAGCCACAGCCACGCCTGCAGCAGGGTGAGCCGCAGCGGCACCCGCAGCGTGCGGCGCCGGTCGACGGGCGTCGGCTCCTCGCCGCGGGTGGCCCAGCGCAGCGCCCGCAGGGTGCCGCGGGTGCCGCGCACGGCGCCGAGCACCAGCGCCAGCCCGATGTAGACCGGGATCGCGATGAAGAGCCCCAGCGCCATGTCGGGCTCGGGGGCGTCCTGGGCGAAGACGAACGTGGACAGCACCACCACCACGCCGGCGCCGATGAGGTGGGTGACGACCAGGATGACGGTGAGCAGCACCTGCACCCGCCACCGCAGCAGCCGCAGGCTCTGGTCGGCGGGGCCGAGCAGGAACGACCCGAACGGGCTGCGGGTGGCGGCGTTCCCGGCGCCCGTGTCGCTCGTGTCGCTCGCGGAAGTGGTCGCCCTCGAGGCGCCGGCCAGCTCAGCGCGCACCCGACACCCCTCCGTCACCGGGCGCCCCGTGGCGCCGTCCCGCCTGCCGGGGGCCAGTCTGCCGCACGCGGCGGCCCCGCGGGGGCGGACGTCTCAGCGCAGGAAGTCGGTGAGGCTGGGCAGCACCGACCGGGCCGCACCGGCCTCCCAAGCGGCCTCCGCGGCCGCGTCGCCGGGCGCACCACCAGCCGCCTCGGGGTCGCTGTCGGGCGCGACGGGGCGGCCGCCGTCGCCGCGGGCTGCCCGCCAGCGCGCGGTGAGCGCGGTGTCGAGGAACCGCAGCGAGCCGCTCACCGGTACTCCTCCGCCCGGTCGCGGCGGGGCGCGGCACACCGCTGGTCGAGGCGGCGCACCAGGTCGCGGCACGCGGTGCGGTGGGCCCGCAGGACGTCGCCCCAGGGCTCCTCGGCCGCGCCGGCCAGCTCGTCCAGACTCGCGCCGGGGGCGCAGCCGACGAGCGCGGCGGCCTCGTCGGCGACCAGCGCGCGCAGCACCTCGGTCTCGCGCACGGCCTGCAGCGCGACGGCGACGTCGGCGGCCGCGCGCTCGCGCCACGCGGTGCGCCCGCTCACCTCCACCAGCCGCGCCACCTCGAGCCGGTCGAGCACGGAGGCCAGCAGCTCGCGCTCGCGCCACAGGGTCAGCGAGAGCCGCTCCACCGCGTCGACCACGACACCGCTCCTCGCCCTCGCGCAGGCGTCCACCACGGGCGGTGGCACCTCGACGGCACCCCCATCGGCCGCCGGCGCCGCCACCTGAGGGGTTCGCGCTGACCGAAGGGACGAGGCCCCCCACCCGTCGATCGGCGGGGGGCCTAGTCCCTCCGGGTCATTCGGGCCCGATCGGCCCCGGGCGGGGCGCGCGGACGGGCACGCTCGGCGGGTCGCCGACCAGGAGGGTCGGTGGGCACGAGAGGACGACAGACGTGAGCGCCGCCGACGACCGACGACCCACCGCGACGCCGGCGACCCTCGACGCCGCCGAGCGCGACGGGCTCGTCGTCGAGCAGATGGCCCTGGTGGCCCACGTCGTGCGCGAGACGATGGCGCGGGTGCCGAGCCACGTCGACCGCGACGACCTGCACTCCGCCGGCCTCACCGCCCTGGTCAAGGCCGGGCGCTCGTTCGAGCCCGAGCGCGGTGTGCCCTTCCCGCGGTACGCCGCCAGCCGCGTGCGCGGCGCGGTCCTCGACGAGCTGCGCCAGGTCGACTGGGCCTCGCGCTCGGTGCGCCGCCGCGGCCGCGACCTCGACGACGCCCGCTCGCTGCTGGCCGCCCGGCTCGGCCGGCCGGCGGAGACCGCCGAGGTGGCCGCGTGGGTCGGCATGTCGGCGGCCGAGGTGGAGGCCAACGACGCCGACGTCGCGCGGGCCAGCGTGCTGTCGCTGCAGGGCGGCGGCGAGACGGCGTACGAGGACCTGCTGGTCAGCCCGGTGCCCACGCCCGAGGCGCAGGTGGAGCACGACGAGCGCCTCGACTACCTGCGCGAGGCCGTCGCCGAGCTGCCCGAGCGGCTGCAGGCGGTGGTGCGCGACTACTTCCTCGGCGAGCGGCCGATGGCCGAGATCGCGGCCTCGCTGGGCGTGACCGAGTCGCGCGTCTCGCAGCTGCGCGCCGAAGCGCTGGGGCTGCTGCGCGACGCCCTGGCCAGCGCCCTGGAGCCCGCCCTGGTCGTGACGCACCCGCGGCCCCAGGGCTGTGCGGCCCGCCGTCGCGCGTCGTACGTCGAGGCCGTGGCCGCCCGCCACGCCGCCGGTCACCGTTCCGGCGTCGGCGTGCTCCCCCGCACCGCCTGACCACCGGCACCGTCGACCACCCGCGTCGGGGGCCGGCCGCGCCGGAAATGCGGACGACCCGCAGGTGTGGCTCCGGGGAGCCGCTCCGGCGGACGTGAAGGCCGGATCACCTGCGGGTCGGGTGACTGCGTGGAATTCACCAGCAGCCCGGAAGGGATGTCCACCCCTCCGTCGTTGCTGGGCTGCTAGCGGGCAGCCACCTCACGCGTCCAAGAAGAACTCATTCTCCGGACCACCTCCTTTCCCGTGTACGACAACCGTAGGTCGGGCCCCGCCCGCCGACAAGACCTTTTTCCACCGCTCAGTCGGTGGCGGCGCCGGCGAACTGGGCGGCGTGCAGCCGGGCGTAGGCACCCTCGCGCGCGAGGAGCTCGTCGTGGCTGCCCTGCTCCACGATCGCGCCGTCCTCCAGCACCAGGATCAGGTCGGCGTCGCGGATCGTGGAGAGCCGGTGGGCGATCACGAACGACGTCCGGTCGGAGCGCAGCGCGGCCATCGCCTGCTGCACCAGCACCTCGGTGCGGGTGTCCACCGACGACGTCGCCTCGTCGAGGATCAGCAGCGAGGGCCGGGTGAGGAACGCCCGGGCGATGGTGACCAGCTGCCGCTCACCGGCCGACAGGTTCGAGCCGGACTCGTCGACGACGGTGTCGTAGCCCAGGGGCAGCGACTGCACGAACCGGTCGACGAAGGTCGCCCGCGCGGCCTCGCGCATCTCCTCGTCGGAGGCGCCCGGGCGGCCGTAGGCGATGTTGTCGCCGATGGTGCCCTCGAAGAGCCAGGTGTCCTGCAACACCATGCCGGTCTGCGCGCGCAGCTCGGCGCGCGGCAGGGTGGCGATGTCGACGCCGTCGAGGGTGATCCGACCGGCGTCGAGCTCGTAGAACCGCATCACCAGGTTGACCAGCGTGGTCTTGCCGGCGCCGGTGGGCCCGACGATGGCGACGGTCTGGCCGGGGCGCGCGACCAGCGAGAGGTCGGTGATCAGCGGCCGGTCGGGCAGGTAGGAGAACGTCACGTGCTCGAAGGCCACCTCGCCGCGGCGGGCGCCCGACTCGCGGGCGGTCGTGGCGGCGCCGTCGTCGACCTCCTCGTCGGCGTCGAGGAGCTCGAAGACCCGCTCGGCCGAGGCGACGCCCGACTGCAGCAGGTTGGCCATCGAGGCGACCGTGGTCAGCGGCTGGGTGAACTGCCGGGTGTACTGCACGAACGCCTGCACCTCGCCGAGGGTCAGCGAGCCGCTGCTCACCCGCAGCGCCCCGACGACGGCGACCACGACGTAGTTCAGGTTCCCGACGAACATCATCGCCGGCATGATCAGCCCGCTGACGAACTGCGCGCGGAAGCTCACCGCGAACAGCTCGTCGTTCTCCTCGGCGAAGCGCTCCTCGACCTCGCGGCGACGGCCGAACACGTTGACCAGCTCGTGGCCGGAGAACGCCTCCTCCACCTGCGCGTTGAGCCGGCCCGTGCGCCGCCACTGCGCCACGAACTCCCCCTGCGAGCGCTTCATGATCGCGCGGGTGACCAGCAGCGACACCGGCACGGAGACCAGCGCGACCAGCGCCAGCAGCGGCGAGATCCACAGCATCATCGCCAGCACCGCGACCACCGTCATCAACGAGGTCAGCAGCTGGCTCATCGTCTGCTGCAGCGTCTGGCTGACGTTGTCGATGTCGTTGGTGACCCGGCTGAGCAGCTCACCGCGCGGGGAGCGGTCGAAGTAGCCCAGCGGGAGCCGGTTGATCTTCGCCTCGACCTCCTCACGCATCCGGTAGACGGTGCGCTGCACGACGCCGTTGAGCACGAAGCCCTGCAGGAAGGACAGCAGCGACGCGGCGACGTACACCCCCAGCGCGAGCAGCAGCACCTCGCCGACGGCGTCGAAGTCGACGCCCCGGCCGGGCACGACGTCGATGCCGCGGGCGGCGTCGGGCAGCGTGGCGGGGTCGGCGCCGGCGTACTGGCGACCGAGCAGGCCGGCGAACACCAGGTCGGTGGCGCGACCCAGGATGCGCGGGCCCACCGCCATCAGCAGCACGCTCACCACCCCGAGCGCGACGACCAGCCAGGCCTGGAACCGGTCGGGGCGCAGCCGTCCGACCAGCCGGCGGGCCGACGGCCCGAAGTCGAGGGCCTTCTCCCCCGCGCCCCCGCCGCCGCCCATCGGGCCGCGCCCCGGGCCGCCCTGCGGCGCCGGGATGCGCTCGGTGGCGGCGAACTCCTGGCGGGCCGGGCGCCCGGGCTTCTCGGTGGTGCTCACGCCGCCACCCCCGCACCCTGCGAGGCCACGATCTCCTGGTACGTCGGGCAGGTCGCCAGCAGCTCGTCGTGGGTGCCGAGGCCCACCACCCGGCCGCCGTCGAGGACGACGACGAGGTCGGCGTCGCGCACGGTCGAGATGCGCTGGGCGACGACCAGCACCGTGGCGTCGGTGGTGACCGGGCGCAGCGCCGCCCGCAGCCGGGCGTCGGTGGCGAGGTCGAGGGCCGAGAAGGAGTCGTCGAAGAGGTAGAGCGCCGGCCGGCGCACCACCGCTCGCGCGATCGCCAGGCGCTGGCGCTGTCCGCCGGAGAAGTTGGTGCCGCCCTGGGCGACCTCGGCGTCGAGGCCGTCGGGCAGCGCCTCCACGAAGTCACGGGCCTGGGCCACCTCGAGCGCACGCCACATCTCGGCGTCCCCCGCGTCGCCACGGCCCTGGCGCAGGTTGGAGCGGATCGTGCCGCTGAACAGGTAGCCCTGCTGGGGCACCAGCCCGATCTGCTCCCACAGCGTCTCGGGGTCGAGGTCGCGCACGTCGACGCCGCCGACGCGCACCACGCCCTCGGTGGCGTCGAAGAGCCGGGGCACCAGGTTGACCAGCGTCGACTTGCCGGCGCCGGTGGAGCCGACCACGGCCACCACCTGGCCGGGGCGCGCGGAGAACGTGACGCCGCCCAGCACCGGCGCGGCGGCGCCGGGGTAGGCCAGCCCGACGCCCTCGAGGTCGAGGTGGCCGCGACGGGCGGGGTCGGGGGCGACCGGGGTGGCCGGCGGGGTGACGGAGGTGGAGGTGTCGAGGACCTCGGCGATGCGGTCGGCGCAGACCGCCGAGCGCGGCACCTGCATGAGCATGAACGTCGCCATCATCACCGACATCAGGATCTGCATCAGGTAGGACAGGAACGCCGTCAGCGCACCCACCTGCATCTGCCCGTCGTCGACGCGCTGGCCGCCGAACCAGATGACCGCGACGCTGGAGACGTTGATCACCAGCATGACGAGCGGGAACATCGCGGCCAGCCAGCGCCCGGCGCGCACGGCGACCTGGGTCAGGTCGGCGTTGGCGGCGGCGAAGCGCTCGGTCTCGTGGGGCTCCCGGACGAACGCCCGCACGACGCGGACGCCGGTGACCTGCTCGCGCAGCACGCGGTTGACCTCGTCGATGCGGGTCTGCATCTGCCGGAAGCTCGGCACCATGCGCGCCACGACGAAGCCGACGCTGGCGAAGAGCGCCGGCACGACGACGGCGAGGATCCAGCCGAGCCCGACGTCCTCGCGCAGCGCCATCACCACGCCGCCCACCATCATGATCGGGCTGGAGACCGCGATCAGGCAGGCCATCAGCACGAGCATCTGCACCTGCTGCACGTCGTTGGTGCCGCGGGTGATCAGCGACGGCGCACCGAACTGCTGCACCTCGCGCTTGGAGAACGTCCCGACGCGGGCGAACAGCTCGGAGCGCAGGTCGCGCCCGAGGCTCATCGCGGTGCGCGCGCCGTACCAGGCGGCACCCACCGAGCAGACGATCTGCACCACCGAGACGGCGAGCATCACCCCGCCCACCCGCCAGATGTAGGACGTGTCGCCCTGGGCGATGCCGCGGTCGATGATGTCGGCGTTGAGGCTGGGCAGGTAGAGCATCGCCAGCACGCCGACGAGCTGGAGGGCCACCACGACCAGCAGCCAGGAGCGGTAGGGCGCCAGCCGGGCGCGGAGCAGGGTCAGCAGCATCGGGTGCCTCCCGGGGTCGAGGTGGCCGGGGTGGGGGCGCACAGGCCGTGCAGGATCGTGTCCACGATCTGCTCAGGGGTGAGCAGGCGGCCGTCGGAGACCTGGTCGTGGCTGCCGGCGAAGGTCAGCAGCCGCAGCCGGTGGACCAGCTCGGCCGCGGGCACGCGCAGCGCGCAGGCGTCGGCGCCCACCACGTCGACGCAGGCCTGCTCGAGGCGGGCGCGGAAGGCGTCGGCCTCGGCGGAGTCGTGCAGGTGGGGCGGCGGGCCGAGCAGGCCGACCTTGCGGATCAGCCCGAAGGTGGCGCGGAAGCGCTGCTGGAGGATCGAGACGAGCTGCACCAGGCGGCCGGCCAGGGGCAGGGCGGGGTCGATCTCGGCGATGCGGTCGAGCAGCGGGCCGTGGTCGAAGGCGCGGGCCAGCGCCGCCTCGACGAGCTCCTCCTTGGTCGTCACGACGCGGAAGATGGTGCCCTCGGCCACCCCGGCGGCCTCGGCGATCTGGCGGGTCGTCACGGCCCGGCCGTGCTCGCGCAGGAGGCGCAGCGTGACGTCGACGAGCTGGTCGTACCGCTCGTGGGGCGCGAGGGGGCGGGCGCGGGGCGGCATGCCGTCGAGCCTAACTGAGTGAGCACTCACTCACAAACGCATTTCCGCTCCTTACAGGGAGCTGACGAGCACCTCCGCCACGGCGCGGGCGGCCCCGGGCCCGTGGGCGTCCCCCTCGCGCAGGCGCATGGCGAGCTCGCCGGAGACCACCAGCAGGAGGGCCTCCGCCAGCGCGTCGGCGCGGGCGGCGTCGCCGCCCACGACCGGCAGGGCCAGGTCGCGCAGCCGGGTGCGCAGCAGGTCGGTGTCGCGGCGCAGCGCCTCGGCGAGGGGGGCCGGGGCGTCGGCGTACTCGGCGGCGGTGCCGAGGAACGCGCACCAGCGGGCGCCGTAGGGCTGGGCCCGGAAGCGGTCGAGGGCGTCGAGCACGGCGAGCAGGCGACCGCGGTCGTCGGGGGCGGCCGCGACGGCGTCGTCCCAGGTCGCCGACCACCGCTCGAGACGACGCTCGAGGGCGGCCGCGACGAGGCCCTCCTTGCTGCCGTAGGCGCGGTAGAGGGTCGCCGGCGAGGCGCCGGCGCGCTCCAGCACGCGGTCGACGGGCGTGGCGGTGACGCCGTGGGTGAACAGCAGGTCGTCGGCGGCGTCGAGCAGCCTGGTGCGGGTGCTGTCGCGCGTGGCCATGCCTGCACCCTAGACTCGACCAAGTGAAACGTTCGTTATCGTTATCCGCGGTCCGCGAGCCGGCCCTGGTCGTCGCCGGCACCTGCCTGATCGCCTGCACCTACGGCCTGGTGCGCCTGGCGTACGGGCTGTTCCTGCCCGACGTGCAGGCCACCCTCGACCTGTCGTCGGGCGTTGCGGGGCACGTGTCGTCGGCGGCCTCGGTGGCCTACTGCGTCGGCGCGCTGTGCGGGCTGGTGGCCGGACGTCGGGCGCGGGCGCTGGTGGTCGCAGCGGTGGCGACCGCGGCGGCGGGCTCGGTGGGGATGGCGGCGGCACCGGGCGTCGCGGTGTTCGTGCCGGCAGCGGTGGTGGCCTCGATGGGGGCGGGGCTCGCCTCCCCCGGCCTGGTGGCGGTGGTCGAGCGCAGCGTGCGGCAGGCGCGCCGCGGCGGGGCGCAGGCCGTGGTCAACTCCGGCACCGGGCCCGGGCTGGTCGCGGCCGGCGCGCTCGCGCTGGTGCTGCTGCCCGACTGGCGGGCGGGGTTCGTGGTCGCGGCGGTGCTGACCGTGGCCTCCGGCGCGGCGGTGCTGCTCCTCGACCGGCCCGTCGACCCCACGGTCCACGCCGCGCCGTCCTCGGTCCCGGACGGGGGCGGCGGCGTGGTCGGGGCGTGGCGGCGGCTGGTCGTGCCGGCGCTGGCGGCGGTGCTGCTGGGGGCCGGGTCGGCGGCGGTGTGGACCTACGGGCGCACCCTGCTGGTCGCGGAGGGCGCGGGCGCCACGGGCTCGACGGTGGCGTGGATGGCGGTGGGTGCGGGCGGCACGGCCACGGTGGTCACGGCGCGGGTGCTGGGCCGGCTGCACCCTGCGCGCGCCTGGCTGCTCACCGCGTCGCTGGTGGCGGTCTCGGTCGGCGCGCTGGCGCTCACCGCCGGCCACCTGGCGAGCGCCCTGGCGGCGTGCGCGGTGTTCGGGTGGTCGTTCGTGGCGGCGACGTCCGCGCTGATCGGGTGGGCCGGTCGGGTGCTGCCCGACGCCGTCGCGCAGGGCACGTCGCTGCTGTTCGTGATGCTGGTGCTGGGCCAGGCGGTCGGGTCGTCGGTGGCGGGTGAGGTGGCCGGGCGGCAGGGGTTGCCCGTCGCGTTCGGCGTCGCCGCGGTGGTGGCGCTGGCGGCCGCGGCGTGCGGGTTGGTCGGGCCGTCGGCGTCAGCCGGCCCAGGCCAGCTGCACCCCGGTGTCGACGACCAGCTCGACGACCCGGGTGACCGGGGTGGCGGGCTCCGGCGCGGTGGTGCGGCGGGTCCCGGTGTGGTCGACGAGGTAGTGCGCCCCGTGGGGGTCGCGCCACACCAGGATGCCGGGGAACGGCTGGGCGGCCCGCCACCCGCCGTGGGTCTTGACCCGGTGGTGGAGGGCGGTCAGGGGGCCGTAGTTCCCGAGCGCGCTCGGCCCTCCGTCGCGGTGCGCGACGGTGTGGTCGACCTGCATCTGCGGTGAGGTGCAGGAGGCGTAGGGGAACACGTCGGCCGGCGTCATCAGACGCACGGCCCGCCGATGTCGCTGCGGCACCTCGTAGGCGTCGACGGGTGCCTGGCCGGCCAGGTCGATCACCGGTCTGACCGTCACCCGCGCCCGCGGGCTCAGGACCCGCCGCACCCACGCCTCGGTCACCGGACCGTGGCCCTCGACCCGCGCCACACCACCGGTCTCCTGCTGCGCGACCGGGTCGCCGTCGGGATCCAGGCGCGTTGCGCCGTCGGCGTAGGCGTGCAGGTAGAGCGTCACTCGCGGCAGCAGCTCGTGGGTCGGGGTGTCCAGGGCGGTGCCGGGCGAGGCGAGCAGCAGCATCGCGTGCACACGCCGGTCGTCGACCGTCACCGGCTGCGCACCACCGGCGGGGTCGCTGGGGCCGGCGGGATCGGGGTCGTCGGGCAGCACGCCCTCGAGCCGGGCCGCCAGCGCGGTCACGGCGGCGTCGATCTGCTCGATGGTCGCCACGTCGGCGCGCACCATGAACGACGCCATCCCGTGGGCCTCCCCCCGCAGCCGCTTGGCGAAGCGGGCACGACCGGCCCGCTCCTCCTTCTCCCGCGCCACCATCGGCGCGGCCGCAGCGACCTTGCCGGCCACCAGCGCCTCGAACCGGGTCCACGGGATGCGCCCGTCGGCGGCCTCCACCACCTCGGCGTCGACGTACCCCGCCTCGTCCCGCGACAGCTCACGCGTGCGGACGCACACGTGCCGGGCGTAGGAGGCCTTTACCTCGCCGGCCTGCACCCGCGACCACAGCCGGGGGTGGCGGTGGTGCAGGTCCTGGGCGTCGGCGATCAACGCCGCGGCCGACCACGTCGTCGACCCCGTGCGCGCACCCAGCTCGGCGGCAGCGAACTCGCCCACCTCGGCGACGCCCTCGCCGCCGTAGCGCCGCGACCGCTCCCGACCCGGCTTGCCCGACTCCACCGGGTCGAGCCGGTCGGGGTCGTGCAGCACCGCCCACCGGTAGGCCATCCGCAGCAGGTCGGCCTCCGCCCGACGGACCGTCTCCACGCACGCGGACGCGGTGTCGAGGACCTCGTCCTCCGACATCTCCTCCACCACCCGCGTCCCGATCATGGGTCCACTCAACCAGCGACCACCGACAGTTCCCGGTCGTCCTCCACCGCTCTCGGAATCCGTCGGTCGGGCCGTTCCGGGCGCCGCTCGGGACTACAGGTCCCGCCAGTGGGCGTGGGCGTCCCGCCGCTGGGAGATGGCGTCGCCCGCGTGCTCCTCCCCCACCTCACCCGTGGTCCGTGTGACGACCAACGCCGACAGGGGTGGTTCGCGCCGGCGTTCGCAGTCGACGTCCGCGAGGTCGAGGAGCCGCCCCAAGCCGTTGACGGCGTGGGGGATCCCCGCGTCCCGCTTCAGGTCGGCGTAGCTCGTCACCTCGCCACGGCGCGCGTGCGAGACGAGCTGGGCGCGGACGCGCGGCACCGACTCCACGTCGAGGGACGTCACGGTCATGGGCTTGCGCGAGGTGTCGATCCGCTCGCCGACGCGCAGGGTGCAGTCGCTCATGGCGACCATGATGCGCCTGCTCGGACCGCCTGCGAGGCCGCACTCCACAAGCCCTCGGGCCGCGCGAACGTGGACACGCCGGGCCCGACCTGCGCGAGGATGACCGGATGAACCGTCGCGCGCTCGTCCGCCGCCCCGGCCCCCGCCTGGCCGAGGGGCTCCTCACCCACATCGACCGCGTCCCCGTCGACGACGACCTCGCCCGGCAGCAGTGGGACGGCTACGTCGCGGCGCTGCACGCCGAGGGCTGGCAGACCGTCGAGGTGCCTCCCGCCCCCGACTGCCCCGACGCGGTCTTCGTCGAGGACACCGTGGTCGTCTACGGCGACCTCGCGGTCGTCACCCGCCCCGGTGCCGACGAGCGCAAGCCGGAGACCGCGGGCACGGAGCAGGTGCTGCGCGACCTCGGCTACCGCATCGCCCGCATCGAGGCGCCCGGGACCCTCGACGGCGGCGACGTGCTCAAGCACGACGGCATGGTGTGGGTCGGGCTCGGCGGGCGCACGAACCAGGCCGGTGCCGACCAGCTGGCCGCCCACCTCGAGCCGCTGGGGGCGCGGGTGGTCGGCGTCCCGCTGACCAAGGTGCTGCACCTCAAGTCGGCGGTCACCGCCCTGCCCGACGGCACCGTCGTGGGGTTCACCGAGCTCGTCGACGACCCCGCGGTGTGGTCCCCCTACCTCGCCGTCCCCGAGGAGCCCGGCGCCCACGTCGTGCTGCTCGACGACACCACGGTGCTGATGTCGGCGAGCGCCCCGCGCACCCGTGCGCTCTACGAGGAGCGCGGCCTGCGGGTGGTGGCCGTGGAGATGACGGAGTTCGAGAAGCTCGAGGGCTGCGTGACCTGCCTGTCCGTACGGCTCCGCGGCTGACGCCCGACGGCCACGCCCACCCCGCGTGCCGCGGGCCGCGACCGGGTACCGGGTCGTCATGACCGTCCTCCACTCCGCGGCGAGCGCCGCAGCGTCCGCCGGCGGGCAGGTGCTGCGCGCCGCGACCGGGGTGGTCGCCGCCCGGCCGGCCGCCAAGCCCCTGCACCCCGAGGGCGTGGTCGTCGGGGGCACGCTGCACCGCTCCGCCGCTGCCGAGGACGTCGCCACCGGCGCGCCCTGGCTCGACGAGGCGGGCGACGACCGGGTGCTGGTGCGGCAGTCGCGCGCCGTCGGCCTCCCGGCGCCCGCCCCCGACGTGTTCGGTCTCGCGCTGCGGGTGCCGACCGCGGACGGCGGGCACGGCGACCTGCTGTTCGCCTCGACCGGGCTGGGGCGGCTGACCCGCTTCACGCTGACCGCCGCACGGTCGCCGTACCGACGGCCCCTGACCACCCTGCTGCCCTACCGCACCCCGGCCGGACCGGTGGTGCTGTCGGCGGTGCACCGCGACGAGACCACGATCGCCTTCTCGTGGGCCGTCGGCTGGGGTGCCTGGCACCCGTTCGGCGAGCTGGTCCTCGACGCCGACCCGGCCGACGAGACCGACGAGGAGATGTCGTTCGACCCGCTCGAGAACCGGCTGCCCGGCCTCGAGACCTACGACTGGATCCAGCGGCTGCGCGAGCCCGCCTACCTCACCGCCCGACGGTCACGGCGGCCGCGCAGGTCCTGACACCACTCACCCGACCGGCCCGTACGGCGACCGCGCGCCGCTGCGCTCCATCGAGGCGACCGGCGGGTCGGCGTGCAGCGTGCACCGGATCCGGTAGCCGGCGTCGTGCGCCCAGGTGTCGGTGGCCTCGACGCTGCGCCAGCCCTCCCGGGCGGGGTCGGCCACCTGGATCGGGCCCTCGTCGGGACCGACGTAGAGCGGGTGGCCGTGCTCGACCCGCATGCCGGGAGTGGTGTCGAGCTGGATCTCTTCGACGGTCCACGTGTGGATGAGCGGCGGCACGCCGGGCAGCCGCGCGAGCTCGTCCATGTAGGCGAAGTGGTCGACAGCGAGGTGCACCTCGCCGGTCAGCCAGGTCCCGGCGGCCGGGGGCTCCAGGTCGTCGAGCACCATCCACCCGCAGTAGGCCGGCAGGCCGGTGTCGAGCACGAACGCGTCGCCGTAGAGCTCCGTGGTGGCCCGCACCAGCCGGCCGGTGACGTCGTGCCAGCTGCCCCGGCCGGTCCACCGGCACGACGCGGCGGTCGCGCCGAGTGCCGGTCGCAGCCGCTGCGAGCGCCGTTGGGCGAACTCCACGGCGAACTGCCGGTGCTCGCCCACGCGGAAGTCGGTGTAGTTGCCGTCCTGCAGCACCCAGCTCGCCAGCCCGATCCACCACGTCGACGGCTGCAGCTGCTCGCTCGGGCCGCGGGCCCCCTCGGTCGTCATCGCCCCCATCGTGGCGCGCCGCGGGCCGGGGCGCACCCCGGTTCCCCGGTGCACCGATGAGTGCGCGCCGCCCGCGGGGTCTCCCCTCCACCCGACGGCGCCACCGGCCCGGCGGCGCGGCGACGAGAGGACCCCGATGATGAGCGCGACCTTCTACCCCTGCCTGTGGTTCGACGGCGACGCCGAGGAGGCCGCCGAGCTCTACACCTCGCTGCTGCCCGACAGCCACGTCGACAAGGTGTGGCGCTCGCCGGCCGACACCCCGTCGGGCGAGGCCGGCACCGTGCTCGTCGTCGACTTCACCGTGATGGGCAGCCGCGTGCAGGGCCTCAACGGCGGCCCCGACTTCAAGCCCACGATGGCCACGTCGCTCGTGGTGGAGTGCGCCGACCAGGCCGAGGTCGACCGCCTGTGGGAGGCGCTGGTGGCCGGCGGCGGCGAGCACGGCCCGTGCGGGTGGCTGACCGACCGCTTCGGCTTCTCCTGGCAGCTCGTGCCGACGCGGCTCAACGAGCTGCTCGACGACCCCGACCCCGACCGCGCCCGCCGGGCCATGGAGGAGATGCTGACGATGACCCGGCTCGACGTCGCCGCCCTGGAGGCCGCCGCCGACGGCGCCTGACCGCACCTGCCGCGCCCCCGGTCGCTCAGGGGGCGAGCCGCTCCGTGGCCCAGCCGTCGGACGTGCGCCGGTGGACGAGCCGGTCGTGCAGCCGGCTGGGCCGGCCCTGCCAGAACTCCACGAGGTCGGGGCGCACGACGTAGCCGCCCCACTCCTGCGGCACCGGCACGTCCCCGCCGGCGAAGCGCGCCTCCGCGTCGGCGTACGCCGCCTCGAGCTCGGCGCGACCGGTCACCACCGACGACTGGTGGGAGGCCCAGGCGCCGAGCTGCGAGCCCCGGGGGCGCACCGCGAAGTAGTCGGCGACCTGCTCCCGCGGCAGCCGCGCGGCGGTGCCCTCGACCCGCACCTGCCGCTCCAGGTCGTGCCACGGGAAGAGCAGCGCGCAGGCCGGCCGGGCGTCGAGGTCGCGGCCCTTGCGCGAGCCGTGGTTGGTGTAGAAGACGAAGCCGTCGGCGGTGAGCTCCTTCAGCAGCACGGTGCGCGACGACGGCGCCCCGGACTCGGAGACGGTGGAGACGACCATCGCGTTGGGCTCGCCGAGGCCGGCCGCCAGGGCCTCGTCGAACCACGTGCTGAACATGGTGAACGGGTCGGCGGCGAGCTCGTGCTCGACCAGGCCGCGGGCGGCGTACTCGTGGCGCAGCGTTCGCAGGTCGGTGGGCATGTACCTCACCGTATGACGGCTGACACAATGCCGAGGCTGCCCTCCCGGGCGGTGACCGCGGCGGACGCCCGCCCGACCACGAGGAGCAGACCGCATGCCCGAGGTACACCACGGACTGGAAGGCGTCGTCGCCTTCGAGACGGAGATCGCCGAGCCCGACAAGGAGGGGTCCGCGCTCCGCTACCGCGGTGTGGACATCGAGGACATCGTCGGCCGGGTGCCGTTCGAGAACATCTGGGGCCTGCTCATCGACGGCTCCTACGACCCCGGCCTGGCCCCCGCCGAGCCGTACAACCTGCCGGTGCACACCGGTGACGTGCGCGTCGACGTGCAGGCCGCCGTGGCCATGCTCGCCCCGGCCTTCGGCTTCGGCCAGACCTACGACATCTCCGACGAGCAGGCCCGCGACGACCTCGGCCGGGTGGCCGTGATGGTGCTGTCGTACGCCGCCCAGTCGGCGCGCGGGCTGCACGCCCCCGTCGTGCCGCAGCGCCTCGTCGACGAGGGCGCCACGCTCGCCGAGAAGTTCCTCATCCGCTGGAAGGGCGAGGCCGACCCGCAGCACGTCAAGGCCATCGACGCCTACTGGAGCAGCGCCGCCGAGCACGGCATGAACGCCTCCACCTTCACCGCCCGCGTCATCACCTCCACCGGTGCCGACGTCGCCGCGGCGTTCTCCGGCGCCATCGGCGCGATGAGCGGCCCGCTGCACGGCGGCGCCCCGAGCCGAGTGCTCGGGATGATCGCCGACGTCGAGGAGTCCGGCGACGCCGACGCCTACGTCAAGGGCCTGCTCGACCGCGGCGAGCGGCTCATGGGCTTCGGCCACCGCGTCTACCGCGCCGAGGACCCCCGCGCCCGCGTGCTGCGCCGCACCGCCAAGGAGCTCGACGCGCCCCGCTACGAGGTCGCCGAGGCGCTCGAGAAGGCCGCGCTCAAGGAGCTCAAGGAGCGCCGCCCCGACCGCGTGCTCGAGACCAACGTGGAGTTCTGGGCCGCGATCGTCCTCGACTTCGCGGAGGTGCCGGCCACCATGTTCACGTCGATGTTCACCTGCGCCCGCACCGGTGGCTGGTCGGCCCACATCCTCGAGCAGAAGCGCACCGGCCGCCTGATCCGCCCCTCGGCGATCTACACCGGCCCCGCCGCCCGGGGTGCCGACGAGGTCGACGGCTGGAAGGCGGAGTGGGCCGACTGAGGTCGCGGCGGTGCCCGCGCCCCGGCACCGCCCTGGGTGCGGGCCTCGTCCTGCTCCTCGCGACGGGGTGCGGCGCCCTGGGCCTCACCGGCGGACCCGCACCGGGGTCGTCCGACACGTCGGCGTCGGACACGTCGACGCCGACGGCCGCCCCGCGCGAGCCGCCCGCCCCGGCGGTCGAACGCTTCACCGCGCGACCGGCCCGGTGCGCGCCCGGCGTGCCGCACCGCGTCGCGGTGACCGTGCTCGACGCCGCGCTGGGCCACCGCTACCTCGGCCTGCAGCTCGTCAACTGCTCCACCGAGCCGCTGGTGCTCGACGGCGTGCCGGCGCTACGCCTCGACACCGGGGCCGGACGACCGCTGCGCGCGGTGACGGCACCGCCGTTCGAGCGGCGTCCGGCGCTCACCGTGGCGCCGGGCGGCCGGGCCTGGATGGGGCTCGAGTACCTCGTGGGCGACCAGCGCCCCGTCGTGCGCCGGGTGCAGGTCGACGTGGCCGGCACCCCCACCGTGCTCGGCGGCCGGTTCGACCTCGACGCCCGCTCCCCGCTCACCGCCTACCCTTGGGTCGCCGACCCCGACGACGTCTGGTCCTGACGGGGGTCGGCGAAGCCGGTTACGGTCCGGGCATGACCGCACCGAGCCACCTGGCCGAGCAGGTCGCGCTCTGGGACGCCGAGGCGCCGGCGTACGACGAGCCGGCCGACCACGGCCTGCGCGACCCGGGCGTGCGTGCGGCGTGGCGCGCGCTGCTGCTGCCGCTCGTGCCGCCGGCCCCTGCACGGGTCGCCGAGCTCGGCTGCGGCACCGCCACCCTCACCGCGCTGCTGGCGGCCGAGGGCCACCGCGTCGACGGCCTCGACCTCTCCCCCGCCATGCTGCGCCTGGCCCGCGCCAAGACCGCCGCGCTGCCCGCCGTGCGTCTCGTCGAGGGCGACGCCGCCGACCCCGCGCTGCCCGCGGCGACCTACGACGTGGTGCTGTGCCGCCACGTGCTGTGGGCGCTGCCCGACCCCGTCGCGGTGCTGCGCCGGTGGGCCGCGCTGCTGCGCCCCAGCGGTCGCCTGGTGCTGGTGGAGGGCAGCTGGTCGACCGGCGCCGGCCTCACCGGCGTGCAGTGCCTGGCCCTGGCCGCGGCCGCCGACCTGGCGGCCGAGCACACCGCGCTCACCGACCCCGCGCTGTGGGGCCGAGAGATCGACGACGACCGCTACCTGGTGGTGGCCCGCAGCGCCTTGGCGTAGCAGCGCGACAGCGGGGAGTCGCGGAAGTAGCCGAAGCCGGGCACCGGCTGGTAGCCCGCCGAGGTGTAGAGCGCGATGGCCTCCGGCTGGGCGACCCCGGTCTCCAGCACCATCACCTCCACCCCGGCCCGCGCGGCGTCGGCCTCGAGGTGGGCCAGCATCCGGCGGGCCACGCCGCGACGCTGGGCGCGGGGCACGACGTACATGCGCTTGAGCTCGGCGGTGGCCCGCGAGCCGAGCGCCTCCACCGGGCTGCGCCGCCAGGCACCGGTCGCCACGGGGTCCCCGGGCACCCCGGGCACCCCGGGCACCCCGGGGTCACCGGGGTCACCGGCGCCGGCACCGTTCAGGTAGCCCACGTGGAACGCACCCTCGGGCGGGGTGAACATCGCGTCGTCGACCGGGCTGGTGTCGGGGCTGCCGTAGCGGGCGACGTACTCCGCCTGCACCTCCGCGACCAGGCGGACGGCGTCGGGGTGGGTCACCGACACCCGGACGATCTCGAGGGCGAGCCCGGGAGCGGGGTGGGTCACGAGGTCTCCCGAGGGATGGCGGAGGGTCCGGGGCGGGCAGCGGCGAGTGACAGGATAGGACCCGGCCCCGACCGCCGCCCCGACACCCGGAAGAGGCACATGCCCGCCACGCCCCGCATCCCCGCCGAGCTCCTGCCCGCCGACGGCCGCTTCGGCTCCGGGCCCTCCAAGGTGCGCGACGAGCAGCTGGCCGCGCTGGCCGCCACCGGGCGCTCGCTGCTCGGCACCTCCCACCGCCAGGCTCCCGTGCGGGCCCTGGTCGGGCGGGTGCTGGAGGGCGTGGCGGCGCTGTTCGCCCTGCCCGACGGCTACGAGGTCGTGCTCGGCAACGGCGGGTCCACCGCCTTCTGGGACGCCGCGACCTACGGGCTCGTCGCGCGACGCAGCCAGCACCTGACCTACGGCGAGTTCACCGCCAAGTTCGCCGCCGCGGCCGCGGCCGCACCCTGGCTCGAGCAGCCCTCCGTGGTCGCCGCCGCGCCGGGCTCGCTCGCCGCGCCCGTGGTGGAGGAGGGCGTCGACGTCTACGCCTGGGCCCACAACGAGACCTCCACCGGCGTGATGGCCCCGGTGCGCCGCCCCGCCGGCACCGCCGGGTCGGCGCTGGTGCTCGTCGACGCGACCTCGGGCGCCGGCGGACTGCCCGTCGACGTCGCCGAGACCGACGTCTACTACTTCGCGCCGCAGAAGTCGTTCGGCTCCGACGGCGGGCTGTGGGTGGCACTCATGTCACCGGCCGCGCTGGCGCGGGTCGAGGAGGTGGCCGCCAGCGGTCGGCACGTGCCGGCGTTCCTCGACCTGCCCACCGCGGTGGCCAACTCGCGCAAGCAGCAGACCTACAACACCCCGGCCGTGGCCACGCTGTTCCTGATGGCCGAGCAGCTCGACTGGATGCACGCCCACGGCGGCCTGGCGGGCATGGTCGCGCGCACCACCGAGTCGTCGCAGGCCCTGTACGGCTGGGCCGAGGCGTCGTCGTACGCCGCGCCGTTCGTCGCCGAGCCCGCCCACCGCTCCCTGGTGGTCGGCACCGTCGACCTCGACCCGGCCGTGGACGCCGCCGCCGTCATCGCCACGCTGCGCGACCACGGCGTGGTGGACGTCGACCCCTACCGCAGCCTGGGGCGCAACCAGCTGCGCGTGGCGATGTTCCCCTCCGTCGACCCCGACGACGTGCGCGCCCTCACCCGCTGCGTCGACTGGGTCGTCGAGCACTCCTAGGCCCGGGGACCCACGGCCTGCTCGCCGCGGATGAGCGCCAGCGTCGCCCGCTCGAGGGCGGCCTGGCGCAGGTCGGGGGTGTCGTGCACGCGGCCGGTGACGTCGGCGATGGTGCGTCCCGCCTCGTAGGCCTCCACCACCCGCGGGTCGACGTACGCCGAGCGGGCCAGGGTAGGGGTGTTGCCGAGGAACGACGACACCTCCTTCATCGCCCCCGACACCGCCCGCCGGCGCGAGGCCGCGGTCTCGCCGTGCTCCGGGGTCTCGGCCAGCGCCGCCGCGGCCAGCACGGTGGCGTGCCAGGTGCGGAAGTCCTTGGCCGTGGCCTCCAGGCCGGTGGAGGCCCGCACGTACTCGTTGACCAGGTCGGGCAGCACCGAGCGCCAGGAGCGGCCGTGCTTGTACGACAGCAGCCGCGGGTCACGGCCGCGACGGCGCCGCATCGTCTCGATGGCCTCGATGACGACCGCGTCGTCGATGGGGATCTCGTGGGAGACCCCCGACTTGCCGACGAAGGTGAACACCAGCCGGTCCTGGCGCCGGCGCACGTGACGGCGCTCGAGGGTGGTCAGCCCGAAGCTGCCGTTGGTGTCGGCGTACACGTCGTTGCCGATGCGGAAGTAGCCGAGGTCGAGCAGCCGCACGGCGGCGGCGCACGCCCGCTCCAGCGGCATGCCCTCGCGCCCGAGGTCGGCCACCACCAGCTCGCGGGCGCGCGAGAGCGCCGCCCCGAACTCCAGCATCCGCTCGAACTTCTCGGCGTCGCGGCGCACCCGCCACTGCGGGTGGTAGAGGTACTGCCGACGCCCGGCGTCGTCGGTGCCGACGGCCTGCAGGTGGCCGTGGGCGTGGGGGGTCACCCACACGTCCCGCCACGCGGGCGGGATCACCAGGTCGCGCACGCGCTGCGCCTCGTCGTCGCCCAGCCGGTCGCCGTGCTGGTCGAGGTAGACGAAGCCGCGCCCGGCGCGCCGGCGGGTCCACCCGGGCTGGTCGGGGGACGTGCGACGCAGCCGGACCATGCCGGCGACCCTAGGGTCGGCCCCCGGCGGCCACCTCACCCCTCTGTGGAGCCGGCCTGGGTGGAGCCGGTCAGCGGGGGCGCAGCGAGCGCAGCAGCACCACGACCACGCCGAGGCCGATCAGGCCGCCGACGACCCACGACGAGGACGACGTGACGACCTCCTCGGCCTCCGCGGCGGTGCTGCCCGCCCCGTCGGTCCCGTCGGCCGGCTCGTCGGCCGGACCGGCCGTCTGCTCCTGCTCGGTGTCGCCGTCGACCCGGGCGCGCACGGCCGTCGGCAGCCGCAGCTCCAGGACGTCGGAGCGCCGGCCCTCGCTGGAGAGCAGCACCCGGCCGTCCTCGTCGATCGCGACGCCCTCGCCCTGGCGCTGGGCCGGCAGCGTCAGGTCGGCGACCTCGTCGAGGGAGGGCCAGGCGTAGACCACGGCGCGGGCGTAGCCGCGCACGACGAGGTGGCGGCCGTCAGGGAAGAACGCGCCGTCGGTGGCGATCGACAGCACCGGCCCGACGGGCTCGAGCTCGTTGGGCGTGCGGGTGCTGAGCCGCTCGGGGGCGCGGTAGAGCGTGCCGCCGAGGAACCCCTTGGTGGCCACCAGCAGCCGGCCGGTGCCGGGCTCGCTGAGCAGCGTCTCGGCGTCGTGGGCGCCGTCGGGATAGACCAGCTCGTACGACGTGCCGGCGTCGGCGAGGTCGCCGCGGCCCACCTGCACGCGCGTCACCCGCACCGACTCCCGCTCGGCGTCGTTGTCGCCGATGTCGCCCACCCACACCTCGTCGGCGAACTCGCTGGGCGCCAGCGCCTCGACGTCGACGGGGTCGTCGCTCCAGGTGGTGACCCCGACAGTGGCGCCCGAGGCGGGGTCGACGGCGAACACGCGGCCGGTGTCGCCGGAGTCGTTGGTGGTGACCACCAACCCGTCGCGCGCCACCAGCCCGCTCGACTCCACCACGGCGGGATCGCGGAACGTCAGCACGGGGTCGGGCGGCGCCGCGCCGGTCAGGGCCGCGCCGGCCGCGAAGGGCAGCACCACGAGGGCGGCGAGCACGCCGCCGACCACGGGGTCAGCCCTCCGCCGGGTCACGCGCGGCGTCCGCGAGGAGGTCGGCCAGGCGCGGGCGGATGCCCCAGGCGCCGACCAGCTCGTCGTACTCCTCACGAGCGGAGTCGTCGCCCTGGCCGGCGGCGTCCACGGAGCCGGTGCGCACGGCGCGGAGCATGGTGTTGCGCGGGGTGTGCTGGCTCTCGATGAACTGCACGACGTCGACGCGGTAGCCCTGCTGGCGCAGCAGCGAGGCCCGCAGGCCGTCGGTGAGGGTGTCGGCCAGCCGCTCGCGCAGGATGCCGTGGCGGGTGAGCATCGCCCACGGCGCGGGCGCGGGCGTGCGCCGCAGCTGGGCGGCGACGTCGTGGTGGCAGCACGGCGCGGCGAGCACCAACGGCGCCCGCCACTCCACCGCGCGTGCCAGCGCCTCGTCGGTGGCGGTGTCGCAGGCGTGCAGCGCCAGCACCACCTCGGGGGCGGGGTCGAGGCGCACGTCGGCGATCGAGCCGACCACGAACTCCGCACGCACCCCGAGCCGCTCGGCCACCGCGCTGTTGTGCTCGCGCGACTGCTCCTTGACGTCGGCGCCGGTCACCACCACCGGCAGCCCGCGCACGGCGGTGAGGTAGCGCTGCGCGGCGAAGGTGAGGTAGGCGTTGCCGCAGCCGAGGTCGACGATGCGCAGCGGGTCGTCCTCGGTGGGCCGGCGCAGGTGCCCGCTGCTGCGCGCGTCGGTGATCGCGCCGTCGAGCAGCCGCAGGAACTCCTCGACCTGGCGGTACTTCGCCTGCCGGCTCGGCTTCACCCGGCCGCGCTCGTCGGTGAGCCCCAGCGCGGCGAACACCGGGTCGTCCTCGGCGAGCAGGCGCGGCTTGTCGCGGTCGTGGGCGCGGTCGACGACGGCCGGCTCCGCCCGCGCGCTGGAGTGCAGCACGGCCTCGCCCTTCTTCGTCACCCGCAGCTGGTGGGTGCCGGTGGTGGTCTCCACGTGCCAGTTGCCGAACGGCAGCGCGAGCAGCCCGTCGAGCGCCTCGCCGGCCGCGACCTGACCGGGCCCGGAGGCGTGGTTGCTGGTGTGGGCCTGCGTGGCGTCGTAGGCGGTGACCTGCAGGTGGGTGCCGGCCTTCAGGTCGACGTGGCGCAGCTCGACGCGCCGCCACGGCGGGGGCTCGGTGCCGCGACGGCGACCGGAGGCCACCGCCCGCACCAGCCGGTCGGGGTGCAGCAGGTGCTCGCGCAGCTCGGCGAGGGCGTCGGGCAGGGGGGTGCTCACGGGTGGGTGCTCCTCACCGCTCGAGGACGGCGGCGACCACCACGAGCAGCAGCAGGAGCGCCAGCGCCACCGGGATGACGTAGCGACGGTGACGCGGGTTCACGGCGTGCTCCCGGCGGGGCTGTCGGCGGGGCGCGCCGGCAGCCGGGAGGCCCACAGCTCGGCGAGGTGCAGGGTCTCCACGCCGGCGAGGTCGTCGAGCTGCACGCGGCAGGACATGCCGTCGGCCAGCACGACCGCGTCGGGGTGGGAGCGCACGGCTGGCAGCAGGTGGGTCTCCGCGACCGCCACCGACACGTCGTAGTGGCCCTTCTCCATGCCGAAGTTGCCCGCGAGCCCGCAGCAGCCGGACACCTTGGTCACCGCGGCTCCCGCCCGCTCGAGCAGCGCGCGGTCGGCGTCCCAGCCGAGCACGGCGTGCTGGTGGCAGTGCGGCTGCGCCACGACCTCGACGCCGGTCAGGTCGGGCAGCGGCAGGTCGAGCCGGGTGGCCAGCTCGGCGAAGGTGAGCATGCCTGCGGCCACCTCCGCGGCGCGCGGGTCGTCGGTGAGCTCCACGGCGTCGCTGCGCAGCGTGGCCAGGCACGACGGCTCCAGGCCCAGCACCGGCACGCCGGAGGCGACGTACGGCGCCAGCGTCGCGACCGTGCGCCCCATGATCGCCCGGGCCTGGTCGAGCTGGCCGGTGGTGATCCAGGTGAGCCCGCAGCAGGCGTGGTCGGAGATCACCCGCACCCGCAGCCCGGAGGCCTCGAGCACCTCGATGGCCGCCAGCGCGCTGCGCGGGAAGAAGTGGTCGGTGAAGGAGTCGGCCCACACCCACACGTCGGGCGCCTGCGCGTCGGCCCCCGCCGCACGCGACGAGCGGGTGGGTCGCGTGGAGCGGCGCAGGGTGCGGGGGGCGAACGCCGGGATGGAGCGGCGCTGGTCGATGCCGGCGGTGGCCCGGGCGGCGCTGGCCACGGGACCCAGCCGCATCATCCGGTTGGCCAGGGGCGCCACGGGCGCGGCCAGCGCGGCCCAGCGGGGCAGCCGGCCGAGCAGGTAGTGGCTGCGCGGGCGCCGCTCGGTGGCGTCGGGCCCGTCGTAGCGCTGGTAGGTGGCCTCGGCCTTGTAGGTGGCCATGTCGACCCCGGTGGGGCAGTCCGACGCGCAGCCCTTGCACGACAGGCAGAGGTCGAGCGCCTCCGCGACCGCGGGGTCGCCGAGACCCTTCACCAGGGTGCCGTCGACGGCCTCCTGGAGCACCCGGGAGCGCCCGCGGGTGGAGTCCTTCTCGTCGCGGGTGGCCTGCCAGGACGGGCACATCACGCCGGTCGCCGACGGCGCCACGCACTTGCCGACGCCGGTGCAGCGGTGCACGGCGTCGCCGAGCGACCCGCCGTCGTGCACGAGGCGCAGCAGCGGTCGCACCCGCTCGCGGGGCCGCGCCGGGCGCAGCGAGGCGTCGAACGGGTCGGGGGCCACCAGCACGCCGGGGTTGAGCAGGTCGTCGGGGTCGCAGACGGCCTTGGCGGCGGCGAAGAGCCGCAGCGACTCCGCGTCGTACATGTGGGTCAGCAGCTCGGAGCGGGCCCGGCCGTCGCCGTGCTCCCCCGACAGCGAGCCGCCGTGGGTGGCCAGACGGCGCGCGCACTCCTCGATGAAGGCGCGGAAGCGCCGGGGCCCGGCGGCGGCGTCGACCTCGCGGTCGGAGAAGTCGAAGTCGATGCGCACGTGCACGCAGCCGTCACCGAAGTGCCCGTACGGCACGCCCTGCAGGTCGTGCTCGACGAGCAGCTCGTCGAAGTCGCGCAGCCAGGCGCCGAGGCGGTCCGGCGGCACGGCGGCGTCCTCCCAGCCCGACAGCGCCTGGCGCGAGGTGCTGCGGGCGGCCAGGCCGGCGCCGTCCTCGCGGATGCGCCACAACGCCGCGGCCTCGCGCGGGTCGGTGACCAGGCGGTGGTCGAGCGCGCCGGACGCGGCCACCAGCGGGGCCACCAGGCCGGGGTCGGTCACCTCGACGAACAGCCAGCCCGCACCGCGGGGCAGCTCCGGCACGGCGCCGCGGGCGCGCACCAGGTCGACGATGCGGGCGTCGATACCCTCGCAGGCGACCAGCCCGGCGGCGGCGGTCTCCACGCCGGCGGGGCTGTCGGTGGGGGTGCCGGCCGCGGCGAGCAGGGCCGGCACCGCGTCGGCGGCGTCGACCATCGAGGGGTAGCCGAGCACCACCAGCTGCCGCGACGTCTCGTCGACCACCAGGCGCACGGTGGCGTCGAGGACGAGCCCGAGGGTGCCCTCGGAGCCGGTGAGGAAGCGCTCGAGGCGGCGGCCGTTCTCCGGCAGCAGCTGCTCCATGGCGTAGCCGCTGACCTGGCGGGTGAACCGGCCGAACGACGTCCGCACGTGCTCGAGGCTGGCGTCGGTGATCGCCGCGAGACCGCGGGCGACGTCGCCCTGGCCGCCCGACCACACCTCGCCGGTGCCGAAGGCCACGGTCAGGGCCTCCACGTTGTCGGAGGTGCGGCCGTAGCCCAGCGCGCGGGAGCCGCAGGCGTTGTTGCCGATCATCCCGCCGATGGTGCAGCGGGTGTGGGTCGACGGGTCGGGACCGAAGCGCAGGCCCTGGGCCTGGGCGGCGCGCTGCAGGGTGGCGTGCACCGCGCCCGGCTGCACCCGTGCGGTGCGGGCCTCGGCGTCGATCTCCAGCACCCGCCCGAGGTGGCGGGCGGTGTCGACCACGATGCCGGGGCCCACGGCGTTGCCGGCGATGGACGTGCCGGCGCCGCGCATGGTCAGCGGGGTGCGGGTGGCCCGGGCGGCGTCGAGCACCGCGAGCAGCTCGTCGGGGTGGCGCGGGCGCGCCACCACCTGCGGCACGACGCGGTAGAGGGAGGCGTCGGTGGAGTACAGCGCCCGGGTCAGCACGGAGTCGTCGACGTCGGCGACGCCGCGGGCCCGCAGCTCGGCGACCAGGTCGGTCGAGACCACGTCGTGGGTCTGCAGGGTCACCAGTTCTCCATCGAGGCGCGGAACACGCCGGCGAGGTCGTCGGCCGCGACCTCGCGCGGCGCGGTGGCGAGCAGCCGCTGCTGCTGCAGCGCACCGCCCACGAGGTCGTCGACGTCGCCGTCGCCGTAGCCGACCTCGGCGAGGCCGCTGGGCAGGCCGATGTCCTTCATCAGCGTGGTGACGACCCGGGGCAGCACGTCGGGCCCGGTGCCGGTGGCCGACGGGTCGAGCAGCCGGGCGGCGACCAGGTGGCGCTCGGGCGCGGCCTCGAAGGTGAACCGGAACGCCTCGGGCGCGGTGAGCGACACGGCCATGCCGTGCGGCACCATCGCGTCGTCCTGCGGGTAGCCCGCGGGGCGGTAGTCGCGCACCCGGCCGGCGATGGGGTAGGCGTTGGCGTGGGGGATGTGCACGCCGGCGTTGCCGAAGCCGAGGCCGGCGAACGTCGCTGCCAGCGCCATCTGCTCGCGCGCGGCCACGTCGGTGCCGTCGGCCACCGCGGTGCGGAACGACCCGGCGAGCAGCCCCAGGGCGCGCTCCGACCACAGGTCGGCGATGGGGTTGGCGCCGCAGTACGGCACCCGCTGCTCGGGCTGCTTGGCGTCGAAGTCGGCGTACCAGCGCGCGGTGTAGCTCTCCAGCGCGTGGCACAGGATGTCCATGCCCGAGGCCGCGGTGACCATGGCCGGCTGGCCCATCGTCAGGCGCGGGTCGACGACCGCGAGGCGCGGGCGCAGCGCGGGGTGGCTGATGCCGGTCTTCACGTGCAGCGACAGCACGTCGAGCACGCAGATCGTGGTGCTCTCGCTGCCCGTGCCGGTCGTCGTCGGGATCGCGACCAGCGGCAGCAGGGGCTGGGTGGGCGCCTGTCCCCCGCCGACGGGCGCGTTGAGGTAGTCCATCAGCTCGCCGGGGTTGGTGGTGAGCAGGTTGACCGCCTTGGCGGTGTCGATCGACGAGCCGCCGCCCACCGCGAGGACGGCGTCGAACGGGCCCTCGGCGCGGGCGAACGCGATGGCCTCCAGCATCGACTCGTCGGTCGGCTCCACGCGCGCGCCGTCGAACACCACGACCTCCAGGCCGCGGGCGGTGACCTCCTCGGCGATGCGCGCGGGGTGGCCCGTCGCGGCGACGCCGGGGTCGGTGACCAGCAGCACGCGGCGCGCCCCGAAGCCGGCCAGGTCGTGGCCCACCTCGGACGACGAGCCGCTGCCGAACTTCAGCGCAGGGGCGGCGTAGGTGAAGACGGTCTCGCTCACAGGTGGTCCTCCTCGGTCCTCCGCCACGATATCGGGGCCGCCTGACGCCGCTGGTCGGCGTCCAGTGCCGCGCGCACGACGTCGAGCACCGGCAGACCGGCGACCTCGGCGACGTCGACCCAGCGGGCGGCGTCGGTGGTGCCGTCGACCTCCACCACCCGGGGCTCGACGCCGGCCGGCACGTCGGCGCGGAGCACGAGGTGCACGCCGTGGAAGTCCTCGTGGCGCCCCGAGGGGGCGGTGCCCTGCAGGTGCACGTCGTCGACGGTGACCACGTCGCCCACCTCGGCCACGACCCCGCACTCCTCGGCGAGCTCGCGGCGCACGGCGTCCCGCGGCGACTCGCCGTGGTCGACGCCGCCGCCGGGCAGCGTCCAGGACCCGCTGTGGTGGCCCCGGGCGGAGATGCGGGTGAGCAGCACCTGGCGGCGCCCGTCGACCTCACGGGTCGCCAGGGCGTAGGCGGCCAGCCGCTGCACCCGGGCGGGGCTGTGGTCGGCGAGCGCCTGGCGCACCAGCGCGGTGACCGGCACGCTGCCGTCGGCGACGCCGGCCAGCGGCTGCCACGCGGCGTCGACGGTGGTGCCGTCGACCTCCACCACGTGCGGTGCGGGGGCGTCGCGGGCCACCCAGCCCTCGTAGACCAGCCGCAGCGACCACGCGTCGACGCGTCGTCCGCCGCGCCGGTCGCGGGGCAGGTGCAGCGAGTGCGCGCGGGCGCTGTCGCCCACCGTGACGTCGAGCCCGGTCTCCTCGTGCACCTCGCGCACCACCGCGGCGCGCGGGTCCTCGCCGTGGTCGAGCCCGCCGCCGGGCAGGGTCCACAGCTCGGTGCGGGTCAGCCGCGGCGCGAGCCGGCTGAGCAGCACGTGGTCGTCGCGCAGCACGACGGCGTACGCCGCCACGCGCTGCGTCCGCGGCAGGCCACCCATGCCGGTCACGGTAGCCGCCGCGTCCCCGGGCCCCAGGTGGGCGGCACGGCCGAGCGCGGCACGCTGTCCCACTCCTGCGCGGCAGCCCGGTCGAGGGCGTGGCCCCCGAGGTGGGCGGGGTACCAGCGGGCGCGCTCCCCCGGACGCGGCACGTGCTCGGGACGGCGCTGCAGGTCCTCCAGCATCGCGGTGAGCCGGTGGCCCAGCGCCTCGGTGACGGTGACCAGGTCGGCGCCGGGGCCCACCTCCATGGGCTCGCCGAAGGCGACGTCCACGGTGCGCCCGCGGCGCAGCAGCGGCGACGGCTTGCGCCCCTCGACCGGCACCCCCACCGACCAGATGCGCTGGGTGCCCCACACCGCCACCGGCACCAGCGGGACGCCGGTCTCGCGCGCCAGGGCGGGCAGTCCGCGCATCAGCGAGCGCACGGTGTAGGACCAGGAGATGCCGGCCTCGGGGAAGCCGCACACCGCCTCGCCCTCGCGCAGCAGCCGCCGCGCGCGCAGGTAGGCCCCGGCCGGCGCCTCCCGGTCGACCGGCACGTGCTGCATCGCGTCCATCACCAGCGCCAGCGACCGACGGTGCCAGATGTCGTGACGACACAGGAACCGCACGTGGCGGCCCCGCTCGAGGCCCGCCTTCCCCACGAACAGGAAGTCGGGGTAGCCCACGTGCACGCTGGCCATCAGCGCCGGGCCGTCGCTCGGCAGGTGCTCGACGCCGCTGACCCGCGTCGAGACGTCGAGGGCGCGCACGAGCCCGCGGCCCAGGCGGATCGCGGCGTCGTAGGTGAGGTCGGTGCCCACGGCTCAGGTGAACGGCGGGCGGTGGTCGACGGCCAGCGAGCGCCGTCCGGCCCAGCGCCACACGCGCGCGGCGCGGTCGCGGTCGTCGTCGGTCACCAGGTTGCCCATCCAGCGCAGCGCCAGCGTCATCATCCAGTCCGAGCGCATGCCCACCGGGCCGAGCGCCGGCAGCAGGCGCGGCACGGTGACCAGCCCGGCCAGGCGCCGCGCCACGGAGAACGACTCGCCGTAGTGCGCGCGCAGCAGGGCGGGCCACGCGGTCGCCAGGTCGTCGCCGTCGGCCATCATCTCGGCCACCAGCCGACCGGTCTCCAGGCCGTAGTCGATGCCCTCGCCGTTGAGCGGGTTGACGCAACCGGCGGCGTCGCCGACGAGCGCCCAGTTGGCGCCGGCGACGTGGGAGACCGCGCCGCCCATCGGCAGCAGCGCCGACGTCGGCACCCGCAGCTCCGCGCCCAGCCCGAACTCCTCGCGTCGCTGGTCGGCGTAGTGGTTCATCAACGGCTTGACCGCGATGTCGGCGGGCCGCTTGGCGGTGGCCAGCGTGCCGACGCCGACGTTCACCTCGCCGGTGCCGAGGGGGAAGATCCAGCCGTAGCCGGACAGGATCGCGCCGTCCTCACCACGCAGCTCGAGGTGGGAGCTGATCCAGGGGTCGTCGGAGCGGGTGGAGTCGACGTAGGCGCGCCCGGCGACGCCGTAGACGGTGTCGCGGTGCCACTCGCGCCCCAGCACCCGGCCGAGCGGCGAGCGGACGCCGTCGGCCACCACCAGCCGGCGGCACGCCACCTCGAAGCGCTCCCGCCCGGCCGCCGTGCGCTGCTCGAACACCACCGCCGCGACCCGCTCGCCGTCGCGGCGCACGTCGACCGCCCGGGCGCCGTCGAGCGCGCGCGCACCCCACGCCAGCGCGGTGCTGCGCAGGTGGTCGTCGAGCTCGGTGCGGGCCACCGCGCTGCCCCAGTCGGGCAGGGTCCCGCCGGGCCACGGCAGGTGCAGCACCTGCCCGAAGCCGTGGGCGCGCAGGCCCTTGCTGGTGACGTGGGCGCGCAGCCAGTCCTCGAGCCCGAGGCGCTGCAGCTCGCCGACCGCGCGGGGCGTCAGGCCGTCGCCGCAGGTCTTGTCGCGGGGGAAGGTCGCCGCGTCGGCCAGCAGCACGTCGGCACCCGAGCGCGCGGCCCAGGCAGCCGCCGCCGAGCCCGCGGGCCCCGCACCGACCACCAGGACGTCGGTCTCGACGGGTCGCTCGCTCACGCCCCGATCCTCTCAGGCGCCTGGGTGGCGCCGGCGACCGACCGGCGCCGGACGCAGCAGGACCCCCACCGCCCGGAGGCGGTGGGGGTCCTGGCGCTGGTGCAGGTCAGCCGGTCAGTTCTGGTACGACCCGAAGTCGAAGTCGTCCAGCGCGACGGCCTGGTTGGTGCCGGTGCCACCGAACTCGTAGTCGTAGGAGTCGTAGCCGGTGACGGAGTACGCCGCGGCCCGCGCCTCCTCGGTGGGCTCCACCCGGATGTTGCGGTACCGCTCGAGGCCGGTGCCCGCCGGGATCAGCTTGCCGATGATCACGTTCTCCTTCAGCCCGCGCAGCGAGTCGGAGCGACCGTGGATGGCGGCGTCGGTGAGCACGCGGGTGGTCTCCTGGAAGGAGGCCGCCGAGAGCCACGACTCGGTCGCCAGCGAGGCCTTGGTGATGCCCATGAGCTCCGGGCGTCCCGAGGCCGGCTTGCCGCCCTCGGAGACCACGCGACGGTTCTCCTCCTCGAACAGCACGCGGTCGACCAGGTCGGAGGGCAGCAGGTTGGTGTCGCCCGACTCGATCACCGTGATCCGGCGCAGCATCTGCCGCACGATGATCTCGATGTGCTTGTCGTGGATCGACACGCCCTGGCTGCGGTAGACCTGCTGGACCTCGTCGACGAGGTGCTGCTGGGTACGGCGCACGCCGAGGATCCGCAGCACCTCCTTCGGGTCGGGCGTACCGAGGGTCAGCATCTGGCCGACCTCGATGTGGTCGCCGTCGCCGACGAGCAGCCGCGAGCGGCGGCTGACGACGTACTCGATGACGTCGGAGCCGTCGTCGGGGGTCACCAGCACCTTGCGCGCCTTGTCGGTCTCCTCGATCTCGATGCGGCCGGCGGCCTCCGAGATCGGGGACAGACCCTTGGGCGAGCGGGCCTCGAAGAGCTCGACCACGCGGGGCAGGCCCTGCGTGATGTCGTCGGCCGAGGCCACACCACCGGTGTGGAAGGTGCGCATGGTCAGCTGCGTGCCGGGCTCACCGATCGACTGGGCCGCGATGATGCCGACGGCCTCGCCGATGTCGACGAGCTTGCCGGTGGCCAGCGAGCGGCCGTAGCACTTGGCGCAGGTGCCGGTGCGGGCGTCGCAGGTGAGCACGGAGCGCACCTTGACCGACTCGATGCCGGCCTCGACCAGCTCGCCGATCTTGACGTCGCCGAGGTCCTCCCCGGCGCCGGCCAGCACCTCACCGGTCTCCGGGTGGGTGACCTCGGTGGCAGCCGATCGGGCGTACGCCGCGGTCTCGGCGTTCTCGTGCTTGACCACGGTGCCGTCGGGACGGCGCTCGCCGATGACCTTGGGCAGGCCGCGCTCGGTGCCGCAGTCGTCCTCGCGGATGATCACGTCCTGCGAGACGTCGACCAGACGACGGGTGAGGTAGCCCGAGTCGGCGGTGCGCAGGGCGGTGTCGGCGAGACCCTTGCGGGCACCGTGGGTGGAGATGAAGTACTCCAGCACGGTGAGGCCCTCGCGGAAGTTGGCCTTGATCGGGCGCGGGATGATCTCGCCCTTCGGGTTGGCCACCAGCCCGCGCATGGCGCCGACCTGACGGATCTGGTTCATGTTCCCCGACGCGCCCGAGTCGACCATCATGTAGATCGGGTTGGTCTTGGAGAACGCCTTCTCCATCGCGTCGCCGACCTTCTTCGAGGCCTCGGTCCAGATCTCGACGAGCTCCTGACGGCGCTCGTCGTCGGTGACCAGGCCGCGCTCGAACTGCTTCTGCACCTTGGCGGCCTGCGCCTCGTAGCTCTCCAGGATCTGGAGCTTGTCGCTCGGGGTCGTGACGTCGTCGATGGAGACCGTCACGCCGGAGAACGTCGCCCAGCGGAAGCCGGCGTCCTTGAGGGCGTCGAGCGAGGCGGCGACCTCGACCTTGGTGTAGCGCTCCGCGAGGTCGTTGACGATCGCGCCGAGCTGCTTCTTGCCGACCTCGAAGTTCACGTACGGGTAGTCGGCGGGCAGCGTGTCGTTGAACAGGGTGCGGCCCAGCGTCGTGTCGACGGTGATGGCCTGGCCCGGCTCCCAGCCCTCGGGCAGGGCCTGGTCGGCGGCCGGCACGATGTCGTCGAGCCGGATCTTGACCTTGCTCTGGATCGAGATCTCACCGCGGTCGAAGGCCATGATCGCCTCGGCCGGCGACGAGAAGGCGCGCCCGTTGCCGGGCTGCCCGTCGCGGTCGGTGGTGAGGAAGAACAGCCCGATGATCATGTCCTGGGTGGGCATGGTGACCGGACGGCCGTCGGAGGGCTTGAGGATGTTGTTCGTCGACAGCATCAGGATCCGCGCCTCGGCCTGGGCCTCGGCCGACAGCGGCAGGTGCACCGCCATCTGGTCGCCGTCGAAGTCGGCGTTGAACGCCGAGCAGACGAGCGGGTGGATCTGGATGGCCTTGCCCTCGATCAGCTGGGGCTCGAAGGCCTGGATGCCGAGGCGGTGCAGCGTGGGCGCACGGTTCAGCAGCACCGGGTGCTCGGTGATGACCTCCTCGAGCACGTCCCACACGACCGGGCGGGCCCGCTCGACCATGCGCTTGGCCGACTTGATGTTCTGCGCGTGCGACAGGTCGACGAGGCGCTTCATCACGAACGGCTTGAACAGCTCGAGCGCCATCTGCTTGGGCAGACCGCACTGGTGGAGCTTGAGCTGCGGGCCCGAGACGATGACCGAGCGACCGGAGTAGTCGACGCGCTTGCCGAGCAGGTTCTGCCGGAAGCGGCCCTGCTTGCCCTTGAGCATGTCGGAGAGCGACTTCAGCGGCCGGTTGCCCGGGCCGGTGACGGGGCGCCCGCGGCGGCCGTTGTCGAACAGCGAGTCGACGGCCTCCTGGAGCATCCGCTTCTCGTTGTTGACGATGATCTCGGGCGCGCCGAGGTCGAGCAGCCGCTTGAGGCGGTTGTTGCGGTTGATCACGCGGCGGTACAGGTCGTTGAGGTCGGAGGTCGCGAAGCGGCCACCGTCGAGCTGCACCATCGGACGCAGGTCCGGCGGGATCACCGGGACGGCGTCGAGCACCATGCCCTGGGGCTTGTTGCCGGTCTTGCGGAAGGCGTCGACGACCTTGAGGCGCTTGAGCGCGCGGACCTTCTTCTGGCCCTTGCCGTTGGCGATGGTGTCGCGCAGCGACTCCACCTCGGCGGGGATGTCGAAGTCCTCGAGGCGCTTCTGGATCGCCGTGGCGCCCATGTGGCCCTCGAAGTACTTGCCGAACCAGTTCTTCATCTCGCGGTAGAGCATCTCGTCGCCCATCAGGTCCTGGACCTTGAGGGACTTGAAGGTGTTCCACACCTCGTCGAGGCGGTCGATCTCGCGCTGCGCACGGTCGCGCAGCTGCTTCATCTCCCGCTCCGCACCGTCGCGCACCTTGCGGCGGGCGTCGGCCTTGGCGCCCTCGGCCTCCAGGGCGGCGAGGTCCTCCTCGAGCTTCTTGGTGCGGTCCTCCAGCGACTGGTCGCGACGCTTCTCGAGGCGCTCGCGCTCCAGGCCGACCTTGTTCTCCAGCGACGACAGGTCGCTGTGGCGGGCGTCCTCGTCGACGGCGGTGATCATGTAGGCCGCGAAGTAGATGACCTTCTCGAGGTCCTTCGGGGCCAGGTCGAGCAGGTAGCCCAGCCGGCTGGGGACACCCTTGAAGTACCAGATGTGGGTCACGGGCGCGGCGAGCTCGATGTGGCCCATCCGCTCGCGACGCACCTTGGAACGGGTCACCTCGACGCCGCAGCGCTCGCAGATGATGCCCTTGAAGCGCACGCGCTTGTACTTGCCGCAGTAGCACTCCCAGTCCCGGGTGGGACCGAAGATCTTCTCGCAGAAGAGGCCGTCACGCTCGGGCTTGAGCGTGCGGTAGTTGATGGTCTCCGGCTTCTTGACCTCGCCGTGGCTCCAGGTACGGATGTCGTCCGCGGTGGCCAGGCCGATCTGAAGCTGGTCGAAGAAGTTCACATCGAGCACGGTGGCTGTTGTCCTTCGTTAGATCTGGGTGGAACGAGTCGTGGACTGGCGGGGGCGGGGCGCCCGGGTGGGCGCCCCGCCGTCGCGCTCAGACTTCTTCGACGCTGCTGGGCTCGCGGCGGGACAGGTCGATGCCCAGCTCCTCGGCGGCACGGAAGACGTCCTCCTCCGCGTCGCGCAGCTCGATGGACGAACCGTCCTGGCTCAGGACCTCGACGTTCAGGCAGAGCGACTGCATCTCCTTGACGAGCACCTTGAACGACTCGGGGATGCCCGAGTCGGGGATGTTCTCGCCCTTGACGATCGCCTCGTAGACCTTGACGCGTCCGGGGACGTCGTCGGACTTGATCGTGAGCAGCTCCTGCAGGGCGTAGGCGGCGCCGTAGGCCTCCATCGCCCAGACCTCCATCTCGCCGAACCGCTGGCCACCGAACTGGGCCTTGCCGCCCAGGGGCTGCTGCGTGATCATCGAGTAGGGGCCGGTGCTGCGCGCGTGGATCTTGTCGTCCACGAGGTGGTGCAGCTTGAGGATGTACATGTAGCCGACCGACACGGGCTCGGGGAACGGCTCGCCGGAGCGGCCGTCGAACAGGCTCGCCTTGCCGGTCTCGTCGATCATCCGCACGCCGTCGCGGTTGGGGACGGTGGCCCCCAGCAGCCCGGTGATCTCGTCCTCGCGCGCCCCGTCGAAGACGGGGGTGGCCACCTTGGAGCTCGGCGCGGCCTTGTCGGCGTGGATCTTGATCAGGCGCTGCTTCCAGTCGGCGTCGGACTTGTCGTCCGAGAGGTCGAGGTCCCAGCCCTGCTTGGCCAGCCAGCCCAGGTGGAGCTCCAGGATCTGGCCGATGTTCATCCGGCGCGGGACGCCGAGCGGGTTGAGCACGACGTCGACGGGGGTGCCGTCCTCCATGAACGGCATGTCCTCGACGGGCAGGATCTTGGCGATGACGCCCTTGTTGCCGTGGCGACCGGCGAGCTTGTCGCCCACCGAGATCTTGCGCTTCTGGGCGACGTAGACGCGGACCAGCTGGTTGACGCCCGGGGGCAGCTCGTCGCCGTCCTCGCGGTCGAAGACGCGGACGCCGATGACCGTGCCGGACTCGCCGTGGGGCACCTTCATCGAGGTGTCGCGCACCTCGCGCGCCTTCTCGCCGAAGATCGCGCGCAGCAGGCGCTCCTCGGGGGTCAGCTCGGTCTCGCCCTTCGGCGTCACCTTGCCGACGAGGATGTCACCGGTCTGCACCTCGGCGCCGATGCGGATGATCCCGCGCTCGTCGAGGTCGGCCAGCATCTCCTCGGAGACGTTGGGGATGTCGCGGGTGATCTCCTCCGGGCCCAGCTTGGTGTCGCGGGCGTCGACCTCGTGCTCCTCGATGTGGATCGAGGTGAGGACGTCCTCCTGCACCAGGCGCTGGGAGAGGATGATCGCGTCCTCGTAGTTGTGGCCCTGCCACGGCATGAACGCCACGAGGAGGTTCGTGCCCAGCGCCATCTCGGCGTCGTCGGTGCACGGGCCGTCGGCGATGGGGCTGCCGACCTCGAGGCGGTCGCCCTCGGCGACCAGGGGGCGCTGGTTGATGCAGGTGCCCTGGTTGGAGCGGCGGAACTTCGCCAGCTTGTAGCTGGAGTAGCTGCCGTCGTCGTTCATCGTCTCGACCAGGTCGGCCGAGATCGACTGCACGACGCCGGCCGCGGTCGCGGTGACGACGTCACCGGCGTCGACGGCGGCGCGGAACTCCATGCCGGTGCCGACGATGGGCGAGTCGCTGCGGATCAGCGGCACGGCCTGGCGCTGCATGTTGGCGCCCATGAGCGCACGGTTGGCGTCGTCGTGCTCGAGGAACGGGATGAGGGCGGTCGCGACCGACACCATCTGGCGCGGCGAGACGTCCATGTAGTCGACCTCGTCGGCCAGGATCTCCGAGACCTCGCCGTCGCGCTGGCGCACCAGCACGCGCTCCTCGGTGAAGCGGCCGGTCTCGTCCATGGCCGCGTTGGCCTGGGCGATGACGAAGCGGTCCTCGTCGTCGGCGGTGAGGTACTCGACCTGGTCGGTGACGGAGCCGTCGATGACCTTGCGGTACGGCGTCTCGACGAACCCGAACGGGTTGATCCGGCCGTAGGAGGCCAGCGACCCGATCAGGCCGATGTTCGGGCCCTCGGGGGTCTCGATGGGGCACATGCGGCCGTAGTGCGACGGGTGCACGTCGCGGACCTCCATGCCGGCACGGTCACGGGACAGACCACCCGGTCCCAGCGCGGAGAGGCGACGCTTGTGCGTCAGCCCCGCGATGGGGTTGGTCTGGTCCATGAACTGGCTCAGCTGGGAGGTGCCGAAGAACTCCTTCAGCGCCGCCACCACGGGACGGATGTTGATCAGCGACTGCGGGGTGATCGCCTCGACGTCCTGGGTCGTCATGCGCTCGCGCACGACGCGCTCCATGCGCGCCAGGCCGGTGCGGAGCTGGTTCTGGATCAGCTCGCCCACGGTGCGCATGCGGCGGTTGCCGAAGTGGTCGATGTCGTCCGGGGAGATCGGCAGCTCGCCCTGGGGCGTCTCGAGCTGCTCCTGGCCGTCGTGCAGGGCCACGATGTAGCGGATCGCCGCCACGATGTCCTCGACCGTGAGGTTCTGCTGGTCGAAGGCCTGCTGCAGGCCGAGCTTCTTGTTGATCTTGTAGCGACCGACCTTGGCCAGGTCGTAGCGCTTGGGGTTGAAGTAGTAGTTGTTCAGCAGCGTCTGGGCGGCCTCGCGCGTGGGCGGCTCGCCGGGGCGCAGCTTGCGGTAAATGTCGAGCAGCGCGTCGTCCTGGCCCTGGGTGTTGTCCTTCTCCAGGGTCAGCATCATCGACTCGTACTGCCCGAACTCCTCGCGGATCTGCTCGTTGGTGTAGCCGAGCGCCTTGAGCAGCACCGTGACGTTCTGCTTGCGCTTGCGGTCGAGGCGGACGCCGACCATGTCGCGCTTGTCGATCTCGAACTCCAGCCAGGCACCGCGGCTCGGGATCATCTTCGCGGTGTAGATGTCCTTGTCGGAGGTCTTGTCGGCGGAGCGCTCGAAGTACACGCCCGGCGAACGCACCAGCTGGCTCACCACGACACGCTCGGTGCCGTTGATGATGAACGTGCCCTTGTCGGTCATCAGCGGGAAGTCGCCCATGAAGACCGTCTGGCCCTTGATCTCACCGGTGTCGTTGTTGGTGAACTCGGCGGAGACGTAGAGCGGTGCGGAGTAGGTGAAGTCCTTCTCCTTGCACTCGTCGACGGTGTACTTGGGGTCGTAGAAGACCGGGTTCTCGAACGAGAGCGACATGGTCTCGCTGAAGTCCTCGATCGGGGAGATCTCCTCGAAGATCTCCTGGAGACCGGACTTGCTGGAGACGTCCTCACCCTCGGAGCGGCGACGCTCGACGACGGCGTCCCACTTCTCGTTGCCGACGAGCCAGTCGAAGCTGTCGGTCTGGAGGGCCAGGAGCTGCGGAACCTCGAGGGGTTCGTCGATCTTTGCGAACGAGATACGTGAAGCAGAGGACACAGTGGAGCTGCGCGCGGCCAAGAGAAGTCCTTCGAGAGAACGCTGGGCGAGAGGCGCCACCCCCCACTCGTCAACCACCGGGAAGGCTGAGGGCATCTGAGGGCAGGCGCAAAGCGCAACAGTACCCGAACCCCGGGCGCGCCACAAGAACGGCCGGCGCCTCACGAGCGAGCGTCGCGACGATGATGACCCCCCGGCCGCGACTGGTCAAGCACCTCGCCGCGTGCCCGGAGGGCGTGGCGCGACTCAGGTGCCGACGTCGGTGGTGAGGAGCTTGTCGATGAGCCAGTCCTCGCCGTCCTTGACCATGGTCACGACGACCCGGTTGCGGTTCACCGTCTCCCGGGCCTTGTTGGCGGTGGGCTGGTCGACGAACAGCAGCACCTCCACCCGGTCGTCGCCGGTGCGCACGACGCCGGAGTCGACGACCTGGGCGGTCACCACGGTCTCGCTGTCGGCGACGTTGTCCTCGAGCACGGCGAACAGCGGGTCGTAGTCCTCGCGCTGGAAGTCCGAGGTCATGTACGACGCGGCCGCGGCCTTGCTCTCCGCCATCGACCGGTAGTCGTAGGACAGCACCGGCACGATCGCGCGGACCGCGACCGAGCGGGCCTCCTCGGCCTCGGCCTCCGCGGAGTCGTCGGGGGCCAGGAACGCGATCACCGCGAGGGTGGCCAGCGCCGCGGCCAGCACGCCTGCCACGGCCAGGGCCCAGCCCGGGACGCCGGCGCCGCGCGCGGCCCGCGGCCGCTTCGTCGCCCCCGTCGCCGTGGCCCCCTTCGCGGTGGCCCCCTTCGCGGTGGCGGTCGTCGTGGCGGTCGTCGTCGCCCGCTCCGGTGCCGCGGGACGACGGGGCCGGGGCTGCGCATCGCCGGCGAGGCTCGCGTCGTAGGCGCGACGCTCGTCGGGGTCGAGCAGCACCTCCGCGGCCTGGTTCAGCGAGCGGAAGCGCCGGTCGGAGGGGTCGAGGTCGGCGATGCCGGTGCGCCACGCCGCCCGGATCTCCTCGGCGGTCGCCTCGGGGGCGACGCCGAGCACGTCGTACCAGCTGGGGCCGGTCATCGCTGCCCCTGCTCGCCGGAGCCGCCGGCGGGCCGGCTCGGGGCCTGGCTGGGCACCGTCTGGCTGGGCACCGTCTGGCTGGGCACCGTCTCGCTGGGCGCGGTGGCCTCCTCGTCGGTGGTGCCGGTGGGCACGAAGTCGTCGACCAGCCACTCGCCGTCGATGCGGAGCACCGTCACGACGAGGCGGAACGGGGCCGGCACGTCCTCGAAGCGCTCGTCGTTGTCGGCGCGGTCGTAGGAGTTGGTGAAGGAGCCGGCGACCAGCACCTCGGCGGAGTCGTCGTCGAGCGTGGACACGCCCGAGGCGAAGACGTCGACCGAGCGGGCCAGGGCGGCCTGGGCGACGGTCTGCTCGGCGAGGGTGACGCTCTCCTCGAACTCGGTGCGGAACTTCGGGGTGATCACCTCGGACACCGAGGACCGGTACTCCGGCATCGTGCCGGTGGCCTCGTCGAGCTGGTCGGGGCCGTAGGTGTTGAGCCGCAGGATGAACTGGGTCGCCACGTCCCTGACCTGCTCGCGCTCGGCCGCCACGTCGTCGCCGGAGGAGAACAGCGAGGTGACCCGATCGAGGGGGCCGCCGTCGTCACCACGGGTCGATGCGAGTGTCGCGAGCGCCACCAGCGAGGCCAGCGCGACCGCGACCAGCACGGCCAGCGTCACCAGGCGGGAGCGGTGCGACCCGGCGGTCGCGTCGGTCCCGGCGTGGTCGGCGGTGTCGTCGGTCGCTGCGTCGTCCGCGGTCGTCACTCCCCGGCCATCAGGGGCTGGAGGTACAACCACTTCCACGACTCCTCTCCCATGGTCGGCGGCGCCACGCTATCGCGCGCCTCCAACCGCTGGGCGCGCTGTGCCCCCCACGTCACGTCCCCGGTCTCGGGGTCGTAGGTGGCCATCGGGGTGCCGGTGTCGCGGGCAGGGGCGGCGAAGTCGACGCCGGTGCGGTTGAGGTTCTGCGCACCGCGGGCGTTGGTCACCGTGGGCGGCTCGGTGCACCGCGCGTTCACGTTGAGCGGGAGGTTGCGACCGTCCTGGGGCGGACGGGTGTTGGTGCCCTCGTAGCCCCGCTTGCAGATGGGCTGGTCGGTGAGGATCAGGCCGAAGTGCGCGTCGTAGAGGCCGGTCTCGGGGGTCTTGGCCACCACGGTCATCCCGCCCTCGACGACGTAGGGGTAGAGCACCAGCAGCTGCTCGATGCCGTCGAGGCGCTGCACCACCACGCGCCCGGTGGTGACGAGGTTGTTGATCAGCTCGCCGAGCTCGACCTCGTTGTCCTCGATCAGCTGCTGCAGCCGGGTGGCCGCCACGCCGCCGTCGTCGATCAGCCGGCGCAGGTCGGGGTCGGAGTCGGCCAGGGTGTCGCTGAACAGGCTGAGCTGCGAGGCGAAGGTGCGGATCGAGGACTCCGAGTCGACCTGGGTGTTCAGCACCGTGTTGGCGTCGCGGATCAGTGCGGTCGTGGTCTCGAAGTTGGCGTCGGCCGTCTCGATGAACGACGTGCCGGTGTCGAGGATGGTCTGCAGGTCCTTCCCCGCGCCGCCGAACGCCTTGCCGAGCTCCAGGATCGTGGTGCGCAGCGCCGGTCGGTCGACCGACTCGACCGTGTTCGAGAGGTCCGCGAGGAGCTTCTCGGTCGGGATCGGGGTCCCGGTGTCGCCCGGCTCGATCTCCGACATGTCGGTGAGGTAGGGCTTCTCGTCGGTGCGGGGCTGCAGCTCGACGTACTGCTCACCGACGGCCGAGCGGTTGCCGACCAGCGCGAACGTGTCGGCCGGGATGGTGTCGTAGCGGTTCTCGATGTCGAGGTAGACGTCGACGCCGCGGTCGGTGAGCTCGAGCTTCTCCACCTTGCCGATGCCCACGCCGCGGTAGGTGACCTCGCCGCCGGAGAAGATGCCGCCGGACTCGGGGAAGTGCGCGACCACGGTGTAGGAGCTGTCGTAGAACAGCTTGTCGAGCCGCGCGTAGCGCGCACCGACGTAGGAGACGCCGACGATCGTGATGATCACGAAGATGACGAGCTGGATCTTGGTGCGGCGGGTGATCACGGGACCACCGCCGGCGGGACCAGGAGGTTGACCAGGGCCGGGTCGAACATGGTGGTCATCTCCTCCAGGGTGGGTCCGCGGTCGGCTGCGGGCAGGGCTCCGGGTCGCAGCAGGGGGTCGAGGATGCCGCCGCCACCGCCACCGCCGCCGCCGCCGCCACCGCCGCCGCCGCCACCGCCGCCGCCGCCACCGCCGATGCCGGGCAGGTCGGGCAGCCCGGGGACCTCCGGGAGGTCCGGCAGCCCACCGCCGCCACCGCCGCCGTCCTCGCCGCACAGGGCGGGGAGGGCGACGAGCTCGCACACCTCGCCGATCACGACGTCGCCGAGCCCGGCGCAGTTCTGGATCGAGGGCTGGTCGAGGCACTTGTTGATCGCGTCGACCGCTCCGTCGCAGAACTCGCTGAGGTCGCCGAGGTCGGCGAGGTCACCCAGGTCGAGGTCGGGCAGGTCGGCGAGCGGGATGCAGACCTCGTCGGGGACCTCGATCACGTCGGGCAGTCCGAGGGACAGGTCGAGGTCGAGCTCGATCGACAGGTTGGTGTAGTCGCCCATCTGCAGGTTGCGTGCGACCTGCGGGTCGCGACCCACGGTCTCGTCGACGAACGGGTAGGTAAGGAACACGTTGAAGGCCTTGACGAAGTTGTCGCCGGAGTCGGCCAGCTGGGTCAGCACGGGCTGCAGCTGGCGCACGGTCGCGATGGTGGAGGCCTTCGACGCCTTGATCACCCGCACGCCGACGTCGCCGAGGCGGTTGAGCGACTGCAGCATCGTCACCAGGTCGTCGCGCTGGCGGTCGAGCGAGACCAGCGCGGAGGGCAGCTCGTCGAGGGCGGAGTTGATGGTGGGCTGCTGGCTCTTCACTGACTTCGCAAGCCGGTTGAGCGACTCGATCGCGTTGACGATCTCGGCCTTGTTGTCGTCGAGGTTGCCCACCAGCGTGTCGATCTGGGTGAGCACCGAGCGGGCGGAGTCCTCGCGGCCCTCCAGGGCGTTGTTGAGCTCGCCCGCGATGGTCTTGAGCTGGGCCACGCCGCCGCCGTTGAGCACCAGGCTGAGCGCGCCGAGCACCTCTTCGACCTCCGGGTTGCGCCCGGTGCGCTCGAGCGGGATCTCGTCGCCGTCGGCGAGCTCACCGGTGCCGCCGCCCTCGGGGGCCGACAGGGAGACGAACTTCTCGCCGAGCAGGCTGGTCTGGCGGATGGTGGCGATCGCGTCGTCGGGCAGGCCCACGCCGTCCTGGATCTCGACGGTCACCTTGGCGGTGTAGCCCTCGAGGTCGACGTCGGTGACCTGGCCGACCGTGACGTCGTTCACCTTCACCGTCGACTGCGGCACCAGGTCGAGGACGTCGGTGAACATGATCTGGATGCTCATCGGGTTGTCGCCGACGTCGGGGCCACCGGGCAGCGGCAGCTTGTAGACGTCGAACTCGCAGCCGCTGAGCACGACCGAGCCGACCGCCGCAGCGAGCACGGTGTGCAGGGTGCGGCGCGCGCGCCCGGGACGCCGGGCGCCGTGGCGCGGGAGGAGGGAGCGGGTCATCAGGGGGCCTCCACCAGTCCACCGAGCGTCGGGTCGAACTCGTTCGACCGGCTGAGCAGGCCGCCACCACCCTGGAGGGCCTGGGCCGCGCCGGGCTTGGGCAGCGTCTGCTCGAGCAGGTCGCACAGGGCGCCGGTCTCGTCGGCCTGGTTGACGAACGTGCACAGCAGCAGCGCCGGGTCGGTCTCGAGCTGGTTCAGCGCGTTGGGCAGGTTGGCGTTCGTGTCGAGCGTGCCGGCCTGCGGGTTGTAGGTCAGCGCGAGGTTGTTCAGCGCCAGCGGCGCGAGGTCGAGGGTCTCGGCCAGGGCGGAGCGCTGCTTGACCAGCACCTTGGCCACCCGGTTGAGGCCCTTGATGTCGCGCGCGAGCACGTCCTTGTTGGTCTGCACGAAGTCGGAGACCTCGGACAGCGCCTCCGAGAGGTTGGTCAGCGACGCCGCGAGCTCCTGGCGCTCACCGGCGAGCAGGTCGGACACGCCGGCCAGCGACTGGTTGAACCGGCGCACCGTGCCGTCGTTGCGGGCGAGGGTGCTGATGAAGCTCTGCAGCTCGGCGGCGGAGGAGAAGAGCTCCTCCTTGTTGTCGTCGAGGGTGGTGCTGAGCTTGCCGAAGTCGGCGATCGTCTGGTTGAACTGCTCGCCCTCGCCGCCGAAGTTGCGGGCGGTGACCTCGAGCAGGTCGCTGAGCGCGCCCTTCGAGTTAGCGCCGTCGGGGCCGAGCGCGACGGTGAGCTCGTCGATGCTCGAGTAGATCTGGTCGAGCTCGAGCGGGACCGCGGTGCGGTCGACGCCGAGGACCTCGTCGTCGCCGATCGGCTGGTCGCCCTCGGCGAAGGTGGGCGTCAGCTGGATGTAGCGGTCACCCACGACCGCAGGCGCGATGATCACGGCCTTGGCGTCGGAGGGGATCTCGACGTCGGCCTCGTAGGTCATCTCCACGACGACCTCGGTGCCCGACGGCGTGACGGTGTCGACGGTGCCGACCGGCACGCCGAGCACGCGCACGTCGCTGCCCTCGTAGATCGACACGGTGCGCGGGAACAGCGCCGTCAGCGTCTTGGTCTCGTCGCGCCCGGTCAGGAACACCACGAGGGTGACGGCGACCAGCACCAGGATGAGCGGCGCCACGATCCTCTTGATCGTCATCGCCGACCCCCTCCGCCGGCCAGGCCGTCGGTCAGCCCGCCGGTCACGCCGGTCACGTCCGGCGCGGTCAGCGGGAAGTTCTGGATGTAGGTGTCGAACCAGGGACCGGTGCCGAGGGTGTTGGCGAAGACCCGGTAGAACGGGGCCATCAGCCGGATGCTGTTGTCGATGTTGTCCTCGTTCTTCTCGAGCACGTCGAGCACCCCGGAGAGCTGGTCGAGGGCGGGCTTCAGGTCGGCGCGGGTGTCACGCACCAGTGCGGTCAGCTCCGTCGAGAGCGTGGAGGTCGACACCAGCAGCCGGTGCACCTGCTCACGGCGGGCGACCAGCGCGCGGAACAGCACGTCGGCGTCGCGCATCAGGTCGACGATGTCCTCGTCGCGGTCGTCGAGCACCGAGGAGACCCGCTTCAGGTTCTTCAGCAGGCTGTTGATCTGGTCGTTCTTGGCCGCGATGTTCGTCGACAGCGCCGAGACGCCGTCGAGGGCGCCCTTGAACTCCTCGGGGGTGTTGCGGGTGAGGTCGGCCAGCGTGGTCAGCGAGGCGGCGAGCTGGTCGGTGTCGATGTCGCCGGAGGTCTCGCCCAAGCCCTCGAAGGCCTCGACGACGTCGAACGGCGAGCTGGTGCGCTCGACCGGGATCTCGGCGCCCTCCTCGAGCTGCCCGGAGCCGGCCGGCTCCAGGGCGACGTACATCGCGCCGAGCAGCGTCTTGACCTTGATCGCGGCACTGGTGTCGGGGCCGAACTCCGACTCGGTGTCGACCCGGAAGCCCACGCGGACGTAGTCGCCGGCGAGCTCGATCTCCTCGACCTTGCCCACCCGCACCCCGGCGATGCGGACCTCGTCGTTGACCTTCAGCCCGCCCGACTCCGAGAAGGCGGCGTAGTAGGTGTCGCCCCCGCCGATCAGCGGCAGGTCCTGGGCGCGGAAGGCCGCCAGGACCAGCGCCACGATGACGGACAGGCTGAGCGCCCCGATGATCACCGGGTTGCGCTCGCGGAACGGCTTGCTCATCGTCGTCCCTTCCTGGTCGTGCGGCTCGTGGTGGCCGGCGGGAGGCTGCTGGTCGGGGTGCTGCGGGTCGGGGTGGTGCGCGTCAGGTCGTTCATCCGCCGAGGTTGCACCTCTCCCCGCCGACGGGGTAGTCGACCGGGAGCGTGGTGCCTCCCGGGATCTTGACCCGGCCCTTGAAGTCGCAGAGGTAGAAGTTGAAGTACGACCCGTAGGTGGCCGTGCGACCCATCTTGTTGAGCTTGATCGGCAGCACCTGCAGGGCCCGGTCGAGCTCGGCGCGGTTCTCGTTGATGTTGCCGGCGAAGCGGCGCAGCTGGGCGACGTCGGCGGTCAGCGGCTCCCGGATGCCGGAGACCAGGCCGGCGGTCTGCACCGACAGCTCGGAGATCTGGTCGAGGGAGTCGAGGATCGCCTCGCGGTCGGTGCGCAACCCACCGACGAGCTGGCGGAAGTTCACGATCAGCTCGCTGAGCTGCTGGTCGCGGTCGCCGATGTTGTCGAGGACGCCGTCGAGGTTCGTGATCAGCGCGCCGATGACCTCGTCGCGCGCGGCCAGGGTCTGCGTCACCGAGGCGGTGGAGGCCAGCAGGCTCTCCAGCGTGCCGCCCTCGCCCTGGAAGACCTGCACGACCTCGTAGGACAGCTGGTTGATGTCGGAGGGCGAGAGGGCCTGGAAGAGCGGCTTGAAGCCGTTGAAGAGCACGGTGAGGTCGAGGGCCGGCGAGGTCTTGGTGACGTCGATGACGTCGCCCTCCTCCAGCTGCTCGGTGTCGCCCACGCCCTGGGAGAGCGAGATGTAGCGCTGACCGACCAGGTTGCGGTAGCGGATCGCGGCCTGCGTGGCGCCGGTGACCGGCACCCCCTCCTCCACGCTGAAGGTCACCATGGCGCGGGTCTGGTCGACGATCTCGACGTCCTTCACCGAGCCGACCTTGACGCCCGCGACGCGGATGTCGTCGCCCTTCACCACCCCGGTGGCGTCGACGAACTCGGCCTTGAGCTCCTTGCTCGCGGCGAAGGAGATGTTGCCGATGGTGATCACCAGCAGGCCCGTGGCCAGCGTGGTGATGATCATGAAGATCACCAGCTTGACCAGGTCACCGGTCGTCTTCTTGTCCAGCAGCTTCATCGCAGCGACACCTTCGCTCCCCTGGCGAGTGGGCCCACGAGCAGCGGGCCGAGGTCGGGCACGTCGGTGGCGCTCACGCCCATGCCGGGCGCGAGCAGCTCCTTGAGCACGTCGGACTCCGCCTGGCTGCCGGTGTAGCCGTTGCCGTCGCGCAGCCAGTAGCTCGGCGCCACGCGCGAGGTGCCCTTGCCCGTCGGCTCGTCGATGCCGTCGTTGAAGTTCGGGATGTCGTCGAACGGGCGGGCCTGGCTGCCCGAGGGGTTCGGCAGCCCGATGCAGTCGGGGCCGCGACGCTCGCCGAAGCGTGGCGCGTCGTTGACGTTGTAGGGCCGCGGCTGGTTGGGCAGGATCTCGAGCTGGATGTGCAGGGTGTAGTTGCGGAACGCCTCGGCCTGGCGCGCGCCGGCCTTGACGATCCCGCTGAGCAGGCACGGGAACTCCGAGGAGTACTTGGCCAGCCGGGCCACCTGCGGCTCGGAGAGGCGGGAGAGCTCGATGAGGTTGTCGCCGTTGGTGGCCAGGAAGCCGCGCGTGGTGTCGGCGAAGCCGGTGACGTCGGCGAACAGCGCCTGAAGGCGCTCCTCACGGCCCTCGAGGGTCGAGGTGGTGGTGATGGTGTCCTCGAGGATCTGTCCGACCTGCGGCAGCACGTCGGAGTAGATGTCGGAGACCTCCGCGGTCAGTCGCAGGTCCTCGATCAGGGCCGGGATCTGCGGGTTGAGCCGCTTGAGGTAGGAGTCGAGGGTCTCCAGCGACTGGCCGAGCTCCTCGCCGCGGCCCTCCAGGGCGGTGGCCAGGGCGTTGAGCGTCATGTTGAGCTGCGCCGGCTGCACCGTGCGCAGCAGGGGGAACAGGTCGGAGAGCACCTCCTCCACCTCGGTGGACACCTCGGTGCGCGAGATCGTCGCGTCGGCCTGCATCGTGCCGTCGGGCTGCTCCGGCACGACGAGCGACACGTACTTCTCACCGAACAGCGTCTTCGGCACGATCGAGCCCGTGACGTTGGCGGGGATGGTCTCGAGCTCGTCGGGGAAGATACCCAGCGTCAGGGCCGCGCCCTCGGCGGTGGTCTCGGCCTCCAGCACCTCGCCCACGATGACACCGCGGATCTTGACGTCGGCGCGGCTGGGCAGCTGCAGACCGATGGAGGAGGTCTCGAGGGTGACCTCCTGGTAGTCGGTGAACTTCTTGGTGAACACCGCGTAGGTGAGCCAGACCGCGGCCACCGCGAACACGAGGAACACCACCCCGAGGGCCTTGGTGAACTTGAGGATCGCCATCAGCCCGCCAACCTGACTGTCGTGGTGGTGCCCCAGATCGCCATCGACAGGAACAGGTCGATGACGTTGATCGCGACGATGCTGGTGCGCACGGCGCGGCCCACGGCCACGCCCACGCCGGCGGGGCCGCCGGAGGCGTTGTAGCCGTGGTAGCAGTGCACCAGGATCACCACGACGGCGAAGATGAGCACCTTGCCGAAGGACCACAGCACGTCGCCCGGTGGCAGGAACAGGAAGAAGTAGTGGTCGTAGGTGCCCGTGCTCTGGTCGAAGAACTGGGTCACCGTGAGCCGGGTCGCGAAGTACGACATGAACAGGCCCACGACGTAGAGCGGGACGATCGCGATCAGCCCGGCGATGATGCGGGTCGTCACCAGGAACGGCAGCGACGGGATCGCCATGACCTCGAGGGCGTCGATCTCCTCGGAGATGCGCATCGCGCCGAGCTGGGCGGTGAAGCCGCAGCCCACCGTGGCGGCCAGCGCGATCGCGGCGACCACCGGTGCGATCTCGCGGGTGTTGAAGTACGCCGAGACGAAGCCCGACAGCGCCGCCGTGCCGATCTGGTTGAGCGCGGCGTAGCCCTGCAGGCCGACCTCGGTGCCGGTGAAGAAGCACATCGCGGTGATCACACCCACGGTGCCGCCGATGACGGCCAGCGAGCCCGAGCCGAGGGTGACCTCGGCCAGGATGCGCAGGATCTCCTTCTTGTAGCGCCGGATCGTGCGCGGCGTCCAGGCCAGTGCCCGGATGAAGAAGGCGAGCTCGGAGCCGAGGTCGTCGAGGGTCTTGAGCGGTCGTTCGTAGACCGACTTCACGGAGGCCATGGTCTCAACCCGTCTTCGGCGGCACGAGCTGGAGGTAGATGGCGCTCATGACGAAGTTCACGAGGAACAGCAGCATGAACGTGATGACCACGGCCTCGTTGACCGCGTCGCCCACGCCCTTGGGCCCGCCGCCGGCGTTCATGCCCTTGTAGCAGGCCACGATCGCCGCGATCAGGCCGAACACGAGCGCCTTGATCATCCCCTGCCAGAGGTCGGGCAGCTGGGCGAGCGCGGTGAAGCTCGCCAAGTACGCCCCTGGTGTGCCGTCCTGCAGCACGACGTTGAACACGTAGCCACCGGCGACCCCCACCACGCTGACCAGGCCGTTGAGGAAGACCGCCACGAGCATGCAGGCCAGGACCCGGGGCACCACCAGGCGCTGGATGGGATCGATGCCCAGCACCATCATCGCGTCGAGCTCCTCGCGGATCTTGCGCGCGCCGAGGTCGGCGGCGATCGCCGAGCCGCCCGCCCCCGCGATGAGCAGGGACGTCGCGATCGGCCCGGCTTCTCGCACCACCGCCAGGACCGCCGCCGAACCGGTGAACGACTGCGCACCGAACTGCTTGATCAGCCCGCCCACCTGGAGCGCGATGACCGCGCCGAAGGGGATGGCGACCAGGGCGGTCGGGACGATGGTCACCGAGGCGATGAACCACGCCTGCTGCAGGAACTCGCGCAGCTGGAACGGACGCCGGAAGAGCCCGCGGCCGACATCGAGACCGAAGGCGAAGAGCTTGCCTGCGGTCCCGATCGGCGCGAGGACACGGGTGGCGGTGCTGGAGGCCACCTCAGACCCCGGTGACCATGGAGATGTTCTCGTCGAACGACCCGGGAGGAGGCGTCACGCCGTTCTCCCGGCACCAGGCGCCCGGCTCGCGCTGCGAGCGGCGGGCGATGCCGTTGGAGGGCTCGAGCTGCATCGGGATCGGCGGGATCGCCGGCAGCTCCTGGTCGGCCTCGGCGGCGAGCTCGTCGGCGTCCTTCTCCTCCGACATGCCGATCGGGCCGACCCGCTGGGCGTTGAGGAACTGGCGCACGACGGGCTCGTCGGAGCTGAGCAGCATCTCGCGCGGGCCGAACATCGCGAGGTGCTTGTGGTAGAGCAGGCCGATGTTGTCGGGCACCGTGCGGGCGGTGTTGATGTCGTGGGTGACGATGAGGAACGTCGCGTCGATCTGGGCGTTCAGGTCGACGATGAGCTGGTTCAGGAACGCCGTGCGCACGGGGTCGAGGCCGGAGTCGGGCTCGTCGAAGAGCACGATCTCGGGGTCGAGCACCAGGCCGCGGGCGATGCCGGCGCGCTTGCGCATGCCGCCGGAGATCTCGCCGGGGAGCTTGTCCTCGGTGCCGATCAGGCCGACGAGGTCCATCTTCTCCATGACGATGGCGCGGACCTCGGACTCGGACTTCTTGGTGTGCTCGCGCAGCGGGAAGGCGATGTTGTCGTAGAGGTTCATCGACCCGAACATCGCGCCGTCCTGGAACAGCACGCCGAACAGCTTGCGGATCTCGTAGAGGTCCCGCTCGGAGCAGGAGGCGATGTCGGTGCCCTCGATGATGATCGAGCCCCGGTCGGGCTTGAGCAGGCCGATCAAGGTCTTTAGGAAGACCGACTTGCCCGTGCCGGAGGGGCCGAGCATCACGCAGATCTCCCCGGCGGGGATGGTCAGGGTGACGTCGCCCCAGATGAGCTGCTTGCCGAACGACTTCGTGAGGCCGTCGACCTTGATCTCCACGCCCATGACGTGCTCCCTCCCCTCGACCGTCGTCCCCTGGACCGTGCGCCCCACGCGCACAGCACACTGACCAGTAACAACGGGGTTACCGCGGCGAGGTTACGCACAAATGCGGCGCACGTCACTCGAAGACCGAGAACCGAGACCCAGCCGAGACCCGGAGCACGTCTGTGCACCCAGCGCGGCCTGAACGCCGACAGGGGCGACCCTCCGCACGTGCGCGGTGGGCCGCCCCTGTCGGGTGCAGCGAGGTGCCGGCCGGAGCCGGCGGTGGCGCGACCGAGGGGTCGCGCCGGGAGGTCACTTCAGGGTGACGGTGGCCCCGGCGCCCTCGAGGGCCTCCTTGGCCTTGTCGGCGGCGGCCTTGTCGGCCTTCTCGAGGACAGCCTTGGGGGCGGCCTCGACGAGCTCCTTGGCCTCCTTCAGGCCGAGGGAGGTCAGGGCGCGCACCTCCTTGATGACGTTGATCTTCTTCTCGCCGGCGGCCTCGAGGATGACGTCGAACTCGTCCTGAGCGGCCTCGGCCTCGCCGGCACCGGCACCGCCGGCGGCGGGAGCGGCGGCAACGGCGACCGGAGCGGCGGCGGTGACGCCGAAGGTCTCCTCGAACTGCTTCACGAACTCGGAGAGCTCGATGAGGGTCATCTCCTTGAACGCGTCGAGGAGCTCGTCGGTGGTGAGCTTCGCCATGGTGGCGGTTCCTTCCATTCGGTGGCCCGTCGCGTCCGCGGCGGGCCGGGTTTCAGGTGGTGGGTGTCCGAGTGCCGATCCGGGACGGATCAGGACTCGGTGGCGTCGCCCTCGTCGGAGGCGGCCGGGACGGCCACCTCGTCAGCGGGTGCCTCGGCGTCGGCGTCAGCCTCGGCCGGGGCCTCCTCGGCGGCGACCGGGGTGCCGGCACCACCTGCGAGGATCGAGGGGTCCTGCTCGGCCTTCGCCTGCAGCGCACCGGCGAGCCGGGCAGCCTGGGCGAGGGGGGCGTTGAGCAGGTAGACGGCCTGGCTGAGGGAGGCCAGCATCGCGCCGGCCATCTTGCCCAGGAGCACCTCGCGCGACTCGAGGTCCGCCAGCTTGGCGATCTCGGCAGCGTCGAGGGGCTGTCCGTCGAGGACACCGCCCTTGATGATCAGGGCGGGGTTCGCCTTGGCGAAGTCACGCAGACCCTTGGCCGCCTCGACCACGTCGCCCTGGATGAAGGCGATGGCGGTCGGGCCGGCGAGCAGGTCGTCGAAGCCGGTGATGCCGACCTCGTTGGCTGCGATCTTGGCCAGCGTGTTCTTGACCACGGCGTAGTTGGCGTTCTCGCCGAGGGAGCGCCGCAGATCCTGCAGCTGCTTCACGGTGAGACCGCGGTAGTCGGTCAGCACGGCGCCCGCGGCGTCGTTGAACGACTCCACGATCTCCGCGACGGCCGCCTGCCTGTCAGCTCGCGACATGGGTCTCCTTCCGATCTGGGAGACCACCGCCCGGCCCTGGGAACGACGAACGCCCTGGGCGCAGGCCCAGGGCGTGGAGATCATGCGATCTTCTGCTCTGTTCCCTGCGCAGGTCGTCCGTGGTCACGGAGCCTTCGATCGCGCTGCTGGTGCGGCACGACAACCGGCGGTCTCTGGTTACCCGGGGAACAGTACGGCGATCCCCCGGCGGCGCCAAATCGCGGCCCCGGGAGCACGGCTCAGCCGAGCACGCGCACCGGCGCGCCGTCGAGCCAGGCGCGCACGTCGTCCACCGCCTCGCCGAAGAACGTCTCGTAGGTGGCCTCGGTGACGTAGCCGAGGTGGGGCGTGGCCAGCACCCGGGGGTGGGTGCGCAGCGGGTGGTCGCCCGGCAGCGGCTCGGTGTCGAACACGTCGAGCCCGGCGCCGGCGAGGGCTCCCGCGTCGAGGGCGGCCAGCAGGGCGTCGGTGTCCACCAGGCCGGACCGGGCGGTGTTGACCAGCAGCGCGGAGGGCCGGAGCAGCGCGAGCGCGGCGGCGTCCAGGACGTGGCGTGTGGACTCCCCCAGCACCAGGTGCAGCGACACCACGTCGCTGGAGGTCAGCAGCTCGTCGCGCCCGACGGCGCGCACCCCCGCCGCCGCGGCGCGCTCGGGCGTGAGGTGGGGGCTCCACGCGACGACGTCCATCCCGAACGCCGCGCCCACCGCCGCCACCCGCGCGCCGATGCGGCCGAGCCCGACCACCCCCAGCCGCGCGCCGGCCAGGTCGCGCCCGACGGTGGACTGCCAGGGCCCGCCGCCGCGCAGCGAGGTCGCCTCGGCCACCAGGTGGCGCGAGAGGCCCAGGACCAGCGCCCAGGTCAGCTCCACGGGTCCGGTGGCCGACGAGCCGGTGCCGCACACGACGACCCCGCGCTCGGCGCAGGCGCCGAGGTCGATCGAGGCGTTGCGCCGTCCGGTGGTCACCAGCAGGCGCAGGTCGGGCAGCCGCTCGAGCAGCGCCCGGGTCACCGGGGTGCGCTCGCGCATCACGACGACCACCTCGGCGCCGGCGAGCTCGCGGGCCAACCGGTCGGGGTCGGCGACGTGGTGGCGCAGCACCCGCACGTCGAGCTCGGGCACCTGCGACCAGGCCGCCGAGGACAGGGCGACGCCCTGGTAGTCGTCCAGCACCACGCACCGCATGGGTGCAGGCTAGCCAGCGCTGGCAGGATCGGGGGCATGACGTCGCGTGCCCCGCTCAGCTCCCTGTCCACCGACGACCTCGCGGCGTTCCGCGCCGCCAAGGAGGAGGAGTACGCCGCGCTGCGAGAGCGCGGGCTCTCCCTCGACCTCACCCGCGGCAAGCCCTCGGCCGCCCAGCTCGACCTGTCCGACCGACTGCTCGCGCTGCCGTCCACGACGAAGGACCGGGCCGGCGTCGACGTGCGCAACTACGGCGGGCTCGAGGGTCTCGCCGAGCTGCGCGAGATCTTCGCCGAGCTGCTGTGGGTGGAGCCCGACCAGGTCGTGTGCGGGGGGAACTCGAGCCTGACGATGATGCACCAGACGCTGGTCGACCTGCTGCTGTGGGGCGGCCCCGGCTCCCCCCGGCCGTGGAAGGACGAGCCGGTCGTGAAGTTCGTGTGCCCGGTGCCCGGCTACGACCGGCACTTCTCGATGCTGGCCGACTTCGGCATCGAGATGCTCACGGTCCCGATGAACGCCGACGGCCCCGACGCCGAGGCCGTCGCCGCGCTGGTGGCCGACGACCCGAGCGTCAAGGGCCTGTGGATCGTGCCGACCTACGCCAACCCCTCGGGCGCCGTGTGCTCCCAGGAGGTCGCGGCCCGGCTGCTGTCGATGCCGACCGCCGCTCCCGACTTCCGGATCTTCTGGGACAACGCCTACGCGTTCCACCACCTCACCGAGGACGAGGCCAAGACCGCCGACCCCCTCACGACCGCCGCGGCCTCCGGGCAGCCCGACAGGCCGATCGTGTTCGCCTCGACCTCGAAGATCACCTTCGCCGGCTCCGGAGTCGCGGTGATGGCGATGTCGGCGGCCAACAAGGCGTGGTTCCTGAAGCACCTCGCGATGGCCTCCATCGGCCCCGACAAGGTCAACCACCTGCGCCACGTCGAGTTCTTCGGCTCCCCCGACGGCGTGCGCGAGCACATGCGCCGCCACCGCGAGATCATCGCGCCGAAGTTCGCCGCCGTGGACGACGCCCTCACCGCCGAGCTCGACGGCCTCGAGGTCGCCGAGTGGACCCGGCCCACCGGCGGCTACTTCGTCAACCTCGACGTCCTCGACGGCACCGCGTCGCGGGTGGTGGAGCTGGCCAAGGGCGCCGGCATCGCGCTCACCCCGGCCGGGGCGTCCTTCCCCCACGGCCGCGACCCCCGCGACCGCAACATCCGGCTCGCCCCGACGTTCCCGGTGCTGGACGAGGTGGAGACCGCGATGGCCGGCGTCGCCACCTGCGTCGCGCTCGCCGCCGCCGAGTCGCTGGCCGGCACCGCCGGCTGAGCCGCGCCCGCCACGCACCACGAAGGCCCGGCCCCCTCGCGGGGACCGGGCCTTCGGGCGTGCGGTGGAGCTCGGTGCGGGCCCAGGGCCCGCCGGGGCCTGCTCAGGCGCCGGACTCGTCCTCGGCCGCGACGTTCTTCACGCGGTTCGGGTCGACCTGGACACCGGGGCCCATGGTGGTCGAGACGGTGATCTTGCGCAGGTAGCGGCCCTTGGAGCTGGCCGGCTTGAGCCGCAGCACCTCCTCGAGCGCCGAGGCGTAGTTCTCCGCGAGCTGGGTCTCGGAGAACGAGGCCTTGCCGATGATGAAGTGCAGGTTGGAGTGCCGGTCGACACGGAACTCGATCTTGCCGCCCTTGATGTCGGTGACGGCCTTGACCACGTCGGGGGTGACCGTGCCGGTCTTCGGGTTCGGCATCAGGCCGCGGGGCCCGAGCACGCGACCGAGGCGGCCGACCTTGCCCATCATGTCGGGGGTCGCCACGACGGCGTCGAAGTCGAGCCAGCCGCCGGAGACGCGCTCCACGAGGTCGTCGCCACCGACGACGTCGGCGCCGGCCTCACGGGCGGCGTCGGCCTTGTCGCCGTTCGCGAACACGATGACGCGGGCGGTCTTGCCGGTGCCGTGGGGCAGGTTGACGGTGCCGCGCACCATCTGGTCGGCCTTGCGGGGGTCGACACCGAGGCGCATGACGACGTCGACGGTCTCGTCGAACTTCTTCTTGCTGGTGGTCTTGGCGATCTTGATGGCGGCGAGCGGGGCGTGGATCTCGTCCTGGTCGAACGACTCCGCCGCGGCGCGGTAGGTCTTGCTGCGCTGCATGTCTGGGTCTCTTCTCTCTGGTGCCAGGTGTGGTCAGGTGGGCCAGCGCGGCCCTGCCACGAGGTGCGGTCAGGTGGTCGGGCCGGAGCCCGACCGGGGTCAGTCGGTGGTGATGCCCATCGAGCGGGCGGTGCCCTCGACGATCTTCATGGCGGCGTCGAGGTCGTTGGCGTTCAGGTCGGGCAGCTTGGTCGTGGCGATCTCGCGCACCTGGTCCTTGGTCAGCTTGCCGACCTTCTCCTTGTGCGGGACGCCCGAGCCCTTCTTGAGGCCGGCGGCCTTCTTGATCAGCTCAGCGGCCGGCGGGGTCTTCGTGACGAAGGTGAACGACCGGTCCTCGTAGATGGTGATCTCGACGGGGATGACGTTGCCGCGCATGGCCTCGGTCTGGGCGTTGTAGGCCTTGCAGAACTCCATGATGTTCACACCGTGCGGACCGAGGGCGGTACCGACCGGCGGGGCGGGCGTCGCGGCGCCGGCCTGCAGCTGCACCTTGACCAGTGCGGCGATCTTCTTCTTCTTCGGAGGCATGCTCTGTCTCTTTCTTGTCCGTGGTCATGACGAGGGCGTACGTCGCCCTCTGCCACCTGCTGTTGCGTGCAACCGCACCATTCTGCGGCGGTGCTGCTCGTGCGGAGAAATCCGCAGCCGGCTCAGACCCGCTGGATCTGGCTGAAGCTGAGCTCGACCGGGGTCTCCCGGCCGAAGATCTCGACGAGGGCCTTGACCCGCTGCGACTCGCCGTTGATCTCGGTGATCGTGGCGTGCAGCGTGGCGAAGGGGCCGTCGACGACCATCACGGAGTCGGACACGTCGAAGTCGGCGACCTCGACGGGCTTCTTCGCGGTGGTGGCGCTGCCCGGGGTGGCGGTGCCGGCGGCGACCGCCTCGGCCTCGGCGCGGGCGACGACGGCGGGGGCGAGCATGTCCTCGACCTCCGACATCGTCAGCGGCACCGGCTGGTGGCTGTTGCCCACGAAGCCGGTGACCGACGGCGTGTGGCGCACGGCCGACCACGACTCGTCGGTGAGGTCCATGCGCACCAGCACGTAGCCCGGCAGGACGGTGCGCTTGACCATCTTGCGCTGGCCGTTCTTGATCTCCGCGACCTCCTCGGTGGGGACCACGATCTCGTGGATGTAGTCCTCCATGTTCAACGAGATGATGCGGTTCTCCAGGTTCGACTTCACCCGGTTCTCCATGCCGGAGTAGGTGTGCACCACGAACCAGTCGCCCGGCTTGGCCCACAGCTCGCGGCGGAAGCGCTCGAGCGGGTCGTCCTCGTCGGGCTCGGCCTCGGCGGCGTCCTCGCCACCCTCGCCGTCCTCGTCACCCGCAGCGTCGAGGACGTCGGGGGTGTCGTCGCCGCTCAGGTCCTCGACGACGTCGACCGGCTCGGCGGCCTGCAGCGGCAGACCCAGCTCGTCGACGGCGCCGGGCGCCTCGTCGGGGTTGCCCGACGTCTCGAGGGCCGGGTCGTTCTCCTCGGCCTCGGCCGGGTGCTGCTCCGTCACGGTGAACTCCATCAGGTCTGTGTGCTCGTCTCGACCCGGCGTCGGCCGGTGTCGGGCGCCCGGTCCGTGGCGGGCAGCTCGGGACCGGACTGGGGGGCCGGGCCCGTGGGGGCGCCGGCGGCGGGGCTACTGGGCGGCGTTGCCGGTGAAGACCGCGAACGCGAGGCGACCCAGGCCCAGGTCGAGGAGGGAGACCAGCGCCATCATCACCAGCACGAACACCATGACCACGAAGAAGTACGTGACCAGCTGCTCCTGCGTCGGGTAGACGACCTTGCGCAGCTCGGCGACGACCTGGCGGTAGAAGGTCGGCAGGCTGGTGCGCTTCTCGGCCTGGCCGGCGCGGTCGTCGCCCGGGCCGCGGACCGCCTTGCTGTCCGACACGACCGTCACCTCTCCTCGTTGCGTCCGACCGGTCGGCGACCGGTGGTCCTGCAGGGCACGAGGGACTTGAACCCCCAACCTTCGGTTTTGGAGACCGATGCTCTGCCAGTTGAGCTAGTGCCCTCCGGTGGACCGTGGGCATGCCGGGGCATGGTGACGGTCCGCCAACACCGAACCTTACGCACTGCACCCGGCACGCGGCAAAAGGCCCTGCCCGGCCGGCGTCCTACGATGGCCGCCATGACCAGCCCCCGCGCCGCCCGCCGCCGCCAGCCCACGGCGTAGCCCGACCCCCGCCGTGCGCGACCTCCACGCCCTGCCCAAGGCCCACCTGCACCTGCACTTCACCGGGTCGATGCGCCACGCCACCCTGCTCGAGCTCGCCGAGCGCGACGGCGTCTCGCTGCCGGAGTCGCTGGTGTCGCAGTGGCCGCCCGAGCTGAGCGCCGCCGACGAGAAGGGGTGGTTCCGCTTCCAGCGGCTCTACGACGTGGCCCGCTCGGTGCTGCGCACGGAGGACGACGTGCGCCGCCTGGTGCTCGAGGCCGCCGAGGACGACGTGCGCGACGGGAGCCGCTGGCTGGAGATCCAGGTCGACCCCAGCGGCTACGGCGCCCGCTTCGGCGGGATCACCGCCTTCACCGACCTCGTGCTCGACGCCGTGGCCGCCGCCACCCGCGCCACCGGCCTGCCGATCGGGGTGGTGGTGGCCGCCAACCGCACCCGACACCCCCTCGACGCCCGCACCCTGGCCCGCCTCGCCGGGCAGTACGCCGGCCGCGGCGTGGTGGGCTTCGGGCTCTCCAACGACGAGCGCCGCGGCACCACCGAGGACTTCGCCCCGGCCTTCGCGATCGCCGAGCGCGCCGGGCTGCTGCTGGTGCCGCACGGCGGCGAGCTGCTCGGACCGGACTCCGTGCGCCGGTGCCTCGACGCCCTGCACGCCGACCGCCTCGGCCACGGCGTGCGCACCGCCGAGGACCCGCGGCTGCTCGACCGGGTCGTGGCGGCCGGCGTCGTGCTCGAGGTGTGTCCCGTCTCGAACGTCGCCCTGGGCGTCTACAGCGACCTCACCTCGGTGCCGCTGCCCGCGCTGCTGGCGGCGGGGGCGCAGGTGGCGCTGGGGGCCGACGACCCCCTGCTGTTCGGCTCCCGCCTGGCCGGGCAGTACGCCACCATGCGCGCCGCCCACGACCTCACCGACGCCGGGCTCGCCGAGCTGGCCCGGATGTCGCTGCGGGCCTCCCGCGCCCCCGACGACGTGCGAGCGCGCGCCCTGGCCGACGTCGACGCGTGGGAGCGCGCGGAGACCTCGCCCGACGACGCCCCGGCTGAGAGGATGCGGCCATGAGCCACCAGGACCCGGACGAGACCATGCCGCCGACCCACCAGGCCTACGGGCAGCAGGGCCGGGGCCAGGAGGGGTACGGCCAGCAGCCCTACGGCCAGGAGGGGTACGGCCAGCAGCCGGGCGACCCCTACGGCCAGCCGCCGGCCGCGCCGTACGGCCCCGGGTACGCCCAGCAGCCCGGCCAGCCCTACGGCCAGCAGTACGGGCAGCCGTACGGCCAGCCCTACGGCTACGGGTACGGCGGCTCGTACGCCCAGGACCACCCGCAGGCCAACACCGCGCTGATCCTCGGCATCGTCGCGGTCGCCGGGATGTTCCTCTGCGTCCTGCCGATCCTCGCAGCGCCGTTCGCGTGGTACATCGGCGCCAAGGCGCGCCGCGAGATCGACGCCGAGCCGGGCCGCTGGAGCGGGCGCAGCGAGGCCAGCACCGGCATGGTCCTCGGCATCGTCGGCACGGTGCTGCTCGCCCTCGGCGTGGTCGGCCTGTTCGGCGTGATCGCGCTCGCGGCGGCCAGCAGCGCCTGACGCGGGAGCGGCCTACAGCTCGAGGCCGACCAGCACCGGCTCGTTGACCAGCCGTACGCCGTAGCGCGCCTCCACGCCGTCGCGCACCTCGCGGGCCAGCGCGAGCACGTCGGCGGCACGTGCCCCGCCGCGGTTGGTGAGCGCGAGGGTGTGCCTGGTCGAGAGCGTGGCGGGCCCGGTGCCGTGACCGCGGGAGAAGCCGGCGTGCTCGATGAGCCAGGCCGCCGACGTCTTGACCGTGCCGTCGGGCTGGGGCCAGGCCGGAGCGCCCTCGGGCACCGCCGCGGGGTCGAGCACGGGGTTGGTGAAGAACGACCCGGCGCTCCAGGTGTCGTGGTCCCCCGCGTCGAGCACCATGCCCTTGCCGCGGCGCAGGCCGAGCACGGCCTCCCGCACGGCGCCCAGCGGTGCGCGCCCGCCCACCTCCACGCCGAGGGTGCGGGCCAGCTCGGCGTAGCGCACCGGCTCGCCGAGGTCGCCCTGGCGCAGCTGGAAGGTCACCGACAGCACGACGTGGCGACCCGGGTCGGCCTTGAAGCGGGAGTGCCGGTAGCCGAAGCGGCAGTCGGCGTTGGCAAAGGTGCGGACCCCGCGCAGGACGCGGTCCCACACCCGCACCGAGGCGATCGTGGCCGACACCTCCTGGCCGTAGGCGCCGACGTTCTGCACCGGGCTCGCCCCGACCGCGCCGGGGATGCCGGAGAGGGCCTCGATGCCGACCCAGCCGCGCTCGACCGCGGTCGCCACGAGGGCGTCCCAGTCCTCCCCCGCCGCCACCGTCACCAGGACGCCGCCGCAGGTGGCACCGCCGTCGTGCTGGGCGGCGTCCTCGTCGGCGTGCACGCCGCGGGTCAGGACGCGCACCACGGTGCCGTCGAAGCCGTCGTCGGCCACCACCAGGTTGCTGCCGCCGCCGAGCACCAGCACGGGCCGGCCGGCGTCGTCGGCCTCGGTGACCGCGGCGACCAGCTCGTCGTCGGTGGTGGCGACCACGAAGCGGGCGGCCGGGCCGCCGACGCGCAGCGTGGTGTGGTCGGCCAACCGCACGGGGGCGGTGCTCACGCGCGCACCACCGCGCGGGGCATGCCGAGGACCTTCTGGCCCGCGCAGGTGACCCGGAGGGCGAGGGTGACCAGGCCGTCGTCGACGGACTTCACGGTGGCGCCGACCTCGACCACCACGCCGGTGTCGTCGTCGGGCACGACGACGGGCTGGGTGAACTTGCAGCCGAGCTCGACGACCTCGGCCCCGTCGGTCCACTCCGCGACCGCGCGGGCGGCGAGCGCCATCGTGACCATGCCGTGGGCGATCACGCCGGGCAGGCCCACGGCGGTGGCGACGCGGTCGGACCAGTGGATGGGGTTGTCGTCGCCGCTGGCGCCGGCGTAGCGCACCAGGTGGGCCCGGGTGAGCGGGTAGGCGCAGGTGGGCAGCACCTGGCCGACCTCGAGGGCGCTCACGCCTCGCCCCGGTGCACGAGGGTGGCGGTGGTGGTGCACACGAGCGCGCCCGCGGCGTCGGTGATCTCGCTGGTGGTCGCGATGATGTCGTTGCCCCCGATGGTGCGCAGGCCGGTGACGGTGAGGGTGGCGCCCAGCTCGTCGCCGACGACGACGGGGCGGGCGTAGGCGAAGCGCTGCTCGCCGTGGACGATGCGGTGCAGCTCGACCTCGACGGCGGCGAGGAACCCGTTCATCGCCTCGAAGCCCAGCACGATCGGGAAGGTGGCCGGCACCGGCCCGCCGTCCCACGCGCCGCCGACCGCCTCGGCGAAGGCGCGCACGCGCTCGTCGGTGACGGTGCGGGGGCGGGTGCGCGGGAAGGTGCGGCCGACGAGCGAGGCGTCCACGGGCATACCCGCGACCCTAGGCCATCGCCCGTCACCGACCCCTGTGGCAGCGGCCGCAGGAGACGACGACGGCCCGCCCGGCGAGGCCGGGCGGGCCGTGGTGACGACCGGGGTCGTCGACGTGCGGGAGGTCAGCGGGTCTCGCGGTGCGCGCGGTGGGTGCGGCAGCGCGGGCAGAACTTCGCCAGCTCGAGACGGTCGGGGTCGTTGCGGCGGTTCTTCTTGGTGATGTAGTTGCGCTCCTTGCACTCGACGCAGGCGAGCGTGATCTTGGGGCGAACGTCGGAGCTCTTGCTGGCCACGGGAAGTCCTTGCGGGTCGTCGTCGGATGCGGTGGTTGGTAGCGGGGGCGGGACTCGAACCCGCGACACCACGATTATGAGCCGTGTGCTCTAACCACCTGAGCTACCCCGCCACGAGGGACGGGGGCGCCCCCCAGCGTAGCCGGGGGGCGCAACCTCGTCCCAGAGCCCCTTTACGGAATCGAACCGTAGACCTTCTCCTTACCATGGAGACGCTCTGCCGACTGAGCTAAAGGGGCAACGACGCAGAACGATACACAGCCCTGCGGGAAGTCCGAAATCGCCCCGCTCCCCTCCCGCCGGGCGGGCCTCACGGCGTCGCGGCGGCCCGCCGGTGGCACCCGACGAGGTGGGGGTCGAAGACCCCGGTGGCCTCCATCAGCGCGAACATCGTGGTGGGCCCGACGAACACGAAGCCGCGCCGCTTCAGCGCCGCCGCGAGCGCCCGCGACTCCGGTGACGTGGTCTGCTGCTCGCCGGTGTGCCGAGGCGCCGGCGGCTGCGTCGGGGCGTGCGCCCGCACCAGCGCCTCGAGCCCGCCGTGCGCTCGCAGGGCCACCGTGGCCGCCGCGTTGGTCACGGCCGCCTCGACCTTGCGCCGGTTGCGCACGATGCGGACGTCGGCCATCAGCCGGTCGGTGTCGGCGGCGTCGAAGGCGGCCACCAGGTCGGCGTCGAAGCCGGCGAACGCCTCGCGGAAGGCCGGCCGCTTGGCCAGGATCGTCGACCACGACAGCCCCGACTGGAACGCCTCGAGGGTCAGCCGCTCGAGGTGGGCCGCCTCGCCGCGCACCGGGCGGCCCCACTCCCGGTCGTGGTAGTCGCGCATCGGGCCGGCGACCGCGCCCCACGGGCAGCGCGCCAGCCCGTCGTCCCCCACGACCGGCGCAACGCCCGTCGTCGGCGGGGCGGGGTCCACCGGGTCCACCGGGTCAGTGCCGCTCGCGCAGCCGCACGCCGGGCAGGGCGGGTGCGGGAATCGGGGGCAGGTGCTCGTCGGGCACGACGCCGAAGCGGCCCGGCGCCACCTCGGTGGAGTCGCCCACCACCGCCCCGTCGCGGGTGATCTGCTGCTGCCACTCCTCGCGCGCGGCGACGACCTCCTCGTGGGTGCGGCCCACGAAGTTCCACCACATCACCACGGCCTCGCCGAACGGCGGCCCGCCGAGCAGCAGCAACCGGGTCGGGGCGTCGCCGGCGACCAGCTCGAGGCGCTCCTCGCCGGGCGCGACGTAGGCCAGCTCGGACCGGGCCACGGCGTGCCCGGCCACCCGCACCGACCCGGTGTCGACCAGCACGCCGAGCTCGTGGGAGGCGTCCACGTCGACGACGAGGGTGGCGCCGGCCTCGAGCAGCAGCTCGGCGCCCAGCAGCGGGGTGGCCGTGGCGACCGGTGACGTGACGCCGAGCAGCGAGCCCAGGAACACCCGGGCCTCCCAGCCCGCTCCGCGCACCGGCTCGGGCGCGTGGTGGGCGAACGACGGCTCGGCGTGCCGGGCGGCGTCGGGCAGGGCGACCCACAGCTGCGCGCCGTGCAGCGTGGTGGTCGTCGGCGGCGACACCTCGGAGTGGCTGATGCCGGCGCCCGCGGTCATCAGGTTGAGCTCCCCGGGACGCACCAGCGCGACGTTGCCGGCGCTGTCGCGGTGCTGCACCTCGCCGGTGAACAGCCAGCTCACGGTCTGCAGCCCGATGTGGGGGTGCGGCGCCACCCGCATGCCGGACCCGTCGGAGACGTCGTCGGGACCGTAGTGATCGAGGAAGCACCACGCGCCGATCAGCGAGCGGGCACGCTGCGGCAGCGTGCGCCGCACGGTCATGCCGCGCGGGCCCCCGAGGGGGACCTCGCGCGGCGCGACCACCTCCACGACCGTCACGGCGGGATCAGGACAGCTGGTCGGGCTGGATCGCCCGCTTGGTCTCGTCACCGCGCCCGGCCGGGATCACCGTGCCGACGTCGCTGGCGTGCACCATGCCGGTGCGGGTGCCGGTGGCGCGCTCGAGGCGCACGATCACCGACTTGTACGCCGGCTGGTTGCTGCCCTCCGCGGTGTGCTCGAGCGGCACCAGCGGGTTGGTCTCGGGGTAGTACCCGGCGACGCACCCGCGCGGCTGGTCGTAGGCCACCAGCCGGAACGACGGGACCTGGCGCTCGCTGCCGTCCTTCCACTCGCTGACGATGTCGACGTGGTCACCCTCCACGAACCCGTGCTCGGTGATGTCGTCGCGGTTCATCAGCAGCACCCGGCGTCCGCCCTCGATGCCGCGGTAGCGGTCGCTGAGGCCGTAGATGGTGGTGTTGAACTGGTCGTGCGAGCGGATGGTCTGCAGCACCAGCCGGCCCGGCGGCACCTCGATCGCGGTCAGCTCGGTGCGGGTGAAGATCGCCTTGTCGGCCTTGGTCGGGAACGTGCGGGAGTCGCGCGGCGGGTGCGGCAGCACGAACCCGCCCGGCTGGCTGGCCTTCTCGTCGTAGGCCGCGCAGCCCGGCACCACGCGGGCGATGGAGTGGCGGATCTCGGTGTAGTCGGTGCGGAAGCGCTCCCACGGCACGTCGACCTTGTCGCCGAGGGTGGCCTGGGCCAGCGAGGAGATGATGTCGACCTCGGAGCGCAGGTGCTCCGAGGCCGGCTTCAGCGGCCCGTGCGAGGTGTGCACGGCCGACATCGAGTCCTCGACGGTGACCTTCTGCAGCGAGCCGCCGGTCATGTCGCGCTCGCTGCGGCCCATGGCGGGCAGGATCAGCGCCTCGCGGCCGTGGACGACGTGCGAGCGGTTGAGCTTGGTGGAGACGTGCACGGTGAGGTCGGCGGAGCGCAGCGCCTCCTCGGTGACCGAGGTGTCGGGCATCGCGGAGACGAAGTTGCCGCCCATGCCGATGAACACCTTGGCGTCGCCGTCGCGCAGCGCCTTGACCGCGGCGACCGCGTCGTAGCCGTGCTCGCGGGGCGGATCGAAGCCGAACTCCTCCTGGAGCGCGTCGAGGAAGTGCTCGGGAGCGCGCTCCCAGATGCCCATCGTGCGGTCGCCCTGCACGTTGGAGTGGCCGCGCACGGGGCACAGGCCCGCGCCGGGCTTGCCGATGTTGCCCTGCAGGAACGCCAGGTTGGCGATCTCCTTGACGGTGGTGACGCCGTTGTGGTGCTGCACGATGCCCATGGCCCAGCAGGTGATGGTGCGCTCGGAGGCCTGGAACATCCGGGCGGCCTCCTCGATCTCGGAGCGCTGCAGGCCGGTCGCGGCCAGCACGGCGTCCCAGTCGAGCTCGCGCAGGCCGGTGACGTAGTCGTCGAAGCCGACGGTGTGGCGCTCGATGAACTCCTCGTCGATCGCCCCCCACTCCAGCAGCAGCGCGCCGATGGCCAGCAGCAGCGCGTGGTCGCCGTTGGTGCGCACCTGCAGGTAGAGGTCGGCCAGGCCGGTGCCGGGACCCACGATGCCGCGGGGCGTCTGCGGGTTCTTGAACCGGATGAGGCCGGTCTCCTTCAGCGGGTTGACCGCGATGATCTTGGCGCCGTTCTGCTTGGCGACCTCGAGCGCGCTGAGCATGCGCGGGTGGTTGGTGCCGGGGTTCTGGCCCATCACCACGATCAGCTCGGCGCGGTGGACGTCCTCCAGGCTGACCGAGCCCTTGCCGATGCCGATGACCTCGGCGAGCGCCACCGAGGTGGACTCGTGGCACATGTTCGAGCAGTCGGGCAGGTTGTTGGTGCCGTAGGCGCGCACGAAGAGCTGGTAGAGGTACGCCGCCTCGTTGGAGACCTTGCCGGAGGTGTAGAACACGGCCTGGTCGGGCTCGACGGCGTTGAGGTGGCGCGCCATCAGCGCGTGGGCGTCGGCCCACTCGATGGGCTCGTAGTGCGTGCCGCCCTCGCGCAGCACCATCGGGTGGGTGAGCCGGCCCTGCTGGTTGAGCCAGTAGTCGGTGTGCTCGGCGAGCTCGGAGACCGGGTGCTCGGCGAAGAACTCGGGCCCGCACATGTCGCGGGTGACCTCGTCGGCCACGGCCTTCACGCCGTTCTCGCAGAACTCCGCGGTGTGGCGGTGGTCGGGAGAGGGGTCGGGCCACGCACAGCCCTGGCAGTCGAAGCCGTCGGTCTGGTTGAGCTTGAGCAGCGTGCGCCCCGTGTTCACCACGCCCATGTGCTCCACGGCCCGCTTCAGCGCCACCGCGACCGCGGTCACCCCGGCAGCGGCGTGCTTCGGGTCGCCGACGGTGACGTCGGCCTCGTCGATCTCGAGCTCACGTGCACGTCGTCCCATGCCCCCATCATGGTCCAGGTCACCTGAGGCGGCTCACCTCAGCGGGTGGCAGCGACCGCGACGGCGGGCGGCAGCCACCCGGGAGTCGTCAGGCGGACGCCGGCTGGCGCTCCCGCAGGCCGGCGTGCACCTCGAGCATCCGGTCCACCGTGAGGGCCCACGGGAACTCCTCGGCCCGCGCCCGGGCCGCCGCGCGCCGCTCGCGCTCGGGGCGCGCCGCCACCGCCAGCACGGCGTCGGCCAGCGCGGCGGGGTCGGGCGCACCCCACGCGCCGGAGCGGCGGTCGACCAGCTCGCGGGCACCGCCGCGGTCGCAGGTGACGACCGGGGTGCCGCTGGCCAGCGCCTCCAGCACCGCCAGCCCGAACGTCTCCCCGGGACACACCGACAGGGCGACGTCGGCCGCCGCGAGGTGGCGCGCCACCTCGGCCCGGCTGTCGACGAAGCCGTGGAACACCACCGGGGCGTCGCCGGCGAGCTCGACCAGCTCGTCGCGGTGGGGCCCGGCGCCGTAGACGTCGAGGCGCACGGGCACGCCGCGCCGGTGCAGCTCGACGGCGGTGGCGACCGCGAGGTGCGGCGACTTCTCCCGCGAGAGCCGCCCGGCGTGGGCCAGGCGCAGCACCCCGTCGCGGTGCGGCACGGGGTGGGGTCGGAACGTCGCGAGGTCGACACCGAGCGGCACCTGCACCAGCGGGCAACCCGCGGCGTCGGCGACCGCCTGGAACTCCCGGCGGGCGTAGGTGGAGGTGACCACGAGCGTGTCGACGCTGCGCACCAGCACCCGGTTGAGCAGGCGCACCGAGGCCTTGGCGCCGGTGTCGAGGCCGGTGCGCATGGCGAGCATGTCGTCGAGGCGCTCGTGGGAGAACAGCACGGTGCGCACCCCGCGGCGCCTCGCCCAGCGCGCCACCGGCAGCAGCGTGGTCTTGTCGCTCAGCTCCACCGAGGTGGGGGCGAAGTCCTCCAGCACGTCGGTGACGCGCCACGGCTCCACGATGAGCCGGTAGCCGCCGCCCACCCGGGGCGCCCGCACCTGCACGACGTCGCCGGCCGGGGTGCTCTCGCGGGCATCGGTCGGGCCCGGGACCACCAGCAGCCGCTGCGCGCCCGCGGCGGCGTACCCCTCGCCGAGCGCGGCCACCGCCGTGCGCATGCCTCCTGAGGACGGTCCGATGAAGTTGGCCAGCTGGGCGATACGCACGGCGCCAACGTCGCGTGGTCAGGTGAACGGGTGGGTGGGGCCAGGTGGAGCCCCGATGACTGCCGCCCGCTGCTTCGGGAGGCCACGACGGCGGTGACCGGGGCTCGCCGCGCCGTCGCGGGCCGGCGGCCTAGGGTGCCGACGTGTCCACCGCACCCGCGCACCCCTGGGACGCCCTGCTCGCCGTCGGCGTCGCGCCCGCCTCCCCGCCGACGTACGACGGGCCGCAGCGCTCGCTGGTCGGGACCCACGTGGTCCCCGACACCGAGCTGCCGGGCCTGCCGGGCCTGCCCCGGCCGGACGAGGTGCCGCTCGCGGTGGTGCTGTCGGGCGGGGCCGGCCAGGTGGCCGGGCCGGCGCGCTGGTGCGCCCGGCACGACGTGCCGCTGGCCCGCCTCGAGGTGACCCTGCGCGACCACGACGACCCCGCCGGCAACGCCCGGCGCGTGGTCGCCGCCGTCGACGCCGCCCGGGCGGCCGGCGACCTCGCCGACGACGTCGCCGTGCACGTCGGGGTGCCCGTGGGAGCGCCCACGGGCGCAGCAGGCCCCGGCCCGTCGCGCGGGTGGCTCGCCGCGGCCGACGAGGTGGCGGCCGCCGAGCTGGGCCTCGCGCTGCGCCTCGACGTGTCGGGCGCCGGGCCCGCCGAGCGCGCCGCGCTCGCGGCCTGGCTCGACGCCGCCCTCGACCGGGAAACGCCGGTCGTGCTGACCGGCGGGAGCGGCCACGCGCTGCCGGGCCCGGGCCACCACGGCTGGCTGGCGCTGCTGGCCGCCGTCCGCCGTGCGTTCGACGGTGCCCCGCGCGCGGAGGTCGAGGCCACCCTGGCCTCCACCGACGCCGCCGACCTGCTGGCCACCGAGTCCCTCGGCGGTGCCCGCCGCTGGCTCACCGCGGTCGGGGTCGCCTCCCCCGCCGACGTGGTCACCGCCGCCGACGACCTCGCCGGCCTGCGCGCGCAGGGGGTGCTCGGGTGAGCGCCGACGACCTCGTCGGGTTCGGGCTCGACCACCTGCCCTACGGCGTGTTCTCCGTCGACGGCGACGCGCCGCGGGTGGGCGTGCGCCTCGGCGACCGGGTGGTCGACCTGGCCGGGGCCACCGGTCGCCCCGAGCTGGCCGCGGGCAGCCTGAACCCGCTGATGGCCCTCGGCCCGGTGGTGTGGCGCGAGACCCGCGAGCAGGTGCGCGACCTCGCCGCCACCGGCGCGGCGCCGAGCCTGCCGCTGGACCGGGTGCGGCTGCACCTGCCGTTCGAGGTGGCCGACTACGTCGACTTCTACGCCTCCGAGCACCACGCCACCCGCGTCGGCGAGCTGATGCGCCCGGGCCAGGACCCGCTCCCGCCGCAGTGGCGCCACCTGCCGGTGGCCTACCACGGCCGGGCCGGCACGGTCGTGGTCAGCGGCACGCCGGTGACCCGGCCGCGCGGGCAGGGCCGGCCCACCCGCGAGCGGCCCGACGTGGCGACGTTCGGCCCGACCCGGCGCCTCGACCTGGAGGCCGAGCTCGGCTTCGTGGTGGGCGCGCCGTCGGCGCCGGGCACCGCGGTGGCCCACGACGACCTCGCCGGGCACGTCTTCGGCGTGGTGGGCCTCAACGACTGGTCGGCGCGCGACGTGCAGGGCTGGGAGTACGTGCCGCTCGGGCCGTTCCTCGCCAAGTCGTTCGCCACCAGCGTCTCGGCGTGGGTCACCCCCCTGGCGGCGCTCGACGCCGCGTGGTGCGACGTGCCCCCGCAGCACCCGGTGCCGCTGGACTACCTGCGCCCCGCCGACGGCGGCTCGCCCCGCGGGCTGGACATCGCCGTGGAGGTGGAGGTGGCCGGCACGGTGGTGAGCCGCCCGTCGTACGCCTCGACGTACTGGTCGCCGGCGCAGATGCTGTCCCACCTCACCGTCAACGGCGCCGCGCTGCGCACCGGCGACCTGTTCGCCTCCGGCACCGTCAGCGGACCCGGCGACGACGAGCGGGGCTGCCTGCTCGAGCTCACCCGGGGCGGCACCGTGCAGGTGGCCGGGCGGGGCTTCCTCGAGGACGGCGACGAGGTGGTGCTCCGCTACTCCGCGCTCGGCACCTCGGGCGGACGGATCACCCTCGGCGAGGTGAGGGCCACGGTCCTCCCGGCCGCCGGCTGACCTGGCTGTCCTGGCCGGCTTGGCTGGGCCGGACCGAGCACGGGGGCGCGCAGCCAGTGGGCGCCCACGATGCGCTCCAGGCGCGCCCGGGCACCGCGGGTGAGCAGCAGCACCGGCACCAGACCGGCCACCAGCATCGACCCGAAGACGATGGCCAGGTAGGCCCCGTGCAGCGAGGAGTCGAGCGGGGCGACCAGCCCCAGCACGGTGGAGGCGCCGACCAGCCCCATCAGGCCGAGCCGGCTCAGCGGCAGCACCGCCAGCAGCGGCACGACCCAGAGGAAGTACCAGAGGTGCACCACCGGGCTGAGCAGCACGGTGGCACCCACCACCAGCGCCACCGTGGCCACCGCCGAGGACCGGTCGCCGGTGGGGCGGCGCAGCATCGCCCAGACGGCCAGCCCCAGCGCCGCCGCCGTGCCGGCGTCGCGCACCAGGTCGAGGAAGGTGGCCGGCGCCAGCCCGAGGCCGAGCCAGCCCGCGACGCGGTCGAGGGCGCCGCCGAGCAGCGTCGTCAGCGACAGGGGCGTGTTGACGGTGGCCGGGACGGCCAGCCCGCCGATCCAGCCCGCGCCGGTGCCGGCGACCACCCCGAGGCCGAGCAGCGCCCCCACCGAGACCGCGGCCACGCTGAGCGTGCGGCGCACCCGGTCGGCCAGCGACGCGGCCACCGGCAGCGACAGGAGCACCACCCCGACGCACACCAGTCCGCCGGGGGCCTTGACCCCGGCGGCCAGGGCGCCGAGCAGCGCACCGGCCACCCAGTGCTGCTCGGCGGCCACGACCAGCGCGGCCGCCATCAGCCCCACCATCAGCAGGTCGTTGTGCAGGCCACCGACGCCGTTGGCCAGCATCAGCGGCGACGCCAGCACGAGCGCGCTGGCCAGGCCCGCGTCGACGCCCGCCCACGCCGCGAGGCGCGGCACCGCCCAGGCCAGCAGGACCAGCCCCACGAGGGCCAGGCCGCGGTGGGCCACGACGAGCATCCACGGGTTGCCGGTGAGGCCTGCGGCGAGGTCGCCACCGACCAGCGGCACCGGGCCGTAGGGGGCGACGGTGTCGAACCACATCGGGTCGACGGCCTCCACGACCGGGCCCCGCAGCGCCGACGGACCGTGCTCGTAGGGCGAGAGCCCCACGTGGGTGAGCATGCCCTGCGCGGCGTACGACCAGCCGTCGCGGCTGAACAGCGGCGGTGCGACCACGAGCGGGGCGCTCCAGACGACGGTGGCGTGGCGCACGAGCGCGACCGCCTCGTCGTCGGCCAGGGCGGCGCGGCGACCGCCGGGAGTGGTCGGGGCGAGGCCGGCGACGTGGCGCGACAGCCGCAACCAGGCCGCGGCCAGCAGGCCCAGCCCGAGCAGCACCGTGGCGAGCCCCAGCATCCGACCGGCCTCGGAGGTGCGCAGCGCGACCAGCAGGTGGGAGGACATGATCGGGGCGCTCTGGGGCAGCGTCGAGACGACCAGGCCCCCGAGGAGCACCAGCAGGCTGCCGATCAGGCCACGAGTCAGCACCTGCCCAGGCTAGGGACGCCGGGCGACCCCGCGCGGAGCGCCGGGTGAACGACACGACAACCGGGGTCGACAGGTGCCCCCCGGGACGCGCCGACGCCCCGGGCGGGTGCCCGGGGCGTCGGAGTGCTGCGGGTGCTGCGGGGTGGGTGCGGGGCGGTGCGGGGGCTCAGCGGGTCGCGAGGTCCGAGGAGTCGCCGGTGACGATCACGTAGAACGCCTTGCGGGTGCCGTCGGTGGTGACGGTGCCGTCGCTGTTGCGGGGGCTCACCACGAAGCTCGACGCGTTCTGGGCGCCGGCGGGCGCGCAGTTGGTCGGGCCCGAGGGGGGCGTGGTGGGCGCGCCGGTGTTGCAGCGGCTCACCGCGATCTCGCCGGAGAACTCCGGGTTGGCGTCGGCCGCCGGGGCGCGGCCGGAGGTGACGCCGTCGCCGTTCTGGTCGACGGTGTTCTGCAGGACGACGCTGGCGACGATGCCGTTGTCCGACAGCTCCTCGCCGGCGTTGATGTAGACGTTGCCGTTGGCGCGCAGCGCGTTGCTCGGGCTGCCGGCGGGAGCGGTGTTCGGCAGGGTCGGGTAGCCCTCGACGAGGGTGAACCCGCCGGACTGGGCGGTGATGGTGCCGTCGGTGCCGATGAGGGCCCAGCGACCGGCGCCGTCCTGGCCCGCGGGACCCTCGGGGCCCTGGGGCAGCACGCCGTCGCGGAAGTCCTTGGACTGCAGGGTGCCGTTGCGGACGTCGATGGAGGCCACCGAGTCGTTCTTGATGTCGGAGCCGGTGAGGGAGTTGTTGACGACGTCCGGCGACGAGATGGTCGCGGCGGCGTACGAGGTGCCGCCGGTGGCGACCACGAGGGCCATCACGGAGACGGCCATCGACGGGGAGGGACGGCGGAGCTGAGGGAGCTTCACGGTGGGGCCTTTCCTGGCGGGTGTGACCTGGCGCACGAGGTCGTGACGCCTGCTGTTCGGAGCCGCTCGGCATCCGGATGGGGCGGCGGCGAAGTTCCTTCGGCCGGTCTGGTCCACCACCGTCACTTCCACCCGTTGGGGCGGGGGTCGGCGGGCGCGGCGCGGGTAGCGTCGAGGAGGACCCGTCCCCCGTGAGAGGGCCCTCCGTGCCGCCGTCGCCCGACCGTCCCGACCCCACCGCCCCGCCCGCCGACCCGCCCGCGCCCGACCACCCGGCCCACCCGGCCCGCCACCTCGACCGGACCCCCGCCACCGGTCCCCGCGCGGCCGTGCCCGCGGTGATGGTGGTCGGCGCCTCCTCCGGCATCGGGCTGGCCACGGTGCGACGCCTCGCCGCCCGCGGTGCCCGCCTCACGCTGGTGGCCCGCGACGCCGAGGCCCTCGACCGGGCGGCGCTGGTCGCCGTCGACCACGGCGCGGCCGCGGCCACCGTGGTCACCGCCGACCTCACCGACGCCGACGCCGTGCAGCACGCCGTCGACCACGCGGTGGCCACCTACGGCCGCCTCGACGCCGTGGTCACCACCGCACAGGGCATGGCCTACGGGCGCGTCGACCAGGTGCCGCGCGAGGTGTTCGAGCACGTCGTCGAGACCGCCGTGCACGGCACCGCCAACCTCGCCCGCTCGGTCGTCCCGGTCTTCCGGTCCCAGGGCTCCGGCACGCTGGTCGTGGTGAGCTCGCTGCTCGCCGAGATCGCGGTGCCGTCGATGAGCACCTACGTCAGCGCCAAGTGGGGCCAGCTCGGCCTGGTGCGCTCGCTGCAGCTCGAGCTGCGCCCCGAGCGCGGCCTCCACGTCTGCCTGGTCTCCCCCGGCGCCATCGACACCCCCATCTACGACGAGGCGGCGACGTACGCCGGCAGCCGTGGCTCGGCGCCGCCGCCCGTCGTCGGTCCCGACCGGGTCGCCCGCGCGGTGGAGGGCTGCCTCGACCGCCCGCGCCGCCGGCACGTCGAGGTCGGCCCCGCCAACGTGGTGACCGTCCTCGGCTTCCGGCTCGCGCCGTGGGCCTTCGACCGGCTCGCCGGCCCGCTCGTCGAGCGCGTGGTGCTGCGCGGTCCCGCCGTCGGCCCCGACGCCGGCAACGTGCTCGCCCCGGCCCGCACCGGCCACACCGAGCACGGCGTCTGGACGCTGCTCGGACGCCGGCGCCGCCAGGAGGGCGGGGCGCACTGGCGCCGCTGACGCGCGCCGCCCTCCCCTTCGCCCTCCCCGACCACCGCGACCACCCGGTCACCTCGACCGCCGCCACCGACCCTCCGGAGACTCCTGTGCTCACCCGACTGATCCCCCGCCTGCTGCCCCCGCTGCCCCTGCCCCTCGTGCTCCCGCTGCGTGCACGTCGCTCCGACGACCCCCGCGTCGTCGTGGTCACCGGCGCCTCCAGCGGCATCGGCCGCGCCACCGCCCTGGAGATGGCCGCCCGCGGCGACCACCTGGTGCTGGTCGCCCGCCGCGAGGAGGTGCTCGACGAGGTCGGCGAGGAGTGCCGCGACGCCGGTGCCGCCAGCGCCACCGTGCTGCCCTGCGACCTCGACGACGACCCCGACGTCGCCGCCATGATCGACCTGGTGGTCGAGCGCCACGGCCGCGTCGACGCCGTGCTGCACTGCGCCGGCGTGGTGGCCTACGGCCGTGCCCACGAGCTGCCCGCCGAGACCTTCGACTCCGTCGTGCGCACCGACCTGCTCGCCTCCGCCAACGTCGCGCGCCACACCGTGCGGCGCCTGCGCGAGCAGGAGCAGGGCGTGCTCGTGCTGGTCGGCTCGCTGCTCGGCCACGTCAACGTGCCCGACATGACGCCGTACGTCGTGAGCAAGTGGGGCGTGCGCGCGCTGGCCCGGCAGCTGAAGATCGAGAGCTCCGACATGCCCCACGTGCACGTGTGCCACGTGTCGCCCGGCAGCGTGGACACCCCGATCTACTCCAGCGCCCTCGACTCCGCCGGCATGGTGAACACCCCGCCGCCGCCCAGCATCAGCCCCGAGCGCGTCGCCCGCCAGCTCGCCGCCGTCGTCGACGACCCGCGCCCGCGCGCCCAGACCGCGCTGAGCAACTACGGCCTGATCCTCGCCTTCGCGCTGGCCCCCGCGGTGTGGGACCGCACCGTCGGCCCGGTCTTCGACCTGGTCTCCCGCCGTCGCGACGACAGCGCCGAGGGGGACGACGGGGCCGAGGGGGACGACGGGGCCGTCGACGGGGCGCCGGTCGCCGAGGGTGCGCTGACGTGAGCGGCGAGCGCCTGGTCGCCGACCTGATCGTCGACCGGATGCGGGCCTGGGGCGTGCACCGCGTCTTCGGCTACTCCGGTGACGGCATCAACGCCGTGATGGGCGCGCTGCGCCGCGCCGACGGCGACCCGGTGCTGGTCCAGGCACGCCACGAGGAGAACGCCGCCCTGATGGCGGTCGGCCACGCGAAGTACACCGGCGAGGTGGGCGTGATGATGTCCACCCAGGGCCCGGGTGCGGTGCACCTGCTGAACGGCCTCTACGACGCCAAGCTCGACCACGTGCCGGTGGTGGCGCTGGTCGGCCAGCAGGACACCACCGTGCTCGGCTCGGAGTACCAGCAGGAGATCGACCTCGCCCACCTGTTCAGCGACGTGGCGGCGCAGTACGTGCAGACCGTGCTGGCCCCCGAGCAGGCCGAGATGGTCGTCGACCGGGCGTTCCGCACCGCGCTGGCCACCCGTTCGCCGTGCGTGGTGATCGTGCCCCACGACGTGCAGCAGCAGCCGGCGCCCCAGGCGCTGGGCGAGCTCCCCGCCCACGAGCACGGCGTGGTGCCGACGGCGGTCGAGTGGCGGCGTCCGCACGTCGTGCCGCGCCACGCCGACCTGGTCGAGGCCGCCGCCGTGCTGAACGCCGGCGAGCGGGTGGCCCTGATGGTGGGCCAGGGCGTGCGCGGCGCCGAGGCCGTCGTGCGCGAGGTGGCCGAGCTCCTCGGCGCCGGCGTGACCACCAGCCTGCTCGGCAAGCCCTGGTGGGACGAGACGCTGCCGACCAGCTGCGGAGTCATGGGCCACCTCGGCACCACCGCCTCCGGCCGGCTGATGGAGGAGTGCGACACCCTGCTGCTCGTGGGGTGCAACAGCCCCTGGACGGAGTACTACCCCGCGCCCGGGCAGGCCCGGGCGGTGCAGGTCGACCTCGACGGGCGCCACCTCGGAAACCGCTACCCGGTGGAGGTGGGCCTGACCGGGGACACCACCGACACCCTCACCGCGCTGCTGCCGCTGCTGGAGCCGCGCGCGTCCACCGCCTGGCGCGAGCAGGTGGAGGGCTGGGTGCGCGAGTGGCACGAGATCGCCGCCGAGCGCGCCGCGCTGCCCGCCGAGCCGATCAACCCCGAGCACGTCGTGCGGGCGCTGACCCCCCGGTTGCCCGCCGACGCCCGCGTCAGCGTGGACGTCGGGTCGTCGGTCTACTGGTACGCCCGCCACCTCACCCTGCCGTCCGGGGTGCAGGCCCACCTGTCGTCGACCCTGGCCACGATGGGCTCGGCGCTGCCCTACGGCATCGCCGCCAAGCTCGACGCACCCGACCGGCCGGTCGTCGCGCTCGCCGGTGACGGCGCGATGCAGATGAACGGCATCGCCGAGCTGGTCACGGTCTCGCGGCTCTGGCGCGACTGGGCCGACCCGCGCTTCGTCGTGCTGGTGCTGCACAACCGCGAGCTCGCCGAGGTCACCTGGGAGCAGCGCGAGACCGAGGGCGACCCGCGCTTCGCCGACAGCCAGGCGCTGCCGACGTTCCCGTACGCCGCCTACGCCGAGCTGCTCGGCCTGCGCGGGGTGCTGCTCGAGCGGCCCGACGACGTCGAGGCCGCGTGGAACCGGGCGCTGGCCGCCGACCGGCCGGTGGTGCTCGAGGCGCTGGTCGACCCCGACGTGCCGCTGCTCCCGCCGTTCCCGTCCGGGGAGCAGAAGCTGGACAGCTTCCACCGCGGGCTGGCCCAGGAGCCGGGTGGCAACCCCCGGGCCCGGGCACTGCTCGACGCCCAGGCCGAGCAAGAGGCCCGCCGACGGCGCTGACGACGGCGCTGACGACGCTGTCGGGTGGCGCTGACGGGTGGCTGCGGAACGAAAGAAGCCCCGGGTCGGTGGAGACCCGGGGCTTCTCGTGGCAGGTGAAGGATTCGAACCTTCGAAGGCTACGCCGACGGATTTACAGTCCGCTCCCATTGGCCGCTCGGGCAACCTGCCGGGTGTCCGTCACCCCGGCTTGGCCGGAGGACGACGAGACGGAACAATAGCGCAGCCGCCAGCGCAGGAGAAAACCCCCGCGGCACCTGCACCGACCGCCGGACCACCGGCACGGAGGACCGCACCATGGCCGACTCGTCGTTCGACATCGTCAGCAAGCTCGACCGCCAGGAGGTCGACAACGCCCTCGGGCAGACCGCGCGCGAGATCGCGACGCGCTTCGACTTCAAGGGCACCGGCGCCACCATCGAGTGGCAGGGCGACGAGGCCATCGAGATCAGCGCCTCGGCCGACGACCGCGCCAGCGCCGTGCTCGACGTGTTCCAGGGCAAGCTTGTCAAGCGCGACGTGAGCCTCAAGGTGCTCGACGCCTCCGAGCCGCGCCAGTCGGGCCAGCAGAGCAAGATCGCGATCGCGCTCAAGGAGGGCATCACGACCGAGGACGCCAAGAAGATCTCCAAGCTCATCCGCGACGAGGGCCCCAAGGGCGTGAAGGCGCAGATCCAGGGCGACGAGCTGCGGGTGTCGTCGAAGAAGCGCGACGACCTGCAGGCCGTGCAGGCGCTGGTGCGCGGCCAGGAGTGGGACTTCGCGGTGCAGTTCACCAACTACCGCTGAGCCCCGGCTCGCGCGGCGGGCGCCTCCGCCCGCCGCACGAGCTCTGCGGACCCCCTACCCCGCTGCCACGGCAGCGCGGTCGTCCAGGGCGGCCCGCGCCATCGACGGCACCGCGGTGGCCCCCGTGGTGGGCGCCAGCCAGACCCGGGCGCCGGGCGCCAGGGCGAGCTGGCGGGCGTGGGTGCGGGTGAGCACCACCGTGGTGTCGGGCCGGGCGTCGCTGTCGGTGCCGTGCGTCCCCAGGACGACGCTGACCCGCACCTCGAAGCCGACCCGCAGCACGCGCGTCACGGTCCCCGGCAGCGCGCCGACGACCCCGGGCTGCAGGGCGACGTCGATGTCATGCGGACGCAGCACGACCCCGCCGAGGCTGGTGACCTCCCCTAGGAAGCCCATGACGAAGTCGTTGGCCGGCTCGTCGTAGAGCTGGTCGGGCGAGCCGACCTGCTCGACCCGCCCCTCGTTGATCACCACGATCTCGTCCGCGACCTCCAGGGCCTCCTCCTGGTCGTGGGTCACGAACACCGTCGTGACGTGCACCTCGTCGTGCAGGCGACGCAGCCAGTCGCGCAGCTCCTTGCGCACCTTCGCGTCGAGCGCGCCGAACGGCTCGTCGAGCAGCAGCACCTTCGGCTCGACGGCCAGCGCCCGCGCCAGCGCCATGCGCTGACGCTGACCACCGGAGAGCTGGGAGGGCAGGCGGTGGGAGAACTGCGAGAGGTGCACCAGCTCGAGGAGCTCCTCGACGCGACGCGCGACCTCGTCCTTCGGCCGCTTGCGGATCTCCAGGCCGAACGCGACGTTCTTGGCCACGGTCATGTGCTTGAAGACCGCGTAGTGCTGGAAGACGAACCCGACGCCCCGCTTCTGGGGCGGCAGCCGGGTCGCGTCGGTGCCCTCGATCGACACGGTGCCGGAGTCGGCGGTGTCGAGCCCGGCGATGATGCGCAGCAGCGTCGACTTGCCCCCGCCGGACGGCCCGAGGAGGGCGGTCAGCTGGCCGGTGGGCAGCGACACGGAGACGTCGTCGAGGGCGACGAAGTCACCGAACTTCTTGGTGAGGCCTGAGACTTCGATGCTCACGGGTGGCTCCTTCGGAGGGTCACGAGTCGTGCGAGGGACGGAGGAGGGCGACGACGACGAGGCAGGCGATGCTGACCAGGATCAGCAGGAACGACGTGGCGTAGGCCTCGCCCTGCTGGAAGTTCTGGTACTTCTGCTCCACCGCGAGCGTCGCGGTCTGGGTGCGGCCGGTGTAGTTGCCCGACACGATCTTCACGGCGCCGAACTCGCCGACCGAGCGGGCCAGGCTGAGCACCACGCCGTAGACGACCCCCCACTTGATGCTGGGCAGGGTGATGCGCCAGAAGGTCTGCGGCGCGCTCGCCCCGAGGCTGCGCGCGGCCTGCTCCTGGTCGTCACCGACCTCGACCAGCACGGGGACGACCTCGCGGATCACCAGCGGCAGGGCCACGAAGCAGGTCGCCATGATCATGCCCGGCGAGTCGAAGATGACCTGGACGCCGGCACCCTCCAGCGAGGGCCCCAGCACGCCGTCGCGGCCGTTGTAGGCCAGCACAAGTGCCAGCCCGACCACGACCGGCGACACCGAGAGCGGCAGGTCGATCAGCGCCGAGAGCACCCGCTTGCCCGGGAACTCGTAGCGCACCAGCAGGATCGAGATGGTCACCCCGAACACCAGGTTGATCGCCACCGCCCACAGCGCCACCATCGCGGTCAGCTGGAGGGCGCCGACGACCTGCTCGTCACCGAGGGTGTCGACCAGGTTGCCGATGCCGCCGTCGAAGGTCTGGCGCACCAGCAGCGCGAGCGGCCAGGCCACCAGGAAGAAGACGTAGCCCACGGCGACCAGGCGCAGGGCCCACCGCACCGGCGGGGTCACCATCGTGTTGGTCGCGACCCGGCTAGCCACGGCGCGACACCCGTCGCTGGAGCAGGTCGAGCAGGACGATGACCACCAGGGCGATCGCGAGCATCACCGAGGCCAGCGCCGCCGCCGAGGCGTTGTTGCCGTTCTCGATGAAGGTCAGCACCCGCACCGAGACGACCTCGGTCTCGAAGGGCCGATTGCCGCTCAGCAGCACCAGCGAGCCGTACTCCGAGATCGCCCGGGCGAACGACAGGGCCGCTCCGGCCGTGATCGCCGGCACCAGGCTGGGCAGGATCACGCGACGGAAGATCGTCGAGCGCTTGGCACCCAGCGAGGCCGCGGCCTCCTCCACGTCGGTCTCGAGCTCCTCGAGCACCGGCTGCACGGTGCGCACGATGAAGGGCAGGGTCACGAAGGCCAGGGCGAGCGTGACGGCGTTCGGCGTGAAGGCCCAGTGCAGCCCGAGCGGGCTGTTGGGCCCGTAGAGCGAGAGCAGCACCAGCCCGGCCACGATGGTGGGCAGCGCGAACGGGACGTCGATGACGACGTCGAGCACCCGCTTGCCCCAGAACCGGTCGCGCACCAGCACCCACGCGATCACGGTGCCGACCACGGCGTTGACCAGCGTCACGACCAGCGCCTGCGACACCGTGAGGGTCACCGCCGCCCAGGTCTGGTCGTTGTGCAGCACCGACCAGTAGCGCGACCAGCCGCCCTCGGCGGCCACCGCCACCACGGTGGCCAGCGGCAGCAGCACCAGGATGCTGAACCACAGCATCGCGATGCCGAGGCCCAGGCCGGCGCCCGGGGTCAGGGTGCTGCGCGGGGTCGTCCGACCCGTGCGCCGGGGCCGGCGCCCTCCCGCGGGGGAGGACGCCGGCCCGGTCGTGCCGCCCGGTGGGGTGCCCGGGCCGACCAGCACGGAGCTCGTCACTCCTCGCCCACCTTGCCGGTCTCCTGCTGCAGCTCGGTGATGATGCCGAGCGGGTTGCCCTCCTCGCCGTCGCCGAAGTACAGGTCGGCCGCCTCGTCCCAGCCGCCGAAGTCGTCGTCGATGGTGTAGAGGGTCTCCGGGGTCGGGAACGGGTCGGCCGGGTCGTTGGCGCCGTCGATCTCACCGATGTCGACGCCGTCGACGACCGGGCGGAAGCCCGACTGGGCGTAGCCGGCCTGGGCCTCGGGGCTGGTCATGAACTCGAGGAACGCCTGGGCGGTCTCGTCGGCGTCGACGGTCACCGCCGCGGGGTTCTCGATCAGCAGGGTGTCCGGCGGCACGACGTAGTCGATGTCGGCACCGCTCTGCTTGGCCAGGATGGCCTCGTTCTCGTACGACAGCAGGACGTCGCCGCTGCCGTCGGTGAACGCGGTCGTGGCCTCGCGGCCCGAGCCCGGCAGCGCGATGGTGTTGTCGAGCAGCGAGGTCAGGAACTCGCTGGCCTCGTCCTCGGAGCCGCCGGCCCCGGTCACGTGGGCCCACGCGGCCAGGATGTTCCAGCGCGCGGAGCCCGAGGAGCCGGGGTTGGGCGTGATGACCTCCACGCCGGGCTCGACGACGTCGTCCCAGGTCTGGATGTCGTCGGGGTTGCCGGCGCGCACGACGAAGACGACGACCGACGAGGTGGCGATGCCCTCGGTCGGGGTGTCCTTCCAGTCCTCGGCGACCAGGCCCTCGTCGACGAGCCGGGTGATGTCGGTGTCGAGGGAGTAGTGCACGACGTCGGCGTCGGCCCCGGCCGCCACGGCACGGCTCTGGTCGCCCGAGGCGCCGTAGGAGGTGCTGAAGTCGTCGGTCGCCATGTCCGCACCGGCGTCGGTGCCGGTGAACGCCTCGAAGACGGGGACGTTGGCGGCCTCCATCACGGAGAACGCGTTCACGTCGATGCCCGGGCCCGACTCGCTCCCGTCCGCGGTGGAGCACGCGGTCAGCGCCAGCGCCCCGGTGGCCGCGAGCACGACCCGTGCGGTGGTGGTCGTCTTCATGTCGTTCTCTTCCCTGCCCCTGCACCCAGGGGCTGCTCGTCGCCCGGCGCGAACCAGAGCGAAACAGTAATGTCGCGTAGATTACTGCATTTACTACAGCGCGGCGCACCGGTCTGGACCACGGCGTGTCGCCCGCCGTCCCGGAGCCTGCCGGGCGGGCCTTCGGTGTGACGCGGACTACATTGAGGACGTCCGTCCGGCTGCGCCCGCCTCCGCGACCCCGCACCCGACCGCCGTCCGCGGCGGTGCCGGAGCCGTGCCGAGGTCGAGGAGTGGCCCAGGTGCCCGACCAGCCCGCGCAGCAGCCCGTACCGGACCGGCCCGAGCGCGAGGTGCGGCGCCTCGACCGGGTGGTGATCCGCTTCGCCGGCGACTCCGGCGACGGCATGCAGCTCACCGGCGACCGCTTCACCCAGGAGTCGGCGGCCTTCGGCAACGACCTGGTGACGCTGCCCGACTTCCCCGCCGAGATCAGGGCCCCCCAGGGCACCCTGCCGGGCGTCTCGTCGTTCCAGGTGCACTTCGCCGACCACGACATCCTCACCCCGGGCGACGCCCCCGACGTGCTGGTGGCGATGAACCCCGCCGCGCTGCGGGCCAACCTGCCCGACCTGCCCCGCGGGGCGACGGTCGTGGTCGACACCCACGACTTCAACCGCCGCCACCTCGCGAAGGCGGGCTACGCCGCCGACCCGCTCGCCGACGTCGGCTCGGCCGCCTCACCCCTGGCCGGCTACGCCGTGCACGCCCTCGACCTCACCGCGATGACGGTGGCCGCGGTGGCCGAGCACGGGCTGTCGCGCAAGGACGCCGCCCGGGCCAAGAACATGTTCGCCCTCGGGCTGGTGTCGTGGCTCTACGGCCGCCCGACCGGCTCCACCGAGGCGTTCCTCGCCCGGCGCTTCGCGCGGACGCCGGCCGTGCGCGACGCCAACCTGGCGGCGTTCGCGGCCGGCTGGGCGTTCGGCGAGACCAGCGAGACGTTCGCGGTGCGCTACGAGGTGGCGCCGGCACCGGTCGCGCCGGGCACCTACCGCACCATCACCGGCAACCTCGCCCTCGCCTACGGCCTGGTCGCTGCGGGGGTGCGCAGCGGGCTGCCGGTGTTCCTGGGGTCCTACCCGATCACCCCGGCCTCCGACGTGCTGCACGAGCTGAGCAAGCACAAGGCGTTCGGGGTCACCACCTTCCAGGCTGAGGACGAGATCGCCGGGGTGGGTGCGGCCATCGGTGCGTCGTTCGTCGGCCAGCTCGGCGTCACCACCACCTCGGGGCCGGGGCTGGCGCTGAAGTCGGAGGCCATCGGCCTGGCGGTGATGACCGAGCTGCCGCTGCTGGTGGTCGACGTGCAGCGCGGCGGGCCCTCCACCGGGCTGCCGACCAAGACCGAGCAGGCCGACCTGCTGCAGGCCATGTTCGGGCGCAACGGCGAGTCACCGGTGCCGGTGGTGGCGCCCCGCTCCCCCGCCGACTGCTTCGACGCCGCACTCGAGGCCGCCCGCATCGCGGTCACCCACCGCACACCGGTGCTGCTGCTCTCCGACGGCTACCTCGCCAACGGCTCCGAGCCGTGGCGGGTGCCCGACGTCGCGGACCTGCCGGTGATCGACCCCGGCTTCGCGACCGCGCCCAACCACGACGTGGCCGTCGCCGACGGCGCGGAGCCGCGGCGCGACTTCTGGCCCTACCTGCGCGACCCCGGGACGCTGGCCCGGCCCTGGGCGGTGCCGGGCACCCCCGGGCTCGAGCACCGCGTCGGCGGGCTGGAGAAGGGCGACGGGCACGGCGACATCTCCTACGACCCGGACAACCACGACCTGATGGTGCGCACCCGCCAGGCCAAGGTCGACGCCGTCGCCGACGCGCTGCCGCCCCTCGAGGTCGACGACCCGTCGGGACGGGCCCGGGTGCTGGTGGTCGGCTGGGGCTCCACCTACGGCGCGATCGGCGCCGGCGTACGCCGGGTGCGCCGGGCCGGGCACGACGTCGCCCAGGTGCACCTGCGCCACCTCAACCCGTTCCCCCACGACCTCGGCGCGGTGCTGCGGGGCTACGACCGGGTGCTGGTGCCGGAGATGAACCTCGGCCAGCTCGCCCTGCTGCTGCGGGCGCGCTACCTCGTCGACGCCGTGGGCTACCAGCAGGTGCGGGGACGACCGCTGCGGGCCGCCGAGCTCGCGGAGGCCGTCGCCGTGCTCGTCGGCGAGGTGGAGGGCACCCCTGTCGACCTGACACCTGTCGATCCGACCACCGTCGACCTGACCACCGTCGACCCGACCACCGTGGCCCAGACCGCGCCCCACGACGGGGAGGACCCCGCATGAGCACCACCGACCTGCCGTCGCCCGGTCGCCGCCACGGCACCGAGGCCGTGCCCGCCCTGGGCGAGGGCGAGACCCAGAGCGGGAAGGACTTCGCCTCCGACCAGGAGGTGCGCTGGTGTCCCGGGTGCGGCGACTACGCCGTGCTGAAGACGGTCCAGTCCTTCCTGCCCGACCTCGGGCTGCGCCGGGAGAACATCGTGTTCGTCTCCGGCATCGGCTGCTCGAGCCGCTTCCCCTACTACCTGGACACCTACGGGATGCACTCGATCCACGGGCGCGCCCCCACCATCGCGACCGGCATCGCCACCGCGCGCGCGGACCTGTCGGTGTGGGTGGTCACCGGCGACGGCGACGCGCTGTCGATCGGCGGCAACCACCTCGTCCACGCGCTGCGGCGCAACGTGAACATGACGATCCTGCTGTTCAACAACCGCATCTACGGCCTGACCAAGGGCCAGTACTCGCCGACCTCCGAGGCCGGCAAGATCACCAAGTCGACCCCGATGGGCTCCCTGGACCACCCGTTCAACCCGGTGTCGCTGGCGCTGGGCGCGGAGGCGACGTTCGTGGCGCGCACCGTCGACTCCGACCGGCGTCACCTCACCGGCGTGCTGGCCGCCGCCGCGGCCCACCGGGGCACGTCGCTGGTGGAGATCTACCAGAACTGCCCGATCTTCAACGACGGCGCGTTCGACGACGTCACCGACCGCGACAACCGGGTCGAGGCGGTCGTCCCGCTGGTGCACGGCGAGCAGGTGCGGTTCGGTGCGCCCGGCGACGACGGCCGCGGCAGGCGCGGGCTGGTGCGCGCGGCCTCCGGCGGGGTCGAGGTCGTGACGGTCACCGACGTCGACGACGCCGACCTGCTGGTGCACGACGCCCACGCCGACGACCCGTCGACGGCGTTCGCGATCTCGCGGCTGACCCGGGCCGGGCACCCCGACCGCTCGGCGATCGGCGTCTTCCGCCAGGTCGAGCGGCCGACGTACGACGACCAGAGCCGTGCTCAGCTGGCCAGCGCCCGCGACGCCGCGCCCGGCGATCCCGACGAGCGGCTGGCGGCCCTGCTCGGGGGCGGCGACAGCTGGACGGTGCTCTGACCGTGCTCTGATCGTGCGCTGACCAGCGCCCGACGGCCTGGATCAGAGGTAGTAGATGTAGAACGAGTTGCGCGCCACGGAGCGCTTGTACTTCGGCGTGGCCCGGGTGGCGATCTTGTAGTAGACGCGCCGGGCGTCGCCCCGCGGGCCGTAGATGCGGTCGCGGTAGCGGCCGGCCTCGTAGGTCTTGCGGGTGTCCCAGGTGCGGTAGGGCTTGTCGCAGTTGCGGTCGGCGCCGCAGACCTTGCGCAGGATCTGGTAGCGGATGCGGCCGTCACCGGGCGAGATGCGGCCCTGCACGTAGAACTTCTGGCCGACGGCGTCGCGCTCCATGACGATGCGGCGCTCCTGCTTGGCGCGCTGCTCCGGTGCCGAGGCCGAGGCCGAGGCGCTCACGAACGGCAGCAGGGCGGCGGCGAGCAGCAGGGCGACGAGTCCGGCGACCAGGCCGGCGACCAGGCCGGCCGTGGGCCCGGCGGTGAGGCGGGGGTGGCGCATGGGGTGCTCCTGGGTGGTGCGAGGCGTACGGGGAAGGGGTGGTGCTCCAGCGAGCATCCCAGGATTCCGCTCGGTGCTGCGGAGGCGCGGCTTTCGCGGCGGGGCGTGTCCCGGACGCGGCAGGGCCCCCACCGCACCGCGGTGGGGGCCCTGCTCGGGTCGGGTCGCCGACGCGTCAGCGGATGACGTAGATGGCCACCGCGCCCGACGCCGCGCGCTTGTACTTGGGCGAGGCCAGGGTCTTGACCCGGTACCACGCGTAGTTGCTGCCGCGCGGCGGGAGGCCGACCTTCTCGTTGTAGCGGCCGTTGGCCTTGGACTTGTCCCTGGTGTAGCGCTTCCAGCTCCCCTTGCACGGTCGCTCCGCCTGCCCTGCCCGCTGGCTGCACAGCTTGCGCTCGACGACGTACTTGATGGGACCGGAGCCCGGCTTGATGGCACCGCGGATGACGAACCGGTTGGTCCTCACCTCCTCGATGTTGATCGTGATGGTGCGGGCCTCCTTGGCGCGCGCGGGCGCGGCCGTGGAGGCGGAGGAGGTGACGACGACGGACATGGCTGCGGCGAGCAGCAGCGCGACGAGTCCGGCGACGAGGCGGGTGATCCGCATGGAGGGGGCTCCTGGTGGGTCGTGGGGGGTGGGGACGACCGACACCCTGCCCCGGCGCACCGGGCGCAAACCCGGCTCGCCCGGCGACCTATGCTGCGCAGGTGTCGGACTCGCGACGGGGCGTGTCCCTGGGGGCAGCGGCCTACCTCATGTGGGGCGCCTTCCCCCTGTACTTCCCGTTGCTCGAGCCGGCCGGGGCGCTGGAGATCCTCGCCCACCGCGTCCTCTGGTCGGCGCTGACGATGGCCGTCGTCGTGGTGGTGCTGCGCCGCGCAGGCGGGGTGCGCACGCTGCTCGCCGACCGCCGCACCCTGCTGCTGCTGGTCCTGGCCTCGGCCACCATCACCTGCAACTGGGCGACCTACATCTACGGCGTCACCAACGGCCGCGTCGTGGAGACCTCGCTGGGCTACTTCATCAACCCGCTGGTCACCGTGCTGATGGGCGTGCTGCTGCTCGGTGAACGGTTGCGCCGGCTGCAGTGGGTCGCCATGGGCGTGGCCGCCACCGCGGTGGCCGTGCTGACCTGGGACTACGGGCGCCCGCCGTACGTCGCGCTGGTGCTGGCGTTCTCCTTCGGCACCTACGGCCTGGCCAAGAAGACCGCCGACGTCGGCGCGGTGGAGAGCCTGGCCGTGGAGACGGCGCTGATCACGCCGTTCGCCGTGGCCTACCTCGGCTGGCTCGGCGCCACCGGTGCCGCGCAGTTCGGCCAGCACGGCCTGGGCCACGCGCTGCTGTTCACCACCACCGGGGTCGCCACCGCCGTGCCGCTGCTGTGCTTCGGTGCCGCGGCCACGCGGGTGCCGATGGTGACCCTCGGGCTGCTGCAGTACCTCGCGCCGGTGCTGCAGTTCGCCCTCGGCGTGCTGTGGTTCGGCGAGGACATGTCGACCGGACGGTGGGTCGGCTTCGCGATCGTGTGGGTGGCGCTCGCGCTGTTCACCGTCGAGGCCACCCACCACCACCGCCAGGTGCGGCTCACGGTGGCGGCCTCGACGGCCCAGTAGGCCCGGTGGACCCGCCCGCGAGGCCGCCGGGCGAGGGCGTCAGCGCGGGCCGCCGTCGGGGACCACGACGACCTTGCCGCCGAGCGTCCCGGCGGCCGCGCGGGCGTGCACGGAGGCGAGGTCGGCCAGCGCCACCCGCTCGGCGACGTCGACGACGAGCTCGCCGCGGTCGACGCGCGCCGTGAGCTCGGCGAGCTGCGCCGCGTCGCTGCGCACGTAGAGGTCGACGCCGCGCACACCGCGCCCCTCGTCCCCCGGGGTGGGCATCCACACGGTGGTGCTCACCACGACCCCACCGTCGCCGACCCGGGCCGTCAGCGCCTCGAGCTGCTCGGGGGTGACCGGGGCGAGGTTGAGCAGGACGTCGACCGGCTCGGTCACCGCGGTGGCCACGTCGGTGGTGGTGTGGTCGACCACCTCGTCGGCACCGCGGGCCAGGAGGTGCGCGCTGCTGCGGGCGCTGCCGGTGGCCACGACGTGGGCTCCGGCGGCCTTCGCCAGCTGCACGGCGTAGCTCCCCACCGCCCCGCTCGCGCCGTTGACCAGGATGCGCTGACCGGACCGGAGGCCGGCGTGGTCGAACAGGGCCTGCCACGCGGTCAGGCCGACCACCGGCAGGGCCGCGGCGTCGGCCAGCGGGATGGAGGTCGGGGCCGGGGCCAGGGCGTCGGCCGGCGCGACGACCAGCTCGGCGGAGGCGCCGTCGGCACCGAAGGGCAGGAAGCCGACGACCCGGTCGCCGAGCCGCAGGCCCGTGGTCTCCTCACCCGCCGCGTCGCCGATCGCGTCGACCGTGCCCGCGACGTCCAGGCCGGGCACGTGCGGCAGCGTCAGGGGCATCGGCCCCTGCATCAGGCCGGCGCGGATGTTGGCGTCGACGCCGTTGAACGTGGTGCCGGCGACGCGGACGCGCACCTGGCCGGGGCCGGGGACGGGGACCTCGACGTCCTCGTGGCGCAGGACGCCGGCGTCGCCGTACTGGTGGAAGCGGATGACCTTCATGGTGGAGCCTCTCGTCGGGGGTCAAGTGCTTCGAGTTCGAAGCACACGACGGACGGTACACATGCTTCGACTTCAAAGCAAGCACTTCGAACCTGAAGCAGTTGGTAGGCTGCCGCCGTGACCGACCCCGCCCCCTCCCTCGACCCCGTCCAGCTCGGCACCTACTTCTCCCTGATGGAGGTGGCGGGGCTGCTGCGCCACGCGGTCGAGCAGCAGCTGCGCGACGACGGCGACCTGAGCTACGTGCAGTTCCAGGTCCTGGCGCGGCTCGGCCTGGACTCACCGACCGGCAGCGGACGGATGACCGACCTGGCCGACGGCGTGGTCTACAGCCGCAGCGGCCTGACGTACCAGGCAGGCCTGCTGGAGAAGGCCGGCCTGGTCGTGCGCGCGCCGTCGGTCGAGGACGAGCGCAGCGTGACCGTCACCATCACCGACGCCGGGCGCTCACGGCTCGCGCAGGTGCTCCCCGGTCACGTCGAGGTCGTGCGTCAGCAGCTGCTCGCCCCGTTGTCGCACCACGACACCCGGGCGCTGGGCGACCTCCTGGCGCCGGTGCGCGAGCACATGCGCGCCGCGCCCCCGCGGTCGGCAGGCGCGCGGCGACGCCGCTGACCCGGGCCCCTGGTCAGGTGCGTCAGGCGGTGCGGACGGCGACGAGGTCGGCGAAGGCCTCCAGCGCCTCGCGGACCGGCCCGGCGGGCAGCACCCCGAGCAGCGCCTTGGCCTCGGTGGCCTGGGCCAGCACGTAGGCGCGGGCCTCGTCCATGGCCGGGTGGGCGCGCAGCAGTGCGAGCGCCTCGGCGTGCAGGACGTCGTCGTGGGCGAGGTCGGCGTCGAGCAGCTCGAGCAGCCGGGCGTCGGCGGGATCGACCGACGCACGGGCCAGCAGCACCGGCAGCGTCGGCACGCCCTCGCGCAGGTCGGTGCCGGGGGTCTTGCCCGACTCCTGGGAGTCGGAGGCCACGTCGAGGATGTCGTCGGCGAGCTGGAAGGCGCAGCCGACGATCTCGCCGTACGCCTCCAGGGCCAGCTCGACGTCGGTGGGGGCGCCGCTGAAGCGGGCGCCGTAGCGCGCGGAGGTGGCGATCAGCGAGCCGGTCTTGCCGGCGACCACGTCGAGGTAGTGGCCCAGCGGGTCCTCGTCGGGGCCGGGCTCGACGGTCTCCATGATCTGGCCCTCGACGAGGCGGGTGAACGTCTCGGCCTGGATCCGCACGGCGTCGGCACCCAGCGTGGCGGTCAGCTCGGAGGAGCGGGCGAACAGGAAGTCGCCGGTGAGGATGGCGACCAGGTTGTCGTAGCGGGCGTTGGCCGACACCGCACCGCGGCGCAGCGCAGCCTCGTCCATCACGTCGTCGTGGTAGAGCGAGCCGAGGTGGGTGATCTCCACGACGCAGGCAGCGGTCAGCACCTCGTCGGCGTCGGGGCGGGGCCCGGCCTCGGCGGCCAGCAGGACCAGCAGCGGGCGGATGCGCTTGCCGCCGGCGTCGAGCAGGTGGCGCGCGGCCTGCGAGACGTACGCCGTGCGGCCCTCGACGTGGCCGACCAGCAGGCCCTCCACCGCCGCCATCCGGTCCCGCAGGCGAGCGGCCAGGGCGGCGTCGGTCACCGGGAGCGCCAGGCCGGCCGGAGCAGGAGGAGACGTCACCTGATGAATTGTCCTGCATGGCCGGCGAGGTCGAGCACCGGGCCGGGCACCACGCCCAGCAGGACGGTGGCGAGCACACCGACGGCGATCGTGGCGGAGGTGAGCAGCGACGGGGTCACCACCGACGCGGAGGCGTCGGTGGGCATCGTGAAGAACATCAGCCGGATGTGGCGCACGTAGAAGTAGATCGCCACGACGCTGGAGAAGATCGCCACCAGCACCACCGGCCACGCCCCGGCCGAGAAGGCGACGGTGAAGACCGCCCACTTGCCGACGAAGCCGCCGGTCAGCGGGATGCCGGCCATCGACAGCAGCAGGAACGCGAACGCCCCGGCCACCCACGGCGAGCGCCGTCCCAGCCCGGCCCACCGGTCGAAGGCGGTGGCCTCGCCGGAGGAGTCGCGCACCAGCGTCACGATCGCGAACGCCGCGACCATCGAGAAGCCGTAGGCGGTGAGGTAGAAGAGGATCGCCTGCATCGAGGTCACCTCGCCGTCGGCGAGGTCGGCGCTGCTCTGCACGCCGAGCACCCCGGTCAGCAGGAAGCCGGTGTGGGCGATGGAGGAGTAGGCGAGCATCCGCTTGACGTCGGTCTGCGAGATCGCCAGCACGGCGCCGACCACCATGGTCAGGATCGCCACGACCCACAGCATCGGCTGCCAGGTCCAGCGGTCGGAGCCGAAGGCGACGTAGAACAGCCGCAGGATGGCGCCGAACGCCGCGATCTTCGTGCCGGCCGCCATGAAGGCGGTCACCGGGGTCGGTGCGCCCTGGTAGACGTCGGGGGTCCACGACTGGAACGGCACCGCACCCACCTTGAACAGCAGGCCCACCGCGAGCAGGCCCATGCCGAGGGCCAGCAGCGTGTCGTTGCCGGTGTCGGAGCGCACGGCGAGGTCGATCGCGGTCAGGTCCATCGAGCCCGCGAAACCGTAGGTCAGCGCGACGCCGTACAGGAAGATGCCCGAGGAGAAGGCACCCAGCAGGAAGTACTTGAGCGCCGCCTCCTGGCTGAGCAGGCGCCGGCGACGGGCCAGGCCGCAGAGCAGGTAGAGCGGCAGCGAGAGCACCTCGAGCGCCACGAACATCGTCAGCAGGTCGCCCGCGGTCGGGAAGATCAGCATGCCCGCGACGGCGAACATCATCAGCGGGTAGACCTCGGTGTGGTCGAGGCCCTGGGCCTGCCGCTCCGCCTCGGTGCCGGGCAGCGCCGCGGCCTGCCCGGCGAAGGCCGAGACGCCGCCCTCGAGGCGCCTCTCGGCGAACAGGAGCACCCCGCCGATGGCGAAGACCAGGATGAGCCCCCACAGGAAGACCGCCGGGCCGTCCACCACGAGCGTGCCGCCCGCGGTGATCGCACCGCGGGCGGCGCCCCCGCCGACCTCGGTGAGGTCGAGGCCGACCAGCACCGTGCCGACCAGGGCACCGACCAGGCCGGCCAGGGCCAGCACGGTCTGGGCGAGGAAGCGGCGCCCGCGCGGCAGGAACGCCTCGACCACCACCCCGAGGGCGGCCACGCCGAGGACCAGGAGGATCGGCCAGATGGTCGCGTAGTCGAGGCTGGGCTTGACGAAGTCGACGGAGTCCATGGGCTAGCGGCCTTCCTCGGAGGAGGTCTCGGCGGTCTCGGACGCCGGGGAGGTGACGGTGGGGGCGTCGTCGTCGACCCCGACCCGCTCGAGCAGCGACCCGACGTACGGGTTGGCGGTCTCGAGCAGGGGCGCGGGGTAGAAGCCGAACAGCACCAGCCCCGCCACCAGCGGGGCCAGCACCACGCCCTCGCGCAACGACAGGTCGCGCCGGGTCGTGCCCGTCGTGCCCGTGGCCCGGGTGGGGCGGGTGGCGGTGGTGACCGCCGTGGCGCCGCCGGTGCGGTGCACCGGGTGGCCCGTGTCGTGGCCGTCGTGGCCGGTGTGGTCGGCGGGGTCGTGGTCGGCGTCGTGCTCCACCGGGTGCTCGCCGCCGGGCAGCGCCGGCACGGTGGGCCCGGTCATCGCCCGCTGGTAGGCCCACAGCACGTAGATGGCGGCCAGGACGATGCCGGTGACGGCGATCGCACCGACCCACCACCGGTACTGGAAGGCACCGATGATCACCAGGAACTCCGAGACGAAGGTGCTCAGGCCGGGCAGGCCCAGGGTGGCCAGGCCGGCGACCAGGAACAGGCCGGCCAGCGCCGGGGTGACCTTCTCGACCCCGCCCATCTGGCTGATCAGGGCGGTGCCCCGTCGCCGGATCACGAACCCGGCGGCCAGGAACAGCGCGGCGGTGCCGAGGCCGTGGTTGACCATGTAGAGCACCGCGCCCGAGCCGCCCTGGGTGTTCAGCACGAAGATGCCGAGGGTGATGAAGCCGAAGTGGCTCAGCGAGGTCAGCCCGATCAGGCGCAGCAGGTCGTCCTGGCCGATCGCGATGAGCGCGCCGTAGACGATCGAGACGAGCGCCAGGGCGACCACCACGGGGGTCGCCCAGCGCGAGGCCTCGGGGAACAGCCCGAGGCAGAAGCGCAGCATGCCGAAGGTGCCGATCTTGTCGAGCACGCAGACCAGCAGCACGCTGGTCGCCGGGGTCGCCTTCTCGGTGGTGTCGGCCAGCCAGGTGTGCAGCGGGAACAGCGGCGCCTTGACCGCGAACGCGATGAAGAAGCCGAGGAACAGCCAGCGGCCGGCCTCGGTGCCGATGTCGAGCTGCTCGAGGTCGGAGAGCAGGTACGACGGGGTGCCCTGCTGCGCGGAGACGACGTAGAGCCCGATGACCGAGCCGAGCAGCACGAGGCCGCCGGCGAGCTGGAACATCAGGAACTTCAACGCGGCGGCGCTGCGGCCGTCGCGGCCGAAGCCGCCGACCAGGAAGTAGGCCGGGATGAGGGTGGCCTCGAAGACGACGTAGAAGAGGAACACGTCGGTGGCGGCGAAGACCGCCAGCGACAGGCTCTCCAGCGCCAGCGTCCAGGCCACGAACGCCCGGGCGCTGCCGCGGCCGTGGGCCTCGGGGTCGTCGTCGTGCTCGTGGGTGGGCCCGTCGGCGGACCCGGTGGCGTCGGCGTCGGGCCAGGCCGCGAGCAGCACGACCGGCACCAGCACCGCGGTGAGCAGGATCAGCAGCAGGCCCAGGCCGTCGACGCCGAGCGCGTAGTGCACGCCGAAGGCGGAGATCCAGTCGTGGGTCTCGGTGAGCTGCATGCCGCCGTCGACGTCGAACTGCACCGCCACCGCCACGGCGAGGCCGAGGGTCAGCAGCGCGACCGCGAGGCCGAGCTGCTTGGCCCGGGTCGCGGCGAGCGGCAGGAGGGCCAGGGCGACGGCGCCAACGAGCGGCACCAGCACCAGGACTGTCAGCCAGGGGAGGTCGGTCATCACAGGTTCACCACCAGGAGGGCGAGCACGACGATCAGGACGCCGGCGAGCACCGACAGGGCGTAGGAGCGCACGAAGCCGTTCTGCACGCGGCGCAGCTGGCCGCCGACCGCGCCGACGAACCGGCCTCCCCCGCTGAACAACCCGTCCGCACCGCGACGGTCGAAGGCGAGCAGGCCGCCGACCAGGCGGGTGCCGGGCCGCACGACGAGGCGGTCGTTGACGGCGTCGCCGTACAGGTCGGCGCGGGCGGCGCGGGTCGCGAACGAGACGTCGCGCGGCGCGGTGGCCGGCACCGGGCGGCGCCCGACGACCAGGAACGCCGTGGCCACGCCGGCCGCCACGACGGCGAGGACGAGCAGGGTGATGAAGATCGCCGGCACCGGCGGCTCGTGCTCGGGGGCCTCGCCGACCACAGGCGAGAGCCAGTCGACGATCCAGTGCCCGAGGTAGAGCAGGCCGCCCAGCACCGAGAGCGCCGCGAGGACGACCAGCGGGCCGGTCATCAGCGACGGCGACTCGTGCGGGTGGACGCCGTCCTTCCAGCGCTTCTCGCCGAAGAACGTCATCAGCATCAGCCGGGTCATGTAGAAGCCGGTGACCCCGGCCCCGATGAGCGCACACACCCCGGCGACCGGGCTCTCGACGAGCGCGGTCTCGATGATCTTGTCCTTGGACCAGAAGCCGGAGAACAGCGGGAACCCGATGATCGCGAGGTAGCCCATCGCGAAGGTGAGGAAGGTGACCGGCATCGCCGCGCGCAGCGCGCCGTAGCGGCGCATGTCGACGTCGTCGTCCATGCCGTGCATCACCGAGCCGGCGCCGAGGAACATGTTGGCCTTGAAGAAGCCGTGGGTGATCAGGTGGAAGATCGCGAACGCGTAGCCGTACACGCCCAGGCCGGCGGCGAGCATCATGTAGCCGATCTGGCTCATCGTGGAGCCGGCCAGCACCTTCTTGATGTCGTCGCGGGCGCACCCGATGACCGCGCCCCACAGCAGCGTCACGGTGGCCACGACGACCACCGCGGTGCGGGCGTGGGGGGCGAGCTCGAAGACGAAGTTGGAGCGCACCACCAGGTAGACCCCGGCGGTGACCATGGTGGCGGCGTGGATGAGCGCCGAGACCGGGGTGGGGCCCTCCATCGCGTCGAGCAGCCAGGCCTGCAGCGGCACCTGCGCCGACTTGCCGCAGGCCCCGAGGAGCAGCAGCACGCCGAGGGTGGTCAGCGTGGCCTCGCTGGCACCCGAGGCCAGCTCGCTCACGCCGGTGAACGAGGCGGTGCCGAAGGTGACGAACATCAGGGCGATGGCGAGGCTGAGCCCGATGTCGCCGACGCGGTTGATCACGAACGCCTTCTTGGCCGCGGCCGCCGCCGACGGCTTGTGCTGCCAGAACCCGATCAGCAGGTAGGAGGCCAGGCCGACGCCCTCCCAGCCGAGGAACAGCACGACGTAGTTCTCGGCCAGCACCAGCACGAGCATCGCGGCGACGAAGAGGTTGAGGTAGGCGAAGAAGCGGCGCCGGCGGGGGTCGTGCTCCATGTAGGAGATGGAGTAGACGTGGATGAGGGTGCCGACACCGGTGATCAGCAGCAGGAACAGCGCCGACAGCGGGTCGTAGAGCAGGTCCATGCCGACGGAGAACCCGCCGACCTCCATCCACTCCCACAGCCGCAGGCCGACCTGGCGCTCCTCCTCCCCGCGACCGAGGAGCTGGAGGAACAGCACCACGCTGGTGACGAACGAGCCCAGCGCGGTGGCCGTACCGAGCAGGTGGCCCCACCGGTCGGTGGCGCGCCCGCCCAGGAGCAGGATCGCGGCGCCGGCCAGCGGCAGCGCGATCACCAGCCACACCAACGAGAGGGCACCGTCGGCCTCGAGGGGGGCGACCACGGGGATGCTGTGGCCACCCTCGGACATGAGGTACATCGGCGAAGTCACCGGTCCTGTTCTCAGTACTTCAGCAGGCTCGCGTCGTCGACCGAGGCCGAGCGACGGGTGCGGAAGATGGTCATGATGATGGCCAGCCCGACGACGACCTCGGCCGCGGCGACGACCATGACGAAGAACGCCGCGACCTGCCCGTCGAGGTTGCCGTGCTGGCGGGCGAAGGCGACCAGCGCCAGGTTGCCGGCGTTGAGCATCAGCTCGACGCACATGAACACCACGATGGCGTTGCGGCGCGTGAGCACCCCGATCGTGCCGATGGTGAACAGGATCGCGGAGAGCACGACGTAGGGCATGGTCTCCATCAGCGTCCGTCCTCCTCGTGCGCGCGCTGCTCGGTGTCGTGGCCGCTGGGGGCGGGGCCGACACCGGAGGCGCCTCCGGGCGGGCCCTCGACCGAGCGGCGGACCTGCTCGATGTCGTCGGCGAGCGCGGGAGCGGAGCGGATCGTGCCGCGGCTGGCCAGCACCCGCGACACCGAGTCGGGCGCCGGGGTGCCGTCGGGCAGCAGCGCCGGGGTGTCCACGGCGTTGTGGCGGGCGTAGACCCCGGGAGAGGGCAGCGGCCCGAGGTGGGTGCCCTTGTCGGTGAAGTCGCGCACCCGCTGGTCGGCCCGCGCGGCCTGGGTGGCCTTGGGCGTCAGCCGCTCGCGGTGGGCCAGCACCATCGCGCCGACGGCGGCGGTGATCAGCAGCGCGCTGGTGGTCTCAAAGGCGAACACGTAGCGGCTGAACAGGATGTTGGCGAGGTTCTCGATGTTGCCGCCGGAGTTGGCCTCGTCGAGGCCCACGACGGTGCCGAGGGTCAGCTGGCCGATGCCGGTGACCAGCAGGGCCCCGAGCAGCAGCCCGCCGGCCACGGCGAGCACCCGCTGCCCGCGGATGGTCTCGACGACGGAGTCGGAGGCGTCGACGCCCACCAGCATCAGCACGAAGAGGAACAGCATCAGGATCGCGCCGGTGTAGACGATGATCTGCACCGCGAACAGGAACGGCGCGTCGAGGGCGGCGTAGAGCACGGCCAGGCTGACCATCACCACCGCGAGCAGCAGGGCGGCGTGCACGGCCTTGCGCACGAACAGGATGCCGAGCGCGGCCAGCACCATCACCGGGGCCAGGGCCCAGAAGGCGATCATGCGTGCTCCCCTGCGGGAGCCGCGGTGGACCCGCCGGTGGGTGCCGCGGTGGGGGCGGGCGCGCCGGTGGCGCCGCGGTAGTAGGCGCCCTCGTCGTCGCCGAGGCGCATCGGGTGGGGCGGCTGCTCCATGCCGGGCAGCAGCGGGGCCAGCAGGTCGGACTTCTCGTAGATCAGGTCGGCGCGGTTGTCGTCGGCCAGCTCGTACTCGTTGGTCATCGTCAGCGCCCGGGTGGGGCACGCCTCGATGCACAGCCCGCACAGGATGCAGCGCAGGTAGTTGATCTGGTAGACGCGGCCGTAGCGCTCGCCGGGGCTGAACCGCCCGGAGTCCTCCCCGTCCACGGGGGCGTCGGTGTTGGAGGCGCCCTCCACGTAGATCGCGTCGGCGGGGCAGGCCCAGGCGCACAGCTCGCAACCGATGCACTTCTCCAGGCCGTCGGGCCAGCGGTTGAGCTGGTGGCGACCGTGGAAGCGGGGCGCGGTGGGCTGCTTGTCCTCGGGGTACTGCTCGGTGACCACCTTGCGGAACATCGTGCGGAACGTGACGCCGAAGCCGGCGACGGGGTCCCAGAACTGCTCCTTCAGGGTGGGCCTGCCCTCCGGGCCGGTGGGACCGCGGGTCGGGTCGTCGGCGGGGCCCTGGGTGGGACTGGACGGCGGCATCAGTTCTCCTCCCCCGCACCTGCGGGGACCGTGGCGGGGGCCGGGGTCGGCGGGGTCGACGTCCCGGTCTCGAACGTGAGGGGGGCAGCGGCACCGCGGCGGGCGCCGCCGGTCGGCATCGGCGGCACGGGGAAGCCGCCGGGCCGGGCCTCGGTGTGGCTGACGGTCGGCTCGGGCTCCGGGGAGCCGGTGATGAAGAAGAGCGCGGCGACGAGCAGCACGGCGATGCCGACGGCGATCGCGAGGCTGACGGGGTCGCGCAGCTCGGCGAACCAGTTCTCGTTGCGGGCCAGGCGCATGGTGGCGACCGCCACCGTCCAGATCAGCGCGATCGGGATGAGCACCTTCCAGCCGAACGCCATGAACTGGTCGTAGCGCAGCCGCGGCAGCGAGCCGCGCAGCCAGATGAAGAAGAAGATGAAGACCAGCATCTTGGCGAAGAACCACACCAGCGGCACGTAGCCCTCGTTGGCGCCGTCCCAGACCCGCTCCAGGCCGAACGGCGCACGCCAGCCGCCGAGGAACAGCGTGGTGGCCACGGCCGAGACAGTGGCCATGTTGATGTACTCGGCGAGGAAGAACAGCGCGAACTTCAGCGAGGAGTACTCGGTGTGGAAGCCGCCGACCAGCTCGCCCTCGGCCTCGGGGAGGTCGAACGGCGCGCGGTTGGTCTCCCCCACCATCGCGATGACGTAGATGACGAACGACGGCAGCAGGATCAGCCCGAACCAGACGTCCTCCTGGGCCGCGACGATCTGCGAGGTCGACATGGAGCCGGCGTAGAGGAACACCGCGACCAGCGCCAGGCCCATCGCGACCTCGTAGGAGATCATCTGGGCGCTGGAGCGCAGCCCGCCGAGCAGCGAGTACGTCGAGCCGCTCGACCAGCCGCCGAGCACGATGCCGTAGATGCCGACCGAGGCGATCGCCATCACGAACAGCACGGCCACGGGCATGTCGGTGAGCTGCAGCGGGGTGGTGCGGTCGGTGAAGGGCAGGCCGACCACGGGGCCGAACGGGATCACCGAGAACGTGACGAACGCCGGGATCACCGCCAGCACGGGCGCGATCACGAAGACCACCTTGTCGGCGGCCTTGGGGATCAGGTCCTCCTTCAGCGCCAGCTTCACGCCGTCGGCCAGCGACTGCAGCAGGCCGAACGGGCCGTTGCGGTTGGGGCCGATGCGGTGCTGCATGCGGGCCACGACCCGCCGCTCCCACCAGATGTTGAACAGGGTCAGCAGCACCAGCACCACGAAGATGGCGACGGCCTTGCCGAGCACCAGCCACCACGGGTCCTGCCCGAAGGCGGAGAGGTCGTCGGGACTCACTGGGCTGCTCCTGTCACGGTGACCCGGCTGCCCGGGGAGGCGAGGTCGGCCAGCACGCCGCGGCCGGTGGAGCGCGTCGGCACCCACACCACGTCGTCGGGCAGGTCGGCGACCTGGGCCGGCAGCGTCACCGCACCGCGGTCACCGGTGACGGTGACCACCGGCCCGAGGGCCTCGACCACCGCGCGGGGCACCAGCGCCACCGCGGCGCGCGCCGTCGCGGCGAGGTGCTCGTCGCCGTGCTGCATCGAGCCGAGGTCGAGCAGCTGCTTCCAGGTGGCCAGCAGCATGCCGGGAGCGGCCTGCCGACCGGCCCGGGCAGCCGGGGACGCCGGCGCGGCGACGGCCTCGAACGGGGCGCGCGCGCCGTCCCAGGGGCCGACCTCGGCCATCTCGGCGCGCACCTCGGCCACCGTGCGGAAGCCCAGCGGGACGCCGTGGCCGAGGGCGGCGAGCTCCTCGCCGATGCCGGCGAGGACCCGGAGGTCGGGCAGCGAGCCGGCGGTGGCCAGCACGGCCTCGAAGGGACGCGTGCGCCCCTCCCAGGTGACGAAGGTGCCGGCCTTGTCGGTCACCGGGGCCACCGGCAGCACGACGTCGGCCACGCGGGTCACGTCGCTCTCGCGCAGCTCCAGCGACACCACGAACGACGCCGCCTCGAGCGCACGGCGGGTGGCGGCGGGGTCGGTGGTGTCGTCGGGGTCGACGCCGCCCACGAGCAGGCCGCCCACCTCACCGGCGAGCACGGCGGCCACGATCGCGTCGGCGTCGCGGCCCGGTGCCTCGGGCAGGGACGGCACGCCCCAGGTGGCGGCGAGGTCGACGCGGGCGGCGGCGTCGGCGACGGGTCGGCCGCCGGGCAGCAGGCCCGGCAGGCAGCCGGCCTCCACCGCGCCGCGGTCGCCGGCGCGGCGCGGCACCCAGGCCAGCCGGGCACCGGTCTTCGCGGCCAGCTCGACGGCGGCGCTGAGCGCCCCGGGCACGCCGGCCAGGCGCTCGCCGAGCAGCACGACCGCGCGCGCGTCGACGCCGTGGTCGGCGTGGCCCAGCAGCGAGCGCAGCGCCTCCGGCTCGTCACCGGGTCGGGTGCGCAGCACGGTGGCGTCGAGCTTGGCCAGGCCGCGGGTGGTGAACGGCGCCAGCGCCACCACGCGCAGCCCGCGGCGGGTGGCCTTGCGCAGCCGCAGGAACACCGCGCCGGCCTCCTCCTCGGGCTCGAACCCGACCAGCACGACCGACGAGGCGGCCTCCAGGTCGGCGTAGGTCACCGCGCCGTCGTCGGGGCCGGTGAGCGCGACGTGGGCGGCCAGGAACGACGCCTCCTCGGCGGAGTGCGGCCGGGCGCGGAAGTCGACGTCGTTGGTGCGCAAGCCCACGCGGGCGAGCTTGGCGTAGGCGTAGGCGTCCTCGGCGGTCAGCCGACCGCCGGTGAGCACCGCCGCCCGTCCTGCGGCGGCCAGCCCCCGGGCGGCCACCGCGAAGGCCTCGGGCCACGACGCCGGGCGCAGCGAGCCGTCGGTGTCGCGGACCTGCGGGTAGGCGAGCCGGTCGGGCTGCGTGGCGTAGGTGAAGGCGAAGCGGTCCTTGTCGGTGATCCACTCCTCGTTGACCTCGGGGTCGTTGCCGGCCAGGCGGCGCACGACCTTGCCGCGACGGTGGTCGACGCGCACCGCCGAGCCGCACGCGTCGTGCTCGGCGACCGACGGCGTGGAGACCAGGTCGAAGGGGCGCGAGCGGAACCGGTAGGACTGCGAGGTGAGCGCGCCGACCGGGCAGATCTGGATGGTGTTGCCGGAGAAGTACGACAGGAACGGCGCACCCTCGGCGATGCCGATCTGCTGCTGGGCGCCGCGCTCGACCAGCGCGATGAACGGGTCGCCGGGGATCTCCTCGGCGAAGCGGGTGCACCGCTGGCACACGATGCAGCGCTCCCGGTCGAGCAGCACCTGCGGGGAGAGGTTGATCGGCTTGGGGAAGGTGCGCTTGACCCCGCCCGAGCCGGAGCCGGTGAAGCGCGACTCGCCACGGCCGTTGCTCATCGCCTGGTTCTGCAGGGGGCACTCCCCGCCCTTGTCGCACACCGGGCAGTCGAGGGGGTGGTTGACCAGCAGGAACTCCATCACGCCCTGCTGGGCCTTGTCGGCGACCTCGCTGGTCAGCTGCGTGCTGACCACCATGCCGTCGGCCACGGGCAGGGTGCAGGAGGCCTGCGGCTTCGGGAACCCGCGGCCGTTGCCGGCGTCCGGCACCTCGACGAGGCACTGGCGGCACGCCCCCACCGGGGCCAGCAGCGGGTGGTCGCAGAAGCGGGGGATCTGCACGCCGACCTGCTCGGCGGCACGGATGACCAGGGTGTCGCGCGGCACGCTCGCCTGGATGCCGTCGATGGTGACGGTGACGAGGTCGGGCGGCGTGACGACGGCCGGTGCCTGCGACGTCGAGGGGGTGGTCGTCATCGTCCGGCCCCGACGCTCTCGCGGGCCCACACGGTGGAGGCGGCCGCGTCGAACGGGCACCCGCCGTGGCGCAGGTGGTCGAGGTACTCCTCGCGGAAGTGCTTGATCGAGCTCGACACCGGGCTCGTGGCGCCGTCGCCGAGGGCGCAGAACGAGCGGCCCAGGATGTTGTCGCACTGGTCGAGCAGCAGGTCGAGGTCGGCCTCGGTGCCCTGGCCGCGCTCCAGCGCGGCAAGGGTCTGCACCAGCCACCAGGTGCCCTCGCGGCACGGCGTGCACTTGCCGCACGACTCGTGCTTGTAGAACTCCGTCCAGCGCAGCACCGCGCGCACCACGCACGTGGTCTCGTCGAAGAGCTGGATGGCGCGGGTGCCGAGCATGGTGCCGGCCGCGGCCATCCCCTCGAAGTCCAGCGGGAGGTCGAGGTGCTCGTCGGTGAGCAGCGGCGTGGACGACCCGCCGGGCGTCCAGAACTTCAGCCGGTGGCCCTCGCGGATGCCGCCGGCGAGGTCGACGAGCTCGCGCAGGGTGATGCCGAGCGGCGCCTCGTACTGCCCGGGCCGGGTGACGTGGCCCGAGAGCGAGAAGATGCCGAAGCCCTTCGACTTCTCGGTGCCCATCGAGGAGAACCAGTCGGCGCCGTGGCGCACGATGCTCGGCACCGAGGCGATCGACTCCACGTTGTTGATCACCGTGGGGCTGGCGTAGAGCCCGGCGACCGCGGGGAACGGCGGGCGCAGCCGCGGCTGGCCCCGGCGGCCCTCGAGCCCCTCGAGCAGCGCGGTCTCCTCCCCGCAGATGTAGGCACCGGCCCCGGCGTGCACCACCACGTCGAGGTCGAAGCCCGAGCCGTGGATGTCCTTGCCGAGGTGGCCTGCGGCGTACGCCTCGGCGACCGCGGCCTGCACCCGGCGCACGACGTGGAGCACCTCGCCGCGGATGTAGATGAACGCGGTGTGGGCGCGGATGGCGAAGGAGCTGATGATCACGCCCTCCACGAGGGTGTGGGGGCTGGCCATCATCAGCGGGACGTCCTTGCAGGTGCCCGGCTCCGACTCGTCGGCGTTGACCACGAGGTACTTGGGCTTGGGGTTGTCCTGGGGGATGAAGCCCCACTTCATGCCGGTGGGGAAGCCCGCGCCGCCACGGCCGCGCAGCCCGGAGTCCTTGACCGCGGTGATCACGTCGTCGGGGGTCATCGTCAGCGCGCGGCGCAGCGCCTGGTAGCCGTCCTGGCGCTCGTAGGAGGCCAGGGTCCAGCTGCGCTCGGCGTCCCAGTTGTCGGTCAGCACGGGCGTCAGCGTGTCGATCGCCGGGCTGCCGCCCGGCTCGGGTGCCGTGGTGGCCACGGGGCTGTTCACTGAGGCGTTCACTGGGCCTCTCCCTTCTCCGCGGCGGTCTCGCTGGTGCCGCTCTTCTCCTCCACCACGGCCTGCTCGGCCTGGTGGTCGTCGGAGGTCCGTGCCGCGGCGAGCTCCTCGCCGCGCTCCTCCGGCACGTCCTGGTGGTCGGCCTGCGCCGTGGCGGACGCCGGGGCGCCCCAGCCGCGCTCGCGGGCGATCGTGAGCCCCGCCAGCGACGACGGCCCCGCGGAGGGGCCCTCGTCGGCGCGGCCGTCGGGGAAGCCGGCGAGCACCCGCTCGGCCTCGCGCCAGGTGCAGATGCGGGCGCCGCGGGTGGAGCGGACCTCGCGGCCCGCCCGCAGGTCCTCGACCAGGTCGACGGCCGAGGTGGGCGTCATGTCGTCCATGAACTCCCAGTTGACCATCATCACCGGGGCGTAGTCGCAGGCCGCGTTGCACTCGACGTGCTCGAGGCTGATCGTGCCGTCGGCGGTGGTCTCGTCGTTGCCGACGCCGAGGTGGTCCTGCAGTCGGGCCAGGATCTCGTCGCCGCCGAGCACCGCGCACAGCGTGTTGGTGCAGACCCCGACGTGGTAGTCGCCGACCGGCTTGCGCTTGTACATCGTGTAGAAGGTGGCGACCCCGCTGACCTCGGCGGCGGAGAGGCCGAGGATGTCGGCGCAGGTCTGGATCCCCTCCGGGGTGACCCGCCCCTGGGCCGACTGCACGAGGTGCAGCATCGGCAGCAGCCCCGAGCGGGCCTCGGGGTAGCGCGCCGCGATCGCGGTGAGCTCGTCGTAGGTCTCCTGGGTGATGCTCATCGGTCGACGCCTCCCATGACGGGGTCGATGCTGGCGATCGCGACGATCACGTCGGCGACCATGCCGCCCTCGCTCATCACGCTGGTGGCCTGCAGGTTCGTGAACGACGGGTCGCGGAAGTGCGCGCGGAACGGGCGGGTGCCGCCGTCGGAGACCACGTGGGCGCCGAGCTCGCCGCGGGGCGACTCGACCGGCACGTACGCCTGGCCGGCCGGCACCCGGAAGCCCTCGGTGACCAGCTTGAAGTGGTGGATCAGCGCCTCCATCGACTCACCCATGATGTGGCGGATGTGCTCGAGGCTGTTGCCCATGCCGTCGGAGCCGATCGCCAGCTGGCTGGGCCAGGCGATCTTCTTGTCGCCGACCATCACCGGCGCGCCCTCGAGGTCGGCGAGGCGGGCCGCGGCCTGCTCGACGATGCGCAGCGACTCCCACATCTCGGCCAGGCGCACCCGGAAGCGGCCGTAGGCGTCGGCGGTGTCCCAGGTCTGCACGTCGAAGTCGTAGTCCTCGTAGCCGCTGTAGGGCTGGGTCTTGCGCAGGTCCCACGGGTAGCCGCTGGCGCGCAGCGGGGGGCCGGTGAGCCCCAGGGCCAGGCAGCCCTCGAGGTCGAGGTGGCCCACGCCCTCGAGGCGGGCCTTGAAGATGGGGTTGGCGTTGCACAGCGCGGCGTACTCGGGCAGCCGCTTCTTCATCAGGGCCACGAAGGCCGCGACGTCGTCGAGGGCGCCGTCGGGAAGGTCCTGGGCGACCCCGCCGGGGCGGATGAACGCGTGGTTCATCCGCAGGCCGGTGATCAGCTCGAACAGGTCGAGCACCAGCTCGCGCTCACGGAAGCCGATGGTCATCACCGTCAGCGCGCCGATCTCCATGCCGCCGGTGGCGATGGCCACCAGGTGGGAGGAGATCCGGTTGAGCTCCATGAGCAGCACCCGCATGACCCGGGCCTTCTCCGGCACCTGGTCCTCGATGTCGAGCAGCCGCTCCACGCCGAGCACGTACGTCGCCTCGTTGAAGAACGGGCTGAGGTAGTCCATCCGGGTGCAGAACGTGACGCCCTGCACCCAGGAGCGGTACTCCATGTTCTTCTCGATGCCGGTGTGCAGGTAGCCGATGCCGCAGCGGGCCTCGGTGACCGTCTCCCCCTCGAGCTCGAGGATGAGCCGCAGCACGCCGTGGGTCGAGGGGTGCTGCGGGCCCATGTTGACCACGACGCGCTCCTCGGCGTCCTCGGCCAGGCCGTCGGCGATCTGGTCCCAGTCCTGGCCGGTGACGGTGAAGACCCGCCCCTCGGTGGTCTCGCTGGTGCCGGCGTACATGTCGTCCTGCGTGGTCATCGCTGCGTCTCCCGGGGGGCCATCAGGTGTAGGACCGGCGCTGGTCGGGGGGCGGCACGGAGCCGCCCTTGTACTCGACCGGGATGCCGCCGAGCGGGTAGTCCTTGCGCTGCGGGTGGCCCGGCCAGTCGTCGGGCATCAGGATGCGGGTCAGCGACGGGTGGCCCTCGAAGACGATGCCGAACATGTCGTAGGTCTCGCGCTCGTGCCAGTCGGCGGTCGGGTAGACCGGCACCACCGAGGGCAGGCGGGCGTCGGTGTCGGGCACGGACACCTCGAGGCGGATGCGCCGGTTGTGGGTCATCGACAGCAGGTGGTGGACGACGTGCATCTCGCGCCCGCTGTCGGCGGGGTAGTGCACCCCGCTGACACCGGAGAGCAGCTCGAAGCGCAGCCGCGGGTCGTCGCGCAGCAGCCGGGCCAGCGCGAGCAGGTCGTCGCGGCGCACGTGGAAGGTGATCTCGCCGCGGTGCACGACGACGCCCTCGACCGCGGGCGCGAGGCCGGCGGCGGCGCTCGCGGACTCGAGGGCGTCGGCGACCTCGTCGAACCAGCCGCCGTAGGGCCGCGCGCTCAGCGCGGGGTAGGTGGTCGCCGCGCGCAGGCCGCCGTACCCGCTGGTGTCGCCGGTGCCCTTGACCCCGAACATGCCCCGGCGCTCGCCGGCACGGCGCACGCCCGGACCGTCGGGGGGCGAGGGGAGGTTCTCGGGGCTCTGGTCGGTGGCGGGCTGCTCGACCGCGCCCCGGGCGCCGCCCTGCGTGGGCTCCTCGGGGCTCATCGCAGCAGGCCCCGCATGTCGGAGGTCGGCAGCGCGGCGCGGGCCTCGGCCTCGAGCTCGACGATCTGGGCCTTGCGGTTGGCGCCGAGCTTGGTGGCCTGCACCTGGTCGTGGAGCTTGAGGATGGCGTCGATGAGCATCTCGGGGCGCGGCGGGCAGCCGGGCAGGTACATGTCGACCGGCACGACGTGGTCGACGCCCTGCACGATCGCGTAGTTGTTGAACATGCCGCCGCTGCTGGCGCACACGCCCATGGCCAGCACCCACTTGGGCTCGGCCATCTGGTCGTAGATCTGGCGCAGCACCGGCGCCATCTTCTGGCTCACCCGGCCCGCCACGATCATCAGGTCGGCCTGGCGCGGGCTGGCGCGGAAGACCTCCATGCCGAAGCGGGCGAGGTCGTACTTGGGGCCGCCGCTGGTCATCATCTCGATGGCGCAGCAGGCCAGGCCGAAGGTGGCCGGCCAGAACGACGCCTTGCGCATGTAGCCCGCGACGCCCTCGACGGTCGTCAGCAGGACGCCGCTCGGCAGCTTCTCCTCGATACCCATCAGGACGGTCCTCTCTGCAGCGGTTGAGCGTCGCCAGGCGCGCGCAGCGCCAAGGCGGAGGAGGGAAGGCGGCCTTCAGCGGAGCGCAGCGGAGCGGCCGTCGACCGACGACAACGCTGGCGATGTGCGCGCATGGCGGCGCTCAATCCCATTCGAGGCCGCCGCGTCGCCACACGTAGGCATAGGCGACGAACACGGTGGCGATGAAGATGACCATCTCGACCAGCCCGAAGAGCGCCATGGCGTCGAAGTGCACGGCCCAGGGGTAGAGGAAGATGATCTCGATGTCGAAGACGATGAAGAGCATCGCGGTGATGTAGTACTTCACCGGGAAGCGGCCACCGCCGACGGGCTGCGGAGTGGGCTCGATGCCGCACTCGTAGGAGTCGAGCTTGGCGCGGTTGTAGCGCTTGGGCCCGGTCAGCGTGCTGACCGCGACGGAGAACACGGCGAACCCTGCTGCCAGCAGGGCCAGCACCAGCACCGGGGTGTAGAGCTCCATGGCCGGGCCTTCCGTCTCCGTCGGGGTCGTCCGCGCCGGTCCGGGTGATGCTCCGCGGGCCCGCTTGTGGCCTTGTGAAGAGAATCACTAAGTGGCGCGGAACACATACTGCCACTCCCTTTCGGGTGTGGCGACCCGGGGTGTCCCAGACCACACCAGGGCCCCGACAGTGCGCTGACCTGCGCAGTTACGTCACGACGGCGTGCCGTAATTGCCGGGCCGACGGACCGGCGTCAGGCGGTGGCGCGGTGCAGGGCGACGATGCCGCCGCTCAGGTTGCGCCACTCGACGCCGGCCCAGCCGGCCTCCGCGACGAGGTCGGCCAGCCCCTGCTGGTCGGGCCAGGCGCGGATCGACTCGGCGAGGTAGACGTAGGCGTCGGGGGCCGACGAGACCGTGCGCGCCACGGGCGGCAGCGCCTTCATCAGGTACTCGAGGTAGACCGTGCGCAGCGGCACCCAGGTGGGGTGGCTGAACTCGCAGACGACCAGGCGCCCGCCGGGCCGGGTGACCCGACGCAGCTCGCGCAGCCCGGCCAGCGGGTCGACGATGTTGCGCAGGCCGAAGGAGATGGTCACCGCGTCGAAGGTGGCGTCGCCGAAGGGCAGGCGGGTGCCGTCGCCGGCGGTGAAGGGCAGGTGGGGGCGGGCCTGCTTGCCGACCCGCAGCATGCCGAGGGAGAAGTCGCACGGCACGACGGTGGCGCCACGGTCGTGGAACGGCTCGCTCGACGTGCCGGTGCCGGCCGCGAGGTCGAGCACCCGCTCGCCGGCGACCGGCGCGACGGCGTCGATCACGTCACGGCGCCAGCGGCGGTCCTGGCCCAACGACAGCACGTCGTTGGTGACGTCGTAGCGACGGGCGACGGTGTCGAACATCCGTCGGACGTCGGAGGGCTGCTTGTCGAGCTGCGCACGGGCCACACCCCGAGGTTAGGCGGTGGCCCCTCCCCCGGCCGATCCGGCTCCGGCGCCCGGCCGTGAACGGGGGCCGGATGCGCGGGCGGTGCAACCAAGCGGGCTGCTGGGGCGTCTCCCAGGTGACCGGCACCCGTCGGCCCCACCCGCCGGCCGCACCGGCCCCTCCCGGAGGACCCGCCATGTCACCCGCCCGGACACCCGCCCGCCGCCTCGCCCTGGTCGTCGTCCTCGCGCTCGGGGTCGCCGTGCTCCTCGGGGCCTCCGCCCTCGCGGTCGGGCTGGGTCGAGACCGGCCCGACCGCAGCGGCGCGGTGGCCACCCCGGCCCCGCAGGCCGCGCAGGCCCCGCGGGCCGACGTCCCCGGGGCCCGGCCCTCGCCCGTGGCCCGGCGCACGCCGCCAGTCCGGCCCACGCCGGCCCCCGCACCGGCACCTCGGCCGGCCCCGGAGCTCGTGCCCGGACCCGCCCTGCTCACCCCCGGCGACGAGGGCGACGCGGTGCGCGAGCTGCAGGCACGGCTCGCGCAGGTCGACTGGTTCGACGCGGGCGTCACCGGCTTCTACGGCGAGGTCACCGAGGCCGCGGTGAGCGGGTTCCAGGCCAAGCGCGAGATCCCGGTGACCGGCGAGGTCGACGGGCGCACGCAGGACCGGCTGCTCGCGATGACGACCGAGCCCAGCGCCGCCGAGCTGAGCGGGCTCGACCCGTCGACCGACGCCACGCAGCCGGCCGCGCCGCTCGACCCGCGGTGCCTCACCGGCCGGGTCCTGTGCGTCGACAAGTCGTCGAGCACGCTGCGCTGGGTGGTCGACGGCGAGGTGCTCACCACCCTCGACGCCCGCTTCGGCGGCGCGGCCACCCCGACCCGCGACGGTGCGTTCCAGGTCACCCTGAAGAACCGCGACCACGTGTCGAGCCTCTACGACACCCCGATGCCCTACGCCATGTTCTTCTCCGGCGGCCAGGCCGTGCACTACTCGCCCGACTTCGCCGCCGTCGGGTACGCCGGCGCCTCCCACGGCTGCGTCAACATCCGTGACGAGGCCGGCGTCGCCGCGCTCTTCGCCCAGGTGCAGGTCGGCGACGACGTCGTCGTGTACTGGTCCTGAGCCGGGTCGCGCGCTGCCCTCGTCCCGGGGTCAGGCCGCGGCAGCGATGTCGTCGAGCACCGCCGCGGCCTCCTCGGCGCTGAGGCCGCCGCCCTGGATCCAGTACGTCGCCTCGTCGCCGTCGAGCTGGCAGGTGACCGACGAGGGGTCGCCCTCGGGGACCTCCTGGCCCTCCGCGACGGGCTGGCCCCAGGTCAGCTCGCACACCGCGTCGCCGACCCGCTGCAGGTCGGAGGCGTTGCGCGTGAGGCCCAGCAGGCCCGGGTCGACCGGCAGCGCACCGGGCAGGAACAGCCCGGCGGGCACGTCGACGACCGCCACCGCGGCCTGGGCCTGCAGCTCGGCGTCGGCGTAGGTGCGCACCTGCGCCGTGGTGTCGTAGAGCTCCTCGAGCCGCTCCGCGGCGGAGTCCTGCAGGCCCACCTGGCGCTCGGCCACCTCGGCCACCTGCTCCGCGGTGCGCTCCTCGGTGGGCTCGATGTCGCCGAGGTCGAGCGCCCGCAGCCCGCCCGGCAGCTCGTCGGGCAGGGCGGCCGAGCCGCTCGCGGAGCCGCCGTCGGCGCGCGGCAGCACCACGGCGAAGACGATGAGGAGGGCCAGGAGGACGGCGCCGCCGAGGACGCCGAGCACCCGGCTGCGGACGATCGTGGGAGTGGTGGTCACCCCGGTGACGTTACCCACGTCCGGGTCGCGACCGACCGGCGGCTGAGTACGCTCGGCGACGTGAGCAGTGGTACGACGCCCGGTGCGACCGGGGACCCCCGGGTCGCCGGCCCCCTGGTGGCCCGCACCGTCGCGGTCGCCGCCGACGCCGTCGACGACCTGCTCGCCCTGCTCCCCGCACACCGCCCCGTCACCTGGCTGCGCCGCGGCGAGGGCCTGGTCGGCTGGGGCGTGGCCGCCGAGGTGCGCACCGACGGCCCCACCCGCTTCGCCGACGCCGCGAAGTGGTGGACGGAGCTGGTCGCGCGCTGCGAGGTCGCCGACGACGTCGAGGAGCCCGGCACCGGCCCGGTGTGCTTCGGCTCGTTCACCTTCGCCGACGAGCCCCGTGGTCCCAGCGGCCCCGGCGACCCCGGCGCGTCCGCCGGCTCGGTGCTGGTCGTGCCGGCGGTGGTCGTCGGTCGACGCGGCGACCGGGCGTGGGTCACCACCGTCGGCCCCGCCGACGAGCCCGGGGCGAGCGACGTCCGCCTCGTGCCCGCCGACGTGCCGCGTCCCCCGGTGGGGGTCACCTTCGTCGACGGGGCGCTCGACGGCGAGCGCTGGATGGCGGTCGTGGCCGACGCCGTGGCCCGCATCGCGGCCGGCGACCTGGAGAAGGTGGTGCTGGCCCGCGACCTGCTGGCCACCGCCAGCGAGCCGGTCGACGTGCGGTGGCCGCTGCGGCGCCTGGCCGAGGACTACCCGATGTGCTGGACGTTCCACGTCGACGGCATGTTCGGTGCCACCCCCGAGATGCTGGTGCGCCGCGAGCGCGGTCTGGTGACGTCGCGGGTGCTGGCCGGCACGATCCGGCGCAGCGGCGACGACCAGCGCGACCTGGCGCTGGCCGCCAAGCTGGCCCGGTCGTCGAAGGACCTGGAGGAGCACGAGTACGCCGTGCGCTCGGTCGCCGACGCGCTGGAGCCGCACTGCTCGTCGATGAACGTGCCCGAGGCGCCGTTCGTCCTGCACCTGCCGAACGTCATGCACCTCGCCTCCGACGTCGCCGGCGTGGTGCACGACGCCGCCACGGTGTCGTCGCTGCAGCTGGCCGAGGCGCTGCACCCGTCGGCCGCCGTCGGCGGCACCCCCACCGCGGCCGCCACCGCCCTGATCGAGGAGATCGAGGGCATGGACCGCGGCCGCTACGCCGCGCCGGTGGGCTGGATGGACGCCTCAGGCGACGGCGAGTGGGGCATCGCGCTGCGCTCGGCCTCGGTCGACGGCGCGACCGTGCGCCTGTTCGCCGGCTGCGGGATCGTCGGCGACTCCGCGCCCGAGTCGGAGCTGGCCGAGGCGCAGGCCAAGTTCGTGCCGGTGCGCGACGCCGTCAGCGCCGGCTGACCCGGGACCCCACGGGCGGGCCGGGCGCTCAGAGGTCCTCGCCGGCACCGCGGCGGACGTAGGTCTGCCCGCGCGGCGACAGGAACCGGTCGAGGTGGCCGTCGACGACGCCCAGGCCCACCTCGGAGTAGATCGCGTCGTGGATCGCCAGCACCCGGGGGGCGGCCACGTCGCGGGCGAAGTCGATGGCCTCGGACACCTTCAGCCAGGGGGCGCTCACCGGGCACAGCAGCACGTCGACGTGCTCGCCGGGGCCGGTGAGCGCGTCGCCGGGGTGGTAGACCCGCTGGTCGCCGCAGGTGACGACGTACCCGCTGTTGTCGACGCGGGGCAGCTCGGGGTGGATCACGGCGTGCCGCTCCCCCACCACCCGCACCGGCAGCCCGACGTCGAGCTCGTCGCCGGGGGCGACCACGGTGAGCCGCTCGGCGACGTCGGGCGCCTCGTCGCGCATCCGCGCCGCCACCGCGGCCACGGTGACGACTCGTGCGTCGGTGCGGCGCAGGTGGTCGACGAGGTAGTGGTCGGGGTGCTCGTGGGTGAGCAGGACGACGTCGGCGCCGTCGACGGCGCCGGGCGCGGTGAACGCGCCGGGGTCGATCACGACGGTGGTGCCGCCGTGCGCGATGCGGACGCAGGCGTGCCCGTGCTTGGTGAGACGCATGGCGCCACGGTAGTGCCGCAGGGTCCCTACGATGGCGCGATGAGCCCCCGACCCGACGTCGTGCTGCGCCACGCCACCCCCGAGGACGCCGAGGCGCTGGCCCACCTGCACCTCGACGTGTGGGACGACGCCTACACCGGCCTGATGGACCAGCGGGTGCTCGACGAGCGTCGCGCCGACGTGGCCGGCCGGGTCGAGCGGTGGAGCACCATCCTGCGCGGGGAGCGGGCCGAGCCGCTGTGGCTGGCCGTCGAGGAGGGGCCCGAGGGCGAGGAGCTGGTGGGCTTCGCCAGCGCCGGCCCGGGACGCGACAACGACGTGGACACCCCGACCGAGCTGTGGTCGCTCTACGTCCGGGCCCGGCGCTGGGGCACCGGCGTCGGCCACACGCTGCTGCGGGCGGCGATCGGCGACCGCGCCGCCTACCTGTGGGTGCTCGCCGGCAACGAGCGCGCGATCGGCTTCTACGAGCGCCAGGGCTTCCGCCTCGACGGCACCGAGGACGAGCTCGACGACGGTCGCCACGTGCGGATGCTGCGGGCCGGCACGTGAGCGTGCTCGACCTCGGCGACCCGACCTTCGACGTGACCTCGCCGACCGTGCTCGAGGCGCGCGAGCGCGACTGGTACGTCGAGACCACCTGGGGGTGGGCCGTCCTGCGCCACGCCGAGGCGGCCGAGGTGCTGAAGGACCGCCGCTTCGCGCAGGGCAACGCACGCTGGCCCGGGCAGAACGGCATCCACTCCGGGCTGTTCTCCGACTGGTGGGCCGAGACGCTGCTCAGCCTGGAGGGCGACGACCACGCCCGGCTGCGCCGGCTGATGGTGCCGGCGTTCCGCAAGAAGGCGGTCGACGCGATGGTGCCGCGCTTCCGGGCCCTGGCCGACGAGCTGGTCGACGGGTTCGCCCCCACCGGCCGGGTCGAGCTGGTGCACGACTTCGCCGAGCCGTACGCCGCCCACATCATCTGCCTCCTGCTCGGTCTCGACGAGGACCGGTGGCCCCAGGTCGCCCGCTGGGCCGACGACCTCGGGGCGTCGTTCTCCGTCGACGTCGCCGCGCAGCTGCCCCGCATCGAGGCGGCGCTGGCCGGCCTCACCTCCTACGTCGACGAGGTGGTGGCCGACCGGCGGGCCCACCCGCGCGACGACCTGGTCACCACGCTGGTGCGCGCCAGCGACGACGGGGAGCGGCTGTCCTCCCGCGAGCTCGGGGTCGCCCTGGTCTTCCTCGCCTTCGCCGGCATGGAGACCACCCGCAACCAGCTCGGGCTGGCCCTGCAGACGCTGCTGGCGCACCCCGACCAGTGGCGGCTGCTGGCCGAGCGCCCCGACCTCGGCGCCGCGGCCGTGGAGGAGGTCATGCGGGTCAACCCGACGGTCACCTGGGTGACCCGCGAGGCGCTCGTCGACGTCGACCTGCACGGCCTGCGGGTGCCGGCCGGTGGCATCGTGCAGGTGCTCTCGCACGCCGCGGGCACCGACCCCGCGGCCGTGGCCGTGCCCGGGTTCGACATCGAGGCGCAGGCGCGCGGCGAGCGCCCGCCCCACCACGGCTTCGGCGCGGGGGTCCACCACTGCCTGGGCCACGCCGTCGCCCGCACCGACCTGGCCGTCGCGCTGCCGCTGCTGGCCCGTCGGATGCCCGACGCCCGCCCCGACGGCCCGGGCCGCTGGATGCCGGTCTCCGGCAACACCGGCCCCCTGGAGTTCCCCATCCGCTTCCGACCCGAGGACCGCCCATGACCAGCCCCCAGACCAGCCAGCGCACGATCGGCGTCACCGGCGCCACCGGGGCGGTGGGCGGCCTGGTGGTGCGCGCGCTGGCCGGCGCCGACTTCCGCCTCGACCTGCGCATGCTCGTGCGCGACGCGGCCCGCGCGCCCGACGTCGACTGCGACGTGCGCGAGTGCACCTACGCCGACCACGCCGCGTCGGTGGAGGCGCTGCGCGGGGTCGAGACGCTGCTGATGGTCTCGGCCTCCGAGGACCGCGAGCGCCGTGCGCAGCACCGCACGTTCGTGCGGGCCGCCGCCGACGCCGGGGTGCGCCACGTCGTCTACACCTCGTTCTCCGGCGCCGCACCCGAGGCCACCTTCACCCTGGGTCGCGACCACCACGACACCGAGGTCGCGATCCGCGAGTCGGGCATGGCGTGGACCTTGCTGCGCGACAACTTCTACGCCGACGTGCTCCCGCTCTTCGCCGACGCCGAGGGCGTCGTCCGAGGCCCCGCCGGCGAGGGACGGGTCGCCGCGGTGGCCCGCGCCGACGTCGCCGACGTCGCCACCGCCGTGCTGCGCGACCCCGACCCGCACGCCGGCGCGACGTACACCCTCACCGGGCCGGAGGCGCTCACGCTGGACGAGGTGGCGACGCGCGCCGGCGCCGTGCTCGGGCGCGACCTGCGCTTCCACCACGAGACGCTCGAGGAGGCCTACGCCTCGCGCCGCGCCGCCCACGACGTGCCGGACTGGCAGCTCGACGCCTGGGTCAGCACCTACACCGCCATCGCCGACGGGTCGTGCGCCGAGGTCACCGACGACGTGCGCCGCGTCACCGGCCGCGACCCCCGCACCCTCGAGCAGGCGCTGCAGGGCTGATCGCCCCGCCTCCTCCCGTCGCGCACCGCCCGACCGGTCAGGCGGTGAGGTGGTGCACGAAGCACCAGCGCCAGTTCTCGCCCGGCTCGGCCGACTGGATCACCGCGTGGCTGGTGTCGTGGAAGTGGCGCGTGGAGTGCTGTGCCGGCGAGGAGTCGCAGCAGCCGACGTGGCCGCAGCTCAGGCACTGGCGCAGCGCGACCCACCGGGTGCCGTCGACCAGACAGCCCTCGCACACCGGGTCGGGCGGGGTCTCCACCGCGGGGTGCTCGCCGAGGTCGTGGCAGGACTGGCCCGGACGCCCGGTCGCGGTGGCGCGCAGCTCCTCGCGCTCCTCGCTGGCGACGTCGAGCATCGACTCCTCGACGTCGAGCATCGCCAGCACGTCGGCGACCACCTCGGCCGGCGTCGTGCCGGCGCTGCGGATCTCCAGCACCCGGCTCCGCTCCGCGGCGAGCATGGCGCGGCGCACCCGCGCGTAGAGGTCGCTGGGCGACTCCTGGCCGCCGACGGTGGCGAGTCGCTCCCAGGCGGCGAAGTTGCGCTGGTCGAGGCGCTGGCGGATCAGGTCGACGGCGCCGTGCTGGTCGTCGTACTCAATGCGGTCGAGCTCCTCGAGGGCGGCCTTCGACGCCTGCTGCAGGAGCGTGGCGCGGGCCAGGGCGTCCTCGGCGGGGTCGGGCGAGGGCACCCGGAGCCGCCGCGCCACCAGGGGCAGCGTCATCCCCTGCACGAACAGGGTGCCCGCCACGACGGTGAAGGCGATGAGCAGCAGCACCTCGCGGTACGGCGTCTCCTCGGGGATGACGAACGCCGCGGCGAGGGTGACCACCCCGCGCATGCCGGCCCAGCCGAGGACGAACGTGTAGGTCCACGGCGCGTCGTGGCCGAGGTCGGGGTCGGGGCCCGGGCGCACCAGCAGGTAGCGCGCCGGGAACACCCAGGCCAGCCGCAGCACGATGACCGCGACGAGGGTGGCCAGGCACACCCCCGCGATCCGGCCGAGCCCGAGGTCGGAGTCCACGGCGCCCTCGACGATCCACCACGCCTGCAGCCCGATCAGCAGGAAGACGGCGTTCTCCAGGACGTAGGCGACCGTGCGCCAGTTCAGCCGCTCCGCGATCCGCGACTGCGCGGTCTGCAGGACGGGCGCCTTGTGCCCCAGCAGCAGGCCGGCGACCACCACCGAGATCACGCCCGAGGCGTGGATCTCCTCGGCCAGCACGTACGCCGCGAACGGCACGACCAGCGACATCGCCGAGTCCATCACGGGGTCGGTGAGGCGGCGGCGCACCTTGGCGACGACGACGAACATCGCCAGCCCGACCAGGGCCCCGCCGCCGGCGGCCAGCACGAAGTCGGCGGCCACGCCCCCGGCGTCCAGCCCGGTGCCGGCGGCCACGGCCAGGGCGGTGCGCAGGAAGACCAGCGCGGTGGCGTCGTTGAACAGCGACTCGCCCTCGAGGATCGTCACCACCCGGCGCGGCAGGCCGATGCGGCGACCGATCGCGGTCGCGGCCACGGCGTCGGGCGGGGCGACCACGGCCCCGACGGCCAGCGCCAGCGCCCACGACACCTCCGGCAGCAGCAGCCTGACGACGCAGGCCACGCCGACCGCGGTGAACACCACCAGCCCGACCGACAGCAGCAGGATGGAGCGCCGGTTGGCGTTGAAGTCGACCAGCGAGGTCTGCTGCGCCGCGGCGTAGAGCAGGGGCGGCAGCAGGCCGAGCAGCACCACGTCGTGGTCGAGGTAGACCTGCGGCACCTGCGGCACGTACGACGCCGCGACCCCCACCGCGATCAGCAGGAACGGCGCCGGCACCTCCAGGCGCTCGGCGAGCACGGTGCACACGAGGACGCCGGCGGCCAGTCCGCACAGCAGCAGGGCGATCTCCACGCCCCCATCCTCCCAGCCCGCCGGGCGTGCGGCCGACCGAGCGCCGCGCGGTGGGCGCCGCCCAGCCGTCGGCCCGGCCGACGGCGGCTCAGCGGACGGCGCCTCCCGGGCTGAGCAGGCCGGTGCCCGAGCCCTGCACGGTCCAGGTCAGCACCAGCTCCTCGCCGCCGGGCGGCAGCAGCGCCGAGGCCACCCCGACGATGGCCTCGGCCTCGAGGTGCACGCTGAGGTGCACGTTGCGGTCGGCCGGCACCTCGAAGGTCACCTGCCCCCACACCACGACGTACTGGCGGCCGTCGATGCTGACGACCGGACGGTGGCGCGAGAGCAGGAAGCGCTCCCCACCGCTGAGGTGCAGGGTGAGGGCGCGCCGCGGCCCCTCGTGGTGGTCGACGTACGCGATGACGCCGGGGGTCCTGGACAGCTCGCTCACACCGAGATCCTGCCCCCTCCCGCCCGCCTCACGCCTCAGCCGTCGGCGAGCGCGCGGATGCGCGCGTCGAGGTCGCGGCGATCCCTGCGGCCGACCCGTGCCTCGACCACGTCGATGCCACCGTTCGGGGAGGCCAGCGCCTGCTCGAGCTCGGGCAGGCTGTCGACGCGCCAGTGGGGCGTGCGGGTGGCGGCGCACAGCGCGGCGAGGTCGACGCCGTGGGGGGTCGCGAAGAGCCGCTCGAAGCGGTCGGCGTGGGCGGGGGCGCCCTGCTCGAGCACGGAGAAGATCGAGCCGCCGTCGTCGTTGACCACGACGACGGTCAGGTCGGGGCGCGGCTCGTCGGGGCCGAGCACCAGCCCGTTGCTGTCGTGCAGGAACGTGACGTCGCCCATCAGCGCCAGCGCACGGGTGCTGCGGGGCCGCCCCAGCGCCGCACCGACGGCGGTCGAGACCACCCCGTCGATGCCGGCGAGCCCGCGGTTGGCCGAGACGAAGCGCCGCTCCCCCACCCCGAAGCGGCTCCCGGGTCCGCCCAGCATCAGGTCGAGGTCGCGCACCGGGTGGGAGGCGCCGACGTGCAGCAGCCCGCCCGGTGGCACGGCGCGGGCCACCGCACCCGCCACGGCGTACGGCGTGAGGGCGGGCTCGGCGGCCAGCAGGGCGTCGAGGCGCCGGCCCACGTCGCGGTCGGCGTCGCGCCAGGCGGCGAGCCAGGCCGGGTCGTCCTCGCCCTCGGCCGCCACGTGGTCGGAGGCCAGGGTGCGGTCGACGCGGTAGGGCCGGCGCGACCAGACCCCGCGACCCGGGGTCGCCACCACCTCCACGTCGTCGCGGGCCAGCAGCCGGCTGACCGGGCGCGACAGCGTGGGGTGCCCGGCCACCACGACGCGCTGCACGCTGCGGCCGAGGTCGGTGTCGAGGAGCAGCCGGTAGCAGCGCAGCGCGTGGGTGCCGGTGCGCGAGCCGCTCGACGGCTCGGCGAGCAGCGGCCACCCGGCACGCTCGGCGAGACGGCGGGCGCGCGGGCCGGCGTCGTCCCCGGCGACCACCACCGTGCGCGGCCCCAGGGCGAGCCGCTCGGGTTCCTCGTCGGGGCCCGCCCCGGGCCGAGGCGGGCGCGGACCGGGCTCCACGGCCGGGTCGAGAGCGGGTCGCCACGGGGCGTCGGGCAGCAGCGGCTCGTCGAGGCGCACGTTGAGGTGGGTGGGCTGCCAGGGGTCGTCGAGCACCGGCACGTCGACCGCGTCGGCGAGGTCGCGCGTCGGCACGAGGCGCCCGAACACCCCCACCTGGTCGGTGCTCTGGTTGGCGTCGGTGCCGCTGAGCCGGGTCGGGCGGTCGGCGGTGACGACCACCATCGGCTGGGCGGCGTGTGCGGCCTCCAGCACCGCGGGGTGCAGGTTGGCCACGGCCGTGCCGGAGGTGCAGACCACCGCGGCGCGCGCGCCCACGCGGGTCAGGCCGAGGGCGAGGAAGCCGGCGGAGCGCTCGTCGACGCGGGTGTGCAGGCGCAGCAGCCCGGCGGCCGCGGCGTCCCAGACCGCGAACGACAGCGGCGCGTTGCGCGAGCCGGGGGCCACCACGACCTCGGTGACGCCGGAGCGCACCAGCGCGGTCACCACGGCACGGGCGAGGTCGGTGGAGGTGCTCACAGCGGCCGATCCTGCCCGACCGCCCGCCGGGCGCGCACCCGGGCGAGGCGGGCCTCCCAGTGGGCGACCCGGTCGGGGGAGGCGGCGAGCCGGTCGAGCGCGGCCGGATCGGGCGCCGGCGCGCGCACCGGGAGGGCGCCGTCGACGGGCAGCAACGGCTCGGTCACCACGTCGTCGGTGAGCAGCTGCACGGTGGACAGCCCGCAGGCGTGGGGCAGCTCGGGCAGCGCGGCGGCCAGGGCCACCCCTGCAGCGATGCCGACCGACGTCTCCAGTGCCGAGGAGACCACCACGGGCAGGCCGATGTCCTCGGCGATGCGCAGGCACGCCCGCACCCCGCCGAGCGGCTGCACCTTCAGCACCGCCACGTCGGCGGCCTCGAGCTCGCGCACGCGGTAGGGGTCGGCGGCGCGACGGATGGACTCGTCGGCGGCCACCGGCACGTCGAGGCGGCGGCGCACCGCGGCGAGGTCCTCCACGGCGGCGCAGGGCTGCTCGACGTACTCGAGGCCGCCGGCGGCGCGGTCGAGCACCGGGATCGCGGCCAGGGCCTCCTCCAGCGACCACAGCCCGTTGACGTCGATGCGCACGTGGCCCTCGGGCCCCAGCGCGTCCCGCACGGCCTCCAGCCTCGCCTGGTCGTCGGCCAGGGTGGTGCCGGGGTCGGCCACCTTCACCTTCGCGGTGCGGCAGCCGCCGCGCAGCACCAGCGCATGGGCCTGCTCCGGGCCCACCACCGGCACGGTCACGTTGACCGGCACGCTGGTGCGCACGGCGGCGGGCCAGTCGCCGGCCGCGGCCTCCTCGGCGCAGCGCAGCCACGGCTCGGCCACCGCGTCGTCGTACTCGAGGAAGGGGCTCCACTCGCCCCACCCACCGGTCGCGGGGTCCTGGAGCAGCACCGCCTCGCGCACGGTGATGCCGCGGAAGCGGGTCGTCATCGGCACCGCGACCACGCGCACCGCACCGGGCGTCACGCCAGGCCCCGCAGCCGCAGCCGGTCGGGCTTGCCGTTGGCGAGCAGCGGCACGGCGTCGAGGGTCACGAGCTGGCGCGGCGCCCACGCTCGCGGGCAGGTCTCGACCACCCAGGAGCGCAGGGCCTCCAGGTCGACGTCGCCCACCACGAACGCCACCAGCCGGTGGCCCCACTCCTCGTCGGGCACCCCGAGCACCTCGGCGGCCTCCACCGCGGGGTGCTCGCGCAGCCGCGCCGCCACCGCGGGGGCCGGCACGTTGACCCCGCCGCTGACCACCACGTCGTCGAGGCGGCCCAGCACCTCCAGGCGTCCGTCGGCGTCGAGGCGTCCGGCGTCGGCGGTGAGGAACCAGCCGTCCACCAGCACCTCACGGGTCAGCACGGGGTCGCCGTCGTAGCCGTCGAACAGGGTGGGGCCGGCCAGGCGCACCCGCCCGTCGCGCCCCAGCGCCAGCGCCACCCCGTCGAGCGGCACCCCGTCGTAGACGCAGCCCCCTGCGGTCTCCGCCGCGCCGTACGTCGCCACGACCCGCACGCCGGCGGCCTCGGCGCGGGCGCGCAGGGCCGGGTCGAGCGGACCGCCGCCGAGGAGCACGGTGCGGAAGCTGCGCAGCGCCCAGACGTCGTCGGGGTCGTCGAGCAGCCGGTGCAGCTGCGTCGGCACCAGCGAGACGAACCGGTCTCCGCGCTGCCCCGCCTGCTGGGCGGCCCCGGTGGCGAACGGCCCGCGGCGCACCAGCTCGGCGCTCGCCTGCGCGAACGACCCGTGGTCCTCGAGCAGCACCGGGTCGTGGCCGGCCACCAGCGAGCGCACCACCACCTGCACCCCGGCCACGTAGGTCGCCGGCAGCGCCAGCAGCCACGGGCCGCTCGACCCGAGCCGCCGCTCGGTGGCCGCCACCGACGCGAGCACCGCCCGGCGCGACAGCAGCACCCGCTTGGGCCGGCCGGTCGAGCCCGACGTGCTCACCACCAGCGGCTCGGGATCGCGCCCGGGCTCGGTCGACAGCCACCCGCGCAGGGCCTCGACCACCTCGCGCGTCGTGCCGCCGATATCCACGCGACCGACCCTAACCACGCGTGGTTCCATGCTCCGCGTGAGCACCCTCCTCGGCGCCGTGCGTGCGCGGGCGCGCAAGGCCGCGCCGCCCACGCCGCTGGCCGGTCGGCTCTCGGTGCAGTCGGTGCTCTACGCCATCGGTGACGGCACCTTCATGACCGCCAGCGCGGTCTTCTTCACCCAGGTCGTCGGGCTCTCCGCGGCCCAGGTCGGGCTCGGCATCACCATCGCCGGCGTCGTCTCGATGCTCGTCGCCGTCCCCGCGGGCCGCCTCGCCGACCGGATCGGCCCACAGCACACCTGGGCCCTCGGCGCGCTCGGCACCGCCGGGATGTACGCCGTGTGGCCGTTCATCGACGGGTTCACCGCGTTCCTGGCCATGAGCATCGTGCTGGAGGTGGTCAACAGCGCCGGGAACGCCGGGCGCGGCGCCTACGTGCTCGACCTGCTCCCCCGGGCGGAGCGGGTGCGCTCCCAGGCCTACATGTACTCCGCGCTCAACCTGGGCTTCACCCTCGGTGCCGCGCTCGGCGGCATCGCCCTGGCCTTCGAGGACGACTCCGTCATCCGGGCGCTGCCCTGGCTGACGGCGCTGCTCGTCGCCGCCAACGCCTGGTGGATCACCCGGCTGCCGGCCGCGCCGCACCGCACGCGGCGCACGGCGCTGCAGGCACCGGTGGCCGGGGCGGCCGTCGACGTGCCGGGGGCGCTGCGCAACCGGGGCTTCCTCGCCACCTCGTTCTTCGCCGGCGTGCTGGAGACCAACCAGGTGCTGCTGCACCTGGTGATCCCGCTGTGGCTGGTGGAGGAGACCGACGCGCCGCGGGTGCTGCTGGCGCTGCTGTTCGGCACCAACACCGTGATGTGCATCTTCCTGCCGATGGCGGCCGCGCGCGGCGTGCGCGACGTCGGCACCGCCCTGCGGGCCACCCGGGTGAGCAGCGCCTTCTTCGTCGTCTCGTGCGTCATCACGCTGGTCACCCACGAGACCGTCGGCCTGCTCACCATCGCGCTCATCTGGTTGGGCCACGTCACCGTCACCGGCGCCGAGCTCTTCCTGTCGGCCGCGAGCTGGTCGTTCGAGTCCGAGCTGTCCGATCCCGACCGCCGCGGGGAGTACCAGGGCGCCGGCAACCTGGGCGGCCAGCTCGGCTACGTCTGGGCGCCCGCGCTCTACACGTTCCTCGCCCTCGAGTGGGGCGCCGCGGGATGGCTGACCATCGCCGCGCTCGTGCTGGCAGCGACCGTGGCCCTGCACCCCTCCGCCCGGGCCGCGCAGCGCTTCCTGGTCCGTCACGACCTCGACCCGGCGCGGTGAGCCGACCCGCGGCTGCTTGAATCCTCGGGTGGCAACCCCCTCCGAGTGGCTCGCCGGTGCGCGCCCGCGCACCCTGCCCGCTGCCGTCTCCCCCGTGCTCGCCGGCACGGGCGTCGCCGCCCACGTCGACGAGGCGGTGTGGTGGAAGGCGCTGCTGGCCCTGGTGGTGAGCCTGGCCCTGCAGGTGGCGGTCAACTACGCCAACGACTACTCCGACGGCATCCGCGGCACCGACGACGCCCGGGTGGGCCCGATGCGGCTGGTCGGGTCGGGCGCCGCGCCGGCCGCCGCGGTGAAGCGGGCGGCGTTCCTCGCCTTCGGTGTCGCCGCCGCGGCCGGGCTCGTGCTCGCCGCGACCACGGCGTGGTGGCTGGTGGCGGTGGGGCTGGTCAGCGTGCTGGCGGCCTGGTTCTACACCGGCGGGGCGCGCCCCTACGGCTACCTCGGCCTCGGCGAGGTCATGGTCTTCGTGTTCTTCGGGCTGGTCGCCGTGGTCGGTACGACGTACGTGCAGGTCGAGAGCACCGACCTCGACGACCTCGGCCCGGCGTGGGCCGCCGCGGTCGGCATCGGGGCGCTGGCCTGCGCGATCCTCGTGGTCAACAACCTGCGCGACATCCCCGGCGACACCGTCGCCGGCAAGCGCACCCTGGCCGTCCTGCTGGGTCAGGCCCGCACCCGCGGCCTCTACACCGCGCTGGTCGTCCTGGCCGCGGCAGCGGTGGTGGCCGTGGCCGCCCTCACCACGTGGTGGGCGCTGGTGGGCCTGACGTTCCTGCTACCCGCCGCTCCGGGCCTGCGACTGGTGCTCGGACGAGCCACCGGTCGCGAGCTGGTGCCGGTGCTGGCCTCCACCGGCGCGGCAGAGCTGGTGTGGGCGGCGCTCGTCGCTGCGGCGCTGGTCCTGGCTGCGTAGGCTCCAGGCATGGGTTTCCTGATCTTCGTCCTGGTCGTCGTCGCCGCCGCGGTCGCGTGGAAGCTCCGCGTCCCGATCATGGCCAAGGTGCTGGGCCAGTCGGAGACCCGGGTGCAGCGCGCGATCGACCGCCGCAAGCGCTGACCCACCGCTGGTCGGCTCAGGCCGGGGGCGTCCGGCCCTGCCGCCGCTCGGCCTCGGCCTGCTCGGCCGCCTCGTCGTCCTCGCGGGCCTTCATCTCCTCGAAGCGCGCTGCAGCGCGCCGGGCCCGCTCGTCGACCCGCTGGGCGAACGCCTCCCTCGGGGTGCGCAGGAGGTAGTAGGACCCGATGCCGCTGATGACCAGGGCCAGCACGAACGACCCCAGCAGGTTGGCCTTGCCGGCGATCAGCAGCCACCCGCCGAGGACGACCCCCAGCGCGGCCAGGAACAGCAGCAGGCGCAGCACGGTGTAGACGAGGAACTCCTTCACACCCCCAGCCTAGGCGCCCCTGTGCTGCTCACCACTCCCGACCTACGCTGGAAGGGTGCTCAGGCTCCTGCTCGTCGTCGCCCTCATCGGGCTCGCGACCTACCTCACCATCCGTGCGGTGCAGCGTCGCGGCCTGCTGCCCCAGGCACCCCAGCGGCCCGCCGCCCGGCAGCGCCCGCCGGCGAAGCCGAAGCTGGTGGCCCCGGACGACGACGAGGACTTCCTGCGCGACCTCGACCGCAAGCGGCTGCACCCTGACGACCCGGACGCCCCGCCCGCTGCGGGCAGCACCCCCTAGCAGCGAACCGCGGACGCACGAGAGGCCCACCACGACCACGTGGTGGGCCTTCTGCATTCACGGCGACCCCCGAGCGCCTCGACGACCCCACGCGGGAATGCCCTGAAATGACTCGTGGGGCCACCCGACCGAAGTCGGGTGGCCCCACGAGGAAAAAGATGCCCGGCGGCGTCCTACTCTCCCACAACCTCTCGGTTGCAGTACCATCGGCGCTGAAAGGCTTAACTTCCGGGTTCGGGATGGGACCGGGTGTTTCCCTTTCGCCATGGCCGCCGTAACTCTGACGGACGCTCCACGATGAGCCGGTAGCCGCCGCCCACCCGGGGCGCCCGCACCTGCACGACGTCGCCGGCCGGGGTGCTCTCGCGGGCATCGGTCGGGCCCGGGACCACCAGCAGCCGCTGCGCGCCCGCGGCGGCGTACCCCTCGCCGAGCGCGGCCACCGCCGTGCGCATGCCTCCTGAGGACGGTCCGATGAAGTTGGCCAGCTGGGCGATACGCACGGCGCCAACGTCGCGTGGTCAGGTGAACGGGTGGGTGGGGCCAGGTGGAGCCCCGATGACTGCCGCCCGCTGCTTCGGGAGGCCACGACGGCGGTGACCGGGGCTCGCCGCGCCGTCGCGGGCCGGCGGCCTAGGGTGCCGACGTGTCCACCGCACCCGCGCACCCCTGGGACGCCCTGCTCGCCGTCGGCGTCGCGCCCGCCTCCCCGCCGACGTACGACGGGCCGCAGCGCTCGCTGGTCGGGACCCACGTGGTCCCCGACACCGAGCTGCCGGGCCTGCCGGGCCTGCCCCGGCCGGACGAGGTGCCGCTCGCGGTGGTGCTGTCGGGCGGGGCCGGCCAGGTGGCCGGGCCGGCGCGCTGGTGCGCCCGGCACGACGTGCCGCTGGCCCGCCTCGAGGTGACCCTGCGCGACCACGACGACCCCGCCGGCAACGCCCGGCGCGTGGTCGCCGCCGTCGACGCCGCCCGGGCGGCCGGCGACCTCGCCGACGACGTCGCCGTGCACGTCGGGGTGCCCGTGGGAGCGCCCACGGGCGCAGCAGGCCCCGGCCCGTCGCGCGGGTGGCTCGCCGCGGCCGACGAGGTGGCGGCCGCCGAGCTGGGCCTCGCGCTGCGCCTCGACGTGTCGGGCGCCGGGCCCGCCGAGCGCGCCGCGCTCGCGGCCTGGCTCGACGCCGCCCTCGACCGGGAAACGCCGGTCGTGCTGACCGGCGGGAGCGGCCACGCGCTGCCGGGCCCGGGCCACCACGGCTGGCTGGCGCTGCTGGCCGCCGTCCGCCGTGCGTTCGACGGTGCCCCGCGCGCGGAGGTCGAGGCCACCCTGGCCTCCACCGACGCCGCCGACCTGCTGGCCACCGAGTCCCTCGGCGGTGCCCGCCGCTGGCTCACCGCGGTCGGGGTCGCCTCCCCCGCCGACGTGGTCACCGCCGCCGACGACCTCGCCGGCCTGCGCGCGCAGGGGGTGCTCGGGTGAGCGCCGACGACCTCGTCGGGTTCGGGCTCGACCACCTGCCCTACGGCGTGTTCTCCGTCGACGGCGACGCGCCGCGGGTGGGCGTGCGCCTCGGCGACCGGGTGGTCGACCTGGCCGGGGCCACCGGTCGCCCCGAGCTGGCCGCGGGCAGCCTGAACCCGCTGATGGCCCTCGGCCCGGTGGTGTGGCGCGAGACCCGCGAGCAGGTGCGCGACCTCGCCGCCACCGGCGCGGCGCCGAGCCTGCCGCTGGACCGGGTGCGGCTGCACCTGCCGTTCGAGGTGGCCGACTACGTCGACTTCTACGCCTCCGAGCACCACGCCACCCGCGTCGGCGAGCTGATGCGCCCGGGCCAGGACCCGCTCCCGCCGCAGTGGCGCCACCTGCCGGTGGCCTACCACGGCCGGGCCGGCACGGTCGTGGTCAGCGGCACGCCGGTGACCCGGCCGCGCGGGCAGGGCCGGCCCACCCGCGAGCGGCCCGACGTGGCGACGTTCGGCCCGACCCGGCGCCTCGACCTGGAGGCCGAGCTCGGCTTCGTGGTGGGCGCGCCGTCGGCGCCGGGCACCGCGGTGGCCCACGACGACCTCGCCGGGCACGTCTTCGGCGTGGTGGGCCTCAACGACTGGTCGGCGCGCGACGTGCAGGGCTGGGAGTACGTGCCGCTCGGGCCGTTCCTCGCCAAGTCGTTCGCCACCAGCGTCTCGGCGTGGGTCACCCCCCTGGCGGCGCTCGACGCCGCGTGGTGCGACGTGCCCCCGCAGCACCCGGTGCCGCTGGACTACCTGCGCCCCGCCGACGGCGGCTCGCCCCGCGGGCTGGACATCGCCGTGGAGGTGGAGGTGGCCGGCACGGTGGTGAGCCGCCCGTCGTACGCCTCGACGTACTGGTCGCCGGCGCAGATGCTGTCCCACCTCACCGTCAACGGCGCCGCGCTGCGCACCGGCGACCTGTTCGCCTCCGGCACCGTCAGCGGACCCGGCGACGACGAGCGGGGCTGCCTGCTCGAGCTCACCCGGGGCGGCACCGTGCAGGTGGCCGGGCGGGGCTTCCTCGAGGACGGCGACGAGGTGGTGCTCCGCTACTCCGCGCTCGGCACCTCGGGCGGACGGATCACCCTCGGCGAGGTGAGGGCCACGGTCCTCCCGGCCGCCGGCTGACCTGGCTGTCCTGGCCGGCTTGGCTGGGCCGGACCGAGCACGGGGGCGCGCAGCCAGTGGGCGCCCACGATGCGCTCCAGGCGCGCCCGGGCACCGCGGGTGAGCAGCAGCACCGGCACCAGACCGGCCACCAGCATCGACCCGAAGACGATGGCCAGGTAGGCCCCGTGCAGCGAGGAGTCGAGCGGGGCGACCAGCCCCAGCACGGTGGAGGCGCCGACCAGCCCCATCAGGCCGAGCCGGCTCAGCGGCAGCACCGCCAGCAGCGGCACGACCCAGAGGAAGTACCAGAGGTGCACCACCGGGCTGAGCAGCACGGTGGCACCCACCACCAGCGCCACCGTGGCCACCGCCGAGGACCGGTCGCCGGTGGGGCGGCGCAGCATCGCCCAGACGGCCAGCCCCAGCGCCGCCGCCGTGCCGGCGTCGCGCACCAGGTCGAGGAAGGTGGCCGGCGCCAGCCCGAGGCCGAGCCAGCCCGCGACGCGGTCGAGGGCGCCGCCGAGCAGCGTCGTCAGCGACAGGGGCGTGTTGACGGTGGCCGGGACGGCCAGCCCGCCGATCCAGCCCGCGCCGGTGCCGGCGACCACCCCGAGGCCGAGCAGCGCCCCCACCGAGACCGCGGCCACGCTGAGCGTGCGGCGCACCCGGTCGGCCAGCGACGCGGCCACCGGCAGCGACAGGAGCACCACCCCGACGCACACCAGTCCGCCGGGGGCCTTGACCCCGGCGGCCAGGGCGCCGAGCAGCGCACCGGCCACCCAGTGCTGCTCGGCGGCCACGACCAGCGCGGCCGCCATCAGCCCCACCATCAGCAGGTCGTTGTGCAGGCCACCGACGCCGTTGGCCAGCATCAGCGGCGACGCCAGCACGAGCGCGCTGGCCAGGCCCGCGTCGACGCCCGCCCACGCCGCGAGGCGCGGCACCGCCCAGGCCAGCAGGACCAGCCCCACGAGGGCCAGGCCGCGGTGGGCCACGACGAGCATCCACGGGTTGCCGGTGAGGCCTGCGGCGAGGTCGCCACCGACCAGCGGCACCGGGCCGTAGGGGGCGACGGTGTCGAACCACATCGGGTCGACGGCCTCCACGACCGGGCCCCGCAGCGCCGACGGACCGTGCTCGTAGGGCGAGAGCCCCACGTGGGTGAGCATGCCCTGCGCGGCGTACGACCAGCCGTCGCGGCTGAACAGCGGCGGTGCGACCACGAGCGGGGCGCTCCAGACGACGGTGGCGTGGCGCACGAGCGCGACCGCCTCGTCGTCGGCCAGGGCGGCGCGGCGACCGCCGGGAGTGGTCGGGGCGAGGCCGGCGACGTGGCGCGACAGCCGCAACCAGGCCGCGGCCAGCAGGCCCAGCCCGAGCAGCACCGTGGCGAGCCCCAGCATCCGACCGGCCTCGGAGGTGCGCAGCGCGACCAGCAGGTGGGAGGACATGATCGGGGCGCTCTGGGGCAGCGTCGAGACGACCAGGCCCCCGAGGAGCACCAGCAGGCTGCCGATCAGGCCACGAGTCAGCACCTGCCCAGGCTAGGGACGCCGGGCGACCCCGCGCGGAGCGCCGGGTGAACGACACGACAACCGGGGTCGACAGGTGCCCCCCGGGACGCGCCGACGCCCCGGGCGGGTGCCCGGGGCGTCGGAGTGCTGCGGGTGCTGCGGGGTGGGTGCGGGGCGGTGCGGGGGCTCAGCGGGTCGCGAGGTCCGAGGAGTCGCCGGTGACGATCACGTAGAACGCCTTGCGGGTGCCGTCGGTGGTGACGGTGCCGTCGCTGTTGCGGGGGCTCACCACGAAGCTCGACGCGTTCTGGGCGCCGGCGGGCGCGCAGTTGGTCGGGCCCGAGGGGGGCGTGGTGGGCGCGCCGGTGTTGCAGCGGCTCACCGCGATCTCGCCGGAGAACTCCGGGTTGGCGTCGGCCGCCGGGGCGCGGCCGGAGGTGACGCCGTCGCCGTTCTGGTCGACGGTGTTCTGCAGGACGACGCTGGCGACGATGCCGTTGTCCGACAGCTCCTCGCCGGCGTTGATGTAGACGTTGCCGTTGGCGCGCAGCGCGTTGCTCGGGCTGCCGGCGGGAGCGGTGTTCGGCAGGGTCGGGTAGCCCTCGACGAGGGTGAACCCGCCGGACTGGGCGGTGATGGTGCCGTCGGTGCCGATGAGGGCCCAGCGACCGGCGCCGTCCTGGCCCGCGGGACCCTCGGGGCCCTGGGGCAGCACGCCGTCGCGGAAGTCCTTGGACTGCAGGGTGCCGTTGCGGACGTCGATGGAGGCCACCGAGTCGTTCTTGATGTCGGAGCCGGTGAGGGAGTTGTTGACGACGTCCGGCGACGAGATGGTCGCGGCGGCGTACGAGGTGCCGCCGGTGGCGACCACGAGGGCCATCACGGAGACGGCCATCGACGGGGAGGGACGGCGGAGCTGAGGGAGCTTCACGGTGGGGCCTTTCCTGGCGGGTGTGACCTGGCGCACGAGGTCGTGACGCCTGCTGTTCGGAGCCGCTCGGCATCCGGATGGGGCGGCGGCGAAGTTCCTTCGGCCGGTCTGGTCCACCACCGTCACTTCCACCCGTTGGGGCGGGGGTCGGCGGGCGCGGCGCGGGTAGCGTCGAGGAGGACCCGTCCCCCGTGAGAGGGCCCTCCGTGCCGCCGTCGCCCGACCGTCCCGACCCCACCGCCCCGCCCGCCGACCCGCCCGCGCCCGACCACCCGGCCCACCCGGCCCGCCACCTCGACCGGACCCCCGCCACCGGTCCCCGCGCGGCCGTGCCCGCGGTGATGGTGGTCGGCGCCTCCTCCGGCATCGGGCTGGCCACGGTGCGACGCCTCGCCGCCCGCGGTGCCCGCCTCACGCTGGTGGCCCGCGACGCCGAGGCCCTCGACCGGGCGGCGCTGGTCGCCGTCGACCACGGCGCGGCCGCGGCCACCGTGGTCACCGCCGACCTCACCGACGCCGACGCCGTGCAGCACGCCGTCGACCACGCGGTGGCCACCTACGGCCGCCTCGACGCCGTGGTCACCACCGCACAGGGCATGGCCTACGGGCGCGTCGACCAGGTGCCGCGCGAGGTGTTCGAGCACGTCGTCGAGACCGCCGTGCACGGCACCGCCAACCTCGCCCGCTCGGTCGTCCCGGTCTTCCGGTCCCAGGGCTCCGGCACGCTGGTCGTGGTGAGCTCGCTGCTCGCCGAGATCGCGGTGCCGTCGATGAGCACCTACGTCAGCGCCAAGTGGGGCCAGCTCGGCCTGGTGCGCTCGCTGCAGCTCGAGCTGCGCCCCGAGCGCGGCCTCCACGTCTGCCTGGTCTCCCCCGGCGCCATCGACACCCCCATCTACGACGAGGCGGCGACGTACGCCGGCAGCCGTGGCTCGGCGCCGCCGCCCGTCGTCGGTCCCGACCGGGTCGCCCGCGCGGTGGAGGGCTGCCTCGACCGCCCGCGCCGCCGGCACGTCGAGGTCGGCCCCGCCAACGTGGTGACCGTCCTCGGCTTCCGGCTCGCGCCGTGGGCCTTCGACCGGCTCGCCGGCCCGCTCGTCGAGCGCGTGGTGCTGCGCGGTCCCGCCGTCGGCCCCGACGCCGGCAACGTGCTCGCCCCGGCCCGCACCGGCCACACCGAGCACGGCGTCTGGACGCTGCTCGGACGCCGGCGCCGCCAGGAGGGCGGGGCGCACTGGCGCCGCTGACGCGCGCCGCCCTCCCCTTCGCCCTCCCCGACCACCGCGACCACCCGGTCACCTCGACCGCCGCCACCGACCCTCCGGAGACTCCTGTGCTCACCCGACTGATCCCCCGCCTGCTGCCCCCGCTGCCCCTGCCCCTCGTGCTCCCGCTGCGTGCACGTCGCTCCGACGACCCCCGCGTCGTCGTGGTCACCGGCGCCTCCAGCGGCATCGGCCGCGCCACCGCCCTGGAGATGGCCGCCCGCGGCGACCACCTGGTGCTGGTCGCCCGCCGCGAGGAGGTGCTCGACGAGGTCGGCGAGGAGTGCCGCGACGCCGGTGCCGCCAGCGCCACCGTGCTGCCCTGCGACCTCGACGACGACCCCGACGTCGCCGCCATGATCGACCTGGTGGTCGAGCGCCACGGCCGCGTCGACGCCGTGCTGCACTGCGCCGGCGTGGTGGCCTACGGCCGTGCCCACGAGCTGCCCGCCGAGACCTTCGACTCCGTCGTGCGCACCGACCTGCTCGCCTCCGCCAACGTCGCGCGCCACACCGTGCGGCGCCTGCGCGAGCAGGAGCAGGGCGTGCTCGTGCTGGTCGGCTCGCTGCTCGGCCACGTCAACGTGCCCGACATGACGCCGTACGTCGTGAGCAAGTGGGGCGTGCGCGCGCTGGCCCGGCAGCTGAAGATCGAGAGCTCCGACATGCCCCACGTGCACGTGTGCCACGTGTCGCCCGGCAGCGTGGACACCCCGATCTACTCCAGCGCCCTCGACTCCGCCGGCATGGTGAACACCCCGCCGCCGCCCAGCATCAGCCCCGAGCGCGTCGCCCGCCAGCTCGCCGCCGTCGTCGACGACCCGCGCCCGCGCGCCCAGACCGCGCTGAGCAACTACGGCCTGATCCTCGCCTTCGCGCTGGCCCCCGCGGTGTGGGACCGCACCGTCGGCCCGGTCTTCGACCTGGTCTCCCGCCGTCGCGACGACAGCGCCGAGGGGGACGACGGGGCCGAGGGGGACGACGGGGCCGTCGACGGGGCGCCGGTCGCCGAGGGTGCGCTGACGTGAGCGGCGAGCGCCTGGTCGCCGACCTGATCGTCGACCGGATGCGGGCCTGGGGCGTGCACCGCGTCTTCGGCTACTCCGGTGACGGCATCAACGCCGTGATGGGCGCGCTGCGCCGCGCCGACGGCGACCCGGTGCTGGTCCAGGCACGCCACGAGGAGAACGCCGCCCTGATGGCGGTCGGCCACGCGAAGTACACCGGCGAGGTGGGCGTGATGATGTCCACCCAGGGCCCGGGTGCGGTGCACCTGCTGAACGGCCTCTACGACGCCAAGCTCGACCACGTGCCGGTGGTGGCGCTGGTCGGCCAGCAGGACACCACCGTGCTCGGCTCGGAGTACCAGCAGGAGATCGACCTCGCCCACCTGTTCAGCGACGTGGCGGCGCAGTACGTGCAGACCGTGCTGGCCCCCGAGCAGGCCGAGATGGTCGTCGACCGGGCGTTCCGCACCGCGCTGGCCACCCGTTCGCCGTGCGTGGTGATCGTGCCCCACGACGTGCAGCAGCAGCCGGCGCCCCAGGCGCTGGGCGAGCTCCCCGCCCACGAGCACGGCGTGGTGCCGACGGCGGTCGAGTGGCGGCGTCCGCACGTCGTGCCGCGCCACGCCGACCTGGTCGAGGCCGCCGCCGTGCTGAACGCCGGCGAGCGGGTGGCCCTGATGGTGGGCCAGGGCGTGCGCGGCGCCGAGGCCGTCGTGCGCGAGGTGGCCGAGCTCCTCGGCGCCGGCGTGACCACCAGCCTGCTCGGCAAGCCCTGGTGGGACGAGACGCTGCCGACCAGCTGCGGAGTCATGGGCCACCTCGGCACCACCGCCTCCGGCCGGCTGATGGAGGAGTGCGACACCCTGCTGCTCGTGGGGTGCAACAGCCCCTGGACGGAGTACTACCCCGCGCCCGGGCAGGCCCGGGCGGTGCAGGTCGACCTCGACGGGCGCCACCTCGGAAACCGCTACCCGGTGGAGGTGGGCCTGACCGGGGACACCACCGACACCCTCACCGCGCTGCTGCCGCTGCTGGAGCCGCGCGCGTCCACCGCCTGGCGCGAGCAGGTGGAGGGCTGGGTGCGCGAGTGGCACGAGATCGCCGCCGAGCGCGCCGCGCTGCCCGCCGAGCCGATCAACCCCGAGCACGTCGTGCGGGCGCTGACCCCCCGGTTGCCCGCCGACGCCCGCGTCAGCGTGGACGTCGGGTCGTCGGTCTACTGGTACGCCCGCCACCTCACCCTGCCGTCCGGGGTGCAGGCCCACCTGTCGTCGACCCTGGCCACGATGGGCTCGGCGCTGCCCTACGGCATCGCCGCCAAGCTCGACGCACCCGACCGGCCGGTCGTCGCGCTCGCCGGTGACGGCGCGATGCAGATGAACGGCATCGCCGAGCTGGTCACGGTCTCGCGGCTCTGGCGCGACTGGGCCGACCCGCGCTTCGTCGTGCTGGTGCTGCACAACCGCGAGCTCGCCGAGGTCACCTGGGAGCAGCGCGAGACCGAGGGCGACCCGCGCTTCGCCGACAGCCAGGCGCTGCCGACGTTCCCGTACGCCGCCTACGCCGAGCTGCTCGGCCTGCGCGGGGTGCTGCTCGAGCGGCCCGACGACGTCGAGGCCGCGTGGAACCGGGCGCTGGCCGCCGACCGGCCGGTGGTGCTCGAGGCGCTGGTCGACCCCGACGTGCCGCTGCTCCCGCCGTTCCCGTCCGGGGAGCAGAAGCTGGACAGCTTCCACCGCGGGCTGGCCCAGGAGCCGGGTGGCAACCCCCGGGCCCGGGCACTGCTCGACGCCCAGGCCGAGCAAGAGGCCCGCCGACGGCGCTGACGACGGCGCTGACGACGCTGTCGGGTGGCGCTGACGGGTGGCTGCGGAACGAAAGAAGCCCCGGGTCGGTGGAGACCCGGGGCTTCTCGTGGCAGGTGAAGGATTCGAACCTTCGAAGGCTACGCCGACGGATTTACAGTCCGCTCCCATTGGCCGCTCGGGCAACCTGCCGGGTGTCCGTCACCCCGGCTTGGCCGGAGGACGACGAGACGGAACAATAGCGCAGCCGCCAGCGCAGGAGAAAACCCCCGCGGCACCTGCACCGACCGCCGGACCACCGGCACGGAGGACCGCACCATGGCCGACTCGTCGTTCGACATCGTCAGCAAGCTCGACCGCCAGGAGGTCGACAACGCCCTCGGGCAGACCGCGCGCGAGATCGCGACGCGCTTCGACTTCAAGGGCACCGGCGCCACCATCGAGTGGCAGGGCGACGAGGCCATCGAGATCAGCGCCTCGGCCGACGACCGCGCCAGCGCCGTGCTCGACGTGTTCCAGGGCAAGCTTGTCAAGCGCGACGTGAGCCTCAAGGTGCTCGACGCCTCCGAGCCGCGCCAGTCGGGCCAGCAGAGCAAGATCGCGATCGCGCTCAAGGAGGGCATCACGACCGAGGACGCCAAGAAGATCTCCAAGCTCATCCGCGACGAGGGCCCCAAGGGCGTGAAGGCGCAGATCCAGGGCGACGAGCTGCGGGTGTCGTCGAAGAAGCGCGACGACCTGCAGGCCGTGCAGGCGCTGGTGCGCGGCCAGGAGTGGGACTTCGCGGTGCAGTTCACCAACTACCGCTGAGCCCCGGCTCGCGCGGCGGGCGCCTCCGCCCGCCGCACGAGCTCTGCGGACCCCCTACCCCGCTGCCACGGCAGCGCGGTCGTCCAGGGCGGCCCGCGCCATCGACGGCACCGCGGTGGCCCCCGTGGTGGGCGCCAGCCAGACCCGGGCGCCGGGCGCCAGGGCGAGCTGGCGGGCGTGGGTGCGGGTGAGCACCACCGTGGTGTCGGGCCGGGCGTCGCTGTCGGTGCCGTGCGTCCCCAGGACGACGCTGACCCGCACCTCGAAGCCGACCCGCAGCACGCGCGTCACGGTCCCCGGCAGCGCGCCGACGACCCCGGGCTGCAGGGCGACGTCGATGTCATGCGGACGCAGCACGACCCCGCCGAGGCTGGTGACCTCCCCTAGGAAGCCCATGACGAAGTCGTTGGCCGGCTCGTCGTAGAGCTGGTCGGGCGAGCCGACCTGCTCGACCCGCCCCTCGTTGATCACCACGATCTCGTCCGCGACCTCCAGGGCCTCCTCCTGGTCGTGGGTCACGAACACCGTCGTGACGTGCACCTCGTCGTGCAGGCGACGCAGCCAGTCGCGCAGCTCCTTGCGCACCTTCGCGTCGAGCGCGCCGAACGGCTCGTCGAGCAGCAGCACCTTCGGCTCGACGGCCAGCGCCCGCGCCAGCGCCATGCGCTGACGCTGACCACCGGAGAGCTGGGAGGGCAGGCGGTGGGAGAACTGCGAGAGGTGCACCAGCTCGAGGAGCTCCTCGACGCGACGCGCGACCTCGTCCTTCGGCCGCTTGCGGATCTCCAGGCCGAACGCGACGTTCTTGGCCACGGTCATGTGCTTGAAGACCGCGTAGTGCTGGAAGACGAACCCGACGCCCCGCTTCTGGGGCGGCAGCCGGGTCGCGTCGGTGCCCTCGATCGACACGGTGCCGGAGTCGGCGGTGTCGAGCCCGGCGATGATGCGCAGCAGCGTCGACTTGCCCCCGCCGGACGGCCCGAGGAGGGCGGTCAGCTGGCCGGTGGGCAGCGACACGGAGACGTCGTCGAGGGCGACGAAGTCACCGAACTTCTTGGTGAGGCCTGAGACTTCGATGCTCACGGGTGGCTCCTTCGGAGGGTCACGAGTCGTGCGAGGGACGGAGGAGGGCGACGACGACGAGGCAGGCGATGCTGACCAGGATCAGCAGGAACGACGTGGCGTAGGCCTCGCCCTGCTGGAAGTTCTGGTACTTCTGCTCCACCGCGAGCGTCGCGGTCTGGGTGCGGCCGGTGTAGTTGCCCGACACGATCTTCACGGCGCCGAACTCGCCGACCGAGCGGGCCAGGCTGAGCACCACGCCGTAGACGACCCCCCACTTGATGCTGGGCAGGGTGATGCGCCAGAAGGTCTGCGGCGCGCTCGCCCCGAGGCTGCGCGCGGCCTGCTCCTGGTCGTCACCGACCTCGACCAGCACGGGGACGACCTCGCGGATCACCAGCGGCAGGGCCACGAAGCAGGTCGCCATGATCATGCCCGGCGAGTCGAAGATGACCTGGACGCCGGCACCCTCCAGCGAGGGCCCCAGCACGCCGTCGCGGCCGTTGTAGGCCAGCACAAGTGCCAGCCCGACCACGACCGGCGACACCGAGAGCGGCAGGTCGATCAGCGCCGAGAGCACCCGCTTGCCCGGGAACTCGTAGCGCACCAGCAGGATCGAGATGGTCACCCCGAACACCAGGTTGATCGCCACCGCCCACAGCGCCACCATCGCGGTCAGCTGGAGGGCGCCGACGACCTGCTCGTCACCGAGGGTGTCGACCAGGTTGCCGATGCCGCCGTCGAAGGTCTGGCGCACCAGCAGCGCGAGCGGCCAGGCCACCAGGAAGAAGACGTAGCCCACGGCGACCAGGCGCAGGGCCCACCGCACCGGCGGGGTCACCATCGTGTTGGTCGCGACCCGGCTAGCCACGGCGCGACACCCGTCGCTGGAGCAGGTCGAGCAGGACGATGACCACCAGGGCGATCGCGAGCATCACCGAGGCCAGCGCCGCCGCCGAGGCGTTGTTGCCGTTCTCGATGAAGGTCAGCACCCGCACCGAGACGACCTCGGTCTCGAAGGGCCGATTGCCGCTCAGCAGCACCAGCGAGCCGTACTCCGAGATCGCCCGGGCGAACGACAGGGCCGCTCCGGCCGTGATCGCCGGCACCAGGCTGGGCAGGATCACGCGACGGAAGATCGTCGAGCGCTTGGCACCCAGCGAGGCCGCGGCCTCCTCCACGTCGGTCTCGAGCTCCTCGAGCACCGGCTGCACGGTGCGCACGATGAAGGGCAGGGTCACGAAGGCCAGGGCGAGCGTGACGGCGTTCGGCGTGAAGGCCCAGTGCAGCCCGAGCGGGCTGTTGGGCCCGTAGAGCGAGAGCAGCACCAGCCCGGCCACGATGGTGGGCAGCGCGAACGGGACGTCGATGACGACGTCGAGCACCCGCTTGCCCCAGAACCGGTCGCGCACCAGCACCCACGCGATCACGGTGCCGACCACGGCGTTGACCAGCGTCACGACCAGCGCCTGCGACACCGTGAGGGTCACCGCCGCCCAGGTCTGGTCGTTGTGCAGCACCGACCAGTAGCGCGACCAGCCGCCCTCGGCGGCCACCGCCACCACGGTGGCCAGCGGCAGCAGCACCAGGATGCTGAACCACAGCATCGCGATGCCGAGGCCCAGGCCGGCGCCCGGGGTCAGGGTGCTGCGCGGGGTCGTCCGACCCGTGCGCCGGGGCCGGCGCCCTCCCGCGGGGGAGGACGCCGGCCCGGTCGTGCCGCCCGGTGGGGTGCCCGGGCCGACCAGCACGGAGCTCGTCACTCCTCGCCCACCTTGCCGGTCTCCTGCTGCAGCTCGGTGATGATGCCGAGCGGGTTGCCCTCCTCGCCGTCGCCGAAGTACAGGTCGGCCGCCTCGTCCCAGCCGCCGAAGTCGTCGTCGATGGTGTAGAGGGTCTCCGGGGTCGGGAACGGGTCGGCCGGGTCGTTGGCGCCGTCGATCTCACCGATGTCGACGCCGTCGACGACCGGGCGGAAGCCCGACTGGGCGTAGCCGGCCTGGGCCTCGGGGCTGGTCATGAACTCGAGGAACGCCTGGGCGGTCTCGTCGGCGTCGACGGTCACCGCCGCGGGGTTCTCGATCAGCAGGGTGTCCGGCGGCACGACGTAGTCGATGTCGGCACCGCTCTGCTTGGCCAGGATGGCCTCGTTCTCGTACGACAGCAGGACGTCGCCGCTGCCGTCGGTGAACGCGGTCGTGGCCTCGCGGCCCGAGCCCGGCAGCGCGATGGTGTTGTCGAGCAGCGAGGTCAGGAACTCGCTGGCCTCGTCCTCGGAGCCGCCGGCCCCGGTCACGTGGGCCCACGCGGCCAGGATGTTCCAGCGCGCGGAGCCCGAGGAGCCGGGGTTGGGCGTGATGACCTCCACGCCGGGCTCGACGACGTCGTCCCAGGTCTGGATGTCGTCGGGGTTGCCGGCGCGCACGACGAAGACGACGACCGACGAGGTGGCGATGCCCTCGGTCGGGGTGTCCTTCCAGTCCTCGGCGACCAGGCCCTCGTCGACGAGCCGGGTGATGTCGGTGTCGAGGGAGTAGTGCACGACGTCGGCGTCGGCCCCGGCCGCCACGGCACGGCTCTGGTCGCCCGAGGCGCCGTAGGAGGTGCTGAAGTCGTCGGTCGCCATGTCCGCACCGGCGTCGGTGCCGGTGAACGCCTCGAAGACGGGGACGTTGGCGGCCTCCATCACGGAGAACGCGTTCACGTCGATGCCCGGGCCCGACTCGCTCCCGTCCGCGGTGGAGCACGCGGTCAGCGCCAGCGCCCCGGTGGCCGCGAGCACGACCCGTGCGGTGGTGGTCGTCTTCATGTCGTTCTCTTCCCTGCCCCTGCACCCAGGGGCTGCTCGTCGCCCGGCGCGAACCAGAGCGAAACAGTAATGTCGCGTAGATTACTGCATTTACTACAGCGCGGCGCACCGGTCTGGACCACGGCGTGTCGCCCGCCGTCCCGGAGCCTGCCGGGCGGGCCTTCGGTGTGACGCGGACTACATTGAGGACGTCCGTCCGGCTGCGCCCGCCTCCGCGACCCCGCACCCGACCGCCGTCCGCGGCGGTGCCGGAGCCGTGCCGAGGTCGAGGAGTGGCCCAGGTGCCCGACCAGCCCGCGCAGCAGCCCGTACCGGACCGGCCCGAGCGCGAGGTGCGGCGCCTCGACCGGGTGGTGATCCGCTTCGCCGGCGACTCCGGCGACGGCATGCAGCTCACCGGCGACCGCTTCACCCAGGAGTCGGCGGCCTTCGGCAACGACCTGGTGACGCTGCCCGACTTCCCCGCCGAGATCAGGGCCCCCCAGGGCACCCTGCCGGGCGTCTCGTCGTTCCAGGTGCACTTCGCCGACCACGACATCCTCACCCCGGGCGACGCCCCCGACGTGCTGGTGGCGATGAACCCCGCCGCGCTGCGGGCCAACCTGCCCGACCTGCCCCGCGGGGCGACGGTCGTGGTCGACACCCACGACTTCAACCGCCGCCACCTCGCGAAGGCGGGCTACGCCGCCGACCCGCTCGCCGACGTCGGCTCGGCCGCCTCACCCCTGGCCGGCTACGCCGTGCACGCCCTCGACCTCACCGCGATGACGGTGGCCGCGGTGGCCGAGCACGGGCTGTCGCGCAAGGACGCCGCCCGGGCCAAGAACATGTTCGCCCTCGGGCTGGTGTCGTGGCTCTACGGCCGCCCGACCGGCTCCACCGAGGCGTTCCTCGCCCGGCGCTTCGCGCGGACGCCGGCCGTGCGCGACGCCAACCTGGCGGCGTTCGCGGCCGGCTGGGCGTTCGGCGAGACCAGCGAGACGTTCGCGGTGCGCTACGAGGTGGCGCCGGCACCGGTCGCGCCGGGCACCTACCGCACCATCACCGGCAACCTCGCCCTCGCCTACGGCCTGGTCGCTGCGGGGGTGCGCAGCGGGCTGCCGGTGTTCCTGGGGTCCTACCCGATCACCCCGGCCTCCGACGTGCTGCACGAGCTGAGCAAGCACAAGGCGTTCGGGGTCACCACCTTCCAGGCTGAGGACGAGATCGCCGGGGTGGGTGCGGCCATCGGTGCGTCGTTCGTCGGCCAGCTCGGCGTCACCACCACCTCGGGGCCGGGGCTGGCGCTGAAGTCGGAGGCCATCGGCCTGGCGGTGATGACCGAGCTGCCGCTGCTGGTGGTCGACGTGCAGCGCGGCGGGCCCTCCACCGGGCTGCCGACCAAGACCGAGCAGGCCGACCTGCTGCAGGCCATGTTCGGGCGCAACGGCGAGTCACCGGTGCCGGTGGTGGCGCCCCGCTCCCCCGCCGACTGCTTCGACGCCGCACTCGAGGCCGCCCGCATCGCGGTCACCCACCGCACACCGGTGCTGCTGCTCTCCGACGGCTACCTCGCCAACGGCTCCGAGCCGTGGCGGGTGCCCGACGTCGCGGACCTGCCGGTGATCGACCCCGGCTTCGCGACCGCGCCCAACCACGACGTGGCCGTCGCCGACGGCGCGGAGCCGCGGCGCGACTTCTGGCCCTACCTGCGCGACCCCGGGACGCTGGCCCGGCCCTGGGCGGTGCCGGGCACCCCCGGGCTCGAGCACCGCGTCGGCGGGCTGGAGAAGGGCGACGGGCACGGCGACATCTCCTACGACCCGGACAACCACGACCTGATGGTGCGCACCCGCCAGGCCAAGGTCGACGCCGTCGCCGACGCGCTGCCGCCCCTCGAGGTCGACGACCCGTCGGGACGGGCCCGGGTGCTGGTGGTCGGCTGGGGCTCCACCTACGGCGCGATCGGCGCCGGCGTACGCCGGGTGCGCCGGGCCGGGCACGACGTCGCCCAGGTGCACCTGCGCCACCTCAACCCGTTCCCCCACGACCTCGGCGCGGTGCTGCGGGGCTACGACCGGGTGCTGGTGCCGGAGATGAACCTCGGCCAGCTCGCCCTGCTGCTGCGGGCGCGCTACCTCGTCGACGCCGTGGGCTACCAGCAGGTGCGGGGACGACCGCTGCGGGCCGCCGAGCTCGCGGAGGCCGTCGCCGTGCTCGTCGGCGAGGTGGAGGGCACCCCTGTCGACCTGACACCTGTCGATCCGACCACCGTCGACCTGACCACCGTCGACCCGACCACCGTGGCCCAGACCGCGCCCCACGACGGGGAGGACCCCGCATGAGCACCACCGACCTGCCGTCGCCCGGTCGCCGCCACGGCACCGAGGCCGTGCCCGCCCTGGGCGAGGGCGAGACCCAGAGCGGGAAGGACTTCGCCTCCGACCAGGAGGTGCGCTGGTGTCCCGGGTGCGGCGACTACGCCGTGCTGAAGACGGTCCAGTCCTTCCTGCCCGACCTCGGGCTGCGCCGGGAGAACATCGTGTTCGTCTCCGGCATCGGCTGCTCGAGCCGCTTCCCCTACTACCTGGACACCTACGGGATGCACTCGATCCACGGGCGCGCCCCCACCATCGCGACCGGCATCGCCACCGCGCGCGCGGACCTGTCGGTGTGGGTGGTCACCGGCGACGGCGACGCGCTGTCGATCGGCGGCAACCACCTCGTCCACGCGCTGCGGCGCAACGTGAACATGACGATCCTGCTGTTCAACAACCGCATCTACGGCCTGACCAAGGGCCAGTACTCGCCGACCTCCGAGGCCGGCAAGATCACCAAGTCGACCCCGATGGGCTCCCTGGACCACCCGTTCAACCCGGTGTCGCTGGCGCTGGGCGCGGAGGCGACGTTCGTGGCGCGCACCGTCGACTCCGACCGGCGTCACCTCACCGGCGTGCTGGCCGCCGCCGCGGCCCACCGGGGCACGTCGCTGGTGGAGATCTACCAGAACTGCCCGATCTTCAACGACGGCGCGTTCGACGACGTCACCGACCGCGACAACCGGGTCGAGGCGGTCGTCCCGCTGGTGCACGGCGAGCAGGTGCGGTTCGGTGCGCCCGGCGACGACGGCCGCGGCAGGCGCGGGCTGGTGCGCGCGGCCTCCGGCGGGGTCGAGGTCGTGACGGTCACCGACGTCGACGACGCCGACCTGCTGGTGCACGACGCCCACGCCGACGACCCGTCGACGGCGTTCGCGATCTCGCGGCTGACCCGGGCCGGGCACCCCGACCGCTCGGCGATCGGCGTCTTCCGCCAGGTCGAGCGGCCGACGTACGACGACCAGAGCCGTGCTCAGCTGGCCAGCGCCCGCGACGCCGCGCCCGGCGATCCCGACGAGCGGCTGGCGGCCCTGCTCGGGGGCGGCGACAGCTGGACGGTGCTCTGACCGTGCTCTGATCGTGCGCTGACCAGCGCCCGACGGCCTGGATCAGAGGTAGTAGATGTAGAACGAGTTGCGCGCCACGGAGCGCTTGTACTTCGGCGTGGCCCGGGTGGCGATCTTGTAGTAGACGCGCCGGGCGTCGCCCCGCGGGCCGTAGATGCGGTCGCGGTAGCGGCCGGCCTCGTAGGTCTTGCGGGTGTCCCAGGTGCGGTAGGGCTTGTCGCAGTTGCGGTCGGCGCCGCAGACCTTGCGCAGGATCTGGTAGCGGATGCGGCCGTCACCGGGCGAGATGCGGCCCTGCACGTAGAACTTCTGGCCGACGGCGTCGCGCTCCATGACGATGCGGCGCTCCTGCTTGGCGCGCTGCTCCGGTGCCGAGGCCGAGGCCGAGGCGCTCACGAACGGCAGCAGGGCGGCGGCGAGCAGCAGGGCGACGAGTCCGGCGACCAGGCCGGCGACCAGGCCGGCCGTGGGCCCGGCGGTGAGGCGGGGGTGGCGCATGGGGTGCTCCTGGGTGGTGCGAGGCGTACGGGGAAGGGGTGGTGCTCCAGCGAGCATCCCAGGATTCCGCTCGGTGCTGCGGAGGCGCGGCTTTCGCGGCGGGGCGTGTCCCGGACGCGGCAGGGCCCCCACCGCACCGCGGTGGGGGCCCTGCTCGGGTCGGGTCGCCGACGCGTCAGCGGATGACGTAGATGGCCACCGCGCCCGACGCCGCGCGCTTGTACTTGGGCGAGGCCAGGGTCTTGACCCGGTACCACGCGTAGTTGCTGCCGCGCGGCGGGAGGCCGACCTTCTCGTTGTAGCGGCCGTTGGCCTTGGACTTGTCCCTGGTGTAGCGCTTCCAGCTCCCCTTGCACGGTCGCTCCGCCTGCCCTGCCCGCTGGCTGCACAGCTTGCGCTCGACGACGTACTTGATGGGACCGGAGCCCGGCTTGATGGCACCGCGGATGACGAACCGGTTGGTCCTCACCTCCTCGATGTTGATCGTGATGGTGCGGGCCTCCTTGGCGCGCGCGGGCGCGGCCGTGGAGGCGGAGGAGGTGACGACGACGGACATGGCTGCGGCGAGCAGCAGCGCGACGAGTCCGGCGACGAGGCGGGTGATCCGCATGGAGGGGGCTCCTGGTGGGTCGTGGGGGGTGGGGACGACCGACACCCTGCCCCGGCGCACCGGGCGCAAACCCGGCTCGCCCGGCGACCTATGCTGCGCAGGTGTCGGACTCGCGACGGGGCGTGTCCCTGGGGGCAGCGGCCTACCTCATGTGGGGCGCCTTCCCCCTGTACTTCCCGTTGCTCGAGCCGGCCGGGGCGCTGGAGATCCTCGCCCACCGCGTCCTCTGGTCGGCGCTGACGATGGCCGTCGTCGTGGTGGTGCTGCGCCGCGCAGGCGGGGTGCGCACGCTGCTCGCCGACCGCCGCACCCTGCTGCTGCTGGTCCTGGCCTCGGCCACCATCACCTGCAACTGGGCGACCTACATCTACGGCGTCACCAACGGCCGCGTCGTGGAGACCTCGCTGGGCTACTTCATCAACCCGCTGGTCACCGTGCTGATGGGCGTGCTGCTGCTCGGTGAACGGTTGCGCCGGCTGCAGTGGGTCGCCATGGGCGTGGCCGCCACCGCGGTGGCCGTGCTGACCTGGGACTACGGGCGCCCGCCGTACGTCGCGCTGGTGCTGGCGTTCTCCTTCGGCACCTACGGCCTGGCCAAGAAGACCGCCGACGTCGGCGCGGTGGAGAGCCTGGCCGTGGAGACGGCGCTGATCACGCCGTTCGCCGTGGCCTACCTCGGCTGGCTCGGCGCCACCGGTGCCGCGCAGTTCGGCCAGCACGGCCTGGGCCACGCGCTGCTGTTCACCACCACCGGGGTCGCCACCGCCGTGCCGCTGCTGTGCTTCGGTGCCGCGGCCACGCGGGTGCCGATGGTGACCCTCGGGCTGCTGCAGTACCTCGCGCCGGTGCTGCAGTTCGCCCTCGGCGTGCTGTGGTTCGGCGAGGACATGTCGACCGGACGGTGGGTCGGCTTCGCGATCGTGTGGGTGGCGCTCGCGCTGTTCACCGTCGAGGCCACCCACCACCACCGCCAGGTGCGGCTCACGGTGGCGGCCTCGACGGCCCAGTAGGCCCGGTGGACCCGCCCGCGAGGCCGCCGGGCGAGGGCGTCAGCGCGGGCCGCCGTCGGGGACCACGACGACCTTGCCGCCGAGCGTCCCGGCGGCCGCGCGGGCGTGCACGGAGGCGAGGTCGGCCAGCGCCACCCGCTCGGCGACGTCGACGACGAGCTCGCCGCGGTCGACGCGCGCCGTGAGCTCGGCGAGCTGCGCCGCGTCGCTGCGCACGTAGAGGTCGACGCCGCGCACACCGCGCCCCTCGTCCCCCGGGGTGGGCATCCACACGGTGGTGCTCACCACGACCCCACCGTCGCCGACCCGGGCCGTCAGCGCCTCGAGCTGCTCGGGGGTGACCGGGGCGAGGTTGAGCAGGACGTCGACCGGCTCGGTCACCGCGGTGGCCACGTCGGTGGTGGTGTGGTCGACCACCTCGTCGGCACCGCGGGCCAGGAGGTGCGCGCTGCTGCGGGCGCTGCCGGTGGCCACGACGTGGGCTCCGGCGGCCTTCGCCAGCTGCACGGCGTAGCTCCCCACCGCCCCGCTCGCGCCGTTGACCAGGATGCGCTGACCGGACCGGAGGCCGGCGTGGTCGAACAGGGCCTGCCACGCGGTCAGGCCGACCACCGGCAGGGCCGCGGCGTCGGCCAGCGGGATGGAGGTCGGGGCCGGGGCCAGGGCGTCGGCCGGCGCGACGACCAGCTCGGCGGAGGCGCCGTCGGCACCGAAGGGCAGGAAGCCGACGACCCGGTCGCCGAGCCGCAGGCCCGTGGTCTCCTCACCCGCCGCGTCGCCGATCGCGTCGACCGTGCCCGCGACGTCCAGGCCGGGCACGTGCGGCAGCGTCAGGGGCATCGGCCCCTGCATCAGGCCGGCGCGGATGTTGGCGTCGACGCCGTTGAACGTGGTGCCGGCGACGCGGACGCGCACCTGGCCGGGGCCGGGGACGGGGACCTCGACGTCCTCGTGGCGCAGGACGCCGGCGTCGCCGTACTGGTGGAAGCGGATGACCTTCATGGTGGAGCCTCTCGTCGGGGGTCAAGTGCTTCGAGTTCGAAGCACACGACGGACGGTACACATGCTTCGACTTCAAAGCAAGCACTTCGAACCTGAAGCAGTTGGTAGGCTGCCGCCGTGACCGACCCCGCCCCCTCCCTCGACCCCGTCCAGCTCGGCACCTACTTCTCCCTGATGGAGGTGGCGGGGCTGCTGCGCCACGCGGTCGAGCAGCAGCTGCGCGACGACGGCGACCTGAGCTACGTGCAGTTCCAGGTCCTGGCGCGGCTCGGCCTGGACTCACCGACCGGCAGCGGACGGATGACCGACCTGGCCGACGGCGTGGTCTACAGCCGCAGCGGCCTGACGTACCAGGCAGGCCTGCTGGAGAAGGCCGGCCTGGTCGTGCGCGCGCCGTCGGTCGAGGACGAGCGCAGCGTGACCGTCACCATCACCGACGCCGGGCGCTCACGGCTCGCGCAGGTGCTCCCCGGTCACGTCGAGGTCGTGCGTCAGCAGCTGCTCGCCCCGTTGTCGCACCACGACACCCGGGCGCTGGGCGACCTCCTGGCGCCGGTGCGCGAGCACATGCGCGCCGCGCCCCCGCGGTCGGCAGGCGCGCGGCGACGCCGCTGACCCGGGCCCCTGGTCAGGTGCGTCAGGCGGTGCGGACGGCGACGAGGTCGGCGAAGGCCTCCAGCGCCTCGCGGACCGGCCCGGCGGGCAGCACCCCGAGCAGCGCCTTGGCCTCGGTGGCCTGGGCCAGCACGTAGGCGCGGGCCTCGTCCATGGCCGGGTGGGCGCGCAGCAGTGCGAGCGCCTCGGCGTGCAGGACGTCGTCGTGGGCGAGGTCGGCGTCGAGCAGCTCGAGCAGCCGGGCGTCGGCGGGATCGACCGACGCACGGGCCAGCAGCACCGGCAGCGTCGGCACGCCCTCGCGCAGGTCGGTGCCGGGGGTCTTGCCCGACTCCTGGGAGTCGGAGGCCACGTCGAGGATGTCGTCGGCGAGCTGGAAGGCGCAGCCGACGATCTCGCCGTACGCCTCCAGGGCCAGCTCGACGTCGGTGGGGGCGCCGCTGAAGCGGGCGCCGTAGCGCGCGGAGGTGGCGATCAGCGAGCCGGTCTTGCCGGCGACCACGTCGAGGTAGTGGCCCAGCGGGTCCTCGTCGGGGCCGGGCTCGACGGTCTCCATGATCTGGCCCTCGACGAGGCGGGTGAACGTCTCGGCCTGGATCCGCACGGCGTCGGCACCCAGCGTGGCGGTCAGCTCGGAGGAGCGGGCGAACAGGAAGTCGCCGGTGAGGATGGCGACCAGGTTGTCGTAGCGGGCGTTGGCCGACACCGCACCGCGGCGCAGCGCAGCCTCGTCCATCACGTCGTCGTGGTAGAGCGAGCCGAGGTGGGTGATCTCCACGACGCAGGCAGCGGTCAGCACCTCGTCGGCGTCGGGGCGGGGCCCGGCCTCGGCGGCCAGCAGGACCAGCAGCGGGCGGATGCGCTTGCCGCCGGCGTCGAGCAGGTGGCGCGCGGCCTGCGAGACGTACGCCGTGCGGCCCTCGACGTGGCCGACCAGCAGGCCCTCCACCGCCGCCATCCGGTCCCGCAGGCGAGCGGCCAGGGCGGCGTCGGTCACCGGGAGCGCCAGGCCGGCCGGAGCAGGAGGAGACGTCACCTGATGAATTGTCCTGCATGGCCGGCGAGGTCGAGCACCGGGCCGGGCACCACGCCCAGCAGGACGGTGGCGAGCACACCGACGGCGATCGTGGCGGAGGTGAGCAGCGACGGGGTCACCACCGACGCGGAGGCGTCGGTGGGCATCGTGAAGAACATCAGCCGGATGTGGCGCACGTAGAAGTAGATCGCCACGACGCTGGAGAAGATCGCCACCAGCACCACCGGCCACGCCCCGGCCGAGAAGGCGACGGTGAAGACCGCCCACTTGCCGACGAAGCCGCCGGTCAGCGGGATGCCGGCCATCGACAGCAGCAGGAACGCGAACGCCCCGGCCACCCACGGCGAGCGCCGTCCCAGCCCGGCCCACCGGTCGAAGGCGGTGGCCTCGCCGGAGGAGTCGCGCACCAGCGTCACGATCGCGAACGCCGCGACCATCGAGAAGCCGTAGGCGGTGAGGTAGAAGAGGATCGCCTGCATCGAGGTCACCTCGCCGTCGGCGAGGTCGGCGCTGCTCTGCACGCCGAGCACCCCGGTCAGCAGGAAGCCGGTGTGGGCGATGGAGGAGTAGGCGAGCATCCGCTTGACGTCGGTCTGCGAGATCGCCAGCACGGCGCCGACCACCATGGTCAGGATCGCCACGACCCACAGCATCGGCTGCCAGGTCCAGCGGTCGGAGCCGAAGGCGACGTAGAACAGCCGCAGGATGGCGCCGAACGCCGCGATCTTCGTGCCGGCCGCCATGAAGGCGGTCACCGGGGTCGGTGCGCCCTGGTAGACGTCGGGGGTCCACGACTGGAACGGCACCGCACCCACCTTGAACAGCAGGCCCACCGCGAGCAGGCCCATGCCGAGGGCCAGCAGCGTGTCGTTGCCGGTGTCGGAGCGCACGGCGAGGTCGATCGCGGTCAGGTCCATCGAGCCCGCGAAACCGTAGGTCAGCGCGACGCCGTACAGGAAGATGCCCGAGGAGAAGGCACCCAGCAGGAAGTACTTGAGCGCCGCCTCCTGGCTGAGCAGGCGCCGGCGACGGGCCAGGCCGCAGAGCAGGTAGAGCGGCAGCGAGAGCACCTCGAGCGCCACGAACATCGTCAGCAGGTCGCCCGCGGTCGGGAAGATCAGCATGCCCGCGACGGCGAACATCATCAGCGGGTAGACCTCGGTGTGGTCGAGGCCCTGGGCCTGCCGCTCCGCCTCGGTGCCGGGCAGCGCCGCGGCCTGCCCGGCGAAGGCCGAGACGCCGCCCTCGAGGCGCCTCTCGGCGAACAGGAGCACCCCGCCGATGGCGAAGACCAGGATGAGCCCCCACAGGAAGACCGCCGGGCCGTCCACCACGAGCGTGCCGCCCGCGGTGATCGCACCGCGGGCGGCGCCCCCGCCGACCTCGGTGAGGTCGAGGCCGACCAGCACCGTGCCGACCAGGGCACCGACCAGGCCGGCCAGGGCCAGCACGGTCTGGGCGAGGAAGCGGCGCCCGCGCGGCAGGAACGCCTCGACCACCACCCCGAGGGCGGCCACGCCGAGGACCAGGAGGATCGGCCAGATGGTCGCGTAGTCGAGGCTGGGCTTGACGAAGTCGACGGAGTCCATGGGCTAGCGGCCTTCCTCGGAGGAGGTCTCGGCGGTCTCGGACGCCGGGGAGGTGACGGTGGGGGCGTCGTCGTCGACCCCGACCCGCTCGAGCAGCGACCCGACGTACGGGTTGGCGGTCTCGAGCAGGGGCGCGGGGTAGAAGCCGAACAGCACCAGCCCCGCCACCAGCGGGGCCAGCACCACGCCCTCGCGCAACGACAGGTCGCGCCGGGTCGTGCCCGTCGTGCCCGTGGCCCGGGTGGGGCGGGTGGCGGTGGTGACCGCCGTGGCGCCGCCGGTGCGGTGCACCGGGTGGCCCGTGTCGTGGCCGTCGTGGCCGGTGTGGTCGGCGGGGTCGTGGTCGGCGTCGTGCTCCACCGGGTGCTCGCCGCCGGGCAGCGCCGGCACGGTGGGCCCGGTCATCGCCCGCTGGTAGGCCCACAGCACGTAGATGGCGGCCAGGACGATGCCGGTGACGGCGATCGCACCGACCCACCACCGGTACTGGAAGGCACCGATGATCACCAGGAACTCCGAGACGAAGGTGCTCAGGCCGGGCAGGCCCAGGGTGGCCAGGCCGGCGACCAGGAACAGGCCGGCCAGCGCCGGGGTGACCTTCTCGACCCCGCCCATCTGGCTGATCAGGGCGGTGCCCCGTCGCCGGATCACGAACCCGGCGGCCAGGAACAGCGCGGCGGTGCCGAGGCCGTGGTTGACCATGTAGAGCACCGCGCCCGAGCCGCCCTGGGTGTTCAGCACGAAGATGCCGAGGGTGATGAAGCCGAAGTGGCTCAGCGAGGTCAGCCCGATCAGGCGCAGCAGGTCGTCCTGGCCGATCGCGATGAGCGCGCCGTAGACGATCGAGACGAGCGCCAGGGCGACCACCACGGGGGTCGCCCAGCGCGAGGCCTCGGGGAACAGCCCGAGGCAGAAGCGCAGCATGCCGAAGGTGCCGATCTTGTCGAGCACGCAGACCAGCAGCACGCTGGTCGCCGGGGTCGCCTTCTCGGTGGTGTCGGCCAGCCAGGTGTGCAGCGGGAACAGCGGCGCCTTGACCGCGAACGCGATGAAGAAGCCGAGGAACAGCCAGCGGCCGGCCTCGGTGCCGATGTCGAGCTGCTCGAGGTCGGAGAGCAGGTACGACGGGGTGCCCTGCTGCGCGGAGACGACGTAGAGCCCGATGACCGAGCCGAGCAGCACGAGGCCGCCGGCGAGCTGGAACATCAGGAACTTCAACGCGGCGGCGCTGCGGCCGTCGCGGCCGAAGCCGCCGACCAGGAAGTAGGCCGGGATGAGGGTGGCCTCGAAGACGACGTAGAAGAGGAACACGTCGGTGGCGGCGAAGACCGCCAGCGACAGGCTCTCCAGCGCCAGCGTCCAGGCCACGAACGCCCGGGCGCTGCCGCGGCCGTGGGCCTCGGGGTCGTCGTCGTGCTCGTGGGTGGGCCCGTCGGCGGACCCGGTGGCGTCGGCGTCGGGCCAGGCCGCGAGCAGCACGACCGGCACCAGCACCGCGGTGAGCAGGATCAGCAGCAGGCCCAGGCCGTCGACGCCGAGCGCGTAGTGCACGCCGAAGGCGGAGATCCAGTCGTGGGTCTCGGTGAGCTGCATGCCGCCGTCGACGTCGAACTGCACCGCCACCGCCACGGCGAGGCCGAGGGTCAGCAGCGCGACCGCGAGGCCGAGCTGCTTGGCCCGGGTCGCGGCGAGCGGCAGGAGGGCCAGGGCGACGGCGCCAACGAGCGGCACCAGCACCAGGACTGTCAGCCAGGGGAGGTCGGTCATCACAGGTTCACCACCAGGAGGGCGAGCACGACGATCAGGACGCCGGCGAGCACCGACAGGGCGTAGGAGCGCACGAAGCCGTTCTGCACGCGGCGCAGCTGGCCGCCGACCGCGCCGACGAACCGGCCTCCCCCGCTGAACAACCCGTCCGCACCGCGACGGTCGAAGGCGAGCAGGCCGCCGACCAGGCGGGTGCCGGGCCGCACGACGAGGCGGTCGTTGACGGCGTCGCCGTACAGGTCGGCGCGGGCGGCGCGGGTCGCGAACGAGACGTCGCGCGGCGCGGTGGCCGGCACCGGGCGGCGCCCGACGACCAGGAACGCCGTGGCCACGCCGGCCGCCACGACGGCGAGGACGAGCAGGGTGATGAAGATCGCCGGCACCGGCGGCTCGTGCTCGGGGGCCTCGCCGACCACAGGCGAGAGCCAGTCGACGATCCAGTGCCCGAGGTAGAGCAGGCCGCCCAGCACCGAGAGCGCCGCGAGGACGACCAGCGGGCCGGTCATCAGCGACGGCGACTCGTGCGGGTGGACGCCGTCCTTCCAGCGCTTCTCGCCGAAGAACGTCATCAGCATCAGCCGGGTCATGTAGAAGCCGGTGACCCCGGCCCCGATGAGCGCACACACCCCGGCGACCGGGCTCTCGACGAGCGCGGTCTCGATGATCTTGTCCTTGGACCAGAAGCCGGAGAACAGCGGGAACCCGATGATCGCGAGGTAGCCCATCGCGAAGGTGAGGAAGGTGACCGGCATCGCCGCGCGCAGCGCGCCGTAGCGGCGCATGTCGACGTCGTCGTCCATGCCGTGCATCACCGAGCCGGCGCCGAGGAACATGTTGGCCTTGAAGAAGCCGTGGGTGATCAGGTGGAAGATCGCGAACGCGTAGCCGTACACGCCCAGGCCGGCGGCGAGCATCATGTAGCCGATCTGGCTCATCGTGGAGCCGGCCAGCACCTTCTTGATGTCGTCGCGGGCGCACCCGATGACCGCGCCCCACAGCAGCGTCACGGTGGCCACGACGACCACCGCGGTGCGGGCGTGGGGGGCGAGCTCGAAGACGAAGTTGGAGCGCACCACCAGGTAGACCCCGGCGGTGACCATGGTGGCGGCGTGGATGAGCGCCGAGACCGGGGTGGGGCCCTCCATCGCGTCGAGCAGCCAGGCCTGCAGCGGCACCTGCGCCGACTTGCCGCAGGCCCCGAGGAGCAGCAGCACGCCGAGGGTGGTCAGCGTGGCCTCGCTGGCACCCGAGGCCAGCTCGCTCACGCCGGTGAACGAGGCGGTGCCGAAGGTGACGAACATCAGGGCGATGGCGAGGCTGAGCCCGATGTCGCCGACGCGGTTGATCACGAACGCCTTCTTGGCCGCGGCCGCCGCCGACGGCTTGTGCTGCCAGAACCCGATCAGCAGGTAGGAGGCCAGGCCGACGCCCTCCCAGCCGAGGAACAGCACGACGTAGTTCTCGGCCAGCACCAGCACGAGCATCGCGGCGACGAAGAGGTTGAGGTAGGCGAAGAAGCGGCGCCGGCGGGGGTCGTGCTCCATGTAGGAGATGGAGTAGACGTGGATGAGGGTGCCGACACCGGTGATCAGCAGCAGGAACAGCGCCGACAGCGGGTCGTAGAGCAGGTCCATGCCGACGGAGAACCCGCCGACCTCCATCCACTCCCACAGCCGCAGGCCGACCTGGCGCTCCTCCTCCCCGCGACCGAGGAGCTGGAGGAACAGCACCACGCTGGTGACGAACGAGCCCAGCGCGGTGGCCGTACCGAGCAGGTGGCCCCACCGGTCGGTGGCGCGCCCGCCCAGGAGCAGGATCGCGGCGCCGGCCAGCGGCAGCGCGATCACCAGCCACACCAACGAGAGGGCACCGTCGGCCTCGAGGGGGGCGACCACGGGGATGCTGTGGCCACCCTCGGACATGAGGTACATCGGCGAAGTCACCGGTCCTGTTCTCAGTACTTCAGCAGGCTCGCGTCGTCGACCGAGGCCGAGCGACGGGTGCGGAAGATGGTCATGATGATGGCCAGCCCGACGACGACCTCGGCCGCGGCGACGACCATGACGAAGAACGCCGCGACCTGCCCGTCGAGGTTGCCGTGCTGGCGGGCGAAGGCGACCAGCGCCAGGTTGCCGGCGTTGAGCATCAGCTCGACGCACATGAACACCACGATGGCGTTGCGGCGCGTGAGCACCCCGATCGTGCCGATGGTGAACAGGATCGCGGAGAGCACGACGTAGGGCATGGTCTCCATCAGCGTCCGTCCTCCTCGTGCGCGCGCTGCTCGGTGTCGTGGCCGCTGGGGGCGGGGCCGACACCGGAGGCGCCTCCGGGCGGGCCCTCGACCGAGCGGCGGACCTGCTCGATGTCGTCGGCGAGCGCGGGAGCGGAGCGGATCGTGCCGCGGCTGGCCAGCACCCGCGACACCGAGTCGGGCGCCGGGGTGCCGTCGGGCAGCAGCGCCGGGGTGTCCACGGCGTTGTGGCGGGCGTAGACCCCGGGAGAGGGCAGCGGCCCGAGGTGGGTGCCCTTGTCGGTGAAGTCGCGCACCCGCTGGTCGGCCCGCGCGGCCTGGGTGGCCTTGGGCGTCAGCCGCTCGCGGTGGGCCAGCACCATCGCGCCGACGGCGGCGGTGATCAGCAGCGCGCTGGTGGTCTCAAAGGCGAACACGTAGCGGCTGAACAGGATGTTGGCGAGGTTCTCGATGTTGCCGCCGGAGTTGGCCTCGTCGAGGCCCACGACGGTGCCGAGGGTCAGCTGGCCGATGCCGGTGACCAGCAGGGCCCCGAGCAGCAGCCCGCCGGCCACGGCGAGCACCCGCTGCCCGCGGATGGTCTCGACGACGGAGTCGGAGGCGTCGACGCCCACCAGCATCAGCACGAAGAGGAACAGCATCAGGATCGCGCCGGTGTAGACGATGATCTGCACCGCGAACAGGAACGGCGCGTCGAGGGCGGCGTAGAGCACGGCCAGGCTGACCATCACCACCGCGAGCAGCAGGGCGGCGTGCACGGCCTTGCGCACGAACAGGATGCCGAGCGCGGCCAGCACCATCACCGGGGCCAGGGCCCAGAAGGCGATCATGCGTGCTCCCCTGCGGGAGCCGCGGTGGACCCGCCGGTGGGTGCCGCGGTGGGGGCGGGCGCGCCGGTGGCGCCGCGGTAGTAGGCGCCCTCGTCGTCGCCGAGGCGCATCGGGTGGGGCGGCTGCTCCATGCCGGGCAGCAGCGGGGCCAGCAGGTCGGACTTCTCGTAGATCAGGTCGGCGCGGTTGTCGTCGGCCAGCTCGTACTCGTTGGTCATCGTCAGCGCCCGGGTGGGGCACGCCTCGATGCACAGCCCGCACAGGATGCAGCGCAGGTAGTTGATCTGGTAGACGCGGCCGTAGCGCTCGCCGGGGCTGAACCGCCCGGAGTCCTCCCCGTCCACGGGGGCGTCGGTGTTGGAGGCGCCCTCCACGTAGATCGCGTCGGCGGGGCAGGCCCAGGCGCACAGCTCGCAACCGATGCACTTCTCCAGGCCGTCGGGCCAGCGGTTGAGCTGGTGGCGACCGTGGAAGCGGGGCGCGGTGGGCTGCTTGTCCTCGGGGTACTGCTCGGTGACCACCTTGCGGAACATCGTGCGGAACGTGACGCCGAAGCCGGCGACGGGGTCCCAGAACTGCTCCTTCAGGGTGGGCCTGCCCTCCGGGCCGGTGGGACCGCGGGTCGGGTCGTCGGCGGGGCCCTGGGTGGGACTGGACGGCGGCATCAGTTCTCCTCCCCCGCACCTGCGGGGACCGTGGCGGGGGCCGGGGTCGGCGGGGTCGACGTCCCGGTCTCGAACGTGAGGGGGGCAGCGGCACCGCGGCGGGCGCCGCCGGTCGGCATCGGCGGCACGGGGAAGCCGCCGGGCCGGGCCTCGGTGTGGCTGACGGTCGGCTCGGGCTCCGGGGAGCCGGTGATGAAGAAGAGCGCGGCGACGAGCAGCACGGCGATGCCGACGGCGATCGCGAGGCTGACGGGGTCGCGCAGCTCGGCGAACCAGTTCTCGTTGCGGGCCAGGCGCATGGTGGCGACCGCCACCGTCCAGATCAGCGCGATCGGGATGAGCACCTTCCAGCCGAACGCCATGAACTGGTCGTAGCGCAGCCGCGGCAGCGAGCCGCGCAGCCAGATGAAGAAGAAGATGAAGACCAGCATCTTGGCGAAGAACCACACCAGCGGCACGTAGCCCTCGTTGGCGCCGTCCCAGACCCGCTCCAGGCCGAACGGCGCACGCCAGCCGCCGAGGAACAGCGTGGTGGCCACGGCCGAGACAGTGGCCATGTTGATGTACTCGGCGAGGAAGAACAGCGCGAACTTCAGCGAGGAGTACTCGGTGTGGAAGCCGCCGACCAGCTCGCCCTCGGCCTCGGGGAGGTCGAACGGCGCGCGGTTGGTCTCCCCCACCATCGCGATGACGTAGATGACGAACGACGGCAGCAGGATCAGCCCGAACCAGACGTCCTCCTGGGCCGCGACGATCTGCGAGGTCGACATGGAGCCGGCGTAGAGGAACACCGCGACCAGCGCCAGGCCCATCGCGACCTCGTAGGAGATCATCTGGGCGCTGGAGCGCAGCCCGCCGAGCAGCGAGTACGTCGAGCCGCTCGACCAGCCGCCGAGCACGATGCCGTAGATGCCGACCGAGGCGATCGCCATCACGAACAGCACGGCCACGGGCATGTCGGTGAGCTGCAGCGGGGTGGTGCGGTCGGTGAAGGGCAGGCCGACCACGGGGCCGAACGGGATCACCGAGAACGTGACGAACGCCGGGATCACCGCCAGCACGGGCGCGATCACGAAGACCACCTTGTCGGCGGCCTTGGGGATCAGGTCCTCCTTCAGCGCCAGCTTCACGCCGTCGGCCAGCGACTGCAGCAGGCCGAACGGGCCGTTGCGGTTGGGGCCGATGCGGTGCTGCATGCGGGCCACGACCCGCCGCTCCCACCAGATGTTGAACAGGGTCAGCAGCACCAGCACCACGAAGATGGCGACGGCCTTGCCGAGCACCAGCCACCACGGGTCCTGCCCGAAGGCGGAGAGGTCGTCGGGACTCACTGGGCTGCTCCTGTCACGGTGACCCGGCTGCCCGGGGAGGCGAGGTCGGCCAGCACGCCGCGGCCGGTGGAGCGCGTCGGCACCCACACCACGTCGTCGGGCAGGTCGGCGACCTGGGCCGGCAGCGTCACCGCACCGCGGTCACCGGTGACGGTGACCACCGGCCCGAGGGCCTCGACCACCGCGCGGGGCACCAGCGCCACCGCGGCGCGCGCCGTCGCGGCGAGGTGCTCGTCGCCGTGCTGCATCGAGCCGAGGTCGAGCAGCTGCTTCCAGGTGGCCAGCAGCATGCCGGGAGCGGCCTGCCGACCGGCCCGGGCAGCCGGGGACGCCGGCGCGGCGACGGCCTCGAACGGGGCGCGCGCGCCGTCCCAGGGGCCGACCTCGGCCATCTCGGCGCGCACCTCGGCCACCGTGCGGAAGCCCAGCGGGACGCCGTGGCCGAGGGCGGCGAGCTCCTCGCCGATGCCGGCGAGGACCCGGAGGTCGGGCAGCGAGCCGGCGGTGGCCAGCACGGCCTCGAAGGGACGCGTGCGCCCCTCCCAGGTGACGAAGGTGCCGGCCTTGTCGGTCACCGGGGCCACCGGCAGCACGACGTCGGCCACGCGGGTCACGTCGCTCTCGCGCAGCTCCAGCGACACCACGAACGACGCCGCCTCGAGCGCACGGCGGGTGGCGGCGGGGTCGGTGGTGTCGTCGGGGTCGACGCCGCCCACGAGCAGGCCGCCCACCTCACCGGCGAGCACGGCGGCCACGATCGCGTCGGCGTCGCGGCCCGGTGCCTCGGGCAGGGACGGCACGCCCCAGGTGGCGGCGAGGTCGACGCGGGCGGCGGCGTCGGCGACGGGTCGGCCGCCGGGCAGCAGGCCCGGCAGGCAGCCGGCCTCCACCGCGCCGCGGTCGCCGGCGCGGCGCGGCACCCAGGCCAGCCGGGCACCGGTCTTCGCGGCCAGCTCGACGGCGGCGCTGAGCGCCCCGGGCACGCCGGCCAGGCGCTCGCCGAGCAGCACGACCGCGCGCGCGTCGACGCCGTGGTCGGCGTGGCCCAGCAGCGAGCGCAGCGCCTCCGGCTCGTCACCGGGTCGGGTGCGCAGCACGGTGGCGTCGAGCTTGGCCAGGCCGCGGGTGGTGAACGGCGCCAGCGCCACCACGCGCAGCCCGCGGCGGGTGGCCTTGCGCAGCCGCAGGAACACCGCGCCGGCCTCCTCCTCGGGCTCGAACCCGACCAGCACGACCGACGAGGCGGCCTCCAGGTCGGCGTAGGTCACCGCGCCGTCGTCGGGGCCGGTGAGCGCGACGTGGGCGGCCAGGAACGACGCCTCCTCGGCGGAGTGCGGCCGGGCGCGGAAGTCGACGTCGTTGGTGCGCAAGCCCACGCGGGCGAGCTTGGCGTAGGCGTAGGCGTCCTCGGCGGTCAGCCGACCGCCGGTGAGCACCGCCGCCCGTCCTGCGGCGGCCAGCCCCCGGGCGGCCACCGCGAAGGCCTCGGGCCACGACGCCGGGCGCAGCGAGCCGTCGGTGTCGCGGACCTGCGGGTAGGCGAGCCGGTCGGGCTGCGTGGCGTAGGTGAAGGCGAAGCGGTCCTTGTCGGTGATCCACTCCTCGTTGACCTCGGGGTCGTTGCCGGCCAGGCGGCGCACGACCTTGCCGCGACGGTGGTCGACGCGCACCGCCGAGCCGCACGCGTCGTGCTCGGCGACCGACGGCGTGGAGACCAGGTCGAAGGGGCGCGAGCGGAACCGGTAGGACTGCGAGGTGAGCGCGCCGACCGGGCAGATCTGGATGGTGTTGCCGGAGAAGTACGACAGGAACGGCGCACCCTCGGCGATGCCGATCTGCTGCTGGGCGCCGCGCTCGACCAGCGCGATGAACGGGTCGCCGGGGATCTCCTCGGCGAAGCGGGTGCACCGCTGGCACACGATGCAGCGCTCCCGGTCGAGCAGCACCTGCGGGGAGAGGTTGATCGGCTTGGGGAAGGTGCGCTTGACCCCGCCCGAGCCGGAGCCGGTGAAGCGCGACTCGCCACGGCCGTTGCTCATCGCCTGGTTCTGCAGGGGGCACTCCCCGCCCTTGTCGCACACCGGGCAGTCGAGGGGGTGGTTGACCAGCAGGAACTCCATCACGCCCTGCTGGGCCTTGTCGGCGACCTCGCTGGTCAGCTGCGTGCTGACCACCATGCCGTCGGCCACGGGCAGGGTGCAGGAGGCCTGCGGCTTCGGGAACCCGCGGCCGTTGCCGGCGTCCGGCACCTCGACGAGGCACTGGCGGCACGCCCCCACCGGGGCCAGCAGCGGGTGGTCGCAGAAGCGGGGGATCTGCACGCCGACCTGCTCGGCGGCACGGATGACCAGGGTGTCGCGCGGCACGCTCGCCTGGATGCCGTCGATGGTGACGGTGACGAGGTCGGGCGGCGTGACGACGGCCGGTGCCTGCGACGTCGAGGGGGTGGTCGTCATCGTCCGGCCCCGACGCTCTCGCGGGCCCACACGGTGGAGGCGGCCGCGTCGAACGGGCACCCGCCGTGGCGCAGGTGGTCGAGGTACTCCTCGCGGAAGTGCTTGATCGAGCTCGACACCGGGCTCGTGGCGCCGTCGCCGAGGGCGCAGAACGAGCGGCCCAGGATGTTGTCGCACTGGTCGAGCAGCAGGTCGAGGTCGGCCTCGGTGCCCTGGCCGCGCTCCAGCGCGGCAAGGGTCTGCACCAGCCACCAGGTGCCCTCGCGGCACGGCGTGCACTTGCCGCACGACTCGTGCTTGTAGAACTCCGTCCAGCGCAGCACCGCGCGCACCACGCACGTGGTCTCGTCGAAGAGCTGGATGGCGCGGGTGCCGAGCATGGTGCCGGCCGCGGCCATCCCCTCGAAGTCCAGCGGGAGGTCGAGGTGCTCGTCGGTGAGCAGCGGCGTGGACGACCCGCCGGGCGTCCAGAACTTCAGCCGGTGGCCCTCGCGGATGCCGCCGGCGAGGTCGACGAGCTCGCGCAGGGTGATGCCGAGCGGCGCCTCGTACTGCCCGGGCCGGGTGACGTGGCCCGAGAGCGAGAAGATGCCGAAGCCCTTCGACTTCTCGGTGCCCATCGAGGAGAACCAGTCGGCGCCGTGGCGCACGATGCTCGGCACCGAGGCGATCGACTCCACGTTGTTGATCACCGTGGGGCTGGCGTAGAGCCCGGCGACCGCGGGGAACGGCGGGCGCAGCCGCGGCTGGCCCCGGCGGCCCTCGAGCCCCTCGAGCAGCGCGGTCTCCTCCCCGCAGATGTAGGCACCGGCCCCGGCGTGCACCACCACGTCGAGGTCGAAGCCCGAGCCGTGGATGTCCTTGCCGAGGTGGCCTGCGGCGTACGCCTCGGCGACCGCGGCCTGCACCCGGCGCACGACGTGGAGCACCTCGCCGCGGATGTAGATGAACGCGGTGTGGGCGCGGATGGCGAAGGAGCTGATGATCACGCCCTCCACGAGGGTGTGGGGGCTGGCCATCATCAGCGGGACGTCCTTGCAGGTGCCCGGCTCCGACTCGTCGGCGTTGACCACGAGGTACTTGGGCTTGGGGTTGTCCTGGGGGATGAAGCCCCACTTCATGCCGGTGGGGAAGCCCGCGCCGCCACGGCCGCGCAGCCCGGAGTCCTTGACCGCGGTGATCACGTCGTCGGGGGTCATCGTCAGCGCGCGGCGCAGCGCCTGGTAGCCGTCCTGGCGCTCGTAGGAGGCCAGGGTCCAGCTGCGCTCGGCGTCCCAGTTGTCGGTCAGCACGGGCGTCAGCGTGTCGATCGCCGGGCTGCCGCCCGGCTCGGGTGCCGTGGTGGCCACGGGGCTGTTCACTGAGGCGTTCACTGGGCCTCTCCCTTCTCCGCGGCGGTCTCGCTGGTGCCGCTCTTCTCCTCCACCACGGCCTGCTCGGCCTGGTGGTCGTCGGAGGTCCGTGCCGCGGCGAGCTCCTCGCCGCGCTCCTCCGGCACGTCCTGGTGGTCGGCCTGCGCCGTGGCGGACGCCGGGGCGCCCCAGCCGCGCTCGCGGGCGATCGTGAGCCCCGCCAGCGACGACGGCCCCGCGGAGGGGCCCTCGTCGGCGCGGCCGTCGGGGAAGCCGGCGAGCACCCGCTCGGCCTCGCGCCAGGTGCAGATGCGGGCGCCGCGGGTGGAGCGGACCTCGCGGCCCGCCCGCAGGTCCTCGACCAGGTCGACGGCCGAGGTGGGCGTCATGTCGTCCATGAACTCCCAGTTGACCATCATCACCGGGGCGTAGTCGCAGGCCGCGTTGCACTCGACGTGCTCGAGGCTGATCGTGCCGTCGGCGGTGGTCTCGTCGTTGCCGACGCCGAGGTGGTCCTGCAGTCGGGCCAGGATCTCGTCGCCGCCGAGCACCGCGCACAGCGTGTTGGTGCAGACCCCGACGTGGTAGTCGCCGACCGGCTTGCGCTTGTACATCGTGTAGAAGGTGGCGACCCCGCTGACCTCGGCGGCGGAGAGGCCGAGGATGTCGGCGCAGGTCTGGATCCCCTCCGGGGTGACCCGCCCCTGGGCCGACTGCACGAGGTGCAGCATCGGCAGCAGCCCCGAGCGGGCCTCGGGGTAGCGCGCCGCGATCGCGGTGAGCTCGTCGTAGGTCTCCTGGGTGATGCTCATCGGTCGACGCCTCCCATGACGGGGTCGATGCTGGCGATCGCGACGATCACGTCGGCGACCATGCCGCCCTCGCTCATCACGCTGGTGGCCTGCAGGTTCGTGAACGACGGGTCGCGGAAGTGCGCGCGGAACGGGCGGGTGCCGCCGTCGGAGACCACGTGGGCGCCGAGCTCGCCGCGGGGCGACTCGACCGGCACGTACGCCTGGCCGGCCGGCACCCGGAAGCCCTCGGTGACCAGCTTGAAGTGGTGGATCAGCGCCTCCATCGACTCACCCATGATGTGGCGGATGTGCTCGAGGCTGTTGCCCATGCCGTCGGAGCCGATCGCCAGCTGGCTGGGCCAGGCGATCTTCTTGTCGCCGACCATCACCGGCGCGCCCTCGAGGTCGGCGAGGCGGGCCGCGGCCTGCTCGACGATGCGCAGCGACTCCCACATCTCGGCCAGGCGCACCCGGAAGCGGCCGTAGGCGTCGGCGGTGTCCCAGGTCTGCACGTCGAAGTCGTAGTCCTCGTAGCCGCTGTAGGGCTGGGTCTTGCGCAGGTCCCACGGGTAGCCGCTGGCGCGCAGCGGGGGGCCGGTGAGCCCCAGGGCCAGGCAGCCCTCGAGGTCGAGGTGGCCCACGCCCTCGAGGCGGGCCTTGAAGATGGGGTTGGCGTTGCACAGCGCGGCGTACTCGGGCAGCCGCTTCTTCATCAGGGCCACGAAGGCCGCGACGTCGTCGAGGGCGCCGTCGGGAAGGTCCTGGGCGACCCCGCCGGGGCGGATGAACGCGTGGTTCATCCGCAGGCCGGTGATCAGCTCGAACAGGTCGAGCACCAGCTCGCGCTCACGGAAGCCGATGGTCATCACCGTCAGCGCGCCGATCTCCATGCCGCCGGTGGCGATGGCCACCAGGTGGGAGGAGATCCGGTTGAGCTCCATGAGCAGCACCCGCATGACCCGGGCCTTCTCCGGCACCTGGTCCTCGATGTCGAGCAGCCGCTCCACGCCGAGCACGTACGTCGCCTCGTTGAAGAACGGGCTGAGGTAGTCCATCCGGGTGCAGAACGTGACGCCCTGCACCCAGGAGCGGTACTCCATGTTCTTCTCGATGCCGGTGTGCAGGTAGCCGATGCCGCAGCGGGCCTCGGTGACCGTCTCCCCCTCGAGCTCGAGGATGAGCCGCAGCACGCCGTGGGTCGAGGGGTGCTGCGGGCCCATGTTGACCACGACGCGCTCCTCGGCGTCCTCGGCCAGGCCGTCGGCGATCTGGTCCCAGTCCTGGCCGGTGACGGTGAAGACCCGCCCCTCGGTGGTCTCGCTGGTGCCGGCGTACATGTCGTCCTGCGTGGTCATCGCTGCGTCTCCCGGGGGGCCATCAGGTGTAGGACCGGCGCTGGTCGGGGGGCGGCACGGAGCCGCCCTTGTACTCGACCGGGATGCCGCCGAGCGGGTAGTCCTTGCGCTGCGGGTGGCCCGGCCAGTCGTCGGGCATCAGGATGCGGGTCAGCGACGGGTGGCCCTCGAAGACGATGCCGAACATGTCGTAGGTCTCGCGCTCGTGCCAGTCGGCGGTCGGGTAGACCGGCACCACCGAGGGCAGGCGGGCGTCGGTGTCGGGCACGGACACCTCGAGGCGGATGCGCCGGTTGTGGGTCATCGACAGCAGGTGGTGGACGACGTGCATCTCGCGCCCGCTGTCGGCGGGGTAGTGCACCCCGCTGACACCGGAGAGCAGCTCGAAGCGCAGCCGCGGGTCGTCGCGCAGCAGCCGGGCCAGCGCGAGCAGGTCGTCGCGGCGCACGTGGAAGGTGATCTCGCCGCGGTGCACGACGACGCCCTCGACCGCGGGCGCGAGGCCGGCGGCGGCGCTCGCGGACTCGAGGGCGTCGGCGACCTCGTCGAACCAGCCGCCGTAGGGCCGCGCGCTCAGCGCGGGGTAGGTGGTCGCCGCGCGCAGGCCGCCGTACCCGCTGGTGTCGCCGGTGCCCTTGACCCCGAACATGCCCCGGCGCTCGCCGGCACGGCGCACGCCCGGACCGTCGGGGGGCGAGGGGAGGTTCTCGGGGCTCTGGTCGGTGGCGGGCTGCTCGACCGCGCCCCGGGCGCCGCCCTGCGTGGGCTCCTCGGGGCTCATCGCAGCAGGCCCCGCATGTCGGAGGTCGGCAGCGCGGCGCGGGCCTCGGCCTCGAGCTCGACGATCTGGGCCTTGCGGTTGGCGCCGAGCTTGGTGGCCTGCACCTGGTCGTGGAGCTTGAGGATGGCGTCGATGAGCATCTCGGGGCGCGGCGGGCAGCCGGGCAGGTACATGTCGACCGGCACGACGTGGTCGACGCCCTGCACGATCGCGTAGTTGTTGAACATGCCGCCGCTGCTGGCGCACACGCCCATGGCCAGCACCCACTTGGGCTCGGCCATCTGGTCGTAGATCTGGCGCAGCACCGGCGCCATCTTCTGGCTCACCCGGCCCGCCACGATCATCAGGTCGGCCTGGCGCGGGCTGGCGCGGAAGACCTCCATGCCGAAGCGGGCGAGGTCGTACTTGGGGCCGCCGCTGGTCATCATCTCGATGGCGCAGCAGGCCAGGCCGAAGGTGGCCGGCCAGAACGACGCCTTGCGCATGTAGCCCGCGACGCCCTCGACGGTCGTCAGCAGGACGCCGCTCGGCAGCTTCTCCTCGATACCCATCAGGACGGTCCTCTCTGCAGCGGTTGAGCGTCGCCAGGCGCGCGCAGCGCCAAGGCGGAGGAGGGAAGGCGGCCTTCAGCGGAGCGCAGCGGAGCGGCCGTCGACCGACGACAACGCTGGCGATGTGCGCGCATGGCGGCGCTCAATCCCATTCGAGGCCGCCGCGTCGCCACACGTAGGCATAGGCGACGAACACGGTGGCGATGAAGATGACCATCTCGACCAGCCCGAAGAGCGCCATGGCGTCGAAGTGCACGGCCCAGGGGTAGAGGAAGATGATCTCGATGTCGAAGACGATGAAGAGCATCGCGGTGATGTAGTACTTCACCGGGAAGCGGCCACCGCCGACGGGCTGCGGAGTGGGCTCGATGCCGCACTCGTAGGAGTCGAGCTTGGCGCGGTTGTAGCGCTTGGGCCCGGTCAGCGTGCTGACCGCGACGGAGAACACGGCGAACCCTGCTGCCAGCAGGGCCAGCACCAGCACCGGGGTGTAGAGCTCCATGGCCGGGCCTTCCGTCTCCGTCGGGGTCGTCCGCGCCGGTCCGGGTGATGCTCCGCGGGCCCGCTTGTGGCCTTGTGAAGAGAATCACTAAGTGGCGCGGAACACATACTGCCACTCCCTTTCGGGTGTGGCGACCCGGGGTGTCCCAGACCACACCAGGGCCCCGACAGTGCGCTGACCTGCGCAGTTACGTCACGACGGCGTGCCGTAATTGCCGGGCCGACGGACCGGCGTCAGGCGGTGGCGCGGTGCAGGGCGACGATGCCGCCGCTCAGGTTGCGCCACTCGACGCCGGCCCAGCCGGCCTCCGCGACGAGGTCGGCCAGCCCCTGCTGGTCGGGCCAGGCGCGGATCGACTCGGCGAGGTAGACGTAGGCGTCGGGGGCCGACGAGACCGTGCGCGCCACGGGCGGCAGCGCCTTCATCAGGTACTCGAGGTAGACCGTGCGCAGCGGCACCCAGGTGGGGTGGCTGAACTCGCAGACGACCAGGCGCCCGCCGGGCCGGGTGACCCGACGCAGCTCGCGCAGCCCGGCCAGCGGGTCGACGATGTTGCGCAGGCCGAAGGAGATGGTCACCGCGTCGAAGGTGGCGTCGCCGAAGGGCAGGCGGGTGCCGTCGCCGGCGGTGAAGGGCAGGTGGGGGCGGGCCTGCTTGCCGACCCGCAGCATGCCGAGGGAGAAGTCGCACGGCACGACGGTGGCGCCACGGTCGTGGAACGGCTCGCTCGACGTGCCGGTGCCGGCCGCGAGGTCGAGCACCCGCTCGCCGGCGACCGGCGCGACGGCGTCGATCACGTCACGGCGCCAGCGGCGGTCCTGGCCCAACGACAGCACGTCGTTGGTGACGTCGTAGCGACGGGCGACGGTGTCGAACATCCGTCGGACGTCGGAGGGCTGCTTGTCGAGCTGCGCACGGGCCACACCCCGAGGTTAGGCGGTGGCCCCTCCCCCGGCCGATCCGGCTCCGGCGCCCGGCCGTGAACGGGGGCCGGATGCGCGGGCGGTGCAACCAAGCGGGCTGCTGGGGCGTCTCCCAGGTGACCGGCACCCGTCGGCCCCACCCGCCGGCCGCACCGGCCCCTCCCGGAGGACCCGCCATGTCACCCGCCCGGACACCCGCCCGCCGCCTCGCCCTGGTCGTCGTCCTCGCGCTCGGGGTCGCCGTGCTCCTCGGGGCCTCCGCCCTCGCGGTCGGGCTGGGTCGAGACCGGCCCGACCGCAGCGGCGCGGTGGCCACCCCGGCCCCGCAGGCCGCGCAGGCCCCGCGGGCCGACGTCCCCGGGGCCCGGCCCTCGCCCGTGGCCCGGCGCACGCCGCCAGTCCGGCCCACGCCGGCCCCCGCACCGGCACCTCGGCCGGCCCCGGAGCTCGTGCCCGGACCCGCCCTGCTCACCCCCGGCGACGAGGGCGACGCGGTGCGCGAGCTGCAGGCACGGCTCGCGCAGGTCGACTGGTTCGACGCGGGCGTCACCGGCTTCTACGGCGAGGTCACCGAGGCCGCGGTGAGCGGGTTCCAGGCCAAGCGCGAGATCCCGGTGACCGGCGAGGTCGACGGGCGCACGCAGGACCGGCTGCTCGCGATGACGACCGAGCCCAGCGCCGCCGAGCTGAGCGGGCTCGACCCGTCGACCGACGCCACGCAGCCGGCCGCGCCGCTCGACCCGCGGTGCCTCACCGGCCGGGTCCTGTGCGTCGACAAGTCGTCGAGCACGCTGCGCTGGGTGGTCGACGGCGAGGTGCTCACCACCCTCGACGCCCGCTTCGGCGGCGCGGCCACCCCGACCCGCGACGGTGCGTTCCAGGTCACCCTGAAGAACCGCGACCACGTGTCGAGCCTCTACGACACCCCGATGCCCTACGCCATGTTCTTCTCCGGCGGCCAGGCCGTGCACTACTCGCCCGACTTCGCCGCCGTCGGGTACGCCGGCGCCTCCCACGGCTGCGTCAACATCCGTGACGAGGCCGGCGTCGCCGCGCTCTTCGCCCAGGTGCAGGTCGGCGACGACGTCGTCGTGTACTGGTCCTGAGCCGGGTCGCGCGCTGCCCTCGTCCCGGGGTCAGGCCGCGGCAGCGATGTCGTCGAGCACCGCCGCGGCCTCCTCGGCGCTGAGGCCGCCGCCCTGGATCCAGTACGTCGCCTCGTCGCCGTCGAGCTGGCAGGTGACCGACGAGGGGTCGCCCTCGGGGACCTCCTGGCCCTCCGCGACGGGCTGGCCCCAGGTCAGCTCGCACACCGCGTCGCCGACCCGCTGCAGGTCGGAGGCGTTGCGCGTGAGGCCCAGCAGGCCCGGGTCGACCGGCAGCGCACCGGGCAGGAACAGCCCGGCGGGCACGTCGACGACCGCCACCGCGGCCTGGGCCTGCAGCTCGGCGTCGGCGTAGGTGCGCACCTGCGCCGTGGTGTCGTAGAGCTCCTCGAGCCGCTCCGCGGCGGAGTCCTGCAGGCCCACCTGGCGCTCGGCCACCTCGGCCACCTGCTCCGCGGTGCGCTCCTCGGTGGGCTCGATGTCGCCGAGGTCGAGCGCCCGCAGCCCGCCCGGCAGCTCGTCGGGCAGGGCGGCCGAGCCGCTCGCGGAGCCGCCGTCGGCGCGCGGCAGCACCACGGCGAAGACGATGAGGAGGGCCAGGAGGACGGCGCCGCCGAGGACGCCGAGCACCCGGCTGCGGACGATCGTGGGAGTGGTGGTCACCCCGGTGACGTTACCCACGTCCGGGTCGCGACCGACCGGCGGCTGAGTACGCTCGGCGACGTGAGCAGTGGTACGACGCCCGGTGCGACCGGGGACCCCCGGGTCGCCGGCCCCCTGGTGGCCCGCACCGTCGCGGTCGCCGCCGACGCCGTCGACGACCTGCTCGCCCTGCTCCCCGCACACCGCCCCGTCACCTGGCTGCGCCGCGGCGAGGGCCTGGTCGGCTGGGGCGTGGCCGCCGAGGTGCGCACCGACGGCCCCACCCGCTTCGCCGACGCCGCGAAGTGGTGGACGGAGCTGGTCGCGCGCTGCGAGGTCGCCGACGACGTCGAGGAGCCCGGCACCGGCCCGGTGTGCTTCGGCTCGTTCACCTTCGCCGACGAGCCCCGTGGTCCCAGCGGCCCCGGCGACCCCGGCGCGTCCGCCGGCTCGGTGCTGGTCGTGCCGGCGGTGGTCGTCGGTCGACGCGGCGACCGGGCGTGGGTCACCACCGTCGGCCCCGCCGACGAGCCCGGGGCGAGCGACGTCCGCCTCGTGCCCGCCGACGTGCCGCGTCCCCCGGTGGGGGTCACCTTCGTCGACGGGGCGCTCGACGGCGAGCGCTGGATGGCGGTCGTGGCCGACGCCGTGGCCCGCATCGCGGCCGGCGACCTGGAGAAGGTGGTGCTGGCCCGCGACCTGCTGGCCACCGCCAGCGAGCCGGTCGACGTGCGGTGGCCGCTGCGGCGCCTGGCCGAGGACTACCCGATGTGCTGGACGTTCCACGTCGACGGCATGTTCGGTGCCACCCCCGAGATGCTGGTGCGCCGCGAGCGCGGTCTGGTGACGTCGCGGGTGCTGGCCGGCACGATCCGGCGCAGCGGCGACGACCAGCGCGACCTGGCGCTGGCCGCCAAGCTGGCCCGGTCGTCGAAGGACCTGGAGGAGCACGAGTACGCCGTGCGCTCGGTCGCCGACGCGCTGGAGCCGCACTGCTCGTCGATGAACGTGCCCGAGGCGCCGTTCGTCCTGCACCTGCCGAACGTCATGCACCTCGCCTCCGACGTCGCCGGCGTGGTGCACGACGCCGCCACGGTGTCGTCGCTGCAGCTGGCCGAGGCGCTGCACCCGTCGGCCGCCGTCGGCGGCACCCCCACCGCGGCCGCCACCGCCCTGATCGAGGAGATCGAGGGCATGGACCGCGGCCGCTACGCCGCGCCGGTGGGCTGGATGGACGCCTCAGGCGACGGCGAGTGGGGCATCGCGCTGCGCTCGGCCTCGGTCGACGGCGCGACCGTGCGCCTGTTCGCCGGCTGCGGGATCGTCGGCGACTCCGCGCCCGAGTCGGAGCTGGCCGAGGCGCAGGCCAAGTTCGTGCCGGTGCGCGACGCCGTCAGCGCCGGCTGACCCGGGACCCCACGGGCGGGCCGGGCGCTCAGAGGTCCTCGCCGGCACCGCGGCGGACGTAGGTCTGCCCGCGCGGCGACAGGAACCGGTCGAGGTGGCCGTCGACGACGCCCAGGCCCACCTCGGAGTAGATCGCGTCGTGGATCGCCAGCACCCGGGGGGCGGCCACGTCGCGGGCGAAGTCGATGGCCTCGGACACCTTCAGCCAGGGGGCGCTCACCGGGCACAGCAGCACGTCGACGTGCTCGCCGGGGCCGGTGAGCGCGTCGCCGGGGTGGTAGACCCGCTGGTCGCCGCAGGTGACGACGTACCCGCTGTTGTCGACGCGGGGCAGCTCGGGGTGGATCACGGCGTGCCGCTCCCCCACCACCCGCACCGGCAGCCCGACGTCGAGCTCGTCGCCGGGGGCGACCACGGTGAGCCGCTCGGCGACGTCGGGCGCCTCGTCGCGCATCCGCGCCGCCACCGCGGCCACGGTGACGACTCGTGCGTCGGTGCGGCGCAGGTGGTCGACGAGGTAGTGGTCGGGGTGCTCGTGGGTGAGCAGGACGACGTCGGCGCCGTCGACGGCGCCGGGCGCGGTGAACGCGCCGGGGTCGATCACGACGGTGGTGCCGCCGTGCGCGATGCGGACGCAGGCGTGCCCGTGCTTGGTGAGACGCATGGCGCCACGGTAGTGCCGCAGGGTCCCTACGATGGCGCGATGAGCCCCCGACCCGACGTCGTGCTGCGCCACGCCACCCCCGAGGACGCCGAGGCGCTGGCCCACCTGCACCTCGACGTGTGGGACGACGCCTACACCGGCCTGATGGACCAGCGGGTGCTCGACGAGCGTCGCGCCGACGTGGCCGGCCGGGTCGAGCGGTGGAGCACCATCCTGCGCGGGGAGCGGGCCGAGCCGCTGTGGCTGGCCGTCGAGGAGGGGCCCGAGGGCGAGGAGCTGGTGGGCTTCGCCAGCGCCGGCCCGGGACGCGACAACGACGTGGACACCCCGACCGAGCTGTGGTCGCTCTACGTCCGGGCCCGGCGCTGGGGCACCGGCGTCGGCCACACGCTGCTGCGGGCGGCGATCGGCGACCGCGCCGCCTACCTGTGGGTGCTCGCCGGCAACGAGCGCGCGATCGGCTTCTACGAGCGCCAGGGCTTCCGCCTCGACGGCACCGAGGACGAGCTCGACGACGGTCGCCACGTGCGGATGCTGCGGGCCGGCACGTGAGCGTGCTCGACCTCGGCGACCCGACCTTCGACGTGACCTCGCCGACCGTGCTCGAGGCGCGCGAGCGCGACTGGTACGTCGAGACCACCTGGGGGTGGGCCGTCCTGCGCCACGCCGAGGCGGCCGAGGTGCTGAAGGACCGCCGCTTCGCGCAGGGCAACGCACGCTGGCCCGGGCAGAACGGCATCCACTCCGGGCTGTTCTCCGACTGGTGGGCCGAGACGCTGCTCAGCCTGGAGGGCGACGACCACGCCCGGCTGCGCCGGCTGATGGTGCCGGCGTTCCGCAAGAAGGCGGTCGACGCGATGGTGCCGCGCTTCCGGGCCCTGGCCGACGAGCTGGTCGACGGGTTCGCCCCCACCGGCCGGGTCGAGCTGGTGCACGACTTCGCCGAGCCGTACGCCGCCCACATCATCTGCCTCCTGCTCGGTCTCGACGAGGACCGGTGGCCCCAGGTCGCCCGCTGGGCCGACGACCTCGGGGCGTCGTTCTCCGTCGACGTCGCCGCGCAGCTGCCCCGCATCGAGGCGGCGCTGGCCGGCCTCACCTCCTACGTCGACGAGGTGGTGGCCGACCGGCGGGCCCACCCGCGCGACGACCTGGTCACCACGCTGGTGCGCGCCAGCGACGACGGGGAGCGGCTGTCCTCCCGCGAGCTCGGGGTCGCCCTGGTCTTCCTCGCCTTCGCCGGCATGGAGACCACCCGCAACCAGCTCGGGCTGGCCCTGCAGACGCTGCTGGCGCACCCCGACCAGTGGCGGCTGCTGGCCGAGCGCCCCGACCTCGGCGCCGCGGCCGTGGAGGAGGTCATGCGGGTCAACCCGACGGTCACCTGGGTGACCCGCGAGGCGCTCGTCGACGTCGACCTGCACGGCCTGCGGGTGCCGGCCGGTGGCATCGTGCAGGTGCTCTCGCACGCCGCGGGCACCGACCCCGCGGCCGTGGCCGTGCCCGGGTTCGACATCGAGGCGCAGGCGCGCGGCGAGCGCCCGCCCCACCACGGCTTCGGCGCGGGGGTCCACCACTGCCTGGGCCACGCCGTCGCCCGCACCGACCTGGCCGTCGCGCTGCCGCTGCTGGCCCGTCGGATGCCCGACGCCCGCCCCGACGGCCCGGGCCGCTGGATGCCGGTCTCCGGCAACACCGGCCCCCTGGAGTTCCCCATCCGCTTCCGACCCGAGGACCGCCCATGACCAGCCCCCAGACCAGCCAGCGCACGATCGGCGTCACCGGCGCCACCGGGGCGGTGGGCGGCCTGGTGGTGCGCGCGCTGGCCGGCGCCGACTTCCGCCTCGACCTGCGCATGCTCGTGCGCGACGCGGCCCGCGCGCCCGACGTCGACTGCGACGTGCGCGAGTGCACCTACGCCGACCACGCCGCGTCGGTGGAGGCGCTGCGCGGGGTCGAGACGCTGCTGATGGTCTCGGCCTCCGAGGACCGCGAGCGCCGTGCGCAGCACCGCACGTTCGTGCGGGCCGCCGCCGACGCCGGGGTGCGCCACGTCGTCTACACCTCGTTCTCCGGCGCCGCACCCGAGGCCACCTTCACCCTGGGTCGCGACCACCACGACACCGAGGTCGCGATCCGCGAGTCGGGCATGGCGTGGACCTTGCTGCGCGACAACTTCTACGCCGACGTGCTCCCGCTCTTCGCCGACGCCGAGGGCGTCGTCCGAGGCCCCGCCGGCGAGGGACGGGTCGCCGCGGTGGCCCGCGCCGACGTCGCCGACGTCGCCACCGCCGTGCTGCGCGACCCCGACCCGCACGCCGGCGCGACGTACACCCTCACCGGGCCGGAGGCGCTCACGCTGGACGAGGTGGCGACGCGCGCCGGCGCCGTGCTCGGGCGCGACCTGCGCTTCCACCACGAGACGCTCGAGGAGGCCTACGCCTCGCGCCGCGCCGCCCACGACGTGCCGGACTGGCAGCTCGACGCCTGGGTCAGCACCTACACCGCCATCGCCGACGGGTCGTGCGCCGAGGTCACCGACGACGTGCGCCGCGTCACCGGCCGCGACCCCCGCACCCTCGAGCAGGCGCTGCAGGGCTGATCGCCCCGCCTCCTCCCGTCGCGCACCGCCCGACCGGTCAGGCGGTGAGGTGGTGCACGAAGCACCAGCGCCAGTTCTCGCCCGGCTCGGCCGACTGGATCACCGCGTGGCTGGTGTCGTGGAAGTGGCGCGTGGAGTGCTGTGCCGGCGAGGAGTCGCAGCAGCCGACGTGGCCGCAGCTCAGGCACTGGCGCAGCGCGACCCACCGGGTGCCGTCGACCAGACAGCCCTCGCACACCGGGTCGGGCGGGGTCTCCACCGCGGGGTGCTCGCCGAGGTCGTGGCAGGACTGGCCCGGACGCCCGGTCGCGGTGGCGCGCAGCTCCTCGCGCTCCTCGCTGGCGACGTCGAGCATCGACTCCTCGACGTCGAGCATCGCCAGCACGTCGGCGACCACCTCGGCCGGCGTCGTGCCGGCGCTGCGGATCTCCAGCACCCGGCTCCGCTCCGCGGCGAGCATGGCGCGGCGCACCCGCGCGTAGAGGTCGCTGGGCGACTCCTGGCCGCCGACGGTGGCGAGTCGCTCCCAGGCGGCGAAGTTGCGCTGGTCGAGGCGCTGGCGGATCAGGTCGACGGCGCCGTGCTGGTCGTCGTACTCAATGCGGTCGAGCTCCTCGAGGGCGGCCTTCGACGCCTGCTGCAGGAGCGTGGCGCGGGCCAGGGCGTCCTCGGCGGGGTCGGGCGAGGGCACCCGGAGCCGCCGCGCCACCAGGGGCAGCGTCATCCCCTGCACGAACAGGGTGCCCGCCACGACGGTGAAGGCGATGAGCAGCAGCACCTCGCGGTACGGCGTCTCCTCGGGGATGACGAACGCCGCGGCGAGGGTGACCACCCCGCGCATGCCGGCCCAGCCGAGGACGAACGTGTAGGTCCACGGCGCGTCGTGGCCGAGGTCGGGGTCGGGGCCCGGGCGCACCAGCAGGTAGCGCGCCGGGAACACCCAGGCCAGCCGCAGCACGATGACCGCGACGAGGGTGGCCAGGCACACCCCCGCGATCCGGCCGAGCCCGAGGTCGGAGTCCACGGCGCCCTCGACGATCCACCACGCCTGCAGCCCGATCAGCAGGAAGACGGCGTTCTCCAGGACGTAGGCGACCGTGCGCCAGTTCAGCCGCTCCGCGATCCGCGACTGCGCGGTCTGCAGGACGGGCGCCTTGTGCCCCAGCAGCAGGCCGGCGACCACCACCGAGATCACGCCCGAGGCGTGGATCTCCTCGGCCAGCACGTACGCCGCGAACGGCACGACCAGCGACATCGCCGAGTCCATCACGGGGTCGGTGAGGCGGCGGCGCACCTTGGCGACGACGACGAACATCGCCAGCCCGACCAGGGCCCCGCCGCCGGCGGCCAGCACGAAGTCGGCGGCCACGCCCCCGGCGTCCAGCCCGGTGCCGGCGGCCACGGCCAGGGCGGTGCGCAGGAAGACCAGCGCGGTGGCGTCGTTGAACAGCGACTCGCCCTCGAGGATCGTCACCACCCGGCGCGGCAGGCCGATGCGGCGACCGATCGCGGTCGCGGCCACGGCGTCGGGCGGGGCGACCACGGCCCCGACGGCCAGCGCCAGCGCCCACGACACCTCCGGCAGCAGCAGCCTGACGACGCAGGCCACGCCGACCGCGGTGAACACCACCAGCCCGACCGACAGCAGCAGGATGGAGCGCCGGTTGGCGTTGAAGTCGACCAGCGAGGTCTGCTGCGCCGCGGCGTAGAGCAGGGGCGGCAGCAGGCCGAGCAGCACCACGTCGTGGTCGAGGTAGACCTGCGGCACCTGCGGCACGTACGACGCCGCGACCCCCACCGCGATCAGCAGGAACGGCGCCGGCACCTCCAGGCGCTCGGCGAGCACGGTGCACACGAGGACGCCGGCGGCCAGTCCGCACAGCAGCAGGGCGATCTCCACGCCCCCATCCTCCCAGCCCGCCGGGCGTGCGGCCGACCGAGCGCCGCGCGGTGGGCGCCGCCCAGCCGTCGGCCCGGCCGACGGCGGCTCAGCGGACGGCGCCTCCCGGGCTGAGCAGGCCGGTGCCCGAGCCCTGCACGGTCCAGGTCAGCACCAGCTCCTCGCCGCCGGGCGGCAGCAGCGCCGAGGCCACCCCGACGATGGCCTCGGCCTCGAGGTGCACGCTGAGGTGCACGTTGCGGTCGGCCGGCACCTCGAAGGTCACCTGCCCCCACACCACGACGTACTGGCGGCCGTCGATGCTGACGACCGGACGGTGGCGCGAGAGCAGGAAGCGCTCCCCACCGCTGAGGTGCAGGGTGAGGGCGCGCCGCGGCCCCTCGTGGTGGTCGACGTACGCGATGACGCCGGGGGTCCTGGACAGCTCGCTCACACCGAGATCCTGCCCCCTCCCGCCCGCCTCACGCCTCAGCCGTCGGCGAGCGCGCGGATGCGCGCGTCGAGGTCGCGGCGATCCCTGCGGCCGACCCGTGCCTCGACCACGTCGATGCCACCGTTCGGGGAGGCCAGCGCCTGCTCGAGCTCGGGCAGGCTGTCGACGCGCCAGTGGGGCGTGCGGGTGGCGGCGCACAGCGCGGCGAGGTCGACGCCGTGGGGGGTCGCGAAGAGCCGCTCGAAGCGGTCGGCGTGGGCGGGGGCGCCCTGCTCGAGCACGGAGAAGATCGAGCCGCCGTCGTCGTTGACCACGACGACGGTCAGGTCGGGGCGCGGCTCGTCGGGGCCGAGCACCAGCCCGTTGCTGTCGTGCAGGAACGTGACGTCGCCCATCAGCGCCAGCGCACGGGTGCTGCGGGGCCGCCCCAGCGCCGCACCGACGGCGGTCGAGACCACCCCGTCGATGCCGGCGAGCCCGCGGTTGGCCGAGACGAAGCGCCGCTCCCCCACCCCGAAGCGGCTCCCGGGTCCGCCCAGCATCAGGTCGAGGTCGCGCACCGGGTGGGAGGCGCCGACGTGCAGCAGCCCGCCCGGTGGCACGGCGCGGGCCACCGCACCCGCCACGGCGTACGGCGTGAGGGCGGGCTCGGCGGCCAGCAGGGCGTCGAGGCGCCGGCCCACGTCGCGGTCGGCGTCGCGCCAGGCGGCGAGCCAGGCCGGGTCGTCCTCGCCCTCGGCCGCCACGTGGTCGGAGGCCAGGGTGCGGTCGACGCGGTAGGGCCGGCGCGACCAGACCCCGCGACCCGGGGTCGCCACCACCTCCACGTCGTCGCGGGCCAGCAGCCGGCTGACCGGGCGCGACAGCGTGGGGTGCCCGGCCACCACGACGCGCTGCACGCTGCGGCCGAGGTCGGTGTCGAGGAGCAGCCGGTAGCAGCGCAGCGCGTGGGTGCCGGTGCGCGAGCCGCTCGACGGCTCGGCGAGCAGCGGCCACCCGGCACGCTCGGCGAGACGGCGGGCGCGCGGGCCGGCGTCGTCCCCGGCGACCACCACCGTGCGCGGCCCCAGGGCGAGCCGCTCGGGTTCCTCGTCGGGGCCCGCCCCGGGCCGAGGCGGGCGCGGACCGGGCTCCACGGCCGGGTCGAGAGCGGGTCGCCACGGGGCGTCGGGCAGCAGCGGCTCGTCGAGGCGCACGTTGAGGTGGGTGGGCTGCCAGGGGTCGTCGAGCACCGGCACGTCGACCGCGTCGGCGAGGTCGCGCGTCGGCACGAGGCGCCCGAACACCCCCACCTGGTCGGTGCTCTGGTTGGCGTCGGTGCCGCTGAGCCGGGTCGGGCGGTCGGCGGTGACGACCACCATCGGCTGGGCGGCGTGTGCGGCCTCCAGCACCGCGGGGTGCAGGTTGGCCACGGCCGTGCCGGAGGTGCAGACCACCGCGGCGCGCGCGCCCACGCGGGTCAGGCCGAGGGCGAGGAAGCCGGCGGAGCGCTCGTCGACGCGGGTGTGCAGGCGCAGCAGCCCGGCGGCCGCGGCGTCCCAGACCGCGAACGACAGCGGCGCGTTGCGCGAGCCGGGGGCCACCACGACCTCGGTGACGCCGGAGCGCACCAGCGCGGTCACCACGGCACGGGCGAGGTCGGTGGAGGTGCTCACAGCGGCCGATCCTGCCCGACCGCCCGCCGGGCGCGCACCCGGGCGAGGCGGGCCTCCCAGTGGGCGACCCGGTCGGGGGAGGCGGCGAGCCGGTCGAGCGCGGCCGGATCGGGCGCCGGCGCGCGCACCGGGAGGGCGCCGTCGACGGGCAGCAACGGCTCGGTCACCACGTCGTCGGTGAGCAGCTGCACGGTGGACAGCCCGCAGGCGTGGGGCAGCTCGGGCAGCGCGGCGGCCAGGGCCACCCCTGCAGCGATGCCGACCGACGTCTCCAGTGCCGAGGAGACCACCACGGGCAGGCCGATGTCCTCGGCGATGCGCAGGCACGCCCGCACCCCGCCGAGCGGCTGCACCTTCAGCACCGCCACGTCGGCGGCCTCGAGCTCGCGCACGCGGTAGGGGTCGGCGGCGCGACGGATGGACTCGTCGGCGGCCACCGGCACGTCGAGGCGGCGGCGCACCGCGGCGAGGTCCTCCACGGCGGCGCAGGGCTGCTCGACGTACTCGAGGCCGCCGGCGGCGCGGTCGAGCACCGGGATCGCGGCCAGGGCCTCCTCCAGCGACCACAGCCCGTTGACGTCGATGCGCACGTGGCCCTCGGGCCCCAGCGCGTCCCGCACGGCCTCCAGCCTCGCCTGGTCGTCGGCCAGGGTGGTGCCGGGGTCGGCCACCTTCACCTTCGCGGTGCGGCAGCCGCCGCGCAGCACCAGCGCATGGGCCTGCTCCGGGCCCACCACCGGCACGGTCACGTTGACCGGCACGCTGGTGCGCACGGCGGCGGGCCAGTCGCCGGCCGCGGCCTCCTCGGCGCAGCGCAGCCACGGCTCGGCCACCGCGTCGTCGTACTCGAGGAAGGGGCTCCACTCGCCCCACCCACCGGTCGCGGGGTCCTGGAGCAGCACCGCCTCGCGCACGGTGATGCCGCGGAAGCGGGTCGTCATCGGCACCGCGACCACGCGCACCGCACCGGGCGTCACGCCAGGCCCCGCAGCCGCAGCCGGTCGGGCTTGCCGTTGGCGAGCAGCGGCACGGCGTCGAGGGTCACGAGCTGGCGCGGCGCCCACGCTCGCGGGCAGGTCTCGACCACCCAGGAGCGCAGGGCCTCCAGGTCGACGTCGCCCACCACGAACGCCACCAGCCGGTGGCCCCACTCCTCGTCGGGCACCCCGAGCACCTCGGCGGCCTCCACCGCGGGGTGCTCGCGCAGCCGCGCCGCCACCGCGGGGGCCGGCACGTTGACCCCGCCGCTGACCACCACGTCGTCGAGGCGGCCCAGCACCTCCAGGCGTCCGTCGGCGTCGAGGCGTCCGGCGTCGGCGGTGAGGAACCAGCCGTCCACCAGCACCTCACGGGTCAGCACGGGGTCGCCGTCGTAGCCGTCGAACAGGGTGGGGCCGGCCAGGCGCACCCGCCCGTCGCGCCCCAGCGCCAGCGCCACCCCGTCGAGCGGCACCCCGTCGTAGACGCAGCCCCCTGCGGTCTCCGCCGCGCCGTACGTCGCCACGACCCGCACGCCGGCGGCCTCGGCGCGGGCGCGCAGGGCCGGGTCGAGCGGACCGCCGCCGAGGAGCACGGTGCGGAAGCTGCGCAGCGCCCAGACGTCGTCGGGGTCGTCGAGCAGCCGGTGCAGCTGCGTCGGCACCAGCGAGACGAACCGGTCTCCGCGCTGCCCCGCCTGCTGGGCGGCCCCGGTGGCGAACGGCCCGCGGCGCACCAGCTCGGCGCTCGCCTGCGCGAACGACCCGTGGTCCTCGAGCAGCACCGGGTCGTGGCCGGCCACCAGCGAGCGCACCACCACCTGCACCCCGGCCACGTAGGTCGCCGGCAGCGCCAGCAGCCACGGGCCGCTCGACCCGAGCCGCCGCTCGGTGGCCGCCACCGACGCGAGCACCGCCCGGCGCGACAGCAGCACCCGCTTGGGCCGGCCGGTCGAGCCCGACGTGCTCACCACCAGCGGCTCGGGATCGCGCCCGGGCTCGGTCGACAGCCACCCGCGCAGGGCCTCGACCACCTCGCGCGTCGTGCCGCCGATATCCACGCGACCGACCCTAACCACGCGTGGTTCCATGCTCCGCGTGAGCACCCTCCTCGGCGCCGTGCGTGCGCGGGCGCGCAAGGCCGCGCCGCCCACGCCGCTGGCCGGTCGGCTCTCGGTGCAGTCGGTGCTCTACGCCATCGGTGACGGCACCTTCATGACCGCCAGCGCGGTCTTCTTCACCCAGGTCGTCGGGCTCTCCGCGGCCCAGGTCGGGCTCGGCATCACCATCGCCGGCGTCGTCTCGATGCTCGTCGCCGTCCCCGCGGGCCGCCTCGCCGACCGGATCGGCCCACAGCACACCTGGGCCCTCGGCGCGCTCGGCACCGCCGGGATGTACGCCGTGTGGCCGTTCATCGACGGGTTCACCGCGTTCCTGGCCATGAGCATCGTGCTGGAGGTGGTCAACAGCGCCGGGAACGCCGGGCGCGGCGCCTACGTGCTCGACCTGCTCCCCCGGGCGGAGCGGGTGCGCTCCCAGGCCTACATGTACTCCGCGCTCAACCTGGGCTTCACCCTCGGTGCCGCGCTCGGCGGCATCGCCCTGGCCTTCGAGGACGACTCCGTCATCCGGGCGCTGCCCTGGCTGACGGCGCTGCTCGTCGCCGCCAACGCCTGGTGGATCACCCGGCTGCCGGCCGCGCCGCACCGCACGCGGCGCACGGCGCTGCAGGCACCGGTGGCCGGGGCGGCCGTCGACGTGCCGGGGGCGCTGCGCAACCGGGGCTTCCTCGCCACCTCGTTCTTCGCCGGCGTGCTGGAGACCAACCAGGTGCTGCTGCACCTGGTGATCCCGCTGTGGCTGGTGGAGGAGACCGACGCGCCGCGGGTGCTGCTGGCGCTGCTGTTCGGCACCAACACCGTGATGTGCATCTTCCTGCCGATGGCGGCCGCGCGCGGCGTGCGCGACGTCGGCACCGCCCTGCGGGCCACCCGGGTGAGCAGCGCCTTCTTCGTCGTCTCGTGCGTCATCACGCTGGTCACCCACGAGACCGTCGGCCTGCTCACCATCGCGCTCATCTGGTTGGGCCACGTCACCGTCACCGGCGCCGAGCTCTTCCTGTCGGCCGCGAGCTGGTCGTTCGAGTCCGAGCTGTCCGATCCCGACCGCCGCGGGGAGTACCAGGGCGCCGGCAACCTGGGCGGCCAGCTCGGCTACGTCTGGGCGCCCGCGCTCTACACGTTCCTCGCCCTCGAGTGGGGCGCCGCGGGATGGCTGACCATCGCCGCGCTCGTGCTGGCAGCGACCGTGGCCCTGCACCCCTCCGCCCGGGCCGCGCAGCGCTTCCTGGTCCGTCACGACCTCGACCCGGCGCGGTGAGCCGACCCGCGGCTGCTTGAATCCTCGGGTGGCAACCCCCTCCGAGTGGCTCGCCGGTGCGCGCCCGCGCACCCTGCCCGCTGCCGTCTCCCCCGTGCTCGCCGGCACGGGCGTCGCCGCCCACGTCGACGAGGCGGTGTGGTGGAAGGCGCTGCTGGCCCTGGTGGTGAGCCTGGCCCTGCAGGTGGCGGTCAACTACGCCAACGACTACTCCGACGGCATCCGCGGCACCGACGACGCCCGGGTGGGCCCGATGCGGCTGGTCGGGTCGGGCGCCGCGCCGGCCGCCGCGGTGAAGCGGGCGGCGTTCCTCGCCTTCGGTGTCGCCGCCGCGGCCGGGCTCGTGCTCGCCGCGACCACGGCGTGGTGGCTGGTGGCGGTGGGGCTGGTCAGCGTGCTGGCGGCCTGGTTCTACACCGGCGGGGCGCGCCCCTACGGCTACCTCGGCCTCGGCGAGGTCATGGTCTTCGTGTTCTTCGGGCTGGTCGCCGTGGTCGGTACGACGTACGTGCAGGTCGAGAGCACCGACCTCGACGACCTCGGCCCGGCGTGGGCCGCCGCGGTCGGCATCGGGGCGCTGGCCTGCGCGATCCTCGTGGTCAACAACCTGCGCGACATCCCCGGCGACACCGTCGCCGGCAAGCGCACCCTGGCCGTCCTGCTGGGTCAGGCCCGCACCCGCGGCCTCTACACCGCGCTGGTCGTCCTGGCCGCGGCAGCGGTGGTGGCCGTGGCCGCCCTCACCACGTGGTGGGCGCTGGTGGGCCTGACGTTCCTGCTACCCGCCGCTCCGGGCCTGCGACTGGTGCTCGGACGAGCCACCGGTCGCGAGCTGGTGCCGGTGCTGGCCTCCACCGGCGCGGCAGAGCTGGTGTGGGCGGCGCTCGTCGCTGCGGCGCTGGTCCTGGCTGCGTAGGCTCCAGGCATGGGTTTCCTGATCTTCGTCCTGGTCGTCGTCGCCGCCGCGGTCGCGTGGAAGCTCCGCGTCCCGATCATGGCCAAGGTGCTGGGCCAGTCGGAGACCCGGGTGCAGCGCGCGATCGACCGCCGCAAGCGCTGACCCACCGCTGGTCGGCTCAGGCCGGGGGCGTCCGGCCCTGCCGCCGCTCGGCCTCGGCCTGCTCGGCCGCCTCGTCGTCCTCGCGGGCCTTCATCTCCTCGAAGCGCGCTGCAGCGCGCCGGGCCCGCTCGTCGACCCGCTGGGCGAACGCCTCCCTCGGGGTGCGCAGGAGGTAGTAGGACCCGATGCCGCTGATGACCAGGGCCAGCACGAACGACCCCAGCAGGTTGGCCTTGCCGGCGATCAGCAGCCACCCGCCGAGGACGACCCCCAGCGCGGCCAGGAACAGCAGCAGGCGCAGCACGGTGTAGACGAGGAACTCCTTCACACCCCCAGCCTAGGCGCCCCTGTGCTGCTCACCACTCCCGACCTACGCTGGAAGGGTGCTCAGGCTCCTGCTCGTCGTCGCCCTCATCGGGCTCGCGACCTACCTCACCATCCGTGCGGTGCAGCGTCGCGGCCTGCTGCCCCAGGCACCCCAGCGGCCCGCCGCCCGGCAGCGCCCGCCGGCGAAGCCGAAGCTGGTGGCCCCGGACGACGACGAGGACTTCCTGCGCGACCTCGACCGCAAGCGGCTGCACCCTGACGACCCGGACGCCCCGCCCGCTGCGGGCAGCACCCCCTAGCAGCGAACCGCGGACGCACGAGAGGCCCACCACGACCACGTGGTGGGCCTTCTGCATTCACGGCGACCCCCGAGCGCCTCGACGACCCCACGCGGGAATGCCCTGAAATGACTCGTGGGGCCACCCGACCGAAGTCGGGTGGCCCCACGAGGAAAAAGATGCCCGGCGGCGTCCTACTCTCCCACAACCTCTCGGTTGCAGTACCATCGGCGCTGAAAGGCTTAACTTCCGGGTTCGGGATGGGACCGGGTGTTTCCCTTTCGCCATGGCCGCCGTAACTCTGACGGACACCCCCACACCACACACCCCGACAACACACACGTCGAGGGCGGTCTTGGGGGCTCCAAGACTATGAATGTCACTGATCGTGACTGGTTCGTGGACGCGAACATACGCTATAACGTGCGGCGTGTAGACACACAATCGTTGTCAACAACAGCCTTTGCAGGTTGTGTTGAATGAGTGTGGGACAAGCCCTCGGCCTATTAGTACCGGTCGGCTAGGCATCACTGCTGTACACCTCCGGCCTATCAACCCAGTGTTCTGCTGGGGGCCTTACCCCCTTACGGGGTGGGAAACCTCATCTTGAAACGTGCTTCCCGCTTAGATGCATTCAGCGGTTATCACTCCCGAACGTAGCTAACCAGCCGTGCCCCTGGCGGGACAACTGGCACACCAGAGGTTCGTCCATCCCGGTCCTCTCGTACTAGGGACAGCCTTTCTCAAGTTTCCTACGCGCGCGGCGGATAGGGACCGAACTGTCTCACGACGTTCTAAACCCAGCTCGCGTGCCGCTTTAATGGGCGAACAGCCCAACCCTTGGGACCTACTCCAGCCCCAGGATGCGACGAGCCGACATCGAGGTGCCAAACCATCCCGTCGATATGGACTCTTGGGGAAGATCAGCCTGTTATCCCCGGGGTACCTTTTATCCGTTGAGCGACGCCGCTTCCACCTGCTGGCGCCGGATCACTAGTTCCGACTTTCGTCCCTGCTCGACATGTCTGTCTCACAGTCAAGCTCCCTTGTGCACTTACACTCAAAACCTGATTGCCAACCAGGCTGAGGGAACCTTTGAGCGCCTCCGTTACATTTTAGGAGGCAACCGCCCCAGTTAAACTACCCATCAGGCACTGTCCCTGATCCAGATAATGGACCTAGGTTAGACATCTAGTACGACCAGAGTGGTATTTCAACGATGACTCCACACACACTGGCGTGTGCACTTCACAGTCTCCCACCTATCCTACACAAGCCGAACCAAACACCAATACCAAACTATAGTAAAGGTCCCGGGGTCTTTCCGTCCTGCCGCGCGTAACGAGCATCTTTACTCGTAGTGCAATTTCGCCGAGTCCACGGTTGAGACAGCGCCCAAGTCGTTACTCCATTCGTGCAGGTCGGAACTTACCCGACAAGGAATTTCGCTACCTTAGGATGGTTATAGTTACCACCGCCGTTTACTGGGGCTTAAGTTCTCAGCTTCGAAACACAAGTGTCTCTAACCGGTCCCCTTAACCTTCCAGCACCGGGCAGGAGTCAGTCCGTATACATCGTCTTACAACTTCGCACGGACCTGTGTTTTTAGTAAACAGTCGCTTGGGCCTGGTCTCTGCGGCCATCAACGCTCCCCCAGCAAGTGGGTTCACGCATCCGGCCCCCCTTCTCCCGAAGTTACGGGGGCATTTTGCCGAGTTCCTTAACCATGGTTCGCTCGATCGCCTTGGTATTCTCTACCTGATCACCTGAGTCGGTTTGGGGTACGGGCGGCGCACAGCTCGCTAGAGGTTTTTCTCGACAGCATAGGATCACCCACTTCGCCTAACGGCTCCCCATCAGATCTCAGACTCGACATCGAAGTCAGCCAGACGGATTTACCTACCTGGCGCCCTACATCCTTGGCCGTACACCACCATCGGTACGGTTGGACTACCTTCCTGCGTCACCCCATCGCTTGACTACTACCAGTTCGGGTCCCACGCTACGCTCGCCCGCCTCGCCCCGAAGGGTCCGGTCAAACGAGTTTCAGATGGTTAGCATCACCAGGTTCGTCATGGGCGCTGTTTTGCCGGTACGGGAATATCAACCCGTTGTCCATCGACTACGCCTGTCGGCCTCGCCTTAGGTCCCGACTTACCCAGGGCAGATTAGCTTGACCCTGGAACCCTTGATCATTCGGCGCACGTGTTTCTCACACGTGATTCGCTACTCATGCCTGCATTCTCACTCGTGTCGCATCCACCCCTGGATCACTCCGGAGCTTCACTCGCGACACGACGCTCCCCTACCCATCCACACACCTGAACACACCTCGAGGGTGCGCTAAGTACACGCATGAATGCCATAGCTTCGGCGGATGACTTGAGCCCCGCTACATTGTCGGCGCGGAATCACTTGACCAGTGAGCTATTACGCACTCTTTCAAGGGTGGCTGCTTCCAAGCCAACCTCCTGGTTGTCACTGCGACTCCACATCCTTTTCCACTTAGTCACCGCTTAGGGGCCTTAGCTGATGGTCTGGGCTGTTTCCCTCTCGACAATGGAGCTTATCCCCCACTGTCTCACTGCTGCGCTCTCACTTACCGGCATTCGGAGTTTGGCTAACGTCAGTAACCTTGTAGGGCCCATTAGCTATCCAGTGCTCTACCTCCGGCAAGAAACACGCAACGCTGCACCTAAATGCATTTCGGGGAGAACCAGCTATCACGAAGTTTGATTGGCCTTTCACCCCTATCCACAGGTCATCCCCTCAGTTTTCAACCTAAGTGGGTTCGGTCCTCCACGCGGTCTTACCCGCGCTTCAACCTGCCCATGGATAGATCACTTCGCTTCGGGTCTTGATCGTGCTACTCAGGCGCCCTATTCAGACTCGCTTTCGCTACGGCTACCCCACACGGGTTAACCTCGCAACACAACGCAAACTCGCAGGCTCATTCTTCAAAAGGCACGCCGTCACCCGTCCACCACAAGGGCGATCCAGGCTCCGACGGATTGTAGGCACATGGTTTCAGGTACTATTTCACTCCCCGCCAGGGGTACTTTTCACCTTTCCCTCACGGTACTTGTCCGCTATCGGTCATCAAGGAGTATTTAGGCTTAACGGGTGGTCCCGCCAGATTCACACGGAATTTCAGGGGTTCCGTGTTACTTGGGAAAACGCATCAGAGTCAC